>CAWEZX010000018.1:0-803990 GCA_963813555.1 uncultured Alphaproteobacteria bacterium | reverse complement strand
TAAATCTGCCAAAGTAGTGCTAGCGCAATCCGCCATCCACCTGATAGCATTGCTTAGTAATCATCGCGCTGTCGTCAGAGGATAGAAACAGCGCCAGGCGGGCGACATCTTCGGCCAGCAAGGTTCGTGTGATGCATTGACGCGCGCGGAAGTCCGCGATGTGTTCCTCGCTCATCCATAGGCGTCGTTGCCGCTCAGTGATCACGGCGCCGGGCGCGATTGCGTTGACGCGGATATTGTCGGGCCCGAATTCACGCGCGAGAGACCTTGTCAGGCCGACGACCGCGGCTTTTGCAGCTGAATAGACCGAAAGCCGGGCGACCCCGATCATCCAGGCGGTCGAGGAAAAATTGACGATCGCTCCCCCGCCGAGCTCGCGCATGGAGCGGCGCGCGATCTGCGCGGCGAAGAACTGATGCTTGAGATTGAGCGCCATCGTGCGGTCCCAATCTTCCTCGCTTACCTCGTCCGCCTCTTGGCGGTGATCGTTGGCGGCGTTGTTGACGAGCACGGCGATCGGGCCCATGCGCTGGCGAACCTCCTCCATCGCTGCTTCGAGCGCGGCGATGTCGGTAAGATCGCATTGAAGGAACAGCGGCGGGGGGTGGGAGGCGCCAATCTTGGCGACGAGGTCCTTGGACGCCTCGACGGCGATATCGACAAAGGCGACATTGGCCTTCTGCTCGGCGAAGGCCTCGACCATCGCGGCGCCGATGCCCGACCCGCCGCCGGTGATGAAGACGACCTTGTCGATGAGCGAGGGGTAGCGGGCGAGAGACATGGGGCGCGGCCTTATCGTTCAAGCTAAAGGGGCGAGACTAGCCTTAAGGCGCCGATCGCTCCGGCGGAACCGGAGCCGTCGCTAAGGGCGAGGCTGTCCGTCGGTGCAAATACAACCTGGGGGCGAAGTCCATGCAAATAAATTCAAATAAACGTCTTAATACCAAGACTCGCTGATCATAACGCATTGGCCCGTTGGCGCAGTCCGATGGACATGATCCGTAAGGGCTGATTGATGAGCTTGTTCCGGCGTCGCAACAGTGGTCGACGATGTCGTGGAAGGATTTGAAGATTCGGTTCGAGAGCCAGTTGTCGCGCGTGAACTGCCAGACGTTTTCCTGCGGGTTCAGTCAGGCCGTCCGGGCCCTGCGCGTTGAACTTGACCACCCAGTCGCCAACGACTTGCAGCCCGCTCCGTAAGTCTGCATCAGCGGGGACTGGTATAAGTTTGATTGTTCTGGGTAACTTGCCCCGACGCCGCCTGCCAGCGGCGCGGGGTTTTCTTTTGCGGTCATTGCGCGGCCTCCGCTAGCACTACTTTGGCAGATTGAGAGTTTGTAAGGAATTTCGCCCGATCGTCGGCTTCGCGATTTTGCGGAGGCGACGGCGTGGCGGGCTGGAATGGAGATCTGGAGCGATGGCTTGCGCCGTTTGTTGCCCGGCTTGGGCATAAGGCGCGCAGACGGATGTTCCCGCTTTATGTGGAAGGCCTAATCGGGCCAGGGGACCGAAAGAGCGTCGAGCCGATGGCGGCGCGTCTGGCGCCGGGCGACTACGACCAGTTGCATCACTTCATTTCGAGCGCGGTCTGGGGCGAGGCTCCGCTGGAGGAGGAACTCGCTGTCCAGGCGGACAAGCTGATTGGCGGAGCCAATGCGATGCTGGTCGTCGACGACACCGCGTTGCCGAAGAAAGGATCGAAGTCGGTCGGCGTGGCGCCGCAATACGCCTCGGCGCTCGGCAAGACCGCCAATTGCCAGACGCTGGTGTCGCTGACGCTGGCGCGGGACGAGGTTCCGGTGATGATCGGCCTGCGCCTGTTCCTGCCGGAAAGCTGGACCGGCGACGCCGAGCGGATGACGAAGACCCGCGTGCCCGAGGACCGTCGCGTCGCGCGCACGAAGCCGGAGATCGCGCTCGCCGAGATCGACCGCGTCCGGGCCGCGGGCGTGCGCTTCGCGATGGTTCTGGCTGACGCAGGATATGGTCTGTCCGCGCCGTTCCGTCAGGGGCTGGATGCGCGGGGCCTGAAGTGGGCGGTCGGGATCCCGAAACAGCAGAAGGTCTATCCAAGCGACGTCAAGCTCACATTTCCGATCGCCGGACGCGGGCGCCCGCGCAAGCGTCCTATCCCCGATCAGCTCTCGGCGCCGGCGGAAGACGTGCTCGCCAGGGCGAAGTGGCGGCTCGTCAGTTGGCGCAAGGGAACCAAAGGACCCTTGGCGGCTTCCTTCGCCGCCGTTCGCGTACGGATCGCCGATGGTCCGGAGCAGCGCATCCACGACAAGGGCGCGCAGCACATGCCCGGCGAAGAGGCGTGGCTGGTTGGCGAGCGACGCGCCTCTGGCGAGCGCAAATACTACCTTTCGAATCTGCCCGCTGACGCCAACATCAAGACGCTCGCCGCCGCGATCAAGGCGCGATGGGTCTGCGAACAGGCCCATCAGCAGCTCAAGGAAGAACTGGGCCTCGACCACTTCGAAGGCCGCTCCTGGCATGGCCTCCATCGTCATGGGTTGATGACGATGATCGCTTACGCCTATCTGCAAACCCGCCGCCTCGCCGAAGCGAGCGGGGGAAAAAGAATCCTACGGGGGCCGCCGCAGCCGACGTTGCCAGCAATCCGGCGAGCCGTGATCGCAAGCCTCGCCCGCGCGCCGCCCTATCGATGCCCCCACTGCAAGCGAACCCTCCGTAGAGCGCTCGAATGAATCTGCCAAAGTAGTGCTAGGTCGCGTGGACATTATTGCATCCATAGGATGATAGCGGCGAGAGTTAGGACTGCGCGGTAATTGGGTGCGGTCCTTTCGAAGCGGGTTGCGACACGGCGGAAATGCTTGAGTTTTGGGAAACAGCACTCCACCAGATGACGCTGGGCGTAGAGGTGCTTGTCGAGCGGATGTTTGCGCGCCCGCGACGGGTTGTTGGGGATGACGGCGGTCGCCCCTTTGGCGGCGATGGCTTGGCGCAGGGGATCGGCGTCATAGGCCGTATCGGCCATGACGACCTCGGCGGGCAATCCCTCGATCAACGCGGCGGCGTGCTGATGCGCCCGGACGATGGTGGAGTCGACGATCAGATATTCAAAGTCTGGATCTTCGGACATCGCCTCGAAGATCCGCCGCCAAACCCCCTTGATGCTCCATCGACTGAAGCGTCGGAACACGCTGTTCCAATCGCCAAAAGCCTCCGGAAGATCGCGCCAGGGAGAGGCCGTATGAAGTGGCCCTGGATTTTGGGACCAGTGGCATAGTTGGAAGAAGTCTGCTCCGAATTGGATGGGACGGAGCGGCAGATGACGAAGACGAGACGGAAGATTGACGCGGCGCTGAAGGCGAAGATCGCGCTGGAGGCGCTGCGGGAGCAGGCGACGGTCAGCGACCTGGCGCAGCGCGCCATCAGGTTCATCCGAACCAGATCTACGCCTGGAAGAAACAGCTGCTGGACCATGCGGCGGGGGCGTTCGAATTCAGGGGTCGGCGTAGACACGGAAGCGGCGTCGGCGCGCGCGATCGAGAAGCTTCCCGCCAAGATCGGCCAGCTGACGATCGAGAACGATCCCCGATCAAGTCGGGGACAAGCTTTTTCGCCAAGAGGTTGGGCAAATGAGCGCGTCGAACCGTCGAGCCAAGCTCGATCGCGATCATCCCGATTTATCCGTACGCCGGCAATGCGCGATGCTCGGCGTGGCGCGCTCGGGCGTCTATCGCAAACCGCGCCCGGCCAACGACAACGACCTCGAGGCGATGAGGCGCATTGACGCGCTGTTCACCGCGCGTCCGTTCTTCGGGGCCCGGCGCATCGCGCGGACGCTGAGCGAGGAGGGCTTTCCGATCGACCGCAAGCGAGTGTGGCGGCTGATGCGGGTGATGGGGATCGAGGCGCTGGTTCCGCGCCCCGGCGCCAGCAAAGCCGCGCCCGGGCGCAAGATATACCCCTGCCTGCTGCGCGGCCTGAAGATTACCGAGCCGAACCCCGTGTGGGCGGCCGACGTGACCTCCATCCCGATGGCGTGCGGCTTCCTCTATCTGGTGGCGATCATCGACTGGGCCAGCCGGGCGGTTCTGGCATGGCGGCTGTCGAACACCAACGATGCCAGCTTCTGCGCCGCGGCGCTGGAGGAGGCGCTGCTTCGGTTCGGAAAGCCGCGGATTTTCAGTACCGATAGTCAGAGGATAAACGCCAGTTTCCGGGCGGCCTGACTCAAACACCGATCGGCCGACTGGTAGGCTGGCGCCGCAAGCCGCCCGGTGCGGTCTGACCCGCACTCCGATCGACCAGCCGTGTCTTTCCCTGGACCTGTCGACCGCCCGGGAACGCCTTGCGGTGAGGCTTTGCCTCGCCGATGCCTGTGACCCGAGAAGGGCCTGACCTCCATGGTCTCGTGACTGTCCTGTCCGCGCATTCGGTCCCGGCGAAGCCATTCATGCATGGTCATGTGGAGGCTGGGAATGGCGGTAACCGGAGGAACACGTCGCATCGTCGGCGGCGTCGATACCCACAAGGATCTTCACGTCGCAGCGGTCGTCGACGAACAGGACCAGGTCATCGGAACACGATCCTTCGCCACGACTTGGCAAGGCTATCGCCAGATGCTCGCCTGGATGCGCTCCTTCGGTGAGTTGCAACGCGTCGGCGTAGAGTTCGACCGGCAGCTACGGCGCAGGGCTCCTGCGCTTCATGCAGCAGGCAAAGGTCGCGGTCCTCGAAGTCACGACCCCCGACAAGCAGGATCGGCGTCGACGCGGCAAGAACGACGATCTCGACGCCCAGAACGCCGCCCATGCCGCCTTTGCAGGTCAGCGGACCGTGACGCCGCGAAGCCGGGACGGCATGATCGAATCCCTGCGGGTTCTGATGGCTTGCCGGAAGACCGCGGTGAGCGCCAGGCGTGTCGCCCTGCAGATGATCCACAACACCATCGTCTGCGCCCCTGATGGCCTGCGCGATCAACTGCGCAGCCTGACCCGCATGCAGCTCGTCCGTACGCTGGCCTCCTGGCGACCCGATCTTACCGCTTATCGCGACTTGGATTCCGCCTATCGCATCGGCCTCAAGTCGCTGGCCCGCCGTTACCTCGAGCTGCATGATGAGATCGCAGATCTCGATGTGATGATCGCCGCCATCGTCGACGAGCTGGCGCCGAACCTCGTCGCCCGCAATTCGATTGGCCACATTGGCGCTGCGCAGCTTCTCCTTACGGCCGGCGACAATCCAGAAAGATTGAGGTCAGAGGCCAGCTTCGCATCGTTGTGCGGCGTCAGTCCGGTTCCGGCGTCGTCGGGAAAGACCGTCCGGCATCGGCTCAACCGCGGCGGAGATCGCGCCGCCAATAGCGCGCTACACATCATCGCCATCGGACGCTTGCGGACCGACCAGAGAACCAAGGACTACGTCGCTCGCCAACTCGCCGAAGGACATTCCAAGCTCGACGCCATTCGAGCCCTGAAGCGCTACCTCGCCAGAGAGGTCTTCACCCTCATCACGCAGCGCCGCAAGGAAATCAACGCCACCCGAATCGCCGCTTGACAAACAGAAGGGCGTCCAGGGCAGCCAGTTCACCAGCGCGGATGTCACCGGCGTGCCGATCGAGGCTGACGTGCGCATCTCGATGGACGGACGCGGCCGCTGGATGGACAACGTGTTCATCGAACGCGTCTGGCGCTCGCTGAAATACGAGGACGTCTATCTCAAAGGCTACGCCGACGGTCGCGAGGCGAAAGCCGGCATCAGCGATTGGATCATTTTCTACAACGAGCGCCGCCTTCATCAGGCGCTCGGCTATCGCGCGCCGATGGCCGTCTGGCGTGACGGCGCGCCGCCCGGGGGCCTATGGACATGTGGACAACGCAAACGCGTTGACCACATGTCCATAGGCGGATCAGAAACAGCAGCAGACAGAACCCTTGGCGGCTTGATAAAGGACAACCAGCAGACGCACTTCCAACTTCGCCGCCGCCAAAAACGGTCCCGCTGCGCGGGGCCACTTCACAACTTCGCCAGACGCCTCAAAACCCTCAGAGGCCTCACCCCATACGAATTCATCTGCAAAGCCTGGACTTCGGGGCCAAGCAGATTCAAAATTAGCCCGCTCCAGCAAACGCCGGGACTAAACAATCGCTGACGGCGTCGATGCGGGCGTCGCGCATCGCCGCTTCGACAGCCTTTGTCGTCTCGTCGATCTGCGGGTCCCGGCCGATTTCCTCGGGCAGGAAGTCACGGGTATGGGCGATGCCGACGCTCAGGCGCTTTTCGCTTGCGCCCTCGCCGGCGCTCTCGGGGCGCGAGTTCCGCGCAAACACGGTGACATGCGGCGACAGCACGCCCTCCGTGCCGCCGGACATGACGAACGCGATTTTGGCCTCGACCTCGCGCGGAGTGAGCTTGAGATGCGGCGAGAGTGCATTGCACAATGGGGCGACGGCGTATTCGCGGGTGAAGTCGTTCACCCCGCCGTTGCCTTCGGTTTTGCCCGGCACCGCGAGAATGGACGAAGGCTCGAGCGCGCTGCTGTCGATGAGCGCCATGAGACCGGAAACGTCTCCGGGCCCGCTGGTCGGAATGCGAATCACGTCGAATGAATTCGATGGCATGGCCCCTCCGTCTTTCGAACCAGGATTGCCAAGTTCCGCTCCGCGCTCGGCCTCTCAAGATTTCGCGCCAGAAGAGTTGAAAAAGCCAACCGGCGTCATTGCGCGCTTGACCATCGCAAGCCTTCGGGCCTCGATGAGCTGCTCAGTGTGAGGCTTCTCATGGATCGGCGCTCATTCGTTGTCGGCGCAGCAACGCAGGCCGCAGCGCTCGCCGCCTGCCCGGCGCTGGCGAACGTGCCCGGCGCTTATGACTGGAGCGCTGCGCCGCCGCGGGAAAACCGCGAGGCGTTCGTTGCATGGATGGTGAAGAACCGCGGCGAGGACCCGCATTTTCTCACGCAGCGCTTCGACCGGTTTCATGAGCTCGTGGCCCGCCATGATGTGTGGGACGAGGCTGATATGCGCGCGTTCCTAATGACCCCGCGCGAGGAGTTCGTGACCGCGGAGAACCTCGATCGCGCTTACGAATGGCATCATCTCAACATCGGCTTCGGCGTCACCATCACCGGCCCGCATACGGTCGCGCGCATGACCAATACGCTCGAGATCAAGCACGGCGACAAGGTGCTGGAGATCGGCACCGGGTCAGGCTACCAGTCCGCGTATCTTTCGAATCTGACGCCGAATGTCTGGTCGATCGAGATCATCCCGCCTTTGGCGAAGCGCACCCGGGCGCTCTATGAGAGCCTCATCGCACGCGGCTATAGCGAGTACCGCGCCATCCGCACCCGCAACGCCGATGGCTATTACGGCTGGGAGGAGAATTCGCCGTTCGACAAGATCATCGTCACCTGCGGCATCGATCACATTCCCCCGCCGCTGTTGCAGCAGCTCGTTCCTGATGGAATCATGGTCATTCCAGTCGGACCGCCCGGCGCGCAGCATGTGCTGAAGGCGGTCAAGCGGCTGTCGCCGGACGGGCAAATGTCGGTCGCGCGTTCGGACATTTATGGCGGCGCGATCATTCCCTTCGTGCCCTTTACCGGGTCACACCAATCCTAACGCCTGCGCCGTCAGCTCGAGCCGATCAGGATTCCCGCCGCCAGCACCAGCGCGCCGCCGATCATGACTTTCGCGGCCGCCGACAGGGGGGGCACGTCCATATATCGCCACTGGATCCATGCGATGGCCGTCAATTCGATGACGACGACGATGAGCGCGATCACGGTTGCGATATAGAAATAGGGAATGAGGTAGGGCAGCGTGTGGCCGATGCCCCCCGCCGTCGTCATGAGCCCGCAGACAAGCCCACGCAACAGCGGCGCGCCGCGTCCGGACAGCTTGCCGTCGTCCGAGAGCGCCTCGGCGAAGCCCATCGAAATCCCGGCGCCGATCGAGGCGGCGAGCCCGACGAGAAACGCGTTCCACGAATTGTGGGTCGCGAACGCCGCGGCGAACACCGGCGCGAGCGTCGACACCGAGCCGTCCATCAGTCCGACGAGGCCGGGCTGGATGATCTGTAAGACAAACCGCCGCTGCTCGTTCTCCGCTTCGGCGCCTCGGGCGGATGTGGTCAGGATTTGCTCCTCGAGCCCCGCGGCGATCTGGTCGTGCTTTTCCTCCTCCTCGGCAAGATCGCCGAGCAGCTTTCGGGTCGAAGCGTCCGTCGCGCGCGTCAAGGCCTGGCGATAAAAGCGCGCCGCGCCCCGCTCCATCTCGCGCGCATGCGAACGCACGGCGGCAAGACCAAGGGGCCGCATCTGCCAGACCGGCTTGGCCGGGATATAGCCGCGGATATCATGACGGCGCACCAGAGGAATATGCTGGCCGAATTTCGACACGAAGAGATCGATCAGCCTGCGCCGATGTCCGTTCTCCTCCGTCGCCATCTCGTCGAACACTTTGGCGCTAGCCGGGTAATCGTCGTGCAGGCCGTCGGCGAAATCGGCGAAGATGCGCGCGTCCTCTTCCTCATTGCTGATGGCGAGGGCCAGAATCTCGCGCTCGGTGAGATCGGTGAATTTGCGCATGGCGTGTCCCGCTCGGCCCTAATTTAGAATGTTTCTAAAGTTGCGCCGCCTCCCGGGTCAACGGCGGACGACGCCCCAGTGGACCTGCCTTGCCATCCTGGCCCCGCTGCACTAGACGAAAAAATGGTTCGTCCGCCGAGGGTTATCGGGCAGTCGAGCGCAAACTTCCCTCACATGCCGGCGATCGTGGTTAAGCTTCCCTCTCTCGACCGATTCAACCGCATCATCGTCAAAGTCGGCTCATCGCTCCTGGTCGACGGCGCCGTCGGCGCCGTCAGGCGCGCGTGGCTCGATGCGCTCGCTTCCGACATCGCCGCTCTGCACGAACGGGGCGCGAGTGTGATTGTCGTGTCCTCCGGCGCGATTGCGCTCGGCCGAACGATCGCCAAGCTCCCCAAGCGGACTCTCAAGCTCGAAGACAGCCAGGCCTCGGCGGCGATCGGGCAGATCGCGCTCGCGAGCGAATGGTCGCGCGCGCTCGCCGAACGCGGCATAGTCGCCGGCCAGGTGCTCTTGACCTTGCAGGACACGGAGGAGCGCCGCCGTTATCTTAACGCGCGCGCGACCCTCGGCCGTCTGTTCGCCATGCGCGCCATCCCGATCATCAATGAGAACGACACGGTCGCGACCAGCGAGATCCGCTATGGCGACAACGATCGCCTCGCGGCGCGCGTCGCCACGATGACGAGCGCGGACCTGCTAATCCTGCTCTCCGATGTCGCCGGGCTTTACGACTCGCCACCCCATCGCAACGCGCATGCGCGATTGCTGCCGGTCGTCGAGCGCATCACGCCCGAGATCGAAGCGATGGCCGGCGGCGCGGCGTCCGAGCTGTCGCGCGGGGGCATGCGCACCAAGATCGAGGCCGCCCGCATCGCGACTTCGGCCGGCGCTCACATGGTGATTGCGGACGGGCGCGTCGTTCATCCGATCGCGCGCGTCGCTGATGGCGGCGGTTGCACCTGGTTCCTGACGCCGTCGAACCCGATCGCGGCGCGCAAGGTCTGGATCGGCGGATCGCTCGAACTTAAAGGAGCCGTGTTTCTCGACGCCGGCGCCGCCGCGGCGCTCGGACGCGGCAAGAGCTTGCTGCCGGCCGGGGTCACACGCGTCGAGGGCGTGTTCGCGCGCGGCGATTGCGTCGCCATTCGCGACGAGCATGGGGCCGAGATTGGGCGCGGGCTCATCGCTTATGACGCCCTGCACGCCGAGCGCATCCGCGGCCGCAACTCGCGCGACATCGCGCATATCCTGGGGACGGCCGGGCGCGCCGAAATGATTCATCGCGACGACATGGCGCTGTCCGGACTCTGAGTTGTAACGCCAGCCACGTGAGCCGTTACGGCTTGGCAGGGCGGGCTTCGCCGCGCATAAGTCCGGGCATGGGCTCCCTCGTCCGACGCCGCGCCCGGCTGATCTCGGTGCCGCGCCCGGCGCTGATCGTGTTCGCGACCGTGCGAGCGAGATTGCGCGCGAGCGAATTCGGCATGACCGCGCTTGCGATCGGCGTCGGCGTCCTCGCCGGCCTGTGCGTCGCTGTGATGACCAGCATCGTCAACGTCGCGCATGTGCGCATTTACGGCATTCCGTTCGATGTGCGCCTCAGCGCCGCCGAGCGCGTCGCGCCCCTCGCCGCCTTTGGAGCGCCGATGTTGGGCGGCCTTCTGCTGGGCGCAATCGACCTGTGGCTTTCTCGCAGAAAGGCGCCCCCGCGGTCGATCCGGTCGAGGCCAACGCCTTGCGCGGCGGACGCATGTCGCTTCGCCAAAGCCTCCTTGTCGCGGCGCAAACCGTGATCTCGAACGGCTGCGGCGCCTCGGTCGGGCTCGAGGCGGGCTATGCGCAGATCGGGGCGGGCGTCGCCTCCTACCTCGGCGTGAGATCGCGCTTGCGCCGGCAGGACCTGCGCGTGCTGGTCGGCTGCGGAGCGGGCGGCGCGATCGCGGCGGCGTTCGGGGCGCCCCTGACCGGGGCTTTTTACGCTTTCGAGCTCATCATCGGCGCCTATTCGCTCGCCAACGCGATTCCCGTCTTCGCCGCCACCCTCGCTGCGTCGCTCACCACCCAGGCGATCATTGGCGCGCCTTACGACATCACCGCGCCCACCGTCGCCCCGCTGACGTTCGTCGATTATGGCGCGCTGATCGGGCTCGGCTTGGTCGCCGCGGCGGTTGGCGTCGGCGCGATGCGGGTGGCGGCCTTGATCGAACGCGCGTTCCGCGCTGCGGTTCCGTGGCGTCTCGTTCGCCCCGTCGTCGGGGGGCTGATGGTTGGCGCCATGGCCCTCTATAGCCCGCAGGTGCTGGGGGCGGGCCACGGCGCGCTCGGGCTCGACTTCTATTGGCCGATGACGGCGACGGAGCTGGCGACGCTTATTGTGCTCAAGCTCCTTGCCTGCCTTGTTTCTCTGGCGTCCGGTTTTCGCGGCGGATTATTCTTCGCTTCGCTGTTCGTCGGCTCCCTGCTCGGCAAGCTCTATTCGGTCGGCGTCGACGCCCTCGCGCCCTCAATGGGGCTTGAGACGACAGCTTGCGTACTCGTCGGGATGGGCGCGCTGAGCGCCGCGATCGTCGGCGGCCCGCTGACCATGACCTTTCTGGTGCTCGAGAGCACGGGAAACCTCGGCGTCGCCGGCGGCGCTCTTGCGGCTTCGATTGCGACCACGCTCGCGGTGCGCGCGACCTTCGGCTATTCGTTCACGACTTGGCGCCTGCATCTACGCGGCGAGACGATCCGCGGCGGCCAGGACGTCGGATGGCTGCGCGATCTGACCGCCGGGCGCATGATGGCGCCTGCGCCGCCGACGTTTCCCGCCGACCAGTCCGTTCGCGCCTTCCGCGAAGCCTATCCGCTTGGCAGCGCCAATGTCGTCGTCGCGGTTGGCGAGGACGGGCGATACCAAGGGCTGATCCACATTCCCGAGGCGCATGCGCTCGCCCTCGAAAACGGCGGCGACGGCGGCCCGATCGCTACCATCGCCCATCTGCCGGCGACCGTCCTGCATCCAGACGATAACATCCGCCGGGCGCTGGACGTCTTCGGCGCCTCGCAGGCCGACACGCTCGTCGTCACCGCGCGCGGAACCGGGCAGGTGTTGGGTACGCTTGGCGAGGCCTACGCCGCCCGCCGCTACGCGCAGGAGACGAATTTGGCGATGAAGGGGGTGCTCGGCGGGGGATAAGTTGCGGCCCTCCGCAAATATCCGTTGCTCAGTGACTCCTGCGTGGAGCTCTTGGAGGCCCTCAATCACTTGACTGAACCGGCTTTATGAAAATAGTGCTGCGAGATACTTTTGTCATTTGTTGGAGCCGGCGATGCGTTTTCGCCTTTCCGTTATCGCGCTTGCGCTTTCGATCGTGGGGGCTTCGGCTGAGAACCTGCCGCCCGCCGTGAAGTCCGCGATCGCGGAGAACAGCAAATCCTGCAAGAATACTACGGTCGAGCCGGGATTTCTGACCCGCCAGGACATCAACGCGGACGGCCGCCCCGACTATATTCTCGATTATAACTTCGTGCGCTGTGACGGCCATGAACGCGGCCTCTGCGGCTCCCTTGGGTGCGAGACCGAAGTCTTCGCGTCGCTTCCAAACGGGGCGTACGCCAAAGTCGTTGACGAGATCGTTCGAGGAGGGATACGCTTTCGTCAGGTCAAAGGACGACCCGCCATCGTCCTTGAGTTGAGGCGACGCCGATCCGTGCCGAGGCGACCCGACCACCCTCTGCGAAGTCGTCAAAACCTGGAACGGATCGACCTTCGCCGCGACGCCAGCGACCCGGGCGGCGAAACAGCCGCAGGCAAACACGCCCCCTGTCGCGGCTCCGGATGGCGGAGCGCTCGCGGTGTCACACCCGCAGGAGCCCGCGCCATCTCTCACTGCGCCGCCCACCTCGTCGAGATGGACATACGCGTACTTCAGCAACCCCGCTCGCTTGGTGGTATCTGCCCCATCGATGTCTGGACACGCCAATGTTCAGCTCTTATGCCAACCCAATCCGCATTTCGCGGAATTCCGTATAGACCCTGCAACAAACGACGAGATTGCGGAAGGCGCAAAGTCGCTGTTTCTCATTGAAATTCAAAATGCCTCTCACAACAACGTCCGCAAATTTCCCATGGCCGCTTACAACATGGGCCCCGATGGCGGCTCTCAGTTCTACAGCCGAAACTTCCTGTCGATGCCATTCCTCGACGCCTTCGGACAGGAGGGCGGCGTCTTGAGTTGGCGGACGGACAAGGGGACCGAGATCGCCTCGTGGGTTCTCAAAGGCACGGCGAAGGCGAGAGATCTGATGCGGAGGGTCTGCAACCTCGGAAGCCCGCCGCGATGTACGCTGATGCATTTCTGACGTGGCAGCGGCGATCGCGTCGAAGTAACACGAGATCGCAGACGCCTGCTCGTGCGCCCCCTATGAGGGCGCGGCTGGCTCGATAAACGCGCTACTCGCGGCTGTGACGAATGCGCGTGAGCAGGCCGTCGAGGCAGCCCTCGGCCACGATATAGCAGGCGATCGCGAGATAACCCCACGCCGCCAACTCGGCGAACTGGAGGAATCCGCCATCGAACGCGGCCATCGCGCCGTAGCTCGAGAGCAGTTTGAAGTTGGCCTGGAACAGAAACAGCAGATTGAAGGAACAGAGCGCGAGGCCGCCGGCGGCGATCCCCATGCAGAGGAAGGTCAGCCAGGCCGGACCGTGGAACAGGCGGTTGAGAAGCTTCAAAAACGCCATCGTTCACCCCGAATCCGCGGCCCTCTCGACGATTATCCGCGTTGCCCCCAGACCTCGTTGCTTCGCTTGCGATGGGGACTCCGTTACCGGACATGTTAGAATCAGCGACCTTCAGCGTCACCCGCTATTCCTCAAGCCCGCCGATACGCCGTTGATCGCAAGCTGGGCGCTGGTCAGAACCTTCTCGCGGCGGGCGAGCGATGCAGTTTCAAGAGGCTCGACCTGCACGTGCTTCGGCAGGTAGACCTACGCGTAACATGGCCTCTGGGATGACTCGCCGCCCGCGCACAAAGCCGCCAGAAGAGCGGCGCGATGAGCTGTTGAACGCGGCCGAGCGTCTCTTCCTCGAGCAGGGTTTTGGGCCCACGACCATCGAGCAGATAACATTTGCCGCCCAAGTCGCCAAAGGGACGTTCTACCGTCATTTTAAATCGAAGGAGGATGTGCGCTCGGCGCTAGGGGAACGCTTCGCTCGCGATCACCTCGCGCGCATTGAGGCCGCCGTGGCGCGGAAACCCCAAAAGGACTGGAAGGGCAAGCTTTCAGCTTGGGCGACGGCGAGCGTTTGGTTCTATCTCGATTCAATAAAGCTCCACGATGTCCTTTTCTATGAAGGCAGATCGCCGACGCGCGAAGGCCTCATCGACAACATCGTCATCACCGATCTCGCCGAGATGCTGCGAAGCGGCGCTGAGGCGGGAGCCTGGTCGGTTGAGGACGCACGCTCCACCGCGGTCTTTCTGTTCAGCGGCATGCACGGGTTGGTCGACGACGCCTATTCCAAGGAGTCGCGGGTCAACCGGCGGCGCCTAGCGGAACGGCTCGAACTTCTTTGCTTCAACGCGGTTCGGTTTCAACCCGAGTGAGGCCGGCGTCAACCCGCGCCCGCGCCAAACCGATACTGGCGCCAAACCCGCATTGACTGACCGTCAGTCATAACGTAGAATGCGACCGCGGCATCAAGCTGGAGGTCGGCATGACGTATCTTGTTACAGGCGCGACCGGGAACATCGGCGGCCGCGTCCTTGATCGGCTTCTCGCCAAAGGCGCCCGTCCCCGCGTCTTCGCAAGGGACGCTGAAAAGGCGCGGGCGCGCTTCGGCGATCGCGTTGATGTCGCCGTCGGAGATCTTTCCGACCCGCCCCCGCTCGCACGCGCGCTGGGCGGGATCGATGCGCTATTCCTCGTCAACGCGGGAGCCGATCTCGCTGCGAGGGACAAAGGCGCCGCGGAAGTCGCCAAGTCTGCAGGCGTTTCGTTGGTCGTCAAGCTTTCGACTTACGACGTTGCGCAAGAGGCTGGAATAGGCGTCTGGCACGCCGCGGGCAAAGCGGCCATCCGTGCAAGCGGCGTCGGGTTCGTGTTCGTGCAGCCATCCCTCCATTTGGGCAGCATCGATCAAATCGGAACGCGTCGTCCGCTCCGCCGCAGCCGACGGCAAAATTCCATTCATTCACTCCGACGACATCGCGGACGTTGCCGTCGCATGCATGACGACACCCCGGTACGAAGGCGAGGCTTTGCCGATAACCGGCCCAGAAGCGCTGAGTTTCGCAGAGATGACCGAGAAGGTCGGCGCCGCGATCGGCAGGCCGCTGCGCTTCCAGCCGATCTCTGACCACGAAGCGCGCCGCCAACACCTGGCGTGGGCCGCGCCTCCTCCGCTTGTCGAGGCCCGACTGTCGATCTTTCGAGCGATCCGGGAGGGCCGTCTCGCCGAGGTCACGGATCACGCCAAGCGTGTGCTGGGACGAAAGCCGATCACGTTCGACCGATGGGCGCGGGAAAACGCCGCCGCCTTTGCCTGACGCTCACCCGCTATTCCTCAACCCCGCCGAGACGCCGTTGATGGTGAGTTGGATGCCGGTCAGCACCTTCTCGCTCGCGGCGCGCGAACGGTACAGTTTCAAAAGCTCGACCTGCACGTGGTTGAGCGGGTCGAGATAAGGAAAGCGGTTGCGGATCGAGCGATCCAGCAGCGGATTGCTCTCGAGCAGTTTCGACTGTTCCATGATCGCGTTGAGCGCGTCGACCGAAGCGCGCCATTCGCTTGAAATTCGCGCGAAGATTTTCTCCCGTAGGGCGACATCCTCCACCAGTCGCGCATAGCGCGAGGCGATGGCGAGGCTGGACTTCGCCATCACCATGTCCATGTTGGAGAGCTGGGTGCGGAAGAACGGCCAGCGCACATACATTTCCTTGAGCGTCTGAAGGCCGTGCTTGGGATGGGCGTCAATATAGGCTTTCACCGCCGAGCCGAAACCGAACCAGCCAGGCAGCATGAGCCGGCACTGCGCCCACGAGAACACCCAGGGAATTGCTCGCAGATCCTCGATCGCCTGCGTCTTTTTCCGTGAGGCCGGGCGCGAGCCGATGTTGAGGCCAGCAATCTCGGTGATGACGGTCGAAGCCCAGAAATAGCGCACGAAACCTTCGGTCTCATAGACAAGGCCGCGATAGGCCTTGTAGGCGGAAAGCGACAATTCCTCCATCGTCTCAAGAAAAGCGGGGTCGGGCGCCGGGCTCTCGTCCTGCAACAGCGTCGCTTCGAGCGTCGCCGAGGCGAGCGTCTCGAGATTGCGTCGTCCGACCTCCGGGTTGGAATATTTGCTTGATATGATTTCGCCCTGTTCGGTGATGCGGATCTGCCCCTGCACCGCGCCGCCCGGCTGCGCCAGGATCGCCTCATAGCTCGGACCGCCGCCACGCCCCACCGAGCCGCCGCGCCCGTGGAAGAGGCGGATGCGCACGCCATGCTTGCGGAACACTTCGACAAGGCCGATCTCCGCCTTGTAGAGTTCCCAGCCCGAAGTGACGAAGCCGCCGTCCTTGTTCGAATCGGAATAGCCGAGCATCACCTCCTGTTCGCCGCCCTGCGAATCGACCAGCTTGCGGTATTCGGGAAGCGAAAGGAGCTTGTCCATCACGGCGACGCAATTGCGCAGGTCCTCGATGGTCTCGAACAGCGGCGCGAGCGCAAGCGCCGAGGCGCCTTCCGCGGTGACGAGCCCCACTTCCTTCAGGATCAGCGCCAGCTCCAGCATGTCGGAGACGCTGTCCGTCTTTGAGATGATCGAAGTCCGGATCGCGCCGGGTCCATACTTGCTCCGGATGTCGGCGGCGGCCCGAAAGAGCGCGAGCTCGCCCGCCGTCTCCTCGCCATAGACAATGAAAGGCGAGAACAGCGGGCGGGGCGAAACGAGTTCGCGGCGCAGAAGCTCGACCCGCTCCGCTTCGCTTAAGCCCTTGTAGTCGAGACCCGGCGAGGCGGCCGCGAAAAGCTCGGCGATCGTGCGCTCGTGAACGTCGGAGTTCTGCCTGAGGTCGATGGGCGCGAGATGAAAGCCGAACACGTCGACGGCGCGCTGCAAGGCGCGTAGGCGCCCGCGCGCGACGATGCCTGCGTTTGTTCGCCTCAGCGAGAGCGCGATGGTCGCAAGGTCGGCGCCGAATTCCGCCGCCGACGCATAGGGCGCCCGGTCAACGATCGGCTGACGTAGCGCGATGACATGGTCCAGCTCGCGCGCCGTCTTGGCGAGGCGCGAATACATGCCTGTGATGGCGCGTCGGTAGGGCTCCTTGCGCCGGGCTGCGGCGGAATTGTCAGAGGTGTCGGCGAGATCGGCAAGTTCCGGCGTCATCGAGGCGAGATTCGAGGCGATCGACAATTCGGCGCCCAGCTCGTGCAATTCGTCCAGATAGTAGCCGATCGCCCGGGCGCTCTGCAGCCGCATCGACTCGTTGAGCACGTCGGCGGTGACGAACGGATTGCCGTCTCGGTCGCCGCCGATCCATGAGCCCACGCGCAGGAACGAGCCGATCGGCTTTAAGCGCGGCTCGCCGGAAATGGCGTCGAGCTTGTCTTCGATCGCGCCATAGAGGCGGGGCAACTCATGGAAGAACGTATAGTCGTAGAAGGAGAGGGCGTTGGCGACCTCGTCGATGACCTTGAGCTTCGTCTGGCGCAGGAGGTTCGTGCGCCAGAGGAGGAGCACTGCCCGCCGAAGCCGTTCCTCGTTGAGCGCCAGCTCGATCTCGTTGCCGGCGAGCCGCTCACGCTGGTCGAGCAATTCGGCGATCTCGAGTTCCCGGGTCAGCGTGCTTTTGCGCCTGACTTCCGTCGGGTGGGCGGTGAGCACCGGGCTTACCAGCGCGCGATCGAAGAAGTCGCTAAGCGCGCTCGGCTCGACACCCATCTCGCGCGTGCGCTGAAAGGCGTAAGCGAGCGAGCCCGGACGCGGCGCAGAGCCCGCGATCGCGTGGGCGCGGTTGCGGCGGATGTGGTGCTGATCTTCGGCGATGTTAGCGAGATGCGAGAAATAGCTGTAGGCGCGAACGATCGCGAGCGTTTGGTCGGCGTTGAGACTGTCGAGAGTCGCCTCGAGCTCGCGCCGGGCGCCGATTTCGTTGTCGCGATGAAAGCGGATCGAAGCCCGGCGGATCTGTTCGACCAGCTCGAAAACCTCTTCACCCTCCTGCTCACGCACGGTGTCGCCGAGGATTTGCCCGAGCAAGCGGATGTCGTCGCGCAGGGGGACGTCCTTCTCAGAGGCGTCCGCGGGAAGACGGGTTATGTTTTGGATCAGGGCGGTGCGGGCCATGGGCGCGTCCGTTGACAAAGGCGACCGCTCCGATGCTGCACTGCGGCAGATATTGGCGCAAGGCCGAAAGATAGGCAGATCCGACGCAATTTGCGCAGCCGGCGCACGTGGCTCTATTCGAGCCGCAGGGCTTCCGCGAGCCGGGCGCTGAGCGCAGCGTTATCTTTTAGCTCACACTCGTAGACGACCAGGGCGCGCCACCCCATGGCCGCGTAGGCGACGAGCGTCTTCTCGTCGCGCGCGCGGTTGCGGGCGATCTTGGCCCGCCAGTAGTCGGGGTTGGTCTTAGGACGGCGGGCGCCGCGCGCGCAATCATGCCCATGCCAGAAGCAGCCATGCACGAAAATCGCAAGCTTGCGGGAGGCGTAAGCGATATCCGGCTTGCCAGGCAGATCAGGGCGATGAAGCCGGTAGCCCGGCGCGATCGGGCGCAGAAGCGCGCGGACCGCACGCTCCGGACTTGTGTCGCGCGATTTGATCGCGCGCATGACCGCGGAGCGGTTATAGGTCTTAGCCGGAGCTGTTTGGTTTCTCTTGGTCATTGCGAGCCATTGAGGCGCCGCCGCGGCCGCTCAAGTCTGACTGCGGTGACGGCAATTCTGATCAATCCTCCCCGCGGTCGCCTTCAACCTCAACCGCGAGACCAAGAAGCTGTCGGTGGTACTTCTGGAGCCGCTCGAAATGCGCCTGGATTGCCCCGGCGATTTCCCTCGAGTTCTTTACTGCGAGAAAATGCCCCACGATCTGACTATAATGTTCCGCCTGCCGCGGGAGGCGAAGCGCCGGGTCCTTCTTTTCTGCAATTTCGGCGTCGGACATCACCTGGACCTTTTGCGACGGGCCCGGGGGACTAGCTGGATTCGCTCGTGGCTTTGGCACCTTGCCGTTCATCAATGCCGACCGTCCGTGAAATTCATGAAACAACGCGTCTTCCATGGAGCCGATCTCTGCTCTGTCCTTGACCGGATAGGACCAGACCCACGCGATCTCCCACACATCGATCTGACGATTGGCGATGATGTCGCTTCTAGAGCGGAATCCGATCATCCTGTATCGTCCTGATAACCACAGGATTTGAAGTAATTTATACATACCGAGGGCTCGAAGATTTCGGCGCAGGTTTCGAGGGCGCGCATCAGACCCGCGACGGTCCGCTCGGCGATTTTGCGCAGGAAGGCCTTGAGCTTGGAGAAGGCTTTTTCGATAGGGTTCATATCGGGACTGTAGGCTGGAAGATATCGCAACTGCGCGCCCGCCGCCTTGATCAGTTGCTCGACCCGCGGCCCCTTGTGAGCGGGGAGATTGTCCATGACGACGGTCTCGCCGGGCGAGAGCGTGGGGACGAGGCATGTCTCCACCCAATCCTCGAACAGGGCGGCGTTGATCGGTCCGTCGAAAGTCCTTGCCGCCGTCAGGCCGCGAAGGCGAAGGCCGGCGACCAAAGTCACCGTTTTGTAGTGACTGTGCGGGATGGCCGACCGCAACCGGCGCCCGCGCCGGCAACGTCCGCTTTTGCGCGCGAGATTTGTGGAGGCTCCGGTCTCGTCAATGAAAACGAGTTTCGTCGGATCGAGATCGAGCTGTCCCGCGAACCATTCCCGGCGTCGATTTTGCACGTCCGCGCGTTGTTGTTCCTCGGCATGCGCCGTTTTTTTAAAGGTGATCTGGTGACGGTCGAAGAAACGCCACAGCACGGAGACCGCAAAGCGCTCGCCGCTATTGGCGATCAGCTGCTCCCGGATCTCGAGCAGCGTTATGTCCGGCCTGCGCCGGATCAGGCCCAACAGATAGTCGCGATGCGCCTCGATTTGGCGGGAGCGGCGGTCGCCGCCGGAAGGCGCCGGCCAAATCTCGCCCGTGGTATTGAACCGCTTTACCCAGCGCACCGCGCTCGCCACGCTCACTTTGAAACGCGCGGCCGCCTGATTGCGCGACAACCCGCCCAAGACCACCGCCTCGACCACGCGCTCGCGAAGATCGTTGGAAAGACCCATCCCCCGCCGTCCCCATTCTCGCAGTGAATGAGGAAGCAGAAATTAACCGATTTGGGAATCCCCCCGCCGATTTAATCCGTTCGGATACTGCTCTAAGCAGAGATTCGTGGCTTGGCCAACGGATTGGGGATGCGCTCGCGGTTGAGATCAATGACAGCGTGATGGATGGCCTGGTCGAGCGCGGCGGCGTCGGTGAAGGTCTGGTGGGCGAGGTGATGGGCCTTAAGATCGCGCCAGACCGGCTCGATGTCGTTGAGTTCGGGGGCGTATTTCGGCAGCCATTCGACGGTGAGCCAGTGTGCGCGGGCGGTGAGGGCGGCGAGCGAGCGTTTGCTGGTGTGGATCGGACCATTGTCCTCGACCAGCACGACCGGCTTGGCCTGCCGCCCGGGCTGCGGCCCAAAGAGACGGTCGAGTTGCTCCAGATGAGCGATGAAATCGCTGCTGCGCTTGGTCGGGCTGGTATGGACGATGAGTTGGCGCGTGAGGGGATCGAGCGACCCCAGTATCGCGACCTTCTTGGCCTGCCCCGGCGCCGGCACACGCAAGTCCGCTCCCGACTTCGCCCAGGCGCGGGCGAGATAAGGATGGGTCAGCGCCTCGCTCTCATCGCCGTAGAGAAGAACGATGTCGCCGGCTTCGGCCTGCTGTTTGCGCAGTTGCAGGCGCAGGCCCACCCGTTCCACTTCGCTTTCCCTCTGACGGCCCTTCAGCGTGTGCCGGGGCCGCCGCCAGCGGAACTTTTTTTTCGCAACGCCTTGGACAGTTGCGAACGGCTGATGCGCACGCCCTCGCGCGCTTCGATCTCGGCGCGAAGGCGGGGGATTGTCCAGTTGCGCCGGTCGGCCACAGGTTCTTCCAGCAAGGGGGTGGCAACGCGCATGGCGGCTTCACTCTTCACCGGAGGCGGGCCCGGCGCGATGCTGGCCTTCAGCGCTGCGATCCCGCCGGCGGCGAAGTCGCTGCGCCACAGCCGAACCGTATCTTCGCGCACGCCAAACGCCGCCGCGATCTTGGGGCTGGTCCAACCAGCCAGCGTCAAAAGCACGGCGCGGGCGCGGTCCGCCTCGCCGCGATCGCGTGAACCGGCAACAGCCAAGAGGCCGGCGCGTTGTTCATCGCTCGCCGTAACCGGAGACTTTCCCGCCATGTCATACACCTTGCGAATTGGCGCAGGCAGCCAACCGCAAAAAACCTATCCGTTGGTTAGCCAAACGGAATCTGCTTAGCCGAGGTCAAATGGCGGTTCACGCGCGAGCGGATGCCGTCGACAGATTGACCGACGTAAATGGGAACCTGATCGAGGTCGCAAAGTACGTAACAGCCGCTTTCGTTGGTCAGCGTACCAACGGCCCGGCGGCGAAAGGGCAGGTCGATCGCCATCCCCTACTCCGCGGCGACGAGTTCCGACGTCTCGCGGTCCAGGAGCACAGGCTCAAGAACATGCTCGGCGATATGCCGCACCACCGGCACGCACACGCCATCGCCGCAGACATGGTAGGCGTGGTTATAGCGCTCGGGAAGCACGTAGTCGTCGTCCAATCCCATGAGCCGCGCCGCTTCGCGCGGCGACAGTAGGCGCGACCTCACTGTCTTCCCTTCAACCACGAAGATTACCTGGCGCGACGAGCCGCCCGCCGGCGTGCGAAGACAGCCCGCTACATCGTCGAAACGAACCTCGGCGCGCTGGCGCTTGATCCCGTTTTCGTCGGGGCGGGTGCGCCTATACACCGTGCCGACCACTCTGCGGCCGCTTCTGATCGCGTCAGACACCTTCTTGCGATTGAGCGGCGACATAAGATCCAGAATGTAGTTTGTATGCGCGGCCGCGTGCCACTTCACTGCGGTCGGCGCGTCTTCGATAAGGTTAGCGAAGGTGGAGTTTCGCGCCAATGGTCGGGAGATGTTCCACCAGATCCAATTTTGCTTCGCCGTCGTCGCGATGCCAGCGTAAGCCTCAATGAGCGCTGCTGGATGCCAGCTTGTCCGCGGACCCTCGGCGATCAGTGAAGCCGGAATGCGTTGGTCTCCGCGAAAGGCCATGAAGAAGACGCGCGGCCGCGACTGCGGCACGAAATGCACGGCGTCAATCACCGCGGCTCCGAACCTATAGTCCAACTCGGCCAGCGCCGAAGCGATGGAGGCGAAATCCTTTCCTTCGCGCGAAGTCAAACATCCGTAAACGTTTTCAAGAACGATCGCGCGCGGGGCGCGCCCATCTTGCGCCAGGCCCCGCATCAGTTTCCAGAAGGGCCAAAATGTGCCGGATCGGGTCGCGACCTTGTCGCGCTCCCGACCAAGCCCGTGATAGCTTCCGGCGAGCGACAGGTCCTGGCATGGAAACGACGCCCATACGAGATCGACCGTGCGGGCAGGCAGGTCCGACTGCGCAAGACTTGCAACGTCCTTGTGCTTGACCTCTCCCGTGCCCCAGTTCGCCTGGTAAGTCTCGACTTTCATCTGGTCGAAATCATTGGCGAACAGGCAGCTCCATGACTTCTCCAAGGCCCGCGCGCGCCATGCCGCCGCCGGCGAAGAATTCGTAGAATGTAAATCTTCTCATGCCGAAGACTCATTCGCTCGCCGAAAACTTAAGGCGGACCATGCGCATTCGAAACGCGAGTTAGTGGCGAGGGGATATTCTTCTGTGGATGATTCAACTCGTTGGTTCTCTTTCTGTTCCTCATTCGAGAAAATTTCAAGTTCAAACCGCGCCCTCCCTCTCTCCGGCTTGACCACGGGCCCGGCGTCCTGCGTTATGGTCGCCCCATGACTGAATTCGCCTTCCCGTTTCCCGCTCTCGTCTGCGACACCGGCGGCACCAACGTGCGTTTCGCGCTGGTCAACGAACCCGGAGCCCGCTTGAGCGAAATTGTGCACTTGCACACTGGCAATTATTCCGGGCTGGCCGAGGCGATCGAGGCGGCCGTCCCCAAGCTCGGGGCGAGGCCCCGCTCGGTCATCGCCTGCGGCGCGGGGCCGGTCGTCGGGCGGACGCTCAAGCTCACCAACGCGCCCTGGGTGATGGACGGCCCGGAGGCCGCGCGCCGCACCGGCCTCGCCCAAGGCTTGCTGCTCAACGATTTCGAGGCCCAGGCACTGTCGTTGCCCACAATTCCGCAGGTTTGGGAACAGCGCATCGGCCCGCTTAAGTTCGGGTCCGACGGCCCCCAAGTGATCCTAGGACCGGGCACCGGACTCGGCGTCGCCGCGCTGGTCGAGGCGGAAGGACGCTTCACCCCGGTATCGTCAGAGGCCTGCCATATTGATTTTGGCCCGGTCACACCGGAAGAGTTCGCTCTCTGGCCGCATCTCGAACGCGCGCACGGGCGCATTACCAGCGAAAGCGTCATTTCCGGCGCGGGTCTCGCGCGCGTCCACCGTGCACGTATGATGATGAGAGGGGCGTCGGATCCGCACGTTGAGCCGCCGGCCGTCACCATAGCCGCGCTCGCCGACCCGAAAAGCGAGGAGGCGACGAGTTTGAGGCTCTATTGGCGCATCGTCGCGCGCTTTGCTGGCGACATGGCGGTGACCTTCGTGGCGACGGGCGGGGTGACGCTCTCCGGCGGCGTCTTGCCGAGAGTCGTGAGGTTTCTCGACGAGACTGTGTTTCGCCGGGCCTTCGAGGCCAAAGCGCCAGTCGACGGCCTCGCCAAGCGCATTCCGACCCGGCTCGTCACCCGGGAGGATGCGGTGCTGGTCGGAATGGCGGCGATCGCCGCGACGCCCGACCGCTACGGCATTGATTACGAATCCCGCGCGTGGGTCTAGGGGCGCATAGCCGCGTTTTTGCCTTTTTTTTGAGGTTTGTGCGAGCAAATTGCGCGCGGCGCGACTTCGAGGTTGACACGGTGGTAGGAAAACGGCTTGGCGAGTTGGGCGCAGGGCTCTTTTTGGCCGTCGGACTGACCGGATCGGCCTATGCGGATTGCGGCTCCGACATGCAAAAGCTTGCTGAGGCGCGCAACACGCAACTGGAAATCGTCAACAACTTCGCCAAGTCTTTCCATGGCAAGCCCTTGGACCCAGAGGGGTTCTGCGGCAAATCAGCGGGTCTCGTCCGCGCTGAGACGGCGCTGATTGCGTATATGGAAAAGAACAAGGACTGGTGTTCGTTCCCGGACGAGGCGATCGCCCAGCTCAAAGAGCATCACGCCAAGAATATGGCGTTCAGCGGCAAGGCCTGCACTGTCGCGGCGCAGATGAAAAAGATGAAGGAACAGGCGGCTCAGAGCGGCCCAGCCGGTCCGCAAGCCCAGCCGTTGCCCGCCGGACCTCTTTGACCGTCGCGCCGGAGCGGGCGTCCGCGCTGCCGGATGCGCGGCCGGCGAGTTTGGTGCTGCGGCTGACGCCGGAGTTCGCGCTTCCCTTTGTTCAGCTCGCGCGCCTCGATCGGCCTGCCGGATGGCAGTTGCTGCTCGCCCCGTGTTGGCAGGCGACGGCGCTCGCCGGCCTCGCCCTCCATCGCGGACCCAACCTCTGGCATCTTGTTCTCTTTCTGATCGGCGCGATCGCCATGCGCGGCGCCGGCTGCACCTACAACGACATTCTCGACCGCAAGCTCGACGCCGGAGTTGAGCGTACGCGCAACCGCCCCCTGCCGTCGGGCCGGGTTACGATACGAGCAGCGGCGGCGTTTCTCGTCGCTCAGGCGCTGATCGGTCTCGCGGTGCTGTTAAGCTTCAACCTTTTCTCGATCTGGCTTGGGATCGCCTCACTCGCCATTGTTGCGATCTACCCGTTGATGAAACGCGTGACCTCCTGGCCTCAGGCGGCGCTGGGGCTCGCCTTCTCCTGGGGGGCGCCGATGGGCTGGAGCGTGACCTTCGCGAGCCTCGCGCTCGCGCCGATCCTGCTCTATGCATCCGCCTTCGCATGGACGATCGGCTATGACACGATCTATGCGCTGCAGGATGCCCGCGACGACGCGATTGTCGGCATCCGCTCGACCGCCCGCCTATTCGGCTCGCGCGTCAAGCTCGGCGTCGGCGCGTTCTACGCTGCCACTGCTGCGCTGGCTTTTGCCTCGATCGAGGCCGCGGGCGGGGGCGCAATCGCGTTGATCGGCTGGCTCGCTTATGCGGCGCATCTCGCCTGGCAGGCGTCGCAAGTCGAAGGCGCGGACCCGCCGACGGCGCTGAGGCTCTTTCGCTCCAACCGCGATGCGGGGCTGATTCTATTCGCAGGCGTCGCGCTGCAGGGGTGGCTGGGGTAGCGTAGGAACGAGAAAATATCAGAAGTTTCCGCCGCGGTTCTGGAACCCATGAACTTTTAAAGAGCGACACATGCCCGCCCAGAGAGAGGCGCGCCATTGGGCTTCGACGGGATAAGGGTGATGGATGCAAATCTGCTCGACCTCCTACCGGTTCGGCGCGGTCATTTCCGCTACGAGTTGGGCTATCACGGCGAGATCTGGCTGGATCTCGATCGGCTGTTTCTCAACCCAATTCGAATCTCGCCACTGGCCCACGATCTGGCCTCGAGACTCGCGCCGAGCGCGATCGAAGCGGTCGTCGGGCCGCTCGTGGGAGGCGCGTTGCTCGCGCAAATGGTTGCCGTCGAGCTCGGGGTGGAATTCGCTTACACCGAGCGTCAGCCGTCCTCTTCAGACGACACGCTCTATCCCGTGATCTATCGTCTGCCGGTGACGGTCGCCCCGCAGATGACGGGCAAGCGCGTCGCCACTATCGACGATGTCATCAACGCCGGTTCTGCGGTCCGGGGAACCTATCGCGCCCTCACCGAAGCGGGCGCGAAACCGTCAATCGTCGGCGCCCTGCTCGTTCTCGGCGACGCCGCACAACCTTTCCTTAAGTCGAGCGGCATGACTCTGGAGCGGCTCGCGACTTTTCCAAATCCGCTCTGGGAGCCTGCGAACTGTCCGCTCTGCGCGCAGGGGATCCTCCTGGATGACGGCTCGCCATAGCTTTGCGTGAGTGGCTGGAACCAGTTCATAGACCCGCTGACAAGGCGCAGAGAACGCAGCGGACCACGCGGCGCTTCTGAAGGAATATCGGACCGCCGCCGCATCTCGCGCGGTTTTTGACGCAAGACTGGCGGCTCAGACTCATTTCGCAAAGCAAAATGTCGACAGTTCCCACCGAAATTTCCCTTTCAGGCGTTCGTGCCGCCGTCGACCGTCAGGCTCGCGCCGGTGATGTAGGAAGCGTCCGGACCGGCGACGAATGCGACCAGAGCGGCAACGTCGCCCACGCTGCCGTACCGATTGAGGGCTGTGAGCGCCTTCTGCGGAACCGCCCACTCGCCGGCGGCGGGATTAAGATCCGTGTCGATCGGGCCTGGCTGGATGTTGTTGACCGTGATGCCGCGGTCCCCCACTTCCCTCGCCAACCCCTGCGCGAACATTTTGATCGCGCCTTTGGTGGCCGCGTAAGCCACAAGGCCAGGCGTCATCATGCGCTCACCGACGCACGAGCCGATCAGGATGATCCGCCCGCCCTCGTTCATGTGCTTGAGCGCCGCCTGGGTCGCAACGAAGGCGCCGCGCAGGTTGAGGTCGATCACCCGGTCGAGCTCTTCGATCGTGGTCTCCTCGAATTTCTTTGGGATCGCCGTGCCGGCGTTGTTGACGAATACGTCGAGCTTGCCCATGGCGGCGACCGTCTTGTCGATCGCGGCCTTAACCTGGCCGGCGTCTGTCGCGTCCGCCTGTAGAGCGATCGCCTTGCCGCCCGAGCGCTTGATCGCCTCGACGACCGACGCCGCCGCGTCCGCGCCCTTCGTATAGGTGATGGTGACCATAGCGCCGTCGGCGGCCAGACGCTTGGCGATCGCAGCGCCGATCCCTCTTGATCCTCCGGTCACAAGCGTAACTTTGCCTTCGAGCCTCTTCGACATCGCCAATCCTCTTCCAATTTTATGAGAGTGCGGACGGAACGTCCTGCCTCTATGCTTCAAAGGTTATGAAGGAGGGACCGCTCCTCAACCCGTCACGCTACCCCGAGAGCAACGCGGTAAAGCGAGCAAACGCTTCCGCGGATAGCTCGGTTGCGTCCCGTAGTCCCACGATAATTCTGCTGGAAACTCACCACATAGAGCGCCCAACCTGCGTCCGTATCGCATCCATCCGTTCGCCATTTCAAGGTATGACTAGCGCCCCGCTGCCGCGCTGAAAATAACTTTGTTAGTTGTATTGATATGCCTGCAAGGTATACGTCCGAGCTATGGAGTTGAGGCATCTCCGCTATTTCGTCGCCATCGCGGAGGCCGGGAGCATGAAGCTCGCGGCGGAAAGGCGCCTGCATACGGCGCAGCCGTCGCTGAGCCGCCAGATGCGCGACCTCGAGCACGAAGTCGGTGTTGCGCTGTTCGTCCGCAGCGTGCGCGGCGTCGAACTGACGGCGGCCGGCCACGCCTTTCTCGATCACGCTCGTCTGGCGTTGACGCAGGCCGAAGCCGCCGGGGAGGCGGCCCGCCGCGCGGCGCGGCCCACCAAGGCGATTTTTGCCCTCGGCTTCCTGACCGGACAGGAGGCAGCGTGGCTCGCGCGGGCGACGCGCATTCTCAGCGACGAATTGCCCAATATCGAGATCAGGGTGTCGAGCGGCTTCTCGGTGACGCTCGCCGAGGACCTCAAGCACGGCAGGGTCGACATCGCCTTCCTGCGTCACGAACCGGACCCGGATCTCGCCTTTAAGCGGGTTTTGAAGGAGCCGCTCGTCGCCATTCTGCCGCGCGATCATCGGCTGGCGGCGAGTAAGACCTTCGATCCGCACGATCTTAAGGGCGAGACTTTCATCGGCGTCTCCGAGATTCCCCGCGTGCTACGCGGCGCGGTCAATGGCTACCTCAAGCGGTCGGGGGTCGAGGTCACGCCTCGCTTCGGGATCGACAATTTCGCCATGGCCATGTCGCTGGTGACGTCGGAGCGCGGCGTCGCGCTCCTGCCGATCTCCATCGAGGACTACCTGCCCCCGTCCATCGTCAGCCGCCGCCTCAAGGGCGAGCAGCCGACGGTCGATCTGATGATCGGCTACCGCAAGGGCAACCGATCGCCGGTCTTGAAGACGTTCCTTTCGCGAATCGATGAACTGATAGGCCGCGCGCCAAACTCCGGCGCCAAATGACACAGTCTAGGACCCAAACCCGTCACGTCCTCGTCATGCGACTCGACTAGCGGGCTTCGATCGGCCTCTGATGGGGAAAGACCACGTGCGGCAATCGAGCAACGCGGCGCGGCGCGTGACCAGCGCTGGACTGAAGGCCGCGGTCCATCGCTCGAAGCCGCTGTCTAGGGCAGGCGTGCTCGAACGCCTGTTCACGCTGGCGTTCAAGAGCCTGGTCTATCCTCAGATCTGGGAGGACCCGGTCGTCGACATGAAGGCGCTCGACCTTGGCCCCGGACATGAGGTGATCGCGATCGCCTCCGGCGGTTGCAACGTGCTCTCCTACCTCATGGCCGATCCGGCCGGGGTCACTGCGGTCGATCTCAACGGGGCGCATATCGCGCTCGGCCGGCTCAAGATTTGCGCGGCTCAGAACCTGCCGGACTATGACAGCTTCTTCCGCTTTTTTGGCCGCGGCAACGCGCGCGCCAACGTCGCCGCCTATGATCGCCGGCTGCGGGCTAAACTAGACCCTGCCGCGCGCGCCTACTGGGACAAGCGCACGGCGTTCGGGCGGCGTCGCATCGGCCTCTTCGCCCGCAATTTCTACCACCACGGCCTGCTCGGGCATGTCCTCGGCGCCGGCCATACGCTCGCACGCCTGCATGGCCTCGACCCGTCGATTGTGCTCAAGGCCCGGACGCTCGACGAGCAGCGCGCGCTCTACGAGAAGCGCCTTGCGCCGATCTTTGACAAGCCGCTCGTCCGCTGGCTCCTGAAGCAGCCCGCGTCCCTCTATGGCCTGGGGATTCCGCCGGCCCAGTACAGGGCGCTCGCCGCCGATTTGCCGCAAGGAATTGGCGTCGTCTTGAGCGAACGGCTTGAGCGGCTGGCCTGCGACTTCGACATCACCGAGAATTATTTCGCCTGGCAGGCCTTTGGGCGGAGCTATGCGCCGGGGCCGAACCCCGCGCTACCGCCCTATCTGGAGAGAGAGAACTTCGACGCCGTCCGCGGCCGCTCAAGCCGCGTGCGCTACGTCCAGCGCTCGTTCACAGACATTTTGCGCGATTTGCCAGCGGCGAGCTTCGATCGTTACGTGCTGCTCGATGCGCAAGACTGGATGAACGACGCCGAACTCACCGCGCTGTGGTCTGAGATCGCTCGCACCGCGCGGCCGGGGGCGCGGGTCATCTTCCGCACCGCCGCCGCCGAGCGGTTGTTGCCGGGCCGCGTGCCCGACGACGTGCTCGGCGCGTGGCGCCACGAAGACGAGCTGAGCCGAGAGCTTACCCGGCAGGATCGGTCATCGATCTACGGGGCCTTCCACCTTTACACGCTCAAAGGCGCGACTGACGCATGAGCGACGCCGCGGCGCTGATGGACCGCATGTATCGGCGTCAGCGCCACATCTACGACTTGAGCCGAAAATTCTATCTTCTCGGCCGCGACGAGGCGATCGCCCGCCTTTGCCCGGCCGCCGGCGACAAGGTCCTGGAGATCGGCTGCGGCACCGGGCGCAATCTCGTCAAACTGGCGCAAGCCTATCCGCAAGCTCGTCTGTTCGGCCTCGACGTATCGCGCGAAATGCTGGCGACCGCGGCGGCGTCGGCGACCCGCGGCGGGCTCGCCTCACGCATCGCCTTGGCGCAAGGGGACGCCACCGCGTTCGATCCGCAAGGGCTGTTCGGATGCGCGCGTTTCGACCGCGTGATTATCTCATATTCCTTGTCGATGATCCTGCCCTGGCGCGAAGCGCTCGCCCATGCGCTTGACGTTGTCGCGCCCCGCGGGTCGCTGCAAATCGTCGATTTCGGCGATTGCGCTCATCTCCCGCGCCCGTTCAAGGCCGGATTGCGGCGCTGGCTCGCCGCCTTCGACGTGACCCCGCGCGACGATCTGGCCCGCGCGCTCGCGACGATGGCCTGCGAGCGCGGCATGACATGCGAGATTGAGAACGGGTTTCGCGGCTATGCGGTCCTGGCGGTTGCGCGGCGGGCGGCCTGATATAGCCCGTCCTTATCCGCCAAACGCGCGCGACAGCGTGAAGATCAACAGGCCGACCAGCCCGCCGACCAACGTCCCATTGATGCGGATATACTGCAGGTCCTTGCCGACTTGCAGTTCCAGCCGGTTGACGAGCGTCGCGGTGTCCCAATTGTCGACCACCGCGGCGATATAAGCGCCGATTTCGGCCCGGCGGGGCAAAACCGTGCGCAGCGCCAACAGCCTGAGCCGCCGGTTGATCCTCGCGCGACGAGGCGCGTCCTCTTCCAGCCACCGGCCGAGCGCGCCGGCCGAGGCCACAAGCCACTGGACAATCGCTTCGCGGTGGCGAGGCAGATCGTCCCTCAGCGCCGTTTCCAGTTCTTCCCACAGCGCCCGGGCCTGCTCGGCGAACACCGGATTGGCGAGAATCTCCTGCTTCAAGGCCTCGCCTTGCGCGCGCATCTCGGGGTCGTGCGCGAGGTCGTCGATCAAATTTTCTATCAACGTATTGGCTTGTTCGCGCCACGGATGCTCGGGGTCGCGCATTTCCCTCAAGGTTTCGGTGAGCCCGTTGATCACCTTGGCGGCGATCATGTCGTCGACCCATTTCGGGATCCAGCGCCAGGACTTTTGCGCCACATGGCTGACGATGGTCGCCTTGTGGCGCTCCAGCGTCGTCTCGACAAAATCGAGGCCCTGATCGAGCAACGTTTGACCCGCTCCCTGCGCCCACAGGATCGAAAGCCCGCGGGACGCGAGCGGCGCCGCTGGGACTGCCTCGATGCCGCGCTGCGCGGCCATGGCCACCCATTCGTCGATCGCTCCCTTCGGCAAGAGGTCGAGCGCATAGGGAATGGCGCGCGCTGTGGCGGCTGCGACCGCCCGCGCATTGCGCTCGTCCTCGAGCCATCGCGCCGCGAGACCGACAAAGTCGACCGACGACAGGCGTGCGATGGCGACGCGCGGGGAGAGAAAATTGTTAGTGATGAACCGCCCCATCGCCGCGCCGATGCGTCGCTTGTTTTCAGGCACGACGGCGGTATGGGGGATCGGCAGCCCGAGGGGGCGGCGAAAAAGCGCGACGACGGCGAACCAGTCGGCGCAGGCGCCCACCATGCCGGCTTCGGCGAAGGCGCTGAGATAGGGCGCCCAGATCCAGTCCGGCGGCGCGCGCCGCAGGGCGACGTAGATCGCCGCCATCAGGACGAGCAGCATCGTGGCGATCGTGCGCATCCGGCGCAATTCCGCCCGACGCTCGGCCTGGGTTTTGAAGACATCGGAAGATCCGAGCGGCGGGGTTGTGCCAGCCATGGATCGAGCAAGCTCTGTCATCGTAAGGTTGCGCTCGTTTAAAATGGATTTGAGGAATTGGTCTCCGATCATAGGGATCGGCCATGCCCCGGCGATAGAACCTTTTGACGCCGGGGAAGTCCGCGCCCGCGCCCTAGCCATTTGCCGGAGAAGCGCCTAAATAATGCATGCGGAGCTGGGTGGCGCGTCAGGACAATATTCCTCGGGGCCGTACGATCCCTATGGGGGCTGTCCCTGTCGAGGCTCGTGGGCTTCGGCACATGGCTCCCACCTACTTACGTAGGCGCCCGGGATCACCGTCCAACGGCCGTCTCGGCTCCGCGCTTTATGCTTGACGTGTTTTTCGGATTGGCGACGCCTTGATTTCGACCAACGCCGATCCGAAGGCGGTTCTGCGCCGCGACGCTCTCGCCCGGCGCGGGAGAATCGAACCTGCCGCTCGCGCCGCTTTCAGCCGTCGCCTCGCCGAGGAGGGCTTGCGCCTCGCGCGCCTCTGGCGTCCCCAAATTGTCTCGACCTTCCATCCGCTACGCGACGAGCCGGACACTCTCGAGCTTTTGACCGCGCTCGTCGACGAGGGATTCGCGACCGCCCTGCCGGTGATTGTCGGCCGGGGGTCGCCGCTCATTTTTCGCCGTTGGCGGCCGGGGGAGCCAACTCGCGAGGCCGCAATGTCGATTCGCGAACCGCTCGAGGAAGCGCCGGTCGTCGACCCGGATCTCCTTTTCGTGCCGCTCGCCTGCTTCGACCGGCGGGGCAATCGCATCGGCTATGGCGCCGGCTTCTACGATTTGACCCTGGCTGGCTTACGCGCGACGAAACGCGTTCATGCGGCCGGCGTCGCCTACGGGGTTTGCGAGATCGCCTCCGTGCCTTATGAACCCCATGATCAGACCCTGGACGCTGTCGTGACCGAACAGGAAACCATTCTTTTCAACGCGCAATGATCCGTTTGTTGTTCATCGGCGACGTCGTCGGCCGGTCGGGGCGCGCCGCGGTCCTAGAGCAAGTTCCCCTTTTGCGCGCCCGCTGGAGGCTCGATTTCGTCATCGTCAACGGCGAGAACGCGGCGGGCGGCTTCGGCCTCACCGAGAGCCTGTTCGAGGAATTCCTCGCGGTCGGCGTCGACGCCGTGACGCTCGGCAATCACGCCTTCGACCAGCGCGAGGCGCTGGTGTTCATCGAGCGCCAGCCGCGCCTCATCCGCCCGGTCAATTTCCCCCCGGGCACGCCTGGACGGGGCGCGACGGTGGTCGAGAACGCGAAGGGGACGCGGCTCCTCATCGTCAATGTGATGGGCCGCATCTTCATGGACGCGCTCGACGATCCTTTCGCCGCCGTCAAGCGCGAGCTAGCCCTCTGTCCGCTCGGCGAGATGTGCGACGCCTCGGTCATCGACTTCCACGCCGAAGCGTCGAGCGAGAAATGGGCGTTCGCTCATTTCGTCGACGGCAAAGCGAGCCTGATCGTCGGCACGCATACCCATACCCCCAGCGCCGATCATCGCATCCTGGCCGGAGGCGCCGGCTTCATCACTGACGTCGGCATGACCGGCGACTACGATTCGGTGATCGGCATGGACAAGGACGAGCCGTTGCGCCGCTTCACCCTCCGCATTCCCTCCGGCCGCTTCGAGCCGGCTTTGGGGCCGGCGACGCTGTGCGCCATCGCCGCCGAGATCGGCCCCGACGGCCGGACGAAAGCCATCGCGCCGGTCAGGATCGGCGGTCTTCTGGAGTCCGCCGAGCCGGATTTCTGGACCTGATGGCGATGCTCGCTCCCACCGTTGTCTATGATCTCGACGGCACGCTCGCCGACACGGCCGAGGATTTAGTGGCCACCCTCAACTGGCTGTTGGGAAGAGAAGGCCTTGCGCCGCTCGAGGTTGAAATCGCCGGCTCGCTTTTGGGGGCCGGCGCGCGGGCGCTGATTGCACGCGGTTTCGCCGCTTCGGGCAAAAGCCTTGATCCGCAAGCGATCGACGCGCTGTTCGCCGACTATCTTATCTATTACAGCGCCCATATCGTCGTTCACACCCGACTTTATCCAGGCGTCGACAAGGCGCTCGCGACGTTCGCGCGCGCTGGCTGGCGGCAAGCGGTCTGCACCAACAAGATCGAAGGCTTGGCCAAGCTCCTGATCACAAAACTCGGGATCGTTGAGCGATTCGCCTTCATCTGCGGCCAGGATACGTTCGGAATCGGCAAGCCGGACGCCACGCCGCTCCTTAGGACCATCGCCGCTTCCGGCGGCGCGAAGGAACGCGCGATCATGGTCGGGGATTCGGAGACCGACATCAAAACAGCTCGCGCCGCCGGCCTGCCCGTGATCGCCGTTGACTTTGGCTATGCCGATGTTCCGGTTGAGGAACTCGGACCCGACCGGGTGATCTCGCATTTCGATCAGCTCATGGAAGCCTGCGACGCGCTCTTGACGGCTTAGAGCCCGTCCGATTGCTCCTTATGTCGGAATCGTCGCCAGCAAGGCGCGCGTCTCGGCGACGACGCGATCCGTGAAGTTAGGGTCACGCACGAGCGTGGAACCGAGCATCGGATGGCCGCCGTCGTCGTCGTAGCCGCCGGCCTGCGCGCCCGGCGCGGCCAGGCGCAGATTCATGGCTTCGGTGTCGCACCGGGGCATGACGAGGGCAGCACCCTTGCCGTCCTTGGGGCAGATTGCGCCAGTTAGCACGCGGCAGAGCCTCACCTCCCTCGCATCATAGAACGGCACGACGCGATCGTTGACAAGATCTGCCGCGGCGATGGGCGTCTTGCGATCCCTCGGGTCGCTGCTTCGCCGCGCCCAAGGACAGGCTCCGAGCTTGGCGAAGGCGACCTCGGCCTAAGCAGATTCCGTTTGGCTAACCAACGGATAGGTTTTTTGCGGTTGGCTGCCTGCGCCAATTCGCAAGGTGTATGACATGGCGGGAAAGTCTCCGATTATGGCGAGCGATGAACAACGCGCCGGCCTCTTGGCTGTTGCCGGTTCGCGCGATCGCGGCGAGGCGGACCGCGCCCGCGCCGTGCTTTTGACGCTGGCTGGTTGGACCAGCCCCAAGATCGCGGAGGCGTTTGGCGTGCGCGAAGATACGGTTCGGCTGTGGCGCAGCGACTTCACCGCCGGCGGTGTGGCAGCGCTGAAGACCAGCATCGCGCCGGGCCCGCCTCCAGTGAAGAGTGAAGCCGCCATGCGCGTCGCCACCCCGCTGCTGGAAGAACCTGTGGCCGACCGGCGCAACTGGACGATCCCCCGCCTTCGCGCCGAGATCGAAGCGCGCGAGGGCGTGCGCATCAGCCGTTCGCAACTGTCCAAGGCCTTGCGAAAAAAAAGTTCCGCTGGCGGCGGCCCCGGCACACGCTGAAGGGACGTCAGACGGAAAGCGAGGTGGAACGGGTGGGGCTGCGCCTGCAACTGCGCAAACAGCAGGCCGAAGCGGGCGACATCGTTCTTCTCTACGGCGATGAGAGCGAGGCGCTGACCCATCCCTATCTCGCCCGCGCCTGGGCGAAGTCGGGGGCGGACTTGCGTGTGCCGGCGCCGGGGCAGGCCAAGAAGGTCGCGATGCTGGGGTCGCTCGATCCCCTCACGCGCCAACTCATCGTCCATACCAGCCCGACCAAGCGCAGCGGCGATTTCATCGCCCATCTGGAGCAACTCGACCGTCTCTTTGGACCGCAGCCCGGGCGACAGGCCAAGCCGGTCGTGCTGGTCGAGGACAATGGTCCGATCCACACCAGCAAACGCTCGCTCGCCGCCCTGGCCGCCCGCGCGCACTGGCTCACCGTCGAATGGCTGCCGAAATACACCCCCGAACTCAACGACATCGAGCCGGTCTGGCGCGATCTTAAGGCCCATCACCTCGCCCACCAGACCTTCACCGACGCCGACGCGCTCGACCAGGCCATCCATCACGCCGTCATTGATCTCAACCGCGAGCGCATCCCCAATCCGTTGGCCAAGCCACGAATCTCTGCTTAGGTGTCGATGAAGTTCTGCTGGTCGATGCGGAGGGCGCTCCCGATCCCGAGCGCATCAGCGTCGGCCGATCGCCTCGACAAGGCCGACCCCGAGCGTATCACTCGAACATCGCCCCTTACCGCAAGGGCGAAAACACTCCGATCTGTCCATCATAACCGGCATAATACTTACATTCTATCGAATACATAATGCCTCTTAGCCAATACCACAGTCTAGCATATCAGAATTAGTCAAATATTTCTCGATCTCCACATAGCAAATATCTTGCCTTAATAGTTGACATATCTTCATAGGAGGCTTATCCCTCAGGCTCCGGGCCTACGACGGGTAGTGACAGGAGTGGGCGATTGGCGTAAGAACGAATCATGAACATCCGGTTCGTTTCGAGGCCCCTCGATGCCTGACTTTCCCTCCTCGCTGACCGAGTTTCAGCGCCAGTTTCCCGAAGACGAGGCCTGCGCCGCGTGGCTTGTCGCGGCGCGGTGGCCGTCCGGTTTTCGATGTCCGGCGTGCGGCGGCGCCAAGGGTTGGCCGCATGGCGGCAAGGCTTTCACCTTCGAATGCGCCGCGTGCGGCAAGCAGACCTCGGTGACGGCCGGAACGATCATGCACGGCTCGAAGCTGCCCCTGATCGTGTGGTTCTGGGCCGTCTACCTCATGGCCACGCATTCGAACGGGATTTCGGCGCTGCAATTGCAAAAGCAACTCGGGCTCGGCTCCTACAAGTCCGCCTGGCTCATATGCGCCAAACTGCGCCGCGCCATGGTCGCGCCGGGCCGCGCGCTGCTCGCCGGCCTGGTCGAAGTCGACGAAACCGAGCTTCCGCTGCGGACCAGGGCCGATCCGGCATCCGGCGGCGGCGGCCGCTCGCCCCAGGGCAAAATGTTCGTCGCCGGCGCCGTCGAGATCGAACACGACGCGCCCGCACGCCTTCGTTTGGCCGCGATCAAGGACTTCTCCGCCGCCTCGTTGCACCGCTTCGTCGCCGCCAATGTCGCGCCGGGCGCGACGATCAGGACCGACGGCTGGCCGTCCTACGCCAGCGCCCCCAATGTCCGCCACGAGCCCCACGTGGTCGGCGTCATGGCCGCGCACGTCGTCCTGCCATAGGTTCATCGCGCCTTCGCCAACGCCAAGACCTGGGCCCTCGGCGTCCACCACGGACTGCGACGACCCAAGTGGCGCTCAATTTCGCCCTCCCCCATGTCCAATCGGCGGAACCAAAAGGCGATCTCTCGATCTCTCAGGCCGTGCACGGATAGGCGAGAAGTTGCCGCGTCTCCACTATCAGGTCAGCAACCCACTGAATTTCGAACATGAAGGCGTCGGAAATTCTGCGCCCGTTCGCCGATGTTCGGCGACGCCTTTTCCGTATAATTTCCGTACCGCAGGCTTTCGAACAAGCCATGGAACCACTAATCTGTTGAAATCACTGGCGCTCCCAAGGGGACTCGAACCCCTGTTTTCGCCGTGAGAGGGCGACGTCCTAGACCGCTAGACGATGGGAGCGGCGCTGCCGCGGTGCGGGAAGCGCCCTGTATATCGGCGGGCGGCAAGTCAGGCAAGCACGCGCTCGCACAATCAATGCGCGCCACTCCTTGCGGTTCACGTCTTATTAAGCTTGTGGCGCGGAATTTGCGTTCTAAGATACGATTCGAGTGAGGGGCGAACGTGACCTCGCGATGGAGTTCGAGACCATGACCTTGGGGAGCCTCGCCCGGCGCCCGACAGTTTTGATTGTCCTGCACCAGGAGCATTCCACCCCGGGTCGGGTCGGCGCGGCGCTCAAGGCCATGGGCGTAAGGCTGGACATCCGCCGGCCAAGCCTCGACGAGCCGCTGCCAGAGAAGCTCGCGGACCACGACGGCGTCATCGTGTTCGGCGGCCCGATGGGGGCCAACGACACACTCGACTGGGTCAGGCGCGAGATTGACTGGCTCGAAACCCCGCTCGCCGAAGACAAGCCGGTGCTCGGATTGTGCCTCGGCGCGCAAATGCTGGCGCGCGCGCTCGGCGCGCGGGTGTTCAGTTTCGATGACAAGCGCAGCGAGATTGGCTATTACCCGATCGAGCCCACAACCGCCGGCGAGCGGGTATGCTCGGCCCCGTTCCCGCGCACTGTCTACCAATGGCATTCCGACGGCTTCGATCTGCCCGAGGGCGCCGAGCTCCTCGCCACTGGCGGAACGAACTTCCCCAACCAGGCCTATCGTTATGGCCGGCAAGCGGTCGGTCTGCAGTTCCACCCGGAAGTGACCTATCACATGATGTGCCGCTGGACGCATCGCGGCGCCGAGCGCCTGACCCGGCCCGGGGCGCTGAGCCGCCCCGAACATCTCGGCGGCTGGTTCCAGCATGACGGCCGCGTCGCCGCGTGGCTCGAGGCGTTCCTGCCGGCCTGGCTCGAGGGGCGGCTGGCGGAGCCCACGCCGAAACCGCGCTCTGCAAGCCCCCTCAACCGCGTCCCCGAAGGCGAGGCGCCTGCGATCCGGCACGCGGCCGAGTAGCGGGATCGGCGAAAGGCGCCCGTCCGCGCAGGCGGAGGCCCGAATCGTCCGCACTCCGGTCCCGGAGCGATTTACTCCGGCGGCGACTGCTCTTTCCGGGCGCTTAGCGCACGAGCTATTCGCGACTGCAGCTGCTCCAAGTCGTGGACCCGCATCGAAACCGCCACATTTGCGTGGCCGTCAATCTCAGCAAGAAAAGACAGGACCGCAGTGTCGCCTTCGATGATCACGTTTCCGCTTCTGGAACGAACGTTCTCGATGGGTTCCATGATCCCTCCCCTTTAAGCAATCCCCGTGCGCAATCCATGGCTCTATCGAAGCAAGTAATTCCAAACTATCTGCATGAAATAGCCTGGGATCGACCTCGCGGCCGGCCTTGAAGCGAATCAAAACAGCGTCCCCTGCCCCTCCGAGTCTTTGTCCAGCCTTGCACGTCGACGCGGCAACAATGCAGGCGGAGTCATGGGCGGCCCGACCCGCCCGCCCGCGATGGCGCCGACCTTTCCATCGGCGAATTCGATCTCGAGGCGCTGCGTCTGTCGGACCTCTGTCGCGCGCCACAGCGGTTTCTGCGTCTCATCCCGCACGAGCGCGAAGCCGCGCGACAGCACGCCGCGATAACTCATCGCGCCCAGCAATTGCCAAGCGGAGAACAGCTGAGCGCCGCGACTCTGCAGGCGCTCGCTATATGCACGCTGCATGCGCACGGCGAGGCGCGTGAGCGCCTCCGCCCGCTCGCTTCGCCTTCTCGCCAGCAGCGCCGCTTCGCGGACGAATACCCGGCTGATGGCGTCAGCCGCCCGCCGCGGCCGTTCGATCAGAAGCGGCCGCTGCCTGGCCAGACGCCCGACCAACCCTCTCAAGCGTTCACGCTGGCCGGCAAGGCGCGCGCCGGGCGATTGCCGCGCGAGGCGCCGGCCCAGTTCCGCGGCCCGCCGGGCGCGCTGGTCGATCGTCCCACGCAGGCGCGCAGCGAGCGTATCCGTGGCGCGGTCGAGCCGCTGGCGCGGCCCGGCGACGATCTTCTCGCCCGCCGGCAGCGCCCGGGCAAGCGCGCGCAGATCTTGGCGCAGGCGGTGCGAGAACCGCAGGATCGCGCCGCGGCGGCGCGCGTTCAGTTCGGCGATTGTGGCGAGGAGCTCGGCCCGGACAGGCGCCGCGAATTCGGCCGCCGCAGTCGGGGTCGGGGCGCGCACGTCAGCGGCGTGATCGATCAGGGTCCAGTCGGTCTCGTGGCCGACGGCGGCAATGAGCGGGATTGCGCTGCGCGCGACCGCGCGCACGACGGCTTCGTCGTTGAAGCTCATGAGATCTTCGAGAGAGCCGCCGCCCCGGGCGACGATCAGCACGTCCGGCCGGGGCGCGGTCCCGTCCATGGCCATCGCATTGAAGCCGTCGATCGCCGCGGCGACCTCGGCCGCGGAGGTCTCACCCTGAACGCGCACCGGCCAGACGATGACCCGCACCGGGAAGCGATCAGCCAGGCGATGCAGAATGTCGCGAATGACGGCGCCGGTCGGCGACGTCACCACACCGATAACTCTCGGCAGGAACGGCGCTTTTCGCTTGCGCGCCGCGTCGAACAGCCCCTCTTCGGCGAGTTTCCTGCGCCGCGCTTCGAGCAGGGCCATCAGCGCGCCGATTCCGGCGAGTTCGAGCGCCTCGATCACGATCTGGTAGCTCGACTTGCCGGGAAAGGTGGTCAATCGGCCGGTCGCAACGACTTCGAGCCCTTCCTCGGGCTTGAGCCGCATGCGCTGCAGCGTGGTGCGCCAGATGACGGCGTCGAGCCGCGCGTTGGCGTCCTTGAGGCTGAAATAGGCGTGGCCCGACGAATGGGGCCCGCGATAGCCGGAAACCTCGCCCCTGACGCGTACATAGCCGAACCGGTCCTCAATGGCGCGTTTGAGTGCGCCTGCCAGTTCGCTGACGGTGATTTCGGGCGCATTGGAGACGCGCGCGTCCGGCTCGGCCATCGCCTCATTATGCCCCATCCGGCCCGCCGAAGCCACACGCGGCGCGAGGAACGGCCTCAACCCTATGGTGCGGCCTGGCGAAACCCCGTATGAAGCGCCCCGGCGCGACCTTGCGACCGCATGCCTTGTTCACGCCGCGATGTCGGTTTCTAAACGCGCCGGTCCGGCATTGATGGCGGTGTGGGAGTTCCAGGCTCACGACGGGCAAAGGCGATTGACGAGATGAAGGCGGCGAAGACACCCATGCGGAGCGCTTTCGGGCAGGGCAAAGTTCTGGCGTCGGCCGGCGTTTTGGCCGCGCTCGCGGCCTTGATCTTTGCTTTCGGCGACTCCGCGGCGCGGGCACAGAACGCCGAGTGCGCTCGCTTGCAGCAAGCCATCGCCTCCCGCCGGGGGTCGAGCGGCGCGCAGGCCGCCGTTGAGCGTCAGCGGGCCGAGCTCGGGCGCACCAGCGTTTATGCGCGATCACTTGGCTGCGGGAACCGTAAGTTCCTGTTTTTCGGCTCGGAGCCGCCGCCGCAATGCGGCGAGGTCAATGCCCAAATTTCGCGTATGCAGGCCAATCTCGCCGACCTGCAGGCTCGCGCGGGCGGCGGGGCCGGCGATCTGGTCGCCCGCTACAACGCTGAATGCGGCCACGCGCCATCGGGTCCCGCCAATGTCTTCGAGGCTCTGTTCGGCGGCCTAGCAAGGCTCGCGGCGCCGCCCGAGGAGCCGCAGACGGACGCCCGATTCGAAGATCGCGGGCAGGAGCCGCGGCAGCCGGGCCCATCGGGCGATAAAGGCGTCCAGGCGCACGCCGGCTCCTATGCGGTATGCGTGCGCACCTGCGACGGCAGCTTCTTCCCTGTTTCCTATTCCGGCGCCGGGAGCCGGGCGGACAGTCTGGAAGACGTTTGCAGGGCCTTGTGCCCCAACGCCGACATGGCCCTGTATTCGTTCCCATTCGGCGGCACAATCGACGAAGCCGCTTCACCGACGGGCGAGCCTTATGCGAATTTACCCAACGCCGGTAAATTCGAGAAAACTTACGATCCGACCTGCTCCTGCCGGCGCAAGGGGCAGAGCTGGGCGGATGCGCTCGCCGATGCGGAAGCGCGGTATGGCCACGAGAAACACGATATTCTGGTGACGCCGGAGAAATCGGCGGAAATGGCCCGGCCGATCATCGATCCCAAGGCGAAGCCGGTTCTCGATTTGAAGGCCAAGCCGGGTGCGCCTGTAGTCGCCGGGCCGGGCGTTCCGCCCGCGGCGGGGCCAGGCGGAACGCCCGCCGCGCCATCGTCGGATATAGCGACCGCGCCGGTCCTCGACGCCAACGGCGCCGACACCAAGCTCAGCGCCGAGGCCGCCACCGTCAGCCGCGAGACGTCCGGCATCGCCGGCGACGATGTGCAGAGCGCCAAGAGTTTCAGCGTGAATCAGGGGCGAACGGTGGAAGTGACCGGACCGGACGGGGTCAAACGCCCGGTGCGGATAGTCGGGCCAGCGCTTTAGCGCGGCCGATTAGCGGCAAGAGGACGGCGAGTTCCGGCCCCGCCTCCTGGCCGGTCAAGGCCAGGCGCAATGGGTGAAACAGCGCCCGACCTTTGCGCCCGGTGACCTCCTTGAGCCGCGTCGTCCATGCGACCCAGGTCGACTGGTCCCACGGACCCTCGGGCGCGCACGAGGCGGCCAACGCGAGATAGTCGGGATCCTCGACGATCGGCGCGACCTCGCCCTCTGCCACCTGCCGCCAGATCGCCACATCCTCGAGACGCGAAAGGTTGCCGCGAACCGCGAGCCACAGGGCCTCCGCGTCCGGTCCGACGACGCCGAGCGCGCCCAGTCGGTCAGCGACCGCCGCGTACGGCAGCCGATGCAGCGTGCGCGCCGAAAGCGCCTCGAGCTCGGCTTCGTCAAAGCGGGCCGCGCCGTGGGAGAGTTGCGAAAGATCGATGAGCTCAGCCAGCTCATCGAGCGAGGCGACCGGACGCACGGCTTCGGCCGAACCAACGAGCACTGCAAGCGCGGCGACGGCAAGCGACTCGATCCCTTTTGTGCGCAACGCGGCGATCGAGAGCGCGCCTGAGCGCTTCGACAGCCCCCCGCCGCCGGCGTCGGTCAGGAGGTTGTGATGGCCGAAGCGCGGCGCTGCGCCCGCGAGGGCCTCAAAAATCTGGATCTGCACGGCGGTATTGGTGACGTGATCCTCGCCGCGAATGACATGCGTCACGCCGAAGTCGATGTCATCGACCACCGAGGGCAGCGTGTAAAGATAGGTTCCGTCCTCGCGGCGCAGGACCGGATCGGACAGCGACGCGCAGTCGATATGGCTGTCGCCGCGCACCACATCGTCCCAACGCACAGTCGTCGGTTCGAGGCGAAAACGCCAATGGGGTTTGCGGCCTGAGGTTTCGAGCGCGTCCCGCTCGGCAGCCGACAGGCGCAAGGCGGCGCGATCATAGATCGGCGGAAGGCCGCGCGCCTGCTGTAGCTTCCGGCGCCGGTCGAGCTCCGCCGCCGTCTCATAGGCCGGATACAGCCGTCCCAATTCCTTAAGCCGCGCGGCGGCCTCGTCGTAGGCCGCCATCCGCTCCGACTGGCGGCGCACCAGGTCTGGCGCAATTCCGAGCCAACCCAAATCCGCCTCGATCGCGTCGGCGTATTCCGTCCTCGAACGCTCGAGATCCGTGTCGTCAAAGCGCAGGATGAACGTTCCGCCGCGGCGGCGGGCGAAGAGCCAGTTGAGCAGGGCAGTGCGAGCGTTGCCGATATGGATGCGGCCGGTCGGCGAAGGCGCGAACCGGACCACCGGAAGAGGGGCCATTCGCCTTCATAGAAGCGTCGCGCGGGTGCGGCAATATGGTGTGACAAGGCCTTGTGATTCGGGTAGTCTAGCCCCATGACTATAGGCGCCCTGGCGGCGGGGATTTGCGCTACCAGCGCGGGGATGCATGGGTTGAGCGTCGCGCTCGCGGCTCGTCGCTGCAGGCGGCGGTCCGGCCCCCCGATGCCGCCGCCAACGGACGCCCCGAGCGTCACAATCGTACAGCCTTTGTGCGGGGTCGAGACGTTTTCGCGCGAAACGCTCCGATCAATCTTCGCGCTCAATTATCCAAGCTATGAGATCAACTTCTGCCTCGCTGGCAGCGATGATCCGATCGCACCCCTGGTGCGCGGCGCGATCGCGGCCAATCCCGATCGCCCGGCGCGTCTGCTGATCGGCGATGACCGGATCAGCGCCAACCCCAAACTCAACAACGTCGTCAAGGGATGGAAGGCGGCGCGCTACGATTGGGTGATCATCGCCGATTCTAATGTGTTGATGCCAGCCGACTACATTCAGCGTTTGCTTGCACGGTGGCGCTCCGATAGCGGCATCGTCTGCGCCCCGCCGATCGGCTCCCAACCCAAGTCTTTCGCCGCCGAGATCGAGTGCGCCTTTCTCAATACCTATCAGGCGCGCTGGCAATATGCGGGCAAATCCTGCGGCTACGGCTTCGCCCAGGGCAAGACGATGCTGTGGCGTCGGGAGATTCTGGAAACGGGCGGAAGCATTGAAGCTTTGGGAGCGGAGATCGCGGAAGATGCGGCGGCGACCAAACTCATCCGGGCGCAGGGGTTCAACGCCCATCTCGTCGACCGGCCGTTCCAGCAGCCGCTCGGCCGGCGACATCTGCGCGACGTCTGGTCGCGACAGCTTCGCTGGGCGCGGCTAAGGCGCGCCACGTTCCCATTCTTTTTTGCTCCCGAGATTTTGACGACCGGGCTTCTCACCCTCGTCGCCGCTGCAGTCGCCGCTCCGGACTTCGGGTTGGACCCGGTCATTGGACTCGCGCTGGCGGCTGCGTTCTGTTACGGTGCCGAGGCCATCCTAGCATTCACCGCCGGCTGGCCGCTGTCGTGGCGAAGTCCCGCGGCGTGGCTCGTGCGCGACGTCCTGCTGCCGCTCCTGTGGGCGTGCGGTTGGTCCGGCCGCAACGTTGTGTGGCGCGGCAACGCCATGGATGTCGACGACGGCGTGTTCCTGCAAGCCGAGTCCGAACCGCGGCCGCAGATTTAGAGCGCGGCGAAGCCATATTCGCGGGATTCGCGCAACCGTGTGATTGACGCGGTGGAGCGCGACGGAGCGCCCCGTTCCGATTAGACCGCAAGTCAACCCTGGGCGATCGATTTCTGATCGCCGATCGCCTCGAGGACCCAGCGCCACTTTCAACATCTTGATTCGTAGCCACCAGTGAACAATCACGGTCTAGCGGCCGCAACGACCCAGCCGAGAACCCTTGGGGAGAAGGCGGACGTTTTCATATTCGAAAAACATGACAATTTATCAATCACTTATCCTAAGCCAACATGGGTGACGCCTTCTCTAGGTATCAGACGGGTAGATCGGCTTTTAGCGCGCCAATCCTACCCTCTCGACGAGCGCACCCCCGGGATGTAAAACGCCGCGGCGACGGGGGCCCGCGGCCGTGGGAAAACGGAAACACGTCGTTCGTTCGGAAGCTAGGCGCTTCAGCTTATTCCAGGCAGCCGTTTTCGTTCGAATTCGCCACTGACCGCCGGCGAAACGACGCGCCACTTTCTTTTTGCACACCGGGCAAACATATCACTCGTCGTTCGCAGGAACGTCGAACGCCGAGATTTCGACGTCCCCAGCCGAGATCAGCTAGTCGACCGAGTCCTTCACAATGAGGGGTAGAGTCTTTTCAGCTTCACGCGGGCATCGTCTGTAGTGAATCGCCAGTCGGCCTTTGCGTGATGTTTGTTGCGATGGTCCTGCCAGGCGGCGACCTCTCTGAGGAGGGTCGGCTTGTCTGGAATGCGCCGGCTCAGACATTGGCTCGACGGAACGCCGAGTTCGGATTCGGCCATAGCGAGCCAGCTTCCATGTTTAGGGGTGTAACGCCATTCGAACCGTTTGGCGAGGCGGCGCGCTTCGGGCGCGGGGAAGGCTGGGTAGAGCGAGGCCGCCGTATGCGTGCTCAGATTGTCCCGGACCAGCCTGATTTGTTCGGCGTCGGGAAAATGCACGTCGGATAGGTCCTTGAGAACCTGGGCGTAATCAGCGGCGGCGTGGCGGTCGGTCGCCTTGACCCGGCGCCAGCCCTCCAGCGGCGCGAACATCATGCGGAGATTGGCCGCCCCGTTGCGCTCGTATTGGTGATCGCGCCGGGCGGATTGTCCGGGCTTGGCGGCGAGCGGCGCGCGCGTCTCGACGATCAGTGGCTTGGACGTTTCATCCACACCCACGAGAGGGCGATCGGGGTCGCGCGGCTTCTGATACGAGTTCCGGGTGATTGACTCGGCGGGGAAGGATTCTCAGTTGGATTTCCCGCTGGTAGATAGGAAAGCCATGATTCGCTGGGGGCGAGCATGGCGCATGTGGCCGGTCATCTGAGCGTTGCGGCATTGGAGGAGCGTTACGAAGCCAGCGGGGACGCGACGTCTTCGCGGCATTTCCAGACGATCTGGCTGTTGGCGAAGGGCCATACGATCGGGGAAGTGTCGGCGATGACCTCGTTTGGGAGCCGCTGGATCGAGCAGCTTCTGGAGCGCTACAACGCGCGCGGGCCTTCGGCGCTGGGCGATCTCCGGCGCGGCAACGGCGCGGTGGCGACTGTTCTGAGGCCCGAGGTGTTGGATCGGCTTGGCGCTCGTCTTGCCGATCCTCCGCCGGACGGCGGGGTTTGGACGAGCGCCAAGGTTGCGCAATGGATGGCGGGCGAGTTGGGCCTGGCGTCGCTCGCCGCGCAGCGTGGCTGGGAGGCGCTGAGGGCGATCGATTGGTCGATCCAAAAGCCGCGGCCGCGCAACCCCAAGGCGGCGACGCTCGAGGAGCAGGACGACTTCAAAAAAAAGTGGCCGACATTGTCGCCGAGGAAGCGGCGCGCCATCCCGACACGCCGATCGAGACTTTCGCGACCGACGAACACCGGATCGGCCTGAAGCCGGTGACGCGGCGAGTCTGGGCGCCTGTGGGCAAACGGCCGATCTCGCACGGCCACCATCGGTTCGAATGGCTTTATGTGACGGCCTTCGTCTCACCCGCCACCGGTGAAGTCTTCTGGTACGTCTCGAACGGCGTATCGAAGCCTTTCTTCGAGGCGCTGCTGCGCTTGTTCGCCGAGGAAGCCGGCGCAGGGCGCGATCGGATCATCGTGCTCGTGCTCGACAACGCCGGCTGGCACGGTGAAGCCGGCCTTGTCGTACCGGAAGGGGTTCGTCTCGTCTTCCAACCCGCCTATACCCCCGAAGTGCAGCCGGCCGAAACGCTCTGGACGCTGGTCGACGAGCCGATCGTCAACAAGCACATTCCCGACCTCGAAACGCTCGACGAGGTCATCTCCGCACGTTGCGCCGCCCTCGCTGCGGAGCGACAAAAAATCAAAAGCCAAGCCGGCTTCCACTGGTGGCCCAAAATCGCCAACCCGAGGTGATCACCAGGAAATCGTATGATCGGTTTCCAGCCCGTCCTCCATCGCGACGACAAAGCCAGCGTCGGCGTCCGGCGCGATCACCCCTTGCCGGTTGCGGTGAGGTTGGAGAGCGTTTTTTTGAGCGTCCTTCCAATCGTGTTGTCGCTGGCCTTCTCGACGATGTTCAATTCGACGACCAGGGAATCACAGTCAAACGCCTCTCTCAATTCGCAAGAAATCAAGCCGGCAAACGCTGCTCTCCTGCAATCGCAAAGACTTGCAGAAACCCGTTATCCCGTGGAAAACCAGGCGTCTCCCGATTCTTCACGGAGGACGACTTCAACCCCATCGAAATGGCCTTCGCCAAGCTCAAGGCCCTTTTGCGCGCCGCGGCCGCCCGTACAATCCCCGACCTCTGGCAAGCCATCGCCGACGCCCTTCGCCGCTTTACCCCCCAATTTGGAGTGCGCCCCTCGGGGTGGACGTGATGAAGGATTTGGATTGACCGTCGGTGCTGAGCTTTCTGAGGATGAAAGCCATGACCAAGCATCGTTCCCATAGTGCGGCATTCAGCCGCTAGACTACATGTTCGCCTGAGATAGGGCGACCCGTGCCATAGTATGCAGGCTTGTCGAGGGTTGCGCCGGGGTTCCGGCGCAGAGCCTCATGCGAAGGAGACGGGCCTTGGACCGAACTATCACATATGTTGGCCTTGACGTTCATAAGGGCACGATTGCGGTCGCGCTTGCCGAGACGGGCGGGCGCAAGGAGGTGCGCGAGTATGGCAAGATCGCGAACCGCCGACGGCCTTGAACGCTCTGGCGGCGAAGCTGTCGCGCGCCGGGAGCGAGCTTCGGTTCTGTTATGAGGCCGGACCTTGCGGCTGTGGGATTCAACGGCGGTTGACCCTCGCCGGACATGGCTGCGTCGTCGTGGCTCCGTCGTTGATCCCGCGCAAGCCGGGAGATCGGATCAAGACGGATCGGCGCGATGCGATCAATCTGGCCAAGCTGCATCGGGCGGGTGCGCATGGAGCTATCGGTTCCCGGCGCGCGTCAGTCGAGAGCAACTGCTGCGACAGGAAGGCTTGGCCAAGCCGATCCGGGACATCGCCTGGAAAGCGCAGGAACGGCTGTGCCGGCGCTATCGCAAGCTCGCCCGGACGGGAAAATCACCCGCCGTAGTCACGACCGCGATCGCGCGAGAGTTGGCGGGCTTTGCCTGGGCGATCGCCAAACACGTTCAAGCCGGCGGCGCTTGATGCGCTGAGAACGAGGGCTGACATCGCGAAAGGAGGCCATCGCCACACCAGATCCCATCCAAAGCTGAGCAAGGCTGGAGGCGCGGTCACGGCCAGGAGAATCCTCGTCATCACTAACAGCCGGAGATCATCCGACGCTGGACGCTAGACAGAGGAAGCTTCGCGACGCATCACCGGTCCGGCGGTAGCCAACCCGCGAATCGGTCGGGTAGAGGCGGCGGTCGCCCGCCGCCTCCCCCGCAGATCCGGACTTGCAGCTTTCCCGCATCCGGCTCTTCTGATGAGTATTCCCGTTTCAGGTCGCTCGCCCTCGCCAGATGTGAACGAGCCGGGGCGGCGGCAGAGGGTTGACGTGCAGAAGAGCGTTGAAGCGATCCCACGACAGTCGTCGCTTTTGGCTGCGCCGCCTCAGTATGCCATGCCATGCTTTGACGGCTTGGTTCCGGAAGCGGCGCAAGCCATAGCTGTTGCCGGTGACGCCGAAATAGGCGTAGTGCCCGCGCAGCACGCGAGCCAGCCATCCATGCTGCTCGCGAAGTCGCGTGTGCATCCGTCGTTTCAACTCGTGCCGCAATTCCTTCAGCTTACGGATCATGCGCCCGCGCTGGGTTTTGCGGTGGACCATGAACCGTCCGTCCAGGGTTTTCCCGCAATAATGCGTGAAGCCCAGAAAATCGAACGTCTCTGGTCGCCCTTCGCCCCGTCGCCGACGATTTGCCGTAGCAAACCGTCCGAATTCGATCAGCCGCGTTTTGTCTTCGTGCAGACGAAGACCGAACTTGGCTAGCCGTTCCGCCAGAGCCTTCGCCATCTCGTCTGCGTCCGCGCGCTGCTCGAAGGTCAGCAGGAAGTCGTCGGCGTAGCGCACCAGCCTCAGCCGGCCGATTGCCGCGCGGCGCGTCCACTGCCCGACCCATAGGTCAAGCGCGTAGTGCAGAAAGATATTGGCGAGCAGCGGGCTGATCCCCGCGCCCTGTGGCGTCCCTTCCACCGTCTCGGCATACACGCCGTTCTCCAGAACGCCGACCTCGAGCCATTGGCGTATCAGCCGCAAGACGCGCGGATCGGCGATCCGGTGCTCGACCATCCGCATCAACCACTCGTGGTCAATCGAGTCGTAGAATTTGCGAATGTCCGCTTCGAACACCCAGCTCACGCGCTCCGAGATAATGGCGTCGTGGATGGTTCGCAGCGCTTGGTGGGCGCTGCGTCCGGGACGAAAGCCAAAGGAGCAGTCGAGGAAGTCGGCTTCGTAGATGGCGCTCAACACCTCCGCCACCGCGCCCTGAACGATTTTGTCTTCCAGGGCGAGAATGCCAAGAGGCCGCTTTCCACCGTCGGCCTTGGGAATGTAAGTCCGGCGAACCGGCTGCGGCTTATACCCGCCGCAGTGGACCTTGTCGCAGAGTTCACGGAGGTTGTCCGTGAGCCTCTTCTCGTAGGTTTCCACCGTCACCCCATCTACCCCAGGCGCCGCCCGCCGACGCAATCGCCGGAACGCTCGCTCGAGCGCCTCGACGTCCACATGGTGCAGCAGCGCCGTGAACCGGGTCTGGCGCGACCGTGCGGCCGCGTCGTTCACCCGGGCAAGATGATCTGGGAGATCGGTCCGACCCTGTGTTCGGCCCCCCAGCCTCTCGTCCGGGTTCCTCATCAGTCGAGGCCCTCCCTCCGGTCGACTCGTTACCTTCGTCGCCATCTGCGGTACTACGCCTCGATCCGTCATCCTGCCGACCAAACTCGCAGCCTCCGGTCTTCCCTCGGCATACGAGCCCTCCCGTGACCTACGGGAGCAGCCTTCAGGACTTCTCAGGTTCCCATGATTTCCTTGTGCACATGACCTGGTCTCCGACCCCGGCGGTCCGTCGTCGCCTCGCCATATCGGCGACGCCGGTGTTGCCTTCGGCCAATCTAAGCAGCCTCGGCACGCGCAATGAGAATTATTTCGTGGCCCAATACAGACCCTGCGCACTTGCTGTCTACGCTTAGCCCAGAACGTTACCGGTCTGGACCCAAGACTCGCTACGAGGCCTCCGGCGCGGAGCTACCTCGGTGGAGCTTTCACCCACTGGAGATCATGAGCTTCTCCTGTCGCACTCAGATTTCATCCAATAGGCATGCGCGTTTTCCTAGACCTCGAATGTTGCGGCTAATTTACGCCGCCGCTTTGATCGAAGCCCCGACCTTGTCCATGATCTCGCCGATGTCGCTCTCGCTCATGATGAGCGGCGGGGTGAGCTCGATCGTGTCGCCGGCCGGACGAATCATGATCCCCGCATCAAAGAACGCGTGGTCGAGCACGTGACGGACACGCTCGCCAGGACTGCCGGGAATAGGCGCCAAGTCGATCGCGCCAGTCAGGCCGACGCAGCGGATGTCGACGACGTTGGGCAGACCTTTCAGGCCCATGATGGCGTCATACCACTTGGGCTCCATCGTCTTGGCGCGCTCGAACAGGCGCTCGTCGCGATAGACGTCGAGCGCCGCCAGCGCCGCGGCGCAAGCGAGCGGGTGCCCCGAGTAGGTATAGCCGTGGAAGAGCTCGATCGCGTGCTCCGGCCCATTCATGAAGGCGTCGTAGACGTGCTTGCGCGCGATCACCCCGCCCAACGGCACGGCGCCGGAAGTCACGCCCTTGGCGAAGGTGATCATGTCGGGCTGAACGCCGTAGCGCTCGGCGGCGAATGGCGCCCCGAGACGGCCAAAGCCGGTGATGACCTCGTCGAAGATCAGCAGAATGCCGTATTTATCGCAGATCTCGCGCAGCCGCCTCAAATAGCCCTTGGGTGCCGGGAGAACACCAGTCGAGCCCGCCATCGGCTCCACGATCACGGCGGCGATGGTCGACGCGTCGTGCAGCGCCACGATGCTCTCGAGCGCGTCGGCGAAATGGGCGCCCCATTCCGGCTCGCCTTTGGTGAAGGCTTGATGCTCGCGATTATAGGTCGCGGGCAAATGGTCGACGCCGGCCAAGAGCGAACCGAAGAACCTGCGGTTGTTGACCATGCCGCCGACCGAGATGCCGCCGAAGCCGACGCCGTGATAGGCGCGCTCGCGGCCGATCAGGCGCTGGCGCGAGCCATTGCCCCGCACGTTGTGATAGGCGAGCGCGATCTTGAGCGCCGTGTCGCAGGCCTCCGAGCCCGAATTGCACAAGAACGCATGATCGAGGTCGCCCGGCGCGAGCTCGGCCAGGCGCGAGGCCAGCTGGAACGCCAGCGGATGGGCGAACTGGAAGGTCGGCGTGAAATCGAGCTCCGCCGCCTGGCGCTGGATCGCGGCCACGATTGGCGCCCGGTTGTGTCCGGCGTTGCAGCACCATAAGCCCGCCGTGGCGTCGAGGATCGCGCGCCCCTCGGGGGTGAAATAGTGCATGTCCTTGGCGCGAGAGATGAGCCGCGGCTTCTTCTTGAAGGCCCGATTGGGCGTGAAGGGGAGCCAGAACGCCTCGAGATCGTTGGGAACGCCCGCGCGCGGGGCGGTCTTGACGGCGGCGGCGGTGGTCATGCGAGCTCCTTGAGGGCAATTTGGTTGCTGGAGACGATGGCAGCGGCGCCCCTGTTTGTCCAGCTTTCCTCATCCAATCGGCCGGCTCTCCCTGGCAAGCGCCGCTCCAGGTCTTCCCCGTACTGAAAGGGGCGCCCTCGATTCGAGGGCGCTCGGCCGTTCCTGATTCGTTTCGCCGGCGGGTGTGACAAATCCTGACAAATTCGCTATTGCCAGATGCAAGGAATGGTTGTATTAACCATGTTATACAACCTGAAGGAACATCCGATGACGATGATGGAGCGCACAGGGTTCAGCCTCACATCGGCTCCGGGACGCAGGGGAAGCGACGTTTCTCGTCAGGTTGAACAGTCACAGAAGTAACGGAGGGCGTGGATATGTGGACCGATGCGGCGATTGAAACTCTGAGGCAAATGGCGCTCGAAGGAAAAAGCGCGAGCAGCATTGCTGCGGCGCTCGGCGCCCCGTCGCGCAACGCCGTGATCGGCAAGGCCAACCGGGTCGGCATCAAGCTCACCGGCAACATCCATTGTTCGGCGCCCCGAGCGCCGCGGGCGGTCACGGGCCGGCCGCGTCGTCCGTCGATTGCTCGCACGGATGCCCCTTTGTGGAAGCGGGCCATCGTCCCCGCCATCCCACGTGAGAGGAAGCCGGCATGGCTCTTCGCCGAGGCGCAGGTCGGAGAGATGTTGAAGGTTGGGTTCGAGGAGATCCGCGAAGGCGCTTGCCGATGGCCGCTCGGCGACCCAACCAGCGAGGATTTCGTCTATTGCGGCGTTCAGACGGCGAAGGGCCGCTCCTATTGCGCCGGACATTGCCGCATGGCCTATAAGCCGCCGAATTCGCGGGTCTGGGACGGGCAGCGTTACGTGGCCATCGAGTCGATGGCGGCTGCCTAAAGCCGCAACTCGCGGCTTGCTTTCAACGAGACGGATGGGGGCGCGCGCCCGCGCAAACGGCGAAGCGTTTCGCGCGGGCGCGATCTTTTCATCTTTCCGCTCTCGCCGTTTCCAGCGGAAAAGACCGTCTTATCAAGCGATCTTCACCGGGCGTTTTTTGGGGAGTTCAGGCATGTCGAACGCGTCCTTCGCCAGTCGCCCGCTCGGAACGGCCATGGTTGGCGGGGCTATCGCCATGGCGATTCTCGACATTCTGGTGCGAAAGAACATCCTCACCGTCGACGATGTGCAGGGCGCCCTGACGACGGCCCAAAGCTCGCTCATCGGCTCCCCCGCGGTCCACGGCTCTCTCGACGGCGCAAGAGTGATCGGGGAGATCAAGGACATCTTCGCGCGCCGAGAGCGCGTCAGATTGAGCGAGCGCCGCCAATAGGCCACGCTCAGCGCCGCCATGAGTGGCGCGAGCAAGGCCGGCGGCGCGGCGAGACCCTAACCATAGAGCGTCGCCCCTCCTCGATAGGCGTGCCGAGCGCAACGAGCAGCCCCTGCGCCAATCCGGCACGCCCGTCCCTAACCTTTGGTAACCTCCCGGCAACCTTAAGCGCCGATAAACGAAATGGTTCGCATTGCGTGCTTTTTGTTAAGCCGCAGCGCGGGGACGTGAAACTCTAAGCGCGGGCGCTTGCTTCGGGTATGAGGCGTTCGAGTCTCCGATGGGCTCTTTCGATCGCAGCGCCGTGGTGCGTGGCTTTCGCAGTGCTTGTGTCGATCACCGCCGAAGCGGAACAGGAGCCGCTCGCATTCACGAGCGCCTTCGCTCGCAGCCAATTGGCCGGCGCCCCGGGCGGGCTCGACCGGGCCGCGCTCGCAGCGCGCCCGCTCCGCGCAGTGGACGCAGACGGCGCGCCGCTGCCGATCGTCCAGGCGCGCTATGTGGCCGGCGATCCGAGGGACCTCGCAGCGAATTCCGACGAGATCGAGCCGAACGGGGCGCTGAAGCAGCCGGGCGAGAGGTTTCCCGCCGTCGATCGCAGCGCCAAGGGCGATCCCCTCATCAACCTTCCGAGCTTCGCCGCCAAACGCCTGAACGGCGAGCGAACCAGGACCGATCCCACCGCGATCAATTCCTGGCCGCATGAGCTTGAAGATCCGCGCGACGATGAATTCGACCCCGGCCACACGATGAGTTCCTCTGCGCCCGGCCGACGGCGACGGGCCGGAGCCGGCGCTCACTTTCGATGACGGCGCAACGCCGGCGCCGCCGCTCGAATTCGCGCTCAACTCCTCGTCGCCGACGTCCAGCGACGGCGTGCTGGTGGTGGTCGAGACCGATGGCTCAGGCCTGACGACGGTTCCGCAGCTGTCGGCCGCGGACGGCAAGCCAAATTACGCGACGCTCATCGATCCGAAGGACAGCGCGCGCCAGATGCGCTGCTTGGCCGAAGCGATCTATTTCGAGTCCCGCAGCGAGCCCGAGGAGGGCCAGGCGGCCGTGGCCCAGGTCGTGCTCAACCGCGTGCGCAGCGGCATCTATCCGACCACGGTCTGCGGCGTCGTCTATCAGGACCGCAACCGTCCGTTCGCCTGCCAGTTCACCTTCGCCTGCGAGGGCAAGTCGCTTCGCATTGAAGAGCCGGGCCCGTGGGCGGTCGCGACCCGGATCGCCAGGGACGTGGTGAGCGGCGCGAACTACAATTCCAAGGTTGGCGAGGCGGTCAATTATCACGCCAACTATGTCTCGCCGTTCTGGGTCGGCTACCTCAAACGGGTCGATCGCATCGGCGCCCACATCTTTTACGCCATGCGGGACGGCGTGAACTGGGCGCCCGGAGCGCTCAATGGGCGCGGCGATCGGCCGCCGGTCGCCAATTGACCTCCGGCGCCGCGCCGCCGAGGGCTGAAACCAGCGACGCCGGCGCCTCGGGCCCCGACCGGGATTGGGTCGCGGACGCGGTGCGCCTGATCGAAGCCGACTTCAATCGTTCCGCTGACACTCATCTCATCAGGGTCGAATTGCCACGCCCCGCCGCGGCGCAGATCGACCTTTGTCTCAAGGACGAGTTGACCATCGCCTTCGAGGACCCCGTGAGAGACTGCGGAGGCGGCTCATCGCTCCAACGAAAACGGTCGGCTCAATATTCCTTGCCGGCGTGGAACTTCGCCTGAAGAATTCGCTCTTCCTTCTCGCTCAACCCCGACTTGCCCAGCCGGATATCGACCGTCTCGATCATTCCGGTGAACGCGAAGGGCGGCTTGTAGTCGTTGCACACCGGCGAGCCGGTGTCGATGCCGATACCGAAGGTGTCGATGCCGAAGCGGGCCGGCACAGTTCGCTCGATGCGTTTACGGCCGCCCTCCTTGCCGTTCACGAACAGCACGCCCTCGCCGCCCTTCCCGCCTCCGTCGCCGTCATACGAAAAGTCAAACCGAATGGTGGACTTGCCCTTGGGAAGCGCGATGCTGGATTCGATGCTGGTCCGTTCAACTTCAAAGAAATTGTAGTGATAAAAAACTTTGTCGCCTTTGACATAGAGGACATAGCCCGCGGACATTCCTCCACAAGCGACCAGTACGCCCTCACCCTCTTGGGTTACCGATATGTCGATCCGATGCGAGCGGTTCTTGGTGTTGGCGGCCGCGGTTTCCGCCAACCACACCGCGCCCGGGAAATAGGTGAAATGCTGTCGCTTGGGGTCCGCTCCGCCTGGCGGCGGCTTCGGCGCCCCTAGGCGCGCGGCGCCCCGATCGTCAAGTGGATAGACATTGTATTTTTTGCATTCCTGATCGAACAATCTTTTCAATTCCGCGAGCTTCTTGGGGTTCTTGGCGGCGAGGTTGTTGTTCTCGCTAAAGTCTTTATCGAGGTGGTAGAGTTCCCACTTATCCTTGTCCCAGTTTCCTGGCGCAACGTCCTGGCGCCACGGGAGCGTGTGCTGCGCGCAAGCGATCCATCCCTTGTCGTAGATCGCGCGATTGCTAATGATTTCGAAATATTGCCGCTGGCGCACAGGCCGCGCTTTGGCGCTGCCGAAGGTCGAGGACAGCGACACACCGTCGAGCGGCTTTTGCGCGATGCCGTCGACCTGCTTGGGAGCCGGTATGCCCGCTGCCTCAAGGATCGTCGGCGCGATGTCGATAAGATGCGTGAACTGACTGCGAATTCCGCCCTTGTCCTTGATCCTGGCGGGCCATGATACGACCATCGGATTGCGCGATCCGCCGAGGTGGCTGGCGACCTGCTTCACCCATTGGAAGGGCGCGTTGCCGGCCCACGCCCATCCCAGAGGATAGTGGGGCTCGGTCGACGGCTCGCCGATCTCGTCGATGATCTTGAGCATGTCTTCGAATTTCGAGGGAATGCCATTGAGATTCATCGCCTCGCTGGCTGTGCCGCCAAATCCGCCCTCCGAACTCGCGCCATTGTCGCCGACAATGAAGAAAACGAGCGTGTTGTCCGCGTCCGGCATCTCTTTGATCGCGTCGATCAGACGCCCGCATTCATGATCGGCGAATGCGAGATAGCCTGCGTAGTTTTCCATGAAGCGCGCGTAAAGCTTCTTTTCGTCCGGCTTCAACGATTCCCATTCCTGGCACCATTCTGGCCGCGGCGTATTCTCGGTTCCGGGCGGGATGATGCCAAGCTTGAGCTGGCGCTGGTAAGTCTCCTCGCGCACCCGATCCCAGCCCTTGTCGAACTGTCCCTCGAATTTCTCCCGCCATTCCTTCGGCGGTTGGTGGGGTGCGTGACAGGCGCCTGGCGCAAAATAGAGAAGCAGGGGTTTATCCGGATTGACCGACTTGCTGTATCGCATCCAACCGACCGCGCGATCGGTCATGTCGGTCATGAAGTGGTATCCCTCTTCGGGCGATTTGTGGGGCTCAACGGGGGTCGTGTTCTCGAACAGCACCGGATAGTACTGGTTCGTTTCGCCGCCGATGAAGCCAAAAAAATAATCGAAGCCCATGCCTGCGGGCCACCGGTTGAACGGGCCGACGACGCTCGACTCCCAGTCCGGGGTGTTATGGTTCTTGCCGAACCAGGACGTGTTGTAGCCATTCTCCTTGAGGATCCGGCCGACCGTCGCGGTCGAGCGCGGAATCATGGTGTTGTAGCTCGGGAATCCCGTGGCCCATTCCGCCAGAAATCCGCTGCCGCAATTGTGATGGTTGCGGCCGGTGAGCATCGCGGCTCTTGATGGCCCGCAGATGGCTGTCGTGTGGAACCGGTTGTAGCGCAGACCTTCGGAGGCGAGCTTCTCGAGCGATGGCGTTGGGACCGGCCCGCCGAAGGTCGACGCCTGCCCGAACCCGACGTCGTCGAGCAGAATGATGACGACGTTGGGCGCTCCCTTCGGCGGCTGGGGAAGCGCCGGCCATTCGGACTTGGACTCCTTATAGGTCTTGCCGATTTTGCCGCCGAACGGCGGCTCAGGAATGGGAAGCTTCGAGCGATCAAGTTGGGTCGTCTTCTTGACAGCCATCTGAAACCTCCGTTTGCGTCGCTACTGTCGCGCCATCGCCACCTTCGCGAGAGCGTGCTTTTGCTCCTCGGTGTCCTCGATCAGCTTGCCGGAAATATCGACCGTCACCTGATGGATCACGCCCGTGAACTCGAACGGCGGCCCATAGAGTTGGCTCACCGGAGAGCCGGAATTGCGACCGACGAAGACCCCGCTGCCGATGCCGAGCGCGAGCGGCACGGTGTAGGGCAGCGTCGTCTCGCCGACGAGCTTCTTGTCGATATAAAGCTGGGCCTTGCCCGCGGCGCCCTTGCCAGTCTTGAAGTCGGGCTCGCCGGTCTTCTCAAACTCATAGCGAAGCGAAACCTTGCCCTCGGGCACGTCCGCGTTCGACTCGACGTGGAATTCCTCGGCGCCAACATAATTGTGGACGTAGTGCAGCTTCTTGTCCTTCACGAACAAAGTGTAGCCGCCGACGTTGCCGCCGTGGCAGATCAGCACCCCCTCGGCGCCGCCCTTGGGAATCTCCACGTCCGCGATGATGCTGTGCGACTTGTTTAAAAGCTTCGCCGCGACATTCTCCGGGATCATCTGAGTCCCCGGATAATAGACGTAGGTCTTGCGGGCCTTGGTCAACTCTGGACGCTCGTCGGCAAAACGCATCGTGCCGCGGCTATCGAGCGGGAAGACGTTGTACTTGCCCGCCTCCGTGTACCAGAGCGCGATCATCTCGATCAGCTTGGGCCGGTTTGAAGCCGCCAGATCGGTCGTCTCAGTCGGGTCCTTGGAAAGGTCGTAGAGCTCCCAGTTCTTGGCGTCGAACTCGCGCAGCATGTCTTCAGTCAGCGTGATCGCGCCGAAGAACGAGCCGCTTTCCTTGAACGACGTTCCGGGCAACGGGCACACCGCCCGCCAGCCGTCGTGATAGATCGACCGGTGCGCGAACATCTCGAAATACTGCGTCTTGTGCCGGCTCTCCGCCTTCAGGTCCTGGAAGACAGGGGCGAAGCTGACCCCTTCGATCGGGGATTGGGCTACGCCTCGAATATGCGTCGGCGCTTCGACCCCAAGCGCCTCGAGCACGGTTGGAACCATGTCGATGGCGTGAGCGAACTGGGGACAGACCTTGCCCTTTCCCTTGATGCCCTTCGGCCAGTGAACGATGAACGAGTCTGCGGTCCCGCCGCGGTAGGTCTCGCGCTTCCAGCGCTTGAACGGCGTGTTGCCTGCGTGAGTCCATCCCCAGGCGTAATGATTGAAATATTTGGGGCCGCCGAGTTCGTCGATCGCCGCGAGATTTTGCTTTAGGTCATCCGGCACATTGTTGAAGAACTTGTTCTCGTTCACCGACCCGTTCGGTCCGCCCTCGGAACTGGCGCCATTGTCGGAAATGAACATGATCAGCGTATTGTCGAGTTCGCCCATCTTTTCGAGGAAATCGATCAGCCGCCCGACGTGATGGTCCATGTGCTCGCAGAAGCCGGCGAACACCTCCATCATGCGCGCGTAGAGCTTGCGCTCGTCCGCCGGAAGCTTGGCCCATTCCTGGACGTCAGGATCGTGGCGCGAGAGCTTCGCGTCCTTGGGCATGATTCCAAGCGCCTTCTGCTTCGCGAACACTGTCTCGCGATAGACGTCCCAGCCCCCGTCGAACTTGCCCTTGTATTTATCGGCCCATTCCTTCGGAACATGATGGGGCGCATGGTTCGCGCCGGGCGCGAAATAGAGGAAGAACGGCTTGTCGGGCGCGACCTGCTTCAAGTCGGCGATGAAGCCGATCGCCTTGTCGGCCAGATCGGCGGTGAGGTGATAGCCTTCTTCCGGAGTCTTCGGCGGCTCGACCTGATGATTGTCGTAGACGAGATCGGGATAATATTGATGCGTGTCGCCGCCGAGAAAGCCGTAATAGCGCTCGAAGCCCCGCCCCAGCGGCCAGCGGTCGTAAGGACCGGCGGCGCTGATCTGCTCCGCGGGGGTCAGGTGCCATTTGCCGACGGCATAAGTCGCGTAACCCTGCTGGAGAAGCGTCTCGGACAGAAAGCCGTTCTCGAACGGAATCGCGCCATTGCCGCCTGGATAGCCGGTCGACCCCTCGGTGATGCAAGACATCGCATTGGAATGATGATTGCGCCCGGTCAGTATGCAGGAGCGCGACGGCGAACAGAGCGCTGTCGTATGCATATTGTTGAACAGCAGACCGTTCTTGGCGAGCTTGTCGATGTTCGGCGTACTGATCGGCGAGCCGTAGCATCCGAGTTGCCCGAAGCCGGTGTCGTCAATGACGATGAAAAGAACGTTCGGCGCGCCTTCTTTAGCGCGAAGCGGCGACGGCCATGCCGGTTCGGATTCCCCAATCGTGCGGCCCATCCGGCCAGGAAACGTCGTTCCGGGCTTATATTCCTTGAGCGCCATGCCGTTTCCTCTCCGGATTTGCGTAGGCTAGGTTGCCATTGGGAGGTCCGCTGGGCAAGGCGGCCCTCCCAAAAGCGAACTGCGCTTAACGTCGGGTCAGCGCTCTCATCGGCTCGCGTGTTCGACTGAGTGTCGGCGCAGCGGGGACGCCATGCACGCCAAGAGGACATCTCGTTTTTTCGGAATACGGATGGGGGGGGTCGTAGACCCCAATCCGGGGCCGAGCTGGAAACTGATCGGATCAGGCGACTTCAACAACGACGGCCAGTCCGACATCCTGTGGCAGAACACGAGCACCGGCCAGGCCTCGGTCTGGGACATGAACGGGTCCACCCTGACCGGCGGCGGGACGGTGAGCCCCAATCCCGGGCCCAATTGGAAGGCGATCGGAACCGGCGATTTCACCGGCGACGGCTTTTCCGACGACATCCTGTGGCAGAATGCGAACACTGGCCAAGCCTCGATCTGGGAAATGAGCGGCAACACTCTGATCGGCGGCGGGATGGTCACTCCCAATGCCGGGCTTGCCTGGAAAGCGATCGGGACCGGGGATTTCAACAAAGACGGCTTCTCCGACATCCTGTGGCAGAACACGAACACCGGCCAGGTTTCGATCTTGGAAATGAACGGGAACAAACTCATCGGCGGCGGGGCCTTGACCATCAATCCCGGAACGGCCTGGCAAGCGATCGGAACCGGCGATTTCAATCACGACGGCTTTTCCGACATCCTGTTTCAGAACAAGAACACGGGCCAAGTCTCGGTCTGGGAGATGGACGGGACGACCTTAATCGGCGGCGGCCCAGTCAGCGCCAATCCAGGGCTGAGCTGGCACGTCATTGGGACGGGCGCTGGCGGCTCCGACATCCTGCTGCAAAATACGAGCGGCCAGACCTCGATCTGGGAGATGAACGGAAACACGATCGCCGGCGGCGGCACGGTCAGCCCCGATCCCGGCTCCAGCTGGCGGGCGGTCGGGCTGACGGGATCAACCTAGCGTATTTACGAAACAGCCTAACATTTTCTTGCGTTGAGCAGAAACCAGCGCTATGACGTCCCGATATAAAACTCGCCCGCCGAGAGTTCCACGCCGGACCATCGGATGTCTGCGCCGGGAATTTAGGCCGGGAATTCGATGCCTCGAAGATCTTGTGTCCGTTCCACTTCTGCTAAGGCCGGGGCCTCGCAATCCCGGCTCCAGCTGGCGGGCGGTCGTCGTGACCTGCGAGGTCAAAGTCACGTCATGCAGAGGACCGCGTTGCGGCCTGTGCGATCGAACTACGCCTTCGCCACATTCCGGGATCCCACAACATGTCGACCTACCACGACCAACTGGCCGTCGCGATTTAGTTATTGCCCAGAGTATCCTAAGTTGCTAGTTGCGATTTTCTCGTCCCAAATAGCGGAGTGAGTCATGATCGAGCTTGTGTTCAAGGGCGTCGATGACATCCGTTGGCAGGGCATTGACTACAAGGACAAAAAGGCGAAGAAGGACAAGACGGGCAAGGTCATCAAACCGGCAGTCTCCGCGCACGTGTCGATGACGAGCGTAGCGCTGGGAAAGGAGTTGCCGTTCGCGCTGATCTTCATGGCGCACATGAACATTGATTTCGACGGCGCAGCCAATGCCTATGGCCCGAACGACAAAGACCCGCTCGATTCTCTCGAGGATGGCGGGAGGGACACACATTACTATGGTCTGATGTCCGTCCTTCCGACAGCTAAGAATCCGGTGGACAAAAATGGAATGATAACTGCGCCAAATGGAACGAGGGTGAAGGTCGATAGTCGTTACCCGGATTTACAAGGGTATCTGCCCGTCGTGCAGCAGTCGGGAAACACCGCGGGATATTTTGTCTCCACCACTTCCAAAAAAAACCCTAACGGCAGTCCTTCGCTCTACGATCAATCGCATTACCTAGATTCTGCCTCCGTGCCGTATTGCGTGCTGCACTCCGGTTTGAAGAGTAAACATGTCGGTGGCGGCAATTTCGGATTGGCGATTCGCCTCGATACATTCGCCACCGCCTCTTTCGCGTTTCTTGACGGTGAGGGGGGCGCCGGCAAGGCGAATGACCTCGGGGAGTGCTCTTACAAGGTGTTCCTGGATATCGGCGGCAAGCCGAAGAAACGAACCGATCCATGGCCGAACAACAATTTCCCCACCTGCTTCGTGGTATGCCCGAGGTCAACCGGGTCGAACTTGCTGCAAGCCGCCTTCGCCGAAAATTCTGGGGATCTCGCTGCTTTCATTGCGGTGCAGGGGCAGGTTGATGGCATCGCGCGCGGAACGTCGGGTCTGCCTGCATTTAAGAAATGGGTCGCCGACGGCCGGAAGGACAAGCCGGCGAAATATGACGCCATTATTGGCGCATTGCACAAATTCGGCTATTCCGATTTCAGTGATGCGCAACGGGTGTTAAGAACGCATCCGTCGCTTCTGGGCGGTCCGGGACCTTGGCTCAACGCTCCAGACAAGCCTTAAAACGCATTGAAAATAAGTGAGAGCGCCAGAACCAATTCGCCAATCGGTCGACATTTTCTTGCGCTTAGCAGAAGCCGACGCTATGATATCCTGATAAAACCCCACCGCCGAGAGTTCCGCGCCGGAGCGCTGGCTGTCTACGCCGCGAATTTTCCCGCGTCGGTTGTGCCTGCTGGAGGGGGAATTTTTTCTATTTGAATCGGCCGTAACCCATTGAAAAGTCTTGATTCGAAAAAATAAACGTAAGTAAAAGAAAATAAAAGAAAGCAATTTTGGGCTCTTATAGCGTTAGTTGTTGGTTTGGGTTATGGTGGGGGTGGGGTTGGAGATTGTTCGATGAAGGGTGAGGAGTTTTCGACTTGGCTGTCGGGGATCGTTCGATTGAACGAGGATCAGCGGCGGGCGGCGCTCGCGGCTCTGACGACGGCGGAGGGGGTGGGTCGGAAAACTGCGATGCTGACGGCGGCCGCGAAGAACAAGGCCTTGAAGGCTCGCCGTCGGCCGGACGCGTTGGGCGTAACAGGCCATGAGCGGGTAGAAAGTCGAGGGTGTCCGCATTGCGCGGGTCGCGAAATCGTGGCCTGGGGACGCTCGCGCGGACTGGCGCGGTTCCGCTGCAAGGCTTGCGGACGCACCTTCAACGCCCTGAGCAAAAGCCCAATGGCGCATCTGCGCAAGAAAGAGCGTTGGCTCGATCACGCGCAGGCGATGATCGAAGGCAAAAGCCTGGTGAAGACGGCCGCGCTTTGCGGCGTGCATCCGACGACGGCTTTCCGCTGGCGTCACCGGTTTTTGGGCGCTCCCGCCGCGGACAAGCCGCAAAAGCTGAGCGGAATCGTCGAAGCGGATGAAACCTTCATCCTTGAATCTTTCAAGGGGCGGTGGTCCGATCTGCCTCGCAAGGCTCGCAAACGCGGCGGAACGGCCCGTCATCCGGGCCCCTATCAGGACAACATTCCCGTGCTCGTCGCCCGCGACCGAAAGGGCGCAACTTTCGACGCCGTTCTGCCAAACGACGACAGCGCTTCGATCGCCGCCGTCCTGACCGGTGTCGTTACGTCCGCAAATCACTTGATCGGCGATGGCGGCAAACCGCTGGCCTCCTTCGCCCGCCAGGCCAACATCCCCTTTCACGCCGTTCCTTCCCCGGGAAAGCCTGTCCCCGCGGCGCCCCACCTGCATATCAACAACGTCAACGCCTACCACAGCCGTCTCAAGCAATGGCTCAATCGCTTCAACGGCGTCGCCACCAAGAACCTGCCAAATTATCTCGGCTGGCGGCGCGCCCTCGAAGCCTGGGATCGACAAATCACGCCACAAAACTGGATCAAGAGCGCCATCGGAATCGGCCCATACCAACAACTAACGCTATAAGAGCCCAATTTTGCTTACGTTTATTTGCGTTTGCTTTCGTTTATTTGCGCAAGCTCGCGCATCAGGTTGTATTTCGCCGCTTAACGGGGAAGGCGCCGAGCCCAGCTCGGGGTCACCCCGCCAGCACGCTCTCCGCCGGGGTGTAGGGCAGCCCGTGCGCAGCGGCGACCGGCTCGCAGGTGAGCTTGCCGTCGTGCACGTTGAGGCCGGCGCGCAGGTGCGGATCTTCTTTGAGCGCCGCGCGCCAGCCCCTGTCCGCAAGCGCGAGCGCGAACGGCAGGGTCGCGTGGTTGAGGGCGAAGGTCGAGGTGCGGGCGACCGCGCCCGGCATGTTGGCGACGCAATAATGGACGATGCCGTCGACGACATAGGTCGGATGCGAGTGCGTCGTCGGCTTGGAAGTCTCGCAGCAGCCGCCCTGGTCGATGGCGATGTCGACGATGACCGCGCCCGGGCGCATCGTCTTGAGCATGTCGCGGGTGATGAGCTTGGGCGCCGCCGCCCCAGGCAGAAGCACCGCGCCGATGACCAGATCGGCGCTCCGCACCAGATCGGCGATCGAGGCGCGGGTCGAATAGACCGTGCGTAAAGCCGAGCCGAACTCGGCCGAGAGCCGTTTCAGCGCTTCGTGCGAGCGGTCGACCACGGTGACGGAGGCGCCCATGCCGACCGCGATCGTCGCCGCGTGGGTTCCCGAGACGCCGCCGCCGAGCACGAGCACGTTGGCGGCAGCCACCCCCGGCACGCCGCCAAGCAGCACACCACGTCCGCCTTGCGCCTTCTCCAAAGAATGCGCCCCGACTTGCGGCGCGAGGCGGCCCGCGACTTCCGACATCGGCGTCAGCAACGGCAGGCCGCCGTACGGGCTGGTCACCGTTTCATAGGCGATGCAGGTCGCCCCCGAGGCCATAAGGTCGCGGGTCTGCTCGAGATCCGGCGCGAGATGCAAATAGGTGAACAGGATCTGCCCTTTGCTGAGCTGTTTGCGCTCCGCCGCAAGCGGCTCCTTGACCTTCACGATCATCTCGGCTTGAGCGAAGACGTCCGCGCCGGTCTCGACGATCTTGCCGCCGGCGCGAACATATTCCTCGTCCGATAACCCTGAACCGAGGCCGGCCGACGTCTCGATGATGACCTGATGGCCGTGATGGACGAGTTCGGCGACGGCGGAGGGCGTCATGCCGACGCGGAATTCGTTGTCCTTGATTTCCTTGGGAACGCCGACGAGCATGGGCCTGCCTCCGAAACCGCGCTTAAAGGCGCCTCGAGGCATTTATCGCAGGAATTTCGACGCCGGGACACTCGCTTGGAGGAAGGCGTCAACTGTCGGGTCAGGTTTTCCGCGCGGCTTTTGGCTCTCCACGCTCGTGTCTGTTATGAACCGGGCTCGACTCGCTATGGCGCCCGAATTTCGCTCCGGCCTTTCGGTGAGGAAGCCGGTCGTTAGACAGGCCGTGAAATCCGCAAGAATCTCAACAGGGCGAAGAACATATGGCTTCGATCAGGCGGCAGCTGAGCGCTTTGTCCTTCGCGGCGGTCGCCGCGCTGGCTCTGGGATCGGCTGACGCTGGAACCCTCGACAAAGTGCGGCAGGACAAGACGTTCCGCATTGCGTACCGGGACGACGCCCCGCCTTTCTCGTTCACCGACTCGATCGGCGAGCCGGCAGGCTTCATGGTCGATCTGTGCAAGTCGGTCGCCAAGAATATCGCCGCTGAGCTCAATATCAGCGATCTCAAGGTTGACTATGTGCTCGTGACCGCCGCGAACCGCTTCGACGCGATTGAATCCGGCAAGGCCGATCTTCTCTGCGAGCCGACTTCTGCCACGCTCTCCCGCCGCGAGCAGGTCGACTTCTCGATTCCGACATTTGTCGATGGCGCGAGCCTGCTGGTCGCTGGTGACGGTCCGGCCGACTTCGGCGCTCTCTCCGGCAAGAAGATCGGGGTTTTGGCCGGCACCACGACCGAGCAGAGCCTGCGCGACACATTGGCGAGCATCGGCCTTGTGGCGGATGTCACGCCCGCCAAAACCCACGAAGAGGGGCTCGCCATGCTCGATAAGGGGGAGATCGTCGCCTATTTCGGCGATCGGGCGATCCTCTCCTATCTCGCCGCCAAAAGCAGCGATTCCAGCAAGCTGCGCTTAGCCAATAATTATTTCTCCCTCGAACCCTATGCTCTCGCGCTGGCGCACGGTGACGAAGATTTCCGCCTTGCGGTCGACCGGGCGCTGAGCCACATCTACCGCTCGGGCGAGATCGGCACATTGTTCGCGCATACATTCGGCAACCAGATGCAGCCAAGCGAGATGCTGAAGACCCTTTATTTGGTTTCGGCTTTGCCCGATTGAGGCGACGTCCCTGGGGTCAAAAGGAGCCGACGTGAACGAGGCCAAGCCGGACATCGCCACGATGCCGTTCGAGGCGGCGCTCGAGGAGCTCGAACAGATCGTCGATCAACTCGAAAAAGGCGCGGTGGCGCTGGATGAGTTGATCAGGCTCTATGAGCGGGGCGAAGCGCTGAAAAAGCGCTGCGACGAGCTGCTCAAGAACGCCGAAATGCGCATCGAGAAAATCACGCTGGCGGCGGACGGCGAGTTCAAGGAAATCGTTCCCCTCGACGACGACTGAGCACGACTTGACCCCCGCCTCGCGGCGTAACCATATGCAACAAAACGCCGAAATAACGTGCGTTGCGAAACGACCTGTTAACCGCTTTCCGCTCAACTCGTTGAACATTCATTAATTCTGCCCTTGATCTCTGCGTAAACGGGGCGAACCTTCTGAGCACGGAAGTGATGCGGACGATAGCGTTTGTGAGTCAAAAGGGCGGCTCCGGCAAGAGCACGATTGCCTCCTCCTTGGCTGTGGCGGCGCATGAAATGAGAGAAGAAGTCTGCGCCGTCGACATGGATCCGCAAGGCTCGCTCGCCAACTGGGCCAGGACCCGCGCCACCGGCGATATCGGGGTCGTCGCCTCTGGAGCGGCGCGCCTGCCGGCTTTACTCGCCTCCCTCGCGCGCAAGGGCGTGACGCTTGCAATCCTCGACACCCCAGGCGCGGAAGGCGCGGCGTCTTCGGCTGCGATGCAGGCCGCGGATCTCAACATTGTCCCTTCACGCCCAAGCCTGTTCGACTTGTGGGCTAGCGCCCGCACGCGTGGAGCGCTCGAGGAGATCGGGGCCAAGTTCGTGTTCCTGCTCAATCAATGCCCTCCGGCCCAACAAACCGCCCGGGTTCAGGACGGCGTTGAGGCGCTTCAAGAAATGGGCGGACTGATCTCCCCGCTCATCTTCACGCGAGTCGACTACCAAGAGGCGGCGCGCCGGGGCTGGGGCGTGACCGAACTCAACCCACACGGCGCGGCCGCCCAGGAAATGCGCGGCCTTTGGCAGTCCATCGAGAGCCGCTTGGCGCAAGCCAAGATTTGGCGCCCCGCCCGCAAGGCGGCGTAAGTTCGACCGTTTTGCTTTGATTGCGGGACGTCGGAACTGCTCGCGCCTCGCTCGCGCCCTGAATCCCGGATATGCGTAGCGCCATGGATCAAAGAATGACCGCCCTGGAACGAGCATTTCAGCTGGCGAGGTCTGGGCGCGTTGCCGGTCTCGCGGAGATCATCACGTCGCTCAAGCGCGACGGATATTCCGCCATTCAGATTGAGGGTCCGCTTCTAAAGCGACAACTGGCCGATTTAATCAAAGCTGCGCGCAAGGGGAGTGTGAATTCTGATCCGCGCTAAACGCTATCTTGAACTCGCAGGCTTTTTTATTCTTTTGAGGCTGGCCAGATCGAGTTGAGCTTGCGGACGAACTTATCCGCATCGCTCTGGGCTTCGCGCCTTGTCGCAAAGGAATACAACGATTTGTCTCGCACCCTCTCATTTTCGTAAATATTCCAACGGAAGCGATTGGGATTCCCAATATCTTTTACGACATCGGTCGTAAATACGGGGCTCTCTGTCATGATGGCATTATGCGCCAATGGCGTCTGCTCCGCCAGACGAGATTTCCTGTGACAATCAAACCGACCCGCTAACCAGTTCAACTCATTAACACAACAAAAGCGCTCGCCCGCCGGGTTGACTGCAGATCACAACCGCGTGCGCTCGACGTTACCATCGTCGAAACTGTTCTGGTCGCGGTTGCGAAAGACCAGGGAACACAATAGGAAACGAGACTGTGGGGCCGGACTCGCCGTCCTTTCGAGGTCGCCCGTCTCATGAGGTTCCCAAAAGGGTTGCGTCTTCGCCTGGAATTGGCGGCGCTCTCGCTGGTGGTTTTCACCGCTCGGGCCATGCCCGTGCAGGCAGCTTCATGGCTCTCCGGAAAGCTCTGGCGCTTCATCGCTCCGCGCCTCGGTCGACAAAAGCGCGCGCTTGCGAATCTCAAACTGGCCTACCCCGAAAAGTCCACAGGGGAGCATGCGGCGATCGCCGCGGCGATGTGGGAAAACCTCGGGCGAACCTTCGCCGAGAGCTTTCGCATCAAAACGCTAACGGAGAGCGATCGCATTGTGTTCGAGCCGGCGGAGGGTTTCGACGAAGCAGCGCGCGGCGCGAAGCCCTTCATCGTTTGCGGACTTCACTTGGGAAACTGGGAAATTCTGGCCCATGGCGGTCAGCGGCTCGGCGTTTCCCTCATCGGCGTTTATCAGCGCCTATCCAACCCTCATGTCGAAGCCCTGCTGCACAGCATGCGCGAGCCGCTCTACAAGGCGGGTCTGATGCCCAAGACTCCCATGTCCGCGCGCGCCCTCTTGCGCGCCATCAAGGATGGCGCATGCCCGTGCTTCCTCGCCGACCTCCGGGATGACCGCGGAGCGCCAGTGCCCTTCTTCGGAAGGCCCGCGCGGTCAACCGTCTTTCCCGCGCTCCTCGCCCGCATGACGGGTGTGCCGCTCTACGCCGGCGCCGCGTTCCGCCGTCCGGGCTCGCGTTTCAGCATCCGCATCGCGCCCATTTCCATACCGCAGACGAACGACAGCGCGGCGGACGCCCTTGTGGCGACGCAAACGCTGCAGCGCCAGTACGAGGCTTTCATCCGCGAGGCGCCCGAACAATGGATGTGGGCGCACGGGAAGTGGGACTAATCGATACCGCCATCACGCGGTGGCGAGATTTGGCCCAGACGCCGGCCGCGATTCCATCTGAATACGCGATGCCCTAGCCGCCGAGTTGAGTGCGAATTGTCTCCCCGCCGCGCCGAATGGTCAGGTCCCACAGCTGCGCGCGCTCCGCGCACGCCTTCTCCAGATCGCGCGTCGTTGCAATCTTCTGGCCGTTGACTGCGACGACGATGTCCCCCTTTTGCACCCCCACTTGCGCCGCGGTCGAATTGTCGCCGACCGCAGCGACGACGACCCCCCGCGCAGCGCCCTCAAGCGACAGCTCCTCGGCGACCGCGGGCGACATGTTCATGACTTCCGCCCCTTCGAACGGCGAGCGGCTGTGGATGGTCAGCGCCTCGCGGGGCGGGATTTCCGGCGCGGACGCAAGCTTCAGCGACAAATCCAGGGTCCGGCCGTCTCGCAGGACCTTAAGACTCGCCGAGCCACCGAGCGGTTTGACCCCGAGCCGGAAGCCGACGCTCTCGGCGTCGTCGACGGACTGACCGTCGATGGCCGCGATGACGTCGCCGCGCTTCAGGCCTGCGGTTGCAGCAGGGCCTTGCTCGAAGACGTCGACCACAAGCGCCCCGATTGGACGTTCGAGGCCGAGATTGTCAGCGATGTCCTTCGAAACGTTCTGCAGGGTCGCCCCGAGCCACGGCCGCTTGACGGTCTTGCCACCATGCAAGGCGGCGGCGACGACGCCCTTGACCATATTGACCGGGATGGCGAATCCCAGCCCCATGCTGCCGCCCGATCGGGAATAGATCATCGAATTGATGCCGACCAGCCGGCCGTCAAGGTCCGCCAGCGCGCCGCCCGAATTGCCGGGGTTGATGGCCGCGTCCGTCTGGATGAAGAAGCCGTAGTCGCTTGCGCCGAGCTGCGTGCGGGCAAGCGCGGACACGATGCCTTGGGTCACCGTCTGTCCGACGCCGAACGGATCGCCTATCGCAATCACGAAATCGCCGACCTCGAGCGCGTCGGAATCGCCCATCTCCATGAACGGGAAATTGTCGCTCCCCTTTATGCGCAGAACCGCGAGGTCGGTGCGGGGATCGCGCAGCACGATCTGAGCCTCAAACTCGCGCTTGTCGGAAAGCGCGACCCTCACCTGGGTCATGCCGTTGATCACGTGATAATTGGTGACGACAAGACCCGACGGGTCGACGATGACACCCGATCCCAGCGATTTCGACACTCTGGAGGCGTCGTCGCCGCCGCCGCCAAAGAACTGGCGGAAAATCGGATCGTCGAACAGCGGATTGCGCGGCGTCGTTTCGACCCGCGAGGCATAGACGTTGACGACTGCGGGGGCGACCTTCTTCACCACCGGCGCGAAGGAGAGACGCACCTGGCTCGGGCTCTGCGGCGCGACTTTCGGCGCCGTCTGGGCGAACGAGGCCCCCCCTATGAGCGCGATGACGAAAACGAGCGCCAAGCGTATCAAACCAGACCTCCGACCTATTCCTGCGGCCCGCTCATATAGGCGCGCCTACGCGCACTGCAAAGCATTGAGGACGCGCGGGCGGCGGAAGTCCGGCCTGACCATCTGGCGAGGTGGGCAGTTGCCTCATCGGGGGGCATCTTAGGCGGCAAAGGAGCTTCCCATGTCAGACCAATCCGCCTCTTCCCTCTTGCTCGCCTTGTCGATAGAGATCGCGGGTCTCATCCGCGACGTCGCGCCGAGCCTCGTCTCCATCCAGTCCGCATGCGCGCGGTCGACCGGCTTTTCCTGGCGCCCGGGCCTCATCGTCGCGGCAGAAAACGCGCTGGCCGACGATGGCGAGAACTCGATCGTCGCCCACGATGGCGCCTCAAGCCCGGCTCAGATCGTCGGTCGCGATCCGTCAACCGACGTCGCCCTGTTGCGGGTCGAGCGGACCGATCTGCCGAAGGTTCCCTCGGCGGCCGCAGCGCTGGCGGTGGGAGCGCTGGCCGTCGTCACCGGCGCGCGCGAGGGCGCGGCGAACACGGCGCTGGGCGTCGTGTCGTTTGTCGGTCCGCAGTGGCGCAGCTTACGCGGCGGCCTCATCGACGCGCGCATCGAACTCGACGCGACGCTTGCTCGCGCGAGCGAAGGCGGCCTTGCGCTCGACGCCTCGGGCCAAGCCTTGGGCATGGCGGTTTTTGGCCCACGACGGCGCACGCTCGTCATCCCGGCGGCGACGATCGACCGCGTCGCGGACGTACTCGCGGCAAAGGGCAGGATTGCGCGCGGCTATCTCGGCCTTGGCCTGCAGCCGATCAAGCTCGACGCCGGCGGGACTGGAGCGATGGCGATCAGTGTCGACGCAAAGGGACCGGGCGCCGCGGCGGGCGTCCGGCAGGGCGACATTATCGTGGCCTGGAACGGCGACCCGATCCGCGGCGTCCATCAGCTCGTACGCATGCTCGGACCCGACAGCGTCGGCTCGAACGTCAGGCTTACTTTGCGCCGAGCGGGCGAGCCGATCGAGGCGACGCTGACGATCGGCGAACGACCGGAGAGCCAATGACCGATGAGCCCCGCGTCGTGGTGGTCGCGGTCGAGATCGGCGAGCCGGAGCTTGCCGACCGGCTGACGGCGATTTTGGCCGATGTCCCCGGCTTGAGACTCGCGGCGCCCGGCGAACCCGCCGACGTAGCGCTTGTGGTCCCCGGCGAGCCCGAGCCGGGGCTGGACGTCGCTTTGACGCCGCGCGAACTCGATGTGCTGGCGCTCATCGCCGAAGGGGCGTCGAACAAGGCGATTGCGCGGCGCCTCGCCATCTCCGTTCATACAGTGAAGTTCCACATCGCCTCGCTGCTCGACAAACTCGACGCGCAGGGACGGGCCGAGGCCGTGGCGCAAGGCGCGCGGCTCGGGGCGATCCGGCTTTAGGCGGCTCAACGGTCACCGGCGCGAGGGCGCCCCGCGGCGAGCAACAACTCGTCCGTCAGCTTTAAGAGCCGGTCAGGCGTCGTTCGCGGCTTGGGTCGGGCCGGAATCCTTGCCCTTGGCCTCGACGTCGCGATCGACGAATTCGATCACCGCCATTGCGGCGTTGTCGCCGGGGCGAAACCCCGCCTTCATGATGCGGGTATAGCCGCCGTTGCGGTCCTTATAGCGAGGACCCAGCACGTCGATGAGCTTCTTGACCAATTCCGCGTCACGCAAGCGGGCGATTGCGAGTCGGCGCGCGTGCAGATCGCCGCGCTTGCACAGCGTCACCAGCTTCTCGACCACCGGGCGCAGGTCCTTGGCCTTTGGCAGCGTGGTCGTGATCTGCTCGTGCTTAATGAGCGCCTGCGCCATGTTGGCGAACATCGCCTGGCGATGCTCGGCGGTGCGGTTGAAACGCCGTTTGGCGTGTCCGTGATACATTTGGCTTTTCTCCTATTCGGGTCTGCGGCCGCCGTGCCAAGGAACGGCCGCTCTTTTTCTCTCTCTCCCATCGGGAGAGGACTGGGGTGAGGGCGCTGCCCCCTCATCCGGCCGACTTCGTCGTCCACCTTCTCCCCGCCTTGCGGGGAGAAAAGTGTTTTCAGTAATGCTCCTCGAACCGCTTGGCTAAATCCTCGATGTTCTCCGGCGGCCAGCCCGTCACCTCCATGCCGAGGTGAAGGCCCATCTGCGCCAGCACTTCCTTGATCTCGTTGAGCGACTTGCGGCCAAAGTTCGGCGTCCGCAGCATCTCCCCTTCGGTCTTCTGGATGAGATCGCCGATGTAGGTGATGTTGTCGTTCTTGAGGCAGTTGGCGGAGCGGACGGAAAGCTCAAGCTCGTCGACCTTCTTGAGCAGCGCCGGATTGAAGGCGAGCTCGGGAATCGCGTGCTGGGCCTCCTCGCGGCGCGGCTCCTCAAAGTTGACGAACACCGCGAGCTGGTCTTGCAGGATGCGGGCGGCGTAGGCGAGCGCGTCCTCCGGCGACATCGCGCCATTGGTCTCGATCGTCATCGTCAGCTTATCCTTGTCGAGGTCCTGGCCCTCGCGCGTGGCCTCCACGCGGTAGGAGACCTTCTTGACCGGCGAGAACATGCTGTCGATCGGCAAGAGCCCGATCGGCGAATCTTCCGCCCGATTGCGGTCGGCCGGCACGTAACCCTTGCCGGCTGTCACCGTAAATTCGATGCGCAAGTCTGCGCCCTCGTCGAGCGTGCAGATGACGAGGTTCGGATTGAGGATCTGGATGTCGCCGGTCGTTTGGATGTCGCCGGCGGTGACGGCTCCGGGACCGCGGCGCTTGAGCACGAGGCGCTTGACGCCCTCGCCCTGCATCTTGACCGCGATGTCCTTGACATTGAGCACGATGTCGACGACGTCCTCGCGCACGCCCGGGATGGACGAGAATTCGTGCAGCACGCCGTCGATATGAATCGAGGTGATCGCCGCGCCCTGCAGCGACGACAGCAGCACCCGGCGCAGCGAGTTGCCGAGCGTCTGACCGAAGCCGCGCTCGAGCGGCTCAGCGACGACCGTCGCCACTTTGCGCGAGGCCTCGCTCAGAACGATATCGAGCTTCTTCGGCTTGATGAGCTCTTGCCAGTTTTTCTGGATCACGGGGCTTAGCCTTCTCTTTCGACGATAAGCGGACTAAATCGAGCGTTGGTCGATGACGCTCCCAACCTCAAAGCGCCTTGAAACCGGTCGGCGCGCGAAACGCGCCTAGACCCGGCGGCGCTTGCGCGGACGGCAGCCGTTGTGCGGGATCGGCGTCACATCGCGAATTGAGGTGACGTTGAAGCCGGCCGCCTGAATCGCCCGCAATGCCGATTCGCGGCCCGATCCCGGACCCGAAACCTCGACCTCAAGCGTCCGCATGCCATGCTCCGAGGCTTTGCGCACCGCGTCCTCGGCTGCGGTTTGCGCGGCGAACGGGGTGGACTTGCGCGAGCCTTTGAATCCCATGGTGCCGGCGGAGGACCACGAGATCGTGTTGCCCTGCGCGTCGGTGATGGTGATCATCGTGTTGTTGAACGTCGAGTTCACATGGGCGACGCCCGATACGATGTTCTTTCGTTCGCGACGGCGGACGCGGGTCGCTTCTTTTGCCATTGGGATGTCCTTCAATCGCGCTTCAAACCGAGCGCGTCCTGTTCGGAATTCGTTGAGACGAAACGGCGATCACTTCTTCTTGCCGGCAATCGGCTTCGCCTTGCCCTTGCGGGTGCGGGCGTTGGTGTGGGTGCGCTGACCGCGCACCGGCAACTGCTTGCGATGCCGCAGGCCCCGATAGGCGCCCAGATCCATCAGCCGTTTGATGTTGATCGAGACCTCGCGGCGAAGGTCGCCTTCGACCATGTAGTCGCGGTCGATCGTCTCGCGGATCTGCATCACTTCCGCGTCGGTCAGCTGCGCGACCCGACGCTCCGGAGGGATATGCACCTTCTCGACAATCTCTTCGGCCTTCTTTGGCCCGATGCCGTGGATATACTGCAACGCGATGATCACGCGCTTGTTGGTGGGAATATTAACGCCTGCAATGCGAGCCATTCGCCCAATCTCCATTTTGGCGACGCTCGGCGCGCAAAGCCGAGAGCCGCGGGCTCCATTTCGACGTCCGGTGGAGGCCGGCCCTTGTCGAGAATCCGAGGGAACGCAAAAAGTCCCATGCGCTCGGAACACGGCGCCGGGACCCAGAACGACTTCAGGATAGGGGGGATGTAGAGCGTAATTGACGCTTGTCAAGGGAAAAGTGCCGCCGCCTCAGTTTGACTGAGATCTTGGTCTCGGTCGCCGGCGACCCGCCGATCGCACAGCGGCCGACGGACGTTGCAGGCCCCTAATTAGCTGTCAGCCTTCCTCACGCGCCATCGGCTGACCGCGACGGGCGCCCAAATAGCCTCGATAAGGCCAAATGGCCACGCGCCCTGCCGAAAACCGCAGAGATTGGGGCCAAGCGACCTGAGGCAGACAAGACGGCGCCGAGTTTTGATCGCGCTGACTTGATTTCTGGCCGACGCCGCGGCGTCGGCTCTCGCAATGTTGCCCAATTCCCTCTATAGCCGCCCCCCAAGTAGGCAGAAAACACCGGCGACCGGCGTTCCGCTCGCCTCAGAGGAGCCCCCATGACAACCATCTTTTCCGCGCGCTCGCGCACGACCGCCGCTGCGTTCGCGCTTGGGCTCGGCGCAGCTTTGAGTTTCGCCTGTCCGGCGCTGGCCGACCCGAAAGTGCTGGCCAAGGTCGACGGCCAGCCGATCACGGACGAGGACGTCGGCGACGCGATGACCGATATTGGCCCCGGCCTGCCGCAGAAGCTCGAAGGAGCCGCGCGGCAGAAGTACGTGCTCGACTATCTCATCGACCTCAAGTTGGCGGCCAAGAAGGCGGAGGCCGACAAGCTGACCTCGACGCCGGAGTTCGATCGCAAGTTGGCCTATTATCGCGACAAGCTGGCGATGGAGGAACTGCTCGGCTCCGTCAGCAAAGCCGCAACGACCGAGGGGGCGGAGCGAAAGGCCTATGAGGAAGCTGCCAAGGCTGAGCCGCCGCAAGAGGAGATCCACGCCCGCCACATCCTGCTGCCGACCGAAGACGAGGCCAAAAAGGCGCTGGCGCGAGTCAAGGGCGGCGAGGACTTCGCCAAGGTCGCGACCGAGCTATCCAAGGACCCGTCCGGCAACGGCGGCGATCTCGGCTGGTTCACCAAGGACCGCATGGTGCCGGAATTCTCCGACGCCGCCTTCAAGCTGAAGCAAGGCGAGATTTCCGAGCCTATCAAGACGCAATTCGGCTGGCACATCATCAAGGTCGAGGGGGTGCGGACCAAGAGCTTCCCGCCCTTCGAGCAGGTCAAGGACCAGGCCGCGCGCTATGTCGCCCAAAAGGCGGAAAGCGACGCCATCGCCCAGCTCCACAGCGCGGCCAAGATCGAGCTGTTTGACGCCGACGGCAAGCCGCTGCCGGAGGCGCCTGCGGTCGACCCGAGCAAGGCGGCCCCCGCCGGCGCCGACAAGCCGAAGACGCCCTGAGTTCAAGGTTAGGTCCTCGCGAGAGCGGCTTGGACCGCTCTCTTCCCTGCTTCGGAAACGCTCATGGCCGCTCCCGCCCTGCTCTCGCCGCTGGCGCCGAAGACCTATCCAGTCCTCCCCCCGATCGCCGGCGTCCGTTTTGCGACAATCGCCGCGGGGGTGCGCTATTCGGGTCGAACCGACGTCATGATGGCGCTGTTCGACCGGCCCGCGGCGGTCGCCGGCGTGTTCACGCGCTCCAAGTGCCCCTCGGCGCCAGTCGACTGGTGCCGAGCGCATCTGAACGGCGGGAAGGCGCGCGCGCTGATCGTCAATTCCGGCAACGCCAACGCCTTCACCGGCGGGGTCGGCGCAGCCGCGGTCGCCCATGTCGCCGAGGCCGCCGCTAAGGCGCTCGGCGCGGACACGAGCGAAATCTTCATGGCCTCGACCGGCGTTATCGGCGAGCCGCTCGACGGGACCCGCATCGCGAAGGTCATCGGCACGCTGGTCGCCGACGCGAGCGAGGACGCGCTTCTCGCCGCCGCCAAGGCGATCATGACCACCGACACCTATCCGAAGATCGCGACCGCCCGCGTCAAGCTTGGCGACGGCGAAGTCGTCATGAACGGCATCGCCAAGGGGGCGGGCATGATCGCGCCTGACATGGCGACGATGCTGGCTTACGTGTTCACCGACGCCGCCGTGGCGCCCGGCGCGCTGCAGGCGATGTTGTCGAAATCGGTCGGGCGCTCGTTCAACGCGATCACCGTCGACAGCGACACCTCGACCTCCGACACGCTGATGCTGTTCGCCACCGGCGCTGCCGAGCACACCTCACGCATTGAGGACGCCGCCGATCCGCGCGCTGCTGAGTTCCGGCGCGGCCTCGACAAGCTCCTGCGCAATCTCGCGCAACAGGTGGTGCGCGACGGCGAGGGCGCGCGCAAGTTCATCACGGTCAAGGTTGAAGGGGCGGCTACTCGGAAGGCGGCCAAGCGCATCGCGTTCTCGATCGCCAATTCACCCCTGGTCAAGACCGCATGTGCGGGCGAAGACGCCAATTGGGGCCGGGTGGTCATGGCGGTCGGCAAGGCGGGCGAGAAGGCCGAGCGCGACAAGCTCGACATCTTCTTCGGCAAGCTCCGCCTCGCCCACCAAGGTCTGCGCGATCCCATCTACGACGAAGCGGCGGCCTCGGCCTACATGAAGCGCGATGCGATCGAAATAACGGCGGACCTCCACCTGGGCCGCGGGCGCGCGACCGTGTGGACTTGCGACCTCACGAAGGAATATGTCGCGATCAACGGCGACTATCGTTCGTGAGGCTCGTGCTCGTTGTCGCGGCGGCGCTGATCGACGCCGACGGCCGGGTGCTGCTCGCGCAACGGCCGAAGGGCAAAGCGCTTGAGGGTCTGTGGGAATTTCCCGGCGGCAAGGTGGACGCCAGCGAAGGGCCGGAGGACGCGCTCATCCGCGAACTCATGGAAGAGCTTGGCATTGCCGTCAAAGCGGACTGCCTCGCCCCGCTCACCTTCGCCAGCCATGCGTACCCTGACTTCCACCTCTTGATGCCGCTTTATGTCTGCCGGCGGTGGGAGGGTTTCGTTCAGCCGCTCGACGGGCAGGCGCTGAAATGGGTGCGGCCGAAGGACCTACGCTCTTACGCAATGCCGCCAGCGGACGCGCCGCTGATCCCCCATCTCGAGGATTTGCTGGGATAGGCAGCCTCACGACGTCGACCTGTCCTTTCGCATCAGAAACGTTCGAAGCAGCGCTGGCGCCGGTTCGCGAACGAGCGCTCCGCCCGCGCGAGCTATGCGACAGCGGACTCACGCAACGGAAATCGGCTGTCAGCTAAGAAGGCATCATGTTATGGATGCTGCGCCGCACACAATTGGCAAAATCATCTGGGGTAGATAGGCTATGCTGCTGGCAGGCTTTGCGGGGCTCGGACTCGCCGGGAAAGTGGCGCCCAGACTTGGCTCTGCGCGGCATAGCTGAGCGCGGCAAGATGGGCGAACGCGATCGCCGCGTCGGCCTGAGCGGCGTTTTTTGCCGTCGCTGGATCGTCGGGATTTTCGCCCGACGCGAGCGCGCCCGCACCCGCTCTGGACGCATGGCGAGGCTCGGGATCGCGATTGCGGCGCTGGCCTTGAGCGCCTCGGCAGGCCTCGCCGACGAGCCGACCTACGGCCCCGAGCTTCGGGGCTTCGCCTATCCGTGGCCCGTACATGACTTCGCCTTCGAGTCACAGGGCGAGCCGGTCGTCATGCGCTATATGGACGTTCAACCCGCGAAGCCGAACGGGCGGACGGCGGTCGTGCTGCACGGCAAGAATTTCTGCGCCGCGACCTGGGAGCAGACGATCCGCGCGTTGAGCGACGCCGGTTATCGCGTCATCGCGCCGGACCAGATTGGCTGGTGCAAATCGACCAAGCCCGAGCGCTACCAATATTCGTTCCAGCAGCTCGGCGCCAATACGCATGCGCTGCTCGCTTCGCTCGGGATCGGCAAGACGGTCGTCATCGGCCATTCGACCGGAGGCATGCTCGCCGCACGCTACGCGCTCATGTATCCGGAGGCGACGGCGGCGCTCGTCATGGTCGATCCGATCGGGCTCGAGGACTGGAAGGCGCTCGGCGTCCCGCCGCTCTCGGTCGATGAGCAGATCGCGCGCGAAAAAGCGACGACGGCGGATCGTCTTCGCGCCTATGAGCGCGCGACCTATTACGCCGGCCAGTGGCGGCCCGAATACGAGCGCTGGGTCGCGATGTTCGCCGGACTCATGCAAGGGCCGGGACAGGCGATCGTCGCGCGCAATATGGGCCTCATCGACGACATGATCTATACGCAGCCCGTCGTCTACGAATTCCCGCTCATCCGCGTCCCGACCCTTCTCATGATCGGCGACAAGGACACGACGGCGATCGGCAAGGACACCGCGCCGCCCGACGTGCGCCCGAAACTCGGCCATTACCCGGAGCTTGCGCAGAAGACGAAAGCCGCGATCCCCGGGTCGCGGCTGATCGAATTTCCCGACGCGGGCCACGCGCCGCATATTCAGGAACCGGACAAATTCAACCGCGCACTGATCGACGCACTCGCCACGCTCGACTGATCAGGGCTGCGCCGTCCATGCCTTGTACTCGTCGTCGGATACGGACGGCGATTTTTTGACGAAGGCCACGATCGACCAGATGTCCTGATCGGACGCCCCGGCCAGGCCGAAGCTCGGCATGCCGGTGAACTTGATGCCGTTCTTGATCGCCCAGAACAGTTGCGAGGCGGTGCGCTCTTTCGCCATCACCTTGAGATCGGCGGGCACCGGCTTCAGCCCTTCAGACCATTTGGCCCAATTGGCGTCCGGCGGTCCGCCGTGACAATTGACGCAGCCGATCGTCGAGTAAATGCGAGCGCCGGCTTTAACCGTCTCAGGAGCGTCGAGATTGGCCGGCGGCGTTTCGGTTCCGTGCGCGACAACCGAGGCGCCCCGCACGCTCGCCAGCGCCCAGTTGACGATCGCCGGGTTGTCCGCGGTCTCGGCGACATTGTAGAATCCGCCGAAGAAATAGACCGCCGCGCCAATGGCGGCGATGATCGCAAGGGCGCCGATGAGGGCAAGGAAGCGCATGGAACCATCTCCCGCCGCTGTCGATCGCCCGATCCCCGGCAATCGCGATCTCAGCATCCGCCCGGGCGCTGCCGGGGGTCAAGCCCCGAACAGCGCGACGCCTTCAGCGACCGCCGCTCTTTCGAGGTCGCGATCGAGTGTCGCGAGCGGCACCGCCTCGCGCTTGGCAAGCTCGAGATAAGCGGCGTCGTAGATGGTAAGCCTTCGCTCGCGCGCCAGCGCCATCAGGCTCGTGTCCTCCCCTGGAGAGTCCAGTCGAATTGGCAACAGCGCGAAGTCGCGGAGGACGGCGGCCGACATAGCGTCGGTAATGCGGCGTCTCCGCTCGCTCGTGAGAAGCGCATTGCGAAATTCGTAGAACAGGAGAGTCGGCGCGCGCGCCTCGATGCGCGCCAGAGCGTCGAACGCCGTTTCGACGCGTGAATCGGATTTCTCGCCAAGGAACCACGCAGCCAGAATCGACGCGTCGATCACGAAGCTCAATATTTGTGCCCCTCATGGCGGCTCGCCAGGACTTCGGCGAGAGGGGCTTTTCCGACTTTCTCTCGCAAGGCGCGCAACCGCGCGATCGCCTCGGCGACCTCGGCCGCGCGCACCTCGGTCTCCGGCACCACCCGGGCGATCGTTTTTCCGTGGCGGGTGATGCGGATGGTGCGGCCGCGCTCCACCTCGTCCAACAGCTCCGCCCATTTGGCCTTGGCCTCGGAGGCTTGATATTCCAGAACGTCCGGCATGGTTTTGACCAGTCAAATTGACCGGTCAATAGCTAGCATGGTTTTGCGGCAGGCGCCAGTCACGCTATCGACAGACACGCTCCGCAACGGCAGCTTAAGTCTCGCCGGGTATATTGCCCGATATGCCGAAGCCCACTGACTTGACCCAACTCGCAGCATTCCCCGCCGCGCCTGACCTCGCCGCGGCCGCGGCCGCCTGGCTTCATCATCTCGCCGGCGAGCGGCGCTTGTCGGCGCGCACGATCGAGGCTTACAGCCGCGACGCCAGGCAGTTTCTCGCCTTTCTCACGGAGCGCTTCGGCGCACCGCCGGGAATCGCCGATTTCACCGACTGCGCCCCGGGCGATCTGCGCGCGTTCCTCGCGAGCCGGCGAGCGGAAGGCATCGAGGGCCGCTCGCTGCAGCGCGCGCTTTCGGCCCTCAAATCGCTCGCCCGCCATATTGCGCGGGAAGGTGGGGAAACAGCCGCGGCGCTCGGCGCGGTCCGCGCGCCCAAGGCCGCGCGGCGCTTGCCCCGACCGTTGAGCGCGCCGGACGCGAAGGCCGTGACCACGACATGGCCGCGTGAAGGCGAGGCGCGCGAGCCCTGGGTGCTGGCGCGCGACGCCGCGGTGCTGGCGCTCTGCTATGGCGCGGGCCTGCGCATCTCGGAGGCTCTGTCGATCCGACGCGCCGACGCGCCGGTCGGCGAAACGGACGCGGTCACGATCGTCGGCAAGGGCCACAAGACGCGCTCGGCGCCGATCATCCTCCCGGTGCGCAAGGCGGTCGAAGACTACCTTGCGCTTTGCCCCTTTGCGCTTGCGCCCGCTGGCCCATTGTTCGTCGGCGCGAAAGGCGGCCCTTTGTCGCCGCGCATCGTGCAATTGGCGATGGCGTGGATGCGCGGCGCGCTCGGCTTGCCCGACAGCGCCACGCCGCACGCGCTGCGCCATTCGTTCGCCACCCATCTGCTGGCTCGGGGTGGCGACTTGCGAACAATTCAGGACCTGCTCGGCCACGCCTCGCTGTCGACCACGCAAGTCTATACGGGAGTCGACAGCGCGCGCCTTCTCGCCGCCTATCGCTCCGCCCACCCCAGGGCGTGACGTAGAACTTTAGAAGGGAATGTCGTCCTCAACAGGCGGCGGCACACCGGGTTGCTTCTCCTCACGCTTTCTACGCATATTTGACTTAGCTTCTTGATGACGCGCTGGATGCTTCTTAATATCGGCCGCAAACTTCTCATATATATCTAACACGCCAGCGGTTGCACAAATGTGTTGCAGAGGAAGCATAATTCTCTGAGACATAGTATCCGCAAACTCATCGTTTTCGAATCTCAAGACAAATAATATTTTATCGAGTTCGTCGAACAGAGCCTTGACAGCGGACCAGATACGCGAGTCGGCGTAACTATTTTCTCTGAAGTCAACCGAGCTAGCTGAAGAATCTCATCCAGTATTTCTCGATCATGGCGTCTTAGTGTGGAAGATTTTTGGCTCTGTTCCGACAATATTGAGTTTATTTCGCCTTCTAGTTCTGGCCACCACATGTTGTAAGCGGCGTCTAATACGCTTGAGTCCAATGCTGACTCTCCTCCGGAATTATTTATAGAGATAAACAGCTTCTTGAAATCATCTTTTTGAAATATCGTTCCCTGAAAACTAGAGCGGAATCCGATCATCCTGTATCGTCCTGATAACCACAGGATTTGAAGTAATTTATACATACCGAGGGCTGGAAGATTTCGGCGCAGGTTTCGAGGGCGCGCATCAGACCCGCGACGGTCCGCTCGGCGATTTTGCGCAGGAAGGCCTTGAGCTTGGAGAAGGCTTTTTCGATAGGGTTCATATCGGGACTGTAGGCTGGAAGATATCGCAACTGCGCGCCCGCCGCCTTGATCAGTTGCTCGACCCGCGGCCCCTTGTGAGCGGGGAGATTGTCCATGACGACGGTCTCGCCGGGCGAGAGCGTGGGGACGAGGCATGTCTCCACCCAATCCTCGAACAGGGCGGCGTTGATCGGTCCGTCGAAAGTCCTTGCCGCCGTCAGGCCGCGAAGGCGAAGGCCGGCGACCAAAGTCACCGTTTTGTAGTGACTGTGCGGGATGGCCGACCGCAACCGGCGCCCGCGCCGGCAACGTCCGCTTTTGCGCGCGAGATTTGTGGAGGCTCCGGTCTCGTCAATGAAAACGAGTTTCGTCGGATCGAGATCGAGCTGTCCCGCGAACCATTCCCGGCGTCGATTTTGCACGTCCGCGCGTTGTTGTTCCTCGGCATGCGCCGTTTTTTTAAAGGTGATCTGGTGACGGTCGAAGAAACGCCACAGCACGGAGACCGCAAAGCGCTCGCCGCTATTGGCGATCAGCTGCTCCCGGATCTCGAGCAGCGTTATGTCCGGCCTGCGCCGGATCAGGCCCAACAGATAGTCGCGATGCGCCTCGATTCGGCGGGAGCGGCGGTCGCCGCCGGAAGGCGCCGGCCAAATCTCGCCCGTGGTATTGAACCGCTTTACCCAGCGCACCGCGCTCGCCACGCTCACTTTGAAACGCGCGGCCGCCTGATTGCGCGACAACCCGCCCAAGACCACCGCCTCGACCACGCGCTCGCGAAGATCGTTGGAAAGACCCATCCCCCGCCGTCCCCATTCTCGCAGTGAATGAGGAAGCAGAAATTAACCGATTTGGGAATCCCCCCGCCAATTCAATCCGTTCGGATACTGCTCTAGCTAGCGGGCCTTTTATGTCAGAGGGTTCCACGTTAAATAGTAGCGGGCAAACTCTGGCCCTATCGATAAATTTCGATAGCGCGCCAGCCTCGAAAATGACCCAATGCCTTTCAGTATTATCTTTTGTCAGACAAATAACTCCAAAATTAGAGTTTTGTAGCTCCAGTGAAATCTCGGAATGCCATTTTGTGCCCTTCTCGAGGTCATCCGGTGAAAAATATGGTTTTACGAATTGAAGAGCGGATGGAAGCCAACTTCTAGAGCAGTATCCGAACGGATTGAATCGGCGGGGGGATTCCCGAATCGGTTAATTTCTGCTTCCTCATTCACTGCGAGAATGGGGACGGCGGGGGATGGGTCTTTCCAACGATCTTCGCGAGCGCGTGGTCGAGGCGGTGGTCTTGGGCGGGTTGTCGCGCAATCAGGCGGCCGCGCGTTTCAAAGTGAGCGTGGCGAGCGCGGTGCGCTGGGTAAAGCGGTTCAATACCACGGGCGAGATTTGGCCGGCGCCTTCCGGCGGCGACCGCCGCTCCCGCCGAATTGAGGCGCATCGCGACTATCTGTTGGGCCTGATCCGGCGCAGGCCGGACATAACGCTGCTCGAGATCCGGGAGCAGCTGATCGCCAATAGCGGCGAGCGCTTTGCGGTCTCCGTGCTGTGGCGTTTCTTCGACCGTCACCAGATCACCTTTAAAAAAACGGCGCATGCCGAGGAACAACAACGCGCGGACGTGCAAAATCGACGCCGGGAATGGTTCGCGGGACAGCTCGATCTCGATCCGACGAAACTCGTTTTCATTGACGAGACCGGAGCCTCCACAAATCTCGCGCGCAAAAGCGGACGTTGCCGGCGCGGGCGCCGGTTGCGGTCGGCCATCCCGCACAGTCACTACAAAACGGTGACTTTGGTCGCCGGCCTTCGCCTTCGCGGCCTGACGGCGGCAAGGACTTTCGACGGACCGATCAACGCCGCCCTGTTCGAGGATTGGGTGGAGACATGCCTCGTCCCCACGCTCTCGCCCGGCGAGACCGTCGTCATGGACAATCTCCCCGCTCACAAGGGGCCGCGGGTCGAGCAACTGATCAAGGCGGCGGGCGCGCAGTTGCGATATCTTCCAGCCTACAGTCCCGATATGAACCCTATCGAAAAAGCCTTCTCCAAGCTCAAGGCCTTCCTGCGCAAAATCGCCGAGCGGACCGTCGCGGGTCTGATGCGCGCCCTCGAAACCTGCGCCGAAATCTTCCAGCCCTCGGTATGTATAAATTACTTCAAATCCTGTGGTTATCAGGACGATACAGGATGATCGGATTCCGCTCTAAGTGCGTTTGCTAGTTTGTTGCTTAACTCTCCTCCCCAGCTTATGAAAACTTTCGCAGCCATATGTCATCTCATTCAAATGGAAAGCAAACCAGCTCTCGACTCCGTTCGGTAACTGATAGCAGCAATTTCACAACATGGCAGGAGTAGCGGCGCTTCGAAAGATTATAATCTCGCCGCTGCCTAGAGCTATGTAGCCTCGACGGCACTGCCCGCCGAGGTTAAGAAAGTGCCTTTCCGGGGAGGGACGAATGTCCGGCAAGCGCATCGTGTTCACCGGCGGAACCGGCAAGGCCGGCCGCCACGCCGTTCCGCATCTGGTCGCCCGTGGCTATTCCGTCCTCAATGTCGATCTGAAGCCGCTCGACCTGCCAGGGGTGCCGACGCTGATCGCCGACCTGACGGACAACGGCCAGGCGTTCAATGCGCTCACCACCCATGCCGATTTCGCCGGCTTCAACGATGGTCGTCCGCCGAGCCCGCCCGACGCGGTCGTCCATTTCGCCGCCATCCCGCGGGTGCTGATCGAGCCCGACAACGTAACGTTCACGACCAACGTCATGAGCACCTACAATGTCATCGAAGCGGCGATGAAGCTCGGCGTGCGCAAAGTCGTGATCGCCTCGAGCGAGACCACCTATGGGGTCTGCTTCGCCGAAGGGGACAAGGATTTCCACTCGTTCCCGCTCGAGGAAGATTACGACATCGACCCGATGGACTCCTACGGCCTGTCGAAAGTCTGCAACGAGAAGACCGCCCGCGCCTTCGCGATGCGCTATAAGACGGATATTTACGCGTTGCGCATCGGCAATGTGATCGAGCCGCATGAATATGGTCCATTCAAGGGCTATGCCGCCAACCCGCCAGTGCGCAAGCGCAACGCCTGGAGCTATATCGATGCGCGCGATCTCGGTGAGATCGTCCGCCTATGCCTGGAGAAGGACGGGCTCGGATTCCAGGTGTTCAACGCGACCAACGACACGATCACGCTCGACATTCCAACCAAGGAAGCGCTGAAGCAGCTTGCGCCGAAGACGCCCGTCACGCGCGAAATGGGCGAGTTCGAGGCGCCTTTGTCGAACCGCAAGATCCGCGAAGTGCTCGGCTTCAAGGAGGCGCACAACTGGCGGAAACACGTGGGCGGTTGAATCCGGCGCTGGCCGGGCGCTCGGATTCTGCGGCGGGTTATCCTTCCTCGCGAGCTTTTATCGCGGCAAAACCGGGCGTTTTCACGACCTTCGACCGACCCTGACCAAAGGGAGAATGCCGCATCCCGAGTTTGACCTTCCTGTCATTACGGCGATATATTCGCGTGATCGGTTGTATTTCGTGTGATCATTTAACGTCGCCTCGGAATAGAGTCAGGGGACGCCGCCATGGGTACGGTTTGGGAAAAGCTGTTCAAGAACAGCCCGGTGCCCGCAAACAACTCGCGAGCCCTCGCCATTCGCTATCAGCCCGGGGGAGAGGCAGAATTGGCCAAATCCGGCTCCGTCATTGCGAGTTTGGGCGCGCTTGCATCAGGCGATCAGAGCCGCAGCGGTGAAGCGACGCCGAAGTCGCTGAGGGTCGCGCGCACTTTCGACTCGATCGGCCGGCGTAACGAGGGTCTGCGCACCCACCTGGACGCAATCGAGTTCTCGTTCCGAAACATCGAAGCGATCCGCGCCCAATTCTACGATGCGCTAACGCCAATTGATCAGACGCTGATTGAGATCGAGCGCACAAAAGTCGCTCACGTCGAGGCGGAGCGGAGGTTCGAGGGCTTGACCGACGCGTTCGAACGCTTGCGGGCCGACCACGCCACTGTGACGCTCGACCGCAATGCGCTCGCCGTCAAGCACGAGGAATCGACGGAGCGCCTGAAGGACCTCGAGAAGACGATCGGGGCCGCTGAAACCGGCGCTTCTGAGGCCCGCGCCGCGCTTGCGGAGCGAAGGGCGAGGCTGGAGCGCACCGAGCGAGAGCTGGAGGACAACAAGCGGCGGCTGCATACAGTGAGCGAACAATTGCCCTCGCTGAGGGCGGAGTTCGCCGCCAAGGAGAAGCGTCTTCAAGAAGTCGAGCAGCATCGAGCGGCCCTGCAAGATCAGAATGCTCTCATGTCGCACGAGAATTGGACTCTGCGGACAAGGAGCGAGGAGTTCGTGGCCAACGGCTCGAAGCTCGCGCGGCAATTGAGTGACCTGGAGGGCCGGCGGGACGATCTGATCCGACGTGTGGAGGAGCTTGAGGGGACGCTCGCTCAGGAGACTGCGGCTCATGCAAAGCTCAAAGCCGCTCACCTCGACGCCGCGGAATCTCACCGGTTGACGGCGTCGAACCTGCGGGAAGAGCTCAGGGCGACGGCTTCGCGTTCGGAAGCAGCCGAGAAGTTACTGGCGGAGGCGCGCGCGAACTTGCGCGAACGCGAGGCCGAGATTCGGAGCTTCGAGCAGCGCGCGCTCGAAAACGCGCTTGCCGCAAAATCCAGGGACGTGGCGCTTGCCGATGTCGAGAAGGATCTGGCCTCGGTGCGCGCGCTGCACGCGGAAGTTGACAGTGTCCGCGCGGCGCTCGATCAGCGCTCGGCCGAGCTCGCCAAGGCGTTGGAGGCCAAGGACGCTGCATTGCAGCGCGCCGAGCAAAAGATCGTGATGGTTGAGGGTCGCATCGCCGAGCAGAATAAGGCGACGGACGCCGAGCGGGAGCAGTTCGAGGGGAGCCTCGCCAAGCTCAAGGAACAACTTGAGGCGGAGCAGGCCGCGCGCTCGTTTGCTGAAGGGGCGTTACAGGCCGCGCGGCAGGAGCGCGGCTCTCGGCGCCACGACGCCGAAGGCGCTGGCGCTGTGCCGCCAAAAGACCCGCCAGCTCAGCCCAACGAAGCGTCGCGCGACAAAATTGCTCGCCTGCGCGGGTAAGGAGCGGCGTTGCGAGGCGCCATTGGCGCGAAGGATTTAGACCCCTAGCCCTCGATCGATCAGTATTGGTACGAGTTTTTCTAAGTCGGCCGTGGCTGATGCCTGACGTGATCGTGATCGGCGGCGGCCATAACGGCCTGACCGCCGCCGCCTATATCGCCATGACCGGCCTCAAAGTCACCGTGCTCGAACGCCGGGCGGTCGTTGGCGGCGCGGCGGTCACTGAGGAATTTCACCCCGGCTTCCGCAATTCCGTCGCCGCCTACACGGTTTCGCTTCTGAACCCAAAGATCATCCGCGATCTCGAACTCCATCGCCACGGTCTGAAGCTCGTCGAGCGCCCGTTGTCGAACTTCATGCCCCTCCCCGACGGGCGCTATCTGAAGGTCGCGCCCGGGCGCACCAAAGCGGAGATCGCAAAATTCTCCGCCCGCGACGCCGACCGGCTTGACGCCTACGAGGCGCGGCTCGAGCGACTGACCGACGTTTTGCGCGCGCTCGCGCTGGAAACGCCGCCTAATCTGGCGACCGGACACGGGCTCGCCGCCAATCTCGGCGCCCTCCTTGATACGGCCAAAGCCGGAAACCGGCTGCGCTCGCTCGGGCTCGACGGGCAGCGCGACCTGCTCGAGCTTTTCACCCGATCCGCCGGCGACATGCTCGACCAATGGTTCGAGAGCGATCCCATCAAGGCGATCCTCGGCTTCGACGGCATCGTTGGAACCTATGACAGCCCCTATGCGGCGGGCACGGGCTACGTGCTCCTGCATCATTGCTGGGGCGAGGTGAACGGCAAGAAGGGCGCGTGGGGCCACGCGATCGGCGGCATGGGCGCGATCACCCAGGCGATGGCGGGCGCCTGCGCCGTGCGCAACGTCGACATTCGCACGAGCTGCCGGGTGAGCGAAATTCTGATCAAGAAGGGCCGCGCCGCCGGCGTCGTCACGGATAAGGGCGAGAAGATCGCCGCGCGCGCAGTGGTGTCAAACCTGCACCCGAAGCTCACCTTCGAGAGGCTTCTCGACCCAGCCGTGCTCCCCGCCGACTTCCGCGCCCGCATCGCTGCTTATCGCAGCAGCTCAGGCTCCTTCCGTATGAACCTCGCACTCAGCGAACTGCCGAGCTTTTCGGCCCTTCCGGGGCGCGCCGCGGAGGAGCATCATGGCAGCGGAATCGTGATCGCGCCGAGCCTCGCCTATATGGAGCGCGCTTTCATGGACGCGAGGCTTTCAGGCTGGTCGGCCGAGCCGATCATCGAAATGCTCATCCCCTCGACGCTCGACGATTCGCTCGCGCCCCCCGGCCGCCACGTCGCCTCGCTGTTCTGCCAGCATGTTGCGCCGAAGCTCCCGGACGGTCGCTCGTGGGACGAAGCGCGCGAGACGGTCGCCGATCTCATGATCGACACGGTCGAATTTTACGCGCCGGGTTTCAAGGCGTCGGTCATCGCCCGCCAGATCCTCTCGCCCCTCGACCTCGAGCGCGACTTCGGCCTTATCGGCGGCGACATCTTCCACGGGCGCCTCAGCCTCGACCAGATCTATTCGGCACGGCCCGTGCTGGGACACGCCGACTACCGCTCGCCCATTCCGGGCTTATACATGTGCGGCGCCTCGACCCATCCCGGCGGCGGCGTCACCGGCGCGCCCGGCCATAACGCCGCGCGCGAGATGATCCGCGATTTTCGCGCCCGGCGATGGGCCAGCCGGGCGTAGGATTGGGCTCCGCCGTCATTGGGACGATGTCGAGAAGGGGGGTATATCCCAATGAGCAAATAATCACCTTCGTGGTAGATATGTGGCTCCCTGGGGAGCGTCGATCGAAAGGGCTGAAGACCATGGTGAAATTCCGTGTTCCTGCGCTGCTCGTGTTGATCGCACTCGTTTTCTGTGCGGCGGCGCCCCTGATGTGGCTGGCGGCCGACAATCGCGCCCGCGCTGCGACCGACCCGAGTCCGGCAACGGACGCGGTCGCCGACGCGGAAGGCGCTCTTCGCGTCCCTGCAGACTATCGCTCGATCTATCAATATTTGGGGACTTGGGCGGTCGCCGCCGACAAGGGCCCGGGATCAAGGCAGCTTCATTCCGTCTATGCCTCGCCCGGCGCCGTCGCGGCGTTTCGGAAGGACGGCCATTTCCCGGACGGAGCCGTCCTGGTGAAGGAGGTTTATCAGACGGCCACAAATCCGATGACGACTGGCACGGTCAGCCACGCGGAGGCTCCCGCGGGCTGGTTCGTCATGGTCAAAGACAGCAAGAAGAGCCATCCGCAGAACAAGCTATGGGGCAGCGGATGGGCTTGGTCGTGGTTCGACGCCGCCAATCCCTTGAAGACGACATCGACTGATTACACCACGGACTGCCAGCCTTGCCACATTCCAGCGCGGGCGACGGACTGGATTTACACGCAAGGGTACCCGGTTCTACGCAAGTAGGCCCAAGATGAGCCCCAACTTCCGCGCCAGGTGGTGGGTCCCGAGCCGTGACCAGGATCGAACTCCGATCAAATCCCCGTGAACTTGAGCCGACGACCGCTGGCGCCGGCGGTCTGCGCCTTGACTCGTGTCTTTCTCGCGGCATCATGACGGCTGAAATTGGTCGGGCCGCGAACAGGACCCGCCGTTCGGGGAGACGTCCAGTGACTCATAAATTTCTGCCAAGGGCCGCTTTTGCGCTCGTCGCCTGCTGTTCCAGCGCGCTGCTCGGCGGGTCGGCGGCGCAAGCCAGCTTCTCGGCCGAGTTTGTGTTCGGGGACAGCCTGTCCGACAGAGGCAATATCGCGGAGCTCGAAAACGTTCTCGGGCTTACCCATGGAAACTTTCCGGACCCGCCGAGCAATCATGACAGCTTCACCAATGGGCCCGTGGCGGTTCAGCTTCTCGCTCAAAGTCTGGGGCTCAACGCCAATCCCTCCCTTTGGCTGACCGGTTTTACGGATCCCGCCGGCCTGTTCGACCCGTCGACTGTGCCCGGAACGAATTACGCCGTCGGCGGAGCGACCGCTGCGTTTGATCCGAAGGGAGGGATACCGGGAATCAACCTGCCGGAACAGGTCGAAGCCTACAGCGGACTCGTATCGGACCATGCCGACCCGAACGCACTCTATGTTGTCATGATTGGCGGCAACGACGTCCGCAACGCGGCGTTGCAAGGGACCGGCGTCGACGCGGTGACAAATGGCGTTGGCACGGAGTTGACCGAGATCTCGACGCTCGCGGATGAGGGCGCCGAGCACTTCTTGATCGTGAACGTTCCGAATGTGGGGCTCATCCCGGAATTCGCGCAGGACAATCCGACTCTGGCTGCGGACGCCACGACATTTAGCCAATTGTACGACACGGACCTCGCCGTGGGGCTGCACGGCCTCGAGCCAGAGCTGCCCGCCGGCACAGCGCTTACGGACTTCGACCTTTACGATCTCAACGCGAACATTCTCGCCAATGCAGCGGCTCTCGGATTCACCAACACGACCGACCCCTGCTTCACCGACACGCCGGGGAGCGCGACGACAGGGTCCGGATGCGCCCCGGACGACAAAACCATCAATAGTTTCTTGTACTGGGACGACATTCATCCGACGGGGAAGGTGCAGGCCCTGTGGGCCGGGGCTTTCGAGGCGGCGGTTCCCGAGCCCTCGACCTGGGCGATGCTGCTCGTCGGATTCGCAGGCTTGGGCTTTGCCGGATATCGGCGCGGCGGGCGGGCTCGCGCGGCGGCGTAGGGCCATCCTATTCGGAAGCCGGAAGGCCGCCGCCGGGCGGCTTTTCTCGTTCGGAGATAACGAACGAATTTTTACAAACACTTGGGCTCTTATAGCGTTAGTTGTTGATTTGGGTTATGGTGGGGGTGGGGTTGGAGATTGTTCGATGAAGGGTGAGGAGTTTTCGACTTGGCTGTCGGGGATCGTTCGATTGAACGAGGATCAGCGGCGGGCGGCGCTCGCGGCTCTGACGACGGCGGAGGGGGTGGGTCGGAAAACTGCGATGCTGACGGCGGCCGCGAAGAACAAGGCCTTGAAGGCTCGCCGTCGGCCGGACGCGTTGGGCGTAACAGGCCATGAGCGGGTGGAAAGTCGAGGGTGTCCGCATTGCGCGGGTCGCGAAATCGTGGCCTGGGGACGCTCGCGCGGACTGGCGCGGTTCCGCTGCAAGGCTTGCGGACGCACCTTCAACGCCCTGAGCAAAAGCCCAATGGCGCATCTGCGCAAGAAAGAGCGTTGGCTCGATCACGCGCAGGCGATGATCGAAGGCAAAAGCCTGGTGAAGACGGCCGCGCTTTGCGGCGTGCATCCGACGACGGCTTTCCGCTGGCGTCACCGGTTTTTGGGCGCTCCCGCCGCGGACAAGCCGCAAAAGCTGAGCGGAATCGTCGAAGCGGATGAAACCTTCATCCTTAAATCTTTCAAGGGGCGGTGGTCCGATCTGCCTCGCAAGGCTCGCAAACGCGGCGGAACGGCCCGTCATCCGGGCCCCTATCAGGACAACATTCCCGTGCTCGTCGCCCGCGACCGAAAGGGCGCAACTTTCGACGCCGTTCTGCCAAACGACGACAGCGCTTCGATCGCCGCCGTCCTGACCGGTGTCGTTACGTCCGCAAATCACTTGATCGGCGATGGCGGCAAACCGCTGGCCTCCTTCGCCCGCCAGGCCAACATCCCCTTTCACGCCGTTCCTTCCCCGGGAAAGCCTGTCCCCGCGGCGCCCCACCTGCATATCAACAACGTCAACGCCTACCACAGCCGTCTCAAGCAATGGCTCAATCGCTTCAACGGCGTCGCCACCAAGAACCTGCCAAATTATCTCGGCTGGCGGCGCGCCCTCGAAGCCTGGGATCGACAAATCACGCCACAAAACTGGATCAAGAGCGCCATCGGAATCGGCCCATACCAACAACTAACGCTATAAGAGCCGATTTTTTTATTTTTTTATTTGGATTCGCTGTAACCCATTGAAAAGTCCCGATTCGGCCAAAGGAATCCAAGGAAATACAAGCTTTGGGGCAAAGGCATAGCGTCGCCGCGCTAAATCTTCGGTTTGCCCCGTAAGTCACCCGCTTTCTTCGGAAAACCTGCGATAGCGCGCGCCGCGCGGGGAGTGCCCGCTTGTACTGTCGCTTTTGTCGTCAATACGTGAGACAATATAGCGATTATCTTCGCTTATTCGTTCTACTTACGGCCCATCTCTAATTGTGCTAACGCTATACCACAAGTTTTAACACTATTGTCGCTACTAGCTTTAACCACTATTATCGCGTTGCTCTGGGCGGGTGCGGCCAGATTAACATTGGTTAGTGAAAGGTGTCTTTTTCTGTACTCTCGTGTGACGTATGACCCCTGCGATTGTACGGGTTTGCGGGGATAGTATAGCGGCGGCGGCGCGCGGCGCTGGCATGGAAAAAATAGCGGGTGGGCGCGGCGGCGAACGTCGAGGCGTCGGACTGACGCAAAGTCGAGGCGTGGTCGACGGCCAGCGGCGAACGTCGAGGCGCTCAGCCTTCCGTCATCGGCACTTCAAGATTGCCAGGAATCTAAAAACGCAGCAGACTGGGTTGAGTTTGTCCTCGAGGGCTCTAGCTTTCACTTTATTTGATGGGCACCCGACAACCAGTTTAGGCTAGAAGAAACTTCGGACCGTTAGAGCTTCGAGTCGTGGGCGCGTCCAAGAACTCTTACAGAATAATTTTGTCGAAGGTGCCTCGTCACCAATTATAACTAATGATGCATGGAAAGGGATCGCGCTGACGTTGAGACTGATTATGCGGGGAGTAAACAAAACCGAAGGTAAGGAGATTGTCATCGCATTCTCCCAACCGAAAAGAACTAAGGATGAGCTTGATGAGATTCGTGGTAAGCTTAAATCGTGTCGTCAGCATAAATTGCTTAGCGATTCTGATTTGAGACGAATTGAGAATTGGTCTGGCCGGGATTTAGACTACATGTTCGCCTGAGATAGGGCGTCTCCTTTGCATAAGGTTCTGCGCCGGAACCCCGGCGCAACCCTCGACAAGCCTGCATACTATGAGACGGGTCACGTCCTTATGAACGTCAAGGCCAACATATGTGATAGTTCTGTCCAAGGCCCGGCAAGCGCGACCGCAATCGAGACGGGCGGGCGCAAGGACGTGCGCGAGTATGGCAAGATCGCGAACCGCCGACGGCCTTGAACGCTCTGGCGGCGAAGCTGTCGCGCGCCGGGAGCGAGCTTCGGTTCTATTATGAGGCCGGACCTTGCGGCTGTGGGATTCAACGGCGGTTGACCCTCGCCGGACATGGCTGCGTCGTCGTGGCTCCGTCGTTGATCCCGCGCAAGCCGGGAGATCGGATCAAGACGGATCGGCGCGATGCGATCAATCTGGCCAAGCTGCATCGGGCGGGTGAACTGACCGCCGTCTGGATTCCCGATCCGGCTCATGAGGCGATCCGCGATCTCGTGCGTGCGCGTCTGGCGGCCGTGAGGACACGCCCTAGCCAAATGCGTCGGGTGTGAGCCGGTCGTCATAATTGTATGGGCGATGTGTTGGCTTGCGCCTTGGCTTTACGAACCTTTGCTTGCGCGTTATTGTATATGATCGCGTTCACGGATCCAAACCAAGTTTAGCCGTCGCTTTTTCGGATTCAAACTGTTCGTTGAACGTGATGAATTTGTTGTAGGCGAAGTTTAATGCGACGGGTCCGAGAATTCCGATCATGTGGGCGACGAGCTGAGCGCTCGCAGTTGGCATCAACCTTTCAAGGCTCGGCTCCGAAGCCACGGACAAAACCCATGTCACCGGCAAAAAGCCAAAATACGTCAGAGAGAAAAGTGCGAATTGTCTGACGACGCTTCCGTCGCGGCCATTGAACACAAATATCCGATACAGTACGAGAGCTACAGGCATCCCAATAAAATAAGATACAAATACGGCCCATCCGAAATCAATGTAATGGTTCAATACCCATCGTGCGATGATATGAACAAGAGATGAAACCGCCCCACAAACAAGGTACTTCAAGAATTGGGTCGAAAGGTAAATTGATAATATTCTGGAAATAGAGCTCATTGAGCCGCCAACTGGTGTTCAGCGTTGGACACGAGAGGCGGAGAGCGCTCAAAGACGCCATACATAACGCCCGCAGGAACCGGCAAAATGATCTCAGGCAGGAACTTGCTCAAGGAGTTGACAGCTGGCGCGTAGGTGTGGGTGAGGCGGCGAGCGATATGCGCGAGGGAGGCGTCGTACGGTACTTGGCGCAATCGCATTTGTTGAAAACCGAATCGCGCCATGAGGGCGGCAAGTGTCTTCTCATTAAAATACCAAAGGTGTTCCAGGAGATACATGTTCCAGCGTCGTCCCGAGAGCGCGGCCATCCGGCTTCCGACGTCGGGGACCGTAACGACCAAACGTCCGCCGGGAGCCAGCAGACGCGTCAATGCTTGGAGATAGCTGTCCAGATTGGGCAGGTGTTCGAAAACGTCGAACGCCGTGATGAGATCAAAAGCGCCGTTCAAAAACGGCTCGCGCCCGAGCAGGTTGGCGAACTTACCGGTTACGATCATGCAAGGTCCTAACGCGTAGACACCGGGCGCCCCAACCTCGAAGCCCAGGCCCAACGGATCATTCATCGCGGAAAGAAATCCGCCCCGACCGCATCCAAAATCGAGAAATCGCCCACCTGATCCGATGTCTTGTCGTATGTACCGCGCCAACCTAAGAAATCGTCGCATGTCCGCCGAGTTCTACGGTAATCTCCGAAGTCCCTGGGCCTGCGGCCGCTTTATAAATTTCATCATACTCGTCGGCTTCGAACTGCGGGTTGGTGAATCGAAAACCACACGAAGCGCACGTGACAATTCTCCCGTGCGCGACGCGCTCGCGGTACGCCAAGAAATATCGCGGCGCTTCGTCGACCCCGCCAACGAACGTGCTCGCCGCGTATTCCTCAAACTCCGTTCCTGCGCAGGCAAGACACTCAGCCAGATGCCGCATGGCGATCCCGACTCTGCTAAGCTTGAGCCCATTGGGCGACAGGAGCTCTCGAGCAGCCTAATCACGAGCCGCTCTACTACAAGCGAAGGCCAAACGCCATGCGAAATGAATCGCATGAGGCTCGCTCTGAGTCTCGCTATCAGCTATCCATTGGCCTGAGAGACCGGAGATTGTCGTGAAACGCGTCGCTGTCATCGGCGCCGGAGCTATGGGACTTGCCGCCGCATATCACGCGCTGAAGGCAGGCCACCGGGTCGTCCTGTACGAGGCTGACAAGGTCCCGGGTGGGATGGCCGCGCATTTTGACTTCGGCGGGCTTTCACTTGAGCGCTACTACCACTTCGTCTGCAAGGCCGATCGGCCGACTTTCGAACTGATGGGCGATCTCGGGATCGCCGACAAGATGCGGTGGGTTCCGACCACCATGGGCGTTTTCACGAACGGACGTGTCCATGCGTGGGGCGACCCGATCGCTCTCCTCAAGTTCCCTGGTCTGTCGCCGATCGGAAAGCTGCGGTATGGACTGATGATGTTTTTGGCGACCCGCCGCAAATCGGCCGGGGCTCTCGAGCATCTGTCCTCAAAGCAATGGATCGAGGCGTGGTGCGGTCCGGAAGTCTATGACGCGATGTGGCGTCCGCTATTCGACCTCAAGTTCTATGAGTTCGCCGACAACATCTCGGCCGCGTGGCTGTGGACCAGGATCAAGCGGGTCGGCACCTCGCGCAAGTCGCTGTTTCAGGAGGAACTCGGCTATATTGACGGCGGCTCGGAAACGCTGGTCCGGGCGCTGGTCGATGCGATCGAAAGGCGCGGCGGAAGTGTGCGGCTCGGCGAGCCGGTCGCAGAAGTCCTTATCGAGAATGGCGCCCTCAAGGGCGTACGGTCGGCGGGGACGGTCGAGGCATACGATTTTGTCATTTCGACCATTCCAACCCCGCTTGTTTCGAAGATGATCCCCGGACTGCCCGACGACGCCAAGAATGCCTACGATGCAATCAGGAACATCGGAGTCCTCTGTATTGTCTTCAAACTGAAGAAGTCGATAACTCCCAACTTCTGGGTCAATGTGTTCGATCCCTCCATGAACATTCCGGGTTTCGTCGAGTTCTCCCATCTCCGCCCGACGCCGGACACGATCGTCTACGTGCCTTACTATATGCCGACCACGGGCGCGAATTGGCGGCGGAGCAACGCGGAACTGATCGACGAGGCGTTCGGCTACCTCAAGCGAGTCAATCCGTTGCTCACCGACGCCGATCGGATCGACGCCAAGGCTGGTCGCCTCCTGTACGCGCAGCCTGTCTGTCCGCCGGGCTTTGGAGCCATGATCCCCAAAACGCAGACGCCCGTCGCCGGGCTTCAGGTCGCCGACACGTGTTACTATTACCCGGAGGATCGCGGCGTTTCGGAGGGCGTGCGATGGGCAAAGCTCATGGCCGCGGCGATCGACGACCCCACGGTTTGGGACAAGCGGTATGCCATCGATATCGAATCTGGATGATTTTGGCTCATTGGTTCTCGTTGGAGCGCGGACCTGCAAAATGACCGCCAATGTCATGCTGACTTGGGTGCTCAACCAGGCGCAAGGTGCGCAGCCTTAGAGCCTATCCGGTGAGTTATTGAATCATTGGAATTGTTTGTGATTTCAAGTGTGGCGATCTGATTCTCTGGGGGATCGCCGATGTGGTCGACGGAAAATCGCGGTCGCTACGACCGGAGCAAGCTTCGCTATCCAAGCGATCTGACGGACGAGGAATGGAGGCACGTCGAACCGTTGATCCCGCCGGGCAAACGCGGCGGCGGCAAGCGCACGGTGGTCATGCGCGAGGTCGTCAACGGGCTGATGTATGTTTTGAGCACGGGTTGCCAGTGGGCCGCGATTCCGAAGGACCTTCCGCCCAAGAGCACGGTCTACGATTATTTCGACCTGTGGGGCTGGGACGGCACGCTCGATCGCATCCATGAAACGCTCTACGTGAAGTGTCGGGAGCAAGCCTTGCGCGAGGCCAGTCCCACCGCCGCCATCATCGACAGCCAGAGCGTCAGGAGCGCTGAAAAAGGGGGCCTCACGATCCGCCGGGGTACGACGCCGGCAAGAAGATTAAGGGCAAGAAACGTCACATCCTCGTCGACACGCAAGGCTTGCTGATGCACGCCATCGTGCACGCCGCCGACGTTCAGGACCGCGACGGCGGCGCGCTGTTGACGGCGAGCTTGTTCGGCATGTTTCCCTTCTTGCTGAAGCTCTATGCCGACGGCGGTTATCAGGGGCCGACATTCCGGCGCGCGTTGAAGAAGGTCTTGTCGCGGGTGAACGTCGAGATCGTCAAACGCGCCGACACGGCCCGGAAATTCGTCGTATTGCCAAAGCGCTGGATCGTCGAGCGCACCTTCGCCTGGCTCGGAAGATGCCGCAGGCTCGCCAGAGACTGGGAGAACTTCAATCAGAAAGCGCTCGCCTTCCTCCGCCTCGCCTCCATCCGCCTCATGTTACGAAAGCTGTGCAATCCGGCGTGATGTTTCCGGATAGACTCTTAGGATCATCCTACGTACGATGCTGCGAGAAGAAACAACAAATGATCACCCTCAGAATTGCGCGTCGCTCAGGCTACCGCTCTCCCCCTGAGCTTAAATTCGCCCCCGTCGCGTCATGGCGACGCCACCCCGCCACGCTAGACTAGCAGGCTGTTGAAAAAGTCCGCCTCGCACGGTCGAAACCGGGAACAGAACGGAATCCAAGGGAGTCCGAAACAGAATTGAACTGCGGCGGAAATGAGTTTTTCAACAGCCTGCTAGACTAGCTAGGCGCCGTAAACGGAATCTCACTCGTCCAGATCGATTCTCGTGACCAGCGTCGCCTTGGTCGGAGCTCGTGAGGCACTGGACAAGGAAGCGCCGTGGAATTCTCGCCATTTTGTCCGCATGGAGAAACGCGGACTTTCTGGCATCGGCCGAGCGTCCGGCCTCGAGCCACAAACATACGACCCGCTTGACGCACTCGCGCATCTAGCATACCAGACAATAGATCAGTTGTCTGATGTCTATAGGTGAGGATAACAAGGAGACCGGGAATGCCAAAAGTTCTGATAATGACCGGTGATGCCGCGGAAGCACTTGAAGTGATTTATCCGCATCAACGCCTGCGGGAGGAGGGCTACGAAGTCGTCGTCGCAAGCCTCTCAAAAAAACTGATGCTCCTGGTGGTGCATGAGTTTGTGCCGGGAATCGATACATTCGTGGAAAAGCCAGGCTATCACTGGCCATCGGACATTGCGTTTAAGGACGTCGATCCGTCGGAGTTCGCCGCCGTTGTAATACCAGGAGGCCGCGCGCCGGAGTACATCAGAAACGATCCGGACTTTGTCCGCATCGTGCGTCACTTCTTCAAAGAAGAAAAGCCGGTAGCCCATCTTTGTCACGCCTCGATAGCTTTGGCGAAAGCTGGGGTGCTCAAGGGCCGCAGAATTGCGGCTTACCCCGATCTGCAGGCAGACGTCGAGGCTGCGGGCGCAGAGTTCGTAAACTCAGAGGCCGTAGTCGACGGTGTGATGGTTTCCGCGCGGGCGTATCCCGACCACCCGGCTTGGATGCGGGAATTCATGCGGGTCCTTCGCAAGCGGGCTCCTGTTAAAGCCGAATCCGCGGCTCCGGCCCTGGCCTAGAAACCCAGAAGTCCTGCGACGGGGCGCCAGAGACCGTATGGTCGCTTGGCGCCCAGTGATCATTCGGACGCGAACACGAGATCTCGGCAGAATGCAATCCTACAACACGGCCTCTCCGTGATTATATGACGCTCGGACGTGTGGTATGTTACGGTGTGATTGAATGCCGAGGTGATCGATGAACCGAGAGGATGAGAGCAATGCGGGGAACGTGATCGTTCGGCCGCACCGACGGCACGTGCGGCCACAGCTCGTGGGAGAGACGATCGAGTTGCTTCGGTCCCGGCTTGGGTCGGGCGAGTTCAAGATCGGCGACAGGATTCCCTCAGAAGCCACACTGATCCAAGAGCTCGGGATCGGGCGGACAACTTTGCGCGAAGCAGTCCGGGTTCTCGAGCACGAAGGCCTGCTTATCGTGCGCCAGGGGGCGGGAACGTATTTGCGATCAGTCAAGGATCGGGGAATTCTTTCGGGCCGCCTTCGGCAGGCTCGGGTCTTGGAGGTGTTGGAGGTCCGTCGCGCCCTGGAATTGGAGATCACTCGTTTAGCGGCCAGTCGGCGATCAGACGCGGCACTAGCCGCCATAGGCCGTGCCGTTGAGGGAATGCGCTGCGGCTTAGGGGAGTCGGACGAAATCTCGTTTCTCGAGGCAGATCTGGAAATATACCGCGTCCTCGCTTCGGCGACGGGCAATCCTATACTGATCGAAATCCATGCCTTTTTTTCTGATGCACTTCGGTTGGCTTTGACCCAGATCGTCGCGATCCCGGGGGTCATGCAAAACTGTCTGAGCCGCCACGAGCAGCTCTACGAGGCGATTTCGGCGCGCGATGCGGATCTGGCCGAAGCCATAACCAAAGCGCATCTTGAACGACTCGCCAAGTTGACCAAGGACGTGTTGGGGGATGTGCGCATTGGCGAAGCCAACAAGTCTGCTGGCGCTGTGAACGAGGCCCAATTCGCTGAGGCACAGGGTCTTCGCGTAGACGGCTAGTTCTCCTGCACAGTGATTACGACTCTTTGAGCGAGGGATCGGGATAGGCGCGCGCCATTTTGGTTCTGGCCTTGTCGGTGGAGAACATCCAGTCGATTCGAGCGCCGCTTTGGTTTCGCTGGGACTGCCATGCGTCGATCTCGGCAACGAGCCGGTCGCAGCTTTCGATGCGGCGATCGAGACATTGGCCTTTGAGCACGCCGATCTCGATCTCAACCATGTTGAGCCAGCTGGCGTGCTTAGGCGTGTAGTGGAACTCAAGCCGCCTGAGCACGCGGCGCGCTTCGGCCGGTGGGAATGCGGCGTAGAGAGCGGCGGCGGTGTGGGTGGAGAGGTTGTCGAGGACGACTTGGATGCGCTCGGCCTCTGGGAAGTCGACATCGACGAGCTCGCGCATGCAAAGGGCGAAGTCGTCAGCGGTGCGATGATTGGTGACCTTGACCCTGCGCCAAGAGCGATGGGCATCGAGGAAGACGAAGAGATTGACGGCGCCGTTGCGGCGATACTCGTAGTCGAAGCGCTCGAGCCGTCCCGGTGCGGCCGGAATTGGCTGGCGCGCTTCGCCGATGAGCTGGGTGGGGCTTTCGTCGAAGCAGACCACCGGCCGCTTCGGGTCAGGCTGCTCGGCATAGAGGTCGAGCACATCCTCCATGCGGGCGACGTACTCGGCGTCGACCTTGGGGATGCACCACATGTCCTTCTGCCAAGGCTTGAGATGGTTCTCGGCCAAGCGTCGGCGGATCGTCTCGCGCGAGAGACTGTCATGGTCGGTCAGCTTGACCATCGCGCCAGCCAGCAGCTCCAGCGTCCAGCGGGCGCGACCTTCGGGCGGGCTCGAACATGTGGTGGCGATGAGGAGGGCTTCTTCGTTGCTGGTCAGCTTACGATCGGCGCCTGCCCGCGGCTCCTCGTTCAGGGCGGCTTCGAGATTGCCTTCAACGAAGCGGCGCTTGGTCCTGTAAACGGTCGAGCCGCCGACAGCCACAGCAGCGGCTATATCGTCGTCACTGAGCCCGCTGTCGGCGGCGAGCAGAATTTGGGCTCGTTTGAGCTTGCGGGCGTAATGCTTGCCGCTGCCCACCAGCGCGGTGAGTTCACATCGCTCGGCTTCGCTCAGTTCGACATGGTAGCGTATGTTCATCCGGGTCTCCTCGCGAATTGCGAGGCCCAGACGAATCAGGCTCTGAATTAATTGTTTGACACGTGCCCCCGGCTCCCCCGTTCACCGATAAGCAAGGTCAGTACCTGGCCTTCATCTACGCCTACAGCCGTATCTTCCGCCAACCGCCCGCGGAAGCCGACATGCAGCGGCACTTCCAAGTCTCGCCGCCCAGCGTGCACCAGATGGTGCTCACCCTCGAACGCGCCGGCCTCATCAGGCGGACCCCGGGCGTCGCCCGCAGCATCGAGCTCCTGGTCGGGCCCAAGGACCTCCCAGTGCTCCGTTGAACTTGAAACCGTCAAAACCTCTGTGCAATGGAACTAGGTCGGCGGCGGGATGCCGGGAACGCGAACCGCACCTCCCTCAGGATCGAGACTTCGCGTCTGAATCCGGCCAGCTGAGAACTCTCCGTTCGGCGAGGGCGGAGCTTTGTGTCGAGACGATGCGGCCACGAGCAAAATGACTTGACATGGGGTGTTAACAATGGGAGTAGACATCAGTTGTCTGATGTATGTTGAGGTTTCCGGTGGTCAGGTTCCGTGATTTGCCTTCCGGCGCTCAGGAGGTCGTTTCCGAATTGAGCGCCGCGGCGGGCAGGCGGATGGCGACACCTCAGCTCAGGGTACGAGAAGTTCGAACAAGGTCGTCCAATCATCCATGCGCCGGCCATTGCGGACCAGCGTCGGATCGGTTAGGGCGCGCGCCGCGCTCGTACTTATCGACGTTGAAATCGACCAGGGCGTCACCGGACATTCCTACCTGTTTTCCTATCTGGACGCGGTTTCGCCGCTCATGCAGTGGGCGCTCGAAATCCTTCATCCCAGCCTGGTCGGACAGCTGGTTGAACCCGCGGAGCTCCGCGGGCGCGCCGGTCGGTCGCTCCGGCTTCTTGGCGCTGACGGCGTGTTCGGGCTTTGTCTTTCGGGGCTGAACGCTTCGGCAAGCAAGCAAACTGAATAATATAGTTCACCACGTAGAGGACGCCGCGGCGGGCATATTCTGTAATAAATAACATAGATCGTACAAAAAAGTCAATAAGCCAACTAGGAGGAGGAATACGTGTCAGCATTTAAGGACTACGCGAAAAAATACTCGAACATCCGAATGGAGCGAGAGGACGGCATATTGGAGATCACTTTCCATACTGAGGGGCGCCCCTCGTCTGGGGAGGCGGTCCTCACGCTCAGTTCGGGCCGGCGTTCTACGACATCGGCAGGGATCCGGACAACAAGATCGTCATCATGACTGGGACGGGGGATGCCTTCATCGAGGAAATCAGTCCTGAAACCCTGTCGGAGCGTCTACCGAAGTCCAAGATAACCCCGACTGTATGGGACCATATATATTCCGACGCCAAGCGGCTCATCATGAACCTCCTGGATATTGAGGTTCCCGTCATCGCCGCGGTCAATGGCCCTGTCAACATTCACGCCGAACTGGCCGTCTTGAGCGATATCGTCTTGGCGTCGGAGAGCGCCGCGTTCCAGGACGCGCCGCACTTTCCGAACGGGCTTGTTCCTGGCGACGGAGTTCATGTGATCTGGCCGTATTTGCTCGGAAGAAATCGCGGCCGCTACTTTCTTCTCACCGGAGAACGTCTCTCGGCGCAGGAAGCGCTTCGATTGGGCGTCGTGGCGGAGGTATTGCCGGCCGAAAAACTCTTGCCCCGGGCCCGTGAGCTGGCGAGGCAGATTCTCAAGCAACCGCCAATCACGGTACGATATGCCCGCGTCGTGATGACTCAGGAACTGAAGACCCTGATGCTTGAACATCTTAGCCACGGTCTGGCTCTTCAAGGTGTCGCCGCAAACGAATATTGGCCCGGATAGTTGGAGGCTGACGACGCCGGGCTTTGTCAGGCCGGCATCAGCTTGTTGGACGTTGGTAGGCGCGCTAGCCAAGGGGCATGAGGAAGATCAGCTCGCGCCGCGGCGATGACCACGTGGCGCGAGGTTGTCGCGGCCAATTGAAGTTCCGCACAGCATCCCGCTTCGCGTTGTCGTTTCGATAACGTGACAACGCCCCAGCGGCCCTTCTTGCCGAGCTCGACGTTGTTCACATGCGAAGCGGAGCCCTTCTTGAACAATGGCAGGAACTCGTGCTGCGAGCGGTAGAGGCTCCCCATGCCGGCGTTGGTCTTCGCCCAAACGATGAGGTTTAGGGGGATGAGGCGAAGTTTGGAGGCCGCCGCGAATACAGTCGGATAACCGCGCCAGTCGACGAAGGGACTGTCACGTTGACGATTTGTCGATGGTTTTGGGCTAGTTGGCGGCGATGAGCCAGACGTCAAATTCCTGCTATCGTGGTCATCGCTTTCCCGCTGAGGTCATCGCCCATGCGGTTTGGCTCTATTTCCGTTTCCCTCTCAGCCTGAGAATGGTCGAAGATCTTCTGGCCGCCCGCGGTATGATCGCCAGCCACGAAACCGTCCGGCGCTGGGTTGAGAAATTCGGCCGAGACTTCGCCAACGAAGTGCGCCGGCGCGCGCCGCAATTCGGCGACAAGTGGCGTCTCGATGAGGTCGTGGTCGCAATCAATGGCGAAAAGCGCTGGCTTTGGCGCGCCGTCGATCAGGACGGCTTTGTCCTCGATGCTTTGGTTCAGAGCCGCCGCGACCGAAGCGCCGCCGAACGCCTGCTTCGCAAGCTCCTCCGCAAACAGGCCCGCGCTCCGCGTGTCTTGGTCACCGATAAGCTCGGTTCTTACGGCGCCGCGCGCACGGACATGGGCATGAAGTTCGAGCATCGCCAGCATAAGGGAACTCAATAATCGAGCCGAAAATTCCCATCAGCCAACGAGGCGGCGAGAGCGGATCATGAAGCGGTTCAAATCGCCGCGGCAACTGCAGCGCTTCATCTCGATCCATGATCCCATCGCCAACCTCTTCCACTTTCCCCGCCACGCCCTCTCAGCATCTGACTATCGAGCACTTCGCGCCGACGCGCTGAACGCGTGGAAGATCATTGCCGGCGTCCAGATCGCCGCATGGCCCGGGCGCTCCATTTCAGCATCGTTGCGAGCTTCGCTCAACAAGTTGACGATGCCCTCCCAGCATGCCTAACCTGCGCGCTCAAGCCTCGATGCACGCCCGACAAGGTCAAACGCCTGAAGCGCTGGGAGCACGAGAGCGTGCTCGACAAGATGCAAGCCAGGCTCGACCACATGCCGGAGGCCATGACAATCCGCCGGCAGACCGTCGAGCATCCGTTCGGCACGTTCAAGGCATGGATGGGCAGCACCCCACTTCCTGACCAGAACCCTCGAAAAGGTCAAAACCGAGATGAGCCTGCAGGTGCTGGCCTACAATATGAAGCGAATGATCAATATCTTCGGCGTCAACCCGCTGATGCAGGCGATCGCGGCCTGACCGCGCGCGCCTGCCGGCGCGAGCTATCGCTGTCGCGCAACACCCGCATCGAAAATCATGTTTTCACACGACCTCGGTCGACAGCTGCCACGCGTGATTGGGTTTTGGCTTTGGCGCGCCGTCGATCAGGACGGCTTTGTCCTCGATGCTTTGGTTCAGAGCCGCCGCGACCGAAGCGCCGCCGAACGCCTGCTTCGCAAGCTCCTCCGCAAACAGGCCCGCGCTCCGCGTGTCTTGGTCACCGATAAGCTCGGTTCTTACGGCGCCGCGCGCACGGACATGGGCATGAAGTTCGAGCATCGCCAGCATAAGGGACTCAATAATCGGGCCGAAAATTCCCATCAGCCAACGAGGCGGCGAGAGCGGATCATGAAGCGGTTCAAATCGCCGCGGCAACTGCAGCGTTTCGTCTCGATCCATAATCCTATCGCCAACCTCTTCCACTTTCCCCGCCACGCCCTTTCAGCATCTGACTATCGAGCACTTCGCGCCGACGCGCTGAACGCGTGGAAGATCATTGCCGGCGTCCAGATCGCTGCGTAGCCCGGGCGCTCCATTTCAGCATCGTTGCGAGCTTCGCTCAACAAGTTGACGATGCCCTCCCAGCATGCCTAACCTGCGCGCTCAAGCCTCGATGCACGCCCGACAAGGTCAAACGCCTGAAGCGCTGGGAGCACGAGAGCGTGCTCGACAAGATGCAAGCCAGGCTCGACCACATGCCGGAGGCCATGACAATCCGCCGGCAGACCGTCGAGCATCCGTTCGGCACGTTCAAGGCATGGATGGGCAGCACCCCACTTCCTGACCAGAACCCTCGAAAAGGTCAAAACCGAGATCAGCCTGCAGGTGCTGGCCTACAAATATGAAGCGAATGATCAATATCTTCGGCGTCAACCCGCTGATGCAGGCGATCGCGGCCTGACCGCGCGCGCCTGCCGGCGCGAGCTATCGCTGTCGCGCAACACCCGCATCGAAAATCATGTTTTCACACGACCTCGGTCGACAGCTGCCACGCGTGATTGGGTTTTGATGGGGTGGATGCCCCCTCCCGACGGCATCGAAGTGTGCCACGCTGGTGATGTTGCATGACCAGCCACAGCGGAGAAGGCATCCATGGAGAAGGCTACGATCATTGGGATCGACTTGGCAAAGCGAACGTTCCAAGTCCATGCGGCGTCGAAGGACGGCCGGCCGATATTGCGCAAGAAGGTGTCGCGGGCGCAGTTGCTCGGCTTCCTGGCTAAGCAGCCGCCTGCCGCGGTGGCGATGGAGGCGTGCGCGACGGCGCACCATTGGGGACGGGCGATCAGCGGTCTCGGGCACGACGTGCGGCTCGTTCCACCGATTTATGTCAAGCCGTTTGTGCGCCGCCAGAAGAATGACGCCGCCGACGCCGAGGCGATCGTCGAGGCGGCCTCAAGGCCAACGATGCGCTTTGTGGCGTTGAAGACGGAAGAGCAGCAAGCGCGATCCATGATCTTTCGGACGCGCGACCTCTTGGTGCGGCAGCGAACCCAGCTGGTGAATGCGCTGCGCGGTCATCTGGCGGAGCATGGGATTGTCGCCGCTCACGGGCTTGCCCAGGTGAAAGCGCTGGCGACCGCGATGCGAGACACGGGCTCGCTCCATCCGCTGGTGTGCGAGCTTAAGCCAGCGATACCTCGATCATATTGGCCGCCTTGATGTCGAGATTGCGGAGCTCGACAAGAGATTGCGGCGGCTCTCCAACGACGATGAGACGGCGAAGCGTCTTCAGAGCATGCCGGGGATGGGGCCGATCACCGCCGCGGCGATCGAGGCCTTTGCGCCGCCGATGGCGACCTTCAGGCGAGGACGCGACTTCGCCGCCTGGCTCGGTCTCGTTCCGCGGCAACACACGACTGGCGGGAAGCCGCGGCTGGGGCGGACGTCAAAGATGGGCCAGCGCGACATCCGCCGGCTTCTGATCATCGGCGCCATGACCGTCATCAGATGGGCAGTCCGCAAGGGCGCGGCCAAGGGGTCGTGGCTGGCCCGAATGCTGGCCGGGAAGCCGCGCTTGGTGGCGGCCATCGCGCTCGCCAACAAGATGGCCCGTTCGGTCTGGGCGATGCTCACCAGGGGCGAAGACTATCGAGGATCAGCGCTGGCGCCGGCCTGATCGGCAGCGCTCACGCTGGTGCGTCGGCGATGAGGGAGGTCGAGGAGCGGTAAGGGCAAACTGATCGGACAAGTCGAGGCCAGGAAAAGCAATTAGGGTCAACGAGCTTAAGCCGCTCGCGGTTTTGATCTGCGCCTGGTCTGCGTATCTCCATACCGGCCCGCGGCATGTGGCAAAGCCGCACTTCGAGGCCTGACACATGACCGCACCCGATCATCGCCGGCGCCGTCAAAAAACCTCTTGCATCGACGGGGGCATCCACACATGACCCTAGACGGCGCTGGTCTAAATTGCCGCTCGACTATTTCGCGGCTGCCCCCGAGCCGCCTGTGGCGTAGCCGTTGCGGGTCGAGATCTGCTCGCCTTCGTCCTTGAAGATCTTGTCGTCGTCGCCAAGCTGAACCGTCGGCATGCAATCGGGATTGCAGGCGTACGACATCCTAGAGGCGCCGTTCTGCAGGACCAGCACGGTTTTCGCCGGCAGGACGCGGATCTGCTCCTCCTCGATGAGCAGTCCGTTGGCGTCGATTGCGATCAGGTTGGTCTGGCCGAAGCCCTTGCCGGTGATGACCATCGTATTGTTGTTCTTGAGCATCGTCACGTCCGCGATCATCGGGTTGCCGACGATGAGCGTCGCCGTGCCTTGCGGCAGCCGGGCGATCTTGGCCTGGTCGAGGGTGACCGCAATCGGGCTGGTCTCGGCGCGAGCCGGCGATGCGCCAGCGGCGAGAACGAATGCGACAGCAAGCCAAAGGCGCGACGACATCTGAACCCTCTCTCGGTCCGGAGACCGAGGGCCATTTCGCTCGCCAATGATGAAGAAAGGCTCAATAGCCTGAGCGCTTCCGTATAGTCATGCGGCCGGGAAAATCGCCGCTCCCTCGTCCGCCGAGCTGACCGCGCCGCGGAAGACGCCGAACAATTCGCGCCCCACCCCGACATGGGACGCGGACAGGTCGGCTTCGGCATGGGGTCTTCGCGCCCAGACATCGTCCGCGACCATGACGTCGAGCCGGCCCGCCGGCGCATCGAGACGGATGACGTCGCCGTTGCGGATCTTGGCGATCGCTCCGCCCGCCGCCGCCTCCGGCGTCACATGGATCGCCGACGGCACCTTGCCCGAAGCGCCCGACAGGCGCCCGTCGGTGACCAGCGCCACCCGATGGCCGCGGTCCTGCAGCACCCCGAGCGGGGGCATCAGCTTATGCAGTTCCGGCATGCCGATGGCCTTCGGTCCTTGAAATCGGAGGACGGCGATGAAATCGCGGTTGAGTTCGCCGTTGCGAAAGGCCGCGTGCAGTTCCTCCTGGCTGTGAAACACCCGCGCCGGCGCCTCGATCGTATGGCGGTCGGGGGCGACCGCCGAAGTCTTGATGACGGCCCTGCCGAGCGGTCCTTCCAGCACCCGTAGCCCGCCGTTTGGTTGAAATGGATCGCTCGCCTCGCGCAACACGCTGCGGTCGCCGGACCGCGGGACGGCCGGTGCCCACGCGACGGCGCCTTCGGCGTCGAGACGCGGTTCAACCGCATAATCGTCGAGGTCGCCCCAGACGGTCTGCGCGTCCCCATGCAAGAGCCCGGCGTTGATCAGTTCGCGGATCAGCAGGCCCATGCCGCCGGCAGCGTGGAAATGGTTCACGTCAGCCTTCCCGTTCGGATAAATCCGGGTCAGAAGCGGCGTAACTTCGGCAAGATCGGCGAAATCCTCCCACTTGAGCGCGATGCCTGCGGCCGCGGCCATCGCCACCAGGTGAATGGTGAGATTGGTCGAGCCGCCGGTCGCATGAAGCCCGACGACGCCATTGACGATCGCACGTTCGTCGATCACGCGCCCGATCGGCGTAAATTGATTGCCGAGCGCGGTGATCTCCAGCGCCCGCTTGACGCCGAGCATGGTGAGCGCGTCGCGCAGCGGCGTATTGGGATTGATGAAGGAGGCGCCCGGCAGGTGCAGGCCCATGATCTCCATCAGCATCTGATTGGTGTTGGCCGTGCCGTAAAAGGTGCACGTGCCGGGCGCGTGATAGGCCTCGGCCTCCGCCGACAAGAGATCGGCGCGTGCTCGCCTTGCCCTCGGCGTAGAGCTGGCGGACTTTCGACTTCTCGTCGTTGGCAAGGCCTGAGGGCATTGGTCCCGCGGGCAGGAACACCGCCGGCAAATGGCCGAAAGAGAGCGCGCCGATCAACAGGCCAGGCACAATCTTGTCGCAGATTCCGAGATAGACCGCCGCGTCGAACATGTCGTGGGAAAGGGCGACCGCCGTCGACAGCGCGATGACGTCGCGCGAGAAAAGGGAAAGCTCCATCCCTTTCTCGCCCTGGGTGACGCCGTCGCACATCGCCGGAACGCCACCCGCGACCTGGGCCGAGCCGCCGACCGCGCGCGCCGCCTCCTTGATGAGATCGGGGAAGCGCGCATAGGGCTGGTGGGCCGAAAGCATGTCGTTATAGGCGGTGACGATCGCGAGATTGGCTCCTGTCCCCTCCCGCAAAGCCTCCTTGTCGTTCGCTCCGCAGGCGGCGAAGCCATGGGCGAAATTGGCGCAGCCCAGGCGCTTGCGAGCTGGCCCCTTGGCGATCGCGGAATCGATCCGCGCCAGGTAGGCCTGACGGGACCGGCGGCTCCGCTCGAGTGATACGGTTGGTCACTTCGCCGACGCGAGCATTGAGTTGGGTCGTCATGCGAATCGTGCCTCCTTGATCCGGCAGGCGGGCCGACACCCGTTTCTGGCGAAAGACACGCAAGAAAAAGGCCGAGCCGCGAACGACGTCAGAAACGACCGCCGCCAGCTACAGCTTAGCGTCAAAAGCCGGCAAGCTCGTGGACCATCTTGGTGAAGCGGCGCCGCTCGTCGAGGGTCAGATTGGCCGTGGCGACATCGAGTCCGTCGTCCTTAAGTCCGGCCGCCTTGGCGAAACTGTTCCAGGCGGCGGCCTTGGCCAAGTCGCGTGGCAGCGCTTCACCGCTGACGTAGAGATGAGCGACGCGGTTCTGAGCGATCGGGTTGCCGCGAGCGGCGGCGGTGAGGAGGATCTTCGCCGCCGCGGCTTCGTCCTTCTTTCACGCCCTCGCCATTGAACAGCATGATGGCGTATTCGACCTGGCCGGCGACGATGCCGTCGTCGGCCGCGCGCTTGAGCCAGTGGGTCGCCTCGATAATGTCCTGCGGGCGCCCCTTTGCCGTCGCGCAGCATGACGCCGTATGAATAGGCTGCGTCGTCGTCGCCCGCGTTCGCGGCGCGAAGGAAATATTGCGCCGCCTGTTTATAATCCGGCGTCTTGCCGTCCAGCCCCTGGAGCGCCATGACGCCAAGATTGTAGAGCGCGCCCGGATGGTTCTTGGCCGCGGCGCGTTCGAACTGCGCCTTGGCCGCAACCGGATCTTTCGCCACGCCATTCTCGCCCTGAACCAGCATCGCTCCGAGTTCGTAAGCCGCCTGGGGATCGCCAAGATTGCTGGCGAGGCGGTACCAGCGCGAAGCCTCGCTGATCGCTGCGAGGGACTGCCGCGCCGTCGCGGTAGATCTCGCCGATCAGCGTCATCGCCGCCGCATCCTTGTGATTGGCGTCGAGGCGGCGTTCAGCCTCCAGCAGGGCGTAAAGGAAGTTGCCGCGCTGATAGGCCCCAAAGGCCATATCTGCCGGCACTCCGTCCGCCCGCGGCGGCAAGGGAGGCGGCAATGTGTCGCGCGGAGCGGCAGCCCGAAGGGCTCGCGAGCGGGGACGTGACGCCTGGGGCCGGCGCCTGGGCGAAGGCGGCGCCGGCTGAGCTCAGCGCCAACCCGAGGACGAGCGCAATCCGCCTCATGAAGCGCTCGACACCCACGCCGGCGATCAGCGCTTGGGCCTCGCGCACGGCCGCCGCTGGCGAAGAGCTGCCCCAGATGGCGTCGCCGAGCGCGACGAAATCGGCGCCGGCGTCCGCCAGCGTCCCCGCCGCTTGGATCGTGTCGGCGTAGGCGACGCATGGCGTCTCGAAGATCTCGGCCCACCAGACGACCCGCTCGGTGAGCGACACCAGCGACGCCAGGCCCATCGTTTGCGCGCCCCCATGCGGCTCCCCGAACATCACGTAGTCCGCCCCTATTTCGCCTGCAGTCATCGCTTCATCGCGCGTGCGCAAGGATCCCGCGCCGACGATCCGTTCCGGTTTCAGGCTCTCGATTGCCTCGACAAGATCCTCCCCGGCGCCCGCGACATGGACGCCATCTGCGCCAAGTCGGGCCGCCAACCGGGCGTCGTTTTCAATCAACAGCGCACAGTTGGCGTCCCTGGCGGGACGAAGGAGGGGCGCCACGATCGCTTTCGCATGGGCCTCGGAGCCGGGCGCGAAGACGGACGAGCGCGCAAGCGACCGGCGCGGCCTCAAGCGCCTCGGCGAAGATCTTGCCAAAGGCGTCGGCGTCAGCGGCCGACAGGAGGGGAGTGACGAGATAGAGCGAGCAGCGGGGCGAGTTCTGAGGGGTCAATGGCATGAGCGGCAAAGCGGATCGGGAACGGAGATGTCGCCGACCATTGCGGCCAAATGGCGGTCGAGGCAAGGCTTTAGAAACGGATCGTCGCCCGAATGCCGGCGTATCGGAACCCGGGCCGAGCGAAAGGCTCTCGGCGGCTATGAGTGAAAACGCGGCGCGAAGGCGCTCGACTTGCGAGGCGACCTCGGATAGCGCTTTTACAGGCTGCACGCGAATGCGCGACCACCAGGCTTTGATCAAGATGCATCACCCGCTCCTGAATGCGCAGCGAGCGCTGACTGAGGCTGCGCAAGGTAGGCGGCAATTGTTCAAAAAGTCTCGGGCCGGCAGCCATAGTCCTCGCGGGAAAGCTTGACGCGGACGCGCTCGGCTTGGGCTTGGCTTGAGGTCAGTTCGCCTTCGTTGACGGCGCGTTGGAGCAAGAGCCAGGAGGCGACCTGCATCAGACGGGTGGTCAAGCGCATGCTTTCGGTCGAATAGGCGAGGGCGGCGGGGCGAGGAAGATCGCGCGATTCCGCTCGTCCCGGACCGTCGAGGTAAGACGCAGCCTCCTCGACGAGCGTCATCCCTTCTCGAAAGAGATCTTTGAATGCGGCGGACGAGGCAAGACGGTGAATGAACGGAATCGCAGTCGAAGGCGGCGCGGTCGCGACGAAACTGCGCCTCGGTCCTTCGTACTGATGACCCATACGCCCTCACTCCCATCTCACTGAGACGAGGCGGCCGACAGCCGCCGCGCCTTCGTGGAGCCGCGGGCCACAATAGCGCCCGCGCGGCGCCTTTGGCGCATTTACCATTGAGCAAGGTTAACCGGGAAGTCCGCGCTCTGCCCGCGGAATAAAAAAAGCCGCCCCTAACGGCGGCTTTCAAGGTGGGATTATGGGAGGGTTCACAAGGAGTAGGCGCCCATTCAGACTGCTGTTGGGCTATGCGATTCATAAACAATAAGGATTAAGGGCGTCTTAACGTGGCCGCCAGCAGCGAATTCATCGCTGATCCAGGCTCAAATCTTGAAGACCGAGGCGGCCGCCGCGCGCGTCGCTTGACGCGCCTCGATCGCCTTCTCCAGCCGGTCGATCTCCGAGCGCAAAAGAGCGATGCGCTCCGTAAGCTCAGGGCGCCGACAAGTCGTCGATGTTCTGCCCTATCTCGTGAGCGAGGGGGGCTTTGGGCTTCGCCCCAAATACCGGATTCGTCATCGAATGCAGCCATGCGTCCTCGGTCTCCATCGTCAGGCGGCGACGATGAACCCGCCGCCGAGCACCCGCGCGCCCGGGTCGACGGAATCGTAGAAGACGCAGGCCTGACCGGGCGAGACGCCGCTTTCGGGCTCGACGAACTCGATCTCGCCCGTGGGCATGAGCAGGGCGGGAGCGGGCGGGCGAGTCGAGCGAACCCGCGCGGCAATCGGCAATCCGTGCGCCGGCAAGGCGGTGATTGCGCCCGGACCGATCCAATTGACATCGCGCAACCGAAGCCGCGCCACCGCGAGAGAGGCGCGCGGGCCGACGATGACGCGCGCATTGGCCGCATCGAGTCGCGACCACGTAGAGCGGCTCGGCCGCCGCGACGCCGATGCCGCGCCGCTGGCCAATGGTGAAGTGAACCACGCCGCCGTGCCGTCCAAGAACGCGACCGTCCGCATGAACGATCTCGCCGGGAACGGAAGCGCCGGGAATCAAGCGCTCGATCATCTCGGTGTAATGTCCCGACGGCACGAAGCAGATGTCCTGGCTGTCGGCCTTCTCGGCATTCGCCAGGCCGAATTCGCGCGCCAGTTCGCGCACGCGCGCCTTCGGCATTCCTCCCAGCGGAAACCGCAGGCGCGCGAGTTGCGCGCGCGTGGTGGCGAACAGGAAATAGCTCTGGTCGCGATCAGGGTCGGCGGCCCGGTACAAAGCTCGTCCGCCGCGCCCGTCGTCGCGGCTGACGACATAGTGGCCGGTCGCCAACAGATCGGCGCCGAGATCGTTGGCGGCGTCGAACAGATCAGCGAATTTCATATGCTGATTGCAGGCGATGCACGGAACCGGAGTTTCGCCCGCGACATAGGATCGGGCGAAAGGCTCGATCACCTTCTCGCGAAAGCGCTCCTCGTAATCGAGCACATAATGGGGAACGCCGAGCCGCGCCGCGATATCGCGCGCGTCGTGAATGTCCTGCCCAGCGCAGCACGCGCCCTTGCGGTGCGTCGCTTCGCCGTGGTCGTAGAGCTGCATCGTGACGCCGACGACGTCGTAGCCTTCGGCGGCGAGCAACGCCGCCGTGACGGACGAGTCGACACCGCCCGACATCGCGACAACGACGCGGGTTTCGGCCGGAGGCTTATCGAGCCCTAAACTGTTCAGTGCGCCGTCCAAAGGCGGCGCGAGCGATGGCGCGAGCATGTCGAGTCTTTTGCCGGCGAAAAGCGCCGGACGCACTGGTTATCTTGGGCTTCTCGCCCGATCTGGCAAGGCCATAGCCCAATTCGCCCGCGCCCGCCATAGCGAGACCGGGTCGCGGCCGCAGATTAGAATGTGTTCAAGCCCGATAGCAGCGCAGGCGGAGGCGCGCTTATTATTCTTGCCCCGCCAGCTTGTCCGCGAACAAACCGACCGTCTTGGCGTAGACCGGCGCCGAGTTCCATTGCAGCAGGGCGTTGAAATTTGGCTGGCCCTCATCCCAGCCCGCGCCCGGGCTCCAGCCGTTCGAGCGCAGGAAATTCGCAGTCGACGCGAGCGCGTCGGCGGGACTGGAAATCAGGTCGCCCCCGCCTCCCCCATTGCGCGTTGACCGCGTATTTCAGATAGGCCGACGGCATGAACTGGGTCTGTCCGATCTCGCCCGCCCAAGCGCCACGCTGTGAGGGCCGCAAGAGGCCGCGCTGGACGAGCATGAGCGCGTCGATGAGCTCCGCACGATAGATTTGCGCTCGGCGGCAATCGTAGGCGAGCGTGGCCAGCGCGCTGAACGTGGAATAGCCACCCAAACCGGCGCCGAAGTCGGTTTCAAGGCCCCAGATCGCCACGAGGACAGGCCCGGGCACGCCATAACGCTGTTCGATTCTCTGCAACGGTTCGGCGTAGGCAAGCATCATCGTCTTGCCCCTCTTTATCCGGGCAGGAGTGACGTGGCGCGCGGCGAACGCGGCGAAATTCGTCCCGAAGTTCTGCCCGCGATCGTGCGCCGCGACGGACGGATCGAACACGACTCCGCTCAGGGCCGAATCGACCACCTGCTGGGAAATGCCGTTGCCAATCGCGACTTGCTTGAATGAGGAGAGCCATTCATTGAAGCCGTCCGCGCTGTCTCCGCAATCTGCGGCGCGCGCTGACGCAACGCCGAGCGCCGCAGCCGCGGCGATGCAGAAACATGCGTCTTCAAAGCCCTTAGTCGCATTCGCCGCCGCTCCAGAAATATCATCGTCGATTTGGAAACCGCAATAACGCATAACAGGGTTGAAAGCTGGCGGCATAGGATCCCTGGAGGGTTATCGACGACCGAGCCGGCGTTGTCCGACCCTCACGCAGAACACCATTCGATTCTGGTTATGTATCGGTATATTTTTGCAGCTGTGGCTTAGGCAAATCTTAAATCGCTTCGCCTATTGTCACGGAAGTTGTGTGACATGCGTCTGAGTGAGAGTCCAATGAGTGAAACGCTGCGGCCGAGAGTAAAATATGTGATTGGTCCGGACGGCAGTCCACTGACAATCGCCGATCTGCCGCCACCTAGCACGCGTCGCTGGGTCATTCGCCGCAAGGCGGAAGTGGTCGCCGCCGTTCGCGGCGGTTTGCTGTCGCTGGAAGACGCCTGCTCGCGTTACACGCTGACGGTCGATGAACTTTTGAGCTGGCAAGTCTCGATCGATCAGCATGGCTTAGCTGGACTTCGGACAACCCGCATCCAGCAATATCGGCACTAAGCCTGTTCGAGTCCGCGGTTCCTGTCAACGGCGCGGCGCGCCAAGGCGCCAGCGCCCTCACGGCATAAGCTGGCCGCCGTTGACCTCGATAATCTGCCCAACGACGTAGGCGCTGAGCGCCTCGGAGGCGAGGAACAGGTAAGCGCCGACGCACTCCTCGGCGGTCCCGATGCCGAGCTATCGGAATCGTCTTGCGAATGGCCTCCAAGCGCCGCCGCGTCCGTATAGCGCTCATGAAACGGCGTCGTGATCACGCCGGGCGACAACCGCATTGACGCGGATCTTCTTGCCGATCAGCTCCTTTGCGTGGCCCTTGGTGATCGTCGAGACGAAGCCTTTGGCGGCGGCGTAGATCATCGCGCCGCCGGCGCCGCCGTTTCGCGCCGCAATCGAGGTCGTATTGATAACGAAACCGCCCTGGCGCTCGAGCCAGGGCGCGGCGGCGCGCGTCACCCAGATAATTGAACGCGCGTTGAGATCGATCACTGCCTGGACATGCTCGTCGCTCGCCTCGAGCGAGTGGACCCGTCCGAGCATCAGGCCGGCATTGTTGATGAGGCCGTCGAGGCGTCCGAATCGGCTCGTTGTTTCGGCGACGATTTGCGCGCAAGCTTTTGGATCGGCGACATCGCCCTTGACCGCCAGCGCCTCGCCGCCCGCAGCCTTGATCTCGCTCACAAGCGCGTGAGCCTTGTCCGCGCTCGAATGGTAACCGATCGGCGACACGCGCGCCTTGCTCGGCGAAGCCTCGGCGACAGCGGCGCCGATGCCGGTCGAGCCGCCGGTGATGAGAACAGTTTTGCCGGCGAGATCGGGAATAACGAGGCGAGAAGCGGTCATCAGGGCGCCTTCTGGGCTAAGGTTCGATTGCGATATTCTGGCTGGTCGTCGCGCGGGTAGAGCTGGCCCGATCGGGCGTCGATAGGCGCCCGCGGCGCAATGTCGACGCTCAACCATCCTAACGCGCGGACGCCTGAACACGCAAATCCTGGATAGTCGCGGCTGCGACCCTATATAGGCGTCGCCACTCGCGGAGGGCCAGGAATGACTGAAGTGCGCAAGCTGGCGGCGATTCTCGTGACCGATATCGTCGGGTACTCGCGGCTGGCGGGCGCCGACGAGGATCGGATCTTGGCGCGTTTGCGCACGCTGCAGGAGCGACCTGATCGAGCCGACGATCTCCGTCCATCGCGGACGGGTGGTCAAGGGCACGGGCGACGGCTTCATCGTCGAATTTCGCAGCGTGGTCGACGCAGTACGCTGCGCGATCGAGTTGCAGCATGGACTCATGGAGCGCAACGCCGGCCTGCCGCCCGAGCGCCGCATTGAATTCCGGGTCGGCATTCATCTCGGCGACGTAGTCGAAGAGAGCGATGGCGACCTGATGGGCGACGGCGTCAATATCGCCGCGCGCCTCGAAGGCATCGCCAAGCCCGGAGCGATCTGCCTGTCGGAGGACGCGTATCGGCAGGTCAAGGGCCGGCTCGATCTCATGGTCAGCGACCTTGGCCAAACCGAACTCAAGAACATCGCCGAGCCGATCCGGGTCTACTCGCTCGAGGTTGGTTCGGCGGCCCAAGCCAGCCCCGCGCCAAGCCCAGCCCCCGTCGAGAAGCCAGCGCCGCCACGCCTGTCGATCGTGGTGCTGCCATTCACCAGTCTTGGCGTGGATCTCGAGCATGAGATGTTTGTCGACGGCGTGACGGAGAGCCTGACGACCGACCTCTCGCGCTTCAACAATGCGGTTGTGGTGTCACGCAACACAGCCTTTACGTACAAAGGTAAATCGGTCGACGCCAAGCAGATCGGCCGCGATCTCAACGTGCGCTACGTTCTCGAGGGAAGCATTCAGCGCGGCGGCAACCGGATGCGCGTCAATGTCCAGCTCATCGACGCCATCACCGGCAACCATCTGTGGGCAGATCGGTTCGACAAGCCGATGGCGGACCTGTTCGACATGCAGGACGAGATTGTCTCCCAGCTCGCCAATCAGCTGCGTCCAGAGTTGCTCGCCGCTGAAGCAAAGCGGGCTGAGACTGTGGCCGACCCGGATTCCGTCGACCTCTATTTCCAAGGGGTTCAGTGGTTCAACAAGGGCGGCCCCGACAACATCGAGCGCGCTCGCGGCTATTTCGAGCGCGCCGTGGCGCTCGATCCGACCAACATCGACGCCCTTGTCGGCGCTGCACGCGCCGACGTGCTGGTCGGCGCGATCTACACCACCGAGCATCGGGCCGAGCGCCTGGCCGACGCCGAGGCGCTGCTTGATCAAGGGCATTTCGATCGCGCCCCGTAACTATTGGGCGCATATGTGGCTGGGCTTCGTCCAGATCCAAACCAATCGCGCCTCGCGGGCGATCGGCGAACTGGAGCAAGCGTTGTCGCTCAACCGCAACCTTGGCGCGGCGCATGCGTGGATGGGGCAAGCGAAAATCACCATGGGCCGCGCCGAAGAGGCCGAGGCTCACGTCGACCAGGCGTTTCGGCTATCGCCCAACGACGCGGTCGGCTTCATGTGGACCCACGTCCGGGGCCTCGCCAAACTCCACCTCGGAGCCGACGAGGAAGCGGTCGCGCTCTTTCGCCGCTCGGTCGACGCCAGCCGGAACTATCCGCTGAACCATTTCTACATGGCCGCCGCGCTTGCGCAATCTCGGCCGTCTCGATGAGGCGCAAGCCGAAGTCAAAGCTGGGCTGGCGCTCGCGCCGAATTACTCGATCGCCCGATTTCTGACCATGGCGGAGAGCGACAACCCCACCTACCTCAAGCAGCGCGAGCGCATTCTCGAGGGGCTGCGCAAAGCCGGCGTCCCGGAGAAATAATCGCCGACGCGCGCGGTATCGCGCGAGCTGGGCGCAACGCCACACTTCAGCTGGGGAAGACGGCAGCCCTCGCTTGCCCGATTGGACGACTTGGGCCAAGGCTTCAAGCGTGGCGCGGCGGCGATCCCCACTTCGTCTCTTGGCGCTTGGCGTCGGCTGGGCGGGGCTGGCGCTTCTCGCTCTCTTCATTGGCCTTGTGGTCTCTATACGATTCGTCGCGGCCGGTCTCGACGCTGATGCTCGCGCGCATGATCGAGGGCAAGAGCTACCAGCGCATCTACGCGCCGCTGAAGACCATCGCGCCGATCGCCCTCGCTCGGTGATTGCCTCGGAGGACGCGAGCTTCTGCGACAATGACGGCGTCGACTGGGGCGCTCTGCGTGAGGTTCATGAACGGCGCGGCGATGGCGAGCCGAGCCGTGGCGCGTCGACCCTCACCATGCAGACCGCGAAAAACTTGTTCTTGTGGCCCGGCCGTTCCGTCATTCGCAAAGGGATCGAGATCGGCATGGCGCTTGTGCTGCGCGAGGCCTGGTCCAAGGCGCGGACGCTTGAGATTTATCTCAATATCGCCGAATGGGGCGACGGGCTCTATGGGATCGAGGCGGCTTCGCAGCGCTATTTCCACAAGAGCGCAAGTCAGCTCAATCCGCATGAAGCCGCCTTGCTGGCGACTTCGCTACCGAACCCGACTCTGGCGCAACCCCGCGCGCCCCTCGTCTATGCAACGCCGGCTCGCCGCCAGTCTCGAAGCGAAGGCGCGCGAAAGGTCCGATTTGCTCAAATGTTTGCCGCGGTAGGGCCGCGGCCGGGGGTTTGCGCGCGACAGTCGCTCTTCAAACAGCGATGTTGATCACTTGCAGCTGCGTGAATTCCGCCAGGCCCTCTTCGCCCAACTCTCTGCCGATTCCCGAGTTTTTAGCCCCGCCGAACGGCACATAGGGAAGGATGTCGAGATGCTTGTTGATCCATATAGTACCTGCCTCCATCTGTGAGGCCAACTCGTAAGCGGCCTCCTCATCGGACGACCAGACCGACGCGCCGAGCCCATAAGACGTTGCATTGGCGCGGCGAAGCGCGTCTTCAGGATCCGAGAATTTGATCAGCGGGAGCACCGGACCGAACTGCTCCTCGTCCACGAGCCTCGTTCCTTCCGCAATGTCGCGTACGATGGTTGGCCGGATGAAGTAGCCGGGACGCTCGGGGGCGTCGCCGCCCGCCACGATTTTGCCGTTCGCTCGCGCGTCGTCGAGGTAGCCCTTCACCTTCTCGTACTGCATCTTGTTCTGCAGCGGACCGAGCTTGGTGCCTTGCTTCAGACCGTCATCGACGATCGCTGCGTTGGCAAGTTCGGCCAACTCGTCGCACATTTTGTCGTAGACGCTCTCGTGTACATAAAGGCGTTTCAACGCCAGACAGACCTGTCCGCTGTTCTGGAACGCGCCGTCGAAGATCGCCGGGGCGACCTTTTTCGGGTCGACGTCACCGAGAACGATGCCGGCGTCGTTGCCGCCCAACTCCAGCGTGATGCGCTTCAGCGTGTTCGCGGCGCTCGCCAAAGCCTTTTTTCCCGGTCGCCGTGGAGCCGGTGAAAGAAATCTTCGCAACATCCGGGTGAGCGGTCAGGGCGTCGCCAAGATCGTTGACGTCGGTGATGAAGTTGACCACGCCCGGCGGCAGAAGGCCGGCGACCAAGGCGGCAAATTCGAGCGTCGACAGCGGCGTCGTTGGCGCGGGTTTGATGACAAGCGTATTGCCGGCCAACAATGCGGGCGGCATCTTGAAGGCCACCAGGAGAAGCGGAAAGTTCCACGGAATGATGGCCCCGACAACGCCGAGAGGCCGTCGGTGAAGTTCGACCTTTCGCTCGCCGCTGTACTCCAGAACCTTCATCGACAGGTCGAGCGTCGCGAAATAGCGGAAGAACGCGGCCATACCGGCCACTTCCGCGGTGGCGTCCGGCAGCGGCTTTCCCTGCTCTTGCGTCAGCGTGCGAGCGAGACTGGAGGCGTTTGCGTCGATCACATCGGCGATCTGGCCGATCAGCTTGCGGCGTTCGCCGATATCGGTCTTCGACCACTTCGGAAAGGCCGCCTTAGCCGCGGCTACGGCCTTGTTGAGCTGATCGATCGAAGCGCGGGGACAATCCGACAGCTGGCGGAGACGCCGGCAAACCGCGTCGTGTTCGAACCGACCGGGCCCTACCATCGCGCAATCGAGCGCGCGCTTGGCGCGTCCGGCGTTCCGTTCGTCAAGGTCAATCCGCGTCAGGCGCGCCGTTTTGCCGAGGCGACGGGCAAGCTGGCGAAGACCGATCGCCTGGATGCGGCGATTCTGGCTCGCATGGGCGCATTGCTGGAATTGCAGGCGCGCCCAGCCCGAAGCGAGATCTTGCTCGAACTGAAGGAGCTCTACGTCGCTCGCGAGGCCCTGGTGAAGGATCGCACCGCCGCCAAGAACCGCGGAAAAGCCCTGACGCTCCCGCTGTTGAAGCGTCAGAACGCTCAGCGCCTCGAGCAGATCAATCGTCAGATCGCGACCGTCGAAGCGGCAATCCTCCAGATCGTCGAAGCCGACCCTGGCCTCTCAGATCGCTTCGCCATCCTGACCAGCATTCCAGGCGTCTCCAACATCACCGCCTTTGCCCTGCTGATCGAAATGCCCGAACTCGGCGCGCTCGAACCGGGTCAAGCCGCAAGCCTCGTCGGGCTGGCGCCAATCGCACGCCAATCCGGCCGCTGGACTGGGCGCGCCTTCATTCGAGGCGGGCGCGCCGGCCTGCGCCAGGCGCTCTACATGCCAGCGCTCGTCGCTGCGCGCTTCAATCCCGACCTGAAAGACAAATACCTCCTGCTCGTCGACGCCGGAAAACCCGCCAAAGTCGCCCTGACCGCGATCATGCGCAAACGCGTCGTGCTCGCCAACGCCCTTCTCAAAGCCAATCGCAGATGGCAGCCAAAACACCCTTGATCAAAACGGATACTTGAAACGGGCGCACACGATTGGCCAGCTAGAAGTCCGGGCAGAACGCAATAACGATTGAGTAGGGCGGAAGACGTTGGTGCCCCTAGCCGGAATCGAACCAGCACTCCTTGCGGAATCCGATTTTGAGTCGGACGCGTCTACCAGTTCCGCCATAGGGGCCCGCGACAACGCGGACGGCGCCGATATAAAACGCGTGACGGCGCAGGGTCAATGCGCTCGGGGTTCGCAGCGCAGCCCGTGCGTGGACGGCGGCGCCGCAAGCGCGTAAAAGGCCGCTGCACTGCGAAGGACCTCCATGTTCAATTCGCTTTATCCCAGAGTCCGAGCGCTCGCCGAGGGTCCGAACGCGGAGCGCGCGCTGGCCGCGATCGCCTTCGCGGAGAGCTCGTTCTTTCCCGTTCCGCCCGATATACTGCTGGCCCCGATGGCGCTCGCCAATCCGCAGCGCGCCTGGCGCTACGCGCTCATCGCGACCATAGCCTCGGTGGTTGGCGGCATTCTCGGCTACGCCATCGGCGCCATGCTTTACAATACGGTCGGTCAGTGGCTCATCAACCTCTACGGCTATGGCGCAAAGATGGACGCGCTGAAACAGACCTACGCCCAATGGGGCTGGCTGGTGATCCTCGTCAAGGGCGTGACGCCGATCCCCTATAAGCTGGTGACGATCACGAGCGGCCTGCTCGGCTACAATTTCCCCCTGTTCGTCGTGCTGTCGGCCGTGACCCGCGGGGCGCGCTTCTTTCTCGTCGCCGGCGCGCTGCACTGGTTCGGCGAACCGTTGCGCACGGCGATGGAACGCAATTTCGTCGCCGTTCTCGGCGCGTTCGTAGCCCTGGTCGTCGCCGGCTTCGTGGTTGCGATCAAGGTGTTTTGATGACCGCCGCCGAGATCGTCCTGCCGCCGTCACAAGGAGCAAGGGCGCTTTGGATCGCCGCCGCGTCGATCGCCATCCTCGCGGCAGTCTGGATCTTTCAGGGGTTTGGCTACGCGCCCTGCGAGCTCTGCCTCACCCAGCGCTACGCGTTCTACGCCGCCGTTCCGCTTGCGCTCCTAACCGCGCTCCTTGCCAGCCGTTCGGCGCATGGCCTGGCGCGGGCCGGCTTGGCGCTCCTCGCATTGGTCTTCGCCGCCAACGCCGTCCTGGCCGCCTACCATGTCGGGGTCGAATACCATTGGTGGGCGGGGCCGACCGCCTGCACCGGCAGCCTGACCGGCTCCCTCGACGTCAAGGACCTCGTGAACACTCTGAATTCGGTCAAGGTCGTGCGCTGCGATGAAGTTCAGTTGCGCATCGCCGGATTGTCGCTTGCGGGCTGGAACGTGGTCGCCAGCGCTGTTCTGGCGGCTTACGCGGCGGTCGCCGCGCGGCTTTAGGGCCAAGACCCTGATCGCCGCGGCGCGACCGCTCGGAGCGCGGGATCCAGACCTTAAGCCGCAGACGCCTGAGTCCGGGCGGCGAACCTGTCGCATGGAATCTCGACATCGATCTCCAGCGTTGAGACGGAGTCCGTGCGCTCCATCTTCACCGTCAGCTTCTCTGGATCGAATTCGATGTGGCGCGCGATGGTCGCGAGCAATTCGTCGCGCAGGATGGTGACGAGATCGCGGGGCCCAAGCGCGGCGCGCTCGTGGGCGAGCAGGATCTGGAGCCGCTCACGCGCGACCGGGGCGCTGCCGCGCGACTTGAGAAATCCTAACAGATTCATGCTGCCCTCCGGCCGAACAGGCGCGTGAAGAAGGTCTTCTTTTCATTCGGGATCGCGACCGGGACCGTCTCGCCGACGAGACGCCGGGCCGCTTCAAGATAGGCGAGCCCGGCCTGACTGATCGAGGCGTTCATCGTGACCGGAGCGCCGATGTTGGAGGCGCGCAGGATTTCCTTGCTTTCCGGAATCACGCCCAAGAGCGGGATCGACAGAATCTCGAGCACGTCGTCGATGCTGAGCATATCGCCCGAATTCGAGCGGGCGGGATCGAAGCGAGTGAGCAGCAGCTGCTTGTCCATCGGCTCGCCGCGCTCGGCGCGCAAAGTCTTGGAATCGAGGAGGCCGATGATGCGGTCGGAATCCCGCACCGAGGAGACTTCCGGATTGGCGACCACGATCGCCTGGTCAGCGTGCCGCATCGCCAGAAGAGCGCCTCTCTCGATGCCCGCGGGGCTGTCGCAAAGCACCCAGTCGAAACTCTCGCGCAATTCGCCGATGACTCGCTCGACGCCCTCATTGGTCAGCGCATCCTTGTCGCGCGTCTGAGAGGCCGCCAACAGGTGCAGAGAGTCGATGCGCTTGTCGCGGATCAGGGCCTGCGCCAGCTTCGCGTCCCCCTGCGCCACGTTGATGAAGTCATAGACGACCCGCCGCTCCGCGCCCATCACCAGATCGAGATTGCGCAGCCCGACGTCGAAATCGACCACGCAGACGCGCCGCCCGCCCTGCGCGAGCGCCGCGCCAAGGGACGCCGTCGAGGTGGTTTTGCCGACGCCGCCCTTTCCTGATGTAACGACGATCACCTTGCTCATGCGCGTTGTCCCCTTAACAGCCTCAGCCCAGGATTTGGAGTTTGAGTTCGTCACCGTCCAGTCGCGCCTCGAGAGCTGCGGCCCTCCATCTCGGAGTTCGTGTTTTCCGCCGTGACATAGGCGCCGCCGATGCAAAGCAGTTCGGCCCTTGCTTCTGTGCAGAAGATGCGCGCGGATTGTGAGCCCGAGACCCCGGCGATCACCCGGCCCTGCAGCGCCCCATAGACGTGAACGGACCCGCCCGCGACGATCTCCGCGCCCGAGGCGACGCGGCCGATGATGGTCACATCTCCCTGAGGATGCACGATCGTTTGGCCGGAGCGCACGTTGCCGTCGACGATGAGCGAATTGGGCTTCTCGGGCGAACTGGTCGCTTCGGGCGCGGTCTCGTCGATCGCCGGCGTTGAATTTTCCTCTCCTAAGGTTGGCGCGTCGATTGTCCGCCCTCCGGAAACGACCGGAGGCAAATGCGGCCCAACCAAGCCGCGATCGACGTTCTCGGCGCCCATGACCCTGATGTGACGGCGCGCGAGGCCGCTGAGAAGCTCGCGGTATTCCTTGAGGCTGAATTCGAGCGCCGCCATGTCGAGAATGACCGGTCGCGCGATAAAGAAAGTTGGAGAGCGGGCGAGCCACGCATCGAGCGCCGTAAACCAATCGGTGAGCGGTTGAACGGGCTCAAGGACGTAGGCCAGGAGGGATTGAGCTCGAAACTTAAACGTTTGAGCGGGGCCTACATGCGCGTTCATCACACCACCGTTGGCGTTTCGTTAACCATGTTTGCGGCGGAATGGTTTATGAATGGTTAAGAACCCGGCCTTCCTCTGCTGTTCGTCAGTGGAAATAGACACTCCCGTCCTGAGGTCTGCGGCGTCAGCTGGGGAAGATCGAAACCCATAAGGCGGACAACGCTGTCATTGGTCTCCTCGACGACGCGCATTTGCGGATCGCCTGACCATCGAAGTTGGGTTCACGTTCTGACGTCTCCGGTGCTAAGGATCGTGGGTGCGGGCTCAAGCGTCAGAGGCCAGGCCTTTTCGGCGGCTCGAAAATGAAGCCCTACAGGAGCCGAGGAGCGATGCATCTCATGAAATGCGCTGACGCGATGGGACGTCTTCGAAGGGTTGGATTGCTGATCGCGATCGGCTGGGCCGCCGCGATCGTGGGCGCAAATTCGGGCCGCGCTGCTGACGCTTGCGCCTCTCTGAAGGACCTCAAAATGGAAGACGCGACGATCACGGCGGCGGAAAGCGCGCCCGCGGGGCCGTTCACGGCGACCGATTCGAAGACCTACCCCAATCTGCCGGCCTTCTGCCGGGTGACAGCCACCGTGTCGCCCGTGCACGATTCGGCGATCCGGCTCGAAATGTGGCTTCCCGAGGACGGATGGAAGGGCGTCTTCGAGGGAACCGGAAACGGGGGCTACGGCGGCGTGTTCAATGACCCCATCCTGGCGGCCGGCCTGCGTCGGGGCTATGCCGTCATCAATACCGATGAGGGAACGGCGCCCGCGACGCCACTGAATGGCGACGCCATCGTCGGCCACCCGGTGAAATGGCGCGATTGGGGTTTTCGCTCGACCCATCTCATGACCGTCGCCGGCAAGCAGATCGCGTCAGCCTTCTACGGCAAGGAGCCGAACCATTCCTATTTCACCGGCTGCTCGACCGGCGGTCAGCAGGCGCTCAGCGAGGCCCACCTCTATCCTGCGGATTACGACGGGATCGCCGCCGGCGCGCCCGTGATCAGCCGCACTCATCTGCACGCCGCCTTCGTCTGGAGCCGGCAGGCGGCGGAGCGCTCGCCCGGCGCCCGCCTGGGGCATGAGAAGCTCGCGCTGCTCCAGAAGTCGGTGGTGGCGGCCTGCGGCCGGAGCGCCGGCGGCGTTGCTTCGGACACGTTCGTCGATGACCCGCTCCACTGCGCCTTCGATCCGGCCTCCCTCGTTTGCAAGGCCGCAGACGCGCCCGATTGCCTGACGTCCGAACAGGTCGAAACGGTGAAGCGCTTCTATGACGGCCCCAAGAACCCGCGCACCGGCGAGCAGATCTATCCAGGCTGGGCGCGTGGAAGCGAGGGCCCCGCCTTCGGCTGGGCTCTTGAAGAGGGCGACGCGCCTTTTTCGCTCAAGGAGCCGGCCTTCGACAGCCTGTTTAAATGGGTGTTCGGCGCAGGCTGGGACTGGCGCAGTTTCGACTTCGACCGAGACATGGCGGAAACGGACGCTGTTCTCGGGCCGGATGTGAACGGCAATACGGTCGCCAACATCGACGCGTTCAAAGCGCACGGCGGCAAGCTCCTCATCTACCATGGATGGGCGGATTCCATCGTCAATCCGCTGGACACGATCGCCTTCTACGAGACGCTGGCCAAGGCCGCGGGAGGCCAGGACAAGTTGCAGAGCTCCGCGCGGCTCTTCCTTCTGCCCGGCGTTGAGCATTGCGGTTCGGGCGGCGGCGAAGGGCCGGACGCGGTCGGCAGCGAACACGGGCTGCCGGCTCCCGAGGTGGATGCTGAGCATGACGTCCTCGCGGCCTTGGCCCGCTGGGTTGAGACCGGAACCGCGCCAGAGAGGCTGATCGCCACCAAGTTCGAGGGCGACAACCCCACAAAGCCGATCGTCATGCAGCGCCCCGCCTGCCCCTATCCGAAGAAGGCGCGCTACACAGGCTCGGGCGACACGAATGCAGCGGCGAGCTTCGTTTGCGAATAGCGGGCGTCGATCTGAAGATGCAATAGATCGCCGATGCGGGACAGCGTCGCTTTGGTCAGATCAAGGGAGCAGGCAAGAAATCGAACGGCGCCTCCAGCGAAACTTCGAAGCCCGAACGCGCCTCCCCACCTTCCACGCTCTTGACCGCCTCCAACGCCTCGCCTCGCTGCGCCGCGCTCAAGCGCGCAATCGCACAAAGCCGAACGATCTCGGCTGGCGGCGCGCCCTCGAAGCCTGGGGCGACCAACTCGCCCCGCAAGCCTGGATCAAAGGCGCTATCGGAAACGGTCCCTACCAACAGCTGACGCTATAAGAGCCATATTTCGCGATTGTCCGATTGCGTCCAGGGTCCAACGATTCCATGAGACGGGGGCTTCGAGGGCGGAGAAAGCATTGGGCCGATGAGCACAGAGGCGAAGCGGTATACCGGCGGCTGCCTTTGCGGGGCGCTGCGCTATGAGGCGGTCGGCGAGCCGATCGGCTCAGGCCATTGCTATTGCGGCGATTGCCGCAGAGCGTCTGGCTCGGGCTTCATCCCGTTCATGGGCTTCAAGGCGGCCGCAGTCCGCTTCACCGGCGAAGCCCGCGAGTTCCGATCGAAGGCCGCGCACGGCGGCGATGCGGTGCGAAATCGCTGCTCCGTTTGCATGAGCCTGGTGTTCGGCGGCGAGATCGGCAAGACCGACTCGTACACTTTGTACGCGGGCTCGCTGGACGATCCCTCCGCCTTCCACCCGACCTTCGCCATCTTCGCGCAGGGCCGACCGGCCTGGGCGATCATCCCGCCCGACCTGAAGGGTTTCGACCGGCTGCCGTGCTAGGTCGTGGTGACGATTTAAGGAATGCGGGGATTCTCGGCTGCGGTTTTCCGTGATTCTAAGGCTGATTTTGGAGGTCAGCCTGATGATTTGGGATGCCGATTCGCTTCGAGACGAGCAGTGGGGCCCGACGTTCTCCTGGATTGCTTCGCTCCGCTCGCAATGACGACTCTGGTTCTACCAAATGGCGCCATGTTCTCTAACGCCGTAGCGCCGTTGTTTCAGTCTTGGGATCCGTCGCTGCGCCCTCGATTAACCAATCGTTAACAGGTCAATCGATAACGATTTGACGCCAGTGGGGTAAGCGGGTGCGATCTGAGCGTGCTCACATCGCGTTTGTTGGATTGTGCAATTAATGTTGAGTTGACAGGGACGCGGATCAAGGGCTTGTGGCGGGCGCAACGTCGAAGGGGCGCGACGGGTTGGGGACGATGCAATATCTTCTGATTCTTCTTGTGGCCGTGACGGTCGCTTGCGGGGCGGCGGCCGGCGTCACGATCGCGCTGAAGCCGGCTCATGCGAATGACAGCGGCAAGGGCTATTATAGCGAGTTCAATCCTTAAGGAGCCCTCCCAGGGGCCGGCTCGCGCGTCCCCTCTCCCCTCATCCCGTCCCCGGACCTGATCCGGGGATTGTCGAGGGACGGGAGAGGGCGGTGAGGGTTCGCGCCAAGCGCCCTTATCCGGTCGGCTTCGCCGACCACCTTCTCCCCGAGGGAGAAGGGAAGGGGGCGCCTCAACCTTAAGTCACGCCGGCGCGGCGGTGGCCATAGCCCGTCCGAAGGGACGGGCGTCCTTCCGGACGCCCTATGCGATGGCGTCCAGCGCGCTCACCGCTTCACCCGGCAGCTTGAGATTGGCCGCGGCCAGGTTTTCCCGCAGATGTTGGCGCGATGACGTGCCTGGAATGAGCAGGATGTTGGGCGCGCGCTGGATCAGCCAGGCAAGCGCGACCTGCATCGGCGTCGCGCTGACCTGCTTGGCGACCTCATTGAGCTCCGTCGACTGCAACGGCGTGAAGCCGCCGAGCGGGAAGAACGGGACATAGGCGATTCCGGCGCGGGCGAGGTCGTCAATGAGGGCGTCGTCTTCGCGATGCGCCACATTGTACATATTCTGCACGCAGACGATGTCGCAGATGCGCCGCCCCTCCGCGATCTGATTTGCGGTGACGTTGCTGAGGCCGATGTGACGCACGAGGCCTTGGCCCTGAAGGTCGGCCAGAACCGTGAGCGGCGCCTCGATCGCCCCTTCGGCCGGTCCGTGACTATCTCCCATGATCCGCAAATTGACGACCTCGATCACATCGAGCCGGAGATTGCGCAGATTGTCGTGGACCGCGCTCTTGAGATCCTCGGCGCTCATCGCCGGGTTCCATGAGGCGTCGTCGCCCCGCCGGGCGCCGATCTTGGTGACGATGACAAGATCGTCGGGATAGGGATGCAGCGCCTCGCGGATGAGCTGGTTGGTGACGAAGGGACCGTAATAATCGCTGGTGTCGATGTGATCGACGCCGCTCGCGACCGCTTCCTTGAGCACTTGAATTGCGCCGTCGCGGTCCTTGGGCGGCCCGAACACGCCTGGGCCGGCGAGCTGCATGGCGCCGTAGCCGAGGCGCTTCACGACGCGATTCCCCAGCGGAAACGTTCCGGCGTTGCTGATGTCGGTCATGGTCTTGTCTCCTCTTGTGGCCGGCGCCGCATTCTATGGCGAAATGGGCGGTTCGCTCATCCTGAACGGGGGGCGGCGGCTACCTCCGAAGTGGCATTTTCGCGGCGCGGAAGCCATAAAGAGAGCGGGCGCGGCCCAAGGTCCAGGTGAGCGCCAGGTGAGCGCCAACCCCATCTCCGCGACCCCTACTCCGGCGCCGCGGTCAGCGGCTCAAGCGGGGCGGCGATTGCGCCATGCGCAAGGTCGGTGGCGAACATCGCCAGGCCCCGCGGCTCGTTGCCGTTCGGATGCACCAGCACGATCGAGCCATGCCCGGGCTTCTGCCCCAGCGCCAGCCAGGCGTCGGCGCCGAGCGTGACCACATGGAACTGGCTGACCGCCTGCATCAACGGATCGCTGGAGACGAGACCGGGGAAGCGGAAGAACAGGGACGGCGTCTCGCCATTGGCGATCAGAAGCCGTTCGGTGTCGAGGATTTCCTCCTGCGGGTCGACGCCTCTCGACAGCAGGAAGTTTGCCTCGTCCGGCAGCTTGCGATGGTAGGGATGGTGAAAAGTGTGATCGACCCACAGGATGTCGAGTGCGCCAGCATTGCGCTGCTCCACTAGCCAGCGGAAATCGTCGAAGTGATGAAGAAGCCATAGGCCGGAGATTGAGAGCGCTACCGGAACGCGCGGACCGACCGATTCGAGTTCGAGTGAAAAAGCCGCGCTCAAGGGGGCGCTGGCTCGGACAAAGGTCGCCGGTCACGAAATCGCCCTGTCCCGCGCCGCGGGTCAGTCCCGCATTTTGAAGAAAGCCGCGATGGATGAGGCCCGGCGCCTCGGCCGACTTGCGGATTGCGCGGCCCATGCGGGTTGCATCAAGTTCGCTCTCGCTCTCGTCGCGGCAGGTCCAGCACGCCGCGCGCTCGAGCCGTGTGGTCAGCGCCTCGGAATCGGCGAGAAGCGCGACTTTTTGGCCGGCGATCGTCATCTCGCGGATCGCGATCGCTTTGCGTCCGTCGGCGGCGACGCACGCCTTCAAGACCGGTCGGTAGTCGGCGACCGCGTCCAGGCTCTGAAGCCGCGTTGCGGGAGCTGGCGTGAAGGCGCAGTCGGCCGCGCGCGCCGCGCCGGCAAGGCCGGCCCAGGCGGCGAGCGAAATCACGAGAAGGCGCAATGCGGCGGGCAAAGGGGAAGGGTTCCTCAGACTGAGGCCGTCCTTCTAACCAAGAGCGGAGCGCGCGGCTAGTTCCATTGCACAGAGGTTTTGACGGTTTCAAGTTCAACGGAGCACTGGGAGGTCCTTGGGCCCGACCAGGAGCTCGATGCTGCGGGCGACGCCCGGGGTCCGCCTGATGAGGCCGGCGCGTTCGAGGGTGAGCACCATCTGGTGCACGCTGGGCGGCGAGACTTGGAAGTGCCGCTGCATGTCGGCTTCCGCGGGCGGTTGGCGGAAGATACGGCTGTAGGCGTAGATGAAGGCCAGGCACTGACCTTGCTTATCGGTGAACGGGGGAGCCGGGGGCACGTGTCAAACAATTGATTCAGAGCCTGATTCGTCTGGGCCTCGCGATTTGCGAGGAGACCCGGATGAACATACGCTACCATGTCGAACTGAGCGAAGCCGAGCGATGTGAACTCACCGCGCTGGTGGGCAGCGGCAAGCATTACGCCCGCAAGCTCAAACGAGCCCAAATTCTGCTCGCCGCCGACAGCGGGCTCAGTGACGACGATATAGCCGCTGCTGTGGCTGTCGGCGGCTCGACCGTTTACAGGACCAAGCGCCGCTTCGTTGAAGGCAATCTCGAAGCCGCCCTGAACGAGGAGCCGCGGGCAGGCGCCGATCGTAAGCTGACCAGCAACGAAGAAGCCCTCCTCATCGCCACCACATGTTCGAGCCCGCCCGAAGGTCGCGCCCGCTGGACGCTGGAGCTGCTGGCTGGCGCGATGGTCAAGCTGACCGACCATGACAGTCTCTCGCGCGAGACGATCCGCCGACGCTTGGCCGAGAACCATCTCATACGATTTCCTGGTGATCACCTCGGGTTGGCGATTTTGGGCCACCAGTGGAAGCCGGCTTGGCTTTTGATTTTTTGTCGCTCCGCAGCGAGGGCGGCGCAACGTGCGGAGATGACCTCGTCGAGCGTTTCGAGGTCGGGAATGTGCTTGTTGACGATCGGCTCGTCGACCAGCGTCCAGAGCGTTTCGGCCGGCTGCACTTCGGGGGTATAGGCGGGTTGGAAGACGAGACGAACCCCTTCCGGTACGACAAGGCCGGCTTCACCGTGCCAGCCGGCGTTGTCGAGCACGAGCACGATGATCCGATCGCGCCCTGCGCCGGCTTCCTCGGCGAACAAGCGCAGCAGCGCCTCGAAGAAAGGCTTCGATACGCCGTTCGAGACGTACCAGAAGACTTCACCGGTGGCGGGTGAGACGAAGGCCGTCACATAAAGCCATTCGAACCGATGGTGGCCGTGCGAGATCGGCCGTTTGCCCACAGGCGCCCAGACTCGCCGCGTCACCGGCTTCAGGCCGATCCGGTGTTCGTCGGTCGCGAAAGTCTCGATCGGCGTGTCGGGATGGCGCGCCGCTTCCTCGGCGACAATGTCGGCCACTTTTTTTTGAAGTCGTCCTGCTCCTCGAGCGTCGCCGCCTTGGGGTTGCGCGGCCGCGGCTTTTGGATCGACCAATCGATCGCCCTCAGCGCCTCCCAGCCACGCTGCGCGGCGAGCGACGCCAGGCCCAACTCGCCCGCCATCCATTGCGCAACCTTGGCGCTCGTCCAAACCCCGCCGTCCGGCGGAGGATCGGCAAGACGAGCGCCAAGCCGATCCAACACCTCGGGCCTCAGAACAGTCGCCACCGCGCCGTTGCCGCGCCGGAGATCGCCCAGCGCCGAAGGCCCGCGCGCGTTGTAGCGCTCCAGAAGCTGCTCGATCCAGCGGCTCCCAAACGAGGTCATCGCCGACACTTCCCCGATCGTATGGCCCTTCGCCAACAGCCAGATCGTCTGGAAATGCCGCGAAGACATCGCGTCCCCGCTGGCTTCGTAACGCTCCTCCAATGCCGCAACGCTCAGATGACCGGCCACATGCGCCATGCTCGCCCCCAGCGAATCATGGCTTTCCTATCTACCAGCGGCAAATCCAACTGAGAATCCTTCCCCGCCGAGTTAATCACCCGGAACTCGTATCAAGCCTTGGCAGAAGGACATGTGGTGCATCCCCAAGGTCGACGCCGAGTACGTCGCCCGCATGGAGGATGTGCTCGACCTCTATGCCGAGCAGCCTGACCCGAAGCGGCCGGTGGTCTGCTTCGACGAAAGCCCCACCCAGCTCATCGGCGAAGCGCGCCAGCCGATTCCGGCCGCACCGGGACGGCTCGAGCGCTTCGACTACGAGTATCGCCGCAACGGCGCCGTCAATCTCTTCGTCTTCCTCGATGCCCATCGCTCTTGGCGCAGGGTCAAGGTCACCAATCATCGCACCGCTGACGACTTCGCCCTTTGCATGCGCGAGCTCGTCGATGTCGACTTCCCAGAGGCCGAGCGCATCCGAGTCGTCCTCGACAACCTCTCCACCCACACCGCCGCCGCTCTCTACGCCGCATTCCCACCGGCCGAAGCGCGCCGCGTGCTCAGGCGGCTTGAGTTCCACTACACGCCCAAGCACGCCAGCTGGCTCAACATGGTTGAGATCGAGATCGGCGTGCTCAAAGGCCAATGTCTCGATCGCCGCATCGAAAGCTGCGACCGGCTCGTTGCCGGGATCGACGCATGGCAGTCCCAGCGAAACCAAAGCGGCGCTCGAATCAACTGGATGTTCTCCACCGACAAGGCCAGAACCAAAATGGCGCGCGCCTATCCCGATCCCTCGCTCAAAGAGTTGTAATCACTGTGCAGGAGAACTAGTGCGGGCCTGCATATAGGGTGAAGAGGGCCTGACGCCCCTCACCCCCGTCGCGGTCCGCGCGTGGAGCGGGGCCGCCAGGGCGCGCCGGCTGCCACGAGCAGCTTGCGGAACTCGTCGCGCTTTTCATGAATCGAGGCGATGACGAGACCCATCGGCACGCCGAGATCGACCAGCACCGCCTCCGAAAGCTGCAGGCTCGCCTCGATGGTTTCGGGCACCGCGTCGGTCACGCCGAGCCCATAGAGCGCGCGAGCGTGGTCGGCGTCGCGAGCGCGGGCGACCAGCGTCACGTCCGGCCGCAGGCGGCGCGTCGTCTCGACCACCGCTTCGTTGGCCGCGGTCGAGTCCATGGTGACGACGACGGCGCGCGCCGTCTCGAGGCCGCAGCGGCGCAAGTATTCGGGCCGTGCGGCGTCGCCGTAATAAACGGGCTTGCCGTCTGAACGGGCTTGGGACGTCACCCCAGCGTTCGAAGTCCACCGCGATAAAGGGAATCGCGTGCCGGTCGAGCATGTCGCCGATCAGCGCGCCGACGCGGCCGTAGCCGACGATGATGACGCGGGACGACTCGCTTTCCGGCGGAATCTCAGGCGCCCTTGCCTCGGCCGCGCCTCGCGGCGAACCGACGCGCGCGCCGAGCTTCGCCAGTCCAGGGATCACAAGCATCGATATTGCGACTGCGGTAATGAGCGTCGCCGCCAGCGTTCGGTCGATAAGCCCTCCGACCAGCGCGGCGCCGATCATCACGAAGCCGAACTCGCCGCCGGCCCCGAGCAGAAGGGCCGTTTCGGCGGCCGCGCGGGGGGGCAGACGAAACGCGCGACCGAGCCCGAACAGCGTCAATCCCTTCGCCACCACGAGCGATGCGACGAGGCCGAGGACAAGCCCAGGTCGCGCGACAATGAACGCTGGATTGATTGTCGCGCCGACCGAGACGAAGTAGATTCCGAGCAGCAGGCCCCGGAACGGTTCGATCGTCACTTCGATCTCACGGCGATATTCGGTCTCCGCCAAGAGGAGCCCGGTGACAAAGGCGCCAAGCGCCATCGACAGATGGCCGGCGGCGGCGGCCATCCCATCGCCCAGCACCACGAGAAGGCACGCCGCCATGAAAAATTCGGGGCTCTTCGTTTCAGCGACGAAATGAAAGAAAGGGCGTAACGCGAGGCGGCCGAAAACAACGAGGGCGGTCAGCGCAACCGCGGCCGGAGCAAGGGTCGTGAGGAGTTGCCAGGCCAGTCCGCGCTCGCCGGCGGCGGATAGCGCGCCCGTCATGACCAGAAGGGGCGCCACCGCCAGATCCTGGAACAGCAGCACCGCCAGACTGGCCCGTCCCGCGCCGGAATGAAGCCGTTTGCTCTCGACCAGCATCGGAATGACGATCGCGGTCGACGACATCGACAGCGCCGCCCCGATCGCAAGCGCCGAGGGCGGAGCGAAGCCCAGGCTCCAGGCGATGGCGGCCAATATCAGCGTGGTGACGACGACCTGGGCGAACCCGAGTCCGAACACCAGATGGCGCATGCGCCTTAAGCGTTCGAACGACAGCTCGAGGCCCATCGTGAACATGAGCGCGACGACACCGAAGGCGGCGATCCGGTCGATCGACTCGACATTGATCGCAAGCGCGTTGAGCCACGGCGCTTTCCGCGCGATCGCGCCAAGACCGTAAGGCCCGAGCGCGACGCCCGCGAGCAGATAACCCAAGACCGGACTGACGCGCAGCCGGAAGAACAGCGGGGCGACCACGCCCGCCGTCACCAGGAACAGCAGCGCCTCCTTGTAGACCGATAGATCGGTCGGCTCGTTCACCTGGGGCCTCGTCGCAGCCGTACACTCGTCAGGAGCCAAGCCTATTCGATTCGCGCCCGATCGCGAGCCTCGCCGTGCGTTGGCTTGGCATGTTAAGGGCGGATCTCGAGTTCTCGGAGAGCGCCATGCCGCATTATCCTCATGACCGCGAAACGGCCTCGATCATGGCGCTCGCGCCGGTGATCCCGGTGCTCACGGTCGCGAGCGTCGAGGATGGGCTCAATCAGGCGAAGGCGCTCGTCGCCGGCGGGCTCTATGCGATCGAAGTGACGCTGCGCACGCCTTCAGCGCTGGCGGCGATCCAGGCCATCGCCAAGGGCGTGCCCGACGCGGTCGTCGGCGCCGGCACGATCGTTTCGGTCGCGCAGATCGACCAAGCGGTGGCCGCGGGCGCGCGGTTCCTGGTCAGCCCGGGCGCTCCCGTAAGCCTCGCCAAGGCCGCGGCGCAGTCGCCGGTTCCGTTCCTGCCGGGCTGCGCGACGGCTTCTGAGGCCATGGCCTTGCGGGAGCTCGGCTTTCGCGCGCTGAAGCTCTTTCCAGCCGAAGCGGCCGGCGGGACGAAGCTCCTCGCCTCGCTGGCCGCCCCGCTGCCGGATCTCAGCTTCTGCCCGACCGGCGGCGTCGATCTCGAGAAGGCGCCAGAATACCTGAGGCTTCCGAATGTGCCCTGCGTCGGCGGGTCGTGGATGCTGCAGAAGGCGGCGCTCGCGGCGGGGGACTATCTCGCGGTCCAAGCTCTGGCGCGCGACGCGGCGGAGCTCAAACGGGCACCGCGCTGATCCGTCATCGCGAGCACGAGCGCAAGCGAGGGCGGGCGATCCAGGGAACGAGGGGCGCACGAAATTCCTGGATTGCTTCGTCGCTTCGCTCCTCGCAATGACGATTAGTCAAAACAAAGCCGGTCGTAAGAACGGACAGACAAAGTGTCCGCCGCTCTAGTCTGAAGCATTTGTCCACGTGCATCCGACCGAGTTTTGATGGGGTGGATGCCCCCTCCCGACGGCATCGAAGTGTGCCACGCTGGTGATGTTGCATGACCAGCCACAGCGGAGAAGGCATCCATGGAGAAGGCTACGATCATTGGGATCGACTTGGCAAAGCGAACGTTCCAAGTCCATGCGGCGTCGAAGGACGGCCGGCCGATATTGCGCAAGAAGGTGTCGCGGGCGCAGTTGCTCGGCTTCCTGGCTAAGCAGCCGCCTGCCGCGGTGGCGATGGAGGCGTGCGCGACGGCGCACCATTGGGGACGGGCGATCAGCGGTCTCGGGCACGACGTGCGGCTCGTTCCACCGATTTATGTCAAGCCGTTTGTGCGCCGCCAGAAGAATGACGCCGCCGACGCCGAGGCGATCGTCGAGGCGGCCTCAAGGCCAACGATGCGCTTTGTGGCGTTGAAGACGGAAGAGCAGCAAGCGCGATCCATGATCTTTCGGACGCGCGACCTCTTGGTGCGGCAGCGAACCCAGCTGGTGAATGCGCTGCGCGGTCATCTGGCGGAGCATGGGATTGTCGCCGCTCACGGGCTTGCCCAGGTGAAAGCGCTGGCGACCGCGATGCGAGACACGGGCTCGCTCCATCCGCTGGTGTGCGAGCTTAAGCCAGCGATACCTCGATCATATTGGCCGCCTTGATGTCGAGATTGCGGAGCTCGACAAGAGATTGCGGCGGCTCTCCAACGACGATGAGACGGCGAAGCGTCTTCAGAGCATGCCGGGGATGGGGCCGATCACCGCCGCGGCGATCGAGGCCTTTGCGCCGCCGATGGCGACCTTCAGGCGAGGACGCGACTTCGCCGCCTGGCTCGGTCTCGTTCCGCGGCAACACACGACTGGCGGGAAGCCGCGGCTGGGGCGGACGTCAAAGATGGGCCAGCGCGACATCCGCCGGCTTCTGATCATCGGCGCCATGACCGTCATCAGATGGGTAGTCCGCAAGGGCGCGGCCAAGGGGTCGTGGCTGGCCCGAATGCTGGCCGGGAAGCCGCGCTTGGTGGCGGCCATCGCGCTCGCCAACAAGATGGCCCGTTCGGTCTGGGCGATGCTCACCAGGGGCGAAGACTATCGAGGATCAGCGCTGGCGCCGGCCTGATCGGCAGCGCTCACGCTGGTGCGTCGGCGATGAGGGAGGTCGAGGAGCGGTAAGGGCAAACTGATCGGACAAGTCGAGGCCAGGAAAAGCAATTAGGGTCAACGAGCTTAAGCCGCTCGCGGTTTTGATCTGCGCCTGGTCTGCGTATCTCCATACCGGCCCGCGGCATGTGGCAAAGCCGCACTTCGAGGCCTGACACATGACCGCACCCGATCATCGCCGGCGCCGTCAAAAAACCTCTTGCATCGACGGGGGCATCCACACATGACCTTAAGCCCTGCTGGCCCCCCGCTTGCGGCCGCGCGCTGTCGCCACCCGATAGGCGCCGGGGGTGAGGCCGACCGACTTATGAAATTGGCGGGTGAACGCCGCCTGGTCCGCGTAGCCGCATTCGAGCGCCAATTCGCTCAAAGGGGCGTCGGTGTGCTTAAGCCGGTCGCAAGCTCGGCCGATGCGCAGCCGTGACAGATATTGGCCAGCGGAGAGGCCGGACAGAGCCCGGATTTTTTGATCGAACTGAAAGAGAGAAAGCCGCGCACGCGCCGCGAGTTCGGGCATGCGTAGGGGCTGGTCGAGATGGTCGTCGATATAGGCGAGCGTCTCTGAAAGCGCCGCCGAAACCGGCGCCGATCCCGACAAAGCCGGCGCGTCGCGCGAAATGCCGATAAGCCCGCGAATGACGCCGCTGGGATTGATCAGCGGCTCCTTCCAGGTCAGACACCAGCCTTCGCCGCCCCCCGGATAGAGATGGAGCTCCATCCGGCCCCGGATCGAGAGCCCTTCGGCAATGACCTTGAGATCCTGCGCCTCGAACCGCTCGCCGAGCGGGCTTATGAAGACCTCGCTCGCCTTGCAGCCGATCAGCGCATGGCTGTCGGCGAACCCGCAGCGATGGGCGAGCGTTTCATTGACCGCGACATAGCGCGCCTCATGATCCTTGATGAAGAAGACCGTGTCGGCGACGCGGTCGAAGAGTTCCATTCCCGGGAACGGCCGTCCCAGGGCGGCGGCGAGCGCCGCAGCCGGATCGCGCTCATCCGTTGCGCGCCCTGCGATTTTGCGGATTTTCAATTCCCAGCCTGCGTTTTGATCAAGAAGCGGGGGCCAAGACGTGCGAACGTCGGCCCAAGCACAATCCGACTCTAGGGAGCCCCGAGATGCCGTCGCAAGTCTTTTCCGGAACCATTCCGGCCCTCATGACGCCCTGCGGCCCCGATCGGCGGCCCGACTTCGACGCGCTTGTGAAGATGGGAAAACATCTCGTCGGCGCCGGAATGTCGGGGCTCGTCTATTGCGGCTCGATGGGCGACTGGCCGCTGCTCACAATCGAACAGCGGATGGAGGGCGTCGAGCGTTTGGCGAAGGCCGGCCTGCCGGTCGTTGTCGGCACGGGCGCGCAGAACACCGAACAGGCCGCCGCGCTCGCCCGTCACGCCAGGCAAAAAGGCGCAAAGGGGCTCATGATCATCCCGCGCGTGCTCTCGCGCGGCTCCTCGATCGCCGCGCAGGGTGGTCACTTCGCTCGGGTGCTCGAAGCGGCGGTCGATCTGCCTTCGGTCATCTACAACAGCCCCTATTACGGCTTCCAGACTCGAGCCGAGCTGTTCTTCGAACTGCGCAAAGAGTTTCCCCATCTGGTCGGGTTCAAGGAGTTTGGCGGCGCGGAATCCCTGAGTTACGCCGCGGAGCATATTGCCGGCCGCTCGGACGACATCGCGCTCATGGTTGGCGTCGACACCCAAGTGTTCCACGGCTTTGTCAATTGCGGCGCCTGCGGCGCCATCACCGGCATCGGCAACGTGCTGCCGCACGAAGTGCTGCGTCTGGTTGAACTTTGTGAGCGCGCGGCCAAGGGCGACTTCGAGGCGCGGCGGCTTGCGCTCGAGCTTGAGGGGGCGCTCAGCCCCCTCTCGGTGTTCGATGAGGGCGTCGATCTCGTGCTCTTTTTCAAGCGCCTGATGACGCTCGTGGGACACGACGAATATGCATTGCACCTCAATGACTTCGACGCCTTGAGCCCATCGCAGGAGAGCATGGCGAAGCGGCGATTCATGACGTTTCGCGCCTGGTACGCTTCCTGGCCCGGTGCCAAGGATTGAGCGCGGTGCGGGTCATAGACTCCCATACCGAGGGCGAGCCAACCCGTGTGATCGTCGATGGCGGCCCGCTGCTCGGCGATGGGCCGATGGCTCAAAGGCGCGAGCGCTTCGCTCGCGAGTTCGATCATTTCCGCCGCTTCGCCGTGACCGAGCCCCATGGTCACGAGGCAATGGTCGGCGCCCTCCTCTGCGAACCCCATGATCCGACATGCGCCGCCGGCGTTATTTTCTTCGACAATGCGGGTTATCTTGGCATGTGCGGGCACGGAACGATCGGCCTCGCCGTGACGCTCGCGCATATGGGCCGGCTGAAGCCTGGTCGCCATCGGTTCGAAACGCCGGTCGGGATCATTGGAGTCGAGCTCGGCGACAGCTGCACGGCGACCGTCGAGAACGTCGAGAGCTATCGTCACCTGACAGCGGTCTCGGTCGAGGTCGCGGGCCTCGGGGCCGTGTGCGGAGACGTCGCCTGGGGCGGCAACTGGTTCTTCCTCACTTCGTTTGCGCCTTGTGATCTCGTACTTGCGAACGTGAGGCAGTTGACGGAGGCCGCAACCGCCATTCGTGATGCGCTCGATCGCGCGGGCGTGCGAGGCAAAGACGGCGCGCCGATCGAACACGTCGAGATCTTCGGCCCGCCACAGTTGAGCGAGGCAAACAGCTGCAATTTCGTCCTCTGCCCCGGCGGCGCCTACGATCGGTCGCCGTGCGGAACGGGAACAAGCGCCAAGCTTGCGTGCCTCTATGCCGACGGAAAATTGCGGCCGGGCGAAGTCTGGGTGCAGGAAAGCATCATCGGCAGCCGCTTTCGCGCCAGCTTCGAACCTGGGCCCCGCGGCGGCGTGCTGCCACGCATCACCGGACGCGCATTCATCTGCGCTGAGAGCAAGCTCGTGGAGGAACCTGACGATCCGTTTCGATATGGGTTCGGCGGTCAGCTTTAACCTAATCCCTTCCCCGTCTTGGTGATCTGGTGCTTGACAGCCCGGCCCGGGCCGTGTCACCGCCGCCGCGCCCGGGCGCGAGCCAAGTCGCCCTTTCGCGTTCATTCGGGGAACGGGTCCAATGAAGACGGCCTTGGTGTTTCCGGGTCAGGGCTCCCAGACGGTCGGCATGGGAAAGGCGCTCGCGGATGAATTTCCCGTCGCGCGCGAGGTATTCAGCCGCGTCGACGCGGCTCTGTCACAAAACCTGTCCGAGCTGATATTCGAGGGGCCCGAGGCCGAACTCACCTTGACCGCGAACGCACAGCCTGCGCTGATGGCCGCGAGCATCGCGGCGCTGCGTGTTCTCGAGACCGAAAAGGGCTTCGACCCGGGCCGGCAGGCAGCCTATGTCGCCGGGCATTCGCTTGGCGAGTATTCAGCGCTTTGCGCAGCAGGATCCCTCGCACTCGAGGACTCGGCGCGTCTCTTGCGCCTGCGTGGCGAAGCAATGCAGAAAGCGGTTCCCGTGGGCGACGGCGCGATGGCCGCAATCCTGGGGCTCGAATTCGGAGCTGTGGTGAAAATCGCGACCCAGGCGGCGAGCGACCTCTATCTCACCGGCGCGATTTGCCAGGCCGCCAACGATAACGGCGCCGGTCAAGTCGTCGTCTCGGGGACAAAGCCGGCGATCGAGCGTGCGATGGAACTCGCGAAACTCGCGGGCGCGAAGCGAGCGTTGCTTCTGCCTGTCTCGGCGCCGTTTCATTGCGCGCTCATGCAGCCTGCGGCGGTGGCGATGGAGGAGGCGCTCAAGGGTGTCACGATTTGCCGGCCCAAGCCGCCGCTTGTCGGCAATGTGGAAGCCAAGGCGGTGACAGGCCCGGAGGCGATCCGATCCGGCCTCGTCGCCCAAGTGACCGCAACGGTACGCTGGCGCGAGAGCGTGGCTTACATGAGCGAGCACGGCGTTGTCCGGTTTATCGAACTCGGTGCGGGCAAAGTGTTGACCGGTCTCATCAAGCGAATTGCGGAGGGCGCGACGACGATCAATGTTGGCGCGCCCGCGGACATCGTCGCCTTCGGCGCCTCGGCGCTGTCCTGAGAACCCGACGAAAGGGACGACGTTGGTGTTCGATCTGACGGGAAGGACCGCGCTCGTCACCGGCGCTTCGGGCGGACTGGGCCGAGGAATCGCGCGCGCTCTGCATGCTCAGGGCGCCGCGGTCGCGCTCACCGGCACGCGGCGGGACGCGCTCGATGCGCTCGCCGCCGAACTCGAGACGCGGGCGCACGTGGCGCCTTGCGATCTCTCGGAGGCTCTTGCGGTCGAAGCGCTGATCCCATCCGTCGAAAGCGCGCTCGGACCGGTCGACATTCTCATCAACAACGCCGGGGTCACGCGCGACAATCTGCTCATTCGCATGAAGGACGCGGATTGGGATGCTGTTCTCGCTATCAATCTGACCGCCGCGTTCCGCCTGTCGCGCGCCGCGCTGAAGGGCATGCTGAAACGCCGCTTTGGCCGAATCATAAACATGACGTCGGTTGTCGGCGTCCAAGGCAATGCGGGACAGGGGAATTACGCCGCCGCCAAGGCCGGCGTGATCGGCATGTCCAAGGCGCTCGCCGCTGAGGTCGCAACCCGGGGCATCACCGTCAACTGCATCGCCCCTGGCTTCATCGACAGCCCCATGACCCGGGCGCTCGACGAGAAACAGCGCGAGACGATCCTCGCCTCGATTCCCACCCGGCGCCTCGGTTCAGATAAAGAGATTGGCGCGGCGGTAGTGTATTTGGCGAGTTCCGAAGCGGCCTATGTGACCGGTCAGACGCTTCATGTGAACGGCGGAATGGCGATGATCTGATGGCCTTGGACTCGCCGCAAGCCCCCGGCGCGACGGGCTTTACCGCCCTCTCGCGTTGCCCAAAAAGATATGCTATCGACCCCGTTTGTCGCAGGGCGCGGGAGGGGCGCATCATCGGAGCGTCGGCGTCGGCAAACCCGAACGAACCTGTTGCCGCCTCGAGGCGCGGAGCGGACGGCCGAAAAGCGGGCGTCCGCTGGCGAGATCGATCGCGAAATTGAACACAAGTCGGGCGGCGGAGCCTGATGCATAAGGGAAAAGATGACATGAGCGATGTCGCGGAGCGCGTAAAAAAGATCGTCGTAGAACACCTCGGCGTGGAGGCCGACAAAGTCGTCGACAGCGCCAACTTTATCGACGATCTGGGCGCCGACTCGCTCGATACGGTTGAATTGGTGATGGCTTTCGAAGAAGAGTTCGGTGTCGAAATTCCCGACGACCAAGCCGAAACCATCGTGACCGTCGGCGACGCGGTTAAATATCTTGAAAAGGCGTCGACCAAAAAGTAGCGGCGGAGCGCGCTGAGCCGGCTGGGGGTCGGCTTCGCCAAGACGCTTTCTCCTTGAGTGCAGGGCCGGCATCCAGTCCGGCCCTTGTTGTGTTGGGCGCGTCGCTCCGATTGCGCCAAGCTTGAATAAATGCGAACGGCAACAGTTAGAGTACAAGCATGGGCCAAATGAGGCGGGTTGTCGTTACGGGTCTTGGCATGGTGTCCCCGATGGCTTGCGGGGTCGAGGCGACGTGGCGACGCCTCCTCGCCAGCGAGTTGGCGGCGGCCCGAGTCGAGAACTTCGACGTTTCCGATCTCCCCTGCCAAATCGCCGCGCAAGTGCCGCGCGGCGCCGCTCCTGACGCCTTCAATCCCGACGACTGGATGGATCCCAAGGAGCAGCGGCGCGTCGACGACTTCATCATATACGGCATGGGCGCCGCGACGCAGGCGCTGCGCGACGCGAACTGGGCGCCTAAGACCTACGAGGAGGAAATTGAGACCGGCGTTCTGATCGGGTCGGGCATTGGCGGTCTTGGCGGCATCTACGATGCTTCCGTCACCTTGCATGAAAGAGGACCCCGCCGCATCTCGCCGTTCTTCATTCCCGGCAGGCTCATCAACCTCTTGAGCGGGCAGGTTTCGATCGCCCACAATCTCAAGGGCCCCAACCACGCGGTCGTCACCGCTTGCTCGACCGGCGCGCACGCGATCGGCGACGCCGGGCGGCTGATCGCTTTGGGAGACGCCAACGTGATGATCGCCGGCGGGGCGGAATCGGCGGTCAACCGCCTTTCGCTGGCGGGCTTTTGCGCCTGCCGCGCCCTGTCGACGGGCTTCAACGATCGGCCGAAGCAGGCCTCGCGTCCCTACGACCGCGATCGCGACGGTTTCGTCATGGGCGAAGGCGCAGGATGCGTCGTGCTGGAGGACCTCGAGCACGCCAAGGCTCGCGGCGCTCCCATCTACGCGGAATTGATCGGTTACGGCCTGTCGGGCGACGCCTACCACATTACCGCCCCCGCGCCCGACGGCGACGGCGCCTTTCGCTCCATGAGCATGGCGCTGAAGCGCGCCGAGATCTCCCCTTCGGAGATCGACTACGTCAATGCGCACGGCACCTCGACTCCGGTCGGCGACGAGATCGAATTGCGCGCGGTCGAGCGCCTGCTCGGCAATTCGGCCGCAAAGACGACCATGTCCTCGACCAAGTCCTCGATCGGCCATCTTCTTGGCGCGGCGGGGGCGGTGGAGGCCATCTTCTCCATCCTCGCCATCCGCGACCAGATCGCGCCGCCGACGCTCAATCTCGACAACCCCGCGGTGGAAACCGCGATCGACCTTGCGCCCCATGCGGCGCGCAAGCGGCCGATTCAGGCGGCCCTGTCCAACTCGTTCGGGTTCGGGGGCACAAACGCCTCGCTCGTCTTCCGCGCGCTGAACTGAGTGGGGCGCGCCTCACGGGCGATTCGGTGTTTCCCCGCGGCGCACGGTCGGCTAAGCTTGGCTTAAGCCCGCGGACGGCGGTCCAGCCCCGCGCGGGATCCGTAGGGCAAGATTAGCGGCGGAAGGCGAAGAAGCGGCAAACGACATGAGCGGAGATCACGAATCCGGCGACGGAGATGCCCCTCGGCCGCGCGTTAGCCTGTTCGGCCGTGCGAGCAAGCCGGCGCTGAGCGATCCGGCCCCGCCGCCGGCCCGACCACCGCGAAAGCCGCGCCGGATCGGTCTGTCGAGCGTGAGCGGATTGCTCACCTTCGTACTGCTCGGGGCGCTCGCGACGGTCGGCATGCTCGCTTGGCTGATGAAGGAAGCGCGAAGCCCCGGGCCGCTTGCCGCCGACAAGGTGGTCCTCATCGTACGCGAGGACGATGGCGGCAGCATCGCCGATCAACTCGAGCGCGGGAGAGTAATCGACAGCGCGATGTGGTTCAACATTCTCACCCTTCTCGATGGCAATCGCGGCGCCTTAAAGCGCGGTGAGTACGCGTTCAAGGCGGGCATGAGCATGAACGAGATCGAGAATGAGCTCATCGCGCACCGTGTCGTGCGGTACAAGTTCACCATCCCCGAGGGTCTGACCAGCGAACAGGTCGTCGACCGGCTCCGCCAGGATGCTGTTCTGACCGGCGAGATCAGAGAGACCCCGCGCGAGGGCTCGCTGATGCCCGACACCTACTATTTCGAGCGAGGCGACACGCGACTGTCGATACTGTCACGCATGGCGAAGATGCAGGCGAAAACGATCGAGGAGATCTGGAAGGGGCGCGCGCCGGATTTGCCGATCAAGTCGCCAGGAGAAATGGTGACCCTAGCCTCGATCGTCGAGAAAGAAACGGCCAAGCCCGAAGAGCGGCCGCGCGTCGCCAGCGTGTTCGTCAATCGCCTCGAAAAGCACATGCGGCTTGAGTCCGACCCGACGATCGTCTACGGCCTGGCGCTGGGCAAGGGTACGCTCGGCCGCAGCATCACCAAGGCCGACCTCAATCAGTCCACGCCCTATAACACCTATATCATCCAGGGCCTGCCGCCGGGGCCGATTTGCAACCCAGGCAAGGCGGCGCTGGAAGCAGTCGCCAATCCTGCACGGGGCAAGGACCTCTATTTTGTCGCCGACGGAACCGGAGGGCATGCGTTTGCCGAGACAATGGATCAGCATCAGAAGAATGTCGCCCGCTGGCGCCAGATCGAAAAGGACGTCAAAGATAAGCTCGCGCCGGACGTGCAGCCTGGGCCCGCGATCCGCGGTTCGATTGAACCAGTTGATCCGACGCAGTTTGGCGCGCTCGTGGCGCCGACGCGGGACCAATCAGGGCCGGCCTCGGTCCTCGCCCGTCTGAGCAAAATCGGCGCGGACCGGAAGGCGAAGGATGCGGCGCTGGCGTCGCTTGTCGCTCCGGGCATCAAATCGATCGAAGACATGAGCTTCATCGTCACCGGCGTCAACGACGCGCCGGAGGAAGGTCTTGCGTTTGGGGATGCAGACCCACCGGGGACAGGCGGGCCTGTCGGCTCTGCTCCCCTCTCGCCGGCCATGCTCGCGGATCAGAGGGCGCGGGAAGCCAAGTATGGAACGGCGCCGCTGGCTTCCAGCGCCCTCGCCGACAGCGTTGTCGCAACGCCGGTCTCGGCGTCGCCGCCAACCGCTTCCGGCAAGCCGCGCATCTACGACGCCTCGGAAGGCACTCCGCTCGACCCGCTGCGCAACAAGACCTACGATCTTAGCTACGCCAAGGTCGTGCCGGCGATGCCCCAATAGCGGCTGCTGAAGTTCGCGGCATTCTCACGCTTCGGCAGAAATGCGCTCATGCACCAGCGCGAGCGCGATGGCGCAGGCGTTTGAGACGTTGAGGCTCTTGATTGCGCCGGGCAGATCGAGGCGCGCCAGACGATCGCATCGCTCGCGGGTCAGCCGTCTGAGGCCCTTACCTTCGGTGCCGAGAACCAACGCTAGTGGGCGCGTGAGCGTTTCATCCGTCAGCCGGAGCGGCGCCTCCGAATCGAGCCCGATCCGCCAATAGCCCATGTCGCCTAAGTCGGCGAGCGCCCGCGCCAGATTGGGAACGCTGCAAATCGGCACGTGCTCAAGCCCGCCCGAAGCCGATTTCGCCAGGGCGCCAGCGAATTCGGGCGAGTGGCGCTCGGTTGTGACAAGCGCATCGACGCCGAAGGCGGCGCCGGTGCGCAGAATCGCCCCAACGTTGTGTGGATCCGTGATCTGGTCGAGAACCGCCACCAGGCCGTTCGCGGGCAAGTCCGCGATGTCGATCGGCGCGAGCGGCCGCGCTTCGAGCAACAGCCCTTGATGGACTGCCTCGCGCGGGGCGCGCCTGGAGATCTCCTCGGGACTCATGATCCTGACCTCGAGCCCCCGGGCGGCGATTTCGCGGCCGAGCCGCTCGGCCGCCGCGGCCGTCGCGTAAAGGCGAATAAGTTCGCGCCGCGGGGCGTTGAGCGCCGCCGCGACGCTGTGAAAGCCATAGATGAGCGAAACCTTCGCCTCGCTCCGCTCGCCCGAGCGATGGCGGGGACCTACGCGCCGGGATGGCTGCCCAGTCTCGGCGGCCTTCGCTCTCGTCTTCTCGCCAGCGGTTGGCGACGGTTTGCGCGATCCGACGGAAGGCGAGCTTGGGTCGCGGTTGCGCTTGCGGGTCATCGGCTGGAACGCTCACGAGCGCATGGGTCAAAGCAGCGGCGGTTTGTCGTCACAAGGCGCCGGCATTTCCTTTGCAGACGACGATCTGCGCCGCAAGGGCGCAGCAAAAGCCGAGATTTGGGTCTTGAACTCGATCGGTAGGCGCGGACTGTTGACGCGCTGTCATGGAAACGGGTTCTACCGGCCGTTCAGAGCGCGAGCATCGGCGAGGCCGTGCGTCCGAGGCGCTTCGAGGACTCGCTCGCCCCCGCCCGATTACAAGGAAATCGCCTCGAGCCTGGGCGCGCGCCCGACCTACCAACTCGTCAGGGTGAACCCTTGCGGATGATCGCGCCGCCTTCGGCTTGAGCTTCGCCCTGTCGATGGGAGACCTCGGAGGCCACTGTCATGGTCTGTGCGCCCGGGTGACGCTGCCGGTTGCGATCTTTGGCCTAACCGATCGGGGCGATATCTTTTCGGGAGCGACGTTGACGACGATTCTCGCCGCGGCGACTTTGGCGCTTGGCCTCGAGCGCCCTCGCTCGGCGCCGTCGGGCGTCGAGCATAAACGGGACGGCCTACGCCCTTCGGCCGCGCTGGACGGGCGAGGCGCTGAGCACGGCGACGTTCCTTCGCCCTTTCAGCCCACCCGCAAGCCCAAGGCCGGCGAAGCCAAGCAGCATCAAGGCCCAGGTCGATGGCTCCGGAGCGCTGGTCGCGGCGTTGATCGGGTCGCCGAACGCGACTGGCTGGCCAGGGTCAAAGGCGCCGGCTGGATTGGTGTAAGACGAGAGATAGTAGGTCGGTCCGAACGAGTACAAATTATAGTCATAGCCGCCGGCGCTAAACAAGAGTCCGTAGCCGTCGACCTCGGTCGTCGCGTTTGGATAGAAAACATTATCGTATTGGAAAATTCCGTTATAGTCCGGAAAGTGCTGAGATGAGTTGGGTTCCAGCGCGATCGTCCCGCCGCCCGGACCAAAAATCGTCCCCGAGATCGACAACACGTCGAACCCGCCAATCGCATCCAACGTGTCTGCGGTCGTTATTGTGCCGGTCACGGTGAAGACTGAGTCCGTCGTCGAAAAATCAAAACCATATATGGCCGCGTCGGCGCCGACAGGAACGACCCCAATAGCGGCCATCAACGCCCATTTCAGTGCTCTTCTCATTGGTTCGATGCGCCCTTAACCACATGACTTGACAGTAAACGTCGTTCCGGATTTACATCTCCTTCGGGGGGGATACAAGCCCAAAACGAAAATTTTTACAGATTTGTGCGTTATTAACGTTTACGCCGGCGTTGGCGGCCTCGATGACCTGCGGATCGAGCTGCCGGCCACATCGGGGTGATTTTCGCCCCTGGAGAGAGTCGTCTTTGAATTGAGGCGGCCGAAAGAAAATGGCTCGGACGACAATCCCTTCCAGAAAAGCAGAAATTGGGTTAAGCTTGCCCCATGACCAATCCTGCCCTTCCGCATGGCCTCGACCCATTGGCGTCAGCGCGCCACGGACAAAAGCCTATGAAAAAATTTTCCCCGCTTCATGCCGCGCAACTCATTGATAAGTCTCGATTCGGACGAGAGAATCCAAGGGAATCCAAGACAATCCAACCCTCATAAACGGGGGTATTTGCGGATAAACGACCACGAGCCAAGAAAACCCAAACGGATCGACCCGAACCCCGTCGCGGCCCGCCGCCGGGAAGGAACTAAACCCATCTCCATCCCAAGGAGCGCCCCAGAACCCCCTTCGAGGCGCGCCCTTTTCCGCGGATGCGCGTGACGAAGGCGGCGCGTCTCCCAGGCCCAGACCATCGAGTTCTGGCTTCGCGCTTGACTCAAGTCGAAAGAGATATAAAGATATCCTTATGTCTCATGAACGACGCGTGCCGCCACTCGGCTTTCGCGCTCTGCTTGCAGGCCTCGAGGCAGCAGGAGAGGAGACGCGGCTGCGCATCCTCTGCCTGTTGGAAGCCGCCGAACTCACCGTAAGCGAATTGGTCGCCATTCTTGGCCAATCGCAGCCGCGCGTCTCGCGCCATCTCCGACTGTTGGTCGAAGCGGGTCTCGCCACGCGGCAGCGTGAAGGCGCTTGGGCTTTCTTCCGGCTCGCCGAACCGGGCGGGACGCTGGCGCGCGAATGGCTGCGCCGTCTTGATCCGGCCGATCCGATCGTGAACGCCGATCGCGTCCGCCTCGACATCGCGCGCGAGGCGCGGCGAAAACAGGCGGCGTCCTATTTCGCGGCGCGCGCCGCCGATTGGGACCAGATCCGCGCGCTGCATGCCCCCGAGGAGCGGGTGGAGGCAGCGCTCGTCGCCATGATCGGCGACAAGCCGTTCCGCAATCTGCTCGATCTCGGCACCGGAACAGGGCGCATGCTCGAGCTTCTCGTCCCCAGGGCTGCGCGCGCAACCGGCGTCGACCAGAGCGCGGCGATGCTGGCGCTGGCCCGCGCTCGCATCGATCAGGCTGGCCTGCGGCATGTCTCGCTGCGCCAGGGCGACATCTACGCCCCGCCGGTCGAGCGTGGCGCCTACGATCTCGTGGTCATCCACCAGGTGCTGCACTTCCTCGACGATCCAGCGCGCGCGCTGGCCGAAGCCGCCCGGGCGCTTGCGCCCGGCGGGCGGCTCGCGGTGGTTGATTTCGACACCCACGACCAGGAATTCCTGCGCGACGAGTTCGCCCATCGCCGGCTCGGCTTCGCGGTCGACGAGGTCGAGCGCTATCTCGCCGAGGCGGGCCTCGCCGCCATCCGCGTGGAGCGCGTTCCACCGGCCAAGGGCGAAGCCGGCAAGCTGACGGTCGCGCTATGGATCGCCGAAGATCCGCGCGTCATTTCCGATCCCTTCCCGAAGAGCGACCTGGAGTTCGCCTGATGGCCGCGAAACCAATTTCGCTGAGCCGCGCCGGCGCGCAGGTTCAGGTCTCGTTCGAGTTCTTCCCGCCCAAGACGGCGGAAATGGAGGCGCACTTATGGGAGGCGGCCCAGCGGCTCGAGCCGCTGAGCCCTACCTTCGTTTCGGTCACCTACGGCGCCGGCGGTTCGACCCGGGAGCGCACCCATGCCCTGGTCGAGCGCATCGCCCGCGAAACGACGATGAGTCCCGCAGCGCATCTGACCTGCGTCGGCGCTTCGCGCGATGAAATTCGCCGGACGCTTCGCGACTATCACTTAGCCGGCGTGCGCCACGTCGTGGCGTTGCGCGGCGACCCGCCGACCGGGTTCGACGCGCCTTACCAGACGGCCCCCGACGGCTACCGATCGACCGCCGATCTCGTCGCCGACGCCAGACGGATCGCGGATTTCGAAGTCTCGGTCGGAACGTATCCCGAGCGCCATCCGCAAAGTCCGACGTTGCTGCATGACATCGAGATCCTCAAGCACAAGGTCGACGCCGGCGCGACGCGGGCGATCACCCAGTTCTTTTTCGACAACTCCGTCTATTTCCGCTTCCTCGACGTCGCCGCAGCTGCGGGGCTCGACGTTCCGATCGTGCCCGGCGTTTTTCCGGTGCAGAACTTCAAGCAGACCGCCAATTTCGCCCGGAGAACGGGAGCGAGCGTGCCGCGATGGCTTGCCGATCGGTTCGAGGGTCTCGAGGACGACCCCGCGACGCGGCGCCTCGTCGCGGCGGCCGTCTGCGCCGAGCAGGTGATCGATCTCATCGATCATGGCGTTAAGGAACTGCACTTCTACACCATGAACCGCGCCGATCTGGTGTTCGCGATCTGCCATCTTGTGGGCTTGCGCGCCAAGCCCGCCCCGGTCGCGACCCCGCGCGCTGAGCTGGAGCCGCCGGCGCTTGCGGCGGGGGCGTTGTGACGCGCGCTCGGCCTGGTCCAGGCGCTTAGTCCCGGCATTTGATGGAGCGGAATGAGGGTCATAGGGAGTGAGGCCGCGCAGACGCTGCAGTCGCCGGGCGAAGTTGTCGGCGGCGACGAAGTCGGCAAGATGCCGCGTCGTAACCCGATACGACAAGCTGCTCGGAAACTTCACGGGCTTCGTCAAAACTCGCCGCTATCGCAATCTGGCTCAAATCGTTAAATCGTCACCACGACCTAATAGTCGTCGATCGCCCGCAAAAGTCCGCGAAAGGCTTTCGGCTCTATGATCGCTGCCCTTGGCGTCACGGTCGGCGCGGCGAACGGGCCCCGCGAAGCGCCAGTTGGATCATTCTCGGCCCGCGCGGTCGCAATGGCATAGCGGAATACGTCGCCGATCGCGGTCCGGAGCTTACGGGCGGTTTCGTGAACGCCGCGAGCTTCAACGGCTTTGAACACTGCTAAAACCTCCCTCTCGCGACGAAATGGCGGACCGGCCGGCTGCCAACGGCCGGCTGGGCAAAGCTCAACGGGCCATACGAACTTTTTAGCGTCAGGGCCGATTTTCCATCCCGCCGCTTCTTTTCCGCCAATTCTGCCGCAATGGCGTCGAAGGTGTTGGAGGCCCTCTCAACTTGAGCGGCTTTGGCCTCCCGCTTCGCCCTGCGAAGGGTCCGTGCCCCTCGCCCGAATACGGCGAGCTTCCTCTCGCACTTGCCGCGCCTCTTTCAACCCTATGGCGTCGTATACGCGGATTGCCAGAACCTTCTGAGCACCGGCAAAACGATAGGCCGTTCGCCATCGCTCTGCGCCATCTGGGGTGAGCCAAAGTTGCAATCCCCCGCCATCCGACAGCTTAACGATTTTCGCACCGGATTTAGCCGCTTGATCGCCAAATCGTTCAGCGGCATTTGGTATCGGTTCGCGTTGGTATTGAGGTTCACCAACAAATATACCAACGATTTTGTTGGATGTAAACGGACGTCTCCGCACCGCCTTAGACGTAACTCCCAAGCACCCCCTATTTTTTCGCAGTCGCGAAGGCTTCAGAGCGGGCCCCCGCGAGAACGAAAGTGAATCGCAGAGCGAACAAATAGGAATCGGCCCCCGTTGAGCGCGCTCCAAGCCTGATTCTCTCGCCACTCAAGGGGGGTGCTTGGGAGTTACCCTTAGACGGCAAGCAAGTACTAAATCATTGTTTTCTAGAGATCTTGCGGACGAATTTGGGCCTCCTAGGACGAATATGAGGTGGCGCGGCACCGATCCGCAGGACGAGGACCGAGCATCGCGAGCGACGAGAGGTGTCGCGACATCTCAGTTCCTGCCGATAAGTGGTGCCCAGGAAATGCACCTAAGTCGTGTTCTACGGCGTTCGTAGTCGTCTCTGGGCAGGCAGCATTTCCAAGGGGTTATCCCCATCTCTGTCTTCCACTGTTCGTAGGTGTTTGCCATAATCCACGTCGCGGTGGCCAGCCAAGTGGCCAGCCAGACAGGAAGCCGAAATGGGCCTGCTAACGGATAGAGCCAACCATTACCGCTTTCACGTCTTACCTCCTGTGTCGTTTGCGCCGAGGGCGGGAGGCCGGGCTAAATACCTTGCCGTGTTGGTATCAAGGGCTGATCGTGCATGCAATGCCCTATCGACCTCCGCCCGTATGCGACGGTCGCTGGGGGGCAGGCAAGCCGGGCCGTTGGGAGTCGATCTTTGGTTGCCGCCGGCCGCTTAAGCGACGTGCGACTGCCCGTAGCGAGCTGTCCGGCGCTGCTTCGAGGTCCTTCGTCCGTCCGATAGCCTCTCCACGGGACTGCGGTGACCGATGGCGGACTTCAGCCAGGGCGGCCCGCGCCGGGGCCCGCATGCTCTCGACCGAACGCAGTCGGCCGGCGCCTGCGTCAGAAATTCGCCTCGAGCTTGACCTTGATCGCGTTGTCGCTTGCGTTCGAGGCGATGAGGCCGGAATAATAAATGCCGAGCTTGACGTTGGTGGTGAAACGCCAGTCCGCGCCCACCTCGACCGCGAGCGCGTTGCGCGCGATCGGCGCCCCGGCAATCGCGAAGGGAACGTTAGGGGCGCTGGCGAAGGCCAAGACGGAATTCGGCGTCACGTCGCCGAAGACATTCTGCCAGCCGATCATGCCGTTCGCGACGAGCGGCGCCCAGGCGAAGAGCGAGGCCTCGCCGCGCAGGCCGACCGTCGTAATGCCGTAGTTGTAGGTCGCCGAAGCGCCGTTCAGCCCCGCGGCCCCGGGCGACTCGCCGAAGCTCCTTGTCGCGATCTCGAGCCCCGTCAGGCCGACGAACGGCTCCGCCCAGGCTGAATAGGCAGCGAGGCCCCCGACCGGCATGCGCCAGCCGGCTTCCGCGAACGCCTGCCACGTATCGCCGCCATAGCCCGAACTGAGCGCGTCCGCGAATCCGGGGAAGACGGCGCTGCGGCTCGTCCCGTAGTGATTGTAGCCGTAAAACCCGCCGCCCCTGACTTGCAGCGCCCCGTCGCTGAGGCCGCCGTAGAGGCCGACATAGGTCGTCGAGACATTGGCGGAGGAGCTGCGCGCGCCGAGGCCGAGGGTCGAATAGTCGTAGCCGCCGGCGACGCCGAGGCGATAGCGGCCCTGAAGCGTCGCGTCCGCGCCGAAGATCAAGCCGCCGAGATCGTTGGAGAGCGTCGCGGCGTTGCCGTCGCCGCCGATATGGCCCCAGGAGCCCAACGCCTGGCCCCAGGCCGCGAAGACCTGCGCGGGGTTCGGGGCGGCGAGCGTCTTGATGCTTTGCGCCCCGCCGGCGAGCGCCCCGCCGTAGGGCGTCGCCAGGCGGTCGAACACCGCTTCGCGCGGCAGGCGCTGGTCGTCGAACGCCGCCGAGACCGCGCTTGCGTGGACCTCTCCGGAAAGGGCGTCGAAGGCCGTCACCGCGCCCGCCACGGTTTGGCCGATGATCGCGTCGAAAAGCGGCGAGCCGGGCGGCTGCGCCTGAAGCGCAAGAGCAGTGGCGGACTGGTTGGGCGTCTGCGCGATTGAAGCGAACAACGGCGTCGACGACGGCGCCGCCTTCACCGAGAAGCCCAGAAAGACGTCGTCGGCGTCGTAGCTCAGCGCTGGCGACAGGAAGGCGAGGCTGGAGAGCCCCGTGAGCGCGCTGAACGCTCCGGAGACCCCGCCCCCCGCCGTGATGAGGGTGTACCGGGTCTGAGGCGCAAAGGTCCCCGGAGCGGGCGCCACCTGCACCGTTCCCCCCGAGATCGTGGTTGCGCCTGTCGTGACCAGCTTGTCGTTCTGGCCGGCGGCATTGACGTTGACGGCGAAGATCGACCGGGCGGCGAAGGATGCGGCGCCGTTGACGGTTAGGGTCGAAAAGGGCGCGAGCACGCCGGGCGCGATCGTCGCCCCGCTCTTGGCGACAAGCCCGCCGATCGTCCCCGAGCCGCCGAGGGTCGCGCCGGTTTCCACCGTCGCGCTCGAGACGATCGAGCCGGTGACCGCGAGCGTTCCGGCTTGAACGTCGGTCGCCTCGGCATAGGTGTTCGCAGCCGACAGAATGAGCGTTCCCGAGCCGATCTTGGCGAGGCTTCCCGGACCGGAGATCACGCCCGAGATCGTGTCCGTGTTCGCGCCGGTGTCGATGGTCGGATCGGCGTTGCGGAGCACGACCGTGTTGGGCAGGTTGAGCCCGCTTGCCTCGAACCGCAGCGTCGTCCCCGGCTGCATCATGAGCGGGCCCGCGCCGAGGTCGCCGTTCGAGTCGATCCCGAGTGTGCCGGCGTCCAGGAACGTGCCGCCGGTATAGGTGTTGGCGCCGGTCAGAAGCAGCGTACCCGCGCCCAACTGCGTGAGCGAGCCGGTCCCGCTGATGACGCCGCCGAAGGTCACGTTGTCGAAGCGGTCGAAGGCCAGCGCGCCGTTGTCGAGGACATTGCCGACGATCGAGCCGGTCGTGCCGCCATTGCCAATCTGCAGCGTCCCGGCGCTGATCGTCGTCCCGCCGCTGTAGGTGTTGGCGCCGGTCAGAAACAGCGTCGACGTTGCGCTCGTGTCCTTGGACAGCGTCCCAGTCCCGGAGATGACGCCCGACAGAGTCTGGTTGGCGCTGCTCGAATATTCGAATGTCCCGTTGTCCGTGATCGCGCCGGCGTAGCTCCCGGCCCCCAGCGAGCCGGCGCCGCCGATCTGCAGCGTCCCGGCGCTGATCGTCGTCCCGCCAGCATAGGTGTTGGTCCCGGTCAGCGTCAGCGCGCCCGACCCATCCTTTGTCAAGGAACCCGGGCCGCTGATCGCTCCGCTCAGGGTCGAGGTGGTGCCGGCGTCGGCCAGAAACGCGCCCCCGCCGGCATTCAGCGTGACCGCTTTGTTCGAAGTGATCCCGCCCCGCGCGGCTAGGGCTTCGAGCGTGCCGCCGTTGAAGCTCAGCGCCCCCGTTCCCAGATTGCCGTCGCTGTCTACCGCGACGATGCCGCCGCTGAGATTCGTCCCGCCCGCATAGGTGTTGGTCCCGGTCAGCGTCAGCGTCCCGGCGCCCAACTGCGTGAGCGAGCCTGTCCCACTGATGACGCCGCCAAAGGTCAGGTTGTCGGAGCGGTCGAAGGCCAGCGCGCTGTTGTCGAGGACGTTGCCGACGACCGAGCCGGTCGTCCCGCCATTGCCAATCTGCAGCGTCCCGGCGCTGATCGTCGTCCCGCCCGCATAGGTGTTGGTCCCGGTCAGAAGCAGCGTTCCGGCGCCCAACTGCGTGAGCGAGCCTGTCCCGCTGACGCCGCCGCCGAAGGTCACGTTGTCGAAGCGGTCGAAGGCCAGCGCGCCGTTGTCGAGGACATTGCCGACGATCGAGCCGGTCGTGCCGCCATTGCCAATCTGCAGCGTCCCCGCGCTGATCGTCGTCCCGCCGCTGTAGGTGTTGGTCCCGGTCAGAAGCAGCGTCGACGTTGCGCTCGTGTCCTTGGACAGCGTCCCAGTCCCGGAGATGACGCCCGACAGAGTCTGGTTGGCGCTGCTCGAATATTCGAATGTCCCGTTGTCCGTGATCGCGCCGGCGTAGTTCCCAGCTCCCAGCGAGCCGGCGCCGCCGATCTGCAGCGTCCCGGCGCTGATCGTCGTCCCGCCAGCATAGGTGTTGGTCCCGGTCAGCGTCAGCGCGCCCGACCCATCCTTTGTCAAGGAACCCGGGCCGCTGATCGCTCCGCTCAGGGTCGAGGTGGTGCCGGCGTCGGCCAGAAACGCGCCCCCGCCGGCATTCAGCGTGACCGCTTTGTTCGAAGTGATCCCGCCCCCCGCGGCTAGGGCTTCGAGCGTGCCGCCGTTGAAGCTCAGCGCCCCCGTTCCCAGATTGCCGTCGCTGTCTACCGCGACGATGCCGCCGCTGAGATTCGTCCCGCCCGCATAGGTGTTGGTCCCGGTCAGCGTCAGCGTCCCGGCGCCCAACTGCGTGAGCGAGCCTGTCCCACTGATGACGCCGCCAAAGGTCAGGTTGTCGGAGCGGTCGAAGGCCAGCGCGCTGTTGTCGAGGACGTTGCCGACGACCGAGCCGGTCGTCCCGCCATTGCCAATCTGCAGCGTCCCGGCGCTGATCGTCGTCCCGCCCGCATAGGTGTTGGTCCCGGTCAGAAGCAGCGTTCCGGCGCCCAACTGCGTGAGCGAGCCTGTCCCGCTGACGCCGCCGCCGAAGGTCACGTTGTCGAAGCGGTCGAAGGCCAGCGCGCCGTTGTCGAGGACATTGCCGACGATCGAGCCGGTCGTGCCGCCATTGCCAATCTGCAGCGTCCCGGCGCTGATCGTCGTCCCGCCGCTGTAGGTGTTGGTCCCGGTCAGAAGCAGCGTCGACGTTGCGCTCGTGTCCTTGGACAGCGTCCCAGTCCCGGAGATGACGCCCGACAGAGTCTGGTTGGCGCTGCTCGAATATTCGAATGTCCCGTTGTCCGTGATCGCGCCGGCGTAGTTCCCAGCTCCCAGCGAGCCGGCGCCGCCGATCTGCAGCGTCCCGGCGCTGATCGTCGTCCCGCCAGCATAGGTGTTGGTCCCGGTCAGCGTCAGCGCGCCCGACCCATCCTTTGTCAAGGAACCCGGGCCGCTGATCGCTCCGCTCAGGGTCGAGGTGGTGCCGGCGTCGGCCAGAAACGCGCCCCCGCCGGCATTCAGCGTGACCGCTTTGTTCGAAGTGATCCCGCCCCCCGCGGCTAGGGCTTCGAGCGTGCCGCCGTTGAAGCTCAGCGCCCCCGTTCCCAGATTGCCGTCGCTGTCTACCGCGACGATGCCGCCGCTGAGATTCGTCCCGCCCGCATAGGTGTTGGTCCCGGTCAGCGTCAGCGTCCCGGCGCCCAACTGCGTGAGCGAGCCTGTCCCACTGATGACGCCGCCAAAGGTCAGGTTGTCGGAGCGGTCGAAGGCCAGCGCGCTGTTGTCGAGGACGTTGCCGACGACCGAGCCGGTCGTCCCGCCATTGCCAATCTGCAGCGTCCCGGCGCTGATCGTCGTCCCGCCCGCATAGGTGTTGGTCCCGGTCAGAAGCAGCGTTCCGGCGCCCAACTGCGTGAGCGAGCCTGTCCCGCTGACGCCGCCGCCGAAGGTCACGTTGTCGAAGCGGTCGAAGGCCAGCGCGCCGTTGTCGAGGACATTGCCGACGATCGAGCCGGTCGTGCCGCCATTGCCAATCTGCAGCGTCCCCGCGCTGATCGTCGTCCCGCCGCTGTAGGTGTTGGTCCCGGTCAGAAGCAGCGTCGACGTTGCGCTCGTGTCCTTGGACAGCGTCCCAGTCCCGGAGATGACGCCCGACAGAGTCTGGTTGGCGCTGCTCGAATATTCGAATGTCCCGTTGTCCGTGATCGCGCCGGCGTAGTTCCCAGCTCCCAGCGAGCCGGCGCCGCCGATCTGCAGCGTCCCGGCGCTGATCGTCGTCCCGCCAGCATAGGTGTTGGTCCCGGTCAGCGTCAGCGTCCCGGCGCCCAACTGCGTGACCGAGCCTGTCCCGCTGACGACGCCGCCGAAGGTCACGTTGTCGGAGCGGTCGAAGGCCAGCGCGCTGTTGTCGAGGACATTGTCGATGATCGAGCCGGTCGTGCCGCCATTGCCAATCTGCAGCGTCCCGGCGCTGATCGTCGTCCCGCCGCTATAGGTGTTGGTCCCGGTCAGTGTCAGCGTGCCCGGTCCGGCCTGGGTCAGGCCGGTTGTGTGGGTCGCCCCGTCCGTGATGGCGCCGGCGAAGGTCGACGAGGCGCCCTGGTTGGTCAGAACCGCATTATTCGCGCCGCTGTTGGTCGCCGCGCCCGCGCCCGCAAGCGATGTGACCGTCTGATTGAAGCCGCCGAGGTCGACGGTCCCGCCCGTGTTGATCGTCGTCGCGCTCGCCGCGCTGAACGCATTCGCCGCGCCGCCGAGCAGCGTCCCGCCGTTGACCGTCGTCGCGCCCGTATAGGTGTTGGCGCCGAGCAGCGTCGTCGTGCCCGAGGTCGTCGTCAGCGTCGCCGACCCGCCGACGCCGTTGACCGTGCCGCCCGTCGACGCAATCGCGCCGGTCAGGGAGCCGTCCTTGATCGCGCCGCCCGCCAGTGCGACATTGTTGATCGTCTGCGCGAAGCCGCCGAGGTCGACGGTCCCGCCCGTGTTGATCGTCGTCGCGCTCGCCGCGCTGAACGCATTCGCCGCGCCACCGAGCAGCGTTCCGCCGTTGACCGTCGTCCCGCCGCTGTAGGTGTTGGCGCCGGTCAGCGTCAGCGTCCCGGCGCCCGTCTTTGTCAGTCCACCTGTGCCGGTGATGTCGCCGGTGACATCAGTCACTGCCGACGCATTGTCGATCTCGAATATTGTTGTCGCGTTCAGCGTAAGATTTGGCAGGCTGCCGGCCAGTCCGCTGGAGTCGCCCTGGTTCAAAAAAATCGGATTTGTCCCGTCAAAGACGATTGTTCCGTTCCTTACGCTCCAGGTGCCCGCGTTGATTCCGGAAAATTGAAGCTGGTTTACGGTAAAAGTTTCGCCGCCGAGGTCCACGTTGTTGGTCCCGGAAGCTGGGTTCACGAGTTGTGCTGTAACGGTTGCGCCGTTCGGGACGCCGTTTGGCGTCCAGCCTGTCGTATCCGTCCAATTGCCGCTCACGGTGCGCGTGAAGACGCCGGTCGTGCCGGTCGTGACGTCGAGTATGAGCTGATCGCCGACGGCCAGATTATCCCCCGCCACATTCACGGTTATGCTCGTCGCGGTCGATGAGAGGCCTCCGGGCAGGACGGGCTGAAAATCCGAGGAGCTCCCCGAGTCCACCTGGACGTTCGTGATGTCCGGCGCGCCTGTGAACGTGAACATATAACCGCTGAAAGACCCCGGCGTGCCAAACTGGCCCGCAAAGTCGTTGGTGATCGTGATCTGGGTGTCGCCGACGGAGACAGTCGTCAAAGTCAGAAAGTCCTCGAGGTACGTCACCGGAACGGTCGGCAGCGGGGAATTCGTTGGACCGCCCGGCCCGTTATAGTCGAGAATGGTGCAGTCGATGATTGTGCATTCTGTTGGCGAGGCCGCAGGGGGAGGGAAAGAGACGTTGAAATAGGAGGCTGACTGAACGGTGGCGCCGTCCAGCCCGGCCTGCGCCGGAGCGCTGCCGATCACAACCGACGAGGCTGCCGCCGCGGCAGCGACCCCAAATCGAATCTCCCGTCGGCCGATCCCCCTTTTGCTTAGACAGGCGGGTCGCACCTCGGCGCCAACGGCTCGAGCACAAGTGTTGGCTCCGACGCACAGACCCCGACCGGCGGAGATCTCAAGCTTCTTCCGCGCGGGGATCGTCGTTCGATAGCCGCAACTAGCGGCCCCTCTACCGCAATGGGGGAGAGGAGCAGCGCCCTGTCCGGCTCCACGCCGACCGCCGAGAAATCGCATCAGTACGGCGGGCGAAACGCCGCCAAGCAGGACAAGCAGGAGCCGCCGCCAAGTTCGCAAAGTCGGCGCGCGCGAGTCCGCGCCCGTCGCCTCGCGCAAACCGGAAATTGCGCGGAAAGGTGGAGAAATCATCGGCCGGCGTCCCCAAACGACCCGACCGTCACTTCGCTCGGACCGCGTTAAGGTCTCGTCGTGACGATTCGCGGAAAGAGTCTAAAACATGGCGAAGCCGCGACCACAAGGGAAGGCCCGTCTCGGTGACGCCACATTCCTGGGCTGGCGCGCTTTCACGCCTGCGAGTGACAATTATGCAACGCGAACTGTTCCAAATGACGCGTTTCTCTTGCGGCGCGGCGCGGGTGCGCTGCGCCATCGGCAAATCGGCGCGCCGCCCCGCCGTCAAACCTCAGAGATTTGACTGAAATCCCCGATAGTCAAAGCTCTCTGACCCGGCTCGCCACTCGGTCTACCCTCTCCGCGCCGACACGTTCGGCGCGCGACCGCACCGCAATCCCATAATTCCGTAATCCGCAGTAATCCCCCACCATAATCCCCGAACCCGACCTCCATCGCTTGGATCTTTCAGCCACCCGCCTGTTGAGGAGTTGCTCAGCCGCGTTCCGCGTTCGAGCCCGGCCCCAACACGATGACTGGGACTGTCACGTTGACGATTTGTCGATGGTTTTGGGCTAGTTGGCGGCGATGAGCCAGACGTCAAATTCCTGCTATCGTGGTCATCGCTTTCCCGCTGAGGTCATCGCCCATGCGGTTTGGCTCTATTTCCGTTTCCCTCTCAGCCTGAGAATGGTCGAAGATCTTCTGGCCGCCCGCGGTATGATCGTCAGTCACGAAACCGTCCGGCGTTGGGCTGAGAAATTCGGCCGAGACTTCGCCAACGAAGTGCGCCGGCGCGCGCCGCAATTCGGCGACAAGTGGCATCTCGATGAGGTCGTGGTCGCCATCAATGGTGAAAAGCACTGGCTTTGGCGCGCCGTCGATCAGGACGGCTTTGTCCTCGACGCTTTGGTTCAGAGTCGCCGCGACCGAGGCGCCGCCGAACGCCTGCTTCGCAAGCTCGTCCGCAAACAGGCCCGCGCTCCGCGTGTCTTGGTCACCGATAAGCTCGGTTCTTACGGCGCCGCGCGCACGGACATGGGCATGAAGTTCGAGCATCGCCAGCATAAGGGACTCAATAATCGGGCCGAAAATTCCCATCAGCCAACGAGGCGGCGAGAGCGGATCATGAAGCGGTTCAAATCGCCGCGGCAACTGCAGCGCTTCATCTCGATCCATGATCCCATCGCCAACCTCTTCCACTTTCCCCGCCACGCCCTCTCAGCATCTGACTATCGAGCGCTTCGCGCCGACGCGCTGAACGCGTGGAAGGACATTGCCGGCGTCCAGATCGCCGCATAACCCGGGCGCGCCATTTCAGCATCGTTGCGAGCTTCGCTCATTAAGTTGACGATGCCTGCACGACCTCATCACGCGTTTCTTTTTCGATATCGACGGACCGATCAGCGACCATGGCGGCGCGGTGCACGCCTATGTCGGCGACGAGGTGATCGTCAGCTGGCCGGTTACCGCCGATCCCGCGCGCAACGCGCGCTGCGTCCTGTGTTTCTTTGCGATCGAACGCAAGATGGCTCGCCTCGCGGCCGACTATCGTCGCGAGTTTGAGGTTGCCCCGGCCTTCCGCGCCGGGCTGCACGCCGGTCCCGTCATTGTCAGCGAATGCGGAGACGCAAAACGCCAGCTCGCCTATTTCGGCGACACCATGAACGTCGCAGCGCGGCTATGCGAGCACTGCAAGGCGGTCGATCAGCAGTTGGTCGTCTCGGGGGATTTGCTGCATCTGATGACGATCCCGACCCACCTTATGGGCGAGGGCAAAAGCATTGCGGTGCGCGGCCGACGGGAGCAGGTAGCAGCGCATGTAATCGAACCCGCGTAAACCCATTCGCGCTCGTGACGTGCGCGGCGAGACGTTCCAGCCGAAAGAGGCATCCCAAGTTATCGGTCGAGGGTCCGCTCAAGGTCGAGCTGACTCTCTAGACTAAGCTTGCTTTAGAACATGGAGTTGTGACCTGGGCTGGTTCGGAAAAGCCAGCCCTTGCGATCGTCAGCGATGCCGGCCGCGTCGATATAAGACCGGAGCATCTCCTCAGGGTGTGGTGACACGGCATCGGGTGCTGTTTGCCGACTTTTTCGTGGAGCTGCGCCTGCCAGCCAGCGCCCTTTGGCCGAAGATCCTCAACCTTCATGCGCAGCGCCGCAGCGATGCGGGAGACCGAATAGTTGAGGTAGCGATGAGCGCGCGGTCGCGCAAGGTTTCGGTTGGACTGCTCTCGAGGAGCGTGCGCGCGTTGCCCTCGAGCACCGGGGTTTTGCCGATCTTCACGACGTGTTTAGGTCCGCGCACGGCCGCAACCGGATTAACGGCACCACCGCGCCGTGGGAACAGCGATACGGTCTGGACGCGCAAGTCCCATGCGCGGCGGTCTAACGGCCCACGACGCCGTAAATGACCGTGAGCCAAAACCGCCGCCCCAAGTTGATAGGGAAACAGGGAATTTTCGGCGGTGACTCCTTCGATAGAGTTTCATTTGTTCGCCACCCGCGCGCGCCGGACAGTTTGCCGCATGCCGAGGCGGGCAAAAGGGGGCTAAACATCGCATTTCGTTCCCCAAAAAAATTTTTGGCGAACCCTCTTGAACACTGTTTTTCGCAACCCAAAATCACTACGTGTCGAGGCCTTAAGAGGCTCGCAAGTGCGTCGGCATCGCCGGCGAACATATCCATGTTGCTTCACGGAGGATGTGGCTATGCCAACTTTTGACTTCACTCCCTACTACCGCTCGACGGTCGGCTTCGACCGGCTTTTTGATCTGCTCGACAAGAACATTCGGTCCGACTGGCCGCCCTATAATATCGAGAGAAAGAGCGAAGACCAGTACCGTATCACGATGACGATCGCGGGGTTTGGCCCGGAGGAGATCGGCTTCGACATCGGGGCGCGGCTTTGGCAGCCGACGAGGCCATTACCACCATGAATGTGCACGCGAGCCAGCGTGACGCCGTTGTTTGGGAAAGCAACTTTGAAGTGTCCGAGGGCGGTCACCTTGAAACGTTTTTTGACGATGAGGGCAACAAGCGGCGGCGACTGACGGCAGATGCCTGGCCTTGTGGGCATGAAGCTGGCCGGGGTCGTAAAGAACTCCGGGGCGCTTGATGATTACGATGAAGACGCAGAAGTTGTGCCCGTAGGGGATCTCCCCCGCGACGCGCTGCCACCTGTGGGCGAGCCGTTATTGCGAGACTGATCTCCTCTCCGATTTCGCTTGGGCGTCATTTGGTTCAATTCAGGGCGGGTACGCGAAGGTGCAGGCCGCATGCGGCTATGTCCATCACTGTCTCCACTTCAGCTACCCAGAAGCGCACCCGACCCGAACGGCAGCGCAGGCAATGGAGGAGCAGGTCGGCGTTTGCCGGGACTTCACCCATCTTGCGGTCGCGCTTTGCCGCTGCCCGAATATCCCCGCCCGCTATTGCAATGGCTACCTCGGCGATATCGGTGTGCCGCCGGATCCCGCGCCAATGGATTTCAATGCGTGGATGGAGGCCTACATCGGCGGCCGCTGGTATACATTTGACCCGCGTCACAACGCTCGTCGGATCGGCCGCATTCTGATCGCTCGGGGCCGGGACGCAGCCGATATTCCGATGATCACTTCATTCGGGCCACGACCAAGTTTAAGATCACTACCGAGGAAGTCGCCGAGGACACAGCCCTCGCCGCATAGGGCCGACGGCTCGTGGGGGCGGGGGCGGTCAGCGAATTGCACGAATCCTGCGGCGCAATCAAGTCGACGATCTCTGCGATCGTGGACAAGGCGACCCTGCGCGGACATCTGCCCGCGCTTGTCGCCGGGATAAGGCCCGCAGTCGAGGCCGTGGTCAACCAGCCCGGGGACCGTCTCCTCCACGCGACCGAGGAAAAACATCCGTCGCAACGTCGCGACACTGAAGGCGGCAGGGCCGATCGTCAGCGCCTCGGTGAACGAAGGCCGCGTCCAGGTCGTGGGCAGCCTCTACCGACTACAGACGGGCAGGTGGAGCTGACCTGAGCGGTTGGTCAATATCCGCCTCAAATCGCGCTGATGTTCAATTTTCGTGGGCATCTTGTAGGCGGTCGATAGCCCATCTATGGACGGGCGTCTTTACGGACGCCCTACGGACATCGTCCGCCGTGCCCAGCGAGCGCGTTCGCAGCTCCCGGCGATCTGCCACGTTACGAAACCGCGAACTTGAAGGCGTAGCGCTCCAGCGCCCGCCGCAGCGCGTCGGCGCCGGAGGCGGCGCGAATGCGAAAGGATTGGCCGCTCAGCGGCTCCTGCTCGATCTCGACGCCTAGAATTGTCGCGCGGACGGCGTCAGCCTCCGATCGGATGACGCCTTCCGTCTCGCGCTGCTGCAAGGCGGGCTTGAAGATCTTGCCGACATTGGTGAGCGGCAAGGCGGGAACAACCCGCACATGCTTGGGGACCGCGGCGCGCTCGGCGATCCGGCCGGCCGCGAAGTCGAGCAATTCCTCCTCGGTCGCCGAGGCGGCGGGCTTAAGCTGGACGAAAGCGACCGGAACCTCGCCGGCATAGGCGTCAGGCCTTCCGATCGCCGCGACGAGTGCGACCGCGGGATGCTCCTGCAACGCCTCCTCGATCATCTTCGGGTCAATGTTGTGGCCGCCCCGGATGATGAGTTCTTTGCGGCGGCCGGTCAGCCAGAAATAGCCGTCTCCGTCCTGGCGGCCGAGATCGCCGGTGTTCAGCCACCTGGCGCCGTCGATCTCGACCCAAAGACCTGCGTTGTGCCGCGGGTCGAGGTAGCCGCGAAAGACATTCGGTCCGTGAATGAGGATCGACCCGATCTCGTTGGTCTCCGCCTTGCGCACGAACCGCCCCGCCTCGTTGAGGATCGCCGCCATCATTTGCTGATAGGGAATGCGCAGCCCGATCGAGCCCGCGCGGCTCTCGCCCGCGCTTGGATTGACGGAAGACACGCACCCAGCTTCGGTAAGGCCGTACCCCTCGATGACTTTCGCTCCGGTTTTCGCCTCGAAATCGGCAATCAGCTTGGCCGGGATCGGGGCTGCGCCGCACAGCGCGAACTCGAGGCTCGAAATGTCGGCGCCGGCGACGGCTGTGTTCATCAGCGCCGAGAAGATTGTCGGCACGCCGGAAAACGTCGTCACCCGATAGTGGGCGACGATCTCCCAGAACCGGGCGATCACATCCTTGCCGCGATAGCCCTCCGGCGTCGCCAGCACGATATGGTCGCCGCGCATCCAGGCCTGAAGACCGGTGACGAGTTGGGCGTTGACGTGGAATAGGGGCAGGCCGCAGAAGGAGGTGCGCGGAGACTGGCGCGTCTCGATCATCTGCGCCGCACTCCAGGCGTCGAAGATTTCGTTTGCGTGCGTCCGCACGGCGATCTTCGGCGCGCCTGTCGTGCCGCCGGTGCAGAAGTAGGATGAGACCGCGTCCGATGAGCGAGCCAGCGGCGCGAGCAACCGGTCGGCTGGCTGAGCCCGCAGGCGATCGCGAAAATCGACGATGTCGACGCCGGCGACGGCGAACCCCGAGAGGTCGCGCGGTCCTGCCGGGCGCCCGTGTACGACATGGCGTCAACCAGGGCGACAGTCTTCAGGTCAGGAAGCGCGCCAAGGAACGGAGCGAGCCTCGTCCAGAGGTCGACGGCGGGATTCGGCGCCAAAGTCACCAGCACGCTGGCCCGCGCAGTCTTCATCAGGTTTGCGATCTGGGCCGGCTCGAAATAGGGATTGATCGCCAGCACCGCTCCGGCCGTCTCTCCGCCCCAGATCACGAAATGGGTTTCCGGCAGGTTCGGCAGGACGAACGCCGCCGGATTTTGCGCGGTGACGCCGAGCGCGTGGAAGAGATTGGCGGCGCGGGTCACATCGGCGAGCAGCTCAGCATAGGTCCATTCGAAGGCCTTGGCGTAAGCTTCGGCGCGGAGGAAGAAAGATAGCGCTTTTGCCTTCGGAGTTCGCGCCGCCGTCGCGGCGAGGACCTCGTAGCTCGTTTGCGGCAGGCGATGCGAGGAGAACGGTTGAGCTTCGAGCGCCTCGATATCGCCGAGATTCCGAACGGTCATGACAATTCCTTGAGGGCTGGACGGCCGAGCCTCGAAGCGCCATCGCCGGCGCCGTTGGCGCGGTTAGACGCGGTCGCTTCCTTTTCGATCGCCGTAACGGGCGCGATAGTTCTCGATCGTGTCCATCGCGCCGCAGAACTCGACGTTGTGATAGTCGGGATCGTAGAAATAGCAGGCGACGTTGCCGCCGGTTTCGCCGTCGCCGAGCGGCGGCTCGCTGTTGTGGCGCACGACGCCGTAGTTCTTGGAGAACCCAGCCTTTTTGGCTTGCTCGGCGAACGCAAACACGTCCTCGAGCCGGTTGCCGTCCAATTCAAACGCGAAGTGGAAGAAGCTCATTCCCGACGGCACGCTGATCTTGCCGCTCGGGTCGATTTCCTCGATCAGCACGAGGCATTCCTCGTGGTCCCGCGCGCTCATGTAGCAGCAGCGAATCCGCCAGCCGTCCTTGAACGGATGCTTCTCCGGCTCACAGGTGCGACTGTGGCTCAAGCCCGCGATGCCTTCGTACCACCGGCGGCTTCGCTCGATGTCCTGGACGTAGATCGAGACCTGGCCGATATGCTCAACGAGCGAGGGCTGGAAGACGCCGTAGTCCTCGGTCTTGTTGGAGAAGCGCTTGCGGGTGAGGGTCGGCGGCAGCAGCACCAGCTTACGGAACGACTTGCGCCTGAGAAGGGGCGCGAACTTCTGAAGAAGCGGCGGCAGGACGTTCGGGGGGACGTAGGCGACTGCGGTCATCGTGAGGGCTCCTGAATGATTTCGATCCAGTGGTTGTTGGGATCGCGAAGATGGAAGGCGCGGCTTCCGGGCGTGAGCCGCGCCGAGGCGATCAGCCGCCCTTCACGAACTTCGACTCCCGAGTCGGCCGCGCGGCGGCGAACGGCGTCGAAGGCTTCGGAGTCGCGCACGGCGAGGGCGAAATGCATCATCGACCCGTTGTCCATCTTGAGCTTGAGGTGCTTGACGAGGCAGATGTCGTGATGGTGGAAGCCGAAGGAGAAAAAGCGCATCTGCTGGCGCGCGAGCCGCATCGCCGCGCTGCTGTCGGGATGGTTGAGCGCCGAGAACTGGAGGTCGAACAACTTGGTGTAGAAAGCCGCCGAGCGTTCGAGATCATCGACGTAGATGACGTGGTGCTGCAGTTTCGCGGCGACTTTTGGTTCGTTGAGGTTCAGGTTTCCCATCGGGCCCTCCCGGCGTTGAATGGGTTTTCGCTCTTTCAGGTTCAGGTCTCCCATCGGAATCTCCTTTCGTTTCGAGGACTGGCTCGAAGGCCCGCCGCTCACGAGGCGCTCCCGTCGGCCACAGCCAGAGCTGGCTCGCGTGATCGCGCGCCCGTCGCGCTTGACGTCGGGGCGAACATGGCGAGGCTTCTCAGGTTGGCCCGGCGGTCCAGACGTTCGGCGATAAAGCGATCGGGACGGACGAGAAGGCCGCGGACGCGGTTGCGCGGTGCCCAGTCGAGGAAGCCTCGATCGTCGGAGCGCAACTCCAGCGTCGCGGGATCGCTCGCCCGGCCGTTGATGCACAGAAAGCGGGCGTCGAGCGCGGAGAGGATTGCGCGGTCGCGCTTCGAGAGTTCGGCGGCCGGATCGACGCCGAACCCAAGCGCGAGCCACTGATGGCAGCCGAGCCAATGGTCGAGCGCGGCGCCCGAGGCCGGGCCGGCGACTTCCGGCTGCGGCGCCATCTGACCGATCAGTCCGTCCCTGCCGGTCGCCGTGAGAGCGCTGCGGGAGATGTGCGGCGGGGGCAGCAAGCCGCCGCGGCGGACGAAGGCGCGGAAGCCGCCGGAAAGATTGAGGCAGGCGAAGGCGGCGTCGCGAAAGGCCGCGACCATCGGGCTGGTCGGCATGAAGACGGCGCCGAGCCGGCGCGAGATTTTGACCATCGCCCGCACGTTTTTAGCGCGTTCGACCTCGTAGGTCTCGAGAATATCCGCAGGCGCCTGACCACCAAGGACCGCCGCCAGCTTCCAGGAAAGATTGGCCGCATCCTTCATGCCGCTGTTCATGCCCTGGCCGGCGAAGGGCGGCATCATGTGGGCGGCGTCGCCCGCCAGAAAGACACATCCGGCGCGCCAGTGGTCGGCGACCCGTGCATGGAAGGCGTAGACGATCTTGCGTTCGATTTCGACCTTGTCGAGGTCGTAGTAGGGCGCCAAGAGGGAGCGAACCATCTCGTCGCGCAACAGGTCGTCGGCGTCCTCGCCCGGCAACTGCATGAACTCCCACCGCACCCGCGAGCCGACCGCCGGCATGTGCACCGTCGGTCGCCGTGGATCGCAGCAAAAGGTGATTGTGTCGACGCCATGATTTTCGATGCGCGCGTCGACGACCAGCCATCGTTCGAGATAAGTCGAGCCGACGGCGCGCGCGCCGATCTTGTCGCGGATGGCGCTCGCGCCTCCGTCACAGGCGACGACGAAATCGGCGTTGAGCCGCGTTTCGCCATGGGGCGTCATGAGCCGCAGCGCGACCCCGGAAGCATCCTGTTCCAGGTCGACGACATTATGCGCGAACGCCGCGCGGACATTCTCATAGCGGGCCAGCCCCTCGAGCAGCGCCCGCTCGAAATTCGGCTGATGGAAGGTTCCCAGCGGCGAGTGCCCGTAGAGGCTGCGAGGCGCGTTAATCTCCATCAGGAGGCGGCCTCGGGCGTTGAAGTAGGCGACCTTCGGGTCCTGGATGAGCCCCGGGGCGATGGCGTCGAACAGATCGACCTGAGCGAACAGCCGCAAGGTTTCGGCGTCGTAGGCGATCGCGCGCGGCAGCCCGAGAAGCCCGGGATTTCGCTCGAGAACGACGACGTCGACGCCGGCGGCGGCTCCAAGAAGATTTGCGAACATCAAGCCAATCGGCCCCGCGCCGACGATCGCGACCTGACAGCTCGGTTTTGGACCTAAATTGACATCCGGCTCCCTTGGCATTTCTCGTTCCTCCCGAACCCGGTCTGACACGAAACCGAATTCATATTGACCATATAAGTCATTTCGACTAAGAAGTCAATATGACAAATACGTCAGAATCAAAAAAGGTGACCCGTGGCCAGAATTGACCTCGCCCGCCGGGCGCAAATCGGCCGTGACCGGCGCGCCAGGACCCGGGCGCAGCTCATGCAGGCGGCGCGAGCTCTCTATGCGGAGCAGACGACCGAATTGGTCACCATCGACGACCTCGTGAAGGAAGCCGGGGTGGCGAAGGGCACGTTCTATGTGCACTTCGAGCATCTCCCGGATTTGCAGGCCGCCGTCGCCGACGAGCTCGCTCAGGAGCTCGACGACCTGCTGCGGCCGTTTCGGCTGCAATTGGCCGACCCGGTCGAGCGCATCGCCGCGGGCTGCGGCGCGTTCATCCGCGAGGCGCTGCGCAACCCGTCGTGGGGCAGTCTCGTGGCGCGTGGCGCCTGGGCGCTGCCTACCGTGGCCAGCACGGCGCGCGCGAACCTGCGCCAGGATTTGCAGCGGGCGGCGGCGACGGGCCGACTCGGCGCGATCACGCCGCAACTGGGTTTCGACGTCGTATCCGGCATCGTGCTTCAGGCGATGCGAGCGGCTGGCGAGCGGCGCCTGTCGCCCTCGGACGCGCCGGCGGCGGTCGAAGCGATCTTGCGCGCGCTCGGAATTCCCTCGGCCGAAGCGCACGCGATCGTCGAGCGTGTTCTTCAGCCGCCCAATTCCCCGATTGTCGCGCTCACTCCTCGCTGAAGCGCGGCGTTCTTCAAGAAAGGATTCGAATCATGGCTGCCAATCTTGTGCGCTTCGAAATCGGGTCGGCGCCACATTGGGGCGTCGTCCGGCAAGATGGCGTCTCGCCGCTCAAGGGCGACTATCCCACGACGGCCGACCTGATCGAGCGCGGCGAGGCCGACTGGCGTAACGCAGCGCAGACGCCGCCCACTCTGGGTTTGGGGTCGCTCAGCATCCTGTCGCCGATCACCACGCCCTGCCGGGTTTTCTGCCAGGGCGCCAACTACCGCCGGCACATGATCGAATCGGGCATGGATCCGGACGCCAAGGCGTTCAACATGTTCTTCACCAAGGCCGACGCGTCGATCAGCCCGGCGATCGGCGTCGTCCAACGGCCCACACACGTCGCGCTGCTCGACTACGAAATCGAGCTGGCGCTGGGGAATTGACACGGAAACTTTGGCGGGCTTCGGACTCGCAGCTATGATGGCGAATGACAACGATCTCATTCGCTCGCCACCAATTCCCGTCTGACGTCATTCGGCATGCGGTATGGTTGTACTTTCGCTTCACCCTGAGCTTCCGCGACGTCGAGGATTTGCTCGCCGAGCGCGGGGTGGATGTCTCCTATGAAACAGTCAGGCGTTGGGTATTGAAGTTTGGGCCGTTGTTCGCCAGGGAGCTTCGCCGTAGGCGGCATCGGCCAACCTCGCGTTGGCATCTCGACGAGATGGCGGTTCTGATCGCCGGCCGACAATTCTGGCTCTGGCGGGCGGTCGACGACGAGGGCGAGGTTCTCGACCTGCTGGTGCAACGGCGGCGCGACGCCAGGGCGGCCGCGAAACTTATGCGCAAACTGCTCAAGAAACAGGGCTTCGCGCCTGAGACGCTCGTCACCGATAGGCTGCGCTCCTACGGAGCGGCGAAGACGCAACTCGGCTTATCGGCTCGACATAAGCAAGGTCTGCGGCAGAACAACCGGGCCGAGAATTCGCATCTGCCCGTGCGACGCCGCGAGCGGAAGATGCAACGTTTCAAATCGCCCGGATCGGCGCAACGGTTCCTATCCATTCACGCCGTCGTCCATAACTCGTTCAACGTTCAGCGCCATCTTGTTTCCCGCAACACGCTCCGCGCCCTCAGAGGCGTAGCGTTCCAGAATTGGCAGGCAGCGACTGCGGCCTGAACTCGAGCCGAGCCCTTCTGACTTCGTTCGGCCAAAGCCAAGTTCCCGTGACAGCACCATCCGGCCTCTTCCTGCCGACCCTGGTTCAGAACGCAAGAGACATAATAGCGGTAGCGCGCTCCCTTCTTGACGGCGTAGCTCGGGGTCATCGGATTGCCCCGATCGTCGAACAGCTTGCCCATGAGCAAGGCGTTGGAGCTTTGACGCCGCCGACATCGCTCCTGACGATTTTCGGTCAGCTTGGTCTGAACCGCTTCGAACAGTCCCGGGTCGATGATCGGCGCGTGCTGGCCGAGATAGCTCTTGTCGCGATGGTTGATCTCGCCAAGGTACATTCGGTTGCGCAGCATATAGGCCAATGGCCCATTGGTGAGAGCTCGGCCGCCGATTGCGCGGCCGGAAGAAAGAGTTCTCTTTCGGGTGATGATCCCCCGCTCGCGCAAGTCCCGCTGCAACGCCGACAGTGATCCAAGGTCGAGATAGCGCGAGAAGATCAAGCGGACCGTCGCCGCTTCTTCCTCCACGACGATCAGTTTGCGGTCTTTGACCTCATAGCCCAAAGGAACCACGCCGCCGACCCAAAGCCCCTTCCTCATCTTGTCACGGATGCGTTCGCCGGTGACCTCCCGCTCGAACTGAGCGAAGGACAGCAGCACGTTGAGGGTCAGCCGTCCCATGCCGCTGGTCGTGTTGAAGGACTGGGTCACTGAGACGAAGGCGACGCCATGGCCGTCAAATAGCTCCACGAGCTTCGCGAAGTCGGTGAGCGATCGCGTCAGACGGTCGACCTTATAGACGACGACGATGTCGATCCGGCGCTCTCGGATGTCGGCGAGCAGCTTCTGCAGGCCGGGGCGGTCCAGGCTGCCGCCAGAGAAGCCGCCGTCGTCATAAGGATCGCGGATCAGTTTCCAGCCCTCATGGGCCTGGCTCTTGATGTAGGCCTGCGCGTCTTCCCGTTGAGCGTGGAGGGAGTTGAACTCCTGTTCGAGCCCATTCTCAGTCGAGACGCGCGTGTAGATCGCACAATGCTGAGGCTTCTTGGCAGCCGGCTTCATTGGACCCTCTCGACTGCATCGGTTGTCGCGCTTGCGGACGTCGGCGACGAACCACGCGCCGCAGGAGGTCGATTGTCCACCCTGCCGCGCGCCAGAGCTCTCGACCCTTCGCCGCGGTTGCTCCTCTTCAAAATATCTTCACGCTGGCTCACCCCCATGCGATCTCGACGCCGCACGCTGAAGAATCTGTGGCCGTTCCACTTCGTGCTTGTGATGGCGAAAGCGGCGGCGGACAGGCTCGTATAGGTAGCGCCGTTCCAAGCGAAACCGCCCTTGACCACCATCACGCGCTCAATCCGGCCCTGCCACTCTCGGATCAATAACGCCCCGGGCTTCAGGACCAGCGGATTGCTGGCCGCTCGAACCGATGAAACCTGGGACTTCAAGCCGGCGTCCGAGTCGGGCGTCGATGACCCGTTGGAAGCTGATTTATCCGCCGCATCGTCAGCCAGTCGCTCCAGCATCCGAATGGTCTTCCGATCCAGATCGCCGAACGCCTCAGCCTGAAGGCGATAGGCCATGGCGCGAAGGAAGAGGCCTCGGGAGAGGTGGGCCGGCGCGAGCCGGCCCCAATGGTTGCGCCAGCGAAGACGCAGGTCGTCGAGAGAGAGCTGCTCCAGCTCGGCCAGTTCCGCTTCGAGACCAACGGCGGTTAGAGGAGCCTCGGTCCAGACGGACCCCACGGCCGCCTCTAGGAGAGGGCGCCGGGCAGTCTCGATCGGAACCGAAGGCAATGTCTTGCGCATTGTCCCCTCACCTTTCCGCTGCCGCCGGGCCATCGACGATGACATACGCGCCCGCGCGCTCGTCCTTCGCCTTGCGCCGATCGATCTCGAACCCGCGCTTGCGCAGGCCTGTCAGTGCCGCGCGGGTGGTATGGGGAAGCCAACCCATCGCGTCCGCCAGCTGGTCGATCGTAGCGCCGTCCTCGCGTCGGAGCAGGTCCACGGCCGCAGCGAGTTTCGAGCCTTCGCGCGGCATGGCGATCACGGTTGACACCGCAATGTTCCCCGCCGCCGCTTCATGGTTGGCGATATTCGTCGGGACTTCGGCAGTAGCAGGCGGTGAGATCTCGACAGCGGGCCCGGCGGCTTCAGCATCTTCGACCGCGATCGCGTTAAGTCCGGCGGCGGTCAACTTAAGCACGTAAGTCTGCTCAGTCGCGTCGTCGCGTCGCCAAACGCGCGCGCCAGGCTTGGCTTTCATCTCCTTAACAAGTCCGGCGGCGACCAGCTTCGTTGCAATCTTCTGGGCTGCGGCGCTCTTCAGACTCGGCGGAACTTCGATGCAGCGATCTTCGCGCTGCGCGGCGGCACTGAGCATCACGAGCTGCCTGTCGGTGAGTTTGATGGACATGGTCTGACCCTTGGTCTCTGGGAGCTCGGCCAATCCGGCCCCTCACCAGGACGAGCCCCGGATCGATGCGATCAACGGGGCGAAGGGGTGTTCGCGGGTCATTCTCGACCTCGCGGACGTCCACATACACGCTCTCTTTCGAAGGGAACGCCAGTCCTTTCTGCGCATCGGCGAGCCCACCTCGCGAATGAGGTAATCAAACCGCGTACCTGGTTGTGAATCCGCATCTCGGAGCGACGAGCGGACCGTTTTCGGCCCCTCCGGTAAATCGTCGGTTCTCGGCGCATTCCTGTTGTCCATCGCCGCTTCGGGAACGGCACAGTTGCACAGAAGCGGTCGCTCCTGCGGTCAATCGGTAAGCGGGGCTAGATTAGGAGACCGAGTGTGATTTCGGCGCGGGGTCCGGACGCCGATCAGCATGGCGCCCTCTTGATTTGTCTCGCTTCGCGGGGGTCAAGCTTGAAAGGTTGTTGATATGCGGAGCGCCTCCTCGGCATTCTCGTCCCCGTCGATCGACCCAATTGCCGACGATCGAGGAAACGCGCCAAGGCCTAGCGACACAGGTGTGTGTCTTGGCGTCAGCGGCTGACCCATCCAACTTCAGGACACTCAGTTTCACACGTTTATCTTGCGCGCCCGTGCGCCGATCCACTTGGCCGCTCGCGTGCGACCCGAAGGTGCAGAGGTGTCGCCACGGCGCTTGCGCGGTGCGCCGCCAGATTCGACGACCTCGTGCGGCTTCAACTTCGCCGACACGCGCTCGACCGGAGCCTTGTCGGAAATCGACTTCGCCTTCCTCGACCCTCGAGCGCCGCTCGTCATGGAGGGAGGCGTGGGGCGGGACGACTTCCGATCCGCTCGGAATTCGACTGACGACTTAGCCGTCTGTCGTTTCGCCTTCGTCTTGGCCTTCGTCTTCACAGGAGCCGCGGACTGCGCCGGCTTCGCATTTGACTTTGCTTGCGCTGCGACGGATTCGGCGCCGCCGGCCGTGGCGAGGTCCCGCACCACCGTCGCGGGTTCGGCAATGTCGAGGCCGAAGAGAGCCGCGAGATCGTTGTCGTCGAGTATCCGTTCGCTCCCAGCGGGCATCGCGGTCAGCGGCAAATCAGCGCCGACGGTTGAGACCATGTCTTCCCGGTTGACGCCGCGAAGTGTGAACAAGTGGTCCGGTTGGGAGTCGAGCCGAGCGCCGACGCCGTAGAGCGTCGCCGCCACATGCTTGCACATGCCCGCCCAGTCGGGGCACGAGCAGGTCATCGTGATCTCGCGCGGCCCCGGAAACAGCCCGTCCGCCTCGCGGCAAACGCGCTCCATCACATGCTTGGACAGCTTGCCTTGCAGCAGTTCGACCAACGAGCCGACTGAACCGGCGCAATCGACGCAGATCGCCTCCCAGCGGGCCGGCGCGGCGACCGAGATATCGATCTTCACTTTGTAGATCTCCGCGCCGCTGACCAGCGCCTCGATCTTGCCGCGCGCGAGCTGGAGGTCGACCACCGAGCCGTTACTAACGTAGGTGCGCCCGCGCGGCAGGCGGTTCGCGAAATCGGAATAGCGTTCGAGGTTGTCGCACCAAGCCTTGCCCCAGAAGCTCCTGGCGATCTTGCGGCCCTCGATGACGACCGGCGCGACGACCCGCCCTTTCTTCTTCAGCTTCTCGATTTCCTTCTCCGCCTGTTGGCGACGCACGGCGGCCGGAACATAGGGCCGGAATCCCCAGAAGCTCACGATGTCCCCCCTTCCTGGGTCGCGGCGGCGAGGTCGAGCTTCACCAGCGCCATCAGCTCGCCGTCGGCAAGTTCAGTCAAGTTGATCTCGCTGCCGCCGGCGAGCAAATCCTCGGCCATCTTGCGCTTCGATTCGATGAGTTCGTCGATTCGCTCCTCGATCGTGCCACGACAGACGAACTTGTGCACGAGAACATTGCGCTTCTGCCCGATGCGAAAGGCGCGGTCGGTCGCCTGGTTCTCGACCGCCGGGTTCCACCAGCGGTCGAAATGCACCACATGCGAGGCCGCCGTCAGGGTGAGCCCCGAGCCGCCAGCCTTCAGCGACAACACGAAGAACGGGACGCTCTCGTCCTCCTGGAACGTCTTAACCAGCGTCTTGCGTTTGCCGACCACCGTCTCGCCGCTCAGCGCGAGGCCGGGCCTGCCGAAGACGCCGGCGAGCAACTCGCCGAGCGGCTCGACGATCTCCTTGAACTGGGTGAAGACCAGCATCTTCTCCTGGCGGCACGCGACGGTTGCTGCGATCTCGGCGAGCCGGCCGAACTTGCCGCTGTCCTCACTTGCCCAAGCGACCCCGCCGCCGAGGCCGTGCTGCGCGTGGTTGCAGATCTGCTTGAGGCGCATCAGTGTCGCCAGGACGAGCCCGCGCCGCCCCATATCGTCGCTCGATTCCTTCAGCCGCTCCTCGAACGCCGAGACGGTCGACTGATACAGCGCCGCTTGTCTGCGGCTGAGGCCGCAGAAGGCCTTGACTTCCGTCTTGTCGGGCAGGTCGGCGATGACGCTGCGGTCGGTCTTCAGCCGGCGCAGGATGTAAGGGGCGACGAGCTTGCGCAGGGGCGCGTAGGACGGCGGCGTGCGGTCGGCAAGGCTCTTCACGAAGCCGGCGAAGGCCTTTGATGAGCCGAGCAGGCCCGGATTAAGGAAATCGAAGATCGACCACAAGTCGCGAAGATGATTCTCGATTGGCGTGCCGGTGAGCGCGATGTGGTTCTCGGCGTCGAGCGCCTTGACGGCGCGGGTCTGCTTGGCGTCCGGGTTCTTGATCGCCTGCGCCTCGTCCACGACGGCGACCCGCCAGCGCGTCCGGCCGAGCCAATTGAGCCGCAGCAACGCGGCGTAGCTGGTCACGACGACGTCGGTCCTGGCCAACTCTTCCGCCGAAGGCGACTTCAGCCGTTCGGCCGGCGCAAAGGCGGGATGCGCGACGAAGACCTTCAGCGACGGGGCGAAGCGTTCGGCTTCCGTCGCCCAGTTGGCGAGGAGCGACGCCGGCGCGACGATGAGGCTCGGCCGGCGCTCGCCTTCGCCGTTGCGGAGCGTCAGCAGGAGCGCCAGCACCTGGATGGTCTTGCCGAGCCCCATGTCGTCGGCAAGGCAGGCGCCGAGGCCGAGGCGCGACAGAAAGCCGAGCCAGCGCAGGCCCGCGTCCTGGTAAGGCCTCAGATCGGCCTTCAGCGTGTCTCCCGGATGCGCGGCGGCGAGCGTCTCGGGGCTGCGGCAGGCGGCGAGCGTCTCGGCGAGCCAGCGGCCGGCCGTGACATGCGCCCATGACGCTTCCGCCGCCCGCGTCGCCTCGGCCGCGCCGATGTCGGCGCCGGCCAGCAGCCGCATCGCCCGGCCGAACGGCACGCCCTCCTTGCTGGCGAGGCGCTCGATCTCGCCGTAGCGGTCGAGGGTCGCTTTCAACCGCGCCGCGTCCACTTCGACCCATTTGCCGCGCAGCAGCGCGAGGCCGTCAGTCGTGGCAAGCAACCGCGCGATCTCTTCGCGGGTCAACGGATCGCCGTCTAGGCTCACGTCGACCTGGAAGTCGAGCAACTGCGCTGCGCCGACCAGCGTCGGCGCTTGCGAGCCGACGCTGGCTTCGACCGCGGGGCGGCCGGGCCGGCCGCCCGACCAGGTCGCCGGCATCCTCACGACGACGCCCGCCTGCTCCAGCGCCTCGGCGTCTGAGAGGAGCCGCATCGCCTCCCGCGGCATCCAGCGCAGCGGATGGAAGATCTCGCCGGTATCGATGATTTCCTTCAACCAGGCGCAACGCTCGCCCGCCCGGCTGACCGGTTCCAGCAGTTTCAGGAGGTCGCTCTTCGCCCCCGCGCCGGCGTATTCGCGCAACGCCGCACCGAGCGGCGCATGGCGCAGCGCGCCATGCGTGGCGAGCGAAGACACGTAGGTGGCGAGGAAAGCGAAAGGGCGCTCGGCGTCCTTGCGGTTTTCGGCGAGATTGAAATGCACGCGGCCCACCAGCCGCCAACGGCTGTCGCGCGCCGTTAAGAAGGCGCCTGCGGCAAGGCCGCTCTCGGCGCGCTCGCCCGCGAACGCCTGCGCCAGCGACCCCCACAGCGCCGCCAGCCGATCGGCGTCGAGATATTCGCCGCCGCGCATCGGTGGGGCCTCGCCGGCGAGCGCGGCGAGAGCCCCTTCATCCGGCGCCCGCGGGAGTTCCACTTCGGCAGCAGCTTCTCCAATGGCGCAGACCGCAGCGACGAACCGCATCGCAAACGCGCGCCAGAACGCGAGATCCGGCGGCAGGGAGGTCCCCGCCTCGGCGAGGCCGAGTTGCAGCAGGCCATGCCCATCGCCTTTGCGGAACGCCGCTTCAAGCCGCTTCGCCGCGCTATGGTCGACCGCAGTGTCGGCCTCAACCGCTTCGAGGCGCAGGGCGCCGTGGGGCGTCAGAAAGCAGGCGAAAGAACGGAGCATCGGAGCGGTCACATCCGTACGAGTCGACCGCAGCGTCAGCACGGCTCACAAAAAGGCCGTCCATCGTCGTGTGTAACGACCAAACTTCGTCGCCTCGCAGGAGGTTTAGGCGCCACGCGATGGCGAGCCAGACGGCGCGGCCAAATCATCCGACTGCCCAACCGGATGGCGACGCAAATTCCTCCATCCCGTCGCCAGATGACCGCACGAACCACCCTTCTGCTGTTATGGCACTCTCCCCGCCCGCCGCCGTTCCAGCCGGATTCAAGCTGCTGGCGGCCGTATACTCTCGGCCACCCTCGCTTGTCGAACGAATGGTGCGGCACGATGGGACAAAAAGGTCGCCGCAAGTCGAACCGCGGTTGTCAGCGGCGACCGGCGTTCCAACCCACGCGGATCAACATCGGCGCATTCGGTCAGCGGACGGCCGTTCAGGGCGGAAAGCGGATAAAAATTCAAATCGCAGAGGGGTCCGGTGTCGACGTGAAGCGGACCTTGCGGATTGCGACGGTGGACGTCGCAGCCAGCCGAGTCACGCTGCCGGCTTTACCGGCTGCATGATCGGGCGGATTGCGGGGAATTGATCGGCGGTCAGGGTCTCGTGCATCAGCAGCAGGCGGGCACCTTCGTCGAGATCGGCACGGCGCGAGCGCAGGATTTCCGTCGCCCGGCCAAGGGCCTTCGCCACCAGGTCGCGCACCGCGACGTCGATCTCGCGCTCCGTCGTGTCCGAGGCGTCGATGCGCTCGGGAACAGCCCCGGCCAGCAACGGCTGGGGCGGCGTCGGCGCGTAGGTGCGCTGTCCGACCGTCTCGTTCATACCGTAGCGCGTGACCATCTCAACTGCGATCTGGGTCGCGCGCTGCAGGTCATCGGAAGCCCCCGTCGACACCTCGCCGTCATAGACCAGCGCTTCCGAGGCGCGGCCGCCCATCAGCACCGCGATGCGGTTCTCCAGCTCCTGGCGACCCAGCAGAAAGCGATCCTGGGTCGGCCGCTGCATCGTATAACCGAGCGCGCCGACGCCGCGCGGAATGATCGACACCTTGTGGACCGGATCGACGCCCGGCAGGGTCGCGGCGACCAGCGCGTGGCCCATTTCGTGATGGGCGACGCGGCTGCGTTCCGCCGGGCCGAGCACGCGGCTCTTCTTTTCAAGCCCCGCGACGATGCGTTCGATCGCGGCGGTGAAATCATCGAGCGTCACCGCGTCGGCCTCGCGCCGCGTCGCCACGATGGCGGCCTCGTTGACCAGGTTGGCGAGATCAGCGCCGGTGAAGCCGGTCGTCAGCCCGGCGATCTGGTCGAGATCGACGCCGTCCGCGAGGCGGATCTTGGCGACGTGGACCTTGAGGATCTGCAGCCGTCCCGAGCGGTCCGGCCGGTCGACCAGCACCTGGCGGTCGAAACGCCCGGGCCTGAGCAAGGCCGGATCGAGCACCTCCGGGCGATTGGTCGCGCCGATCAGGATCACCCCGCTCGTCGAATCGAAGCCGTCAAGCTCGGCGAGCAGCTGATTGAGCGTCTGCTCCTTCTCGTCGTGGCCGCCGTAAGCGCCCGAGACACGGCTTCGCCCCAACGCATCGAGCTCGTCGATGAAGATGATGCAGGGCGCCGCCTTCCGCGCCTGCTCGAACAGGTCGCGAACGCGCGCGGCGCCGACGCCGACGAACATCTCGACGAACTCGGAGCCCGAGATCGAGAAAAACGGCACGCCCGCTTCGCCGGCGACCGCGCGCGCCAGCAGTGTCTTTCCGGTGCCCGGCGAGCCAGCGTCATACTGCCGGGTGTCCGGCGTTTGAAGTCCGGATCACGTATCGGTTTCATCCGCGCGCGGGTGATTTCGTCACGGTGGTCGGCGTCCGGCGGCATGCAAGCGCCGATCACCTCATTGTGCGGCAGCCCGATCGCACCTTGGCGCTGCTGCCCGCCTGGATGACCAAGACGAATGGGTCTTCGTGCGAACTCGTTCAACATCCGCGGCTACCGCTCGAGAAGCTCGCTGAGCTCCACGCCCTGGTCGGCACACTCCTAATCTTGTTGCGAGGGGATTCGCCCTCGACGCGAGGAGCCGGAGATGACGAACGAGCGACGCAACCAAAGAGATTTATTCGAACAAGCAACGATGCCTCCAGAGCTTCCGTCCCATCTCCGGACGGCGCTCACGCCATTGCTGCGGGTTCTACTGACGGAAGCGGCCGCTCGGGGAATACAGGCCGAGATGGACGATCGGATCGGCGAGGAGGACGGTGATGACCAAGATCACGCCTGAGCACTTGGCCCGCAGCGCGTTCGTCTATGTGCGCCAGTCGACGACCGACCAGGTTCTCAACAATCACGAGAGCCGCCGGCGTCAGTATGCGCTCGCCGATCGAGCCCGCGCTCTTGGTTGGGGCGCCGTCGAAGTGATCGACGATGATCTCGGTCGGTCCGGTTCCGGGATCGCGCGGCCGGGCTTCGAGAAGCTGCTGGCCGCGATCTGCGAGGGACGGGTGGGCGCTGTGGTCTCGATCGAGGCGTCGCGGCTCGCCCGTAACGGACGAGACTGGCACACTCTGCTGGAGTTCTGTGGCTTGGTCGATACGCTGATCATCGATGAGGACGGCATCTACAATTCCCGCCACCCGAACGATCGCCTTCTGCTTGGCATGAAGGGCACAATGAGCGAGATGGAACTCTCGCTCTTCCGTCAGCGCTCGCTCGAGGCCCTGAAGCAGAAGGCTCGCCGCGGCGAGCTTTTCCTCACCGTCGCGGTCGGGTTCCTCAAGGTGCGGCACGACCGGATCGAGAAGGACCCGGACCGGCGCGTCCAGGAAGCGATCGGACTCGTCTTCACCAAGTTCGCCGAGCTGCAGACGGTTCGGCAGGTTCATCTTTGGATGCGCCAGGAACGCGTGCCGCTGCCGGCAGTCGGATATGGCGCCGAGGGGCGAACCGTCACCTGGAAGCTGCCCGTCTACAACACGCTTCACCACATGCTGACGAACCCGATCTACGCCGGCGCCTATGCGTTCGGGCGCACCGGCAGCCGCATCACCATTAAATCCGGCCGCAAGCGGGTCGTGCGCGGCTTCCGCAAGGACCGCAGTGTCTGGGAAGCTTTGATCCTCGATCATCATGATGGATATATTGCGTGGCCCGAGTTTGAGGGAATCAGCGCCTGATCAGCGACAACGCCAACGGTCAGAGTTTCATGAGCCGCGGCGCTGTGCGACGCGGAGAGGCCCTGCTTGCCGGTCTTCTTCGCTGCGGTCATTGCGGCCGAAAGCTCCACGTCGCCTACAGCGGCGAGAACGGGAGTTCGGGGCGCTACCATTGTCGCGGAGGCCATCTCAACCATGGCGGCGATCCATGCATATCGTTCGGCGGCATGCGGATCGATCGCGCGGTTGGCGCCGAGGTGATCGAGCGCCTTCAACCGCTCGGTGTCGAAGCAGCGATCAGCGCTGTGGAGGCGCGGCGAATCGAGAACACAGAGAAGCGGCGCCAGGTCGATCTTGCCCTTGAGCAAGCCCACTATGAGGCCGCCCTTGCGCGGCGTCAGTACGACGCCGTCGATCCCGACAACCGCCTCGTCGCAGCTGAACTCGAGCATCGATGGAATGAGCGCCTGGTCGCGGTGCATAGCCTTGAAGACGAACGCGACACGCTCGCAGCGGGTCCACAGTCTTCGCTCACCGTCACGGAACGGCAACGTTTGTTCGAACTCGGCGCCGATGTCGAGCGGGCCTGGGACAGCCCGGGTGCGACGCCCGCAATCCGCAAGCGGATTATCCGCACGTTGATCGAGGAGATTGTCGTTCGCGTCGAAGACGACGCGCTTACTCTTGTGATCCGATGGCAGGGCGGCGACCACACGCCCTTGCGCGTGCGCAAGAACCGCGTCGGCGAGCATCGGTGGGGTACGGATGCCGATGTGATCGAACTCGTGTCCGTGCTGGCGCGACAGATGCCGGATCAGGCAATTGCAGCCGTCCTCAACAGAGCCGGCAAGACGACCGGCAAGGGCAACGGTTGGACCCGTTCACGCGTGTGCTTCCTGCGCAACCACCGTCATATCGCACCTTACCGGGAAGGCGAGCGCACGGAGCGAGGAGAGGTGACACTCGGTGAGGCCGCCGCGATCCTCAATGTAAGCGAAGCGACTGTCCGGCGCCTGATCCAAGAGGAGGTCCTTCCTGGCCATCAGCTTTGCAAAGGCGCGCCCTGGGTGATCAGGGCAAGCGACCTCGAAGACGAGAAGGTCAGGCACGCCGCCGATATCCGTCGTCATCGACGTCCGCCGTCTGACGATCCGCGTCAAAATACACTGGCTTTGTAGCGTGATAGCGAGATGGGCATTATGAAGCGAGATCGGGCGGTCCGATTAGCAGCACGCCCTTGGGGATGCGGGCACCCAGACGGCCGAACGATTTCGGATCGCGCAGGAAGGCGACAACCTCCTGCAATTCGTATTTCGCCTCGTCGACGCCGGCGACGTCTTTGAACGTCACCTTGGTGTCGGTTTCGACATAGATCTTGGCGCGCGATTTGCCGATCGTCATCAGACCGCCGAGTCCCTGGCGCTCGGCCACGCGGCGGATGCCATAGGTCCAGATCAAGTAGAAGACAAAAATCGGCAGCGCCCAGGACAGGATCGTCGAGAGAAAATTGCTCGATGGCTCGCCGGTGACGGTAACGCCGTGCGCTTTAAGCATGTCGGCGAGCGCAGGATCGACTCGCACCGAGTAGAATAGCTTCCGGCCGTCGGGGAGCGGCTGCTTCAGCGTGCCCTGGATAAAGTCGTGGCCGACCAGGACTTCGGAGATCTTGTTCTCATTGAGCAGCTGCTCGAACTGACTATACGGAATGGTCTCGACTTGAGTGTAGACCAGCCACACGTACTGGATCAGCATGACGCCAAGGAAGGCCGCAAAGACGTACCAGATGGCGAAGTGGTGCTTTCGCTCCTCCGGCTCTTTGGGCGGCTTCATGGCTTTCGGCCGCGCAGTCTCGCCGCCGAAGCGGAGAAACCGTGGAAAGCGCCAACCGGGCGCGGGTTCCATGTCCTTAGTCGGCGTGTCGAGCATATCGGCCTCCCATGCGGAGCGCAGATGGGTCGCTATCGAAGATGCCACCCGCACCCCTTAACGGAACAGTTGCGATGGCGCCCAAGCGGCCGTCGAGGTGCTCACCGGATGGCTGTCCCGACGTCTCTTTGTCGGCGGGCGGAAGGGGCATGGCGCTCACTCCTTGGAGAATAGCGGCCTTACCCGTCCTCAGCTACTGCAATGGGAGGCGTCCCGTTGGGCGGCGCCGTTCCGGCGAACGTCACCAGAGATGGTCGCCGCCCAAGGATTAGTTCCCAGTGTCTATGTGGGTGAAGAAGGGCCAAGTCTCCAACTCCGGACGAACGGTCGGTTTGAGTCGATTTGGCCAATCTGCCGCGCCGTCGGCGACGACCGCTATTTGCGCATTCCGGCCGAAGACCGGAGTCGAAGTTAAGCGGCCAAGCGCAGCGCTGGCCACGACCATCCTCGCGGCCGGAAGGTAGCCGGGGCGCATACGCGACGCGCGCTCCTTGTCGCTCAGCCGGGATACCACACTTTGCGGGGATCGCCGGGCGCGCGTCGATAGGTCCACGCGGCGTCGATCAGTCGCGCCAAATCATAGCGGGGCCGCCATTTGAGCTCGAATTTGGCCCGGCTGTTGTCCATCCAGTTCGAGTAGTAGTTGCTGGGAATGTCCAGGTAATCCAGCCCCCGCGTCTCTTTAAGATATGCGGCGACCGCCCCGTAGTCGACGGGCTCGTCCATGCAGATGTTGTAAAGCTTGTTTCCGGTCAGTGGATTGTCAAGCGCGGCGAGAATGGCGGCTACCAGATCCTCGACATGGACGAGATTCCGCTTGAGCGGATTGCCGTGGGCGTCGCGCAGCAAGGGCACTGTTCCCTCCGCTTGGCAACGCTTGGCGACTTCTGGGGCAACCAGCGAGTTCCAGACCGGCCCGCCAAACACGTCGTCACCGAACGATAACGAGTAGCGAAAGTCGTCCTTTTCCATGATCCAGGGCGCACGCAAACAGCAGGTGTTGATGCCGTACTGAATCGCAAACTGTGACAGGATCACCTCCTCGAGGACCTTCGACAGAGCATAACAGCCTGGATAGGCGCGATGAGGTGTGTGCTCGGTGATCGGCTTCTGATGGTCATAGAAGAAATGCCCTACCGCCGCATCGCCGCCAATCAGCATGAATTGCTTTGCAGTCGTGCTTTGCCGAAAGGCCTCCAGCAGCCAGAAGAGTCCCTTGACCGTCACGTCCATAACGGTTTCAGGAATCTCCTTGCAGGTCGCCAAGTGTACGACATGCGTCACGTCGCGCATCGCGCGATCGACGCAGCCGCGGTCGTCGATGCTTCCGCTGACGACCTCTACTCGATCGGCCTCTTGGATCGTGCGGTTGTGACACAGCGCCCTGACACGTGCCATGGGCCACCGGGGGTCCGCGAGCAGCCTCTCGATGAGATTGACGCCGACCTTTCCCGTGGCTCCAGTGACCAGAAGTTGCATCGATCTCTCCCTCCGCACGGCTTCGTCAGACCTCACGCTCGCGGCGACAATGCCATTGCTCACACTCGCGCCACGTCTCTAATATTTGGACGGACGAGCATACGGGAGGGATAGCATGGCGAAGGGTTTGTATCTGACCAGTGATGGCCAAGTGCTGGTTGAGTACGGCAAGCGTCGCCGAATTCCAATTCCCTCTGCCCAGTACAAAGCAAACGGCTACAAGCCGCCGTGTGACAAACTTCCGCCTGAAGTTCCGCGCAAGGTGCGCAAGGAGTTTGCCCACGCTGAGGCGAACCTCGCCCTCGTCGTTGACCGCCCGCCAGAGCCAAAATCGTCGGCCCCGGATCAGAACAGCCATCTCGTCGAGATGGCCATGTATGGATGCCCCCGCTCGCGCAAGATGGTTTCGAATGGTTTGGTCGCGTGATCGGGTGCGGTCATGTATCACGCCTTCAGGTGCGGCCTGTCACGACCGCTGGCCGGTATGGAGATGCGCGGACCAGCGTACTGCTGAGTCAGGCGCGGGACGTGTTCCAGATGTGGCGAGCTCGGCTAGCCGAGCAGTTAGAGCAGTATCCGAACGGATTGAATTGGCGGGGGGATTTCCGAATTGGTTAATTTCTGCTTCCTCATTCACTGCGAGAATGGGGACGGCGGGGGATGGGTCTTTCCAACGATCTTCGCGAGCGCGTGGTCGAGGCGGTGGTCTTGGGCGGGTTGTCGCGCAATCAGGCGGCCGCGCGTTTCAAAGTGAGCGTGGCGAGCGCGGTGCGCTGGGTAAAGCGGTTCAATACCACGGGCGAGATTTGGCCGGCGCCTTCCGGCGGCGACCGCCGCTCCCGCCGAATTGAGGCGCATCGCGACTATCTGTTGGGCCTGATCCGGCGCAGGCCGGACATAACGCTGCTCGAGATCCGGGAGCAGCTGATCGCCAATAGCGGCGAGCGCTTTGCGGTCTCCGTGCTGTGGCGTTTCTTCGACCGTCACCAGATCACCTTTAAAAAAACGGCGCATGCCGAGGAACAACAACGCGCGGACGTGCAAAATCGACGCCGGGAATGGTTCGCGGGACAGCTCGATCTCGATCCGACGAAACTCGTTTTCATTGACGAGACCGGAGCCTCCACAAATCTCGCGCGCAAAAGCGGACGTTGCCGGCGCGGGCGCCGGTTGCGGTCGGCCATCCCGCACAGTCACTACAAAACGGTGACTTTGGTCGCCGGCCTTCGCCTTCGCGGCCTGACGGCGGCAAGGACTTTCGACGGACCGATCAACGCCGCCCTGTTCGAGGATTGGGTGGAGACATGCCTCGTCCCCACGCTCTCGCCCGGCGAGACCGTCGTCATGGACAATCTCCCCGCTCACAAGGGGCCGCGGGTCGAGCAACTGATCAAGGCGGCGGGCGCGCAGTTGCGATATCTTCCAGCCTACAGTCCCGATATGAACCCTATCGAAAAAGCCTTCTCCAAGCTCAAGGCCTTCCTGCGCAAAATCGCCGAGCGGACCGTCGCGGGTCTGATGCGCGCCCTCGAAACCTGCGCCGAAATCTTCGAGCCCTCGGTATGTATAAATTACTTCAAATCCTGTGGTTATCAGGACGATACAGGATGATCGGATTCCGCTCTAAGTGTCAAGAAAATACGCTGAGACACCGGCAGTAAATTCGTAAACGGAGGCTTATTCCCGAGCGTCCGGTTGGATCAACATCTCGTAGGTGAGGGGTTTTCGGACTAGGGCGGTTGCGAGGAGGGAACGGAAGGCGACGTGTCGCGTGCGGCGGCGATTGAAGCGGAAGACGAATTCGTCGAGGTAGCTCTGAAGGTGGGGTCGTCGCAGTCCGTGGTGGACGCCGAGGGCCCAGGTCTTGGCGTTGGCGAAGGCGCGATGAACCCATGGCAGGACGACGTGCGCGGCCATGACGCCGACCACGTGGGGCTCGTGGCGGACATTGGGGGCGCTGGCGTAGGACGGCCAGCCGTCGGTCCTGATCGTCGCGCCCGGCGCGACATCGGCGGCGACGAAGCGGTGCAACGAGGCGGCGGAGAAGTCCTTGATCGCGGCCAAGCGAAGGCGTGCGGGCGCGTCGTGTTCGATCTCGACGGCGCCGGCGACGAACATTTTGCCCTGGGGCGAGCGGCCGCCGGCGCCGGATGCCGGATCGGCCTTGGTCCGCGGCGGAAGCTCGGTTTCGTCGACTTCGACCAGGCCGGCGAGCAGCGCGCGGCCCGGCGCGACCATGGCGCGGCGCAGTTTGGCGCATATGAGCCAGGCGGACTTGTAGGAGCCGAGCCCGAGCTGCTTTTGCAATTGCAGCGCCGAAATCCCGTTCGAATGCGTGGCCATGAGGTAGACGGCCCAGAACCACACGATCAGGGGCAGCTTCGAGCCGTGCATGATCGTTCCGGCCGTCACCGAGGTCTGCTTGCCGCACGCGGCGCATTCGAAGGTGAAAGCCTTGCCGCCATGCGGCCAACCCTTGGCGCCGCCGCACGCCGGACATCGAAAACCGGACGGCCACCGCGCCGCGACAAGCCACGCGGCGCAGGCCTCGTCTTCGGGAAACTGGCGCTGAAACTCGGTCAGCGAGGAGGGAAAGTCAGGCACCGAGGGGCCTCGAAACGAACCGGATGTTCATGATTCGTTCTTACGCCAATCGCCCACTCCTGTCACTACCCGTCGTAGGCCCGGAGCCTGAGGGATAAGCCTCTCGCCAGAAATGGAATTTGCCATCCGACTATCCCATGGTCGCCCCGAATTACGCTGCGCGACGATCGGCGATAGTGAAGCAGCTTGGTCTTGGCCAGGGCGCACGGGCTACCGATGTCCGCAAGCGCGGCCGGGCCACCGAAAGCTGGTAAAGCCTGAGCCTCAAGAACGTCGACCGGCGGTCGACGCCCGGCATCACGCCGTTGCTGCTCTTTTCAAAATAAGTCGGAGAGGTGGTGCCCAAATCGTTGCTGACGATAGCGAAAGCTATATCCCCGATGAGAACAAAGAAAGAACTAAACTCCCCCGCATCGGAGGCCGCGCGGGGCAGACTGAGGCGTACTAGGCCTTGCAGAATTAAGCGCGCCTCCTACACGCGGCTACGGGCACTAGCATGCGCGCGAGATGGAGATCTTGATGACTCATCTGGGTTTGAGGGCAATTGAGGCGATCCACGCCGGCACACTAGGCGCTACCTGGTTATTGCCGGCGTTCGGTCACGAAGTCGGCAAGCTTGAGGTAAGGCGGCGCTCCGCTTGAGGACATCACTTTACTGCAGCGCCCTGCCCGCTTCGACTGGATATTCAAGGATGGCGAACAGGTTGATGGTACACCGCAGAAGCCGCGCAAGCGCCAATGCTATGAGAAGCACAAGGTCTTCTTGGAGGTGCTCTACGTCTACGACGCAGAAGCTGGCGCAGGCCGGATAAATAATGTGCGGTACCCAAGTCTCCGCGCTTTGCGAACCGCCCGGCGACTGTTTTGGTTGGAGGCCTCCGGCAGTGGGACGTTCTGCAGCTGGAAATAACGTTGGTGCTCCGCCTTTTCCAGATCGTTCTGCCAGTCGCCGGCCTTTTGGCCCAGCTTCAGCGCCGCCCCTTTTCGTCGAATACATTGGCCCCGCCAGAGATCGGGGTGCCCGGCAGCTCCGGACCAGGCCCTAACGTGATGCCTGTTGGGTCCGCTTCCAGTGGCTGTAGATCGTGCTTCGGGAGACCTTCAGGGCACGCGCCGCAGCGGCCACGTTGCCGCCGTGCGCCAGCACAGTTCGCTCGATGAGGTCGGTCGCCGCCTGGTCGAGAGTGACCGGCGGAAGCGTTGGGGATGGGGGGCCGACCTTGCCGATCGGCACGGCAAAGTCCTCCGGAAGATGTTCCTTCTCGATGATGTAGCTGTGCTGTGGTAGGAACGCCGCCGCGACCATCATGGCATGATCCAGCTGACGCAGATTGCCGGGCCATGAATGCTGCAGGACAATCTCCTTGGCGGCTGGCGACAGCTCCAACCCATGCTTAAACCTGTCGCGGGACCAAAGGAAATACTCGGCGAGCTGCAGGACATTAGCGCGTTCGCGCAATGGTGGCAGCGTCACCTGTAAGCCGTTGATCCGATAATACAGGTCCTCACGGAACAGGCGTTGAGTGACGAGGTCCCGCAAATTCCGATTGCTGGCGCAGACCAGAGCGATGTCGATCGGCCGCTCGCGGCTCTCGCCGAGCCGCACGACTACTCGCTCCTGCACAATCCGCAACAGCCTCGTCTGCAACGACAACGGCATGTCGCCGATCTCGTCGAGAAAGAGCGTGCCGCCGTCCGCACTCTCGATCTTGCCGACAGCCCCGCCGCGCCTTGCCCCAGTGAACGCCCCTTCGCCGTAGCCGAACAACTCGCCCTCGATCAGTGATTCCGGAAGGGCCGCACAGTCCACGGCGACGAAGGCGCGGTCGGTCCGGGGGCCGGAGCTATGCAGCGCGCGCGCGAACAACTCTTTGCCGGTGCCGGTCTCGCCCGCCAGCAGCACCGGCACGTCACGATCCATCGCCCGGCGGGCATTGGCGAACGTTAGACCGGTCTGCGGGTCCGCCGTCACGACCTGGAGTAGGGCGAGGGCCGACGCGTTCTTCGCACCGTCATTGGATGCCGCCTTGACTGGCTGCGGCCTGCCGGGCGGCGGCGCCAAGCGTGGCATAACGGCCGGGCTGCTGCGCGCGGCAAACCGCAGCCCGGTCGCCGAGGTCAGCGGCAGAGGCCGGTCCGACGGGGTCTGACCGTCGACGACTTCGCTGAAGCGCACGCTCTCGAAGAGGTCGTCGAACGCCGGCCGACCGGCTTGCGCGATCCCGAGGAACGCGCGAGCGCGACCGTTCGCCGCGACCAGGCGCCCGCCCAGATCGAACGCCAGAAGCCCCTCAGCAGGCGTGCCAAGGAAGTGCTCGTGCGAACTGATGGCTAGGAACATAACGCCGCGCAGTTCGCGGAGCAACGCGTTTTCGATCGCGCAGGCCGCGGTCCTGACGAGCTCGGTGCAGTCCGGCCGTGATGGCCGGTGGTCCCAGGAAACATCGAGCACACCGACGAGCGATCCGGTTGGCCCGAAAACGGGTGCAGCGATGCAGCTCAAGCTTGCGTTTGCCTCGAAAAAATGTTCTTTCGCGACGATCGACACCGGAGATCTGTCGATCAACGCAGTCCCGATAGCGTTGGTGCCGGCCGCTTCCTCGCTGAGATCGACACCCCGCCGCGCCGCCAAGGTGAGTTGCGGGCTGAGGGTCCTGGTGTCACCTGCTATGCGAACGATCGCGCCAGTCTCGTCGGCCAGCAGAACCACCATCCCCGAGCGGTGGACGACCGCGGCGACGCGTTCCAGCTCACTGCGCGCCACAGTGGTCAATAATCGGCTGCGTTCCTCGAGCTCCGCCACCCGTCCGCGGCCGACCATCGCGAACTCAAGATGACACTTTGGGTCGCTGCCCGCTGCCAGGCAGCGCTGCCAGGACCGCCGCACGCTCGTTGTCAGATCATCGACGACCACTCGGCCCTGATAGAAATATTCCTCCCGCGCCGCAGCGCAGCGCACGTCTTGTTCAGAACTCCACGCGTTCCCTCCCGTCCCCCCCGGCCTAACTCTTTGTTGTGTTCTTACCTGTCCAGTTCCTGGACAGGGTGTCGTCCGGTTAACAGTCAGTCTCTCCACATTTGCGCGGTGCCACGCCCGCCGCAACAGTTTATTCCTGATCTTGGGGCTGCTGGCACGTTGGTTGCAATGAGGTTACCCGAACTTGATGGTCTCGACGCGAACCGGAAAGCGCCATCAAGCCAAATCGATGAGCACTAGATATCGGCGGCCCCATGTAGTGCCCGGCAGGAGATCACGGTGCTGTTATAGAGGCGAAGATAACTTCAAAGGAGACATGTTGCAAATGAAAGCCCAGTCAACGGGCTGGGTCGGTCAATTCTATCACAGTTCGATGAGCAACTCGCCAAGAACCGCTATGTCGCCGGCGGCCACCTCACCGTGGCCGACATTACCGCGCCGTGCTCGATCGATTTTGCCAAGGCGAACGAGCTCGATATCCCCTAACGACTGCCCGCGCGTGGCGAAGTGGTACGAGGAAATTCTCGACCAAAATGACAGGAGGAAATCGTATGGAAATTCGACATTGGGGCGTCACGCAAAGCGTCCCGGAAACGGAAGGCGGTGACCCCCGTCACGCGTTTCGGGCAGCACGAGCCGAAGTCGGCGGCTATGCAACTCCGATCACGTTCAGCGACCATGAGCGCCAGATGCTTAATGCGATCTGCGACGAGATCATCCCGCCCGGAGACGGCTATCCGGCACCCCGAGCCGTTGGTGTGATCGATGAGTTCTTCGCCCACTACATCGCACCCAAGGGATCGACCGTCACCCGCTTCCCGCATGCGACGGAAGACACGTTCAAGTCTGACCTGGCCAGATTGGGACACGAATTCCTCGCGAAAGACCGCGCCGGGCGCGTTGCCGCGCTCGAGCGGTTGGAGACGGAGCAGCCGGAATTCTTTGGTCAGCTGCGGGCGCTGACTTATGCGGGATACTATTCCCGCCCCGAGACGATCGCCGCGCTGCGCCGCCATCATGACGCCGGCCGGGATTATCGCGGAGCGCCGCAGCCCTACGGCTACGAACAATCGACGATGGACTGGGGCGACATGATCCCACCCAAGAAGCAGGCCAGCTACACACGCACCGACGCCGTAAAGAAACTGGTGTAGACGGGCCGATGACCGATCCCACCGGAAATCACCCATACACGAAAGGGAAGATCGTGAGTCTCACCGGTCAGAACAATGTCACCGACGTACTCGTCATCGGCTCGGGCATGGGCGGGGCCGCGATGAGTAAGCGCCTTAGCGACGTCGGCATGAAGGTAGTGTGCCTAGAGCAAGGCGACTGGGTCCACCCGACGCAGTTCCCGCACTTCCACGACGAATGGGAATTCGAGAAATATCGCAGTTGGGACTTCAATACCAATTTCCGCAAGGGACCGGAGGATTATCCCGTCACCGGCGTCGCGCTGCCACGAATGGTGAACGCGGTGGGCGGCAGCACGATTCACTTTGCTGGCCACTGGTTCCGCTACCGGCCCGTCGATTTCCGCAAGGGCACCGAACATGGGCTTGAGGGAACGATCGACTGGCCGTTTACCTACGAGCATCTGGCTCCTTTCTACGACATCAGCGACGCCGAAATTGGGGTCGCTGGACTGAACGGCGATCCGAGCTACCCGCCGCGGTCGCCGCGTTACACCGCGCCGATCAAGCCGGGCAAGGGCGGCCGACGGATGGCGCAGGCCTGGGACCATCTGGGCTGGCAATGGTGGCCGACCGACAACGCGATCCTGACGCGCGGCAAGGACGGACGGCTGCCATGCAATGCCTGTGGCAACTGCCTGAGCGGATGCCCGCGCGGGTCCCTCGGCGCGACGGATGTTTCCTATTGGCCTCAGGCGCTACGCAACGGCGTGGATCTGCGGACCAACGCGCGCGTCGAGATGATTGAGGCCAAGGACGGCCGAGCCAAGGGTGCCGTCTATATCGACCGGTTGACCGGCACGCGCCACCGCATCAGCGCGGAGATCGTGGTGATCGCGGCCAACGCCATCGGGACGCCAAGGCTGATGCTGATGTCGGCGCAGAAGGGCCATCCCGACGGGCTCGCCAACAGCAACGGGCTCGTCGGCACACATCTGATGCACCATTGCTGGTCATTCGCCGACATGTGGTTCGAGGATCCGATCGAAGGGTTTAAGGGGGCGATGGGCTGCTCGGTGCATTCCCAGGAGTTCTATGAGACCGATCCCTCTAGGGGTTTCGTCAACGGGATGACGTTGCTGACCCTGGGCAGCTTCGGTGCGGCCTACAGCGCAATGGGCACCCACACCGCACCGCCGGATCCGTGGGGCGCGGGCCACCGCGACGCGTTCAATCGGCATTTCGGCCACCACGTCGTCTCCTTCCTGCAAGGTGAAGATCTGCCGGTAGGCACCAACCGCGTTACGCTCGATCCGTCACTGACCGACTCCAGCGGGCTGCCGGCTGCCCATATCGACTACAAGATTACCCAGAACGACATCGCGCTGGGCGATTTCGGGACGGTGCGGCTGCGCGAAGCAGCCAAAGCGGCTGGCGCGGTTGAGGCGCACGTCACCGGCGTGCTGCACGATCCGCCGGGTTGGCACCTGATGGGTACCTGTCGGATGGGGAACTCGCCGCAAGACTCCGTAACCAACGCCTACAATCAGACCTGGGACGTGCCCAATCTGTTGGTCGTGGATGGCAGTTCGCTGACGACAAGTGCCGCGGTGAACCCGACCAGTACGATTGGGGCGATCGCTGTGCGGTGTGCCGAGTTCATTAAGGCAAAACACGCTGACATTGCGCGCCAGACGAAGACACCAGCCAACAACAGCGTCTCTTGGTAGTTTTGGTGGCGGTACGGCCGCGACGCCGCACCGCTGCCGACCGATCAGTGATGGCGGCCATGCCGTTGCAGAAATAGTTAGGAACGGGTCGTTTCCGAATGTCTCATCACAGCGGATCGATCAAGGCTAAAGGAGGAGACGATGAAGCTATACGAGTGGGATTTTGCGCCGAATTGCCGCCGTGTCCGAATGTTCCTTCTCGAGAAGGGGATTGAAATCCCGCGAGAGGAGTGCATCACCCCCGCCATCATTCTCAAGAATGACTTTCTTGACCACTATCAGCACAACATGGTTCCGATGTTGGAGTTGGACGACGGCACTCAGATCGGTGAAGCGCTAGGAATTTGGACTTATCTGGAGACGATGAACCCCGAGCCGCCGCTGATGGGCAGGACCGCTCTGGAGAAGGCAACGATCAGCGCTTGGGAGCGACGAGCTTACGACGAGGGCTTGATTGGCCACGCGGAAATCTTCCGGAATGCGCATCCTAATTTTGTAGATAGGGGCTTGCCCGGCCACCGCCAACCGGTTCCTCAAATTCCCGCGCTCATTGAGCGCGGTAGGCTGCGCGTCGAGAGATTCCACCAGAAGTTCAACAAGCAACTAGCGGATAAAGAGTTCGTGGCGGGCGACAAGTTTAGCGTAGCGGATATTACGACGATATCTGTCGTCGACTTTGGCCATGCGTTGGAGATGCCTATCCCGGCGAGCGCCCCTCACGTCAAACGCTGGTATGACCAAATGCAGGAGCGGGAAAGCGTGGTCAAGAGCAAACCGACGCACATGCCCGATGGGAGCCCGCTTCCGATCGCTGCCTAGCGAAAGCGAGGTGAAACGCGACCTGCCCCGGCAAGCCTCCCGCGCTGCCCCGCAGCGCTTGCCGGGTTTTTCATCTAAATGGAGGTTGCTCATGGTTGAGCCAAGCATTGATCTTTATACGTGGGTGACGCCCAACGGGTGGAAGGTTTCATGCACGCTTGAGGAGTTGCAGATTCCTTACGCTGTAAACCCAATCGACATTATGAAAGGCGAGCAGAAAACTCCGGAGTTCCTGGCGCTGAACCCTAATGGGCGCATCCCCGCAATTGTCGATCGTGGGGCGGACAATTTGGCGGTCTTCGAATCCGGCGCCATCATGATTTACTTGGCCGATAAAACAGGTGGCCTTCTCCCGACTGAAATCAAAGCGCGTTCCCGCGTAATACAGTGGCTGATGTTTCAGATGGGCGGCCTTGGCCCCATGCAAGGGCAGGCAAACGTCTTCTATCGCTATTTTCCCGAGCGGCTGCAGGGCGCGATAGACCGCTATCAGAACGAGGTAAGGCGCCTCTACGGTGTGCTTGATCGACAGCTCGCGGATAACGAATGGCTGGCGGGCGATTTTTCCATTGCGGACATCGCGAACTGGAGCTGGAGTCGCATTCACAATTGGGCCGGTATCTCGGTAGACGGCCTAAATAACTTGCAGCGCTGGATGGCGGCGATAGAGCGGCGTCCCGGTTGTGCCAAGGGCGTTCGGATTCCGCATGAGACCCATTATAACGACCCGAACCCGCAGGACGCCGACAAGTTTGTCTCGAACGTTCGGGGAATTCTCGCGCGTTGAGTAACGGAAACGCCCGTCGACGATCCACGTTTCCTCGAAAATTGGGCGTGTTCTGGATGTTTTGATCGACGGCGTAGGCGGACCGACCACCGTTGTGGTTGCTTCGCGACTAACGTCATAGTCTCGATTGATAAGGGCCTCCTCCGGTGAGCACGGGACTTCGTGATTGGCGTCCTCGAGAATAGTTCTGTCCCCACCGGGCGGCCTAGTCTAATTGCTAGGCGCAATTGATTGATCGGATCCGTTTGCCTTCTGGACGGACCGGACCAACGTCGAGCCCAACGGCTCGCGCGAGAAGCGCTGACGGAAGGGTGACGGCTCGGGAGCCCACGTCCGTCACGACTGCGCCATAGCCGCCATCCGTCAATTGTAGGGTTGATGCGTGGTTGACCCGTTCCGCGGGGACGCTTCCGAACGTCTCGAACATGTTCGAAAGACGAAGGTACCGCTCACGACGCGCGCCGGACACGGAACTTCGGACGCAATTGCACGATCTCGCCAACGCACGGCAGCGCTTCGGCTATCGGCGCCTGTTCATCCTGCTGCGCCAGGACGGCGAACCGTCCGGGATCAACCGCATCTATCGGCTCTATCGCGAAGAAGGCCTGACGGTGCGCAAGCGACGGAGTTGGCGGCGCGCAGCAGGGATTCATCTCTTCTTTGACAAAACCTGCGCCTTCTTTGATCTCGCCTTTGACGCTCATGTCGGTATTCCTCTTTTCTGTTGCCTCTTTCGCAACAGTGACCCGTGCCAATCAAACAACTCGCCGAAAGCTGTTTTGCTCCCACGGGTTGAGTGTGTCGGACATATGAAGGAAGGAGAGAATTCGCCCGTTCATCGGGCCCGGCAGAAAATCGGCCGGCAAGGCTATGGGCGAGATAGGCGTTCAGGCCGCCCGACCTTCGCGATTGGTAAAAACGTCGAGTGACTGATGGTGGAGGGGGCTGGACCTAATTAGGACACCGGCGACGAAGGCACCCGATGCTGGGCTACTCCGCTAGCGGCGGCTCAGAACCAGCCTTTAACCTTGAACCAGACCAGCGGAATGAGTGCGCTGAGGATGATGACGGCCCACCCGTATTCGTATCCCCAAGCCCAGTCGTATTCCGGCATGTTCTTGAAATTCATGCCATAGACGCCAGCCATCAAAGTTGGAGGAATACCGACTATCGAGACGATGGTGAGGACTTTAAAGATATCGTTTTGTGCAATGCCGATCAGGCCGACCAGCGCGTCGAGCACGAACTGGACCTTGCTCGCCAGTTGTCCTCGTATTCGATCAGGGAATGAATATCCCGACCCAGGCTGTCGAGGCGCGGCTTCAACGCTCCCTCCAACCATTCGCATCCATATTGGTCCGTATAGGCGGCCACCCGGCCCAATCCCTGCAGACCGTCCCGAAGTTCGGAGAGCCTATCGCCCAGGCGTCCCACCTGGCGCAATTGGGTGCGCAGAAGGCGGTTAGCGCGAGCCGGATGCCGACCCTTAGGATCTTCCGCATGAAAGGCGGCGGTCGAGAGGGTGTTCAATTCAGCAGCAAGATGCTCCAACATATCGGCGCCGCGATCGACAGCTTCCTCGCAAATCTGGGTAAAGACCTCTAGGCTCGAAACTCAATCAAGGTGTTGAGCGGATTATCCAGTTGTGATTTAAGCCGAATCGGGAATGGGGCTTGGATTATGGCTGGAGAATTTTGGTTGAGCGAGGCGCAATGGGGAGCGATCGAACCGCTTTTTCCGAAGAACCAACCGGGGGGCCGCAGAACTGACGATCGGCGCGTGCTCAGCGGGATCGTTCATGTTTTGAAGACCGGCTGCCGGGGGCCAGGATTGCCCTTCCGTCTACGGTCCGCCGACGACGATCTACAATCGCTTTCGCCGCTGGACGATGCGCGGCCTGTGGCGGCAAATGTTTGAAGCGCTGGCGCGCGCCGAGCCCGACGATGGTCAAGCCATCGACAGCACGACCGCCAAGGCGCACCGTTCGGCGGCGGGCGGAAACGTATGGCCCGCCCCGTCGACAAGTGGTTTCAGTCGTTCAGCCTGAACGGTCTGCACAAACGTATCCGGCCTTCCGGTGCGAACCGTTGGCCAAGATGGAGATCCGCGCGTTCTGGTTCTCATAAAGGGGCCGGCATCGGGTGCCATTTTGCGCCGTAGGATTCCAGAACACCGGTGAAACAGTCAGGCCATCTACCTTCGCCCCTCACAGACATTGGGGGCCGGCGCCGGACGACGCCGGCCGGTTCCGGATCAGGCCGCCACTGCTGCTGCCTCGTAAGTTCGCTCGTGCCGCAGCAGGGCCCATACGATGCGCGCCATCTTTGCGGCCAATGCGACCACGGCGGTGTTGGAGTGAGCACGGGCGAGCAAGCCGCGCAACCGGGCGCCCATCCGGTTGTCGCCGGTCCTGAGCGTCGGCATGGCGGCCCGCGCACCCTGGATCAGCATCTTGCGCAGGTATTTGCTCCCGCGCTTTGTGATGCCGAGGAGCTTGGGCTTGCCGCCGGTCGTAGCCTGCCGCGGCACCAAACCCAGCCAAGCCGCGAGATCGCGCCCTCGGGCGAAGGTCCTCGCGTCGCTGATGGCGGCAACCAGGGCGGTCGCGTTCAACGTGCCGACGCCCGGAATGGTCAGCAGTCGGCGCGTGCTCGCCTCATTGCGGGCGGCTGCGGCAAATTCGGCATCAAAGCCTTCGATCCGATCGTCGAGCGCCCTCCATTGCTGCCGCATGTCGCTCATCAGGGCGTGGATGCGCGGAGGCAGGACGGGCGCCTCGCCGTCCATCAGATCGATAAGGCTGGCCAGCAGCTTGGCCCGGCCCTGGGGCACGACGTAACCGCGCTCCAACAGCAGGCTGCGGATCTGGTTCATCAACGACGTCCGGTTGCCGACCAATCGGTCGCGAACACGGTGGAGTGTCTGCATGTCGAGTTGTGCTTCCGACTTCATCGCGACGAACCGCATGGTCGGCCGGGTCGCGGCCTCGGCGATCGCCTCGGCATCCCGATCGTCGTTCTTTTGCGCCTTCACATAGGGACGCACATACTCCGGCGACATCAAGCGCACCTCGTGGCCCTGGCCGGCCAAGGAGCGCCCCATGTGATGAGCGCCACAGCACGCCTCCATAGCGAGCGACGCAGAGGCGCAAGCGCGGCGTCGAAGGCGCGCTGGTCGGAGAGCGGGGCGAGATCGCCGAAGAAGGCGAGGCGGCCGGTCTCATGCAGGACTGCAAGGCCTTCGAGGAAGAGGCGGCGGAACAGGCGCGACAGCACGCGCACGGGCAGGAAGAAGGCCGGCTTGCAGGCGATCCAGCGCGACCCGTCCGGCGACAGGCCGCCGCCGGGAACGATGATGTGGATGTGGGGATGATGGGTGAGCGCCGAGCCCCAAATATGGAGGACGGCGGTGAGGCCGATGCGCGCGCCCAGATGTTTCGGGCCGGCGGCGATCGTGGTGAGGGTGTCTGCGGCGGCCCCGAACAGCAGGTCGTAGACGGCGGCCTTGTTGTGGAAGGCGATGGCGCCGATCGACGCCGGCAGGGTGAAGACGACGTGGTAGTAGGGAACCGGCAGCAGTTCCGCCTCGCGGTCTTCGAGCCATCGCCGCGCCGCTGCGGCTTGGCACTTCGGGCAATGCCGGTTGCGGCAGGAATTGTAGGCGACGCGCGTATGCGCGCACGCCTCGCAGCGCTCGACGTGTCCGCCGAGCTCGGCGGTGCGACAGGTTTCGATCGCCGACATGACCTTCAACTGGGCGAGGCTCACGTGCCCGGCGTTGGCCTTGCGCCACGCCGCCCCGTGGGCGCGAAAGACGTCGGCGACCTCGAGGGGAGGCCGCGCCACGCGGCCGCGGTCAGGCGGAGTGCGACGCCCCTGCGAGGTTGAGCCGCTCCAGGGGACTCTCGACGTCGCGGATCGTGCTGACCGCGACGCGGGTGTAGATCGCCGTCGTCTCAATTTTCGTGTGACCGAGCAGGGACACGCCATAATGCGCACCTTCTTATCTTACTGAAACTCAAAGGTCTGTTGGGTAGGAATTCGTGTTACTGGACCTGGCGGTTGCTTCCGGGCGGCTAATGCGGCCACGTCCTGCGCCTTGATGACCCAGGGCGCCCCTTTGCAAACCTGCCGTCCCTTGAGGTCGCCTCTGCGGATCATGCGCAGCGCCGTCATTTTGGTCACGCCGATGATCTGTGCTGCTGCATCGAGCGAGATCTCGCCGCGCTCAGCCCATTCGCCATCGCGGTGGACCGCAATGTCGTGGTGTTTTCGGAAGCTGCGCACGCGCTGCTCGGTCCATCCGTTGCCATATCCCGTCGGCTTGCCCGTTCGATTAAGGAGGCGCGCGATCTGTCGATCCGGCATCAAACGCGCCAACTCGCGCACGAGTTCCTTCGTATCCTCGGTCTGTAGCCAACAGCGCCGGCCGGCAGCATTCAATCTTAGCTTGACCTGGAGTGCGGTGTGGTCACCGCCCTGCCAGTGTAGAACCATATTGATGAACGGGCCTTCCTTGCGCACCACGATTTCATTGAGCGCCGCGCGCAAAATCCGCTTCCGCGTAGCGGCTGTGGCGGATGGATGTGACCATGCCAGCTCGAGATCGTCACCGAGTTGCATCAGCTGTTGTCGCTCCCGGTCGCCCAACGGCGGAGGCTTGGACGCAACCATCGCGGCGATCTCGTCCTCTAATCTGTGCACGGCCAGCAATGTGTCGTTCCAGCGGCGCTCCAGCTCGCCGGCCACGATGCGATTGGCCGGATCGACCGCGTCGTATTGGCGACGGGCGTGCGCAGCCTCATATCGTGTCTCTTGAAGCGACAGCTCGAGCTGTCTTTGCGCGGCCGATACCTCCTTCGTCTGGGCCTCGATCGCCTTGGCGGCTGCGTCAATGCCAAGCGGTCTGAGGATGCGCAGCACCTCTGTGGCGACGGGGCCGTCGATGCTCGAGCCGCCGATCGAGATGCAACGCGCCGTGCCGTGGTTCATGCGAGCGCCATAACAACTGTAGCGGCCGAGTTTGCCGCTGTAGGAGACATGCAGCTTGCGGCCGCAGTGGCCACAGCGCAGGAGTCCGGGCAGTAACAGTTCACCGCGTCGCACCGCTCCCTTGACCGCGGCGCTGCCTTTGCCAGTTGCGTTTTCGGCGATCACGCGCTGGTTCTGCTGGAACTGGTCCCAGGTGATGTAGGCCTCATGATGGTCCTTGATCAGAACGTCCCATTGGGCCATCGGGCGATGCACGCCGCGCCTCACGCGCTTGCGCCCCTGCTCAACGCTGACCTTGCTCGTTGTGCGCCCGAAGGCGTAGGCGCCGGCGTAGATCGGATTGGTCAGGATGTTGTGCACAACGTTGTAGGCCGGCAATCTCCAGACGACCCCGCGCGTCTCGCCTGCACGGGACTTCACCGGCAACTCGACGCGTTCGTCGCGCAACCAAAGATGGACCTGACGGACGCTTTTGAACTCAGCAAATTTTGAGAAGACGAGTTGCAAGGCCTCCCGGACGCGTTGGTCCGGATTCTTCTCGATCCGGTCGCGCCCGACTCTCACGTATCCAGCGGCGACGCCCAGGATCAGCGCGCCGCGGCTCGCCTTCTGCTTCAACGCCTGCTGCGAGCGCTGGCGAAACAGCGACAGCTCGAGTTCGCTCATCGTCCCCTTCATCCCAAGCAACAGCCGATCATTCGGATGGCGAGGATCGTAGATGCCGTCCTCGTCGACGATGACGGTCCCGACCAGTCCACAGAACTCGATCAAGGTGTGCCAGTCGCGGCCGTTGCGCGCCAGTCGCGAAGCTTCGATCGCCAGCACGCCGCCCACGCGAGCTTCGCAGATTGCCGCCAGTAGGCGCTCGAAACCAGGTCGGGCGACGCCGCCACCCGAGCGGCCCAGATCATCGTCGATAACCTCGACGGAGGCCCAACCAAGCTGACGGGCGCGATTGGCAAGACCATATTGCCGACGGCGGCTCTCATGATTGTGCGTCAGCTGATCGGCCGTCGATTGGCGGATGTAGACGTACGCGCTACGCGCGAGATGCTCAGTCGTGATCTTGCTCATCGTCCGTCTCCCGGTTTGCCAGCGCAGTCGCGATCTCGCGCAGCAGGGCTTGCACCAGAACCGCCAGATCGGCCATCGGCGCGGCCGACATCGCGACGCAGGGCGCTCTCTCCTCGAACAAGTCCAGTTGGGGGCTCTTCAGTTGATGGTTCTTGAGTCGACGGGTCACGACAGGCATCCTCCGTCTTTGATTCGGATCGGAGAAAGCCTAGGAGCGCATCGGTCTCCGCGCGCAGAGACCGCAAGATATCAACGGAGAAGCAGGGCGTTCCCTTAAGGGTGTAATGAGCCGCGGCCTGGTGCGTCATCCAGGCGGGAATGCAGGCGAAGGAATTGTCCGGCTGCAAGATCACCACGAGTTCCAACCCGCGGTACTCAAGCCGTCGCCTGATCAGCACGCTCTCGCCGCATCGAGGATGAAACGGGTAGTAGATCCGCCCGTCAGCCGGGTGTTCATGGGCAGTTTGTCGCCCTTCCGAGCAACGCCTGAATGATGCGAATGTCGACGCCAGCCTCCAGGAGATGGGTGGCGAAGCTGTGCCGCAGCGTATGCGGCGACACCCGTTTCCTGATCCCAGCCGCTTCGGCCGCCTCATGGATCGCGCGGTTGATCTGCCGGGTCGAGATCGGATCGCCATGGGTGCGCCCGGGGAACAGCCAGCCATGCGGCAGCATGACGCCGCGTCGTTTGCCTTCCTTCCACCACAGCCGCAACAGCACGAGGAGTTGCGGGGAAAGCATGGCGTTGCGGTCCTTTCGCCCCTTGCCTTGTTCGATGCGGATCAGCATCCGCTCGCTGTCGATATCGTCGACCTTGAGGCTGGCAACTTCGGACACACGCAGGCCCGCGCCGTAGGCGGCGCCGAGTATCGCCTTGTACTTGGGGCCTGGCGCGGATTCGAGGAGCCGACCGACTTCCTCGACGCTCAGCACTGACGGCGCCTTGCGTTGATATCGCGCCAGGACCAGACGCCGCGAAAGATCCGGCCGGTCGAGGGTCATGGTGAAGAAGAAGCGCAGCGCCGACACGGAGCAATTGATGGTGGGCGGCTGCACGCCGCTTTCGCGCTGATGAACCTGAAACCGGCGAACATCCGCGGCGGTCGCCGTATCCGGCGCCCGTCCAAGGAAGGCGGCGAAATCGCGCACAAAACCAACGTAGTTGCGCTGCGTATCAGATCGCAGGCCGCGCATCGCCATGTCTTCGAGCATGCGCTGGCGCAGAGCGCTGACAGGGCGTTCGACAGAGGAAAGAGACATCGGGAGTTCCTTTCATGATGAAGGGACTCCATGCTCAAGCCGCGACCGTACCTCGCTCAAGACTCCGGGAAAATTGAGCTACTCTCACCGCAGTGGTAATCCCGCGAAGCGGGTTCGTGCATGGGCGGATTTCTGCCGTCCCAAAGGGTGCCTAGGAACGGCAGGACTCGGTAGAGTAGGAGTGTGGCGCGATGGCGTTAGGTAGGCATCGTCAACTTATTGAGCGAAGCTCGCGACGATGCTGAAATGGAGCGCCCGGGCTATGCAGCGATCTGGACGCCGGCAATGTCCTTCCACGCGTTCAGCGCGTCGGCGCGAAGCGCTCGATAGTCAGATGCTGAGAGGGCGTGGCGGGGAAAGTGGAAGAGGTTGGCGATGGGATCATGGATCGAGATGAAGCGCTGCAGTTGCCGCGGCGATTTGAACCGCTTCATGATCCGCTCTCGCCGCCTCGTTGGCTGATGGGAATTTTCGGCCCGATTATTGAGTCCCTTATGCTGGCGATGCTCGAACTTCATGCCCATGTCCGTGCGCGCGGCGCCGTAAGAACCGAGCTTATCGGTGACCAAGACACGCGGAGCGCGGGCCTGTTTGCGGACGAGCTTGCGAAGCAGGCGTTCGGCGGCGCCTCGGTCGCGGCAACTCTGAACCAAAGCGTCGAGGACAAAGCCGTCCTGATCGACGGCGCGCCAAAGCCAGTGCTTTTCACCATTGATGGCGACCACGACCTCATCGAGATGCCACTTGTCGCCGAATTGCGGCGCGCGCCGGCGCACTTCGTTGGCGAAGTCTCGGCCGAATTTCTCAGCCCAACGCCGGACGGTTTCGTGACTGACGATCATACCGCGGGCGGCCAGAAGATCTTCGACCATTCTCAGGCTGAGAGGGAAACGGAAATAGAGCCAAACCGCATGGGCGATGACCTCAGCGGGAAAGCGATGACCACGATAGCAGGAATTTGACGTCTGGCTCATCGCCGCCAACTAGCCCAAAACCATCGACAAATCGTCAACGTGACAGTCCCTTTCCGGGACCTTTGCAAGCGGCGTCGCGAACGGTGAAGGCGTGTTCACCTACGCGAACGGAGAAAAATACGAAGGAAACTTTGCCGGCGGAAAATACAACGGCGACGGCGTGTTGACGCGAGCGAATGGCGACCGATATCGCGGCGCGTTTGTTGATGGCGTCATCCAAAGCAAGGGATTTTGGACATTTGGCAATGGCGCCGTGCTTTCCGCAACTTTTGTAAACGGAGTCGCGAACGGTGAAGGCGTGTTCACCTACGCAAACGGAGAAAAATACGAAGGAAATTTTTCGGGCGGACAATACGAGGGTGGCGGTGTCTGGACCGGAGCAAACGGGGAGCAGTACCGAGGAAGTTTCGTGGGCGGCAAATTCGAAGGACAGGGAACCTATACGTACAAGGGAGGCGGAACTCTTTCTGGCGTTTGGCGCCAGGGGCAGTTCGTCCAAAATAAAAATCCGTAAGTCAGCTGCGGCCCCACTAACGGGCCGAGGGCGGCAGATATCGGATGGGGGTGACGAAGGTCAGTTCCTTTGCGCCGAGCCCTGCCGGAGGCGCGGGAAAGGGCTGCGCGCGCCGGATGAGGTCGAGCGAGGCCTGATCGAGATCAGCCGAGCCAGACGAGGCGACCAGGCGGACGTCCGTCAGATGGCCGTCGCGGTCGATGCTGAAGGCGACGCTGCTTGCGCCGGATTGACCGCGAGCGCTTATGGGAAACTGCTTGTGACGCTCGATCTGAGCGACCAACGCTTGACGCCAGGTGCGCAGAGCGGCCGGCGAAACCGTCTCCTCGCGTCCGGGCGCCTCGGCCGGCGCGGAGGCGATATCGGCGGTCGTCATTGCAGCGACCGACGGCGCGCTGGGGGGCGGACTCAGCGGCTGCGGCGGAAGATCGGCGGTTGTCGGCGGCTTCGTTATTGGCGGCTGGCGGGGCGGCGGGGGCGGCGCGAGGTCGACGATCGTCGGCGCCTCCTTCTGCACGGGCGGGCTGGCTGGCGGCGGCGGCGCGACGTCGGCGGTTTGCTGGGGCGCGGGCGGCGGCGGCCCGGGTTCGGCGACGGCCTGCGCGGGAACGGGCTCGGGCGGCGGCGGTTCAGGCTGGTTGACGGCTTGCGCGGGGTGAGGTTCGGGAGTTGGCGGCGGCGCAGGCTGGCGGACGGACAGCATGGGCGCGGCTTCGGGCGTCGGCGGCGGGGACGGGCGCGGCTCCGGTGCCGGCGGCGGTTCAGCGACAGGCTGCGCTTGGGCCGCCTGCGCGTCGGGCTCAGCGTCGGGTTGAGGCTCGTCGGGCGGCGCCGGGGCCGCGGAAACTGGGCTGAGGTCGAGCGTGACCACCGGCGATCCGGCGTCCGATTCGACGTTCAGATCCGGCTTCGCGAGCGCGAACAAGGCCCATGCATGCGCCGCCGCGACAAGGGTCGCGCAAACACCCCAGCGAACCGCGTCGCTCCTCATGGCTGGCGGTCCGACTCGATGCCGACGAGGCCGATCTTCAGATAGCCGGCCGTGCGCAGGTCGTTCATCAGCGCCATCAGGTCGCCATAAGGGACGCTCTTGTCGGCGCGCAAAAATATGCGCCGCTCCTTGTCGGAGTTCGACGCGCGGTCCAACGCTGTTGCGAGATCATCGCGCGACAGAGAAGTCATTCTCCAGACGAAGCGAACGATCGGCTTTCAAAGTCAGCGTAATCGGCTTGTCGGGCGGCGTCTGCGGCTCGGCGTTCGACGTCGGCAGATTGACCGCCATATCGACCGTCGACAGTGGAGCTGTGATCATGAAGATGATCAAGAGAACGAGAATGACGTCGATGAACGGGGTGACGTTGATTTCGTGCGTCTCGGTGAGGTCGTCCCCGGCCTCGAATTGCGCGCCCATTCCTCTAACCCACCACTGACGAACGCGCGCGAACAGGTTCCGCCGGCGCCATGTGCGCGCGATCGAGATCGCGGCCGGCGAGCCTAAGGATCGCTGCCGAGCCGTCAGCATAGCGGGCGCGATAACCAGCGATCGAGCGAGCCAGCATATTGTAGAATACGACCGCCGGAATGGCGGCGGCAAGGCCGAGAGCTGTCGCAAGCAGGGCTTCCGCGATCCCTGGCGCGACCACAGCGAGATTGGTGGTGTGCTGCCTCGATATGCCGATGAAGCTGTTCATCACCCCCCATACGGTCCCGAACAAGCCAACGAACGGCGCGGTCGCGCCGATTGTCGCCAGAAGGCCTGTCGCTCGGGCGATCAACCGCCCGGCCCGCGCCTCGGCCCGCTCCAGCCTCGACACAACGCGCTCCTTGACGCCGCCGGCATCGAAGTTGACGGAGGCTTCGATCTCCGCCTGCGCCTCGAGAGCGGCTCCTTCGAGTCCCGCCTGGCCTTTGAACGCCCTGACGGCGTCGGACAGCGTCGACGCCCGTTCCAGGATGCGGATTTGGTTGCCGAGCTTACGCGCGGCGATCATCAACTCGACCCCCTTGCCCAACGCGACCGTCCAGGTGACGAACGACGCAAAAGCGAGGCCGATCATCACCGCTTTGACGAAAGCGTCGGCGGAGAGAAACATGCCCCACGGCGAAAGGTCGCTCGGGAGCAAAGTATTCGCGATCGGGGCGCTTGCCGTCGTATCGTCGGTGGCCGCGAAAGCGGTAGGAGTCCACCAGAACAGTAGGAGCGATGCAGCCGTGCCGATCGCCAGACGCAAGCGAATTGCTATCGTACTCTTTCGCCCGGGTTCATCGGCCCGCCCGCTCGCATCCCTCATAGGGCCTGCGATAGAGTGAGGTAGGCGCCAAAGCGCGGTCCGAATTGTGGCGCGAACACGCCGATGCCGCTTCCGTCCCTGATCACGTAAGTCGAGTTCGAACAGGTTGACGATGCTCACCCGCACGGTCAGCGGCTTCTCGTTCGGCGACCACTTGAACGACCGCGAAACGCCGACGTTGAACTGCGCGTAGGCAGGCACGGTCGACAGATTTGCGAAGCCGTTGCGCAAGCCGCTGCCCGCGATCATGTCTACGCTGAACAGCCAGCTATTCCAACGGTAGTTCGCGCCGGCGGACCCGGTCCAAGTCTGCGAATGGTCCGTCGGAATATAATGCGTCTTAATGTAGGCGAATTCGTCCGGGTCGAACAGGAATTGGTTTGAAATGATGTCGGTCGCGTACTGGTGGCCCCAGGCGAGATTGCCGTAGAGGGTCAGATCGTCGCGCTGGTACTTGACCTTTCCCTCGACGCCGACGTTCCACCCCTTGGCGTAGTTGAACGCGGTGAGCGTGTTTGCCTGACCAAACTGTCCGTCGTCCAGCAGATCCGTTGCGTTCTTATAATAGGTGTCGAGCCCGGCGCTCAGCCAAGGTGAAAGCTGGTGATCGACGCCGAGATCGAACACATTGGACCTTTCCGGTTGGACCGGATCGTCGACCGGGATGGCCGCCTGTGCGCTCGTGCCATTAAAGGCGGCGATGTTGATCGGAGCAGAGAGCGCGAGTTCGGGTGGCGTAAAATAGCGGGCGTAGCCGCCGTGGAACGTCGTAGACGGGGAGGACTTCCAAACGAAATTGATGCGCGGGCTGAACTGATTGGCGTCCACGTAGCCCCACATCTGGTCGAACCGGAGACCCGTGTTTATCGTCAGTTGATTGTTAAGCCGCCATTCGTCCTCGGCGTACACGCCAGCGAGCCATCCAATCTTTGAATCCAGCGTCGGGGTCGCCGTGAACTGCGGGCCGGTGACGTTGCCGTCGGCGTCCACGGGAAACACGGTGGAGATATTATTGGCCTGGGCCACCTCTCCACTCCCGACGAACCCGAAGTGCAGAGTGTGATCGTGCGTGACTCGCCACGCCGAGTTGGCTTGTAGGCCATTCACGAAACTGCTGCGATAGACAGCCGACGCGACGCCGTTGAACTCGAGATCGCCGACCTGATCCGGAACAAAGTTCAGGTTGCTGAAGCGAGAGAACGCCGAAATCTGAAAGTCGAGGTCGGAGGTAGATTTCTGCCACGTGAGGACGTTGTAGTAGTTCTGCTCATATTGAGTTTCGTTGACTTGCGACGAAGCGACAGGAGCCACCCCGGGAACCGGGAACTGGATGGGCTGCCCGGGATTGTTCGGGATCTGATAGCCTCCAACCGACAAGCCGCTGATGATGTTGATACGCGATCCGTCGCCGAGATAAGTCGTCGCATCGCCGAAGAACCTGCCCTGATTCGAGTGGTCGTGAATTGGGTTGTAGCCAGGGTCCGCATTCTCGATGCCCTCATTGGTGAAGAAGCCGCTCGCGGTTGCAAAGTATTCGGTGCGACCGGCCGTCCCGCCATACTGGATGGTTGGCGAGATCGTACCCTGGCTTCCGCCAAATAAGCTGACGTAGCCGCTACCCTGGAAGGCGGAACTCCGCGACGTGATATCGACGATTCCCGTGTTGTGGAGCCCGTATTGGGCGGGCAATGCGCCGTCGAGCACCTCCAAGTTGCCGATGAAGTCGCTGCCCAGCAACTGGGCAAATCCCGAAACACCGTCGGGGAGAATGACGCCATCGATCCGATATTGCACGTTGGCATGGTCGTTTCGCAGATGGAACGAACCGCTGGCGGCGGAATCCTGCGAGAACCCTGGGACCTGAAGAAGTGTCTGATTGATCGGAGTATTGTCGCCCAAGGGCTGCGCCTGGATTTCAGCCTGGCTTTTTGTGGAAAGGTTGACCCCAGTTGGAGGCAGGATCGTGTTTTGGATGGCGTCAAATGTCTGGAATGTCGGCGTCACCATCGCCGGGGCGGTCCCGGTGGCTCCGGTCGCAGCGCCTGCGCCGCCGGCCGCAGCGCCGGGAGTGGCCGGGGCGCCCCGGTGGGCGCCGTTCCCGGCGCGGCCAAGACCTTAGAACTGGCTTGGCTTGTCACGCTCGGTTTCGGGCGCCGCTTGGGCTTGACCTTTGGCCGCGCAGGGGCCTCCACTGGCGGCTTGACCTCCACCTCCGGCAGATTTGTCTGTCCAAGTGCGCCGTGTCTTGGCAGCGACAGAGCAATCAACGAAATTCCCAGCGAAAGACCCCTTCTCCACTTCCCGCCCATCGCAGATCCCCAGCGCGTCATGACCGGATGCCAAGCGACTGTTCGGCGGTCATGTACGGAACATTATAATATAACGTCACAGCTGGGCAAGCGGCAACGGCGGCCCTGACATAGGCGCGCCCAGCGGCCGCACTCTGTCAGCGAACACGGCTGGGGCTTGCCCTATGACGCGGTTGGAGGCAGGCGCTCGAAGGTAGACGCCATGCGATTGAGGCATTCTGCGGGGACTGTCACGTTGACGATTTGTCGATGGTTTTGGGCTAGTTGGCGGCGATGAGCCAGACGTCAAATTCCTGCTATCGTGGTCATCGCTTTCCCGCTGAGGTCATCGCCCATGCGGTTTGGCTCTATTTCCGTTTCCCTCTCAGCCTGAGAATGGTCGAAGATCTTCTGGCCGCCCGCGGTATGATCGTCAGTCACGAAACCGTCCGGCGTTGGGCTGAGAAATTCGGCCGAGACTTCGCCAACGAAGTGCGCCGGCGCGCGCCGCAATTCGGCGACAAGTGGCATCTCGATGAGGTCGTGGTCGCCATCAATGGTGAAAAGCACTGGCTTTGGCGCGCCGTCGATCAGGACGGCTTTGTCCTCGATGCTTTGGTTCAGAGTCGCCGCGACCGAGGCGCCGCCGAACGCCTGCTTCGCAAGCTCGTCCGCAAACAGGCCCGCGCTCCGCGTGTCTTGGTCACCGATAAGCTCGGTTCTTACGGCGCCGCGCGCACGGACATGGGCATGAAGTTCGAGCATCGCCAGCATAAGGGACTCAATAATCGGGCCGAAAATTCCCATCAGCCAACGAGGCGGCGAGAGCGGATCATGAAGCGGTTCAAATCGCCGCGGCAACTGCAGCGCTTCATCTCGATCCATGATCCCATCGCCAACCTCTTCCACTTTCCCCGCCACGCCCTCTCAGCATCTGACTATCGAGCGCTTCGCGCCGACGCGCTGAACGCGTGGAAGGACATTGCCGGCGTCCAGATCGCTGCATAGCCCGGGCGCTCCATTTCAGCATCGTCGCGAGCCTCGCTCAATAAGTTGACGATGCCCTTTCAACGCTCAGCGTCATCTAACGACACAACGGACCTACCGAGCCCTCCGTGCTGCGGCGATGAGCACGTGGCTAGCGGCCGCCGGTGCAGCATAAGATCACGCGGGGACGATGACTTTTCGCACCCTTGATTCGACAAGTTGACAGAGCCCGAAAATCGCCTGCCGGGTCTGCACGCGATCACCTATCAGGCCGGAACTTGGATGAAGCCGCGTCGGGTGATCGCCAAGGTCGAATTGCATCCGGACGAGCTTTATCCGCGCCTCACTTTGTCCTGACAAACTCGGCTCGCCCCGCCGTGAATGTGGGCGCCTTCTACAACAAACGCGGGACGTGCGAACAGTGGACAAAGAAAGGCAACGGCGTAATCCGATGGACGCGGCTTTCATGCTGTCATTCGGGGCCAACGCGGTTCGCCTTCAGCTTCACGCCCTCGCCTACAATCTCGATAATTTCCTTCGAACCCTCGCAACGCCCGAGCCGATCAAGGACTGGTCGCTGACAAGCCCGAAGGAGAAGCTCATCAAGATCGGCGCGAAGGTCGTCGGCCACGGCCGCGGTATCGCCTTTCAGATGGCCGAGGTCTCCATTTCGAAGACGCTCTTCGCCGACATCTTGCGGCTGATCGCGGAGCTGCGGCCGCCGCCCGTCGAATCGACCGCCCAAGGCGTTTGAGTGTCATGCGTTCGCTCAAACTCACAGGAGAGGTGCGTCTCGATGGCTAAATTTGGCGCTTTGTGGCGCTCGGCGGGGTGTCTGCCGCCTTTCAATGTCATCGACGCCGCAACGACTTCGCCTTGGCGAAAATGTTTGAAAGGGGCAGAGTGTCTGCCACGCCGGCTCGCATCTGGCGAATGCCGGCTTCGCCGTGCGCAAGAATGAGATTTTCGTCGTGGGCCAGAACCTTCCGCTGCGTTCGGTTCATGCGGCCGGCAACTGGGCGCGCGAAACGGTCCGTGACCGCGCCACGCCAGCCCTTCGCGCTTCCTTCTACCCGCTCGATCGCAGCCAGGACGTGTTTTCCTGGGATCCGGTCTGAGCCGGAGCCGCGCCATGAATCTCAGCCCATATGACAACGACCAGTACGCCGATGTCAGAGCGAGCGTCCGGAAACTTTGCGCCGATTTTCCCGGTGATTACTGGCGTAAGCTCGACGAAGCTCGCGCCTACCCCACCGAGTTCATCCGCGCGCTGACCCAAGCCGGCTATCTGTCCGTGCTGATCCCCGAGGAATATGGCGGATCGGGCCTCGGACTGTCCGCCGCGGCGGCCGTTCTTGAGACGATCCAAGCCGAAGGCTGCAACGGCGGAGCTTGCCACGCCCAGATGTACACGATGGGCACGATCCTGCGTCACGGCAGCGAAGAGCAGAAGTGCAAATATCTGCCCAAAATTGCGAGCGGCGAATTGCGGCTGCAGGCTTTCGGGGTGACGGAACCCACCAGCGGAACCGACACTACGGCTTTGCGCACCTTCGCCCAGCGCGACGGCGACGAATATGTAGTCAACGGACAAAAAATCTGGACGAGCCGCGCCGAACACTCGGATCTAATGCTCCTCCTCGCTAGAACCACGCCGAGGGAAGAGGTCAAGAAGAAGACAGACGGCTTGTCCTGCTTTATCGTCGACATGCGGGAGGTCGTCGGAGAGTCGCTGACCATCCGCCCGATCCGCACGCTGATGAACCATGCGGCGACCGAAGTGTCCTTCGACGACATGCGGATACCGGCAGAGAGCCTTCTCGGGGAGGAAGGCAAGGGCTTCCGCTACATTCTGTCAGGCATGAACGCGGAACGCATCCCGGTCGCGGCCGAATGCGTCGGCGACGCCAAATGGTTCGTCAAAACCGGTGTCGAATACGCCAACAACCGCTCGGTGTTCGGCCGCAAGATCGGCGCAAATCAGGGCGTAGCGTTCCCAATAGCCACCGCTTACGCACATATGCGCGCGGCGGAGCTGATGGTACGCGAGGCGGCGAGCCGTTACGAGGCCGGCGAGCAGGTGGGTGCCGAAGCCAACATGGCGAAGCTGCTCGCGGCCGACGCCTCGTGGGAAGCCGGCAACGTCTGCCTCCAGACGCATGGCGGCTTCGGCTTCGCCGAGGAATATCACGTCGAACGCAAGTTTCGCGAGACACGCCTCTATCAGGTCGCGCCGATCTCTACCAACCTGATCCTTTCTTTTCTCGCCGAACATGTCCTCGAGCTGCCGAGGAGCTACTGACATGCGCCGCGCAGCGATCGTCAGTCCGGTCCGCACGCCAGTCGGCGCTTTCGGAGGCACCCTGCGTCCCGTCCCCGTCGAGACAATTGGCGCTATCGTCGCCAAAGAGACGATCAGGCGCTCAGGCCTCGATCCCAAACTGGTCGAGGATGTGGCCTTCGCGCAGTCCTACGCCAACTCCGAGACGCCGTGCGTCGGCCGCTGGATCGCTCTCGACGCCGGGCTTCCCGTTGAGGTCCCCGGCCTGCAGACCGACCGGCGCTGCGGCGGTGGCTTGCAGGCGCTCGTCACCGCCGCCATGATGGTGCAGACTGGCGCATGCGATGTCGTGCTCGCGGGCGGCGTCGAGAGCATGTCGAATATCGAATACTATACGACCGACATGCGCTGGGGAAAACGGTCGGGAACGACGCAGTTCTACGATCGGCTGGACCGAGGACGCGAGCGATCTCAACCGGTCCACCGCTTCGGCTGTATCTCCGGCATGATCGAAACCGCCGAAAACCTGGCCAAGGATTACAGCATCGCGCGCGAGGATGCCGACGCTTTCGCGGCCGAAAGCCATCGTCGCGCGGCTGCCGCCTGGGACGAAAGTAGGTTCGCCGACGAAATCGTCCCCGTGCCCGTTCCGCAGCGCAAGGGCGAGGCGACCCTCTTCGAACACGACGAGGGTATTCGCGCCGAAAGCACCCCCGCCAGCCTTGCCAAGCTCAAGACCATCATGAAGGAGGGGACGGTAACCGCCGGCAACGCTGCGCAACAGAACGACGCCGCAGCCGCTTGTCTCGTCGTCGCTGAGGACAAGCTCGCCTCGTTGGGTCTAGCGCCGATCGCTTTTCTCGCCGCCTGGTCCGCAGTTGGCTGCGATCCTTCGCGTATGGGCATCGGGCCCGTGCCAGCGATCAGAAAAGTAATGGAGAAGACCGGGCGCAAGCTGTCCGAGATGGACTTGGTCGAGATCAATGAGGCGTTCGCCGCTCAGGTTCTCGCCTGCCTCAAGGCGCTCGATTGGGACGAGCGGGCTAGGCATAACGTCAACGGCTCGGGCATCTCTCTCGGCCATCCGATCGGCGCGACGGGCGCCCGCATCATGACGACGCTCACTCACGAGATGAAGCGGCGCGGCGCGCGTTACGGTCTTGAATCGATGTGCATCGGCGGCCAGGGCATGGCCGCAATCTTCGAGGCCGCCTGAGCGGAGGCTCGAGGCGGCGGAATTTCCGACACGCGTTCTCCCGATCGTCAAAAGCTACGGCTTACTAAGGTGACGGTGAACTGCCGCCGCGCCGAGCGGAATTGTAAAAGGCTCAATTGTTCAAACTGAATCAGCTGATGTACGACAATAGCGGCCATGTTTGTGGCCCTTCTATTGGTTTTACGCAACAGCCTCCGGGAGCTCCAAGAAACACGCCAAGCCATCGCCTCAGCCCGCACTCACGCGCCACGCCCTTAACCTCGCTGCCGATCACATCAGGACAGCGCCTTCGCTCGCACTCGACACGTGCGCCGCATATTCAGCGAGAACACCATCCTTGTAGCGGGGCTTTCGCGGCTTCTAGGCTGCGCGTCGACGCTTGATCTCTGCACTGGTGACGCCAAGCTGAATCAGGCCCTTGTCCGCGTCGAGAGTGATTAAGTCGCCATTCTTTACCAGCGCGATCGTCCCGCCGACAGCAGCCTCGGGGTCACATGCCCGACGAGCCAACCCCAAGAAGCACCGGAGAAGCGCGCGTCGGTAATCAAGGCGACCGATTCGAGCAGTCCTTGCCCAATGAGAGCCGAAGTCGGCGTGAGCATTTCCGGCATGCCCGGGCCGCCCTTCGGACCTTCGTACCGAATAACGATGACATCGCCGACCACGATCCTCTTGCCGAGAATCGCTTCGATGACATCTCGCTCAGAATCGAAGACCCGAGCCGGACCGGTGAAGCGTCGTTCTTTGATTCCCGAGGTTTTTGCAATGCAGCCTTCGGGCGCGAGATTACCCTTGAGAACCTTGAGATGCCCCGTCGTGTACATCGGATTCGACCATGGACGGATAACGTCTTGGCCGCTGAACGGTTCCGATGCCACTTCCGACAACTCCTCCGCGATCGTGCGGCCGGTGATGGTCATGCATTCACCGTGGAGAACGCCATGGTCGAGCAACATTCTCAGCACCTGTTGCACGCTGCCGGCGCGATGAAAGTCGACTGCCATATAGCGGCCAGATGGCTTCAGGTCGCATAGAACGGGCACCTTCCGCCGCACGCTGTCGAAGTCGTCTGTCCAATTGACGCGAGCCGCTTTCGCAATGGCAAGAATGTGAAGCACGGCGTTGGTCGAGCCTTGAGTCGCCATGACTGTCGCGACCGCATTCCAGAATTTCCAGTTGAGGGCGGCGCTGTGGCGTGGGCACCTGAAATCTCGGCGGCGGAAATGCAGGAGAGCTACGCCACGGCGACAAAGGGGGCCAGGAACGCGCCGGCATTTGATGTCGCCGCGAAGAAACTGCGCAAGCTCCTGCCGACAGGCCCGCTCAGCCAGGTCCGCAAGTCGCAGAATGGAGCTCTTCTGTAACGTACCAGACGCCTGCAGTCGTGCTGGCTGCCCAAGTGGTCTACGGCGTCGTACTCGGCACTTGCGTGCAGATCCAGCATATGATGACAGATTACTGACCTGCTTGAGGACGCGTCGTTTCACGCCGATTGCGGCCCGCAGTACGGGCCGCAATCGCGTAGCCTTCGTCCGGGGGTTTAGTCGGAAGCTGTCCGAGACCCAAAAAAAGGCTGTGTAGCCGGTAACACTGGCGAACGGTTTCGCGAACATGGGACAGCGACCTTGGATTGAATGGCCGACGCGGAGATCTTTTGAATGAAACGCCATTTGCTTGCTTTCGTCCTCTCGTTTCCCGTTGGAATTGGGCCGTTTGTCGCGAACGCGGCCGAGGTCCTTCCCTATACAACCCGCGCCTTTGCCGCGGCCCAGAAGGCCGGTAATCCGATCCTCGTCGATATCACGGCTCCCTGGTGCCCGGTGTGTTGGGTGCAGAAACCGATTCTCAACAAACTCGAAGTCCGATCCGAGGTTCAAGGATCTCAAAGTTTTCGACGTCGATTTCGATTCGCAGAAGGACGTAGTGCGCAACTTCACGGCCACGAAGCAAAGCACGCTCATCGCTTTCAAGGGCCATCACGAGACCGCACGGTCGGTAGGCGATACGAACCAGGATTCCGTTAAGGCGCTCCTGGAGAAAGCAATCTAGCTAGGCGCCCAATGTACTGGATGTGGTCTACCGACCTAAGCACGTATTCCCTGTTCGGGTTCGGCACGGAGGGAGCGCGCACAAGAGTTGTCATTCGCCGATGTTCCATGCGACGAGACAGGGTGATCTGCCCCACATCCCCTTGAGGAACGGCTAGGTCGGCGTGGTCCTCAGAGGTTAGGCGGGATTTCATTCCCGCCGGCGAAAGCTGACGTGCGAACATACACACGTCTCAGACTATTCGACTTGTTCGCTTCACACAATTGTAAGTGCAGCGCTCGTAACGATTAGATAAAAATCCTCGATTACATCTTACCGAATAAATTGGGACCACTATTGTTTTCTCTGTGGGCGCCCTTATGTCGTGATTACAATTGGAGTATCGATGGATCAGTCTGCCAAGCTTGTTTCACTCGCTACCTCGGTTCCCCCGCACGTCTTGCACCAGTCCGACGTCGCGTCGGCCGCGAAGTCGCGGTTTCGCCGGGCGCTATGACGATTTCGACCGCATGGCGCGAGTTTTCAAGAGCTCCGGAATTCGCCAACGATATGCGGTGCGGCCAATCGATTGGTACCTTAAGCCGCTGGGCTGGCCCGAGCGCACAAGCGCCTATCTCGAGGGAGCATGCCAGCTCTTTGTCGACGCGGCGACCCGCGCTCTGGAGGTCGCCGAACTTGACGCCGCAGAGGTCGATACGATCGTCACGATCTCGTCGACTGGGGTTGCGACGCCCAGTCTCGAGGCGAGAGTCGCCGGGCGCATGGGATTTCGCGCCAATGTCGAGCGCGTTCCCGTCTTCGGCCTCGGCTGCGCCGGCGGTGTCTCGGGGTTCTCGATTGCTTCCCGCCTCGCCTGCTCGCGTCCGGGCAGCATTGTGTTGCTGGTCGCGGTCGAGGTTTGCACCCTAGCCTTCCGCCTCGATGAATTGACCAAGGCCAATATTGTCGCCACGGCGCTGTTCGGGGACGGCGCGGCCGCGTGCGTGCTTAGGGCCTACGACGGTGGCGCTGCCGCCGTTGAGATGAGCGGTCAGCACACCTGGCCTGACACGCTCGACATCATGGGTTGGAGAATCGATCCGCAAGGCTTCGGCGTCATATTTGACCGTGCGATCCCCCCGTTCGCGCAACAGCACATCGGACAGGCGATCGCCGGCATTCTGGCCCGCGCCGGATTGGCCCTCGAAGACATCGATCGAGTTGCCTGTCATCCTGGCGGCTCGAAGGTCATCGCGGCCCTCGAACTGGCGCTGTCGCTCAAGCAGGGCTCTCTCGACCACGAACGCACCGTTCTGGCGGATTATGGCAACATGTCGTCGCCGACCGTGCTATTCGTGCTGGACCGCGTCATTCGCGCCGGTATGCCTTCGCGCACATTGCTGACCGCGATGGGGCCTGGTTTCACCTCGAGCTGTGTTTCCCTGAAGAGAGCCGCGTGACGGGCGCCGCCCTGCTTCTTGGGTTGGTCAGCGCGGAACGGATTGCGGAACTCCATCTCTCGCGCCGCAATACAGCGGCGCTGCTCGCAAAGGGCGCCTTCGAGGTCGCTCCCGGGCACTATCCAGCAATTGTGCTGATGCACGCCCTCTGGTTAGGCAGTCTGTGGATTTTCGGCGCGACGCAACCGATTAGTCCAACCTGGCTTGCAATCTTTCTGTTACTCCAGGTTCTGCGCGTTTGGATTCTGATGACGCTTGGTCCTCGTTGGACCACGCGTATCATCGTCCTTCCGGGCGCCCCGCGGGTATCGAATGGCCCCTACCGCATTGTCTCGCACCCAAACTACCTCGTCGTCGTTGGAGAGATTGCCGCCCTACCCCTTTGCCTTGGCCTACCCTGGCTTGCTCTGGTCTTCTCCGGAGCCAATGCGATCTTGTTATCGATCCGGATCCGTGCGGAAAATGTCGCGTTGACCGGGTCCCACCATGTCGAACGCGCTTGAGCACAACACCCCGGCCGCCTCACTAGCCTCGACGTCGGTCGGATTTGCCATGATGTGCGTCGGCATGTTCATGGCGATCCTCGACGTGCAAGTCGTGGCGACCTCATTGCCGACGATACAGAGCGCTCTCAACATACCGCCGGGCATCGTCAACTTATTGAGCGAAGCTCGCGACGATGCTGAAATGGCGCGCCCGGGCTATGCGGCGATCTGGACGCCGGCAATGTCCTTCCACGCGTTCAGCGCGTCGGCGCGAAGCGCTCGATAGTCAGATGCTGAGAGGGCGTGGCGGGGAAAGTGGAAGAGGTTGGCGATGGGATCATGGATCGAGATGAAGCGCTGCAGTTGCCGCGGCGATTTGAACCGCTTCATGATCCGCTCTCGCCGCCTCGTTGGCTGATGGGAATTTTCGGCTCGATTATTGAGTCCCTTATGCTGGCGATGCTCGAACTAGGACTGTCACGTTGACGATTTGTCGATGGTTTTGGGCTAGTTGGCGGCGATGAGCCAGACGTCAAATTCCTGCTATCGTGGTCATCGCTTTCCCGCTGAGGTCATCGCCCATGCGGTTTGGCTCTATTTCCGTTTCCCTCTCAGCCTGAGAATGGTCGAAGATCTTCTGGCCGCCCGCGGTATGATCGTCAGTCACGAAACCGTCCGGCGTTGGGCTGAGAAATTCGGCCGAGACTTCGCCAACGAAGTGCGCCGGCGCGCGCCGCAATTCGGCGACAAGTGGCATCTCGATGAGGTCGTGGTCGCCATCAATGGTGAAAAGCACTGGCTTTGGCGCGCCGTCGATCAGGACGGCTTTGTCCTCGACGCTTTGGTTCAGAGTCGCCGCGACCGAGGCGCCGCCGAACGCCTGCTTCGCAAGCTCGTCCGCAAACAGGCCCGCGCTCCGCGTGTCTTGGTCACCGATAAGCTCGGTTCTTACGGCGCCGCGCGCACGGACATGGGCATGAAGTTCGAGCATCGCCAGCATAAGGGACTCAATAATCGGGCCGAAAATTCCCATCAGCCAACGAGGCGGCGAGAGCGGATCATGAAGCGGTTCAAATCGCCGCGGCAACTGCAGCGCTTCATCTCGATCCATGATCCCATCGCCAACCTCTTCCACTTTCCCCGCCACGCCCTCTCAGCATCTGACTATCGAGCGCTTCGCGCCGACGCGCTGAACGCGTGGAAGGACATTGCCGGCGTCCAGATCGCTGCATAGCCCGGGCGCTCCATTTCAGCATCGTCGCGAGCTTCGCTCAATAAGTTGACGATGCCGACATAACGCTGCTCGAGATCCGGGAGCAGCTGATCGCCAATAGCGGCGAGCGCTTTGCGGTCTCCGTGCTGTGGCGTTTCTTCGACCGTCACCAGATCACCTTTAAAAAAAACGGCGCATGCCGAGGAACAACAACGCGCGGACGTGCAAAATCGACGCCGGGAATGGTTCGCGGGACAGCTCGATCTCGATCCGACGAAACTCGTTTTCATTGACGAGACCGGAGCCTCCACAAATCTCGCGCGCAAAAGCGGACGTTGCCGGCGCGGGCGCCGGTTGCGGTCGGCCATCCCGCACAGTCACTACAAAACGGTGACTTTGGTCGCCGGCCTTCGCCTTCGCGGCCTGACGGCGGCAAGGACTTTCGACGGACCGATCAACGCCGCCCTGTTCGAGGATTGGGTGGAGACATGCCTCGTCCCCACGCTCTCGCCCGGCGAGACCGTCGTCATGGACAATCTCCCCGCTCACAAGGGGCCGCGGGTCGAGCAACTGATCAAGGCGGCGGGCGCGCAGTTGCGATATCTTCCAGCCTACAGTCCCGATATGAACCCTATCGAAAAAGCCTTCTCCAAGCTCAAGGCCTTCCTGCGCAAAATCGCCGAGCGGACCGTCGCGGGTCTGATGCGCGCCCTCGAAACCTGCGCCGAAATCTTCGAGCCCTCGGTATGTATAAATTACTTCAAATCCTGTGGTTATCAGGACGATACAGGATGATCGGATTCCGCTCTAGTGAGCGCCATTTGCGTCCCAGTCCTCCTGGTCATTGGGGCCAGGGGTGTTGTCTCCCTAAACGGCGCGAGAACTGCAAAATCTCAATCAACGCCTTCGGTACGAACGAATAAAGGACGCTGGCCACGGACTTCCATATGACCGACTGGATAGCTTTGCGGCGGCGGTCAGGTCCTTTCTACGGTCAGTGGTCGCATCGTAAGCGAGCGTCGGCTTCAGGCCACAGCCCCGCGAGTTCGAGCGACGCAACGGGGTTAATTGAACCTCACGTGGACGATCGTTCCGGCTTTGTTGAGCTGCTCGGCGGACAGGCGCTGGGTCAGTTCCAGCAGTTGATGCTCCAGGCCCGCCAACATGGAAAACTCATCGACAAAATGGACGCGCGGGGGTCGAGCTGAGAAACCCGGGCGCCCTCCTCAGGCCCCGCTGGAACTCGGCCGCCGTCCTCAACCTGGATAAATCGCTCAGGGTGGGTAATTCGGACGACTGGGCCACCCCGTGGATGACGGATAGCGCGTTCGAGCGCCTCCCTTTCGCTACGGACACTCACGAAACCAGAAATCGCGCCCTCAGCGCGCGGTGTCCGTGTCCGGCGTCAAGTCAGCGTCGGCGAGAACGTAGCGCACATAGCGGTAGTCGCGGATGAAGCTGATCCCGCCGTCCCGCCATTCGAGCCACATCACGTGGCTCGGCTTCGGATCGGCGCGATCTTCGAAGACCGCGATCACTTCACGTCCTTCCACCCACGCTCGGCTCAGCGATAAACAATCCATCTTGGAATAGATTGTGAAGAACATGCCGACATCCGCCGCGCCGGCTCGGACAGGATGGGAAGATTGCTTAAGCTTGACATCATGCGCGAGCAGCGCGCGCAGACCGTCCCAGTCTCGTTGGTTGAACAGCGCCACGAAGCGCGCGACCTCCGGCGATGGAGAGCGATCGACGGGTTGCGGCGGCGTTTGGGCGTTGATTTCCTTCAACCGGGCCCGGCCTCGCGCGAGATGGCCCTTCACGGCGTTGACCGTGGTGTCGAGAAGCGCCGCAATGTCTTCGAGAGAATGGTCGAGGACGTCCTTCAAGATGACGACGCTTCTCTGGACAGTGGGAAGCTCGACAAAGCGCGACACGGCTGTCCTGACTGCTTCCTGACGCATCAGGGCCTCCAATGGGTCGGAGGCGTCGGACTCCGGCGTCTCCGCCGCGGCCTCGAGAGGCTCTGCCGCGCGAATGGCGCGGCTACGCAGGAGATCGAGCGCCCGGTTGTGCGCGATGCGGAACAGCCAGGCGCGCATGGACGGCGCCGCGTCTAAGGTCTTCAACGCCACGAAGGTGCTGGCCAGGCTGTCCTGGACGACATCCTCGCCGTCAAAGACCGAACCAGTCAGGCGGGCGCAATACCGGTGCAACTCAGGCCGCAGGTCGCCGACCAGAGCGAGGAATTCCGATTGATCGACGCCGCCGGTTGGCCCTACCTGGCTCAAGCGGCTTTCCCTTCGAGCATAGTGATCCCCGTATCGCCTTTGAGTCCCAGAGCGATCGCCTTATCGTACTGAGGGTCGTTGAGTATCCGGATCACGTACTCCCCGAACATGCGCGGCGGCATCGGCGCGCCAAAACGAGCGAGAAAGGCCTCAGGTTCGACCCCTGCGACGCGAGCGTACGCTCTTGAGCCCTCCCCACCAACGCCTGTGTCGCCGATCATCTGCAACGGAACAATCGCCTGAAACCGGATGCCGAGGCCCTTCTGCTCTGAGAGACCGTTGGCGTATTTCGCCATCAACCAGAGCATTCGCTTGGAACCTGCATAGCCGCCCGACAAGGGCGAACCTTGTTGCGCGGCGCCGCTCGAGCCTACGAGAACCCGGCTGCCCGGGGCGAGCGGGAGATTCAACGCGGCTTGTAGCCAATAGAGGCCGCCCTTCACGTCCGTGTCCCAAGTTGTCGTGAAGTCCTCCCAGCTCAGCTGGTCGATTGGCCCCATTCGGGGCGTTGCGCCGGCGTTCAGAACCAGAATCTGCGGGCGGGCGCCCGAAAGAATTCGTTTCGCCGCCGCCTTGTCGGTGATGTCGGCCGAGCTCGTTTCGACGCCCAGCCGCGCGCTGACCGCCGCAAGGTCCACGGCGCTTCGGCCTACCACCTTAACCTTGGCCCCCTGATCAACGAGGGCTTCGACCAGGCCGAGGCCAAGGCCCCGGCTTCCCCCGGTCACGACTATGATCTTGTCCCTGAGGCTCATCGTTTCGCTCCATCGACGTCTAAGAGCCAAGACGAATGGTGCCGCAAAAAGGAGCCGCGGCGGAACCCCATTTGGGCGCTCGTGACGGCTCACCAGGTCGAAAATTTCCGTTCGACCGCCTTGAGGAAACGGATGCGGCGCGCGAGCGTCGTGTGATCCATGTCATAGCAGGCGAGGTAATCGCAGCGCGCGCCCGGCGCGCAATTCAGGCGCATCGAGCGTTTGAGGAACCGGCGGGGCGGGTCGCCCATCAGGACGGTCGTCCAACGCCTCCCGCCATAGGTGCAAACCACACCGAGCCGTTTGATGTTGTGCAGGCAGGGGACATATGAGCCATCGTCTTTCAAATTGAAGCTGACGCCGGGCAGGAACACTTTATCGACGAAGCCCTTGAGGATCGCGGGAAAGCCCATGTTCCAGACGGGAAAGGAAAAGACCAACGCGTCTGATTTGAGCAGGCGGTCGACGTAGAGCGCGACGCGGCGTCGGTTCCCGGGGACGTCGTAGTAGTCGGCGCGGTCCTGTCGGGTCATGACCGGATCGAACCCTTCGGCATTGAGGTCGCAATCGTCGACCTCATGGCCGCGCGTACGCAAGGTCTCAACGAGGGTCCCGTGCAGGCTCGCGCCGAAGCTTGTTTCGACCGGATGGGCGTAAAGGACCAGCACGCGCAACAGCGCTCTCCGTTCTGCGCCGAACTCAGCGTTTTCCGGATCATGCGGATTCTCGATGCGCGCGCCACCTGCGAATGTGAACCAGTCCGGGCGCGACGCAGCACAAACATCGCATTTTTTCTGGCAATTACAAGTAACTAGAAGATGGCTTTATTATGCAACCGAGGTTGCGCCAAGCAAATGGGTGGAACGATTGTGAACGTGTGAGAACAAAAGTCCAGTTTCGTGCCGCGGCGCACGCGCTACTGTGTGACAAATCCTTGACATTGCGTTGTCTAAACGTTGACCTTCGCGAGTCCAAAAGATTTTTTTGAGCAATGACACGTTGAGAACAAATTCCCTTGTCATATGATGCTACCCGGCCCACGTAAGAAAGGAGCCTGCCAATGATCGTCCGTGAGATCGTCCGGACCTGCTCCAATCCGCATGTTGCGCGCGCGGCGGTAGCCTCCATCGGCGGCGATTTTGCGCAACGCTTCTCGCTCGACGCTGCGAAACGGAACCTGCCCAGCGGCATATTCGCAGCTGGCCTCGTTCGCCGCTTCTCGCGCCGTGCGGCTGAACGCGATTGGGAGGGGGTGGGCGAGGCGACCCGCGGCGCCGACCAGCCGATCCTTTCCGGCTTGAGGTATATTCTCGAACGAGGCGCCGAATTGGACGAAGACGATGCCGACCCGGAGTGGGCTTGGCGCGCGCCGACGCCGTTGTTGTCTTGTTGCCAAGCTTGGCAACACTGATTTGGCGGACGAGGATAAGTTGGTCTGGCCGCTTCGCCCTCATCGCGCGCTCTAGCTTGTGAGGGCCCCGCGCGTGGCGCACAATGCAAGCCCATGTATCTCGGGCTTGACTGCGGAACCTCTGGCCTTAAGGCGCTTTTGACCGACGAGGCCGGCAAGCCCGTTGCGAGCGCAGCCCGCGTCTATTCTCCTGATCGTCCGCGCGCCGGCTGGTCGGAGCAGAATCCCGACGATTGGAGGGCAGCGATGGCCGGCGCAATCGCCGACCTCGGAAATAGCTCGGGCAAGGCGCTGGGCGCCCTGAAGGCCGTCGGCTTTTCGGGCCAGATGCATGGCGCAGTGCTCCTCGACCGTGCCGACAAGCCAGTGCGCCCGGCGATCCTCCATAACGACGGACGCGCTTTTCATGAGGCCGACGAACTGGCCCGCGGCTATCCGGACCTGGCCCGCGTCGTCGGCGTGAAGCCGATGCCGGGTTTCACCGGGCCGAAGCTCAAATGGATGGCCCGGCATGAGCCGGACCATCGCCGCCGGGTCGTCTCGATCCTGTCGCCAAAGGATTATTTACGCCTGACGCTCACCGGAGAACGGGCCTCCGACATGAGCGACGCGGCGGGGACTTGGCTGCTTGACGAGGCCCGGCGGGCCTGGTCGCCGGCAGCGTTCGCCGCCTGCGATGCCGACCCCGCCTGGGCGCCGCCACTCTTCGAGGGATCGGAGCCGGTCGGCCGGATCCGGCCTGAGGCCGCGGACGCGCTCGGCTTGTCGCGGGGCGTTCTCATGGCGGCGGGCGGTGGCGACGCCGCCGTGGGGGCGGTGGGCTTGGGCGCAATAGCGCCGGGCGAAGCCTTCGTCTCGCTCGGAACCGCGACGCAACTCATCGTCGCGACCGAACAATACATGAGCGCGCCGGAGGAGCTTGTACACGGTTTCGCCCATGCGCTGCCCGACCGCTGGTACGCAATGGCGGCGATGCTCAACGGCGCCGGCGCGCTCGCTTTTGCCGGGCGGCTACTCGGCGCTTCGCCGGACGCGCTCGAGCGCGAGGCTGCGGCGAGTTACCCTGGCCCCGGCGCGCTTCTTTTCCTGCCGTATCTCAGCGGCGAGCGGACGCCGCTCGACAATCCTTACGCGCGCGGCGTTCTGTTTGGCTTGAGCGAGACAGGTTCTCGCGCCGACGTCGCCCGCGCGGTGATGGAGGGGATCGCGCTGACGCTTGCGGACGGGCGCGATTGTCTCGCCGCCGCCGGCGCGAGGATCAATCGCGTCGGTCTCATCGGCGGCGGCGCGAAGAGTTTATTATGGACACGCATGATCGCCGCCGCGACCGGCTTTACCGTCGTGCGCATGCGTGGCGGCGAGACGGGCCCCGCTTACGGCGCCGCGCGCCTGGCGCGCATGGCCGCGACCGGCGAGCCGCCCGAAGCCGTTTGCCTTCCCCCCGAAATCGCCGACGTGACCGAACCGGAGGCTGAACTTGTCGCGATGTTCACCGCGCAACGGGAGCGGTTCAGGGCGCTCTACGAAGCCGTTGAGGGAGAATTTCGCAGATAGCCGCCGACGCCTCCACCATCAGGCCGCCGACGCCTCCACCATCAGCATGTCGAGAAAGAATGACCCATCCGGCTCGATGGCGAAATGCGCTTTCGTCTCCGCGGAGGCGGCGATCTGAAGCGCGCGAATCGCCCTCACATTAGCCTCGGGGGTTCGCATGCGCGCCGTCCAGACGGGAAAATCCATCCGAAGCCGCCAGGTCCGGCAAGCCTCTAGGCCGAAGCCCGAGCGAGTGAGGGCGCCGATCCATTCTGCGCAAGTGTAATTGCGAACATGCGAGTGGTCGCGCAGCAATTCGATAGCCTGGAGATGCGTGTCGAAGAGCGGCGGGCCGGGAGAATAGACATCGATGAACACGCCCTGACCGCCGCCTTTCAGCGTGCGGCGCGCCTCGCGCAGCCCGCCCTCAAAATCGCGCCAGTGATGAGCCGAGAATCGGCAAGCCAGAAGGTCGAACGTCGCGTCTTCGAACGGAAGCCGCTCGGCGGGGGCCTCGACCGTTTCGATGTTGCTCAGGCCCTTCTCGCGCGCCGTGGCCGCGACCGCCTTCAGCATCTCGCCCGACAAATCCGTGGCCACGACCCGGCGGGCGTGACGCGCCATGGCATAGGAGACATGGCCGCCGCCGGCCCCAAGATCGAGCGCGAGTTCGGGGCGCGCCTCGCGCGTGATCGCCTCGATGGCTTCGAGGTCCGCTCCGCGCGCGTGAACGGCGCTTTCGACATAGGCTTTCGCTCGAGGGCCGAACTGCGCCTCGACGACCTGCTCATGCGCCTCAATCATGAACCCGCTCCTTTGCTTCCCGAGGCATACGTCTGGACGTAAACTGGTACAAGATCGAACATTATCCTATTATGTGTGATGCTATGCTGGATGCGGATCAAAGGCGGCTGCTTGGCGAGTTCGTGCGCGCCCATCGGGAGCGGATGCAGCCGACGGCGCAGAGTGGGCGCCGGCGCACGCCCGGTCTCCGGCGGGAGGAACTCGCAGATCGGGCCGGCATCAGCGCGACCTGGTGCACATGGATCGAGCAGGGCCGCCCGGTCCAGGCCTCACCCGAGGCGTTGGGCCGCATCGCTGAGGCGCTATCGCTATCGCCAGCCGAACGCGGCTATCTGTTCGAACTCGCCGGGCGTCTGGATCCGGAATCACCGCGCCGACAGACGGCGGATGCGCCTCCCTCATTGGTGGCGGCGGTCAAGGCGATCGAACACCCGGCTTATGGACTTGACCGGCTCTGGAACGCCTGCTGCTGGAACGAGGCGGCCGCGCGGCTCTTTCACGGCTGGCTGGACGGCGACTGCCAACGCAACCTTTTGCGCTACGTGTTTCTCGAACCATCCGCCCGCGCGCTGATCCCCATGTGGAAGGATAGGGCGCAACGGCTGCTCGCCGAATTCCGCGCGGATTTCGGGCACACTTTTCGCGACGCCCGGGTGACGAGCTTCGTCGAAACGCTGCGTGGAGAGAGCCCGTTCTTCGCCGCAGCATGGGACGAGCAAGCCGTTCAGATTCGCGAAGGCGGGCTACGCATTTTCCACCACCCGCACGATGGGCTTGTGCGCTTCACCCAGCATAGCTTCGCTCCTGCGGAGCGGCCCGACTACAAGCTGGTGATGCACACGCCCGCCCAGGATGGCTAACCCGACTTCACCAACTGGCGGGGGTGGGCGAGGCGAAGGCATTGGAATCGCAGGGGGGCGAGTCCAAAGGTCGGCACTACGGGAGGTGAGCGATCAAGCCGCTTGGCGGGGGATCGGAGCGGTGATCTTCGGCCTCGGCTGGGCGGGGAGGTCGAGCTTCAGGCGCTGCAGCAAAAGCCACTGATCGTTTTCCGGCTCGGTATGGCGCGATAGGACGACGGTGCGGCCGTCTGTCGTGGGCAACTCGACGTCGATCATTTGGATGGCGGCAAGCTTTTCGAGCACAGCCCTCGGCGTCAGCCCCGGCGCCAGCGCCTTCAGCCGCTGCTTCAGCGTCACCATCAGGCAATAGGCCAGGAAGGCCACGAAGATATGAGCTTCGATGCGGGCGTCTGACTGGTGATAGATGGGACGAATTGATAGATCGTTCTTCAGTTCCTTGAACGCTTGCTCGATCTCGGCCAATTGCAGATACAGCCGCCAGAGATGGCCGGGGTCGTCGCTCCTGATGTTGGAGCGAAGCAGATAGCCGCCCTCGCGGCGGCGCGCGAGGCGGAGCTTCTTGCGGTCCAGCGTGAAATGGAACGTTTGCGGCGTCACCGGCTGATCTTTCGTCGGCGGATGGATCACCAACAACCCGTAGGCCTTGCCGGCTTCCTTCTTGGCCGCGCCGAGCTTGAGCAGCAGCTCGTCGCGCGTCAGGTCCTGTCGTTGCAGTTCGCGCAACCGCTTGATCAGCTTCCTCAACCGACGCCGCCGCATCCCCTGCTCCTTGTCGCGCCGGCTTTGGCTTCGGGCCAGGACGTAAGTTTCCTCATCCTGTTCGATCAGCTTGACCCGCACGCTCTCGCGCACGTCTTCCCACGGCTTGGCCGCGAGCGCCTGTTCCAGCTTCGTCAGCCGGCCGCGGGGCGTGCCCACCAGATAGCGGATCGGCGTCGGCGAGCCGCGCATCTCCGCCAGGACTTCCTCGGTCGGGATGCCGCGATCCATCACCCAGGTGCGCTTGGCGCTGCCGTATTGCGTCTCGATCTTGGTCAGAAACGCCCGCAACGTCGTCTTGTCCGAGGTGTTGCCGTCCATGACTTCGTAGGCCAGGGGAAGGCCGTCCGGCGTGACGATCAGCGCAATCACGACCTGCACGCAATCGGAGCGCTTGTCCCGGCTGTAGCCGAACTTCCGCTTGCCGCTCTCCGGCGGATCGCATTCGAAATACGTGCTGGTCAGATCATACAGCAGCACTTCAAAGTCAGCCTGAAACAGGTCCTTCCAGCGCTCGCGCAGAAACGTGAACAGCGCCGGCTTGTGCGCGACAAGCAGGTCCAGGCAGCGATAGAGATTGTTGGGTTGCGCGAGCCCGACGTCCTCGCCGAGCAGGTCGCCTATCGCACTGTGCTCGAACCAGTGCCGGTGAAGCCGCCACTCGCTGCCCGGAGAGATCAGCCGATAGGCGACCAAGGTCTTCAGGACGTTCAGCCAGTCCGTTCCCTCGCGCGAGAGCGGCAGCGCCGGGCGCCAGAAATCGTCCATTCGCAGCTGATCCCACATCACCATCGCCAGCCAGCAGGCGCCCCACTGACGCGGTCGGCGCAACCGCATCGCGCTCAGCCGAATCGAAACCACGTCGCAATCGAGAACCGGGGCAGGACGATCTTCGGGAAACAACGCGATCTGCTTCGATCGCCCCCCTTCGTCGAAGACTTCGACAGCCCGACTCCACGCCGCCCGCTGGCTGTCGTTGATCTCCCCGAGATAGAGCACCTGTCGCTGAACCACGCGACCGCTCCGGACGCGCCGGTTCTCAACGACCGACCAGGTCCGATGCTCCTTGCCGTCCTTGCGGCGAATCTTGTGGCGCAAAAACATGTCCAAGACTCGCGCCGCGCCCCTCGCCGCGCAAGGGACTTGGTCGGCACTACAGCCATTTCCGGCCCGACTGACCCAACGACTCCAATGGCTTGCAGTCACAAAACTCCGCGAAAAATCGCAAAAATCAGCGCCAGTTGGTGAAGTCGGGCTAAGGCGGCGCTATCGCTTTCGGGATGCTCGTCGTTGCTGTGCAGCGGACCTCAACGATGGAATTCGTTCGAGCATTTCAGAGACGAGAAACTGAGTCTCCAGCTCAGTCACGTTCTCGGCTATGACGTTTCCATCAACGCGCAGACGAAACGTTGTATGAAAATCGCTAGGCCTCTCGGCCTCGACCACGATCTCGTGCGGCATCGCTCCTCCAAGGCATTTTGCGCGGTGATAGCGACGATGTCCGAGGCCGATGCGGAGAATTCCCGCCTTACGCCGAAGCGCCCCCTCGGTGCGTTTCATCTTCTTCGCAATCTCCGTTAGCGGCGTTCGAGCTTTCGAATGCGCCTTGAGCTCGCGCACGTCTTCATTTGTCCATGAGTTGCTTTGACCAGTCCTTTTTTGTGCCACTGACCGATGCTCCCCGTAGGGTGTGGCCGCGACCGTTCCCGTAAGTTGAAAAAGTCCCAGACCCGATGCGGGCAGGCGCGGGGCAAGCCGGCGCGTCCTGGGAGGCTTACAACTCGGCGGTTGCAATGACAATACTCCACGCCTACGCGCTGTCAATCACCTAGCCAATGAGAAAACGTTGAGCGCATAGCCGCAAACACTGCCAGAAAGCCACGTCGATCGGAGGCGAGTCCATCGTCGGCGGCTCGGCATATTGAACACCATCTCTATTGAAATGAAGTGAATACTGGACTATACCCGCGTTGTGGTGCCGGCGGGTTTGTACGTTACACCGGACGGAAAGATTATGGTTGCCTATGGGTCGAGGCAAATCCCATTGTCTTGTGCGCACGAGAGGCCTCGCTCAGAGAACACGGCGGGAGAATTCCGAGCGAGGCCCTGGCCCCCAGGAGGTCAATGGGAGCGGTTCTTCCGTACGATGTTGACATATCAAAGTCGTGACAGAACCCGTGAATTGCCGCGCCTTCCATGCCAACGCCGGCCTCGAGGATGCCATCAGCGATTGCTCTTGGGTCCGTCTTGTCGCCTAAGGGATTTGGTTGGGCTTCTCTCGCGAACGAGCGGAGGATAACCGGGAACGCCGGCTCCATACCTTGAGAAAGCTTAATGCGCCGGCCAATTTCTGGATAGGCTCCCCGGCGCATGGTCGCTCCATCGATCGCTTGATGCGGTCATTGTCGAATTTGGAGCGAACTCATGTCATTCTCCGGTCTTGCGAGCCCCCAGGGACGGCGCAATACGATCCTCGCCTCCGTTGCCGTCGCGGCGCTTGGCGTCGCTGGCGCCCTCGGCGGGGGCGCGTTCACCCCGAGCCATCCCGCTTACGCCGCGCCCGTCTCCATCGCTGACCTGCCACAAAACGCCCCGTCGTTCGCGCCGCTCATCGAGCGTGTCAAAGCGGCGGTCGTGTCGGTCAAGGTCAAGATCGCCGCCGACGACGGCGACGCCGAAGGTCCTTCCGGCCAAATGGACAATCTCCCCCCGGAAATTCAGAAGTTCTTCCGTCAGTTCGGCGGTCTGCCCAATGGCGGCGGCATGCCAGAGGGCCGTCATCCCATGATGATGGGTGAAGGCTCCGGCTTCTTCATTTCGGGCGACGGCTACATCGTCACCAACAACCATGTCGTGCAGAAAGCCAAGTCCGTCACCGTCACCACGCTCGACGGCAAGACACTCGACGCCAAAGTGGTCGGCACGGACCCGAAGACCGACCTCGCGCTGCTCAAAGTGAACGAGGCCGGCGACTATCCCTTCGTCGCCTTCTCCAAGGAGAACTCCGCACATCGGCGATTGGGTCGTGGCGATCGGCAACCCTTATGGCCTGGGCGGCACCGTGACCGCAGGCATCGTCTCGGCTGAAGGCCGCGACATCGGCGATGGCCCCTATGACCGCTTCCTGCAGATCGACGCTCCGATCAACCGTGGCAACTCGGGCGGCCCGACCTTCAACATGAAGGGCGAGGTCGTCGGCGTGAACACCGCCATCTATTCGCCTTCGGGCGGCAGCGTCGGCATCGGCTTCGCCATTCCGTCGACCACAGCCGATAGCGTCATCGGCGCGCTCGAGCACGGCGGGGTCGTTCCGCGCGGCTATCTCGGCGTCAACATCCAGCCTGTGACCCCGGACATGGCCGAGAGCCTAGGAATGAAGACGGACAAGGGCGCGATCGTCGCCGAGGCGATGCCGGGAACGCCGGCCGCGGAGGCCGGGATCAAGGCGGGCGACGTGATCACCAAGCTCAACGGTCAGGTGGTTGCGGACGCGGCCGACCTCACCCGCCGGATCGGGTCGTTCAAGCCCAACGACAAGGTCGAGCTCACTTATATCCGCAACGGCGACCAAAAGACGGCTCAGATCACGCTCGCTAGCCAGAAAAACGAGACCGTAGCCCAGGCTGACAGCTCCCAGAAGGAGCCAGGCGCTCTCGGCATCCAGATCGCTCCGGCTAAGGACGTCGCTGGATCCGGCGACAAGGGCGTCGCGATCGTCGGCGTCGATCCGAACGGAACGGCCGCGGAGCAGGGACTGGCTACGGGCGACGTCATCCTTGATGTCGCGGGCAAGCCGGTGTCGAGCCCCGCGGACGTGAAGTCCGGGATCGCAAGCGCCAAGAGCCAAGGCAAGAAGGCGGTGCTGATGCGGATTCAGACTGCCGACGGCGCCCGCTTCGTGGCCGTGCCGTTCCCCAAGGCGTAAGACCGCATCTTGCGCCAGAAGGGACGGGCGGCGGCGCGCTGATCGGGAGGGTCGCGCGCCGCCGTTTGGGATCAGATCGCGGCGGCCAAGGCCAGTGCAGCCGCCGAAAGACCTTCGAACTCAACCAAGAAGCTGAAGCGCGCGACTCAGTGTCGCGCGCTTCACGTCGTTCTCGTCGCGCCACTGCTCAGCCAGGGATGGGCGACGGTCGCGACTTCCGTCCTGGCGAGCAGCCGATAGAAAATGACGACGTGCAGGAACATGAGGCAGGGCACGAGAAAGCCCGGAATGAGAAGCCACGGCAGGGTGGTCATGATGGCGCTCGTCGGCGGGCCGACGAAGGCCTGAAGCGGACCCGGGGCTGACAGAGCGCCCAGTCCTACCGCCGCGACTAGGTCCGCGATCCCGATCGTATTCCACAACAGCGCGAGTGGTCGGACGCGCGAGCCGAACTGGACGATCGACCAGGCGAGAGGCAGCGCCGTGACGCCGGCGAAAATGTCGCCCCAGCCTGCGCTCTGGGCGAAAGGCGCGGGAAGCCTTCCCGCGGCGTAGAGGATCAGGAAAGTGACCCCGAGCACCCGGATCGCGTTGACCGCGACCAGCGCCGGCAACGGCGTCGCCAGCATTGCGTTGCGGATCGAGGGAACAACAAAGAAGGCGCAAACGAGCGCAGCGACCGGCAGCATGACCGTAAGGCCCAGCGCGGGAACGCCGAGCCCGCGCACGGGATCGAGGGCGCCCGTCGCGCCGATCATGAGCACGAGCCCGAACCAGGCCGCGAGAACGCCGGCGACCGCCAGGCGCCCCCGCCAGGTTCGCGCGAGCGCATGCGATAGAAAAGCCACGAAGATCGCGGCGCTAACGGTCAATTCTATGGCCGACAGAATTTCGAACATGACGGTTTCTCCTTCTCAGTGTAGATACACGTATCAGTCAAAATTTTAAGACGGCTCCGAAGACGGCTCTCCAGTCAAAGCCGCGTCTTGCGCCTTCTTCCAGAACGGGAAGGCGCGGCGCGCGGCCTGTTCGCCGAGTGGTGTGATCGTGACCTTGCGGACGCGACGGTCCTCGCCTTCGTCGATCCGAACAAACCCATCGCGAACGAGACGACTTAGGTTCCGGGTCAGCGTGGTCCGCTCGAGGCCGAGAAAATCGGCGAGCCGCGTCGTCGCCATCGGCCCCGTCTGGACGAGCGTCGCCAAGAGCGTGAACTGGGTGCCTCGCACGCCCGACCCTCGCATCGCCTTTTCGAAAGCGCGCGTCAGCTCCCGGCTTCGGCGGCGCGCCGCCGAACAGGCGCAGTCGCGACAAGTTGTGAAGTCGATCGCCTCGGATTCCATGTTCGGTGTATATACACTATTATCGCGTCTGTCAATCGACGAGGCAGACGATTCCGAGTTGCAGATAAGGAGGCTTAAGCGCCTGAAAGGATTGAGTTGCGTGCAGAATCGCACACCGATGCTACCGCGCTTTTTCCCACCCGCCCTCGTCGCTCTCGCGCCAGTAACTGATCGAGCGGCCTTGGTCCTTGAGCCGTCGCCATTCGTTCCGCGCGTCAGCGAGCGCGGTCTCGTCACGCCCGTCGAACATGAGAACGACGAGGTCGAACGCGTCGTCGGACGCGCCGGCTTCGATGCCGGAAAGCCTGACCAGCATGGTTGCGGCGTTGAGATTGTCTGGTTCGCAGGTCAGGAAGATCGGCTGGGTCATCGGATCGCCGTCGCCGGCCGCGCCATGCGGAAGGAAGCTCGCTTCGTCATAGGTCCACAATCGCTCGTTAAGAGCGGCGACCATCTCGTCAGAAGGGGCGCGCACGAGGACGCGCCGGCCCTCCTCCAGCGCGCGCTCGAGCAGGCGCGGCAGCGCCTGATCGAGGCGCCGCCGCTCAAGATGATGAAAGCGGACCTCGGTCACTGGCCCGCCGGGCCGACGATCACGAAGGTCCGGTCGGAGCCGGTCGCGATCAGCCCGAGGCTCACGCCGCCGGGTTGGTGCTCTTCGGTCTTGCCTGCGACATAGACGTCGCCGCGTTCACGCGAGGCGGCCAGATACTCGCCCGCGTCCGCGCTCATGCCGCGCACGACGTTGCGGCTCTTGGCCACGTCCCAGCCGAGCGCCGCCTTCAGCGCCGCCGCCTGAAAGCGCTCGAAATTCGTGGTCGTACGGGCATTGGCGGGTTCGCCGATGCGCGCCTCGAAGCGCAGGAATTGATCGCCGCGACAACTCAGCGTCGCATCGACGTCCACGCGTGTCGTGACGTCGAACACATTCGAATCGGAATGTGTCCGGGACACCACGACCGCGCGCCCGAACTCGACCTGCATGTCGCTCGCCTCGGCCCGCAAGGCGTTGGAAAAAGCGTCACATCCAGCGATCGCCCACGCCGGCTCCTGCGAGGCGGTCCAGGCGGCGCCAAACGCGAAGATCGTGGACCAAATCCGCATCCTGACCCCTCAGCCCAATTCTCGAATCAATTCGTAAATGAGAACCTAATCTTCGTAGGAGTCGGCCATGAGACGATTGAGAAGACGCACGCCCCAGCCCGAACCCCAGGACTGATTGATGTCGGACGGCGGCGAACCCATCGCCGTGCCCGCGACGTCGAGATGCGCCCACGGCGTCTCCTTGACGAATCGCTGCAGGAACTGCGCGGCAGTGATTGAGCCGCCGTGGCGGCCGCCGGCATTCTTCATGTCGGCGAATTTGGAATCGATCAGCTTGTCGTAAGCCGCGCCGAGCGGCATGCGCCAGACCTTTTCGCCCGACGCCTCGCCTGCGGCCGCAAGCCGCTGAGCAAGGTCGTCATTATTGGAAAAGAGCCCAGCCACGTCGGTCCCGAGCGCGACGATGATGGCGCCGGTCAGCGTCGCAAGATCGATGATCGCTCGTGGAGAATAAGTCTCCTGCACGTACCAGAGCGCGTCGGCCAGAACCAGCCGGCCCTCGGCGTCCGTGTTGACGATCTCGATCGTTTGCCCCGACATGGAAGTGATGATGTCGCCCGGCCGCATCGCGTCCCCGTCGGGCATGTTCTCGACCAGGCCGATGACGCCGACGACGTTGACTTTCGCTTTGCGCGCGGCGAGCGCGTGCATAAGCCCGACTACGCAGGCCGCGCCGCCCATGTCGCCCTTCATATCCTCCATGCCGGCCGAGGGTTTGATCGAGATCCCGCCGGAATCGAAAGAGACCCCCTTGCCGACAACGGCGATTGGCTTTGTTCGCTTCGACCGCGCCCCATTCCAGCGCATCGCGACGAGGCGGCTCTCACGCGCTGACCCCCGTCCCACGGCGAGCAGCGCGTTCATCCCCTTCCTGCCCATCGCCTTCTCGTCGAGCGTTTCCACTTCGACGCCCAGCTTCTCCAGCGCTTTGGCGCGTTCGGCGAACTCGACGGGAAAGAGGACGTTGGGCGGCTCGTTGACCAGATTGCGCGCGAGTTCGACCCCATCGGCGACCGCGAAGCGCTCTTGACCGGCGGCGCGCGCGGCGGCGGCGTGGCTCGAGCCGATGACAAAATCGGGGGCATCGACGCCATTGTCGTCGGTATCCTTCTTGCGCGTCTTGTATTTATCGAACCGGTAGCCGCGCAGGCGCAGGCCAAGCGCAAAATCCGCGGCCGCCGAGCCGTCCCACGTCCCCGACGGGGCCTCAAACGCGACTTCCACCCGCTTCGCGCCGGTCACTTTGCCGAAGGTGAATCCGCCGAGCGTCATGAAGTCGACCGGCGCGTTGTCCTTGCCGGGAGCGACGCCGACGACCAGCAGCCGGGAAGCATCCAGGCCGCTTGGCGCCAGAAGGTCGAGCGCGGTGCGCAGGGCGCCGCGAAAGTTTGACGCCTTGGCCGCGGCGCGGATTAGCGGTTCAAGATCGCCGAATTGGGCCGTCACGCTCGGAGCAGGTTTCATGTCGGCGCCGACAAAAACGACGAGCGCGCTGCCCTTGGGCGCGGACAGGGACCCGAAGGCGATCTTGACCGATCCGCTCATAACCAACGCGTGTCCTTTGTCCGGATCTGATGGCTTCACGCCAACCGTGATTGGCGGCGGGCGGACATATCGGGGGGTTTTGCCGCGCTCGTCAATAAGCCGCCGCGATTGAGCTGCACATTTCAGCCGGTTAGGATGTGACGCCGACAAGAGGAGCGAGTCGCCTTGCGACGACAGAACATATCGGGCAGGCGCAGCGGGCAGACGGGCCCGCGCTAATGCGCGGCCGTTCACTCTCCAGATGATACGGCGGCGATGATCAAGATTGAACGCTACCTTCTTAGGACGGCGACGATGGCCTCTGTCTCGGGCCTGGTCGTGCTGACCGGCGTCGTCTGGGTGACCCAGGCCCTGCGGCAGATCGACCTGATCACCAGCAAGGGTCAGACCATCCTATTATTTCTTGTGATCACCGGACTGGCGCTGCCATCGCTGGTGGCCCTCATCGCGCCAGTGGCGTTGTTTGCTGGGGTCCTTTACACCCTCAACAAGCTCAACGGCGACAGCGAACTCGTCGTCATGGCGGCTTCGGGTGTCTCCCCTGTTCGGCTGTTGCGTCCGATGGCGCTGTTGTCCGCGTTGGTGTTTGCGGTCGTGGCCGTACTCTATATCCAAGTTTTGCCCTGGAGTTTCGGCGCGATCGAGAATCTGACGACATTCGTTCACGCTGACTTCATCGCCAACTTCGCTCGTCCCGGCGCTTTCTCCCAGCTCGAATCGGGGTTCGTATTTCACTTCCGCGAGCGCACGCCCGATGGGGCGCTGCACGGGGTATTCATGCAGGACGAGCGTGATCCTGCCCGGGTCACGACCTATATCGCCGAGGCGGGAAAAACGGTCGATCGGGACGGAACGAGCTATCTCCAGCTGTCCAAGGGCGTCCTGTTGCGGCCACAGTCGGCGGGCAACTCGGCGATGGTGACTTTTGACGACTACACCATCGACCTGTCGCAATTCATTCACGCCGTCAGCACGATGAAAAGGCCGCGCGAACGCTCGACCGCGCAATTGATGGCGCCCGACGCGAAGGATCAAGCGGATCCGGCGCTGCTAGGCCATATTCGCAGCGAATTGCTCGACCGCCTGGCGAGCCCGCTGTACGCTTTCGCCGGCGGTCTTATCGCTTTCGCTGCGCTCGGAGAGGCGCGTACGACCCGTCAGGGCCGCGGCCTTGCTATCGCCGGGGCGGTTCTCGCGTTTTTCGGCGTGCGCATGCTCGGGATCGCGGCCACGACCCTCGCCGTTGGCGTTCCGTCCGCCGCTCTCTTCGTCTGGACGATCCCCGTTGCCGCGTGCCTTGGCGCCTTGGGGTTGATCTTTCGGCGGCTAATCGTGGCCCCAGCGCCGCCGCTCGCGAGAAGTTCGGCATGATCGGTCGGACGCTGTCATTGTATCTCGCCGGCCGTTTTGCGCGCGCAGTCATCGCCGCGTTTCTGTTGGTCTTCGTCCTTATCTACGTTGTCGATTTGGTGGAGTTGCTGCGTCGCTCGGGCGATTCGCAACGCGCGACGGGGATTCTCATGGCGGGACTGTCGTTCCTGCGAACTCCGACGATCGCCGAGCAGGCCTTGCCGTTCGCGGTTCTATTCGGGTCGATGATCGCCTTCCTGAACTTGTCGCGCAAAATGGAGTTGGTCGTGGCCCGGGCGGCAGGCGTATCGGTATGGCAATTTCTCACGCCGCCGCTCGTCGTGATGGTCCTCATCGGGGTGTTTTCGGTCGTCGCCTACAATCCAGCGTCGACATGGATGAAGCAGAAGTCAGATGAGATCGAGACCAGAGTGTTCGGCGGCCCAGCCATGGGCTCGATCGGGATGTGGATTCGACAGAAGGGCGTCGACGGCCAGGCGGTCATCCGCGCCGCCGGAAGGAGCGCGGGCGGCGCCGTGTTCAACGGGATCGAGGTTTTCAACTTCGACGACAAGGGTAATTTCGTTGAACGGCTTGAGGCGGCGTCAGGCGAGTTACGCGACGGTTATTGGGTGTTGCACAATGTCGTGGTGGTGACCCCGGGTTTCGAAGCCCTTCCGGTCTCCACCTATCTTTTGGCCACGAACCTTGACCGAAGGGAGGTCGCCCAGGCGTTCGTTGCGCCCGAAACCGTGTCGTTTTGGCGACTGCCCGGGCTCGCAGAACAGACCGCGCGCGCGGGGTTGGATCCGACAGCCTACCTATTGAAATATCAGGAGCTTCTGGCGCGTCCGCTGATGCTGGCGTCGATGGTGCTGGTGGCCGCATGCTTTTCGTTAAGATTTCTTCCGAATGGGCGGGATCGAATATATGGTTTCCGGTGGCGTCGTGGCGGGGTTCATGCTTTATGTGGCGACCAAAGTGGTCAGCGATCTCGGCGGAGCGGGCTTCCTCAGCGCCTCCGTGGCGGGGTGGTCGCCCGGAATCGTCGGTTGCATGTTTGGCGTGTACGTGCTGCTGCGACAAGAGGACGGTTGATGGGTGTCGCCGTCAGCTTTTCCTTGAAGTCGAATTTCTGCCGCACGGGAGCCGCGCGGATCGCGTTGTCGCTTGCGATCGCGGCGGTTGCGGCGTGGACCCAATTGTTTGCCGGCCCGTCGGCCGCGCAAACCCCTCCCGCCGCCGCCCAGTCGGCGCCAGCTAAGCCGCAGGACAAGCTGGTCATCGACGCGGATGAACTCGTCTACGATAAGGACAAGAACACAATCTCGGCCGTAGGCTCAGTTCAACTCTTCTATCAGGGCCGCCTGCTTCAGGCAGACCGCGTAACTTATGACCGCGCCACCAAGCGGGTCTACGCGGAAGGCCACGCCAAGATGACGGACGAGCATGGCAACATCGTTTATGGAAGTCGGTTCGCGCTGAGTGACGATTTTCGAGACGGTTTCATCGACAGCGTCCAAGTTCTGACGACCGACAAGACGCGCTTTAGCTCGCCACGGGTCGAGCGTTCGAACGGCGATATCACGGTGCTGCAGAAAGGGGCCTATACCGCCTGCGAACCGTGCAAGGAGCATCCGGAGCGGCCGCCGTTCTGGCAGGTGAAGGCAACCAAGATCATCGAGAACCAGGAGACCCACACCGTCTACTACGAGGACGCTCAGCTCCAGTTCTGGGGCTTTCCCGTCTTCTACATGCCCTATTTTTCCTCCCCCAACTCGACCGTCAACAAGCAGACCGGCCTTTTGGCGCCAGCGCTCGTTTCCGGCGGCAACCTCGGCACTGGCATCAGCTTGCCCTATTTCATCAATCTCGCGCCTAACTACGACCTCACCCTGACCCCAACCTTCCTCTCGAGGCAGGGTTTATTGGGAGAGATCGACTGGCGCCAGCGGCTGTCCAACGGCACCTACAACATCCGTGCGACCGGAATCGACCAAGAACAGCCTGGTGCGTTCCCGGTCTTTCCCTTTGGCGCGGGAGACGAGCGTCTGCGCGGCTCGATCGAAAGCAGCGGCAACTTTTTTCTCAATGACATGTGGCAGTTCGGCTGGAACGGCACATGGATGAGCGACAAATTCTTTCTCAACGACTACCGGCTTCAGGGCATCAACTTCGATAGTTTCTATTTCCAGGACGTCGTCTCGTCGGTTTATCTGCGCGGCCAGGCCGCGCAGAGCTATTTCGATCTCAGCGCCTACCATTTCGAGGGCACGACAGCGAATGACGACAATCGCACGCTGCCGGTCGCCGTAGCGCCGGTCTTCGACTACAATCGGGTGATCAACGTTCCTGCGGACCGCACCAACGGGCTCGGAGGCGAGCTGACTGTCGACGCCAATATCGCCAGCATCAGCCAAACCAACGCCGCGTTCCAGTCGACCGGCCTGCAGACCTTCGACAACGCCTTTCACCTCTATAACGTCTGCGAGACCCAGGTGGGAAATACGGCTGTCAATACGTATTTTCCGGGCAAATGCCTGTTGCGCGGCATCGCCGGCGATTACACGCGCGCAACGGGACAGGTCTCGTGGCAACGCAGCTACATCGATTCCATCGGCGAGGTATGGAAGCCGTTTTTGTTCGCGCGCCTCGATGGCGAGGCCACCGAGCTCAATGAAACGGGATCGATCACCTACGCCAGCGTGATCGGCACGAGCACAGTGGCCAATTCGAGCCAGGCCGCCTTCTTTTCCGGCTCGGGCCAAGGCGCCTTCGCGCGCTACATGGCGGGCGCCGGCCTCGAGTACCGCTTTCCCTTCACGTCCACGTCGTCCTGGGGGACGCAAACCATCACGCCAATCGCTCAGTTCATCGCTCGGCCGAGCGAGATCATCCCGAGAATCCAGCCCAACGAAGATTCGCAGAGCCTCGTTTTCGACGACACGAACCTGTTCGCATGGAACAAGTTCTCCGGGTACGATCGTGTCGAAGGCGGCACGCGGCTCAATTACGGGCTCCAATATGCCGCCAACTTCGCCAACGGCGGCCACGCCAACTTTGTCGCCGGGGAATCGATCCAGGTCGCGGGGCAGAATTCCTATACCCTCTTTGACCCCACCGGCGCCGGGCTCGAATCCGGCCTGGACAGGAAGTACTCGAACTTCGTGTTCGGCGAGACGCTGCAGCCGTTCTCGAACCCGATTACGCTGATGAGCAAACAGCAGTTCGACAGCTCGACGCTGCAGCTCGCCCGCTTCGACGGGATCGCCAAAGCAAGCTATGCCGGCATAAACGGCAGCGTCGATTACGCCCTCTACGCCGCCCAACCTGAGCTCGGATTCGAATTCCCGCGTGAAGGCCTGACCGGGAGCCTCGGCTACAGCTTCCTGAACTCGCTGGTCGGTCAGCGGATCGCTCGTGGTCGACATGTCCCGTCACTACTACGACACCCTGGGACAGACGACGCCGATCTTCTATCCCGTCGGCTATTCATTCGGCCTGGGCTATAAGGACGAGTGCACGACGCTCACCGTCCAGTATTCGTCCAATGTCAGCACGCCGAGCGTCTTCAGCGTGTTCCCAGGCGGTCCCACCGTATTAAACCCGGCGATCCGCAACCAGACGCTGATGATTCAGCTCGTGCTCCGGACGCTCGGCGACGTGAGGACGAACGTCGGCCTCTGATCGCCTCATCATCCGGCTGGCGCAGCCACCCTTGGAGCCTCGAGCATGACCGGCGACGCGACGCCGCTGGCGATGACCATGGGCGATCCGGCGGGGATCGGCCCGGAATTGGCGCTGGCAGCCTGGCGCGACCAAACGCCAGGCGCGCGGTTCGTCGTTTTCGCACCGCCCAGCGTTCTGGCGGCTGCCGCCAAGCGCGCCGGCTTCGCGGTCCGGATCATCGAGACCGATCCGGCGGGAGCTGGAGTCGCGTTCTCGAAGGGCCTGCCGGTCATTCCGTTGATAAATGCGGTGCAAGATGCACCGGGCCGCCCGAGCGCAACCAACGCCGCGGCGACCGTCGAATTGATCGAGCGCGCGGTCGAAGCCGTCCATCAAGGCCACGCGCGCGCAGTGGTGACCAACCCGATCGCCAAGGCGACGCTCTATGAGGTCGGCTTCAAATATCCCGGGCACACCGAATATCTCGGTGCGCTCGCCAAGGCCTGGGGCGCGCCGGCCTTTCCGGTGATGATGATCTGGTCGGAGGCGCTCAAGGTCGTGCCGGTGACCATTCATATCCCGCTTGCCGAGGCGCCCAAGACGCTGACGGCCGAACTGATCATCGAGACGGCGCGCGTCGTCGATCGCGACCTGCGCGCTCGCTTCGGCGTGCCGCGGCCCCGTCTGGCTGTCGCCGGCCTCAATCCGCACGCGGGCGAAAGCGGGGCGATGGGGCGCGAGGAGATCACGATTATCGGGCCCGCGGTCGAGGCGCTCAAGGCCGAGGGGATCGACGTCATCGGGCCGCTCTCCGCCGATACGATGTTCCACCAAAAGGCGCGGGCGCGCTACGACGTGGCGCTGACCATGTATCACGACCAGGGCCTGATCCCGGTCAAGACGCTCGCCTTCGACGAGGGCGTCAACGTGACGCTTGGTCTGCCGTTCGTGCGCACTTCCCCCGATCACGGCACGGCGTTCGACATCGCCGGAAAGGGGCTCGCCAATCCGGCAAGCCTCATCGCGGCGCTCAAGCTCGCAGACCGATTGACCCGATGAGGCTCGCCGCGGACGGCCTGCCGCGCTTGAGCGAAGTGGTCGCGGCGCACGGGCTTGAGCCCCGGAAGGCGCTCGGGCAGAACTTCCTCTTCGACCTCAACCTGACCCGAAAGATCGCCCGCGCCGCCGGGCCGCTCGCAGACGTCGTCGTCGTTGAGGTTGGCCCAGGTCCTGGGGGGCTCACGCGCGCGCTTCTGTCCGAGGGAGCAGAGAAGGTGATCGCGATCGAGCGCGACTCGCGCGCGCTTGGCGCGCTTAACGAGATCGCCGCGCATTGGCCGGGACGGCTCGAAATCATCGAAGGTGACGCGCTTCGCGTTGCGCCTCGGACGCTCATCGACAAGGCGGGCGGGGCGCCGATCCGCATCGTCGCCAACCTGCCGTACAATGTCGGGACCGCGCTCTTGACCGGCTGGCTCGAGGCCGAGCCCTGGCCGCCGTTCTATGACCGCCTGATCCTGATGTTCCAGCGCGAGGTCGCTGAGCGCATTGTCGCGACGCCAGCGAACCGCGCTGAATATGGACGCCTGGCGGTGCTGGCGGGATGGCGGGCGCAGGCGCGCATCCTGTTCGACGTCGCGCCCGCCGCCTTCATTCCCGCGCCGAAGGTCACGTCCAGCGTGGTCGAGCTCATTCCGCGGGCGAGCCCGAGCCGATGCGACGCGGCGACACTGTCGGCGCTCGCGCAGGCCGCGTTCGGCCAGCGGCGCAAGATGCTGCGCCAGTCGCTGAAAGGCTTCGCCGCCGCGCGCGGGCTCGACCTCGCCGCGCTCCTCGCCGCCGCCGGGCTCGACCCCACAATGCGGGCGGAAGAGGTCGATGTCGCCGGGTTCGTGGCGCTGGCGCGGGCAGCGGCGGGGTCACTCGGGCCATTAACACGTCCCCGCAACGTTATAGCCAGTCGCGATCAGGCGGCCAAAGCCGTCCAAGGAAATCCAAGCAAAACCAAATAGCCTGCGGTTCCTCTATGACTTCGCCGTCCCCTTCACCAATAACGAGGCCGAGCGCGACCTGCGGATGATGAAGGTCAAGATGAAAATCTCCGGCGGCTTCCGAACCATGGCCGGCGCGCGCACCTTCGCCCGCATCCGCGCCGTCATCTCCACCGCCCGAAAGCAAGGTTGGAACATCCTCCAAACCATCGCCGCAAAACCCGCGACCCTCACCCAAGCCCTCTCCGCATAACCGACACCTTGGGAGTTACCTGAAAGCCTTATTCGCGCGCCCGATGCCCCGCGAGGGCCTGGGGAGGCTGAAAGTGCACGCGTCCTTGCGGGGGATAAACATACGCACTGGAGATGGTATTTTGGCCATATCATTCCTCAGGGATATCATACATCGCGTTTGAACTTATGCAATCGGATCAGGAGATTGTGTCCGGGGCGACGCGGCGCTCGCCCGCGGGCTCCGATTTGTCTGGCCAGGGGCGGCTGGCTTCGATGGAAGGCAAGGCCGCGCCGGACGATGGCGACGTAGCGTTTGATCAGCGTGCGCAGGACGAGGGCCGGCAGCGCCGTCGCGCCCTCGTCGACGGCGCCGTTGGCCTCGACGAGAAGATCGCGCATTTGCCCGACCCATTGCTCTTTGTCGATGTCGATCAGAGCCTTGAGTTCGCGCAAATGATGGGCGTTGCACAGCGCGTGGCGGACGGCGGGCAGCGCGTAATAGGGCCTGAAATGATCGTGGACGATGACGCCGCCGCGAAAGCCCTTGGGCGCGTCGCCGCGTTTGGCCGTCACCCGATACGAGGTCAGGGCCACGGTCGAGGCGGTATGCAGCCATTGGCCCTTGCCGGCGACGCGAAAGCCGGTTTCGTCGAGATGGCGCACGGGAGCCTGCGCCACGAGCGCGGCGATCTGCGCCGCGACAGCCCCGAATTCCTCGGCCTTCCTCTTGCCCCAGGCGACGACGCTGTCGGGGCAAAGCCTCGCTGCGCCGAACAGGTCGGCCATCGCCTGGGCGGCCCGATCCTCGGGAATGAGCTGCTGAACGTTGAGATAAACCGCAGCCGCTCTGACCCGCCCCCCATACTGAGCCGGCGAGACCACCCCCTCGGGGAACGCCGCCGTGGTTCGGCCGCGGCAGCGGGCGCAGCGGTAAATCATCGCCTGATGTTCGGTGACCTCCAGTCGCCGCTCAGGCAGATCAAACACCTGCCTCCTCTCAACGCCCGTGATCATCGTCCTCGTCAGCCCGGCGAAGCACTGGCGACACCCTTCCGCCTCATGCCGCTCGATGACATCGGGCTTTGCCGCCGCCTTCAGCGCGCCGCCGGCATGGCCCGCCTGGCCGCCGCTTGCCTTGCCCGACTTGCCGCGCGTGCTGCCGGCCACGCGCGGCGGTTTCGTCAAGCCGTCGCTCGACGGCGGCTTGCTGCTGTTCGAGCTGTTCTTGTCCAGCTGACGCCGAAGGTCCGCGACCTCCTGGCGCAACCCCGCGTTCTCGGCCCGCAAAACCTCAATCTCGCGCCGCAGTGCGTCGATCAGGTCCTCAATCTCGGGGCGGAGAATCATCCATACGTTGACTCATATCTACCCACCCCGCGTCCCGAAAAATCGCGCCCCTTCCCGCATTTCCACGAAACCTGTCGCCAATCAGACTCACCCCCACCTTGGGAGTTACGAGAACAATTTTTTCTCGCGCTTTTTCCGTGACGTCAGAACCGCCGGAACGGGAACCCGCGGTCTCGGAACGGGAACCCCGCGGTCTTGGCATGGGAACGGCAGGATTGTTCATGGAGCAAGTTCAATTTTTAGGGCTCTTATAGCGTTAGTTGTTGGTATGGGCCGATTCCGATGGCGCTCTTGATCCAGTTTTGTGGCGTGATTTGTCGATCCCAGGCTTCGAGGGCGCGCCGCCAGCCGAGATAATTTGGCAGGTTCTTGGTGGCGACGCCGTTGAAGCGATTGAGCCATTGCTTGAGACGGCTGTGGTAGGCGTTGACGTTGTTGATATGCAGGTGGGGCGCCGCGGGGACAGGCTTTCCCGGGGAAGGAACGGCGTGAAAGGGGATGTTGGCCTGGCGGGCGAAGGAGGCCAGCGGTTTGCCGCCATCGCCGATCAAGTGATTTGCGGACGTAACGACACCGGTCAGGACGGCGGCGATCGAAGCGCTGTCGTCGTTTGGCAGAACGGCGTCGAAAGTTGCGCCCTTTCGGTCGCGGGCGACGAGCACGGGAATGTTGTCCTGATAGGGGCCCGGATGACGGGCCGTTCCGCCGCGTTTGCGAGCCTTGCGAGGCAGATCGGACCACCGCCCCTTGAAAGATTTAAGGATGAAGGTTTCATCCGCTTCGACGATTCCGCTCAGCTTTTGCGGCTTGTCCGCGGCGGGAGCGCCCAAAAACCGGTGACGCCAGCGGAAAGCCGTCGTCGGATGCACGCCGCAAAGCGCGGCCGTCTTCACCAGGCTTTTGCCTTCGATCATCGCCTGCGCGTGATCGAGCCAACGCTCTTTCTTGCGCAGATGCGCCATTGGGCTTTTGCTCAGGGCGTTGAAGGTGCGTCCGCAAGCCTTGCAGCGGAACCGCGCCAGTCCGCGCGAGCGTCCCCAGGCCACGATTTCGCGACCCGCGCAATGCGGACACCCTCGACTTTCCACCCGCTCATGGCCTGTTACGCCCAACGCGTCCGGCCGACGGCGAGCCTTCAAGGCCTTGTTCTTCGCGGCCGCCGTCAGCATCGCAGTTTTCCGACCCACCCCCTCCGCCGTCGTCAGAGCCGCGAGCGCCGCCCGCCGCTGATCCTCGTTCAATCGAACGATCCCCGACAGCCAAGTCGAAAACTCCTCACCCTTCATCGAACAATCTCCAACCCCACCCCCACCATAACCCAAATCAACAACTAACGCTATAAGAGCCGAATTTTTATTTGCGTTTATTTGCGTTTATGCGCGCTTATTTGTGTTTACTCGCACTCGCTTGCGAGGCGGACGAGGGCGGGCCTTTTCGTGGGCCGCCAGTTGAAGGGGCGAATGAGCGCCCTTACTTAGTCAGGGCGATGATCAGGATTTTCGCGGCGCCCCGGCAAGACCGGTTTTCTTTCCGTGAGCCAGGGCTCTCGCAATGCCTGAACTGCCTGAAGTCGAGACTGTGCGGCGCGGCCTGAACCCAACGATGCTCGGCGCCCGGATCGACAAGGTCGAATTGCGACGGGCGGACATTCGCTTCCCGTTCCCTGACTCTTTCGCGAAACGGTTGACCGGCCGGCGCATCGTCGAGGTGAGCCGCCGCGCCAAATATCTTCTGTTCGACCTGGACAGCGGCGAGACCTTGATCGTTCATTTGGGCATGTCCGGTTCGTTCCGTACGGAAAAGACGGCGGTTTCAACTCCCGGCAAGTTCCATCACGAGCGTTCGAAGGATCCAAAGCACGATCACGTCGTTCTTGTCCTCGATAACAATTGGGTCGTCACCTATAACGATCCCAGGCGCTTCGGTTTCATGGACCTCGCGCCGACCGAGGCGCTCGACCAGCATCCGAGGATGCGCGGCCTCGGCGCCGAGCCGCTAGCGCCAGAATTTGACGCGCATGGCCTGGCGAAGCTGTTCGCCGGCGCCCGCACCTCCCTAAAAGCCGGCCTGCTGGACCAAAAGCGCATCGCTGGACTGGGCAACATCTATGTGTCCGAGGCTCTTTTTCGTGCCCGTCTCGCGCCATCGAGGCCCGCGAGCATTCTGGCGAATGCTCGCGGCGCCCCCACCCGAGCGGCAGCGGCGGTCGCCGAGGCGATCCGCGCCGTGCTCGAGGAAGCCGTCGAGGCCGGCGGCTCGACTTTGCGCGATCACCGGCAGACAAATGGCGAACTGGGATATTTTCAGCACGGCTTCAAAGTCTACGATCGCGAAGGATTGCCGTGCGCGCGGGAACGTTGCGGTGGGATCGTCGCCAGGATCATCCAGTCCGGGCGCTCCACATTCTACTGCTCGAAATGCCAACGTTAAGCTGCGTCTTGCGAAGAGCCACGAACATTGACAAGGGGATGCTCGGCTCCTATCTCACCAGAATTCCGTTTAGCTTGCGCGAAAATGGGCGGTTTTTGGCCTTTTTCGCGCTTTTTATTGTTGCCGCCATCATCCGCGCCGCCTCGGCTCATGTTTGGCCGGGCAAGAAGCGAAGACCCCCTTCAGCGGGGCGGGTAGGAAAGGTCGAAAATGCTCGGCGCGTTCAAATTCGACTCCGTCATGAAGCAGGTCTTTGGCTCGTCCAACGATCGTCGCCTGAAGGGCTACCGGCCCAAGGTCGCCGCTATCAATGCGTTAGAACCCGAATTCGAGGCCCTAACCGACGATCAGCTGCGCGCCAAGACGGAGGAACTCCGGGCCGAGCTCAAGGCCGGCAAGACGATCGACGACATCATTCCGCCCGCTTTCGCCGTCGTGCGTGAGGCCGCCAAGCGGACCCTCAAGCAGCGCCACTTCGACGTTCAGCTCATGGGCGGCCTGGTGCTGCACGAGGGCGCGATCGCCGAAATGCGCACCGGCGAGGGCAAAACGCTGGTTGCCACGACCGCGGTTTATCTGAACGCGCTCGCCGGAGAGGGCGTCCACGTAGTCACGGTGAATGACTACCTCGCCAGCCGCGACGCCGAGTGGATGGGTCAGATTTACCAGTTCCTGGGCATGACAGTCGGCATCATCGTGCATGGCCTCGACGACGATCAGCGTCGTCAGGCCTATGCAGCGGACGTGACCTACGGCACCAACAACGAATTCGGCTTCGACTATCTGCGCGACAATATGAAGTACGATATGGCGCAGATGGTCCAGCGTGGCCACGCCTTCGCGATCGTCGACGAAGTCGATTCGATTCTCGTTGACGAAGCCCGCACCCCGCTCATCATCTCGGGCCCGTCGGAGGATCGCTCCAACCTTTACGTTTCGGTCAATACGATCATACCGCACCTCGGACGCGAGGAATACGAGCTCGATGAGAAGCAACGCACGGTCAACCTGACGGATGCGGGAAATGAGCACGCCGAAGCCTTGCTCCGCTCGGCTGACGTGATGAAGGAAGGATCGCTCTACGAGGCGTCCAATGCGACGCTGGTGCACCACCTCAATCAGGCGTTGCGGGCTCACAAGCTTTTCCAGCGCGACAAGGATTACATCGTCCGTAACGATGAAGTCGTGATCGTCGACGAGTTCACGGGACGCATGATGCCCGGACGACGCTATTCTGAAGGGTTGCATCAGGCGCTCGAGGCAAAGGAAGGCGTGGCGGTCCAGCCCGAAAACGTCACGCTGGCCTCGATCACCTTCCAGAACTATTTCCGTCTCTACAAGAAACTTGCCGGGATGACCGGCACCGCCGCGACGGAAGCCGATGAGTTCGCGGAAATCTACAAACTCGTTGTCGTCGAGATTCCCACGCACCGGCCGATATCGCGCCTTGATGAAGACGATGAAGTCTATCGCTCAGTCGACGAAAAGATGCGCGCCGTCGTACGCGAGATCGAAGGCGCGAACGCCAAATTGCAACCGATGCTGGTTGGCACAACATCGATTGAAAAATCCGAGCAACTTGGCGATGTGCTCGAACGGCAAGGGTATAAGAAGATTGATTTTACCAAGCCTGACGCATTGAAGGCGTTCTATGCGGCGGCCCGCGCGGGTAAACCTTCAAAGAATTTTGCGGTCCTGAACGCTCGCCACCATGAGCAGGAGGCGTTTATCGTTGCGGAGGCGGGGGTTCCAGGCGCTATCACGATCGCAACCAACATGGCGGGGCGAGGCACCGACATCCAGCTTGGCGGCAATGTCGAGATGCGGGTCAGGCAGGAGGTTGATTCCACCGCGCCGCAAGAGGATCGCGAGGCTCAAGAGGCGTCAATCCGGGCGGAGGTTGCGGCTTTTAAACAGAAGTCGATTGACGCCGGCGGCCTCTATATCATCGGTACGGAGCGGCACGAAAGCCGCCGCATCGACAACCAATTGCGCGGCCGATCTGGTCGCCAGGGAGATCCTGGCCGATCGAAATTCTTCCTGTCTCTGCAAGACGACCTCATGCGTATTTTCGGAGCGGAGCGCATGGACGCGATGCTCAAGCGCCTCGGCCTCAAAGAGGACGAAGCGATCGTCCACCCGTGGATTAACAAAGCGCTCGAGAAAGCGCAGCAGAAGGTCGAAGCGCGCAATTTCGACATGCGCAAGAATATTCTCAAGTTTGACAACGTGATGAATGACCAGCGCAAGGTCATATTTGAGGACCGCCGCAGGATGATGGCGTCCGAATCGCTCGAAGTCGACCATTGAGGAAATGCGGACGGGCGTCATCGACGACGTCGTCGCCGAACATATCCCGCATGACGCTTATCCCGAGGCTTGGGACATTGCTGGGCTGAAAACCGAGGTTTTGAACAAGCTCAGCCTCGATCTCCCGGTCCACGAATGGGCCAGGGAGGAGGGCATCGCCGACGAAGAGGTCGCGGCGAGGCTCCACAAGGCAGCCGAGGACGGCTACGCGGAGCGTGTTCAGCGCAACACGCCTGAGGTCATGCGATACATCGAAAAGCAGGTCATCTTGCAATCACTTGATCATTTGTGGCGAGAGCATCTCGTCACGCTTGATCATCTGCGCCAGGTCATTGGCTGGCGCGGCATGGCGCAGCGAGATCCACTGAACGAGTACAAGTCCGAGGCTTTCGATCTATTTCGCGAGTTGATCACTCAGTGGCACGAGGCCGTAATCACACAAATGTCGCGGGTAGAGGTGCGGTTCCAGCAACCCGAGCCGCCGCCGCCTCCCATGCAATATCAACACATAGATCCCGCCACCGGCGAGAACGAATACGCGTTCGCTCCCCTCCCGGCGTCGGAGGAGGTAGGACTGTTGGCGGCGACGTCCGGGGTGGCGGTGGTCGATCGCGACCCGAAGAATCCCGCCACATGGGGCCGAGTTGGCCGAAATGAGCCCTGTCCATGCCGGTCGGGCAAGAAGTTCAAACACTGCCACGGCCAGGTTGCTTGACGAACGGCCCCACTCTTGAGCCTTCGACCCGCCGAGCCGAAGCGTTAGCTAGTCTTATCGAGACGTTCCAACTCAGTGGAATCGAAGACCCCGGACGGGAGGCGCGGATAAGCCTCTGCGCGGCTCTTGGTGTTTCGAAAGTTGCGTTGATCGTCGCCCCGCAGGAACCGCTGGGGTCCGCGGCTGCAAAAGTTCGAGAGTTCGCGGCGCGGCGCGCCGACAGGGAGCCCTTGTCGAGGATCGTCGGCAAACGCGAATTCTGGGGTCTCTCACTCACGATTTCGCCACAGGTGCTGGATCCGCGGCCTGAAACGGAAACAATCGTCGAGGCCGCGACCGGGATTTTGAGTGATCGGCGCGATAATCCGTTGCTTATTCTCGACCTTGGCGTCGGGTCTGGCGCGCTGTTGTGCGCCCTGCTCACCGAATTCGCCAACGCGCACGGCGTTGGCGTCGATATTTCTATCGGCGCGGCAAACATTGCGCGCGCAAATGTTGAGGCCTGCGGCTTCACTGAGAGGGCCGAGATTCGAGTTGGCGATTGGACGCAAGGCCTCGAAGGGCCATTTGACCTGATCGTATCGAATCCGCCTTATATTCCGACGGCCGATCTTCCACAGCTAGCGCGCGAGGCCCGGGACTTCGATCCTCGGCTCGCGCTCGACGGCGGGTTTGACGGACTGGCCGCATTTCGGCGAATCATGCCGGAATCGAGGCGCCTACTGGCCTCGCGGGGTTGGCTGCTGGCCGAAGTTGGCTCGCAACAAGCCGCCAGCGTGACAGCAATCGCGAAGCAATCCGGCTTTACCGAGGTCAGGATGTACCGGGACCTCGCGGGCCTCGACCGTGTCGTGGCCACTCGCGCCTGAGGTCTATTGATCGCGACTAGCGGCCCCGTTGCGGCCAACCTCGCAGCGACGTGACCTTCACGACGTCGCCCACTATCAATCCGGCGGCCTCATGACGGGGCGCGAAGTTCGCTCTTGGGCCGCGAGCGCCGAAAAAGTGGAAGACGCGGCCGAGGGGCAGCCGCGTCTTCGCTTCCGCCGAGGCTAATAGGCCCCGGGACTACTCGGCGCCGTCGCGATCGCGTTCGCCCATGTGACTGTGCATCATGTCAATAGCGAATCGGGACCGCTCCGACATCAGCATGCGTCCAAGCACGCCAAACTTGTGCTTCTGAGACTCGTCGAGGCTGTCGTAGAGGGGTTTGGCGGCGTCAGCGATCTTCTTGATGTTCGTTGCGCCCTGCGACAGACGGTCTGCGAACGCTTCAAGATGGTCGATGGGCGACTTTTGTTCGCCCTGCGCGCGCATCCGCATCATCTCCGGCATGGTGTCCATTCGGGACTTGTCGGCCTCCTTGACCGCCAACTCGAATGGGCTCCAGAGCTTCTCCTGATCAGGAGTCAGCTGAAGGCCGGCCTTCATGCCCGCGACCTTAGCGTCCAGCATCGTTTCGCGGTCGGCAGCCCATTGCTGCATGCGCTCCGCACGCGAAGACTGTTGATCGCCTTCCGCGGCCAGCGCCAAGGCGGGAGCGGCGACCGTAAGCGCAGCCAGCGCCGCAAGGAGTGTGCGTCTTATCACGATACCCCTATCCCTGATTCAACGCCCGGAACCTGGTCGCTTGCGAGATGAATTTCAAATTAACTCCTCGTGATGAGGCCTTATCGTGACCGGACGTGGATTTCGTGGTTAGCGCAGGGTAAACGCGGGGGCTTTCGCCTGCGCGCTTCGTCAGGGCGAGATCCGGCGTATTGGAGCGGTAATGAACGAAACTGTGCTGGGATACCTTGTCCGCCAGATGACAGGGCACAGACAAGCGCTGTGCGCCTGGGTCACCGTGAACGAGCCGGCCGTCGCCGAATGGCGGGCTCGTGAAGCGTTCGACGCGGTCGTCCTCGACATGCAGCATGGGGCTATCGACTTCGACGGCGCCATGCGTTCGATCCTACGAGTGGCGCTTGCTGGCAAACCGACCATCGCTCGCGTGCCGATCGGGGAATTCGCCCTGGCCAGCCAGCTCATGGACGCTGGCGCGTGCGGGATTCTGGCGCCGATGATCAACAGCGGGGAGGATGCGCGACGCTTGGTCGAATTCGTCAAATTCCCGCCGCTCGGGGAACGCTCCTGGGGCCCGCGCGCGGCGCTGCCGCTCAGTGGCCTGGACGCTTCCGCCTACCTCAAGGCGGCCAATGCAATGAGCCAGGCGATCGCGATGATCGAGACCCGCGCCGCACTCGATGCGCTCGACGACATTCTCAGCGTCGAAGGTTTGGATGGCGTCTTCGTCGGCCCCTCCGATCTGTCGATCGCCTTGAGCGACGGGGTGAGCGTCGAGCCGCGTGGCGCGGCGGTCATGAGCGAGGCGCGGCGGGTCGTCGAGCGCGCCAAGGCGCGCGGGAAATACGCGGCAATGTTCTGTTTCGACGGCGCAGACGCGCGGGCGATGCAAGCGCTTGGCTTTCAGCTGTGCACCATCTCCAGCGACCAGACGCTGCTGCGCGCGGCGGCGCGGAGTGAACTCGCCGCCGCTCGGTCAGGATAGAGCTTGAAAAGCACAGCCGGCGCTGGAAAATTCCATTTGAATGCCCATATATTTGTGGGGCGCGCACGCCCCACTTGAGCCGCGCGATAAGCGCGGAGTTTATGGGCGCCGAGCCCGGCAAAACGTGCATTTGCAGGCCGGACGGGGTAGGCTGGTGGATGTTCGAATCGCGCTGGGGCGGCGTGAGCCAATCGCAAAAAAAGGTTTGATGTTGGAAGAGGAAGGCAAGGAGCTGGCCGACGCCGTCGCGGCTAGGGAATCCTACGGCGCAGACTCGATCAAGGTGCTGCGCGGCCTAGACGCCGTGCGCAAGCGGCCGGGCATGTACATCGGCGACACCGATGACGGCTCCGGCCTCCACCACATGATCTACGAGGTGGTCGACAACGCGATCGACGAGGCTCTGGCCGGTCACGCGAAACTTGTGACCGTGACCCTCAACGCCGACGGCTCGTGCACCGTCACCGACGACGGGCGCGGGATCCCGACTGGTATCCACGACGAAGAGGGCGTGTCCGCCGCCGAAGTCATCATGACCCAGCTGCATGCGGGCGGCAAATTCGACCAAAATTCCTACAAGGTCTCGGGTGGCCTGCACGGGGTTGGCGTTTCAGTCGTCAATGCGCTGTCGACGCGGCTCGTGCTGCGTATCTGGCGCGACGGACTTGAGCACCTTATCGAATTCGCCGGCGGCGACGCGGTCGCCCCGCTGAAGGTGGTCGGACCTGCGCCGATCATTGATGGCAAGCCGAAGCGCGGCACCGAGGTCACGTTCGTCCCCTCGTCCGAAACTTTCACCATGCTCGAGTTCGACTATGCGACGATCGAGCACCGTCTGCGAGAACTGGCTTTCCTCAACTCAGGCGTCCGGATCGTTCTGACCGATCTGCGCCATGCCGAGCCCAAACGTGAGGAGCTCTTCTACGAGGGCGGGCTCGAGGCCTTCGTGCGTTATCTCGACCGGGCAAAGACGCCTCTCGTCGATAAGCCGGTCCTCATCAAGGGGGAACGCGACAATATCGGCGTCGAGGTCGCGCTTTGGTGGAACGACAGCTACCACGAGAATGTGCTGCCGTTCACCAACAACATCCCCCAGCGCGACGGCGGGACGCATCTCATCGGCTTACGCAGCGCACTCACCCGTCAGGTGGTCGGCTACGCCGAGAGCTCGGGACTGCTCAAGAAGGAGAAGGTCGATCTTTCCGGCGAGGACACCCGTGAGGGCCTGACCTGCGTGCTCAGTATCAAGTGCCCGGATCCGAAATTCTCCTCCCAAACCAAAGACAAGCTGGTCTCCTCGGAGGTTCGTCCTGTCGTCGAGGGGCTGGTCAACGAACTCTTGTCGCAATGGTTCGAAGAGCATCCGCAGGAGGCGCGGGTGGTCGTGGGAAAGGTGGTCGAAGCGGCGCAGGCGCGGGAAGCCGCGCGCAAGGCGCGTGAACTCACCCGCCGCAAGGGCGCGCTCGACATCGCGAGCCTGCCAGGCAAGCTCGCCGACTGTCAGGAACGCGATCCTGCCAAATCGGAGATCTTTATTGTCGAGGGCGATTCGGCCGGCGGGACCGCCAAGCAGGGCCGCAACCGCGAGTTCCAGGCGGTGCTGCCGCTGCGCGGCAAGATCCTCAACGTCGAGCGCGCGCGTTTCGACAAGATGCTGTCGTCCGAGCAGATCGGCACGCTCATCACCGCGCTTGGGGCTGGGATTGGGCGCGACGACTTCAACCTGGAGAAGCTGCGCTACCACAAGATCATCATCATGACCGACGCGGACGTCGATGGCTCGCATATCCGCACCCTTTTGCTCACCTTCTTCTTCCGGCAGATGCGCGCGATCATCGAAGCGGGACATCTGTTCATCGCGCAGCCGCCGCTTTTCAAAGTCAAGCGCGGGCAATCGGAGCAGTATCTCAAGGATGAGCGGTCGCTCGAGGACTATCTGGTCGAGGCGGGGCTCGACGGCGGGACGCTAACGCTCGCTAACGGCGAAGTGCGCGCCGGCGCCGACTTGGGTGCGCTCATCGAAGAGGCGCGCGCCCTGCACCGGCAACTCGACGGCCTGCACTCGCGCTATAACCGCGCTTTGGTCGAGCAGGCGGCGCTCGCCGGCGCGCTGAGGCCTTTGACCGCCGCCGACGATCCGGAAGGCGAGGCGCGGGCGCGGCTGCTTGCCGAACGCATGAACGCCATTGCCGAAGAGACCGAGCGTGGCTGGAGCGGCCGATTCGAAGCCGGCGGCTATGTGTTGACGCGCGAAGTTCGGGGCGTCCGGCAGGCTGCGGCGCTTGACGCCGGTCTGCTGGCTTCGGCCGACGCGCGTCATCTCGACGAACACGCGGGGGCGCTCATCGAAGCCTTCGCCCAGCCGGGGAGTTTTACGCGTCGCGGCGACACGACGACCGTCTCCGGTCCTTCGGAGCTTCTCGAAGCGGTCAACGCCGCCGGCCGCAAGGGCGTGACCTTCCAGCGTTACAAGGGGCTGGGAGAGATGAACAAGGACCAGCTCTGGGAGACGACGCTCGACCGCGAGGCCCGCACGCTTTTGCAGGTCAAGATCCGCGAGGTCGACGAGGCCGACGACATCTTCGTCAAGCTGATGGGCGATATCGTCGAGCCCCGCCGCGAGTTCATCCAAGACAATGCGCTGAGCGTGGCGAACCTGGACGTCTGAACGGGCCGGCGCCACCCGGCGCGCCCGTATTGGCGTTCCTCGCTTCTCGGCGGCGCGCCGTTTAGATCCGTCCGGTCGATCCGTTTGGGTTTTCTTGAGGCCTCGCCATTTCGCCGCAAAAACCCAATTGGCGACTGTTGGATTCTCTTGGATTTTCTCTTGGATTTCCTTGGATTCTCTCGTCCTGATCGAGACATATCAATAGGTTACGCAGCATAAACCGCCCAAAAGTTTTTCTTGGCGCTTTTGCCTTACGTCGGCAGCGCCGGAGCGATGGCTCCCATCTTGGCATGCGGAGGCGCAGGATTGTTCATAGGGCAAGCTTAACTCAATTTCTGATTTTCTGCAATGACTTGCCGTCCGAGGGCGGACGCGTTTCGCCGCCCCGTGAGCCTGATCCCAGTTCTCACGGCCCAAGGTCAAGCATGGGCTGCGAGTCCTTCGGATAGGTCAGCGTCCCATCCGGCCCGACCCGGGCTTCGGGCGTCAAACGCGCCGGCTCGAAGGTGGCCAGGGCCCAGGATGTGGAACACCTCCTCGCCCGCGGCGATCAGGTAATCCGTAATGATCCGGCGATGGCATCGCCACCAGAGGCTTTCTGCGCACATCACGCTGGAGGGTGTCGCGCGGCCCAGCGCGCGCAGTTTTTCAAGGCCTGAGCGGAACTCTTCGCTCAGCGCGTAATCGGCAAAATTGTGGAAGCTTGCGTTCTCCCAGAAGGCGTTGACGTCGGGCGATACGCTAGGCTGCTTCCCGCGTAACCCGCCGAGCGACGGCAGATGCTCATAGGCGACGCCGTGAGGAGCGAGCGAAGCGGGGAGGACGTCGCGATTGAATTGCGGGTTGGTCCGCGAGCGCGGAACGGTCCTCACATCGACGACGAGCCCGACTTCCGCGGCCTTGAGGAGCGCGACGAACTCTTCGGTCGGGCGTGTGGAATGTCCGATGGTGAAGAACGGGTTGGACATGCAGCGGCTCGGCTCACTTTTTTCATCGTTCACGAGGCGCCCCGCCGCACCCCGCATCTATCCCAGGCGAGCGGGTTTTGAGGAAGTTCGATATCGCCGCCCCGTCACCCGCCTTTTTGTGCGGCCCGTCGACAGCGCTTGCATCAAGGCACGAAAGGCGGAAAGCCGACGCCTCGACTGATCCCCGGAGGAGCCTATGCGTCGGTTTGCCCTCGCCGCCTTCCTCGCGTTCGCCGCCCTGCCGTCTTTCGCTGCGGAGCGGTGGCAGACCCTCCCGCCAACGCCGGCGCCGATCGCCACCGACCGCAGCGGCGAGGCCGAAGCCAACGGGATCAAGATCCACTACGCGATCTACGGCCAGGGTTCGCCGGTGATTTTTCTGCACGGCGGCCTCGCCAACACCGACTACTGGGGCAATCAGGTTCCGGCCGTGGCCAAGCATCATACCGTGATCCTGATGGACAGTCGCGGCCACGGCCGCTCGACCCGCGACGCGCGGCCTTACGGCTACGACCTGATGGCCGACGATGTCGTGGCGCTGATGGATGTGCTGAAGATCCCGAAGGCCGACATTGTCGGCTGGAGCGATGGCGCCATCCTCGGTCTCGACCTTGCCATGCGCCACAAGGACCGCGTCGGCAAGGTCTTCTCCTTCGCCGCCAACACCGTCACGTCCGGCGTGGTCGAGGGCGTCGAGAAAAACCCGACTTTCGCCGCTTATATCGAACGGGCCGGCCATGAATATGCCGAGCACTCCGCGACGCCCAAGGAATATGACGCGTTCGTCGATCAGATCAGCAAGATGTGGGCGGACCAGCCGAACTGAACCGACGGATCAGCTGAAGGCGATCGACACGTCGGTCCTCATGGTCGACGGCGACCATGACGAGGCGATCAAACGGCCGCATACCGAATATATCGCCGCGACCATCCCGCACGCTGGGCTCCTCATCCTGCCGAACGTAAGCCATTTTGCCTTTCTGCAGGACCCCGACCAGTTCAATTTCGCCATTCTGCATTTCTTAGGCGACGAATAAGGGGGCGCAGCGCCGCCGGCGGTGACGGCTCGTATTTTCGGTCTGATGCGCTTTCGTCAGCTTTGGGCCACGTCCCGAGCGGTGGAGAGCCAATCGCTCGGACCTCGACGGGGCGATAGCGCCCCCGCTGGGTCATTGATCGTCGCCAGCGCCGGCCTCGTTCGGCGCGCCGCGCCAGGATCATGAGGGAGTTGACAACAGAGGAACAGACACCAAATCTATAGACTTAAAATCAACAACTCGGACATCAAATATGGACCAGATCGCAACCGCGTCGCTGCCCCATATTCAGGCTGCCTTGAACTATTTGGCCGCCTCGGGCGAGAAGCCGGTCACTTACGCCTACCAACCTCCGCCTGGCGTTCCATGGTCGACCGCAGAGGCTGACGAGCACGCAACGATCATCCACAACCTTCGTCCCGCGGCGTCGGAGCTCTTGCTGGACGACGTCGGGTTCCAGCTCCTGACTCATCGAAGCGCGGTCAGGAATTTCTGGGACGAGGATGAGATCAAGCGCGTCTATTATCCCGAGTTCGTCGACCTCTTGAAGCGCGTCACTGGGGCGAGCGAAGTGCGCGTCTTTGACCATACGCTGCGGCGCCATATGGCCGGGGAGAACGATCGCTCCGCCGGCGTTCCCCGGCAGCCCGCAAATCGCATTCATGTCGATCAGACGGCCGCGTCCGGCGTAGCGCGCCTTCGCACCGAATATCCCGACGAAGCCGACGAACTCCTTCGCCGCCGCGTCGCCATCGTCAACCTGTGGCGGCCGATCAAATCGCCGGTGCTCGATGCGCCGCTTGCCGTGTGCGACGCACGCAGCGTCGCGCCGAAGGACCTTATCGCCTCCGATCTTGTTTATCGCGACCGGCGCGGCGAGACTTACAATCTCGTGTACAATCCCGGCCAACGCTGGTTCTACGCGCCGGAAATGCGCGCGGACGAGGCCCTCCTTATCAAATGTTTCGACTCGCGCGATGACGGCGCGGTGGCGCGCTTTGCTCCGCACACCGCGTTTGCCGATCCGACCGCGCCTCAAGACGCGCCGCCGCGCGAAAGCATCGAGTTGCGCACCTTCGTCATTTTCGGAGAGACGGCCCGGCATTGACGCCGGACCGACTCCTGGTCTTCTCTACCCATAACCCCCAGCTACAAGCAGATCTGTGTAATGACCTCGGTCGGCGGCATGCCGTTCGAGATGGTCGGTGGCGCTGTCGCGCGCGCATTCAAGTTGGAGAGTGAACTCAATGCCCACCCTGTTCGACCCTCTGAAGATTGGCGATCTCGAGGTTCCCAATCGAATTTTCCTGGCGCCGTTGACGCGCAACCGGTCGACGGGCGCAGGGCGGGTCCCGAACACGATGATGCGCGACTATTACGTCCAGCGCGCTTCCGCCGGACTTATCATTTCCGAGGCGACTTCGGTCGCGCCCGCCGGCGTCGGCTATCCGCACACCCCGGGCGTCTGGTCCGGCGAGCAGGTCGAGGGCTGGCGCAAGATCGTCGAGGGTGTCCATGCGGTCGGCGGGCGCATGCTCCTCCAGCTCTGGCATGTCGGACGCATCTCCGACCCCGTCTATCATGACGGCGCCCTTCCCGTTGCGCCGAGCGCGATTGCGCCCAAAGGTAATGTGAGCCTCATTCGCCCGCAGCGGCCGTATGTCGCGCCGCGCGCGCTCGAGACCGAGGAGCTCGCGGACATTGTCGCGGCCTATCGTCGCGGCGCCGAGAACGCGAAAACGGCCGGGTTCGACGGCGTCGAGATCCACGGCGCGAACGGCTATCTGCTCGATCAGTTCCTGCAGGACAGCGCCAATAAGCGCGATGACGGTTACGGCGGCGGAATCGAGAACCGCGCCCGGCTCATGCTCGAAGTGACCGACGCCGTGATCTCCGTCTGGGGGCCGGGCCGGGTCGGCATGCACCTCGCGCCGCGCGCCGACGCGCATGACATGGGCGACAGCGATCTGCCGGCGACCTTCGGCTATGTGGCGCGCGAACTGGGCAAGCGCCGCATCGCCTTCATCTGCGCGCGCGAATTGACCAAGTCGCCGCGGCTTGGACCCGAGCTCAAGGCGGCGTTCGGCGGCGTCTATGTCGCGAACGAGAGCTTCGGCCGTGAGCAGGCCGAGGCGGCCATCGCCGCCGGCGAAACCGACGCAGTCGCCTTTGGCAAGCTCTTCATCGCCAACCCCGACCTGCCGCGACGCTTCGGGCTTAACGCGCCGCTCAACGCCTGGAACGCCGACACTTTCTACAGCGAAGGGCCCGCCGGCTACACCGACTATCCGGCGCTCGGGGAACAGGCGGCCGCCGAAGAGGAGCGACCAGCGGAGCGCGTGCGGCTTACGGCTTCAGGTGCTCGATCTCCATGAAGGCGAAGTCGAACGGATTGGCGTTAACCACATTATGCTCGACGCCCTCCTGCCGCGCATAAGGAACATGCAACTTCAGCGCCGCCGTGCGTGAGCCGCCGCCTGGCTCCTCCAGAAGCAGGTCGCCATCGGCCAGCGGAACGACGACATAGTCGGCCTCATGGCGGTGCCATCCCGTTTCGGCGCCAGGCGCGAACCGCCACTCGGTGACCCGCACATGCGGCTCCGAGATGTGGACATGGGGCACGGCTTTCGGTCTTGAGGGCATTGGGCTCCGGCTCTGTTCGTGGTTCGACTGGCCGCCACTAAGCGCCCGCCGCGAGGTCGTTAGCAAGGGCCGGGGCGACTCGCGAAGCCGTTGATACAACCAGCGCGCGAACCGCTTGTGAGACCAATACCAATAAGCGCCAGTAAACGCTATTAAGCGCCAGGTCGTGGTGACGATTTAACGATTTGAGCCAGATTGCGGTGGCGGCGAGGTTTGACGAAGGCCATGAAGTTTCCGAGCAGCTTGTCGTATCGGGTTGCGACGCGGCGGACCTGCTTGAGCTTGTTGAAGAAGCGCTCGATGATGTTGCGCTCCTTGTAGAGGTCGGCGTCGTGGGGACGTTTGACGATGCGATTTCGTTTCGGCGGTATGACGACCTCGCCGCCGGTCTGCGCGATCTTGTCGCAGAGATGATCGGCGTAGCCCTTATCGGCGATGGTGGCGTCTGCGGCGAAGCCCTCGACCCGTTCGTGCGCGAAGGCGATATCGTTGCGTTGGCCGGGCAAACCGATCAGGCGCACCGGATTGCCCAGCGCGTCGCCTGCGGCGTGGATTTTCGTGCTCAAGCCGCCGCGGGAGCGGCCCAGGCCGTGGGCATCCGCCCCCCTTTTTGCCGGCGCGCGCCGGCTGCCTGCTGATGCGCCCGCACGATGGTCGAGGCGATCATCAGCCATTCCAGGTCGGCTTCGCGCGTGAGCACGGCGAGGATGGCGTCCAGAACCCCCATCTCGATCCAGCGGTAATAGCGCCGCTTCACTTCACCGTTTCGTAGTCGCCCAATCGCTCCGGCAAATCGCGCCAGCGCCCGCCTGAGCGGGCCATCCACAGCAAAGCGTTCAGAAACCGTCGATTGCCGGCGCGCGGGCCCCGCTTGCCCTTCCGCCCGCCGGGCACAAACTCCCCAAGCCGCTCCCACTGGTCGTCTCGAAGCGCATCGGCATCCCGAATTATCAGGCCGACCTCCAAAATCAGCCTTGAATCACGGAAAACCGCAGCCGTGAATCCTCCCCATTCCTTAAATCGTCGCCACGACCGAGCGCCGGGGCCGGAGCAGATTTCGCCTGAGGCGGCGCTAAGCCGGCGCCCGCTTCGTCAGACCTTTTCGTGCAGTTTATTTCAGCGCCTGCGCCGGAATGACGCCAGTGGCGAAAGCAACCGCCGCTGCGTGGGTCAGATTCATGCAGTGCAGCTTATGGCGGGCCGCGTCCAGATGCGTTTTCACGCTGCCAAACGCCAGACCCAGGATCTCCGCGATCTCCTGATAAGTCTTGCCGCGCGCGGCCCAAAGCAAACATTGCTCTTCACGATTCGACAAATGGACAGGAAAGGCGGGCAATTTGAAATTGATATGTGCGGCGGAATCAATAAGAACGGACAGGAGTTTGAGACTCTTCATATTGGCGGCTTTGTAGTCCTCCCATTCGTCCTTTGACAGGTCGCTGGTGAATGAAACCAGCGCGAACACGCCGCGCCGGTTGCGCAAGGGAATTGAAAGGCCATTCCGGCCCACACTGTGATTTAAGGCGTCGGCGAAGAAAGCTTTCGTCGCCGGATCGTCGACGGGCAGATTGGCCCAATCGAACGGCTGATCAGCCTCACGCCCGTAAAAAATCACCGGGTCGTTGGTCATATATTTCTTCACGAAGTATCGATGCTGCCATAATCTTGAATAGGTGACGACCGCGATCAACTGGCAAATATCTGGACTCTTGTCCGGCGACATGCGCAAATATGCGATATGGGAAAGACCAATATCGGAAGCAATCGCCCTCAGCGTTTCGGCGAGATCATGGTCATCGTCGCCAAGAATTGTCTCGGTTAGTCGAGACGTCGCCGCATCGATGCTGATCGCTGCATCTAGCGCCTTGCTAAGGCTTAACATCGAAGATCCCCAGCATAACTTCATCTCGTGCATGAGCGACCATCCAGCCAGCCTGAGGATCTATTCGACCGGAGACATGGCTGCATAGTTCAAGCAGCTCGACACAAATGCCGTATAACCTACGAGCTTCACAAGCAGACAGATTTAATTCTCCAACATGCCGCTTTCTATCTTCTGGCTCGGGTTCACGTTTTTTCAATTTCTTGGCCACTCCGCCCCCCATACTTGATTCCGCCGCAAAAGCCAGTTTGATGACGTAGGGAAAGAATGACAAGCGACAAAACTGTTGACGACAAAACGTGAACAATGTAAAGATTAACGACTCATAACACTTGGCTGCGGGAATTTGTCCTGCTTTTACTACTCTGCGGTTGCGTTGGCTGAACGGACGTAACCAGATTATTTCGTAAGAGCGTCCCGCTGCTCCATCGAATGTTGTTACAACACCGCTTGCCGGCCAGGCGCTTGTCAGGCAAAGGCAATTTCCTTCGCGCCTGGAGCAAGAACCGAGGTCTCGATCCCGGTCGCAATCCGAAACGCCGTCAGCGGACCCTCGCCGGTGTCGAATAGGCCAGCGTAGCACCTGACGCCCCCAATTCGCTGAGGCGTTCCGATGATCTGGGGATTGCACCCGGCGGCCTTCAGGACGCGGAAAATCCTGGCGTCGAAGACAGAGACGATTTGCGTCAGGCCTGCCGCGACCGCGACTTCGCCGATGCCCAATATGAGCTCGCTCAGGACGTAGTTGACGCGGCTCCGGCTTCGTTCCGGCTGGCCGGCGACGGCGGCAGCGCAGATGCGCGAACTCTCCCATATGGTCGCGCTCTCGATGTAGTCTCCGTCGAGCAATTGCGGAAAGACATCGCGTAACATGTTTGGACCGGTGGTCGGCAGCAATCTCAAGGAACCCCAGTATTCTTCGGTATCCGGATCGACGGATACGAGATAGAGGGGATTTGCGTCGTCGAATACATCACGCTCATAGCCGTCTTTGACGACAACATCCCAGCCGAGCCGATCCGAAAAGGTTTCGGCTCTATTCCGAAACATTGCATCGATTTCCTTCGGGAAAAATGACGCATACGAACCCTCGATAAGCTTCAACATCGCCCACTCCTTTTTTACGCTCGAACGCTACGAAAATTGACCGGACCTCCGCGGGAGCGGCGCCATCAACGACCCGGCTGCCTGAGCGTCGCCGCAGTTTGTTCTCTGTTTGTTCATAATGTGAAAAAGCGAAACGCGAGTCAACGCCGCGTCGGTCAGTCCTTTGCGGTTTCGAAAGGTTTGGTTAACCAGGAAAACGGGATGCGCGCCGCGCCTCTCATACGAGTTCCGGGTGATTGACTCGGCGGGGAAGGATTCTCAGTTGGATTTCCCGCTGGTAGATAGGAAAGCCATGATTCGCTGGGGGCGAGCATGGCGCATGTGGCCGGTCATCTGAGCGTTGCGGCATTGGAGGAGCGTTACGAAGCCAGCGGGGACGCGACGTCTTCGCGGCATTTCCAGACGATCTGGCTGTTGGCGAAGGGCCATACGATCGGGGAAGTGTCGGCGATGACCTCGTTTGGGAGCCGCTGGATCGAGCAGCTTCTGGAGCGCTACAACGCGCGCGGGCCTTCGGCGCTGGGCGATCTCCGGCGCGGCAACGGCGCGGTGGCGACTGTTCTGAGGCCCGAGGTGTTGGATCGGCTTGGCGCTCGTCTTGCCGATCCTCCGCCGGACGGCGGGGTTTGGACGAGCGCCAAGGTTGCGCAATGGATGGCGGGCGAGTTGGGCCTGGCGTCGCTCGCCGCGCAGCGTGGCTGGGAGGCGCTGAGGGCGATCGATTGGTCGATCCAAAAGCCGCGGCCGCGCAACCCCAAGGCGGCGACGCTCGAGGAGCAGGACGACTTCAAAAAAAAGTGGCCGACATTGTCGCCGAGGAAGCGGCGCGCCATCCCGACACGCCGATCGAGACTTTCGCGACCGACGAACACCGGATCGGCCTGAAGCCGGTGACGCGGCGAGTTCGGGCGCCTGTGGGCAAACGGCCGATCTCGCACGGCCACCATCGGTTCGAATGGCTTTATGTGACGGCCTTCGTCTCACCCGCCACCGGTGAAGTCTTCTGGTACGTCTCGAACGGCGTATCGAAGCCTTTCTTCGAGGCGCTGCTGCGCTTGTTCGCCGAGGAAGCCGGCGCAGGGCGCGATCGGATCATCGTGCTCGTGCTCGACAACGCCGGCTGGCACGGTGAAGCCGGCCTTGTCGTACCGGAAGGGGTTCGTCTCGTCTTCCAACCCGCCTATACCCCCGAAGTGCAGCCGGCCGAAACGCTCTGGACGCTGGTCGACGAGCCGATCGTCAACAAGCACATTCCCGACCTCGAAACGCTCGACGAGGTCATCTCCGCACGTTGCGCCGCCCTCGCTGCGGAGCGACAAAAAATCAAAAGCCAAGCCGGCTTCCACTGGTGGCCCAAAATCGCCAACCCGAGGTGATCACCAGGAAATCGTATCATTCCGAACCCGATTGGCAACGCCGTTTCCGGCGGCTGCGATCTAAGCTTGGCCCGGGTGGGACGGATGGGAGCCTCGGCTCGCGCCGGATCGGGGACGCCAGGCGGCGCAATTCAATCGCGAAAGCGCGGGTTTGACGCCGTGATCGATAACCTAGCGGCCTGCGCGCCGACGGCTAGAGCAACGTGCAATTAGCCGACCCCATCGTCTGTCATGCCCGCGAAAACCGGCGTCCAGCCCCCCGTCTCTGGATCGCCGCGTCGCCATAGCCCGTCGAAAGACGGGCGTCTTTCGACGCCCTATGGCTCCTCGCGATGACAGTTTCGCCTAAACGCAACTTGGATAGCTCCGACAAGCCCCGCCATGACGCTGGACAATTCGCAGCTTCAAACGCAGATTGAGGTGGGAGAGGAAGGCGCTGGGACAATGGCCGGGCCGGACATCAGAAACGTCGAACTGCTGCCCGATCCAATTTCGGGCATGGAGCCGCACGCGGCAGAACCCGACACGAAGGACCTCGACGCCCTACTTGCTTCGCTCAACGGCTCGGCCGAGCGTTTTCAGACGTTGTGGTTCTCGTTTCTCGGCCTCACGCTCTATCTCGCCATTGCGGCGCTGGCGACCACCCATCGCAACCTGCTGTTTGGCGAGCCGCAGAACCTTCCAATCTTGAACATTAAGGTCGAGCTGCTGCCGTTCTATGTGATCGCGCCGCTGCTTTACTTCGTGTTCCATTTCTATCTCTTGATGATGCTGGCGCTGCTCGCCCGCACCGCGGCCGAGTTCGACAAGCAGTTGCGGACGACGATCGCGGACGAAGGGGACAGGGAGCGCTACCGGGCGCGGGTCGAGAATGCGCTGTTCCTGCAATTGCTGGTCGGGATGAAAGGCGAGCGCTCGGGCTTCAATGCTTTTCTCCTCGGCCTCATCGCGATCATCACCATCGTGCTCGCGCCGCTGGCGACGCTTGTCCTCATGCAAATGATGTTCCTGCCCTACCACCATTTGCGAATCACCTGGTGGCATCGCGCGGTCGTCGTCGCCGATCTCGTCCTGATCGTTGTGATGACTACCGATGTTTCTTCCCTCGGGGCGTGGGGAAGGTGCCGCTGGTGCTTGGCGCTCTCAGCCGGAAGCCGCGCTGGGCGACGGCGATGGCATTCTCCGCCCTGTTGCTCTTCACCCTCGCGCCGCTCGTCGACTGGCTGTCGTTCCAGCAGGGGCGATGGGCCGGCGAGCCAAAGCCGTCCTCCTTCAAGGAATGGCGGCACTGGATGGCGGGGGAGCCGCCGCCGCTTCCCGAAGTTAGTCCGGACTACGCCGCGACCGTAAACGGTGTCGTGTTCGGCCTGTTTCCCGATAGGCTGATCCTGGCAGGTGAAAGCATTGTCGGTGAGGAGCAACTAGAAAGAACGGAGAAGGAAATGGCCTCTCGCAACGGCGACTTCGTTCCGACGCGCCAATTCGCCATCGCCGATCTTGGGGGCACCGATTTCAGCGGTGCTGACCTGCGTCGCGTAGATCTGTCGGGGGATATCCTGAGTGGTGCCGACTTTTCGGAAGCACGGCTGGATGGTGCCAGCCTTGCTGGCGCGGAATTGCAGGGCGCCGACTTTACCGCAACGCGACTACAGGGTGCAGACCTTGGAGTACTTCAGAGCGAACGTCCCACTATCGAAGAGGCGAAGGTGCGCACTGATGCCGGCCGGCGCCGAGTGGTTTTTATGATCTCTGACTCGGATCAAAACACAAATCTGCAGGGCACGCGTCTCGATTACGCGGACCTAAGGGGTGCCGATCTCAGCCATGCGCAGTTGCAAGGCGCAAATCTCAGCTACGCACAGTTGCAGGGTGCCGACCTCAGTGATGCGGGATTGCAGGGCGCCGACCTCAACCACGCACAGCTGGAGGGTGCCGAACTCGTGGGCGCGCAGCTGCAGGGCGCCAACTTTCAAGACGCACAATTACAGGGCGCGGACCTCGGCGGGGCCGACGCCTATGCTGCCGATCTAACCGGCGCATTCGTTTATCGAACAGATGTTAGCGACATGGGTTTAGCGTTAGCGCGCATCGGTGGAATCAATTCAAACCGCGTTTACAGCGAGGATGGCAACAACTCGTTTCAGGAGCTGACTGAGGCGCAGGTTAACAAGTGGCTTTCCGCTGCGACCGCACTCGCCTCGGACGAGGATAAGAGTGCAATTGCGGCCCGATTCGATCGGCTAAAAAACGCTTTCCATGGCGATTCCGAGGAGAAGCCCAACTGGACTGGCTGGACCGAGGCCTCAAGAGCACTTGATCCAAATGGCTCAAATCACCGTCGCCGACTTGCCGAGTTTCTTGTCTATCTGACCTGCCACGTTGACAACGCCCGGTATGTCCTACGTGCTCTCAGCTCGACCTATGCGCTTGGATCCGTGGATAACGGGGAGCTCCTTGAAACTCGCGTGCCAGAGATGGGCAACCAGTTTGCCATTTTTAGGCGCCGGATTGAAGAGGGGCGCAGAAATCCGGATAAGTGTCCTGGCGCAGTGGGCTTTACTGACAACAATTGGCGCCACCTCGAGCGCCCAATTCCCTTCTGAGGCGCATTTATCGGAGGGTACCCTGCGCTACAACAGTCCGCTGAAAGCAAAGGCCGAGTACTGGATCTGCAAGTAATATTTCTTAAAATCCATTTCCAAAAACCGGAAGGCGTGCTATTTTACCTGGATTGCAGGAAAAGCGCCGCGGTGGCGAGGCGTGGAGGAAAACAGGAGCGGGAAACCCGGTGTGAAGCGTTTCGCCCACAACCTGGCACGCGAGTTGAGACCCGGGAAGATTTTTTTATTTGGATTCGTCGTAACCCATTGAAAAGCCCCGATTCGGCCAAAGAAATCCAAGGAAATCCAAGCTTTTTTCCTTGGATTACTTTGGTTTTCCTTGGTTTTATTTGGCGATAGCTCGCCCCCAGGTTGCGCTATCCCCGCCCGACGAACGGCATCTTGGTCGCCATGATGGTCATGGTGAGCACGTTGGTCGATAGCGGCAGGCTGGCCATGTGCGCGACCGCCGCGCCGACCTCGTCCACGTCCATCATCGGCTCAGGCGCGATGCGGCCGTCGGCCTGGCGCACGCCTTGCGTCTGCTTGCGGGCCATCTCGGTCAGCGCGTTGCCGATGTCGATCTGGCCGCAGGCGATGTCGTGGGCGCGACCGTCGAGGGCGATCGACTTGGTGATCCCGCTGATCGCATGCTTGGTCGCGTTATAGGCGATCGAGAGGGGCCTCGGCGTATGCGCCGAGATCGAGCCGTTGTTGATGATCCGCCCGCCCTGCGGCTCTTGTCGCTTCATGAGGCCAAACGCGCCTTGCGCGCAGAGGAACATGCCATTGAGATTGACGCCGACCACCGCGCTCCATTGGGCGAAGGTCAGTTCGTCGATCGGAACCGGGGGCGCGTTCTGGCCGGCGTTGTTGAACAGGAGATCAAGCCGGCCGAACTCGCGTTCGATTTGAGCGAACAAGGCCTTGACCGCCTCGGGGTCGCCGACATCGGTTGCTGCGGGAAGCGCGCGGCGGCCGAGCGCCTTGACCTCGCCCGCGACCTCGTCGAGGAGCTCGCGCCGCCGCCCGGCCAGCGCCACATGCCAGCCGGTGCGCGCCAGCGCCAGCGCCGATGCTTTTCCCACCCCCGAACCCGCGCCCGTCACCAGGGCAAACCGCTCGCCGTCCATGATGCTCCCTCGCTTTATGAGACGTGTTCCCGCCTGAGCTCCGGGGCCATGCGCCACAATGCGGCGGCGAGCACGATCGCCCCGCCGAGAATGGTCGCCAAGCCCGGATTCTCTCCGAAGGCGATAAACACCCACAGGGGCCCCAAGACAACATCCAGGAGACTGATGAGGCCCGCTTCCGCGGAAGGGATGAACTTGGCTCCCTCCATGAAGATGACGAAGGCGAGGCCGATCGTCGTCAGGCCGAAGACGAACAGGATCGCGAAATCGTGCAGGCTGATTGGCTCAAGCGGGGAATTGGCGAGGCCGAAGACGCCGGAGCCGATGGAGCCGAGGCAGTTGACGACAATCACCGACGCGCCAGGCTGGCGGCGCTGCAAAACGATCATGCCGGCGAAGGCGAGCGTCATCAGCATCGACAGCGCCTGCCCCAGGAGACGCCCGGAACCGAGCCCGCTCGCCACCATGACGATGATGCCAACGAGCGCTGCGCCGGAAGCGATCAGCGTGCGCGGCGAGACGCGTTCGCCATTGACAAGGAAGCCCATCGCCGCCGCGACGAAAGGCATCGTCGCGTAGATCACCATCACGTCGGCGATGGTGGTCGTCATCACCGAGGCGGTGTAGGCGGAGATCGCAATCATCGCCAACAGCGCCACGACCGGCGACAGCGCGCCGAAGCCCAGTGGGTTGTCGAGGCGCCCGTTTCGCCATTCGATCAGGCCGACCGTTGCGATCGAGACCGCGCCGAGCAGCGCCCGCCAGCCCATCACCGTCCATACGTCAAGATGGGCCAGGAGGCGGGCGAACAGGCCCGCCAGGCTCCATAGAACCGTGGCGACGAGGACCAGCAGCACGCCGCGCCGGCGCGCGGACTTTTCGCCCGGCACGGAAAAGTCTCCTGATCGACTGAGGTCAAAAGAGAATAGGGAGATTCCTGACCCAGGGGAACCGGCAATCAGGGCGGAGTTTGGGAACTCCCCGCGACGGCGCGGGCGCCCGCGACTCTTTGGACGAGCCTCAGCGCATGGCCGGCGAAGCGCGCGCAGGGCGCGATGAGGGCGGAGAGCGTCGAGCGAAACGCCACCCCCTCGCCGCCGAGGCCGAACACGATCGGTACGCGCGTCTTGGAGGGAATTGCGAGCGTGCCGAACGCCCAGTCCCACAGGGCAAGCGCAAAGCCGAGGTTCTTGTCGAAATGGGCGGGGTTGGCGGAGTGATGGAGCTGGTGATGGGCCGGACTTTGCAGGATCCGGCCGGCGATTCCGGTGAAGGCGATCCACATGTGGCTGTGACGGAGATGGCCGTAGGTCAGGAGGAACATCATGGTAAGGATGTTGCCATTCAAAAGCGTGAACGGCCGCACGCCGGGACCGAAGGCAAAGGTCATGAGGCCAAACACGATTCCGGTCGCGAGCCCGATCCAATTCATGAATGCGATGATCTCGACCGGATGTTGGCGCAGTTCGGTCAAGGTCGTCATCACCTCGGCGGAATGGTGGACCTTGTGGAACTCCCACAGCGCTGGGATCTTGTGAAAGCCGTAGTGAGCAGACCAGTAGGCGAGCTCGTAGGCCAGGATCTGGAGTAGGGTCGCGAGCGTCAGGATGGCCCAGGCCGGCCACCGGGTGGGCGCGTGCGGCCCAAATTCGTGTGTCAGGCCAGCGACGACGGCGTCGCGCCAGAAGAACAGGCCGAGCCCCAGCATGCCGTAGGCGGAGGTAAAGACCACGCCGTTCAGCGCCCATAGGCGCATGTCGACGAGAGACGACGGGTGCAGGAGAATGCGCCTGGGGAAGATCGAGCGCAGAAACCCCCGGACGCTCAAGCGCCGGCCGCGAGCCTGACGGCGACTGGCATAATAGAGCGCGGAGAACGCCAGGGCGCCGCAGAGCGCAGGCGCGCCATACGCTGAGGCGGCGTTGAAATTTTCCAAGACCGCGCTCTGCAGCGCCGTCCAGACGACGACCGGATTGGGCAAGAGTTCCTCTCGGCTCGGGTTGACGAAAAAAGGCTAGCGCAGGACGCTTCTCAAAAGGTTAGAGGTGTCCGGCAAAAGCGCGGCAGCGCTCTTCTGCAATCCTCGGCAATTGGGGGCGAGCATGGAACAAATGCTGGGCGTGGCGGATTGGCGTAGCTTTTCCATCACCGCCGATTTCCGCCTTTCTGCTCGCTTTCTCCTCCCTGTTCTCGATCATTAACCCGATCGGCGGCGCGCTCATCTTTTATGGCTTCACCAAGGACTTCAGCTCCTCAGACAGAGTGAAAGTCTCGGCGCGCGTCGGCTTCTTGTCCCTTATCATCATGTTTGGGGCGCTATGGGCCGGGACCTATGTCCTCTCCTTCTTCGGCGTCTCGATCGACGCCTTGCGGATCGCGGGCGGGACCGTGATCGCGCTCAGCGGCTTTCAGCTCTTGACCTCGAGCGATTCCCATCCCGACCAGAAAAGCCACGAACGCGCCAAGGCGGACACGAGTGATAGCGATCCGATGCAACTCGCGTTCTTTCCCTTGACGCTGCCGTTCACCACCGGACCGGGCACCATCGCGGTCGCGATCACGATCGGCGCCGAGCCGGCGTCAAGCGGCGCTGGCCGCGCAGCTTTCTTTCTCGGCGCGAGCGTCGCGGCGATCGCGAACGCTGCAATCATTTGGGTAAGCTACCGCTTCGCCGATCGTCTCACCGGGCTAATCGGACCGACGGCGCGCCAGGTTATCGTGCGGTTGACGGCGTTCCTGCTGATGTGCATCGGCGTGCAAATCCTGGTGACTGCAATAGGGGACCTTGTCGCCAAGTGGCGCGTTGTTTAGACCCGCGCAGCCTTTTCCGCCTTGTAAAGCGCACGATAGCGGTTGAGACGCGGCGCCTCCGTCGCGGCGCGGTCGGGGTCCGGCTTGAATTCGCGCTGGACCGGCGGACGCGCGCAAACCTTCTCAACGCTTCCCGCCCCAGCGGCCAGCATTCCGAGCCGAGCAGCGCCGAGCGCCGCGCCAGCTTCCGCCCCGGAAGCGAGATCGATCGTCAAGCCGGTGACGTCAGCGATCATCTGACCCCAGAATTCCGACCGCGCGCCGCCTCCCACCAGGAGCGGCCGGGCGGGCCGGGCGCCCGCGGCGTCCAACACGTCGACACCGTCGGCGAACGAGAAGGCGACGCCCTCCATGACGGCAAAAACGAGCGCGTCGGCGCCGTGCTCGGCCCGTAGGCATGCGAACATTCCGGTCGCCTCGGCGTCATTGTGCGGCGTGCGCTCGCCGCTGAGATAGGGCAGGAAGACCGGCGCGGAAGCGACGGCGCCCGCCGAGCGCGCGAAGGAGGCGGCCGCCGCGATCAATTCGCCGATATCGCCCTCGCGTCCGAGGACGGCGGCGATCCAGGCGAGCGAGGAGGCGGCCGACAGCATCACCGCCATGCCGTGCCACCGATGCGGCAGCGCATGGCAGAACGCGTGCAGCGTGCGCTCGGGGAGGCTAACGAAACGGTCGGTGACCGAAAAAATGACGCCCGAAGTGCCGAGCGAAACGAAGCCTGACCCTGGCGCCGTGGCGCCCACTCCGATCGCCGAGGCGGCGTTGTCGCCGCCCCCGCCCGCAATGGGGATTTTGCGCCCTTCGAGGCCCCAGGCGGCCGCGATTTCGGGCGCGAGATAAGCCGAAACCTCCGAACCCTCGACAAGACCCGGCATGGCTTTTTCAGTCAGGCCAGTCGCTGCAAGCAGGGTTTCGTCCCATCGCCGCCGTCCGACATCGAGCCAGAGGGTGCCCGAGGCGTCGGACATCTCCGAGACGGCTTCGCCCGAGAGGCGCAGACGCACGTAGTCCTTGGGCAACAGCACCCGCTTCGTGGCCTTGGCGATTTCGGGCTCGTGCGCGGCGATCCACAACATCTTCGGCGCGGTGAAGCCCGGCATGGCGAGATTGCCGGTGCGCTGCTCGAGATCGGGGACGCGCCGCTTCAGCTCCGCGCATTCGGCGGAGGACCGGCCATCGTTCCAGAGGATCGCGGGCCTGAGCGGCCTGTCCCGCGCGTCGAGCAGGGTCGCGCCATGCATTTGGCCCGAGAGGCCAACGCCGGATAGGCCTGCAAATTCGGATGGGGCACGACGGCGGATCGCCGCGACCGCAGCCTCGACGCCCTCGACCCAATCGGAAGGATTCTGCTCGCTCCACAAGGGATGAGGACGCGATACGCTGAGCGGGGTCGAAGCTTCGGCGACCACGCGCTGATCGACATCGACGAGCAGCGCCTTGACTGACGAAGTGCCGATGTCGAGCCCCAGAAACGTCTCTCGCGCCCGCTCAGCCATCGCCGCCTCCCATTTTCGGCGCTTACCCTAAACAAAAAGCCCCGGCCTTGTCGCCGGGGCTCAGTAAGCAGCACGTCAGATTGGAAAATCAGGCGACCGTCAGGTTACCCGCTGACGAGCGTCCGGTGCGCTTGTCAGCGACAATCTCATAGGCCACCTTCTGCCCTTCGTTGAGGTCGCGGAGTCCCGCGCGCTCAACGGCGCTGATATGGACAAACACGTCCTTGCCGCCGTCGTCAGGCTGGATGAAACCGAAGCCTTTCGTTGCGTTGAACCATTTGACGGTTCCCGTAGCCATAGATGCAGTCCCGTAGATCAAGTTGAAGTGAGCGGCCGGGTCTCGCCAGTCCGCTATCGGTGCGGAAGGCTTCCTCGTCGCGCCGCAAGACGCGATGTCGAGTTGTCAGTCGAACATCGATACATCCGAAATAGCCAGACAAGATGTTTAAATCAAGACAGTGGCTCCTCTCGCCCGGGCGACTCCGCTGGTTCTGTATGGCGGGCTTCGCCGGCCAACATCTCACAGCCAGGCGCCGACGGCATGGGCAATTTGCGCTCCGGCTTCGTAATAGGCTTCCTTGAGCGACGGCAGAGCAGGCGCGTCCGGCTCAGTGACCGGCAGCGGCAAGTCCTTTTCACTTAATTTTCCGAGAACATGGTCCGCGAGCAGGCGGCCAAACACCGTCCCGGTGCCGATGCCCCTGCCGTTATAGCCGCAGAAGCTGACGACGTTCTCGGCCAGGCGATGGAAGCGCGGCAGCGCGTTCGAGGTCATGCCCATCATTCCGTACCACTGCGCTTCGAATTCGACCTCGCCGATTTGCGGGAAGGTCTTCTTGAGCGCGCGCAGAGCCCAGGCGCGGTGAACGGCGAGACCGGTTCCGCGCAGCGCGCCGATGCTGCCGAACAGCAGCCGTCCGGCCTGATCGAAGCGGAACGAGTTCATGACGAGCCGCGTGTCCCAGCAGCCCTCGCGGCCCGGCAGGATCGAGGCCGAGAGCTCTGGCGCAAGCGGCCGCGTCGCGAAGTTGAAATAGGGCACACGGATCTGCTCCCGCTTCCCTTGCAGCCACGCCGCGCCTTCAGCGTAGGCGTCAGTGGCGACGACGATCCAGCGCGCCGCCACGGTTCCGCCATCGGTCTTGAGGCGCCAGTCCGCGCCAGTCCGCTCGGCCGAGCGGACGGGGCTTTGCGTATGAATGAGCGCGCCCGCGGCGAGCGCCGCGCGAGCGAGGCCGCGCGCATAGGCGAGCGGCTGGATGGTGCCGGCGCGCAGATCGATGAGCGAGCCCGCATAGATGTCGACGCCGATGCGCCGCGCCGTCTCCTCGCGGCTCAGAACTTTTACCGGCGCCCCGCGCGCGCGCCATTGTCCGCAGCGCTCCTCGATCTTGGCCAGGCCCGATTGCCCGATTGCACAATGCAGCGTGCCATTGCGCACGAATTCGCACGCGATGCCGTGCCTCTTGACGAGCGCCTCAACCTCGGAGGGCCCATCGCCAAGCAGTTTGAGCAGCCGCTCGCCATAGTCGGCGCCGAGCCTCTTCACCACGTCGTCGGGCGCAAGCCACATGCCGGCGTTGACCAGCCCGACATTGCGCCCCGCGCCGCCGAATCCGATCTCGACGGCCTCGAGCGCGACGACCTTCGCCCCCGCTTCGGCGAGATGCAGCGCCGTCGAGAGCCCGGTGTAGCCGCAGCCGACAACCGCCACATCGGCTCGGACCTCGCCCTTGAGCGGCGAGGTCGGGGGCGGCGGGGGAGCGGTCATTTCCCAGAGGCCGTGCGATAGGGGATCGTTTTTCATGATTTGTGACGATCGTCGGCCCAGTTCTTGATGATGGAGGACGCGCGTGGATCCTATCGGGGTCTCTTGGCCCCAAAACACTCAAGATAGATCTCTCCAACCACGTCTGCAAATGGTGGAGACGGTCCGGAACAGCGCCCCGGGCGGTTCTCTTGAGCTCACGGAATTTCACGATTCTACATCTTTACTTGACAAAAACAGAAAATTCGCTATGATCATCGGCGATGACGGACTGGATCAAGGAAGCGCGGGCCGTGGTGGCTTGGGCGCGAGAGGCAAAGTTGGACGGCCGGGCGCAGGGCGGCTCAAACGGGGACGCAACCCGAGATAGAACCGGAATTTTTTTTATTTTTTTCGCCCGTAACTTATTGAAAAGTATCGTTTCTGAAAAATAAACGTAAGTAAATGAAAGCAAATTTGCTTACGTTTATTTTCGTTTGTGTAGATTTTTATTTGCGTTTGCTTCGGCGACGACTCGCCCCGAGGTTGTAACGCCGCAAGCGTTCGACGAACGGCGCCGCCGGCGCTGGGTCTCGCTTTTGAAGCCGGCGGCTCAAACCCTCGACGCCTCGCGTGTCGGCCAATATAGATCGGGAGGTGGGCGCAAGGGCCCCGAGGGTGTTGCAATGAGCTCCTTTCACGGACCCGATCTCGGTCCCTTTCAATGGGACGATCCGCTGCTGCTCGAGGCTCAGCTCACCGAGGACGAGCGGATGATCCGCGACACGGCGCGGGACTTTGCCGCTCACGAGCTCGCGCCCCGCATTCAGAAGGCCTATCTCGAGGAAAAGACCGACCCGAAGCTGTTCCGGCTGATGGGCGAAGCGGGCCTGCTCGGGGTGACGCTGCCGCAGGAATTCGGCTGCGCCGGCGCAGGCTATGTCTCCTACGGCCTCGTTGCGCGCGAGGTCGAGCGCGTCGACTCCGGCTTCCGCTCGATGATGAGCGTGCAGAGCTCGCTGGTCATGTATCCGATCCACGCCTATGGCGATTCCGACCAGCGCCGCAAGTATCTGCCCGGTCTTGCGCGCGGCGAGCTTATCGGCTGCTTTGGCTTGACCGAGCCGAACGCCGGCTCCGATCCGGGCGGCATGGTCACGCGGGCCGAGAAAATCGACGGCGGCTATCGGCTCGTCGGCGCCAAGACTTGGATCAGCAACGCGCCGCTCGCCGACGTGTTCGTGGTGTGGGCAAAGTCGCGCGCGCATAACGACCAGATTCGCGGCTTCATCCTCGAAAAGGGCATGAAGGGACTCTCGGCGCCAAAGATCGAGGGCAAGCTGTCGCTGCGCGCTTCGATCACGGGCGAGATCGTGCTCGACAATGTCGAAGCGCCGGAGAGCGCGCTGCTGCCGAACGTTGCGGGCTTGAAAGGGCCGTTCGGCTGCTTAAACCGCGCGCGCTACGGCATATCCTGGGGCGCGATGGGCGCAGCCGAGGATTGCTGGCTCGCCGCCCGCCAGTATGGCCTCGACCGCAAACAGTTCGGCCGTCCGCTCGCGGCGACCCAGCTCTTCCAGAAAAAGCTCGCCGACATGCAGACCCGGATCGCGCTCGGCCTCCAGGCGTCGCTTAGGGTCGGGCGGCTGATGGACGAGGGAAGGGCGGCGCCGGAGATGATCTCGCTCGTCAAGCGCTCGAATTGCGGCGATGCGCTCGACATCGCCCGGGCCGCGCGCGACATGCACGGGGGCAACGGCATCCAGATCGAGTACAAGGTGATGCGCCATCTGGCCAACCTCGAGACTGTCAACACCTATGAGGGCACGCACGACGTTCACGCGCTGATCTTGGGGCGCGCGCAAACCGGCCTGCAGGCGTTCTTTTGAGCACGAGCGCGCTTGCGGGCGTGCGCGTGGTGGAGCTCGCGCGCGTGCTCGCCGGCCCGACGACCGGGCAGACGCTCGGCGATCTCGGCGCCGAGGTCATCAAGGTCGAGAGTCCCGGGGGCGACGAGACGCGCGCCTGGGGACCGCCGTTCATCGATACCGAAGGCGAGCGGTCGGCCGCCTATTTCCATTCGTGCAATCGCGGCAAACGCTCGATCGTCGCCGATTTTGCGACCGAGCGCGGGCGCGAGATCGTCCGCAGGCTCGCGGTTCGCTCGGACGTTCTGATCGAGAATTTCAAGGTCGGAGGCCTGCAGAAATTCGGCCTCGACTACGAAAGCCTCAAGCCGCTCAATCCCCGCCTTGTCTATTGCTCGGTGACCGGGTTCGGGCAGACCGGGCCTTACGCGACGCGCGCCGGCTACGATTTCCTCATTCAGGGCATGTCGGGAATGATGAGCATCACCGGCGAGCCGGACGGGTCGCCGCAGAAGGCTGGCGTTGCGATCAGCGATCTGTTCACAGGACTTTTGGGCGTCGTCGCGATCGAGGCGGCGCTGATCGCGCGCGAGCGCAGCGGCAAGGGGCAGCACATCGACCTGTCGCTGTTCGATTCGATGAGCGCGATGCTCGCCAACCAGGCGATGAATTATCTGGCTTCCGGCCAATCGCCAAAGCGGATGGGCAACGCCCACGTCAATCTCGCGCCCTATCAAACGCTTCCCGTCGCGGACGGCTGGCTGATCGTGGCGGTCGGCAACGACGGACAGTTCGCGCGGCTTTGCGGGGTGCTGGGGCTGGAATTGATGGCGCGCGACCCGCGCTTCGCCGCCAACCCCGGCCGCGTGACGAACCGGGTGGAGATGGAGCGGCGGCTTGTCGAAAAAACCCGCCTGTGGAAACGCGACGACCTTCTCGCCGCGCTGGAAAAGGCCGTCGTCCCGGCCGGGCCGATCAACACGATCGGCGATCTGTTCGCCGATCCGCAGTTCAAGGCGCGGGGCATGCGGATCGAGCCTCAGGGAACGCCCGGCATTCGCAGCCCGATCCTGATGAGCGACAGTCCGCTTGCCCTTGACCGCAGATCACCCAACCTCGGCGAGCATCAGGCGGAGATCCTCAAAGAGATCGGGCTTGAGGAGAGCTGACGGCGCGGCTTGACGGCGCTTAGGCGCGGGCGGCAAATCGAAGCATGACCATGATTCGAAACGTCTGCGTCTATTGCGGATCGAGCGACGGGAACGACGCGCAGTTCGGCGAAGCGGCCGAAGCCTTGGGACGGATGATGGCGGCCGAAGGCGTCGGCCTCGTCTATGGCGGCGGCGGCGAGGGGCTGATGGGCCGTCTCGCCAGGTCGACGCTCGCGGCCGGCGGCTACGTGACCGGGATCATCCCGAGCTTCCTCATCCGCAAGGAACATCCACTGACCGCCGTTCAGGAGATGCTGGTCGTTGACAGCATGCACGAACGCAAGCAGGCCATGTTCGACCGCGCCGACGCCTTCGTCGCTTTGCCGGGCGGGATCGGCACGCTGGAAGAGCTGGTCGAGCAATTGACCTGGGCGCAGCTCAATCGCCACATGAAGCCGATCCTCATCGCCGATATCGGCGGCTTCTGGCGCCCGCTGCTCGCCCTCTTCGCCCATATGCGTATCGAAGGCTTAATTCGCGAAGGCTTCGAGGCGCGCTATATGGCGGCGGAAAAGATCGAGGACGTGCTGCCGATGCTGCGCGCCGCTGCGGAGCGCAGGACGCTCCAACACGGGCCGCAGGACGCGGTCTCTCCTCGCAACATGCAATAACGCGGCGCGGCGAGGGCGGTTCCTTCGCCATCGTTGCGCCATCGTCGCGGACGCAAGCTCATCTGGCTTGAGAACGGCGCGGGAGAACACTCATGACGAGATGGAGCATGGCGGTGGCGCTTGGCGGGGCGCTATGCGGCTTTATCGTCGCGCCGGCGTTGGCGCAGAACGGGGCGCTGGCCGCAGCCACGCCCACGAAACTCAAGGCGAAGACGTCGGAGAGCGCGCCGACAGTCACGGTGGTGGTGACGAACTCGCGGAAGGCCGATCTCGTTCAGCTCCAGGCGGCTGAGAGCGGCTCGCCAAACTGGAAGAAAGCGCTGGGCGCGCTGAAATCCGGCAATCACGCATCGGCTGAATTACCGCGGCCCTTCAATTGCCGCGTTGATCTGCACGGAACCTTCAGCGATGGTCAGTCGATGGATGCGTCCGACGTCAATGTCTGCGAGCAGAAGACGCTCAACCTGACCGACTGAGCGTACAGACGCCCCCGGCTCGCGGCCGGAGGCGTCTGCTTGAGCTTACTTCTCGCCGTACATCTCGGCGACATGCTCCCAATCGATGAGATGATCGACCCACGCCTTGAGGTAATCGGGCCGGCGGTTGCGATAGTCGATGTAGTAGGAGTGCTCCCAAACGTCGACGCCAAGGATCGGCTTGCCGCCGTGCACGAGCGGGTTTTCGCCATTTGGCGTCTTCATCACCTCGACTTTGCCGCCCTTGACAGCGAGCCACGCCCAACCCGAACCGAATTGGGTCACGCCCGCCTGGATGAAGTCCTCCTTCGCCTTGTCAATCGAGCCGAATGAATCCTTCAGCGCCTTCTCGAGTTCGCTCGGAATCTTGTTGCTCGCGTTCGGCTTCATCCATTTCCAGAAATGAATGTGGTTATAGTGCTGGCCGGCATTGTTGAACACGGCCGGGTTCTTGCCGAACGAGCCCTTGACGATCTCCTCAAGCGGCTTGCCCTCCCATTCTGTTCCTTTCAGCGCATTATTGCCGTTGTTGACGTAGGCCAAATGATGCTTGTCGTGATGGAATTCGAGGGTCTCCGCCGACATGTAGGGTTTCAGCGCGTCGTGCGGATAGGGCAGATCGGGCAGCGTGAATGCCATGGGACAGCTCCTTGGGAGGTTAGGGGCGAAAACGGAAACCCGCACTATGATGGCCCCGTGGGGCCAAATTTAGCCCCCCGACGCCAGCGCCGCAACTGCATGACAATCTGTTGCTCCGCGGCTTGAGCCATCCATGAACTGACGTGTATTGAGCTAGGTTCCGCGGAGGGAATCTTAGAGCGGAATCCGATCATCCTGTATCGTCCTGATAACCACAGGATTTGAAGTAATTTATACATACCGAGGGCTCGAAGATTTCGGCGCAGGTTTCGAGGGCGCGCATCAGACCCGCGACGGTCCGCTCGGCGATTTTGCGCAGGAAGGCCTTGAGCTTGGAGAAGGCTTTTTCGATAGGGTTCATATCGGGACTGTAGGCTGGAAGATATCGCAACTGCGCGCCCGCCGCCTTGATCAGTTGCTCGACCCGCGGCCCCTTGTGAGCGGGGAGATTGTCCATGACGACGGTCTCGCCGGGCGAGAGCGTGGGGACGAGGCATGTCTCCACCCAATCCTCGAACAGGGCGGCGTTGATCGGTCCGTCGAAAGTCCTTGCCGCCGTCAGGCCGCGAAGGCGAAGGCCGGCGACCAAAGTCACCGTTTTGTAGTGACTGTGCGGGATGGCCGACCGCAACCGGCGCCCGCGCCGGCAACGTCCGCTTTTGCGCGCGAGATTTGTGGAGGCTCCGGTCTCGTCAATGAAAACGAGTTTCGTCGGATCGAGATCGAGCTGTCCCGCGAACCATTCCCGGCGTCGATTTTGCACGTCCGCGCGTTGTTGTTCCTCGGCATGCGCCGTTTTTTAAAGGTGATCTGGTGACGGTCGAAGAAACGCCACAGCACGGAGACCGCAAAGCGCTCGCCGCTATTGGCGATCAGCTGCTCCCGGATCTCGAGCAGCGTTATGTCCGGCCTGCGCCGGATCAGGCCCAACAGATAGTCGCGATGCGCCTCGATTCGGCGGGAGCGGCGGTCGCCGCCGGAAGGCGCCGGCCAAATCTCGCCCGTGGTATTGAACCGCTTTACCCAGCGCACCGCGCTCGCCACGCTCACTTTGAAACGCGCGGCCGCCTGATTGCGCGACAACCCGCCCAAGACCACCGCCTCGACCACGCGCTCGCGAAGATCGTTGGAAAGACCCATCCCCCGCCGTCCCCATTCTCGCAGTGAATGAGGAAGCAGAAATTAACCGATTCGGGAATCCCCCCGCCGATTCAATCCGTTCGGATACTGCTCTAAGTGCATCTTTCCAATGAGCGCATGATCGTTATCCTGCTCGTCGGCGCGCTCGCCGGATGGCTGATCGGCAAGGTCCTGCGCGGCAATGGTTTCGGACTTGCCGGCGACGCTGCAATCGGCGTTGTCGGAGCGCTGATCGGCGAATGGCTTCTGCCGCGCTTCAACTTCCACTTTTGGAGCGGCCTTACGGGGATGATCATCGAAGCGGCGATCGGCGCGGTCGTCCTTCTGGTTGTTCTACGCTCGGTCGGGGCGAGCGGATGGGGAGGCGGCCGCTAGCTTAAGGACGATCCATGTTCAAGCACCTTCTGATTCCGACAGACGGTTCGGACCTGTCGCGCAAGGCAATCCTTTATGGCGTGCAGCTCGCCAAGGAGTCGGGAGCGAAGGTCACGGGACTGACGGTCGCCGAGCCGTACCGCGCCGCGGCCATGGACGCGGTTCTCATTCCCGTCGACGAGGGAGATTACGAGGAGCAGTCGCGCGTCTTGTCGGAGAAGGCGATGGAACAGGTGAAGATGGCCGCGCAGGCGGCGGACGTTCCGTGCGAGACGATCCGCGAGGTTCACGATCAGCCCTATCGCGCCATCATCGACGTGGCGCAGGCGCTGGCTGCGATCTCATCGTCATGGCCTCGCATGGGCGGCGCGGGATTTCGGCCTTGCTGCTCGGCAGCGAGACGGCAAAGGTGCTGACGCACTCGACCATTCCGGTGCTGGTCTACCGCTGACCGCGGTTTCCCGCCTCCAAAGCGGGCTCAACCCGCTCGACGCGCAGAAGAGATCCGTCCTCCACCGCAACCACCCGGACCATCGCCCCCGCCGGGCAATCGGCCCCGGCGACGCGCCATGAGCTGTCGCCGACCCGAATGCGGCCGTAGCCATGCACGATCGGCTCGTCGAGAAAGTAATCCGCGCCGATCATGGCGTGGGCGCGGCTTTGAGGTAGGGGGCCGGGTCTCGAATCGAGTGAGCCGTAGACGCGCCGGCCGATCAGCACCAGCGCTATGACCAGCACGCCGAACAGCGCCATCTGGGTGGTTAAATTCATGGGCGCGAAAAAGTCGACAACGCCGACAATCGCTGCCGCGGCGCCGATCCAGATGAGAAACGCTCCCGGCAAGAATGCCTCGATCACGCAGAGAAAGAGGCCGCCGGCCAGCCAGGCCAACGCGGCGAGATGATCCAACATCGGCATATCCATCAGGCTCCGCCCCCGGGGTTCGAACCGCTACGGGGCAGGCCCGCCCTCGCCAGTCTGCCGGGCGCCCTGAGCGCCGGGAGCGGCGCGCGCGGTCCGGCGCCCGCCAAGCGCCGCCTCGCTCACCGCCGTCTCGCCGAGCGCGCTCGCGGCGATCTGGCTGATGCCACCCAGCGTTCCAGCGAGCGATGAAAGCTCCATCGGTACGATGAACACCTTCTGGTTCGGCGACTTGGCAAGCGCCTGGATTGCGCGAATGTATTTGTCGGCGATCAGGTAATTGATCGCGGCCGGGTCGCCGTTGGCCGTCGCTTCGCTGACCAGGCGCGTCGCGGTCGCCTCCGCCTGGGCGGAGCGTTCGCGCGCCTCGGCGGCGCGAAACGCGGCCTCGCGGCGCCCTTCCGCTTCGAGGATGACAGCGGCCTTGCGTCCTTCGGCGCGGGTGATGTCGGCCTGGCGCATGCCCTCGGCCTCGAGAATCGCCGCCCGCTTCTCGCGCTCGGCCTTCATCTGCCGCGCCATGGAGTTGATGAGGTCCTTTGGCGGCTCGATGTCTTTGATCTCGATGCGCGTGACCTTGAGACCCCACGGCTGGGAAGCGGCGTCGATCACGCCGAGCAGCCGCTTATTGATCTCGTCGCGGTGGGACAGCAGTTGATCGAGGTCCATCGAGCCCATGACGGTGCGAATGTTGGTCATCACCAGATTGAGTAACGCCAGTTGAAGGTTGGCGATCTCATAGGATGCGCGGCGCGCGTCGAGCACCTGATAGAAGGCGACGCCGTCGACGCTGACGGTCGCGTTGTCCCTGGTGATGATCTCCTGTCGCGGCACGTCCACAACCTGCTCCATTACGTTGAGTTTGTGGCCGACGCGGTCGATGTAGGGGACGATGAGGCCAAGGCCGGGAGTGAGAGTCTTGTTGTACTTGCCGAAACGCTCGACGGTGTAATTGAAGCCTTGCGGCACCTGTCGAATCCCCATTAGCAGCGTGACGACGATGAACGCGACGATGACCAGAGCTGCGACGCTCACTCCCTGAACCATGGGCCGAACTCCCTTGCCCCGAAGGCGGCGCGGTACGAATCGACGATCTCGGGTCGTCGCGAATGTAACCGCGAATGATCTACATCGCCACGGCGGACTGTTCCGCCCGCTCAGGCGGTTTCGGCGCCCCTACGGGCCAGTTCGGCAGCGTGCCGGCGCGCCTGGAACCTTCCCAGTTGCTGGTCCAGGATTACCCCGATGAGGATGACGCCCCCCATCACCGCGTAGTTGAGCGAAGAGGGGATGCCGAGCAGGTTTACGAGATTCTGGAGTTCCTGCAACAGCACTACCCCCAGAACGACGCCGACAAGCGACCCCTCGCCGCCGAACAGGGAGCAACCGCCGAGCACGGCTGCGGCGATCGCGTAAAGCTCATAGAAATTACCCTGCGAAGACGGCGAGATCGAGCGCGTATACATCGCGAAATAGATCGCCGCGATCGCAGTCAGCACCTGGCAGATAACATAGGCCCAGATAATGATCCGATCGGTCCGGATGCCCGAAAAGCGCGCCGCTTCCTCGTTCTTGCCCACGGCGTAAAGATGGCGCCCGAAGATGGATCGGTGCAGCACAAACCACATGACGAACGCGACGACCACCAGGGCGACGAAGGTGATCGGGACGCCATAGATCTTGCCCGACGTCAACCAGTCGAGAGTCGGAAAATCCTGCCCGAAGGCAAAACCGGCCGTGGCGTCCTGCGTATAGAACCGTGCGATCCCGCGATAGAACAATAAGCCGCACAGGGTCACGATAAACGGCTGCAGCTTGAGCTTGGTGACCAGGAGGCCGTGGACGAGCCCGACCACGACCGCGAGCGCGAGCATCAGCATGACCGCCAGCGGCCAGGGGACGCCCCTGGTCGCGACGAAGTCGACGAACAGCACCCCGATGAGCCCGATCATCGAGCCGACCGACAATTCGATGCCCCCGGTAATGATGACGAACGCCTGCCCGATCGCCGAGAGGCCGAACATGCCAACCAGGTTCGAGGTGTTGGAGAGGTTGATCGGCAACAGGAACCGCGGGTTGAGGAAGGTCACCACCACCCCGACCGCCAGGATAAGAATGAGAAGACCAAAATCCTTTTTGGTCATGCGGTTTCCGCCAGGCTCGCAGTTTTGCCCACCGCGAGAAGCAATACGTTCTCCTCGCTGAATTGCTCGCGCTCCAGGATGCCCGAAATCGCGCCCTCGTGCATAACCGCGATGCGATCGGATACTCCGATCACCTCTTCCATGTCGCTCGAAATCATCAACACCGCGACCCCGGCGTCCGCCAGTTCGCGCATCAGGCGATAGATTTCGGCTTTTGTCCCGACGTCGATGCCGCGCGTCGGCTCGTCCATGATCATGACCTTGGGTTGCATGGCCAGCCATTTGGCCAGCACCACTTTTTGCTGGTTGCCGCCTGAAAGCGAACTGGCGAGGGTCGTCAGCGTCGGCGTCTTGATCGCCAGATTGGTCCGCTGGATTTCCGCCGTCGCCGCCTCCATGCGCGGCGAAACCAGAAAGCCCCTCGCATAGGCTTCCAGGTTTGGGAGTGAAATATTCTCGACGATTGGTAGGCCAAGCAGGAGGCCCGCGCCCTTGCGATCCTCCGGCACCAGAAATACCCCGTGCGCCACGGCGTCGGCGGCGGAAGAGAGCGTGACGGGCCTCCCGTCGATTTCCAGCTTTCCGCCCAGAATTGGATCAATGCCGAACAACGCCCGAGCCAGTTCCGTGCGGCCCGCCCCAACGAGGCCCGCTAGCCCCAGAATCTCTCTTTCGCGCAGATCCAGGCTGACCGGGCGCAGCGGGTAGGTGCTGGTCTGCACGGCTCGGGCCGACAGCCTGACCTTGCCCGGCCCGGCCTTCGCCCCTCCCGTGCGCGCCTTGAGGTCGCGCCCGATCATCAGCTTGACCATGCGGTCATGGGAAATCTCGGCCTTGTCGAGAGTCCCTGCCAGTTTCCCGTCGCGCAACGCGATGACCCGGTCGGCGGCGCGTTCAATTTCATGCAACCGGTGCGAAATGAAGATGACCGTGATTCCCCCCGCCTTGAGGCCGGCGATGATGTCGAGAAGCTTCTCGGTTTCCGCCAGCGGGAGGCTCGAGGTTGGTTCATCCAGAATCACCAGCCGCGCATCGACTGAAAGCGCCTTGGCGATCTCGACCATCTGCCGTTGCGCCAGCGACAGGCTGGCGACCGGCGTGTCAGGCTTGAAGTTGGCGCCGAGCCGTTCGAGGAGCGGCGCCACCTTCGCGCGCTGGGCGCTTCGGTCGACAAACTGCAGCCAGCCCAGGCGCAGCGGCTCGCGTCCAATATAGACGTTTCCGGCGACATCGAGATTGTCGAACAGATTGAGTTCCTGGTGCACGAAGGCAATGCCGGCGCCCATGCTGTCGGCGACCGAGAGCGCGTGATGGGCGACGCCGTCTATTGTGATCTCGCCGCCATCAGGGGCGATCACGCCGCCCAATATCTTCATCAGGGTGGACTTGCCGGCCCCGTTCTCGCCCACGAGGCCGACCACCTCGCCCCGCGACACCTGCATGGAAAGCCCGCTCAACGCCTGAACTCCGGCGTAGCTTTTGCGCACGTCGGTCAGCGTAAGAAATGGCGCCGGCGCCTCGGCGCCGCTGGAGTGAGGCTCTGGACTTTTCATGATCGCTCGGGAACAGGCAGACGCCCGGAGAGGCGGCGATACAATAATGCCGCTCCCCGGGCGCCGTCGACAAGAGACTCCCGACTCGCCCGAAGTCGGGAAGAGGAAAAGCGTCTTAAGTCGCTTACTTGCCCTGCATCTTCTTCAAACCGGCAGCGTAGGCATCGACCGTGTCTTTGGTCACGATCTTGGTGGGGATGATGATAAGATGGTTGGCCGGAATGCCCGACTTGTCGCCCTTGACGTAGGCGGCCATCAACTTCATGCCCTGATAGGCCCACTCGAAGGGCTGCTGGACCACGGTTCCAGCAACGGTGCCTTCCTTGACCCCGCCGAGCGTGACCGGGTCATCATCGAACCCGACGATGGTGATCTTGCCCAGTTGACCCGCTTCCTTGACCGCCGCATAGATCTGCGGCACGTTGTAGGAGTAGAAACCGACCAGGCAGTTGATGCTGGGATCGGCCGTCAGCACGTCCGCGACGTTGCTCTTGGCGCGGGTCTGGTCCATGCTGTCGCTACGGGTATCGACCAGCGTAATGCCGGTGCCCTTGATGCCTTCCTTGAAGCCCTCGGCGCGCTCCGTGAAGTTGGCGGCATCGAGCAGACCGACAAAGCCCATGCATTTGCCGCCCTTGGGCATCGCCTTCTTGGCGATTTCCGCAACCTGCTTGCCGGCGAGGACGTTGGACGAGCCGATATAGGCGATGCGCTTGCTTTGGGGTGCATCGGAATCCGTGGTGAATAAGGCCGTTTCGCCGGCGATCTTGTCAAGGACATTGGTCGCCTTCGGATCGACAGCTGACACCATGATCCCCTTGGCGCCCGCGGCCGCCAGATTGTCCATCAGCGTCTGCTGCGACGCCACCGTGGCCTGCGCCGGATATTCAAGCTCCATCTTGAAGTCGGGCAGTTCCTTCTGCGCCGCGGCGACGCCGGCGCCCGCGGCCTTCCAGAAGTCGGACGAGCCGTTCGTTACGAACGCCAGCGTCGGCTTGTCGGCGGCCTGAGCGGCGCTCGCAAGGGCAAAAAGAGCGCCAACAGCGGCGCCCGCGAGAATAAGCCTCTTCATCACGTTTCCTCCTCCAGTGCGGCCGTCCGTTTGGTCTGGCTTTTGCGCTTTAGCCCCAGCGTCCGGTGCAAATTCCGTACTGACGGCTTGGAACCCGGTCAAGAGTATTCTTCATACTAATGCTAACTTCGCGCACTGAGGACCCCGCGGAGCCAGGCAAACGCCATCGAGAATGCCGGGCGGTCCGGCTTCGAGGTGAACCGGCGCGTCCGTCAGTCGGCAAGCACCAGGCCGACGCCCCCCGCCGTCAACGTCCGGCCCTCCGCAGTCGCCTCTTCCGCGCGGTCGAGCCGTAGCAGCGCGAGCGCTTCGCGCCCCGAGGACGAGCCCAGCGCGCCGACGGTCAGGTCGCGGTCCAGAATGGGCGTCCCAGGAGCCGGCGCGGGGCCGGCCAGTTTGACCCGGGCGACGCGCTTGCGGGCCGTTCCGCGATGTTTCATGCGCGAAACGACCTCCTGGCCGACATAGCAGCCCTTGTCGAAATCGACCCCATGCAAAAGATCGAAGTTGACGTCGTGGGGGAAGGCGTCCGCGTAGGCGAAATCCAGGCCGCCCTTGGGCGCCCCGACGGTGATGCGCAGGCCCTCGTACTCGGCGACGTGCTCGAACCCGACCGCGGCCGCCGTCGGTCGCGGAAGGATCGCGCGCCAGCCCAGACGCGGATCGCGCGGGTCGGCGTAGAGAATGCCTTCGCTGAACCGCGCAGGCTCGCCCCCCCAAAAAGCGACCACGGCGCGATCAGCGCTTTCATCGGCGATCGCGACTTTGGCGCGCAGTTTGTAGAAGCTGAGCCGCTTGGCGAGATCGGCCGCCCGCGTCGCCGCGCAATCGAGCAGGTAGGACGGATCTTCGCCGCCCGGCGCGCGCACGACGATCATGTCGAACAGGATCTTGCCTTGCGGCGTGAGCAGCGCCGCGTAGCGCGCTTCACCCGTGTCGAGCCCCTCGACGTCGTTCGTCAGCAGGCCTTGCAGAAACCCGGTCGCGTCCGCGCCGCTCACGCGGACAACGCCGCGATCCTCGAGCATGGCGGCTTTCTTGTGCATTGGGCCTCCGGTCGCGCTTGCAAGCGCGGACCCTGTCAAATAGGCCGCTTTCGCGCCACTGCAAGAAAGATCCGCCATGCCGCCGAGTTTCGATTGCGTCCTGATCAACGGCACCGTGGTCAATCAGGACGGGATCGGTCTGCGCGACATTGGCGTCCGCGACGGGCGCATCGCCGAGATCGGCGCTTTAAGCGGGGCCGCGGCCGGGGAGCGGATCGATTGCCGGGGCCTTCATATTCTGCCCGGCCTTATCGATTCCCAAGTGCATTTTCGCGAACCGGGACTCGTCCATAAGGAAGACCTGGAGACCGGGTCGCGCGCGGCCGCCCTCGGCGGGGTGACCGCCGTGTTCGAAATGCCCAACACCGATCCGACGACCACCGGCGCGGAAGCGCTCGCCGACAAGCTCGCTCGCGCGAAGGGGCGCATGCACTGCGACTTTGCCTTCTGGGTCGGGGCGGCGCATGACAATATCGCCGACATTCCGGAACTTGAGCGGTTGCCCGGCGCGGCGGGGATCAAGGTGTTCATGGGTTCCTCGACCGGGCGCCTCCTGGTCGCCGACGATGAGGGGGTGCTGGCGATCCTCAAACAGACCCGTCGTCGCGCGGCGTTCCACAGCGAGGATGAGGCGCGCTTGAGCGAGCGCAAGCCCCTGCGCGTCGCGGGCGAACCTTCCTCGCATCCCGTCTGGCGCGACGTGATTGCGGCCCTGCGTTCGACCGAGCGGCTCATTCGACTTGCGCGTGAGGCGCGCGCGCAAGTGCATGTGCTGCATATCTCGACCCGCGAGGAAATGGAGTTTCTGGCTGCCGCCAAGGATGTCGCGAGCTGCGAGGCGACGCCCCATCATCTGACGCTGAGCGCCGAGGATTATCCGCGCCTCAAGACGAAAATGCAGATGAACCCGCCGGTCCGCGGCCCCGACCATCGCGACGCGATCTGGCGCGGTCTTGAACAGGGCGTGGTTGACGTCCTCGGCTCCGACCACGCGCCGCACACGTTGGAGGAGAAGGCCAGGCCCTATCCCGAGAGCCCGTCGGGAATGACCGGCGTGCAGACGCTCGTTCCGATCATGCTCGATCACGTCAACGCCGGGCGGCTCAGTCTTCAGCGCTTCGTCGACCTGACCAGCGCCGGGCCGCAGCGGCTGTTCGGAATCATCGGCAAGGGCCGGATCGCGGCCGGCTACGACGCCGACTTCGCCATCGTCGACATGAAGCGCCGCGAGACGATCCGTGATGCCTGGATCGCCTCGCGCTCGCGCTGGACCCCCTATGACGGAAAGACAGTGACAGGCTGGCCGGTCGGGACAATTGTGCGTGGGAACCGCGTGATGTGGGAGGGCGAGCTCACGGCGCCGTCGACGGGCGAAGCGGTGCGGTTCTGGGGCTGAACGGCGCGTGGCTGAGATCGGAGGCGATGGGCTGCCAGTTCCGAGTCCGTTTTGAGCGATTCCAACGGCTTCCGGCGCCATTTCCGAGTCGCCCGGAACCGATGTAATTCGTCAAGTCTCAATTAAACTAATAATCATTGTACTATTGTTATTAGGAACAATCCGAGATTTATCAGTGTTCGACGGTGAGCTTCGCGATATAGCCCGATCGCGTTTCGCCTGCAGCGCGCGCTTCGTCATCCAGGCGCCGCAGCACCCGACGCGGTAGAGTGATGTTGACGCGCTCGACGGTGTCGTCGAGAACAGCCGGATCGACGGTGACAAGCGAAAGGATCCAGCCTGTGAATTCTGGCTTCGCGCGGATCGTCTCGAGCGAGGAAGGCGAGGGGATCGGATCGCCAGCGTCAAGCGCGGCTTCAATCCAGGCTAACGACGCCTGTTCCGCCCCCGCGATTGCCTCCTCAAGCGTGTCTCCGGCGGAGAAACAGCCGGGCAGATCGGGGACGACGACGCCATAAGCGGTTTGGTCAGTCCGAGACTCGATCGCGATGGGATAGCGCATCATCAAAGACCAGCTTGCTTGCGGATTGGCGGCGAGCGTTTCGGGGCCGTTTTAGACGCTACGCCATAACCAGCATCGTGAGGCAGGTCGCCGCCAGCGCGGGCTTCTGAGTTCCTTCGACCTTGACTAATTGTTATACATCTAGCTTTGGTGGAATAGCGAAAGCCGTCTGAGTTATCTCGATCAATATTATAACATTGAAAAACAGTATAAATGCATCTAGAGCGTTGATTGTGGCTTGAGCCGTTTCGGAATCTGGTACTATTTTCTTTACTAGAGACAATATTACCGCCACAATAAAAAGCCCTATGAGCCCATAAGTAGCGCCATGCACCCCGGCGCGAGCCTGTTTCAGTATTTCTTGTTTCGCGTGTTCTTCTATCTTGTTAAATTCGAGATGGAGTTGCGCAGCTGATGCTAAAGTAATTGCAAGTATCACGCCCAACACAGGAAGCATATCTCGACCAGACAAATCACGAAGGAAGTCGTTTTTATCGCTTAGCCATGCCGGCTGACATATTACAGTCACAACAAGAATACACCCTACGACTAATAAGGAGCATATCGCGATGTTCCTAGTCATCTCTGAATTCCAAAAATTGCGTTAATGGCTTTGTTTATTAAAGTTGATATTGAGTCCACTTGAATCTCTTCCTTTGGAATATCCACAGAGATTTTCTGGCCTCTTTTCGCCGAGTCGAACGTCCTCCTGTTCTTAGAGCGGAATCCGATCATCCTGTATCGTCCTGATAACCACAGGATTTGAAGTAATTTATACATACCGAGGGCTCGAAGATTTCGGCGCAGGTTTCGAGGGCGCGCATCAGACCCGCGACGGTCCGCTCGGCGATTTTGCGCAGGAAGGCCTTGAGCTTGGAGAAGGCTTTTTCGATAGGGTTCATATCGGGACTGTAGGCTGGCAGATATCGCAACTGCGCGCCCGCCGCCTTGATCAGTTGCTCGACCCGCGGCCCCTTGTGAGCGGGGAGATTGTCCATGACGACGGTCTCGCCGGGCGAGAGCGTGGGGACGAGGCATGTCTCCACCCAATCCTCGAACAGGGCGGCGTTGATCGGTCCGTCGAAAGTCCTTGCCGCCGTCAGGCCGCGAAGGCGAAGGCCGGCGACCAAAGTCACCGTTTTGTAGTGACTGTGCGGGATGGCCGACCGCAACCGGCGCCCGCGCCGGCAACGTCCGCTTTTGCGCGCGAGATTTGTGGAGGCTCCGGTCTCGTCAATGAAAACGAGTTTCGTCGGATCGAGATCGAGCTGTCCCGCGAACCATTCCCGGCGTCGATTTTGCACGTCCGCGCGTTGTTGTTCCTCGGCATGCGCCGTTTTTTTAAAGGTGATCTGGTGACGGTCGAAGAAACGCCACAGCACGGAGACCGCAAAGCGCTCGCCGCTATTGGCGATCAGCTGCTCCCGGATCTCGAGCAGCGTTATGTCCGGCCTGCGCCGGATCAGGCCCAACAGATAGTCGCGATGCGCCTCGATTTGGCGGGAGCGGCGGTCGCCGCCGGAAGGCGCCGGCCAAATCTCGCCCGTGGTATTGAACCGCTTTACCCAGCGCACCGCGCTCGCCACGCTCACTTTGAAACGCGCGGCCGCCTGATTGCGCGACAACCCGCCCAAGACCACCGCCTCGACCACGCGCTCGCGAAGATCGTTGGAAAGACCCATCCCCCGCCGTCCCCATTCTCGCAGTGAATGAGGAAGCAGAAATTAACCGATTCGGGAATCCCCCCGCCGATTCAATCCGTTCGGATACTGCTCTAGTTCTTGCTTTAATTTCGCCTCCGCCCTCAACCGCGTATCGAACCGTCTCTCTAACTCGATCCTCGTCGAGTTTTAGTCCGTCCTCGTTAAAAAGGGCGAGCTTAACCTTGCGCGCTTTCTCGTTATCTCTAAATTCGGTCAACTCTTTGGTCAAATCATCGCGAATGCCGAACATATTTGGAGCAATCAGTTCGAAAGTAATGGCGATAATCTTCCCACGATGATTTGATTCAAAGTCCCAGAATGTATTTGCATCTATAATAGAATTAGCTTCTATTACGTATGGATGATCGTGGATCGAATTAATAGAGTCAGCGAGCGATTTAATTATGCTCAATGAACGACCAATCTGAGATCGAACTTCAAAAGCAAGCTTTTGGCCATCCGGATGATTTGACGGATCTATTATAACTATAGACGCTTGCCAAGGTTCCCTGATTGTTTCTCCAAAGCCTTTTTCTGGAGGCTCGTTTTCTATTGTTCGAATTGACGCCCGATTCGTCCGGCAATGAACGGGCCGGTCGTCCCCACTTCAGGGACAAAGTGAAATTCATGCTGCCGGTGTTGAAACGTAATCTCGGTGGAAAATACTTGTCTTAGCCAAGCTTCGCGGGTTGGCGGCTCGCCTCGCCCGCTTAGTAGCTCAAAAAGGCTTGTCTGAGCTCTTGAGACAAGGACCTAAGCGAATGAGATCAAATTGCATGTAGCGCCCCAGCTCTCGCGGTTACGCTGAGCGTGAAAAGATTGAGGGCTCTTATAGCGTTAGTTGTTGGTATGGGCCGATTCCGATGGCGCTCTTGATCCAGTTTTGTGGCGTGATTTGTCGATCCCAGGCTTCGAGGGCGCGCCGCCAGCCGAGATAATTTGGCAGGTTCTTGGTGGCGACGCCGTTGAAGCGATTGAGCCATTGCTTGAGACGGCTGTGGTAGGCGTTGACGTTGTTGATATGCAGGTGGGGCGCCGCGGGGACAGGCTTTCCCGGGGAAGGAACGGCGTGAAAGGGGATGTTGGCCTGGCGGGCGAAGGAGGCCAGCGGTTTGCCGCCATCGCCGATCAAGTGATTTGCGGACGTAACGACACCGGTCAGGACGGCGGCGATCGAAGCGCTGTCGTCGTTTGGCAGAACGGCGTCGAAAGTTGCGCCCTTTCGGTCGCGGGCGACGAGCACGGGAATGTTGTCCTGATAGGGGCCCGGATGACGGGCCGTTCCGCCGCGTTTGCGAGCCTTGCGAGGCAGATCGGACCACCGCCCCTTGAAAGATTTCAAGGATGAAGGTTTCATCCGCTTCGACGATTCCGCTCAGCTTTTGCGGCTTGTCCGCGGCGGGAGCGCCCAAAAACCGGTGACGCCAGCGGAAAGCCGTCGTCGGATGCACGCCGCAAAGCGCGGCCGTCTTCACCAGGCTTTTGCCTTCGATCATCGCCTGCGCGTGATCGAGCCAACGCTCTTTCTTGCGCAGATGCGCCATTGGGCTTTTGCTCAGGGCGTTGAAGGTGCGTCCACAAGCCTTGCAGCGGAACCGCGCCAGTCCGCGCGAGCGTCCCCAGGCCACGATTTCGCGACCCGCGCAATGCGGACACCCTCGACTTTCCACCCGCTCATGGCCTGTTACGCCCAACGCGTCCGGCCGACGGCGAGCCTTCAAGGCCTTGTTCTTCGCGGCCGCCGTCAGCATCGCAGTTTTCGGACCCACCCCCTCCGCCGTCGTCAGAGCCGCGAGCGCCGCCCGCCGCTGATCCTCGTTCAATCGAACGATCCCCGACAGCCAAGTCGAAAACTCCTCACCCTTCATCGAACAATCTCCAACCCCACCCCCACCATAACCCAAATCAACAACTAACGCTATAAGAGCCAGATTGAGATTGGCTCTTCCCTACACCATCACCTGCATCGTCAGCCAAGTCGCCGCCAGCGCGGGTTTGTCCGCGCCTTCGATTTCGACGCTGACGTCGTAGCTCAATTGCCATTCGCGCGCCGAGCGCGGCGTGACGGCGCGGAGCGTAAAATGCCCGCGCACCTTGCTTCCCGAAGGGACAGGTCGGACAAAACGAACGCGGTCGAAGCCGTAATTCACGCCGTGTACGGCGCCCTCGATTCTTGGCAGCGCGCTATAGGCCATCGCCGACAGCAACGAGAGGGTGAGGAAGCCATGGGCGACGGTTCCCCCGAACACCGTCTCGGCCGCACGCTTAGGATCGACGTGGATGAACTGCTCGTCCTCGGTGACCTTGGCGAAGGCGTCGATCCGCGCTTGATCGACGATGAGCCAATGGGAGACGAAATCGCGTCCGACCATCGCGGCGAGTTCGGCGGCGGGAACCCGCTTGACGTCGGCCCAATCGCTCATTCGTGATCTCCGAACATCGCGGGCGGCGCCGTGACGCCGACCCCGCCGTCCACGGGCAGAATCGCTCCCGTAGTGTAGGCGCCGCCGCGCCCGGCGAGGAAGAGGAGCGGTCCGGCGATGTCCTCGGGCCGTCCGACGCGGCCCATCGGCACCGACCTGGCGCTGCGCGCTTGCCCGGCCTCGTCGCCGATGGCGAACTTCGTCATGCTGGTCGGAAACGTCCAGGCGCGAACGCGTTCACAGTCACCTGCTTCTCGGCAAGCTCCGCGGCGAGGATGCGGGTCAGGTGGTGCACTGCGGCCTTCGAGGCCGAATAGGCCCATGCGGTTTCCGACTGCGTCACGTAGCCCATGACCGAACCCATGTTGACGACGGTCGAAGGCCAGTCGCGCGTCGCCGAAGCGATCAGCATCGGGGCGAGATCGCGCGTCAGCGTGAAAAGCCCGGTCACGTTGACGCTGAGCACGCGGTCCCACGCCTTCCAAGGGAAAGTTTCGAACGGTCCGCCCCAGTTGGCCCCGGCGTTGTTGACCAGGATATGCAGCGCATCGGTGCGCTTGCGGGTCTCCGCGGCCAGAGCCGCGACCCCGGCTTCGTTGGCGACCGTGCCGCCGAAGCCCTCGCAGGGCCCGAGCGAAGAAAGCTCCTGCGCCGCCGCCTCGCAAGCCTCCGCCTTGCGCGAGGCGATCAACACGCGCGCGCCGGCGCTGAGCAGCGCCTCGGCGCAGATCCGCCCAAGGCCGGTGGCGCCGCCGGTCACCAGCGCCGTGCGGCCACGGACGGAAAAAAGCTCGTTTGCTGCGATCATGGCTCCCCGCGCAAGTTGCGATTTGCTAGGACCATAGCAATTCGGCGACAAACGCCAAACCGCGGCCCTAATTCGCCGTGAGGCGGCGTTTTTACTTTGAGGAAACAGTCAATGGCTCAAGAGGCGCCGCTGCATTTTGCCGTCGTGGTGGGCAGCCTGCGCAAGGGTTCCTTCAACGCGGCGATCGCCCGCGCTCTTCCGGCGCTCGCGCCGGAAGAGGTGACGATCGAGCCTCTGCCCTCGGTCGGCGAGTTTCCGCTCTACAGTCACGACGATCAGCTTGACGGCTTCCCGCCGGTCGTCACCGCCACCGCGGAGGTAATCCGAAAGGCCGACGGAATCATCGTCGTGACGCCCGAATATAACCACTCGATCCCCGGCGTGCTGAAGAACGCTATCGACTGGATCTCACGCTTGCCCAATCAGCCCTTTGCCGGAAAACCAATCGCGCTGGAGACCAGTTCGCCGAGCTTGTTCGGGGGCTTGAGAGCGCAACTGCATCTGCGCCATATGTTTGTCTATCTCGACGGGCGCGTCTTGAATAAGCCGGAGGTCATCATCCCTCAGGTCAACACGAAAATCGCCGCCGCGACTGGCGAACTGACCGATCCTGCGACGCGGGGCTTCATCGCCGACCAGCTCAAGGCCTTCGCCGCGTTTGTGCGCGGTTGACGGGCGACAGCGCGCCAACCACATTGTCGAGCGTCCCCTGGAGCCGTGGCCCAATGAAAGTCTCGCTTATCCAGATGAATTCGATCGGCGACAAGGCCGCCAACATCGCCGCGGCCGAGGCCCTGATCGAGCGGGCCGTCGCTGAAGAGGGGCCAGACTGGGTGCTGCTGCCGGAACAGTTCGACTGGGCGGGCGGCTCGCGGGCGGAGAAGCTCGCCGCCGCCGAGCGCCTGCCCGGCGGCCCGGCTTATGAAATGGCGCGCGGCCAGGCGATCAAGCACCGCATCTTCGTCCACGCCGGCTCGATCATGGAGAGGATCTATGGTGAGGACCGCTACCACAACACGTCAGTCGTCTTTAATCGCGAAGGCGAGGAGATCGCTCGCTACCGCAAAATCCACCTGTTTGACGTGATGACGCCGGACGGAACTGCATACAAGGAGAGCGCGACGGTGAAGGCGGGCGATCAGGTGGTCACCTACGATTGCGAAGGGGTCACCGTCGGTTGTTCGATCTGCTACGACTTGCGGTTTCCCGACCTCTTCCAGGCGCTCATGGAAAAGGGCGCGGAGATGATCGCGATGCCGGCCGCCTTCACCATGCAGACCGGCAAGGACCATTGGGAGGTGTTGCTGCGCGCCCGCGCGATCGAAACCGAGACCTATGTGTGCGCCAGCGCCCAGACCGGGTCATTCACGGTCGGCAACGAGCAGCGGCACACTTACGGCCATTCTCTGGTCGCCGACCCATGGGGCCATGTGATCGCCAAGGCCTCCGACGGCGTCGGAATCGTTTCCGCCCGGATCGACCCGGCGCGGGTCAAGAAGGTGCGCGCAATGATCCCGGTGGCGGAGCATAAGGTTAAGATCGCCCGCGCCTAGCCGGCATATTCCGAAGCAAAACGCAAAAACATGGGTAGGCGATTGATTATTATGCTTTTCGCCGCGATCGGCGCGATCCATGAGTAGTCGACCCCCAACACGCCAAAACTGAAATTTTCGGACCCTGTTCATGGCGGAAGACGAACTCGACCTCAAAACCCTCGCCGACGATGAACTCGTCGCCCAGATGCATGACGACCTCTATGACGGCCTCAAAGAGGAGATCGAGGAGGGTGTGCGAATTCTGCTCGACCGCGGCTGGGCGCCTTATGACGTATTGACCAAGGCGCTGGTCGAGGGCATGCGGATCGTCGGCATCGATTTCCGCGACGGCATTCTGTTCGTGCCAGAAGTGCTCATGTCGGCCAATGCGATGAAGGGGGGCATGGCGATCCTGCGCCCCCTTCTCGCGGCGACCGGCGCGCCGAAAATGGGCAAGATGGTGATCGGCACCGTCAAGGGCGACATCCACGACATCGGCAAAAACCTCGTCTGCATGATGATGGAGGGCGCGGGCTTCGAAGTGTTCGACCTCGGCGTCAACAACGGCGTCGACAAATATCTCGAAGCGATCGCGAAGCACCAGCCGGAAATCTTGGGGATGTCGGCGCTGCTGACCACGACGATGCCCTACATGAAAGTCATCATCGATACGCTGAAGGAGAAGGGCATCCGCGACGACCACATCGTGCTGGTCGGCGGCGCGCCGCTCAACGAATCCTTCGCCGAGGCGATCGGCGCGGACGCCTATTGCCGCGACGCGGCGGTTGCGGTTGAAACCGCCAGGGCGCTGATGGCCAGCCGACAGGGGACCGTGCAAGCGCACGAGAAGGTTTGAGGCGCCGGGCGCGCGAGGCAGATTTCTTCATGCGGAGGTCTTGTTATTCTCACCGTTTTCCTGAGGAGCGATGCGCAGCATCGCGTCTCGAAGGATGATCCAGAAGGCGCGTGATGGAGCCTCCTTCGAGACGCGTCGCCTCCGGCGTCGCTCCTCAGGACGAGGAAGTTTGACACGGGGCGATCCTATCGAAGAGGTCGAAGCCGAGTGCGCGTTCCGGGCTCAGGCGGGGCCGCGCCGCATTCTCGTCATTGCCTGCGGCGCCTTGGCGCGCGAAGTGCTGGCGCTCAAGCTCGATCAGATCGATGTCGCCTGCCTGCCGGCGCAACTTCACAACCATCCCAAGCGAATCCCGGAGGCGATGCAGGCGAAGATCCGCGCCAATCGCGAAGCCTACGACGAGATCCTCTGCCTCTATGGCGATTGCGGAACCGGCGGCGAGCTCGATCGCGTGCTCGCGGAGGAGGGGGTGAGCCGCATCGACGGCGCGCATTGCTACGCGTTCTACGCCGGGGAACAGGCTTTCGCGGAACTAGCCGAAGAAGAGCCGGGCACGTTCTACCTCACCGATTTTCTCGTCCGCCATTTCGACGCGCTCGTCATTCGGGGCCTCGGCCTCGACCAGTTTCCTGAGTTGCGCGCCGACTACTTCGGCAATTACCGACGAGTTGTGCATCTGGCGCAGTTCGACGATCCCGATATGGAGACGAAAGCCAAGGCGGCGGCCGAGAGGCTCGGTCTGGCCTATGAGCGCCGCTTTACCGGCCTCGACGGGATCCGCTCGTTTCTCCAGGGTGCGACGCAAAAGAAGGACGCGTCGTGGCCAGCCTGACCATCCTTTATTGGCGCGACATTCCAAGTCAGGTCATCGTGAAGGCCGGACGTTCGTCGGCCAAGCGCCAATTGTCGGAGCGTTTCATCCGCGCGATCGACGCGGCGGCGATGCATGCTGGCGCCAAGAGCGACGACGCTTATCTCGCGGAGTGGCGGCGCGGTGAGCCCATCCCTTGCGGCGACGACCTGGAAAACGAAGCCGCGGCCGCCGCCGAGCGGCTGGAAGAAGAATACAATACGCATCGCCTGGCCGTGCTTGCGAAGCATGATGGGCGCGAAGGGCCTTGACCAAACTCCCCCGAAGAGCGCAGCGGCGCCAGGGTCCGGGCCTTTGACGTTGAGCGCCCATCGCGTCGTGTTCACGCCTTCTGGAAAGCGCGGCGAGTTCGCCGAAGGCGCGAGTTTGCTCGAAGCCGCACGCACGCTCGGCGTCGATCTCGATTCGGTCTGCGGCGGCCGAGGCATTTGTGGCCGCTGTCAGGTCGAAATCGCAGAGGGCGATTTCGCCAAGCACGCCGTTCATTCCAGCGCCGATCATGTGACGCCACGGGGAGAGGTCGAGGCCCGCTATGCCTCGAAGCGCGGACCGTTCGCCGCCGGCCGGAGGCTTGGCTGCCAGGCCAGAATTTGCGGCGATCTGGTCATCGACGTGCCGCCCGAAAGCCAGGTTCATCGGCAAGTCGTCCGCAAGCGCGCGGAGACCCATCCGATCGAGATCGATCCGGTCGTCCGCCTCTATTACGTCGAGGTCCACGAGCCGGACATGCACGAGCCTGCGAGCGATCTTCGTCGCCTTGAGCAGGCTTTGCACGAGCAATGGGGTCTTGGCGAAACGCACGCCGATCTCGCGACCCTCGCCGACTTGCAGAGGGCGTTGCGCGCGGGGCAATGGAAGGTCACCGTCGCGCTGCGCAAAGACCGCGACATCGTGTCCATCATGCAGGGCTTCGCCGACCGCGCCTTCGGCGTCGCGATCGATGTCGGCTCCACCACCATCGCCGCCCACCTCACCGATCTCACGAGCGGCGAGGTCGTCGCAGCGGTCGGGGCGATGAACCCGCAAATCCGCTTCGGTGAAGACCTGATGAGCCGCGTCTCCTACGTGATGATGAATCCGGGCGGCGACAAGGAGTTGACGCGCGTGGCGCGCGAGGCAATGGATGCGCTGATCGGCGAGGCCGCGCGCGAGGCGGGCGTCGCGCGCGGCGAAATCCTGGAAGTGACGCTGGTCGGCAACCCGATCATGCATCATCTCGTTCTTGGCCTCGATCCGACCGAACTCGGCGGGGCGCCGTTCGCGCTTGTCCTCGACGCGGCTTACGAAGCGCGCGCGCGCGAACTCGGGCTCGACGTTGCGCCCGGCGCGTTCGTCTACGCTCTGCCCTGCATCGCCGGCCATGTCGGCGCCGACACCGCCGGGGTCGTGCTCGCCGAAGGCCCGCACCTCAAGGATGAGCTGACCCTTCTGGTCGACGTCGGCACCAACGCCGAGATCGTGTTCGGCAATCGCGAGCGGCTGTTCGCCTGCTCATCGCCGACCGGCCCGGCGTTCGAGGGGGCGCAGATCTCCTGCGGCCAGCGCGCGGCGCCAGGCGCAATCGAGCGCGTCCGGATCGACCGCGCGACGCTCGAGCCGAAGTTCAAGGTGATCGGCTGCGATCTCTGGTCCGACGAGCCGGGTTTTGCCGCGGCGATCGCGACGATCGGCGTCACCGGCGTTTGCGGTTCGGGGATTATCGAGGTGATCGCCGAGATGTTCCTGGCCGGGATCGTGTCGGAAGACGGCGTGATCGACGGCGAACTCGCGGCCCGAACCAAGCGGGTCGAACAGGTCGGCCGCACCTTCGCTTATGTGCTGCACGAGGGCGCGCCGCGGCTTCTCATCTATCAGACCGACGTGCGCGCGATCCAGCTCGCCAAGGCCGCGCTCTATGCCGGGGCGAAGCTGCTCATGGAGCGGGCCGGCGCCGCGCCGGAGCGCGTCACGCTTGCCGGAGCCTTCGGCAGCCACATCGATCCCGTCTATGCAATGACGCTCGGCCTCATTCCCGATTGCGATCTCTCGAAGGTCGCGAGCGCCGGCAACGCGGCTGGAACAGGCGCCCGGATCGCCCTCCTCAACCTCGCCGCGCGGGCGGAGATCGAGAGCGTCGTCAGGCGCATCGATAAGATCGAGACGGCGATCGAGCCTGACTTCCAGCGCCATTTCGTCGCCGCTATGGCGTTTCCCAATAAGGAGGACGCCTTCCCGAACCTGGCCAATCGGATCGCGCTTCCCGCGCGCAAGGAGCCGAGCGGAGAGGGTGGGCGAAGGCGAAGGCGCGCGCGATAGTCGGCGGAATGTGCCCATCTGGATGGTCGTGGCGTCCCAAAGGGCCAAGACATTTGCAACTATGCGAAACCGCCTCAAAGGCAGCCAGCTTGAGAAACCCGCAAAATCACGTCACCTGATCGACCGCGCATTGCCGGTATCCGCAGCCTATGAGAAGCTGCTGAATGGACAATGTCGTATTGGCAAGCACGTATCGACTGACTGCTACTAATTTTCGGATGAGCGCAGAGGTTCTCTTTCATGATTTTCGAAAGAGAGGTGAAACTCTGCCTCGCAACGTTCGAGCGATACCATTCTACTATTTGGTTTCACATGCCGTTGAGTTGCTGTTGAAATGTGCATTGTTAAAGCATGGGGAATTTGCCGACGGCCTCAAAAAATATCCGGTAAGGCATAGTCTAAATGCTCAACTTAAAAGGTTGAGGGACTTGGGGGTGCCTATGTCGGATGATGCTATCGGTGTCATACACGCCTTAAGTAGGCAACACGAAAGGCATGATCTCAGATACACCGCACTGCTTGACGATGGAGAACCCACGTTCACTCCGGAGCCTTCGGTGCTGTTCGATCTTCTGGACGAGTTGCTGTTGGCCGGGCGCGCCGGCACGCGCGGAAAGTGATGAAGCGGATCGTAGCCGCGATGGCGTTCCCCAACAAGGAGGACGCCTTCCCGAACCTGGCCAATCGGATCGCGCTCCCCCCGCGCAAGGAGCCGAATGGAGAGGTTGGCCGAAGGCGAAGGCGCGCCGCGTCGCACGGCAATTCTTGACTTTAAGCTAGCTTAGGCTAGCTTAAAGTCATCATGAAAGTCGTTGGCGCCTTCGAGGCAAAAAACAAGCTCGGCCACTTGCTCGACCTCGTCGAGCAAGGCGAGGAAGTCACGATCACACGACACGGCAAAGACGTCGCCCGAATCGTCCCGGCGCGCTCAAGGCCCGGGCGAGACCAGGCGCGCGCTGCGATTCAACGCATCCGCGAGCGCGCCGAGGCGGCGAAGCTTGGCCGGTTCGACTGGGCGGAATGGAAGGCTTACCGCGACGAAGGCAGGCCGTGAGCCTTGTTCTGGACAGCTCCGCCGCGCTGGCCTGGATATATGACGACGAAGCGGCAGACCCGATCCGCCGCGTCTTCAATGAGGTTGCAGAACAAGGCGCGTTTGTTCCTTCACTGTGGCGCCTTGAAATCGCGAATAGTCTAACCGTGGCCGTCCGCCGTGGGAGGGTCGACCATCAGTTCCGGCGTGCGGCGCTGGCCGATCTGGGCGACCTCGACATTATCGTCGACGCTCAAACGGACTCGCGCGCCTGGAATGCGACGCTCGAATTTGCCGATCGTTTCCTCCTCACGGCTTATGACGCCGCATATGTCGAGCTCGCGCAGAGGCGCGCGCTGCCGCTGGCGACTCTCGACGGCGACATGCAGAGAGCCGCCGCTCAGCTCGGCTTGAGGCTGATTGGCCTCGATTGATTGCGACGCGCAAAGCGCGTCGAGCCGAGAAAGCGGATGAAGGAGCGCCGCCTCCACGCAAGCAAACTTGGCGACGATTCCGACAAGCCTACTGGCCGGCGATGATCTTGACCGGGGCGCCGAGCAGCGTGAGCGGCAACGCCACGATCGAGCCGACCCCGCTCACAGCCCTTTCGCTCGCGTCGGCGCCCCGGTGCCCTGGCCTTATGCCCTGCGCGAGAACGCCGCGCAGCTCGGGCGCGACAGAAGCGAGCTGGACGAATTTATCATGGTTTGTGGGATCGGCGCCCTTCACGTCGGTAAGATCGATGACCGTCGCCCCCAACGCCGCAAGCTCCGCGGTATCGGCGCTGTCGCCGACTCGGGTAACGCCGCCCGCGATGGTTCTGGAAAGAAATAGCGCTCGATCGTCCTGAGAGAGTACGACGTAGAAAGGCTTTTGTGGCTTGCCGAAGCGGCGCAGCTGCGCTTTGAACACATCGATGTCGATATCGGGCGCGGCGAGTACGATTGTGCCAATCTTGTTTGCGGGGGGCAGGTCGCCCGATATCCTGATCTGGCGGAACGCCTCGACCGTGACCCAATTGCCCATGGAATGGGCCAGCACATTGACCTTTTCGGCTTTGCTGCGAAGCAGGAGACGCAGCGTGTGCTCAAGCGCGTCGCGGGAGGTCATAGACGTAAGCCGTCGCTTGTCCGCGCGACGCCCAGGTGAACAGCACCGGGACGCCGGGGGCCTTCGAATCATGAGCGAGCTGCGCCCCGCGGTAGACCGCCTCCGCAAACATCGTGTTGAAGCCGTGAACGAATAGAAAAACGTTGCGGCTTCCCGGCGGCCGGAGCGCGAGTTGAGCGTTCAGCGCCTGAACGAACGCCTTGTCGCCGTCGAGATATTTTTCGTCGCGCACGACGAAATCGACATTCGGATCGCCGGGCGGCGTGGTCGCCCATTCGATTTCGTTTTGCTTGTGGTTCGGCGGGATCGAGACCGTGATCTCGGCGTAGTCGATGGCGCTCGCCCTGTCGCCGTTGAAAAGCGTCCCCGGCCGGTCGTCCCGTTCCCGCGTCGTCGCGACAAGCAGGGTATGGTCGACGGCGCCAGGGGGGCTGTAAGCCACCGCGCTGAGAAAGCCGCTCTCCGGCCGCGAAGCGCAGGCGACGAGGGAGAAGGCGACAAACACGATCGCCAAAACGGAAAACGACCGTTTCAACGGCCCGCCGCGCCCTGAGGGCGACGCCGCCGCCCGCGCCGCGAATTCATCCACAGATTTCCCCTGCCCGAGCTCGTCGCCGGTCTCCGGCGTCGCTGACCCCAGGGCCTCCTTAAGGCAAGGCAGTTCCAATTGAAAACGAAAATACGCCTTGGCCTCGTCTTCCTTTGTCTGATGGATTTCAGGTCAAGGCCAGGGTCGCCGTCTCCGGATGTCCGCCGGCGGCAAGGGATGTTTGGCTCGAGGCATTCTGATTCTTGCAACGAGGCTCAGGGCCGGAGCCCCGCTTTTGGGAAGGCATAGGATTAAGGTATTACCGCCCAATGGCCGAGAATTGTGATCTCGCGCGCGCGATGGCGCGCCTCGACGCGCTCACCGACTGGGAGCGCCGGCCCCGCAACAAAATGCGCGTCGGCCTCGAGCCGATGCGAGACCTCGCCGCGCGCCTCGGCGATCCGCAAAAGTCGTTTCGCTCGATCCACGTGGCGGGCACCAAGGGCAAGGGGTCGGTCTCGGCCTTGATTGAGGCGGCGCTGGCGCACGCCGGCCTTCGTGTTGGCCGCTACGCCTCCCCTCATGTGGAGCGCGTCACCGAACGCGTGAGCGTTCAGGGACACGATGTCGACGAGCCCACGCTCGCGCGAGCCCTCGATATGGCGCTCGACGCCTACGAGGCCGCGCGCACGGCCGGTACAGACGCGGCCAACGCAACCTGGTTCGACCTTCTGACAGCCGCCGCCTTTCTCATCTTTCGCCAAGCGGCCGTCGAGTGGGCGGTGATCGAAGTGGGCTTAGGTGGACGGCTCGATTCGACCAACATCGTTGACGGCGAAATCGCAATCGTCACCAATATCGAACTCGAGCACACGGAAATTCTGGGCAAGACGCGCGCGGCGATCGCGGGCGAGAAGGTCGGCATCCTCAAGCCGGGGGCCGTGCTCGTCACGACGCTTGCCGCGGATGACGAAGCGGGGCGCATCGTGCAGAGCCGGGCTGACGAACTCGGCGCGCGTGTGAAGCGCACGCGTCTCGATGCCTCGGCGCCGATCGAACAGGTCAATTTCGCGCTCGCAGCGGCCGTCCTCGGCGAGCTCCGTCGCAAGGGGGTGAGCGGGCGCTTCGGAGAGCCGGTCGGCGCGGCGCTCCTCGACGCCGACACGCGCGCCGCCGCGCGTCTCCCCGGGCGCATGGAGCGCTTCGATGTTGAAATCGGGCCGAGACGCCTGCCCGTCGTCATGGACGGGGCGCATGTGCCTTTCAACATCGGGGCTGTGTTGCGCGATCTCGGCCTCACGAAGGATCTTTCCGGTCCTTGTGTGGCGATCGTTGCGCTCGCCGCCGACAAGGACGCTGAGGGTTTCGTAGCCGAACTGGCCAAGCGCGCCTCGACCATCGTCTTCACGGATTTGCTGGGATCAAGCCGGGGCCGCTCACCGGACGAGTTGCACGCGCTTGCGACTTCACTTGGGCTCATGAGCGAGGTCGAGCCGGAACCAAAACGAGCCCTAAAGCGCGGTCTCGAACTCGCTCGCCAAGCCAACGCCTGGCTGCTGATAACCGGCTCGCTTTATCTCATCGGGGCGCTGAGGGGCGCGATCGGCGAGGCGGCCCTAATGCCGGACGGAGCCGGCCCCGCGCCTGTTTTCGGCCAGGCGCCTGTCCGCGGCCGCGGCGTTTCCGGCTGATGGCGCCGGATTCCTCGCTCATGGCGAAGGCGCGGTCGGCTTTATCGACCGTCTTCGGCTTCTCGGACTTTCGTCCCGGACAGGAGGACGTCCTCGCCGCCACGCTCGCGGGCGAGGACGTGCTCGCGGTCATGCCGACGGGCAGCGGCAAGTCGCTCTGCTTCCAGCTCCCTGCGATCGTCCGCGGCGGCCTCACGCTCGTCGTTTCGCCCCTGATCGCGCTGATGCGCGACCAGGTCGCCCAATTGCGCGAGGCCGGGGTCGAGGCGGCGAGCCTCAATTCCTCCTCCGATCCCGACGAACGCCGCAGGGTCGCGCGCGGCCTCGACGAGCGTTCGCTGAGACTTCTCTATATCGCGCCCGAACGGCTGTTGCGCGACGACATGGTCGCCGCCTTGAGCAAGGCAGAGGTCGATCTTCTCGCCATCGACGAGGCCCATTGTGTCTCGCAATGGGGTCACGATTTCCGCCCTGAATATTTGCGCCTGCGCGAGGTCGCGGAAGCGTTCCATGGCGTCCAGACGATCGCGGTGACCGCGACCGCAGACAAGCCGACGCGGGCGGAAATCGCCGAGAGGCTGTTCGTCCGGGGCCCACGGATTTTCGTGCGCTCGTTCGATCGCCCGAACCTGTTTCTGGCCATGCGGCCGAAAGGGAACGCCACTCGCCAGCTCATCGACAGGCTCGGGGCTCACCGGGGCGAAGCGGGCATCGTCTATTGCGCCTCACGGCGCCGGACGGAGGAGCTCGCGGCCGAATTCGCAAGCGCCGGCCGGCGCGCGCTCCCCTATCACGCCGGGCTCGATCATGCCTCACGCGCCCGCAATCAAGACGCCTTTCTGCGCGAGGACGATTGCATTGTCTGCGCGACCGTCGCCTTCGGCATGGGAATCGACAAGCCTGACGTCCGCTTCGTCTTTCACGCCGACATGCCCTCGTCCATCGAAGCCTATTATCAGGAGATCGGACGCGCCGGCCGCGACGGCCTGCCAGCCGACACGTTCACGCTGTACGGCGCGGGCGACATCGAGCTCAGGCGGCGCCAGATTCTCGACAACGGGGCGCCCGAGGAGCGCAAGCGCGTCGAGATGATGAAGCTCGATGACCTCGTGGCCCTTTGCGAGACGGCCCGCTGCCGCCGCCAGACGCTCCTTGGCATGTTCGGTGAGGACTCCGGCCCATGCGGGCATTGCGACGTCTGCCAGGGAGCGGTTCGGCTGATCGACGGGCGGGTCGAGGCGCAAAAGGCGATGTCGGCCATTCTGCGCACCTCGGGCCGGTTCTTTTTCGGCCATCTTGCGAATATTCTGTCCGGCAAGGCCACCGAGGCTGTCCAGCGGCACGGCCACGACGAACTCAAGACCTTCGGCGCGGGCAAAGATCGAACGCCCGCCGAGTGGCGTGGCGTGCTCAGGCAATTGCAATCGGGCGGCCTGATCGGGCGCGATGGACATGACCGCGACCGGCTGATCCTGACGGAAGAGGGCCGGCGGGTGCTGCGCGGCGACATCCCCTTCGCCTTGCGCGAGGATGTGGTGAGCCGGAAGGCGCGCGGGCGCCGCGCGGCCGACTCCGCCACGCCGGGTGATGCGGACGCAGCGCTGCTCGCTGCGCTCAAGGCCCTGCGCGGCGCGATCGCGGCGGCCCAGAAGCAGCCGGCCTATGTCATTTTCCCCGATCGGACGCTGATCGAAATGGCGAAGAAGCGGCCCCGCAGCCGCGAGGACCTGGCCAGCATTCACGGCGTCGGCGCGGTCAAGCTGCAAAAATACGGGAGAGCCTTTCTCGGCGTGATCCGGGAGGCTGGTGGCCTCTGAGCCGCCCGCGTGCGGCGGGGTTGCCGCGCGGCGCTCGCCTCACTATAGGTGCGCCGCTCAATTTTTCTTACAACCTGAAAGGCGCCAGTCCCCCAATGGCCTTCCTCGCCGACGTCCTCTCTCGCGTTAAGCCATCCGCGACCATCGCGATGACGCAGAAGGCGCGCGACCTCAAAGCCAAAGGGCGCGAGGTCATCTCGCTTTCGGTCGGCGAGCCGGACTTCGACACGCCCGACAACATCAAGCAGGCGGCGATCGAGGCGATCGAGCGCGGCGAGACCAAGTACCCGCCGGTGCTCGGCATTCCCCCTTTGCGCGAGGCGATCGCCGCCAAGTTTAGTCGTGAAAACGGCCTCGACTACAAGGCCACCGACACGATCGTCGCCACTGGCGGCAAGCAGATCCTCTACAACGCTTTCCTCGTCACCATGAACGAAGGCGACGAGGTCATCATCCCCGCGCCTTACTGGGTGAGCTATCCCGAGATGGTCGCGATCAACCGCGGCACGCCAGTCGTCGTGCCGACCACGATCGCCAACGGGTTCAAACTGCAGGCGGCGGATCTGGAGCGCGCGATCACGCCCCGCACCAAGTGGCTGGTGCTCAACTCGCCGTCGAACCCGTCGGGCGCGGCCTATACGGAGGATGAGCTGAAAGAGCTCACCGACGTGCTGATGCGCCATCCCCATGTGTGGGTGCTGACGGACGACATGTACGAGCATCTCGTCTACGGCGACTTCAAGTTCACGACGCCCGCGCAGATCGAGCCGGGACTGAAGGCCCGCACGCTGACCATGAACGGCGTCTCGAAATCCCACGCCATGACCGGCTGGCGCATCGGCTACGCCGCTGGCCCGACCGAGCTCATCAAGGCCATGGACATGGTGCAGGGGCAGCAGACCTCAGGCGCTTGCACGATCGCGCAATGGGCCTCGGTCGAGGCCCTGAACGGGCCGCAGGACTTCATGCCCGTGCGGCGCAAGGCGTTCGAGGAGCGCCGTGATCTCGTCGTGTCGATGCTCGGCCAGGCGAAGCATTTGCAGTGCCCGAAGCCGGAAGGCGCGTTCTACGTCTACCCGTCCTGCGCCGGCGCGATCGGCAGGAAAGCGCCGTCGGGCAAGCTGATCGAGACGGACGAGGATTTCGTCACCGAGCTTCTGGACGAAGAGGGCGTGGCCGTCGTGCACGGAACCGCCTTTGGCCAGGGGCCGAACTTCCGCGTCTCCTATGCGACGTCGCTCGAGCAGCTCGAAAAGGCGTGCAAAAAGATCCAGCGGTTCACGGCGGAACTGAGGTAGGCGACGCGCGAGCGTAGGCGCGCGAGGCTGCTCCGCATCGGAACGTCGGCATCCTTGATCGCCCTTTGCAAGAGGCGCGTGTTGAGAGCGAGCACGCGGGGGAAGCGATGACGCCGATCGTTCTCGGCCGCTGGGCGTGGGTATGCCTGTTTCCACTTTATTGGACGGCGGCGGTGTCGACGCCGAGGAATGGGCGCGCCCCATCGGCGGCGATTCTGATGCCGCGCCCCTCATCGCATGGGCGGGGTTCGCACCGCGCTTCCTGACCCGGCTCATACGATTTCCGGGTGATCACTTCGGGTTGGCGATTTTGGGCCACCAGTGGAAGCCGGCTTGGCTTTTGATTTTTTGCCTTTCCGCGGCGAGGACGGCGCAACGCGCGGAGATGACGTCGTCGAGGGTTTCGAGGTCGGGAATATGTTTGTTGACGATGGGCTCGTCGACGAGGGTCCACAACGTTTCGGCGGGTTGCACTTCCGGGGTGTAGGCGGGCTGGAAGACGAGATGGAGACCGTTCGGCACGACGAGGCCGGCTTCGCCGTGCCAGCCGGCGTTGTCGAGCACGAGGACGATGATCCGCTCGCGGCCGGCGCCGGCCTCTTCGGCGAACAGGCGCAGAAGCGCCTCGAACAGCGGCTTCGATATTCCGTTCGAGACGGACCAGAAGACTTCGCCCGTGGCCGGCGAAACAAATGTCGTTACATAGAGCCATTCGAAACGATGATGGCCGTGGGCGATCGGCCGTTCGCCGATCGGCGCCCAGACTCGGCGCGTCACCGGTTTCAGGCCGATCCGGTGCTCGTCGGTGGCGAAGGTTTCGATCGGGGTATCGGGATGGCGCGCCGCTTCTTCGGCGACGATGTCGGCCACTTTTTTTTGAAGGCGTCCTGCTCCTCGGGCGTCGCCGCCTTGGGGTTGCGCGGCCGCGGCTTCTGGATTGACCAGTCGATCGCCCGCAGCGCCTCCCAGCCGCGTTGCGCGGCGAGCGAGGCCAGGCCCAGTTCCCCCGCCATCCAGTGCGCGACCTTGCGGCTCGTCCACGCGCCGCCGTCGGGCGGCGGATCGACAAGACGAGCGCGAAGCCGCTCCAGCAGTTCGGGCTTCAATACCCTCGCCGCCGCGCCATTGCCGCGCCGCAGATCGCCCAACGCCGAAGGTCCGACCGCGTTGTAGCGCCCCAGAAGTTGCTCAATCCAGCGCTGGCCGAACGAGGTCATTGCCGCCGGGACTGTCACGTTGACGATTTGTCGATGGTTTTGGGCAAGTTGGCGGCGATGAGCCAGACGTCAAATTCCTGCTATCGTGGTCATCGCTTTCCCGCTGAGGTCATCGCCCATGCGGTTTGGCTCTATTTCCGTTTCCCTCTCAGCCTGAGAATGGTCGAAGATCTTCTGGCCGCCCGCGGTATGATCGTCAGTCACGAAACCGTCCGGCGTTGGGCTGAGAAATTCGGCCGAGACTTCGCCAACGAAGTGCGCCGGCGCGCGCCGCAATTCGGCGACAAGTGGCATCTCGATGAGGTCGTGGTCGCCATCAATGGTGAAAAGCACTGGCTTTGGCGCGCCGTCGATCAGGACGGCTTTGTCCTCGACGCTTTGGTTCAGAGTTGCCGCGACCGAGGCGCCGCTGAACGCCTGCTTCGCAAGCTCCTCCGCAAACAGGCCCGCGCTCCGCGTGTCTTGGTCACCGATAAGCTCGGTTCTTACGGCGCCGCGCGCACGGACATGGGCATGAAGTTCGAGCATCGCCAGCATAAGGGACTCAATAATCGGGCCGAAAATTCCCATCAGCCAACGAGGCGGCGAGAGCGGATCATGAAGCGGTTCAAATCGCCGCGGCAACTGCAGCGCTTCATCTCGATCCATGATCCCATCGCCAACCTCTTCCACTTTCCCCGCCACGCCCTCTCAGCATCTGACTATCGAGCGCTTCGCGCCGACGCGCTGAACGCGTGGAAGGACAATGCCGGCGTCCAGATCGCCGCATAGCCCGGGCGCGCCATTTCAGCATCGTTGCGAGCTTCGCTCAATAAGTTGACGATGCCGGTTCGCGCAACCGTGCTTTTCGAAAGGCCTGTCGTTTTCGCCGCAGAGCGCACGGTCCAATGCGTCCCATCGGCGGGCCTGCTCTCGAGGACGGTGCGCAGCAATTCCGCGATCCGCTCTTCGTCGTGGGTTCGCGGACGGCCGGGCTTTGCTTCGCCGTAAAGACCAACGAGACCCTGATCGAACCACCTCTTGCGCCAATGGCGCACCGTCGGATTCGAGACGCCCAGTCGCCGAGCAATGCTGAGGTTGCTCTCGCCGGAAGCGGACCCCAAAATGATCTGCGCCCGACGAACGACGCCGTGCGGGGCTGAACGGGATCGACTGATCCGCTCCAGTTCTTCCTGCTCCAGTGCGCTCAACGACAGCACTCGGTCCTGTGGTCTTCCAATGCGCCCCATGCTCAGCCCCAGCCAAAGCCGAATCATGGAAGATGGATCGCATTATGTAAAGCTATCTGCGGGACAGAACAGTAAGTATCCCCCGGCAAAGCCGGGGGCTTTAGGATTTGAACCGCTCAAAGCGGTAGGAGGGTCGCTGACGCGGCCCTTGATGTTTGGAGCCGCCTAAAGGCGGCTTTTTCAGCGCCAGAGGTTCATTTGTTCGAGCCTCTGATCTTCCTTCTCTTGGTTGCGGATGTAAGCCCGGATGGCCTCCTCGTCACGGCCGACCGTATTGACGAAGAACCCCCGCGCCCAGAAGTGCTGCCCCACGAAGTTGCGCTTGCGCTCCCCATATACCCGGGCCAGGTGGATCGCGCTCTTGCCCTTGATGTACCCGACCACCTGCGACACTGCGTATTTCGGCGGAATCAACAACAGCATGTGCACGTGATCGGGCATCAGATGCCCTTCCTCGACCCTCGCTTCCTTCTGAAGCGCAAGCTTGCGCAAAACTTCGCCCAAGTGTCGTCGCAGCTCCAGATACAGCACCTTGCGCCGACATTCGGGAATGAACACCACATGATATTTGCAGGTCCATGTCGTGTGGCTTAGGCTCTCGTAGTCGTCCATCGGTGGAGTTCCTTTCGTGTGAGTGGCTGCTCACGTTGGAACTTCACCGGTGGACCGCCGGAAACGTCAAACCTCTACTGCCACCCCGGCAGAGCCGGGGGGTCTCCCGCTTACGCTAGGTGGTGTTGAAAAAGTCCGCCGCGCACGGTCGAAACCGGGAACACAACGGAATCCAAGGAGTCCGAAACAGAATCGAACTGCGGCGGAAATGAGTTTTTCAACAGCCTGCTATGCCAAAGTAGTGCTAGGTGGTGTTGACGACGCTAGCCCTTGCTCGTTCGGGGTTTTGTGAGAGGCTGAGGCTCGCGCAGGCCGTCACCGGACATTGGTTAAAGAATCCTTTCCAAGTTCGACCGGAATAGCGTCGGCGTGCTATAAGGCGAGCGTAGTCTTGCGTTGAGTAGGAGTTCACATGGCCCCGCCGCGCCCCTACTGGAAGGGCTATCTCAAGCTTTCCCTCGTCTCGTGCCCCATCGCGCTCTACACGGCCTCGTCGTCGGGCGAGCGAGTGGCCTTCCGGCAAATCAACAAGAAAACCGGCAATCGCCTTCGCCAGCAGTTGGTCGACGAAGGGACGGGCGACCCGATCGACCCCGACGACAAGGGGCGGGGTTTCGAAGTCGACAAGGGCGTCTACCTGCAGGTCGAGGACGAAGAACTCGACGCCATCGCGATCGAGAGCAGCCACACGATCGACATCGACAGCTTCGTGCCGAAATCCGAAGTCGACGAACGCTATGTCGACAGCCCCTATTATCTGGTTCCCGAGAACAAGGTTGCGCTGGAGGCGTTCGCGGTCATCCGTGACGCCATGCTCGGCAAGGGCATGGTTGCGTTGGGCCGGGTGGTCCTGTCCAAACGCGAGCGGGTGATCATGCTCCAGCCACGCGGGAAGGGTCTGCTCGGCGCCACGCTCAGATATCCTTATGAGATTCGAGACGAGGCGATCTATTTCGGCGACATCGCCGAAATTCAAATTCCAAAGGACATGCTCGCCCTCGCCGAGCATATTCTCGAAAGCAAGGCGGCTAAATTCGATCCTTCGAAATTTTCACGACCGCTATGAAGAGGCGATCGTCGCCATGCTGAACGAGAAGAAGGCGGGGATGCCAATCCCCAAACAGCGCCCGATGCCCAGGATTGTCGCCGGCACGGACTTGATGGCGGCGCTGCGCCAGAGCATCGAGAAGGCCAAGGAGGAAGCGCCGAAGACGGCGGCCAGACAAACGTCGCCCGCGCCGGCTGCCACACCCGCGCCGGCTCACGGCCGAGTCGAAGCCGGCCGCGGCGCCCGAAGGGCAAGCGGGCGGCGAAGGGCAGCTCGGACCAACGCGAAATGCTGTTGCCGATTGCCGGCGGCGCGCCGCGAAGGAAGCAGGCGCGCCCGCGAAGGAAGCGCCAGAGAAACAGACCGCGCAAAAGCCTGGCGCGCGGAAGAAGGCCGGATAGCCCTAGCCTTTCAGCGCGTCATGAATCCAATCGCCGCCGCGTTCGCAATGTCGATGAAAAAGGCCGAGACCAGCGGCAGGATGATGAAAGCCTGCGCGCAGGCGCCGTGCAACTTTGTCACCGCCGTCATATTGGCGATGGCGGTCGGCGTCGCGCCGAGGCTGATGCCCGTGAAGCCGGCCGAGATCACGGCGGCCTGATAGTTTCCGCCCATCGCCGGAAAGACGACGAAGACGATGTAGACGACCGCCGCGATCGTCTGGGCCGCCAGCACCACGACCAGCGCCGGCCCAAGCCCGCCAAGCGTCCAGAGCTGCATGCTCATCAGCGACATCGCCAGGAAGACGTTGAGCGACAAGTCGGAGATCAGCGCCAACGCGGGCGTTCGGGTCGGCCATTCGATACCGGGAATGAGGCGCGGAACCATATTGGTGACGACGATGCCGACCAGGAGACAAACGACGAACAACGGCAATTTGACGCCTGTCTCCTCGACCGTCTCCTCCAACGCATAGCCGATCAGGATCACCACGTTGAGCACCAAGAGCGTGCGCAGAAGAGTGACATGGCTCAGATCGTCAACGGGCTTGTCGTCGGGGTCCTCGGGCAAGCCGACGACCGGGTCAGGCGCTAACGGTCCGCTGAGATGATGACGCGCGATGAGGAAGCCGGCGATCGGACCGCCGACCAGACTTGCGACGACCAACCCCAGCGTCGCCGTCGCGATGCCGACTTCGAGCGCATTGGCGATGCCGAAGCGCTGGGTGATGATCGGCGCCCAGGCGATCGTGGTGCCATGTCCGCCAATGAGCGAGGCGGAACCCACGAACGGAGTGATCCCTTTGGGCAGACCGAGTGCGGCGACGCTGCCGGCCGCGATCAGATTCTGGATCACCAGATAGACCAGGGTCAGAGCGAGCAGCACGAGAAGCGGACGGCCGCCCGAAATGAGGTCATCGAGCCTGGCGTTGAGGCTGATGCCGGTGAAGAAATAAAGCAGCAGCATGTCGCGCGCGTCGAGCGCGAAGCTGATCTCAACGCCGAGCACAAGATAGGCCAGCAGGGTCACCGCCGCTGCGAGCAACCCGCCCGTCACGGGCTCGGGAATGTTCCAGCGCCGCAGCGGTTCGATCAGGCGATTAAGCCCGGCGCCGGCGAAAAAGACCAGAATGGCGATCGTGAATGTGAGCAGTCCGGGGACATGAATCGCCGTCATCGCAAGCTCGCTCTATCGCATATTGGCGTGCGCACGTTGGCGACTCTCATGGCTCCGCCTGAGAGGCGAACAGGCTGAGGCCGAGGCGCTCCGAAAGGTAGCGCGCGGCCAATTGCCCCTTGACGCTGTTGCCCGCCTCGTCGAGCCGCGGAGCGAAGGCGCCGAATCCTCCTTTGCCTGGCGAGACTGTCACGATTCCGCCGCCGATCCCGCTCTTGCCTGGCAATCCAACGTCGTACAGCCAGTCCCCCGACGTTTCGTACAAGCCCGCCGTCGCCATGACCGCCAAGGTGAACTTGCAGGTCTCCGCATCGACGACGCGCTTTTGGGTGAGCGGGTTGACTCCGCCGTCGGCGAGCGTCGCGCCCATCACGGCAAGATCCTTCGCCGTGACGTTCAGCGAACATTGCCTTGTATAGAGTTCGACCGCGTCGGCAGGTTCGATCGCGATCTGGCCGCAAGCGCGAAGCAATTGGCCGAGCGCCTGATTGCGTGAATTGCTCTGGCTCGCTGAGGCGAACACGGCGTCGTTCATGGGAAGCGTGCGGCCGGCAAATCGCGACAATCCGTCGAGAATGAACCGCCATTGTTCTTCGACCGTCGAACCGGGAACGAGGCTGGTTGCGGCGATGGCGCCCGAATTGACCATTGGATTCGTCCGGCCGTCCTCGCTGCGCTCGACCGCCGCCAGGGAGTTGAACGGCAGGCCAGTCGCATTGACGCCTAAGCGCTGGCGCGCGACGTCCGCGCCCAAAACCTGCAAGACCAATGCGAACACGAACGGCTTCGACACGCTCATGATCGAGAACGGAATGTCCCAATCGCCGCTCGTATAGGTCGCGCCGCTGACGCCGACCACGCAGAGACCGAAGAGATCTTGCGGAACGTTCACGAGCTCAGGGTAAACATCGGAGGCTCTGCCGTCCCTGTTCGTCCTGAAGCGCGCATGAGCTTCAGACATCAAGGCTCTGACAATCTCCGGCGACGGCAGGCGCCCGGTCGAGACATAAGGTGTTTCGACAGTTGCGTCAGAACGCCGGTCGGAACCTACCCCTTCCTCCCGCCCGACCATCGCGCCAATTCAGATCGGCACGGCGCGGACTGCGACGTCCACATTGAGCCCGATCGAATCATCAGCGGCGCCGACATATCCCCCCGAGATCGGCAGCGCCTGGCTGGCGGACCGGGCGACGCCGACGCGGATGAGGTTTGCGCCCGCGACCAGGCCGTTGGTTGGATCGTATTCCATCCATCCCGCTCCCGGCAAATAGACGTTGCACCAGGCATGCGTGCTGCCACCGCCTCGAGTCGTGCCGAACGTATCATCGTACAGGTATCCGGTGACGAAGCGGGTGGCGACGCCGAACGAGCGCAGGGCTTCCATCATCAGCACGGCAAAATCGCGACAGGTGCCGGATCTTGACACAACGGTCTCGGCCGCTGTTTGCGTGCCTTCCGCGTGCCTGGCCTCGTAGCGGAATTCAGCTTTGATTGCATGGGTCATGGCCTCCATGACGGCGAGTGTGCGGGCCTTCCCCGAGACGCCAACGAAGCGTCGCGCCCACGCGTCGACGGTTCCGGTCGGATCCGGTTCTTGCCGTTTGGCGAGGCTGGCGAGATCGGGAGTTTCTTCTGCCGCATAGGTGAACGGGAAGGCAGCCGCCCTGGGGTCGAGGCTGTAGACCGGCAGCGGAGGCCCATCAGGATGATGGGTCAGATCGAGGGTCGAAACGATGCTGAGGCGCTTCGTTCTGAGTTCCTCCGGCCATTCGAGAAAGCAGATCGAATTGTCGAAGGCGTCATGGGTCCAATGAACGAGGGAGGGCTTTGGATCCACGTCGAGCGCGGCCCGGTGAAGCCGTAAGTCATGACTGTCGTCGGGCCGAAGCATCAAGCGGTGGCGCGTCAGGCCGACCGGATTGCGGTAGGAATATTCGGTGGAGTGAACGATGCTGATTCTGGCCACGCCGGTCCTTAGCAGAGATTTGATCTGTCGGCGGAGCAACGGTCAGCGCGCGGCGCAGAATCAAGTTTCTTGCGCCACACAGGGATTCCTCCAGGAGCGAGGCGCCTCACTCTGGCGGGACGACGCCCTTCTTGAAGATGAAGCAGCCGTAAAAACGCCGTTCGCCAGTGGGGACGATGGCGAAGGCGCTCTTGGCGCGCTCGTAGAAGGCGAAGCGTTCTACGCCTAAGAGCGGCACATGCTTGCTCGCGGCGCGGTCGAGCGCTTGTTGCACCTCGCGCTGCACTGGCGGCACAGCGTCCGGATCGCCGGCCACTTCCATGCGGCATGCTGGATCGGGGACGAAGGTGTCGAGCGGCATGACCGACAGGATCGCCTCGACGGCGCGCGCCGCGTTGACGCCAGCCAACGGGATGGGCTCGCCAATGACCGTCGACATTGCAGTCGAGTCGGCGGGGAAATTGGCGTCGACGACAACGATCTCGTCGCCGTGTCCCATCCGCCGCAACGCGTAAAGCAAGTCCGCGGTGAGCAGCGGATCGATCCCCCAAAGCATAGCTTCCCTCCCACGGCTCATGGGCCTTCGGGGCCGACGATAGCGAGATTCTTCGGGGTTGGCGAATGCCGGGATGTCGTGAGAAGCAAGCAAAACGACCGGGGCGGCTCGGCCTTTTTTTGGGGCGCTCACACAGCCTAGCCTTTGCTCTCGCCGAACATTGAGCGCATGGCTCCGCGGCGACCGCGAAAGCGCGGGCGACCAGGGGGAACGCTCACGTGCAGGCTCCGTCACGGAGACGGAAGTTTTCTCGGCTTTCGGGGGGCTGACCGCCCACGAGCCGACGTCCAATCCGTTCTTCGATCAGACGCGCGACGGATGCATGAAAGCCGCGAAGGAAATCGGCGGTGTGCAATGCCTGTTCATCGGCCCGGCTGACGCGACCGAGCAGGAGCAAGTGCAGGTCGTCCAGGACCTCATCACCAAGCATGTCGACGGCATCGGCGTCTCCGCCGCCAAGGCCCCGGCGATCGCGAAGGTGCTCGCCCGCGCGAAGGAAGCGAAGATTCCGGTCGTGACCTGGGACAGCGACCTGCTGCCGGCCGACAAGGGGCTGCGCGCAAGCTATATCGGCACGGTCAATGAACAGGTGGGCATCGCGATCGCCAAGCAAGCGATGGCGCTCAAGCCGAACGGAGGCACGTATTGCATCCAGACCGGCGGCCCGGCCGCCGCTAACATGAACGACCGCATCAAGGGCATGGCGGAGACCCTGCTGCCGACAAGTGGAAGCAGGTCGCGGGATGCCCGCTCTACAACAATGACGATTTCCCGCTGTCGATCACTCAGCTCACTGACCATTGGCCAAATATCCGAAGATCGACGCCGTACTCGATGCGGGCGGCGCTCCCCAGATGGAAGTGAAGGCCTATCAAGGGCTCATGGAGAAGTACAAGGATCGGCTCAAGAATGAAGATCTGGTCATGCTGTTCGTCGAGACTTTGCCGATGCAGATGGACGACCTGAAAGCGGGCCTGAGCCAAGGGCAGGTTGGACAGCGTCCGTTCGAGATGGGCTACAAAGCAAATCTATCTCTTGAACGATCTGACGGAAGGCAAATCCGTTCCCGATCCGGTGACGATCGGCCTCGACGTCTGCACGCCGGAGACCATCGACACCTGCAAGAAGAAGTAGCGCCGCAAGAGGCGTCAGGAACTCTTGCCTGACGCATCGCTTCAATAGCCCCGGCGCCGATCCACCACATGGGCGAGCGGCTCGCCGCGTTCGAACGCCTGGATCTGCCGGGCGACGAGCGCGGCGATCGCCGTGGGCGAGGAGATCGCTGCATTGTGTGGACTGAGATAGATCGCAGGATGCGCCCAGAGGCGTGAGTCCTTCGGCAGCGGCTCGCGCTCGAACACGTCGAGCGAAGCGCCCTGAAGGGCGCCGGAATCGAGCGCGGCGAGGATGTCGGCTTCGACCTGCAAGCCGCCGCGGCCGCCGTTGATGAGGATCGGGCCGCCGAGCGGGCCGTCCCGCCTCAGCTGCGCGAGGAGCGACGCGTTGACGATGCCGCGAGTGGCGTCAGTCAGCGGCAGCAGCACGGCGAGCATATTGGTCTGCGCCAGCAGGCGCGTGAGCCCGTCCGCGCCTGAGAAGCAGGCGACGCCCGGCAACGACTTGGGGCTTGCGCTCCAGCCGGCGACCTTGAAGCCAAGCGCCTTCAGCTTGGCTACGGCGTCCTTGCCCATGACGCCCAATCCAAGCACGCCGACCTGGATGTCGCCGGCCTTCGGCTGCTGGTCGTCGTCCTCCCAGACACGCTCGCGCTGTTGGCGCTCGTAGCGGCGCAGCTGGCGCAAATGAACGAGCGCATGCATGACGACCCACTCGCTCATGCGGTTGGTGAGATCGGGATCGACGACCCGCACAATCGGCTTATCGGGCAAAGCGGGATCGGCGAAGAGATGATCCACGCCGGCCCCGAGCGAGACAATTGCCCGCAGGTTGGGAAGGTCTTTGAGCGCGCCTGGCGGATGGCGCCAGCTCAGCGCATAGCGGACGGAAGCGGGATCGAACGGCTCGCTCAGCGTCGCGATCGGATGGGAAGGCAGCAGCGCTTCCATCCGCCGCTGCCAGGGCTTTGGGTCCCAGCCGGAAATTGCAATGAGTACGCTCACTCGGGCGTACCAACAATCCGTTCGATCACGGGGTCAATGGGCGAAAGCGTCGCTTCGTCGAGGCGGTAGGCGCCGCGGAGGCGTCGAATCGCCGCCTCGGCCTTGTCCGCGCTCCGCGCATGCACGCGCGCGAGTGGCGCATCGGGACCGACTTCGGCCCCGATCGGGGCGAGTTCGGTCAGGCCGACCGCCGGGTCGATTTCATCAGCGGCGCGCGACCGGCCGCCGCCAAGCTCCACCACCGCGAGCCCGACCGCGCGCACGTCGACCCCGACGACAAAACCGCGGGTCTCCGGCGTCGCCTCGACGAGGACCGGCGCACGAGGCAGGACGCCATGCGCGCGCGAAACGAAATTCTTCGGCCCGCCAAGCGCGGCGACCATACGCTCAAACCGCTCAGTCGCGGTCCCCGTATCAAGCGCGCGCCTCAGCGCCGCGGCGCCCGCGTCGGCGTCGCGCGCGAGCCCCGAGAGCGCGAGCAGTTCGGCGCCAAGCGCAATTGTGACGCGATCAAGCCGTTCGTCGCGCCGCGCGCCGGTCAGATAGTCGACGGCGTTGCGTATTTCGACCGCGTTGCCGGCGGCGCTCGCGAGCGGCTCGTTCATGTCGGTTATGAGTGAGACTGTCGGCAGACCGGCGTCGTTGGCGACCGTGGCGATGCTGGTTGCAAGCTCTCGCGCTCCGTCCAGGGTGCCCATGAAGGCGCCGGAGCCCGTCTTGACGTCCATGACTAGCCCCTGCAGCCCGGCCGCAAGCTTCTTCGACAGGATCGAGGCGGTGATGAGCGCGACCGACTCGACCGTCGCCGTAACGTCGCGGATCGCGTAGAGGCGCCGGTCCGCCGGCGCGAGATCGGCCGTCTGGCCGATGATCGCGCAACCCGCCTCCTTCACCACCCGCTTGAACAGAGCCAGGTCCGGTTGTGACGCGTAGCCGGGGATCGAGTTCGAGCTTGTCGAGCGTACCCCCGGTGTGGCCGAGGCCGCGGCCGGAAATCATCGGCACATAGGCGCCGCAGGCGGCGAGCATCGGCGCCAGCATCAGTGAGACATTGTCGCCGACGCCGCCAGTGGAGTGCTTGTCGAGGATCGGGCCGGGCAGGTTCGCGTCGCGCCAATCGAGGCTCGCGCCGGAGCGAGTCATTGCGCGTGTCAACGCCACCCGCTCCTCGAGCGCCATGCCGCGAAAGTAGACCGCCATCGCGAAGGCGGCGGCCTGTCCCTCGGTGACTGCGCCGCTTGTAAGCGCGGCGATGAAGTCGCCGATCTCGCCTGCGCTTAGGGTTTCCCCGTCGCGCTTGGCGCGAATAATTTCCTGCGGGAGAATCATGCAACTTGAGGCCGATAGGAGCGGATAAACCCGCGCAGCAGGCGCTTGAAGCGGTCGGTGGTTTCGTGCGCGACCGCCTGCGTCTCCTCATGGCTCGGGTCGCCGCCGGCGAGACCCGCTGCATAGTTGGTGACGACCGAGACGGCGGCGCAGCGCAAGCCCGCGCGACGCGCCAAGATCACTTCCGGCACGGTCGACATGCCGACGAGGTCAGCGCCCAAGATTTCGCGCGGCGCGAATCTCGGCCGGCGTCTCGAAGCTCGGCCCGGAAAACCACATGTAGATTCCCTCGTTGAGCTCGACGTCGGCGCCTCTCGCCGCCTCGCGCAGTGTCGCCAGCAACGACTCGTCATAGGCTTTGGTCAGCGGCACGAAACGGTCCGCGCCGACATGGCCGATCAGCGGATTCATTCCGGAAAAGTTGATGTGATCGGTGATCGCCACCAGCGCCGGCGGCCGCCAGTCGATGTTGAGGCCGCCTGCGGCGTTGGTGAGCAACAGTGTCTTACCGCCAAGCTTGCGAAACGCGTCGATCGCGATCCGCATCGCGTTTGCGTCTCCTCGCTCATAATAATGGCCGCGGCCCTGAAACAGCGCCACCCGCTGGCCCTCGATCGTCCCGACCACCAGGCGCCCCGCATGGCCTTCGACGGTGGGTATCGGAAAGCCGGGAATGTCGGTGTAGGAGACCGCAATCGCGTCGACCGCTTCGTCGGCGAAAGCGCCGAGGCCCGAGCCCAGCACGATGGCGAGCCGCGGCAGCGAATCGAGGCCGCGGGCCTTCAGCGTGCCGACCGCTGCGTCCGAGTTCGTCTCCATGACTCTCCTCACCCGCGTGCATTGCGCGGGAATGCTCCGAGCGCGCTTCAGTCCGCGGCGACCAAGCTGTCGACTGAAATGTTCAGCGCGGCGGCGATGCGAGCCATGATTTCGAGCGAGCCGCCGTGCTTGCCCGATTCGAGATCGGCGACGTGGGGTTGCGTCGTTCCCGCAGATTTCGCGAGCGCCGCTTGCGTCATGCCGCGCTTGGCGCGCCAAAAGGCGAGCGGCGTCGGCGCGGCCAGCAGGGCTTGAACCTCGTCGAGTGTCAGGGCGCCGACGCGGCCGGCGCGATAGTCGGCCATTGCGCGCTGGTGAACGAGTGCGTCTCGCATGTCCTCGTATTCCTGCGCCGACAGGATCGCCAGTTTCTCGCCGCCCGGCGTGGTGATGAATTTCGCGGTCATGGCGTCATCTTCCTTGCCGTTTATAGATCGCGCCGCGAGGCCCGACATCCGAAACGATGATCTCCGTGACGGTCTCCTCGAAAGACGCGGAAATCGCTGATGCGAAGCCGCTTCTCATGGCCGCCGCGAGGTTCGGTGACCTGATTGGCGACCGAGCCAGGATTCTACGCATAAGTTCTGAGCTTTTCGGTAATCCGCTTGGCCATATTGCGATGTTTCCGCATCGCTGCAACTGCGGGCTCGAGCAGGATGACCCTCTTCACCGAAACAAGAATATAGAGATTTTATATAGTCGTCAACGTCAGCCGCCCCACGTTATCTGGCGCTTAGACACGAAAGGGCGTTCGACCCGGCTCCGTTCTTGCGGCATAATAGAGACGTCGTCGGAACACGGAAGGACGGCAAAAAGGGAGGCGGTACATGGAGCATCAAGCGAGCCGACGCGATCTGCTACTCACCTCGCTCATGGCGGCTCTGCCGCTCGGCGTCGTGGGGGCGGCCGCGAGTCCGCTCAATCCCGAGCAGACCATCATCAAGCCGCCGGACGCGTTGCAGTGGACATCAGAGTTGTCCTTTCCTCGAGAGAGCGTCGAATCCTGTCCGCTGATCGGGCGAAGTACCGAGGCTGGCCTCTATTACGTGCTTTTACGCTGGCACCCGGGGTACATGAGCGCTCCCCATTTCTATTTGACCGACCGCTATTGCATGGTGCTGTCGGGGACCTGGTGGTGCAACAGCGGCGCGGATTTCGATCCCGCTTCCTGCGTGCCTGTCCAGGCAGGCAGCTATGTGCGCCGCGTCGCCTTGACGCCGCACTACGACGGCGTGATCCGCGGGTACAAGGAGCCGGCGGTGATCGCCATCTGCGGCATCGGTCCCGTGAATTTCAAACTCAGCGATCCTTCGAAGCCGCCGTGGCGGGAGGTGTGAGCGCGAGGCCGGCAGGGGGCCGGACCGCGGCGAATCGCTCAGGACGGGGTTACGACGACGCAGTCGAGGGCTTCGGCCGTCGCGGCTGCTTCCATGGCGGCGGGGAGGCTCTCTAGAGGAAACGAGCGCGCGCGGATGGCGCGAAGATCCAACAGGCCCGCCCGCGCCAGTTCGACGAGACGCATGAACGTATCCTGAGGGTACATGAACTGCCCGATGATCTCGAGGCTGTTCAGCATCACATCGAGATAGGAAATCGGGAGCGGGACCCCCATGCTTCCCATCAGCACGAGCCGCCCGCCAGGGCGCAGGCTCTTGAGCGCCGCGAGCGTGGCGGAAGGGTCTTGAGCATTGCCGACGATGTCGAAGGCTAGTTCTCCTGCACAGTGATTACGACTCTTTGAGCGAGGGATCGGGATAGGCGCGCGCCATTTTGGTTCTGGCCTTGTCGGTGGAGAACATCCAGTCGATTCGAGCGCCGCTTTGGTTTCGCTGGGACTGCCATGCGTCGATCTCGGCAACGAGCCGGTCGCAGCTTTCGATGCGGCGATCGAGACATTGGCCTTTGAGCACGCCGATCTCGATCTCAACCATGTTGAGCCAGCTGGCGTGCTTAGGCGTGTAGTGGAACTCAAGCCGCCTGAGCACGCGGCGCGCTTCGGCCGGTGGGAATGCGGCGTAGAGAGCGGCGGCGGTGTGGGTGGAGAGGTTGTCGAGGACGACTCGGATGCGCTCGGCCTCTGGGAAGTCGACATCGACGAGCTCGCGCATGCAAAGGGCGAAGTCGTCAGCGGTGCGATGATTGGTGACCTTGACCCTGCGCCAAGAGCGATGGGCATCGAGGAAGACGAAGAGATTGACGGCGCCGTTGCGGCGATACTCGTAGTCGAAGCGCTCGAGCCGTCCCGGTGCGGCCGGAATTGGCTGGCGCGCTTCGCCGATGAGCTGGGTGGGGCTTTCGTCGAAGCAGACCACCGGCCGCTTCGGGTCAGGCTGCTCGGCATAGAGGTCGAGCACATCCTCCATGCGGGCGACGTACTCGGCGTCGACCTTGGGGATGCACCACATGTCCTTCTGCCAAGGCTTGAGATGGTTCTCGGCCAAGCGTCGGCGGACGGTTTCACGCGACAGGCTGTCATGGTCGGTCAGCTTGACCATCGCGCCAGCCAGCAGCTCCAGCGTCCAGCGGGCGCGACCTTCGGGCGGGCTCGAACAGGCGGTGGCGATGAGGAGGGCTTCTTCGTTGCTGGTCAGCTTACGATCGGCGCCTGCCCGCGGCTCCTCGTTCAGGGCGGCTTCGAGATTGCCTTCAACGAAGCGGCGCTTGGTCCTGTAAACGGTCGAGCCGCCGACAGCCACCGCAGCGGCTATATCGTCGTCACTGAGCCCGCTGTCGGCGGCGAGCAGAATCTGGGCTCGTTTGATCTTGCGTGCATAATGCTTGCCGCTACCCACCAGCGCGGCGAGTTCACACCGCTCGGCTTCGCTCAGTTCGACATGGTAGCGTATGTTCATCCGGGTCTCCTCGCGAATCGCGAGGCCCAGACGAATCAGGCTCTGAATCAATTGTTTGGCACGTGTCCCCGGCTCCCCCGTTCACCGATAAGCAAGGTCAGTGCCTGGCATTCATCTACGCCTACAGCCGTATCTTCCGCCAACCGCCCGCGGAAGCTGACATGCAGCGACACTTCCAAGTCTCGCCGCCCAGCGTCCATCAGATGGTGCTCACCCTCGAACGCGCCGGCCTCATCAGGCGGACCCCGGGCGTCGCCCGCAGCATCGAGCTCCTGGTCGGGCCCAAGGACCTCCCAGTGCTCCGTTGAACTTGAAACCGTCAAAACCTCTGTGCAATGGAACTAGGTGCGCGCCGCCTCCCCCTGCGGCGCGAAGAGCCTTGGCGTCGGCCTCGACGTCTCCGGAAAGCGCCATCGTCGCCACGCGGGGACCGCTGAGTCGCGCGATCGCCTCGAGCGCCGGCCGGTTCCGCCCGGCGGCCACCACACGCGCGGCCCCGAGGGCAAGCGAGAGCAGCACGGCCGCGCTTCCGTAAGCGCCCGTTGCGCCCGTGACCACGACCGTTTCGCCCGCGGCCAGACGCCCGCGCACAAGGCCGCCGTAGGGCACCGCGAATCGCGGCAGAACGGAAAGCTCTGCCGCGTTGAACCCATCCAATCGATCGATCGGCGTCACGCACGACTTCGGCGCGAGCGCATATTCGGCAAGCGTTCCGTCGCGCCAGTCCGCCTGAAACGCTTTGCCCGCGGGGGCGGCGGTAATGCCGAACAGAAACTGCGCCGGCTCCGGCGCATTTTCGTCCGTGACGATGTGCGAGGAAATCACGACCCGCTGGCCGGCCTTCACGTGATAGACTTCACGGCCGACTGCATGCACGATTCCAATCGCGTTGCCGCCAGGCGTGAATGGGCCGTCCGGCGGGCTGTAGATCGCCAGCCTGCCTTCCACATAGGCTTTCAAATAGGACATGAGGGCCGAGGCTTCGACCTTCACCACGACGCCGCCAGGGCGAGGCTCGGGGATAGGCGCATCTTCGAGCCGAAGAGTTCCGCCGAGGCGGTCAAGTCGCCATGCTTTCATGCGATGCCTTTGCACAAGAGAGATCTCTTCTTCGTCGAAATTCTTTTCCGGCGACGAACGCGTCTCCGGTTTCAAACGGCCAGATGATCGGGGCCGAACGACTCGGGCAAAAGCTCAGCCAGGGTGAACGTCCGGCGCACGCCCTCTGGCCCGGCGATGTGGATCGCGGTTCCAGGACTGGCGAATTCGCGGATGCGCTGGCGGCAGCCGCCGCACGGCGTGCATAAGGCCTCGCCGTCGCCGACCACGAGGATTTCCGTTATGCGGCGTTCTCCGGCGAGCGCCATCGCAGCGATCGCTCCCGCTTCGGCGCAAGACCCTTGTGGATAGGCGGCGTTTTCGACGTTGCAGCCGGAATAGATCGCGCCTTCAGGCGTGCGCAGCGCCGCGCCTACCTTGAAGCGTGAATAGGGCGCATAGGCGTTGGCCTGCGCGGCCTTGCCGGCGGCGAACAATCCAGCGAGCGCCGCCTCAGCGCTCTTTGACATAAGGAATCCCCGACGCCTTGGGCGGGATCGCCTTGCCGATGAAGCCCGCCAACAGCACGACGGTGAGAATATAGGGCAGCGCCTCGATCGCCTGCACCGGGACCGGGCCGATGATCGGCAGTTCGACCCCCTGCAGGCGGATCGCCAGCGCATCGAGGAAGCCGAACAGAAGGCAGGTCGCCAGCGCCGGCCACGGCCGCCACTTGGCGAACACGAGCGCCGCAAGGGCGATGAAGCCTCGCCCGGCGCTCATGTGCGGCTGGAAATAGGACAGTTGCGACAGCACGAGATAGACACCGGCGAGCCCGACGAGAAGGCCGCAGATGATCACCGCGCTGTAGCGGATCGCCCTGACGGAGATGCCGGCGGTGTCGACCGCGGCCGGGTTCTCGCCCACCGCCCGCAGTCTTAGACCAAAGCGGGTGCTGTAGAGCGCCCAATAGGTCAGTGGCACCATGAGGAAGGCGGTATAGGTGATGAGATCGTAGCCCGAGATCAAATGCTCGTAGATCGGGCCGATGATGGGAACAGCCCCGATCTCGCGGGCGAAAGGAAATTCGATCGTGCCGAACTGAGCGCTCGCGGGCAATTGCGGCGTTCGTCCGCCCTGTGACCAGATCGCATTGCCGATGAGCGCAGTCAGGCCGTCGGCCACCATGTTGATTGCTGTTCCCGAGACAATCTGATTGGCGCGCTGGTCGATCGAAGCGTAGCCGTGGATCAGTGAGAAGACGACAGTTGAAGCGAGACCCGCGACAAGCCCTAGCCAGACGCTGCCGGTGAAGGTCGCGCCCACGGCGGAGGCGAACGCGCCGACGAGAATCTTGCCCTCGAGCCCGATGTCGACGATGCCCGAACGTTCCGACCACAAGCCGGCAAGGCAGGCGAGAATGAGCGGAACGGCGAGCCGCATTCCAGAGGCGAAAACGACAATGAAGGCGTCGAACCATTCCATCCGCGGCGCCCGTCAGATGGGCGGCTGCGTCGTGCGCCGCGCGAGCAGGGTCGCCACGGGGCGGCGGAACATGTGCTCAAGCGCGCCAGCGAACAGCACCACCAGCCCTTGGATCACGACGATCATGTCGCGGCTGATCTTGGGCATGTCGAACGAGAGCGCCTGGCCGCCCTGATAGAGAACGCCGAACAGAATCGCGGCGAGGATGATGCCGACCGGGTGCGCGCGCCCCATCAGCGCCACCGCGATGCCGACGAAGCCGAAGCCGCCGACGAATTCGAGGATCAGCCGGTGCTGGTCGCCCAGGATGATGTTGGCGGCGACTCCGCCAGCGAGAGCGCCCGACAACAGCGTGGTGATGACGGTGACGCGGGCAGGAGAGATGCCGCCGTAAACCGCGGCGGTCGGATTGGCGCCGACGGTTCGTATCTCATAGCCAAGGCGGGTCCGCCAGATGAGGAGCCAGACTGCGAGGCAGCAGATAAGCGCGAGCAGGAAGGAGAGGTTGAAGGGCGTCTCCGGCCACGTGATGCCGAAATGGGTGAGGACGTCGTGGAACTGCGGGACCAGGGCCGTGGCGCGGAATGGCTCCGACTCGGCGTTCATCTGCCCAGGCTTGCGCAAAACGTTGACGAGCAGGTAGCCCATGATGGCGGAGGCGATGTAGTTGAACATGATCGTCGTGATGACGATGTGGCTGTCGCGATAGGCTTGCAGATAGCCGGGAATCGCGGCGAAGGCGGCGCCGAACAACGCCGCGCCGATGATCGCCGCGATGGCGAGCGTGTAGCCCGGCAGGAAGCCGAAATGCAGCGCGACAAGCGCCGCGCCGAGGCCGCCGATATAGGCCTGCCCCTCGACGCCGATGTTGAACAGGCCGGCATGGAAACAGATGGCGACTGCAAGGCCGGTGAAGATGAAGCTCGTCGCGTAGAACAGCGTGTAGCCGATCCCTTCGAGATCGCCGAGCGCGCCGAAGATGAGACTCTGCACGGCCACGAGCGGATTCTCGCCGATCGCCAGCACGACGAACCCGGAAATGACGAAAGCGGCGGCGACGTTGACCAACGGAATAAGCGCGACGTCCGCCCAGGCCGGCAAGGGCTTCAGCGGCGTGCTCATGCGGCGCGCTCGCTCACTCCGGCCATCAACAGGCCGAGGTCCTGCGCGTTGGTCTCCTCGGGGCGTCGCTCGCCGGTGGCCCGGCCCCCGCAAAGCACGATGATGCGGTCCGAGAGCGCGAAGATCTCGTCAAGTTCGACCGACACCAGCAGCACCGCCTTGCCCCCGTCGCGCTGGGCGACGATGCGCTTGTGAATGAATTCGATCGCGCCGATGTCGACGCCCCGGGTCGGCTGCCCGACGAGCAGGATCTTCGGATTGCGTTCGATCTCACGCGCCAGCACGATCTTCTGCTGATTGCCGCCGGAGAAATTGGCGGTCTTAAGCAACGGCGCGCGCGGCCGGACGTCAAACGCGTCCATCTTCTTCTCGGCGTCGGACACGATGGCGCTGCGGCTATAGAAGAGGCCTTTGCCGTAAACCGGCTCACGATGAAATCCGAGCATCGCGCTCTCGCAAGCTTCGAACGGCATAACGAGCCCGACGCGATGGCGATCTTCCGGCACGTGGCCGACGCCGAGCAGCCGCTCCATGTGTGGGTTGCGGTTTTGCGCCGGGATCGCCTGGCCGTCGATCAGAATTTCGCCTGAACTGAGCGCGCGGATGCCCGCGAGCGCCTCGAGAAGCTCGGATTGTCCGTTGCCGGCGACGCCGGCGACGCCCAAAATCTCGCCCTCGCGCAAAGTGAACGACACGCCATCGAGGCGAGCGACGCCGCGATCGTCGCGAACGACGAGATCCCGCGCTTCAAGCGCGATCGCGCCGGGATGCGCCGGTCCTTTTTCGACCTTGAGGATGACCTTACGCCCGACCATCGCGTCGGCGAGTTCGGGTGGCGAGGTATTGGCGGCGTCGAAGGTCGCCACCATCTCCCCGCGCCGCATGACCGAGACCCGGTCGGTCAATGACATGATCTCGCGCAGCTTGTGAGTGATGAAGATGATGGTTTTGTTCTCGCGCTTGAGCACGCGCAGCATCTCGAACAATTGGTCGGCCTCCGCCGGGGTCAGCACTGCGGTGGGCTCGTCCAGCACCAGGATCTCGGCGCCTCGCACCAGCGCCTTCAGGATCTCGACTCGCTGCTGCAGGCCGACGGACAATTCGCCGACAATGGCGTTGGGATCCACCACCAGGCCGTATTCGCGCCCGAGCTCGCCGAGTTGTTTGCGGATCGCGCCGGCGCCCTCGGAGAGCAGCGCCCCGCCCTCGGCGCCGAGCATCACGTTTTCTAGGACGGAGAGCGGCGGCACCAGCATGAAGTGCTGATGCACCATGCCGATGCCGTGGCTGATCGCCTCGCGCGAGGAGCGAATTCTGACCGGCTCGCCGTTGACGCGGATTTCGCCTCTGTCGGCTTCGTAGAAGCCATAGAGAATCGACATCAAGGTCGATTTGCCGGCGCCATTCTCGCCGACGATGCCGTGAATGACTCCGCGTTCGACGACCAGGTTGACGTTGTTGTTGGCGTGAACGGGGCCAAAGCTCTTGTCGATGCCAATCAGTTCGATGGCGGGAGGCGCTTGGGCGGACACGGTCGTCATCTGGCCGTCCCGACAACGGCGAGACGGCCTGACATCGCTTGTCGACAGCCAAAGGGCGACAATTGAGCGCGAAAATCGCCGTCGCTGGCCGGGTCAATCCCGACCATGACGGTCACGTGCAACGGCCTTCCTCGAGGAGCGCTCTACTCAGGCCGGGCACTTGTTATCGGACATGTAGTCATGGACCTGAATCTTGCCCGAGACGATGTCCTTCTCGGCCTGGTCCGCGGCGGCCTTCGCCTCGGGGGTGAGAATCTTTTCGTTGTTTTTGTCGACGGCGTAACCAACCCCGTTGTCCTTGAGGCCGAACACCTGAACGCCGGCTTTCCACTTTCCGTTCTTCGCGTCCATGAAGGAATCATAGGTGGCGACGTCGACGTGCTTGAGCATCGAGGTCAGGACATGGCCGGGGAAAAGGCCATTCTGGTTCGAAGTCGACGCCGATGCCGAACTTGCCAGCGTCCGCCGCCGCCTTCAAAACCCCCTGCCCGGTCGCGCCCGCGGCGGCGTAGATGATGTCGGCCCCCCGATCCATTTGCGACTTGGCGAGTTCGCCGCCTTTGACCGGGTCGTTCCACGCCGCCGGCGTGGTGCCCGTCATGTTGGCGAACACCTCATCCTTGCCGTCGGAAGCGTATTTGACGCCCTGGGTATATCCGCATTCGAATTTCGAGATCAGCGGAATGTCCATGCCGCCAACGAACCCGACCTTGCCGGTCTTGGATGTCTTCGCCGCGATGACCCCGACGACGAATGAGCCCTCCTGTTCCTTGAACACGATCGACTGGACGTTGGGCAGGTCGACGACGTCATCGATAATGCCGAATTTCGTTTTGGGATATTCCGGCGCAACCTTTTTCAACGCGGTCTCCCAGGCGAAGCCGACGGTCATGATCGGCGAGAAGCCGTCCTTGGCGAACTTGCGGAGGTCCTGCTCGCGCTGCGCCTCGTTTTGGAGCTCGAGATCCCGGAACTTGATGCCGGTCTCCTTGGTGAACCGTGTCGCGCCGTTGAACACGCCCTCGTTGAACGATTTGTCGAACTTGCCGCCAAGATCATAAAGGACGGCGGGCTTAACGGTGTCGGCCGCGGCGGCCGCAGTTGTCGCCATGAAGCTGCCGGCGCAAAAGGCGGCTGTGAGAAGACAGGCAGCGCGAACGGACATTTCAACTCTCCCGGTTAAGGCGACAGCCAAAACTCGGCGCGCGCCCGAAAAGCTCAACGAAACCGACCCGTTGGTCATCCTAGGTCCGACCGGGCGGCGACGACGCCGTCGCCCACGTTCGGCCGCTCGCCGACGGCCGCAATGAGACTATGCGCAAGCGCAGGATGACGGCAAGCCGAGAATGGAGAATTTGGAGCGCCGAAGCTGCCCCAAAGCGAAGCGTGGAGGAACAGCGCCGGACGAGTGGGCATGAGCCCGGCTGGTCAATTGAACAGCGACGAGACGCTTTCTTCCTTGGCGATGCGGCCGATCGCCTCGCCGATCAGGGGCGCGATGGAGATCACGCGGATGTTGCGCGCGACGCGCACCGCTTCGGTCGGCTGAATCGTGTCGGTGAGCACCAGTTCGCTGAGCTTGGACGCAGCGACGCGCGCGACTGCTCCGCCGGACAGCACGCCGTGGGTGATGTAGGCCGAGACGCTCGCCGCCCCGCCATCGAGCAGGGCGTCGGCGGCGTTGCACAGCGTGCCGCCCGAATCGACGATGTCGTCGAGCAGCACGCAATTGCGGCCGGCGATATCGCCGATTACGTTCATCACTTCCGATTCGCCCGCCCGGTCGCGCCGCTTGTCGACGATGGCGAGCGGCGCGTCGAGGCGCTTGGCGAGCGCGCGGGCGCGCACCACGCCGCCGACGTCGGGCGAAACGACCATCACGTTCTTGCTGCCGTTGTGATGGGCCTGGATGTCGCGCACCATGGTCGGGGCGCCGAACAGATTGTCGGTCGGAATGTCGAAGAAGCCCTGGATCTGGCCCGCGTGCAGATCGACCGTCAGCACCCGGTCGGCGCCGGCGCGGGTGATGAGATTGGCCACCAGTTTGGCCGAGATGGGCGAGCGAGGCCCCGGCTTTCGGTCCTGGCGCGCATAGCCGAAATAGGGAATGACCGCCGTAATGCGTTGCGCCGAGGCGCGCCGCAAGGCGTCGATCATGATGAGCAGCTCCATCAGATTGTCGTTCACCGGATAGGACGTTGACTGGATGATGAAGGCGTCGCGCCCGCGCACGTTTTCGAGGATTTCGACGAAGATCTCGAGGTCGGCGAAGCGGCGGACATGGCAGCTGGTCAGCGGCTCGCCGAGATAGGCGGCGATCGCCTCGGCCAGCGGCCGATTGGAATTGCCGGCCAAAATCTTCATCTTGCCGGGCACGGCCTATTCTCCAAACGCGCGCTCGGATCGCGCTTCAGCGCGCGCACGCGGCGGGTCATAGCAGCCGCTCCGTCCTCGAACAACCTGACCTTGGGATTGCGACGGGCGAACGCCTACCGGATGTCCACAAGAAAAATGCCTACTGGGCGTAGCTGAGCGCTGCGCTTGCGGGCGCGGCCTCGGGGGTGTTGGAGAGATAGGCGGCGAGGTCGTCGGCGCATTTGGCTGCGATGCTATTAAGCGCCGCATCATCGAGCATCGCCCAGGCGTCGTCGCCGGAACCCTTGATCGCGATCACGTCGCTGAGTTGCTGGGCGCGCTGCTTGTCCGGCGTGAACACGTCCCAGACGACGTCGACCTGGGCGCCGCCCTCGACGGGCGAGGCGGTGAGATAGCCGCGCACGAGATAGCGCGCCTTGGCCGGCGGCGCTAACACGATCCGACGGCCTGTGGCCGCCTCGTCGAGGCTCTGGCGGAAACGCGCCGAAAGGTCGTTGGGCGCGCCGTCGACCGACACGATCGCAACCGTGGCGCCCGCCATGTTGGCGTCGTCGCGCATGACAAACTGTGCGCGCGCATCCGCATTCGGCGGGTTCCCGGCGACATCGTTGCAGCCGCTGAGCGGCGCGCACGCTAATAACAGAGCGAGACCCGCGGCGAACGCCCTGACCGGGTCCTTGATGCTTGAACTCACGCTGAACCCACTCCCGCCCGCGGCCAGTCCGCCGCCGCGCGGAGAGATTAATAATCCGTTAAGCCGCCTGCGCCAACAGCCAGCCGCGATCGCGGCAGAGGCGCGCGTCTTCCCACCGCAGCCCCTTGCGCCTAGATAGGCCCTCATGAGCGGCGCGTCGAAAACCTTTCCTCCGGGCGAAGCGCCCGCGGCCGAGGCGCGGGAGGAAGCCGCGCTCGCGCGCGAGCTTGCGCCCGATTCCGCTCCTCTCGACATCGCTCTCGACGAACCGCCGGCGGAGCCGTCGCGCGTAGCGCGCGGCGCCGAAGCGATACGGGCATTCTGGCGCTACGCGCCGCTCGGGCCCGGCGTCTACCGCATGATTGGGGGTGAGGGCGAGGTGCTCTATGTCGGCAAGGCGCGCTCGATCAAGAAGCGCATCGCCGCCTATATGACGCCCGAGCGCCAGCCCTCCCGCATCGCGCGCATGGTCGCGCAGACCCATTCGATGGTGTTCGTCACCACCGAGTTGGACGCCGAGGCGCTTCTGCTCGAGGCCAATCTCATCAAGCAGCTGAAGCCCCGCTACAATGTGACGCTGCGCGACGACAAGAGCTTCCCCTATATCCTGATCTGCACCGGACATGCCGCCCCGAGGCTCGTCAAGCATCGCGGCGCGCGCAGCGTGGCCGGCGACTATTTTGGCCCGTTCGCCAGCGCCGGCGCGGTGTTCCGCACCCTCAACGCGCTGCAGCGGGCGTTTCTGTTGCGCACCTGCTCGGACAGCTTTTACGCCAATCGAACCCGGCCCTGCCTGCTCTATCAGATCAAGCGCTGCTCGGCGCCGTGCACCGGCGAAATCGCGCTCCCCGACTACGCGAACCTGGTGGCGGAAGCTCGCGATTTCCTCTCCGGCCGTAGCCGCGCGATCAAGAGCCGTCTCGGCGATGCGATGACCGAGGCCGCCGCGGCGCTCGATTTCGAAAGCGCGGCGCGGCTTCGCGACCGCATCAGCGCGCTCTCGGCGATTCAGGGGGAGCAGAACGTCAATCCCCGCTCGATCGCCGAAGCCGACGTGTTCGCGGTCACCGAGGAGGCGGGGCAATTCTGCGTCGAAGTGTTCTTCTTCCGCACCTATCAGAACTGGGGCAACCGCGCCTATTTTCCGCGCGCCGACCGGGCGCTGTCGCCCGCGGAGGTGCTCGACGCCTTCTTATCGCAATTCTATCTCGACCGGCCGGCGCCGCGCCTCGTGCTCTTGAGCCACGACGTTTCGAGCGCCGAGACCTTGTGCCAAGTCTTAAGCGCCCGGGTTGGACACCGCATCGCCATCGGCGCGCCTCGTCGCGGCGAAAAAAAGGATCTGGTCGAGGCCGCTTTGCGCAACGCGCGCCAGGCTTTGTCGCGCAAGCTCGCGGAATCGGCGACCCAGGAGAAGCTCATCGCCTCGCTGGGCAAGGCCTTCGGCGTCGATCCTCCGATCCGGCGGATCGAAGTTTACGACAATTCCCACATCATGGGGACCAACGCGATCGGGGCGATGGTGGTCGCCGGCCAGGAAGGCTTCGTCAAGAACCAGTACCGCACCTTCAACATCAAGAGCGTCGATCTCACGCCGGGTGACGACTACGCGATGATGCGCGAAGTGCTCACGCGGCGTTTCGCCCGTCTTGTCCGGCACGGCGAAACGGCGGAGGCCGGCGCCTTTCCCGATACGCCCGACCTGGTCATCATCGACGGCGGGCGCGGGCAGTTCGAGGCGGCGCGCGAGGTCTTACGGGCGCTCGGCGTCGAGGGCGTGAGACTTACCGCAATCGCCAAGGGCCCCGACCGCAACGCCGGCCGCGAGACCTTTTTCGTCGAGGGCGGGGAGTCGTTCAGGCTTTCACCACGCGATCCGGCTTTGTTCTTCATCCAGCGCCTCCGCGACGAAGCGCACCGTTTCGCCATCGGAACCCATCGCGCGCGGCGAAAGAAGGAATTCGTCAAGAGCCCGCTCGACGAAATCCCGGGCATCGGGCCGGCCCGCAAGCGCGCGCTTCTGTTCGCCTTCGGCTCGGCCAAGCATGTCGCCAAGGCCGGCCTCGCCGACCTCGAGAAGACGCCGGGCCTCAACGCCGCGACGGCGAAGCTTGTGTATGACTTCTTCCACGAGAGCCGTGCGCGGTGACGAGGCCTCCGCGCTCTAGGCAAGCGCCTCAAGCGCCGCCTGGGACGCTTCCGTCAAGAGGCGCTATACTCTACCGGCGTGTGTCGCCCGCACTGGCTTCGCCAACCTCGAAAAGACGCCCGCCCTCAACGCCGCGGTTCACCTGGATAATCAGGCTTCATATTGAGTTTGGCCGCGTGGACGATGTGGCGCAGAATATCGTGGATCGTCCGGCTAGGGGAGTTTGCGATAGTGACCGCGATCTGCAGCAAGGATCACCGGATTCTTTTCCTTTGCATAATTCTGGCTGGTGCGCTTGTGGCCGATACGGCGGCCCATGCCTCGGAGCAAGGGCTTCTCATAAGCGATCCCTGGGTGCGCTTCATCATGACGTCGCGACCGGCGGCGGGATATTTCACTCTGTCCAACGCGACTGACCGGCCTCGCATGCTGGTCGGCGCGGCCTCGCCCGCCTGCGGCATGCTGATGCTGCACCAAACCACTCACGAGGGCGGTGTGGACAAGATGGTGATGGTAAAAAGCATCGACGTTCCCGCCCATAGCAGCGTGAGTTTTACGCCCGGGGGCTACCATCTCATGTGCATGTCGCCTTCGCAGCAGATGATCCCCGGTCATCTGGTTGCCGTCACGCTTCGCTTCGCGAATGGCGGCGAAATAACGGCGAGCTTTCCGGTGCGTGGCCCCGCCGGCAAATAAATCGCACGTCTAAGCAGAGATTCGTGGCTTGGCCAACGGATTGGGGATGCGCTCGCGGTTGAGATCAATGACAGCGTGATGGATGGCCTGGTCGAGCGCGGCGGCGTCGGTGAAGGTCTGGTGGGCGAGGTGATGGGCTTTGAGATCGCGCCAGACCGGCTCGATGTCGTTGAGTTCGGGGGCGTATTTCGGCAGCCACTCGACGGTGAGCCAGTGTGCGCGGGCGGTGAGGGCTGCGAGCGAGCGTTTGCTGGTGTGGATCGGACCATTGTCCTCGACCAGCACGACCGGCTTGGCCTGCCGCCCGGGCTGCGGCCCAAAGAGACGGTCGAGTTGCTCCAGATGAGCGATGAAATCGCTGCTGCGCTTGGTCGGGCTGGTATGGACGATGAGTTGGCGCGTGAGGGGATCGAGCGACCCCAGCATCGCGACCTTCTTGGCCTGCCCCGGCGCCGGCACACGCAAGTCCGCCCCCGACTTCGCCCAGGCGCGGGCGAGATAAGGATGGGTCAGCGCCTCGCTCTCATCGCCGTAGAGAAGAACGATGTCGCCGGCTTCGGCCTGCTGTTTGCGCAGTTGCAGGCGCAGGCCCACCCGTTCCACTTCGCTTTCCCTCTGACGGCCCTTCAGCGTGTGCCGGGGCCGCCGCCAGCGGAACTTTTTTTTCGCAACGCCTTGGACAGTTGCGAACGGCTGATGCGCACGCCCTCGCGCGCTTCGATCTCGGCGCGAAGGCGGGGGATCGTCCAGTTGCGCCGGTCGGCCACAGGTTCTTCCAGCAGCGGGGTGGCGACGCGCATGGCGGCTTCACTCTTCACTGGAGGCGGGCCCGGCGCGATGCTGGTCTTCAGCGCTGCCACACCGCCGGCGGCGAAGTCGCTGCGCCACAGCCGAACCGTATCTTCGCGCACGCCAAACGCCGCCGCGATCTTGGGGCTGGTCCAACCAGCCAGCGTCAAAAGCACGGCGCGGGCGCGGTCCGCCTCGCCGCGATCGCGTGAACCGGCAAGAGCCAAGAGGCCGGCGCGTTGTTCATCGCTCGCCGTAACCGGAGACTTTCCCGCCATGTCATACACCTTGCGAATTGGCGCAGGCAGCCAACCGCAAAAAACCTATCCGTTGGTTAGCCAAACGGAATCTGCTTAGATCAACCGCCATAGCCGGGCGAGCAGACCCGGATGATCTTTTCTTCGATCAGCCGCTTGAGATCGGCCGTGACGCCGGCGATATCGACATTCGAGATTGTAAGAGGGGAAACAAGCAGCCGCGCGGCTCCCGACTTATCGAACACATAAATCGCCGAGCTATGCGTCACTTCGTAAGGTTGGCCTTTCGTTTCGGGCGTCACGGAATAGACAACACGGTAGCGCCGCGCTAGCGCCGCAAGCTGGTCGGGTGCGCCACGCAAGCCCTCGATCTGCGGCGCGAAATTTTTCACGTAGGCGGCCAACACCGGAAGCGTGTCGCGATTCGGATCGACCGTGACGAAAAGAACGCGAACCTGCGGCGCCCGGGACCCCAACCGGTCGAGAATCCGGCTGACGTTCGAGAGCGTGGTGGGGCATACGTCCGGGCAGAACGTATAGCCGAAATAAAGCATCACGACCTGTCCGCGATAATCCGTCTCGGTCACCGGTTTGCCGTCGGACGCCCGCGTCATGCTGAATTCAAGCGGTGGCGAACTGCCCGATATGTCGCTCGAATGCCATTTCGCGCCGTTATCGCAGCCGCCAAGCAGCGCGATGGCGACGATGGTGAATGTAGCGGCGACAAACCCGGAAACGCGCCACCGAGCGATCCGGGACTGAAAACGCCTCCACGCGGCGTTTGGCTCAATCGGCGGCGAAGACATGATGAGTTTCGATATAATGACCAGTTTCGATATAATGGACCAGGACCACCAGTATTATGACAATAGCGAATGCCGCCGCGGCCGCGCCCGCCAAGATAAGGGCAAGCGTGTGATCCTGTCGCCGCGGTTCGTCCGGGATCCGCGCCGCAGACCGCGTTGCTTCCTCCAGCGCCGGGGAGAACCGCTCTGGCGGTTGGCGGGCGGCGCCCTTGAAGTCAGGCGACGATCGTTCGCGTCGGGTTGATTCTTCTTGAATCCTGAACGCGTCCACCACCAGCAACGCGCCAATCGCGCTCATCATCGCCGGCGGAATCCACATCGTGAGGCCGCCGGTCCGCTGGTCGGCGAGCGCGTCCATGGACGGGAACAGGCGGCCGCACAGATCGTAATAGGGGTAAAGGTCATGTTGCGAAAAAGTGATCAAGGCTCCCAGTATGATTTGCGGAAACACGACAATGACGGCTAGGACCAAGCGGGTCGCGAAGGAAACGCGCGCTGGCGGGTGCGGCCGCCGGTCGAGCACCAGCGACCAGAACAGGAGCCCGTCAAGAACCATGCTTCCATTCATCACGGCGTAAAGACGAGGATCGATCATCGCCCGAAAATGGACCGGGGGAATAAGCCAGAAATAAAACAGGCCGACAAACAGGAATGCCGCCAACGCCGGTTGTTGCAGGACGGAGATCGTGGCGGCGACGGGGCGGCTTTCGGTTACCTTTCGCACCTGTGGCGGCATGCCAAGTTTGATCGTTTCCCCCGCAAAGCCGAGGGCAATCAAAAATGGGCCGATATGATGCATCGCGACATGCTGAATCCGATTCAGGAAGAACATGTGCTGGGCCATGTAGTCGAAATGCGTCTGCAGCACCGCATAAAGAACGGCAAGGCCAGAAAAGAAGGCGAGACGGCGCCATATGGATGGGCGCGCTTCCAGCGGCACGCGCACAAGGCCGCGAAAAAACCAGAGGATTGTCAAGGCGAACGCGAGATATTCAGGCCACGAGAAATCCCACGGCGCCCAGACCGGCATCCGGGACGGGTGGAACCGGGATAGCCAATACAACAGCGCGCCCAACCCGAGAATGAGCGCGAGCGGCGCCCTGTGGCTATGGGCAGCCCACGGAATCGAGCGAAATCCCTGTTTCACTCCCGATCCTTTCGTCATGGCGGCGAATTATAGATCAAGAGACAAATGCGCGCTTCGCATAAATTCGCGCTGTCGCCTGGCGGCCGCTTTTTAGCCGCGCGCGCCGGGTCGCGCGGAGACGTTGGCCCCGACCGCAACGCGGGGCGCGAGACCTTCTTCGTCGGGGGGCGGGAGTTGTTCAAGCTTAGTCTAGCGTAAGCGGGAGACCCCCCGGCTCTGCCGGGGTGGCAGTAGAGGTTTGACGTTTCCGGCGGTCCACCGGTGAAGTTCCAACGTGAGCAGCCACTCACACGAAAGGAACTCCACCGATGGACGACTACGAGAGCCTAAGCCACACGACATGGACCTGCAAATAATCATGTGGTGTTCATTCCCAAATGTCGGCGCAAGGTGCTGTATCTGGAGCTGCGACGACACTTGGGCGAAGTTTTGCGCAAGCTTGCGCTTCAGAAGGAAGCGAGGGTCGAGGAAGGGCATCTGATGCCCGATCACGTGCACATGCTGTTGTTGATTCCGCCGAAATACGCAGTGTCGCAGGTGGTCGGGTACATCAAGGGCAAGAGCGCGATCCACCTGGCCCGGGTATATGGGGAGCGCAAGCGCAACTTCGTGGGGCAGCACTTCTGGGCGCGGGGGTTCTTCGTCAATACGGTCGGCCGTGACGAGGAGGCCATCCGGGCTTACATCCGCAACCAAGAGAAGGAAGATCAGAGGCTCGAACAAATGAACCTCTGGCGCTGAAAAAGCCGCCTTTAGGCGGCTCCAAACATCAAGGGCTGCGTCAGCGACCCTCCTACCGCTTTGAGCGGTTCAAATCCTAAAGCCCCCGGCTTTGCCGGGGGATACTTACCCCACGCGATCCGGCGCTGTTCTTCGTTCAGCGCCTGCGCGACGAGGCGCACCGCTTCGCCGTCGGGACTCACCGGGCGCGGCGCAAGAAGGAGTTCGTCAAGAGCCCTCTCGACGAAATCCCCGGCATTGGGCCCGCGCGCAAGCGCGCGCTCCTGTTCGCCTTCGGCTCGGCCAAGGACGTCTCGCCGATCTTGAAAAGACGCCGGGCCTCAACGCCGCCACGGCGAAGCTTGTCTATGATTTTTTCCACGAGGGCCGCGCGCGGCGAGGCGCGCCCCTTCTCCCGTGGGAGTGAAGGATTTTCTGCCGATGACTTGCGGAACAACGCCGCGCATCGGAGCGCGGGATCACGCCGCATGGCCCAGTGGCCCTGCGCGTTCGATCCGTTTCCGCTCGCGCGGGCTGTTCATTGCTTCCCACAAATCGCTGCACCGCTGGACGTTGAGCCAGAAGTCGGGGCTGTTTCCAAACACGCGGGCCAGGATCAGGGCGGTCGCAGCCGTCACGGCGCGCCGATCGTTGCACAGCTCGTTGACATGTTTGCGCTGAACGCCCATCGCCTCCGCCAGCGCGGCTTGCGTCAGCCCCATCGGCCGCATGAACTCTTCCGCCAGGATCTCGCCGACCGTCGCAGGCTTGCGTTTCGTCGTCGCACGGCTCGCCTCATCTGTAGCTCTGGTCGTCGAGATAGACGCCTTCCGCCTCGCCGCGGCGGCGGTCCCAGCGGAAGATGGGCCGCCAATGATCGTTGACGCGGATTGAGCAAAGGCGCCCGAATTCGCCGCGGAGCTTCTCGAAGTGGTTACTGGGCGGCGACCGCAGATCCTGGTCCGTCGTCGCGTCGTCGATCATTTGGAGCTTGCGGAAGAGCCGGGTTTCGACATCGGAGGGGATGCGCCGCGACCGGGTGTCTCCCAAGAAGAAAGCCTGCAGCCACACGTCCCGAAAGCGACAGGCCTCAACGAATGTACCCCTGTACCACTCTGAGGTGCAAGCTGCAATTGTGAAAGCTGAGACGCCGTCGCAATCGCGGGGATCGCTTGCCTTGGCCGCCGGGGCTCTAAGCCCACCCATGTTCGATGGCCTCCCGCCCAATAACGCCGCGCGTCTCCTCACGCTGGTCAACGGCGACCACCGCGCGTGGCCGGACATCAATCGGTCCCCGCCAAAACCTCCTCGAGTTTGGCAAGGAAGTTCGGCCATCCCATTTTGGCGCCCTGGTAGAACTGCTCCTGATCCGGCCGGAACCCCTTTTGCTCCATGCGCAGTTTGGCGCCTTTGCTGGTCGGGGTGAGCGTCCAGGTCACGATGCTCTCGAGCCCGTGCGCGGCCCAGCTGTAGGACAGCGTCTTGTGCGGCTCGACCTTTAACACTTGGCAGTCGACAGCGCCCCAGTCGCCGCGCAGATTGAACTTGTGGTCAACGACTGGCTGAAAATCGTTCTTCATCAGCCACTCCTCGATCAGATGCGGTTGGGTCAGTGTGCGCCAGATCTTTTCCGGCGGATGCGGGATCTCGCGTTCGATGATGACGGAGCGTGTTTCGGTAGCGGCATCGGTCATTTGTCCATCCTTCACTTCTTGGAGCGGGCAGGGCGAGCGCCGGCGCGCGCCGAAACGTTCAGAGCCACCGCTGCGCGGATAAGCGCCTTCAGCGCCTCCGCGTCGATCGTGTCGCCCTCATGAATATCGATGGCTCGCCGCGTCGAGCCTTCGAGGCTCGCGTTGAAGAGGCTGGAGGGGTCTTCGAGCGCCGCGCCCTTGGCGAAGGTCAGCTTGACGACCTCCTTGTAGGTCTCGCCGGTGCAGAGGATTCCGGCGTGCGACCACACCGGAACCCCTCTCCACTTCCATTCCTCGACCGCTTCCGGGTCGGCCTCTTTGATAAGGCTTCGCACGCGGGCAAGGGTCTCTCCGCGGCATCGTCAACTTAATGAGCGAAGCTCGCAACGATGCTGAAATGGCGCGCCCGGGCTATGCGGCGATCTGGACGCCGGCAATGTCCTTCCACGCGTTCAGCGCGTCGGCGCGAAGCGCTCGATAGTCAGATGCTGAGAGGGCGTGGCGGGGAAAGTGGAAGAGGTTGGCGATGGGATCATGGATCGAGATGAAGCGCTGCAGTTGCCGCGGCGATTTGAACCGCTTCATGATCCGCTCTCGCCGCCTCGTTGGCTGATGGGAATTTTCGGCTCGATTATTGAGTCCCTTATGCTGGCGATGCTCGAACTTCATGCCCATGTCCGTGCGCGCGGCGCCGTAAGAACCGAGCTTATCGGTGACCAAGACACGCGGAGCGCGGGCCTGTTTGCGGAGGAGCTTGCGAAGCAGGCGTTCGGCGGCGCCTCGGTCGCGGCGACTCTGAACCAAAGCGTCGAGGACAAAGCCGTCCTGATCGACGGCGCGCCAAAGCCAGTGCTTTTCACCATTGATGGCGACGGCATCGTCAACTTGTTGAGCGAAGCTCGCAACGATGCTGAAATGGAGCGCCCGGGCTATGCGGCGATCTGGACGCCGGCAATGTCCTTCCACGCGTTCAGCGCGTCGGCGCGAAGCGCTCGATAGTCAGATGCTGAGAGGGCGTGGCGGGGAAAGTGGAAGAGGTTGGCGATGGGATCATGGATCGAGATGAAGCGCTGCAGTTGCCGCGGCGATTTGAACCGCTTCATGATCCGCTCTCGCCGCCTCGTTGGCTGATGGGAATTTTCGGCTCGATTATTGAGTCCCTTATGCTGGCGATGCTCGAACTTCATGCCCATGTCCGTGCGCGCGGCGCCGTAAGAACCGAGCTTATCGGTGACCAAGACACGCGGAGCGCGGGCCTGTTTGCGGAGGAGCTTGCGAAGCAGGCGTTCGGCGGCGCCTCGGTCGCGGCAACTCTGAACCAAAGCGTCGAGGACAAAGCCGTCCTGATCGACGGCGCGCCAAAGCCAGCGCTTTTCGCCATTGATGGCGACCACGACCTCATCGAGACGCCACTTGTCGCCGAATTGCGGCGCGCGCCGGCGCACTTCGTTGGCGAAGTCTCGGCCGAATTTCTCAACCCAGCGCCGGACGGTTTCGTGGCTGACGATCATACCGCGGGCGGCCAGAAGATCTTCGACCATTCTCAGGCTGAGAGGGAAACGGAAATAGAGCCAAACCGCATGGGCGATGACCTCAGCGGGAAAGCGATGACCACGATAGCAGGAATTTGACGTCTGGCTCATCGCCGCCAACTAGCCCAAAACCATCGACAAATCGTCAACGTGACAGTCCCCTTGGGAGTTACTTTTTTATTTGAATCGGCCGTAACCCATTGAAAAGTCCCGATTCCACCAAAGGAATCCAAGGAAATGCAAGCTTTTTTGCTTGGATTTCCTTGGATTTATTAGCGTTTACTTTGGCCGCTGGCGCGGAACGGCTCGGCGCGCCCGCTAGCTAGCCGCGAGCAACTCTTCGAGGCGCGCCCACCACGCTTCCGGCTCCTGCGCCGGCGTCGCGAACTGGACGCGGGCGGCGCGGCCGCCGGTGGCGAGGTCGAGGCCCTCGGCGTCGAGACCGATCGCGCGCCAGCCCCCGGGACCTGGAGTCCGGAGGGAGGCTTTGTGCCCAGCGAGCCGCGCCAGCGCGGCCTCGCCGAGTGTGTTCGCTTCCGCAATCAGCCGCTCTTCCGCCTCGGTCAGCGCGGCTTCGCCCTTTCGGGAGGCGAGGACTTCCGCCGGCGTCAGCGGGGCCGCGTGGCCGAAGCCGCCGTTGAAGTGCACGTCCTCGATCCGGAGCCGATACACGGCGAAATCGGCGAAGCCGGCGTAGAGCGCAGCCTTCGGATTCCGCTGTAAATACCGGACCTTGGCGCGCGGCGCTGCGCATCGTTCGACGCGCCCGCCAAGCGTCACGCGCGGATGGTTGAGCGGGTCGCCGCGCTCGTGGCGTCCGGTCAACAGGAGGGAGGCGCGCAGGTCGCGGGCGAGGTTCCTGGTGTGGCGCGACAGCGTCGACATGAGGAACAGGGGCGCGCCGTCGAAATCGCTGGCGACGCCGATGAGCGTGGTCAGCGGGCCGCCTCCCGCATCCAGAGTCGCCAATGCGCCGGCGCGGGCGAGCCGCATCAGCCGCTTGACGTCGGCGATGGCCGCGGCGTGCGCTTCTTTGGGATCGACGGGGGCGTTCGCCATGGCGGCCTTGACGCTTCGGACGGATTGGAGTGAGACACCTCACGGGGTCAAGCGGTCAAGAGCGCGGCGCCGTGACGACGCCCCATCCGACTGCTGGCCAGCGCCTGCAACGTTATGGTAATCTTGCACAATTCGGGCGGAGGTCCCATCTGGCGTCTGCGCCTTCAGAGGATCGCCCTTTTCGGAACACATTCAGTCGATCAATGGTTTCAGCTTTGAGCCACCCCGCCCAAGAGGCGACATTAGATCAAAACGGGAGCTTCATGCCCACAATCGCGCTGGTCGACGACGACCGTAACATACTGACTTCCGTCTCTTTATCGCTCGAGGCGGAGGGGTATCGGGTGCAGACTTACACCGACGGCGCCAGCGCGCTCGAAGGCGTGAAGGCCAATCCGCCCGATCTCGCCATTTTCGACATCAAGATGCCGCGCATGGACGGAATGGAGCTTCTGCGGCGCCTGCGGCAGAAGTCGGATCTGCCGGTGATTTTCCTGACGTCGAAGGACGAGGAGATTGATGAGTTGTTCGGCCTCAAGATGGGCGCCGACGATTTCATCCGTAAGCCTTTCTCCCAGCGCCTTCTCGTCGAGCGGGTTAAGGCGATTCTTCGTCGCTCCAATCCCAAGGACGCCGCGACCCAGAAGGAAACCGAAGCCAAGATTCTCGAACGCGGCCGATTGAAGATGGATCCCGAGCGTCATACCTGCACTTGGGACAACACTGCGGTGACCCTGACAGTCACGGAGTTTCTTATTCTTCAAGCGCTGGCGACGAGGCCAGGGGTGGTCAAGAGCCGCAACGCTCTGATGGACGCGGCTTACGACGATCAGGTTTACGTCGACGACCGCACCATCGATAGCCACATCAAGCGGCTGCGCAAGAAGTTCAAGGTAGTCGAGCCGGATTTCGAAATGATCGAGACCCTTTACGGCGTCGGTTACCGATTTAAGGAAGGGTAGGCGGCTCGGCCAGAGATATGAGCGCCGAAACGCAGCTTCAACATCGCCTTTCGACTCAGGCGGGGCGTGGGAAACTCCGTTGGCTGCGGCTTCGCGCGCGCGTCGCTTGGCGATTTCTGACGGCGCGGTTTTCGTCGTCGCTTACCCGACGTATCGTCGTCCTCAATCTGGGCGGCCTTGTGGTGCTTGTGGTCGGTTTTCTGCTGCTCGACCAGTTTCGCGCCGACCTGATTGAGGCGCGGGTGCAGAGCCTCACCATCCAAGCCGACATTATCGCCGCCGCGATTTCCGCTTCGGCGACGGGGGACACTGATTCGATCACCATCGATCCCGACAAGCTGTTGCAATTGACGCCCGGCCAAAGCGTGGCGCCGTCGCCAAGCGATGAGGATGCAACCCAGTTTTCCATCAATCCCGCGCTCGTTGGACCTTTTCTGCATCGCCTCGTGACCCCGACCCATACACGCGCCCGCATTTATGATAACGACGGCCGGCTTCTACTCGACTCGCGATCGTTTTCGGCCCGCGGCGCCGTTGTGCGCTCGGATTTGCCCGAGGCGTCAGACCGCCGCAGATTTGCGGATCGGATCATCGCCCGTTTGCGGAGTTTGTTCCTGACCTCGTCAACGCCGCGGGCGGAAGACCCTTGGGCGACGAATGGCCGGACCATGCCGGAAGTCTACGGCGCGCTGCAGGGCAAAACTCAATCTCTGGTCCGCGTCAACCACGAGGATGAAACGATCGTGTCCGTTGGCGTGCCGATCCAGCACATGATGGCGACTCGGGGCGCGCTGCTGCTTTCCACCCAGGGCGGTGACATTGACCGTGTGATCACGTCCGCGCGGCTGGCTCAATTGCGCTTCTTTTTGGTGCTCGCTGTCGTGATGTTGGTTCTGTCGCTTTCGCTCGCCAACACGATCGCCGAGCCCGTCCGGCGACTCGCCGATGCGGCCGAACGCGTGCGGCGGGGCATCCGGTCACGCCAGCAAATTCCCGATTTCACTGCGCGATCGGACGAGATCGGCCACTTGTCCCGCGCGCTGCGCGATATGACGCAGGCGCTCTACAATCGTCTCGACGCGATCGAGAGTTTCGCCGCCGACGTCGCGCACGAACTCAAGAATCCGCTGACGTCGCTGCGCAGCGCCCTCGAAACGTTGCCGAGGGTGAACGCCGGTCATTCTCGCGACCGGCTCATCGCTGTCATGCAACACGATGTGAGGCGGCTGGATCGGTTGATCAGCGACATTTCCGACGCTTCCCGCCTCGATGCGGAGTTGACCCGAGGCGACGCCGGCCCTGTCGACATCGCCGCCCTTCTGCGCGCGGTCGTGTCGGTGGCGGAGGATTCTCCGCGCGGCAATGCGACGCGGATCCAATTGTCCATTCCGGTCAGGCGCGGCAAGAACGCCAGCGCGGACTATTTTGTCCTGGGGCACGATTCTCGCCTCGCACAGGTTGTCACCAATCTCATTGACAACGCCTGCTCCTTTTCCGAACCCGACAGCGTCGTGCGCGTCGCGCTCGAACGGACATCCGCTCGGACCGACCTGGAAGGAGAGGAGCGCTTCGATCGCGTTGTCATCACTGTCGATGATGAAGGGCCTGGGGTCCCGCCGCATGCGCTCGAGCGCATTTTCGAGCGGTTTTATACGGATCGGCCAAACCAGGGGTTCGGTCAGAATTCGGGCTTGGGGCTGTCGATTTCGCGTCAGATTGTTGAGGCTCACGGTGGCCGGGTTTGGGCGTGCAACCGGCCGGCGGAATTGGCCAATGTTCGCGCCGCATCGCCGGAAAGCGACAATTCCGCCGAGTTGATGCGGCACGGCGCAGGCGCGCGCTTTGTCGTCGAATTGCCTGCGTTCCCGGCATGACTGGCGGCCCCTTGGCGGAAGAGTCCAGCCTTCACGCGACGGCCGTGATACATGGCGAAAGCGGCGTTTTGATCCTTGGGCCATCAGGTTCGGGCAAAAGCGCGCTGGCGCTGGCGCTGATGGCGCGCGCGAGCGGCGCGGGCGGATTTTGCGCGCTCATTGGGGACGACCGCGTATCTGTGCGCAAGGCGGGCGACCGCCTAATCGCTTGGGGAGCAGCCAATATGGCCGGCATCATCGAGCGGCGGATGGCGGGTCTGATCGCAGTTCGACACGAGCCGGCAACGATCGTGCGACTCGCCGTCGAACTCTGCGAGCGCGGACGTCGGTGGCCGCGAATACCGGATGATTGCGGCCTGATCATCGGCGAGGTCGCGCTGCCCCGTCTGGCGCTTGATTCCGGCCTGAGCGTTTGCGATCAGGCGCTCGCGGTCGAGGAGCGATTGGCTGTCTTGACGACGGAGAACGCGGGGCGATCAGGAATTTCGCTTGAACATAGCGCCGCAGTGCACAAAAATGGGCGCCCTGAGATTTCGCCGCGGGCCTGATCGCCGCGGGGAGCGTGAGCCGATCGACTGATGGATAATTGATGATCGGAATGGTCCTTGTGACCCACGGCCAGCTTGCTACTGGTTTTCGGGCCGCGTTAGAGCATGTCGTTGGGCCCCAGACCCAGCTCGAAACGATAACAATCGGTCCAGAGGACGACATGGAGCAACGGCGTTCGGACATCTTGAGCGCCGCGGCGCGCGTCCAGGACGGCGGCGGCGTCGTCATCCTGACAGACATGTTCGGCGGCACTCCATCAAATCTGGCGATTTCGGTGATGGACGGAGGACGTGTCGAGGTGATCTGCGGCGTCAACCTGCCAATGTTGATCAAGCTCGCGACAATGCGTGAGAGCGCCGATCTCGACCACGCGGTGGTCGAGGCCCGCGATGCCGGCCGCAAATACATCACCATCGCAAGCAAGGTGCTCGAAGGGAAGTGACCGAGGCCGGCTCCGAAGGAGAATGTCCGCCGTCGCCTCAGTTTACCGGGGCGTTGTCGCGTGAGTTGCACATTGTCAACCGAAAGGGTCTGCACGCGCGCGCCACCGCCAAATTTGTGCAGTGCGTCGATCGGTTTGACGCGAACGTCAAGGTCACGCGCTCCGGCGAGACGGTCGGGGGCGATTCGATCATGGGCATCCTGACGCTCGGCGCGGGCCCGGGATCAACGATCACGGTATCCGCCTCGGGCGCGCAAGCACGAGAGGCGTTGGACGCCCTTGCGGCTCTCGTTTCCAGCCGGTTCGGCGAAGACGAGTGAATTCACGCGCCTTTTGCCAGCTCGCGCCTGGCGCTACATCCTCTGGCGCTACATCCTCTGGCGCTACATCCTGAAGTCCTCGCCCAAATAGAAGCGCCGGACGTCCGGATGGGCAATGATGTCGTCCGGCGGACCCTCGGTCAGGACTTGCCCACTATGAATGATATAGGCGCGATCAATCAGACCAAGGGTCTCCCGCACATTGTGATCGGTAATCAAGACGCCGATGCCGCGCCCTTTAAGGTGGCGCACGAGGTCCTGGATGTCGCCGACCGCGATCGGGTCGATGCCCGCGAAGGGCTCGTCGAGAAGCATGAAAGACGGTTTGCCGGCGAGGGCGCGAGCGATCTCGCACCGTCGCCGCTCGCCGCCCGACAGCGAAATTGAGGGCGCTGCGCGCACACGCGCGATATCAAACTCCTCAAGCAACGATTCCAGCATCGCCTCGCGCGCGCGACGGTTGGGTTCGTTGACCTCGAGCACTGCGCGTATGTTGTCCTCGACGTTAAGTCCGCGGAAGATCGAGGCTTCCTGCGGCAAGTAGCCCACCCCCAGCCGCGCCCGCTGAAACATCGGCAGCCCAGTGACGTCATGGCCGTCCAATTCTATTTCGCCCTTGTCGGGTTTGACGAGACCGGTGATCATGTAGAAGACGGTAGTCTTGCCGGCCCCGTTTGGCCCCAACAAGCCGACCGCTTCGCCTCGTCGGACCGAAAGGCTCACGTCCTGCACCACCATTCGGCCGCGATAGCCCTTGCCGAGGTGATGAACAGCGAGAACGCCCTGCCCACCAGGCGCGACCCATGATGTGGAAGCCGATTCGCCACCCTCGCTGCGCAACCATTTGCGCCAGCGAGGAGGCGCGCTTACGCGCTCGCGCACCGCGCCGTCGCTCATTGACGGCCGCGCACTTCGAATGGACCAGGCGGTGCGCGAAAGATCGGCAAGGACCGGCTCCTACTTCGGCTTCGCAGCCTCCGCCCTGGTTGCGTTGGCACCCGATTTACCGGCGTCGGCGTTCGATTTCGGGATGAATTGTCCGTGCACTCGCCCTGACTTGGTGCTGGTGTCGACGGTCGCCAAGCCGCTCTTGAGGTCGTAGGTCAGCTTGTCGCCCTTGGTGACGTTCTGGCCGTCGCTGAGTGTGACATGACCAATGAGCCGCACTTTGTCTTCCGCCTTGTCATAGCTACCGCTGTCGCCAGTGGCGACCTGGGTCTTGGAGACGACGGTGACAGGACCCTTCGCGTCGAGATGCTTGACGCCCGAGTCCGCCGTGGGGCCGGATTGGCCGTTGGTCGGTTGGGGCGCCCCTGGCGTCGGGGCGCGATCCAGAAAAACGGTCATGGCCGAGCAGGTCATTTTCGTGTCCCCCTGAATGACGACGACATTGCCGGAATAGATCGCCTTGCGTTCCTTGTCGTAGTAAACGAGCTTGTCTGCGTCGATCGAGATCGGCTCCTTCGAATTTGTCCCAGGGAAGATCGCGACCGAGTTCGTTGGGGCCGGATGGCTTCTCGGCGCCCGCGGCGCTAGAACAGAGCAGCGCCGCAGCCGTCGCCGCCAGCCATCCGGAAACGCGAGACGGCAACGTCATGGATTCGTCCTTTTTACGTCAACCGCAGGTTGTTGGTTGGTCTGCGGAACAATGTTTGTTCGGACGTGACCTTCGAAAGTCAGTTCCTGACCGTGGTTAACGGCCGAAGCTCGGTCCGCAAATATCGTCGTGCCGTCGCCGGCTTGCACTTCGACACGGTCATCGCTTCCATAAATTCCGGACTTAAAATCGAATCGGCCGCTTCGCAATAGCACGGTGAAGCGGCCGTTCTTGATCCGTACATTCCCCGAGAGCTCCATGTGCTCGCCTACGCTGTCGTAGACGCCCGCGTCGGCGCTCAAATGTGTCGCTTCGCCGCCGGCCATGCCGATCTCGCCGTCGACTTTCCGTAGCTGCACGACGGTCGGCTGTTTAATGTCCTGCAGCGCCCGGTCGGCCGTTAGAACATAGGGCTGCCCATCGCTCCGGAATCCAGCGAGCTTCGGCCGGTCCATGACAATTTTGGTCCCTTCCACTGAGAGGGCGGCGAAACTCAACGAGCCCAGTTTTGCGGCGAAAGGGTTGAAAAAGGCGACCACGGACATCGCGGCGATCGCGCCGAGGCCGCCGATCAGAATCGCAAGACGCAACAGTCTCACGCGCATCGAGCGGCGCTTCGCCTTGGCGAAGGCCTGCTCGCGGTCGGGAGGCGGCGCAACACCAATGCGGGGCGTCGTGGAGGCAGGGGTAAAAGTCGCCATCCGCTCCGAACCGGTCAGGCCCGTAGGGATTGCGTCATTTTGAAACGCCGGCATTGGTTCCCTGTTCGGCCGCCAAACTCCGGGAAGAACCCAAATTACATGGCGAAGTTAGGGCCGGGAATGCGGCGGAGCCGGCGCCCTAGAGCATCGGACGGTCATTTGAATCCATAGCCTGCGGCTTTGAAGTAGTTTGCGCATTCCTGTGGGGGGAAGAGATCGCAGATTTGCCCGATGGCTTTCCAGAGTTCGTCGATGGTGCGCATGGCCATGGCGCGCAGATGCGCCTTGAGTTTGGCGAAGGCCATTTCGATGGGATTGAGGTCGGGGCTGTAGGGCGGCGGAAACATGAGCCAAGCGCCCCGCTCGCAGATGGCTTGTTCGGCGGCCGGGCTTTTGTGGGCGGGCAGATTGTCCAGGATGACGATGTCGCCCTCGTGCAGCGTTGGGACGAGCTGGGTGCGCACGGGACTGTCACGTTGACGATTTGTCGATGGTTTTGGGCTAGTTGGCGGCGATGAGCCAGACGTCAAATTCCTGCTATCGTGGTCATCGCTTTCCCGCTGAGGTCATCGCCCATGCGGTTTGGCTCTATTTCCGTTTCCCTCTCAGCCTGAGAATGGTCGAAGATCTTCTGGCCGCCCGCGGTATGATCGTCAGTCACGAAACCGTCCGGCGTTGGGCTGAGAAATTCGGCCGAGACTTCGCCAACGAAGTGCGCCGGCGCGCGCCGCAATTCGGCGACAAGTGGCATCTCGATGAGGTCGTGGTCGCCATCAATGGTGAAAAGCACTGGCTTTGGCGCGCCGTCGATCAGGACGGCTTTGTCCTCGACGCTTTGGTTCAGAGTCGCCGCGACCGAGGCGCCGCCGAACGCCTGCTTCGCAAGCTCCTCCGCAAACAGGCCCGCGCTCCGCGTGTCTTGGTCACCGATAAGCTCGGTTCTTACGGCGCCGCGCGCACGGACATGGGCATGAAGTTCGAGCATCGCCAGCATAAGGGACTCAATAATCGGGCCGAAAATTCCCATCAGCCAACGAGGCGGCGAGAGCGGATCATGAAGCGGTTCAAATCGCCGCGGCAACTGCAGCGCTTCATCTCGATCCATGATCCCATCGCCAACCTCTTCCACTTTCCCCGCCACGCCCTCTCAGCATCTGACTATCGAGCGCTTCGCGCCGACGCGCTGAACGCGTGGAAGGACATTGCCGGCGTCCAGATCGCCGCATAGCCCGGGCGCGCCATTTCAGCATCGTTGCGAGCTTCGCTCAATAAGTTGACGATGCCAGAGCGAGATACTCGGCCGAGCGCATCTCGTGCAGTCGAGAAGCGGCGCGGGCGAATTCGAACGCCTCCGCGCCCTCGGCGCCCGCGTAGAGCTTTTCGGGTTCCGCCGCCGCCGAGGCGATCAGCTTGACGCGCATGTCGTAGAGGGCGTCGATCAGGATGAGGAACCGCTTCGCCTCGTTGCGCTCGCTGGCGGTGAGCGCGGGGATACGGTCGAGCACAAGGGTGTGGAAACGCTGAGCAAGCTGGAGATAGTCGGCCGCGCCGAGCGGACGCCGGCAAAGGGCGTCGAAATCGAACCGCGCGACGCCATCGACCGCCTGCGGCACGTCGAGATGGCGCCCAAGAAGCTCGATGCGGGCCGGCTCACCGCGCTCGTGACCGGTCAGCGTCAGGAACGCCGCGTCGAGCGCGGCGTCCGCCTTCGGGCTAAGCGGCGTATAGTAGACCGGCGCGCGCTGGAGCTTCTCGAGCCGGTAGTCGGTGCGCGAGTCGAGCTTGACCACCTCAAGGCGCTCTTTGATAAGCGCGATAAAGGGTAGGAATAGCGCCCGGTTAAGTCCATCTTTGTAAAGGTCGTCGGGACCGACATTCGAGGTTGCGACCACCACAACGCCCGCGGCGAAGAGGGCCGTGAACAGCCGGCTCAAAATCATCGCGTCCGCGATGTCGCGCACCGAAAACTCGTCAAAGCAAAGGAGCGAGGCTTCGCGCGCCAGATCCCCCGCAACCGGCGCGATCGGGTCCTCGCCAGTGACCTCACCGCGCTTACGCGCCTGACGCCATAGATTGAGGCGGGCATGCGCGTCGGCCATGAAGGGGTGAAAATGCGCCCGGCGCTTCAGCGGCGCCTCGACGGCGTCGAAGAACATATCCATCAGCATGGTTTTGCCGCCCCCGACTGGCCCATGGATGTAAAGGCCGCGCGGCGGCTCGGCGGGCTTCACTCCGAACAGTCTTGAGAAGCCGCTCGGCTTTCCCTCCGCCTTGTAGCCCTTCAGTTTGACGGCGAGCGCGTCGAGGTTGCTGACAAGCTCTGCCTGAGCGGCGTCGGACTCGAACCCGCGCTCGGAGACGAGCGCACGATAGCGATCGGCGATGCGGCTCATGCGTTGGTCTCGGACATGCTGGGGAGGCTAGTGCGCCTCTTCCCAGTTCTGCGCCGCGCGCGCGTCGACCCGGAGCGGCACATGCAACTGGACGGCGGGTTCCGGCGCGTCGACCATCACTTTGGCGACAATAGGCAAGGTCGCCTCGACTTCATCGTCCGGCGCTTCGAACACCAGTTCGTCGTGGACCGTGAGCAGCATCCGCGCGCTCAAGGCCGCCTTCGTAAGAGCATCGTCCATGCGAACCATCGCGCGGCGGATGATGTCGGCCGCCGTGCCCTGCAGCGGCGCGTTGATGGCGGCGCGCTCATTGAACGCCCGCTCTGAGGGATTGGAGGCGTTGATGCGCGGATAGTGGCACTTGCGGCCGAACAGTGTGGTCACATAGCCGTTGGCGCGCGCAAACTTCTTTGTCGCTTCCATGTAGTCTCGAATGCCGGGAAAGCGCTCGAAATATTTCCGAATGTACGCGCCGGCCTCGTCGCGGGCGATGCCGAGCTGGTTGGCGAGGCCGAAGGCCGAGATGCCATAGATGATGCCGAAATTGATCGCTTTGGCGCGCCGCCGGACGTCGGCGGCCATGCCTTCGATCGGCACGCCGAACATTTCCGAGGCCGTCATGGCGTGAATGTCGAGTTCGTCAGCGAAGGCGCGCTTGAGCGCCGGAATGTCGGCGAGATGCGCGAGAAGCCTGAGCTCGATCTGGCTATAGTCCGCTGAGATCAACTTGCGTCCTTCGGGCGCGACGAAGGCGCGTCGGATCTTGCGCCCTTCCTCGGTGCGGATCGGAATGTTCTGCAGGTTGGGCTCCGACGACGACAGGCGCCCGGTCGTGGTCGAAGCGAGCGCATAGGCCGTGTGAACACGGCCGGTCGAGGGATTGACGAAGCCCGGCAGGGCGTCGGTGTAGGTCGACTTGAGCTTGGAGATTTGTCGCCATTCGAGCACCCGAGCGGGCAATTGGTGGCCTTCGGCGGCCAGATCCTCGAGCACGCTCGCGGTGGTCGACCACGCGCCAGTCGCAGTCTTCTTGCCCCCAGGCAAGCCCATCTGGCCGAACAGGATATCGCCAAGCTGCTTCGGCGACCCGGGGTTGAAGGGCGCGCCGACGATTCTATCGATCTCGTCCTCGAGCCCGGCCATGCGCTGGGCAAACTCGCCTGTCATGCGCGACAAGATGTTGCGATCGATCGCGATCCCCCGGCGCTCCATGCGCGCCAGAACTTCGACCAGCGGGCGCTCAAGCCGTTCGTAGACTGTCGACATCCGCTCGGCCACGAGTCGTGGCTGCAACACGCGCCGCAGACGCAAGGCGATGTCCGCCTTCTCCGCTCCATATTCGCAAGCCTTTTCGATCGGCGCGCGCGCAAGCCCGAGGAAGTTGCGGCCCGAGCCGGCGACTTCGCTGAGTGGGATGGGTTTATGGCCGAGAAAGCGTTCGGAGAGCGTATCGAGGCTATGGTCGTCGCCGGTCGCGCCCGCATCGAGCGTGTAAGAGAGGAGCATTGCGTCGTCGATCGGCGCGACGCGAATGTCGCGCATCGCGAGCACATGCATGTCGAACTTGATATCGTGGCCGATCTTGAGGACGCCCGGGGATTCGAACAACGGCTTCAACAACGCGATCGCTTCGGCTTCCGCCAGTTGGTCGGGCGCGAGGCCGGCGCCGTTGAAGAGGTCGTCGGCGCCGGTCCGGTGCCTGATCGGGATGTAGCAGGCTTCTCCTGGGCGAACCGCCAACGAGAGGCCGATCAGCTCCGCTTGCAGCGGGTCGGGCGACGACGTTTCGGCGTCGATCGCGACGACGCCCTCGTCCTCCGCGCGCGCGATCCACGCGCTGAGCTCGGCCGCGGTTCGTACGATCTTGTAGACCGCGCGGTCGATTGGCGCGCGCGCCTCCTTTGCGCGCGCGGCCGCGAGGTCTGTGGGCGCTGCGCCCTGCGGGAGGGCCTTTGGCTCCGCAGGCGCAGCGGCGGCGTTCCCCTCTTCCGCGCTCGCTGCGCTTTCGGTCATGCCCACGCTTTGGTTGCCGCCCGGCCACGCCGCGGGGCCGACGAAGCGTGGGTCCGGTTCGATCGACGCCACGTCGACGCCGCATATCTCGCTGACCCGGCGGGTCAGCGTGGTCAGCTCCATCGCTTTGCAAAAGGAGATGAGCTGCTTGCCGTCGAGCTCAGGCGTCACGAGAATCTCGAGCGGCGTTTCGACGGGCACGTCCCGATCCAAGGTGACGAGCTGCTTCGACACCCGGATCAGCTTGACGGTGTCGGGATTGGTCAGCACGTCGCGGCGCTTGGGCTGTTTGATTTCGCCCGCGCGTGCGAGCAGCGTCTCGAGATCGCCGTACTCACCAATCAACTGAGCGGCGGTCTTGAGCCCAATTCCGGGCGCGCCTGGCACGTTGTCGGTCGAATCGCCAGCGAGCGCTTGGACGTCGACCACCTTGTCCGGGCCGACGCCGAAATATTCTACCACTTCGGCCGGGCCGAAGCGCCGCTCCTCGCGCTCGCCCGAGGCCGGGTCGTACATCGACACGCCCGGCTCGACGAGTTGCATGAGATCCTTGTCGGCCGAGACGATGAGAACGTCGGCGCCGGCTTCACGCGCCTGGCGTGCATAAGTGGCGATGATGTCGTCTGCCTCGTAGCGGCCCTGTTCGATCGGGACCATGCCGAACGCCGAGACCGCGGCGCGCATCAGCGGGAATTGCGGCAGCAGTTCGTCGGGCGGATCTTTGCGGTGAGCTTTGTATTGCGGGTAGATATCGCGTCGGAAAGAATTCTCCGTCTTATCGAAGATCATCGCGAGGTGGGTTGGCTTGAACCCCGCCGCGCCGTCGCGGATGAACTGCAGCACCTTGGTCGCAAACAGCCGCACCGCGCCCGTCGGCAAGCGGTCGGTCCGATAATTGTACTTCTGATCCTGCCGGATCGATTGATAATAAGCGCGGAAGACAAACGACGAGCCGTCGATGAGAAAAACGTGGTCGCCGGGGCCGACCGGACGATGGGGCTGGGTCATGACCATCACATAAGCGATGCGGCCTCCAAGCGCCATCGTGGCCCGTTGCATTCGGCCGCGCCGTTCATCGAACAGTCATTGTTGCGGTTGCAGTTTCGCTTCTCGGGTTGCGCCGAATCGGTTTCCGGCCGGCGGGCTCGATGGAAAGGGCAGGAATGGCTTTTCGCAAGGGCTTGGCCGCCGCGGCGATCGCGATCGCAATCGGCGCGGGCTTCGAACTGCGCAGCGCGCAATCGTTCACCATTCCAAACGCGTGCGTCGTGGGCTCCGCTTGCGCTTACGTTTGCAGCAGCGTCCTTAAGCAAGGCCGGACGGCGGCCGATTTCATCGCTCTTGCGGCCTATCAGCTTGGTCCCGAGCGGCCAATTCTCCTACCGCCAGCAAACCTATCGATGCCGGCGCCTGTCGACCCGCACAACGTCTATGCAGGCGCTGGCGCTGGCATGTTCAGTCCCGCGGTCGCTGGGCAGCCGTCGCGGGTTTATTCGCCCAACCTTGTGACCGGCAAGGTCGACGTCATCGATCCGGAAACGTTCAAGGTGATCGACAGCTTGGCCGCGATGCCGAGCCCGGAGCATATCGTTCCGTCGTGGGATCTGCAGACGCTGTGGGTTTCGGCGGACGTGAGCGCTCATGGCGGCCACGGCGGCGTCGCGCCGCTCGATCCGAAAACGGGCAAGCTCGGCAAGCCGATCGACGTTCCTGATTCCTACAACATCTATTTCACGCCAGACGGCAAGTCGGCGATCGTCGTCGCTGAGGCGATGCGACGGCTCGAGTTCCGCGACCCGCACACAATGGCGCTGCAGGGCTATATCGCGACGCCCCAATGCGCGGGGATCAACCATGCCGACTTTGCGCCCGACGGCTCGTATGCGATCTTCACCTGCGAATTCAATGATTCCCTCGCCAAGATCGATCTTGTCCATCACACGCTGGTCGAGACGCTACCGCTGACTCCGGGCCACATGCCGCAGGACATCAGGGTGGCGCCGGACGGCAAGATCTTCTTCATCGCCGACCTCATCGGCGACGGCGTCATGGTGATCGACGGCAATTCGTTCGGGCAGCTCGATTTCATCAAAACCGGCGTCGGCGCGCACGGGCTCTATCCCAGCCGCGACGGAACAAAGCTTTATGTGTCGAATCGCGGCACCCACAGTCTCGGCGGTGCGCGAAAGGGCCCGGGCAGCGTGTCGGTGATCGATTTCGCCAGCCGCAAGGTCGTCGCCAATTGGACAATTCCCGGCGGCGGCAGCCCTGACATGGGAAATCTTTCCGCCGACGGCAAATGGCTGTGGCTATCGGGCCGCTATGACGGCGTCATCTACGCCTTCAACACCGATGACGGCTCGGTGAAGTCAATTCCCGTAGGCGGCATGCCGCATGGGCTCACGGTGTGGCCGCAGCCCGGACGTTATTCGCTCGGGCACACGGGGAACATGCGTTAAGAGGGCCCCTTTCTTGTGAGCCTTTAGGCGAGGCCGCTCACGCCCGACTGGGCCACCTTTTTCTCGACTGAGTTGGCTGGCATCGTCAACTTATTGAGCGAAGCTCGCGACGATGCTGAAATGGAGCGCCCGGGCTATGCGGCGATCTGGACGCCGGCAATGTCCTTCCACGCGTTCAGCGCGTCGGCGCGAAGCGCTCGATAGTCAGATGCTGAGAGGGCGTGGCGGGGAAAGTGGAAGAGGTTGGCGATGGGATCATGGATCGAGATGAAGCGCTGCAGTTGCCGCGGCGATTTGAACCGCTTCATGATCCGCTCTCGCCGCCTCGTTGGCTGATGGGAATTTTCGGCTCGATTATTGAGTCCCTTATGCTGGCGATGCTCGAACTTCATGCCCATGTCCGTGCGCGCGGCGCCGTAAGAACCGAGCTTATCGGTGACCAAGACACGCGGAGCGCGGGCCTGTTTGCGGAGGAGCTTGCGAAGCAGGCGTTCGGCGGCGCCTCGGTCGCGGCGACTCTGAACCAAAGCGTCGAGGACAAAGCCGTCCTGATCGACGGCGCGCCAAAGCCAGTGCTTTTCACCATTGATGGCGACCACGACCTCATCGAGATGCCACTTGTCGCCGAATTGCGGCGCGCGCCGGCGCACTTCGTTGGCGAAGTCTCGGCCGAATTTCTCAGCCCAACGCCGGACGGTTTCGTGGCTGACGATCATACCGCGGGCGGCCAGAAGATCTTCGACCATTCTCAGGCTGAGAGGGAAACGGAAATAGAGCCAAACCGCATGGGCGATGACCTCAGCGGGAAAGCGATGACCACGATAGCAGGAATTTGACGTCTGGCTCATCGCCGCCAACTAGTTCTCCTGCACAGTGATTACGACTCTTTGAGCGAGGGATCGGGATAGGCGCGCGCCATTTTGGTTCTGGCCTTGTCGGTGGAGAACATCCAGTTGATTCGAGCGCCGCTTTGGTTTCGCTGGGACTGCCATGCGTCGATCTCGGCAACGAGCCGGTCGCAGCTTTCGATGCGGCGATCGAGACATTGGCCTTTGAGCACGCCGATCTCGATCTCAACCATGTTGAGCCAGCTGGCGTGCTTGGGCGTGTAGTGGAACTCAAGCCGCCTGAGCACGCGGCGCGCCTCGGCTGGCGGGAAGGCGGCGTAGAGAGCGGCGGCGGTGTGGGTGGAGAGGTTGTCGAGGACGACTCGGATGCGCTCGGCCTCTGGGAAGTCGACATCGACGAGCTCGCGCATGCAAAGGGCGAAGTCGTCAGCGGTGCGATGATTGGTGACCTTGACCCTGCGCCAAGAGCGATGGGCATCGAGGAAGACGAAGAGATTGACGGCGCCGTTGCGGCGATACTCGTAGTCGAAGCGCTCGAGCCGTCCCGGTGCGGCCGGAATCGGCTGGCGCGCTTCGCCGATGAGCTGGGTGGGGCTTTCGTCGAAGCAGACCACCGGCCGCTTCGGGTCAGGCTGCTCGGCATAGAGGTCGAGCACATCCTCCATGCGGGCGACGTACTCGGCGTCGACCTTGGGGATGCACCACATGTCCTTCTGCCAAGGCTTGAGATGGTTCTCGGCCAAGCGTCGGCGGATCGTCTCGCGCGAGAGACTGTCATGGTCGGTCAGCTTGACCATCGCGCCAGCCAGCAGCTCCAGCGTCCAGCGGGCGCGACCTTCGGGCGGGCTCGAACATGTGGTGGCGATGAGGAGGGCTTCTTCGTTGCTGGTCAGCTTACGATCGGCGCCTGCCCGCGGCTCCTCGTTCAGGGCGGCTTCGAGATTGCCTTCAACGAAGCGGCGCTTGGTCCTGTAAACGGTCGAGCCGCCGACAGCCACAGCAGCGGCTATATCGTCGTCACTGAGCCCGCTGTCGGCGGCGAGCAGAATTTGGGCTCGTTTGAGCTTGCGGGCGTAATGCTTGCCGCTGCCCACCAGCGCGGTGAGTTCACATCGCTCGGCTTCGCTCAGTTCGACATGGTAGCGTATGTTCATCCGGGTCTCCTCGCGAATCGCGAGGCCCAGACGAATCAGGCTCTGAATCAATTGTTTGACACGTGCCCCCGGCTCCCCCGTTCACCGATAAGCAAGGTCAGTACCTGGCCTTCATCTACGCCTACAGCCGTATCTTCCGCCAACCGCCCGCGGAAGCCGACATGCAGCGGCACTTCCAAGTCTCGCCGCCCAGCGTGCACCAGATGGTGCTCACCCTCGAACGCGCCGGCCTCATCAGGCGGACCCCGGGCGTCGCCCGCAGCATCGAGCTCCTGGTCGGGCCCAAGGACCTCCCAGTGCTCCGTTGAACTTGAAACCGTCAAAACCTCTGTGCAATGGAACTAGCCCAAAACCATCGACAAATCGTCAACGTGACAGTCCCGCGCTCACAATCAAAGGAGAGAAGAAGGAGGAAAAAGAGGAGCGCGAAAAGGACTATTATCTTTCTGAGCGGCGTTACGGTTCGTTCGTCCGTTCCTTTCCCGTCCCTGAGGGTGTCAGCGCGGACAAAATTGAAGCGACCTTCGCCAAGGGGTGTTGACCATCAAGTTGCCGAAGTCGGCCGAGGCCCAAGCTGCGAAGAAGATCGCTGTCAAAGCTGCCTGAAGGGAGATGGAGAACAATTCCTAACTTTGGTCCTACCCGGCGGCGTTCCCAGTCTGTACGGGCTCTCTGGCCGATATCACCCGCAGCCCCTGGACAGATCTGATCGGCACCGCCGGGAGTGCAGCGTGGCTAGGCGACGGAATCGCGCAGAGTCAGCTTGCGAGTTAGTCAAGGACCTGCCAGCGAGCGGTCGTGGCGGGGAGCGTCGATAAGCAACGGTCAACTAGACTGTTTGCGGCCGGAGCGAACCTGATCCGGCTTCCGCCGTTCAGACTCTACATTCCGCGCCTTTCCAGTACCTCAATCTTTTAATGATCGCGTCTGGATGAAGTTGGCGTCACGATTTGCGGCGCGACGTTGGTGAGACCGATCTGGCCGCTAGAATGGCTGACCGTACTCAGCCTCGCGCAATCGGATGGCTCAGCAACCGGCTTCGGCTGCGTTCGCGCCAGAACGGCATCGCTTTACGCAGTGATTGCCACGCCTCGCGAGTAGCCAATTCATCGCGGTCGCCGTTATTCGCGAACCATTCCGCGGCAATCCTGGCCGCAGACGCAAGTTGCGCATCTTCGGCGCAATCCAGTGCTTTGATCAGCTTGACGGCGATCGTCTCATCATTCCGCTGGCCGAGCAGGTCCTGAAGTGCTTGGGCTTTGTCGATGTAACGCTCTGCTGCTGAATGCGGGTGAAATAGTTTCCCAAAGAACTCAGCCGCGTAACGCGTACGTTTGACCGCAACGCGCAGCGCATGTCGCTCCCTCGGACTTTGGCTCCTGAAACCTATTCCGCGTCGCAAAAGTCCGCGGTGAAGCCGATTGAGGCTCTTGATCGCGAAGTCGACGACCGGCTCGAAAACCCAGTCGGGTCTTCCGCCGCCCGGCGCATAGCCCCACCGCTCAACGAATAGGTTGAGCCTCAGCGTGAAACGCGCCAAGGTTCCGTCATTGGCGAGTTGCCTAACTGCTCCATGGGCCCCCTGCGCTTTTGATCGCGCCGCGCCGATCAGGTTGTCGAGACCCGACGTGTCAACGAACCTCCGTAGAGGTCCATTGCAGATCGATTCAACGAAAACATCCCAGTCACGCGCCTGACCAAGAAGGTTCGCAATCCGTTTCGACTCCACCCGGAGTGCGTGCAGCTCAACTGTGGGGGATCGCCGATAGACCAAAGCGAGCACAGACCTCAGCCTCCGCATCGCGACATGCATTTGATGAATTGCCTCCATCGAGTCGCCTCTGTGAAGGACCGAGATATTGGCGAGGAAATGATTTAAGCAGTTTCGAAGAAGCACGCCGATCGCTTCTTCGGCCGACATGTCCGGCGCTAAGTTGGGCAACGTGGATCGAACCGGCTCGAAAGGCTTGGACGACAGCAATCTGGCAGCGCGCTCCGCCTTGCTAAGAACTCCGGGGGTCAAGGGAAGCGCTTCTACTAGGGCAAGACCGAACTCGAACAGCGCGGCGGGTGATCCAGTCTTGAGCTCGACCTCAATTTCGTGTGTCGGCTCCCCCCGCCTCTTGCCTGCGAAGACGAAGCCTTCATCGAGGGCGACTTCGATATTTGAACCATGGAACCTGAGCGTCTTGACGGTTCGGCGAACGTCCGAGCCAAACCGCGGCACAAGCGCTTTTTCGCCGACGATCTCTCTCAGCTGAGAGGATGTCTTACGGCCGAGGACGTCGAGATTTAGACTAGCTCTGGGGATGGCAGCGGCGCCTCCTCCTCGTCGCGTTCGAAATATCCGGTATGAGCATGCACGTCCTTTTTGACACCGAGCTTACAGGTGCCGCCCGATTGTCGCACGCGCAGGGAGACACCACGCTGCATCAAGTCCAAGGCGTCGGTGTCGAAGTAAGTGGTTTTGAGGGCTTGAGAGAGGGGACCGCGCGCCATTTGCCCTTGCAACGGAATCGTCCGCGCGGCTCTCAGAGTGTCAGGTTCGACAGCAAATTTCAGTTCCCGCTCAGCGTGCACGGTCATGCCCTCGCGTTCACGAGCATTCTGAATGACAACGAGCGGCGCCGTATTGATAATGGTCAAAAGGCCATGAACCGCTCCGGGTTTGTCGGAGGCTCCAACTCTTGAAAGGATGGAGCGATGGCAAGCAAGACAACGAACAGATTTTCGCCTGAGGTGCGGGCACGAGCGGTTCGGCTGGTTTTGGAGCATGAGCAGGATCACCCGTCGCGCTGGGCGGCGATATCCTCGGTAGCCGCGAAGATTGGCTGCACGGCGCAATCTCTCAATGAGTGGGTGAAGAAGGCGGAAACCAACAGCGGCGTGCGCGGGGGCGTTCCCACCGAGCTCGCCGATCGGCTGAAGGCGCTGGAGCGTGAGAACCGTGAGCTTCGCCAGGCGAATGAGATTCTTCGCAAGGCGTCCGCTTATTTTGCCCAGGCGGAGCTCGACCGCCGGTTCAAGCCATGATCGCCTTCATCGACGATCATCTGGAGGCCTACGGGATCGAGCCGATCTGCAGGGTTCTGCCGATCGCCCCGTCGACCTACCATGTCCATGCCGCCAGACGCGCTGATCCTTCCCGTCTGCCCGGGAGGGTCCGCCGCGACGCCGATCTGAAGGTCGAGATCCGGCGCGTGTTCGAGGAGAACTTCCGCGTCTACGGCGTGCGCAAGGTCTGGCGTCAGTTGCGGCGCGAAGGCTTCTCTGCCGCACGCTGCACAGTCGCCCGGCTGATGCGGGACATGGGCCTTCGCGGGGCGATCCGGGGCAAGCCTGTGCGGACCACAATCAGCGACAAGGCAGCTCCCTGTCCGCTGGATCATGTGAACCGACAGTTCCACGCTTCCGCGCCTGACCGCCTGTGGTTGGCCGATTTTACGTATGTGGCGACCTGGGCCGGCTTCGTCTACGTCGCCTTCGTCATCGACGCCTATGCTCGGCGGATCGTCGGCTGGCGAGCCAGCAGGACCGCGCACGCCGACTTTGTCCTGGATGCCCTGGAGCAGGCGCTTCATGACCGAAGGCCCACCAATCGCGGTGGCCTCGTCCACCATAGCGATAGGGGCAGCCAATATGTTTCGATCAGGTACACCGAGCGTCTCGCTGAAGCCGGGATCGAACCTTCCGTAGGCAGCGTCGGCGACTCTTACGACAACGCGCTGGCCGAGACGATCAATGGCCTCTACAAAGCCGAGGTCATTCACCGACGAGGGCCGTGGCGCAACTTCGAGGCTGTCGAGTTCGCAACCCTCGAGTGGGTAGACTGGTTCAACAATCGCCGGCTTCTGGAGCCCATTGGCTTCATCCCGCCGGCCGAAGCCGAGGAACGCTACTTCGCCATGCTGACCAACCCAGCCATGGCGGCGTGAATCAAATAAAACGGCCTCCGGCAAACCCGGAGCGGTTCACCACCGGGAACTGGGTCGAATGCGCCGCTCGAGGAGTTGTCGAATTCAAAGTCCAACTCAGGTCCGGAACAGGCCGTCGTCGATGCGCCAGTTTTACGTTGGATTGCTCTATCGCAATGCATCCAACCTGCCGGTGGCCATCATGCGGCAGAGTAGCGAGTGGGTGCTGAAATGTCTCGAACCTATGTCGTCGAACCGATCGGTCCTGAAACGATTGCGAGGGCTTATCCTCTAGTTCGGGCCGTCGTCGCTGACGTGGCAGAGCATGAATGGGAGCAAATTACTCGTCCGGACGACGTTGGCAGAATTCGGCCCGCGACAGACGAGCGTGAAGAGGTCATCGTGGCGCGCAACGCCGAAGGGTATGTCAAAGGCCTTTGTATGTACGCCGTCAGAGATCACGCGACTTATGGGCGTTTGATCGACGTTCCGTTATTCATCATAGCGAGCGCGGCCGACGCCGAAGGCGTGGCTGCGGTCCTCATTCATTTCCTCAGAGCCAAATGCGATCAATCCGTTTGCTCCGGCATTCGATTCTGGACCCTGGATCGTGAAGCCTGGGCGCATAGGTTAAGCCCCAATCACATCGCGCGGAGCGATCACGGGCTGTTCCTACCGGCCGTAACGAGTGGCGCTGGGATGATAAAGGCGCTGCGCGCGCGCACTGTCGACGTGGCCGAAGCTATCGATCGATTTTCCCGGTGAAGACGTAGCCGACGTTGCGGACCGATTTTATCAGCACCGGTTTTTTCGGATCCGTTTCAATTTTCTTCCTGAGGCGGGCGACTTGCGCATCGATGGTGCGATCGAAGGCTTCCCAGCTTCGACCGCGCGTCAAGTCCATCAACGCTTCCCGGCCCAACACGCGGCCTGGATGCTTGGCGAGGGCGGCAAGAAGGTCAAATTCGCCGGTGGTCAGGTCAACGGCTTCGCCTCGAGGCGAGACGAGCTCTCGAGACGCAAGGTCCAGACGCCACCCCTCGAACCGGACCACTTCGCCAGCCGTGACAGATGATGCCGCTCGCGGCTCACGCCGCCTGAGAACGCTTTTGACCCGCGCCAACACTTCGCGGAGGTGAAAGGGCTTGGCGATATAGTCGTCGGCGCCGACTTCCAGTCCTACGACGCGATCGAGCACATCGTCCCGCCCCGTCAACATGATGATTCCAACATCTGAGTTTGCTCGAATCTCTCTGGCGAGCGTCAAACCATCCTCGCCTGGCATGACCACGTCGAGTAAAATCACATCGACCGAGTCATTCAGCCTTTCGCGCATCGTCGCGCCGTCGGTCGCGACACTGACCCGGTATCCCTCCTGCTCGAAATAGCGAGTCAACATTTGGCGAACTCGCTGGTCGTCATCGACGACCAGGATATGCACGACGGTTTCCTTAGAACTCGCCACTGATTCAAGCCTCAAAGGGCCTGTTACATGCTGTTACAAATCGGCGCCAACTCTCGCGAGCCGATGGCGCCCCTATAACATGGGCCGGTTCAAATGCCCTCCCCTAAGCCAACGAGAGGGACGACGCCATGTATAGCCAAACAGCGGTCTCAGCATCTTATAGCCCAGCCGTTCCCTTGGGTCCCGCAACCGAACAGTCGCCCACACTGAGGAACATCTTTAGAAGCCAGCAGACGGAGACCTTTGCCGCTGGCCAGGCGCTCTTTTGGGAGGGCGACGACGCAGTTCATATTTTCGACGTGTTGGAAGGTGTGCTGCGTGTTTACCGGATTATGTCAGACGGCCGCCGCGCCATCGTGGGCTTCATTCATCCTGGTGACGTGATAGGCGTCTCCTTTCAGGACCGCTATCTCTTTACCGCGGAAGCGGTGACCGAAGTTAAGGTCCGACGTTTCGCTCGCGGCCGCTTCTTCGCGATGGTGAACGAATTGCCCGCTTTGCAGCCGCAGCTCATCGCTCTTTTGTGCGACGAAATGTCAGCCGCGCAGGATCAGATGTTGCTCCTGGGCCGCAAGACGGCCGAGGAGCGTGTCGTAAGCTTCTTGCTCGCGATTTATCGGAAGAGAGCTAAAGGCGCCGAGATTGAGCTCCCGATGAGCCGTCAAGACATGGCCGATTATCTTGGACTGACGATAGAGACGGTCTCGCGCATGATGACAAGCCTGACCCGCCGTGGTTTGATCGCCGCAGGGGCGCGCCACGTCGTCGCTCTATGCAAGCTGTCGACGTTACGCGAGATTGCTGGCGAAGACGAGGACGAGGCGGTCCCTCCGGCTGTGCAGCCTCGTCGCGCGGTCTGGCCGAATTAACGCAGATAAGGCCTCAATTGCCGACCTCGACCGTGACCGCCGAATTGACTTCTCTCGCGAGAATCTTGGATCTGGCGAATGTCATCATTCACGATGTCGACGGTAGGATTTTATATTGGACGACAGGCTGCGAGCGCTTCTACGGCTGGCGTCGCGAAGAGGCCCTTGGACGGATTGTTCATGAACTCCTGAAGACTAAATACCCATCGCCCCGAAGCAAGATTTTTTCGACGCTCAGCAGCGAGGGCAGCTGGCAAGGCGAAATTGAACATCAGAGAAGAGACGGCTCATTCGTCGTGGTCTCGGGTCTTTGGGTCGCAGGAAAATCTGAGGACGGCGTTGTTCATTCCGTGCTTCAAAACAACAGCGACATCACCGCGTTGAAGCGCGCGCAGTGCGAAATCGCCGCTCGCGAGGCGCACCTCCGTTCGATCCTCGAGACTGTCCCGGAAGCGATGATCGTCATCGACGAAAGCGGCGCCGTTGCCTCGTTTAGCGCGGCCGCTTCTCAGCTCTTCGGCTACAGTTCTGAAGAGGTCATTGGCCAAAACGTTAAGATGCTGATGCCGGAACCCTATCGGGCGGAGCACGACGGATATATCGAACGCTATCTGGACACAGGCGAAGCCCGGATCATCGGTTATGGCCGAGTGGTGAAGGGATTGACCAAAGATGGTGCGACTTTTCCGATGGAATTGGCGGTCGGAGAGGCGCGGTCCGACAGTCAGCGGATTTTCACCGGCTTCATCCGGGACCTGACAAGCAGACAGAAGATGGAGGAGGAGCTAAGGCAGTCGCAGAAAATGGAGGCGATCGGCCAGCTTACTGGCGGCCTTGCGCATGACTTCAATAACCTTCTGACGGTGATCACTGGCAATCTCGAAATGCTGGAGATGAGCGTTGAGGATTCTAATCAGCGTGAGCTTTTGAAGGAGGCTCAGGACGCCGCGCAGGACGGCGCGAAACTGACCGGTCAGCTCTTGGCCTTCGGTCGACGTCAACCTTTGAATCCGAAACCCACGGATATGACACCATTGATATCGAATTTTTCAGAGCTTCTGCGGCGAACCTTGGGCGAGTTGATCGAATTGAACATCCGGGTGACCGGATCGAAACATCTATGTGTCGTGGATGCGCCACAATTGCAAAACGCCTTGCTCAACCTCGCCATCAATGCGCGAGACGCGATGCCGCGCGGCGGAAACCTGACGATCGATTTGTCTCAAGCCCGCCTTGATGCGGACTACGCGCAGATGTACCCAGAAATCCGCACCGGTCGCTATGTCCTCATTGCCGTATCCGATACAGGCTCAGGGATGTCGGAGGAGGTGCGTCGGCGCGCTTTCGAACCGTTCTCACGACGAAGGCGACCGGTGGAGGCACCGGCCTTGGTCTCAGCATGGTCTATGGCTTCGTCAAGCAATCGGGCGGGAACATTCAAATTTACAGCGAGTTGGAGCAAGGGACGAGCGTCAGAATTTTCCTGCCCTTAGCAGAGGCCGTTCAGACGAGCGGTGAGTTAGCGTCAGATGCTGCGAAAATGGGTGCGATGCCGCGAGGATCCGAGACAATCCTTGTCGTCGAAGACGATGCGCGCGTTCGCAGGGTCACCATCGCAAGGCTGAGAAGCCTAGGCTATCAAGTCATCGAGGCGGATAATGGAGCCGCCGCTTTCCCTCTGCTCGCCGCTCATCCCAAGATTGCTATGATCTTCACCGATGTCGTGATGCCTGGCGGCATGAATGGCGATGAGTTGGCGGAGGCGGCGCTTGCCGCGAGGCCGGACCTCAAGGTCTTGTTCACGTCCGGCTATGCCGAGCCAGCGGTGGCGCGCCAGGGCCTTGGGGCGGGCGCGTGGTTGAAGAAGCCGTATACGGCGGCTGAACTCGCCGAGAAAATTCGCGAGATCCTCAGCCAATAGTCGCGAGCCGTCCCTGTTTCCTTGTTGAGAAGCCGTCAGCCCGCCCAGCGCCGATTGGCGATTTTCCTCCAGACGACATTGATGCTATCTCTAACCTCTCCATCGGCTCTGTCTTGACGTGTGTTATCCTGACACGCCAATACTATGCCGGCGGCACCACGATCAGCGCCGGAACATTGCTCTTGGGTGTTGGCGGGACAACTGGCAACATTATCGGCGACGTCGCCAGCAACGGGGCGCTGGCCTTTGGGCGTCACGCGGCGTTGGCTCTCGGCGTGTGGGCTTCGATCACGAGCGCGGCCGCGATGCCCGCCGAGCCGGCCCGCGGAGAGAAGCTCGCTCGGGACTGGTGCGCGTCCTGTCACATCGTCGCCAACGATCAGAAGGGTGGCGCGGACAGCGCTCCACCCTTCGCGACAATCGCACGGAAACCGGGATTCGATGGGGGTAAGATCGCACAGTTCCTGATGGATCCGCATCCCAAGATGCCAGACATGTAGCTGTCGCGCGACGAAGCCAAGGAGCTTGGCGCTTATATCGCGAGCCTGGCGCAATAGGACTCGCTAGCGTCACGTCGGATTGGATATCGCGGTATCCAACGTTTCGGTCGCGCACTGTATTCGCTTTTGTATGGAGGGCCTCAACCTCGTCTTCACACAGTCGGGGCCTGAGGCCGTTGTATTGCACGCCGATCATGGTGCAATGGAGTAATTGGACTAAACGCGTTCAGTGGCCGGGTCCGTATTTCAGAAGCGATGAGCTTCTCTGCGTACGATCTGCCGATCCTCTCATCGTGCACAATTTCGAAGCTGAGTCGCTGGCCTTGAGTCAGGCTGGCCATTTCTGCGCGTTCGACGGCACATATATCGACCAGCACATCAATGCCACTGTCGTCGGGCTTGATAAGACCATAGCCCTTATGGACATCGAAACATCGTACGGTTCCAGTAGTCATAGCGCGTCCTCCCACCAAATGAGGTTACACCATCGCAGATCCCGGCGGGCGGGCATTGATCTAGGTCAACGGCCGCGTTCGCAGACTTCGATGCTTCGCCACGGCCAAGCCACCCATGGCTGAAAGATGTCCTCGCGCCGAGTTGGAGGGCGTTTAACAGGCTCCGCAATGTCGCGAGGACGCGCGCCGATGTCCGCGCAAAGCGGTGGAAATTAGATTGACGACCACAGCGACCCCAGAAAAGTTGCCCGCCATTCGGGGAAGTAAAGCCCGGGCGGGTGGGGCTGCGTCGATCGCTAGTGGGCGGTGGCCCCTTGCTCCGTGTTCGCCGACGCAAGCCGAATATGATTGTTGACGTCGAGCACGCCAGCAACCCTGCGCGCGTCCGATTCGGCACATGTGCGCTGATAATACCGATCAACCGTGCCGGAGATCGCCACCCACCCGTTTTCCACCTCGACCTTCACCCCTGTGAGGCGGGACCGCTAGGCCCCAATACAGCGAGTTCAACACCTTTGTCAGAACCTCTTCGCTCTGCGAGATGATCATCACCTTCCTGCCAACCTTATCGTTTAGATCACGATGTTAGACGCCACCTTCAGGCTTTCCGCTCCGCATCACCCGGAGGTCGGATTGTCTTCCAACAGATTCCGAGTCCGTCGCGACTGGACCCACTCTTTCGACACCCGCGGCAGATGCGTCGCAAACATCCTCACAAACGGAATGCGCATCTTCTCGAAATGCGATTTCTTGACTAACGCCGAGCGCAAGTTTGCAACCTGTGCAGCATCCGATCGCTGCTGAACGATGATGTGACCGCTCACGATCTACCTCCGCGTTCAAGCCCCTTTCTCCTAACTAGGATACGCAGTTCGACAGACTTTGGTTTGACGTGGATCAATCCGACGCATTCAAAGCGGCAAAACGCGATACCGGAGTTCATATCCATCAGAGATGGACATTCAGACCACAAACCTCGCGGCGGCGATTGCGTTCCACTCCGATGCGGTCCCAGGAAGCGCGAGCGAACATCGGCAAGGATCACAGCGGATGCCATCACGAGGCCGAATGGCATATCGCCGGGGAGCATCCCCGTCCGCCCACAGCGCCGGAGGCAGCACAAAGCGGCCCATCACGTCTTGGCACATCGACATGAGCATGATGATCACCATCAGTGGCACGCAACCACCCCGTTAATCACAGCTGACCAGAATAGCGCCCTGATTGGATCGACGCCGATAAAGTTGATCCCCACGTCGACAAGAGTGGATATCGCTATTGTGATGTAGAACGCCTTGGCGTCGAGCGGTTTGCGGTCGAGCCCGGTGGTCCAGCCGAGCGCTTCCCCAAGCGCATAGGCGCCGGAGGCGGCTAGTTCTCCTGCACAGTGATTACGACTCTTTGAGCGAGGGATCGGGATAGGCGCGCGCCATTTTGGTTCTGGCCTTGTCGGTGGAGAACATCCAGTTGATTTCGAGCGCCGCTTTGGTTTCGCTGGGACTGCCATGCGTCGATCTCGGCAACGAGCCGGTCGCAGCTTTCGATGCGGCGATCGAGACATTGGCCTTTGAGCACGCCGATCTCGATCTCAACCATGTTGAGCCAGCTGGCGTGCTTGGGCGTGTAGTGGAACTCAAGCCGCCTGAGCACGCGGCGCGCTTCGGCCGGTGGGAATGCGGCGTAGAGAGCGGCGGCGGTGTGGGTGGAGAGGTTGTCGAGGACGACTCGGATGCGCTCGGCCTCTGGGAAGTCGACATCGACGAGCTCGCGCATGCAAAGGGCGAAGTCGTCAGCGGTGCGATGATTGGTGACCTTGACCCTGCGCCAAGAGCGATGGGCATCGAGGAAGACGAAGAGATTGACGGCGCCGTTGCGGCGATACTCGTAGTCGAAGCGCTCGAGCCGTCCCGGTGCGGCCGGAATTGGCTGGCGCGCTTCGCCGATGAGCTGGGTGGGGCTTTCGTCGAAGCAGACCACCGGCCGCTTCGGGTCAGGCTGCTCGGCATAGAGGTCGAGCACATCCTCCATGCGGGCGACGTACTCGGCGTCGACCTTGGGGATGCACCACATGTCCTTCTGCCAAGGCTTGAGATGGTTCTCGGCCAAGCGTCGGCGGATCGTCTCGCGCGAGAGACTGTCATGGTCGGTCAGCTTGACCATCGCGCCAGCCAGCAGCTCCAGCGTCCAGCGGGCGCGACCTTCGGGCGGGCTCGAACATGTGGTGGCGATGAGGAGGGCTTCTTCGTTGCTGGTCAGCTTACGATCGGCGCCTGCCCGCGGCTCCTCGTTCAGGGCGGCTTCGAGATTGCCTTCAACGAAGCGGCGCTTGGTCCTGTAAACGGTCGAGCCGCCGACAGCCACAGCAGCGGCTATATCGTCGTCACTGAGCCCGCTGTCGGCGGCGAGCAGAATTTGGGCTCGTTTGAGCTTGCGGGCGTAATGCTTGCCGCTGCCCACCAGCGCGGTGAGTTCACATCGCTCGGCTTCGCTCAGTTCGACATGGTAGCGTATGTTCATCCGGGTCTCCTCGCGAATCGCGAGGCCCAGACGAATCAGGCTCTGAATCAATTGTTTGACACGTGCCCCCGGCTCCCCCGTTCACCGATAAGCAAGGTCAGTACCTGGCCTTCATCTACGCCTACAGCCGTATCTTCCGCCAACCGCCCGCGGAAGCCGACATGCAGCGGCACTTCCAAGTCTCGCCGCCCAGCGTGCACCAGATGGTGCTCACCCTCGAACGCGCCGGCCTCATCAGGCGGACCCCGGGCGTCGCCCGCAGCATCGAGCTCCTGGTCGGGCCCAAGGACCTCCCAGTGCTCCGTTGAACTTGAAACCGTCAAAACCTCTGTGCAATGGAACTAGTACAGGGACCGCGCCAGCAGCCTGATGCCGATAACGCCCGCAGCAAACAGGGCGAAGGTAAAGACGCCGGCGATCGGGCGCAGCGCCTCGGCAGCCTGAGCAGAGGTCTGGATGTCGGTAATGCCGTGCGCATTCAAGGTTGCGGCCGTTGTGACGATAATGAACAGGCTGATGACGTTTGAGTAACCCATTCCGATGTAAGTATCCCAACGCACGCGCGAGATCTCTGCGGGCGCCTGCTCCGGCGCATCGAGGAGCGCATACGCAGTGGGATCAACCCGCTCATCCTCGGCCTCCTGCGAGGATTGCCAGAAGAAGCGGTAGGGCGAGATCGTCGTCCCCAGCACCGCGACCACGGTGACGACATAGTCCGTCCTAAGCGAGAAATTAGGGCATCGTCAACTTATTGAGCGAAGCTCGCGACGATGCTGAAATGGCGCGCCCGGGCTATGCGGCGATCTGGACGCCGGCAATGTCCTTCCACGCGTTCAGCGCGTCGGCGCGAAGCGCTCGATAGTCAGATGCTGAGAGGGCGTGGCGGGGAAAGTGGAAGAGGTTGGCGATGGGATCATGGATCGAGATGAAGCGCTGCAGTTGCCGCGGCGATTTGAACCGCTTCATGATCCGCTCTCGCCGCCTCGTTGGCTGATGGGAATTTTCGGCCCGATTATTGAGTCCCTTATGCTGGCGATGCTCGAACTTCATGCCCATGTCCGTGCGCGCGGCGCCGTAAGAACCGAGCTTATCGGTGACCAAGACACGCGGAGCGCGGGCCTGTTTGCGGACGAGCTTGCGAAGCAGGCGTTCGGCGGCGCCTCGGTCGCGGCGAACTCTGAACCAAAGCGTCGAGGACAAAGCCGTCCTGATCGACGGCGCGCCAAAGCCAGTGCTTTTCACCATTGATGGCGACCACGACCTCATCGAGACGCCACTTGTCGCCGAATTGCGGCGCGCGCCGGCGCACTTCGTTGGCGAAGTCTCGGCCGAATTTCTCAACCCAGCGCCGGACGGTTTCGTGGCTGACGATCATACCGCGGGCGGCCAGAAGATCTTCGACCATTCTCAGGCTGAGAGGGAAACGGAAATAGAGCCAAACCGCATGGGCGATGACCTCAGCGGGAAAGCGATGACCACGATAGCAGGAATTTGACGTCTGGCTCATCGCCGCCAACTAGCCCAAAACCATCGACAAATCGTCAACGTGACAGTCCCGCTCGAACTCAGTCCGAGCTTCACCATCGCGCGCTTCCGGTCGGCGACGTTCAGCGACCATCCGGTCTATCTCTCGGGGCGCGAGCGGATGTACGAAGGACTGCGCAAGGCCGGAGTGCCGGACGGATGAGCTAGACCCGCGGCGCCTGCTCGAGCTTGCCAGCGCTCCAAGTGCCGAACTGGCCCGATCGACCGCGCCCGGGCGAATCGCGCCAGAACATAAAGAGAACATTTTCTTGACCGCTCACGTCGGTCATGGCATAGTTAGTTATCGCGGGAGAATCGTGCCGACGGCAACGAGAATCCTGCCTTTCTCTTGTCCCGTTCAATCGACTCTTGCCCGTGCGGCCCCGCCGGGCGCCGTTCGCCAGCTTCTTCCGGAGCCTGCAAGTCAGCTGGGCGGAGCCAACACCGAACTCATCCGGTACGCCGCCGAGCCGCACGAAATCTCCCTCGTCGATCTGCCCCACGTGCCCGAAACGATGTTCGACGTGGTCAAGGACGGCGTGACCGAAAAGCGCGCCTTCGCCGCGCCCCCAGGCTGCGCTCGACGTCGTCCTCGGCGCCGATAAGCGCGAGTTTTCAGCGGCGGAGCGTGAGCAAGACGCCGAAGAGGGCGTCGACATGCCCGATGGCTTCTATCCGATCCGGTCCGCCAAAGACGTCGAGAACGACGTCAGAGGCGACTAGCGAAGCGGCGAGAAACCGGAGGTCAAGGCGCAAGTCATTGCGCGCGCCATGGCGATCGGCGTCGAGAGCCCGCTGGCCGACGACTCGACGGAAACGGGCGGCAACGCAGCCGCTCTCTCCGATCCGGCGCGCGCGGCGTCCGGGAGCAGGAGCTCATGGTGGAATGCGACGGCTAATTATAACTCGTCCTCCGTGAAGTTTCATGAGTGGCCCTGATTTTCTGGCGCCTCCCGCGATTTGGAAGTGTTTGCATTTGCTAGAATTGGCGGTTCGGGCACCGGTTATCTTGCAAATTGCGAGTTTGCGTTTAGGCGTGATTCCCTCGCCTTTGTCAGCGGGCGGGGGGGCGATTCGATGCGGCCGAAGGCGCGACGGGAGAGCGGACAGAACGACCTGTTCCGTGCGCGGCTCGACCAGATCGTCGACATGGGTCATGCGCTTGCGAAGCTCGGCCAGGTCATCGATTGGCGGTTTCTCGAGGAGCGGTTCGGCGCGGTCTATTCCGACAGGGCAGGCCAGCCGCCGCTGCCCACCCGGCTGATGGCGGGGCTCGCGATCCTCAAGCCCATGCGCAATCTCTCGGACGAGGACTTGTGCGCGCGCTGGGTCGAGAACCCTCATTACCAGTTGTTCTGCGGCGAGGAGTTGTTCCAGCACAAGGCGCCGTTCGACCGCTCGTCGCTACGCGCTGGCGCCAGCGGATGGGCGAGGAGAAGCTGGTGGCGCTGATCCAGGAGAGCCTCGCGACGGCGACCCGCACCGGCGCGGCCAAGCCCTCGGACTTCTCGCGCGTCATCGTCGATACGACCGTGCAGCCGAAGGCGGTCGCCTTCCCGACCGATGCCAAGCTGATGCATCGGGCGCGTGAGCGGCTGGTGAGGCTGGCGAAGAAGACCGGCGTGCCGCTTCGCCAGTCCTATGAGCGGGTCGGCAAGCATGCGCTGATTGCCCATCAGCGCTACGCCCACGCCAAGCAGTTCAAGCGCGCCAACCGGGCGCTGAGGACAATACGAACTTATCTCGGCCGGATCGGCCGCGATCTCATCCGCAAGACGGGCGACGATGCTCAGTTGCGCGCGATCTTCGCTCAACCCCTGTCGCTGGCCCCGCGAGCAGCGCCAGCATCAGCGCGGGCGGAAGATTTATTCGCTCCATGCGCCCGAGGTCGAATGCATCGGCAAGGGCAAAACGCATCGCCCTTACGAGTTCGGCGTCAAGGTCTCGCTCGCCACCACGCTCCATCGCTCGAAGGGCGGTCAGTTCGCCCACGTGAAGGCGCTGCCGGGCAATCCTGGAGCCTGCCCTCGGGCTTGACCCGAGGGACGGCCACACCTTGGCGACCGTCCTGCCCGAAATCGAAGCGCAGATCGGCGCGTCTGTGACCCGCGTCGTCGCCGACCGCGGCTATCGCGGCCACAACGCCCCGCCCGACCACAAGTTCAAGGTCTATACCTCAGGCCAGAGGCGCGGCGTCACCGATGCCATCAAGCGCGAATTGCGCCGACGCTCGGCCGTCGAACCCGTCATCGGACACGCTAAAGCCGAGCACCGCATGGGCCGCAACCATCTCGCCGGAACCGACGGCGACGCCGCCAACGCCGTGCTCGCCGCCGCCGGCTACAACTTCCGAAGGCTGCTGGCCTGGCTCGCAGCCCTTTGGCGCGTCCTCTTCGCCGCAATCCTCGTTGAAGCCCAACTCGCCCAGAGCGCTCAACCAACCTGACCCCCGCTCCGGCCCGGTGCGTCAAAGCAAGTTCTTCACGGGCGACTAATTCAATGCCTCTGGCTGGACCCATTGGCGTCCGCGCGCTTTGGCCTGGTCAAGCGACACGGCGACTGTTTCCGTCAGCACCACGCTGACTCAGCCAATCATCTAGGCCAAGGGCATTCGATTCCAGCGGGGCAGTCGGCTCGGCCTCACCTGCCAATGCGGCGCTTACCGGACCAAGAGCAGTGGCAACACCGCGGCGCTGAACCAGGCCCAATTCATCGGTTCCGATTTCGATTTCGACCGCGACGACGACGCAGGCAGCGTCTCCTATACTCAATTCTGAGGGCGCAGCGAGATGGTGAAACACGTCCTATCCTTGATTTGCTTAATTTCTCTTGGCTCCACGCCGGCATGGGCTGGAAATCTGACCCTGCTCGGAGTCGGCGGCGCCCCGGTCGGCCCGGTCTACGCGTGCGCTGCGGCGGCAACGCTGTTCCAGCGCCCGGACATGGCGGCCGCGTTCGCGGCGATCCCGAGCACGCCTTACACCATGCTGCCTTACCCGGGGTCTGCAGCGTCAGATAAACTGAACTATTTCAATGACATCAGCACGGCTGTCTGCGCCGCCGACACAGCCGGCATCTACTCGACGCTCGACATCTGGTATCTTTTTGATGCGCCGACGCCGGCGACCGCGCTGATCAATCTCGCGCCATCTGGGTCGTCTTATGATGGCGTGCTCACCCTCACAACCGACCCGATGCTGTTTGACCCGGATGTCGGGTTCACCGGAACGGAAAGTCAGTACGGCGCAAACGTCACAGAATACATTTCGACGGGATTCAACGCTTCCGCGGCAACGAGCCCGAACTACGTGCAGAACAGCGCGCACGTCAGCATGTGCCTAATCAACACCCGCCTCGCCACCAATTCAGGCGCTCCTATCCAGTTCGGAGCGCTGACGACGAGCGGGGCCGACTTCTCCTTCCACGAAATCGGAGTGGCCAACTCTGGGAACAACGCCGCGAACCAAGTCGGACTCAATGGCGCGGCATTCGGCGGCAACACGACCTTCGGCACGACGGGCACTGGATCGGGCGGCTATTGGACGATCGATCGCACCGGATCGGCTAATTTCACATCCTATCTCAACGCGACGTCACTCCTGACGATCGCGTCTCCTAGTGACGCCGTTCCTAATGCAATCTTCCCTGTCGGGGCGAAAAACATTGCAGGAACGATCTCCAATCAGACCATAGACACGATCGGTGAGTTCGACTCCGGATCGGGGCTAACCGGAACCCAAATCACCCAATTTTACAACCTCAACCACGATTACCACGCCAACCGGGGGAACCTCTATTGCTAAGGATCATCCTTGCCGCCCTGTTCGCCGTCCTGGTGACGGCTGCAGGCGCACAGCAGAACTCCATCGCCAGCATTACATTCGGTGTTGGCACGAAGATCACTCCCGCCATGCGCGGCGACACGTTCTTCAACGTGCAAAACGCAGCCGGAACGATTCTGACAAGCTGTGACGACTGCACATTCTTTCCAGCCATTACTGGCGGCAGCATCACCGGAACCACGGAAACGGTGACTTACGCTGGCAATTATGCCTTTCCCACAGGCATTAACGTGACCATTGCCGGGGTCACTCCGACTGCGTTCAACGGCACGCTCACGAGCCTCACCGCCACTAACTGCACGGCGGGCGTCTGCACGCTGACCGGCAACAATACGGCAGCGAGCACGAATACCTGGACCTCTGGCGGGACGATTTCGTTTGCTTCAGACGCCGGGCTCGGGACGTTCACGGACGCGACGACGACCGGCCAGATTCAGATGGCGAACGTCAAGCAGCAGTGGAACGGGAATTTTTTCAGCAACACGTTTAAGGGCTTTGGCCTGCTTGCACTCACGATTGGGGGCACGGACACCCTGTTTCAAGATGTCGATCGCCAAGTTTACAACGCCATCGGCGCTGTCTGTCCGATTCCGTCCTGCGCTTCGACGGAGTATGCATCGCAGCTGATTATGAGCCTGGATGGCGGCCTGACCTGGAACCCGCAGCCGACGCCCTTTAGCACTGCAGGGCTTTGGTACGGGACCGGCGCGACGATCACTGGCGGAACGATGACGGCTGGGCCGCCGATCACCGCGACCATAAACTATACCGCCGCGGCTAACTACCCATACGGTGTCGGTCAGAATGTCCAGATCACGAGCGGAACGACCGCGTTCCAGGGCAACTGGACCGTTACCGTTCCGGCGACCTGTACCGGCGGCGCCTGCATGGGCCTTCAGATGACCTGCACGGTCACCTGCACCTTTACCGCGAGCACGGCCACCAGCGGTTCGATGATCCCGCCTTACGCTCCGGCCAGCTACACGTCCTCATCGCCCTATCCGTCCCCGGTCAATGCGCCGATGTGGCCGAGCAATGACTTCACAGCGCTCGGCTTCGTGCAGTACGGGCAGGATTACACCTGCGCCTACAACGGCTTTTCGGGCTGCGCGACACTTCCTGATAACGCCAGCACATATGTTTATGTTGTTAGTAGCGGCGGCCAATGGACGAATGGGTCTGCGTCCTATCTCGCCCGGGTGAAGCAATCTGACATCGCCCTGCTCGATCCGTCAAAATACCAATATTTTTGCGGCGGCGACGGCATCCTGGATGCGAACTGGTCCTTTTCCAACACTGCGGGACGACTGCCAAACGGTCAGTCAGGCGCGTTCGGAGCCGATCCGGCCGTGCATGGTACGACCTGCGATGCGGTTCCTACCATTTCCGATCCTGCATTTGGCTCGCTTGGGGGTAATGGAAGGATCAGCACCTTTGATATCCAGTACATCCCCGGTCCGAGTGGATCGCAAGGCGTCTATCTCGGCATGATGACTTATTACCCGTCGAACAACCATAATCCTGGTAAAAACTTTACTCAATACACCGTCTGGAATGTGTGGCAGGCCCAGCATCCATGGGGTCCATGGTGCAAATTTCAGGTACAAGTATACGATCCAGAAGGTATGTACACTCCGCGAGTCCTGATGCCTAGTATCAATTCGACAGGAACGTCTGCTAACATCGTCTACTCCGGCAACTATACTGGAAACGGTCCGCCATATACTGCTACAATTATGCCGATCACGATCAATTACAACTCTGGCAGCACCGGAAATCGTTGCGGATTCTAGAGACTTTTGCTTTTGGATTTACGCATACCCTGCGTTCCTGATGTATGCGGCGCATTCCTGTGGGGCGTATTGAGAGAGAATGGCGGCGGCGGCATCGGCGACGGCGTCGTAGGTTCGAGCTTGTGCCTATCGCAGCAGGGTTTTGAACTTGGCGAAGACCTGCTCGATCGGATTGAGGTCGGGGGAGTATTTCGGCAGAAACACAAGACGCGCCCCGGCGTCCCGGACTATCCGTCGCACCGCCTTTCCCTGGCATCGTCAACTTATTGAGCGAAGCTCGCAACGATGCTGAAATGGAGCGCCCGGGCTATGCGGCGATCTGGACGCCGGCAATGATCTTCCACGCGTTCAGCGCGTCGGCGCGAAGTGCTCGATAGTCAGATGCTGAAAGGGCGTGGCGGGGAAAGTGGAAGAGGTTGGCGATAGGATTATGGATCGAGACGAAACGCTGCAGTTGCCGCGGCGATTTGAACCGCTTCATGATCCGCTCTCGCCGCCTCGTTGGCTGATGGGAATTTTCGGCCCGATTATTGAGTCCCTTATGCTGGCGATGCTCGAACTTCATGCCCATGTCCGTGCGCGCGGCGCCGTAAGAACCGAGCTTATCGGTGACCAAGACACGCGGAGCGCGGGCCTGTTTGCGGAGGAGCTTGCGAAGCAGGCGTTCGGCGGCGCTTCGGTCGCGGCGGCTCTGAACCAAAGCATCGAGGACAAAGCCGTCCTGATCGACGGCGCGCCAAGCCAGCGCTTTTCGCCATTGATGGCGACCACGACCTCATCGAGACGCCACTTGTCGCCGAATTGCGGCGCGCGCCGGCGCACTTCGTTGGCGAAGTCTCGGCCGAATTTCTCAGCCCAGCGCCGGACGGTTTCGTGACTGACGATCATACCGCGGGCGGCCAGAAGATCTTCGACCATTCTCAGGCTGAGAGGGAAACGGAAATAGAGCCAAACCGCATGGGCGATGACCTCAGCGGGAAAGCGATGACCACGATAGCAGGAATTTGACGTCTGGCTCATCGCCGCCAACTAGCCCAAAACCATCGACAAATCGTCAACGTGACAGTCCCCCTTTGAGCCACAGAAATTGTCGTCGGTGGACCCATCTGGGCAGCGACGATGAGGACTAGCGAAGTTACGGCAAAAGGGTCACGAGACCGGAACCCCAGGTCGCACGTGCAGAGTTCTGTTTGGCAATTTACTGGTCAAATCTAACGCTGGCACCCGTGCTCAGCCATCGTGCAGACAAGAGAGCGAAACCGATCGGAGCGGACGCGCGAGAAGCTGTTCCGCAGATCAGGAAGACCATACTTAGTCCCAGGAATTGGCATTCTTCGGGAAGCCAGGACGCTGCACCCGTACGACGCAGAAGCGTTGGTCGGTCAGCGCCTGCATCACCACCCAGCGCTCCAGGCGGTTTACCACCTTTGCGCCCAGCTTCTCCAGGCGCGCCACTTCGGCAGGGATGTCGTCGGTCTCGATGTCAAGATGGACCCGACTCTCGTGGTCCACGTGCTGGACCTCCACAATAGGCTCATCGGGTGGAGTCTCCAGCATGCGATAATTGCCGCGGGTGCTCGGATGGTCCTTGTCAACGGGGCGGCCCAGCGCTTCGCTCCAGAAGCGGGCTGCCTCGTCCACATTGGAGGTCTTGCAGTCAATCAACACGGCGCATAGACGGGAACGGTGCATTTCAGTGCATCTCACGCGACCAGTTGAAAGTCATTAACTAGAAAATTCGAAAGATGACACTTCCCCTAGGACTGGCTGCGCACCTAGCCCGGTCCCAGACGAAGGGGAGCCTTGAGCGCCGATAAAGAAAAAGGCCGCGGTTCCCCGCGGCCTCGCTTGTCTTGATTCGGCTGCCTCTACGCCGCGGTCGCAGCGCGCTTGCGCGAGGCGCGGTAGCCCGCAAAGCCGAGCCCGGCGAAGCCCACAAGCATCTCCACCCAGATCGCTGGCTCCGGGATCAGGGTGAGGCTCGCCGCAGACTGGCCGATGTCGACGGCGCCGTTCACAACATTAGACCCGACATGGAAATCAGCGAAATTGATCGCGACGGCGTTAGTCGTTATGCCTTCAGTCTCGGTCGTGTCGGGGATTTGCTGGTTCAGTGTGACGGTCAAGCCCGGTATCGTGAGGATCACGTCGTTCGCGGGAGGAGTTCCCGAGAACATAAACGTGCCCCCTACGATCGTAAGGCTCAGGCCTGTGATTGTCGTCGAGCCCGTCGCGGGGGAAGTCCCGTCCACCGAGGAAGTCGAACTGATCGTCGTCGCGGTGATATCGAAGATTGCGCCGCCTGCCGGCGCAAAGGAGAAATCATCGGTTGTCGACGTGGCCGTCCCAGTCTCTGTTGGGGGAAATGACGAGCTGGCGGTATCGGTCACCATACCCGCCGACAGGCCTACAGCAGGCAGACTAAAAGAACCAGAGTTGGTGACATCGTACGTGGGCGGTGCCGACCCGGCGGCGGGCAACACCGGACCGACCGCGATGGGGATTCCCGCAACGGTCAATGCGATATGGAGGCCGGTGGACGAACTCGAGATAGTGGTGACGCGGGCGCTCGCCGGAGAGACCCCGAGCGCAGAGACCACGCCCGCTGATAGGACCAACGCGCCGATCGTGCTTAAGGCCGATGGTTTCAGCGTCATGGATTACGATCCCCGCTAATGAACCAAATCACAAACTTTCAAACTTTGCAACCGCGTGGTTGCACTCTTCTTTCTCGGTGTAGGCCCAGCATATCCAGCATATTTTCGCAAAAATAGCTGCGAAAATTGACTATCTCCAATAACGCTGCCGCGAAAAATTGAGCAGCTTGTATTTGGCAGTTTCATTCGCTGTCGATGAGGGACTGTCACGTTGACGATTTGTCGATGGTTTTGGGCAAGTTGGCGGCGATGAGCCAGACGTCAAATTCCTGCTATCGTGGTCATCGCTTTCCCGCTGAGGTCATCGCCCATGCGGTTTGGCTCTATTTCCGTTTCCCTCTCAGCCTGAGAATGGTCGAAGATCTTCTGGCCGCCCGCGGTATGATCGTCAGTCACGAAACCGTCCGGCGTTGGGCTGAGAAATTCGGCCGAGACTTCGCCAACGAAGTGCGCCGGCGCGCGCCGCAATTCGGCGACAAGTGGCATCTCGATGAGGTCGTGGTCGCCATCAATGGTGAAAAGCACTGGCTTTGGCGCGCCGTCGATCAGGACGGCTTTGTCCTCGACGCTTTGGTTCAGAGTCGCCGCGACCGAGGCGCCGCTGAACGCCTGCTTCGCAAGCTCGTCCGCAAACAGGCCCGCGCTCCGCGTGTCTTGGTCACCGATAAGCTCGGTTCTTACGGCGCCGCGCGCACGGACATGGGCATGAAGTTCGAGCATCGCCAGCATAAGGGACTCAATAATCGGGCCGAAAATTCCCATCAGCCAACGAGGCGGCGAGAGCGGATCATGAAGCGGTTCAAATCGCCGCGGCAACTGCAGCGCTTCATCTCGATCCATGATCCCATCGCCAACCTCTTCCACTTTCCCCGCCACGCCCTCTCAGCATCTGACTATCGAGCGCTTCGCGCCGACGCGCTGTACGCGTGGAAGGACATTGCCGGCGTCCAGATCGCTGCATAGCCCGGGCGCTCCATTTCAGCATCGTCGCGAGCTTCGCTCAATAAGTTGACGATGCCGTTGCGAGAAGCCTAGCTTCTCGAGGAGCTTTCCGACATAGCGCGGATGAAACTCGACGCGGAACCTCTCGGCGATGACGCGCTTGAGGTCGAGCCGCCGCCAGCCGACCACCCCGTCCTTCTCCCGATCCGGCCCGGCCTCGACGATCTGCGCGAACTGAGCCAGTTGCTCCGCCGATAGGCGAGGCTTCGGACCCTCGGTCCAATTGTCGATGAGCCCAGCCGGCCCCGAGGCGTTGAAGCGATGGACCCAGTCGCGCAGCGTCTGGCGGTCCATGCCGCCGATCTTCGCCGCCGAGCCTCGGTCCATGCCGTCCCGGACCGCAGCAAGCGACAGAAGCCGCCGGCTCTGGTTGACGTCCTTCGATCGACGGGCGAGCCTCCGAAGTTCCTCGGCCGAATAATCCTCTCGCAATCTCACCGCTGAAGGCATGGCGCGAATCCTCCACGCCACCTTGAATCACCATCCCCGCGATTCGGGAATCCCCCTATGAGTCAGCCAGCGGAGCCTTTGGTATTATACGTCCGAGTTGGGACTTTTCAATGCGTTACGGGGAATCAAAATACAAAAATATTCTGTGTTTCCAACTCGCGCCTTAGGTTGTGCGCCGAATGTCTCGAACCCGCCTGTTCTCCTCGCCAAGCCGTTGCACGCGTGCGACACGTGAGTTTCTATCCTGCTCACGGAAAAACCATAGGAAACAGCTTCTGATTTTGCAAACACACGCGCGCTCGGGCTGCGATCCCGTCGCGGACCGACCCCGTCCGAGCCGCCGCCCAGGCGCCGCTCACCGTACGCTCCGAGATGAGACCGGGAACCGGATGTCAGCTGCGCCCGTCACGCGGGTTGCGCCGGCGAATTCGGCGACGAGGAAATCGGAGAAGGCGCGCGCCCACGGCTTTGCCGCTCGGCCGGCGGCGAACACGGCGCTGAGTTCGATCGTTCCCATGTCCCACACGGGCAGGAGTCTGATGAGCGAGCCATCCTCGAGTTCTTTTTGGCAGGCGCCGAGCGTCATCGAGACGATTCCCAGGCCGGAGATCGCGGCTGCGGTCGCGATCTCGTTCAGAGTCGTGGTCAGCCGCGAGGGCGCTTCGTCTGGCACCCGGGTCAATGCGGTCGCGCCTGGCCCGATCGAAACGCCGATGCTCGATCGCGTGCCCGGCGGCGACAAAAACGCCGAGGCGGCGTTCCTCGGTGCGATTCCGCAGCAGCGCGCGGGCGCGCCGGACGAGGTCGCGGCGACGATCGCTTTCCTCGCGGGCGACAAGGCCAACTACATCACCGGGGAGATCGTAACGATCGATGGAGGCTTCGCGGCCGGTTGAGCTCCGCGGCGCGCGCCATCAGCGCGCGCAAATCCTGACCGCGCCGGGAGCGCCCTACATCGCGCAGGGCGAGAAGCTTAAGCGATAGGCTCGGGTCGCGAGGCGAAAAGGACAGGACGCGCGGCGCGTCCGGAACGCAAAAGAAGAATCCGGCCAGCCCTCATAAGCCGCAACGGCCCGGCCCGCCGACAGCGCTCTTTGAGATTGCTTGTGTACAAGAGACATATATGCTAGATACGTGCGTACAAGCGAGAAGCGATGGACCGGATCGAGGACTGCATTTCCTTCATCGTCGGCAAGGCCGCTCAGCAGGTCGGCCGGCGGGCCAGGGAGAAGCTCGAGGCGCACGGCGTGACGCCGACACAATACGCGGTCCTGAAGGTCCTTTCCGACGTCGATGGGCAGACAGGGGCGGAGCTCGGCGCGCGGCTCGGCATCGACAGCGCGACTACGACGGGCGTCGCCGACCGGCTGGCTGCGAACGGGTTGCTCGAGCGGCGGCCCGATCCACGAGACCGGCGGCTTCAACGGCTGTTTCTCACGCCCGAAGCGCGGACCCGTCAGCCGAGTCTCGACCGCGAGATGGATCAGCTCAATCGCGAGGTCGAAAGCGAGCTCGACGCGGACGCCGGCCGCTTCCGGTCGCGCCTGCGCCAGCTCGGCGCGCGCAAGGGTTAAGGACAGCCTTAAGGAGCGGCGATGTTCGACACGAAAATCTCGATCGTTGTGCGCGAGGATCTCGCGACCTGGCAGAAGCTCAACGTCGTAGCTTTTCTCATGAGCGGCGTGATCGGCGCGAATTCCGGCCTTCTCGGCGAGCCCTACGAGGACGCCGCAGGCAACAGATACAATCCGCTGATGATCCAGCCGGCGATCGTTCTGAGCGCCGACCGGGAGACGCTGAAGACGATCTATGGGCGCGCCATGGAGCGGCGCGTCCGCTTCTCACTCTATATCGAGGACATGTTCGCGACCGGCCACGACGCAGCCAACCGCGCCACCGTCAAGCAATATGCGCCCGACGCCATGAACGTCGTCGGCCTTGCGCTGCGCGAGGACAAGAAGATCGTCGACAAGATCACCAAAGGCGCACGGATGCACGCTTAACGGGCACAGATCTTCACGACACCCGAGGCGCCCCACATGGCGCAAGGGGAAAAACTGAGGCGATAGGTTCCGGTCGCGGGGGCGACAAAGGTCAGAACGCCCGGCCTGTCTGGAACGCCGAAGAAAAATCCGCCGGGCCCTTCCACGTTCGGATCGCGCGGCCGCGAAACGGTCGCGGCGCCCCCACTGCGCGGGTCGTAGTCTTCGGCCTCGCCCGTCATTTGAGCCGAAATCGTCTGCCCGCTCGAGAACTTGCCGACAAATAGGGTCGCTGAGCCGCGGTAGGTCCAGCAGGCCTGACGCGCGGCCAATCGGATTGGCGCCACGACCTCGCGGCTGCATGATTTCGCAAAGGCCGAACTCGAGTGCGCCGGGACAAGCGCCAAGGCCGCGACTAGCGCGGCGCGGCTGAGGACGTCACCCACTGCTCGCATCGCCGTTGGTCAGCGCCGCGAGCTGCGCTTCCTCCTCGGCGCTCAAGCGCGGCGTTGCTCGGGGCGCGCGGCGGCGGGCGTAGAGAGCGGCGGCGGCGCCAAGGCCGAGCGTGAGCACGGGGCTGAGCCACAACAGCAGCGTCTCCGGCTTGAACGGGGGTTTCAGTAGAATGAAGTCGCCATAGCGCGAGACGAGATAGGCGCGCACGACGTCGTTGGATTCGCCTTGCCCGATGCGCTCGCGAATGAGGAGACGGATGTCGCGCGCCAGCGGCGCCTCGGAATCGTCGATCGACTCGTTCTGGCAGACGAGGCAGCGCAATTCGGCCGAGAGCGAGCGCGCACGCGATTCCAGCACCGGATCCTTCATCACTTCGTCCGGTTGCACGGCGAGCGCCGGGCTGGCGAGGGAGACGAGCAGGGCTAAAAGGAGGAGAAGCTTTCCTCTGGGCGCTCGGACCGTATTCCCCTCTCCTACGGGAGAGGGGTTGGGGTGAGGGTTCGCGCGCGAAGCGCGCTCACCTCGTGCCGGCGCCGCCCTCATCCGTCGCGCTGCGCGCGACACCTTCTCCCCGGGGGAGAAGGGGGTGGGGAACCAGCGCATGATCATTGCGCCGGTTGCGCCATTGGGCGCGCGCCGGCCTTCGCCCTGACGGCCACGCCAAAGCGAAGACGTCGGTCGGCAAGCGACAGCCCGCCGCCGAGCGCCATGGCGGCGCCGCCCAGCCAGATCAGAGTCACCAGCGGTTTCCAGTAGAGTTGGGCGGGCACGGCGCCGTCGGGCGCCGGGTCGGCGATCGCGACATAGATCTGACCGAAATGAAGCGTCGCCAGGCCAGCCTGGGTCGTGCTCATCTCGCGGGAAGAGAATTGACGGCGCGCCGGCTCAATCTCAGCGACGACGGCGACGCCCGAGCGAACGGTCACCGACGCGACCGCTTCCTTGTAGTTTGGCCCGACGCGCTCGCCCACCGAATTGAGCGTGATCGAATAGGGACCGACCTGTGCGGGAACGCCCTTGTGCAGGGTCGTGATCTCCTCGGCGCCGAATCCAAGGCCCGACAGCCCCAGCAGCGTCACCCCGACGCCGAGATGCGCAAGCGCCCCGCCGAAAAACGACAAGGGCAGGCCGAACGTGCGCTTCAGCGCCACGCCAGGAGCAAGCCCCGGCCGCCATGCGCGCATGACGACTTCGATCAGCGTGCCGATGATGACGAAGACGCCCAAGCCCATGGCGAGCGGCGCAAAGATCGAGCCGCCGCCAAGCCAGGCCGCGCCGACGACCGCGGTCACGGCGCCGATGAGGATGGCGAAAGTCAGCCGCTGCACGACGCCCAACAGATCGCCGCGTTTCCAGGCGAGCGAGAAGCCGAAGGGCGCGACAAAGCAGGCGGTGAGCAACAGCGCGCCGGAGGTCAAGTTGAAGAAGGGGGCGCCGACGGTGATCTTCTCGCCGGTCAGCTGCTCGAGCGCGAGCGGATAGAGGGTGCCGAACAGCACCGTCCCGCATGCAGTCGTCAAGAGCAGATTGTTGACGACGAGGGCGCCCTCGCGCGAGATCGGGGCGAATAATCCGCCCTGCTTGAGCATTGGGGCGCGCCAGGCGAAGAGGGCGAACGAACCGGAAATGAACAGCGCCAGAATCGCGAGGATGAAAACGCCGCGGCGCGGATCGTTGGCGAAGGCGTGCACGGAGGTGAGCACGCCCGAGCGCACGAGAAAGGTGCCGAGCAGCGAAAAGGAAAAGGCGAGGATGGCGAGAAAGATCGTCCAGACTTTCAGCGCATCGCGTTTCTCCATCACCGCGACCGAATGGACGAAGGCCGTGCCTGCGAGCCACGGCATGAGGGAGGCGTTCTCAACCGGGTCCCAGAACCAGAAGCCGCCCCAGCCGAGCGTGTAATAGGCCCAGAAGGAGCCAGCCGCGATGCCAAGCGTGAGAAAGCTCCACGCGACGAGCGTGAACGGGCGCACGAAGCGCGCCCAGGCCGCATCGATGCGGCCCTCGATCAGCGCCGCAGCGGCGAACGAATAGACGATCGAGAAGCCGACATAGCCGAGGTAGAGCAGCGGTGGATGAATCGCGAGGCCGGGGTCCTGCAGAATCGGATTAAGATCTCGTCCCTCGAACGGCGCGGGCGCGAGGCGCTCGAACGGGTTCGAGGTCAGGAGAATGAAGGCGAGGAAGGCCAAGCTGATCAGGCCCTGAACGGCGAGCGCGTCGGCGCGTAAGGCGCGCGGCAGCGCCCGGCCGAACATGGCGACGAGCCCGCCGAAGATCGCCAGAATGAGCACCCACAGGAGCATTGAGCCTTCGTGGTTCCCCCACACGCCGGAGATCTTATAGATCGCTGGCATCATGCTGTTCGAATTCTCGGCGACGTTGAGAACCGAAAAATCCGACGTCAGATGCGCGTTCACGAGCGCGGCGAAGGCGATCGCGATCAGCGCGAGTTGGATCAGCGCGGCATTGCGACCGACGCTCATCAGTCCTTCGTCGCCGACACGGGCGCCCCAGAACGGCACGATGGTCTGGGCGAGCGCGGCGGCGAGCGCGAGCACAAGGGCGAAATGGCCGATTTCGACGATCATTGTCTGGCGACGCCTTCCTGCCAGCGGCCCTGTTTCTTGAGCGCGTCGACCACCTCGCGCGGCATATAGCGCTCGTCATGCTTGGCGAGGATCGTCTCGGCGCGCATCTGGCCGGACGCCTCCAATACACCTTCGGCGACCACGCCCTGACCCTCGCGAAACAGGTCCGGCAGCAGGCCCTGGTAGGCGACCTTGAGTTCGCTCGCGCCGTCGGTGACGACGAACGCGACCGTTTGGTTCGCGGACTTGACCACCGAGCCCATCTTCACCAGGCCCCCGACGCGCAACCGCGCGCCCGGCGCCACCGCTTTCTGAGCAACTTCGGACGGGCTGTAAAAGAACACGATGCTGTCGCTCAGCGCGTAAAGCGAAAGGCCAGCGGCCGCGCCGAGCACGGCGAGGGCTGCGACAATGAGGGAAAGGCGGCGGCCGCGGCGGGTCAATTGGCGTCTCCGAGGCCAAGGTCGTGCGCCAGCGCGTCCAGGCTGGCGACCGCGTTGGCGTCGGACGCAAACGCTTTGTGCGCGTCGACGAGCGCCGCCTTAGCCTTGTCGGCCTCATGCAGCACGGTATAGGCGCGAATAAGGCGGGACCATTCGTCGATGCTGCCGCCGTTGCTGGCGAGCCGTGCCGCAAGCCGGCTCACCATGCCCTCGATCATCGGCCGCTGCGCCTCGGGAATGGCGGCGGCGGACGGGCCCGCGCCCGCCCCGGCCGGCGCCGGCGCGCCCTTGAGCGCCGCCAGCCGCGCGTTCACCACGCCCCGCCACGGGGCATCGGGCGGCGAATCGGCGAGCAACGATTGGTAGTCCCGAGTCGCGTCGGCCCTCTTTCCATCCTGTTCGGCGGCAAGCGCGAGGTAATAGCGCGCCTGTGGCTGGCCCGGCTTGTCGGTCAGCGCCCGATCGAACGCCTGGCGGGCTTCGTCCGTGACCACGCCGCCGGCCACGGCGACCAGAGCCTCGCCGTAAGCGGCCCGGCGCAGAGGGTCTTCGCCAAGAAGTCGCAGCGCCTCGGCATAGGCGTGCGCCGCGTCGGCATAGCGCTCGAAGCGCATGTAGACTGGCGCGATCACCGCCCAGCCCCTGCCATCGTCGGGCTTGGCGGTGAGCCGCGCCTCGACCGCCGCGACCGCCGCCTCGATCCCGCCATCCGTTTGCGGCGCGACTTTGCGGCTCGCCAACGGCTCGTCGGGCATCGCGGGCCGGCCGACGCGCGCATAGAGGGGAAAGGCGACGGCCGGCAGTCCGACGGCGATCAGCGCCGCCGCCGCGAGGCGATAGCTCCGCGCCGCCGGCGGCGCCTGCAAGGGTCCGGAGGCCGCCGCAATGAGGCGGCGCGCGGCTTCGGCTCGGGCGCTCTCAGCCTCCCCTTGCGGCAAGAGACCGCGCTCGACGTCGCGCCTGATTTCCTCGAGTTGCGCCTTGTAGAACGCCGCTTCGTTCGCCGCGGGGCCTGCTGTCCCGTTGGACGGCGGCCGAAGTAGCGGCCAAAGCGCGGCGAGGACCGCGCAAGCCGCCATTCCCGCCAGGACAAACCACACCATTAACAAGCCTCAGCGCGCCCCATGAGGGGTCGCGGAAAAAGTCCGCGCTCTGTTATCGCAAAGCGAAGTTGAGGTCTCGTCAAAACCTTAGCTCGTCATTTTCCAGTTTCCGTCCGGCTGTTTGCAGCCGACACCCCGGCCGCGGTTCGGGCGGCCGGCCACGTAGATGGTCTGCGAATAGGCGCGGCAACCGTCCGCTGTCGCGGCGCCGAGCTCGATAAAGCCGAACACGCCATGGGCGCCGCGCCAAGAGCGCTTCTGGCCTGAATCGAGCGCCGCCATCTGCGCGTTCCACGCCGCCTGACGGTCGTCGTCTGACAGCGACGCGCCGACGGGCCCGCCGAGGACGCCGCCGAGCGCGGCGCCGGTCGGAATCGCCGGGGCAAGGATCCCGGCTTGCATCGGCGCGACGCTTGACGTTGCGGCGCCGGGCGGCGTGGTTGCGCCAGTGACCGGCGGGGCGCCGCCCGACCCGACGCTCGAACAGCCAGCAAGCCCGATCGACCAAAGTGCAATCATGAGAAGGCTCGGCCGCATTGATCCAATTCTCCGGTGGTTTGAGGGTCGCCGATGGCGCAATTTTGAAGGCCCCCGTCACATGCATGGCAGCCGCAGAATCGCTCGCAGGCCTCCAAGCGGGCTTTCGTCCAGTTCGAGCGAGCCGCCGTAAATGGAAGCGAGTTCGACGACGATCGACAGGCCGAGGCCGGAGCCGGGTCTCGACTTGTCGAGCCGCTTTCCGCGCTCGACCGCAGCGGCGCGCGCGTTCCTGTCGAGACCCGGCCCGTCGTCGTCAATCTCGGCGACGAGAAAGGGACCGGGGTCCTTCCCAGCCGCCGTCGCACGGGTGGCGTGAATGGAGACGCGTTCGCGCGCCCATTTGCCCGCATTGTCGAGCAGGTTGCCGATCAGATCGGTCAGATCCTGGGCCTCGCCGCGGAACCTGAGGCCCGGCTGCAGCTCGACATCGAAGGTCAGGACCTGATCGCCATGCAGTTTCTCGTAGGTGCGGACGAGCCCGTCGACGACCGGCTTCACCTCCGTCGCCGCGCCAAAGGTCCTGGCGCGGGCGGCGGCGCGTGCGCGGTCGAGATAGAACGTCACCTGCCGGCGCATGATCTCGGCCTGTTCGCGCACCTTTTCCGGCAAGGCGGGGCTCATCGAATCCGCTTCGTTCATCAGCACGCTGAGCGGCGTCTTGAGCGCGTGGGCGAGATTGCCGACCTGGGTGCGCGCGCGCTCGACGATCTCCCGGTTGGCGTCGATCAGCTGATTGACTTCGATGGCCAACGGCGCGACGTCCTGCGGGAATTCGCCGGCGATATGTTCGGCCTCGCCACGACGGATGGCCGCGACCCCTTCCTGCAAGACCCGGAGCGGATGCAGGCCAAATCGAACCGCAAGCGCGGTCGAGCCGATCAGCGCCAGCGCCAGCGTCAAAAACGTCGCCGCGAGCCCATATTCGAAGCTGCGCTCCTGGGCCTGGATCACGTCGGCGTTGGCGGCGACTTGCACCAGGTATCGTCCGTCGTCGCCAGCGTCGATCTCGCGCTGGATCATCCTAAGTTGGTGCTCGCCCGGACCGAACACATAGCCGCTGAGGATGGTGCCCCGATCATTTCCCGTCGCGGGCAATTGCGGCAATTGGGTCGCGAACAGCGACTTCGAGGCGCGGATTTCCGGCGGGTTCACATCGGTGCGGGTGATCTGCCAATACCAGCCCGAGAACGCGAGCTCGAATTGCGGCGCGATCGCCGCCTGCGCTGCAGCCTTCCCCTCCTCATTCGGAATCGCAACATTGGCGACCAGCGCTTTGAGGTAGACCCCGAGCTGGTCGTCGAAGTTGGCCTCGGTCCATTGTTTGTTGAGCGCGCTCAAGCCCAGCCCGGCGAGCGCGAGGATGAGCGTGCTCCAGAACGCCGCCGAGAGAAACAGGCGCGAAGCGATCGACCGCGCGCTGAGCGCCCTGACCATGAAAAAGCTTTACGGCACTTCCCGAACCGCTCCGCGCGACGCGCTGGTCGCGAACGTGGCGTAGGCGCGCAACGCCGTCGAGACCGCCCTCTTGCGCGGCTTGGCGGGCTTCCAGGCGCTCGCCCCCTTGCGCTCCATTTCTGCCCGGCGCCAGCCGAGCTCCGCGTCGTCGACAAGGACGTCGATTGAGCGGGCGGGAATGTCGATTGCGATCAGATCGCCTTCTTCAATCAGGCCAATCGCGCCGCCCTCGGCCGCTTCCGGCGAGACGTGGCCGATCGAGAGGCCGGCAGTGCCGCCGGAGAAACGCCCGTCGGTGATGAGCGCGCAGGCTTTGCCGAGCCCGCGCGATTTCAAGTAGCTGGTCGGGTAGAGCATTTCCTGCATGCCAGGGCCCCCACGCGGCCCCTCGTAGCGGATGACCACGACGTCGCCCGCGGTCACCTTGCCGCTCAAAATCCCCTGCACCGCGTCGTCCTGGCTCTCGAAAATGCGCGCCGGGCCTTTGAATTTGAGACTGCCGGCGTCGACCCCCGCGGTCTTCACAATCGAGCCGTCGATCGCGATGTTGCCGTAAAGCACGGCGAGCCCGCCGTCCTTGGAGAAGGCATGCTCGGAATCGCGGATGACGCCCTTGGCGCGGTCCTCGTCGAGCGAGGGATAGCGCGCCGACTGGCTGAATGCGACCTGGGTCGGCACGCCGCCGGGTCCGGCGAGGAAGAATTCGCGCGTCGCGTTGCCGCTCGAGCGCTTAATGTCGTTGCGCGACAGGGCGTGCTCAAGCAACTCGGCATGCACCATCCGGACGTCGCGATTGAGCAGGCCAGCCCGGTCGAGCTCGCCCAAAATTCCCATCACCCCGCCGGCGCGATGGACGTCCTCGACATGCACGTCGGGCACGGAAGGGGCGACTTTGCACAGGCACGGCACCCGGCGCGACAGCCGGTCGATGTCAGCCATGGTGAAATCGATTTCGCCCTCGTGCGCGGCGGCAAGCAGGTGCAGGACGGTGTTGGTCGAACCGCCCATGGCGATGTCGAGTGACATGGCGTTTTCGAACGCTTTGAACGTGGCGATCCCACGCGGCAGCGCGCCTTCGTCGCCCTCCTCGTACCAGCGCCGCGCAAGATCGACGACGAGGTGGCCGGCCTCGACGAACAGGCGCCGCCGGTCGGCGTGAGTGGCCACCACGGTGCCGTTGCCGGGCAGGGACAGGCCGAGCGCCTCGGTCAGGCAGTTCATCGAATTGGCGGTGAACATGCCCGAGCACGAACCGCAGGTCGGGCAGGCTGAGCGCTCGATCACCGCAACGTCGGCGTCGGAGACTTTGTCGTCCGCCGCAGCGACCATCGCATCGATGAGGTCGACCGTGCGCGCGCCGGTCGAGAGCTTGACCTTGCCAGCCTCCATCGGGCCGCCGGAGACGAACACCGCCGGAATGTTGAGGCGCATCGCCGCCATCAGCATGCCGGGCGTGATCTTGTCGCAGTTCGAGATGCACACCAGCGCGTCGGCGCAATGGGCGTTGGCCATATATTCGACGCTGTCCGCGATGAGCTCACGCGAGGGCAGCGAATAGAGCATACCGTCGTGGCCCATGGCGATGCCGTCGTCGACGGCGATGGTGTCGAATTCCTTGGCGACGCCGCCGGCAGCCTCGACCTCGCGCGCCACCAGTTGCCCGAGGTCCTTCAGATGCACGTGGCCAGGCACGAACTGGGTGAACGAGTTGGCTATGGCGATGATCGGCTTGCCGAAATCCCCGTCGCGCATGCCAGTCGCGCGCCAGAGGCCGCGGGCGCCCGCCATATTGCGGCCGTGAGTCGAAGTGCGGGAACGATAGGGAGGCATGTTTCGCCTATAGGGTGAAAAGAGGCCGGTAGAGTGGCAAAAGGCCGGCGCGCCTGCGCCTATTGACTGTCATATTCGCATTTTATCTTGCCCGCCTGCAAGGGCGGGCGCCACTACCCCTGGAGCAGAGCTGGACGACAATGCGCGCTCCCGATGACGGCGCCCGCGAGATTTGGCCGATGTTGCGAATTGTCGCCGTAACCGCGATGAGGCCGCCAGTCGGCGCGCAGCCGCGCTCGCAGCCGTCAAAGGAACTCAGCCGCTCCGCCGTTTCGCGTCGACTTCACGACCGCCTCAAAGAGGCGAATGTGTCGACCAGCTCCTGATGGGTGAAGCGGTAGGGCGCGCGTTTCTCCACGGCGTCGGCCCATGCTTCAAAGTTCTGCGTTACGGTATCCGTAAACTCATAAACGACGCGCCGGCGGCCGCCAGCGTCGCCGTGGGTGAGAATCGTCGGTAGGCCTTTGTCAACATTGCCCTCGCTGACGATCTCGACCCAAGCCTTGTCGCCGAATACCGTAAACCGACCATAGAACGGCGTAATCGAAAGCGAGGTAAAGTTCGCCCGCGCGCCGGATTTGAAGAGGATGCTCGCAGAAACGAAGTCCTCGGCCGGCGGCTTGAAGATCATGCTCGCCGTGGTCGCCCGAACCTCCCTGGCTGGTCCGACAAAATGCCCGAAGAGATCGGTCAAGTGGATCCCGACCGCCGTCGTCATTCCGGCGGGCGCGTCCTTGGCGCCGAGACGCCAATTGTCTGAGGCGAGCTTACGAAAGTTGTCGTGGCTGACATTCGCCTCGAAGAGCGAGATCTTGCCCAGCGCGCCGGCGTCGACCAGCCGCTGCAATTCCTCGAAAGCCGGTTCCCAACGGCGTTCATGGCCCACGCCGAGAACCTTGCCGGCCTTCTCGCAAGCCGCGACGACGCGCTTCGCGCCGTCCCCGGTCATGGTCAGCGGTTTCTCGCAGAAAAGGTTCTTGCCGGCGGCGATGACGCGCAGCGCCTGCTGCTCGTGCAGAGCGTGCGGTGTCGCCAGAATGACGCCCTCGACGAGGGGGTCGGCGAGCGCTTCGTCGAGACTCCCCGCGAGCGTGAAAGGATGGATTTTCCTGAAGTCCGCCACGTCCGCCGGCGGGGCCGGGTCGACGCCGTAGACCACTTCGAAACGTGGGCTCCTGCTGATGCAACCGATGATCTGTTTGCCCCACCAGCCTAGTCCCGCCACCGCAACCTTCATCCCATCCCCTTTTCCAATTTTCGCGCGCCGGTCGAATGGCAAGCTGCGAGTAGTCCCATTGGCGCGGGACCTTAAGCGACTTCCGGCTCGAGGCCATCGGATAGCTCGATGTTCTCGCTCTCAAGGCGCACTCCCGAAAGAAGCGCCATTGTCTCAACCATGGCGGCGAAGTCCCGCCCGACCGCAGCGTCTCCGTCCGGCTTCAGCCGGTTGACGCCTATATGCGACTGAAGAACCTCGCGCGTCGCAGCCGTGACGGGCATCGGCACCTCATGCTGGCGCGCGATCGCGAGGCCGAGGTCCATGTCTTTGCGCATGCCGGTCGGAGGAAATGTGGTGGTGAAATCGAGATTGACCAAAGCCGGCGTCTTGTAGCGGGTGAAGGTCGAGCCGACGACGCTGCCGTTGAGGAACTCGAGGAAGGCGTGGCGCGGAACGCCGGCTTTCTGCGCGAGTAGCGTCACCTCGATCATGTTCTCATTGATGACCGCGAGCATGAGGTTGACGGCGATCTTGCACATTCGCGCTTCCTCATTGGGACCCGCGTAGGCGGCGGCTCGTGGCGCCATACACAGGAGAAGCGGCTTAACTTCTTCGTACGCCTCCTTCGGCCCCGACACCACGCAGGAGAACTTGCCAGCGCGAACGCATTTCGGGTTGCCGCTGACCGGAGCAGCGAGGAATTGAACGCCGATCTTGTCGAGCCGTGCGCGAATTTCCGCCAACTCGTCCATGCCGATGGTCGAGCAGTCGACAACGATCTTGGGCTTCCTCGCATGATGGTCATGGAAAACGCCGTCGGGTCCGAAGCAGACATCGATGACGTCCTTGCCTGTGGACAGCATGGTGAAGAGAACGTCGACATCAGCGAGTTCGGCCTTTGCGTCGACTAGGACGGCGCCCTTCAGCTCCGCCGTCTCGGCCTTAGCGCGTGTCCGGTTCCAGATGAAAACCGGATAGTGAGCCCTTAGGAGCCTCGCGGCCATCGGCGCACCCATGCGTCCAACGCCAATCCAACCAATCTTCATGCGAGACGCTCCCCGTCTGTTTCAGCGCCTGCAAGCGCGGACTCTCGGTATTGAGACCCAATCGGCCCGGAAACGGCGGCCTCCGCGAGCGCGTTGGCGATCAACTCCACCGCCGCATTGGCGCCCTCGTCGCCGATGATGACGATGCTGGTCGACGGCGGTGCGGTCCAACGATGGAGGCGCGCCGGGGGGTGGAACACGCGCTGAACGCCGTGGACGACCAGGGGCCGCGAATCGCCGAGAGTCCAGATCACGCCCTTCAGTCTGAGCAGCTTGTCCCCATGGCGTGAGACGATCTCGCCGAGGCGCGGAGACAGCCTCTCCCAATCGATCGGCAGGAACTCCTCCAGGAGCCAGGCGCCGACTGGGGCGCCGTGCGCCTCATCACAGCTGAAGCGGATGTCCACGCCTTGTGATCGGCGCCGTTCGCCCGCCCGATACCCGTCCAAATTCAGCCAGCGGTCGAGGTCGGAGCAGCCGCGTCTCTCATCGTACAGGGCCGCGCCGAACAGCACCGAGGCGTCGATCGCCCCACGGCCGACTTCAGCGACCGACGCGCCACGATTGAGGGCGAACAGGCGTTCGGAGAGCGCTGCAATGCGAGGCGCGTCAACGAGATCGACTTTCGTGACCAGCCGCCGATCTGCAACGGCGCATTGCCGGAGCGCGACCGGCTGCTCGTCGAGATCCTGTGGCCGTCGACCGCATCGATCGTTGCGACAATTGCGTCGAGCCGCGTCGACTGCTTAAGCCGCGGATCGGCCATAAGGCGCCGAATCAAAGGGGCCGGCTCCGCCAGTCCGGACGTTTCGATCACGATACGGCGCGGCGGAACCGGCCGTCTCGCCAAAGCCCAGATCGTCGACGCGAGATCGTCGCCAGCCGCACAACACAGGCAGCCGTTGGCGAGCAGAACCACATCGCCCGCATCTAACGTCTGCGCGAACACCGCGTCATCGATGCCGACCGCGCCGAATTCGTTCACCACGATCGCGGCGCCCTGCATCGCCGGCTGCTCCAGAAGCGCGGCGATCAGCGTTGTCTTGCCGCTGCCGAGAAAGCCGGTGACGATCGAGATCGGAATGCGGTCGCTCATTGCCCCTGTCCGCAAGCTGGATCGGCAAGCGAATGGTACGAGGGGGGATCCGTCGCCATCAGAACTCGGGCTCTTCCGCGTAGGGCTTGACGATCCACGAGCCGTCGGTTGGCACGCCGGCGCGGGCGAAGAGTTCGTCGCGCGCCGCATCGACCTTCGTGCGGAAGGCGGCGAAGTCCAAATCCAGGAGCTTGCCGTTCCGCTTCCTTGCCTTTCCGGCGACGAAGATGCTGTCGACGTTGCCGGCATTGGCGAATTCGACCACCGCGCCGACCGGGTTGTTCATTGGGATCATATTCATGCTGTCGGTGCTGATCAGCACGATGTCCGCTTCCTTGCCCGGCGTCAGGCTGCCGGTCTTGTGGTCGAGTCCACAGGCTTTTGCGCCCTGAAGGGTGGCGAATTCGAGGACCTCGCGGCTGGTCAGAGGCAACGGGTCGACGCCTTTGCGCTCTTCGAGCGCCTTCATGTTGACGATGAGGCGCGTGCCAGCGATCAGCGCGCTAGCGTTCCAGAGGACGAAATCGAAGCGAAGCCGGCGTGAGCAGGACGTCAAAAAAGGCCTGATCGCCGGGCCTGACGAGGCGATCGGTGAAATTGTGCGGATGCGGGTTGCACCGCTCTCCGGAAATCGCGTTGATCGCCTCAACGTCATCGGATCCTAACCGATAGAGCAACTCGTTGGCCTTGCCGACGATGTCGGCTTCACGGACGCCGGGCTTCAGCTCCTCGTAGATCATCTGGTAGGTGGCGTCGACCATCGCCGCCGCCTGGTTCAAAAGAATGATCTCGTCGATGTTCTTGATTTCGCGGGCGTCCAACATGATCTGTTGCCCGTCGAGCAACTTCATCCCCGCCTTCTCCAGTTCAAAGAACATCGCGGTCTCGGCAAGGTCGACGCCGACCGGCATCTTGGCGACACCGGCATCGCGCAACAATGACGCAATCTCCTTGGCATGGCGTTGCATCAGACCAGCCGCCGGGGGCACCGCGCCGCGCATGCCGAGCATGCCCGCCTTCACATTCTGCGGGACAAGCCAGTCGCAATAGAGGCGATGGTGAACAGCCGCCGAGCCGAAATCCCAAACGATCGGTTCTTTGCCGCGCATCAGCAGCGCGAAGCGACAAAGCTTGTCTCGCTCCCATTCGCCGATCTTGGTCGCTGTAACGTAGCGAATGTTGTTCACGTCGAACAGGAGCAGGGCGCCGCATTCCGAATTCTCAAGCGCATCTCTCGCCCGTTGCAGTCGATAGCGACGCAGCCGATCGAACTCCACCCGGCCCTCGAAGTCGACGTTGATGTGACCGGGGGCGGGAATCGCGCGGTTCCATTTCCAGTGCGGGTCCGCGTCTTTGGGGTTGAGAAGGTGGGGAGAGGGAGGTCGATTCAAAACCAACTCCAATGGTCCGGTGATCATTCAGTCGAAGACGAAAAACGATTTAAGAACCTCCGCCGGATGTTTGCAAGCGAAAATCGCCGCGAAGCGAAAAGTCGGTGTCCGCGCGACGCCTGATCGGCCCGAGTGGCGGCTAACGGCCCGTGGGGAAAGTGCAAAGATAATCTTGTCCAACAAGTTTTCTGTGGCTATGTTGTCGCCCACGGGCGGTCAGTTGTTCGGCCTCGGCTCTCCCGCCGTCCCGCTTCACGTCCTCGATCGTGCAGGAGATCGGACTGTCGGCATTCGGTCTAAATCGTTTTGTCAGGGTTGATTGGCCGTTCGCGCAGATCGCCGCCACGCCGGACGAGGCTCGGCGGAGGCGGGGCCGAAGGTAGGTGGCGATGAAGGACCGCGAGCCGCTAAGAGCGCCCACTCGCATTCCAACCATACGCGATGTCGCCGCCCGCGCCGGAGTCTCGCCGGCGACCGTCTCGAACACGCTTTCCGGCCTTCGCGGAGTGACGCCAGATCGGCGACGCGCGGTGCTCGAAGCCGTGGCGGCGCTCGGCTACACCTCCAATCATTCAGCATCGAGTTTGCGGCGAGGGCAAACCCGAACCGTTGGCATCGTCGTGCCCAATCTCGGCAACGAATTCTATGCCGGCCTCGTCCGCGAATGGGAGAAGATAGCTTCGCTGAGCAGTTTCGAGATGCTGGTGGTGGCGAGCGGCGAAGATCCGCTGACAGAAGCGCGGCGCATCGAATTGCTCATCGCCCGGCAGATCGACGGACTTCTGGTGGTCACCGCTCAGGATGAATTCGGTTCGACGGCAGGGTTTCCGGCGCGCCTGCCTCCGACCGTCCTGGTCGATCGGGCCTGCAACCATCCAGACTTCGATACGGTCTGCTCGGACAATCTTGGCGCGGCTTATCGCGGCGCCCGGCATCTTTTGGAACTCGGCCACAAGGACGTGACGCTGCTCATATCGTCAGTCACCCATGGGCATCTTCGCGACCGGGTGGAAGGATATCGGCGCGCCTTGGGCGAGGCCGGATTGAGCACATTCGAACGGATTTCTTTCGGCGGCGGCACGGTCGAGGGGTGCCGCGCCGCCATCGAGCAGGATCTCCGCCGGTCCAATCCTCCGACCGCTATATTCGCCGCCACGTTTTATGCGACCCTTGGCGCGGTCAAGGCGATCAATGCGCTGGACCTCGCGTTCCCGGAGGAGATTTCGCTGCTCGGGTTCGAGCACTCGGAATGGATGACGGCAGTCCGGCCTTACATCAGCGCGGTCAGGCAATCGGTGGATGATCTGGCCGCCCTTTCGTGGCGTACCCTCTGCAACCGCATGGCCCACGAATCCGCGGAGCTTGTGCACGTGCTTCTCGATTTCCGCTGCGAATTCCGCAAATCGACGAGACCGCCCGCGGCGGTTCCCAAACTAGCCTCGGCAGGGCGGGTATAGCTCACCGGCGTCGGTCAGGAGGAAGGATGCCGGCGGCAAGGGCGCGCGCGTATTACGAGCAGAATTCGAACGAATGGGCTGCGCTATACGACCGGCTACGCTCGGCCGCGCCGAATGCGCGCGTCCTGCTCAGGGGCGCGACCGTCATCACGATTGATGGTTCGTGCGGCCGCGGCGCGTAACAGGGCCTTGAGTTTGGCGACGGCGACGCCCTGCTCCGCATCTTGGATAACGCACCTGCTCCGGTCCGCCGCTCGCCCGCGCTCCGCAGTCCAAGCCATCGATCCCCCGAAGCACCTCTTCAGGGAACGGAATCACTAGCGATTCAGCTTAACTCAATCTCTCAGGATCCGCCGCGAAGACCAGAATGGCTTTGTGAACGTTGCTATTTATGAGGCGGAGAAGGGGGGTCTCGAATACGACATAAATTATCCGTCCAAAGATCGTCACGACGATGAGGCTGAAGAATACGAGTACGATTGATGGTTGGCCCACGGCCATCTTCCAAACCCACAGCATTAGCGTCAGTACGAGCCCATGAGACAAGTAGGTCGAGTATGACGCGTCCCCAAACGGCTCGAGGAATTTGGCGCGTCTTGCCACCCAGTCAGGTTCAGACAGTTCGAACCGCCGCCAAAGTATCGCTAGGGCCATGCCCAGCGCAAACCAGAGGACAATCGGCGAAGCAAGATAGGCCAAGCTTGCGCTTGGAATGTAGGGACTAAAGAGAACGAAAGCAACGAGAAGCCCTATAATGGCTGCAAGAGCAACACGGCGCGGAAAAAACAACCCAACGGCAAATAGAAAATAGAACAATATCTCGAAATTCAGGGTCCACCCTTGGGGAAGGATCGGACTCCATGTTTGGTCGCCTCCTCGGTAGGGCACAAACGCGAGCGAGTAACCAAGTTCTCGCCATCCGTCTGTCGCGCCGTGTGTAGCGGAAACGCGATGAAAGGCTAACGCGAGGATTGTGGCGGCCCAGTAAAGAGGAACAATACGTATAATACGACGCTGCATAAACTTGGCGGCAGCTTTTGAAGTCCCGAAGTTTGTCCACGAAATATGGACCATGATGAAGCCGGATATTATAAAGAAGACAGACACGCCAGAGCTTCCGAGCGCCCATGCCACTCGGGTAATCCCATTCTGTGCTGCATTTCCGGTCAGCTCAAGGAGAGCATGGTCCATAACGACCATCCAGGCTGCGATTGCCCTGAGCGCCTGAAGCGAGCGAAGAGTGCTGCTCGATTTCAAGATGGGGTGGAACACAACCGTCTCTCCGGTGGATTCTGCGCAGGCGTTGAGAGTTCTGACCGGAATGAAGTTCGGTGATTTCAATGGGTTGTGGTTCCTTCGGATTTGCGACGATTCAGTGGAGGGCGCTGGCCGTGGACTGAAAGCAGCCGGTCCCAGCATCGGCGTAAAAGCCTCTCGCTACGCAAGCAATGTTAGCAATCACCAGTCGACGCCTCGAGGACAGTTGTGAACCACGGGATCTGGCGGGATTATCGCGCTTGTGTTGGGCCAACGCAAGAGCGTCGAGCCGATGGCTTCGGTCGTTGCGTTTGTCCGGGTTGATTCATGGCAAAACCGGCAGGTCGTGCTCAATCAGATCTAATCCGCGCTTGCCGCCGGCTTCGCCCCAGGGTCTTCCTGGCCGGCGCCGGCTAGGGGCCGACGGCGCGTTGTGCCCCCGGTACGGTTAGAACCTATGTGGTCGGCGTGCAATCGACGCTCAGCGTCTAGCCCGCTCAGGCCGAACCGCTGCCGCCTAAGGCCGCGGGGCGTCCCGAAGAGTTTGACGAAGTCGATTTCGATGGAACTGAAATCGGGGCTGTGGGGCGGTGGACAGCGCAGGCTTGCGCCGGCGGCTTCGATGGCTTGTCTCATGCCATGGACCCTGTGGGCGGGCAGGTTATCCATGATCACGACATCGCCCGGCCGCAATTCGGGGACCGGCGCCTGTTCGACATAGGCGAGAAAGTAGTCGCCGTTCATCGGGCCGTCGATGACCATGGGCGCAGCGATGCCGTCGTGGCGCAGCCCTGCGATGAAGGTGGTGGTTTCCCAACGGCCGCGCGCGCGGGGCCGCGACGTCGCTCGCCCTTGGGCGCAGGGCCATAGAGGCGCGCCATCTTGGTGTTCGCGCTGCGGCCTCGTCGATTGCCCCGGCGCGTCGCCCGACCTCAAGGGCGTCCGAAGAGTTCAGCGCCCCCGCCGCGCGCCGGTGCGGCGGTGATGTCGTAGTCATCAGGTTTCCTGGCGATCAGCGTTTGCGTCGTCAGGATCAAGGCGACGACAGAGCCGGCGTTGCGCACGGCGCAGTAGCTGACCTTTACCGGATCAATAATGCGGGCTTTGATCATATCGACGGTCTCTCCGGTGCGCGCGTCAAATCCGTGGCCGTTGCCGGCTTTTGCAACCTTGGCGACCGCGGCTGCGCTATCGCGGCCACTGTTGGCGACGATACAGGCGAAAGGCTGACTCAGAGAGCGCTGCACCAGCATCGCTCCCTGCTTGGGGGCACCCTTCAACTTCTTGATCAGCCCGTCGAGTTCCGGCGCGACGCGCATGAGAGCGACGCCGCCGCCTGGCACAATGCCCTCCTCGATCGCGGCGCGGGTCGCGTTGATCGAATCCTCGATGGATTGCGCCCTGCGCTTCTGCTCGACCGGCGTTGCGCCGCCGGCCAGAATCATAGCCGTGCCGCCCGACAGTTTCGCGAGACGCTCCTGGAACTTGTCGCGCTCGACATTCTCGGGCGCCGCCTCGAATTGTCGGGACACCTGCTCGCGCCGCGCTTGAATCTCTTTCGGCTTGCCGTGGCCCGCCGTGATCAACGTCTTCGTCGCTGAGATTCGCACCTGACGCGCGGAGCCGAGATCTTCCAACCGCGCCCGCTGCACGGCGCCGCCGAGGTCCCCCGATATTACCTTGCCGCCGGTAGCGACGGCGATATCGTCCAACATCGCCTTGCGCCAATGGCCGTATTCCGGCGGATGAATGGCGGCGACCTTGAAATTGTCTTTGTCGCGTCGCGACAACACCATCATGATCACCGGAGGCGCAACCTCCTCCGCAATGATCAGTAACGGTCGGCCGCTCTTTTCGATCAGGGAGAACACGCCACTCAGTTCATCGATCGACTGTATTTTTTGATCCGTCATCAGGATGTAGGGGTTGTCGAGAACGACCTGCATGCGCTCGACGTCCGTCACCATGTGATGCGAAAGATAGCCGCGCTCGAACGCCATCCCTTCGATCACTTCGAGTGTCGTCTCGACGGTCGCCCCGAACTCTACGGCGACGATGCCGTGGTTGCCGGCGCGCTCGAAGGCTTCGGCGACCATCTCGCCGAGCTTGGCGTCATTGGCGGCGATGCTGGCGACGGCGCGAAGCTCCTTTCCGCCGTCGAGGTTCCTGGCCGAGCGCTTGAGCGCGTTGACGGCCTCCTCGATCGCCATCTCAAGACCTTCGACCAATTCGACGGGATTGGCGCCCGCGGCAAGCAGCGCAAGGCCGTCCTGCACGAGAAAGTTTGCAAGCACGGTGGCGGTGGTGGTTCCGTCCCCCGCGACCTCATTGGTCTGCTTGGAGACTTCGCGAAGGACCTGCGCGCCCATGTTCTCGAACGGGCATTCGAGCTCGATTTCGCTAGCGATGCTGACGCCGTCGCGAGACACAACCGGCGTGCCGATCGGGCGATCCATCACCGCATTCATCCCCCTCGGCCCAAGCGTGCCGCTGACGGCCTTGGTAAGTTTGGCGACGCCGCGACCCAAGGCCTCTCTGGCCTCGGCGTCGTGCAGCATGATCTTAGGCATCGTCGCGTCCTCTATGAGTTACAATTCTTGCAAGGGGCCTACGGCGACTCGACGCGTCGCCCGGCCTTCGTCGATAGCGGCGTCTCCATGTCAAAGCGCGCGTGCAGCAGGCCGCGGCAAAGGGCGCTGTTGAACTCGGCATTGACGTCGACGCGCCGCTGCGCACGCACATAAGTCGGTAGCGTTTCGGCCTGCAGCGGATCGCCATCAGCATCGATAAACGCTTGCGACGTCGCGATGGCGTCGGCCACAACCGAATGCCGTTCGAGGTAGCGCGCTCGCAACTGGGCGCCCGCGTCGTCGACCTCCAGATCAACAAGCTGATCGAGCGTCATCTCGACCAACGTCGCAGCACCATGGCCCGCCTCGATGAGATGAGCGAGCAGCGATGCTTGCCGGCGTTGGAAAGCCTTCAACAGAAAAGTCCGCCGCAACTCATCAAGATTGCCGTCCGCCTCGGCCCCAAACGTTTCCTGGAAGGTCAGTCCCCGCGCGAGTCCGGCATTGATCTTGTCCGCGTACATATGCTCGCCGAGCACAACGCTGACGTCGGCCACCCACGGCAATTTCCTGACCGCGCAGCGCATGTCGTCAGCCATCAGAAACGAGAAATTCGCCGCGCACCAATAGGTCGGCAGGCGAAACTCGATGTGGACGCAATTGTCAGCGTCCACATCGGCGCGCGTGACGAATTCGAGCTCGGTGACCGGCTCGTCCAGCTCCGGGTCGGTCACTGTTTGCAACCGCGTCCAGACCTCGGCCTTGCGGTCGACAGCTGTCGGGGCGCGCATATGACTCACTCGGGCGCGTGGACGGATTCGGCGAGATGTGCGTATCCGCCTGCCGCCTCGATCTTCTTCTTCTGCGCCTCAATATCGATGCCGTACAGTCGAGCCGCATTGAGGCCCAATATCTTCTTCTTCGTCTCGAGCGTCAGAACCGACCCGGTCTCCTTCGTCTCCTCCTCCGGAATTTCGAAGGCCATGAATTTGTCGATCAGCCACTTCGGCGTCCAGATGCCGTAGTCGCTGCCGTACAGGATCTTGTCCGGTCCAATCCAGAACAGCAGTTCGGACATGACATGGCCGAAATAGCCGGGACGGGTGTGAATGAACGGCAGCGCGACCGCGAGGCCGCCATAGACGTTGGTTTCCTGCGTGGCGATCCAGCAGAAATCGTCAAGGCGCGGCAGGCCGCAATGTTCGACGATAAAGTTCAGGTCCTGGAACGATGTTGCGACATCGTCGATATCGCCGACATCGAAAGCGTCCTTGTTCAACGGAATAATCGTTGGACCCTTGTGGACGTGAATATTCTTAACGCCGTACTTTTGCGCCGCTTCAAGAAACTTGTAGGACTCTTTGTCCGTGAGTTTGTAGCCCTTCAATTCACCCTTCCATTCTGCCGTATAGAGCTTGACGCCCTTGACATGATATTTCTCGCAATTGGCGTGCAACGCCTCGAGGCCCTTGGCGCCGTCGCGCGGATCAAAGGCGCTGTTGAGGATGAAACGCTCGGGATGACTTTTCTTCATCGCGGCGTTGCGTTCAGTCGTGTTGAATCCGTTCTTGTAGAAATCGCCGAGATAGGTCGGCTGCAATATCGCCATGTCGTCGTATCCATGGACGAACAAGTCGTCATGCATGGTCTTGGCGTCGTATTTTGAAAATTTATCCAACGTCCATTTCTCGGACGGCGGGCTCAAGTTGGAATGATAGGCATAGAAGCATTCGATGAATTGTTTGCCATGAATATTTTTCTGATTGGCCGGGCTGCCGTCCCAAAAATGCGTGTGGCCGTCGATGACGAAGATCTCTTCACCGTTAGCAGTCCTGTACATGGCGATTTCTCCCTAACCCATCATGCGGGCAATTCTTGCGTCGTCGAGCGCCGGATCGTGCGGCCGGCCTCCATCGGAACAAGGGCCGACGGTAGGGCCGGCCCTTGAGAGGTCAGTGCTCTATATAGACCAACGCTTCATCCATGTTGCCGAACAAAACGACCGTATTGTCGTCAACCATGACCATGCGGCCATAATGCGTCGAAGTCGAGATTTCGAACAGATGCGGCGTCATCGGGCGGCCAAGCGCCTCGCTGATCTCGTCCATTTTGAATTCCAGCTTGGGTTCGCCATCAATCCGGATCATCGACGGCAGATAGGTGACCGTGACATTTGGTTTCTTCTCCATGACCTCGGCGATGGCGCGCGCCTCGACGCTGTCGTTCATCGTTACCCCGCATTGGTGGGAAATCGTATCTTCGAACCGAATGTCCTTCATCGACTTGAAGATATTTGCGTGGTGTACAGCCATTGTTGTCTCCTGAAGCTATCAATGTGGGTCGCGCTCGATTGAACCTCTTCGGGGCGTTTACACAGGCGCCCTCAGGTCGACTTCCTTGCAGATCGCCGCGATGCGATTCTTGGCTGCGGCCTGCGCTTCCGCGAAGCTCGAGACCTTGACTCTTGGTTGCGACCAGAGCGGCTGCAGGTTGCTGGCGGCTTCATTGGCCAGCGCGCCGTGATGCGCCATCCAGCCGTTGAACAAGCCCTTGTTATGGGCCCCATGTTCCTTGTCATGGGTCAGCATGTGAATGAGCTCGACGGTATTGGCGAGGTTGCGCTCATAATCGGCCTCGGCGGCCGAGACGACCGACGGCGTGGCGAAGTCGCCCTGCGAGGCGGCCGCCTGCATGATGAAGCCGCTGCGGAACAACTCGCCAACCAATGGCTCGAAAACAAGATTGGTGGCAAGATATTGCTCGAGAAAGTCGCTCGCGCCCATGATCGATTCGATCGCCTTGCGCGTTCCCTGCCAGATGGGATCCTCGAGCCAATGTTTCTTGCCGGCGTTCTGGTCGAAACCTTCAAGGTCGAGGCCGATCTCGACGAGGTAGAGGGTAATGTCCTGGGCGAAGCGCAGCTTGTAGGAGGAATTCGTGAGAATGGCGGTGTTGATCATCTGGGTATAGCCGTAGCGCTGCGCCTGCATCATCGACGTGCCCAGGCCGAACTCCGCATGCTTCCAGGCGCCCAGACTATCTTGCAGGATCTTGACCCAAATCTTGTCCATGCGCTTTGGCGCACCGGACTTACGCGCGTTCTCGATGACGCCCTGGATCATGCCGCAGATCGTCGACTGCCGCTGATAGTGGGTGCGCTCCCATTCCTGATCGACGGACCGGAACTGATGCCAATCCGAGCTTAGCGCCTTCGTCCAGTTCTTGGAATAAGTCGGGGTGCCGTCCGGGAATGAAATGATCCAATCCTGGAGGAGATAACGCTCCGGATCGGGTTGGACGTCGACCGTCATATCCTCGTAATGGGTGGCCTTGCGGCCCTTGGGTTCGAAATAGTTGAACTTTCGGCTGTCCGAACCAGGAAACGTGGCCGAGCCCGCGGCGCCCGACTTGACCGGATTCGACTGTTGTGTAGCTGCGTTCATCGTTTCCTCCTTTGAATTGCTCGTGTCGAGTTCTCGTTTGCGCGTTCGGGCGATTCCACCGTCACCGCGTGGCTGGCGTAAACTTATCGAAATGGATGTGATCGAGATCAACGTCATTCATGTGCAGAACCGGCAACACCGCGTCGATCATCGGAGGGGGGCCGCACGCATAGGCGTCGATCACTCCACTCAACGCTTCGGCGCGCAGATGGCGCTGAACGGCCTCATGAACGAAACCGACCTCGCCGCTCCATTCGGCGGCCGCCGCGGCGTCCGATAAAGCAGGAATGAATTTGAAATCCGGCAATCTCGCCGCGACGGCGGCGATTTCGTCGAGCATGAACAAATCCGCCTGCGTCCGCGCGCCGTAGAAGAAGCGAATCGGCCGCTGCTCGCCGCTGTCGATATGATCGGAAAGGATCGACCAAAGCGGCGACATGCCTGAGCCGCCGCCGATCAGCAGCATCGGCCCGGGGCGCGCCTCGCGCCGAAAACAGGTTCCATAGGGCCCCTTGGCCTTCAGCACGGCGCCCGGTCGCAAATCTCCGTCAAGCTGTGCGGAAAATGCCCCAGCTGGATACTTTTTGATAATGAACGAAAGATGCACCCCGTCCGCCGGCGAATTAGCCATTGAAAACGCACGGGTGACGTCGGCCTCGACGATGGTCAAGTCAACGTACTGTCCCGCCCAAAATTTCAGCGGCTTGTCGAGATCCACTTCCAAGACGCGAATATCGTGGGTCAGCGGAGTGACCTTGGTCAGGCGCGCTTCGTATTCCTTCACGGGGATCGCGCGAGATAACAGGTCTTCGTCGAAATTCAGCAGTTCCACTTCAAGGTCGCTGTAGGCATGCGTCCTGCAGAGAAGGATGTGATCCGTCTCCCGTTCGTAGTCGGGCAAAGCGAAAGTCGAGTATTTCAGCAACTCGATGTCGCCGCTGACAAGCCTCGACTTGCATGAGGCGCACTGGCCCTCCTTACACCCGTGCATCAGGGCTATGCCTTGGCGAAACGCCGCGTTGAGCACGGTCTCTCCCTCCTCGACATCCATCTCGATGCCGACGGGTTCAAAACGCACCTTATGAAGGACCGCTTCCGACATGATTTCTCGACGAGTCAAAGACAAATCCGCCTAGCGGCGTCGGCTCGCGCTTCTGGCGGGCCGGCGCCGGAGAAGGGGGCCGCGCTCGCGGCCCCCTGTCGACAGCCTGGCCTAATTGCAGGGATTGATCTTGAAGCCCTTGCGGTACTCCGCGATCGCCGCATCGCGCTCCGCGCCGGGTTTCAAGGCGCGGAAGCCCTGCAACGGACTGCCAAGAGCGTGGCCACGAACGTCGTCAAGCGTCCACATGTCCTTTGTGTCGAAGCGCAAGTGTGGCTGCGGGACGAGAGTCTTGCCGTCATTGCGGACGAAGCCGAGGTCCTTAATGGCGTCGGCGACGTCCCATCCGTGGTAGCAGTCTTCCCATTCGCGGCGACCGCTGAAGCGACCCATCGCCGGCGTCGGGCGCCCTTGGTATTCGGCGGCGAAAGCCACCTTATGCGTCCAGCGGCAGCCTTCCGAACAATAGGTATACATCTTGCCGTCGACTTCGTCGCAGCAAAAGTCCTCGCGGATCAGGCACGGAACCATGCAGCTCCAGCAGCGGTGCGGATACACATAGCCCACGTCGCTGTTGAAGAGAATCTGCAACTCGCCCGGCTTGGACAGTTTGGCGTACCACTTCCAGTAGTCGCCGAAGAGAGCGTACCAGCCCGGATACTTGTGCTCGAACCACTCGAAGTCCTTCTCGGTCTGGGCCTCGATGCGCCAGAAATTCACGGACCAGCCGACCGAAAAGAATTGCGCGGTGTAGTGGACGTAATTTTTCTTGACGATCCGATCCCACGCCGCCGAGACGTCGTCATGGTGGATCTTGATGCCGTATTTCTCGAGCGGCAGCATGTAAGTGCGATAGTAATCTTCGTAGATCCAGCGGTGCCAGAGCTCCGCGTAGGATTCCTTGTTCTTGTCGCGGTTGGTCGTGCCGTATTCGATAAACGTGCCGATGGCGGCGTCGACGATCGCGTGGTTCTGCCAGAAGGCGTACTTGAGATCGCGCTCCAGCAATTGATGGTTCGAGGGATCATGCAGCATCGCCATCAGCATTGAATGGCCGTTGCCAATATGGCGCGAACTCATCCGACTGGACCGACAGGAACACCGTCGGTAGCGCGTAGTCGCCATTGCGAGCCGCTTCCGACGGCATCGCGACGAACAGCGTGTTGGTGAAGGCCGTTTCGGCGACCACCGTCAGATAGATGCTGGCGGCGGTGATTGCATCGCCGGTGAGGAAGCCTTCGGCGAACTGACGCCCGATCGTGGACGCGTAGCACCTGCCGAATGCGGCTTCGGTGATATCGAACCCAGCCGGATCGATATAGTTCTCCATGTACCACTTTTTCAGATTCATCTGGATCGTCGAGTGGCGCAACTCGTCGACCATCTGCATCGTGAAGCCCGTGCGCAGCTCTTCGCCGGGCGACAGGCGGCCGACCATCGCCATCGAGCGCGCGGCTGAGATTTCCGGGAACGGGATGATCGCCAGGAACAGCTTCATCCATTCGATCCAGCGCGGCTCCACGTTGCGGAACATATCGCCGCGCAGCGCCGCATCCAGCGCGCCGTAGACGCGATTGTCCTTTTCCTCCTGCATCGGGAAGTAGGAGCGAAGCACCTGCTTCATCGGATCGCGGGGAACCTTCGAAATCTTATAGTCGGTCGGGAAGGTCATCGCCTCCTGAACATAGCTCGGCGTCCAGCCGAGATCGGAGACGCGATTGGCGGCTTCGCCAATGCTGATGCCTTTCTGCGCGGTAATCTTGTTGAGCGTGAGACTCGCGGTCATTGCTTTCTCCTCCGTATCAATCTTCTGTTCTGGATCGGCGCGCTAGATTTTGGTTCGCCGGCCCTGCACCCACTTTCACTCGCCAACCCTCCGTCCTCTTTCGCAAAGGAATCCGCCGATTGCGGCGAACCGACCCATATTCGCGCTAGGTCGCAGGATTCATCTTGTCGCTCATCGTACTTCCCGGTTTGGTGAGCGGCTTTCCTTCCGCGATGAAGCGTGCGGTCAGGACCAGCGCGCCCATCGCAAAATCTTTGCCGTGCGCAGCGATCATCCCCTCGGCGACATGCGCCAGCTGCACGAAAAATTCGTCCTTCGAACGGTCTTCCTCGCTGAGCAGGTCCGCGTCGCGAACAACCGGCTCACTCGCCGCGTTCATAGCGAGAACCTCTTATTCGCGGTCGCCTGCTCGTCGAATTCGAGCAGGGAACGGTTCAGCCATTCGCGCTCGGCGACGAGACCGCGATGCTCTTCCTCGAGCCGCTCGATGCGACGTTCGATTTCGGCGAGGCGCTCGGTCGGCTCAGGATCGTGACCGCCGCGCTCAATGTCGCGCAAAGCGCACGCGCGCTCGATGTCCGCGCCGCCCCGGGCGCTGTCGAATTTCAGTTGCCGCAAATTGTTGTCGATCATCGCTTCGATCAGTTTGTGTCTTGCCAGCATGCTCTCGCGGGCCGCCCGCGAGGCTTCCGCCTCTCGCCCCGGCCGTTGCGCATCGCTCGGGCCGTCGCTATCGCCTGTCATGGGATCAGCACCGCTCTTCCGTTGACGCGGCCGTGGTGCAGATCGTGCAACGCGTCGTTGGCGGCGCTCAACTTGTATTCGCGCGTGTGCAGCTTCACGAGCCCACGATCGGCCAGCGCCATCAGCTCGACCAACTCGGCGTAGGTGCCAACGAGATTGCCGACAATCGTCTTCTCGGAGGTGATCATGTCGATCGTCGGAATATCGATCTTTCCGCCATAGCCGACGACGTAATAGCTTCCGCCGTTTCGCGTCATCGCCAGGCCTTTGGCGACGGCCTCGCCCTCGCCCACAAAGTCGATCACCGCTTCGGCGCCCTTGCCCTCGGTCAGCGCCAAGACCGCTTCAACCTCGTCGGCCCCCGCCTTGACCACGTGATCCGCGCCACACTCCTTGGCGAGCGCCAACGACTTCTCGGCCCGGTCGACGACGATGATCTCGGCGGCGCAAAGCGCGCTCAGCACCTGGATGCCGATATGGCCGAGCCCACCGGCGCCAATGACGACCGCGTATTCGCCCGGCAAGAGGTGCCGCGACGCCTTCTTGGCCGCACGATAGGCGGTCAGGCCGGCGTCTGTGTAAGGAGCTACGTCTTTTGGCGCCAACGTCTTCGGCAGTTTGATCAGCGTACGCTCGCCGGTCATGAGATATTCCGCGTAGCCGCCGTTCGCGTTGATGCCCGGAAAGGTGCTGCCCTCAGCGTGCATGTCGTCGCCACGTCGGCATGCCAGACAATGGCCGCTGGTGACAAGCGGATGGCAAATGACCGCATCGCCAACCTTCACTCCCTCGACGCCTTTGCCGACTTCCTCGACCCATCCGGCGTTTTCGTGACCCATGATGTAGGGAAGATTGACGTCAACCTTGCTGCGCCAAATGCCTTCGACGATGTGCAGATCGGTGCGGCAGACGCCGGCTCCGCCGATTCGGATGATCACTTCAGACGGGCGGTTGATTTTCGGGTCTGCAAAGTCCTCGTATTTGACGAACTCCTTGGCCGTCAGCTTCTCGTCGTATGAGTGGAGGACCGCGGCCTTCATGCTTCCATCCCGATGTTTATGCCGACCAAGCGTTCGCTGAGACTGGTTGCAAACGATGTGCCAGCAAACCAAGGCCTTGATAATGAAAAGCGTTTTGTGGATCAGGGGAGCGGGCGTTGTTCCGCGGATCAACAATAGGGTTGAACATTTTTGTTGCGAAACGGAACACAAGTCGCTCAAGGCCAGCAACATACTTGAGCACATTGCCGCGACAATCTTCGCGTGAGAGCCGGTGTAAATCTCGCGCCTTGCAGAGGCGATCACTTACCTACGCGCTTCGGGCGACGCCAAGCTCGCGCCCTTCTGACTGCAACAAATGTGGAGGCGAATAACTACGCCGTGAGAACGCTTCTTATGCGGTTGCTTTCGCTTTCCATTTCGCTATCATCCAGGTTTTACAACTGCACAAAGAAAATCGATGGGGGGTTCGCCTGCAAGGAACCGCAGGCCTCGCTATTTATGGAGGTCAGATGGAACTATCCCTCGCGGAACGGGCAAGCCAAGCGCATGGCATATTGAGGAAATCTGGCGCGGTCCCGAGCAATCTTCTTGCAGCCGATATCTATGACAGCTGGCTGCGTTGCGTTGCGCTCGGCCTCGATTCGACGCGCCCGCCGCCAATCAATGTGGCGAGCCCTAGCGAGTTGCGATCCGAGCAGGAGCAACGTGTCCTGCTTCGCGGCCTGGCGTTGGCGGAAATGCAAACCTTGCACGACCAAATCGCGGGTTCAAATTTCCTGATCGCTTTTGCGACCCCCGATGGGCTCTTGCTCGACATCGTGGCGGACAAGAGCTTCGCCGACACTCCCGAGGCCAAAAATATCCGTCCCGGCGCCCTCTGGTCGGAGGCGCTTTGCGGGACGAACGGCATCGGCACAGTCGCGTTCGTCAAGCGTCCTGTGGTCGTCCACGGCGGCGAACATTATTTCTCGGGTTTTGGCGCGTTGACCTGCGCCGCTTCCCCAATATTTGCGCCGGACGGTTCATTGGCGGGCATCATCGACGCTTCGTCGGACTGCGTCTCACGCCAGACACACACCGCCGCCCTGGTTGGCATGGCCGCGACGCAGATCGAGAATGGGCTGTTTCGTGAGCGCCATCGTCGTGATATTTTGATCGCCTTTCACAATCGCGGCGAGTACCTGCACACGCTTACCGCCGGACTTATCGCGGTCGACGAGTCGGGGAGCGTATTGGCGGCCAATCAGGCTGCGCGGGTGTTGTTGAATGGCCTGCCGACTTCGCCGGGCGGCAATTTCAACGATATTTTCCGTACACGATTTCGCTCGTTTGTGGATGAGGGGCGGCTTCGGGAACGCCAACGACTGCGGGACGAAGTCGGCAGCAGCTTCATCGCCACGATCGAACATCCAAACTTTTCGCCGATGCTGCGCGCCGTCGCCAAGCCTGCGCCCGCCGCGCCAGCTTTTCGACCCACGCCGTTCATTTCGGTCGATCCGGCGATCGCTCGCATTGTCCGGCAGACTGAGGCGGCGGCTCAGCGGAAGATGCCCATTCTGATCCGAGGTGAAACCGGCACAGGCAAAGAGCAACTTGCGCGTCATGCGCATGCTGCGACCGGCCGTAGCGGCTCTTTCGTGGCCGTGAATTGCGCTGCCCTACCAGAGAGCCTTATCGAGGCCGAACTCTTTGGTTACAGCGAAGGGGCATTTACCGGCGCGCGCAAAGGGGGGTCGTCCGGGTTGGTCAGGGAAGCCGATGGGGGGACGTTGTTCCTCGATGAAATCGGCGACATGCCAGTGACCTTGCAAGCCGTGCTGCTTCGTTTTCTCGACGACTGGACTTTGCGTCCGGTCGGCGGCGCCAAGCGTCAGGTCGATGTGCTCCTGGTATCGGCCACCAACGCCGATCTCGATGATTCCATCGCCAAGGGCCGTTTTCGGTCGGACTTGCTGTTCCGCCTCAACACGCTCGAAGTCACACTTCCGCCGCTCGCCGAACGATCGGATTTTGACGCCATCGCCACGCATCTTCTGGCGACCATTGACGCCCGACGATCTCTTAGCCCCGCCGCCGTCGAACATCTCGCCAAATGTGCGTGGCCCGGCAACATTCGCGAATTGCGTAATGTGTTGTCTCGTCTCACCCTGCAGACCGAAGATTACGTCATTGACTATCCCGCGGTCGCCTCGATCGCAGGTCATCAAATCGAGGCGAAGCGCGGCTCGACCCTCCAGGCTCAGCATTGCGCGCAGGTGCTGTCGACCTACGCCGAAACAGGCAACAACGTGAGCGAGACCGCGCGACGGCTTGGCGTTTCGCGCAATACGATTTACCGCGTTCTCGACGATCGACCTGCCAAGCGCTGAAGCGAATTCGGAGCGGGAAGCTTAACCATGTTTGAGCCGGTCAATCCCTTGGAAACGCTGATGCAGGCGGCTGCCGCCAATCCGGCGAAGATCCCGGATTTCTATCGCGCGCTGTTGGAAAGCGAACTTTACATTCTGGCCCCCGAAGCCGAGGTCGCGCCAGGACGGCGGCGATCGCTCAAACCCCACGAAACGATAAACGTCGCGACCGTCGCGTTCGAAGGCAGGAAATGGCACCCGGCCTTCACCGCGCGAAAGCGTATTTCTGCCTATTTGAAAGAGCCGGAGACCTGCCTCGGCGCCAAGGCGCGCGATTTGTTTGTCTTGCTGCCGCCTGGGTCGAACTTCTGGCTCAATCCGCAATCCGAGTGCCAGAAGCCGTTGCCTGGCGACGAAATCTCATTGCTGCTCAGCGGTAAGATTTTCAGCATGGACTTCGCGACGCGCCCCACGCCCGCGCCGGCTCGATAACCCGACACGCCGTCGGTGTGGCGAAGCAACCCGTCTTCGGACCCTACTCTGCGCCGTGCTGATCGCCCTCGCCCTTGGGAAGATGTCTCATCTCCTTCGCAAAGCGCCCGCGTTCGGGCACCAGCATGCGTCCAAGGGTGATGAACTTGCGTTTCTGCCCAGAGTCGAGGGTCGCGTACAAGGGCTCGGCGGCCTCGACCATCTTTTCGAGATTTGCCCCGCTCTGCGCGAGGCGCTCCGCCGTCGCAGTCAAGCGGTCCATCGGCGACAAGTTACCGCCTTGCTCCTTTTGCAGGGCGAGCACGCGCGCCTTGCCGCCGTCCCTGACTGCGGATTCAAACGGGCCCCAAAGCTCTTCCTGGTCAGCGGTCAGCCGAAGACTAGTCTTCATGCTCTTGAGCTGGGCGTCGAGAGCCGCCTCCGCCCAATGCTGCACGAGGTCGGCGTGCGTGGGTTGCTGATCGCTCTGTGCGGTCGCGGCGGTGATGGCGAAGCCGGAGAGGGCGGCTGCGGCCGCCAGGGCGGCAAGCGTCCCGAAGAGCGTGCGTTTCATGATGCTGCCTGGTCTCGTCGCTGCTGACTTGTCTGCGGGGCAACATCAGGCTATCCGATCATGCGGCGAGGTCAATGATCTGATTGGACGGCTTACGCGCGGCCCGCGTGGCCTCGCGCCTACCGCTTACACCCCGAGCGCCGCGTTCTTGAGCGGCAGCGAGCGGATGCGTTTTCCCGTGACCGCGAACACGGCGTTGGCGATTGCAGGCGCGATCGGCGGCGTGCCCGGCTCGCCGAGCCCGCCCCATTTGTCGCCGCCGGACAACACGAAGTGGGTCTCGATGACCGGAGCGTCGGCCATGCGCGCGATCGGGTAGGTGTCGAAATTGCCCTGCTCGACGCGGCCCTGCTTGATGGTGATCTCGCCGAACAGCGCAGCCGTCAGGCCGTAGAGCACCGCGCTCTCGATCTGCATCGTGGCCGTCAGCGGATTGACAAGATGGCCGCAATCGACACAGGCGACGACGCGCTGCACTTTGACCTCGCCGCCCTTGCTGACCGCGACCTCGGCGATCTCGCCGACGATGGTGCCGAACGCTTCGTGGATCGCGACGCCCCGCCCGACGCCCTTGGGCAATGGCTTGCCCCAGTCGCCTTTCTCGGCAAGAGCGTCGAGCACGGCAAGGAAATCCGGCTTGCCCGCGAGCATCGCGCGCCGGTACTCGACCGGGTCGCGCTTGGCTGCGTGAGCGCATTCGTCGACGAAGCTCTCGACCGCAAACGCGTTCTGCGACGAGCCGACCGAGCGCCAGAACATGACCGGCACATGGGTATTCTTGAGATTGACGCCGACCTTGAGCGCATCAGCGCGATAGGGACAATTGGCCAGGCCCTCGACCGCCATGCGCTCGACGCCGTTCTTGACGCCGCCCCAACCGAGCGAGCGCAGGATCGAGCCGACGGCGGTGATGAAGTCGAAGCCGGCGGGCGCGCCGTCTTCGCGCAAGGCGGCGCGCATGCGCAGCGCCGCCTGCGGGCGGTAGCGATCGGAGCGAATATCTTCTTCGCGCGTCCAGATCAGCTTGATCGGGCGCTTCAAGGCCTTGGAGACCTCAACCGCCTGGGTCAACTCATCATTGACCGCACGACGGCCGAACCCGCCGCCGAGGAAACAATTGTGGACGAAGACGGCTTTGCGCTCGAACTCCGCCCGCTTTCGCGGCGAACGCAAGCGCCGATTCCGGAGCTTGCGTGCCCATCCAGACGTCAATGCGGTCTGCGCGCCAATGCGCAGTCGCGTTGAGCGGCTCCATCGGCGCGTGCGCCAGATAGGGGACCTCGTAGACCGCCTCGACCGTCTTGGCCGGCTGAGCGAAAGCGGCGTCGATATCGCCATGCCCTCCCCCGTCGGCAAGCGGCCCATCGAGCGCGGCGCGGTATTCGGCGGCGAACATGGCGCTGTCGGTGGAGCCGGCCGGGCCGAAGTCCCATTCGACCGGCATCGCATGAAGCGCTTCCTTGGCGCGCCAGAAATTGTCCGCAACCACCGCGACGCCGTTGGTCACCGGCACGGCGGCGATGATTCCACGCCGCCCGGAGATGGCCGAGAAATCGTGGGATTTCAGCTTGCCACCAAACACCGGGCAATTGGCGACGGCGGCATAGGCCATGCCTGGCAGACGGGTGTCGATTCCGAAACGCGCCGCGCCCGTGGACTTCAGCGTCGTATCGATGCGCTTGACCTCTTTGCCGATCAGCTTGAACTGGTCCGGCGTCTTGATCGCGGGCTCCGCAGCGAGCGCCACCTTGGCCGCGTCCGCCGCCAGTTCGCCGAACGTCGCCGAGCGCCCAGAGGCTTGGTGCCGCACGACGCCGGCGACGGCGACGCATGCGGCGGGCTCCACGCTCCATCTCGCCGCCGCCGCGGCGACAAGCCGCGCACGGGCGGAAGCGCCCGCCTGCTGCAGGAACACGCGCGAGCCGCGCACCGAACGCGAGCCCCCCGTGCCCATCGATTGATAGACATTGTTGTCCACGAGATTGCGGTGAGCGGAAGCGTACTCAACCTTCACCTTGGCGAAGTCGCATTCCAGCTCCTCGGCGACGATCATCGCCATCGAGGTCAAGACCCCCTGCCCCATGTCGGACTTGGCGACGCGAATGGTGATGGAATTGTCGGGGTCGATGACGACGAAAGTGTTGACCTCGTCAGGCGCCTTGCGAGTCTCCGGGCTCCACGGCTCGCCCGCAATGGTGGTCGCGCCGGCGAATTCGGGCGCGAACGCCGCGATCGCGAGGCCTCCGGCGGCGGAGAGGCTGGCTCGGATAAAAGCGCGTCGGGAGAGAGCAATCGTCATGGGGGCCTCCCTCAGATCTTGGTGAGCTGGGCGGCGCGATGCACCGCGGCGCGCATGCGCGGATAGGTCCCGCAACGGCAGATATTGGACATCTCCGCGTCGATGTCCGCGTCGCTCGGGTGCGGGTTGTGTGAGAGAAGCGCGACGGCGGCCATGATCTGCCCCGATTGGCAATAGCCGCATTGCGGCGCGTCGACCTCGATCCAGGCCTTCTGCACGGCGTGCAGTTCCTTCTCGCCGAGGCCCTCGATGGTCAGGATCGTCTTGTCGGCGGCTTCGCTGACCGGCGTGATGCAGGATCGCGTCGCCCCGCCGTCGATGATCACGGTGCAGGCGCCGCACAATCCCGCGCCGCAGCCGAATTTGGTCCCGACCATCCCCAGTTCGTCGCGCAGCGCCCATAAGAGGGGCATCTCCGGCTCGACGTCGAGGGCGATTTTCCGCCCATTCACAAGAAAATTGATCATCGTCCTCAGTCTCCGTCCGCGCCAAGATTATCACGAAGAAGGACGCGATTGCGGACGGCTGAAGCGGTCGAAAATCAAATTGACGAGAGGCGAACACTTCCGACATGCATATCGTCCGTGATGGCGGCGATCCTTCGCGCGGCGACTTGACGTCTCGTCCTCCGGTCGCTCTTCTGCACGGAACTCGGCAATGAAACCCTCCCCGCGACTTTCACATTTGCGTGTCCGCCCGCTTGCCGGAAACCGGGCGCGCGGCTGGCTGACGGCGGGTCCGTTCCGTTTTCCCTGCGCGATGGGCCCTGCGGGGATCGTCCGCATCAAGCGAGAAGGCGATATGGGCACGCCTGCGGGGCGTTTTCGGCTGTTATGGGGCTATTACCGGCCCGACCGTGTGCGCGTGAGAGCGGCGGGGTCGCCGCTCAGGCCTCTTCGCCGCGACCAGGGCTGGTGCGAGGATCCGTCGAGCCCACGCTACAATCGGCCCGTGCGCCTGCCCGCGCGCGACTGCACGGACCGGATGTGGCGCGAGGATCATCTCTACGATCTGACCTTCGTGCTCGATCAGAATTTCTCGGAGCGCGCCAAGGGTCGCGGCAGCGCGATTTTTTTTCACCTTGCGCGCCCTGGGCTCACGCCGACCGCCGGCTGCATCGCAATTTCCGCAGCCGACATGCGGAAGCTCGCCCCGCGCCTCGCGCGCGGCGCAATCATGGCGATCGGGTAAGCGCTTTCTCGGCGATGACGGAATCGACGCCGCGCGGCTCGATTTCCTATGATCGTGTCGTCACGTCTCGAGGATCACGCATTGAGAGCTTTTCAATTCGCCGCCCTGGCTCTTCTCTGCCTTGCCGCGGCTCCGGCCGTCGCCGACCCGATCATCTCCCCCCTCGCGACTGCGCGCCCGGTCGTCGCCCAGCATGGTATGGTCGTCAGTCAAGAAGCGGCAGCGTCGCGCGTCGGGTTGGACATATTGAAACGTGGGGGCAACGCCGTCGACGCAGCGGTCGCGGTCGGCTTCGCGCTCGCCGTCACCTTGCCGCGCGCCGGCAACCTCGGCGGCGGCGGCTTCATGCTCATTCATCGCGCCGACCTCAATCAAACGATCGCGATCGACTATCGCGAAGCCGCGCCCGCGGCGACAACGAAAGACGTGTTCCTGGACGCCAACGGCAAGGCTGATCCATTCAAATCGCGCTATTCCGGCTTGGCGATCGGCGTGCCGGGAACGGTTGCGGGCCTCGAGCTTGCGTGGCGCAAATATGGCTCGGGCAAATTCTCCTTGGCCGAGCTGATCGCCCCGGCGATCGCGCTCGCGCGCCAAGGCCTCACCGTCGACGACGACGTCGCCGATTCGCTGCCGTTGGCCGCCAAGGCGCTCGCCAGGCATCCCTCGTCCGCGCGTATCTATTTGCGCCCCGACGGAAGCGTCCCGAAGACCGGGGACCACATCGCGCTCGACGATCTCGCCGCGACGCTCGGGACGATCGCCGCTCACGGCGCCGCGGGCTTCTACACCGGGCCGACAGCACAAAAAATCGTCGACTCCGTCAATGCGGCGGGCGGACGAATGACGATCGACGACCTCGCCAATTATCGCGCCGTCGAGCGCCAGCCGGTCACCGGAACCTATCGTGGCTATACCGTCGTCTCGATGCCGCCGCCCTCGTCCGGCGGGGCGCATATCATTCAAATCCTCAACATCCTCGAAGGCTTTCCGCTGGCCGCTCAGGGCCTCAATTCGGCCGTCTCGCTGCATGAGATGGCGGAAGCGGAAAAGCTCGCCTACGCGGACCGCGCGGCCTATCTCGGCGATCCCGATTACGTCAAAATCCCCCTCGCCGGCCTCACCTCCAAGACCTACGCCGAGCATTTGCGCGCGCTCATCGCGCCCGACCGCGCCCGCCCTGCCTCAGACATCCGCCCCGGCGAACCCCAGCGTTACGAGAGCGACCAGACGACCCACTTTTCGATTGTCGACGCCGATGGCGATGCGGTCGCCAACACCTATACGCTCAACCTTCCCTACGGATCCGGCTTGGTTGCGGACGGGACTGGGGTGTTGCTCAACGACGAACTCGACGACTTCGCCGCCAAACCCGGCGCCGCCAACGTCTATGGGCTTCTGGGCGGCGACGCCAATGCGCCGGGACCGATGAAGCGACCGCTCTCGTCGATGAGTCCGACGCTGGTGTTCAAGGACGGCAAGCTCCTGATGGCGACGGGCAGTCCCGGCGGCTCGACCATCATCTCGACGGTGTTGCAGATCATCCTCAACGTGATTGATCACGGCCTCAATGTTGCGGAAGCCGAAAATGCGCCGCGCGCGCACGACCAGCTCTGGCCGGACGAATTGCGCATCGAGCGCGGCATGTCGCCGGACACCATCCGCCTGCTCGAGGCGATGGGACATAAGGTCGTGCTCCGCGACGCCATGGGCTCAGCCAACACAATTCTGCGCGCGCCCGACGGCGAGCTTGAGGGCGCATCGGATTTACGCCAAAGGGGAACGCTGGCGGTCGGATATTGACCATCGACTGGCAAAATTGGGGAGGCCATGACACTGAACGTCGACGTGATCGGCGTCGGGAAGATTGGGCAAGAGCACGTTCGCCGCCTGACCGAAACGCTCCCCGGAGCGCGCGTGGTCGCGGTCAGCGACGCCGACGCCGCTCGGGTGGAGGAGGTTGCGGCGACTGTCCCCGGCGCGAAGGCTTATGGCGCCGGCGAAGAGCTCATCGCGGCGAAGGAGGTTGAGGCCGTCATCGTCGCCTCGTGGGGGCAGACGCACGCAGGCTATGTGACGGCAGCGATCCAGGCGGGCAAGCCGGTGTTCTGCGAGAAGCCGCTCGCGACGACAGAGGCCGACTGCTCGGCGATCCTCGATGCGGAGGCCGCATCCGGGCGCCGCCTCGTGCAACTCGGCTTCATGCGCCGCTTCGATGCGCAATATCGGGCGATGAAGGCGGCGATCGGATCCGGGGCGATCGGCGCGCCGCTCATCTTCCAAAGCGTGCATCGCAACGCCTCGGCGCCCCCGCATTTCGTCGCGACCATGACGCTGACCGACACGGCGGTGCATGACATCGACATCGCTCGCTTCCTGCTCGATGACGAACCGGTCGCGATTTCCGTACACGCGCCGCTACGCAACCGGAATGCGGGCGGCGTCTCCGATCCTCTGTTGACGCTGATCGATATGCGCTCGGGCGCGCTCGTCGCGATCGAAACCTCGGTCAACATCGCCTATGGGTACGACATTCGCGGCGAGGTAATCGGCGAAACCGGAACCGTAAGCCTCGCCGAGACGAGCGCCGTCATCGTCAAGGCGAAAGGCGCCTATTCCGGTCACGTGTCTGGCGACTGGCCGGAACGGTTCGACGCCGCCTTCGACGCCGAGTTCCGCGCCTGGATCGCCGCGGCCGCCAAGGGCGGCGCCACGGGTCCGAGCGCCTGGGATGGCTATGTCGCCACCGCGACCACGCTGGCCGGCGTCAGAGCGCTCGAAAGCGGCCCACGCGAGGCCATCAAGTCGCGCGAGCGCCCGCCGCTCTACGAATAAGCCAAGCCCGGCTACAGGGGAGAAGATGAGGACGCCCCTTCGTGCGGTTCGTCCAAAAGACTGTAAAGCCCTTGCGCCTCTGGCGCCGGGCCACGCCTCTCGCCGAGCGCTTCAATCCTGACCGCAAGCCATTTCTGCCCTTGCGCGAAGGTCAGAACATCGCCGCAGCGGACTGCGCGGCTCGGCTTGTCGACCGGGGCGCGCGACTGGCCGCGCACGAGGCGCACGCCGCCATCCTCGACAACGCGCGCAGCCAGGCTTCTCGTCTTGAAAAAGCGGGCGCGCCACAGCCAGACGTCGATCCGGCAGGCGTCTTCCGTCACGAGGCGGCGCGACTGGCGGTCTGGCCGCGCCTGCGCTTGCGCCGGCGCGACCTTCGCTCCGCCGGCTTCGTGAGCGCGGCAAGCGCAGCAAACGGGGTCACGACGGGACTGGCCTTTGGCGCCGGTTCGTCGGGCGCCGCGCGGCGTCGGCGAAACAGCGCGCGATCTGAGCGTTCCCCATCTCGCACACGCGCGAAGCCGAGCGCGCGCAGAACGTGATGCGCCTCGTCGCGACCCCAGCCCAGATCCGCAAGCAGCGCGTCAGTGACATCGATCGCGCCCGCGCCGTCCGGCCAGGCTGCGCGCGCGAGCGCATCGAGCCGCTCAAGCTCGGCGATCGGCGCGGCGAGCTGCCCTACCGCGCGCAAGCCGCGTAGCGCGAGCGCCTGCGGGGGCGGCGACGGACGCGGCAGTGGATTGAGCGCGCCCAGCTCCGGCCGCCACGTAGGGCGTGCAAGTTGAGCATAAGCGAACGCGAGGAGCTGCGCTTTCGGCTCGAGAAGCGACGGCAGATAGAGGCTGAACGCGCCGAAGCGCACGCCGAGCGCCTTGAGGGCTCGGCGCTCGTTGCGGCTCAATAGCCTGATGCGCGCATCAGCCGTGCGGCGATCCAACGCGCCGAATTGCTCAACGAGCTGGTAGGCAAGACCGCGCGCGAGCCCCTTGAGCCGCCCGTCCTCGATCGCGTCCTTGAGATGCTTGAGCGTGTAAAGACGCCGGGTCGCCTCGGCGGCCACGAAAGCTTCAAGGCGCCGCGCGGCGCGTTCGCGCTGCGGCTCTGCGCCGAACTCGCCGAGGAGTCTCACGCGCGGCGCGAACGGCTCGCCGGCGACGATCTCGCCCGCCGCCTCGCCCCGCCAGTCGATGAGGCCGCCGGGCGCAAGCGCGAAGGCCTCATCGTCCTCGCTCGCCAGCGCTCCGAGCCGACGGGCAACCTCGGGCGCGACAACCCGCTCGACCGCGCCGCGCAGGGCGCGATTCTCGAGCGCGGTTGCGCCGCGCTCGGGCTCGAAATGGAAGCCGGCGAGTCGGCCCACTAGGTGGCCCTCGACCATCACCGCCCCGTCGGAATCAATGCCGCTCAGAATCGGGCCCGCGCGCTGACTCAAACTGCGTAACAGGGCGCTGGTGCGCCGGTCGACAAAACGCTGCATTAGCGATTGGTGCAGCGTGTCGGAGAGCCGGTCCTCAAGGCTCCGCGCCCGGCCTTGCCATGTCTGCGGATCGGCGAGCCAGTCGGCGCGATTGGCGACATAGGCCAAGGTCCGCACCCGAGCGAGCCGCGACGACAGCGCGTCAATGTCGCCGTCGGTCCGGTCGAGGCTCGCGAACTGCCCCTGCATCCAGTCTTCCGGCAGCCGCCGGTCGCCTTGAGTGAGATGCACGAACATCGTCCCGATCAGACTCGTGTGCTCGTCCTGCGTCGTCTTGCGGAAGTCCGGAGTCTGGCAGGCCTCCCACAACCGCATCAAATTGGACCGATCGCGGCTGCGCCGGATGATGGTTTCATCGGTCGACAATTGACGAAGCGTCGTCTCATCCTGGCTCTCCGCCGAGAGCCTTAAGCCCGGCGCGGGCGCCGCTTCGGCCAGCGAGCGGATCAGCCCCTGAAGTGACTGGAAATCGAGCCGGGCGTTCCGCCATTCCGCCGCCATGACCGACGGGAAGACGTGGCCTTCGACCGCGGCGACGACATCGGGATCGAGATCAGGCGCATCGCCCGTTACCCCGAAGGCGCCGTCCTTACGAAAGCGGCCGGCGCGGCCGGCGATCTGGGCGATTTCCTGCGAGTAGAGCCCGCGCAGGCGCCGCCCGTCGAATTTGCGCAATCCGGCGAACGCGACATGGTCGACATCCATGTTCAACCCCATCCCGATCGCATCGGTCGCGACCAGGAAATCGACTTCACCGGACTGGAACAGATTGACTTGCGCGTTGCGAGTGCGCGGACTGAGCGAGCCCATGACCACAGCCGCGCCGCCGCGCTGGCGGCGGATCAGTTCGGCGATGGCGTAAACAGCCTCGGCGGAGAAGGCGACCACGGCGCTGCGCGGAGGCAGGCGGGTCAGCTTCTTGGGACTGGCGTAGCTCAGCTGGGACAGCCGTTCGCGGAACTGGATCTCGGCCCCGGGGCAGAGCTGACGAATGAGCGACGCGACGGTCGCCGCGCCCATCAGCATCGTCTCGGCCGACCCCCGCGCGTGCAAAAGCCGATGGGTGAACACATGGCCGCGTTCAGGATCGGCGCAAAGCTGGATCTCATCGACGGCGAGAAATTCGACCTTGCGGTCGAGCGGCATCGCCTCGACCGTGCAGACGAAATAGCGCGCCCTAAGCGGCACGATCTTTTCTTCGCCGGTGATCAGCGCGACCTCAGCCGCGCCCCGCGCCTTGACCACGCGATCGTAGATCTCTCGCGCGAGCAGCCTCAACGGCAGGCCGATCATGCCCGACGCGTGTCCCAACATGCGCTCGACCGCAAGATGGGTTTTGCCGGTATTGGTCGGCCCCAGAACGGCGATGAGCCGCGAGGCGTCGCCCCGCGCTGGCGAGCAATTCATGTACGATAATGTGGACGATACCGGCGCGCCCCGCAAGCCTTTGCGATCGTTTAAACGCGCGAACGTCGTCTCAACAGGCGTCACTTTTCCTTGACATAGGAAGGCCGACGCCGCTCTTGCCCTTGCGCGCCGAAGGCGCCAACCTTGGCCAAACGGTCGCCGCGGCAACGGGGGGAAAGAGTTATGTTCTACGGACAAGTCGAAGGCACGGACCTCGTCGTGCTGGACAAGCGTTTTGACCAGCTCTTCGCCGGCTATATGCGGGTGACGCGCCACTGGACCGGCGCAATTTGGTCGGAGGGCCCCGCTTGGTTCTCGGCTGGCCGCTATCTCATCTGGTCGGACATTCCCAACAACCGGATGCTGCGCTTCGTTGAGGAATCGGGCCAAGTATCGGTTTTCCGGCAGGCCTCCAACAATTCGAACGGCAACACTGTCGACAACCAGGGCCGGCTGGTCACCTGCGAGCACCTGACGCGCCGCGTGAGCCGGACCGAGTTCGACGGCTCGATTTCAGTCCTCGCAGACAAGTGGGAGGGCAAGCGTTTCAACTCGCCGAACGACGCCGTGGTCAAGTCCGACAATTCGATCTGGTTCACCGACCCGGCCTACGGCATCGACGGCGACAACGAGGGCGAGCCGGCGACGCCCGAGATCGATGGTTGCCACGTCTATCGCATCGACCCGAAGACCAGCGCGATCACCAGGCTCATCGACAATATGGTGCGTCCAAACGGCATCGCCTTTTCGCCCGACGAGAAGCTCATCTATGTCGCCGACACCGGCGCCACGCACAAGGCGAATATTCCGCGCGCCATTCGCCGCTACGCCGTCAACGCGGACGGCAAGAGCGTGAAGGGGCCCGGCGAAATCTTCGCTGAATTGGCCCCGGAGGACGGATTGTATGACGGCTTCCGCGTCGACCGGTTCGGACGGATATGGACGAGCACCGGCAAGGGCGTTTATTGCTACGAACCGGACGGAAAGCTTATCGGCAAGATCCTGATCCCCGAAATCGTCGCCAACCTGACTTTCGGCGGTCCCAAGCGCAACCGGCTGTACATCTGCGGCACGACCTCGCTCTATTCGGTCCTGCTGATGACCAATGGGTCGAAGCTCGGCTGAAGCCACGGCGGCGCCGCTCGCGGACAATTGAACGGGAAGGCCGACGCGTTCGGGTTACCGTCGACGCCTCTCTCGTCACGGATCGGAACACAGCGGAGGAACAATGGGCACGGAGATCACTTTCAAACGTCCCGACGGCGGCGACGCCAAGGGCTATCTCGCCAACGCCGCGCGCGGCGACGCTCCGGGCGTCGTCGTGATCCAGGAATGGTGGGGGCTAGCCGAGCAGATCAAGGCGATGGTCGATCGCTTCGCCCTCGCCGGCTTCGACGCCTTGGCGCCCGACCTCTTCAACGGCGTTGTCGTGCCCTATCACGACGCGGAGCGCGCCGCGAAAGAAATGATGTCGCTGAACTTCCTCGACGCGACCGAGCAGACCGTGCGCGGGGCGGTCCAATATCTCAAGCGTAACGGGGCTAAGGTCGGCATCGCCGGATTTTGCATGGGCGGGGCGGTGGCGATCATCGGCGCGGCGAAAATCCCCGAGCTGACCGCGGCAATTTCCTTTTACGGGCTACCGCCTGAGCAGGCTGCCAAACCGGCGGAGGTCAAGATTCCGCTTCAGGGCCATTTCGCCAACAAAGACGATCACATCACGCCCGCCGCCGTCGATGCTTTCGAGAAGGCGCTGAAGACTGCGAACAAGGAAGCCGAGTTCTTCCGTTATGACGCCGATCATGCGTTCGTCAACGAGCAGCGAATGGCGGCGCACGATCGCCAGGCCGCCGAGCTGGCTTGGGGCCGCGCGACGGCGTTCTTGAACCAGCGCCTCGGCTAGCCCCGGCGATGGAGCTGGGACTCAAAGGTAAAGTTGTGCTCGTTACCGGCGGCTCGAAGGGTATCGGGCTTGCTTGCGCCTTAGCCTTTGCGGCCGAAGGCGCGCGGATCGCCATCTGTTCGCGCTCCCGCGACAATATCGACAAAGCCAGCGCCAAGATCAAAGAGGCGTTTGGCGTCGTCGCCGATCTCGTGGACGCCGTCGCCGCGGAGAGAGTGATCGAAACGGTTGAAGACCGCGTCGGGCCGATCGACATCCTCGTGAATTCCGCTGGCGCTGCTAAGCGAACTCCGCCGGATGAATTGAACCCGGCGGTTTGGCGTGAAGCGTTTGACGCCAAGTTCTTCTCTTACATCAACGTCATCGATCCGATGGTGAAGCGCATGGCGAAGCGCGGGAGCGGGGTCATCGTCAGCGTCATCGGAGTAGGCGGCAAAGTCGCCTCGTCAACGCATCTCGCTGGCGGCTCGGCCAACGCCGCCTTGATGCTGGCCACGGCCGGGCTTGGCGCGACCTACGCGAGCAAAGGCGTTCGCGTCGTCGCCGTCAGTCCGGGTCTGACGGAGACGGACCGTGTGGCGGAGGAACTCGCGGCCGACGCGCGGCTCGCCAATATCCCGGTCGACGAAGCGCGCCGTCGCAGCGTTGCGCGGCTGCCGCTCGGCCGCATGGCCTCGGCGGAAGAGATCGCCGACGCGGTTCTTTTCCTCGCCTCGGCGAAGGCGGGCTACGTCACTGGCGTCACCCTATCCATGGACGGCGGGCAAAATCCCGTGGTGCTGTGAGCGATGGCGGTCCGGTCCGCCCGTCTTCGAGATGATCGGACCCCGAAAGCTCGTGACCTGCAACCAAGAACCGCCAGAGCTGCTGGCGCAGCCCCAGAAGCCTCAGTCAGCGGCCCCCGCCGCCTGATCCCGCGCCGCTGCCCGGTCCGCCGCCGGCTCGGGTTCGTCGGATCCCAATCGAGCTCCTCGGCCCTTGGCCGAACAGAGCCAAAAGGAACGGCGGCAAGCTTGGGGCTGTCGATTTGCCAGCATGCCGCCTTGACTGGAGACCGCGTGACGCGAGGTTGGAGCGCGGCTTCTTCTGAAGTTCGTTCGCGCGCATTCTTGGCGGCGGTAAAGGAGGCGCCGAAACAACCGATTCCGGAAGGACGCTTAAGGCGGGACCTTGAACAGCGGCGCCGGCAGCCGCGGGAGCCTTGTCGTCCAGCCGTTCAGCCAGGAGAAGGAGTTGCGGCCGCAACTTCTCGCAGCGCATCTCAATCAGGAACCGAATGACGCCGTCGCTTGTCGGGCTCTTGGACAATTGTTCCAGACGGTCTTCGTCGCCTTTGCAGATCTCATCGGAAGCAAGCCTCGCGGCTTCAGTCCCTGCGGATGGCTGGGGTGGGGAAACGACCTCGCTCGGAATTTTCGTGTCTGGCGGCGCACCATCCGGAGCCGGCAAAGCCGCCGGCGTGGCGGGCGTCTCCGAGGGGGCCAGTTCGTCGAGCTCCGCCCGCGCTAATTGCGCGTGGGGGCCGTCCGGATGAGCGGTCAAGAATGTGCGCCATCCCTCGGTCGACTTCATCCGTTGGGCGATTCGATAGTCCAAGTCCTCGTCGACATTCGCTGCGGCGATTGGGTCGACTGGAGAAACCTCCGCTCGCGGCTTTGCGGAGGCAAGGGACCTGGTGATGAAGACACCAATGTTATCGAGCCATCGAGGCTTGGCGATGTCCTCGAGATTCGGCGGCGCGTACGCATAGATGGCCGGAAGCGCCAAAGCCAGCAAGAGCATGTATTTCCACGTACTAAGCATGCGCCGCCCCGCTAACCACGTGGCCGCCCATTGGTCAATTCACGTCTTTCCCCAAGGTTCCAGCGTCATGAGCCGGATGATTCCCAGGCGGTCCATGCGTGATCGGCCCGCCCGCCTAATTCGTGAGCCGAATAGCGTTCGGTCTTGTTTAAGGTCGCGCTCGCCGTGAGGCCGTCACCTTGGCGCGGACGCGTCGCCGCGAGACCGCGTCCAGATCGTTCGAGTCCGCCCTCGCGGGAGCGGGGGTCTCGAAAAGCGCTAGGTTTTTAAGAATTGTCGGCCGCGACCGGCTGACGCGTCCGCTTCTGACCGATCGGTTTGCGTCGGATCAGGAGGCCCTGCGGCGCGCGGCCCACGGCGCCATGCGTCGGATCTGAGCCGCGCTCGCCTGCTTGGGCAGTTTTTCGGCGATGCCGTAAACGCGCTCCCGCCGGTCGATCTCGCCCATGACGTCGGCCGGCGAAACGCCACATTCGGCCCAGATGACGGCAAGATGATAGAAAACGTCGGCGCTCTCCAGGATCACCGACTTGCGGTTCATCTGCACCGCGTCGAGCCCGACCTCGATCGCCTCTTCGACCAATTTCTTGGCCATTTTCTGCACCCCGTCACGGAACAACTTAGACGTGCGGGAGACCGAAGGACTTCGGTCCCGGGCCTCGTGGACGGCGGCGAACAGTCTGTCGAGCGAATCAGTCATGGGTTCGGATTATCCTTAGTTGAACCAGATAATGCCGAACAAGGGTTCCCGCACTATGACAAAAAGGCTGAGGCGGAAATTTTTTTGCGAAAACCTGGGGATTAATGTGGACGCCGTCAGCTTTGGGCGAGCGAGCAACCATAGGACCCCCTCGCGGAGCCCGGGACATCCCGTTTCATGCGGCAAGCGAAGCGAAAAGCGCCCGTCCGTCGACGCCGCCCACAAGAGGGTCGATCAGATTTTCAGGATGTGGCATCAAACCGAGCACATTGAACCGGTCGTTGAACACGCCAGCTATGGAATTCATCGCGCCGTTGGGGTTCGAAGCGTCCCCAACCTTACCCTCGGCGTCGCAATACCGGAATGCGATTCGCCCCTCGGCCTCGATTTTGTGGATGGTGTCCTCGTCAGCGACGAAATTTCCCTCGCCATGGGCGATGGCGAATTTGACCACCTGTCCCGGCGCATAGAAGCGCGTGAACGGGGTTTGTGCGTTCTCGACCCTCACGTGCTGCATTTTGCAGACGAAACGAAGCTCAGCGTTGCGCATCAAAACGCCTGGCAAAAGACCGGCCTCGCACAGGATCTGGAAGCCGTTGCACACGCCCAGCACCAGTCCGCCGCGCGCGGCGTGGTCGCCGACCGCCTGCATGATCGGCGCGCGGGCGGCAATCGCGCCGCAGCGCAGATAATCTCCGTAGGAGAATCCGCCTGGCAGGACGACGAGATCGAGGCCCGGCGGCAGTTCGTGTTCGGCATGCCAGACGATCGCGGGCTCGGCGCCCGTGGCCTGCCGAAGAGCGCGCGCAACGTCGCCTTCGCGATTAACTCCGGGAAACAGGATGATCGCCGCGCGCATGCCCTCACGCGATTTCGATGGCGTAATTCTCGACGATGGTGTTGGCGAGCAGGCGCTCGCAAGCCTCGCTCAGCCTTCGGCGCGCTGTCGCGTGATCGTCGCCGTCGAGCTCGATGTCGAAAATCTTGCCCTGACGCACGCTTTTGAGACCGTCGACGGCCAGTCCCTTGAGCGCGCCCTCGATCGCCTTGCCCTGCGGATCGAGCACGCCGGACTTCAACGTCACGATCACACGCGCTTTCATGAGGCAAAGGCTCCTGGCCGATCAGGCCGCGTTTGAGGTCGGCGCCATGGTCAGAAGCGCGTAAAGCGCAGCGGGATCCTTGGTCGCGCGCAATTGGGGGGCGACCGCGCCGTTGCGCAACAGCCGGGCGCTCATCGCCAACGCCTTGAGGTGATCCGCCCCCGCCGCCTCCGGGGCGATCAGCATGAAAATGAGATCGACCGGCAAGCCGTCCGGGGCTTCGAAATCGATCGGGCGGTCCAGCCTGGCGAAGACGCCGCAAATTTGATGGCATTTGGCCAGCTTGCCGTGCGGAATGGCGACGCCGTCGCCCACCCCGGTCGAGCCCAGCCGCTCGCGCTGCAAAATCGCATCAAAGATCTCGCGCGCCGGCAGGCCTGAAACCAGCGCGGCGCGCTCACTCATCTCCTGCAGCGCCTGCTTCTTGCCGTTCACTCTCAGAGCGGCCAGCACGGCGTCCGGCTTAAGGAGTTGTGATAGCGACATGTTCGTCCCAATTATTGAACGCCCGACGATTCGCGAGACGTCTGCGGATCGAGCCAGCCGATCGCGCCGTCGCGGCGCCGGTAGACAATATTCACCCGGCCGGTGCCGGCATGCTGAAAGACAATGACCGAAGCGCCGGTCAGATCGAGTTCAGCAACGGCGGAGGCGACCGAAAGAGATTTGAGTTCTTCTGTTCCCTCCGCCACGACGACGGGATTGAAGTCCCCTGCGGGTTCTTCCTCTTCATCGCGCGGCGATTCGATAAGATAGTTAGCAACCTTGCCCCGCGCATGCGCCGCGGAGGCGCTGGCGTGGCCCTTGAGGCGGGTTTTGTAGCGGCGCAACCGGGTTTCAATCTTGTCGGCCGCCTGCTCGAAGCAAAGGTAGGGTTCGTGCGCTCGACCCTCAGCGTGCAGGCTGAGCCCGGAACTCAGGCGCAGCGTGCAGTCCGAACGATAGCCGGATCCGTCGCGTGTCACCACCACGTGGCCGCCGACGGAGCCGCTAAAATAGCGGGCGACTGTCGCCTCGACTTTTTCCAGGACATGCCGACGCAAAGCTTCCCCGATGTCGAGGTTCTTACCCGATACCCTCAAGGTCATCGAACGCTGGCCTTACCTCTCAGGCGTAGCGGGCGACTGCTTTCGCCGCCCCTCCGCGCCGCGCCCCGCGCGTTCCTGCCTGCTCTTTCCACTTCGCCTCGGTCAATTCCTGTCGCCCGAGTCGCAGCTAGCGTTAGGAGCCTACCCGGCGCATGTCAATCGTCGTGATAAATCGTTCAAATTAATAGTAAAATCGCTATTATGCTTCAACTGCCAGGGAATTGGCGCGTTGAACCCGGGCGCGCGTCGACGCCATCTTCATTCTGCGCCTTTCAACCGACGACGGGATCTTAAGACTGTCGCGATACTTAGCGACGGTGCGGCGCGCCACAAGGATGTCCGCCTTGCGCAGGCGTTCGACGATCACGTCGTCGGACAGCACCTCCTCCGGATCCTCGCCGTCGATCATCTGCCGGATGCGCTGGCGCACGGCTTCCGCCGAATGGGCCTGTCCCGGTTCTGTCGATGCGATCGCCGCGGTGAAGAAATATTTCATCTCGAACAGGCCGCGCGGCGTCTGAATAAACTTATGCGCGGTGGCGCGCGAGACCGTCGATTCGTGCACGCCGATCGCTTCGCCGACCATCTTCAGGTTGAGCGGCCTCAGGCCTGAGACGCCCTGGAGGAGGAAGGAGTCCTGCCGGCGCACGATCTCGCTCGCCACGTTGAGGATGGTGCGCGCGCGCTGCTCGAGGCTCTTGGTCAGCCAATTGGCCGACTGCAATTGGGTGGAGACGTATTGCCGGTCCTCGTCCCGCTTCGCGCCACGGCGGATCTCGGCGGCGTAGACCTCATTGACGAGCACCCGCGGCAGCGCCTTAGTATTGAGCTCGACGCGCCAGCCAAAATCCTGCGCCGCGGTGACATGGACGTCGGGGATCGCCGGCGCCGCCGGCGGATCGCCGAAGGCGCGCCCTGGCTTGGGCTCGAGCCGCCGGATCTCGGCCAGCATGTCGCGCAAGTCCTCGTCGTCGACGCCGCAGACGCGGCGCAACAGCGGAAAGTCCCGCTTGGCGAGCGCCGGCAGGTTCTCCACGAACGCCTGCATCGCCGGATCGAAGCGGTCCCGTTCTTTAAGCTGAAGCGCCAGGCACTCCGCGAGCGAGCGCGCAAACACCCCCGTGGGCTCGAGTGTTTGCATGAGCGCGAGCACACGCTCCACGCGATCGATGTCGGCGCCAAGCCGCTCGGCGATTTCGGCAATCGAGCCGACGAAATATCCGGCCTCGTCCAGCCCGTCGATCAGCGCGGCGCCAATGATGCGCTCGGCGGGGTCGGGGAGCAGGATCGCCGCCTGACGCTCGAGGTGGTCGCGAAGCGACACGACCTCGGCGACGTAAGCTTCGAAGTCAGGGGCCTCGCCAGCGTCAGGGCCCGAACCGACGCCAGTCCAAGCGTGCGCGCTCAAGCCGTCGGACGGAGCGGATTGGATCGCGGGCGCAGTGCGGTCCGCATCGAAGGCGTTTTCGACCTCGGTGCCGAGATTGGCGGCGAGGCGCCCTGCGTCCGTCTCTAGCGCCTCTCCCGCCCAATCGCCTGGTTCGGCTGGCGCTTCGGCGAAACCGGCGCGGTGAGCCTCGGTCTGCTCTGGGAGCGCCTCTTCACGCTCCTCCGCCCGCTCAAGCAGCGGATTGCTCGTCAATTCGTTCTCGATGAATTGGGTCAGCTCGAAATTCGGCATCTGCAACAGCTTGATCGCCTGAAGAAGCTGCGGCGTCAGAACCATCGTCTGACCTTGCCGCAACATCAATTTGGCCGAGAGCGCCATACCTACCGCCAGCCCTTCACCACAGCACAAAACCCGCGTTTGTCGTCGCGGCTCGCTTTTTGCTTAAAGCGCTCGCTTCCTAGCATGCGCCATCGCCGATTTCGACGGCAAGAATGGCGCTGAGCGCGTCCGCGATTGTTAACGGCGTTTGCTCAGACCTGCAACAACCCGGATTGTCATATATCATCCGTGAATTAACCGAGTAACCACACGCGTCGGAAAAACCGCTGGGTCGAAAATTGATATAAAGATTTGCTTATATGTTTATTGCGCGTTTCCAGCCACCCTGATAAGAGACCCCTGTTACGAAAAAAGGACTTTCGCAGCCCATGACCAAGACCGCCACGACGCTCGTGAGCAAGGCTCACGATTACGCCATCGCCGACATCAAGCTTGCGGATTACGGCCGCAAGGAAATCGCCATCGCCGAGACCGAAATGCCGGGCCTGATGGCCACCCGGGCCGAATACGCCAAGAGCCAGCCGCTCAAGGGCGCGCGTGTCGCCGGCTCCCTGCATATGACCATTCAGACCGCCGTCCTCATCGAGACCTTGAAGGCGCTCGGCGCCGATGTGCGCTGGGCGTCCTGCAACATCTATTCGACCCAGGATCACGCGGCGGCGGCGATCGCGGCCAGCGGCACGCCGGTGTTTGCGGTCAAGGGCGAGAGCCTCAAGGATTACTGGGACTACACGCACAAGGTCTTCGAGTGGGCGGACGGCGGCTTCCCCAACATGATCCTCGACGACGGCGGCGACGCCACGCTGCTCATCCACCTTGGCCAGCGCGCCGAAAAGGGCGACACGAAGTTCCTCGACACCGCCTCGAACGAGGAAGAGGAAGTGTTGTACGCCGCCATCAAGGCGCGGCTGAAGAGCCATCCCGGCTGGTACGGCAAGAACGCCGCCTCGATCCGCGGCGTGACGGAAGAGACGACGACGGGCGTCCACCGCCTCTACATCATGGCCAAGGAAGGCAAACTCCTGTGGCCCGCCATCAACGTCAACGACAGCGTCACCAAGTCGAAATTCGACAATCTCTACGGCTGCCGCGAGTCGCTGGTCGACGGCGTCCGCCGCGGCACCGACGTCATGATGGCCGGCAAGGTGGCGATGGTCGCGGGCTTCGGCGATGTCGGCAAGGGCTCGGCCGCCTCGCTTCGCAACGCCGGCTGCCGGGTGATGGTGAGCGAGGTCGATCCGATTTGCGCGCTTCAGGCGGCGATGGAAGGCTACGAAGTCACGACGATGGAGGACGCGGCCCCGCGCGCCGACATTTTCGTCACCGCCACCGGCAATGTCGACGTTATTACCCTCGATCACATGCGGGCGATGCATGACCGCGCCATCGTCTGCAACATCGGCCACTTCGATTCGGAGATCCAGGTCGGCGCGCTGCGCAACTACAAATGGAGCAACGTCAAGCCGCAGGTCGACGAGATCGAGTTCCCCGACGGCAAGAAGATCATCCTCCTGTCCGAGGGGCGCCTGGTCAATCTGGGCAACGCGACCGGCCACCCGTCCTTCGTGATGTCGGCCTCGTTCACCAACCAGACGCTGGCCCAGATCGAGCTCTTCACCAAGCCCGGCGAATACAAGAAGCAGGTCTACACCCTGCCCAAGCACCTCGACGAGAAGGTGGCCTCGCTGCATCTGGCCAAGATCGGCGTCAAACTGACCAAGATGACGCCCGAACAGTCGAAATATCTTGGCGTGCCGGAGGCCGGACCGTTCAAGGCGGAAAGCTACCGGTACTGAAGTCTGAGGCTGACAGCAGCGGGCGCGGCGGGCCCGCGCGCTGGCGAACTCGGCGAGCGCAGTCACTCAGAAACCGACAGGCCTAGGCGGCCGGGGAGGGCTTCCAAGGGGAATAGTCAGGCGCGTCCATAAGCGCGTGTCATTGGCGCCGTAGTTTTTCTGGTAAACGTTGGTCGTAACATAGACTTGCACAATCGCCCTATCGAACCAGTAGCCGACCAGGCCGCCGACGCCGACCCGGCTGGCATCGTCAACTTATTGAGCGAAGCTCGCAACGATGCTGAAATGGCGCGCCCGGGCTATGCGGCGATCTGGACGCCGGCAATGTCCTTCCACGCGTTCAGCGCGTCGGCGCGAAGCGCTCGATAGTCAGATGCTGAGAGGGCGTGGCGGGGAAAGTGGAAGAGGTTGGCGATGGGATCATGGATCGAGATGAAGCGCTGCAGTTGCCGCGGCGATTTGAACCGCTTCATGATCCGCTCTCGCCGCCTCGTTGGCTGATGGGAATTTTCGGCTCGATTATTGAGTCCCTTATGCTGGCGATGCTCGAACTTCATGCCCATGTCCGTGCGCGCGGCGCCGTAAGAACCGAGCTTATCGGTGACCAAGACACGCGGAGCGCGGGCCTGTTTGCGGAGGAGCTTGCGAAGCAGGCGTTCAGCGGCGCCTCGGTCGCGGCAACTCTGAACCAAAGCGTCGAGAACAAAGCCGTCCTGATCGACGGCGCGCCAAAGCCAGTGCTTTTCGCCATTGATGGCGACCACGACCTCATCGAGACGCCACTTGTCGCCGAATTGCGGCGCGCGCCGGCGCACTTCGTTGGCGAAGTCTCGGCCGAATTTCTCAACCCAGCGCCGGACGGTTTCGTGGCTGACGATCATACCGCGGGCGGCCAGAAGATCTTCGACCATTCTCAGGCTGAGAGGGAAACGGAAATAGAGCCAAACCGCATGGGCGATGACCTCAGCGGGAAAGCGATGACCACGATAGCAGGAATTTGACGTCTGGCTCATCGCCGCCAACTAGCCCAAAACCATCGACAAATCGTCAACGTGACAGTCCCCCCGATCCCTCGCTCAAAGAGTCGTAATCACTGTGCAGGAGAACTAGGGGCATTAGGGTGATTAGCGAGAAGAAAACTGCAAGCCTCGTCGAATTTGGGCGCCCCTAGAGCGCCGTCAAGTCCGGCCGCCGCTCCCGCGTGATCCGCTCCGCCTCGGCGCGGCGCCAAGCGGCGATCTTGGCGTGGTCGCCGGACAGCAGCACGTCGGGAATGGCGCGACCCTCCCATTCGCGGGGGCGGGTATAGTGCGGATATTCGAGCAGACCGTTCTCGAAGGTTTCCTCCGCGCCGGACTCTTCCTTGCCCATCACGCCGGGAATGAGCCGCACACAAGCGTCAAGGACGGCGAGCGCTGCGATCTCGCCGCCCGAAAGCACATAATCGCCTATCGAGACTTCGACGAGGCCGCGCGCCTCGATCACCCGCTCGTCGACGCCCTCGAAGCGGGGGCAGATGATCACCAAGCCCGGGCCCGCCGCCCATTCGCGGGCGCGTGCTTGCGAAAACGGCTCGCCGCGCGGGCTCATGATGAGGCGCGGGCGCGGATCACCGAGGACAAGCGCCGCGTCGAAGCTCGCGGCGATGACGTCGGCGCGCATCACCATGCCCGGGCCGCCGCCCGCCGGCGTGTCGTCGACCGCGCGATGGCGCCCGAGCCCATGCTCACGGATGTCGCGCGCGTCAAGCGACCACAAGCCCCGCGCCAGCGCCTCGCCCGCCAGCGATTGGCCAAGCGGGCCTGGAAACATGGATGGAAACAGAGTCAGGATCGTGCAGGCGAACATCGCGGCGACGCTTAACGCGTTCGCCCGATCGCTGTCACGCGGATCGATCTTCCCGAGCTACACCTGCAGGATCGAGTTGAAATCGAAATTCGCGCCCGGCGGGTTTTGGCCGACCCGCACGGTCTTGTCGTCAGGGAAATGATAGGGCGGGACCGGCAGATTGTAGGGCGCGGGAACGCCCTGGAACACCCGGCCAGCCAGATCGTATTTCGAACCATGGCACGGGCAAAAGAAGCCGCCTGGCCAATCCGGCGCCGGATCGGTCGCGTTGGGTTGCGGGTCGAACAACGGAATGCACCCGAGATGAGTGCAGACCCCGACCAGGACGAGAATCTCGGGCTTGACCGACCGGCTCCAGTTCGCGGCATAGGTCGGCTGCTGCAATTCCTGCGAGTTCGGGTCGCGCAACCGTGATAGAAGCTTAGGATTCTTCAATTCATCGAGCGCCGGCTGGGCTCGCTTGACGACGAACACCGGCCGCGCCGCCCAGAGCGTGACCACCCGCTGGCCCGGCTCGAGTTGGCCGATGTCGATGTCGACCGGGCCGGCCGCGGCGATCGTGGCGGCGTCCGGATTCATCTGATCGATGAACGGCCAGATCGTGGCCGCGACGCCGACCGCGGCCAGCGAACCAGTCGCCAGAAAAAGGAAATCCCGCTTCGTAACCGAGGCGCCTCCATGGCTGTCCGAAGCCGTCTCGGAACTCGTCGTCATGCAATGCGTCTCCAAAAAACCAAGCGAGTCTTGGGATCCTAAAACCGCCGGCGCCGGATGAGGGGTGCGGCGCAAGCGCCTCGTGTGTATCCGCCCCCTGCGGCCTTAGCAACCACCTGTCCGGGTTCAGGACAAGTGAGCCGACGAGTTGGGATGGAGCCATTGATTGCTTGAGCGGGACGCGAAAGAAATTTGAAGTCAAGGATGCGTGTATGGCCCGTCGAGAGACGGGCGTCCCCAGACGCACTATGGCGCGCACCGCCTCTGGCGGTGGCCCTCCTGGCCGACCTTGAGTTCAAACTTCTTTCGCGCAAAATCGCTTCCAAGCAATCAATGCCTCGGATTCGCCTGGCGGCGAGCTGTCTCACATCCGTCTGAACCCGGACACCACTCCATTCGCTCGTAACGCTAGTCCTCGTCCTCGACTTCGCGCGGCGGCTCGATGACAATCCTACCGGCGTCGAAATCGATCCGAGGCGCGACGCGCTTGGTGAACGGCAGAAGCGTGGTTTCGCCGCCTTGGGCCGGCGCGATCTCGAGAACGTCGCCGGCGCCGTAGTTCATCAGCGACATCACGCGACCGAGGCTCCCGCCCGCCGTGTCGACCGCTTCAAGCCCGATCAGATCGTCGTAATAGAATTCGTCATGCGCCGGCGGGGGCAACTGGTCGCGGCGGGCGAAGATTTCCACGCCCTTCAATGCCTCAGCCGCCTCGCGGGTTGAAACGCCGGCGACCCGCGCGACCAGCATGTCGTCCTTGAGCGGGCGGAGGGATTCGAACGCAAAAGGCCTCGTCCGGGCCTTGTTGGTAAGAGGCCCATAGGCGCCGATGGCGCTCGGCTCGCTGGTCAGCGATTTGACGCGAACCTCGCCCCGCACGCCTTGCGGCGCGCCGAATACGCCCATGAGGATGAGGCGGTCGGGCGCGCGCAAGTTACGTTAGACGAGGTCAGGCGGCAGGAGCTTCGGCGGCCTTTTCTGCTGCCGCGGCAGCGGCGGCGGCGCGCTCCTGCGCCCTTTTCTTCGGCTGCGCCTTGTGCGGATTGTTGCGCGCTTCGCGCTTGGCGAGGCCGAGACCGTCGAGCAGGCGCAGTACGCGGTCGGTCGGCTGCGCGCCCTTGGCGAGCCAGTCCTTGGCTTTCTCCTGATCGAGCACGAGACGGTCGGCGGCATCCTTGGCCTTCAAGGGATCGAACGTGCCGATCTTTTCAACGAAGCGGCCGTCGCGCGGCATGCGCGCGTCGGCGACGACGATGCGATAGAACGGGCGCTTTTTCGCGCCGGCGCGGGAGAGGCGGATTTTCAGGGACATTGCGGTTTTCCTTTCAGATCAGATGGGTTGTTCTTCACTTTGGCGATAGCGCTCCCCCTTTAAGGGCGAGCGAGAATTGCGGTCATTTCTTCTTCCCCCCGAAAGGATTGAATCCGCCACCGAGGCCCGGCAGCTTCGGGCCGCCGCCGAGACCGGGGAATTGCGGGGGCAAGTTGAAGGCGCCGGGCGGCGGTGCGGCGGGAATGCCCGGCGGGCCTGAGGGCGCTCCGGAGAGGCCGGCGCCGCCCAGCTGCTTCTGCATCGCTTCGATCTGTTCGGGCGATGGCATCGGCATGCCTCCTCCGAGGCCCATCATCTGGCCGAGCTTGCCCATCATGCCGCGCTTAGCGCCCCCGCCGCCCATCGCCTTCATCATGTCAGCCATCTGGCGGTGCTGCTTGAGCAGCCGGTTGACATATTCGACCGTGACGCCGGAGCCCGCCGCGATGCGCTTCTTGCGTGAGGCTTTGAGAATGTCGGGGTTGCGGCGCTCTTGCGGCGTCATCGACGAGATGATGGCGCGCTGACGCTTGACGAACTTGTCGTCGAGATTGGCGGAATTGAGCTGGTCCTTCATCTTGGCCACGCCGGGCAGCATGCCCATGATGCCGCCCATTCCGCCAAGCTTCTCGATCTGTCCCAATTGCTCCGAGAGGTCGTTCAGATCGAACACGCCCTTGCGCATCTTCTCGGCCATCTTGGCCGCTTGCGTCGCGTCGATGTTTTGGGCCGCCTTCTCGACCAGGCTGACGATGTCGCCCATGCCGAGGATGCGGTCGGCGAGACGCGCGGGATGGAAATCCTCGATCGCGTCCATCTTTTCGCCGACGCCAAGCAGCTTGATCGGCTTGCCGGTGACCGAGCGCATCGACAGCGCCGCGCCGCCGCGTCCGTCGCCGTCCATGCGGGTCAGCACGATGCCGGTTAAGCCCACTTGCTCGTTGAAGTTCTTGGCCAGATTGACGGCGTCCTGGCCGGTCAACGCGTCGGCCACCAGCAGGATTTCGTGCGGCCGCGCGGCGTCGCGGATGTCCGCCATCTCCTGCATCAGCGGCTCGTCGATATGGGTGCGCCCGGCGGTGTCGAGCAGCACGACATCGTAGCCCTGCAGCCGCGCCGCCGATTCGGCGCGTCTGGCGATGGCGACCGGATCCTCGCCGAAAACGATCGGCAGCGTCGCGACGCCGACCTGTTCGCCCAAGATTGCGAGCTGCTCCTGCGCCGCCGGACGCTTCACGTCGAGCGACGCCATCAGCACCTTGTGCTTGTCCCGCTCGGTCAAGCGTTTGGCGATCTTGGCCGCGGTCGTCGTCTTGCCCGCGCCCTGCAGGCCGACCAGCATGATCGCCACCGGAGCCGGCGCGTTCAGATCGATCGCCTGCGATTCGCCGCCGAGCGTCTCGACCAGCGAATCGTGGACGATCTTGACCACCATCTGGCCGGGCTTGACCGACTTGACGACAGCGGCGCCGACCGCCTTGGTGCGCGTCCTGTCGACAAACGAACGCACGACCTCGAGCGCGACGTCCGCCTCGAGCAGCGCACGACGCACCTCGCGCATTGCGGCGTTGACGTCCTCTTCAGAGAGGGCGCCGCGGCCGGTGAGTTTGTCCAGAATGCCGGAGAGCTTTTCGGACAGGCTCTCGAACATGGATCACGCTCCTTTGATCAGGCCGCGAATGGCGATGAGCGAATAGATAGGGCGGGGACGGCCGCCTTCCCAATCCGCCCAACGGCATTCACGTTCCAGCCAACGCCAATCGCGCCCGGGGGCGCGACGCGCTGCCGGACGGGGACCGCTGGCCTCAAGGGGCAGTCGGCTTGATCGACGAGGCTAAAACCTGACGAAGGCGGGCTTACTAGGCGCGCAAGACGCGGATGTCAAATACTAGAGCGCTTTGTATGTTTGAAGAAGGCGGTTCGGCTGCCCCCCGGCGGCGGACCGGAGGCTCATCCGGTCGATTTGGGTTTTCTTGGCCGCTGGCCGTTTCGCTGCGAAGGACCCCCGTTTATGAGGGTTGGATTTCCTTGGATTCTCTCGTCCGAATCGAGACTTTTCAATGGGTTACACGGCGCCCGCCAAAACCCGGACCGGCGATTTCCTTGAGGGTAAGCTCTGTCGCGTTCCAGCGTCATATCGACATGAATATTTCGAGCGTCGTGACTGCAAGTAAAACACTTGTCAACAACGATGTATTGGATTGTATACATCGCAATCATTATTGCTCCGCCTTCGATCGTCACTTAGAATTGTTTTAATGTCTGGAATTGTTTCAATTCAATTGCGGGAGAAGCGCGATGCGCTTCTGACCTCGCCGGCATGACTTTAGGGCAACGGCTTTCGATAGGGAGGGAAGCATGATCACTGTGCGCGTGAACGGTCAGGCGCAGTCGTTCGACGGAGATCCGACGATGCCTGTGCTCTGGTATCTCCGCGATGTTCTTGGACTGACTGGCACGAAATTCGGCTGCGGCGTTGCTGCATGCGGCGCCTGCACGATCCATCTCGACGGCGACGCCACCCGATCTTGCGTCACGGCGATGAGCGACGCGAATGGCAAGTCGATAACCACCATCGAAGGTCTCGACCCCGAAGGCAATCACCCCGTTCAAACCGCTTGGCGGGCGCTCAATGTGCCCCAGTGCGGCTATTGTCAGGCTGGCCAGATCATGCAGGCCGTCGCGCTTCTGAAACAGTCGCCTCATCCGACCGACTCCGACATCGACAGCACGATGTACGGCAACATCTGCCGTTGTGGGACCTATCAGCGCATTCGCGCCGCCATCAAGCAAGCTGCGGGAGCCTGACCATGACCAAGCACATTCGCGAAATCGTGTCGACATCTGGCATCGAGAATGTCAGTCGGCGTGGCGTTCTGAAGGGGATTCTTTCAACGACAGGCCTTGTGCTCGCCGTGCACGTAATGCCGTCTCGTCCGGCGCTGGCGGCCGATGCCCCCAAATGGGGCGCCGACGGCATGCCGCACGGCTCGGTGAACAATCCTAAGGTGTTCGTGTCGATTGCGCCGGACGGAACCGTCACCATCGTCTGCAATCGCTCCGACATGGGCACGGGCGTGCGGACGGGCATGCCGCTGATCGTCGCCGACGAACTCGACGCCGACTGGGCTCGGGTGAAAGTCGCTCAGGCGGTGGGCGACGAGGTTCGTTACGGCAACCAGGATACCGACGGCTCGCGTTCGACGCGTCACGGCTTCGTGCCGATGCGGCAAGTCGGCGCGGCAGCGCGCATGATGCTGGAAGAGGCCGCGGCCAAGCGGTGGGGCGTCGACGTTTCCGATGTCGAGGCGAAGAACCACGAGGTCATTCAGAAGTCGACCGGCAAGAAGCTCGGCTACGGCGACATCGCCGCCGACGCCGCTAAATTGGACGTGCCCGCGACCGCCACCTTGAAGCTCAAGGACCCTTCGCAGTTCCGCTACATCGGCAAGGAAGGGACCAATATTGTCGACGGCTTCAACATCACGACCGGCCGCGCCACCTATGGACAGGATATCCGCTTGCCCGGGCAGAAGTACGCGGTCGTCGCGCGGCCGGCGGTGATGGGGGGCAAGGTCGCGTCCTACGACGCGACGGACGCCAAAAAGGTGCCCGGCGTTGTCCAGGTCGTTGAGATCCCCGCGCCGTCCTACCCCATGAAATTCCAGCCGTCAGGGGGAATCGCAATTATCGCCGACAACACCTGGGCTGCGATTAAGGGCCGCAAGGCGCTTAAAATCCAATGGGACGATGGCCCGCACGCGACCTACGACTCGCAGGCCTACCGCGCGGCGATGGAGGCGACCGCTAGACAGCCTGGCAAGGTCCTCCGTAGTGATGGCGACTTCGCCGCCGCATATGCCAGCGCGGACAAGAAAATCGAGGCCGAGTATTACATTCCTCACAACGCGCACGCGACGATGGAGCCTCCGTCCGCGACCTGCCGAATCGTCGACGGCAAGGCCGAAGTCTGGACGAGCGTGCAAAGCCCGCAGGCCGCACATGATATGGTCGCCTCATATCTGGCGCTTCCGCCCGAAAACGTTACCGTCAACGTGACCCTTTTGGGCGGAGGTTTCGGCCGCAAGTCGAAGCCGGACTTCGCGGTCGAAGCGGCTTTGTGCTCAAAGGCGATTGGCGGAGCCCCGGTCAAGGTCGTTTGGACTCGCGAGGATGACATCCACAACGACTTCTACCATACGGTGTCGGTCGAGCGCCTCGAGGCGGGGCTGGACAAGGACGGCAAGGTGGTTGCATGGCGGCATAACAGCGTCGCGCCGACGATCTTCGCGCTCTTCGTGGCCGATCCCAAGCATGAAGCGCCGCTCGAGCAGGGAATGGGCCTCGTCGACATGCCCTTCGCTATCGACAATATCAGCATCGAGAACGGCGAGGCCGAAGCGCACACCAAGGTTGGCTGGTGGCGTTCCGTTTCGAACGTGCCGCACGGGTTTGCGATTCAATCCTTCGTCGCCGAACTCGCTTCTAAGGCGGGCAAGGATCAGAAGGCGTTCCTGCTCGATCTGATCGGCCCCCCTCGCATCCTCGACGTGCCTCAGAAGGTGAAGAACTTCTGGGACTACGGAGAGAATCCGGAGGTCTATCCGATCGACACCGGCCGGCTGCGCAACGTCGTCGAACTGGTGACCGAGAAAGCGGGTTGGGTCACCCGCCAAGTTCCGAAAGGTCATGGCCTTGGCTTAGCCGTCCATCGCAGTTTTGTGAGCTACGTCGCGGCCGTCATCGAAGCCGCGGTTGACGAGAAGGGCAACGTCACCGTGCCCCGGGTCGACATCGCCGTTGATTGCGGCCCGATCGTGAACCCGGATCGCGTCCGCTCTCAATTCGAGGGAGCGGTCGTCATGGGCCTCGGGGTGGGCTTGCTCAACGAAATCTCGTTCAAGAACGGGAGGGTCCAGCAGAGCAACCTCGACGACTACTTTGTGTTGCGGATCAGCGACGCGCCGCGTGAGACGCATGTCTATATCGTGCCGCATGGCTACGATATGCACATGGGCGGGGTGGGCGAGCCCGGCGTGCCGCCGGTCGCGCCGGCGCTCATGAACGCGATCTTTGCGGCGAGCGGCAAACGCATCCGATCGTTGCCGCTCGGACAGCAGTTGGCTAGCAAGGCCTAAAGCGAACGCCAAAAGGCGGGCCGGGACCTTGCTCCCGGCCTAAGCGCGTCGAAGGCGTTATCTACGGGCGCCAAGCTGAGCGGTTGCGATCGCAATGGTGTTGCTTGCGATTGCGTCTCGCAGCCCGCAACGCGGCCAGAGCTGATAGCCCAGTCGTCGCCACAAGCCACACAGCACGGGAGATTGCGACAACGCTCTTTCAGACATCGTCCGTGCTCAAACAGGATGCGCTCCCGAGAAACTGATGATCATCTCTTGACAACGAGATAAAAACGTCTCGACAATCACAATCGTGTCAGTATACCAATAAGCTTAATGGGAGGGACGCGAATGGCCGACGGCGGGGAGTTTGGCGGCCTGCAATTGTGCCGGCGCCAGGCCATGTTTGGCGCCGCGCTCGCGCTCTCACCTTTGTTGAACATCCCAGCGCGTGCGGACGATCAACCCGACGAAACAGAAAAAGGGCCGCAGTCCGGAGATCATCTCGTCTTTCTGAGCGGGCCTAGGAAGGACCAGCCCGCTCGAGTCGAGGATTTGGAACTCGGCGGCGAGCAATTGCAAACCTATCCGGCCGACCCTAAGGGGCTCGTACGGGACGGGACGCCGCTCAATCTCGTGCTCTTGGTCCGCGTCGGCGATGACGGTCTTGATGAGCAGACTCGTAAGCTCGCGACCGACGGCGTCGTCGCCTATTCGGCCATATGCACGCATCAAGGCTGTCCGGTGATCCAGTGGTCGACGGAAAAGAAGGCTATGGTGTGCTCGTGCCATGGCTCCACGTACGATCCGAAGAACTCCGCGAAAGTGATTTTTGGACCCGCGCCGATGCCGCTCGCGGGTCTGCCGCTGAAAAGCGAGAACGGCGTACTGATCGTCGCTGGCGGATTCGATGGTCCGATCGGCAGGCAAACAGATTGATGGTTCGGGCGAGATAGGGCCCGTTGGGCCAGGCCGATCCCGAAGCTGGGACGGCCTTAAATAGGGAGGAAAGCATGACGAAGCTATGGTTTGGCGCCAGCTTGACGGCGCTCATGATGGCGAGCGCCTTGGAAGTTGCTTACGCCGGAGACTACACACCGGTCACCGATGCCCAACTCGCGAATCCGGAGCCTCAAAACTGGCTGATGACGCGGGGCAACTACGCGGGCTGGAGCTATAGCCCGCTTGACCAGGTCAATGTGTCAAACGTCAAGAACCTGGTGCCGGTGTGGAGCGTTTCGACCGGCGTCGATTCCGGCCATGAGGCGCCTCCGATCGTCAACGACGGCGTGATGTTTGTCGCGACCCCATACAGTCAGGTGCTGGCGCTGGATGCCGCTAGTGGCGAGGTGCTGTGGCGCTACAAGCGCAAGCTGCCGCCTGGCTTTGCCGCGCTCCATAACACCAGCCGCGGCGTCGGGCTTTACGGCGACAAGGTCTTCTTTCCGACGCTCGACGCCACGCTGGTGGCGTTGGACGCCAAGACCGGCAAAGTCGCCTGGGAGGCGAAGGTCGCGGACTGGAAAGACGGTTACTACATGACTATGGCGCCCCTTATCGAGAAGGGGAAGGTGCTGGTTGGCGTCTCGGGCGGCGAGTTCGGCATACGCGGGTTTGTCGAGGCGTTCGACGCGGACACCGGCAAATCGGCATGGAAGACCTATTCCATCCCCGCGCCGGGCGAGCCAGGCAGCGAGACCTGGCAGAAGCCCGACACCTGGAAGACCGGCGGCGGCGCCATGTGGAACACCGGCAACTACGATCCGGCCACCAACACGGTCTATTGGGGCGTCGGAAACGGTTCGCCCTGGTTTGGCGATCAGCGGCCGGGCGACAATCTCTATACGGGCTCGACGCTGGCGCTGGACGGCGACACCGGCAAGATCAAGGGCTACTTCCAGTACCACCAGAACGAGTCATGGGACTGGGACGCCATGAATGCGCCAATGCTGGTGGACTTCCAGAAAGGCGGCGACATCAAGGGCCTTTTGACCCCGCAGCGCAATGGCTACCTCTACTGGCTGAAGCGCGGCGGCGACGGCAGTATCTCGTACCTGGACTCGGAAGCCTACGTCCCGCAGGACGTCTTCAAGAGCATTGATCCGAAGACGGGGCGTCCGGACGTCGATATGGCCCACAAGCCGGCAACCGGCAAGGCCGCGAAGTTCTGTCCGGGACTGTGGGGCGGCAAGGACTGGCCGTTCGAGTCTTACGATCCGAAAACCGGCGTGGTCTATATCCCGACCAACGAAAATCACTGCAACAAGTTAGAAGGGAAAGTCGAAGAGCGGATTCCTGGCCAATGGTGGACGGGGGTGGCGATTCCCGACTTCAACTTCAGCGTCGATACGAAGCCGGGTTTCTTCGGCGCGTTGCAGGCCATCGATGCGAACACGGGCAAGCGTGTGTGGAAGGATACGTACGCGAACTCGATGAACTGGGGTTCGGTGCTGACGACCGGCGGCGGCCTGCTGTTCGCCGGCGGCACCAACGATCGGATGTTCCGCGCCTATGACGCCAAGACGGGCGAAGAGCTTTGGCACTTCCGCACCAACTCCGGCATCATGGCGCCGCCATCAACCTTCGAAGTCAACGGCGTGCAATACGTCGCAGTCGAGTCCGGCTACGGCGTTGATCCGGCGTTCCAGCAGACCTTGATGGCCGATCTGGTCGGTTGGAACCCAGACGTGCCGCAGGGCGGAGTGGTCTGGGTGTTCGCCGTTCAGAAGTGAACGGCGCTGCGCCGGCTCTGTCGCCGCATCAAAAGAAGCCAGCCGTCAATCTTGACGGCTGGCCAGTTCGCCAGATATCGGCGTGTAATTTGGAAACATCTTCATGTCTCGTACCCGAGTTCCTCTGACTTCAGCGTTTTCCGGTTTGGTCTTCGCCGCTCTCGCGGTGGGCGCCGCCGGTCCGGCCGGCGCGGACGACGACTTCGGCGTCGGGGCGACATCGCCGGCCTATGCCATCGAAGTGACCGATGTCACGGCCAAGGTCGGCGAGCCCGCTGTCCTGCGCGCAACCCTCAAGATCCGCGACGGGTATCGAATTCTCAAACACTACAACAATCGCGTGGTCTCGTTGTCTTCGCTCGACAATGCGGTCGTTTTCGATAACAAGGTGGTGCCGGCGACGCTGGAGGAAGACTCGTTGGTCTTCGAGGTCCCCCTTCATGCGACCAAACCCGGCAAGCACCCGATCAACGGAGTCATGCGCGTAGGCTCCTTTTCCGGAACCGGCGAGATCGAAATGTCGATGCAGTCGTTACGCCTGATCGCCAATGTCACGGGAACCGAATAGCTCGCATCCTGACCAGAATGAAAAGATTTTACGCTCATTTCCTTCTAGTCGTTCTGATCGGCGCTACCGCCGCCCCTACCCTGGCGGCGGGGGATATCAGCGAGTCAGAATTGATGCAGGCGGCTACCGAGCTTGGCCGGCAATATGACGCCAATTATAACGACAAGAAGCCCGCTGCCATGGCGGCGCTCTATACCTTAGATGGCGTGTTGCTCTCACCGTCCGGCTCAGTCGTGCGTGGCCGAGAAGCGCTCGCGACCTACTATGCTGACCGCTTCGCCTCTGGCGCTCGAGGCCACGCCATCAAAGTCATCGAAGTCCATGTCCAGGGCAATGGCGGCTATGGCCTTGCCCACTTCTCCGTGATGGCGCCGCGCGCGAACGGCGATCTCCACGAGGTGGATGGCCGCATTGTCGCGATCTATCAGCGCGACACCGATGGGTGGCACATGCGCCTTGTCGAAGCGAGCGTCGTCCCAGGACCGGCCGAAAAATAGCGATCAGGACGGCTTTGTCAGGTCGTCACACTACGGGTCGATTTCAAAGCGTGGGCTCTGCCTTCGGGGCTAAGCGGCGACGTCGTGCGCGACGTGGCAGGCATCTTGAGGGGACTGTCACGTTGACGATTTGTCGATGGTTTTGGGCTAGTTGGCGGCGATGAGCCAGACGTCAAATTCCTGCTATCGTGGTCATCGCTTTCCCGCTGAGGTCATCGCCCATGCGGTTTGGCTCTATTTCCGTTTCCCTCTCAGCCTGAGAATGGTCGAAGATCTTCTGGCCGCCCGCGGTATGATCGTCAGCCACGAAACCGTCCGGCGCTGGGCTGAGAAATTCGGCCGAGACTTCGCCAACGAAGTGCGCCGGCGCGCGCCGCAATTCGGCGACAAGTGGCGTCTCGATGAGGTCGTGGTCGCCATCAATGGCGAAAAGCGCTGGCTTTGGCGCGCCGTCGATCAGGACGGCTTTGTCCTCGACGCTTTGGTTCAGAGTCGCCGCGACCGAGGCGCCGCCGAACGCCTGCTTCGCAAGCTCCTCCGCAAACAGGCCCGCGCTCCGCGTGTCTTGGTCACCGATAAGCTCGGTTCTTACGGCGCCGCGCGCACGGACATGGGCATGAAGTTCGAGCATCGCCAGCATAAGGGACTCAATAATCGAGCCGAAAATTCCCATCAGCCAACGAGGCGGCGAGAGCGGATCATGAAGCGGTTCAAATCGCCGCGGCAACTGCAGCGCTTCATCTCGATCCATGATCCCATCGCCAACCTCTTCCACTTTCCCCGCCACGCCCTCTCAGCATCTGACTATCGAGCGCTTCGCGCCGACGCGCTGAACGCGTGGAAGGACATTGCCGGCGTCCAGATCGCCGCATAGCCCGGGCGCGCCATTTCAGCATCGTTGCGAGCTTCGCTCAACAAGTTGACGATGCCCCTGAAAGAGGTTCCGAGCGAGAAGGCGAAGGCCATTTCGCAATTCGTTGCCGACAATCAGAACAAGCTCGCCGAGGCTTCGCGCAAGGCAGACGAGGCGCGTCAGGCGCTCGCCAAGGCGATGGCGCGGCTTGCGCGCACGAAGCTCTATGCGCCGATCGACGGCGTCGTTCAGCAGACAGCCATCACCACCGATGGGCAGGTCGTGACGACCGGGCAGCGGCTTGCCGTCATCACGCCGGCCGGAGGCAAACTTCAAGTCGAAGCACTGGTCGCAAATCTTGACATCGGCTTTGTTAAAGTCGGTCAAGAGGCTGTCATCAAGGTCGACGCCTTCCCTTTCACCCGTTTTGGCGTGTTGCACGGGAAGGTCGTCAAGATCGCGTCAGGCGCAATCGCCGAGCAAGACGCCAAACGCGCGCTCGCTGACGCGACGCCAACTGCCAACGCCGCGTCGACATCCGCAACCGTGCCCGGCCAGCCGGAAAGCTTCGTCTTCCCCGTCACGGTCGCGCTGGATGAGAGGTCGATCAATGCCGACGGCACGACCATTCCGCTGACGCCTGGCATGACGGGCACTGTCGAAATCAAGACCGAACTCCCGCCGCGTCATCGACTATGTTCTTTCCCCGCTCGCCAAGATTGCCTCCGAGGCGGCGAGGGAACGGTAATCTACATGTCAATTGGACGGGACCGCCAGGCCCTTTAGCGTCTGCGGTCGTCGACCGGGCAGGAAAGATCAGGGAGCGGTGTCTTATCAGGGCAATCTACCTATCTGATACCCGAGAACGAGTAGCGCTTCATTTATTTCTATATGCCATTGAAATGATTATATATCTAGCGTACAAGGCAAGACGTCCCCTCTCCCTGAGGGAGAAGGGAAGCGAATCTCCGCCGGCAACCCATCCTCAAACTCCGAGCTGCTGGCGCTGCTCGCGCAAATGGCGCGGCATCTCCTTATAGACCTGCTCGAACATCGTCGCCGCGCTCGGCTTCGGCCCGTCGTGCAGAGTGCCGTGGCTTTCGGCCTCCTTGGCGGCGTCCAGGATCTCGGCGTCGACCTCAGCCTGCATCTGCCGATGGCGCTCCTCGCTCCAGGCGCCGATCCGGATGAGGTGAAGTTTAAGCCGCTCAATCGGATCGCCCAGCGGCCAGGCGGCCCATTCGTCCTTGGGGCGATATTTGGACGGATCGTCCGAGGTCGAGTGCGCGCCGGCGCGATAGGTCACCCATTCGATCAGGGTCGGGCCCAGATTGGCGCGAGCCCGCTCGACCGCCCACAGCGAGGCCGCGTGGACAGCAAGATAATCGTTGCCGTCGACGCGCAGGGAGGGGATGCCGAAGCCATGGGCGCGAGCGGCGAATCTGGCGCTCTCGCCCCCCGCAATGCCCTGATAGGACGAGATCGCCCACTGGTTGTTGACGACGTTGAGAATGACTGGCGGCCGGTAGACGGAAGCGAACACCAGCGCCGAATGGAAATCGCTCTCCGCCGTCGCGCCTTCGCCGATCCAGCCCGAAGCGATGCGCGTATCGCCCGAAATCGCTGACGCCATCGCCCAGCCGACCGCATGCGGATACTGCGTGCCGAGGTTGCCCGAGACAGTGAAGAACCCGGCCTTCTTGAACGAATAGAGCCCGGGAAGCTGGCGGCCTTTAAGATGATCCATCTCGTTGGAGAAGATCTCGCACATCATGTCGACGATCGGCCAGCCCAAGGCGATCAGCAGGCCCTGCTGCCGGTAGGTGGGAAAGCACATGTCGCTCTCGGCGAGCGCCTTGCGATGCGCGGTCGCGATCGCCTCCTCGCCAAGGCAAGTGATGTAGAATGACGTCTTGCCCTGGCGCTGCGACAACAGCATCCGCGCGTCGAAGGCGCGGGTCAGCATCATGTCGCGCAGGCCCTGGCGCAATTCGTCAGCGTTCAGCGAGCCCGTCCAGTCGCCGACCGCCTCGCCGTGGTCGTCAAGCGCGCGGATCATCGTATAAGCGAAATCGCGGATCTCGGAGGAACTGACGTCGATCGGCGGACGGGGAACTTCGCCCGCCTCAGCGATGCCGACATGGCTGAAGTCGGGCCGCGCGCCGGGGCGCACGGTCGGCTCGGGCACATGCAGCGAAAGGTGGGCGGCGCTGGTCATCAGGAATCCTCTGGCGCTCAATCATAGCGCCCTTCACGCTAATCTCGGGGACTTTAGCCCTGAGGCGCCGCGATTGTCATGCAGGCGGCCAAGGGCGGCTGCGCCGTTGACAGCCGCCCGCCCGCGCTCTTAAGAAGCGGCGCATGCCCAGGTGGCGGAATTGGTAGACGCACTGGTTTCAGGTACCAGCGGTGCAAGCCGTGAAGGTTCGAGTCCTTTCCTGGGCACCATAGGGTTGATTTCTCGCTGATCCCCGGAATATAAGGCTTAGTGGCCCCCGAGTGGTACAATCGGGTGGGTCAAATGGTCCTTAGCATGTCACGTCTGTCAACGCGGGAGCAAGATTGCATCGCTTTCCGGAGCAAAGATGCATCAATGATGCCGGCGAGAATGCCGTCGAGCCCGGGCTTGTTTGGTGGGCGTCAGGTTGGGGTCAGATCGTCTTTGGGCGTGTTGGCGTTGTTGCGGCGTGAGCGCCGCTGGCTCTGATTGAGCCTGTAGCTATCACCATTCATTTCCAGGATATGGACGTGATGAGTGAGGCGATCGAGCAGCGCGCCGGTCAGACGCTCTGACCCGAACACGCTGGTCCATTCGTCGAACGGCAGGTTCGAAGTGACGATGGTTGAACCGCGCTCGTAGCGTTGGCTGAATATTTCGAACAGCAGCTCGGCCCCGGTCTGGGAGAGAGGGACATATCCAGGCTCGTCGACGATCAGGAGCTTGTATCCGGCGACCTGCCGCTGCAGACGAAGCAACCGCTTCTCATCGCGAGCCTCCAGCAATTCATGAACAAGGGCCGCGGCCGTATAGAACCCGACCGATAGCCCTTTCTGGCAGGCCGCGAGACCGATCCCGAGAGCGATGTGCGTCTTGCCGGTTCCGCTGTTGCCGACCGCGATGACGTTTTCGCGGCGGGTCGCGTACTCGGAACGGGCGAGTTCCAGGACGAGGGTTTTGTTGAGCGAAGGAATCGCCGCGAAGTCGAAGCTGTCGAGGCTCTTGACCGCCGGGAACCGCGCTTCCTTGATCCGACGCTCCACCATGCGTCGCTCTCGATCGATCAGCTCCAGTTCGACGAGGCGCAGGAGAAAGCGGACATGGTCGAGACCCTCGGCAGCGCATTGCCGAGCAAGCTTCTCATATTCGCGCAAGGGCATCGTCAACTTATTGAGCGAAGCTCGCAACGATGCTGAAATGGCGCGCCCGGGCTATGCGGCGATCTGGACGCCGGCAATGTCCTTCCACGCGTTCAGCGCGTCGGCGCGAAGTGCTCGATAGTCAGATGCTGAGAGGGCGTGGCGGGGAAAGTGGAAGAGGTTGGCGATGGGATCATGGATCGAGATGAAGCGCTGCAGTTGCCGCGGCGATTTGAACCGCTTCATGATCCGCTCTCGCCGCCTCGTTGGCTGATGGGAATTTTCGGCTCGATTATTGAGTCCCTTATGCTGGCGATGCTCGAACTTCATGCCCATGGCCGTGCGCGCGGCGCCGTAAGAACCGAGCTTATCGGTGACCAAGACACGCGGAGCGCGGGCCTGTTTGCGGAGGAGCTTGCGAAGCAGGCGTTCGGCGGCGCTTCGGTCGCGGCGGCTCTGAACCAAAGCATCGAGGACAAAGCCGTCCTGATCGACGGCGCGCCAAAGCCAGCGCTTTTCGCCATTGATTGCGACCACGACCTCATCGAGATGCCACTTGTCGCCGAATTGCGGCGCGCGCCGGCGCACTTCGTTGGCGAAGTCTCGGCCGAATTTCTCAGCCCAACGCCGGACGGTTTCGTGACTGACGATCATACCGCGGGCGGCCAGAAGATCTTCGACCATTCTCAGGCTGAGAGGGAAACGGAAATAGAGCCGGTCCCGTCGCGGAGGTGGTTGGAATTGGGTTGGCGTAGTCTCCGGGTTGCCTAACCCGAACGATTCCGGCGTTGGCGCGCTGGAATGGAGACCACGCCATGACGAAGGATACCACGAAGGAGGCGGGTGTCGCCGCCGAGGTTTTGCTTTTCGATGATTGGTTCGACGCGATCGAGGACGGGGTTCGCGCTCGGGTGCGCGGGTTCATCGAGACGATGCTGGATGAGGAACTTGCCGGCGTATTGTCGCGCCCGCGATATGGCCGACGCAAGCCGAGCGAGGATGGCGAACCGCCGCCAATCGTCGGCGTCCGGCACGGCCACCGCAAGCGCGGGCTGACCGGGACCTTCGGGAGAGCGGAGATTTCCGTGCCGCGGGCTCGGCTGATGGGCGCGGACGGCAAGACGAGCGAATGGAAAAGCGCCTCGCTTCGCGCCTACCAGCGCCGCACCAAGGCCGCCGACGCGCTGATCGCCGGGGCCTATCTTTCCGGGACCAACACCCGCCGGGTTCGGCGCGCGCTGGCTGCGGTGTTCGCCGGGCCGGTCGGCAAGGACGTGGTCAGCCGGGCATGGCGCAAGGTGAAGGGCGACTGGGACGCCTGGAACGTGCGACCGCTCGGCCAGGAGCCGATCGTGCGGTTGATCCTCGACGGCACGCTCGTACGGGTCCGGCTCGACAGACGCGCGACGTCGGTCTCGCTCCTGGTGGCGCTCGGCGTGCGCGCGGACGGCCAGAAGGTGCTGCTGGCGATCCGGAGCATGGGCGGCGAAAGCGAGGCCGCCTGGCGCGCGCTGCTCGACGATCTCGTGAAGCGCGGATTGAAGACGCCCGAACTCGTCATCGCCGACGGCGCGCCGGGTCTGGAAAAGGCGCTGGCGGCGCTCTGGCCGGATGCGCCGGTCCAGCGCTGCACGGTTCACAAGCATCGCAACCTGCTCGCTCACGCGCCCGAGCGTCTGCACGAGGAAATCTCCAACGACTATCGCGACATGATCTACGCCGCGACGAGACAGGAGGTCGAAGCCCGGCGCAAGGCGTTCCTCCGCAAATGGCGCCTGAAATGCCGCGCCGTCGCCGACAGCCTCGAGGAGGCCGGCGACAGGCTGTTCACCTTTACGCGCTTCCCGCCGAGCCAATGGAAGTCGATCAGGACCTCGAACGCGATCGAGCGCCTGCATGAGGAGTTCAAGCGCAGGATCAAGACCCAGACCGTGCTGCCCTGCGCCGAAACCGCCGCCATGCTGTTCTGGGCGCTGCTCGCCTCCGGGCAGATCACCATGCGCAAGGTCGACGGATGGCAGACCCTCGCCGAGAAGCCATCCGACCAGACAATTGACCTCGCCGCATGATCGGATAGCTTCATGTCGCCCGAAGACGCGTCAACAAGTTCCAACACAACTCGCGACGGGACCATAGAGCCAAACCGCATGGGCGATGACCTCAGCGGGAAAGCGATGACCACGATAGCAGGAATTTGACGTCTGGCTCATCGCCGCCAACTAGCCCAAAACCATCGACAAATCGTCAACGTGACAGTCCCGCCTGAGAATGGTCGAAGATCTTCTGGCCGCCCGCGGTATGATCGTCAGTCACGAAACCGTCCGGCGTTGGGCTGAGAAATTCGGCCGAGACTTCGCCAACGAAGTGCGCCGGCGCGCGCCGCAATTCGGCGACAAGTGGCATCTCGATGAGGTCGTGGTCGCCATCAATGGTGAAAAGCACTGGCTTTGGCGCGCCGTCGATCAGGACGGCTTTGTCCTCGACGCTTTGGTTCAGAGTCGCCGCGACCGAGGCGCCGCCGAACGCCTGCTTCGCAAGCTCCTCCGCAAACAGGCCCGCGCTCCGCGTGTCTTGGTCACCGATAAGCTCGGTTCTTACGGTGCCGCGCGCACGGCCATGGGCATGAAGTTCGAGCATCGCCAGCATAAGGGACTCAATAATCGAGCCGAAAATTCCCATCAGCCAACGAGGCGGCGAGAGCGGATCATGAAGCGGTTCAAATCGCCGCGGCAACTGCAGCGCTTCATCTCGATCCATGATCCCATCGCCAACCTCTTCCACTTTCCCCGCCACGCCCTCTCAGCATCTGACTATCGAGCGCTTCGCGCCGACGCGCTGAACGCGTGGAAGGACATTGCCGGCGTCCAGATCGCCGCATAGCCCGGGCGCGCCATTTCAGCATCGTTGCGAGCTTCGCTCAATAAGTTGACGATGCCTCGCTGCGAACGCGGCTAAATAACGCCTCGACCGCCGGCTCGTCGGTCACGTCGACCGGGTAGTCCTTGGCTTTTCCGCCCGCTTTCGCGCAGAGCTTGATAGTATCCTGGAGTTTCGCGTGATCCAGATCGGCGAGAGCAAGGTTCGCGCCCTGTCCGGCCAAAATCTCCGCCATCTTTTGGCCGAGCCCTTGAGCGGCGCCCGTGACCACGATCACCTTGCCTTGCAGGTCCATTTGACTCTCCGGGCTGCTCCTGTTCTCGATCGGGCTGCGATCGGCCGAGTTTTTGATTGTCTGCTGTCGCTCGCCTCACGAAGACATAGCGTCCGGGCGCATCCTCGAGCGCCGCAAAGCCAGCTGCCGCGTTGCCGAGCGGCGGCGGCGGCGCCTGCTTGCCGGATCGCGCGGCAAGCCACCCGCTCCATGCCGGCCACCACGAACCGTCGCGCGGCTCGTGATTGGCGAGCCAAGCGTCGGGATCGACGTAGGGCTCGCCATGCTTTCTAACACCGGTGCGGAAGTGGCGACGCGGGTGGCCAGGTTCGGAAAGGACTCCCGCATTATGACCTCCGTTTGTCAGCACGAAGGTGAGTTCGGCGTCGGTCAGAAGGTGAAACTTGAATACGGACCGCCAGGGCGCCACGTGATCGCGCTCGGTCGCGACGACGAACATCGGATATCGGATGTCGGCTAGCGCAACAGACCGGTCGCCGACCTTGAAGCGGCCCTCGGCGAGATCGTTCTTCAGAAGAAGCGAGCGTAGATACTGCGAATGCATGCGGTAAGGCATACGCGTGGCGTCAGCGTTCCAGGCCATAATATCGATAGGGGTGGAGCGCTCGCCCATAAGATAATCGTGGACGCTGCGCGACCAGATCAGATCCTTCGATCTCAACATTTCAAATGCGCCAGCCATCTGCCGGGCCTCCAGATAGCCGCGCTCCCACATCATGTCTTCGAGAAACGTGACCTGGCTCTCGTCGATGAAGAGCGTCAACTCGCCTGCCTCGGTAAAGTCGGCCTGCGCGGCAAAAAGGCTCAGACTGGCGAGCCGGTCATCCCCGTCGCGCGCCATGGCCGCGGCTGTGATCGCCAGCAATGTTCCGCCAAGACAATAGCCGGTCGCATGCACCTTGCGGGCGCCAGTGATCGCGGTCGCCGCTTTGATTGCGGCGAGGACGCCTTCAGTTCGATATTCGTCCAGGCTCGTGTCACGGTCTTCGACCCCGGGATTCTTCCAGGAAATCATGAAAACGGTGAACCCCTGCTTAGTGAGGAATTTGACCAGCGAATTCACCGGCGATAGGTCGAGGATGTAGTACTTCATGATCCAGGCCGGCACGATCACCACCGGCTCCGGACGCACATCATCCGTCGTAGGGGCGTACTGGATGATTTCCGCGAGACGGGTGCGATGAACGATCTTTCCCGGCGTCACCGCGACCGTTTCCCCGACCTTGAACGCCTCTGAGCCATAGGGCGGCGCGCCGGCTCGTTCTCGCTCCACGTCTGCGGCCCAATTCGTCAGACCGCGCAACAAATTGGCGCCCGCTTCCGCCCGTGTACGCTCAAAAACCTCTGGATTCGTCAAAATGAAATTTGAAGGAGAGACACTGTCGAGAATTTGGCGCCCCGCGAAATTCGCCATGGCCTGGCGGCGCTGGCCCGCGCCTCGCAGGTTGGTCGTCGCTGCTTGCCACCAACGCTCGATTGAGAGGAAGTTGTGGGCGTAGATGTTGAAGGGAAAGGTCTGCCAAGCCGGCGCGCGGAATCGCGTGTCCTGCGGTAACGCGCCATCGCACGGGTCGCTCTTCGAGCCGAGGGAAGATCGCGCTGCGAAGGCGAAATTGCCAACGGCCCCGTCAATCGACCGATGTACGAGGTCAAGCTGTTTGCCGGGCGAAAGCGCTAGATGCACGGACCAGTCGAAGAAGGCTAGCGCGAGCGCGGCGGCCGAAAGGCCGCCAGTCGTCTCCGCCATGGCTGCATGCGCCATGCGATCTATGACCTGGAAGGGGGTGTCCGGAGATGATTTTCGAGCGACGGCCGCGCCGGTCTCGGACTTGATTTCTTGCGACGCCTTGACATCGCTAGAGTGAACGAGGGCGACTGCCGCCATGATAACCTCCACTGATAAGTTCCGTTCAAAGGGCCGTGTTCAATCGACGGCACGATGAGTCTCCCGTGCCCTCTGATTTCGAACGGAGTGAACTGCCCGCTTTGGCCGAGTGCGCTCCGCTAGTCCGTATCGACAGGGTCGGCCAATAGACTACCCACAAGCTGGGTTGGACGCACTGAAAGTTGCATCTTGAGCGCGCGTTGCAGCTCTTCCGCCTCCTCCTGCATTCCCATCCAACGCAGTTTCCGAATCCGCTTGAGTAGCTCGATCGAAGTCCGCTCCTCCTCCGAAACCTCAGGCCGCTCTCTAATGTTCGACTCCATTTCCGTGGAGGTCCTCCGAATAGATTTTGATGTGCCGCTAGCGCCGACCAAGCAGCGACTTGAGAGCCCAACGTGGACGATGCTCCGCATGCCCCGCGACGCAGCCGAGCCGCCCCGCTTTCGGGATCGGCGTCTGCTTTGCGACGCGACCGCAAGCGTATGGCCATGCGGATGAAATTCAGCCCGCACCGGTCGATTTTCTAATCAACCTATGGACTTCCGACGCCCCCGCCCTTGGGAAGCCACCCTTTGGACAACAAGCGCGCTCCCGTCTCCACGAACTTCTGACCCTCAGCAAGAATGCGCTGGGCGTCTTCGGCTGCCAGCTCATTATGTCTGCTGTTCCACTCCTGAAAGGCGGTTGCCGTTTCTGGGATCGATCGAGCCGCCGTCAGGCTAACCGCAAACTCGGAAGCGAGATTGGCTTCCGATTGTATGCGTTCGAACCAGCTTTGGTTCGCCTCCTGGAACCTCTTGATGAGCTCAGTCTGCATAGCCATGAGCCCCTCGATTTGTTTTTTCCGGGTCGAGGCTAACTCAGCCAGCATGCTATCGGGCTGCGACAAGTTCCCCCCACGATTTAGATTTGGGTCTTTGGCCATAACATCACTCCGTGGTCTGCAGCCGCCATTGCCTCGTTGCGAATGGCTGTGCATTGATTCATATCAACGTTCAGCGCGGGACCTACGGCATGGACCAGCACCGGAAAACTCGCTTTGCCGCGAGCGCGCGTTCTTGACCTGTATCAAACGCCGCGCGAGGCTCAATCGATAATAATCAGCTCTGACAACAGTCAGCGTTATGCGCCCGAAAGGAGGGGCTGGAGCTTTTCGTGGCGGCGATGCGGATCCTTAATCTGGGGAGGGGCGTTGCTCACGTCGAGCTTCCGTTCGACGAGGGGGCGACGGTCAAAGCGGGAACCGTACTCGCCTGCCTCGGCAACGCGGATTACAAGCAACAGGTCGTGATCGCACAGGCAAGCCTGACCGCGCAGCAGGTGCAGCTCGACGTCGCGGAGCAAAATGTCGAGGCGTCTCGAAAGACCGTGATCAGCGACGAAGCCGACGTCGCGCTGAGAAAGCTCGAATTCGACCGGGCGCAGACGCTCCTCACCAAAGGCGCGGGCACCGTCGACGCCCGCGACGTCGCCGAGACTACACTCAAACAGTCGAGAGCGGCGCTCGAGCGGGACAAGGCACTTGAGGCGTCCGCGGACCGGAGCGTCGCGCTCGCGATCGCAAATATCGAGAGCGCGCGTGCGGCGCTGGAGATGGCCACGATCGTCCTCGGCTATACCACGCTGAAGGCGCCGTTCGAGGGCGTTATCCTCGTCCGCCAGGCCGAGCTCGACGAGGTCGTGTCGCCCGGCGCCGCGATTGTCACGCTCGCCGACATCGACCACGTGTGGCTGAGGGCCTACGTCAACGAGCCGGACGTTGGCAGGATCCGGTTGGGCGAAGCGGCGACGGTGACGACGGATTCCAATCCCGAACAAGAATATCCAGGCGCATCTCGTTCGTCTCGGAGGCCGCGGAATTCAGGCCGAAGAGCGTCGAGACCCACGCCGAGCGGGTGACGCTCGTCTACCGGATCCGCATCGACATCGATAATCTCTCGCACGAACTGGTCCCGGGCCTGCCGGCGGACGCCAGAATTTCCGTGCGGGCGCCCGGCCAGCCATGAGCGAGCCACCGAAGGCGGCGATTGAGGTCCGCAACCTGACCAAGCGCTTCGGCGGCGTCGCTGCGGTCGGTGGGTTGAATCTTGACTGCGCCAAGGGCGAGGTGTTTGGCTTCGTCGGCCCGGACGGCGCCGGAAAGACGACGATCATGCGCCTCCTTGCGGCGATGATGACGCCAGAAGAGGGCTCGATCGCGATCGAAGGCGTCAACGTCGTCGCCAACCCCGAGATTGCGCGGTCTCACATCAGCTACATGCCGCAGCGTTTCGGGCTCTACGAAGATCTGACGGTCGACGAGAACATCGAATTCTTCGCCGACCTCTTCGGCATTGACCGCGGCGCGCGCGACGAACGCTCCACGCAGCCTTATGGTCGTCCTCCTGATGCCGCTCATGCAGATGGCGCTGCTCGGTTATGGCGGCAATCTCGACATCAAGCATGTGACGATCTGCACTTTCGACCGCGAGGGCAGCCAGCAGAGCAAAGCGCTTATGAAGGCCTTCCAGGCGTCGTCTTATTTCGACATCGTCGAAACGGAGCATGACTACGACGCGGTCAAGCGCGCAATCGACGGCGGACGCTGCAAGATGGCGATCGTCATCCCGCCAGACTTCTCACAGAACCTGGCGGCGACGAATGCTGCTTCAGTGCAGGGGATCCTCGATGCGACCGGCGACAACACGGCCAACATCGCGTTCGGTTATGCGCAATCGGTGGTCGGCTCGTTCTCCGGAACCGTTCAGACGCAGCGAACCCAAAGCCTCGGCTTGCAGCCGCCGGTCGCCCCGGCTGCGGCGCAGTATCGGGTGTGGTTCAACGAGGATCTGGTGAGCCGCGACTTCATCATCCCCGGCGTCGTCGCCCTTGTGCTCGCCCTGGTCGGCTCGCAAGTGACGTCGCTCACGTTCTCGCGCGAGTGGGAGCGCGGCACGATGGAAGTTCTGGTGTCGACCCGGATGGAGCTGATGGCGGGCAGGATCCTGCCCTATTTCTTCATCGGCCTCGTCGACGCGGCCCTCTGCCTCGTCATCGCCGTCTATTGGTTCGAAGCGGCGTTCCGCGGCACGGTCGCGACGCTGTTCCTGACGACGTCGCTCTATCTCGTCATTGTCCGCGGCCTCGGCTATTTCATCTCCGCGAGCATCAAGAGCCAAGTTGGGGCGAGCCAAATCGCCCTCGTCGCAACCCTCCTGCCGACGACGCTGCTCTCCGGCTTCGCGTTTCCGATCGACCAGATGCCGCCGGTCGTTCAGGCGATCACCTATCTCGTGCCGGCGCGGTACTACTTTTCGATCCTGAAGGCGATGTTTCTCAAGGGGAGCGGGCTCGGTGATCTCATCGAGCCGATCGCGCTGTTGGCGGCTTACGCGGCCGTCATCGGACTCCTCGCGGCCCGCGCTTTCCGCAAGACGCTGGGGTGAAGCGATGTTCGGCCGCATCGCCAGTCTGGTGTTGAAAGAGTTCCTGCAGATCTTCCGCGATTCCCAGGCCCGCTACGGCCTGTTCGTTCCGGCGCTTATCCAGGTGATCATCTTCGGCTACGCGGCGACGTTCGAGGTCTACCACGTGTCAACGGCCGTGCTCGACTTCGACCATAGCCAGGAGAGCCGGGAGTTGATTTCGCGCTTCGCCGACAGCGGGCGGTTCGACGTCGTCAAAACTGCGAGAACTTCGGCCGATATCCGCACGGCAATCGACCGTTCGGATGCGGTGGTGGCGATCGTCGTCCAGGCCGGCTTCGCCGAGCAGCTGCGCAAAGGCGCTTCCGCTCCGGCGCAAATCATCGTCGATGGAACCAACTCGAACACCGCGCTGATAGCTCTCTGCTACGTCAATCAGATCGTCGCGACCTACGGGCAGGACATGGCGCAAGACCTGTCGCGTCGACTGCGCCCGGCTCAGCCTCCGCCGCCGATGGTGACGCTCGAGCAACGGCCCTGGTACAACCCCGATTACAACGGCCGCTGGTTCTTCGTCCCCGGCCTCATTGCGTCGCTGACCCTGGTGATGGTCGTCAACCTGACCTCGTTCGCCGTGGTGCGCGAGCGCGAGGTAGGCACGCTCGAGCAGATCATGGTCACCCCGATCCGTCCGCTCGAGTTCATCCTCGGCAAGACGATACCGTTCTTCTGTGTCGGCCTTGTCTTGACCGCGCTGATCGCGGGCGTCGGAACGCTTTGGTTCCAGATTCCGTTCGTCGGCAATCCGTTCGTGCTGCTCGGCACCTTGCTCTATCTTTTGAGCGTGCTCGGGATCGGCCTGCTCATTTCGACGGTCTGCCGGACCCAGCAGCAGGCCTTCGCTACCAACTTCTTCGTCGTCTTCCCGGCCTTCATCCTCTCCGGCTTCAGCTTTCCAATCTTCACCACGCCCGTGTTCATGCAGTGGCTCTCGTACATCAACCCGATGAGCTATTATCTCATTGTCATCCGCGGAACGTTTCTCAAGGGAGTGGGCTTGAGCGTGCTTTGGCCGCAGATGCTGGCGCTGGCGACGCTCGGCATCGTCCTCTTGACGATGAGCGTTCTACGTTTCCGCAAATCGCTGGACTGACCTCCAAAAAGCCTAAGCTCGCGACTTGCGGTGTGCGATCCGCGTCAACGACTGGGCATTATTTTCCGAAGGGCAAGGTAACAAGGACGACAATCGTTTAAGCTGCCACGAACGATCGGCGAGACGGTGGCAGTGTTTCTTCCACTCAGAGCCAACGTGAGCATGGCGAAACGTTCCTGGCGCGACACCCCGCGGCTTTCTCGGTCGACTGCTCCGTCAAATTGTCGTAACGCTTCAAAGATCGCCATCATCAGGAATCGAGAGCACTTGATGTCTTGCGAATGGGAGGCGCAAGCGGAGCAATAGACTGATCCGCCAACGGTCGCCGAACACGCAGGGCGGATGAATATGGTTTACTTTGGCCTGCTGAGCCTCTGAAGCATCTTCAAGAACCAAGTCGTGGCCCGTCAATACGAGGAACATAGCGACTTCGATTGAGCGCTAGTGAATCGCGTCGGTTCCCTTGAGATAGGACGGATGCCCTTTCTTGGTTTAGGGGGATGATAACGGCGCTGTCTGGTGCATCCGCTCGGCGAAAATTTAGGACGATGAGAGAGAGGCATTCGATGGCAGCAGGGGACCAATTTGGAGGGCGGGTCGCAGCAATCCGGGGCGCGGTGGTCGACCTCGTGTTCGAGGACGGGCCGCCGCCGATCGATGACGCCGTCGAAATCGTGGACGCGGATGGGCGGACAGTCGTCGCCGAAATTCAGGCTCAGCTCGACGCCCGCTCGGCGCGCGCGATCGCGCTCGAGCCGACGACGGGGCTGAGACGCGGCGATCGGGCACGCCGGGCTGGCGGGCCGGTGACGATTAAGGTCGGCGAGGCGATTCTCGGACGGTTGATCGACGTCCTCGGCCGGATCGGCGATCGCGGGCCGCCCCTGCCTGCGGACGCGCCGCGATGGCCGATCCATCGCAAGCCGCCGGCGTTCGCGGCCCAGACCGGCGCGACGCGGCTGTTCTCGACCGGCGTCAAAGTGATCGACCTTCTTGCGCCGCTCGCTCAAGGCGGAAAAGCAGCGATGTTCGGCGGCGCCGGTGTTGGCAAGACGGTGCTGGTGATGGAGCTCATCCACGCAATGGCGGAGACCTATCAGGGTATCAGCGTGTTCGCCGGCGTCGGCGAACGCTCGCGCGAAGGCCACGAGATGCTGCTCGACATGACCGAATCGGGCGTGCTCAAGCGCACCGCGCTTGTCTATGGGCAAATGAACGAGCCGCCGGGCGCGCGCTGGCGCGTGCCGATGACAGCGATGACGATCGCCGAATATTTCCGCGACGCTAAGCATCGCAACGTGCTGCTGCTGATGGACAATGTCTTCCGCTTCGTTCAGGCGGGGGCGGAGGTATCGGGGCTGCTCGGCCGCGCACCCTCGCGCGTCGGCTATCAGCCGACGCTGGCGACCGAAGTCGCGGCGCTTCAGGAACGCATCGCCTCGGTCGGCGATGCTGCGGTGACAGCGATCGAGGCCGTCTACGTCCCGGCGGACGATTTCACCGATCCGGCGGTGACGACGATCGCGGCCCACGTGGACAGCATGGTCGTGCTTTCGCGCTCGATGTCGGCCGAGGGCATGTATCCGGCGGTCGATCCGATCGCCTCGTCCTCGATCCTCCTTGATCCGCTGGTGGTCGGCGAGGAACATGTCTCCATCGCGACCGAAACGCGGCGCGCAATCGAGCATTATCGCGAGCTTCAGGACGTAATCGCGCTCCTCGGGATGGAGGAGCTCGGCGCCGAGGACCGGCGCATCGTCGAGCGCGCGCGCCGCCTGCAGCGGTTCCTGACCCAGCCGTTCGCGGTAACCGAGGCTTTCACCGGCATTCCCGGGCGCTCGGTCGCAGTCGCCGACACCGTCGCGGGCTGCAAGGCGATATTGGCCGGCGAATGCGACGACTGGCGTGAAAGTTCGCTATATATGATCGGAGCGCTCAACGAGGCGCGGGCCAAGGAAGAGGCGGCGCGTCGTGCTGCCGCCGCGCCGGCGTGAAGCGCCATGAGCCGTGGATTGCAACTGATCATCGCGACCCCCGCCAAGCTGCTCATTGACGCCGACGACATCGTTTCGCTGCGGGCCGAGGACGAGAGCGGCGCTTTCGGTGTCCTGCCAGGCCACGCCGACCTTCTGACGGTTCTGCCGCCCTCCATCGTGCGCTGGACCGATGAGCACGGAGCGACGCGCTATTGCGCGATGAGCGGCGGCGTATTGCGGGTGGCCGGGGGCAGACGGGTCGCCATCGCTTGCCGGCGCGGCGCGATCGGCAACGACCTTTCGGAGTTGCAGGCCGAGATCGAGGCGCAGCGCTCGGCCGAGGTCGACGCCGATCGCAAAGCGCGTGTCGAGCAGACGCGGCTTCACGCACGCGCGCTTCGCCAGTTGATGCGGTATTTGCGACCGGGGGGCCGACCGCTTGGCGACGGCGAAGGGCCGTTCACGGGCGAGGCTGCGCCATGATCGCGACCGGCGGCGCGCCGCACGAAAAAATGCAGGAAGCCGCACTGCGCGCGGAGAGGCGCGCCAAAGCTGCCCGCGACGAGCGCGAGCCCTCGTTCGCTGCTCGTCTGGGACAGATCGGCGTCCTCGGGTGGGCGATCGTGACGCCGGTTCTCGTTGGCGTTGTTATCGGCCGCTGGCTCGACCGAACCTTCGGCGCACAGGTCTTCTTCACCGCGCCGCTCATCATGCTCGGCGCCGCGGCCGGTTTGTGGACGGCATGGCGATGGATGCATCGGCAATGATCATTGCGCTCATGGTTGGCCTCGTCGCCGGCGCGATCATCGGCACGGGGCATTTGGCGTCGCTGTGGTGGAGCGTCGTTCTCGTGCGCGACGGGCGCCCGATCCTGGGCGTCATGGTGCAGGCATTGCGATTCGCCGCTCTGGCGTTGGCGCTAGCCCTCATCGCCCGCTACGGCGCGGAGCCGCTCCTCGCCGCAGCGTTCGGCGTCTTGGCGGCGCGCACAGTTTTGCTGCGACGCTTGGAGAAGATGGCGTGAAATCGCCGCTGACGCTCGAGCCGCTCTTCCATATCGGCCCGACGCCGATCACCGAGCCGGTCGTCGTCGCCTGGGCGGTGATGGCGCTGATCGGCGGCTGTGCAGCACTGTCGACCCGGCACCTCGCGCTCGCGCCGTCCCGGACGCAGGCGGCGGTCGAAATCCTCGTCTCTACGATCGACGACCAGATTCGCGGCACGATGCAGGCCGATCCGGCCCCGTTCCGCGCCCTCATCGGCTCGATCTTCCTGTTCACCCTGATCTCCAACTGGTCCTCGCTCGTTCCCGGCGTCGAGCCGCCGACCGCCCATATCGAGACCGACGCGGCGATGGCGCTCATCGTCTTCGTCGCGACGATCGCCTGGGGCGTGCATTCGCGCGGGCTCGGCGGCTACCTTAAGACCTTTGCCGAGCCGAGCTGGGTGATGATCCCGCTGAACGTCGTTGAGCAGTTCACCCGCACCTTCTCGCTCATCGTCCGCCTGTTCGGCAACGTGATGAGCGGCGTGTTCGTAATCGGCATCGTGCTGACGCTCGCCGGCCTCATCGTGCCGATCCCGCTGATGGCCCTCGACCTGCTGACAGGGACCGTTCAAGCCTACATATTCGCGGTGCTGGCGACGGTCTTCATCGCCTCCGCCGTCGGCGAGCGCCGCAAGCCGTCCGCCGACGCGGCACCTTGAGGAGCGAGGAAAACGTGAACGATCTTATCCAAGCCGTCAGCATTTTCTCCGCCGCCCTCGCGGTCGGCCTCGGCGCGATCGGACCTGGCCTCGGCGAGGGCAGGGCGGTCGCATCGGCGATGGAGGCGATCGCGCGCCAGCCGGAGGCCGCGGGGACGATTTCGCGCACGCTGTTCGTCGGCCTGGCGATGATCGAGACCATGGCGATCTACTGCCTGGTAATCGCGCTGCTGGTGCTGTTCGCCAATCCGTTCATCAAGTGAGGCTTCGGCCGCGATGCGGATCGACTGGTGGACGCTCGGGCTGCAGACGTTCAACGTCTTGGTCCTCGTCTGGATTCTGAGCCGATTCCTGTTCCGCCCGGTCGCGGCGATCATCGAGGAGCGGCGGGCGGCGGCGGCGAAGCTGCTTGCCGACGCCGAGGCGGCGAAGCATGAGGCGAACGCGGCGCGCGAAGCCGCCAAGGCGGAGGCGGCGAAACTCGCGAGTACGCGCGACGAGGCTTTGCGCCAGGCGGCCGCGGTGGCGGAGGCGCAACGGGCCGCCCGGCTCGCCGCCGCCCGCACGGAGGTCGATCAATTGCGCGCGGCCGCCGAGGCCGAAATTCAGCGCGAGCGTCAGACAGAGGCCGTGGCTGCCTCCAATCGCGCCGCGCGGCTCGCGGTCGAGATCGCCGGAAAGCTGCTGAGCCGCCTGCCGGACTCGGCGCGCGTCGACGGATTCGTGGGCGGCCTGGCCGACGGGCTGGCGTCGCTGCCAGCCGCCAGCAGGGATCGGTTCGGCGCAGGCGAAGACGCGAGGCTCAAGGTCGCCCGGCCGCTAAGCGAAGCGGAATCGAAATCGTGCCGCGACGCCTTCGCCAAGGCGCTCGGCCGGCCGCTCAATTTCGTCATCGCCATTGATCCCGATCTCGTCGCCGGGCTTGAGCTCGAGACGCCGCACGCCGTGGTCCGCAACAGCTTCCGCGCCGACCTATCCCACATCGTCGAGGTTTTGACCCGCCATGACCGCGTCCAGCGCTGACGACGGCGATTGGCTTCACACCGAGCGCGAGGCGCTGTCGCGGGTCCGCCTCTCGCCTGAGGCGCTCTCGGTCGGCCGGGTCGAGGAGATCGCCGACGGGGTCGCGCGCGTATCCGGCCTGCCGGAGGCGCGTCTCGGCGAGCTTCTCAAGTTCGAGGGCGGGCTCCTCGGCTATGCGCTGTCGCTGGAGCCGGAAGCGATCAACGCGGCGATTCTCGACGAGGCCGAGGCGATCGGGGTCGGCTCGCAGGTCGTGGCGACAGGCGAGGCGGCGCGGGTTCCGGTCGGACGCGGTCTGCTCGGCAGGGTGGTCGATCCGCTCGGCCGGCCGCTCGACCGCGACGAACCGATCGCAGCGGAAGAGCATCACCCGATCGAGCGGCCGGCGCCGGCGATCATCGATCGCGCCCTGGTGTCCGAGCCGGTTGAAACCGGCGTTCTAGTCGTCGACGCCCTGTTTGCGCTCGGGCGCGGACAGCGCGAGCTCATCATTGGCGACCGGGCGACCGGCAAGACGTCGATCGCCGTCGATACGATCATCAGCCAGAAGCGCTCAGACGTGATTTGCGTCTATGTCGCCGTCGGTCAGCGGGCGACCGCGGTCGAGCGGGTGGTCGAGGCGGTGCGCCAGTTCGGCGCGCCCGAGCGCTGCGTGTTTGTGGTCGCTTCCGCCGCCGCTTCCGCGGCGCTGCAATGGATCGCGCCGTTCGCGGGCTTCACGATCGGCGAATATTTCCGTGACCGCGGCGGCCACGCTCTGGTGGTCGTCGACGATCTGACCAAGCACGCCGCGACCCATCGCGAGCTCGCGCTCCTGACCCGCGAGCCCCCCGGACGCGAAGCCTATCCCGGGGACATTTTCTACGTCCACGCGCGCTTGCTTGAGCGCGCCGCCAAGCTCGCGCTGGAGCTCGGCGGCGGCTCGCTGACCGCGCTGCCGATCGCCGAGACAGACGCCGGCAATCTCTCGGCCTTCATTCCAACCAACCTGATCTCGATCACCGACGGCCAGATCGTGCTCGATTCTCGCCTGTTCGCCGCCAATCAGCGGCCGGCGGTCGATGTGGGCTTGAGCGTCAGCCGGGTCGGCGGCAAGGCGCAGGCGCCGGCGCTGCGCGCGGCGTCCGGGCGACTCAGGCTCGATTATTCTCAGTTCCTCGAGCTGGAGATGTTCACCCGTTTCGGCGGCATCACCGACACGCGCCTGCGCGGGACAATCGCGCGCGGGGAGCGCATCCGCGCCCTTATCGCTCAGCCGCGGTTCGCCACCTTGCGCCTGGTCGACCAGGTGGCGCTGTTGTCGGCGCTGGCGGACGGCGTGTTCGATGACGCTGCCGCCGCCAAAGTCGCGGCGGCGCGCCGGGGCATCGCGGCCGAGCTCGATGCGCACGCCCGCGATACGGTCGCTGCGGTGACAAGGACGGGGACCTGCGACGAGGCGTGCCGCGCGCGGCTCATCGAGGGGGTGGGCGCGCTGGTCAAGGCCGGCTCTCCGTGACCGAGCGGCTGAGCGACGTTCTGGCGCGCATCGGCTCGGTGCGCCAGCTCTCGTCGGTGATCGGCGCGATGCGCGGCATCGCTGCGGCGCGGGCGCGCGAGGCGCGGGAACGCGTCGATGGCGTGCGCGCGTATGCGCGAACGGTCGGGGCGGCGATCGGCCAGGCGCTGGCCTTGGTGGAGGGCGCCGCGGGCGCGCCGCCCGACGGCCAGGACGGACATCTGATCATCGCGCTCTGCGCCGAACAGGGCTTTGCCGGGCCTTTCAACCGGCGCGTGCTCGACGTCGCCGAGCGCCTCATGGCTTCGGGCGGACCGCATCCGGCGGAACTCCTGCTGCTGGGAGGAAGAGGACTCATCGCGGCCGAGGAGCGAGGGCTCAAGGTCGGCTGGAGCGCGTCGATGGTCGCGCACGTCGACGAGGCGGCGGCGCTCGCCGATCGCGTGACCGAGCAGCTCTACGCCCGCCTCGAGGAGGGACGGGCGACACGCGTCACGCTGGCGCACGCGACGCCTGAGCCGTCGGCGGAGATTCGCGTCGTCGAGCGCACGCTCGCGCCATTCGATTTCGCCCGTTTCCCCCGGGGGGGAAACCCGTCGCCGCCGCTCATTTCGCTGCCGCCGGATATACTGCTCACGCAGCTCGCCGAGGAATATGTGTTCGCAGAACTGTGCGAGGCGCTGACGCTGTCGCTCGCGGCCGAGAATGAGGCGCGCATGCGAGCGATGACCGCGGCGAAGACCAACGTGTCGACGACTCTCGACGAGCTCCTTGCCCGCTCGCGGCAATTGCGCCAAGAGGAGATCACCAACGAGATTATAGAGCTTGTCCGTCGTCAGATGATTTGAGGCAGTTTGCCTGCTTGCGGAAGGGAGGTTCTGGATCATCTGTGGTTGAGATTATGCGGCATGCAGGTGATGCTGCAAGCGACGATTTGCGATGGGCTGGCGTTTGATCCTTTCGCGTTCGAGGAGGTGGTCTCGGCCCGCCCGAAGTAGACGTCAGCCGGAGTGAGATTGCCGAGGCTCTCGTGATAGCGAGCATGGTTGTCGTGCTCGACGAAGGCCGCGACCTGGCGTTCGAGATCGCCGGGCAGGTAGTTATGCTCAAGCAGGATTCGGTTCTTGAGCGTTTGACGCCAGCGCTCGATCTTGCCCTGGGTCTGCGGATGATACGGCGCTCCGCGGACATGCTCGATGTTCTGCTTGTCCAGCCAATCGGCAGGATCGCTCGCGACATACGACGAGCCGTTGTCCGACAAGAGCCGTGGCCGGTGAATCACGGTCATCTGATCGAGCCCGGACGCCGCCAACGCCAGATCGGGTGTGGCGTTGACATCCTGCGCCTTCATAGTCGCGCAGAGCTTCCAAGCGACAATGAAACGCGAGAAGTCGTCGAGCGCGGTGGAGAGATGGCACCAGCCCCGGCCCGTGATCTTGAGATAGGTGAAGTCGGTCTGCCAGAGCTGGTTGGGCGCCGTGGCCTTGTCCTTGAACGCCTCGGCCGCTTTGATGACGATGTAGGCCGGGCTGGCAATGAGATCGTGCGCCTTCAGAAAGCCGATAGACCGACGCCTCTGAGACAAAGTATTTTTCCTCGTCCGTGAAGCGCACCGCCAATTCCCGCGGGCTGAGTTCGGATTGATCCCCCGCCAGGTCGACAATCTGACAGCGGATAGCCTCCGGGATTCGGTTCTAAATCCGATCCGGCCGTGAGGGGCGATCCGCGAGATCGCCGGTCCGCCGCGTCGATATCGATCGTACCCGCGGTAAAACGACGATCTGGGAATGCCGAGCTTTTCCAGCTTGCGTCGAGCCGGCCAAGGCGATTGCTCGACCAGCCGGATAATCTCTGTCTTGTCGGATGCGGAATATCTCGTGCCTCGTCTCCCCCATCCCCGATCATGCTTTTTTTGAGCAGTCGGTTTCCGAGAGTGATTATGAGATCGGTCACGACCTCCTTCAACGCTTGCGCTTCGCGGCCGAGATCCTTCACCTCGTCGGAAGTCGCGGCGCGCGCCGTGTCGCCGGCAAGCCGTTTCTTGCCGGCCTCAAGGAATTCCTTCGACCAGCCATAGTACATCGACAAGGCGATGCCCTCGCGGCGACACAGTTCGGCAATGCTCTCCTCGCCGCGGAGTCCTTCCAGCACGACGCGGATCTTCTCCTCGGCCGAAAAATGTCGACGCGTCGCCCGTCGGATGTCCCTGATCGCCTCTTCCGCCGGTTGTTTCTCCGGCCCGGATTTCTGTCTCATTTTCGCTCCTTGCGGCTACGATGATCCAGAAATCCTCCCTACGCGAAAACCGCCAACTGTCTCAAAGGCGCTGACGGCGGACACCGCGCGGAGCGAAATTTTTCGCGATCTTTTCGCTTCCAAGCCGTCTGAGGGCTCGAAAGAGCGAACAAAATAGGTCCGTGTCAAAACGCGCCGGAGTTTTCACACGGCCTAGACCCATTGCTGCCCTTCAAGATCGGCCCTGTGAGCGCGCGGGAAGCGTAAGAAAGCGGTCTTCGGCTCGATGACGCCTGCTGGATTATCGGCCACACGCTGTATGCCGATGGTGGCACGCGGTTGTGACCTGTGGCTGACCGCGCCCTGTGTGGGAACGATACCGGCAGCGAAGGAGCGCAGCGAAGTAGCCAGCGACACCGCCCAGGCAGCGAAGACTTCAGGTTCCGGGCAGAGGTCGCTCAAGCAACAAGTTACCGCTGAAACACGATTCCTCTGAGCTGCATCAGGACCGCAATTTGCAGACGCCATAACGAGCGTCCTTCGAAACAGGAGACGCGATCCCATGACTCCGCATCAGATTGATCTCGTGCAATCGTCTTTCGCCAAAGTCGCGCCGATCGCTGACGCGGCGGCGGTGCTTTTCTACGAGCGCCTGTTCGAAATCGCGCCGGAGGTCAGGCCGCTCTTTCACGGCGACTTAGCCGAGCAGCGCCGCAAACTGATGACGACGCTCGGCGTCGTCGTGAACGGTCTGAAAAATCTCGACGCGGTTCTTCCCGCGGCACGGGCGCTCGCGGTCAAACACGTCGGCTATGGCGTCAAGGCCGAGCATTACGTGCCCGTCGGCGAGGCTCTGATCTCGACCCTCGACCGCGGCCTTGGGCGGGACTTCACCAACGAGGTTCGCGGCGCCTGGGTCGCCGCCTATGGCGCGCTCTCGGGCGTGATGATCGCCGCCGCCGATGAGAAGCGGAATGCGGCGTGAAGGATGCGCCCGGGCGGCGAGACCGGCCGTTCCGGGCGCGCCCTGCGCGCCCATGGGCTCGTCATCGACCGCACCGGCATTGCTGTCCGCCCTTCGCGATGTTCTGCCGATGCCTCTATCAACGCCTGCTTCGGGGCGGACTTCTGCCGTCCCATGGTCGCCCAGGAAGGGCAGGAATCCGCCCCTTGCGGTCCCTCGCTTGGTCCGCCTTCGACCACAACGGACACCGCTGCCGTGAGTACGCAGACCACACTTCCGGCGACTGGAGCCCGCGCCGCTTGGCCTCGGGAACCAAATGGACCTGCCGGTCGACGCGAATGTCGGGCGGGTTTTCAGGTTCGGCAAACTGCCGATCAATCTGCTAATAAGGGCGCACTACAACGTCGTGAAGCCGCGCAAGGCGGTGCGGACTGGCAGTTGCGGACGCAGATGACGCTGATTTTCTGACTTTCCAAGCGAAGGGCCTTGTGATGGCGCTAAATAGACGCGATTTCGCGGTGCTGAGTTTGGGGGCCGCGACGGGTCTCGGCGGCGGCGACACGGCGGCGACTGCAGCGCCGCACGGGTTCCGCATCCGCGCCTTCGCGGTCAACACGACGGCTTTGCGCGAGCAGAGCGGCCATCAAACCGCGGGCTGGGTGCAGCAGGCTTTGCCGAGACAGCTCGCCCGAGCCTTCGCCGCACTTATGGCGAGGGGCGATCGAGCGGGCGCGACACTCAGTGTGCGCATCGACTCCATCAGTCTGGGGTCGATCGCCGCCGGGCGCGCGGCTACTGACATCATGAAAGGCAGCGCGACGCTGAGCGCCGGCACCGGCGCTTCATACCATACGAGTCTGCGCGCGACGTCGACGTACATTCCGGCCGCCGGCGATCGGCCGCTGTCGGAGCGGGCTCTGCAAGGCCGGGTGACCATGCTCTCTCACGCCTTCGCGGGATCGCTGGCGGGGAAATGGGGCACCTGAAAACGCAGTCCGCCTGCCGTCGCCCAGCCGCTGATCCAGGGCCTGCGCGAGGCGGGTGTGCCGGAGGAGTGAGCAACGCGTGGCCCAGACGCGTCGCCTCAGGCGCATGTCCGCTCTCCGCCCCCAACTGCGATGTCCAGCGTTGCGATCCGCAACGTCCGCTCAACGCCGAAGGCTGTCATCGGGGGGCTCGAAGAAATATCTTTCCTTCCCATTGATAAGGGTCAATGCGCAGGGCAGCGAGGGTCTTTATCGGATTGAAGTCAAGGAACAAGGGTCATGAACTGTCCAGCGCGGCCCGTAGCGTAGCCGGCCGACGCGAAGGCAGAATTCCCAAGACGCTCCTTTGCGAAAGGAAACGCCATGGCGACCTACGTCACGCTCTACAATTTCACCGACCAAGGGCTCAAGAACATCAAGGACACTGTCAAACGGGCGGAGTCCGCCAAGAAGGCGGCGGCTGCGGCCGGAATCCAAGTGAGAGAAACGCTCTGGCTCCTTGGGCAATATGACCTCATGGCGATCTCAGAAGCGCCGGACGAATTGGCGGGGACTGCGCTTGCGTTGAACACGGCCAAGCACGGCAACGTCCACTCGATCACGATGCGCGCGTTCACGGCTGCCGAAATGGGCAAGATTCTGGAGAAGGTCGCTTAGCTCGGCTGGGCAGCGTCGCGCAAGGCGGCCAGCGATGACAGACAACTTAATGCGTATCGTGCGACTCAGAGACGCGATCGAGCAGGCGTTGAAACGGCTGAGTTGCGTGCCAAAGTCGGGAGGGTTCGAGCGCCTGAAAAGGTCGAGCATGGTCGCGGTTTCGCCGCGCCTAGCTGATGAGCTGGAAGGAGGAGGAACAATGGCTGTATTCACAGATCCGTTTGACGCGCTGTCGAGCTTTCAGCAGGCTTTGGACGCCTATCGGACGAGCAGTTGGCTCGACGCGGGCCTGAGCGGCGGCGGTGCCTATCCGCCGGTCAACGTCTTTCGAAAAGGCGACGACTTTCTCATCATCGCCGAGGTTCCCGGGGTCAAGAAGTCCGACCTCGACGTGCAGGTCAAGGGCCGGACCATTCGACTGTCCGGGGCTAAATCGGTCGGCTACCCGGAGAAGGCGGCGCTGCATCGCCGGGAGCGGCTCGCGGGCCGGTTTGACCGGGCCGTCACTTTGCCCGTCGAGATCAACCCAGACGGCGTGAAGGCCGAATACCGCGACGGAATTCTGGCGTTGTTCCTACCGCGCGCCGAGAGTGAAAAGGCGAAGTCGATCAAGGTGGCGTGACCAGCACAATCCAAAGCAAAGAAGGGGACGACCATGGTTGAGAAGCAGGAATTGAGCGTTCGCGAGAAGAAGGAATTGGTCGCCAAGGAGGAGAAGACGGTCCCCGGCCGCTACTACGTCCCATACGCCGACATCTACGAGACGGACGACGCGCTCGCCGTCGTGCTGGAAATGCCCGGCGTCGAGAAGAAGGACCTCAACGTCGCGCTGGAGAACGACGTGCTCAAGGTCGATGGCCGGATCGATTTCACGAAATACGAGAACATTGAGCCGGTTTACGCCGAATACAACGTCGGCCACTACGCGCGATCGTTCACGCTGTCGAACAAGGTCGATCAAGACAAGATCAGCGCCAACCTCGAAGATGGCGTGCTGACCCTGACCTTGCCAAAGGCCAAGCACGCCCATCCGCGCAAGATCGCGATCGGGTGAGCGAAAGCGGCGCTGCGCGGGAACCGGCCCGCCTCTGCCCGGTTGTCGGGCGCGAGAAGGTTTAAGCGCCGCCTTCTCGGTGTCCCAGCGCGGTTGGATTGTGTTCACCGCGACTGGACCTTGTTCCCCCCAGATCTTGCTAGGCGACGTTGCCGAGAAGCTCGTCGCGCTGCATGCGCGCGACCTTTGCCATCGGCGCGATAAAATGCGCCTGATCTTTGTTCAACTCGTGCAACATGTCCTCTCCTCGCTCTGGCTTAATCTCTTCTATCGGCCCTTTGACCCGTTCTGATTTCCAGTCACGACGCCAAACCTCTTCAGGGGTGAAATCGTGCAATCTCAACGATGGAGGTCGCTAGTGCGAGAGCAACACCGCCATGCTCTCCTGCCTGGTTAGGTCATGACTCATGCCGCCAAAGAGAGCCCCAAGCCAGCGGGAGTGGCCGTAAGCGCCGGCGACAATGAGGTCGACTTCGTCCGCGTCCAGACAAGCAAAAAGCGCGCTGACCGCATCAATATCGCCAGTATCCGTCCAAGCCTCGACACGCGCTTTGACCCCATGATTCGCCAAATGAGCGACGAGGGCGTCCATGTCGGTTTTCTTGCAGTCGCAATGACGTTCAAACGCGAAGATAACGACGCGTTCGGCCTTCTTGAGAATCGGCAGCGCATCGTGCACTGCTCGAGTGGCTTCGCGAGAGGCGTTCCATGCGACTAGGACGCGCTTTCCAATTTCTCTCTTTCGCCAGTAGCAGGGCAGTATTTGGCTTGGCACCCCTCCGGTGAGCAACGTTTTTTCGGGGACCGCGTCGTAAGCCAGACGCGCGGTGTCAACATGCGGTTGCGTCGCGACAAACAAATCCGAGGAATGGACAAACAGATTGCTCGCCGATTCCCGGGCCGCCGCGCGGTATCGGAAAGGCACGCTCCGAGCCCGAGCCACTGCCTCAAATCGATCGCCGATCCCCGCGGCCCGGTCCCGCCACCTGCCTTCGAAAGCCGTGTCGGTGCTGATATCGACGCCCGTCAGCTTGGCACCGTGTTGCTGAGCCAGGGCAGCCGCCACTTCGAGCCTGTCCTCGAGGTACGAACTCGCATCAAGGTAGACGATGACGTCTTTATAGGAGTTTGACAATTTCCCCTCCGTGGGTTGACCGGTCTATTCGCAGGTTGCATGCGCAGGGACGACAGCATTGACCCAAATCAATTCAGGGAAGCCAATCTCATGCCGCGTCGAAAGTTCGGGGAGAGCGCGAATGATCGAACAATTATCAGGTTTTCCGGACAACGTTCTCGCATTTGTAGGGCGGGGACGGGTGACGAGGGCGGACTACACCGACGTTCTCACGCCGGCGGTCAAGAAAGCGCTGGCGAAGCATGAGCGTGTCCGGCTCTATTACGAACTCGGGCACGACTTCGCGGGCATCGATCCCGGCGCAATGTGGGAAGACTTCAAAATCGGCGTGGAGCATCTGACGCATTGGGAGCGCGCGGTCGTGGTCACGGACGTGGAGTGGATCAAATAGGCGATGCGGCTTTTCAGCTTCCTCATGCCGGGCGCAATGAAGTCGTTCCCAACCTCCGAGGCAGAGCAAGCGCGCGCTTGGATAACCGCCGCCGCTTGAACCGCGAGAGACAGCCGCTGACGTATGATACATTGGCTCTGGGTCGCCGTCGTGATCGAAGCGACCGCGCTGGCTTCTGGCGAGCAACGGCGCGTATGGGTCTGCGAGGTGGCAACTTCCGCTGTCCGAGCCCTTCGCTGCTTTACTCTGCTGAGCTTCTCGGAATGGCCGCGTTGCGTCGAGGCCGGACGGCAAAAAACGAGGCATATACGATGATCAGGACGGAGACCATCTCGGCCAATGGTTTGAAAGTCATTCCTTCGGAGAAACTGACTGATACGATTTCCTGGTGATCACCTCGGGTTGGCGATTTTGGGCCACCAGTGGAAGCCGGCTTGGCTTTTGATTTTTTGTCGCTCCGCAGCGAGGGCGGCGCAACGTGCGGAGATGACCTCGTCGAGCGTTTCGAGGTCGGGAATGTGCTTGTTGACGATCGGCTCGTCGACCAGCGTCCAGAGCGTTTCGGCCGGCTGCACTTCGGGGGTATAGGCGGGTTGGAAGACGAGACGAACCCCTTCCGGTACGACAAGGCCGGCTTCACCGTGCCAGCCGGCGTTGTCGAGCACGAGCACGATGATCCGATCGCGCCCTGCGCCGGCTTCCTCGGCGAACAAGCGCAGCAGCGCCTCGAAGAAAGGCTTCGATACGCCGTTCGAGACGTACCAGAAGACTTCACCGGTGGCGGGTGAGACGAAGGCCGTCACATAAAGCCATTCGAACCGATGGTGGCCGTGCGAGATCGGCCGTTTGCCCACAGGCGCCCAGACTCGCCGCGTCACCGGCTTCAGGCCGATCCGGTGTTCGTCGGTCGCGAAAGTCTCGATCGGCGTGTCGGGATGGCGCGCCGCTTCCTCGGCGACAATGTCGGCCACTTTTTTTTGAAGTCGTCCTGCTCCTCGAGCGTCGCCGCCTTGGGGTTGCGCGGCCGCGGCTTTTGGATCGACCAATCGATCGCCCTCAGCGCCTCCCAGCCACGCTGCGCGGCGAGCGACGCCAGGCCCAACTCGCCCGCCATCCATTGCGCAACCTTGGCGCTCGTCCAAACCCCGCCGTCCGGCGGAGGATCGGCAAGACGAGCGCCAAGCCGATCCAACACCTCGGGCCTCAGAACAGTCGCCACCGCGCCGTTGCCGCGCCGGAGATCGCCCAGCGCCGAAGGCCCGCGCGCGTTGTAGCGCTCCAGAAGCTGCTCGATCCAGCGGCTCCCAAACGAGGTCATCGCCGACACTTCCCCGATCGTATGGCCCTTCGCCAACAGCCAGATCGTCTGGAAATGCCGCGAAGACGTCGCGTCCCCGCTGGCTTCGTAACGCTCCTCCAATGCCGCAACGCTCAGATGACCGGCCACATGCGCCATGCTCGCCCCCAGCGAATCATGGCTTTCCTATCTACCAGCGGCAAATCCAACTGAGAATCCTTCCCCGCCGAGTCAATCACCCGGAACTCGTATGAAGCCGACTTTCGGCGACTTGCGCCTCAGGTCGACTCCATGATCCGGGAGCACGGGCAAATCCGATTGTTGATCGACGCCCGTGCGTTCAGCGGCTGGAAAAATTTCGACGCGTTCCAAACGCACGCCGGCTTCATCAAGAATCACCAGAAGAACGTGGGGCGCTTAGCTGTGATCGCCGGACACGATTGGCAAACGTGGCTCGTCGACGCGGCGCGCATGTTTCTGCACCCAGAAGCAAAAGCGTTCGACAAGGACCATGAGGGCGAAGCGCTGAAATGGATTGCTGGACCGTAACCTATGCCAACGACCTCGTGATCCTGTGCAGACGGGGCAAAGCCGAGCTGGCCTTGCATCGACTGCGGAAGATCATGGGCAAGCTGAAGCTGACGGTGAACGAGGAGAAGACGCGCATCTGCGAAGTGCCGGCGGGAGAGTTCGATTTCTTGGGCTACACGTTCGGGCGGATGTATTCGGCGAAGACCGGTCAAGCCCGTATCGGCTACCGGCCATCAAAGAAGAGCATTCAGCGCGGTCGAGATGATCCGAGCGCTGACCGACCAATCGGGAACGTGGCAAGAGACCACGACGCTGGTGGGCAAAGTGAACCGAACGCTGCGCGGATGGGCGAACTACTTTTCGGTAGGCGCCGTCAGAAAGGCGTATCGGGCGCTTGATGCCTACGCGGCGGTGCCGTTGCGCCGGCGGTTGCGCTTCAAGCACAAAGACAGGCGGAGCGGGAGCTATCCACCCTCGCACCTCTACGGGCACTTCGGGCTCGTACGCCTGAGCCGGCTTGGGTGCGACGTGCCGTGGACGAAGGCGTGAGGTCTTGTCCGAGAGCCGGATGCGGGAGATCTGCACGTCCGGTTCGATGAGGGGGGTGTGGAAACGGAGCCATTGGTCGAGCCACTAAGGCACCGCGAAGCGAAAGAGGTGGCAACAGATATGCCCAGCCTAAAGCCACCGCGCCACACTCCCGCAATGGAACGGCGGCTTTGGCACGCACACCGGTCCTTCCCGAGGCGCACCCCGTAGCGTCCCTGCCGGTCAAGGGTTAGTGGGGGCCCATTTTCTCCGGTCGCTGTCCAATCGAATGCTGAACCTCGCACATCACCGGTGCGCCCGAAGGTCTCCTTTGGGACCAACTCCCTCAAGGGTCGGCCGGCGCAACATTTCGAATCCGCCCGAACCGGACCTTCAGAGCTTCGATTTCTTTTCAGCCGCGCTCTTCAGCGTATCGAACCACCCCTCCTCGAAACGATGGGTAACTGTGTATCTGGCGGCGAGGAGCAAGGCGGCGGTTGAGGCAAGACTGGGAGGATCGGCGCTGTTGATCGCATCCTCGATACCGGGAGCGGCTCGGTCGGCATTCTTCAGAAGAAAGCGCTGATGCTCAAGGACGGACGTCCAACCGGTTGTGATTATCTTGGCCACGCCGGGTTCAAGCTCGGCACGGGCCAGAGAGTAGATCGCGTGCATGATCACCATCATGTCGCGATGATAACGCCGGGATGGCTCCCATTCGACAGCGTTGGAGGCAATAGCAATTCCGTTAGCGAGCACGACCGCACGTGCGGCATCGGGGCCCACAACGAAGAGTTGCGAGGCGGCGTCGAATATCAACTCCAATTGCGGCTGGGTCCCGAACACGGCGCGTGTCTCGGCGCGCAGCGCCTCCAGGGTGCGAGCATCGAGGCGTGCTGCCAGCACATGAGCGGTAAGCGCATCGAGAATCAGTGACTGAATGGCGTCACGGAGGCTCGCATCCGCGAGCAGCTCGCAGGGGTTGGCGACTTCCAACGCCTCGCGAGCGACGCGATGGTTGCCTTCCGCATCGGGCGATATGTTTGCCGCGAGCTTCCTGGTGGCCACCAACTTGGCTCCCGCGCGGAGCGCCTCGTCCACTGCGCCGGACTTCGCCGCGCTGGCGTAGCGGTGGGCCAGGATCAGCGTTTCGATATTGAGATGCAACGGCCCAGTTTGTTTCGCCATCGAGCGCGCGTCGATGCCGGCCTCCGCGCCGATTTTTGCTTCGGCGGCCGCCAGGACGCGTCAATTATCGGAGAGCGGCTTGAGGGCTACACCCATCAGCTTGGCGGAGCTCGACTCAAGTTGCGAGGCTTGCCCGAAGGTGAAGGGCGGGGTGTACGGATCCGCCGTCGATTGCAGCTCCATGGACATTAGCCCAACAATCGCACGCACGAACTGATGTGAGCGCTCGGCCTGGCGCGAAGCGGTGGGCTCGAATTGCTCCGCAGCGTCTAACGCATCAGCCGCGCTGAGAATAGCTTCGGGCTTTTCGCCGCCGCGCCATTGCGCCAGAGCCTCTTCCATGAGCATGCTCGCGGCAACGGGGTCATTGTCGGGGTTCTTTTGGAAAGCTTCGTGCGCTTTCTCAAACAGGCGGATCGCATCGGAGAAGCGCCCAGACTTCGCAGCCGAGATGCCGCCGTCGCGCAAGGCAAGACCTCGCTCCAGCGAAGAGCCCGCACCAATGGTATCTTCGATGCTCAACAGCAGGCCGGTCGCCTCGCCGTGACGGTCGAGGGGCGAGAGCACCTTGGCCTTCTGCCGAATGAGGGTCGGAAGTGCGCCGATCTGCGTTGTCACGCCTCTTCGGACTTGCGATCGGTCTGGCGGCTCGATAGTGAATGCTATGCAGAAAATCAGCTACGCCGGCTACCGCTTCCTGCCGGAGATTATACGCCAGGCGATATGGTTGTATCTTCGGTTCACGCTCAGCTTTCGCGATGTGGAAGACCTGTTGGCGGAGCGTGGGATTCTGGTCTCGTACGAGACCGTTCGGCGCTGGGTAAATCATTTCGGTCCCGTGATCGCAGCCGACTTGCGCAAACACCGACCCAAGCCATACAGCACCTGGCATCTGGATGAGGCGTATCTGAGAATTGCCGGCCGCATGGTCTATCTCTGGCGCGCTGTCGATGCGGAGGGTGAGGTCCTCGACGTGCTGGTCCAGTCCAAACGGGACAAGCACGCCGCGCTGAAACTGATGCGCAAGCTCCTGAAGAAATACGGCTTCGTTCCCGATCGAATGATCACCGACGACTTGCGCTCTTATGGCGCTGCGGCGCGCGACCTTGGGATCGAGAGCCGTCATGAGCGCGGTCAATGGCGGAACAATCGCGCTGAAAACTCACATCAGCCCACCCGCAGAAGGGAGCGCAAGATGCAGCGGTTCAAGAGCCCGGGCTCAGCCCAGAAGTTTCTCTCCGCACACGCGGCCGTCTACAATACTTTCAACGTCCAGCGTCATCTGACAACACGACGGACCCACCGAGCCCTTCGCGCCGCGGCGATGAGCACCTGGCGAGAGGCCGCCACCGCTGTATAAGCTCGTGCGAGACGATGGTCTTTCACGTCCTTGATCTGACAAGTTGACAGAGCCCTGTCTCGGCCTGCTCGGCGCGGATCGGGAGGACGCCAGAAAGGTCATCGGCCAATATCAGGACAATCTTCGCAAGCTCAGGCCGCGGCTCGACGCGGGGGAGACCGACTTGTGGCTTTTGATGGCGCGCACCGCCGACGGAACGTTTCACATGCTCGTAGGAGAGTTACATCTGGTCATGGGCCAAATACTGTACGAAACGTCATCGGCAAGAATCAGGATCACGCTGGTTTCCCTCGCGGTCGCGGCCGGGCGGATGCGCTTTCTGGCCGAGAGGGGCGAAATCGAGGTCGACGACCTTCCGCCGCCAGGGGTCCCGCAACCGGTCGCAAGGTTCAACTAGTTCTCCTGCACAGTGATTACGACTCTTTGAGCGAGGGATCGGGATAGGCGCGCGCCATTTTGGTTCTGGCCTTGTCGGTGGAGAACATCCAGTTGATTTCGAGCGCCGCTTTGGTTTCGCTGGGACTGCCATGCGTCGATCTCGGCAACGAGCCGGTCGCAGCTTTCGATGCGGCGATCGAGACATTGGCCTTTGAGCACGCCGATCTCGATCTCAACCATGTTGAGCCAGCTGGCGTGCTTGGGCGTGTAGTGGAACTCAAGCCGCCTGAGCACGCGGCGCGCTTCGGCCGGTGGGAATGCGGCGTAGAGAGCGGCGGCGGTGTGGGTGGAGAGGTTGTCGAGGACGACGCGGATGCGCTCGGCCTCTGGGAAGTCGACATCGACGAGCTCGCGCATGCAAAGGGCGAAGTCGTCAGCGGTGCGATGATTGGTGACCTTGACCCTGCGCCAAGAGCGATGGGCATCGAGGAAGACGAAGAGATTGACGGCGCCGTTGCGGCGATACTCGTAGTCGAAGCGCTCGAGCCGTCCAGGTGCGGCCGGAATCGGCTGGCGCGCTTCGCCGATGAGCTGGGTGGGGCTTTCGTCGAAGCAGACCACCGGCCGCTTCGGGTCAGGCTGCTCGGCATAGAGGTCGAGCACATCCTCCATGCGGGCGACGTACTCGGCGTCGACCTTGGGGATGCACCACATGTCCTTCTGCCAAGGCTTGAGATGGTTCTCGGCCAAGCGTCGGCGGACGGTTTCACGCGACAGGCTGTCATGGTCGGTCAGCTTGACCATCGCGCCAGCCAGCAGCTCCAGCGTCCAGCGGGCGCGACCTTCGGGCGGGCTCGAACAGGCGGTGGCGATGAGGAGGGCTTCTTCGTTGCTGGTCAGCTTACGATCGGCGCCTGCCCGCGGCTCCTCGTTCAGGGCGGCTTCGAGATTGCCTTCAACGAAGCGGCGCTTGGTCCTGTAAACTGCAGTAGTTAAGACTTAATCTGACAGTTGGTGTCATAGCTGAGGCGGAAGCCGAGGCCGGGCGCGGAGTGGTCGGGGTGCGCAGCGCCCGGCCTCGGCGTTTCGAAAGGACACCGATCATGACCCAGGAACAGAAAATCATCCGCGCCAAGGTTGGGCTTCTGGAGTTGGCCAGGCAGCTCGGCAATGTCAGCCAGGCTTGCAAAATGATGGGCTATTCGCGCGACAGTTTCTATCGCTTCAAGGAGCTTTACGACGCCGGCGGCGAATTGGCGCTGCAGGAGCTGACGCGGCGCAAGCCGATCCTGAAGAACCGCACGCCGCCCGAGGTCGAGGCGATCATCGTCGCGCTTTCGCTGGACCGGCCGGCTTATGGCCAGATCCGCATCGCCAACGAGCTTCGCAAGCTCGGCCATTCGATTTCGCCAGCCGGAGTGCGCGGGGTCTGGCAGCGCCATGATCTTGAGACGATGAAGAGACGGCTCAAAGCCCTCGAAGCCAAGGTCGCCCAAGAGGGCCTGGTGCTGACCGAGAGCCAGCTCGCCGCGTTGGAGAAGGCCAAGAGCGAAAAGGAGGCGCATGGCGAGTTCGAGAGCGAATGTCCGGGCTATTGCGGCGCCCAGGATACGTGTCTCACGTCGGCAACATGAAGGGGGTCGGCCGCATCTACCAGCAGACCTTCATCGACACCTACGCCAAGGTCGCCTTCGCCAAGCTCTATGATCGCAAGACGCCGATCACCGCAGCCGATCTCGTCAACGATCGCGTCGTGCCGTTCTATGATGCGAGGGAGGTGAGGCTCTGCCGTGTGCTGACTGATCGCGGCACGGAATATTGCGGCAACCCCGAGCACCACGAATATGAGCTCTACCCGGCGCTCGAGGATATCGACCATTCGCGCACCAAGACCAAGAGCCCACAAACCAATGGCATCGTCGAGCGGTTCCACAAGACGGTGCTCGACGAGTTCTATCGCATCGCCTTCCGCAAGAAGATCTATCGATCGATCGCCGAACTCCAGGGCGATCTCGATTCCTGGGTCCAAAGCTACAACGAGGAAAGGCCGCACCAGGGAAGATGGTGCTTCGGCAAGACGCCGATGCAGACTTTCCTTGACGCAACGCCGCTGGCGAAGGAGAAAATGATCGCCGCCTGATCATACCTGACAGGCGGAGCCGACCATCTCCGGACGCTGACCGTCAGATCAAGTGCCAGCTACTACATGTAAACGGTCGAGCCGCCGACAGCCACAGCAGCGGCTATATCGTCGTCACTGAGCCCGCTGTCGGCGGCGAGCAGAATTTGGGCTCGTTTGAGCTTGCGGGCGTAATGCTTGCCGCTGCCCACCAGCGCGGTGAGTTCACATCGCTCGGCTTCGCTCAGTTCGACATGGTAGCGTATGTTCATCCGGGTCTCCTCGCGAATCGCGAGGCCCAGACGAATCAGGCTCTGAATCAATTGTTTGACACGTGCCCCCGGCTCCCCCGTTCACCGATAAGCAAGGTCAGTACCTGGCCTTCATCTACGCCTACAGCCGTATCTTCCGCCAACCGCCCGCGGAAGCCGACATGCAGCGGCACTTCCAAGTCTCGCCGCCCAGCGTGCACCAGATGGTGCTCACCCTCGAACGCGCCGGCCTCATCAGGCGGACCCCGGGCGTCGCCCGCAGCATCGAGCTCCTGGTCGGGCCCAAGGACCTCCCAGTGCTCCGTTGAACTTGAAACCGTCAAAACCTCTGTGCAATGGAACTAGACGGCCGACGCCCATTCAGAGGTTGGGTCAAAGGATTGGTCAGATCGGTTATGGTTATTAAAAAGATAGTAGTTTTCAACAAGTTAGGCGTTTGGTCCGAATCCCCTCAGGTCCACCACGAAGTCCGCGCGTCCCGGCCCCGGGTTCCCGGCGTCCACAGTCCCTCGACAATTTAGCGCGTTAGCGCAGAAGCTAATGGTCTGCGGCGTCTATTCTGCAGAGACGACCGGCCTTGGGCGGCGAATGCGGAAATGAGTCTCCCGACGCCGAATTTTGGGTTCCCGACTTGCGCGGATGTGCTGAGCAGCGGGACAAGACTGACCAACATGAGGGTCAATCTCAACTTGGGACGGCGAGATCGCCGGCTCCGTTTTCCCCCGGCGTTAGCAAAGGCGTTTCGAGCGCGCGATCTCAGTGCTGGCTCGGAGCCGAGCACTGGCTATTGGTGGGAACCGTCAATGCGAGGAGTGAAACGACGAAGCAATCTAGGGATCATAGGCAGTCGCGCTTCATATCTGGATCGCCACGTCCTCGCTCTCGCTCGGCTCGCGATGACGGACCAGACCGACCGGCAATGTTTGTGGGACCGCGGTCGGCGTAACCGCGTTCGTTGACCCTCAGACCAACCGCGTGTCGGTGATTGCCCATTCGATGGTCGCGACATCATGTGGAGCCAAGATCGGCGTTTCGGCGCGATGTTGCTGCTTGGCCGTCATGTGCGGGCCGGCTGGGATCTCCACCACATAGCGGATCATCTCGCCCATGAAGATCGTTTCCCGCACCGTTGCGCTCATCGAGTTGACGAGCCGTCCGTCGGTAGCAGGGGACGCTCCCACGCTGATCTTTTCAGGCCGGATCATGCACAGGCAGTCGTTCGCGTCGCTGAGACGGGAAGCGGGCGCTCGCAGCTCAACGTCGCCGATCTTGAGAACGATGAGCCCGTCGGTCTCCTTGCCTACAATCGTGGCCTCAAGAAGATTGGCTTCGCCGACGAAGGATGCGACGAAGCGATTGGCCGGCGTGTCATACAGCGCCGTGGGCGAACCGATTTGCGCGATCCGACCCTCGTTCATCACTGCGACCCGGTCCGACATCACCAGCGCCTCCTTCTGGTCATGCGTCACATAGATGAAGGTGATGCCCAAGCGGTCGTGCAGCCGCTTGATCTCCAACTGCAGATCCTCGCGCAGCTGCTTGTCGAGTGCGCTTAAGGGCTCGTCCATCAGCAGCACGGGCGGATTGAAGACAATCGCGCGGGCGATGGCGACGCGCTGCTGCTGGCCGCCGGAGAGTTGCTGGGGAAAGCGCGCCTCGTAGCCCGAGAGCTGGATGAGATCGAGCATGCGCCGGACATGCTCGCGGATCTCAGGCTTGGCGATGCCGCGCTGCTTGAGCGCGAAGCCGATGTTCTCCGCGACCGTCAGATGCGGAAACAGGGCGTAGTTCTGGAACACCATGCCGACATTGCGCCGATAGGCCGGCATATGGGTCACCACCGTGCCCCCGATCAGGATGTCACCAGTCGTCGGCTGCTCGAAGCCGGCGATCATCATGAGTGTCGTCGACTTGCCCGAGCCGGAGGGCCCAAGGAAGGTGATGAACTCGCCGGGCTCGATGTCGAGGCTCAGATCATCGATCGCCCGATATTGGTCGAACGTCTTGACGATATGGCGCAGCGCGACCGGCGCGCCGGCCTGCCGCGACGATCCGGACTGAACCTGGTCAGGAGGCGTGACCTTCATCCGCGGATGCCGACCGACTTTGGCTGGAGTTATGAGTATGTTATTGTTATCGGAGTCATGAGTGTGTTTATGAGTATGAGGCTGCGAGCCGATTGTCGAGCCAGCCCCCCGACGATGGCCCAAAAAGACTTTTGACGCCGCCGCCGGATTGCCGATAGACTTGTTGCTGCTGCGCGTTATGCGGGACTGAGTGGCAAGGGCGATGCTTAACCGCAGATCCTCCCCGAGCATATTCTCCCTGGGCGCCTCAGCAAGACCCTCGCCCAGCGCCCTTCTCGCCGCGCCTCTCGTCCTCTACCTGCTGGTTTTCTACGCCTATCCCGTCCTCCTCATGCTGCAGCGCAGCGTGTACCAGGGAGGATGGACCCTCAGGGTCTTCGGCGCGCTGCTGCAGGACAGCGTCTTCTGGCGCGTCATGCAGATCACCGCGACGATCAGCCTGATCGTTACCGTCGCCTGCCTCCTGCTCGCCTATCCGGTCGCCCTGTTCCTGGCCCGCTGCAAGCAATCGACCGCGAACCTTCTCATTATCCTCGTCCTCATCCCGTTCTGGACCAGCATCCTCGTCCGGACCTACGCCTGGATGGTGCTGCTCGAGCGGCGCGGCATCATCAATGATTTCCTCATCGCCACGGGGCTCATCGACCGGCCGCTGCAGCTCCTCAACACGCGCTTTGCGGTCTGCGTGGCGATGATCCACGTCCTGCTGCCCTTCATGGTGCTCCCGATCTACTCGACCTTGAAGAGCCTGGATTGGCGGCTCATCCGCGCCGCCGAGGGCCTCGGCGCCCGGCCTCTCGCCGTGTTCCGGCAGGTCCTGCTGCCGCTATCCCTGCCTGGCATTTCGGCCGGCTGCATCCTGGTCTTCACTCTGGCGATCGGCTTCTACATTACGCCCTCTTTGGTCGGCGGCCCCGGCGACCTGATGATCTCGATCCTGATTGGCAATCAGGTGAACATTCTCGACTGGTCCCAGGCAGCCGCCATGGCGGTGGTGCTTCTAGTCGTCGTGCTGGCCATCTTCGCCGGCTTTACCCGCATCATGGGAATCGAGAAGATTTTCCAGGGTCAACGCTGATGGGCGCCGTCTGGCGCACCGTTTTCTATGGCCTTGTGATCCTGATCTTCGCCTATCTGCTGTTCCCGATCTTCATCGTCATCCCGCTGTCCTTTTCCTCGGGCAAGTATCTGACTTTCCCGCCGCCGGGTTTCAGCCTGCAATGGTACGCCAATTTCCTCACCCGCTCCGCCTGGACGGATTCCGCCTGGCTCAGCATTTGGGTCGGCCTTGTTGTCACCGCGCTCTCGACGCTTCTGGGAACGCCGGCCGCGATTGGCCTGGTCCGCGGCAAGTTCGCGGGCAAGAAGCTCGTGAATGCTCTTATCCTGTCGCCGGTGATTGCGCCGGGAATCATTGTCGCAATCGGGCTCTACTTCGTCTATGCGCGATACGGCCTGGTCGGCCGGCCGCTGGCGCTCGTCCTCGGCCACACCGCGCTTGCCGTGCCCTTCGTGGTGATCAATGTCTCCTCGGCGCTCTATGGGCTCGATCGCCGTCTCGAATATGCAGCGCTCAGTCTGGGCGCCAGCCCCTGGGCAACGTTCCGCCAAGTCACCCTGCCGCTGATCCGGCCTGGCATCTTCGCCGGCGCTGTCTTCGCCTTCATCACCTCTTTCGACGAATTGCTCGTCGCCCTGTTTCTTTCCGGTACGACTGCGGTTACCCTGCCGCGGCGGATGTGGGAACAGATCCGATTTGACATCGACCCGACGCTTGCTTCGGTTTCGACCCTCTTGATCACGATCACGACGAGCCTGATGGTGGGCGCCGAGCTGCTGCGCCGCCGCTCCGAGCGTCTTCGCACCGCCCCAGTTGGCCGATAGCTTTCGGCAGATAGGGTTCCAACCGTTAGCAACGTCGAAAGGGAGGAAATGATGGACGAAAAGATCAAACGGGCGCTGGCCGCGATGGCGGGGCAGCCCCCGCATGTCGCCGACTATTCGCGGCGCCAGTTCATCGCAAACGCCGCGCGCTACGGCCTGACCGTGGCGGCCGCAGCGGCGCTGAGCGAGCCTTTTGCCTTTCCGGCTGCAGCGCTGGCGGCCGATGTCGAGCTGCCGAAGATCGATTCGATCCCCGACAAGCTCAAGGGCAGCGGCACGGTGCGCGTGTGCTCCTATGGGGGAGCGTTGCAGGACGCGCAGCGCAAGGCCTATTTCAAGCCCTTCGAGGAATTGTCGGGCATCAAGGTCATCGAGGCGGAAGGGCCCGACCCGGCCAAGGTCAAGGCGATGGTCGACAGCAAGAGCATCGAATACGACGTGACCGAGCTGGACGGCGCCGATGTTCTCAACCTCGCCAAGCAGGGCGAGTACTGGGAGCCGATCGACTACTCGCTGTTCGACGTCGACAATATCGACCCGGTGTTCCGACAGAAACTCTACGTGAACATGCTGCCCTACGCGCAGATTTACGCCTACCGCACCGACGCGTTCAAAGGGAAGGCGCCGAAGGACAACAAGGATCTTTGGGACACGACCAATTTCCCCGGCCCCCGGTCCCTGCAGTCGGGCGCCAGCGGATCGAACGCCGACCTTGAGGTCGCGACCATGGCGACCGGCGTGCCGGCCGACAAGGTCTATCCGATCGATCTCGACAAGGCTTTCGTGAGCCTCGGCAAGATCAAGCCCAATGTGACCAAATGGTGGGACGCCGGCGCCATCCCGGCGCAGTTGCTAAATGACGACGAGGTGGTGATGGCGACCGCCTGGAACGGCCGCATCGCGGCGATCCAGGCGAATAAGGCACCGGTGGAGATCGTCTGGCAGGATCAGCTGCTGCGCAACGACTGCTGGGCCGTCATCAAGGGCGCCGCCAACGCCGCGAACGCGCAAAAGTTCACGGCCTTCATCACCATGGCCGTGCCGCAGGCTCGGCTCTCCTCGCTAATCCCCTACGGCTTCGTCAACAACAAGTCGGCGGGCTACCTTTCGGCGGAGCGGCTCAAACTCCTGCCCACCGCGCCCGATATCAAGAGCAAGCTGATCAACTTCGATACCCAATGGTGGACGAACAACATCAACGACATCGTCAAGCGCTGGAACGCCTTCATCGTCGGCTGACCTCATCCGACCCGACGCCGGGGGCGCCACAGCCCACCGGCGTCCTTGCCCTGCCCTCTTTCCTCAGGTTCCACGGAGCCCCTGATGCCGAATGACCATTCGGCCGCCACCCGCGATTGGGGTCCGGCCGCGCTGACGCCGGCCAAGCAGACCGCCTTGGACTGGGTCAAGGCGCAGGCGGCCTGGCTGTCGGAGCGCCATACGGAGGTATGGAACTTCCACGAGCCGGCTTGGCGGGAATATCGATCCGCAGCGTGGTACGTGAAGCTGCTGCGCGAGCAAGGCTTCGAAGTGGAAGAGGGCACGGCGACCATGCCGACGGCCTTCCGCGCCACGTTCGGCAAAGGCAAGCCGCTCATCGCCACTTACGCCGAATACGACGCCGTTCCCGGCAACAGCCAGGATCCGACGCCTTTTGAGAAGCCGCGCGACGGCGTCCACAGATATGCCGCCGGTCATACCGATCCCCATTCGGCGCTGGGGCTCGGCGCGCTGGGCGGCCTGCTGGCGGCCAAGGCGGCGATGGAGAAGCACGGCCTGCCCGGCAAGCTTGTCTTTTTCGGGGAGCCCGCGGAGAAGGTGTGCGGCTCGAAGCCCGTGCACGCTGCCCATGGCTATTATGACGACCTTGACGCAACCATCGCCTTTCACCCGGCCTTCAGCACCGCGCACGCCAACACGGTGACCTGGGACACCCATTGCGGCAGCTACTGGAGCCGGATGTACAGCTTCGAGTGCCCGCACCCTGAGGAATGGTCCGGCATGGGCGCGGGCGAAGGTGCTTCAGCCCACACGATGGCGCGGGCGCCTGGCGCGATCGACGCTGTCTGCCTCATGTACATGACGAGCAAGATGACCAAGGAAGCCATGCTGCCGCATACGGGCACTTGGACGATCAACGAGGCGCTTCTCGCCGCGGGCCAAGCGACGGCCGACAATCTCGCTCCGAATTTCAGTCAGATCCAATATTCGAGCCGTTGTCCGACCCTGGAAATGCAGGAACGCATCTTCGCGGTCCTTGACAACAACGCCGACAATGTCGCGCGGATCACCCATTGCATCGTGCGCAAGGAATGGGTGACCAAGACCCGTCCGGGCCTACCCAACCATGCGCTGGCGTCGCTCGCCTATGGCAATCTCGTGCTCGGCGGCGCGCCCCGCTGGGGCGAGGAGGCCAAGCGGTTTGGCCGCGAGATCCAGAAGAATCTGGGACTCGAGCCGATGGAGGATCCCATCCATCCCGCCATGACGGCGCTAACGACGCCAGAAGAGGACGAGGCGCGCCTGCGCGCCATCCTGCCGCCCTGGCAAAAGAACTACACATCCGACGACTACACGGAATACACTTGGCAGTGCCCGACGGCGCACGTCTATGTCGGGCGCGCGATGCTCGCGGCGCCGCGGCCGGGCTATCAATATCCGGCCTGGGTGTGGAACGCGCTCGGGGGTTTCCCCGCGACGATCGATCCAACCGTCCAGGCCGCCGCTCGCGTCATCGCTGGCAGCTTGGTCGATCTCATGACCGATCCGCAAGCCCTCGCGGCGGCGCAGGCCGAGTTCCGCGAGCGCACAGGCGGGGGCGTCGAGAGCAAGACGTGGCTCGCGCCGCTCCTGCCGAAGGACTTTCAGGCGCCGATCCATTACCGCTGGCCGGAATATGTCAACACGCCGCGCGGCACGGACTGGTGGCTGCCGCAGGGCGCCTGAGGACCTGGCATCGGGCAGCACCCGTCGGGAAATCTGTTGCGAGCGCGATTCGATCTGAGCGAAAGCGATCTCCGGTTCGTCCAGAATGTGAGGTTGTCCGGACGCGAGCCTTCTTGCGCCGGACTTCGCCCGGTGCGCCATAGAACTTGAAAAGACCGGTCGATGCGGCGGTGGCTCGAACGATCTACAGTCCGAGGACCCTTATAAGACGACCATATGCAACCCTGGCGGTGACACCGATTGGCCAAAACCGGTGTAAACGGACGGGCTCCAGAGCCGACTTCACTGGCATATCCAGGTCCGCCGCCGCCGTTCCCGTGATGCGACGGGCTATTTCAGCCCCCATTGCGGTCGCCATCGCGACGCCGCGGCCATTGTACCCGAGGCAAGCGATGACCTTGTCGGCCGGCTCATTAAGGTGAGGGTAGTGATCCAAAGTGAGCGCCAGTTGGCCGTTCCAGCCATGCGTCCACCGAGGATTGCCCATAAAGGGCCAAAGCCGCTTCGCGTAGGCGATGAGATCGAGAAAATCGCTGGCGCTTTCGAGCGTCCGCAGTCGGCTCCGTCCGCCCATCAGAAGCCGGTTGGAGACGTCAAGCCGATAGTAAACCGTGATGTCTTCGTGCTCATAGAGGACGGTTCCCATCGGCAAAATTCGCCTTGCGATGTCCTGCGGGAGCGGTCCGGTCGCCACGATCCCGCTGTAGACGGGGATAAGGGTCTGCCGAAGTCCCGACCAAAGCTCGTCCGTATAGCCGTTTGTTGCGAGCACGAGCCAGTCCGCGGTGACGGTCCCTCCCGGAGTCACAACGGCCCATGACGCGCCTCGTCGCTCCACGGCGGTAGCCTTCGTCGCGCCATGGATGGCGGCGCCGGCGCGAATGGCGACGTCCGCCAGCCCGCGAGCATAGCCAAGCGGATTGAGCGAGCCACCTCGTCGGTCAAGTGCCCCGCAGAGATAACGCTCCGCGCCGGTCGCATGCGCGACCGCGTCGCGCTCCAGCAATTCGACCGGCGCTCCGCGATCTTTCCAACCCATTGTGGCCCGGCGAAGAAATTTGGCCGAACCCTTTGAGAAGGCCGCGCGGATCGTGCCGCCCTGGTTTGCCTCACATCTGATCTGAAGCTCTCGAATAAGGGCGAAGACACGGTCCGGAGCGCCGCCCGAGAGCGACACCATTCGCCGTCCCAAATCCCGGCCGAAATGGCGCTCTATTTCCTCAGGTTCATGTTTGAGCCCCGGGTTCACTTGGCCGCCATTGCGGCCCGAGGCGCCCCATCCAGGCTCTCGTGCTTCCAAAACCGTCACATCTGCGCCGCGCTGAGCGAGATGGAGGGCCGTCGACAATCCTGTGAAGCCGCCGCCGATCACGACGACGCCCGAGCGCTTGTCGCCGCGAAGGGCAGGGGTTGCGACCGTATCTCGCGCAGTTTCAGCATAGAGGCTGGGCGGAAGGCTGTTTCTTTCAGGTTCGATAGCGTCGGCCATGATTGTCCGATTGCGTCTAGGCGACGTGCTTTAGCGTTCGCCCCTCGACGTCTTTCACTCGGAGGTTTTCGGGGTCATACAGCGGCTTGAGCGAACCCTTTGCGCGGAATCTGGTCCCCGCCACCTCGATCTCGAACCGACCGCCTTGGATGAATTCCGGCGTCACACCCTCGCCGGCGTTTTCAACATAGCCGAGACCGATCGCGCGGCCGATCGTATACCCGAACATGCCCGAGGTAATGCGTCCGACAATCTCGCCCTCGCGAAGGATCGGCTCATTGTGATAAAGCAGCGGCTCGACATCCTCCATCGCGAATTGGACGAACCGGCGAGCCAGCCCTCGCTCTTTCTGGCGGAGCAAAGCCTCGCGTCCAATAAACCCTCCGGGCTTATCCATCGCGACTGCGAAACTGAGGCCGGCTTCGAGCGGCGTGTCCTCGTCCGTAATGTCGTGGCCCCAATGACGATAGCCCTTCTCAATGCGAAGCGAGTTCATGGCATGATAGCCGGCGAGCTTGAGACCGGCCGGGCGCCCGGCTTCGCTGATCGTATCGAAGATGCCTTGAGCGAATTCACTGGGGATATAAAGCTCCCAACCCAGTTCGCCTACGTAAGTGATGCGGCTCGCTCTCACGCGCGCATAACCGAGATCGACGAGCTGCGACGTGGCGAGCGGGAAAGCTTCGTTCGACAGGTCGTCGTCCGTGAGGGGCTGCAGCAGATCGCGAGCCCGCGGCCCCATGACGCCAAGAACCGCCTGACCGGACGTCACATCATGAACGCCGACTCGCGCACCCTCCGGAATGTTGCGCTTGAGCCAGGCGAGATCGCGTGTCTGGGAGGTCGCAGCCGTTACAACGAGATAGCGATCGGCGGCCTCTCTTGTGACTGTCAAATCAGCTTCAATTCCGCCGCGTTCGTTGAGCCACTGGGTATAGACGATTCTGCCGACGGCAACGGCGACATCGTTTGCTGAGATCCGGTTGAGGACCTTCTCCGCTTCCGACCCCTCAACGACGAATTTCGCGAATGACGATTGGTCGAACAGGCCGACCCTCTCGCGAACCGCGCGATGTTCGTCGGCGGAAAGTGGAAACCAGTTCTGCCGCCCGTAACTGTATCGGTATTGCGGCGTCTCTTCCCCGTGCGCGTACCAGTTTGGGCGTTCCCAGCCGGCGGCCTCGCCGAAACAGGCGCCCGCCGCCTTGAGCCGATCATGCAGCACGGAACGGCGTGCGCCGCGCGCCGATTCCGGCTGGCGAAACGGCCGGTGCATGGCATAGAGCAGGCCCAGGGTCTCCGTCGTGCGATCGCGCAGGCACGCGCGATTCCTTTGGAACGGCATCATGCGGCGGATGTCGACATCCCACAGATCCATGGGCGGATGCCCGTCAACGATCCAATCCGACAGAACCTTCCCCGCGCCGCCTGCCGACTGTACGCCGATCGAGTTAAATCCCGCCGCCACAAACAGGTTGCGCACTTCCGGCGTCTCACCAAGCAGGTAGCGGTCGTCGGGCGTGAAGCTTTCTGGCCCGTTGAAGAAGAGTTGTATCCCCGCCTTGCCGAGCGCCGGAACGCGGTGGATCGCAGCCTCGAGCAGAGGTTCGATGTGCTCGAGATCTTCCGGCAATTGGTCGAACGAGAAGCCCTCGGGGATGCCGTTCATTCCCCATGGCTTGGCGACGGGCTCGAACCATCCGACCAGAAGTTTGCCGGCATCCTCCTTGAAGTAAGCGCACCGGTCCGCGTCGCGCAACACAGGAAGGTGGCGCGTGAGCTCCGGGATCGGTTCGGTGACGATGTAGAAATGTTCCGCCGCATGCAAAGGCACTGCGGCCCCAGCTTTCGCGGCGAGCTCACGCGCCCACATGCCAGCGCAGTTCACGATGACGTCGGCCTGGATGTCGCCGAATGCGCCTCGAATGCCGATGGCCTTGCCGTCTTCGACGATGATCTGGTCAACCTTGGCGTCTTCGATGAGCCGCGCTCCGCGGCTCCGCGCGCCTCTCGCGAGCGCCTGTGTCGTGTCGATCGGATTGGTCTGGCCGTCTCTGGGCAGATGCACCGCGCCCAAGAGATCGTCGGCGTTGAGAAACGGCCAGAGCGCAAGAGCGCGTTCCGCGCTGACAACATCGACTTGCAGACCGAACGAGCGCGCCATGGAGGCGCCCCGCTTCAATTCCTCCATGCGGCCGTCGCTCGTCGCAACGGCAAGCGAACCGATCTGACGGAAACCGGTCGCTTGGCCAGTCTCCTTTTCGAGCATTTCGTAGAGCTCGGTCGTATATTGTGCGAGCCTCGTCAGATTGCGGGTGGCGCGAAGCTGACCAACCAGACCAGCGGCGTGCCACGTCGTTCCGCAAGTGAGTTGCTTTCGTTCGAGAAGCAGGACGTCCGTGCAGCCGCGTAGTGTCAGGTGATAGGCGACACTGCAGCCGACGATCCCTCCGCCCACGATGACAATTTGCGCCCGCTTTGGCAGATCGCTCACGCGGTCCTCCGACGCTCGTATCCATGTTTTCGGCTGCCGCCGAGATCGAGGCCTCAGACCTTGTCGCGCCGGAGCGGCGTTGTCGAGCAGTGGATGCCGCCGCCGTTCTGGTGCATCGCCGCGTAGGGAATCGTCGTCCAGGTCACGTCGTGCCGTGCAAGCGCGTCGAGCGTGCGGTTGCTCGCCCCCTCCGGCATCAGGAGCCGGCCGGGCGCGGTGGCCAGGGAGTTGTTGATCCAGGGATCGTCGGCCGGGTCGATCTCTACAAGGCGGATGCCACGCGCCTTCAGTTCCTCGATGAAGGAATAGGGAAGGCCGAACGGGTTCACCAGAGCGAGATCCTTGTCGACCATCAGGAAGGACGAGTCGATATGGATCTCGTAGCCGGCGAGATCGACGATCAGGAGCTCGACGCCCTGCCGCTTAAGGACCTCGGCGACCTGCAGCGCGCCGTCGCGGTTGACGCGTACGCCGACGCCGATCACAGACGTGCTGCTATTGATCCAGGCGAAGCTTCCGCCCTCCATTACGCCGGCGCCCGAGATGGTGCGCAGGATCGGGATGCCGATTTTGGCGAGGGTGCGAGTGGTCGCCAGCTCCTCGCCGCGACGGATGCGCGCGCCCATGCGGCAAACGATGGCGCCGCCCTTGACCATGATGAACGGGTCACGAGTGTAGCAGGATTTCAGCCGCCCGCCCTCGACGCCTTCGGCGTGCAAGACCTCGATGCCGGCAGCCTTAAGGGCCGCCACCAGCGCGTCGTGCTCGGCCTGCATTGCCGGCACGTCGGGCGGCGTCTCGCTCTGGAAGTACCACCCCTCATCGACATCGCCGAACGAGCCGATCTCGGGGATGCGCTTGGCGGGATCGACCACTGCCATCTCGGGTCCAGGCCGGTGCACGAGAATGCTGCGGATCTGCCCGACGTCGTTGTCGATGCCCCAGATCCGCCCCCAATGCCGCTCGAGCTCGGCTTCGTCCTCGAACGGTGGAGAGGCGGGAGCGGCGAACATCTTGATCGTCTGGGTATAGACCCAATGGGGGTTGCGATCGTTCAGCATAGCTCTCCATAGCGCGATTTCACGGGGCGAGATCGCCCAGAGGATTGCGCCCCCGGCAAGGTACTCATGACACGCCCTAGCTAGTTGGCCAAGGACCGTTCTTCGCCATGAGCGGCGGCGCCAGCAACGTTTCAATTGCAACGCAGCTCAGCGAAATTGAAATCCTTCCGTAGCGCCGCAGCGCTCGACTGACGGTCCCGCGCCAGCAAAGGAGGTGAGCTGGAAATGGAGACCGACGACAGCCTTAATAAGGAAGACGCCGACGCGCTCGCCAGCGCGCTTACCGACGTCGCGATCGCGGCGGGCGAGGGTTGTACGACGTGGGGCGAAGTGGCCACGGCGCTCAACGACATCGAGCAGGCGGTCGAGAAGCTGCGGGAGGTGATCACCGTGCTGATCGCCGAGCAGCATAACAGCAACAAGTAGGGGATGGCTCAGCGGGATCGCTTCGCCCAACTCACGAGCGAGCGTGCATGCGTCGAGGTCAAGGACCAGCCCCGCCAAGCGGACTCGCGACATCGCTTTGCCCGAAGGCTGCGCGTCGCCGTCCGAGCGTTCTTGCGGAACTTCCTGCATCGGCGGCGCCCCGGGCAATCTGAAAGCGTAGAATTGTTACGCCCTGAAGGCCGAAAATTACAAGGCTGTCACTTGAAAATTACAAGGCCAATCGCCGACGAGTGCGCAGAGAACACAGGCATCCTACGGCGTCGAACCCGGCAAGAGCTTCCCCCTTGACCCATTCAAGAGCTTCCCCCTTGACCCATTAGAGAACAAAATCGGCCGAGGCCAGTCAATCGCCGAGCAAAATAGCGATCGTCTCAAAAGGTGAAGGGTTTCGGACGCCGGCCCGCTGCGGACGGTCGTGCGGGATCGGGGGCCGGCGTTCGAAAGCCTCCCAAGGAGGAAACCGCGGGGAGGACGGGGCCGTTTGGCGAGCGCGACTATGGGGATTTGAGGATCGCGGACGGCTGGCGAGCGAGGCGTCGGCAGCCGGCGGCGTTCAATGTTTTCAGCGGAAGCGGCGACGGCGGACGTTTTCCGAGGCGACGATGCGCGGGAGCGAGGCGTTGGCATCGGTCGAAGGAGGATTGGCGACCTCGCTCGGGCATGGCGCTCGTGTTCCTGCGCGCGGCTGGAGGCGGAGGCGATCGACGGTGCGAGGCGGGGTGCGTGGCGACGGTCATGAGGTGTCGATCCTGATCCGGCTCGGGGATGGCGATCGCACGGGGCGCGGGCCTTCGAAGGTCTCGACGACGATCATCTGGCCGCCGCAGCACGGGCAGCTGCGGAAGGACGAAGCTGGTTCAGCGTCGCCGTCGGCGTCGGCGGCCGCGCTCTCGGGCGAAACCTTGGATGGGGCGAGCAATTGTCGGGCGCGCTCGATGTTCTGGGCGCGAACCGCGCCGGCGAACAGGCCGTAATGTCGGATGCGGTGGAAGCCGCTCGGCAACACGTGCAGGAGAAAGCGGCGGATGAACTCGGCGGCGTCGAATCTCATGGTCTTCATCCGGTCGCGGCCTTTGATCCGGTAGTCCTTCCACTTGAAGGCGACGACCTTGTCGTCGAGCGCGATGAGCCGGGAGTTCGAGATCGCGACGCGATGGGTGTAGCGCGACAGGTAGGCGAGCACGGCCTGCGGGCCGGCGAACGGCCGCTTGGCGTAGACCACCCATTCGGATCGGCGAAGCGGTGCGAGCGCGGCGTCGAAGGCGCTCTTCTCGCCGAGGGGCGCGAGGTCGCCGAGGAAGACGAGGCGGCCGGTCGTATGCAGGGCCGTGAGCCCTTCGAGGAAGAGCCGGCGGAAGAGACGCGACAGCACGCGCACGGGCAGGAAGAAGCCGGGCTTGCAGGCGATCCAGCGCGAACCGTCCGGCGACAGGCCGCCGCCGGGAACGATGACGTGGACGTGCGGATGGTGGGTCAGCGCCGAGCCCCAGGTGTGCAGCACGGCGGTCAGGCCGATGCGCGCGCCCAGATGCTTCGGGTCGGCGGCGATCGTGGTCAGCGTCTCGGCTGCGGTTCTGAACAGGAGATCGTAGACGGCCGCCTTGTTCTGGAACGCGACGGCGCCGATTGCGGCCGGCAGGGTGAAGACGACGTGATAGTAGGGAACCGGCAGGAGCTCCGCCTCGCGGTCTTCGAGCCACTTCCGCGCCGCGGCCGCCTGGCACTTCGGGCAGTGACGATTCCGGCAGGAGTTGTATGCGACGCGCTCGTGCGCGCAGTCCTCGCAGCGCTCGACGTGGCCGCCGAGCGCGGCTGTGCGACAGGTCTCGATCGCCGACATGACCTTCAACTGGGCGAGGCTCACGTGCCTGGTGTTGGCCTTTCGCCACGCCGCCCCGTGGGCGCGAAAGATGTCGGCGACCTCGAGGGGAGGCCGCGCCACGCGACCGTAGTCAGGCGGGCGGCGTTCGCTTCGTCAGCTTGATGTCCAGCCGGTCCAGCGGACTCTTGATGTCGCGGACCGTGTTGACGGCGACGCGGGTGTAGAGCGCGGTCGTCTCGAGCTTCGCGTGCCCCAACAACACCTGGATCACGCGAATATCGACGCCCTGTTCGAGCAGGTGGGTCGCAAAGCTGTGCCGCAGCGTATGCGGAGAAACGCGCTTGGAGATTCCAGCCAGGTCTTTGGCGGCGGTGACGGCGCGGTTGAGCTGCCGCTCAGTCACCGGATTGATCGGGTTCTGGCCGGGAAAGAGCCAGACCTGCGGCCGCGCCGCCTTCCACCATTCACGCAGGAGCTGGAGCAGTTGGGGCGACAGCATCACATCGCGATCCCGCTGTCCCTTGCCCTGCTCGACCCTGAGCATCATGCGCCCACTGTCGATGTCGGACACCTTCAGGTGCGCGACCTCAGACACCCGGAGGCCTGCGCCGTAGGCGACACTGAGCGCGGCCTTGTACTTGAGGCTCGGCGCGGCCTGGAGGAGACGCGCCACCTCCTCCTGGCTCAGGACGACCGGCGCCTTGCGCGGCTTGGTCACGGTCCTCAGAGGACGAACGAGATCGGGCTTTTCGAGCGTCACGGTGAAAAAGAACCGCAGCGCGGCGATGGCGGCGTTGATCGTTCCAGGGCTGGCCTGCTGCTGCGCCATATGCAGTTGATAGCGGCGAAGATCCTCGCTCGTCGCCTTATCCGGCGATCGGCCGAGGAAGGCTGCAAACTTCCTCACAGTGCGAACGTAGTCCCTCTTCGTGTCTTCGCTGAACCGGCGCGCCGTGATGTCGTCGATCAGGCGCTGACGCAGCGGACTGACGGGCTTCTTGGACATGGAAAGCTCCTGTCTCGCATGGGGTTGAACCCCACGATCTTGAGACAGGCATTGGCCTTCACGTCGGCCGACCCCGGCCTTTCGACTTCTCCCGCTACCTCTCGCCGCCCCTACCGCGCGAGCGGTTTAGTCCTTGGGCGGGTTCCTGCCCTCCCCATGGGCGCTCTGGAACGGCAGGAGTCGACGTGAAGCGGACATTGCCGATCGTGCTGCGTATGCCGCATGAGGGCGGGACGCGCACCTCCAGGGGTCGCCTCGGGAAGGACCGGAGTCCGCGCCGAAGCGGACCTTACGAATGGGCTTGCGGGGGGCAAAGACTGAGGCGTCCTATTGGTCGCTGGCACCCTCACCGCCTAGGGCCTACGCCAGGCGCCCCAACAGCGCGAGCGACTCCGCGATCTCAGGCATTTCCGTCGTCGGCGAAAAGCCTTCGAGCGCCGGCGCGAGGACGGCGTGGGCGTCCGCGGGGCGGCCGGTTGATAGATAGAGCTTCGCCAGCGACAGCGCCGCGCGCAGGCCAAAGAAGCGTCCACGTTGTTGCTTGGCGATGTCGATGGCGGTTAGCAAAGCCTCCTCCGCCGGCGCGGGACTATCGGCGTCGTGCTTCAACAGAATTTCGCCGCGCAGGCGGTGGAGGAACGGGTCGGACCAGCGTTCTCCTGTCTCATGCGCGAAAGCTAGCGCCGTATCAATCCGCGCCAAGGCTCCCTCTCGAAGTTTTGTCCCTCTGCCTCCAATTCCGCAAGTAGACCTTGAAATAGCGGCACGTAGATCTTGCTTTTTTTGTTAATATAGGCTGTGAGGCCTCGTCCAAGCTCCGTCTTGCCGGTCTCGCGGTCACCTAGTCGAGCGCGCGCCCAAGCGGCAAATAGAAGACTCCAGCGCTCCGTTTGGTGCCTTCGATGGATTTCAGCGAGGGTTTCCGCGGCGCGCAAGCCGGCGTTGGCGTTGCCAAGGATGATTTCGTGCATGGCCTTGTAAGCGTAGGCATTGAGCCGATCAGGGACATGCGCCGAATTCGACTGCGTGGGCGATTGTCCCCTCGATCAGTTTCCGCGCCTTATCAATTTCGCCCAACATCAGGGTTACGCGCGACAAAAACAGCATCGCACCGAAGCCGGTGTCGATGTCGAAGCGGAATATTGTCTTTCGGTCCCGCTCTGGATCGTAAGTCCGCAGCGCCTCTTCGAGATGCGCCTGCCCCTCGGTAAATTTGCCCTGTAGGAAAGATGTCAAGCCCAGGTAGCGGTCGGCAACCGCCACTTCCGTAAGCCTGCCTAGCCCGACTTCACCAACTGGCGCTGATTTTTGCGATTTTTCGCGGAGTTTTGTGACTGCAAGCCATTGGAGTCGTTGGGTCAGTCGGGCCGGAAATGGCTGTAGTGCCGACCAAGTCCCTTGCGCGGCGAGGGGCGCGGCGCAAGTCTTGGACATGTTTTTGCGCCACAAGATTCGCCGCAAGGACGGCAAGGAGCATCGGACCTGGTCGGTCGTTGAGAACCGGCGCGTCCGGAGCGGTCGCGTGGTTCAGCGACAGGTGCTCTATCTCGGGGAGATCAACGACAGCCAGCGGGCGGCGTGGAGTCGGGCTGTCGAAGTCTTCGACGAAGGGGGGCGATCGAAGCAGATCGCGTTGTTTCCCGAAGATCGTCCTGCCCCGGTTCTCGATTGCGACGTGGTTTCGATTCGGCTGAGCGCGATGCGGTTGCGCCGACCGCGTCAGTGGGGCGCCTGCTGGCTGGCGATGGTGATGTGGGATCAGCTGCGAATGGACGATTTCTGGCGCCCGGCGCTGCCGCTCTCGCGCGAGGGAACGGACTGGCTGAACGTCCTGAAGACCTTGGTCGCCTATCGGCTGATCTCTCCGGGCAGCGAGTGGCGGCTTCACCGGCACTGGTTCGAGCACAGTGCGATAGGCGACCTGCTCGGCGAGGACGTCGGGCTCGCGCAACCCAACAATCTCTATCGCTGCCTGGACCTGCTTGTCGCGCACAAGCCGGCGCTGTTCACGTTTCTGCGCGAGCGCTGGAAGGACCTGTTTCAGGCTGACTTTGAAGTGCTGCTGTATGATCTGACCAGCACGTATTTCGAATGCGATCCGCCGGAGAGCGGCAAGCGGAAGTTCGGCTACAGCCGGGACAAGCGCTCCGATTGCGTGCAGGTCGTGATTGCGCTGATCGTCACGCCGGACGGCCTTCCCCTGGCCTACGAAGTCATGGACGGCAACACCTCGGACAAGACGACGTTGCGGGCGTTTCTGACCAAGATCGAGACGCAATACGGCAGCGCCAAGCGCACCTGGGTGATGGATCGCGGCATCCCGACCGAGGAAGTCCTGGCGGAGATGCGCGGCTCGCCGACGCCGATCCGCTATCTGGTGGGCACGCCCCGCGGCCGGCTGACGAAGCTGGAACAGGCGCTCGCGGCCAAGCCGTGGGAAGACGTGCGCGAGAGCGTGCGGGTCAAGCTGATCGAACAGGATGAGGAAACTTACGTCCTGGCCCGAAGCCAAAGCCGGCGCGACAAGGAGCAGGGGATGCGGCGGCGTCGGTTGAGGAAGCTGATCAAGCGGTTGCGCGAACTGCAACGACAGGACCTGACGCGCGACGAGCTGCTGCTCAAGCTCGGCGCGGCCAAGAAGGAAGCCGGCAAGGCCTACGGGTTGTTGGTGATCCATCCGCCGACGAAAGATCAGCCGGTGACGCCGCAAACGTTCCATTTCACGCTGGACCGCAAGAAGCTCCGCCTCGCGCGCCGCCGCGAGGGCGGCTATCTGCTTCGCTCCAACATCAGGAGCGACGACCCCGGCCATCTCTGGCGGCTGTATCTGCAATTGGCCGAGATCGAGCAAGCGTTCAAGGAACTGAAGAACGATCTATCAATTCGTCCCATCTATCACCAGTCAGACGCCCGCATCGAAGCTCATATCTTCGTGGCCTTCCTGGCCTATTGCCTGATGGTGACGCTGAAGCAGCGGCTGAAGGCGCTGGCGCCGGGGCTGACGCCGAGGGCTGTGCTCGAAAAGCTTGCCGCCATCCAAATGATCGACGTCGAGTTGCCCACGACAGACGGCCGCACCGTCGTCCTATCGCGCCATACCGAGCCGGAAAACGATCAGTGGCTTTTGCTGCAGCGCCTGAAGCTCGACCTCCCCGCCCAGCCGAGGCCGAAGATCACCGCTCCGATCCCCCGCCAAGCGGCTTGATCGCTCACCTCCCGTAGTGCCGACCTTTGGACTCGCCCCCCTGCAATTCCAATGCCTTCGCCTCGCCCACCCCCGCCAGTTGGTGAAGTCGGGCTAGGTGGTTCGCCTCGCGCCGGAGAGTGTTTGCTATTTCTTGCGCCAAACTCAGCTCGCCGCGTTGTATGCCGCCGAGCCGTAGGCCACCGTATGCCTCAAATCGCGCATCGACGTTCGCGTTGCCGACGAAGAGCTCTTGAGCGCGGGCCAAAGCCGCCTTCGCTTCGTTGGAGCCGAAGCCCTTGGACCACATCACCGGGCGGCCGTAGTCAGTCTGCAGTTGAAGCCGCCGCTCGCGAGAGACAGCGGCAAACTTCACTTGATCTTTTTCCGCCAGCGCCGCCAGCAGCGCCTGCGCTTCCGCGATCTCGGGCATTTCCGGCGTCGGAGCGATCCTTCGAGCGCGGGGGCGAGAACGGCGTGCCCTTCGACGGGGCGGCCGGTCGATTGGTAGAGCCTCGCCAGCGACAGCGCCGCGCGCAGTTCGAAACTGCGCGTACTCTGCTGCTTCGAGACCGCGGTAGCGGTCAGAAGCGCTTCCTCGGCAGCTGTTCGCGTAAGAGTTCGGCGCCGCGACGCATGTCTCTTAGCCCCTTGCCAAGCGTCCTGCCTTCAGCCTTCGCCGCGCCCTCGAGAAAAATCCCATAGGCTCGCCACATCAAGAGATCATGCTCATGCGCGAGTCGGGCAAGTTCGGCCGCATGCGGAGCTGCACGCGAGAGGTTGCGGCACACCAGTTCAAAGATGGCTGCGAGGCACATTCCGTATGCGCGCGCGCCAATATGGGTGAGGGTTGCGGTCCGCGCCTTCGCGTCGCGAACGAGGGAAATCGCGCGCCCGGCATCGCCCATTAACCACAACACGAGCGCGAGGTAAAACATTGCGCTGACGCCCGCGTCCTGTCCGAAACGGTCCGCCAGATCGTCGTCCCGGCCAGGCTGGAACAAAGCGAGCGAATGTTCGAGATGGACGCGCGCTTCTTGATATTCTCCGGCGAATAAGCGCGTTGTCCCAGCGCAGCGATGTGCGACGCCGGCCTCCGGCGGATCGGGCCTATCCGAGACGTCCCTGAGGAATGCCGCAGCATGCGCCCTCATGGATTGCAATTCGCCCCGCGCGAAATTGCCGGCCCAGAGGGCATAATCGATTTTGAGCCGCTCGGACGCGCCCTTGTCACCGACCACTGGCTCGCGCGCCCTGGCGAAGGCCTCGGCCGTTTCGGGCACCCCATAACCGCGCGCGTGAAACAGCGCATTGCCATACGCGACCTGCAACTGCTGGCGCTTGGCCAAAGCGTCCGGCGCCTTCCCGCCCCCCGCTTTGTCCGACATCGCGATCGCTCGGCCCAGATGGGCGACCGCCTCCTGGAAGGCTGAGCGCCGCAGGGCAGAATCGCCTGCCTTGCCCCACCATTCGATCGCGAGATCGTCAAGGCTGGCTACAGTGAAATGATGGGCAATCGCTTCTGGCTCGGCTGCGGCGCGCTCGGGCTGATCGCGCAGTAGTTCGGCGGCGCGGCCGTGCAGGGCCTGGCGGCGGCTCTTGAGCAGGCTGTCGTAGGCTGCGTCCTGGATCAGCGCGTGCTTGAAGCGATATATCGCATGAGCGCCGGCGCCCTCGACGATGAGGAGGTCAGCGCCGGCGAGCCTGTCGAGCGCGGACTGGAGGGCGGGGTCACCGATCTCGCCGACAGCGCTGAGCAGCGCGGAGGTGAAATCGCGCCCGAGCACCGCGCCGATCTGCGCGACCTCTCGCGCTTCACCGAGCCGGTCGAGCCGCGCCGCGAGCGACTGCTGAAGCGTCGGCGGGATTGCGTGCAGGCCGCCGGCCTCGCCTCGCTCGAGCAAGAGCCGCGTCACTTCCTCGACGAACAGAGGCACTCCGCCGCTCCGCTCGCTCACGCCCTCGACCACCTCTCGGCTCAGCGCATGGCGAGCGGCGAGTTCGCCGACCATCCGCGCGACGTCGGCGCGATCGAGGGGGCTGAGCGCAATGACGCTGTGGTGCGAGCGCAGGCTCCAGGGCGGACGGAACTCTGGCCGCGCGGTCGCGAGGATGAAGAGTGGGGCCGTCCGACCGCGCTCGGCCAGAGCCTGCATCAAATCGAGCGAGGTCGGATCGGCCCAATGCAGGTCTTCGAACGAGAGCGCGACGGGTTGTGAGCGTGCCCCGGCCACAAACCATGTCGTCAGCGCCGCCAATTGCCGGCAGCGCAGTTCCTCGGGCGCGAGCCTTGCCGCGCGCTCCTCCGGCAGCGGGATGTCCCTAGCGGCGCCAGCAGAGGCGCATATTCTATGGGATCGAGACTGATCAGCCGAAGCGTGTTCTCGAGGTCGGCGAGACGCCGAGCAGCAGACTCATCCGCCGCAAAGCGCTGGCGGCCCCATTCGGCGATCGGGTGCAGCGGCGTGTTCTGCAACAGTTGCGACGACGAGAATTCGGCCCAGGTGTGCGGCGTCCCGCCGAGGCCCCGGCGAAACTCCTCGACCAGGCGCGACTTGCCGATGCCAGGCTCGCCGACCACCAGCACGAGCTGCCCCTCGCCTCTTAACGCCCGCTCCCAGCGCCAGCGCAAGAGGTCGAGCTCCTCCTCGCGCCCGACCAGGGAGGTGAGCGCGCGGGCGCCGAAGCGCCGGCCGCCGCTCGCGCGCACGATCCGAAAGAGCGTCGTCGTTTCGGGCGCGCCTTTGAGCGCATGCGCGCCGCGATCCTCGACGACGAACAGTCCCGCGACCTGACGTTGAACACGGGCGGTGATCAGCACCGTCCCCGGCTCGGCCAGGGCCTGAACGCGCGCAGCGACATTGGGCGCATCGCCGAAGATCTCTCCGGCCGCATCCACCACCACCGCCCCGCTCTCGAAGCCGATGCGGGCGACCAGCTCTGGGCGGCCCGAGCCGGCGTTCTCGCGATTCAGTTCGGCGAGTGCGCGCTGGATCGCCAGCCCGGCGCGAACCGCTCGTTCGGAATCATTCTCCTGCGCGATCGGGTGTCCGAACAACGCCATCAGCTCGTCGCCGAGCTTCTTGGCGACGCGCCCGCCCATCTGCGTCACCGCCTCCGACGCGGCGTCGAGGTAGGCGCTGACCAGATTGCGCCAATCCTCGGCGTCGAGCGCGGCCGAAATGGCGGTCGAGCCCACAAGATCGCAGAACATCACCGTGAGATGCCGCCGTTCAGCGGAGGCGTCCGGATGGCGCGTCGCCGGCGCAGGCCGGGCCGTCTCCGCCTGTTCCGCTGGAATGGCTCCCAATTTCTCGATGGCTTTGATGAGGCGCTTGCGATGCCCGAACGGGACGCCGAGCTTTTCCAGATCCGTGTCAGTCAGGTCGCGCAGGACGTCCGCGTCGATCGCGTGCTCGCGGAAAAGGGCGAGGTATTGCCCAAGCCCGAGGCCTTGTAGCCAGTCGCCCACATCCATGGTCGCGCCTCACATGGCTTAGTGGGACAATGGTTTAGTTGCGGCAAAGTGTCCAGCGACGCGGTCGGCGCTCCTGCAAACAAAGAGACCGAGGTCGGTTCGGTCGATCGGACCCGTTCGGAAGGCCCTTAAGGAACGCCCGGTTAAGGCCAACCGACCCCCCAGCCAAAGCCCGCTTTCTCGCGCTTCCCGCTCGTTCACAGGGCAGATCTTAAAGGGCGGCAAAGGGTCGAACTGACGCATTCGCAGCTTGTTTCAGGAACGGTCGCTCGTCGCGCTTCCGTCCTGTTGCGCCATTGCTCGCTTTCTGGGGCATCTCTCTCGTTCGTCTTGCCCCTCGATGAGAGGATGTCGAGCCGCCGGCAGAACATCCCGATCAAATGGTACAGCGGATAGCTAATTTACGTGACTTTACGTCAACGTGGCGCCGGGCGAAAAATCTGGATCGCATCAGATATTAGCTCGACGTTCCCACTCGCCGTTTCGCCATTTGGGCGTTGGCACCCATCTTCCAACCCAACGCGTGTAGAAAAGCGTTGTTGAAATGCGCGCCTCACAAATGCCAAACGGTCGCGTCAACCCCGTGTAGAAGGATCGGTCGCCTGACGTTGGCGTTCTGAAGAACCCGCGCGATCCCATCCGCGGTCGCGTCAGCCCGTTCGAGATCCTGTTCTTCAATTTCCATAAGGATCCGCAAGGCCCGTCGGCAATCCGGGAGCGCGACAAATCGCTCGGCGTCCACGACCCTAGCCAGCCCCGCTTCGACGCCGACACCCATGCTGTGCAGCAAGGCGATGACGGCGGGAGCGTCCCGTTCGGAAAGATTGACGGAAGCATAGTCAGGCAGCTGCCGCCATCCCGCGATGCAGTCTCGCGTCCGCTTTTCTTCGCCTTCGATCCACGCGCCCGTCGACACTCCGATAAACGTTCCCGGGCATGTGCGCCGGACGGCGTCCATCGTCTCAGCGACGGACGACAGGCTCTCGCGTCCGTCGCGTTCCCGAGAATGTATGTGGAGTTCTGCTGCTCCGGCGGACACACACAGCAGAGTCGATAGCTATAGCTGCGGCCGCAAGGGGCAACTGCGGGTGGTAGCCATAAGGACGTACGCCGTTAACGCACGTTTGGACAATCATATCGGTCTCCCACGTCTGGGCGGCGACTTGCGCCGAACTGGTTATTGGGTCCCTAAATGTTCGCAAAGGCGCAACCGTCGCCTTCAGCCGAAGACCGCTTTCTTGCGTTTCCCGCCCGTTCACAGGGCCGATCTCTCAGGGCAGCAAAGGGTCGACTTGACGCGTTCACAGACCGCTCCTTGCGGAATCGGGTGCGGGCGGAGAGGGAGGAAATAGCGATCGTCCGAGAGGGGCGGAACTAGGAGCCTGTCCGGATAGTTGTTGGCTTGAGTTGGTAGATGAAGGATAGCCTGCTCAGGCAGCCCGGGCGAGCTTGCCGAGGTTGTGCGCGGTGCAGATCAGCGCCCATTCGGCCTTTACGTTGTCGATGCCGCGTAACAGGAATTGTCTGAACCCTCTTGCCTGTTTGATCTGTCCGAACACCGGCTCGACGACTTGCTTTCTGAGCCTGTAGCGGCTTCGCCACCCCGCGCGTTTCAGCTTGTCCCGCATGGCCTGGGTGAGCGGGCCGCCGCGCTTTCGTTCGGCTCGGTCGGGGTGCTTGGCCCGACCCGTTGCGATGTAAGCGCCGATCCCGCGATCGGCCAGGGCGCCGAGGTTGGCCTCGCTGCAGTAACCGGCATCGGCGGAAGCTTCCTTGGGCTTACGGCCAAGGTTCTTTTCGATACCGTCCACAAGCGGGGCGAGCTGATCCTGATCGCCCATGCTCTGGGTCAGGCCGTGCGCCACGATGATCTGGGCTTTTGCATCGACGGCGGCCTGCGCGTTGTAGCCCTGGATGTAGCCGTCCTTGGTCAAGAGCACGCGGCTTTCGGGATCGGTGAAGTTGCGCTGCCTCTTGCCCTCCGGATCCTGTTTGGGCGGCGCGGGCGTCTTGCCGTTCTTCTTGCGTCGCGGCGATGCGCTTCTTTTCCGCCTCTTCCCGGCGCCGTGTCTCCTCCGCGGCGGCGGCTTTGGCTTCCGCCTCCAGTTCGGCTTTGGCCTCGCGTATCTTCTCGAGCCGCCTCTGCTTGTCGACCACCCAATCGGGCGTCTCATCGCCGCGCTTCTGGCGGTAGAGCTTGTCCTCCTCTGCATCGGCGGCTTCGGCCGCGGCCAGCCAGCGGTCGACCTCGGCCTGAAGCTCCGCTTCCCGCTTCTTCATCCGCTCATAGCTCATCGCCTTGTGTTTCGAGGCGTTCGCTTTGATCTTCGTGCCGTCGAGCGCCACCTGCCCGAGCTTCACCAGGCCGGCCTTTTCCGCAAGCTTCAACACCTGCACGAATAAAGCCGCCAGCGCCTTCAGATGTCGCTTGCGGAAGTCCGAGATCGTGCGGAAGTCCGGCGGATCGCCCGCCACGATCATCATGCAGTCCGCCCGCTCCACCGTCGCCCTGGCGATCCGCCGTGACGAATAGAGGCCGCTCGCGTAAGAATGCAAAAGCAGCGCCGTCATCATCTGCGGGTCGAACGGCGGCTGGCCCAGCCCGCTCGTGTAGCTGCCGGCGATCTCCTTCAGATCGAGGCTCTCTCTGACGACCGAAACGATCAGCCGGGACAGGTGGCCTTCGGCCACGTAATCCTGAACGCTCGGCGGCAGCAGATGCGTCTCGTCGATCTTCCAGGGCCGAAACTGCTTGCTCATAGCCACCCAAAAAATCAAACTCGTCGCATCTTGGCTAGTGACTACTCAGACAGGCTCCTAGTCGTTCGAGAACTGCGAGCTGAGACCGAACGCTGACGGGCGCGCTCAACTCGCCTCAGGCGCGATTCACGTTTCACGAAACGGGAGTTTGGCTCCTTCGCCGCCCTCCTGCGACCGAAAGTTCGAGATCGTTACGCCGACGAGGCGGATGCCCTTGGGCGGAGGGAAGACAGATCGGATCAGACCCAGGGCGACCTCATGAAGCCTGTCCCTGGTTTCAATGCTCGTTTCCTTCGATCGGCTGCGGGTTGATATTTGAAAGTCGGCCCATTTGATTTTCACCGTCACGGTTCGACCCCGCGAATTCGCTTTCTCGCACCAGGCCCAGACCTCGTCGGCCATCGCAATCACGCCCGCTTCGATTCGGGCAGAATCGGTGAGGTCTTCCGGAAAGGTTGTTTCCGATCCAGAGGACTTTCGTTCACGGTCCGGCTGGACCGACCGGTCGTCTTGACCTCGCGCCAGTTCGTAATACCAGTCGCCTGAGTTGCCGAAATGGTTGCGAAGGAAGTCGAGGGTCTGACGGCGCAGGTCCGAGCCTGTTTCGATGCGAAGGGCGTGCATCTTCCGCGCCGTCACCGGTCCAACGCGATGAAATCTTGCTACCGCCAGGTTCGCGATGAAGGCTTCCCCTTCGTCAGGCATGATGGCGAACTGCCCGTCTGGCTTTTGATGGTCTGAGGCAAGCTTGGCGAGGAACTTGTTGTAGGAGACGCCGGCCGACGCCGTGAGCGCGGTTTCGTCGTGAATTCGTTTCCTTATTTCTTTGGCGGTCGCCCAAGCTGTCGTTCCTTCCCTGAGATGGTCGGTCACATCAAGGTAGGCTTCATCAAGCAACAACGGCTCAACCAGAGGGGTGTATTCCGTGAAGATCGCATGGATCTGGCGCGACGTAGCGCCGGCGCCTGCCAATCGCCGCCGCTCTGCGCATAAATCAAACCGACAATCGCGCGCAGCACGTCATCGGCAGAAACGTCGGATCGAATCGCGTGCGCCGCGATGCCGCGCTCGAGCAGTGCAGACAACGCCCGGCTCAACCGCTCAAAGGAATAGGCTTTCAGTTCCGACGAGGCGTGCGCGGCCAGCTGCAAGCCCTCGATCATGCCCTTCTTGGCTGCAACGAGGCGGACCTGGGCGTGCAGCCACGCGCGCAAAGCCTCAACAGGATCGGGCTCTCGGGCGAGCCGGTCGGCGAGATCGGCAAGTTGATCGACTTCGCGCCGGTAGACCGCTTCGAAAAGCGCCTCGCGCGTCGGGAAATGCCGGTAAAGTGTGCCGATCCCAACTTCCGCGCGACGCGCCACCGCTTCCAGGCTGGCCTGTGCGCCGCCGGCGGCGAAAATCTCGGCTGCCGCTTCCAGCAGACGCTCGCGATTGAGGATGGAATCCGCGCGCGGCTTGCGTCTTCTCTTGGCGCTTTCCAGGCCCATGTTGGCTATCGCTCAGCTCCCTCTTGATATTCGGAGGCACCCTCCGTATATTGCGGCGCGCCCGGCGAAAGAACCCCGTCGGACTCTGCCGGTTGACCCGTTTCTCAACTCTCCGGTCCCGCGTCGCCCTCCGACAGCGGCGCAATCCATACATCAATCCTGAGTGGAGCACGCATGCCTTTCTCCATCAGTCTCGTCATAAACGGGGAGTCGCGCACGGTCGCGCTTGACGACTCGCGGGTGACCCTGCTCGATCTTCTGCGCGAGCGCCTTGGCCTGACGGGCGCGAAGAAGGGATGCGACAGGGGCCAGTGCGGCGCCTGCACCGTGCTTGTCGACGGGCGCCGCGTCAATTCCTGCCTCGCGCTGGCGGTAGCCCTTGACGGCGCTGAGATCGTCACGATCGAAGGCCTCGCGGACGGCGATGCGCTCCATCCGGTGCAGGCCGCATTCATCGCCCACGATGGTCTCCAGTGCGGCTATTGCACGCCCGGCCAGATCATGAGCGCCGTCGGCCTCATTGCCGAGGGCCACGCCGGGGACGATCCCGAGCGCATCCGCGAATTGATGAGCGGCAACATCTGCCGCTGCGCCGCCTATCAGGGCATCACAGACGGCGTTCTCGAGGCGCAGCGGGCGATGGCGGAACGGAATCGAAAGGACGCGGCATGAATCAATTCGACTACGTCCGACCCACGACCGTCGCGGAGGCGATTGCGGCTGCCGCCGAGCCCGGCGCGGCTTTTCTCGCAGGCGGCACCAATCTCGTCGATTTGATGAAGGTCGGCGTTGCCCGCCCTGCCCGTCTCGTCGACATCCGGCGGCTGCCGGGTCTCGACCGCATCGAGTGGCTCGACAACGGTGGCGCGCGCGTCGGCGCAATGGTCCGCAATTCCGATCTCGCCTACGACCCGCGTTTCGCGCGGACCTATCCGGCTGTTGCCGAGGCGCTGCTCTCGGGCGCCTCGGCGCAGCTTCGCAACGCGGCGACGATCGGCGGCAATCTTATGCAGGAAACGCGCTGCGCCTATTTCCACGACATGGCGAGCGCCTGCAACCGGCGGGAGCCAGGCGCCGGCTGCGACGCGCGGCAGGGCCAAAATCGGCTGCATGCGGTGCTCGGCTGGAGCGAGCATTGCATCTCGGTCTACCCGTCGGATTTCGCCACGCCCCTCGTCGCGCTAGACGCGGTCGTGGAGGTAGAAGGCCCGCATGGGTGTCGGGAGATTCCGATCGACTCCCTTCATCGCCTGCCCGACGCAGACCGGCGTCGGGCGACGGCGCTCGAGCCTGGCGAACTCATCGTCGCGCTGAGACTTCCCGCCGAAGCGACCGCCTTCTCTCGCCACGCCCGCTATCTCAAGCTGCGCGAACGCACCTCCTACGCCTTCGCTGTCGTCTCTGCCGCGGCGGCCCTGCGCCTCGAGGATGGATCAATCCGCGAGGCCCGGATCGCTCTGGGCGCAGTGGCCGCCAAACCCTGGCGCGCCCAGGAAGCTGAAGCGGCGCTCATAGGCGCGCTGCCGAGGCGCGAGATGTTCGCGCGCGCCGCCGACATCGCTCTCGCCGCAGCCCGTCCGTCCGGCGACAACGCCCTCAAGATTGAACTCGCGCGCCGCATCGTGCTGCGCGCCCTCGCCGCGGCGGCAGAGGGGACTCCGGCCGCAACGCCGGTTCTTCCTGGCTCGCCCTTCTCGACCGTTCCGGGAGATCGTCATGTCGCCTGAAGCTGCCTCTCCCCTCGCTCTGCCTCGCCGGTTCGGCTCGAGCGCCGGCCAGCCCGTGACACGCCGCGACGGCGTGCTCAAGGTCACGGGCCGCGCGACCTACGCCGCCGACAATCATCCCGCAGGCATTCTCTACGCCGCGGCGGCTGTCAGCAGCATTGCACGCGGTCGGGTGACAGCGCTCGACGTCTCGGCTGCCAAAGCGCACCCGGGCGTGGTGGAGGTGATGACGCTCGGCAAATCGACCGCCGCTCGCCCACGACCCCGATGAAAAGATGCCGCCCTTCGGCTTCCGCGTCGAAGTCCTGCAGGACGACTCCGTTCGTTACGCGGGTCAGCCGATCGCGCTCGTGAGCGCTGAAACGCTCGAGGCGGCGACCGAGGGCGCAGTGCTCCTGAAGCCGCAATACGAGGCGGAAACTGCGCGCGCGACGATGGAGAGCGGGATTCCGTTCGAGCCCGGCGCGGTTGGCGTCGGCTCGCCGGCGCGTACCGCCTATGGCGATATCAACGTGGGTTTCGCCGCGGCCGAACATATCACACAGTCCGATTACGCGACGCCGCCGCAATATCACAACGCGATGGAGCCACATGCCGTCGTTGCCGAGTGGGACGGCGACCGGCTGACTCTGGACATGCCAAACCAAGCGATGGCGCTGAGCTGCGCGTCTTATGGCGCCTATTTCGGCTTGTAGCCATCGGGAGATTGACAGCCGTATAGGCGCATTCTCATCCGGTACATCGCCGCTAGCAGCGGTCGGACGTTATTGACCTGGACGCCGGCCGCGCGCACGACCGAGATCACGTACTGATACGGCGTCTTGACTTTGGCCCCGAAATTCGCGGGATCGCGAAATTCGGGAACTCTCGAACAGAAGTCTCGAGAACGGCGCGGATGTCGCCGTCGGTGGCCAGAAAGCGCTGCGCCAGCCGATCGACCAGCGCCGGAGGCGGATCATCCGCGACGAAGTACTGGGCCAGCTCGTATGAGATATGATGAGCGGTGGCAGGACTGGAGGCTAGGACGTCGAGCGCCCATTCCCCTTCAGCCATGCCCTTGACCGGTACGGGCTTGCCAAGCCAAACCTTGTGGCCATCGTCGTGGAGCGCGGCAAAGAATTCGAAAGCTGTCGCCGTTCTCGGCGCGCCGCGGATCGAACGACCAGCCGGTCAACATGCGCGCGAGCGTCGTCACGTCAGCCTGGGTGTAACCGCCGTTCACGCCGAGCGTATGAAGCTCCATCAGCTCACGTGCGTAGTTTTCGTTCAGCCCGGCCGTCGTCTTCCGGGTGCCTGGGATCCGGGCTCGGCCATCCGCGCTCGGGGAAACCGAGAGCCAGTTGTCCAGATAGAACAGCATCGCCGGATGTTTCGCAGTAGCGCCGAGCAAGTCGCGGAAACGGCCCATCACATACGGCCTGATCGCCTTCTGCTCGTAATCGGCGATGAGAACATGGTCGAGGCCCTTGCCTGCGACGACGTTGAAGTGGTTGAACCAGAAGTCGACCATCACCTCTTCGAGCTGCCGTGGGTTTTCGATCGCAGGGATCAGCCGCAGCTCGCCGAACTGGACCGCCATGTGCTTGTAGAGCGCGTTCCGCACCGCGAGGCCTCCGCCATGCGCGCCGCCGGTTCCGTCTTCCATCGCGGCCTTGATCACCTTGCGATAGGTCGTGATGAGGTCCGGTTGCGACGCGTCGTCGGCGGAGAGTTTCGCCAGACGCTCTGTCAGCGCGGTAGGAAGCGGGATCGTCTCCGGGTGGAGCTGTTCATCGACATAAGCGTCTACCCCCATCTTCATCACGCGTTCGATGTCGCCAGGTCGAGGCCCAAACGCCAGACGATTGAGGACATGGAGCGCTTCGGCGTCGGTGGCCGTTTCGGCGAAGGCGGTTCCCGTAACTGGAATTGCCAGACACGCGATCGCGGTCGCGATTTTGAGGATTCGCCGTTTCACTCAGATTCCTCCTCTATTCTCGCCATGGTCTTCTCTGGAGCGCTCCATGCATCGGCGAGCTTGTTGATCGCCTCCCCGGCGAGAAGGAGCAGGTCGATCTCGATGGGCGTAAGCGCGCGCTGCATAGCGTCGCGGATGATGGCGTCGCGCCGGATGCCTTCCGCTTGCATCAACGAGCGCGCCTTGATGGTCGGTTCCAGAATATGTTCTCTGGCATCACGCGTGTCGCGCGCGCGTGACAGCAGCTCCTCGGCCTCTAAGTCCGCGAGGATTCTTGTCAAGGACTGCGGGAGGATCCCAAGTCGGGAGGCGAGCGCGTTTGCGGAAAGCGGCCCTTCGCGACGAAGGATGCTCAGCGCAGAACACTCGCAAGGTTTGGCTGAATCCCGATGCTCTCGCGCAGCGCATCAGCTTTGCGACGGGAATTGGCCTGGGCCGATCGCCGCTCGCCGCGGTGATCGACGACACAGTCGGCAATGATCCGTATGCAGGCGGTGCGCCTCGAGACCCCGTCGCCCTCCGCCCGACCCCACAAGACACCGTATCGGCTGACGGCCCGCCTCTGGACGTGAGCGCGTTGCTAGCGACGGTCGGGGACCAAATCTCGGCGGAGACCCGCTTAAGAATCGCTTCCCTAGGCCCGTTGCCCCTCGACGCCGGCGTCGTGCTGGGAAGTCCGGACTTCATGCATCGATGAAATCAGGAGGTTGCAAAATGAATCGGAGAAGCTTCTTGCGGTCCATGATGTTGAGCGACGCCGCATCGCTCGCGTCCACCCACGGCGCGTGGGCCTTGACCTCGTCACCCGGAGACACGCCGACGCGACGCCTCGTCGTCGTGTTCATGCGCGGCGCAGTCGACGGCCTGAACCTGGTCGTGCCGTACAATGAGACGAATTACTACCGCCTCCGCCCGACGCTTGCGATCGGCAAGCCGGGAACCGCCGACGGGGCCCTCGATCTCGACGGACGCTTTGGTCTGCATCCCGCCCTGGCGCCTCTGACGCCGTTCTGGCGGCAGGGCGGCCTTGCCTTCGTCCATGCGGCGGGGTCACCCGATCCGACGCGCTCGCACTTCGACGGCCAGGACAACATCGAATCGGGCACGCCGGGAAACAAAGCGACCGCTGATGGTTGGCTGAACCGCCTGGAAGGCGTCGCGCCGGCGGCGGACACGGTGCGCGCCGCGCCGGCACGGGCGGTCAGCATAGGCGCGCTGCTGCCGCGGATCTTCAAGGGACATAACAAGGTGACAACCATCGCTTCGGGCGCGACGGCCGTGCGGCCCACGGTGCTCGATCGGCCGAGCGTCAGTAAGGCGTTCGAGGCGCTGTATCGCGGAGACCCCGCGATGGGGCCGATGTTCGCCAACTACCTCGCGGCGCGCAGCGACGTTGTCGCCGCCATCGATCAAATCGACCCGGAGACGATGGCGGCGAACAATGGCGCCCCTCCATCCTACGCGTTCGCCAGCGACGCCGCGCGTGTCGGAGCGCTCACGCGTCAGGATTTGCGCGTGCAACTCGGCTTCCTCGCGGTTAGCGGATGGGACACCCATGCCAACCAGGGGGCCGCCTCCGGTCAGCTTGCGAGCTTATTGTCGCCGTTCGCGCAAGGCATGTCCGCGCTCGCGCGCAGCCTTGGGCCCGCCTACGTGGAGACGGCGATTGTGGTGCTTTCGGAGTTCGGCCGGACTGTTGCTCAGAATGGAAATGCGGGGACCGACCACGGCCACGGGAATGTCATGTGGTTGATGGGCGGCCCCGTCGCCGGCGGAAAAGTTCATGGGGAGTGGGCAGGACCAGACGACGCAGCATTGCACGAAGGCCGGGATCTGCCTGTCACCACGGACTACCGCACTGTGTTGGTGGAGATATGCGAGCGACATCTCCGTCTCTCCGATGCGGACTTGTCGGACGTCTTTCCTGACATGCCAACGCGGGCGAGGCCGGTTCACCTGATCAAGGCATAGACCGCTGCGTCGGCCGGAAACGGGATCTCTGGCGGAGCACTTGCGCGCGAGCACAAATCCGAGAAGGCCCGTGGCGCCAGGTGACCGCGACGCGGCCGCGTTGTCCAGCCGGGGCCTCACTCGGTACGTTGCTTGGCATAGGCCGCGGCACCGCCAGCAACGAAGTTGTCACGAGAACTTGGCTTTGGTCAAACGAGAATCAGAAGGCTCGGTTCAAGTTTAGGCCGCTGTCGCTGCCCGCCAATTCTGCAACCCGCGCTCGGCCAGCAAATCTTCAACTTCGCGGGAGCTGAGGGGGAAGCGAAGGTACACCCACACCGCATGCCGGATGATGTCAGGCGGGAATTGGTGGCGCGCGAAGGAGATCGTGGTCACTCGCCATCATAGCCGCGAGTCCGAAACCCGCCAAAGTTTCCGTGTCAGTTCCGTAGGCCTGCAAGTTCTATATCGTCTTCACAGGCGAGCTCCGCGTTGATGGTTGCGACAAGGCGCAGGTGTCCTTTAGGCGCGCAGCAGGCCAGCCGTCCTTCCTCGCGCAGCGCCTGAAGGCCTAGGCGGGCCCTCAGCCGCCCCGGCCGGCTAGGGTCGCCATCATCTGGCGCACCACGTCCGCGGAGCTGACGTCCGCGCTGGGGAGTCCCCCAGCGAGGCCCTCGGCCTCCAGCATGGCCAAGCCGTGCAGCGTCGACCAGATCCACACGGCGATGGTCCGCACGCGTTCGGGCGGAGCGGTCTTGGCCACGCCCTCAAGCAGGAAGTCGAAGGCCGCCGACGCCGCCCGGTCCAGGGGCTCGTCGTCGGCCTCACACAGGAGGTGCGAAGCGAACATCAGCCGATAGACCCCCCGGTTGGCGCGCGCGAACTCCAGATAGGCCAGGCAGGTCTGCACGAACGCCTCGTTCCCGCCCGCCTCATCCCGCGCGGCGACCAGGGCGCTGCGGAAGCGCTCGAATCCGTCGGCGGCGACGGCGGCCAGCAAGGCGTCACGGTTGGCGAAATGCCGATAGGGCGCGGGTTGGGAGACGCCCAGTCTCAGGGCCAGGGACTTGAGCGTGATCTCCTCGGGCCGAGCCGTCTCCAGAACCTGGTGCGCGGCGGCGATCAGGGCCGCGCGCAGGTCGCCGTGGTGGTAGGCGTTCTCAGCCTTTGCCATTGCGGCGACGGTCGGCTTGCGCGCCATGTGATTACCTATAACTTTTCGCTTGACGGCGCCAACCCCGCCGTGATGTGATTGCGTATCACATAACCGGGAGATTGCGGCATGTCCACCATCGAAACGCTTGAACGACCCGACGTCCAAGAGGCGTACAACCCGTATCTTCAGGGCAATTTCGCGCCGGTTACGGTCGAAACCACCGCGTTCGACCTGCGGGTCAAGGGCCGCATTCCCGAGTCGCTCACCGGCCGCTATCTGCGCATCGGCCCGAATCCGCTCGGGCCTGTCGATCCCAAGGCCTATCACTGGTTCACCGGCTCGGGCATGGCGCATGGCCTCAGACTCCGCGGCGGCAGGGCCGAGTGGTACCGCAACCGCGCCGTGGCCTCCGACAGCATCGCGCCCCTGCTCGGCCGTCCGGGCCTGCCCGGTCCGCGCAATGGCTTCGGCGACAACACCGCCAACACCAACATCATCGACATGGGCGGGCGCACCTACGCCATTGTCGAAGCCGGCGGCCTGCCGGTGGAGCTGACCTACACACTCGAGAGCGTCGGGCGCGCCGATCTTTCGGGCACGCTGAAGCACGGCTTCACCGCCCATCCGAAGATCGACCCCGTCACGGGCGAGCTCCACGCCGTCACCTATCAGCCCGGGCTCGAGGCGATCAGCTATCTGGTGGTGGACCAGGCCGGCCGCGCGCGCACCGTCGCCGACATCCCTGCGCCGTACTGTCCGATGATCCATGACATCGCCTTCACCGCGCGGTTTGCGATCATCCTCGACCTGCCGGTGCGCTTCGACATGGCGATCGTGGGTCGCGGCGGCTTCCCGTTCCGATGGGACGAGCAGATGACGCCGCGCATCGGCCTTCTGCCGCGCTCGGGCGACCTTAAGGGGCTGAAATGGATCGAGGCGCCGTCCTGCTACGTCTTCCACGTGATGAACGCCTATGACGACGGCGATCAGGTGGTGATGGACGTGGTGCGCCATCCCAAGATGTTCGCTAGCGAAATGCGCGGACCGAGCGAGGGCCGGCCACAGCTGGTGCGCTGGCGCATGGATCCCTCGACGGGTCGCCTGTCGGAGACCATGCTCGACGACCGCTCCCTCGAGTTCCCGCGCTTCAACGACGCCCGCGCGGGCCAGGCCTACCGCTTCGGCTATACCGCCGGCGCCAACGACACGCTGCAGGCCTTCGGCGCCGTCTACAAGCACGACGTGGTTTCGGGCCGGAACCAGACCCACGACCATGGTCCGGGCCGCCATACGCTCGAGCCAGTGTTCGTGGCGCGTCCCGACGCGAAGGCCGAGGACGACGGCTGGGTCATGGTTTACGTCTACGACCAGAACCGAGACGCGTCGGACGTCGTGATCCTGGACGCCCAGGGCTTCGAGGGCCCGCCGGTGGCGACTGTCGAGCTGCCCGTGCGTGTGCCCTACGGGTTCCACGGCAACTGGATCGCCGATCCCGTCTGATCGTCGCCCCGATCTCTCCGACCGCGAAGCCAGACTGGGAGTGCGTTCATGAGCGGCCTTGGCTACACCCTTCGCTATTTCGCCGCCGATCTGGCGCCGATGATCGTCTTCCTGCTCGTGTTCCTGGCGAGCAAGAACATCTACCTGGCCACTGGCGTCGGGATCGGGCTTTCCGTGCTGCAGATCGGCTGGCGCCTCGCGCGCAATGCGCCGATCGGCATGCTGCAGTGGGCTGGGCTCGGCCTGATCGCCCTGTTCGGCACGGCGACCCTGCTCACCGGCGACCCGCGCTTCGTCATGTTCAAGCCGACCGGGATCAACCTGGTGCTCGGCGCGGTGATGCTGAGGCGCGGCTGGATGGAGCGCTACGTGCCCGAGAACATCCGCCACCTAGTCTAGCCCGGCCGATGCTGAACGTTTTCGGCTATGTCTGGTCGGGGCTGATGTTCTTCACCGCGGCGCTGAACCTGATCCTGGTGTTCACGGTCGACGCCACGACTTGGGCCAAGTTCAACCTGTTCTTCCCGCCGATATCCATCATCGCCCTGTTCGTCATCCAGAACGTCTTCCTGCGCACCCGCAGGCTGGCCGACCTCGACCTTTCGGGCGGGGTGGCGCCGGGCGCCTGACCCAAGCCGCCTGAATGAGCGGAGCCCGTTGATGCTGCCGCAATAATCAACGATAGTTCAGAGGTAGTATTACGTATAGCTTCGTTCACTTTCCCTCGGCAAAGTAAAAACTCCAACCGTCTCGCAGATCTGGAAAGGTCTTTGTAGACACTATCGGGATTATCTTATTAAAATCGCTTGTTCCGCGCTGTCTCTATGATGAATGGGATAGATGAACCGTAGAGGTTCCTCATGGTAGGTCTGTTCAGGTCCCGGTTGGGTATCATACTGGTTTCAGCCGCGCTGCTGCTCGCGCTGGACGCCGGACGCTCTATCTGGGCACGGCTCGCCCTGGCGGTCCCAAGCAGCGAGTACCGGCCTGAGGCAGCACGGTACGCGGACCTGACTTGGCCGCCCGGCGCGGGCTTAGGTCAAGGCGCATCCTTGGGAGCAAAAGTGTTCGCCCAGCGATGCGCGGTCTGTCACGGCCCGGACGGAAAGGGAAACGGCCCCGCGGCGCCGTCGATGTTTCCGCGTCCGCGTGACTTCTCCGCTGGAGTTTTTAAGTACAAGTCTACCGCAGCCGGAGAGCCGCCGACCGATGAAGACCTCGTGCGGACGATTCGCGACGGCCTTTCTAGTAGTGCGATGCCTTACTTTGCAGGACTGCTCTCTCAGCCGAGGAACTAGCGGCGGTCGTACAGCAGGTAAAGTCGTTTTCAACTGCGTTTTCCCGGCCGGGCAGACCCATCGATATTCCCCCGTCGATTCCAAGTTCGCCCGAAAGTGTGGCCCGCGGAAAAGCGCTCTTTGCCAGCCAAGCCTGCGCGGTATGCCATGGCGACGACGGCCGCGGCGGCCAACCTTACGACGATGGGTCCGGCCACCAGGTGTTTGCCCGCGATCTCACCGCGCCATGGTCATTTCGGGGCGGTAGCCGGGCCGAGGACGTTTGGTTGCGCGTGACTACCGGCATCATGCCGGGGCCCATGCCGGCCTACACGGATGTGCTGTCTGCCGATGCGCGCTGGGATTTGGCGAACTTTGTCGTCTCCCTCGTCCGCACGCCGCCCTGGGAAGACGGCGGCAGCTTCGGCGGCGCGGGATTCGCTGCAGACCCCAGCCGGCGCGGCGACTACCTTACCCGCTGGGAGATGTGCGGCCTGTGCCATACGCAGATCGACCGGTCCGGGATTTACAACGTCGACGGAGCCGATCTCGCTGGCGGCATGCGCGTTGGCTATTATCCGCACGGCTACTCCGTAAGCAGGAACCTAACGTCCGACGCTGAAACGGGCCTAGGCGGCCGAAGCGTGTCGCAGATCGTCAGCGCGCTACGCGACGGACAAGCGCCGGACCGGATTCTTAATCCGTTCGCGATGCCATGGCCGCTCTTTCACAATTTCACGAGCGAGGATGCGACGGCCATTGCGACCTTCCTGAAATCGGGCTCGCGGCCGGTGCATAACCTTATTCCGCCGAAACTCAGTTATGGGCTGGTTGAGACGGTCGTGATGAAGCTTACGCGCCCGCTGCCAGCGACTTCTCCCAAAGCGCTAACCTACGCTGACGGTAACTTCGCTATGGATGCCGCGAGAGGCTCGCCGAGCCGGGTTCAAACCATTCTCGTCGATGCGCAGTGGGTAATACTTGTTCTCGCGCTGGTGCTGTTGGCGCTGGCCGCGCCACGACCGGGAATTAAGACCTCTATTGGCGCCGTAGTCGCCCTGGCGATCGCCGGCGGGCTGCTGTACGTCCTGTCACAATGGCCGAGCCTCCCCGGAATGCCGCCTGATCCACTCGTGAAGGCCTTCAATGCCGGGCAGGTCACGCCTAGCACGGGCGGCATGTCGACGGGGCGCATCCGCATGGTGGAGCGCGGCCGCTATCTCTACTCGGTAAGCTGTGAGCTATGTCATGGAACGGACGGAAGCGGCGGCACGCCAATTAGCTGGAAGCCATTTGGCACGTTGTGGACACGCAACATAACCGCTGATCTGCAAGCCGGCGTAGGCGCCTGGAGCGATCGGGAGTTGGAGCGGGCCATTCGCAGCGGCGTCAGCCGGCACGGCAGGCAGCTCCATTGGCAGGGGATGACGTGGGACCAGCTTTCCAACCTCGAGGAAGAGGATTTGCGCGCAGTCATCGCTTATGTGCGGTTGCTGCCTCCGGTCAACCGGGCCGTTCCGCTTCCGCGTGCCGCCGCTGCGGACGATTGCGAAACGTACACCTTCTATCTCGACAGGAGCGATCGGGCAGGCTGCCACTAAAGCCACCTATGCGCTTCGCGCCCCGGACGTCCGATAACCGGCCCAACTGAGACGTCCAAAATCGCGGTACGCTACGTCCGCTTCACGTCGATTGCGTTGAAAAACTCTGCTTGATCGCGGGGCGGTGCGCTGATTCTCTTCTGCTGGGCGCAGGAGATTCGGTCGATGATGGGCGAGCGGCGGGTGATGCAGGAGGCCTTGTTCTACGGCTTCAGCCTTGAGCGGCGTGTCCCCGAGGATCATCTGCTGCGCAAGATCGACCGGTTCGTCGACTTGTCCGAGGTTCGAGCGCACCTGGGGCCTTACTATAGCGACGTCGGGCGGCCCTCGATCGATCCCGAGCCGATGATCCGGATGCTTATTGTTGGCTATGGCTTCGGCATTCGCTCGGAGCGGCGGCTGTGCGAGGAGGTCCACCTCAATCTGGCCTATCGCTGGTTCTGTCGCTTGGGGCTCGACGGCGATGTCCCCGATCATTCGACGTTCTCCAAGAACCGCCACGGCCGCTTCCGCGAGAGCGATCTGTTGCGGAAACTGTTTGAGACCATAGTTGCGCGTTGCATCAAGGAACGGATCGTGGGAGGCGAAGCTTTCGCGGTCGACGCCAGCATCGTCGTGGCCGACGCTCATCGCCGTCGAGGCGTCGCCAAAGTCGAAGACCTCGATCCGACGTCCAATCGGGCAGTCATGGAATATCTGTCGGTGCTGGACGACGCGGCCTTCGGTGGCGCGACGTCGGTCGAGCCGAAGACGATTTCACCGACCGATCCGGCCGCCCGCTACACCGCTTCGGCCAACGCCGTTGCCGGTTATGCTTATTCTGACAATTGCCTTATCGATCTCAAGCACGCGGTGATCATGGACGTCGAGGCGACGACGGCCATTCGTCAGGCTGAAGTCGGCGCCGCCAAGACGATGCTCGACCGCACGGCTGAACAGTTCGACCTGACCCCGTTGCGCCTGGTCGAACGTCCGGTGGCTTCCGTCGGCTGATCCAGATTGTCTTCGGTCTGTCGATCGCCTTCGCCGCGTCGAGCTTCTTCCTGTCCTTCTTCAGCTTCTCCGGCGGGGCTCTCGTTTGATGCAGGCGATCTTCGATCCGGACGTTCCCGGCTTCTTCGCCCCCGTCCACCGGGCTCTCACTGACCCGATCCTGATGGGTGGCGCGCCGAGGACGGTAGCGATCGCCAACGGCACGTTGGCCGCCGCCATCGCGCTGGGGCTTTGGCTGTGGATTCCGGGCGCGCTGATGTGGGCCGTCGGACATGCCGCCGCTGTTTGGGCGGCTAAGCGCGACCCACAGTTCGTCGACGTCGTGCGCCGGCACCTTCGGTATCCAGCCCATCTCGGCGTGTGACCCTTCATGCTGAACCTCGCTGAATACCGCAACCGGCCCGCCAGCCTCGCAGACTTCCTGCCCTGGGCCGCGTTGGTCGAGAAAGGCGTCATCCTCAACAAAGACGGTTCGTTCCAACGCTCCGCCCGCTTTCGTGGTCCGGACCTCGATAGCGCGACGCCTGCGGAACTGGTCGGCGTGACGGCCCGACTCAACAATGCGCTGCGTCGTCTCGGCTCCGGCTGGGCGATCTTCGTCGAGGCGCAGCGAGTCGCCGCCCATACCTATCCGCACAGCACATTCCCCGATGTCGCCTCGGCGCTTGTCGATCTCGAACGGCAGGACGCCTCGAAGAGGTAGGCCCGCATTTCGAGAGCCGCTATTTCCTGACCTTCGTCTGGCTACCACCCGCCGAAGACGCCTCACGCATTGAAGGCTGGCTCTACGAGGGCCGTTCACAAAGCGGCGTCGACCCCTGGGAATTGGTGCGCGGCTTTATCGATCGCACCAACCGCGTCCTGCAACTGGTCGAGGGCTTCATGCCCGAGGTGGCCTGGCTCGACGACAGCTGGACGCTGACCTACCTGCATTCGACCATCTCGACTCGCCAGCAGCGAGTGCGCGTCCCCGAGACGCCGATGCACCTGGACGCGCTGCTCGCCGACGAGCCGCTCGCCGGCGGCCTCGAGCCGCGGCTCGGCTCTCAGCACCTGCGCACACTCACCGTCGTCGGCTTCCCGACCGCAACCCACCCCGGCATTCTCGACGAGCTCAACCGGCTGGCCTTCCCCTACCGCTGGTCGACCCGCGCGATCCTGCTCGACAAGACCGAGGCAGTGAAGCTGCCGACCAAGATCCGGCGGCAATGGTTCGCCAAGCGGAAGAGCATCGCCGCGATCGTCAAGGAGGTGATGACCAACGAGGCGTCGACCCTCGTTGACTCCGACGCCGCCAACAAGGCGGCCGACGCGGACCTCGCCTCGCAAGAGCTGGGCTCTGACGACGTCGGCCAGGCCTACGTGACGGCAACCGTCACCGTCTGGGATGAGGACGCTGCTCGGGCAACCGAAAAGCTGCGCCTTGTCGAAAAGGTGGTCCAGGGACGCGACTTCACCTGCATGCCGGAAGGGGTGAATGCGCTCGAGGCCTGGCTCAGCGCCATCCCAGGACATTCTTACGCGAATGTCCGTCAGCCGCCGCTCTCGACGCTGAACCTGGCGCACATGATTCCACTTTCGGCGGTGTGGGCCGGGCCGGCAAGCGACGAGCATTTTCGGCAGCCGCCGCTCTTCCTCGGCAAACCCGAAGGTTCGACGCCGTTCCGGCTCTCGCTCCATGTCGGCGATGTGGGCCACACTTTGATCGTTGGACCGACCGGCGCCGGCAAGTCCGTGCTGCTCTCGCTGATGGCGATGCAGTTCCGACGCTATCAGGGCACCCAGATCTTCGCCTTCGACTTCGGCGGCTCGATCCGCACGGCGGCGCTCGCTTGCGGGGGCGACTGGCACGATCTCGGCGGCAACCTCTCGAACAGCGCCGAGGACTCCGTTTCGCTCCAGCCACTGGCGCGCATCGACGAGCCAGCTGAGCGCGCCTGGGCCGCCGAATGGATGACGGCGATTCTTGCCAAGGAAGGCGTCACGATCGATCCGACCGCCAAGGAACATGTCTGGTCGGCGTTGACCCCGCTTGCGTCGTCGCCCGTGCAGGAACGGACGATCACCGGGTTCGCCCCAAATCGCCTGCCCTGTCACCGACGGTTGAGATCGCGTGGTCGTTGAGCCCAACACGTCCCCGGACGACGACCGCGAACCTGGCTTTGGCCAACAAATGTTATAGGCGCATTTTTGCCCAGACGCTTTCATGGCTCATCCGCAGGTACAGTTTGATTATCTCTCTCGTAACTGACTGCGCCAGTGCGCACAAAAAGACTGGCGTTTCCTTCGAAACGGAGCGTGTATGTGGACGTCCGCGGGGTCGCGAATGACTAGCGGACACCCCTTCGCCCCGTCGATCGCATCGATCCGGGGCTCGTCCTGGTGAGGGGCCGGATTGGCCGTGCTCCCAGAGACGAAGGGTCAGACCATGTCCATCAAACTCACCGACACGCAGCTCGTCATGCTCAGCGCGGCCGCGCAGCGCGAAGATCGCTGCATCGCCGCTCCGCCGAGTCTGAAGGGCGCCGCAGCCCAGAAGATCGCGACGAAGCTGGTCGCCGCGGGATTGGCTAAGGAGACCAAATCCAAGCCGGGCGCCTACGTTTGGCGGCGCGACGATGCGACCGGGCTCGCTTACGCGCTGAAGGTTACTCCTGCCGGGCTGATGGCGATCGCGATCGAAGACGCAGAAGCCGCCGAGTTCGCCGTCCAGATCTCGCCGCCTGCTACCGGCGAGGTCCCGACGAACATCGTGGATCATGAAGCGGCGGCGGAGAACGTCGCGGGGTCAGCAACGATTGCCATGCCGCGCGAAGGCGCGAAACTCGCCGCGGTCGTGGACCTGCTCCGACACGAGGACGGAGCTACGATCGACCAGCTGGCCGATCCGTCACCCGCCGGAGCAATTCAAAGCCCATCCCCGAGCCGGTCTCCCCCGCGGGGCGGCACAAAGCTGGCGCAGGTCACCAAACTGCTTCAGCGGGACGATGGCGCGACAATCGACGAGTTGATCGCCACAACTGGCTGGCTTGCGCACACGACGCGGGCAGCGCTGACTGGCCTGCGCAAGCGGGGCTACGCGGTAACAATCGATCGGTCCCACAAGGAACGAGGATCGATTTACCGCATCAATGTGGATCGCATCGCCGAAGACAGGCCGGCAGTCGTTCACTCCGAGGAAGCGCAGGCGCCCACCGTGACGGTCTCGATGAGGGCTGAGCGCCAAGCGAAGTCCAAGGCGCGTCGAGCGGCGTGATGGCGAAGCTCCCACAATCGAGGCGCGTCGGCGAGAATTTGCTTCCGTCGACGCCGCGACCGGCTGAACGCGGGCCGCTCGAGGAGTTGGTTACGGCCCTTGTCGATCTCGACGTGAATGGGCTTCGCCTGCAATGGCGCAACCACTTGGGCGGGACCGTACCTGCCCATTTGCCGCGGTGGCTGTTCTGGAGGGTCTTGGCCTATCGCCTCCAGGCCGCCGCGCTTGGCGGTCTCGACAAAGAGACGCTGTGGGTCGTTCGCCAGCCGAAGGGCCAGACGCTCGATTCCCCGGTCAGCCGTCCCTTCAAAGCGCGGATCCCGGCGACCCGGGAGGGGGCCACCCTCGGAGCAGGCTCACTGCTCACTCGGGAGTGGAACGGCAAGCTTGAACGGGTGATGGTCCTGGAAAAGGGCTTCGCCTGGAACGGTAGGTCCTATGGCAGCCTGTCGCAGATCGCCAAGGCGATGACAGGCACGAGCTGGAGCAGCCACCGTTTCTTCGGCTTGCGCGCGGCGAAATCCGGTCCGTCAGCACGCGCTCTGGCCGGCAAGATCGCCGTCGCTCATCCCGAGAAATGCGGTCGTGACGCGGCTACTTCGCCATGAAGCCCGAGAGCCGCAAGGCGAGCCTCCGCTGCGCGATCTACACCCGCGTCTCCACCGAGCACGGGCTCGAGCAGGAGTTCAACTCGCTCGACAATCAGCGGGAAGCATCGGAAGCCTATATCAAAAGTCAGGCCCACGAAGGCTGGAAGCTGATCCGCACCCGCTACGACGACGGCGGCTATTCCGGAGGTTCGATGGACAGGCCGGCGCTAAAGAAGCTGCTGGACGACGTTCGGGCGAGACGGATCGACGTGATCGTCGTCTACAAGGTCGACCGGCTTACCCGCTCTCTTGCTGACTTCGCCAAACTGGTCGAACTCTTCGATGCGCATCGGGTGTCGTTCGTCTCGGTCACCCAGTCGTTCAACACGACGACCAGCATGGGACGATTGACCCTGAACGTCCTCCTGTCCTTCGCCCAATTCGAGCGCGAGGTCACGGGCGAGCGGATACGCGACAAGATCGCGGCCTCGAAGAAGAAGGGCATTTGGATGGGCGGCGTGGTTCCGCTCGGCTATCGGGTCGAGAACCGGGCGCTGTATGTCCTCAAAGAGCATGCCGAATTCGTTCGCGATCTCTTCCAGCGCTATCTCGAGACCGGCAGCGTCGTGCGGCTCAAGGCCATCTTTGATCAGGAAGACATCCGGCTGCCGACGCGAACGGACGGGACGGGCAAGACCACTGGCGGCGGCCTCATCAGCCGGGGTCATCTCTACAAGATCCTGTCGAACCCCATCTATGTCGGGCGGCTGACCCACAAGGATCGGGTGCATGACGGCCTTCACGACCCGATCGTGGATAGCGAGACCTGGGGCCAAGTCCAATCCTTGCTCGAGGAACATGCCCAACACACGAACACCGTCCGGCTAGACTCCGACGCCCTCCTTGCCGGCAAGCTCTTTGACGATCGTGGCAACCGAATGAGTCCAAGCCACGCGACCAAGGGCGGACGCCGATGGCGCTACTACGTCTCGCAGGCGGTTCTGCAGGGCCGCAAGCAAGATGCGGGGACCATCGCTCGTGTGCCGGCGATGGAGATCGAACGAAGAGTTGGCGAAGCGGTGCGAGCAGCCTTGTCCGATTCCGATCGTCAGCTTGCGATCGGATCGCAAGGCGGTCAACGCCGCACCAATCACCCCGGCGCGCCAACCGACTTTCCCGCTCCGACGAAAGCTGCGCCTTCGGGCGCCTCTGAACCCGCCGTTGACCTGCGCGCCGTCGTAGAGCGCGTAATGATCACTCGGACGACGATCGAGATCGAGCTCGGTGAGGCGATTGCGGGAGAAGATCAGGATCGCATCCTGATGATTCCCTGGACGCCGCCATCGCCCTATCGACGCCGCGAGATCATCCTGCGCGAAGGCGATCAATCATCCACAATGCGACCGATGAGAACCAAAGCGCGCGCGATTCTCATCGACGCGCTTCGCGACGCCCATCGGTGGCTGGACGAACTGACGACGGATGCCGATCAAACCATCGAAGCGCTCGCTGCGCGCGAGGGCAAGACCGAGCGCTCGGTCCGCATGACTCTGTCGCTCGCCTTCCTTTCTCCGACCCTTGCGAAGGCGGCGATTGACGGACGTCTGCCCCGCGGCTTTGGGGCCAAGCGCCTGATGGACCTTCCGATGGCGTGGTCGGACCAATGGTCCGGCCTGAAGGCCTCAGCCCAAGCTTGATCGATTAAAAGCGTCTGCCTTGCCTTAATCAAGATAAAATCGCGTCCCGCGGCTTTGGGGCCAAGCGCCTGATGGACCTTCCAATGGCGTGGTCGGACCAATGGTCAGCGCTCGGGCTGAAGGCGCCCGCCCAGGCTTGATCCAAGCGAGTTCACATCGGACGCCGCCGGCAGTGAGTTGGTCTGAACCCGCAGTCGACTAAATCGTCAGTACGTCCGACGTCCCAACCTCGCGCAGCCCAAGCGGCCTTTGGGAAACGGAATTTCGCGGCATGGAGACTCGAAGCGGCACGGTGCGGTAGGAGGCCAAAAATCCCCTCAAATTGCTGCCGCAGACTGGTCTGTGCCCTGCTAACGCCCGACGACGTCGTGGGATTTTAAAATCAGGGAAACCCTGCCGGGACGCGCGGACTTCGTGGTGGCGGACGCAGTCCACCCAAACCGGTCTCCACAGACTGGATTCCCTGTTTATCAGGGAAAATTAGAGAAACGGCGTCGTTTTGGACCTTCCTGAGCTCGTCGTCCCCCTGCTAACGTTGGGAAACTCCAGCGTCGACCGGGCTCTTTTCGAATTCGGGATCAGGGAATTGAAGGCTCTTATAGCGTTAGTTGTTGATTTGGGTTATGGTGGGGGTGGGGTTGGAGATTGTTCGATGAAGGGTGAGGAGTTTTCGACTTGGCTGTCGGGGATCGTTCGATTGAACGAGGATCAGCGGCGGGCGGCGCTCGCGGCTCTGACGACGGCGGAGGGGGTGGGTCCGAAAACTGCGATGCTGACGGCGGCCGCGAAGAACAAGGCCTTGAAGGCTCGCCGTCGGCCGGACGCGTTGGGCGTAACAGGCCATGAGCGGGTGGAAAGTCGAGGGTGTCCGCATTGCGCGGGTCGCGAAATCGTGGCCTGGGGACGCTCGCGCGGACTGGCGCGGTTCCGCTGCAAGGCTTGCGGACGCACCTTCAACGCCCTGAGCAAAAGCCCAATGGCGCATCTGCGCAAGAAAGAGCGTTGGCTCGATCACGCGCAGGCGATGATCGAAGGCAAAAGCCTGGTGAAGACGGCCGCGCTTTGCGGCGTGCATCCGACGACGGCTTTCCGCTGGCGTCACCGGTTTTTGGGCGCTCCCGCCGCGGACAAGCCGCAAAAGCTGAGCGGAATCGTCGAAGCGGATGAAACCTTCATCCTTAAATCTTTCAAGGGGCGGTGGTCCGATCTGCCTCGCAAGGCTCGCAAACGCGGCGGAACGGCCCGTCATCCGGGCCCCTATCAGGACAACATTCCCGTGCTCGTCGCCCGCGACCGAAAGGGCGCAACTTTCGACGCCGTTCTGCCAAACGACGACAGCGCTTCGATCGCCGCCGTCCTGACCGGTGTCGTTACGTCCGCAAATCACTTGATCGGCGATGGCGGCAAACCGCTGGCCTCCTTCGCCCGCCAGGCCAACATCCCCTTTCACGCCGTTCCTTCCCCGGGAAAGCCTGTCCCCGCGGCGCCCCACCTGCATATCAACAACGTCAACGCCTACCACAGCCGTCTCAAGCAATGGCTCAATCGCTTCAACGGCGTCGCCACCAAGAACCTGCCAAATTATCTCGGCTGGCGGCGCGCCCTCGAAGCCTGGGATCGACAAATCACGCCACAAAACTGGATCAAGAGCGCCATCGGAATCGGCCCATACCAACAACTAACGCTATAAGAGCCGAATTGAAATTGCGCAAACACGGAAATTTGATCGAACCGACAGGGAAATCCTCCAAACCCGCGGGATTGCCCGCCGTCCGACTTCGGTCGGCAAAAAGGCTGGCAAGAATATCCAAGAAAGTGGAATTAGGCAGCGAGCCCGCGACGTTCAAAGGGGTCGCGGAGTTGATCGTCAGGGACCCTGGTGATGTCGAATGGCTGGCGGCAGGTTTACGATACTGGGTTTGGCCTCAAGAGCGGTGGCCGACGTTCCTTCGTGACCCCAAGACCGATCGCGGCATGTTTAAATCGATGGCCGAGTCCCGTTGGTCGCGATCGAAACTGATCAAAGGGCTGGGAGAGACTCTACCTGAGGCAGTAGATACATTGTCTGACCTTTTGAGGGATTTTGCCTTTTTTAGCTTTATCGCCGACCAACAGCTTGGCAGGGACTTCGGGCCTGTGCAGGGGGCCACCTCTTGGGCTTGCTTCATGAGGTTAAGCGCCGAAGCGAAGCAGTAAGCCGTTACCCCGCGTTTGTTTCCGAGAGTGGAAAGACCAAAGCTGGCCGCAACATTCCACTAGCGCCGGACCAAATTGATGAACGTGTGGCGTGCGCAAGCGCGGTAAACGTCGCACGGGAGATGCTGACGGAAGAACCGCTCACGATTTGGCAGGCCTCAAAGGCGGCTCACTTTCTGTTCGAGTTGGGGATGGCGCCCGCGGGTCGCTGCGATCTTGTGGAGCGAATCTCCCGATGGAGCAGCGATCCCCTCCCCGCGTGGAAGCCCTATTTTCGGAAGGCGCGCGCACCGCACCCCATGCTCGAAAAGTTGAATAGGATGCTCGCGGCCGACTTGAGAGGTGCCCGCGATTTCTTCGCGCGTAACTCGGCAGCAGCGCAGGATCCCGTTCGATGGGCAGAATAGAATCCAGGCTTAAAGCGGCCGATTTAAATTCCTCCCTAAATCGCCGAATTTAACGCGCTTTATTGATGTAAAATGCTCGCGTATGGAGGCCCCTCTCGTCGGAATTTTAGACGACGCAGCAGGGGCTTTTATGCGCAAGACGACAAGACAACAGCTTCCAGGCTTTGGCATCGCGACCACGCCCTCCGCGCTGGAGCGGCTGGCGATCATCCACATGCCGATCGACTCCATCATTCCGAACCCCAGCAATCCGCGAAAGCATTCCCGGCAGCAGCTTCGTGCGATCGCCAGGAGCATTGAAAAGTTCGGCTTCGCCGCCCCCATCGGCGTCGATCGCGAGAACAAAATCATTTTCGGTCACGGCAGGCTCGAGGCGGCGCGATTGTGCGGCCATAAAGATGTGCCGGTCGTGCGCCTCAAACATCTGACCGAGGAGCAGGCCAAAGCCTTGATGCTGGCTGACAATAAACTGACCGAAGGCTCGAGGTGGGATGAGAGGCAGCTCGCAGTCGTCTTGAAGGATCTGACAATAGAACTGAATTTCGAGATCGAGGTTCCGGGTTTCGAACCGCCGGAGATCGACCGGCTGCTCAGGACTCTCGACCCACCAGACGAGTTGATGGAGGCGGCCGACGAATTCGAGGTCGCAGAGGGTCAGCCAACATCTCGTCTAGGCGATTTGTGGAGCCTGGGACGTCACCGTCTCTTCTGCGGAAACGCGTTGGAATTGACCTCCTATGACGCCCTGCTCGCCGGCGACAAAGCTGCCGCCGTTTTCACCGACTCACCCTACAACGTGCCGGTGAACGGTCATGTGACCGGCAAGGGCAGGCGAAAACACCGCGAGTTCGCGATGGCCGCCGGGGAGATGACCGGAGAGGCGTTCGCCCGATTTCTCCGGGACGGGCTTGGCATGGCAGTCTCGCATTCGGTCGAGGACGCGACCCTCTTCGCCTGCATGGATTGGCGGCACGTCGTCGAGATCGCCAGCGCGATCCGGGCGATCGGTTGCGAGGTCCTGAACCTCTGCGTCTGGGTCAAGACCAATGGCGGCATGGGGTCGCTTTATCGTTCCCAGCATGAGCTGGTGTTCGTCTTGGTGCGGCGTTGGCCGCCTTGCGATCCGATCGCAAGCTGACGATCGGAATCGGACAAGGCTGCTCGCACCGCTTCGCCAACTCTTCGTTCGATCTCCATCGCCGGCACACGAGCGATGGTCCCCGCATCTTGCTTGCGGCCCTGCAGAACCGCCTGCGAGACGTAGTAGCGCCATCGGCGTCCGCCCTTGGTCGCGTGGCTTGGACTCATTCGGTTGCCACGATCGTCAAAGAGCTTGCCGGCAAGGAGGGCGTCGGAGTCTAGCCGGACGGTGTTCGTGTGTTGGGCATGTTCCTCGAGCAAGGATTGGACTTGGCCCCAGGTCTCGCTATCCACGATCGGGTCGTGAAGGCCGTCATGCACCCGATCCTTGTGGGTCAGCCGCCCGACATAGATCGGGTTCGACAGGATCTTATAGAGATGACCGCGGCTGATGAGCCCGCCGCCGGTGGTCTTGCCAGTCCCATCGGTTCGAGTCGGCAGCCGGATGTCCTGCTGATCAAGGATGACCTTGAGCTGCACGACGCTGCCGGTCTCGAGATAGCGCTGGAAGAGATCGCGAACCAATTCGGCATGTTCTTTGAGGACATACAGCGCCCGGTTCTCGACCCGATAGCCGAGCGGAACCACGCCGCCCATCCAAATGCCCTTCTTCTTCGAGGCCGCGATCTTGTCGCGTATCCGCTCGCCCGTGACCTCGCGCTCGAATTGGGCGAAGGACAGGAGGACGTTCAGGGTCAATCGTCCCATGCTGGTCGTCGTGTTGAACGACTGGGTGACCGAGACGAACGACACCCGATGCGCATCGAAGAGTTCGACCAGTTTGGCGAAGTCAGCAAGAGAGCGGGTAAGCCGGTCGACCTTGTAGACGACGATCACGTCGATCCGTCTCGCCCGAACGTCGTCCAGCAGCTTCTTTAGCGCCGGCCTGTCCATCGAACCTCCGGAATAGCCGCCGTCGTCGTAGCGGGTGCGGATCAGCTTCCAGCCTTCGTGGGCCTGACTTTTGATATAGGCTTCCGATGCTTCCCGCTGATTGTCGAGCGAGTTGAACTCCTGCTCGAGCCCGTGCTCGGTGGAGACGCGGGTGTAGATCGCGCAGCGGAGGCTCGCCTTGCGGCTCTCGGGCTTCATGGCGAAGTAGCCGCGTCACGACCGCATTTCTCGGGATGAGCGACGGCGATCTTGCCGGCCAGAGCGCGTGCTGACGGACCGGATTTCGCCGCGCGCAAGCCGAAGAAACGGTGGCTGCTCCAGCTCGTGCCTGTCATCGCCTTGGCGATCTGCGACAGGCTGCCATAGGACCTACCGTTCCAGGCGAAGCCCTTTTCCAGGACCATCACCCGTTCAAGCTTGCCGTTCCACTCCCGAGTGAGCAGTGAGCCTGCTCCGAGGGTGGCCCCCTCCCGGGTCGCCGGGATCCGCGCTTTGAAGGGACGGCTGACCGGGGAATTGAGCGTCTGGCCCTTCGGCTGGCGAACGACCCACAGCGTCTCTTTGTCGAGACCGCCAAGCGCGGCGGCCTGGAGGCGATAGGCCAAGACCCTCCAGAACAGCCACCGCGGCAAATGGGCAGGTACGGTCCCGCCCAAGTGGTTGCGCCATTGCAGGCGAAGCCCATTCACGTCGAGATCGACAAGGGCCGTAACCAACTCCTCGAGCGGCCCGCGTTCAGCCGGTCGCGGCGTCGACGGAAGCAAATTCTCGCCGACGCGCCTCGATTGTGGGAGCTTCGCCATCACGCCGCTCGACGCGCCTTGGACTTCGCTTGGCGCTCAGCCCTCATCGAGACCGTCACGGTGGGCGCCTGCGCTTCCTCGGAGTGAACGACTGCCGGCCTGTCTTCGGCGATGCGATCCACATTGATGCGGTAAATCGATCCTCGTTCCTTGTGGGACCGATCGATTGTTACCGCGTAGCCCCGCTTGCGCAGGCCAGTCAGCGCTGCCCGCGTCGTGTGCGCAAGCCAGCCAGTTGTGGCGATCAACTCGTCGATTGTCGCGCCATCGTCCCGCTGAAGCAGTTTGGTGACCTGCGCCAGCTTTGTGCCGCCCCGCGGGGGAGACCGGCTCGGGGATGGGCTTTGAATTGCTCCGGCGGGTGACGGATCGGCCAGCTGGTCGATCGTAGCTCCGTCCTCGTGTCGGAGCAGGTCCACGACCGCGGCGAGTTTCGCGCCTTCGCGCGGCATGGCAATCGTTGCTGACCCCGCGACGTTCTCCGCCGCCGCTTCATGATCCACGATGTTCGTCGGGACCTCGCCGGTAGCAGGCGGCGAGATCTGGACGGCGAACTCGGCGGCTTCTGCGTCTTCGATCGCGATCGCCATCAGCCCGGCAGGAGTAACCTTCAGCGCGTAAGCGAGCCCGGTCGCATCGTCGCGCCGCCAAACGTAGGCGCCCGGCTTGGATTTGGTCTCCTTAGCCAATCCCGCGGCGACCAGCTTCGTCGCGATCTTCTGGGCTGCGGCGCCCTTCAGACTCGGCGGAGCGGCGATGCAGCGATCTTCGCGCTGCGCGGCCGCGCTGAGCATGACGAGCTGCGTGTCGGTGAGTTTGATGGACATGGTCTGACCCTTCGTCTCTGGGAGCACGGCCAATCCGGCCCCTCACCAGGACGAGCCCCGGATCGATGCGATCGACGGGGCGAAGGGGTGTCCGCTAGTCATTCGCGACCCCGCGGACGTCCACATACACGCTCCGTTTCGAAGGAAACGCCAGTCTTTTTGTGCGTACTGGCGCAGTCAGTTACGAGAGAGATAATCAAACTGTACCTGCGGATGAGCCATGAAAGCGTCTGGGCAAAAATGCGCCTATAACATTTGTTGGCCAAAGCCACAGTGGCTAGCTTCGGCGGCTTGCGCTTAAGGAGGTCGACGATCCCAGTACGGTCCTCGTCCGCCGCGCCAAATATGTTGGGTGACGGCCGTCGCCCGGCGTATATAACCGAGTTAGGGAGTTGGTTTCTGCGGGCGGCCGGTAAACCGGGTTATCACGCGCTAATTCCTAGTGCAGGTGCGTGCCGGTCCAGCGGTCCCGTCCCGCCCAGAAAGGGCAAGCCGGACAGGTGGCACCCTCGTAATCGATGCCTTCCTCATGGGGGCAGCCGATAATCTGGTCGGTCATGACGACCGACTTGGCTCCGGCCTCGGTGATGAACGCCAGCACTTCTTCCGTCACCTGGATGTCGTCGCGGATGTCGGTCTGCCCCTTCGAGAACCAGCGTCGAAGGTCGGTTGCCTCGGATCATGTTGTTTTGAACTTCAATCGCGCAGCGCACGGCGTCGACTACGCTAGGAAATTCAATGAGAATCCCGTCGCCAGTTCGCTTTACCACTCGGCCATGATGCACTGAGATGGTGGGGTCGATCAGGTCGCTCCGGAGTGTTCGGAGCCGCGCCAAAATGCGTTCCTCGTCCTCCCCCGCAAGCCGCGAGTAACCGACGACGTCGGCCGCCAAGAGTGCCGCAATTTTGCGGGTTTCGCTCACGGAGCGCCCCTTTGTCGCTATTCAGCTTAGCACAAAACTCCGTCCGGCTCTTATAGCGTTAGTTGTTGGTATGGGCCGATTCCGATGGCGCTCTTGATCCAGTTTTGTGGCGTGATTTGTCGATCCCAGGCTTCGAGGGCGCGCCGCCAGCCGAGATAATTTGGCAGGTTCTTGGTGGCGACGCCGTTGAAGCGATTGAGCCATTGCTTGAGACGGCTGTGGTAGGCGTTGACGTTGTTGATATGCAGGTGGGGCGCCGCGGGGACAGGCTTTCCCGGGGAAGGAACGGCGTGAAAGGGGATGTTGGCCTGGCGGGCGAAGGAGGCCAGCGGTTTGCCGCCATCGCCGATCAAGTGATTTGCGGACGTAACGACACCGGTCAGGACGGCGGCGATCGAAGCGCTGTCGTCGTTTGGCAGAACGGCGTCGAAAGTTGCGCCCTTTCGGTCGCGGGCGACGAGCACGGGAATGTTGTCCTGATAGGGGCCCGGATGACGGGCCGTTCCGCCGCGTTTGCGAGCCTTGCGAGGCAGATCGGACCACCGCCCCTTGAAAAATTCAAGGATGAAGGTTTCATCCGCTTCGACGATTCCGCTCAGCTTTTGCGGCTTGTCCGCGGCGGGAGCGCCCAAAAACCGGTGACGCCAGCGGAAAGCCGTCGTCGGATGCACGCCGCAAAGCGCGGCCGTCTTCACCAGGCTTTTGCCTTCGATCATCGCCTGCGCGTGATCGAGCCAACGCTCTTTCTTGCGCAGATGCGCCATTGGGCTTTTGCTCAGGGCGTTGAAGGTGCGTCCACAAGCCTTGCAGCGGAACCGCGCCAGTCCGCGCGAGCGTCCCCAGGCCACGATTTCGCGACCCGCGCAATGCGGACACCCTCGACTTTCCACCCGCTCATGGCCTGTTACGCCCAACGCGTCCGGCCGACGGCGAGCCTTCAAGGCCTTGTTCTTCGCGGCCGCCGTCAGCATCGCAGTTTTCGGACCCACCCCCTCCGCCGTCGTCAGAGCCGCGAGCGCCGCCCGCCGCTGATCCTCGTTCAATCGAACGATCCCCGACAGCCAAGTCGAAAACTCCTCACCCTTCATCGAACAATCTCCAACCCCACCCCCACCATAACCCAAACCAACAACTAACGCTATAAGAGCCCCCCCGTCCGAATCGCTCAATCTCGACGTGGCGCGATCCAGCGAAGGAAAGGCGTCCAAACTATTGGCCGTAGTCGGTTTGGTCGAGAGCGGACTGTCCGCGCCCTCGCAGGAATGACCGGTCGCCGCCTATTCCGCGCGTTCATCGGAATCCCGGCAGACGGTCGTGATGGGCGGACCTTTGCCGTTCCCGCGCGATGCCGGAAGGCCGGTGTCCCGCCCAATCCCGCCGTCCGCAGGTGACGGGTGGGTCACGCGGGTGCCTGCCGCGCACGCCCCTGATAGTGGGGATTATGCCTTTCACACTATTTTTGTCCAAGCTTGCGCTTCGGCCAACGAGTGCTCACCAGCCACAACCCGACCTTCCCCGTACAAGTTCAACGGCAAAGGTCCGCCCGAAGCGGTCTTCCGACATACGGGCGCCATCGGTTCGTCGCGACGCGACGGGTTCACGAAGGTTGCGTTTCGAGTCCTGCCTTGGCGCTCGAACCACCGAATGGCCTCGGGGCTGAGCCACAGTCGACAACGTGCATTCGGATCGAGACATTAAGATTTACACGAGCGCGATGTCCTCGACACGCGTTCAGACTTTTGCCCTACGCCGGCCGCGCTGGGACTGGCGTTTCCGTCGAGACCCTCGCTATGTTGCATGAGCGGTTAAGCCGGCGATCCGGAAAATGGCGCTCGCCGCCGCCCCTCTCGCACCGGCTCCCGCCAACAGGTCGTCAAGGGCGCGGAAACTCGAGGTGACGCTGAGATAGAGCCAATGACCGGTGAATAATCTCAAGGGAAAAAGGCGCCCGCGTAACTGATTTTGGTCATCGAGCCCCGCGCTTTCATACGAAATCTGAAACGCACGCCGATTGGGTTCCTGCGTATACTTCGGCTACTCCGGCGCCTGATTGCCGGCTGAGGTTAGTCTGCGCTCGACACTTTTGCACCCGGAGTTCGTGATGAGCAGCGTCGCAACCGAATGGAGATCGCTCCGCTCGCAATTTCCGCAACACAGGGTGCAACTGGGGCTCTCCCTCAGGGTAACAATCGCTGCCATATCGGGCTTCGCGCTTTCGCACTTGATCAAGGTCCCGCTGCCGCTGTGGACGGTGGTGACCGCGGTGGTCCTGACTTAGGCAACTTTCGGCAGGTCTGTGAAGGCTACCATCGACTACCTGGTAGGCACCCTCGGCGGCGCTCTTTATGCAGGCGTCGTCGCAGTACTGGTTCCCCATTCAAATGATGTCTCGCTCGCAGGCGTCCTCGCGCTCGCGGTGGGGCCGTTAGCCTTTCTGGGAGCGGTTTATCCCAGCTTCAGCGTCGCGCCGCTTACGGGTGTGTTGGTTCTCTTGGTTCCTCGGTTCGTCCACGTGGGCCCGATCGAATCCGCAGTCGATCGTATGCTGGAGGTCGCGGTCGGAGGCATCATAGCACTGGCGGTGTCTCTTCTGGTGTTGCCGGCCCGCGCTCATTCGTTTGCGATCGAGGGCGCGGCTCGGACGCTCGATCTGATGGCGGCGTCCCTGCCCGAGTTGTTCGAGGGGTTCATCCGGCCTCGCGATGGGGCGGCGATCGCGCGTATCCAGGACAGCATCGGCGAAGCTGTTGCGCGGACGCGGGCAAGCGCCGCCGAGGCGAAGCACGAGCGCATAGTTTTTCTCGCCGCCGAGCCCGATCATGGACCGCTGCTGCGCACGCTCACGCGGCTGCGTCACGACCTCGTGATGATTGGACTGGCCGCCGCCGAGCCGCTTCCCGAGTCCCTCCAAGCGCGGCTCGGACCGCTGCTGGCGCGGGTCGCACAGACGTCAGCTGATCAACTGCGTGGCAGAGGAGAAGTGCTGGCTGGTCGGCGCGAGCCGGCGTCGCTGGAGGGGGTCGAAGCCGCCTTCGACCACTACGCCGAGGCAATCGCATCCGTCGGCAGCGAGGGGTTGACGCAGGGTCTGCCGGTCGACGCTCTGGAACGCATTTTCACTCTGGGGTTCGCGCTCGACCAAATGCGCCAGGATCTCCGCGACCTCGACCGCTGTGTGAGCGAGATCGCGCGCATACGATAAACGGCGCCGCGAATGCATGCTGGGTGGTCGAGGCAATCTTCTTCCATGGAGACGGATTGCGTCGGGTTCGCCGGTGTCGATCCACTCGCGGCGAACCCGACGAGTGATCGAGTTCAGGCGCCGATTGTGATTCGATTCTCAACCTTAACGACCCCCGGCGCCCGCCAAGCTACCTGCTCGGCCTCCTGTCGCTCTGCCCAAGACCGAACGCTGCCTTTGAGAGTCACTTCGCCGCCGTTCGTCTCGACCGTGATGTGTTTGGCGTCGACTTCCGCATTGCGGCGAAAGGCGTCCTCGATCTTGCTCTTGATCTCGGACGGGGTGACCCGTGGCTTCATCACGATCAGATTGGTCACGCCCCTGATGCCCCTGACGCGTCGAACCGCGTCTTCGGCCCTCGTGCGCTGGTAATTCCATTCAGCCGTTCCCTCGAGCGTGATCCACCCGCTCTTCACGAGGACCTTCATGTTCTCGGAAGAGTAGGGAAGCTCGCTCTTGAGGGCGGCCACCGCGTCGCGCGCGATTTCCGGATCCGGGCGTTCGCTTCCCGTGGGCAGACGCACCTCGATATCGTTGGCCACGCCCATCGCGCCGGCCACTCGTTTCGCATCGCTCTCCGCTTGCCATTTATCGAGGTAGCTCTTCACGAAGCCGGTCAAGGATACAACTCCGCTCCTGACTGCGACGGCGATATCGGTCGCGTCAATGTCTGGATCCCATTTCAGCTCAGCTTCAACATCCCGCTTAATATCGCTGTCGTTTTTCATTAGACTCTCCTTCTTGGATCTTCGCCTCGGCTGCGCCGACCCATTCGACTGACAGGGCGGTCGCTGAGAACCCGAGACTAAGCAGATTCCGTTTGGCTAACCAACGGATAGGTTTTTTGCGGTTGGCTGCCTGCGCCGATTCGCAAGGTGTATGACATGGCGGGAAAGTCTCCGATTATGGCGAGCGATGAACAACGCGCCGGCCTCTTGGCTGTTGCCGGTTCGCGCGATCGCGGCGAGGCGGACCGCGCCCGCGCCGTGCTTTTGACGCTGGCTGGTTGGACCAGCCCCAAGATCGCGGAGGCGTTTGGCGTGCGCGAAGATACGGTTCGGCTGTGGCGCAGCGACTTCACCGCCGGCGGTGTGGCAGCGCTGAGGACCAGCATCGCGCCGGGCCCCCCTCCGGTGAAGAGTGAAGCCGCCATGCGCGTCGCCACCCCGCTGCTGGAAGAACCTGTGGCCGACCGGCGCAACTGGACAATCCCCCGCCTTCGCGCCGAGATCGAAGCGCGCGAGGGCGTGCGCATCAGCCGTTCGCAACTGTCCAAGGCCTTGCGAAAAAAAAGTTCCGCTGGCGGCGGCCCCGGCACACGCTGAAGGGACGTCAGACGGAAAGCGAGGTGGAACGGGTGGGGCTGCGCCTGCAACTGCGCAAACAGCAGGCCGAAGCGGGCGACATCGTTCTTCTCTACGGCGATGAGAGCGAGGCGCTGACCCATCCCTATCTCGCCCGCGCCTGGGCGAAGTCGGGGGCGGACTTGCGTGTGCCGGCGCCGGGGCAGGCCAAGAAGGTCGCGATGCTGGGGTCGCTCGATCACCTCACGCGCCAACTCATCGTCCATACCAGCCCGACCAAGCGCAGCGGCGATTTCATCGCCCATCTGGAGCAACTCGACCGTCTCTTTGGACCGCAGCCCGGGCGACAGGCCAAGCCGGTCGTGCTGGTCGAGGACAATGGTCCGATCCACACCAGCAAACGCTCGCTCGCCGCCCTGGCCGCCCGCGCGCACTGGCTCACCGTCGAATGGCTGCCGAAATACACCCCCGAACTCAACGACATCGAGCCGGTCTGGCGCGATCTTAAGGCCCATCACCTCGCCCACCAGACCTTCACCGACGCCGACGCGCTCGACCAGGCCATCCATCACGCCGTCATTGATCTCAACCGCGAGCGCATCCCCAATCCGTTGGCCAAGCCACGAATCTCTGCTTAGACAGGGCCGAGCCAAAGCGCCTTGACAGTCGTCAGATTCTCGATCTTTCGCGATCGAGCGCGGGCATTGCGCGCCGCTAGTGAGGCTGGAGCCGATCGCTCTGCGACTGGATGAGGAGCGCCTCATGAAGCAAGGCGAATGCCTGCATCGTGCGTGCGTAGTCTGATCGCACCAACGCAAAGCCGTGCGCCATCTGCAAGAGTTCGGGATTTGCCGCTTCAAGATTGGCGATCGCTTCGTGGCAGAACTGCTCGTCGCCAATCCGGGAGATGCGCGCAATGATCCGGTCGCGCGTTTCGGAGGAAACCTGAGGCAGTGGACTGAGCGCATCGGATTCGAGTGGCGCCGACGCCTCCGCGGCCAGCAATCGATAAAACATCCCGAAAGCGGTAAAGAACTTTTTGGCCTCTTTGCCCTCCCCTGCTAATTTCATCGCCATATCCAGCAATTGCGGATTGTGCCGATCAAGATCCTTTCGGATGTCGGCCATGCAGACATCGGGCCCCAGATTGTCGAATTCGCGCGAGATCCGCTCTCTCGTCGGATCGGTGACGCGAGGCAGCATGCTCATCGATTCTCATCCTCGACCATCAAGAATTTAGTGTCGGACCCCGGCGCGCCCCAGGCGATCGGCCCGCAGTCGACGCCAACTCGGCGACTACGCGTAATTATATGGGGGCGGCTTCGCTCCAGAAAATCTTTTTTCACCCGACGAGGCCTATGGCTCAGGCGCCGCCAACCGACGGTGATTTAGGCCGCAGTCGCAATGCATCTCGGCATCTCGCGCTCGGGAGCGCCGATCTGCCCAATTGTTGATGGCGGTCAAGGCGACGATTTTCGATGTGACGCAAATTCGTCTGATGAGCCTCAACGCGCCGAGGATTGGGAGTGCGGCATGAGCACGAGCAACACGACTGGGCAGTCGGATTTTCCCTTCACTTCAGGCGCCGACCCGGAAATGAGCGAAGCCTTGGCGCGAAACTGGTGGGCGATCGGGCTTCGGGGCGTGCTGGCTATGATTTTTGGTCTGATCGCGCTTGTGCTTCCAGGCGTCACGATGCTGTCGCTGGTGATCGTGTTCGCCGCCTACGCGGTGGTTGACGGGGTGCTTGCGATTGTCGCGGCGGTTCGATCGGCCAGGCGACACGAGCGCTGGGGTCTTCTGGTGTTGGAGGGAGTGGTGGATATCGCCGCCGGCGTGCTTGCCTTCCTGTGGCCGGGCTTGACGATTCTCATATTCGTGCTGCTGGTGGCGGCATGGGCGATCGTCACAGGCGGGCTGATGACCGCGGCGGCGTTTCGCCTGCAACTGGACCATGGGCGATGGTGGCTCGCTTTGGGAGGACTGGCGTCGCTCGTCTATGGCGTCCTTTTGATTATCGCGCCGCTGATCGGCGCGCTGGTGCTGACCTGGTGGCTCGGCGCCTATGCCCTCGTTTTCGGCGTTTTCATGCTCGTTCTGGGGTTCAGGCTTCGCGCCAGACACAGCGCCAGCCCACGTTCCGGACTGGCTCACGGCGCCGCCTGACGTTTCGAGGTCGATTGGACGATCGATCATAAAAGTTGACGACGGCGAGGGGCGTTTTCCCGATTCAGGAAAGCGCCCGTTGTGGCGCTCTTCCGAGCCGAAGGCCCGAGGATGCGTCGACGCCGCGGGGTTCAAGGCCGCGTTCTCTTGGGCCCGACGCCCGGCCGCGCGTGCGGCTTCCGCCGGGGCCGGCCGGCCCCTTCGTTTGACCGTCAGCGATCGGACGCGGGCAATGCCGTCCTCCAGCGCTTCCGGACGGCCGTTTCCCTGTCAACATCGACTTGCCAACCGCGCCGCCGGGGTATTCAATCTAACTCGCACCTCCGCTTGGACGCTGCCGCAGCATCCTTGCGGGTGAGAACGCGCACGTGGCAGGTAGCCCTGCAGGTAGCGCCTATGTCCATATGGGGTCGTTCTGCCACTCTCGCGACTGACCGCGAGCGAGACGTTGCCCGAGCCGTGACATTCTCTGCGATTCGAGGTCCGGCCCGATCGTCCGGCAATCAGGTCGTTGGGTCGGCAAATTCCCCTTTCGCCATTTTGCCAGCGGCGCCGAGATCCCGTTTCTGCTTGACTGGTTTCGCATCGATGATTCGCGCACCCGTGGCGCAATCAACATCGCCGTGGTCCGCAAGGATTTGCGGGCGCAGAAGACCGCGGAACTCGAGCTGCGCCCTCTTGGACGAGACGCTCGAAAGCCGGGTCGCTCAACGCACGGCTAAGCTTGCCGACGCCAACCATGAATGAGGCGCGCGCGCCTCATTCTTTCCGACCGCTTCGGGGGTCGAGATCCGAGTCCTTCTGGATCCCGAGGCGCCGCACATCATGGCGAACCGAATTGAAGTGCAGCAGCCAACTTGATGCGCAAATGCCCCGGAGGCGATGGCTGGGATGGATAGACGCACACTGCGTGTGATGGCGTCGCTTCGACGCCCCGACCTGGTCGAATTCGCCGTGGCCGACAGCGGACCCGGCATCGAGCCCGACGTGGCGGACCGCATTTTTGAGCCGTTCGTAACCACTAAACGCAGCGGCATGGGCATAGGCCTGTCGATCTGCCGCTCGATTATTGAGTCGCACGGCGGCCGCCTTGAGTTCGAATCGAATCCCGAAGGGAGCCCTCTTTCGCTTCGCTCTCCCGGCGGTCTTGCCTGAGATGGATCTCGATGCCAACTGAGCGGACGATCCATGTGGTCGACGACGATGCGGCGGTGCGTCACTCGCTCGAGCGACTCCTGGGATCGAAGGGATTCGCCACCGTTTCCTATTCGACCCCGGGCGCTTTTCTGCTCGAGGCACCGCATCTTTTGGGCGGCTGCGTTCTCCTGGACGTCAAAATGCCCGGCACCCGCGGACTGGAGGTGCAGGTCAGGCTCAAGGCTATCGGATTCGCCCCCCCGATTATCGTCATCACCGGGCAGGGAGATATCCAGACCGCTGTTCTCGCCATGAAAGCCGGCGCATTCGATTTCCTGGAAAAGCCATACGAGGATGAGGTTCTCCTGAGAGCAATCGACGCCGCGTTCGCCACGGCGCCGCACGGTCAAGAGCAGCAAGCGCTGGATGCGGCTCAGCGCATCGCCAAGCTGACCCCGCGCGAACGGGAGGTGCTGGAAGCCGTGGTTGCGGGAGCGTCGAATAAGGTCATCGCTTTTGATCTCGGATTGAGCGTGCGGACGGTAGAAGTGCACCGGGCGCGAATGATGGGCCGGCTCGGGACGCACCAGCTCGCAGAGGCGATCCGGCTCGCAGTGCTGGCGACGCTGGCGACTGCGCCTCGTAGAATCTCCGAGGATTGAAGCGCGGCTTTTACGCCGCACGCGCCGAGCTGCTCACCTCGTGCTGCGTCGTGCGTTCGCCGCACTCCAAGGCCACACGATCGACGATCCACACCGATCGAGGCCCGAAGAGTTTGATCGCTCCCCGCTGCTTGAAATGGGTCAGCGAACGACTGACGGTCTCGACGGACAATCCGAGATAGTCCGCGATATCGTAGCGGGAGATTGGCAGGACCACGCGATCATTGGAGCAACTTGACAGGCGTGCGGCCATTTCGATGAGAAAGGCGCCGACTTTCTCAGATGCCGTGACTCGTCCGACAATGAGCAGTTGCGATCGCAGCCGCCATAACGCCTCGAAGGTCGCCCGGCGAATTTCTCCCGCCAGCCGCGGATTTGTTTCCGCCACCGCTTCTGCATCGCGGCGAACACATCTGGCTACGTAAGTCTCGCGGGCGATCGCATCGACTGAGTCGTCGTATTCGCGGCCGTTGGTGAACCCGAAGCAATCGCCGGGGAACAGAAGATCGATGATCTGGCGCCTGCCGTCGGGCCTAATCATGCTTCGCCTCGCCGATCCCGCGACGATCCAGAACCAGCGGTCGGCAGGCTCGCCCTGGCGACAGATCTGCTGGCCAGGCGAGCAGCAAGAGATCGAGGCCAGAGGGGCGAGAGCTTCGAATTGCCGCGAGCGACCGGCCGTCGCCTGACGAATCTTTGGGCTCATGGAATCCTCCAAACCGCAATGGCGACTCGCTGGCGCGCCACTGCCTTCGAAACCTCCAGCCACGATACATCATCGACCAAACAGCTTGCGTTGGCGATTGCGTAATTACCCGTAATGGCGATTGCGTAACGCGAGCGAAAGGGTTCGCGGATGCTACGCGTCGCGCGCCCCGACCCGGACGCTCCAAAACGACAGAAGCCGCCCGCCGGGATGGCGAGACCAAAAAGAACAGGCGAATCTTGACCGCCGTCAAGGCGATGACGCCCTTTGGTCAAGTATCCATCCCAGGCGGCTGCTGCAGCCGATTATTTAAAATATGCGCCGCTCCGGCTCCCACGGGAGTTCCCTTGAAGCGACGGATGGAGGCGAGACGATGGCGAGCGTTCTGGCTCCTGGGACTGCAGCGCCGGGCTTCAAATTACGCGTCACCCCGGATCAATATCTGTCTCTCGGCGACCTCGCTGGAAAGCCGGTCATACTCGCCTTCTACCCGGCGGACTGGAGTCCGGTGTGCGGCGACCAGATGGCGCTCTACAATCAGGTGCTCCCTGAATTCCGCCGCCACGGAGCCGAGCTCATCGGGATATCCGTCGATGGCGCCTGGTGTCATGAAGCCTTTTCAAAGGACCGACATCTGCACTTCCCGCTGCTCGCGGATTTTGAGCCGAAAGGGGATGTCGCGAAACGATATGGCGCTTATCGGTTCGACGAGGGGGTGTGCGAACGGGCGCTGTTCGTGATCGACCGGAAGGGCGCAATCTTCTGGAGCTACCTTTCGCCGATTGCGGTCAATCCGGGCGCGGACGGTATTCTCGACGCGCTGGAGCAGCTTCCCGTCAAGGTTTCGTCATGAGCATGTTGAGAATACCGGTCACCTCGGCTGACCACATCCAGGGCCCTATGGACGCGCCGGTCACGCTCGTCGAATACGGCGACTACGAGTGCGACTATTGCGGGCTCGCATTTCCGAACATCAAGCGGGCGCAGAAGCGATTCGCCAAGAAGCTCAGGTTCGTATTCCGACACTTCCCATTGACCGAGGCGCACCCATTCGCGGAGGCGGCGGCGGAGGCCGCCGAATACGCAGGGACGCATGACCGCTTCTGGGAAATGCACGATGGGCTTTATGCAAATCAGGATGAGCTGGGTTTAACCCTAATTCTTGGCTTGGGCAGAGCGTTGGGACTTCCCGATCTCGGGCTGCGAGATGCGCTGGCGCAGCGGCGATTCGCCCCGAAGATACAGGCTGATTTCCTTGGCGGCGTGCGCAGCGGCGTCAATGGAACCCCGTCGTTCTTCATCAACGGCGAGAAGCACGAAGGCTCCTATGCGTACGAAGAACTGGCCGCGGCGATCGACGCGCGGCTGCATGCGAGCGCGGCGCCGTAGAGCCGTAGTTGCGGAAGGCGTGACCTTTTGAGGAGTGGGCCAATGCAGCCCAAAGCCGATGAAATCGTTGAACAGACCATAGTTCGCGAGGTTGCCGGCATCGTCCGGACCCCAGAGATCCTGGAGAACGTCGTGGAGGCGCTCGAACTGGCCGGCTTCGATCGCGCGGATATCGACATCATGGCGGACGTCGCGACCATCCATAAACGCTTCGGAACCATGTTCGTCCCTCTTGAGGAATTCGCCGACGTCCCGGGCGCGCCACGGCGCGGCTTTATCCATCGCGACGATATCTCGACGGTGCGGTCAGAAGCGTTCGCCGTCCTGTTCTATGTCGGCGCCACCGTCGCGGCGATGGGCATCGTCGCCTCCGGCGGTAGCCTGGCCGCGGCTCTTGCGGCCGCCGCCGCGGCGGGAACGGCGAGCGGCAGCCTAGGCGCCCTTGCCGCGCGGTACCTCGGTCGAGATCGGGCCAAACTGATTGAGACCATGATCATGAGGGGTGGTCTCGTTCTTTGGGTGCGGGTGCGGTCGGAGAAAGCAGAAAGGCGGGCGGAACAGATCATGCGGGATGGCGGCGCCGAGGCGGTTCGCGTTCACGAAATTACGCTCGACAAGCGTCTGAGCGACCTGCCGCTCGCCGATATCGCCGCGTGAAGTGAAGAGGGGCCTGGCCTTCCGGCGGTCTTCAGCTCAAACAGTCAAGGCACGAGGTGGATTTTGAGACGCATACGTTTATACTGCAATTCGGTCCTGGCCTTGGCGGTCATACTCTTTGTGTTGATGCCCTCTCGCGCATCGGCCCAGGAGGTCACCCTGGTCGCACCCGACGCCAAGGAAGTCGCCAAGGGCTACCGCGCCGACGACCTCAAGCTGAGGTCGGTCGTCAACGACAAGGGCGAGGTCATCGGCCGGATCGACGACTTCATTTTCGGCCGCGACAACGGGCCGGTCTTCGTCGTCTTGAGCGTAGGCGACTTCGTCGGCCTCGGTGGCGAATTGGTCGCCGTGCCGTTCAAGAGCCTCAAGCTCGATGATTCTTCGGGCAAGATCGTGCTGCCCGGCGCCAGTCTCGCGGCGCTGCGGAAGCTGCCTGTCTTCCTCTACAATCGATGAACTGAATCTGACCCGGTCGATCGACGAGATCGACGGCGGGCGGGTTTGAGGTCATCGAAGGGTGCCGCAGCGGCAAAATGGCTCCTGAAATTGACGGTTGTCATGGCCTGATCCGGGGCACGGATTAGAGTTCGCGTAAGGCCGGCTGAAGCGGGAAACGGGCGATGCCCCTAAAGCCGAACATGAAGTCGCGCCCGATCAATGAGGCATTGGGAGACATCCATGGACCTGAAATCGCTTGTTCCATTCCGACCGCGTTCGACTCTCGCGCCGGCGGACCTCTATCCCTTCGACGCCCTAAGGCGGGAAGTTGACGGGCTCTTTTTCGATTTTGCTCGCGCATTGGGCGTTCCGTCCAATGGCGCGGCTATGCTCGCGCCTCGAATAGAGGTTACCGAATCCGATAAGGAAATCGAGATTTCCGCAGAACTGCCCGGACTTGAGCGGAAAGACGTCGACATTTCCCTGGACCGAAATCTCCTTACGGTCCGTGCCGAGAAGAAGGTCGAGGCAGAGCAGAAGGACAAGAATGTCCACATGAGCGAACGAAGCTACGGCGTGTTCTACCGTGTGCTCGAACTGCCTACGGCCGTGGATCCGTCGACGGTTCAGGCGACAATGTCGAATGGCGTATTGAAGATCACAATTCCGAAGCCTCCGCAGGCCGAAGCCAAAAAGATCGAGGTCAAAGAGGCCGCGTGAACGCAGCGATGCTGGGACGCGTCCAGGCGCCCGTTCCCGACATGAAGGAGCGGACGCCGCCTTTTCAAGTGCGACATTCCTTAAGACGCGGTGCATGCATGCGATGGGAGAATTGTAATGGCCAAGGCAATCGGCATCGACCTCGGAACCACAAACTCCTGTGTCGCGGTCATGGAGGGGAGCGCCGCGAAGGTCATCGAGAACGCCGAGGGGGCAAGGACAACGCCATCGATGGTTGCTTTTACAGAGAGCGGCGAGATTCTTGTGGGACAACCGGCTAAACGCCAGAGCATTGTCAATCCGGAAAACACCATTTTCGCCATCAAAAGGCTGATCGGACGCCGTTACGACGATCCGATGACGCAGAAAGACAAAGGCATGGTCTCTTACAAGATCGTGCCCAACCAAGCGGGCGACGCCTGGGTCGAGGTACGCGGCAAGAAATACAGTCCAAGCCAGATCAGCGCGTTCATACTTCAGAAGATGAAGGAGACCGCGGAGGCCTATCTAGGCGGCCCGGCGACGCAAGCGATCATAACCGTCCCCGCCTATTTCAATGACGCCCAGCGGCAGGCGACGAAGGACGCCGGGCGCATCGCCGGACTCGAAGTGCTCCGCATCATCAACGAGCCGACCGCGGCCGCGCTCGCCTATGGGTTGGAAAAGAAAGGGAAGGGCAAGATCGCGGTCTACGACCTGGGCGGCGGCACTTTCGATATTTCAATTTTAGAGATCGGCGATGGCGTTTTCGAAGTCAAGTCGACCAATGGCGACACATTCCTTGGCGGCGAGGACTTCGACACGCGGATCATGGACTACCTCGCCGATGAGTTCCGCAAGGACCAGGGCATCGATCTGCGCAAGGACCGTCTCGCCTTGCAGCGCCTCAAGGACGCAGCGGAGAAAGCCAAGATCGAGCTCTCGAGCGCAAATGAGACCGATATCAATCTGCCCTATATCACGGCCGACCAGAGCGGTCCGAAGCACCTCCACATCAAGCTAAACCGGGCCAAGCTCGAGGCGATGGTCGACGATCTCATTCAGAGAACGATCGAACCCTGCAAGGCGGCGTTGAAGGACGCCGGGCTCACGGCCGCCCAGATCGACGAGGTTGTGCTCGTGGGCGGGCAGACCCGTATGCCGAAGGTGCAGGAGACCGTGCAGGCGCTGTTCGGTCGCGAGCCCCACAAAGGGGTCAATCCCGACGAAGTGGTGGCCGTTGGCGCAGCCATCCAGGCCGGCGTGTTGCAAGGCGACGTGAAGGACGTGCTGCTGCTCGACGTGACGCCTTTGTCGCTCGGCATCGAGACGTTGGGCGGTGTGATGACCAAGTTGATCGATCGCAACACCACGATCCCGACAAGAAAGAGCGAGACCTTCTCCACCGCCGAAGACGATCAAACGGCGGTCACCATCCGGGTGTTCCAGGGCGAGCGTGAGATGGCGGCCGACAACAAGCTTCTCGGCCAGTTCGACCTTGTCGGCATCCCGCCGGCGCCGCGTGGCGTTCCGCAGATCGAAGTGACCTTCGATATCGACGCGAACGGGATCGTCAACGTCTCGGCCAAGGACAAGTCGAGCGGCAAGCAGCAGACGATCCGCATCCAGGCGTCGGGCGGGCTCAACGAGGCCGAAGTGCAACGCATGGTCCGTGAGGCCGAAGCGCATGCCGAGGAAGACAGGCGCCGCCGGGAGCTCGTCGATATCCGCAATCAGGCGGACGCCGCGATCTACACCGCAGAGAAAGCGTTGAAGGATGCGGACGGACGCCTGCCTGCGGATGTGAAGAGCGACGTCGATGGGGCCGTCTCGGCGCTCAGAGCCGTCATGCAACGCGATCAGGCGCAACCTATTCGCGACGGAATTGAGGGGCTGAGGCGAGCGTCGATGCGGATCGGCGAAGCGCTCAACCGCACCGGCCAGGGTTCAGGCGGACAGAGTTCTGGCGCGGGCGACAATCCCGACGTGATCGACGCGGAGTTCAGGGAAGTGGACGACGACCATCGCAAGGCAAGCTGAAGGCGCGCTTCTCCTGCGCGTTCGCCTGCCCAGCCGATTGTGCAAGGAAGATAACCCGATGGCGCATGATGATTCGGACGACAAAGTCCATCTGGCAGGCGAAGGGCTGTCGGCCGACAGCCAGGAGCCCGCCGCGGTCGAGGCTGCGAACGAGAACGCCTCCCTGCGCGACCGCCTGCTCCGAGCTCTGGCGGAAGTCGAGAACACGCGACGCCGCGCCGAACGAAGCGTGGCGGACGCGCGCGAATACGGGATCTCCGACTTTGCGGGCGAGCTTCTGTCGGTCGTAGACAGTCTGCAGCGGGCGGTCGCCTCGGCGGAGGATCGGACTGATCAAACGCCCGCCGACGCCGCGCTCCTCGATGGCGTTCGCGCGATCCAGCGCCAGCTCCTAGCGACGTTGGGGCGATTTGGCGTCAGGCGCGTCGAGGCCCTCGGCGCTTCCCTCGATCCCAACCTCCACGAGGCGATGGGCGAGGTGGATAACGATTCCAGCCCGCCGGGAAGCATCGTGCGCGTTCTGGAGGACGGCTACATGATCAATGATCGGTTGTTGCGAGCCGCTCGGGTCGTTGTCGCCAAACCGCGAATGGAAGCTGCGCCGTCTGTCGACGCGGCGTAGGGCGCATGAGCGTTCAGCTCCGATAGAGGGGACAGGGATGTCGCGAGCCTTCGCAGGCGTGTTCGTTGATGCGCTCTAAGCGATCGGCGTCAGGCACTCGGCGAACTCGCGGACGTGTCGCACGGGCGAAGGCCAGGGAGGCCGTCCTTGCGGTGACCGCCGAGTGACCGATCAACGCGCGGACTGGCGGTCGGAGCCGCCCTGCGGCGTCGGACGATGCGTGCGCGCCGCCGGGTTCGTCGTCACGCGCGCAGCACGCCGCCAGCCACGGACCGGCAACTTATGCCAGGGGAGCGTCCGCTTGGGCTCCTCCAACTCCACGATGAGCGCCGCCAACGCCGCGCGGAGCTGGTCGAGCACCTGCGCGTAGTCGATGATCGCGTGCTCTTGCACGTGCGTCGGCTGCCGGGCTTCCTTGACGTCGTGCTGGCGAATCGTGGCGTTTGCAAAACTGGAGTTGGTGCGCATCCCTTCCGAGCGGATCTGCTGGTCGAACTGCGCCAGCCGCAGGCTCAAGTCATCGATCGTGAGGATCAGCTCCACCGCGCGGCGACCGAGCAGGGCATGCGCTTCCCAATTATCGTCATGCAGCATTCGGGGCTGCAGCAGTTGGAAGCTGGTGATCGCGACCGACGCGCTGCCGCTACGGAAAGCGGCCAATTGCGACTCGGCGACGGCGCAAGCGCGAGCGACCTGCTCGTGGTACTCCTCGACCACCCGGAGCAACCGGAAGCGATAGGCTAGGGCCCGGACTTCGTGCGCACGCTCCTGAAGCCGCACCTGGCGGACGGCGCCGATATAGGCCAATACGCCGCCGGCGAGGGCGCCCGCCGCCCAGGTCGCCTGGATCCACGCCGCGCGAACGGCGGCGGCGGCGCCTATGCGCGCAGCCTCGATGGTGGCCTGAGCCTGCGGGTCGGTGAAGTTCGCGAGGTCCATCGACATTCCTCGAGGCGCGTCGGCGCCGGCCGTTTTTCCGGCGGCCGACAGGATCATGACATCGGCCAAGGGCGTTTCTTTCAGGCTTCCTTTTGTCGGCGCGCCGGCAGGTACTCAACCCCGCCGCCGCCTTGCGTGCGCACGGGCTGCGGGTAGAGCGACATCAATTCGAGGACCTCTTTTGGCATGTCGGTGCGAACTGGCAGACCGAGCTCCTTCGCGGTTGCGGCCCAAATCGGATAGTCGTGTGTCCATGTGCCGGTTGCGAGCTTTTCCGCCAGCGCTTCCGCCCGATCGGTTGGGAGCGTGCGCTGCAAGAGTCCCGCCGCCGCCTGCCTGACCTGAGCGATCGCCTTCCCCCCTATGTCCGCGCGGATCAAGGTCTGATCGTCGATTTCCGCCACCGGCTTCTGTTCGACGACCTTGAGTAGGGACGCGGCCGGCGAATTTCCGAGTTGCGGATCGATAGCGCCGAGGACGGAGTGCTTGCACATGACGATTTCGTCGGCCGCGAGCGCAATAAGCGTGCCTCCCGACATCGCGTAATGCGGCACGAAGACGGTGACCTTGGATTTGTGGTCGCGAACGGCTTGCGCGATCTGGAGCGCCGCCAGAACCAACCCGCCGGGGGTGTGGAGAACCATGTCGAGCGGCACCTCGTCGTCCGTCATCTGGATGGCGCGCAGGATTTCCTCGGAGTCACTGATGTCGATGTAGCGCGCGAGCGGGAACCCCAGGAACCGCATAGTCTCCTGCCGGTGAACGAGGAGTATCACCCTGGAATTTCGCTTCCTCTCCAATTGCGCGATCTTGCGCGTCCGCATGGCCTCGAGCATGCGCTGACGCAAGACCGGCTGCAGGGCCGTGAACATGAAAAAGAACCAGAAGATATCTCCGACGGACATGTCATGCTCCTGTCTAGCCACCGGCTAGGCCCGTCCCATGGGGTCGAAACCAAGAAAGCCTTCGTCAGCGTAGTAAGGTCGATGCTCGCGCTTCGGCGGGACCAGCAGACTTCCGAGAAACACGCCCGCAAGGAAGCCCCCGACGTGCGCCCACCAGGCGATTCCGGCTCCGGTCGCAGGCGCGAGGAGTTCGCCCATGCCCTGCGTTAGCTGCATCAGGAACCAGATTCCGACAAAGACGATCGCTGGAACATCGAAGAAGAACGGAAAAAACAGGATGGGAACGACCAACGATGAGGCGCGAAAAGGGGAGCAGCCGCACATAGCAGCCGATGACTCCGGAAATGGCGCCCGAGGCGCCCAAGGCCGGAATAGGCGAAGTGGGGTTGAACTGGTTGTTCGTCAACGCGGCGATCACGCCGCGGGCGAAGTAGAGAGGAAGATAACGCGCTGGACCTAACCGGTCTTCGACCGGCCGGCCGAACGCCCAAAGCGAGCACGTGTATCGGGGCGCCGTGTTCTGGACCGGGAACATTCTGTCCCGCGCTCCTCTAACCTAACGGCGCACAATCGTCCTCGGGCGACGCGCCGATTGTTCATAGCCCGCCGTCAGATTAGGCTGCCAGTACCGAGCAACCATGACGATCATCAAGTTCTGTTTTGATCGTAGCCCAAGCCCGCCGAAAAGCCCATGCGAGCGAACCCCAAGAGGTTGGTGAACTGCGCCCTGTTTTGACCGGACACTGGCTTAGCCGGAGGGCCTAGGGACAAGTCTGGGCGTACGCCTATGTCCGACACGTCTCGAAGGTTGAAGTGATCACCGGCGTCGCACGCCGACGGCGGTTTCCGACCGATCTGAAGCTGGCCATCGTCGCCGAGACGATGCAGCCCGGAATGTCGATCAGCTATCTTAGCGATCAGGGCGAACGGAAATTCGTCCCCCAGTCGCAAGGTCCCCGGCCTCTCTCATCTCGCGCAGGAGTTCCCCGCCGATCGGATAGCGCTGGATCCGGTAAACGTTCGTAGCCGACCGAATTCAGTTGCCAGTGCGCTACTCGATGCTGCTTAACCGGTTTCCACTTAGGCCAGGCGATTTTCCCAAGTCGTAGGGGCCCCGGCAGAGCGGAGCGCGGTATGGAAAAATTGACGGGCATCAGGGACGGCGCTGAATGATCGAGCATATTTTCACATAGTGTCGGAGCGTGTGGGCACGCGGAAGCAGCAGAGTCACCGCCAGAGGTTCCTACATTAGCCGTCAGGCCGCGAAATCGCGGCAATCCTATAGTATGGGCTTGGCTCACGTCGCTTCGGGGCGCGGGCTAGCGCCGAAGGGGTAGATGATGAACTTGGAGAAATACACCGAGCGGGCGCGCGGCTTCGTGCAGTCCGCGCAGTCGCTGGCGCTTCGTGAGGGGCATCAGCAATTTACGCCCGAGCACGTGCTCAAGGTGCTTCTGGACGACGAGGAGGGCTTGGCGGGCGGGCTGATCGATCGGGCGGGTGGGAACTCTCGCCAGGCCCTGAGCGAGGTCGAAGCCGCTCTTGCCAAATTGCCTAAGGTCGAAGGGTCGGGCGCCGGGCAGCTCTATATGGCGCCGATGACGGCGCGCCTGTTCGACAATGCCGAGAAGATCGCCCAGAAGGCGGGCGATTCGTTTGTGACCGTCGAGCGCCTCCTGCTCGCGCTGGCGATGGAGAAGGGTACTCAGGCGGCGAAGATTCTGGCCAACGCCGGCGTCTCGGCGCAGACCCTTAACGCGGCGATCAACGACATCCGCAAGGGCCGCACCGCCGACTCGGCGAGCGCCGAGAACCAGTATGACGCGCTGAAGAAATACACCCGCGACCTCACCGACGCCGCGCGCAACGGCAAGCTCGACCCGGTGATCGGCCGCGACGAGGAGATCCGCCGCACCGTCCAGGTGCTGTCGCGGCGCACCAAGAACAACCCGGTGCTGATCGGCGAGCCGGGCGTCGGCAAGACGGCGATCGTCGAAGGCTTGGCGCTGCGCATCGTCAACGGCGACGTGCCGGAATCGATCCGCGACAAGAAGCTGCTCGCGCTCGACATGGGGTCGCTCATTGCTGGCGCGAAATATCGCGGCGAGTTCGAGGAGCGCCTTAAAGGGGTGCTCAACGAGGTCACCGCGGCCGCGGGCGGCATTATCCTGTTCATCGACGAAATGCATACCCTCGTCGGGGCGGGCAAGGCCGACGGCGCGATGGACGCTTCGAACCTTCTGAAGCCTGCCTTGGCGCGCGGCGAACTGCACTGCGTCGGCGCGACGACGCTCGATGAATATCGCAAGCATGTCGAGAAGGATGCGGCGCTGGCGCGGCGATTCCAGCCGGTGTTCGTCTCCCAGCCCACGGTCGAGGATACGATCTCGATCCTGCGCGGCCTGAAGGACAGGTACGAGGCCCATCACGGCGTGCGCATTACCGATCCGGCGATCATTGCCGCGGCCACTCTGTCCGATCGCTATATTGCCGACCGGTTCCTGCCGGACAAAGCGATCGACTTGATCGACGAAGCGGCCGCCCGCCAGCGGATGCAGGTCGATTCCAAGCCCGAGGAACTCGACGAGTTCGACCGGCGCATCATGCAGCTCAAGATCGAGCAGGAGGCTCTGAAGAAAGAGACCGACACGGCTTCGAAGGATCGCCTCAAGAAGCTCGCCGGCGAGCTTGCGGAATTGCAGGAGAAGTCCGACGCGCTGACCGCCCGCTGGAAGGCCGAGAAGGACAAGCTTGGCCAGGCCGCCAAGCTCAAGGAAGAGCTCGACGCCGCCCGCAACGCGCTCGCCCAGGCGCAGCGCAAGGGCGACTACGCGGAAGCCGGCCGGATCACTTACGGCACGATTCCTGAACTCGAAAAGAAGCTTCAGGACGCGGAAAGCCAGGACAACAGTGTGCTGGTGGACGAGGCGGTGACTGCGAGCCATGTCGCGCAGGTGGTGTCGCGCTGGACCGGCGTTCCCGTCGACAAGATGCTCGAAGGCGGTCAGGCCCTCGGGCGTGTCGTCGAACTTGGACAGCACCCAGGCTTTGTACTGGGCATGCGCCGCGCCCGTCGCGCTCAGCACACCCACGGCCAGCAATAAGGCAAAACCTCGCATGGCGTCCTCCCTCGGTCACCCTGGCTCGCTCGTTGGACCAAGCGTCGCTGGGGGCACGCTGAGCGACTTGCACGAATTCATCAGTTTGTCTGTGATCCACGTCACACACAACGTCAAAACAACCTTCAGTTGCAGCACGGGCAATGTTGCGACACAGGTTGAGAACGAGTTAGGCGTGGGGCGGCGAAGCCCATCACGCTCGCAAAAAGAACGACGGCTATGGCGCAGACTCCGGACCTTCCCGAGGGCGGTTCGATAAGCGTGCTAACCGCCCAAGGACTAAACCGCTCGCGCGGTAGGGGCGGCGAGCGACAGCGCGAGAACTCGGAAGGCCAGAACCGGCCGACGTGAAGGCCAAGGCCTGTCTCAAGATCGTGGGGTTCAACCCCATGCGAGACAGGAGCTTTCGATGTCCAACAAGCCCATCAGCCCGCTGCGTCAGCGCATGATCGACGACATGACGGCGCGCCGGTTCAAGGAGAAGGTGCAAAAGGATTATGTCCGGCATGTGAGGACCTTCGCGGCCTTCCTTGGCCGGTCACCGGACACGGCCACGAGCGAGGACCTTCGCCGCTTTCAGCTTCACATGGCGAAGCAACAGATTGGCGCTCCGACGATCAACTCCGCCATCGCCGCGCTGCGCTTCTTTTTCATCGTTACACTCGAACGGCCCGATCTCGTTCGTCCTCTGAGGACTGTGAGTGAGCCGCGCAGGGCGCCGGTCGTGCTGAGCCAGGAGGAGGTGGCGCGGCTGCTCGAAGCCGCCCCCAGCGTGAAGTACAAGGCCGCGCTGAGCGTCGCCTACGGCGCGGGCCTCAGGGTGTCCGAGGTCGCGAACCTGAAGGTGTCGGACATCGACAGCCAGCGCATGACGCTCAGGGTCGAGCAGGGCAAGGGACAGCGGGATCGCTATGTCATGCTAGCGCCGCAACTGCTCGAGCTCTTGCGCGAATGGTGGCATGCGGCGCGACCGCCGGTCTGGCTCTTTCCCGGTCAGAACCCGATCAATCAGATCACTCCCCGTCAGCTCAACCGCGCCGTCACCGCCGCCAAAGACCTGGCCGGAATCTCCAAGCGCATCTCGCCGCATACCCTTCGGCACAGCTTCGCCACCCATCTGCTCGAGCAGGGCGTCGATATTCGCGTGATTCAGGTGTTGCTCGGGCACGCGAAACTCGAGACGACCGCGCTCTACACCCGCGTCGCCGTCAACACGGTCCGCGACATCAAGAGTCCGCTGGAGCGGCTGGGCGTCAGCCTGACGAAGCGAACACGGCCCGGCTGACCACGGCCGCGTGGCGCGGCCCCCTCTCGAGGTCGCCGACGTCTTTCGCGCCCACGGGGCGGCGTGGCGAAAGGCCAACGCCGGTCACCTGAGCCTCGGCCAGCTGAAGGTCATGTCGGCGATCGAGACCTGTCGCACCGCCGCGCTCGGCGGACACGTCGAGCGCTGCGAGGACTGCGCGCACGAACGGATCGCCTACAATTCCTGCCGCAATCGCCACTGCCCGAAGTGCCAAGCCGCCGCGGCGCGGAAGTGGCTCGAAGACCGCGAGGCCGAGCTCCTGCCGGTTCCCTACTATCACGTCGTCTTCACCCTGCCGGCGTCGATCGGCGCCATCGCGTTCCACAACAAGGCCGCCGTCTACGACCTCCTGTTCCGCACCGCCGCCGAGACGCTCACCACCATCGCCGCCGATCCCAAGCATCTCGGCGCGCGCATCGGCCTCACCGCCGTGCTCCACACCTGGGGCTCGGCGCTCACCCACCATCCGCACGTCCACGTCATCGTGCCCGGCGGCGGCCTGTCGCCGGACGGGTCGCATTGGATCGCCTGCAAGCCCGGCTTCTTCCTGCCCGTGCGTGTGCTGTCGCGTCTGTTCCGCCGCCTCTTCCTCGACGGGATCGCCGCCCTGTATGCGGCCGGACGCCTCGCCTTCCTCGGCGACCTCGCCCCGCTCGCCGACAAGCGCGCCTTCGACGCCGCGCTCGCGCCCCTGCGCCATTCGGAATGGGTCGTCTACGCCAAGCGGCCGTTCGCCGGGACGCAGGCCGTGCTCGCCTACCTGTCGCGCTACACCCATCGCGTCGCGATCTCGAACTCCCGGCTCATCGCGCTCGACGAGAAGGTCGTCTCCTTCAAGTGGAAGGACTACCGGATCAAAGGCCGCGACCGGATGAAGACCATGACGCTCGACGCCGCCGAGTTCATCCGCCGCTTTCTCCTGCACGTTCTGCCCAGCGGCTTCCACCGCATCCGACATTACGGCCTGTTCGCCGGCGCGGTTCGAGCGAATAACATCGAGCGCGCCCAACAATTGCTCGCCCCGTCCAAGACCTCAGCCGAGAGCGCGCCCGCCGGCGCCGACAGCGACGCCGAACCAGATTCGTCCTTCCGCTGCTGCCCGTGCTGCGGCGGCCGGATGATCGTCGTCGAGACCTTCGAAGGCCCGCGCCCTGCGCGCCCGCCACCACCCACCCGGATCAGGATCGACACCTCATGATGATCAACGCCGCGCATCCTGCTTCGCAACGTCGATCGGTTTCGCGTCCAGCCGCGCGCTGGAGCACGAGAGCGCTGACCTCGCGCGGTCGCCAATCCTCCTTCGACCGACGCCAACGCCTCGCTCCCGCGCATCGTCGCCTTGGAAAACGTCCGCCGTCGCCGCTTCCGCTGAAAACACCCAACGTTGTCGGCTGCCGACGCCTCGCTCGACAGCCGTCCGCGACCCTCAAATCCCCATAGGCGCGCTCGCCAAACGGCCCCCTTCCTCCCCGCGGTTTCCTCCTTGGGAGGCTTTCGGACGCCGGCCCCCGATTCCGCACGACCGTCCGCAAGGGGCCGGCGCCCGAAACCCTTCACCTTCTGCGACATTGCCCGCACCGAATATCAACTACCGCCGTCGACCCAAAGGCGACCTTCAGGTCCGACGCGATGAACGGTTGAGATGCGCAAGAAAGCGGTCCTTGGTCGAAGGCGCGGCAAGCGCAATGGCGGACGTTCCCGAGACGGTGTGGCGAGCCGGTCAAATCGACCAGATGCTACGGCCCGTCGAAGGTCGGGCGCCTTTCTTAACGCTCTACGGAGCGCGCCGGACCCGGTCAGCGTCGGCGCCGACTGCGATCCGAACAAACCGAACCGGTGCGCTCACGCCGCGCAACATCGCCGTTTCTTCAATCTGCGTCCGGTCCGCCAGCGCGGCTGCTGTTTCGGCGTCTCGCGCTACGTCCTCCGACACGATCACCTCGCCACCGTGGCACTGATGTTCGAGGCGCGCCGCGATATTCACAGTCGCGCCGAAGTAGTCGAGCACGTCGCCCGTCGTGACTGCGATGCACGGTCCGGCATGCAGTCCGAGCTTCACCACGATGGGCGTCGCACGCACGTCTCCGCCCCGGGCTGAGTTGAAGCTTGCGACATCGTCCTGGATCGCGAGCGCCGCACGGACCGCATGATCGGGACGGGAGAAGGCGGCCATGACCGCATCGCCCACGGTCTTGACGACAAAGCCATGATTGCGCTGCACCCGGTCTGACAGGAAGGAAAAATGGTCGCGAACGAGGTTATAGGCGGGGGCGTCGCCAAGCGCATCGTAGAGTTCGGTCGAGCCTTTGAGGTCGGTGAACAGGATGGCGATCCAGCCGATCTCGGCATTGTCGCCCGGACGCAGCAATTGCTCGGGGGAGAGTCGACGGAAGGCGGGCATGGCGATCACGCGTTCCCCCGTCAGCGCGTCCTTGGCCCAATTGCGGTCCTCGACGACGAAGACGAGCGGCTTGGCGCTTTCGTTGCAGATCGCTAGTTCACCTCTGCCTCTCGCCTCTTCGAGCAAAATGTCGTCGCCGCGCGCCACCAGGGTCGGAACGACGCCGTCGGCGTTGATGTCGCGATCAGCTTCGGCGCCGGCCTCGACGGTGCGAAAACGATATGGGCCCGGCGCCAACGATAGGTCAAAGGTCTTGGCCGCCGGGCCGCAACCTCGCCCTGAAACTTGATGTGTCGCGCGGAGCCCGGTCCGAGCATGCACATCTCCCCGTCCAGCGGCGGACGAATCCAAGGCTCGGGATGGAAGGTCAGCTCGACGTTGCGGCTGAAATTGCGCTCGTAGTCGATGTTGCAGGACGAGCAATGCGCTCCTTTCGGCAGGTCCTGAAGTCGGCTCGCGCGGGACTTCGCGCCGCGGCAGCGCGGGCACAACAGCTCCCATCCCATCGCCACGACGCCCTTCCGCGCTGCCGCCAGGAACAACTCGACCGCGTGGTCGGATGGGGCAGACCAGAGCGTCGCCAGCGCCACCGGACGAATGCTACGCAGATGGACGATCGGCGCATGCCGCAGGTAATCGATGAGCTTCGGCCCTAAGTCATGCGAAGCAGGGTCGCGCGCGAGTTCCGCGCCAAGCGCATCGAGTTGTTGGCGGGCAGCGGGCTCCACCAGGTCCTCGACGCTCCAGCCCGGGACAAGCGCGGAACCGTCGCTCTCGCGAATGATCCGCTCGATCCCCGCCGCAGCCTTGCCAAACTCAGCGTCAAAGACGCCTGCATGCTTCCCCACAAATCCGAGCAGGCCGGCGGGCTCGGCCATGCCGGTGATGATCATGCGACAGCCCCCGCCCTCAGCAATGAGTTCCAAAGCCCACTCCCAACGCCGCATCGGGCCGCTTTGGTACTCTCGGACTTGGAAAAGGCGGTGGTTCTCCCGCCATTCGCCGAAATCCTCCTCCCATCGCGCCGGGAAAGGCCCGAGCTTGCCGCGAACAAAGCGTCGGACACGGCCCTGAGGATCCGCCCGTTCCTCAAACCGAAAGGGCGCGTAGCCGTTTAACTCCCACAGGCGGGCGGTATCGGAGACAAACGGCCAAATCGCCGCCGCCGGCCTAGCGAAGCGCGTTTCCCGGCGGAAGCGGTAGATTTCCGTCATTCGACTCCTGCGCGACGTCGGCTGGAATTGGCGGGGGCGGTCATTCGCTGCCGGAGAATGTCATTGTTCAGGAAAGCCGATCAACGGTTTGTATATTTCTACACAATGCGGAGACAGATAGCGCAACGGCCCCGTCGCTCGCGGCCCATCCTGTCGGTACCCTCGCGGAAAGACAAATGTCCGCGACGCCCTCCTGAGACATTCCTCGCGGCGCCCACCGATGAGCGCCCGCGGCCTGAGCGGACGACACCGTGAACGGTCGAAAATGCGCCAAGAGCGTCAAACGGGGAGCACCGTCGTGTGCTTGACGACGCGCATAATCAGCGTTGAGCGGTAGGTTGCGACGTTGGGCAGCTTGGACAGCTTGTCAAAGACGAATGCTATCCGCAGGGGAAATTCGGTCCGCTCGCACGCAAGCCCTTGAGCGAGGTGGCGTACGCGGATCGTTGGGGCGTCGCGTGGCCGAATTGATTGATGGCCGCGGGCGAGATTAGCCCCACAAGAGGGCAGAACGGCGCGCCGCGTCGGCTCCAGGGCGATCATTCTGGCGGCCGTGCTGGCCGTCGCCCCGGCCGCCGCCGCCCGTTTCAGATTGTCCTGGATCGTGCTGCGCGCCACACCAAGGTGCCGCCCCGGGGTTAGAATGGTGCCACGCTCGGTTTGACAATGGGGGGTGGAACTTGGGCCGCATCACTGACGGTTAAACACACCGCCGCCACGATCACGTCGGCGTTGTCGAGGCGAAAGCATCCCGACGAAACGGCGTGCCCGATCGTCTCCGGCTGGTTGGTTCCGTGGATGCGGAAGACGGAGTGACCGAGATAGAGGGCTCGCGCCCCGAGGGGATTGCCCGCACCGCCCGCCATGAACCGAGGCAGGTAGGGCTGCCGTCCGACCATTGATTGCGAGAGCGCCCCCCAGAACTGAAGCGCGCTCAGGCGGCGGCTTTGTCCGGGCCGTGGAACTGAACGCTGTATGCGAGCAAGAAATCCGCCTGTTCGTGTGCGGGATAAAGCGAAACGAGGCGGCCGGTCATCTCGTCATTCGACTTCGCCCGCTTTGCCGGCCGTGTCGCCTCGGTCAATTCCTGGATCGTCAGCAACGCCACCCATACCGTGGTTATCGACGGGTCAAAGCTCTGCCGCGTTGCCGCAACGTCGTTGAGTTGACGAAGCGCTGCCCCGGGAGCCTCGGATGGACGTATATGGGAATGCGAGAACCACACCTCGCGCACTCGAATGGTGGCGAGTGTATTGGTGGAGCTGAGGGGATTCGAACCGATGGCCATCGCGGGCGCTGGGAGATCCCGAGCTGCTCCTCTCTTCGCCAGGCAATGCGCACAGCCTGCTCTCGGCCCGCGCGCTGAGATCGGGCATCAAGCCCTGAGTGATGCGGTGGGCGTTGGTTACCTCGCTGTAGCTCGCCCGGCCCAAGCAGCGCCCTGAAGCGGCGAGCATTTGCGCATGGGCGTTGTCGTCAGCATACTCGGCCTCAAGCCCGGATAGACCGGCCAGTCGACAAGCGACGAGCATAGAGCCCGCTTCGGCGTCGTTTGCGGAGATTCGACCTCGTAGACAATTCAACTGGAGTTTGTAGCCTTAGGCTCTCGGGGCGCAACACGACTCTCTTGCCCCCACGAATGCATACTCTGGGGCTTGAAGCGGTCTATGGCGATCACGACCAGTGACAACGACATCAAGGAGCGGCTGTCCTGGGCCTATTTGACTGCGGTGGCGGCGCGTGCCGGGTGTCAGATCACCGAGTTCCCAATCGACAAGGAGAGCGTGGACCCGATAATTCGACCCGTGCTGGGTTCAAGTCAGCAGATCGACGTGCAGCTAAAGGCAACGAGCGCGAAAACCCTTGAAGGTGAGGACGTGAAGTTCGATCTGCCCATAAAGAATTACGATTCCCTCCGCCGAGCGGATCACATCAACCCGCACTACCTCGTGCTTGTGCTCCTGCCTGAAGACTCGTCGAGGTGGCTTTCGATCTCACCCGCTGAACTTGCCATTTGCGGCACGGCTGTCTATGGGGACCTTTGCGGCCTCCCTTCGGTTCCGAATACGGCGACACGAACCGTGACGCTGCCGCAAAATCAACGATTTAATGTTGAAGTGCTTCGGCAGATGATCGAAGTGTCCCCTAAGCGAATTGGTGCGGCAGGAGGCTAACGATGCTTTTGGGTCCGCCTGATCGAGCCGCGATGGGTGCGCTGAACCCACGCGCGGTCGTTGGCTATCTGAAGAGCACAGGGTGGGAACAGCGCGGCGGTTATGGCAAGAACGCCGTCGTTTTCGGGATAGCCACTGATCGTTTGCTCGGAGAGGTTCTTGTACCCGTCGCAAGCCAATCCGAGGATTTCCCGAAAGTGATGGAAGTTCTCGTCGCTGACCTCGCGCGTCTGGAAGACAGGTCCCCTTACGAGCTTTTGGCAGACCTCAGCATGGCGGCCTACGACGTCGTCCGCGTCCGCTCCCCGGAGGCCGACTCGATCGGCTCGATTCCGCTGGTCGCAGGTGTCGAGTTGCACGAGCGCGCACGCGATGTCGTCCAATATGCGGCGAACGCCGCAGTCGCGGGCACGAAACCGCGAGCGGCGTATTTCGGACGGCAACCAGATCGGGTGACGGAGTATCTCAACGCGCTTCGGCTGGCACAATCTCAACGAGGAAGCTTCGTTATATCGTTGCTCTCCCCTTGGGATTTCACGCCCTCGGTCGATCAGGCACAACTTAGCCTTGGCGATCCTTTTGGACGGCAGGTGACCCGAACTTTGGCTCGGTCACTTCAGGCTATCGGCGACGCCTTGAAATTGGCAGTGACGGACGGGGTCCAGAAACCATTTCAGGAGGCTGTGGGGAGCGGCGTAAGTTCGAATCTGTGCTCGGCCTTGGCCCAGCTTGCGCGCGAACGCGAAGGGGTCGATCTTTCAATTCGTTGGAGTCTAACGAAGCCCGAGGAAGGGCAACCAAGTTTGCGACTGTCTCGCGAGGACGCACAGTCGTTGACCGAGGCCGCTGAAAGTCTTTCGCAACACGAGCAAGCGCCGGGCACGGTGCTGGAGGGCGTGATCACAAACCTCAAGGAAGAGATCGCGGCTTTCGACGGCAAAGTGACCTTTGAGGCCGTCCTCAATGGAGCGCCAAGGCGCGTAGTCATGCAATTCGCAAAGGACGATGATCAGACGCGCGACACGCTAATAAGGGCGTTCCAGAAGCGAGAGCGAATGGTGGTGACCGGCGACCTCGTGCGCGACGGGAAACGGTTTCGACTCGAAAGTCCGCATGACCTCCACATCGATGCTGAGACCGATCTAGATTGAGCGTTCTATCGCGCTCGCTTGCGATCCGCCTTGGCCAGCCGCAGGATGACATCGCTGTGCCTCTCGCCGGGGCCGCGCATGGCCCTTGGGCGATCCACGATGGACGGCTCGATCCAGATCAGCCGTTCGCCCTTCGCGGTGACTTCGGCCTCGTGGGCGACCGAGCCCAGCGGGAGGGTGGCGGTTATCGCTGTCCGCCGTCAGCGCCTTTGAGACACAGCGGGGTTTTCGCGTAGGGAGGATTTCTGGATCATCGTAGCCGCAAGGAGCGAAGATGAGACAGAAATCCGAGCCTGAGAAGCAACCGGCGGAAGACGCGATCAGGGACATTCGGCGCGCGACACGTCGACACTTTTCAGCTGAAGAGAAGATCCGCATCGTACTGGAAGGGCTGCGCGGGGAGGAGAGCATAGCCGAGCTCTGCCGCCGCGAGGGCATCGCCTCATCGATATATTATGGCTGGTCGAAGGAGTTCCTTGAGGCCGGTAAAAGGCGGCTTGCCGGCGACACGGCGCGCGCCGCGTGGCGGGTCTTTCCCAAATTCCGTCGAACTTCACCCTTCTACGCCTGCTGATGTAGAAACAAACAAGAGTGGCGTCGATCGGGACTTTCCATCCGACCGCGTGGATTGTCGTGTCGCCACCCCGTCTTTGCTGCTCATTTGCTACGATATCCAACTGTTCTTGCTCGAAGAGAGTCAGGTAGACGCAAACGTATATCCTCCTATCCTTGAAAGATTCCGGCTGCGCCCTGAGGGCCTCGATGAGCGACGTCGTCGCCTGAGCCCTGATCGGAGCCGCGGCTCGCCGCTTGCTGAACTCGACCTTCGCCGCGTCCAGGTCCGACGGAGTGATGTCGCGTACGTCGAGCCCATCGATCCACTGTTCGGCGGCTTCGTAGATTGAGCGCTCGGCCGTGAGGATGTTGGCTTCGCTCCAGCCAGCAAGCTCGTTGCCCTGGAGGGCGAGGCCGTTCGCCGACGCGTTTGACGAGCCCACGATTACGTGCTCGTCGAACAGCTAGACCTTGCCATGCAGGGTGTCGCACTGCCGGACCGATACGCCCTTCGTGATCAGCTTCTCGATCTCGTGCGGGTTCGTGCCGCCCGACCTCAAGTTGCAGACGACGGTCGTCGACTGCCCCTTCTTCCCCAGGCGGAGTTCCTCGGTCGCGCCGTCACCCCAGAAGGCGACCGCCAGCATTACCTTCCGGGACGACTTGCTTAGCCTTGCAATTTCCGCGGTCGCGGCCGTGCCGTCCAAGAGCTTCATGGCTTCCCCGTCGGCCTTGTTCGTCGGGGCCTTAGGTCGCCGCATTTTAACCCGTTTCAGGACGAAACCAAGCGCGCGCGTTCCGGACAGCCCGGTGCCGGCGTCGAAGCGGCCCGCACCGTTGGCGATTCGATTCGCGCAAGTTGCTCGCGGACACCCTGAACGTCCTCTTGTCTTTCGCCCAGTTCGAGCGCGAGGTCACGGGCGAGCGGATCCGAGACAAGATCGCGGCCTCGAAGAAGAAGGGCATGTGGATGGGCGGCGTGGTCCCACTCGGCTATCGGGTCGAGAACCGCGCCCTGCATGTCGTCGAAGAGCATGCCGCCTTCGTGCTTGATCTCTTTCGGCGCTATCTCGAGATCGGCAGCGTCGTGCGGCTCAAAGCCATCCTTGATCAGGAAGACATCCGGCTGCCGCGCGGAAGGACAGGACGGGCAAGACGACCGGCGGAGTTGTCGCAGGCGCCGGACCCGGTGACGGCGGCGCCGTGGCAAGCCGAGTTCCGCCACTATCGCCCGCTGATCGAGCGGATCATCGGGCAAACCGAACGTCGCGTTCTTCATGGCGAGACGGTCGCCGCCAACGAAAAGATCGTCAGCCTGTTCGAGCCGCACGCCGACATCATCGTCAAAGGCGCCCGCCAGGTTGAATATGGCCACAAGCTCAACCTGACCACTGGCCGAAGCGGCCTGATCCTCGACCTGGTGATCGAAGCCGGCAATCCGGCGGACAGCGAACGGTTCTTGCCCATGCTTAAGCGCCACATCGCCTTCTATGGCGAGGCGCCCCGACAGGCGGCCGCCGACGGCGGTTACGCCAGCCGTCCTAATCTCAGCCAGGCGAAGGCCCTCGGCGTCCACGACTTGGCCTTCCACAAAAAAGCCGGCCTGCGCATCATGGACATGGTCAAAAGCAACTGGGTCTATCGCAAGCTGCGCAACTTCCGCGCCGGCATCGAATCAGACATCTCGTGTTTGAAGCGCGCCTTCGGTCTGGCGCGTTGCGTCTGGCGCGGGCTCGACCACTTCAGGGCCTACGTCTGGTCCTCAGCTGTCGCTTACAACCTTAGCCTCTTCGCCCGGCTCAAGCCGGCCTGACTTTCGCCTTCCATCAAGCCGCTGGCAAGACCGGCTGATCCCGGCTCGGTCGAACCCTCATGCGAGCCTTCCGGCATTCGCGGTCGGCCCAACCCTCGCAACCACCAGACCGAGCGAAATGGCAGGGCAAGCCGCCCAGCTCGCCACCCGATTCAGCGCGAATTCTGCCAAGAAAACATACATTTATGGACGGACACGAGTTTAGGGTCCGTCCGAACCGTAGACCGGCGCTGCTTCACTGCTTCACTTGCCCTACGCAGCGCCAGCAGCTCGAAGGTCTCGCCGGTCTCGACGAGAACCGCTGGGTTGCCGGTCGCCTCTTCGTAGCGCCGGATGATGACGTCGACATAGAGCGGATCGAGTTCGACCCCACGCCACACGCGGCCAACTCCGGAAGGATTTTCTCGGGACGTCGCGATATCGACTCCGTGTCAAGCTTCCTCCTCAGGCGAGGGCTTCTGAAGGCTCACGGAAACCGACGGGAGCCTCTTTGCACCGAGATCTTGGCGGTTTAGTTAGTCTAACAATTCCACCCAAAATTCTAACTTGCTCTAATTGATCCCCGTCGTATTTTTCAGATCAGCAGACGGTCACGGTTGCGCTCCGACAAGCGCACGGGATGAAGCTCGGCAGGCGTCATGGTCGACCCGGTAGCGCCTTCTATCGACGGGCAAGTTTTATTCCTGACGGCAAAACCGCGGCGCAAGGAACGCGACAATCATGAATCTTTCGACTTTGCTTTCGAGCCGCGCCTCCAAGGGGCGACCCGTGCGCGCCGCGCTCATCGGAGCGGGTAAGTTCGGGTCCATGATCCTTTCCCAAATCCCGAGGATCGAGGGGCTGCATATGGCCGTGGTTGTCGATCTCGACGTCGGTCTGGCGCGTCAATCCTTCGAGCGAGTCGGCTGGGCTGACGGTCGATACGATGCCCGCAGCGCGGGCGAAGCGATTAAAAACGGCACGACCTTCATCACTGATGACATCGAGGCGATGCTGGCGTGCCAAGAGATCGAATGTGTCATTGAGGCCACTGGCCATCCCCTCGCGGGGACCCGGCACGCGCTCGCTTGTATCGAGCACGGCAAACACCTTGTCATGGTAAATGTCGAGGCCGACGTCATGGTCGGGCCCATCCTCGCCGAAAAGGCCCGGGCAAAGGGCCTCATCTATTCGATGGCCTACGGGGACCAGCCCGCCTTGATCTGTGAGCTCGTTGACTGGGCGCGCGCCTGCGGCTTCGAGATTACGGCCGCCGGCAAGGGCATGAATTTCGAGCCGCGTTATCGCTACTCAACTCCAGACACCGTGTGGGGCCTTTTCGGCTGGAACGAGGAGATCGTCAAGAAAGACAGACTCAATCCGAAGCTCTACAATTCCTTCACGGACGGCACGAAGGCCGCCATCGAAATGGCCGCTGTTGCGAATGGAACGGGCCTCGATTGTCCCGATGACGGACTCGCGTTCCCGCCGGCGGGGGTGCAAGACCTCGCGCGAGTGTTCCGCCCGGTCGCAGACGGCGGCCGGATGGCCCGTTCTGGCCTTGTCGACATTGCCGCGAGCCAGGAACCTGACGGCCGCGAAGTCTTTAACAACGTTCGGTACGGTGTGTTCGTCACCTTCAAAGCGCACAGCGAATACGCGCGAGCGTGCTTCAAGCAATATGGCCTGCTGACCGATCCGTCGGGTTGGTACGCATCGCTCTGGCGCCCTTTCCACCTCATCGGCCTTGAAGCGTCCGTCAGCGTCCTGTCGGCGGTCCTGCGAAACGAGGCGACCGGTTCCTCGAGGGAGTTTAGGGGGGACGCTGTCGCCACCGCCAAGAAGGACATGCAGCCTGGCGAAATGCTTGATGGCGAAGGCGGGTTCGCGGTTTGGGCAAAAGCGATCCCCGCCGCACGCAGTCTAGAGTTGGGCGCGCTGCCGATGGGGCTTGCGCACAATGTCCGCCTCAAGCGGCCGGTCAAAAAGGACCAAGTCGTGAGCTACGCCGACGTCGATCTGGTGAACGATCGCGATGTCGCCGCTATTCGCCGCGAAATGGAGGATCGCTTCAAACCTCTCAAGAGTGTCGCCGCGCAGTAATATAAGTCTATGGCAGGAGTGCTCGCCTTCTGCGCGTACGGCGCCGGGCCGCCCACACGCCAGTGAGCATACCGCTGCTCCCGTCGTTTGTTCACGATGGAGCGCGGCTCGATCACTGCGCAATTATAACAGACCCCAGGAGACGCCGAAGACCTGGGTCGGGAGGCGGTTGTCATTTCCGCGGCCTTCGAGCCTGCCACATGTCACGTTGCTGGCGCAACCAGTCGAGAAACAATTGCACCTTTCGCCTTCGAAGGTGATCCCGAGGGCAGACAATCCATTGCGTGACGAGACGAATTTCCGGCGCATCGCGAACAGGTCGGACCAGCACTCCCTGCGCAAGCTCACGCTCCGTCATCAGCGTGCTTTCAAGCGCGATCCCAAGGCCCCCGGCGGCGGCGTCGATCGCCATATGACTGCGATCGAAGAGCACTTTGCGCCATCGTGTAGTCGGTTGGACGCCGGCGAGAGCGAACCAGCGCGGCCACTGCGCCTGTGATTTGACCGAGTGGATTAAGCGACGAGTAGGAAGATCCGACGGAGCGAGACTTTCCGCGCTGGCATAGTTCGGGGCGCAGACGGGCCAGAATTCTTCCTCCGCCAACCCCTCCACAAACAGCCCGGGCCATCTTCCGTCGCCGTGCCGTATCTCGACGTCCACCGACTCCCGATCGAAGTCCGTCGGCTCGTTCGTGCCATCAAGACGCACCTCCAGGTCGGAATCGAGATCAATCAGGGAGCCGAGACGCGGCAGCAGCCACTTGTGCGAAAGTGTCGGCGTTGCGCGCACGTTAAGCGCCATCAGCGATCGGAAGCCCCGAATCTGGTCTGTCGCCTCGGTGATCCGCTCGATCTGATCGCGGATCGAAGCGAAATACCGCTCTCCGGCTTCCGTGAGGGCGACACGGCGTCCGACCTTGACCATTAAAGAGGTGCCGAGCTGCACCTCCAGGAGCTGGATTTGCTGCGTGACCGCGGAAGGCGTCACGTTGAGCTCGGCCGCCGCCTTCGAGACGCTGCCTGCTTTGGCGGCGGCGTGAAAGACGCATATCGCGCGCATGGGAACCTGCATCGGGGTGACCTCGGAAACCCAGCATATCGTTAGCAATTCTAAGCTTTTGTGCAAAGCATCTAAATTGCTCTTAACAAAGCGGACGCTTAAGCTCGTGAGACGTCGGATTGCAGCCACGCTAAAACCGACGCGCCGAGAAGATGCCGGGCAGTAACGCCCGATAGTCTGGAGGAACGCTGCGAGGAACTTCGAAGTTGTTCGCTGTTTAGACGACCGAACAGTTTGTTCCTTCAATGTATGACGACGACACGCGCGAGTCAGCGCCGTCGACTATTGGTTAGTGAAAACGGAGGAAGCTTATGATGACTTTAGCTCGACCGATATTGACGACTGCCAGCCTGCTCGCCCTCGCAATAGGCGTTGGCGCCGCGCGGGCTGCGGAGAGTTGCTCCGCGTATCCGACCGGAACGGCCGAAAAGATCGAGAGTTCTGATTTGGCGTCGAAGTTCGGCGCCGTTCCGAAACCAGGCAAAGAGTTGCACTTCGCCTATGTGACCAAGACGCTCATTAACGAATTCTGGCAGGATGTCGCGGCAGGCGTGAAGAGCGAGGCGGCCAAATATGGGATCAAGGTCGACGTGCAGGCGGCCAAGGACGAATTGTCGATGGTCGAGCAGCTCAACCTCGCCCAGACAGTGGCCTCACAGAAGCCGGACGCACTGCTCTTGTCGCCGCAGTCGGACTCGAACCTCGCGCCCGTGATCAAGGCCGCGGCTGCGGCAAACATCCCGACAGTGATTATTGACGACGCGCGCACGCCGGGCGCTAGTACGTATATCGGGACGGATCAGGTCAAAATCGGCGCCGAGGCGGCGACTTTTCTGCATGATACTCATCCCGACGGCGGAAAGGTCGCGCAGATCGAAGGCGCCGCGGGCTCTCCTAACGCGCGGGCTCGTATCAAGGGGTTCAAAGAGCAGCTCGCCACTTATCCGAATTTGCAGCTCGTCGCGAGCCAGCCAGGCAACTGGGACCGCCTAACGGCACTCAACGCCACCAGCAATATTCTCCGCCAACATCCCGATCTGGTTGGAATTTACGCCAATAACGACGGAATGGCGCTCGGCGTTTTCGAGGCAGTGAAAAACGCGAACGCCGCCGGCAAGACCTTGGTCGTCGGCACCGACGGCATTCGTGAGGCCAAGAAATCCATCCAAGCGGGCGAGATGAGCGCCACGGTGGCGGAATTCCCGTTCGAAGAGGGCCAGCTCGGCGTGGAGGTGGCTCTGCGGCTCCTCGGTTGTCAGCCCATCCCGCCGTGGGTGGTTTCGCCGAACGCGGTCATAACGAAGGACAACGTCGCGAAATTCCCCAGTCCGCAGGCGAATTGAGGGCCATGCTCTATGAGCACTGTCGCGTTGTCAGGTGGGACGCGCTCGTTGCGCGCGCCGATGCTGGCGATGCGCGGCGTCTCCAAGACATTCGGCCGTGCTCGCGTGCTGAACAGCGTGGATCTCACCCTTCAAGAGTGGAGAGGTCCACGCGCTGCTCGGTGAGAACGGCGCCGGCAAGTCGACCTTGATGAAGGTTCTATTCGGTATCGTCCCGCCGGACGCGGGAGAGATCGAGATCGACACGCTCGGCGCCGTTCAGATCGAGAGCCCCCGCCATGCGCTTTCGCTCGGCATCGGACTTGTCAGCCAGGAACTAAGCCTCGTTCCGCAACTCGACGTGGCGCAGAATATCTTCCTCGGCCAGACAGCCGCTCTGGACATTGTGCCGCGCGGACAGCACCGCGAAGCTGCAGTCGAGATTCTTCGAGCCCTCGCGCCCCATCTCCGAGTTGATACACCTGTCTCCAAGCTCGGGATGGCTGATCGTCAACTCGTCGAGATCAGCCGCACGCTGGCTCGAGGGGGTCGGATTATCGCGTTCGACGAGCCCACCTCTAGCCTAACCCCTCAGGAGCGCGACGGCCTGTTCCAAGTGATCCGCGGGCTTCGAGATGCGGGCAAGGCGATCATTTACATTTCGCATCGCATGGAAGAGATCCGCGCCATCGCTGATCGTTTCACGGTCATGCGAGACGGCAAGGTCGTCGCGACCGACGCCATAGAGAGATACACCGACGCACAGCTCAACGAACTGATTGCCGGACGCGAGCTATCTCTGGCCATGGAGGGGCGCCCCGCCCATCTCGGGATCGATGGGGCTCCGCTGATCGAGCTGCGAGACCTCTCAACGATCCGTGTTCACAATATTGATCTGTCCGTTCGTCCGGGCGAGGTCGTGGGTCTTGCGGGTCTCGTCGGCTCCGGCAGGTCAGCGATCATGCGCGCCGTGTTCGGAATTGATGAGCGGATGGGCGGCGAGATCCGGGTGGCCGGGTCCGCGGTAAACATCAAGGAGCCCAAGGATGCGATGCGAGCCGGTATCGCCTTGATCCCCGAGGATCGCCGTGGACATGCGATCGTTCCGATGATGTCGGTCGAACAGAATTTTGGGCTCGCGAACCAGAAGCGTTTCGCGCGGTTTGGTGTATTGCGCGGCGCCGCCCGTCGCGCGGAGGCTCGAAAATATGCTTCGGATCTTCAGATCCGACCGCCCAACATCCAGACGCCCATGGCCAATCTGTCGGGGGGCAACCAGCAGAAGGTCGTCATCGCGCGCTGGCTGGCCACGGGTGCCCGCGTACTCATGTTTGACGAACCCACTCGCGGCGTCGACGTTGGCGCAAAGGCCGAGATCTATGCCTTGCTCCGTCAGCTCGCCGCCGCGGGCGCAGCCGTCCTGGTCATCTCGTCGGAACTGCCCGAACTTCTGCTGCTTTCTCACCGAATAGCCATCGTCAATCGAGGCCGCCTAACTCAAATCCTGGAAAACGGCGGCCATCTTAACGAGGACGTACTAATGCGCCACGCAACCGCAGGCGGCCTGTCATGATCCAAAGCGCCGCCAAGACCCCAAGCCTTACGGCTCCCACCTCAAAGGCCCCGTCGCTCAATCGGGACCTCTTCCGACAAGCGAGCGTTCTGATTGGCTGTGTCGTCCTTTTTGCGATCTTCTCGCTTCTCACCAGCAGCTTCTACCAGCCATCCAATCTGATCGACATCATGCTGCAATCGTCGATCAACGCGGTCATCGCGGTAGGCATGACGCTGGTGATCATCACACGAGGCATCGACCTCTCGGTCGGCTCGATGGTTGGCCTGTCAAGCATGGTGGCCTCCGACCTCATGAGCCACAACATGGCGCTCGGCATCTTCGGCGGCCTCGCGGCGGGGATGATCTGTGGTCTCATCAACGGAGTACTGATCGCCAAGCTGAAGCTGCCCGATTTCATCGTGACGCTCGGCACACTGAGCGTCTATCGCGGCGCGGCGCTTATCTATACCAATGGTCAGCCCATCTACGGCTTGCCCGAAGGATTCCGCGCGGCGTTCGGCGGCCAACTGCTCGGTGTCCCCACGCCTGTCATCATGGCCTTCATTGTTGCGGGGCTCGCATTTTTTTTGGTCCGCTTCACGGCGCTAGGCGAGCAGATCGTCGCCGTCGGTGGCAACGAAGAGGCAGCGCGGCTCTCTGGCATCAACATCGATCGCGTCAAAATTGTCGTCTATACGTTATCGGGCCTGCTTTCCAGCCTCGCGGGGTTTGTGCTCATCGCGCGGATCGGCGCTGCCGAGCCGATCGGAGGAAACGGCTTCGAGCTCCAGGCGATCGGCGCCGCGGTTATCGGCGGGGCGAGCCTGTTCGGTGGTGTTGGAAATCCGCTTGGCTCGCTTATCGGCGCGCTGACGTTGGGCGGTTTGCAGAACGGACTGACGCTTATGAACGTCCCGTCGTTTTGGCAATATGTGGCCTCTGGTGTGGTCGTCATCCTCGCGGTCTATGCGGATCGACTCGCCCGTCCGCGTCGATGACGGAGTGGGTCCGACTATCACGCGCCGCCTGATGGAGCTCGGCGGCCTTTAGGATCGACTTCGGCATATCTGAACCCACTTTTACGATGCGCGACGCGACCGGGGCGGGACCCCGGTTGGCAGGCTCGAACCGATTCAGTTCGCGTATCTTCGAAATCATTATGAGGCAAAATCTCGTGCATGAGACCAAGCTGCGCTTTGCGACCCGCCTGAACTCGTTCGGATCGAGGCCAGACGCCTATTGGCCGAAAGGTCACGGCAAGCCGAGCCCGCTCGAACTTGCCGAGCGCGCCTCCAAGGCCAAGGGCCTTACGGACGTCGACCTCAACTATCCGGACCATGTGGGCTCCGATCCTCGCGTGACGGGCGAAGAGATACGCGAGCTCGGCCTTGCCGTGAACGGTCTCGCGATGCGGTACTATTCGAATCCCGCGTTCAAAATCGGCGCCTTCACCAATCCCGACCCGGCAGTCCGTCACGAGGCGATCGAACTCACCAAACGAGGAATTGACGCTGCTCGGCAAGCTGGCTGCAATCTGATGACGCTGTGGCTTGGACAAGATGGCTTCGACTACGCCTTTCAGGCCGACTATGCGCGACTCTGGGCGGATGAGATCCAAGGCATCCGCGAGGTCGCGCTGCACGATCCAGACTGCCTCGTTAGCATCGAATACAAACCGAACGAGCCGCGTTCCTATAGCCTGATGCCGGACTGCGCAACGACCCTTCTTGCCCTTAAGGAAATAGATCTTCCAAATGTCGGCGTGACGCTCGATTTCGCCCATGTGCTGTATGCGGACGAGCAGCCGGCCTTCGCAGCCGCGCTGATCAGTCGGCACAGCCGCCTACTCGGCATGCATCTGAACGATGGATATTCAAAGCGAGACGACGGCCTAATGGTTGGAGCCGTCCATTCCCTCCAGACAATAGAGCTGCTCCGGCAGGTCAAAATCGATGGGTTCGCTGGTCCGATCTACTTCGACACCTTTCCGGACCTGACAGGCCTCGACCCCATCAAAGAATGCGAAGCCAACATAGCCACCGTGAAGTCCATGCTTCGCGTCATTAACAGGCTCGACGCCGACAACGAGTTGCAGGGTGCGATAGCCCTTCAGGATGCGGTCGTCACGCAAGCGATTGTCCGCAAGGCGATGTTCGGAAGCTGAGAAATCGATGGCTTCGACTAGCGAGATGTTCTCACTGTTTGCGGGCACAGCCGGAAGGCCGGACGCCGCGTCGCGGCGCGATCGTGATTTCGGGAGACGCTTGTGAGAGTGGGACCGGAGCGGCGGCACCCCAAAGACGGGCGCGCGTCGCCCCCGGCGGTGATTGTGGTCGGGAGCCTGCACTACGACATTATGGTTGACGCGCCTGACCGGCCTCGCAAGGGAGAAACGATTGCTGGGAGAAGCTGGTCACCAAAATTCGGCGGCAAGGGCGGCAATCAGGCCGTCGCCGCGCGCCGTCAAGGCGTAACCACTGCTATGGTCGGCGCCGTCGGGGACGACAGTTTCGGCGCGTCGCTTTTAGCGGGTCTCGATCGCGCGAAGGTGGACAGGACAAACGTCGCCGTGCTCAGCGGCGTAGGATCCGGAATGAGCGTCGCGATATTCGATGACTGCGGCGACTATGGCGCGGTCATCGTCTCTGGGGCAAACCTCGCCATTGCTCCCCGCCAGGCGATCGCCGACTTGCTGTCACAAGGCAAAGTTCTTGTGCTCCAGAACGAAATCCCTGAAGTTGTCAACGAAGCCACCGCTCGCCACGCTCGGAACCTGGGGGTGGCGACTATCCTGAATGCCGCACCCGCCCGTCCTTTCACGACGAGCCTTCCTGATTTGGTTGATATTCTGATCGTCAACGCGATCGAAGCGGAGATGCTGGGGGGAGGCGATGTGTCTTCGCTGGAGACGGCCGCGTGCGCAGCCGAAAGACTTGCAGCAAGCTTCAAATGCGTCGTTGTGACGGCGGGAAGTGACGGCGTGGCCAGTTTCGACCGGTCCGGCCATGCATTCAAGCTGTCAGGCATCAAGATCGCCGTCGCGAGCACTCACGGCGCCGGAGACGCCTTCGTAGGGACGCTCGCGGCGCGGATGGCGGTCGGCGATCCTTTTGAAGTCGCCTTGTCGACCGCGAATATAGAAGCGGCAAAACTGGTGTCGACACCGGAGGAAGAACGGGAAACCTAAATCCGTTGTGATTTCGACACGTCAGCCTCCCGTAAACATATGATGCCACCGCTCTGGTGACCCGGCAGTCTCTTTGCCACTGCCCTCCTCGCCGTCGTCTAAACACTGGCGGCGACCCGTTGACCTGCGCGCCGTCGTAGAGCGCGTAATGATCACTCGGACGACGATCGAGATCGAGCTCGGTGAGGCGATTGCGGGAGAAGATCAGGATCGCGTCCTGATGATTCCCTGGACGCCGCCATCGCCCTATCGACGCCGCGAGATCATCCTGGGCGAAGGCGATCAATCATCCACGATGCGACCGATGAGAACCAAAGCGCGTGCGATTCTCGTCGACGCGCTTCGCGACGCCCATCGGTGGCTGGACGAACTGACGACGGATGCCGATCAAACCATCGAAGCGCTCGCTGCGCGCGAGGGCAAGACCGAGCGCTCGGTCCGCATGACTCTGTCGCTCGCCTTCCTTTCTCCGACCCTTGCGAAGGCGGCGATTGACGGACGTCTGCCCCGCGGCTTTGGGGCCAAGCGCCTGATGGACCTTCCGATGGCGTGGTCGGACCAATGGTCGTCGCTCGGCCTGAAGGCGTCAGCCCAAGCTTGATCGGCCAAAAGCGTCCGCCTTGCCCTGATCAAGATAAAATCGCGTCAGATGCCGCCCACACTTCGCCCGTCCGAACCGCGGTCAACTCTGTCGCCGGCGCGTCCGACGGCTCCAACCTCGGCCAGGCCGACTCGGCCTTTGGGAAACGGAATTTCGCGGCATGGAGACTCGAAGCGGCACGGTGCGGTAGGAGGCCAAAAATCCCCTCAAATTGCTGCCGCAGACCGGTCTGTGCCCTGCTAACGTCCGACGACGTCGTGGGATTTTAGAATCAGGGAAACCGTACCCGCTCGCGCCGACTTCCTGGTGGGCGATGCAGGGATCGAACCTGCGACCCTCTGTTTGATGTGTGTATTTCTCGCCGTTTTGAAGGCCTGAGCTGCCCTTTGAGATCGGCCCGATGAACGGCCGGTAAGCGCGAGAAAGTGGTCTTCGGCTGAAGGCGCGCCAGCTCTCGGCGATACGCGGGGCGAGTAACCGAAGGGCCTGGAAGTCTTCCGCTTGCGGCCCGCGGCCTGTCAGAACAAGTAACCGATCCTGAGCTGGGTCTTGAAAGAATAGCTTGGAAAGTCCTTGATAATCGGAATACCGAACTCCGCTGAAATGACCGTATGCTCGTTCGGCTTCCAACCGATCATGAAGTTGAACGGCAGGAAGAAGCGTCCCGTTTGGCCCCAAACGGGGGTCCCATAGTTCAGTCGAATGTCCGGGCTGGGGTAGAGCGTGAAGAACAGGTTGCGCGGCAGATTGATGTTGAGGGTCGGGGCGATGCGCAGCTGACGCAACATGCTGCCGTTGTCGTTGCCGCCGAAATCGATCCCGTAGCGGATCTGAGGCGCAAAATAGCTGCCTGGGCTGATTTCGGGGAGCATCGCGCGAACCACAAAACCCGTGACTTGTTCCCAGGCGTCGCTCGCGACTCCGTTCGTCGAGGTCGGCGCAATGAGCTGTCCGCCGAGCGCCACGGCCCAGCGCGGGTCGATATCATGCACGATCCAGGCCTGCCCGAGGACGTTGCCGAAGCCGGAGATGATCCGGCCGGACGGGTTTTCCGGCGTGACCGGATCGGTCGACACGACAGGCAGTTCGACCCGGAAATTCAACTCCCATTGCGGCGCGAGCCTGAATGGCGCGTCGAGCCGGGTGAACGGCGTGTTGGTGTCGACATGTTTGGTAGTGCCATCGGCGACGCCAGGTCCAGGCGCTTCTGTGAAGCGGTCGAGCAGTTCGATGCGCCCTAAAGGGGTCGTCGGATCGTCGCCTGTCTCGTTCGTTAGGTCGGCGTCGCTCGAACCTGCGGCGGCCGCGCCCACTCCGCAAAGCACTAAGGCGGCTGTCGCTGCGCAACGCCGGACCATCGCTCTAGGCAAGCTTTCTCTCGTTGGGCAAGACCCTCACCTCATGATGGCGAGGTTCTTCCAGAAATTCTTGAGGCTCTCATCGCCGCCGAAAAGCGTGGTGAAATTGGTTGAGTCGACCAAGACTATGTTTCCGGGCCTCCGCTCGTTGGGCGGCAGCCAAAGGAGGCTATTGAACTCCCTGTTGCCTGCGGCGGTGAAAGGATGCGGCCGCTCGAGATCGATCGGCTGGCGCGCGAGAACTTGAACCTCCTTGCCATCCGGATTTGTCAGTTCGTAATGCGGGAGATGCGGATGAAAATTGAGCGTCGGCACATTGTTGAGCAGACCTGCCGCGTCAAGGTCGCGGAAGGATGTCAAGGGAGCGATTTCGTTTGTGCCGTTCATTGTGGCAGGCCGAAGCCCGTAGGTATTGTGCACGGGAACGTTAAGCCCCTTCATCAGGGAGCGCGTGTACTGGCCGAAACGCTGCTGGCGCGGCACGAGCGGGTCGCGATGATGGCTGTATTCCATCTGGCGCTGCTTCATATCGTCTGTGAAGCCCACATCGTGATGCGGCGCCAACAACAGGCAAGTGCCCTCCCGCTTCAGCCATTCGCCGATGGCCGCTATCTCCTCAGGAGCCGCCTCTTGTTCGGCGACAATATGATCGAGTCCGAACACCATGAGCGTGTCGGCGTCGGCGAGGATCCGCTCGTCGATCGGTTGCTTGAACCCGGCCTGATCGATCCGCTGGAACACGCCGACCGGATGGCCTGTAGCTTCGCCGGCGATTGTCTGGAAGCTGAGCGTCGAGCGGTGAAACAGCTCGAGCGTGCCAGCGATCCCCTGGAGGAACTGCGCCGCGCTCCACTCCGGCGTTTCGTAGGCCGGCCACGCGACCCGACGAACCTCGGTCATCGTCGAGAAGCGGTTATCCATTTCCGCGAGATCGCGCTGCGACTCCCATGGATAGCTCCAGGTCCAATAGATGCTCATGCGCCGTTTGCCCGGCGCGTATTTGCGCGCGACGTGATTCTGATTGTAGGTGCGGGCAAAACTTTGCGCTGACATGATTTCTCCTCCCGATGTCGCCGGTCGGCAGCTACTCAGCCCCGATCAGGCAATGACGCGAGATAGCTCAGCGCCTTCAGGCCGGGCAGGAAGAAGTATGCCCCGCCCTTAACGCTGGTGAAGGCCGGCAGCCCTTTGATCGTCTTGCGAATTGGGCGCTTAGGGATTTTGAATTCCAGCGTGCCGTCCTGATTGCCTATGATTGGGTCGCGTTCGTTGCCGAGTTCGTGAAAGTTCCGATCGTTCGCCCAAACGTTCTGCGCGAACTCGAACTGCCGGATGAGGCTGCCGCAGATCACGAAGGCCGCGATTCCTCGGTCGGCCCCGTCATCGGCGGCGCCTTCCGGCAGATAGGGGCCATAAGTCGCGCCTCGGCGAATCATCCGGCGTCGGTTCATATTCGCCGCCGTGTCGCGAGGATTCATTCGGCGCGCGTGCGAGCCAAGCGGGACCGCGTATCCATACGGGTCCATTTCCTTGTAGTTGAAGTCGTTGTTCCGCTGCGTGTCCGCGCCAAGGACCGGATCGTCTTTGTCCGGCGAGAGCACCAGCGGCGCGCCGCTTCGCCACCGACCCATCAGTTTCGCCGCGATCAGTTCTTGCTCTTCGGGCGTGTCGCCGTGCTCTCGCAGAAAATCTCGAAACCGGCCGACATGCTCCCGCAGACGACGGTAAGCCATATAGCTGCCGTTGCGCGCCAGGATGTCGGGCTGGGGGCGGTCGGCGATCGCACCATTTTCATCCTGATACCCAAGGATGAACTCGCCGGCCTTCAGTGGCGCGCCCGATCCCGGCGTTGGATCCTCGCCGCCGCCTTCGATAACCGGTTGGGACAGTCGGTCGCGATAGCCGAAGTGGTCGTGGGCGTGGTCGAACGGCGGGACAGCTTTAAGATCAAGCACGGAGAGAAGCTCAACGCCCGGGCATGCGGCGACGAGTTTTTCGTGCTCGGAGACGCAGCGTGCATGCTCGGTCCCATCTCTGGCGAATAGGATGGCAATCGCATGCAGGTCCGGGCTTGCGACGCTGCCGACCCAATGTTCGGGCGCGTTGGCGCCGGTATCGCCGAGCGTCTCCGCGCGAGCGACCATGCCTTGCTTGAACTCCTCCGGAAATGTCGCCAGAGAAGTTTCGTCCAATCCGAGAGCGCGCAAGCCATTCCAGGTGAAAGCGACTGTCACCCAGCGCTTGTCGCCCTCGACGTTGGCTCGCATCGCCGCAACGGAATGGACCTTTTCCTTGATCGCGGACAGCCACGCCCGGCCCGCGGCGGCTTCCCGAAACGCAAGAAACTCGTACCGTCCCGTCAGCGCGGGCGCGCGCGTCAGCAGGATGTGCTGGATGTCGTCGAATTCGAGCATGAAGAATTGTCCCGACCGACCCCGCTCCAAGGCAGTCACTGCATTTGGTCGAGCATGTTCGAGAACGCCGCCTTGAGCTTGAGCGCTTTCTTGATCTCGTCAGCGCTCACATACGGATACTCACCGTATTCGAGAAAGCTCGGGCATTGATGATCGCGGACAAATTGAACAAAGGCCGCCGGGTTCGTTTGCCAGTCCTCTGGGAAATCCTCGAGATTCTCGAACACGGTCCGAAGGCCGGTGACGCCGAACAAGGCGACCGCGTCCTCGGTGTATTTGTCAAAATCGGTGTCGAAGATACCTTGGTACATGAAGTAGGTGTCTCCCTTTATGGGGAAGAGCACCCACCGTAGGTAGTGCAGCTTCAGCACCGCAAGCGCGTCAGGCTGCTCGGCGATCGTTTTCTCGATCTTCTTGGCGTATTCGTAGAATACCTCCTCGCGTCCCGGAATGATTTTCGCGATGATTGAAAATCCGTAGTTGGCCGGGCTCTTCGGGAAGATAGGGCCGTACCGGCCCTTTTGCGCGGTAGCCGGGTCAAATCCTCCCTTCGGGATAGCCATGGCGGCCGGCTTTGACCAATCCTGTGACTTGACTTCGCTCGACATCGCCTAAGCCTTTCGCGGGGTCGTGTTTCCCCCGGTTGAAGTTATTTTCGTGCGCCGGTCTTTGTCGTCGGCGGGCCGGTCGCGGGCAGGAACAAACGGGCAAAGCGATTGAACGGACCGCGCAACAGCGCGTAGGGGACGAGCGCAAGCAAGGTCGCTGTAAACAAGAGCTCCAGCGGGTAGATGAACCCTTGAATCACGAGTTGATAGACGCAGTCCAGCGCGATTGCGACGAGGAAAGGGGTTCTCGCCCCTCGCCAGCCCTCATGAAGCAATTGGAAGCGCCGCTGCGGGTCGGTGAGCATGGCCCACAGATAGCCCTGCCGTCCCTCCCTCGCATCTTAAACGCCGGCCCTCAAGGCCAACAGCCCCGCCATTGTCGGCTGGAGGACGAACCGCAGGTTCAGAGGACCATTCGGCCGGGCAAGAAAATTCTCCCAGCCCCGATTGACCATATCCAGCAGTATGCTCACCTAGCGATGCCAGTCTACGAATAAGTCAAAGATGAGACTTAGCAAATTGAAATGAGCGCGTTGCGGCGCGGGCGTCGGACGATGAACAAGCGGGAGCTTCCGCTAAGGGCGGCGAAGTTGGTACTCCGCGCTCGCGATTGTCTGATATAGCGCGGACTCCGCTCCTTTCCGAGGCGACGCCTGTTGGCGCGCTATCCGCCCTGAGCGGCCATCCGCTGACCGAATGCGCCGATGTTGATCCGCGTGGGTTGGAACGCCGGTCGCCGCTGACAACCGCGGTTCGACTTGCGGCGACCTTTTTGTCCCATCGTGCCGCACCATTCGTTCGACAAGCGAGGGTGGCCGAGAGTATACGGCCGCCAGCAGCTTAAATCCGGCTGGAACGGCGGCGGGCGGGGAGAGTGCCATAACAGCAGAAGGGTGGTTCGTGCGGTCATCTGGCGACGGGATGGAGGAATTTGCGTCGCCATCCGGTTGGGCAGTCGGATGATTTGGCCGCGCCGTCTGGCTCGCCATCGCGTGGCGCCTAAACCTCCTGCGAGGCGACGAAGTTTGGTCGTTACACACGACGATGGACGGCCTTTTTGTGAGCCGTGCTGACGCTGCGGTCAACTCGTACGGATGTGACCGCTCCGATGCTCCGTTCTTTCGCCTGCTTTCTGACGCCCCACGGCGCCCTGCGCCTCGAAGCGGTTGAGGCCGACACTGCGGTCGACCATAGCGCGGCGAAGCGGCTTGAAGCGGCGTTCCGCAAAGGCGATGGGCATGGCCTGCTGCAACTCGGCCTCGCCGAGGCGGGGACCTCCCTGCCGCCGGATCTCGCGTTCTGGCGCGCGTTTGCGATGCGGTTCGTCGCTGCGGTCTGCGCCATTGGAGAAGCTGCTGCCGAAGTGGAACTCCCGCGGGCGCCGGATGAAGGGGCTCTCGCCGCGCTCGCCGGCGAGGCCCCACCGATGCGCGGCGGCGAATATCTCGACGCCGATCGGCTGGCGGCGCTGTGGGGGTCGCTGGCGCAGGCGTTCGCGGGCGAGCGCGCCGAGAGCGGCCTTGCCGCAGGCGCCTTCTTAACGGCGCGCGACAGCCGTTGGCGGCTGGTGGGCCGCGTGCATTTCAATCTCGCCGAAAACCGCAAGGACGCCGAGCGCCCTTTCGCTTTCCTCGCCACCTACGTGTCTTCGCTCGCCACGCATGGCGCGCTGCGCCATGCGCCGCTCGGTGCGGCGTTGCGCGAATACGCCGGCGCGGGGGCGAAGAGCGACCTCCTGAAACTGCTGGAACCGGTCAGCCGGGCGGGCGAGCGTTGCGCCTGGTTGAAGGAAATCATCGATACCGGCGAGATCTTCCATCCGCTGCGCTGGATGCCGCGGGAGGCGATGCGGCTCCTCTCAGACGCCGAGGCGCTGGAGCAGGCGGGCGTCGTCGTGAGGATGCCGGCGACCTGGTCGGGCGGCCGGCCCGGCCGCCCCGCGGTCGAAGCCAGCGTCGGCTCGCAAGCGCCGACGCTGGTCGGCGCAGCGCAGTTGCTCGACTTCCAGGTCGACGTGAGCCTAGACGGCGATCCGTTGACCCGCGAAGAGATCGCGCGGTTGCTTGCCACGACTGACGGCCTCGCGCTGCTGCGCGGCAAATGGGTCGAAGTGGACGCGGCGCGGTTGAAAGCGACCCTCGACCGCTACGGCGAGATCGAGCGCCTCGCCAGCAAGGAGGGCGTGCCGTTCGGCCGGGCGATGCGGCTGCTGGCCGGCGCCGACATCGGCGCGGCCGAGGCGACGCGGGCGGCGGAAGCGTCATGGGCGCATGTCACGGCCGGCCGCTGGCTCGCCGAGACGCTCGCCGCCTGCCGCAGCCCCGAGACGCTCGCCGCCGCGCATCCGGGAGACACGCTGAAGGCCGATCTGAGGCCTTACCAGGACGCGGGCCTGCGCTGGCTCGGCTTTCTGTCGCGCCTCGGCCTCGGCGCCTGCCTTGCCGACGACATGGGGCTCGGCAAGACCATCCAGGTGCTGGCGCTCCTGCTGACGCTCCGCAACGGCGAAGGCGAGCGCCGGCCGAGCCTCATCGTCGCGCCGGCGTCGCTCCTCGCCAACTGGGCGACGGAAGCCGAACGCTTCGCCCCGTCGCTGAAGGTCTTCGTCGCGCATCCCGCCTTTGCGCCGGCCGAACGGCTGAAGTCGCCTTCGGCGGAAGAGTTGGCCAGGACCGACGTCGTCGTGACCAGCTACGCCGCGTTGCTGCGGCTCAATTGGCTCGGCCGGACGCGCTGGCGGGTCGCCGTCGTGGACGAGGCGCAGGCGATCAAGAACCCGGACGCCAAGCAGACCCGCGCCGTCAAGGCGCTCGACGCCGAGAACCACATCGCGCTCACCGGCACGCCAATCGAGAATCATCTTCGCGACTTGTGGTCGATCTTCGATTTCCTTAATCCGGGCCTGCTCGGCTCATCAAAGGCCTTCGCCGGCTTCGTGAAGAGCCTTGCCGACCGCACGCCGCCGTCCTACGCGCCCCTGCGCAAGCTCGTCGCCCCTTACATCCTGCGCCGGCTGAAGACCGACCGCAGCGTCATCGCCGACCTGCCCGACAAGACGGAAGTCAAGGCCTTCTGCGGCCTCAGCCGCAGACAAGCGGCGCTGTATCAGTCGACCGTCTCGGCGTTCGAGGAGCGGCTGAAGGAATCGAGCGACGATATGGGGCGGCGCGGGCTCGTCCTGGCGACACTGATGCGCCTCAAGCAGATCTGCAACCACGCGCAGCACGGCCTCGGCGGCGGGGTCGCTTGGGCAAGTGAGGACAGCGGCAAGTTCGGCCGGCTCGCCGAGATCGCAGCAACCGTCGCGTGCCGCCAGGAGAAGATGCTGGTCTTCACCCAGTTCAAGGAGATCGTCGAGCCGCTCGGCGAGTTGCTCGCCGGCGTCTTCGGCAGGCCCGGCCTCGCGCTGAGCGGCGAGACGGTGGTCGGCAAACGCAAGACGCTGGTTAAGACGTTCCAGGAGGACGAGAGCGTCCCGTTCTTCGTGTTGTCGCTGAAGGCTGGCGGCTCGGGGCTCACCCTGACGGCGGCCTCGCATGTGGTGCATTTCGACCGCTGGTGGAACCCGGCGGTCGAGAACCAGGCGACCGACCGCGCCTTTCGCATCGGGCAGAAGCGCAATGTTCTCGTGCACAAGTTCGTCTGTCGTGGCACGATCGAGGAGCGAATCGACGAACTCATCGAATCGAAGCGCAAGATGGCCGAGGATTTGCTCGCCGGCGGCAGCGAGATCAACTTGACTGAACTTGCCGACGGCGAGCTGATGGCGCTGGTGAAGCTCGACCTCGCCGCCGCGACCCAGGAAGGGGGGACATCGTGAGCTTCTGGGGATTCCGGCCCTATGTTCCGGCCGCCGTGCGTCGCCAACAGGCGGAGAAGGAAATCGAGAAGCTGAAGAAGAAAGGGCGGGTCGTCGCGCCGGTCGTCATCGAGGGCCGCAAGATCGCCAGGAGCTTCTGGGGCAAGGCTTGGTGCGACAACCTCGAACGCTATTCCGATTTCGCGAACCGCCTGCCGCGCGGGCGCACCTACGTTAGTAACGGCTCGGTGGTCGACCTCCAGCTCGCGCGCGGCAAGATCGAGGCGCTGGTCAGCGGCGCGGAGATCTACAAAGTGAAGATCGATATCTCGGTCGCCGCGCCGGCCCGCTGGGAGGCGATCTGCGTCGATTGCGCCGGTTCAGTCGGCTCGTTGGTCGAACTGCTGCAAGGCAAGCTGTCCAAGCATGTGATGGAGCGCGTTTGCCGCGAGGCGGACGGGCTGTTTCCGGGGCCGCGCGAGATCACGATGACCTGCTCGTGCCCCGACTGGGCGGGCATGTGCAAGCATGTGGCGGCGACGCTCTACGGCGTCGGCGCTCGGCTCGACTCCCAACCGGACCACTTGTTCACACTTCGCGGCGTCAACCGGGAAGACATGGTCTCAACCGTCGGCGCTGATTTGCCGCTGACCGCGATGCCCGCTGGGAGCGAACGGATACTCGACGACAACGATCTCGCGGCTCTCTTCGGCCTCGACATTGCCGAACCCGCGACGGTGGTGCGGGACCTCGCCACGGCCGGCGGCGCCGAATCCGTCGCAGCGCAAGCAAAGTCAAATGCGAAGCCGGCGCAGTCCGCGGCTCCTGTGAAGACGAAGGCCAAGACGAAGGCGAAACGACAGACGGCTAAGTCGTCAGTCGAATTCCGAGCGGATCGGAAGTCGTCCCGCCCCACGCCTCCCTCCATGACGAGCGGCGCTCGAGGGTCGAGGAAGGCGAAGTCGATTTCCGACAAGGCTCCGGTCGAGCGCGTGTCGGCGAAGTTGAAGCCGCACGAGGTCGTCGAATCTGGCGGCGCACCGCGCAAGCGCCGTGGCGACACCTCTGCACCTTCGGGTCGCACGCGAGCGGCCAAGTGGATCGGCGCACGGGCGCGCAAGATAAACGTGTGAAACTGAGTGTCCTGAAGTTGGATGGGTCAGCCGCTGACGCCAAGACACACACCTGTGTCGCTAGGCCTTGGCGCGTTTCCTCGATCGTCGGCAATTGGGTCGATCGACGGGGACGAGAATGCCGAGGAGGCGCTCCGCATATCAACAACCTTTCAAGCTTGACCCCCGCGAAGCGAGACAAATCAAGAGGGCGCCATGCTGATCGGCGTCCGGACCCCGCGCCGAAATCACACTCGGTCTCCTAATCTAGCCCCGCTTACCGATTGACCGCAGGAGCGACCGCTTCTGTGCAACTGTGCCGTTCCCGAAGCGGCGATGGACAACAGGAATGCGCCGAGAACCGACGATTTACCGGAGGGGCCGAAAACGGTCCGCTCGTCGCTCCGAGATGCGGATTCACAACCAGGTACGCGGTTTGATTACCTCATTCGCGAGGTGGGCTCGCCGATGCGCAGAAAGGACTGGCGTTCCCTTCGAAAGAGAGCGTGTATGTGGACGTCCGCGAGGTCGAGAATGACCCGCGAACACCCCTTCGCCCCGTTGATCGCATCGATCCGGGGCTCGTCCTGGTGAGGGGCCGGATTGGCCGAGCTCCCAGAGACCAAGGGTCAGACCATGTCCATCAAACTTACCGACACGCAGCTCGTGATGCTCAGTGCCGCCGCGCAGCGCGAAGATCGCTGCATCGAAGCTCCGCCGAGTCTGAAGGGCGCCGCAGCCCAGAAGATCGCAACGAAGCTGGTCGCCGCGGGACTTGCTAAGGAGATGAAAGCCAAGCCGGGCGCCCACATTTGGCGACGCGATGACGAGAATATGCAGGCTTTCGTGCTGAAGTTGACCGCCGCCGGACTTAAGGCGATCGCGGTCGAAGATGCTGAAGCCGCCGGGCCCGCTGTCGAGATCTCACCGCCTGCTACTGCCGAAGTCCCGACGAATACCGCCAACCATGGAGCGGCGGCGGGCAGCATTGCGGTGTTAACTGCGATTGCTATGCCGCGCGAAGGTTCAAAACTGGCGGCGGTCGTGGACCTGCTCCGACGCGAGGACGGCGCTACGGTCGAGCAGCTAGCTGACGCAATGGGTTGGCTTCCTCACACCACCCGCGCCGCACTGACAGGCTTACGCAAGCGCGGATTCGGGATCGATCGGCGCAAAGGAAAAGATCAGCGCGCCGGCGCCTACGTTATCGTGGACCATCCCAACGCAGCGGAAGGGTGAGTGCGCCATGCACAAAACATTGCGCTCGGGCCCGATGGAGTTTGTGCGGCGGCCTCTCCCAATGGCTGCCGCCGCACCCGCCTTGGACGAGCTTCATGGGATCGGCACGAGTTTCGAAGCGGAACTGGCCGAACTGGAGCGACTTTCTCTCGACGACATTCGCCTTCGCTGGCGGAACCATTGGGGCCGGCTCGCGCCGGCCCACCTCTCCCGAGGGCTTCTCCTTCGCGTCATGGCCTATCGCCTTCAGGCCGAGGCGTTCGGTGATCTGGATCGCAAGACCGTTCGGATGCTCGACCGACTGGCCGATGATGCGGCGGGTAGATTTGCTTCTAACGGGTTATCGACGCCCGACTCGGACGACAGCTCGAGCGCCGCGACGTCGCCGGGTCGTCAGAGGAGCGATCCGCTGATCTTGAAGCCGGGGACCTTGCTAACCCGGGAATGGCGGGGCCGAGTTGAGCGCGTGACGGTCGTCAGTAAGGGGTTCGCTTGGAATAGCACGACCTATACGAGCCTGTCCGCCGCTGCTTTCGCCATCACGGGCACGAAGTGGAACGGCCGCAGTTTCTTCGGCGTACGTCATCGAAATCGCATCCGGGAGAGCGAGGGCGACGGTGACGCGAAACACAACAATCAAGGCGAAAGGCCGAGCGTTTTGTGCCGTAAGGCAGACCATCGTCGTCTTGCGGCGAGCGGTAAGTCGACGCGATCGGTAAGCGCCAAAAAAGATGCCGGCGAGAGGCGTCAATGAAGCCGGCTGCCGCTAACCATCATCAGCGTTGCGCGATCTACACCCGCGTCTCGACTGAGAATGGACTCGATCAGGAGTTCAACTCCCTTCACGCTCAACGGGAGGCCGCGCAGGCCTACATCAAGAGCCAGGCTCCCGAAGGCTGGAAACTGATCCGAGACCACTATGACGACGGCGGCTTCTCTGGCGGCAACCTGGACCGTCCCGGCCTGCAGAAGCTGCTCGCCGACATCCGGGAGCGCCAAATCGACATCGTCGTCGTCTACAAGGTCGACCGTCTGACGCGATCGCTCACCGACTTCGCCAAGCTCGTGGAGCTATTTGACGGCCACGGCGTCGCCTTCGTCTCAGTCACCCAATCGTTCAACACCACCAGCAGCATGGGACGGCTGACCCTCAACGTGCTTCTGTCCTTCGCCCAATTCGAGCGAGAGGTTACCGGCGAACGCATCCGCGAAAAGATCGCCGCATCGAAGAAGAAAGGCCTTTGGGTCGGTGGCGTGGTTCCCCTGGGCTATGAGGTCAAGGACCGCAAACTGATCGTCGTGGAGGAAGAAGCGGCGACGGTCCGCTTGATCTTCTCGCGCTATCTCGACCTTGGATCGCTGTCGGCGTTACAGCGGGACTTGCACGAGCGGGGGATCATAACCCGAATGCGAACCCTTTCCTCCGGCCGCGCAATCGGCGGTCAAGCTCTCACCAATGGGCCACTGGCCTACATGCTGCGTAACCGAATGTACCTTGGCGAGATCAACCACCGCGACAAGAGCTATCCCGGCGAGCACGCCCCGATCATGGAGCCTGGACTGTTCGAAGCGGTTCAGACCAAGCTGACCGAAAATCGACAGGAGCGACGTCTGCGGCGTCAATGCTCCAACGCCCTGCTCATGGGTAAGCTGTTCGACGATCGGGGCAACCCGATGGCCCCGAGCTACGCCATCAAGAAGGGAGTGCGGTATCGCTATTATGTCTCTTCCGTTCTGCACCAGGGTCGAAAGGAAGCAGCCGGATCGCTCCCGCGGGTCGCGGCGGAGGCTGTCGAGCGAATCGTCCTCGCCGCCATCGATAGACTGCCTCCAACGAAGCCAGTTGAGTTGCAATCCGATCCGCCGTGGACAGAAATGTTGAGTCCAGAACTCGGACGCAGCCGGCAGCGCCGAGAAGGCTGTTGCCAATGTCGACAGAATCACCATGGGCTCTCGGTCGATCGAAATCCGGCTCCTCGAAGGCACCGACCGCCCTTCCAAAGTGGTCACGATCCCATGGTCGCCGCAACCCTTCCGACGCAAGCGCGAGGTGATCCAGCCGTCGGGTGAATCGGCGACCGGAGCGAGGCCGATCCGGGCCGAGGCGAGGACGAAACTTCTATCCGCCATCGCCAAGGGGCGGCGATGGCTCGACGAAGTGATTTCCGGCAAGGTCGAAGGCATCGAGGCGATCGCCGCACGCGAAGGCGTCAGTGAACGATCGGCCCGCATGGGACTATCGCTCGCCTTCCTCGCTCCAGACATCGTCCAGGCGGCGGTCGATGGAACCCTTTCTCGCGGCTTCGGCGTCTCGCGTCTGATGGATATGCCGCCGAATTGGGCCGATCAGCGACAGGCTCTTGGGTTCGCGCGAAATCATTAACCGCAGGGCCGACGCTTCGGCGTTCGACAACACCGTGACCACGGCCTTGATCGCGACCCGATTCATGCATCCCGCTTGACGCGAGATTGATTCGCCGATCGCCTTGGATCGAGGCCGGCAACTGTGTGGTCCCCCGCATGACTGGCTTGGACTAAAACTGGTCTCTGCCACAATGCGAACCGCTCTCTCCGAAACGCCATGCAGCTCTCCACGGAAACGGATTTTTGCGCACGGAGACTGGCGACGCGTAACGCCACCGGAGGCCGAAAATCTCAGTCTCCAGAGGGGTTCTTATCCGCCCACGGCTCGCATGTCCCGGACATTGCGGGCCTATTCAGAGAGACTGAAAATCGTGTAATATCAAATAGGTGCGTGGTGGAGCTGAGGGGATTCGAACCCCTGACCTCTGCAGTGCGATTGCAGCGCTCTCCCATCTGAGCTACAGCCCCATCGCGCGGCTGTTTACGTGCGCGTCCGATGCATGTCAACGACATTGGCGTGGAGGATCGGGGCTTCTCCGCTTCAACGGCAGCCTCTCAAAGTTTGGGACAATTCATGCGTGCGATCCTCGACATCGTCATCTACGCGCTCGATCTTTACAAGCTGGTGATCATCGCGGGCGCGGTGTTGTCCTGGCTGATCGCGTTCGGCGTTGTTAATATCCGCAACGATCTCGTTCGTGCGATCTGGAACCTGTTCTTAGCCCTCACCGAGCCGTTCTTGCGCCCGATCCGCAACTTTCTGCCCAATACCGGGGGCATCGACATTTCGCCGATCATCCTGCTGCTGGCGGTGATGCTGCTCGAGCGCATCATCATCTACTACGTCTATCCATTCGTCTTCTGACGCGCGCCATGGGGCACGCGTGCGCCACGAAGACCGGGGCAGGCCGATTCTTCGAGGACTTTCGTCTCGGCGAGACGATCCGTCACGCGACGCCGCGCACGCTGAATAGCGGCGACGCCTCGCTTTATTCGGCGCTCACCGGCGCGCGCTTCGCGCCGCAAAGCGCGGAAACCTTCGCCCGCGCTATCGGCTATCCCGCAAGCCCGATCGACGATCTGCTCGCCTTCCATGTCGTATTCGGCAAGACGGTGCCCGACGTCTCGCTGAACGCGGTCGCCAATCTCGGCTACGCCGATTGCCGGTTTTTAACGCCGGTTTTTCCCGGCGACACGCTCTCCGCCGCTTCGCAGGTGATCGGGCTTAAGGAAAATTCAAACGGGCAGAGCGGCGTCGTCCACGTGCGCTCGCAAGGCTTCAATCAGCGTGGCGAGACGGTCGTCGACTACGTCCGCTGGGTGATGGTGCGAAAGCGTGATGCGAGCGCCGCCGCGCCCGAAACTCACGTTCCCAAATTGCCCGAGGCGGTTGGCGTCGCTCATCTCGGCGCGGCCTGTCCGCGCATCGAGCGGGCTGCGTTCGACGGCGAGCTCAGCGGATCGCCCTATCGGTTCGAGGACTATTCCGCCGGCGAGCGGATCGATCATGTCGACGGCGTCACCGTCGAAGAGGCCGAGCACCAGACGGCCACCCGGCTCTATCAGAACGCCGCCAAGGTGCATTTCAACCAGTTCAGCGAGGGGCAGGGACGCTTCGGGCGGCGGCTCATCTACGGCGGGCATGTGATTTCGCTCGCCCGCGCGTTGAGTTTCAATGGCCTCGCCAACGCTTTCCATATTGCGGCGATCAATAGCGGCCGACATGTCGCGCCGCTCTTCGCCGGCGACACCGTGTTCGCCTGGAGCCAGGTTCTCGAGACCGCGGCGCTGCCCGACCGCGATGACGTCGGCGCGCTCAGACTGCGCACCGTCGCGACCAAGAACCGCGCTTGCGCCGACTTTCCCTGTCGCGAGGGCGAGGGGTACGAGCCGCATGTCGTGCTCGAGCTTGACTACTGGGCGCTTGCGCCGCGACGGCCCTGACGACCATGCGGTTGCCGGCGGACGCCGTACTTCTCATCATCGACGCAGAAGAGGCGATCGACGATCTGCGCCGTGACGCCGGGAATGCCCCTGAGGCCGACAAGAACATCGCAGCCCTCATCGCCGCGTGGCGGGCGGAAGGCCTGCCGCTGGTCCATGTCGGCCCACAAGCCCCCGCGCCGGCTTCTGCTCTTGCGACAGCTGCCGCGCCGCTCGACGGCGATTGCGTCGTCATCCGCAACGCGACAAGCGCCTTCGTCGGCGCCGACCTCGAAGCCAGGCTCGACGAACTCGGCGCCACCACGCTGGTCCTTTGCGGGACGCTCACGACCCACGCCCTCGAAGCGTCGGCGCGGCACGCGGGCGATCTTGGCTACCAGGTGTTCGTCGTCGCCGACGCGTGCCGGGCGGCCGATGCGGTCGATCTCAGAGGCCGGCTCTGGGCGGCTGAGGACGTGCGGGCGTTGTCGCTGGCGCATCTCAAGGGCGAGACCGCCACCATCGTCGATGCCGCGACAGCCCTTCGGGCGGCCGCCACGGCCAAGGCGCGCCAGCGGCGTAGGGCAGGAACGGCCTGACGATTCATCTGCAATTCAACTGCTGGCGGATGTGTTCAGTTCTGCGCGCGACGCAATCTTTTCAAGAGCTTGGGTCCATTTTTCTGCAACAGCCAACAGCAATAAATGAGCGTAATATAACCAAAGCGAGATGTTCTTGTAAACGCCGCCCTAGCGCGCCTTGCCTTTGGATGGAGTCGGTTTGGCTCCTTCGCGGCCGCGGACCGGGCGCTCATCCGGTCGATTTGGATTTTCTTGGCCCTTGGCCGTTTCGCTGCAAAGGCCCCCGCTTATGAGGGTTGGATTTCCTTGAATTTCCTTGGATTCTCTCGTCAGAATCGAGACTTATCAATGGGTTGCGCGGCATGAAGCGGGAAAAATTTTTCTCGCCGCTTTTGTCCTGGCGGTTCGAAGCGCCGGAACGGGCGCCGCGGTTTTGGCTGCGGAAAGTCATAGGCCAAGCTTAACCTGGTTTCTGAGTTTCTGCAAGAGATTGTCGGCTCTTATAGCGTTAGTTGTTGGTTTGGGTTATGGTGGGGGTGGGGTTGGAGATTGTTCGATGAAGGGTGAGGAGTTTTCGACTTGGCTGTCGGGGATCGTTCGATTGAACGAGGATCAGCGGCGGGCGGCGCTCGCGGCTCTGACGACGGCGGAGGGGGTGGGTCCGAAAACTGCGATGCTGACGGCGGCCGCGAAGAACAAGGCCTTGAAGGCTCGCCGTCGGCCGGACGCGTTGGGCGTAACAGGCCATGAGCGGGTGGAAAGTCGAGGGTGTCCGCATTGCGCGGGTCGCGAAATCGTGGCCTGGGGACGCTCGCGCGGACTGGCGCGGTTCCGCTGCAAGGCTTGCGGACGCACCTTCAACGCCCTGAGCAAAAGCCCAATGGCGCATCTGCGCAAGAAAGAGCGTTGGCTCGATCACGCGCAGGCGATGATCGAAGGCAAAAGCCTGGTGAAGACGGCCGCGCTTTGCGGCGTGCATCCGACGACGGCTTTCCGCTGGCGTCACCGGTTTTTGGGCGCTCCCGCCGCGGACAAGCCGCAAAAGCTGAGCGGAATCGTCGAAGCGGATGAAACCTTCATCCTTGAATTTTTCAAGGGGCGGTGGTCCGATCTGCCTCGCAAGGCTCGCAAACGCGGCGGAACGGCCCGTCATCCGGGCCCCTATCAGGACAACATTCCCGTGCTCGTCGCCCGCGACCGAAAGGGCGCAACTTTCGACGCCGTTCTGCCAAACGACGACAGCGCTTCGATCGCCGCCGTCCTGACCGGTGTCGTTACGTCCGCAAATCACTTGATCGGCGATGGCGGCAAACCGCTGGCCTCCTTCGCCCGCCAGGCCAACATCCCCTTTCACGCCGTTCCTTCCCCGGGAAAGCCTGTCCCCGCGGCGCCCCACCTGCATATCAACAACGTCAACGCCTACCACAGCCGTCTCAAGCAATGGCTCAATCGCTTCAACGGCGTCGCCACCAAGAACCTGCCAAATTATCTCGGCTGGCGGCGCGCCCTCGAAGCCTGGGATCGACAAATCACGCCACAAAACTGGATCAAGAGCGCCATCGGAATCGGCCCATACCAACAACTAACGCTATAAGAGCCAGATTGTCGTCCAAGCTGTCCGTAGCAGACGATATGTTCGGTTTAGGTAGCGCACGATCTGTCCGGTAAGTCCGAGCCCTATTCGCTCAAGCTCACTGCGGCGGGCGCGAAGCCAATGGCGATCGACGATAGCTCCGCGCCAGACAAAGGGACCGAAGACTCAGGCGAAGCCCATACACCTGCGATGGCGCAACCACTTGGGCGGGAGGTCGATCAAATCGCATCATACATCAGTTGTTCTCCTTATCGCTCAGGAGCTGATCGCCCTTCTTTATAACATCTTTACAACAACGCGCTTAAGGTTATCCCTCCGAGCAAATCGATCACGCGATCGTTACGGCTTTCCCGCCCTCGCCCGCGATTAAATTCACCCGCCCGGTGTTCACCGCTGGTCAAAGCAGGCAGACCGCAACTTAGTTGCCTATAGGGCAGTGGGCGGTCTGTACAAATGACGGCCTCGGGTCGACCAAAAGAGCGTTACTAGTTGCTTTCGTTTATCGCTCCTCCTTATGACAGTTTTGCAGCAATTTTATAGCAACATTATAGCAGTTACGGCAAATTTTATAACATCATTTCAACGACTTGTTCTAAACGTATTCTTTTATAGCAAATCGACCACGAGAGTGTTATCCGCCTTACTTGGAGCTTTTTCTCAGAATATAGTTGCCTTAACAGTGTTCACTGTCAGTCGAACCAGGGCGGTTTGCAGCGGCATTTTCAGCCGGAAACAGTGGCGGGTCTGGACGACCCGCCGCGCGGTCACGGTTGCGCCAAAAATCGGGATGACTGCACGCAATGACAAGATTACTTCCCGTTACATCTGTCATGACTACCGCCGCGGCGTTCGCTGCATTGTGCACGGGCGCCGGCGTCGCCAATGCCGCCGACGGCCTTACTCAAAACAACCTTGTTTCGGACATAGCGGGGCTGGCAACGACGACCGACTCCCAACTGGTGAACCCTTGGGGTGTTTCGTTCGCGGCCGGGAGTCCCATCTGGATTTCGGACCAGGCGACACAGACAAGCCCGCTTTTTGCGGTTACCGGCAGCACAGGCGTCGGCAGCGCGCCTTTGTTCACTGTCAACATCCCGCCGGCAGGAGCCTCAGGTCCGACCGGGCAGGTCGCCAACGCGCTCGCCATTGCGGGCTCGAGCAGCGCGGGCTTCGACGTTTCGACCACGAGCGGAGGGAATGGCGCCCCCGCTCAGTTCATCTTCGCCAACCTGAACGGCTCGATCTCCGCTTGGAATGGGAACCCGGTGCTCACCCAAGCATTCACCCAAGTGTCCGTCGCGGGCGCGGCCTTCAGCGGGCTCGCCATCAATCACAACGACACCGAACTGTTCGCCGCCAACGAGGCGGGCGCTGGCGGCATCGACGTGTTCAACAATGCGTTCACGCAGATAACCGAGGCCGTTGGCGCGTTCGCGACACCCACGGCGATCAGCTCGGCCGGACTCCTCCCCTTCAACGTGGCGGATCTTGGCGGCAACGTATTCGTGACCTACGCGCTGTCCGGTCACGCCGCGCAGACGGCCGCCCTGGCGGGCCAGGGCGCCGTGGCGGAATTCAGCGAGAGCGGCGCACTCGAGAAGACGATCATTGCCCCAGGCGGCCCTGTCGCTTCGCCATGGGGCATCGCCATCGCTCCGTCGAGCTTCGGCCAGTTCGGTGGCGACCTTCTGGTCGGCAATTTCAGCTTCGTCCCCGGCGTGGCCGACGTGATCGACGCATTCAACCCGGTGACCGACGCGCTTGTGGGTTCATTCGACGTCAACCCCGGCGCCGGCCAGACGGCGGGCGGTCTGTGGTCCCTGGTTTTCGGCGGCAGCGGGAGTGATGGAAACCCGAACACCCTCTTCTTCACCGACGGCATCGACGGGGAGACGGCCGGGCTCTTCGGGTCGTTCACCACCGCCGTCCCGGAACCTTCCACCTGGGCGATGATGTTGCTCGGATTTGGCGGACTTGCTTTCTTCGGCGCGCGTCGGCGGCGAGCGTCACCGGCAATCGCCTGAGCGGGCAGGCCAGAAAGAGAACCGCCTGAGAAATCCGGGCGGTTCTTCTCCCTCAGGCGGTCGCGGTAAAACCGCGACCGGGACCGGGCGTATATGGAGAGGTCGCGAGGGCATACCGCAGCTCGACAAGCCCCGTGCGCTGGAGACTGCGTCATGTCCGCGCCTGAATGGAACCGTCGCGCCGCGATTGCGGCCGGCGGGGCGTCCGTGCTGATCACGGCCGTTGGGGGTGGCGCCGCGCCTGGCGCAGTCGGGCCTCGCAATCCGCATTATCCGGGTCGACGTTGCGCCCTTGCGCGCCAACAGCGGCGATTCGACGGCGACCTGGGTCGAGCAGGAGCTGCCGCGCCAGCTTGCTCGGGCCCTGTCCGGTCGCCTGACGCCCAACGGCGCCACGCTGGTCGTGCGGATAGACCATCTCACTTTCGGGGCCGAACAAGGACAGCTGGGCTTGGGACACATTAGCGGCGTGGCAACAGTCGGGGGTGTTGAGCGGCCCGTGCGGGCGACATCGAGATATCAGGCTTCGGCGATCGATTCGGCGATGATCGCGCAATCCAATCATGCCCGTGTTTCGGCGCTGGCGCAGGCTCATACGATTTCCTGGTGATCACCTCGGGTTGGCGATTTTGGGCCACCAGTGGAAGCCGGGTTGGCTTTTGATTTTTTGTCGCTCCGCAGCGAGGGCGGCGCAACGTGCGGAGATGACCTCGTCGAGCGTTTCGAGGTCGGGAATGTGCTTGTTGACGATCGGCTCGTCGACCAGCGTCCAGAGCGTTTCGGCCGGCTGCACTTCGGGGGTATAGGCGGGTTGGAAGACGAGACGAACCCCTTCCGGTACGACAAGGCCGGCTTCACCGTGCCAGCCGGCGTTGTCGAGCACGAGCACGATGATCCGATCGCGCCCTGCGCCGGCTTCCTCGGCGAACAAGCGCAGCAGCGCCTCGAAGAAAGGCTTCGATACGCCGTTCGAGACGTACCAGAAGACTTCACCGGTGGCGGGTGAGACGAAGGCCGTCACATAAAGCCATTCGAACCGATGGTGGCCGTGCGAGATCGGCCGTTTGCCCACAGGCGCCCAGACTCGCCGCGTCACCGGCTTCAGGCCGATCCGGTGTTCGTCGGTCGCGAAAGTCTCGATCGGCGTGTCGGGATGGCGCGCCGCTTCCTCGGCGACAATGTCGGCCACTTTTTTTTGAAGTCGTCCTGCTCCTCGAGCGTCGCCGCCTTGGGGTTGCGCGGCCGCGGCTTTTGGATCGACCAATCGATCGCCCTCAGCGCCTCCCAGCCACGCTGCGCGGCGAGCGACGCCAGGCCCAACTCGCCCGCCATCCATTGCGCAACCTTGGCGCTCGTCCAAACCCCGCCGTCCGGCGGAGGATCGGCAAGACGAGCGCCAAGCCGATCCAACACCTCGGGCCTCAGAACAGTCGCCACCGCGCCGTTGCCGCGCCGGAGATCGCCCAGCGCCGAAGGCCCGCGCGCGTTGTAGCGCTCCAGAAGCTGCTCGATCCAGCGGCTCCCAAACGAGGTCATCGCCGACACTTCCCCGATCGTATGGCCCTTCGCCAACAGCCAGATCGTCTGGAAATGCCGCGAAGACGTCGCGTCCCCGCAGGCTTCGTAACGCTCCTCCAACGCCGCAACGCTCAGATGACCGGCCACATGCGCCATGCCCGCCCCCAGCGAATCATGGCTTTCCTATCTACCAGCGGGAAATCCAACTGAGAATCCTTCCCCGCCGAGTCAATCACCCGGAACTCGTATCAGTCGTTCTGGATCGCCCGGGATTTCTAAGTGCGATTATGTCAGGTCAACCCCACAGCCCTCATTGCGAGCTGCCCCCGGATCCGGTCCGGAGGGAGCAATCCAGGGGCTGTCGGCGCCCCACGGGTCCTAGATCGTCGGGTCGCGATGGTGGCAAGAGTTCGACCGAATCGCATCTCGCCTTGCAGGCTGCTGAAAAACTTGTTGCGTGGCCGCGATCGGGCGCCATGGGTTCGATTTTTTGCGAGCGGCGCGGCGCGGGGGGTTGTGTCGTTTGCTCCGGCCGGGCTTTTCTTGGTCATTTCCGGCTATTTCCCTCCTGCAAGACACACTTCGCCTGTTGGCTGGAGCAGTTTTGGCAGCCGCACGAGCTTGTCGGCGATGAGGCCAAAGGTAAAGATCGCCTGGACCTTGGCGAGGCCGCGCAGTTTCAACTGCGCCAGGGCGCCCACGGTCTTTCTCCAACCGAAGATTTCCTCGATCCGTTTGCGACAAACCATGTTGATCGCATAACCCTCGCTGACCGCGACCTCCGGCGGCACAGCCGTCTTGCGAGCCTTGCCCAGCTTTAAACAGACGCGCCGCTTCCCGCGCGCCCAGGCCAATTTTGACCGGGCGCGGGCTCAAAGCCGAGAAAGGCGAGGCCGCTTCCGGCAGGCGCTCACGCCATCGACCAGGCGGGCTAACTCTGTCGTTCGCGCGCCTTTGCATACGCGCACATGAGCAAAAGGACGAGCCAGCCAGCGGCTCCTGCAGCTACGATGGTCACAATACTACCTCAACGTCTCGGAGCGGCCTGCGCGCCCGTTCCTTCACATCCGTTCGGCGATTTTGAAGACAAGCCAGCCCAGGGCAGCGAAGCCGACGCCCCAGAAAAGCATGACAGACACCACCGCCTTCCCCTTCTATTTTTACAGGATAGTTGCGCCCTTAGCTGCTCGATGGCAAGTAACAAATTATTAAGGTCAAACCGAGCAAAGGCGTCCTTCGTGATCGGCGGCTTTTAGAAACACCCCCGGCGAAGCGCCGTGACGGCGATCACATCGCGAAGAAAAAGGGGCGGCCAGAAAGCCGCCCCTTGTCGCTCGCCCTCTTGGCCGCCCTCCTGGCCGCCTGCCTAGCCGTGGGCCCTCGCGGGGCCAACCGGCGCGCGGCCGATTTAAAATCGCGGCGTCGTCTTTGTTCCAGGGCTCAAAACGAAGAGGCCGCCCAGATGCTCGCGTAGAGGAACGCCTTTGCGAGGACCTCATGCCGGCTCCATGCCATGGCGCCGTTTTGCGGCTCGCGTCGCAGCGGACGCCAGATAGGCAACGAGAGCGCGCGCGGCCGCAGGCTCGCGCGACGTCGCAGACACGCCCGCGCAGAACACGGTCACGGCCTGAATCTCCGGCGGCAGTGGACCAGCGACCTCAATCCCCGGTTCGCCAATCAGCTCGCTGAGCTGCTGAAAGCCGAGATCGGCTTCGCCATTCGCGACCAGCGTTGCGACCGGCACGCCCGGCGGCGCGACGAGCGTCCGCGCCAACGGGACGTCCCATCTCTCGCATAGGGTCTTCAAGTGATCGCCGCTCGGACCGGTCGAGTAGCAAATCTTTCGCGCATCCAGCATCGCCCTCTTGACCGCTTGTTCGCTCGCAACGCTGGGTAGGGCTAAGCCCGCGCGGACCGCAATGCCGATCTCCGATCGCGCGAAGTCCCTTGTGCCGCCTTTTGCGAGATGGCCTTCGGCCTCCAGGCTCGCCATGACTTTGGACGCTAGGACGACGATATCCGTCGCCTCGCCGGCGCGCACCAGTTTGGCAGCTTCGACCCCGCCCATGGAGCGAATTTCGACGTGTGCTCCCTTGCTTGCCTCATAGTCGCGGGCGAGATCGGCGAGGATGTGTCGGGTGGCCATCGAAGACAGGCCGGCGAGCCGCCCGCCGCTCATGCGCTTCGCTGCGGCATGACGCGGAGCGGGAAGCCTGCGGCTCGGAGCGGTTGGTTCATTGAAGCTTGGTTCCTCCTGGCGCGCGACAAGGCTAATCCAGCCACGATCGATACTAAGCAGAGATTCGTGGCTTGGCCAACGGATTGGGGATGCGCTCGCGGTTGAGATCAATGACGGCGTGATGGATGGCCTGGTCGAGCGCGTCGGCGTCGGTGAAGGTCTGGTGGGCGAGGTGATGGGCTTTAAGATCGCGCCAGACCGGCTCGATGTCGTTGAGTTCGGGGGTGTATTTCGGCAGCCATTCGACCGTGAGCCAGTGCGCGCGGGCGGCCAGGGCGGCGAGCGAGCCTTTGCTGGTGTGGATCGGACCATTGTCCTCGACCAGCACGACCGGCTTGGCCTGTCGCCCGGGCTGCGGCCCAAAGAGGTGGTCGAGTTGCTCCAGATGGGCGATGAAATCGCTGCTGCGCTTGGTCGGGCTGGTATGGACGGTGAGTTGGCGCGTGCGGTGATCGAGCGACCCCAGCATCGCGACCTTCTTGGCCTGCCCCGGCGCCGGCACACGCAAGTCCGCTCCCGACTTCGCCCAGGCGCGGGCGAGATAGGGATGGGTCAGCGCCTCGCTCTCATCGCCGTAGAGAAGAACGATGTCGCCGGCTTCGGCCTGCTGTTTGCGCAGTTGCAGGCGCAGCCCCACCCGTTCCACCTCGCTTTCCGTCTGACGTCCCTTCAGCGTGTGCCGGGGCCGCCGCCAGCGGAACTTTTTTTTCGCAAGGCCTTGGACAGTTGCGAACGGCTGATGCGCACGCCCTCGCGCGCTTCGATCTCGGCGCGAAGGCGGGGGATCGTCCAGTTGCGCCGGTCGGCCACAGGTTCTTCCAGCAACGGGGTGGCGACGCGCATGGCGGCTTCACTCTTCACCGGAGGCGGGCCCGGCGCGATGCTGGTCTTCAGCGCTGCCACACCGCCGGCGGTGAAGTCGCTGCGCCACAGCCGAACCGTATCTTCGCGCACGCCAAACGCCTCCGCGATCCTGGGGCTGGTCCAACCAGCCAGCGTCAAAAGCACGGCGCGGGCGCGGTCCGCCTCGCCGCGATCGCGCGAACCGGCAACAGCCAAGAGGCCGGCGCGTTGTTCATCGCTCGCCATAATCGGAGACTTTCCCGCCATGTCATACACCTTGCGAATTGGCGCAGGCAGCCAACCGCAAAAAACCTATCCGTTGGTTAGCCAAACGGAATCTGCTTAGCGAACGGCGGCTCCGCCGCAAATGTCCGGTCTCGACGGTCAACTGAGGCGGCGCGCGAATTCGCACACTGGCGCCTGCGCCGATCGTTCATTAACTAGGCTCGCGCCGCTTTCTCGGCGTGCTGATGCGCCGAGCGACCCCATGCCGGATTCAACAATAAGTTCGGGCTCGATCGCCTTTCTCGGCTTCGGCGAAGCCGCGCGGGGCTTTTCTCGCTGGCTGGCGCACCAACTCGGACTTCAAGGCGCGCATCTGCGCCTACGACATCAAGACCGATTCGCCCGATTCCGAAGTGCGGACGTCGAAGCGAGCCGACTATGCGGCGGCCAATGTGCTTGGCGCTTCGACCGCCCCCGAAGCCGTCACTGGCGCGGAAGCGGTGTTTTCCGTCGTCACATCCGACCAGGCGCACGAAGCCGCGATAGCGGCTCTGCCAGGCCTCGCCAAAGGCGCGCTGTTTTTCGATTGCGATTCCTGCGCGCCGCAGACCAAGTCGCGCACGGCTCATGACGTGGAGGCGGCAGGCGGACGCTATGTCGACGTCGCGGTGATGGCGCCAGTCCATCCGCGCCTGCACCAGACGCCGCTCCTGATCAGCGGACCGCACGTCGAAGCTGCGGCGCAGGCGTTAGCGTCTCTCGGCATGTCGGCAAGGATCCACGACGGTCCGGTCGGCGCGGCCTCGGCGGTCAAAATGATCCGCTCCATCATGGTGAAGGGCCTCGAGGCGCTGGTCTGCGAATGCGTGTTGGCCGGGCGCAAGGCCGGCGTGATCGAGACCGTGCTCGATTCGCTGGACGACACCTACCCCGGCTTCGATTGGAAGAAGCGCTCGGCCTATATGCTGGAGCGGGTGATGACCCACGGCGTCCGGCGGGCGGCGGAAATGCGCGAAGCAGCGCTGACCGTCGATCTGCTTGGTCTGAAAGGAGAGATGTCGCGCGCCTCGCTCGGCTGGGAGCAGGCGATCGGCGAGCTCGGCTTGCGCGCGAACGTGGCGGAGGTCGCCGATTATAGCGTTCTGGCCGATCGGATTCTCGCCGCCCTCGCCGCGCGTCCGGCGACGTGAAGAACGGAGAATATTAAAGCGCCGCGCCTCCGTGATTTCGCGCGCTTCGCATGGGGATAGTGTCGGGCCGCGACGTTGGTCCGATTGTTCCGTTTGGGTTTTCTTGGCGCGTGGCCGTTTCGCTCCCGAAGACCCCAATGATCAGGGTTGGATTTCCTTGGATTTCCTCGTCCGAATCGAGACTTATCAATGGGTTACGCGACATAAATGGAGGAAAATTTTTTCATAGGCTTTTGTCCTGGCGTCAGCAGCGCCGGAACGAGCGCCAATGGGTCGAGGCGTCGGTAAGGGCAGGATTGTTCATGGGGCAAGCTTAACCTGTTTTCTGAGTTTCTGCAATCAATTGTCGTCTGAGCCGTTCCCTTTCGGCCGCCCAATTCAAGCAACTCGCTCTCTAGCGGGGCGGATGCAATCGTGTGTCGAGCGCAAAAGGCTCCTGAAATTCCAAGCTATAGAAACCTGCGGCCTTAAGCGGGTCGAAGATCAGGTTCCAGCTATGAGTGGACACCGTGCTCGGAATCGCCACGAAGCGATGGCGACGAAGAAGATTGTCGCCGAAGGCCTGTTGGCCTGCGCTCGGAACCCCTGGTCTCAACCAATTAGAATTTGGCACGGCGTCGTGTTTGACGATATGAACCTCCCCAACATCGGCAATCCTTGCTGCCGTGATCACGTAAGGGACAGTGTCGAGGACCTTGAAACCCTTATGGACGGCGACTTCTAGGATGGCGGTCGCCGGGTCGAATGAACAGTAGACGGCGCGAATGCCCTTACTGTTCCAACGGCCGCCAACCTGGAACGCTCCTTCGCCGCTGTCCCAGGTCGGTGCATGTATCTGCTGATCGAGACGCCAAGCAAGAAGCGCGCTGCCGCCGCCAAGCGCGGCCGGAAGCGTCGTCATGTATAGACATCGTACTCAAGTCGTCCGAGGTAATCTTCGACCAACTTGACGCCCGCGGGCGTCGTCAGAAGATCGATAGGGCGCTGCTGATCGAGCGCGATCGCGGGGCGTTTGAGCCACTGTTCCGCCTCATCTTGCGAGCCGAGCGCGCGAGTCGCCTTGGCCAGAATTTCGGCGAACTTCCAAGCGCGTCCGCTTTGCTGCACGTCCAAGTGCGTGGCCGGCGTGGTCTTGTGGCGCTGGAGAGTCCGGAGGCTCACTCCGAGCGCCTCGGAGGCCTCGTCGGCGTGGATGACATGGAGGTTTTCAATGAGGCTAGTCAGCGCGCCGCGCGGCAGGCCTCGGTGCAGCAGCGCGTGGGCGTCCAGATCGCTTTCGATCTCGGACTTCAAAATCCGGATTCCACCAAACAAGTTTGAGACGGCTTCGAAATAGCCGAGTCTCAGCGACCCGATATTGAGAACAGTCTCTGCGAACTTCCCTGACGGCAAATTCGCCATACTTCGGATTTGTCCAGTGAGGAGATCCGGGAAGGCATCTTTTTTGAGATCAGCTGGCGCCGGCATGCGACCGTTGGGCGTCATGTGGTTGATGATCTGAGGGAGCACGGTCGAGAGTTGGTTCAGCAACTCTTGTTGGCTCATGCCGGTGCGCTGCGAAAGCTCGGCAAGCACGTCCTGGCCGAGTGCTGAGCCGAGCTGCCCGGGCTGAACCGGCTCATTGGCCCCATGACCGATCCAGGAATTGACCTGCGGCCCGACGCCGCCCTCGCTAAGCTTGCCGATGAGGTCGGCGAGGCCGGCGAGAATGCTGCCGGCGGTCGCATTTGTAGGCACAGGCGCTGGCGCGGCCGCCGGCGAGGAGCCGCCTCCGAACATCTTGCCCAAGACGAGCGCGCCCACGGCGGCCGCGATCGGAGTGCTGCCGGGGGCCGCGCTCTTCATATCATCGCCGGCCATCGAGACGTTCGCGGCGAATCTCGCTGCTCGATGGCGCATCAGCTCCCCGGCCTTGCCGCCTTTGGAGCGCCTTTTGGGGGCGTGCTCGGTGTGCTCTCTCTCGGCCATTGGCCGTCTCCCAACGTGTCCTGGCGTCATATGTCGTTATGGAGGTGCCATCTGTCAAATGAGTTTCAAAGACAAATTTCGCCCGCGCTTACCACAGCGGTCCGCTGGCGGCCGCTTTCGCCACCCGAGTTTAGCTGGCTCATGCCCGTTGGGCGGGGCGATGAAGCTCGGGCGACGCCGTATTCGTTGCGCGCGGGCGGCTTCCCCGTCACGCCCCAGCCGCGTGGTTCCCCCACACGCTGACTGACTTCTGACCGGACGCCCATGCCCTCACCGTCGCCGTGCAGATGGACCCGATCGAGCGCATCCGCATCGCCGGCAACTCGACCTTGGCGCTTCTGCTCGAAGCCAAGGCGCGCGGCCACCGCGTTCTGTACTACACGCCCGATCGTCTGCGGTTCACAGGCTCGCGCGTCGAGGCGATGGTCGAGCCGCTTGCTGTCAAGGACGTCGAGGGCGATCACGCGCGTCTCGGCGAGGCGAAGCTCGTCGATCTATCGATAGGCTTTTGTCCTGGGCCGTTCGCAAGCGCCGGAGCGGGCGCCCACGGTCGAGGCGTCGGTAAGGGCCATGATTGTTCATTGGGCAAGCTTAATCCAACTTCGGATTATCCGCAAATAATTGTCGCCTGTTCCCTTTCGGCCGCCTCAATCCGAAAGCAACTCGCGCTACTTTGGCGTGGGATTCCACGGTGAAGGCACGCCAACTCGAATCAGCCGCGAGAAGTCGGGCGACTGATCCGCGGCCCTGGCCTGGGGGCCGATACGCGCCCGCTCCATCAATTCGCTGAGCGGCATCGTCGTGACGACCGCGCCGTGGTCATAGAGGTAGCCCGGCAGAAAGCCGTTGACGACGAGGCGCCAGTCGAAAGGAAGCGTGCTCCCCGCGGCCCTCACCAACTTGAAGACGACAGTCGCGCAGTTCGCGGTGATCGAATTGTAGAATTTCGGCTGCTCGGCGAGCGAGGTCGACTCGACGACATATTCCTTCAAGAGCGCGCGGGCCTGTTCGGGCGGAGTCTTGAGCCGGTAGAGGCGTACGTCCTCGCCGCGCACGTTCGTGCGCAGCCGCACGGTATCGCGCTCGGTGGTGGCGAGATAGACGAGGGTGTGGGATTTGAACGCGTCGGCGATCGGCGAGAATACGCCGTTCTTTTCGCGTCGCACCTCGACCGACCAGGCGATATGATCGCCGTCCTCGAAGCCGAAGCTCATGATGACATGAGCCATTTCCGGCCCGCCCCAATAGGCCAGAAAAAGATCGAGCGTCTTGAGCTTGGAGAGGTCGTAGGAGCGCTGGCTCCAACGTTCGGTGAAGTCGGTGTCGGTCCGCCAGTCGAAATCCCGCACATCGGAGAGCGTCAGAATGTCGCCCTTGACCGCCCCGGTCGTCTGCCGCGCGACGTCAGGCGCCCAGTCGCCGTCGAGCGGGGGCCTGATCGTGCTCCACCAGGCGAGCAATGCCCCGAAGGCGATTGCGAAGACGGCAAGCGCGATCAAGCCTCGACGAAAGAAGAGCGCGCCGATTGTTCCAAGACCGAGAATGGCGAACACAATCGCCGCGGTCGCTCTCAGGCCCTCCGGCCCCGGGAGCCGAAACCACAACGCCAGCGCGCTCCAGGCGCTGAGGGGAGCAATCACAAGCACAGAAACGAGGACGCAAGCCAGCACGCCGATGGCGCGTCGTCCCCACCCCGGCGCGTCGCGCATGCGGCCTTATCCCCTTAGCCGCGGCGCGTTCGCCGCGCTTCGATGCGAGTCCGGAAACGGACTTAGCCAACCAGCGCTCAGTCGATCGCCGGCGTGATCGCCGAAGCTTCGATGATTCCCCCGAAGCCGGAATAGGTCAACGTGACCCTCTCGCCAGCCTTCATGCGTTTGATGTTGACGCCGCGCGCGATTTTATAGGTCGAGCCGTTTTCCAGTGTAACGACATGGCTCATCAGGTCGACCGACTTTACCGTCCCGGTCGCCGTGTAGATCTTGTCTCCCGCAAAGGCGATTGTGCTCGCGCCCATAATCCCAAAGGCGATGAACACGCTGAGTATTTTTCCCATTGATGCTTCCTTTCCTTCAGGGGCCGCTCGCGGCGACCCTCCAAACATTCTCTCGTGGCGCTCTGATGGCGGCGCGCCATAAACCGCGCCACGGATTCCGCGCGCTCAGCCCTCGCTCTGATGCCCTCCGGACAGCGGCACGAACGGAATGATCTTGCCGCCGAAAATGTCGGAGCGCGCGACCGAAAGAGCGCCGTCCGCGCCGACCTTCTTGACCACTTTGAGAATATGCTGCGCCCCGGGCGGACCAACGGGAATGACCATGATCCCTTTCGGCTTCAGTTGCTGCAGCAGCGGCGGCGGAATGTGGTCGATGCCGCAGGTGACGATGATCTTGTCGAACGGCGCCGCTTCTTCCCAGCCAAAATAGCCGTCGCCGCCTCGGGTGGTGATCGCGCTGTATTCGCGATAGCCCGCGCCGATCAGTCGATCATAGACGCCGCGGGTGCGCGCGGCGAGCTCGGGAATGATTTCGATCGAGTGGACGTGGGGGGTCAGATAGGTGAGCAGGGCCGATTGGAAGCCGGAGCCGGTGCCGATCTCGAGCACCTTGTCGCTTCCGCGAATGTTGAGCGCGCTCGTCATGCGGCCCATCGTGCCGGGCGGGGTGATGGTGACGCCAAAACCGATGTCGAGATAGTGCCCGACATAGGCGTTGTCCCGGTCTTCGGGCAGGCAGAACTCCTGGCGCGGCGTCATCAAGAAGGCGCGTTTGTCGGCGGGAGTCCAGAGGTCGTTGAAACTGAGCAGCACCTGGTAGCGGTCCCAACGCCGCTCGAGATACTTGGGCTCCTCCGCCGGGCGATTGGCCGTCATCCAGGCGACGAATGCGGCCTTGCTCGAAAGCGGCGGACCTTCGGCGGCCAGGGCGGCGATCGGCGAGGAGGCGGCGACGGCGGCGGCAGCGCCGAGGAGAAATTCGCGTCTGAGCATCAAGGCTCCTTCGATCGGGCGTTTCAAGGATCCGGGCGGTGTCTAACACAAATTGTCCGGAATGAGGGCAAGCATGGCCACGTCGATCGCCGCACCGACCCGCCTAGCGCCCGAGCCGCGCGGCGAGGAAACTGCGCAGCTCGCCCCACGCTTGCGAAGCGGCGTTGCGATCATAGGCGAGCAACATCCCCATAACCTTTGTCCCGGCGCCAAACTCGGGAAGGTCGAAGGCGTGGGCGGCGCCAGGGTAGACCACGAACTTGACCATGCCGGGCGCCTGCTGCTTCGCCAGACGCGCGCAGTCCGCCGCAGGAGTCACCTCGTCGTTCGCGCCGACGAGAATGAGCGTCGGCATGGCGAGCGAGGCGCCGGCTATGTTGGCGCATGGGGGATAGAAAGCCGCCACAGCCTTGAAGCCAGTCCCGCCGCCGGCTGCGATCTTGAGCGCGGTGTCGCCTCCTTGCGAAAAGCCGACCGCCGCGATCCTGGCCGGATCGACGTAAGGAAGGCGGGAGAGATACGCCAGAGCGCCATTGGCGTCGGGCAGCGCTTGCTGAAAGTCGACGGCGCAGGTCTCCTTGAGGCGGCGGGTCGCAAAGTCGTCGACAAACAGGGCGACATAGCCCCAGGACGCGATGCGCCCGCCGATCGAAGCTCGCGCCTGCGGCAGGCCGAGGCAGGTGTGCAATAGGACGACGGCCGGAAAGGGGCCTTTTCCCTTGGGCCTGGTCAAGTAGCCTTGGATCGGGTCGCCCTGACTAGCGCTCGCGAATTTGACCAATTGATCTGCCGCGGCGGGACCGCAGCCGGCCATGAACCCCAATAAAGCCGCGGCGGCGAGCCGGGTGTAAGCGAAATCGCGCCAAGCGCTCTTCTTCCGCCGCGAAGGTCGGGCAAGAGGCCGCATCGGCAGGCTCTCGTCAAGCCGCCCAATTCCGCTCGCGGCGCGGGGTGTACGATTTTGCGCGCGAAGCCGCGACTTCAATGACTTAGGCTCATTTTTCTGCAACTCGGCAGCGCTCGGTAGGCACAGGTTTCTTACAACACGCATACCATATGTTATACATCGCAGCAAAGCAACGGACGGCGAGCCGATTGCGTGGAATCCCGGCGACAAGACCCCGCTGAACGTGGCCAGGGGTCCTAGAGCATGCTCGGCAGCACCCGGTCGGGCGGCCGGTGGCCGTCGACGAAGGTGCGGATGTTGATGATGACCTTCTCGCCCATGTCGGCGCGGCCCTCGTACGTCGCCGAGCCCATGTGCGGCAGAAGGGTCACCTTGCCCACTTTCGCAAGCGCGATCAATTTCTCATTGACGGCGGGCGCGTGCTCGAACACGTCGAGACCGGCATTGGCGAGTTCGCCCGCTTCCAGCATCCGGATCAACGCGTTCTCGTCGACGACCTCGCCACGCGCGGTATTGATCAGAATGGCTTCGGGACGCAGATGTTTCAGCCTGCGGGCCGACAGAAGGTGGAAAGTGCCTGGGGTATGCGGGCAGTTGATCGACACGAAATCCATTCGCGCCAGCATCTGGTCGAGCGAATCCCAATAGGTCGCCTCGAGCGCCTCCTCGATTTGCGCCGCCACGCGACGGCGATTGTGGTAGTGGATCGACATGCCGAAGGCGCGCGCGCGGCGCGCCAAAGCTTGGCCGATCCGTCCCATGCCCACAATGCCGAGACGCTTGCCGGTAATGCGGCGCCCCAGCATCCAGGTCGGCGACCAGCCGGTCCATCGCCCTTCGGGAATGACGCGGGAGCCCTCCACCAGCCGCCGGGCCGTCGACAGGATCAGCGCCATCGTCATGTCCGCGGTGTCCTCGGTCAGGACGCCCGGCGTGTTGGTGATGGTGATGCCGCGGCGGAGCGCGCTGGTAACGTCGATATGATCGACTTCGTTGCCGAAATTGGCGATCAGCCTCATTTGTTCGCCGGCCTGGGCGATCATGGCCGCGTTGATCTGGTCTGTGACGGTCGGCACCAGAACGTCGGCCTCGCGCATCGCCTCGACGATGTCGGCCTGGGACATCGGCTGGTCTTCGAGGTTGAGGCGAGCGTCGAACAGCTCGCGCATGCGGGTTTCGACAAGTTCGGGCAGTCGCCGCGTCACCACGACAAGGGGTCTTTTCTTGGTCATGAGCGCCGCTCTAATCGCTCGCGCGGCGCTGCCGCCGCCCATGCTGCCGCAATCATCGCTTCCGCGCCTTCATTGAGTTCACGCCGCGTTAACGACAGGCGACGCAAATGGATACGCCGGCGCGCCCACGAATCCCGATCCGCCGAGTTGGCCTCCTTAGCAGAAGAGCGGGCAAAGACAAGGATGGCCGGATATCTATCGAGGACGTCGGCATGAAACGACTCAGGCGTCCAGTCACCGCGCTCGCAGTCGACCGCCGCGACGTGCTGGCGCTGGCCTGCGCGCTGATCCTCGCTCCCCGCGCCGCGGTCGCCGACCCGGTCGGGCCGGTCACCAAACTGCCGCTACCGCGCTTCGCCAGTCTGAAAACCGACCGGGTCAACCTGCGAGAGGGCCCGTCAAAGGACCACGCGACAAAATGGGTCTATGAGCGGGCCGGGCTTCCTGTGGAAATCACCGCCGAGTTCGAGATCTGGCGAAAAGTTCGTGATTCGGAAGGCGTCGAAGGCTGGGTGCTTCATTCGCTGCTGTCCGGGCGGCGGACGGCGCTGGTCCTGCCCAAAAAGGGCGAAAGCTCAAAGCTCTATGCCCGCGCGTCCGCGTCGGCGGATTTGGCCGCGACGCTGCAGTCAGGGGTGATCGTCAACATCCGCAATTGCGACGGCGCCTGGTGCCTCGTCGATGGCGACGGGTTCAAGGGCTATATCGAACAGGACAAGTTGTGGGGCGTCTACCCTAACGAAAAAATCCAGTGAGGCGGAGCGATAGTCCGGGAGAGACCCTGTCCGCCCTGCTTGGGCCTGAAGGGGGTGGTCACGGGCGTGGTCGACGTTGAGGCGATGGCGGCCTTATGGCGGCGAGCGCAGCCTGCCGAACCGATCGCTCGAAGGAATTCCAGAAATTGATTTTCACGTTCTGTCGCGTCGGTCGTGGAGCCAACTCCGCTGTGGCGTCTTGCAGCGCGCGCGTGAGACGGCTAGGGACGCAGGCGCCCCCTTCGAGAGGAACCCTCCATCCCATGAGAAAAGTCTACGCCAACGCGGACGTGGCGCTCGCCGGCCAGATCAAGGATGGCATGACCTTGATGGCGGGCGGATTTCGGCCTGAGCGGGGTCCCTGAGACGCTGATCGACGCGGTTCGCAAATCGGGCGCGAAGGATCTGACCTTCGTTTCCAACAACGCGGGCGTCGACGGGATCGGCCTTGGCGTCCTGCTCGAGACCGGGCAGATCAAGAAGATGATCTCGAGTTACGTCGGCGAGAACAAGATCTTCGCCAGTCTCTATCTCGCGGGCAAACTCGAGCTCGAATTCAATCCCCAAGGAACATTGGCCGAGCGCATCCGCGCCGGCGGCGCGGGCATTCCCGCCTTCTTCACCCGCACCGGAGTGGGCACGATTGTCGGCGAGGGCAAGGAACTCCGCGACTTCAACAATGAGGCCTTCCTGATGGAGACCGGGCTCGTCGCCGACATCTCTCTGGTGCACGCCTGGAAGGGCGACACCGAGGGCAATCTCGTCTACCGGAAAACGTCGCGCAACTTCAATCCGATGATGGCGACCGCCGGACGGCTCACAGTCGCCGAAGTCGAGCATCTGGTCGAGCCTGGCGAGATCGACGGCGACCACATCATCACCCCCGGCATCTACGTTGACCGCATCGTTCACGTACCAGACGCGCTGAAGCGCATCGAGCAGCGCACGACCCGCAAGCGCAGCGCGGCCTGAATTTTTCGGAGGCAAACCCTATGGCTTGGACGCGAGACGAAATGGCGGCGCGCGCCGCCAACGAGCTCAAGGACGGCTTTTACGTCAATCTCGGCATCGGCATTCCGACGCTGGTGTCGAACTATATCCCTGAGGGAGTGAACGTCCAGTTGCAGAGCGAGAACGGCATGCTGGGAATGGGGCCGTTCCCGTTCGAAGGCGACGAAGACCCCGACCTCATCAACGCCGGCAAGCAGACCGTCACTCAATTGCCGACGACGAGCTTCTTCTCCAGCGCCGATTCATTCGCCATGATCCGCGGAGGACACATCGACCTCGCGATCCTCGGCGCAATGCAGGTCGCCGAGAATGGCGATCTCGCCAACTGGATGATTCCCGGCAAGATGGTGAAGGGCATGGGCGGCGCGATGGACCTCGTCGCCGGCGTCAAACGCATCGTCGTGGTCATGGAGCACTCAGCCAAGGACGGGCCGAAGCTCCTGCATCATTGCGCGCTGCCGCTGACTGGCGCGAAGGTCGTCGACCTCGTCATCACCGATCTCGGCGTGTTTACGATCGACAAGCATGGGTCAAGCGGCATGGCGCTGATTGAACTCGCGCCCGGCGTGACTTTGGACGAAATCGCCGCCAAGACCGAGGCGACCTACCGGGTTGCGTTGAACGAGCCCAGCGAGGCGGCGGTCGCGGGTTAGAACGCTTCTCCTTCGGTCAAGCGGCGGGACGGGCGCAGCTTTCGAGTCCGTTTTGAGCGAGTCGTCATACATAACTAACAAGTAGATTATAGAAGCTTGGCGCAGGTGTGGCAGGACTTTCACCAGGCTCGAGTGTCTGTCGAACGCCTGGGCTTTTTCTCCGGGCGGAGGAAAATCCATGAGCATCGAATACAAACCTGGGTTTGATCGCGAGCTGGTCGCCAAATCCATCGAGCTGGTTGAACGTGAGCTTCCAGACGTGTGGTCAAGGGTTGCAGACCATGAGCTTGGCAAACGTGTCATCGCGACCCGCGCGGAGTATTACGAGCTCTGGCAACCGATAAGGAAGCTCTTTTACGACGCCGGAGTTTGCGAGAAGAACGTTTCGAGATTGACGCACCTAAGTGTAGACATGCGATTCGAGCTTCGTCGACGCCTTGGCTTGTCAGCCTAACTTGGTCTTCGGAGTTTCTTACGGAGATTAGCTCAGATGGCGGACCCGGTTTACCTCGCCGCGCCTCGCGGTTAGGGCCAGCAGCCGACCGAGCAAGGCCTCTAGTGGAACAGGGAGAACAGATCCGGCGGGGCTGGGAAGCGAGGGAAAGGGGGGCTCGCGTTCACGGGCTGCGGAGGAGCAATTGCGGCGGGCGGCGGCTTGGCGCCCGGGATATCGCCCGTCACCACAACGGTGGTGTTGGCCATCTTTTGTCGCTTCACCAGCCCCCATAGCTTGGCGGCGTTCGCGAGCGACAGCCGCACGCAGCCGTGCGACACCGCGTGGCCGAGCGAGCGCTGCTCGTACGTGCCATGGACCGCGTTGCCCGTCTGGGTGAAGAAGATCGAATAGGGCATCGGGGCGTTGTCCCATTCGTCGCTGTGGTGATCGATCTCCATGCGGAACGGCTTGAACACGCCGTTCGGCGTGTCGTAGTCGATCCCCCCGGTCGCCACCGTCCATTTGTAAGCCTCATGGCCATCGACCGTGACGGTCATTCGCTGCGCCGTCTTGTCGATCTCGATCAGGAGGTCGGCTTGGGCGTCCTCGCCGCACGTTAAGACGGCGAGAGCTGCGGCGGCAGCTAGAGATATCAGACGGTGGATCGTCATGGTTCCGAGCCTGCTGCGCGCCGGCGCTCTCGCCGAGGTTCTCTTATTTCTTGACCAGGGGGCAGGCTGAATCGGCGAGCTTGCCGAACGCCTCGTCGCCCTTCATCGTCTTGAGGATCTTGTAGAAGTCCCAGTCGCCTTTCAACTCCGCCGGCGTCTTCACCTGAACGATGAACATGTCGTGCTCGAGCAGACCATCCGGGCGGATCACGCCGTCAGTGACGAACATGTCGTTGATCTTCGTCTTGTGGAGTTGCTCCATGACTTTGTCCGGGTCGGTCGAGCCAACCGCCTTGACCGCGTTGAGATAGGCGAGCGTCGCCGAGTAGTAGGCGGCCTGGGGGAAGGTCGGCATCTTCTTGGTCTCTTTGAAGAACCGGTTCGCGAACCCACGGGTCGTGTTGTCCATGTTCCAATACCACGCGGTCGTCAGCACCAGACCCTGGGCGGTCTCGAGACCGAGCGCGTGGACGTCAGAAAGGAACACCAGCAACGCCGCCGGCCTCATCGTCTTGGTGAGGCCGAACTCCGCCGCGGCCTTGAGCGAGTTGGACGTGTCCGCGCCGGCGTTGGCGAGGCCGAGCACCTTCGCGCCTGAGCCTTGCGCCTGAAGGAGATAGGAGGAGAAGTCCGACGTCCCGAGGGGCACGCGCACGTCTCCGACCACGCTTCCCCCGCCGGCCTTGACGACTTCCGAGGCGCCCGCCTCCAGTTGCTTCCCGAAAGCGTAGTCCGCGGTGAGGAAGAACCAGCTCTTGCCCCCCTCCTCCAGAATGGTTTTCGCCGTGCCGTTGGAAAGCGCGGTCGTGTCGTAGCCGTAGTGGATCGTATAGGGCGAGCAATCCTTGCCCGTCAGCGACGCGGCGGCGGCGCCGATGGCGAAAAAGGGAACCTTTTTCTCCTTGGCCGCGGCGGACATCGCCAGGCTGACACCCGAGTTGGAGCCGCCCAGCAGCATGGTCATGCCGTCAGTGTCTGCCCATTCGCGCAGTTTCTCCGCCCCGAGGGCCGGCTTGTTCTGATGATCGAACGTTAGAACCTGGATAGGCTGGCCAAGCACCGATCCGCCAAAATCGGCGATCGCCATTTTGATCGCCTCAATTCCGGCGACGCCGATGACGTCGGCGTAGGGTCCCGACATGTCGTCAATGTCGCCGATGACGACCTTGTTGTCCGCCGCTGAGGCCGCGCCGGCGACAAGCGACACGGAAAGCGCGCCTGCCAACATCAACATCCGTCTGAGTGATTTCATTCCATTCCTCCCGATTTCACGGTTCGTCCGGCGGCGCGGTCGCCGCCAATGCCCTAGCCCCAAGCGGGCATAGTGCTTGGCGCTGCCGCGCATGGCAACTTGGGCTTTAGTCGGGAGCCGCGCTTGGCGGGAGCGCGGCGCGCGCCTATAAATCGACCATGGCGCGACGGGAGTCCCGGCAGGCGAGGGCGGCGAGGACCGAAGCGATCTTCGAGCGATTGGCCGCCGCCAATCCGGCCCCGAAGGGCGAGCTCCAATACATCAATCCCTTCACGCTGCTCGTGGCGGTGGTGCTGTCGGCGCAAGCCACCGATGCGGGCGTGAACAAGGCGACGCCGGCTTTGTTCGCCATCGCTGACACGGCCGAGAAGATGGCGGCGCTCGGCGTGGAGAGGCTTATCGACCGGATCAGGACCATCGGGCTCTATCGGACCAAGGCCAAAAACGTCATTGCGCTTTCGCGCACGATCGTCGAACGGCACGGCGGCCAGACGCCCCGCAACCGCGAGGACTTGGAGGCGCTGCCCGGCGTTGGGCGCAAGACAGCGAATGTGGTGCTCAACACCGCCTTTGGCGAGCCGACGCTCGCCGTCGACACCCATGTCTTTCGCCTCGCCAACCGGCTCGGAATCGCTCCCGGCAAGACCCCGCGCGCGGTCGAGGATGAACTCATGCGCGTCGTCCCGAAACGCTTTTTGCCGCACGCCCATCACTGGCTGATCCTGCACGGGCGATACGTCTGCGTGGCCCGTAAACCTTTGTGCGGCGTCTGCATGCTGGTCGATCTCTGCCCATACGAGCCGAAAAACATAGCCAGCGCCCCAGGCTGACGGCGCGGATCACCGTCCGTCAGTCGGCCATGATCCCACGGGCTCGAGCGCCCGGGTTCGTCATGCGTACGTCGGATTTCCCCCGGGATTTCCCCCAGGCATGGAACGCTGCGGGCAATCCCCCAGTTGCCCCCCGACGCGGCGACCGGATAGAGATTCGAGCTCTATGTTCGACATCGTCCTGCTTCTGGCTGTTCTCGCGACCTTGCTCGTGGTCGTCGCCGTCTCTCAGCCGGTGGCGGTCCGCCTGAAGCTCGCGCCGGTGGTGCTCCTCGCCGTCATCGGGGTCGCGATCGGCGCCGTGTCGATCGTCTTGGTGCACACGCCCCTCTCCGCCCGCTTCGGCGACCTCGCAGGGCTGTTCGCCGACCTGCCGGTCGGCGCTGAGACCTTCATCTACGTCTTTCTGCCCTTGCTCGTCTTCGAAGGGGCGATCACCGCCGACGTGCGGCGGATGCTCGAGGACGCCGCTCCGATTCTCATGCTCGCCGTCGTCGCCACGGTCGTCTGCACGGGCGTGGTCGGCGTCGCGCTTTGGCCGATCGCGGGATTGCCGCTCGTGGTCTGCCTGCTGCTCGGCTCGGTGGTGGCGACCACCGATCCGGCCGCCGTCATCGCGGTGTTCCGCGACGTTGGCGCGGCGGCGCGTCTGACCCGTCTCGTCGAGGGCGAAGCTCTCCTCAACGACGCGGCGGCGATCGTCATGTTCACCGTGCTGCTCGGCATGATCGTCTCCGGACAGCAGCCGGATCTCGCCGCCGGGGCCGCTCAATTCCTGCTCTCCTTCTTCGGGGGGGCGGCTCTGGGCCTGCTGGCGGGGCGGGCGTTGCTGCAGCTCATCCCCTGGACCCGCGACGACCGGTTGGCCGAAGCGACGCTGACCGTCGCGCTTCCCTATCTCGTTTTCATCGCCGCTGAGCATGTCTTCCATGTTTCCGGAGTTGTCGCGGTCCTGTGCGCCGGATTGACCGTCAGCGCCTTTGGGCGATCGCGCATCACACCTTACAACTGGTCGTTCATCACCGATCTCTGGGCTCAAATCGCCTTCTGGGCGCATTCCCTGGTGTTCGTGCTGGCTTCGATTCTGGTGCCGAAGCTCTTGCTCGACATGCAATTCCACGACGTCATGCTGATCGCTGTGCTGATCGCCGCGGCTTTCGGCGCGCGACTGTTGGTGCTGTTCCTGCTTCTCCCGTTGTTGAGCCTGGCCAAACTCACCCAGCCGATCAGCACCGCCTACAAGCTGGCCATTACCTGGGGCGGCTTGCGCGGCGCCCTGACTTTGGTGCTGGCGCTGGCCGTCACCGAGAACCCGGCGCTGAAGCCGGAAATACAAAAATTCGTGGCGGTGCTCGCCACAGGCTTGGTGCTGTTCACACTGCTCGTCAACGGCACGACATTGCGCGTCGTCATCCGCCTCCTGCGCCTCGATCGACTGTCGCCGGTCGACCAGGCGTTGCGCGATCGGGTGTTGGCGCTCTCGTACGCGGAGATCGGCGAGACCATTCGTTCGATGGCGAACGAGCATGAAATCTCCCCTTCGGCCGTCGCCAGCGCGCTTTCGCCCTATGAGGCCGGAATGGCGGCGGCAAAGTCGCCGGACCTCGCCGAGGCGGACCTCACCGATCATCAGCGCCTTGCGATTGGCCTGGTGGCGCTCGGCAATCAGGAACGGATGCTGTCGCTCGAAATCATGGCCGAGCGAGCCGCCTCGCCCGTCACCGTGCAGGCGCTGCTCAGAAACGCTGAAGCGCTTGGCGAAGGCGCGAGGAGCGGCGGACGGGTCGGCTACCAGCGCAGCGCCGAAGCCGCGCTGGCCTTTCCGTTTTCTTTCAAGGTCGCTTATTTCTTCTATCGCCGTTTTGGAGTCGTGCGCTTTCTCGCCGATCGCCTTGGCGACCGGTTTGAGATGCTGCTCGTTACACGCTTGTTGATCCAGGAGCTCATGGGCGCACACGCGGTGCGATCGCGTTCGATTTTCGGCGAGCGGGTGGTCGAGCTCATCGACGTCATCCTCAAGGTTCGCCTCAAGCGCACGACGGCCGCTCTCGACGCGCTTCGTCGGCAATATCCTCAATATGCCGCAGCCCTCGAAGCCAGGTTTCTTCGCCAGTCCGCGATGCGACGCGAGATGGGACGCTACGACGCCCTGTTCCAGGAAGGCCTCATCGCGGCCGAGGTCTACGAAGATCTCAAGGGCAGCGTCGAGGGGACGCAAGCCAAAGAGACGCGGCCTCGTTTCGATCTCGGCCTCGACACCCGCGAGTTGATCGGGCGCCTCGACCTGTTCGCCGATCTCAACGACCAACAGCTCGAGCGGGTGCAGAGGCTGCTCAAGGCCCGGTTCGTGGCGCCGCGCGAGCGAATCGTGCGGGAGGGCGATGAGGGCGACGCCTGCTACTTCATCGCCTCCGGCGCCGCTGAGGTGATTGTTTCAGGCCGCCGCATCCCGCTCGGCAGCGGCGACCTGTTCGGCGAGATGGCGCTGCTCACCGGCATGACCCGGCAAGCCGACGTTGTCGCCATGACCTATTGCCGGCTGCTCGTACTGCGGAAGGTCGATTTTGACCGCTTCATGCAGGACAATCGGGATATCCGTCTTGCCATTCACAAGATTGCTGCGTCCCGCTCGTCGATGAACCGTTCGGTCGAGACGAGGGCTGGTCTCGTCTGAACCTAAGTCGCCGGCCGCGGCCAGGATTGCGTCTCCCGCACCATGGGTATGAGGCAGCTGATCGGAGAAGGGAGCTTAGTCTCGGTGACCGCCGCCGTCTGATCGGTCAGGAGACGCGGCAGCCTCTCCACTGTGAGATGCGCCGGCGCCCACGCCTCGTTCATTTCCGCGCACAGGGTTTCGCCGGCGGCCTTCGCCATGGCGTATTCGATCATTCCGCGAGGCCGCTCAGTGACATACACCGTCGACGGATAGAACAGTGAAATATCGCCGCGCCGCGCCCGCAGCGCTTGCGCCAAACCGTAAAACCCGTCCACGTAGATATCGAGGAACGCGTTCAACCGCTCCCGCGAGAATAAAGCCGACTGCGCCTTGAAGATCGCAGGCGTGGCGAAATAATACGCATGCGTCGGCGCCGCGTTGAGCTTGGCCAATTGCGTCTCGGCCGGCTGGCTGGCGTCATAGGCGAGCGTGTCGCAGATTCCGCCGGCGGCGCGGATATCGCTCGCCACCTCTTCCGCCTCCTTGGCCCCGACGCGGTAGGTGATGACGACTTTCGCTCCGCCGGCCGCCAAGAGCTTGGCGGTTACTTCGCCAAGCCCACGCGAGCCGCCAACCACCAGCGCGAGTTGGCCTGCGAACTCGGCAGGACCGACCAGGCCGCCCAGCGTATGCGAAGGCGCCTGCGGCACCGGCGGCAGGCGAGCGAAGCTCTCGACCACGCCGACCCATCCGCCGCCGGCGACATTCATCCGCACCATGCGGAAGCGCGGATCCGTCCTGGCCACCCGAAAGCCAAGATGATCGTCCCGCGGCTCCGGCTCGCCGCAGGCCTCGACGGTCAGGCTGCTGTACATCGAGTGCAGCCCCGGGCACACCATGCCGACCAGAAGAGTGCTGGCCGCAAGCGCGGCGAGGCGGCGCGGCCCGAGCCAATCGGAGGCCGCGGGGAACATGGCGGCGACCGACTCTGGCGACGTCGCGAATGCGAGCCTGCCGGCGAGCCCGTCCATCTGTTCGAAGGCCAGATCAAGCGCAGTCGCCGGCGCGGGTATGACCTCGCCGGAGGGCGCATCGGTCATGGACACGGCGGCGCCGAAGTCGACGGCGATTTGCGCCACGGTCATGCCAGAGACCGCCAGCTCGAGCCAGGCGCTCGCCTCCGTCCGCTTCGTCACCGCTATCGCCAACGCTTCGTCGACGGCGACAAAGCGTTTGAAGCGCGCGATCAGGCGTCGGACCGGCTTCTTCCCGGCGTCGGCCCGCGCGAGGACATCGAGCGCCCAGAGCAGCATATGGACTCCGTGCACGACCGGCGCGCCGGCTGGGGTGCGGCGGGCGGCGACGGCGTCGAGGTGCATCGGATTGCGATCGCCGGACGCTTCGGCGAAGCGCGCCTGATCGGCCATGTCGAAGGTTCGCGTGGCGAGCGGCGTATCCTGCATGGCTTCAATCTCTTTCACATGGCCGTGGAGACTGGACGGTTCGACGCATCCGCCGCTCGTCCCCCACGCCGAGCCGAAGGCCACGGCAGCGGCGTTTGCCTTTGGATGGATCGACGCCAGGCTTCATTCGCGCCGCGCCGGCAATCGTTGCCGAGCGGCGGACGAGCGGCGCCCGCCGAAAGTCGGGACCCAGCCCGGCCAGGCAAGCGATCGTCGACGCGACTGAAAGGATAGACCTTATCAATGGCGATGGTACCGCCACCCCGGCTCGAACGGGGGACCTCTAGATCCACAATCTTATGGTCACAGTACCTTGTAGCACTCTTGTACCTGATTTTGTTCGATTTAACTTTGCTTTAAGCCCTAGTGTGTGCTCCGTTGTATCCCGTAGCTTGATCTATGGGAGCGCCCCGGGAGCGCCCAGACCATGAAAGCGAAGATCACAAAGCGCCTCGTCGACTCGTTAATGGCCGAGATCGTGGGCGACGGTCTTGCCGTGGATCGCACTGTGTTCGACAGCGTCGACCTTGGCTTCGTCCTGCGGGTGCGAAAATCGGGAGGTATGTCCTTCGCCGTCGAGTACAAGGCCGGCCGCGGCCGCGGCGCGCCGACAAGGCGAGTGACAATCGGCCGGGTCGGGAAAATTACCCCTGAGCAGGCCCGTGAAGCCGCAAAGAAGGTGCTCGGCTTGGTCGCGCATGGCGAAGACCCGGCGGCCGAGAAAGCGCGCCAGCGCCGGTCCCTGCCGCTCTCGCACGTGATCGAAAATTTCCTGACACAACACGCGGAAGCCAAGCGCAAGCCGTCAAGCGCCGCCTGGATGCGCGACGCGCTCGAGCGCATTGTGAAGCCCGCCCTCGGCGCCATGAATCCGGGCGCTGTGATGCGTCCGGACATCGCCCGCCTTCACTCTTCGATGAAGGACAGACCGGTGCAGGCGAACAGGACGCTGGCCATCCTAAGCTCGCTGTATTCATGGGCCGGCAAAAATGGATATGTCGCCGAAGGGTACAATCCCGCGCGCGGCGTGGAGAAATTCCTTGAGAGCGCGCGAGAGCGATTCCTGACGAGTGAGGAACTGTCTCGACTCGGCGAGGTGCTGCGCGAGGGCGAGACAATCGGGCTCCCCTGGCAAGTCGACGAGACTAAGCCAAGTGCGAAACACGCCGCCGCCTCGAGTAAACGGCGGACGCAACTCGACCCTTTCGCAGCCGCCGCCATCCAACTCCTGATCCTGACCGGTGCGCGCCTTCGGGAAATCCTGCACGCCAGATGGGAGCATGTCGACTTCGAACGCGGTGTCATCTTTCTGCCGGACAGCAAGACCGGAAAAAAGCCGATCTACCTTTCGGCGCCCGCGCTCGTCGTCATTGCTGGACTAACGCGCATCCAAGGCAATCCCTTCATCATCGCGGGTGCCAGGAATGGAGCGCCGCGAGCCGACCTCAAGAAGCCTTGGGCGGCGGTCATCAAGGCCGCCGACCTCCAAGAATTACGCATCCATGATCTCCGTCATTCGTTCGCGAGTGTGGGAGCGGGCGCGTCTCTCGGCCTGTCGATCATCGGCAAGCTCTTAGGTCATTCGCAGCCCACCACGACAGCGCGTTACGCCCATCTGGACGCGGACCCGATGCGTCGTGCGGTCGAGACGATCGGAGCAAAGATCGCGGGCGCCATGGCTGGCGGCCAAAATAGCCAGGGCCCCGTGCTGCCGCTGCGACGGCCGACACTTTGAAGATGCCTCGCCGGTCACCCTTCGTCGAATCCGATCAACGGGAGCGCCACAAATTGGGGTTCGGCCCAGAGGATGATGCGCGTGCCTCAAAGAAATTTGCCGCGCGCGTCCGTCTTACGCAGTGGCCTTCATCGGACGTGGACGCCGATCCGGCGCTCCAACTATTTGATCTGACTCGCACTACGTTGCCCAAAATCCTGAAATCCGTCCCCAAAACTGCTCAAGTTGGGCTAACAAAAAATCTTAACAATTCTGCTTGCTGTGGATCAGCGGCTCGCTGTCCGCGCAGCGAGTTCCGCGAACCGCAGCCTAGTTTCGCCCATGCGGAAACGAGTTTGCGTACCGAGCACGCAAACCTTGAAGCTTCGGGAAAAGGCGCCAACACCACAGCCTTATCGTCGATCGACATCCGCGTCTTCGACCACAATTTGTTGAGCCGCTCAGCAGGCCAACTCCGAGCACTCCGAAGCGAGCTCGCAATCCCGGAACGGACACGCCTTCGCCAACTCGCCGGAGCGACTTGAATCTAAGCCGGCGCGAATTCAAGAAACTCAGGACGCCAACACTCGGCGTCAGATTAGAGGCGGCGTGCGACGATCGTCGCACTGCGCAATCATACGATTTCCTGGTGATCACCTCGGGTTGGCGATTTTGGGCCACCAGTGGAAGCCGGCTTGGCTTTTGATTTTTTGTCGCTCCGCAGCGAGGGCGGCGCAACGTGCGGAGATGACCTCGTCGAGCGTTTCGAGGTCGGGAATGTGCTTGTTGACGATCGGCTCGTCGACCAGCGTCCAGAGCGTTTCGGCCGGCTGCACTTCGGGGGTATAGGCGGGTTGGAAGACGAGACGAACCCCTTCCGGTACGACAAGGCCGGCTTCACCGTGCCAGCCGGCGTTGTCGAGCACGAGCACGATGATCCGATCGCGCCCTGCGCCGGCTTCCTCGGCGAACAAGCGCAGCAGCGCCTCGAAGAAAGGCTTCGATACGCCGTTCGAGACGTACCAGAAGACTTCACCGGTGGCGGGTGAGACGAAGGCCGTCACATAAAGCCATTCGAACCGATGGTGGCCGTGCGAGATCGGCCGTTTGCCCACAGGCGCCCAGACTCGCCGCGTCACCGGCTTCAGGCCGATCCGGTGTTCGTCGGTCGCGAAAGTCTCGATCGGCGTGTCGGGATGGCGCGCCGCTTCCTCGGCGACAATGTCGGCCACTTTTTTTTGAAGTCGTCCTGCTCCTCGAGCGTCGCCGCCTTGGGGTTGCGCGGCCGCGGCTTTTGGATCGACCAATCGATCGCCCTCAGCGCCTCCCAGCCACGCTGCGCGGCGAGCGACGCCAGGCCCAACTCGCCCGCCATCCATTGCGCAACCTTGGCGCTCGTCCAAACCCCGCCGTCCGGCGGAGGATCGGCAAGACGAGCGCCAAGCCGATCCAACACCTCGGGCCTCAGAACAGTCGCCACCGCGCCGTTGCCGCGCCGGAGATCGCCCAGCGCCGAAGGCCCGCGCGCGTTGTAGCGCTCCAGAAGCTGCTCGATCCAGCGGCTCCCAAACGAGGTCATCGCCGACACTTCCCCGATCGTATGGCCCTTCGCCAACAGCCAGATCGTCTGGAAATGCCGCGAAGACGTCGCGTCCCCGCTGGCTTCGTAACGCTCCTCCAATGCCGCAACGCTCAGATGACCGGCCACATGCGCCATGCTCGCCCCCAGCGAATCATGGCTTTCCTATCTACCAGCGGGAAATCCAACTGAGAATCCTTCCCCGCCGAGTCAATCACCCGGAACTCGTATCAGAAGGGCGGGGCCAACAAGACGGCGTTCGTGCTCCGTCTTGGCAGACAGAGGGCTCAGCAAGGGAAACGCATCACGCAGTTCGACGCCAAGCAGCAAGGCTTGGTATCGCTCGAACACCGCACTGGCAAGCGCCAGGAGCCCCTGTTCGCCGTCAACGGACTTCGCGACACACTGCGCCGTAAAAAATCGGGCCTCTCGCGTCATGCCGACCGCGTCATCCTCTCCGGCTTGCGCTGTTTCGCGCCTTGCCTAGCTCCGCGCCGCTTGCACATCTTCGCCGAAGCGCGGCTCCGGCAGCCCGAACAGCGCCGAACTGGCGACGCAGCGGCTCCAGGCCGGTTCCACGCGTGCTGACGCCGAGCCGCCCGAATCCGCAACCGGGGCCGGCCCGGGGCAGCGCTTCGCGGTCGCACCAGCACCGGAGCCTTCCAGCGCGGTCAGACCGTTGCAGCCACGGCCGACGTGAGTGGCCCACGCGCGAATTCCCCGAGAGCAATGGAGGGCCCCCTTATGAGACCCGAACCGAGCGCCGACTGCGCGCCCGAGCGCGATGCCGGTGCTGACGCGGGTCGAGCTGATCCAGCTCGAAGGCCGCATCGAGCATTGGACCCGCCTCGGCCACGAGAGCAGCGAGACGATCCTCGACCGCCGCCCCCGCGTCCTGCGCTTTGCGCTGAACAGCGTCTTCGCCTTCGTGCGCTGGGCGTTCAATGATTTTGGCACGGTCATCTCGCGCGTCGAGATCGTGCGCGCGGTCGTTCACGGCGCTGCCCACCAGACACTGCCGTTCGACTTGCCGGGTGGCGACATCCTGCTGAGCGTCAGCGGGTGGCCGAAGGTCGAGCGCGTGCTCCAGGCGATCGACACCATCGAAGCGATCGGCGTCGATCCCGCCGCCGCCTCGGATTACTGGCGCTGCCTCTACAACCGTCTCGTCGCCGGCGAGCCGCTGCGGCCCTCGAGCCGCGGGCAACATTGCGCCTGGCTGCTGCGCGGGAGGCTCGCGCCATGACGCGGGTCGGCTGGGCCATCGCCACCCACGCGGCTACGTTCGGCTTGGGGCTGACCGCGTTCTTCCATCCGCTGCCCAAGCTGATCTGGAACGCCAGCGCCAGCGCGCCGATCGGCCTTTATGCACTGCGTTTCGGGTCGGCGCGATGCAGGTCGCCGAGCTGGTTGTGGTGCAGCCGCCTGCCACGCTCGCGAGCTCCTCGACGAGCGCCATTACCTGCCAAAGGGCACCCCATGTTGAAGCGCGTCCTCGCACTTCCAGACCAAACCGTCTGAACCGGCAGTCCGAGGATTCTTAACGGCCGATATTTCGGCCTCCTGCCTGTCACAGCCATCTTCGGCCGGGTCGATTCCCTCTGGATGCGCGAAAAGGACTGATTGTGACCCACCACCACCGATCGACAACACGCCTCGAGCCTCCGCCATGAGCGGAAACCTTCCCCCTTCACGGCGTCAAACATCGCTTGGCCAGCGTTGCGTCGCAGGCTTCGAGGCGCCGTTGTCCTGACCGTCGGCATCGCGATCGCAGCCAACTTCCCATGTGCGAGGCACGGGCACAACCAAAGGCGATCCCACGCGTTCCCACGCGTCGCACATGACACGTTCGATCCGCCCTTTGGCGCACTTCATCGCCGAGGCTTCGCAGCGCTTCGGCGTTCCGGCGGCATGGATACGCGCGGCGATGCGCGCGGAAAGCTTCGGCGCTGTGCATGCCATCTCCGCCCAAGGGCGCGATGGGCTTGATGCAGATCATGCCGGCGACATGGGCCGGGTTGCGCCAACGCTACCGCCTCGGCGCCGATCCCCACGACGCGCACGACAACATCGTCGCCGGCGCGGCCTATCTGCGCGAGCTGCACGATCGCTACGGCGTTCCCGGCTTCCTAGCGACCTACAACGCGTTCCCGCGCGATGGGAAGACCACCTGGCAACCGGCCGGCCACTGCCGACGGAGACGCAGGCGTACCATGCCCGCCTCCCTCCAGTCGTCGGCGGCAGTGCGCCGGACGACGCGGTTCCGGTCGCCACCATCGTCCGTCATGGACCAAGGCATCCTTGTTTGTCGCACGTTCGATCGGGTCTCTGATCGACGGTCAACCCGCATAGAATGAGCAGCTGCAGCGTACCGACGAACGACTGTCGGCTCAAGGATTTGACGGGTCTCGTTCCGCAGTCCGATGGACTATTCGTGGCGCTCTCGCTCAAGGGGCAGTTGCAATGAGCGAACGTGCTCTGGAGGGCTCGGGGCAGGGATTGTGCGTGTCGGAGGGTCGGCGATTGGACCCGATCCATGGACGGCAAGATAAAAGCGCCGCCATCCGGCGAGCGCAAGCGGTTGGTTGGATTGAGATTTTTAGTCATCCGCCACGAGCCGCCGGATGGCGGATCAGGCACTTTTCTCACCATTTTCAATGCCTCGTCGGCCATCCGCGGGCTTCTCCCACGAGCGATCGGCCGATGACTCCCGGCGACGACGACATCCAGATTCGGCCGGGTTGGATCCGTCACGGCAATCGCGGGGACAAGCGGCCGAAGAGCTTTGTCGCCGAGGTGATGAAGGCCGCGAAGAAGGCCGGACATGTCGGGCCGGACCCCCGCTCAGGGAGGCGGAGGAAGGGGCGTTCGACCTTCGGGCGCGGCAGGCAGATGGTCCTTTCGTGGGCGTCGCGTTCCCCCGGGTGGCGGGTCACGGTCACGACGCGGATCGTCCGCCATCATAGTTCGAAATTTCGATCTGCATCGCTTGCGCGGCATGTGACGTTCCTGAAGCGCGATGGGCTCATGTGCGATGGGGCAGACGCTCGCATGTATGACGCTCGCTCCGTCGACGCCGATGCCAAGGCCTTCTCGGAGCGCTGCGAGGAGGATCGGCATCATTTCCGCTTCATCATCTCGCCCGAGGATGCGGCAGATCTGGAAAATCTGCGCACCTTCACACGCGAGCTGATGAAGGAGGTCGAGCGTGACCTCGCGACCCCTCGCGGCCAGGCTCGATTGTCTCGCAGTCGATCACTGGAATACCGATAACCTGCACAACCACGTCCTGATTCGAGGGCGCGGTGACGACGGCCGCGACCTGGTTATAAGCCGCGATTAACCCAGCCGCGGCTTTCGCGACCGCGCCGCCGAGCGGGTGACGTTGGAGCTGGGTCCGCGGAGCGAGCAGGATATCCGCGCCTCCTTGGAAAAGGAAATCGAGGCCGACCGCTGGACCAGCCTCGACCGCGCGCTACGCGATCTCTCCGACGAAGGCGGTGGCGTCGTTGACCTTCGGCCGGGCGGCGATGGTGATCAGGACATGCGCCGTCTCATGCTGGGCCGCGCAGCAAAGCTGGAGCGGCCTTGGTCTCTCCGAGCGTGTCGGCCCGGCGCTGTGGGGCTCGAGCCGACCCTGCGCGACCTCGGCATCCGTGGCGACTCATTGAGACGATGCACAGGGCGATGAGCGGGATGAACCGTGAACCCGACGTCAGCCGCTTCGCGATTCATGCCCACGAGGCCGCTGATCCGATCCTGGGCCGCCTCGTCGAGCGGGGTTTGCACGACGAGCTCAAAGGCAGGGCCTACATCATCATCGATGACGCGGACGGCCGCGCGCACCACGTCGTCTTTTCTGATCTCGAGCTCACCGGCGACGCCAAGCCGGGGGCGATCGTCGAGACGCGCGCGTCGGAAGATGCCGACGGCCGTAGGCGCCTGTCGCTCGCCACGCGATTGGACCTGACGATCGAGGCGCAAGTCACGGCGTCGGGCGCCACCTGTTTCTGGGCCTCTATCGGGACCCGGTCGTCGCCGCCGTCACGCAGCGCTGCGACTGGCGCATCCGCGATCTCGTCGAGGTCGACCGCCCGTCACGCTGTGTCTCGTCGTTCTCCGTCCAATATGCGCCGGACAAAACCCCTGATCCGCCTGATCCTCAACCAGATCGGCCGGGTCTGACGGAGGAATTGGAATCGAAAGCGCCGCCGGCATCGGCTGCTGCTCATGCTCGACGAGTTCCCGGCGCTCGGCCGTCTCGATTTCTTCGACTCCGTTGGCCTTCATGGCCGGCTACGGGCTGACGAGCTTCCTGATCGCGCAGTCGCTGAACCAGATCGAGAAGGCTATGGGCCGAACAACTTCATCCTCGACAATCGTGCGGGTGAGCTTCGCCACCAACGACGAACGAACGGCCAAGCGGGTCTCGACGCCCTCCGCACGGCATCGAGCTGCGCGCGGTGAAGAACTATACCGGCCACCGCCTTAGCCCGTGGCTGGGGCATCTGATGATCTCGTGCCAGGAGACGGCCCCGCCGCTGCTGACCCCTGGCTGAGGTGATGCAGCTCCAGCCCGATGACGAGCTTGTTCTCGTGTCGGGCTCAGCGCCCATCTGGGCGAAAGCCGCTATTACGAAGACCCTGAGATGAAAGCGCGCATTTTCGCGCCGGGATTGACCACCCAAGGATCGCCGTCCGGCGAAGAGGCACCAACCGCGAACGACGGCGACTGGGCCGGCGTGGTACCGCGGCCGCGCCGGGCTCGGATCTCGAGGATCCCGACAACGCCGGCATTCGTCGCGAACCCGAACTGCCGGAGCATGAGGAAATCGCGCCAGAGCCGAGAAAGCCGGCTCAGGAGTTCGAGCCGTTTGACAATGAGCCCGACGACGAAGTTCAGCGCCAGCGCGCTATGCGTCAGGCGCCGCTCGATCCGGGCAACGACATGCGGATGTAGCCATGCGGACCAAGCACACCTTTCGCTCCCGCCGGACCTCGCCCGAAGCTCGCCGACTATCGGCCGCCGAGACCCTGGTTCGGCCGGTCGATCGTCAGGTCACGCAAATTCCAAGTCGTTGTCGCTGACCGGTCGCGGCTGACGACAGACGCTCGAGCGCGCCACGCCCAGCATCGCGCATGCCGAGGAATCGACAGCTAGGGGTGGTGGCGGTCGAGCTTGGCTCGACGGTCCGGCGCGCTCATTTGCCGAACCTCTTGGCGAAAAAGTCATTCTCGATCGTCAGCTGGCCGACCTCGCGTGAAGCTTATCGATCGCGCGCGCCGACGCTGCCTCGGCATCCAGCCCGACTTCGGATCAAACGCCAGCGCCGCGTTGTCCAGAAGCTGCTTCTTCCAGGCGTAAACTGGTTCGGGTGAACCTGATAGCGCTGCGTCAGGTCGTTCACCGTCGCTTGTCCCCGCAACGCCTCCACCGCGATCTTCGCTTCGACGCGCGTCAATCTTACGTTTCGTCTTCGTCATGCTCCGCTCCGTTCAAACCATTCGGAGCAGACTTCCCACTGATCCCAAAAAATGGGGCCACTTCACATTTAATCCGGCCGCTTGTCGTGGACACGCAGTCGGTTGTGTGATCTAAATCACAGCGCCCCTTCCGCAGATGTGCGATAGGTCGGTTTTGGTGTTTGCCGGGCGCCGCGATCCGAGCTCCGGGGGGCGCGAACATGCATATCGATGATGCGCGCGATGATGTCGCGCCCGCGCGAAAATTAATTATCGCGTCGGAAGTTAGATTTATACGTGAAAGTCTAACCGAAATCTTGCGGCGCAACCCCGCCGTGGTGGTGGTCAGCCATGCGCAAAGCAGCGAGGAGATCCTGAGCCTGAGTCACGAACTGCGACCCGATATGGTTCTTCTGGACGCGGCGGTCCGCGACGGGATCGCCCTGGTGCGCCATTTGCGAGAGACGATGGCGAAGCCGAGGGTGGTGGTCTTCGCCGTGAGCGAGTCGGTTGAATTGGTTGTCGAATGGGCCGAGGCTGGCATCGCCGGGTTCATTCCCAGTAGCGCGGCCTTGGCCGATCTAAATACGCTCTTGACCGACATCGAGGCAGGCCGGCAGGCCTGCTCGGCATTGGTGTCCGCAGGCCTGATTAGGCGCATTGCTGTAGCGGCCGGGTCTGACGGACAGAAATTCTTGCGCGCAAAGCTAACGCGGCGTGAGCTTGAGATCGTCAGTCTGATCAGAGCCGGGCTCAGCAACAAGGAAATCTCCAGACGTCTCAACATCGGGGTGACGACGACAAAATCGCATGTTCACAACGTCTTGAACAAGATGAACCTGCATCGGCGAGGCCAGGCCGCGAATTGGATGCGGACGCCGGACCTTTGAATAATCGATCAATCCTCTCTCCGCCTTCGGAATGATATCTTTGAGCATCCGCCGGGGCGATAATCCCGCGTCTGATAGTCCCTAGCGGAAAACGAGAGTGGCAGCTCTTCGAATGCTTGTGGTGACGCTGTCCCCGTTTCTGCGCGAGCTCGTGGCAAGCGTGCTGGCGCCGGAATTCCCCGTCGACGTGGTGGGGGCCCTCGACACCCGGGAGAACCTGGCGGTGAGGATCCGCGAACACGCGCCCGATATCGTGCTGCTCGGTCTTGGCGAAGGCGAAGCCGACGCAATGGATCCGCTGCTGCTGAAGGCGAGCTCGCTGGCCCGGATCCTGGCGCTTACGCACAACGGACAGTCCGCGTGGCTGTATGAATCGCCAGGTCGACGCGTAGCGCTGTCCGATCTGTCCATAGCCTCGCTTAAAGAGGCGCTGAGAGCGTCCTGAGGCTGCGTTTGGATTAACCTGGGCTTCCGGGCCGCCTACTGAGCAAGGGACAAGAACCATAGCGTCACTGGGCGCTGCTCCGACCCGCCCCGCCAACCCAGGTCCACCCTGACCTCGCGGCCCGTCTGGGTCCATCCAACCCTTGCTGGGGGCGCCGGCGACGAGCGAAGCGACGGCCCTCCGCTTCCGGCGCTTCGTAAGGATCTAGATCAAGCTGCCGGATGGTCTCGATCCCAGGTCCCTCCTTTATTCGATCCAAGGATGGATAGCGGTTGGGAGAGATTGCCCGGTAGTGTTGCCGTCGTAACGTGATTGGTCAACGTGACGATTTGAAGCGTCGATCGGTATCTCTGAGGTCTAGAATCCGGCCGGGCGAGGTTACATGAGTAACTACACGGTCATTGCGGAGGCTGGTCAGACGCTTGTCCAGGTCATTTGGACAGCAATAGCGGCCGATCCCGATCTGAAGGCGCTTATTGGCGACGCCAGTCTCATTTCGCTCGAATCGCCGGCCGAGCACACCCAAAACAAAGACAATGCGTTACTCTCGATCTACTTGTATCGGATTATCGAAGATCCGTACATGAAGAACCGGTCGCGCATCGAAGGGCCGGGCGGGTCTACGCAACGCGTTCCCCTGGCGCTGGACCTCTATTACCTGATCACCCCCATGCTGACCGCCGCGCGCGATCGTCAAATCGTCCTCGGCAAGGTCATGCAGGTGCTTTACGACCGCCCGAATCTGGAAGGCGCCGACCTCGTCGGCGACCTGGCGGGTACGGCAACGATTCTGCGCGCGGTGCTGGACCCGGTGCCGATGAATGAGGTCGCCCTCATCTGGCAGGCGCTGGACATCCCCTACATGCTCTGCGTGCCGTACGTCGTACGCGTCGCTCTCATGGATTCGACCGACAACACCCCGGTCAATCGGGTCATCAGCGTCGACCGTCGGTACGGCGCGCGCACGCCGGCCCTCGCGGGAGGCCCTTGAGATGACCTTCCCCGTTGGGTCCCTCGAGTCGAGCGTCACGACGCTTTCCTTTGCTTTGCTCTTACGCGATCGCTTGACTTTTGCAGACGCACTCGCTGGTGATGTAGGGGCAACTGCGGGTCCAATTACTGGTCAGCGCAAGGGGACGACCGGCGCTTTCGTATTCTTCAGCTTTAAAAATGGACCGACAACTCTTAAAGTCCGATCGGCGCCAAGTACGCCATACTATTTGCCCGCGGACATTGCCGTAACGGTTCCGATGCCCTCGGCGCTTTGGCCGGCCTTCCCCGATATCACGCTTGCCAACCCAGCCTTAGCTCTTTGGGACCCCAATCAACCGGCTGCGTACCGGACGCAATTTCTACAAGCATGTCTTGCGCCATCCATTGCCTATCCATTCGATTCGGGGGCGACGCTAGTGCGCGGCACCGTTACGAATTCCGCGACCAAGAAGGCTCTGGCAGGCGTAACGGTCTCCGATGCTTCGGGGTCGACGCTGTCTTACGTGACCAGCGCAGACGGACAATTCGTCCTGGTGTTCCAGCAGCCACCCGCATCGCCGACCCCGGTTACGATCCGCGTGCAACGTGCGGGCCAACCGGAGGTGGACACACAAGTCACTCTCCGTCGCGCAGCCACAGCAACCCTGTTGATTGCCATCTGACCGGCGGCCGCAACCAAGGAGCCCCACATGTCCGAGTATCTGACCCCCGGCGTATACATCGAAGAGACCAACGCCGGTAACCAGCCGATCGAGGGCGTTTCCACAAGCACGGTGGGCTTTCTTGGCGTGGCCGAACGCGGTCCGGGTACGGCGACACTGATCACCAGCTTCACTGACTTCGCTCGCGCTTTCGGTCTGTACTATAAGACCGACCGCCAGTTTTACCTTGCTTATGCTGTGGAAGGCTTCTTTCAGAACGGCGGGCAGCGGTGCTTCGTTCAGACGGTGACCTCATCCACGGCGGTCCCTGCCAGTCAGGCGGTGGCCCCCATGAACATCGCGGCCGTACATGGTGGAATTTGGGGCAACCGTGTCGGTGTAAAGATAGAGAAGAGCGGCAACGGCACCGGGATCAGGCTAACAGTCATGTACTGGTCACAGGTCCCGCCGGTGCAAGCCGATGGAAAGACCGTAAAGGTAGACCCAACAAGCCGAGCGCCAGCTGATCTGCGTAGCGCAGATCGGCGCGATCCCCAAATAACGGAGGTCTATGACGATCTTGACGCTAACCCCTTGTCCACGAGTTTCTATGGCGCGGCGACCAATGGCATCTCCAATCTCATCACAGCGACAGTGGCCGGGGCGGGACTTCCCGGCGCGCAGGTGCTGACCCTGCTGATTGGCGGCACGGATGGGGGGGCCCTCGTGCTGGCCGATTTCCTGGGCAACCCAGCGAATCCGCCAGGGCAAAAGAATGGCCTGGACGCCTTTACGGCGATCAGTGAAATCTCGCTCCTATCCTGCCCGGACTCCTACGCCTTGGGCAACAATGACGACATCAACGACCAGCTCATTGACCAATGCGAAGTGTTAATGAGCCGGTTCGCCATCCTGAACAGCGTCGCTAATGCCGCGCCGCCCGGTACATTGAGCATTTCTTACAATTCCGAATACGCAGGATTCTATTATCCCTGGGTCAAAGTCATCGATCCGCAGACGAACCAGAAAGTCCTGATTCCGCCGACCGGCCACATCGCTGGCATCTATGCCCGGACCGACGATGCGCGAAACGTGGCCAAGGCCCCGGCCAATGCGCAAATCCTGGGGATCAATTCCCTGCAATTCGTGCTCACGGACGGCCAGCAGGCACTATTGAACCCAATCGGGATCAACGCCCTACGCAACTTCAAAGCGTCCGGCAATCTGGTTTGGGGCGCGCGGACAACATCGACCGACCCGGCTTGGCGATACATCAACGTCCGACGCCTGTTCATCTTCATCGAGCAGTCGATCCTCAATTCCACCCAGTGGGCGGTGTTTGAGGTGAATGACGAACCGGTCTGGGCGCAAATAAGGCGTAGCGTCAGCAATTTTCTGACCACCTTGTGGGAGGACGACATGCTTCAAGGCGCAAAAAAGGAGGATGCCTTCTTCGTGCGCTGCGACCGCACCACGATGACGCAGGACGACATCGATAATGGCCGGCTGATCTGTGTGATCGGCGTCGCGCCGGTGAAGCCCGCGGAATTTGTCATCTTCCGTATCGGCCAATGGCCAGGCGGCAGCAGCGTCACCGAGCAATAGGAGGAATAGATGGCAAATGGAAGCCGCGTCGATCCATACGGCAAGTTCAATTTTCTGATTTCAATCGATGGGGTAACTACTGCTGGGTTCAGCGAGGTCAGTGGATTGACGTCAGATACCAACGTCATGGAGTATCGCGAGGGAGCCGACGCGATCAATGGCATGAACACAGTGCGAAAACTTGTAGGCTTAGTGAAGTTCACCAATATAGTTCTCAAGCACGGCGTAACAGCTGACACTAGTATTTACAAATGGAGAAAAACCGTGCTCGACGGCGCAACGCAACGTGCAAACGGCAGCATTACTCTCTTGGACGAAGGAAGAACTCCAGTAATGAGCTGGAATTTTTTTGGCGGCTGGTGTCAAAAATTGGAAACGGCGCCTTTCGACGCAAAGAGCAGCGAGGTCGCAATAGAAACGCTTGAGATCGTCCATGAAGGTCTCGAGCTGGCTTCATAAGGGAGCAGTGCCATTCTCGCCTATGCCACACCCGGCGTCTACCAGACGGCGCCCACGACCCCCCCTCCGCCGCTTACGCTCGTGCGGATGGATATCACGGGGTTTGTGGGCTATGCCGAGCGCGGCCCTGTCCCCGAGGACTTCCCTCCGGATTTCGATCCGTCGCTGGTCGCCTTGCGATTGACGAGCTGGGCGGAATATCAAACATACTTCGGCTCGTTCCTGAGGAACGGCTATCTGCCCAACTCTGTGCAGGCGTTCTTCGCCAATGGCGGCGATACTTGCTACGTCGTGCGCGTCGCGGCGACGCGGCCCTCGATCGCGGCGGACAGGCAGGCGGTCGCCGCGACCGTTCCGCTGCCCTCCGGCGCTGAGCAGGCAGTGGGGACGCTCGCGGGTCCCGGCGGCGGATTTACCGTTCAGATCACGCTGACCCCGCCGCAGGCCGCCGCCGCGCTGGTCGCCGGCCTTATCGTCGTCAAACATCCCGGCCTCACCGCGAGCTATACCGTTCGCGCCGTGATGCCGGACGGAAGCTTTCTGCTCTCGACGGCTCTCGATCCCCGTTTTGCGCAGGGAGACGCAGTCGTCCGATATCCCTCTGCGGCCGTCGTCACCGCCTCGAGCCGAGGCGCCTGGGGCAACGGAATCCAGTTGCGGTTCACCGCGCTCGACGCCGGCGGTCCCAACGATCCAGGCGCCTTCAACCTGACGGTCAGCCTCGGCCCTGGGCCCGGAGGCGCGCCCGCCCAGCAGGAAACCTATTCCGGCCTCGTGCTTGATCCGACGAGGCCGAAAGACGCGTCCGCAACCCTCGCCGCGCAGTCCAATTTGATAAGACTGACCAATGCCGGGGGAAAGATCTGGTTCGACGCGGCCGGTCCGCTTGGCGACCGGGTCGTGTACCTCGAAGGCGGCCGCGACGGAGTGGCCGACGTCACCCTCGAGGACTTCTCCGGCAGCATCTCCGATCGTCGCGGTCTCCATCTGCTCGAGGAAATCGACGAGATCGGACTGCTCGCGATTCCCGACGCCGTGTTGACGATCGCGCCGCCATTGACGGGGCCGCCCCCTCCCCCGCCAGATCCATGCGCCCCGGTCCCGGCTTCGGCGCCCCCGGTCCTGCCCCCCGATCCGACCGGCATTCCCGCCACGCTCAGCCCTTCTGACCGGATCTCGCTCCAGATGCTCATGATCGAGCAGTGCGAGCGGTTGAGATTTCGATTTGCGATCCTCGACACGCCCGCTGCGTTGCAGCTGATCACCATGCAAACCTGGCCGTCACAACAGGGGTTGATCAACCAGTCGGCGGCATTTGCGGCGCTCTACTATCCGTGGCTAATGGCGCGGGACCCGCTGTCCACGATTGGCGCGCTGAAGAGCCTTCCTCCAAGCGGGTTCGTGGCCGGCGCCTTCGCATCCACGGACCGTTCCGTAGGCGTATGGAAGCCCCCGGCCAATATCGCCCTGACGACCGCGGTCGACGTCGCGCAGAACATGACGGACGCGCAGCAGGGTCCGTTGAACGATGCGCAAGTAAACGTCATCCGGGCCTTTCCTGACCGAGGCATCCGCATATGGGGCGCGCGAACGCTCGCCGCGGACAACTCGTGGGAGTTCGTCAACGTTCGCCGCTTGATCTCGGCGATCGAGGACACCGTGTTGCGCTCCAGCCGCTGGGCCGTCTTTCAGGTCAACAACACGGCGCTGCGAAAGGCGCTGACGCATTCGCTCACCGTTCTCCTCGAGACGATCTGGAGAGGCGGCGGGCTGGCGGGCGCTACGGCGGCCGAGGCCTTCTACGTCAAGTGTGACGACACCAATAACCCGCAACCCGTCATCGACGCGGGCCAGGTCATCTGCATGATCGGGGTGGCGCCCGCTGCGCCGATGGAGTTCCTCGTCTTTCAGGTCCGCCAGGATCCCTCCGGCGGCACGGTCATGGAGAGCTAAGCCATGGCCAACGCAGTGCGGATCGATCCGCTCGGATCCTACAACTTCTACGTCACGCTGATGGACAGCGCGAACCTGGCGGGGACGCTCCTCAGCGTCGTATCCAACTATGCGGTCGCAGGGTTTTCCGAGTGCGGCGGACTTGAAGCCAGCATGGAGATCATGGACTACCGCGAAGGCGGACAGAACGCCTACATCCACAAGTTCGCGACTCGCGCCACCTATTCCAACATTACGCTCAAGCACGGCGTCATCTACCAGTACGACGATTTGTGGACCTGGTATTACGCCTGGGTCCAGGGTGCCGGGACGCGCAAGGACGGTCTGATCGCGCTCATGGACGAGGGGCGCAATCCACTCAAGGTCTGGAAGTTCAGTCGCGCCATCCCGATGAAATGGGTCGGCCCTTCGCTGAACGCCGCCCAAAGCAACGTGGCGATCGAATCGCTCGAACTGGCGCATGAGGGCCTCGTGATGGAGGTGGGCGCATGAACAAAGACGGCGCGAACCCCGACATTTCGATCGGCGAGGTGCAGACCAACCTGGAGATCTCCGATGGCGCGACACCGAGTTCATCCGAACTCCGAAAGCTGGTGGCCGCATTGGTCAAGCAATGCCTGCGCGAAGAAAAGGAACGATCCGGCTTCCGCGACCAGGATACCCGGATCACCGATCGCGCATGGAGACCTGATCTGAACCGAGGGTAACGCCATGCCTTTGGAACTCTTGACCATAACACCAGAAATCGGCGCGCCGGTCACAGCTCTGTTCAATCCAGAGAAATACACGGTCACAAAAAGCGTTCAGCTCGCAGACATCGGAATACCTGGGCTCGATTCTCCAGTCGTGCAGTACATTCGCGGGCAGAACGAAAAAATCAACATGGAGCTGTTTTTCGATACGACCGATGACGGCATGGTCGGGGACGTGACCGACGTTCGCGGATACACGGCGCAGGTCTATCAGCTGCTGAAAATCAATGGCGATCTCCACGCGCCGCCCAGAGTGTTCCTGAATTGGGGCACGAGCGGCCAACTCACCAGTGTTGGCTCCAGTATCCAGCCCTGGCTCGTGCTCGAGAGCATCAGTGAAGAGTTCAATCTGTTCAGCCCCGACGGTATTCCTCTGCGCGCAAAGCTGACCGTTACGTTTCGCGAGGCGTGGACGATTGACCAGCAGCTCCAGGTTACGCCACGTCATTCTGCTGATCGCACAAATCTCTACACGGTCAAGATTGGCGATACGCTCAGTGGAATCGCCTATGCGCAATACCACGACGCCACCAATTGGCGCCCGATCGCCGTCGCCAACAATCTAGCCAACCCTCGCCTGCTGCAGACGGGAATGGTGCTCACCATCCCGCCGGCGGCGAGCGCGACGCAGTCGTCGACGACGGCGGGAGGCGGCTGATGGCGAACGCCGTCCTCAATCTGGATCCGGAATTCCAGCAAGATTTCTACGTTCCGGCATTCAAAGTGATCGTCAATGGACAGGATCTGCGCGAGATCGACAGCGATGTGATCAGCCTGACCTATAGCGACAAAAAGAATGAAATCGAGCACGCGGAGTTGACCATCAACAACTGGGACCCGGGCGGCAAGGGTCAGCCAGGATGCTGGAAATATAGCGACTCCACCTTGCTGGATCCATGGCAAGAGATCGAGATATGGATGGGCTATTACAACGGCGGCAACGATACTTTGCGCCGGATGATGGTCGGCGAAATTGTCCGCATGACGCCCAACTTCCCCGCCGACGGACCGGCGACGCTGTCCATCAGCGCGTTGGGGGTGCTGAACCGGTTCCGGAAGAATCAGATCAGCAAGACTTATCTTCAGCAAAAAGACTCGGCCATCTTCCAAGACATCGTAAGTATTATTGGCCAGCAGATGCTGCAGACGTTTACAGAATTGACGCTCGCCACCGATCCCGACGAGATAGGGCGTACTCTTTCAAACGAACAGCCAATCAAGACGCTGACAATCAAGCAACAATACGCGATTAATTACTTGCTCAAGCGCGCCAACGAGATCAACTACGAGATCTCTGTCGATGTGTCGCAGGGGCAATTGGGAAGTCAGCGTACGGTCACGATGCATTACAGACCCGCCTGCAGAGCCGACCGCGCCATTTATACGTTGGAATGGGGCAAGACGCTGATCAGCTTCCAGCCCAGTCTCGCGACCACCGATCAGGTTAGCGAGGTGATCGTGCGCTGCTGGAACCCGCAATTGAAGCAGAAGTTCGAAGGTCAGGTGACTCTGGCGGACCTGCGGGCGGAATGCATCATCGACCCGGCCACGGACCTCTATCTGACGCAGACTCCCTTATCAAAAAAGACGGAAATCATCACGGATCAAATCGTTCAGAGCAATGCGGAAGCCTTGGAGGCGGCCAAGAGCCATCTGCGCAACATCGCGCAAAGCATCGTTGTCGCCAAAGGCCGAACGATCGGCGTACCGGATCTGCAGACGGGGTCGGTCGTCCAGATCCTGGGGCTGGGTGACCGCTACAGCCGACAATATGTCGTCGAAGAGACGACCCATACGATTGGCGACGGTGGCTATACCACCGACTTCACCTGTCGCATGCAGAACCCAACACCACTCGGCACCTAATCGAGGGCCCGTCATGGATACGATAAACGGCGTTGTGGTCGGGCTCGTGACGCAGGTTCAAGCCGGCCAGATTAAGGTCACCTATCCCTGGCTTTCGGAAGATCATGAATCGGATTGGATCCGCATCGCGACCGCGATGAGCGGCAACAATCGCGGCTCGTTCCTGATGCCAGAGCTTCAGGACGAGGTGCTCCTGGCGTTCGATCAGGGAAATCCGCGGTGTCCCTATGTCATCGGCTTCCTCTGGAACGGGCAGGATCTGCCCCCCGGACAGGACCCGCGCGACCGGCGCCTCATGTCCAAGAACGGGCATAGGCTTCAGTTCCTGGAACTCGACCCCGTCGAACGGCGCCCTTGGCGCGCTGGTCATCCAGGACGCCAACGGCAACACGATCGTCATGTCCAACAACAAAGTCACCATCAAAGCCAAAGGGCTCCTGGAAATAGACGCTCCGATCATCACGGTGAAGGGGCGCATCGTCTCTGATTTTCCAAATCCGATCTGAGGGGGAAGCGATGTCCAATATCGATATCGCCGTCGACGCCGATCTGGCCGCGCTCTTCAACCTGCCGCCCTGCACCGAACTCACCCTGCCCCCTCCGACCTCCCTGAGCGTCACGCTGCCGACCGGGGGCGCGCTCAAGGCCTTCGCCGATATCTCGAAGGGCATCCCGAACGACTGCTCGATGACCTTCAGCCTGATGCTGCAAATCGCGCCTTTTCTCGCGATGTCGGATTGTCTCCTGAAGATCCTGAAGCTCCTCAAGCCGCTTATCGACGTCGTCAAATCGCTCGGCCCGCCGCCGGATCCGATCAAGTTGCCCCCCGCGATCGAGGACTTCGTCAAGGCGGCGGTTGCTCTGGCGCCCTGCCTGCTGGTGCCGACGCCCCTCGCCATCATCCCGTTTGTCCGCGACCTGCTGTGCCTGATCCTGCGCGTGCTGCAATGCCTGCTCAGCCAGTTGAAGTCGATCGTCAGCCTGATGGAAGGTCTCCAGATCCAGCTCGAATTCGCGCAGAGCACGGGAAATCTCGACCTCATCAACACGATTCAATGTGCGCAGGGAAACGCGAGCGCGCAGGCGCAGCATTTGACCAACTCGCTGGAGCCGGTGGGCGTGCTGCTCGACCTCGCCGGCACAATGTTCGAGATCGCGGGGGTGCAGCCGATCAGCCTGCCCGCGGCGGGGCAAACCGACGTCGCGGGTCTCAACGCCCTCGTGAAGTCCCTGCAGGAGGCCGTCAGCGTCATCACAATCGCCACGGAAGCCCTGGGAGGATGCCCGACATCATGAGCAACGGCGGCGGACCCATCATCGGACGGGGCTTGAAATTTCCGCCCAAGGTCAACGCGTCCGGCGGGTTGGACTGGTCGAGCGGACCAGACCGCGTCCGCGACGCCATATGGATCGTGCTGAGCACCTCGCCCGGCGAACGGGTGATGCGTCCCACCTTCGGCGCCGGCGTTCAGGACTACGTGTTCGAGCCGAACAGCGCCGCCTTTCGCGCGCAACTCGCGTCCGCGGTCAGCAACGCCCTGTCGAACTGGGAGCCACGGATCTCCATCGTGAACATCAACGTGAGCGTCGGCGATGAGCCGAATCTCGTCAACATATCGATCGACTACACGATCCGAACGACCAATGAGCTCTTCAACCTGGTCTACCCGCTCTATTTTCAGGAGGGGATCGGATAATGCCCCTTACCGACATCAATCTCGACAACCGCACGTTCGATGATCTCTTCACCCGGGCGCGGAGTCGCATCCCCGCCTACACGCCCGAGTGGACGGACTTCAACGACAGCGACCCGGGCATCACGCTGCTACAACTCGCGGCGTTTCTCGAGGAAATGATCATCTGGCGGCTGAACCGGGTGCCGGAGAAGAACTATCAGAAGTTCCTGGAGCTGGTCGGCCTCAATCTCCTGCAACCGGCGCCGGCGCATGCGGATCTGACCTTTACGCTCGCGAGCGGCGCGGTCTCGCAATCCATAGCCGCCGGGACGCAAGTGGCGCTCGCGGGGGGAGGCGGGACGCCTATCCTGTTCGAAACCGACGTCGCGTTCACGGCGGTCGGGCTGTCGCTGACCGCCGTACAGAGCTTCGACGGGTCGCAGTTCACCCTGCAAACCACCGCCAATGTGGTCGACGGCCCGGGTTACCCGGCGCTCAGCAACACGCCGCAGCTCGACGCCGGAGTCTATCTCGGATTTAGTCAGGCTTTCCCGGCCGGCGATCACAGGCTGACGGTCTATCTCGGGAGCCCGGGAGCCCCGGCGCCGGTGCAAGGCGGCGCCAACCTGTCCTCGCTGCCCACGGCCGTGTTGACGAACGGCTGTGTGACCACTGTTGCGGGCACGGGAAATCCTATCACCGCGCCGCCGCCTCCGGTTCAAGGCTATTGGGAATATTGGAACGGCGCGCAATGGCAGCGCCTGACGCTCGTCAGCGACAGCACGCAAGCCTTTACGCAAAGCGGCGCGGTCATCTTCACCGCCCCGACGGACGCGCAGTCGACACAGCTCGGCCTGCTCATCAAGCCCACCGATCCGGCGCTCTGGTGGATTCGCTTCCGCATCGACAGCCTGGTCGGTTCCGGATACCCCACGCCGCCCATCGTCGAGGCGATCCTCCTCAACACGGTGCCCTCCACGAACGCGGTGACCGTAACGGACGTCTTGCTCGGCCCCGCAACCGGGCTGCCAAACCAGACCGTCCAGCTTCCCCTTTTCCCCGTTCTTCCGCTTCCTGATGGAGTGACCGGGATCATTGCGATCGACGAAGGCGACGGCGCCGGTTACATCACCTGGAAAGAGGTGGAGGATTTCGCCGGGTCCATCTCGACCGACAAGGTCTATACGCTGGACCACGGCACGGGGCTCGCGTCGTTCGGCGACAGCGTCCGCGGCGCAATCCCCAACTACGTGTCCGGCAACTCGAGCAACAGCCAGGCTTCCAATCAAATCAACATCAAGGCGACGAGCTATCAATATGGCGGAGGGTCCGCGGGCAACTCGGCTGCGGGAACCATCACGACCCTGCGGACGCCGATCCCGTATGTTGCAAGTGTGACCAACCTGCACGCGTCCTACGGGGGCGCCGACGAGGAGACGGTCGCTGAGGCGCAGGTTCGGGTGCCGATGGTGCTCAGAACCAGCAACCGCGCGGTCACCGGAGAAGACTTCGCCTTTCTGGCACTGCAGACGCCAGGGGCGCAGATCGCTCGCGCACAAGCGTTTCCCCTCCTCAATCCCAATTATCGCGTGACCCAATCCTCGCCGGGAGGACCGGTGACACCCGAGATTCAAACGCCCGGGACGGTGACGGTGGTCGTGGTGCCGCAAAGCACGACGATCCCCAATCCGATCCCGAGCAGCGGAGTCCTCCAGACCGTTGCGCAATGGCTCGACCAGTTCCGTTTGCTGACGACAGAGCTTTATGTGGCCCCGCCGCAATATTGTGAGGTCACGATTCAAGCAAGCATCATCGTTCAACCTACGTTTGATTTTGGAATTGTTACCGCCGCGGTTGTCAATAAATTACTTGCCTATTTCAGTCCTCTAACTGGAGGTTCAACTCCAAACATCCCCGGATGGACCTTCGGAGGTACAATTTATTTCTCTGAGACATATCGCCAGATCCTCGATGTTCCTGGCGTTCAATTCATTGTTTCTGGCTCTGTTCAGACTTTTGTCGATGGCGTCTTGCAAACACCCGCGACCGACATAGCCCTCCTCCCCGACCAGCTCGTCTATTCTCAAATCCACTACATCACCGCGAGCTATCCGTCATGAACGCCCTGCCGTCCTACAGGCAATATCTCCTGCTCGCGCCGAGCCCTGGCTGGCGCAGCACGAGCGTGGGGCTGACCGAGGACTCGACGACCGGAGCCTATAGTCTCGATGCGCTTCCGGGCTCGCCTGTCGTCTGGCCGCCAATCCCGGGCGCTGCGCCCGTTTCGCCGGCGGCGTTCGCGACCGACAAGGACGGTTTCATCGTCGTGCTCGACGGCGCCGACATGCGGATCAAGGTCGTCGACCCTGCCCTTAAGGCACCGGCGCGCGAGTTGCGGGCAGTCGGAGGCTTCGGTCACGACGCCAGGCATTTTCGTGCTGCGGAAGACATCGCCGTGCTCCACGACGGCTTTATCGCGGTGGCCGACAGCGGGAACGCCGAGGTCAAGATCTTCTCGCCTTATCCGCACGCGCTTGTTGCGGTTTGGCGCGGGTTCCACAGGCCGACCCGGATCGCCGAGGGCGCCGGTGGGCTGCTGTGGATCGTTGACCATGGCCGCCGTCGGGTCGTTGGGGTGGACCGGAACGGCGACGTGCGCCGGGAATTGGCCGGGCTCACCGATCCGCTCGCTCTGGCCGTCGACGCTTCAGGCAAGGTTGTGGTGCTGGACGGCGCCAATCTCCTGCTCTTCCCCGCATCGGGCGAGGGAACGCCGGTCTCCATCGGCGCGGCGCCGGGCGGCTCCTGCCTCGTCTTCGGCACGGACGGGATCCTGCACGTCGGCTCCGGCGGGCTGATCTACGGCTTCGCTCTCGACGCACAAGGCGGGTGGCAGGCCGCCGGTATCGGCGTCGTCGGACAGCAGGCGACTGTCAAGCGACTGCTCTGTCTTGGCGGCGCCACGATGCTGGCGGTGGTGCAGGCGAGCGGGGCGAAGACCACACAGTTTTGGCAGATCGACGCCGCCGCAGGCCGCGGGCAAACCGGCGCGCTGACGACGGAGGAACTCGACAGCGGCATCGAGGGGTGCGTGTGGCACCGGATCGCGCTCGACGCCGATATCCCGACTGGCACGACGATCACAGTGGTTCCGCATGTCTACGCCGCCACGGGAAGCGACACGGTTCCGGACCTCATTCCGGCGCCGATCGTCCTTTCAGGCGATGCGCAGGACTGCCTCGTTCAAGGCCAGCCGGGCCAGTATCTGAAGCTCTATTTGACGTTCAACGGGAATGGCGTCGCAACGCCCGTCCTCCGGAGCGTCAAGATCTGGTTCCCGCGTCAGGACTGGCTCAAATACCTGCCGGCGCTCTACCAGCAGGATGAGGAAAGCCGCAGTTTCCTGTCCCGGTTCCAGTCGATCTTGCAAACCGATTTCGACAGCTTCGATGAGACGATCGACAACATCTGGAACTATTTCGACCCCTCATCCGTACCGAATAACTGGTTTCTCTGGCTCGCCGCCTGGATCGCCCTGCCGATCAACCCGTTGTGGAGCGACGCCCAGAAACGCAGCGTCTTGAAGAATGCCGGCCAGCAATATCGCCTTCGCGGCACGCCCGCGGGGCTTCAGCAACTGATTTCCGATTACGCCAACGTCGGCGCCCGTCTGTTCGAGCATTTCAATCTGCGGCAACTGATCTTCCTGCGGGACGATCCGGCGCAAGCCACTCCGACCGGGGGCGGCCGGCTATGGAGCCGCGATTTCTATCGACGGCTTCAACTCGGGGTCTTCAGCCGCGTCGGCTACTTCAAACTGGTCGGCGAGCCGCAGCCCGGGGCTGAAGCGATCAGCTGGGGCGCCCACGAATTCACCGTCTTCTTTGACGCCGAACCGCTGACCGCCGGCGCAACGCAGACGGCGGTCGCCGCGGTCGTCGAGCGCGAGAAGCCGGCCCACACCCTCGCGCACTATAGCCCAGTCTACTCACGGTTCCGGGTCGGCGTGCAGGCCACACTCGGATTGGACTCGCGCATCGGAACGCCCGGCGAGGCGGTGCTCTGCCAGGTTTCGACGCTCAATTACGACGCGGTTCTCGCCGCGTCTCCGGTGGAGCGCGAAATCAGGAAATTCGGCGCGGCGGTCCGGCAGCGTATCGGCGTAACCACGAGACTCAACTGAGGGACGATGTCATGCTCACCTCGCCCACACTGGCTAGCGCAACAACCACCGCCAAGGACGCCACGTGCCTTCCCTGCGACATCCCGGTCTTCTGCCGGAACCACTACTATCGCGGCAAGCTGTTGACGGAGCGCGATTTCGCCGCTGAGCAGCAGTATCACAGGGACAGGATGCGCCTGCACACGCTCGCCCTGCACGGTTGGGGCGTCGTGTGCGGTTTCGAAGTCAGGCCGCATCCCTATTGTCCGGACCAGCGGCTCGTCGTAGGCGAGGGATTCGCGATCGACTGCTGCGGCCGCGAAATCCGAATTCTCCAGCCGGTCGACCTGACCTTGCCGCCGCCGCCCCCGCCTCCGCCGCCCCCGCCGCGGGCGCCGACGCCTCCGCCGCCTCCACCGACAGCGGTGTCGGCCGCGGCAGCCCCCGCCCCCGCGGCCGCGTTAGCGTCCGAGACCGAGGCGAACCAGGCGGCTCCCCCGGCCGCTCCGGCCCAGCCGAGACCAGACGAGCCGAACCATCAGCCCCAACCCACCTCCGAAGAATGCGAGCCCGAGCCCGTCCCCAAGGACCTCTATCTCTGCATCGTCCACACGGAGTGCGAAACCGAGTTTTCACCTGCGCCGTTCGACGACTGCGCCTGCACCAACGGCTCGGTCCTGCAGCCCAATCGGGTCTGCGAGGGCTTCCGGCTCGATCTTTATGATGAACGGCCGGAATTCTGGAATGAGGCGGTGGAGCGTCGCTGCGAGGCGAACGATTGCCGCGAACTTTATGGCGATGGCTGCGAACCTTGCCGCAAACCGGACAACTGCTGCGTGCCGCTCGCGGTCATCGTCGACTTCGTTCCCGGCCGCAAGGTCCTGGCCGAGCAAATCCGGATAAGGGGGCATCGGCGCGAACTCGCGAGCACAGAGACGCTGGACAACGTTCTTCGCTGCGTCCTCGACAAGCTTCCGGCTGCCGATCTCGCCCGGATCGACGACATGAACTGGGAGCACGACGGTCGCTATCTGTGCCGCGAGTTCATTTCCGATTTCGTCAGCTCGCATGATCATCCGCGCGGCTTCCGCATCCGGTTCACCGACAGGGTGCGCTCTCGCGCGATCGACTCGCGCAGTTTCCAGGCCTACGTGATCTTTCGCCACGAGGATCCCGCGCTGCCGCGCCAGATCGAGTACGTCCCGCTCGACGACATCCACAAGGACGAGGACGAGACTGACTGGTGTCGTCTGTCGATCAGCCGCGACTATGCGATTCAGCGACTGGACGGCCGCGACTTCGATTTCTTCGTGGTCCTGAGATGCGACGTCATCACTGATCTGCACGGCATCGCCGTGGACGGCAATTTCCTCGGCGGGTCGTTGCCAACTGGCGACAAGGTGCCCGGCGGAACGTTCGAGAGCTGGATCCAGGTGAGGTCAAGGCGCGCAGATAGACTTTAAGCGCGCAGCAAAAGGACATCGGCAATGAATTACGCACAAACCCAGCCTCCTGTCGCCAGTCAGGAAATCTGTGACCGTTGTGGGCGTCCGCCCCCGGTCTGCACCTGTTGCGAGCTGGTCTGCTTCGACCGCCCCAAGTATCACTGCGGGCACTTGCTGACGGACGCGGACCTGTCGCTGCAGGTCAAATACCAGGTCGAGAAGAACAAGCTGCGCAATCGCGCTCTCCACGGGCACGGGGTGGTCTGCGGCCTGAAACTCACCTGCGATCCATGCTGCAACGGCCATATCGTCGTGCACGACGGCTATGCGATCGACGATTGCGGCAACGACATCATCGTTTGCGAAAAACAACATTTCGACGTCGTCGGGGCGCTGCGCGCCAAGAGACTGATCTGGGAAGAGCGCGGGCGCGATCCCTGCGAGTGGGATGACGGCGAACGCGAATGCCGGATCAAGCAGTGCTTTTACGTATTGATTTGCTACGACGAAGAAGATTGTCAGTTCGAAACGCCCTTTCAAGCCGGATGCGCCACGGGTCCGCAAGACTGCGTTCCGACGCGAACCAAGGAGACCTTCCGGCTCGAGGTGACTGATCGGCTTCCCGAGGAGCATTCCTACCTCGTCTGGCTGGAACAGCGCCTCAAGCATTGCTTCCGGCTGTTCCGCGACAATCCAGTGGGACGGCTCATGAAGGAACGGATGCCCGAGATCAGAGAGGTCATGGATTGCAAAGAGTACGACAGGGACCGCCGGCATGAGGTCCGGAACTGCCAGTGCGAGCTCTTCCGAATGCTCAGGGGCTTTTTTATCGAGCAGATCAAACTCTGCCCCGACGAGCTCGATTGCTGCCTTCTGAGAGAGTTGGAATGCCTGCACTGCCCTGAGCGTGATCGCGACGATTACGCCGAGGAGATGCGCGCGTGCTACTGTCGATTGTTCGAGCTGATGCTGCGGTATCAGTACGACTGCGTCATGTCCGACCTGGTGTTCGGTTGCTGCGAGCCGGAGAAAGCTCGATGCGTCGTGCTGGGCACGGTGGAAATCGTCGACGGTCGCCTCTGCCGTGTTTGCAACACGCCGCGCCGCTATGTCTGGTCGTTCGCCAATCTTCTGCCCGTCGCGATCAGCACGATAGTGACCGGGAGCCTCAGTGGAGCGGCCGTCGGCGAGCCGGCCCTCGAGGGGCGCGAACCTCGGCGTGAATGTTGTCCCGATTACGGCCCCTTCGATTGCGACACCTTTCTGCGGGAATTTGAGACAGATGTGAGCGCCCGCTACGAATCCGCGGCGGCGATATTGCGGGCGGCGAAGGCGGGCTTCGATTCGTTGACCAAGGGCTTCGCCTTTACGAATTCGAGTATGGTTTCGCCAGAAATTTTCAAGAATAAGGAAGCGCGTCGCGCGGCCGAATACGCGCGTAATCTCGATCTAAAGACATTCTCCGAAAGGGACGGGACCAAGTTCCCGATGCTCGATCCGGTCCAGGCATTTCTGTCTCAGACGCTTCTCCGCCGTCAAGACAGCGTGAAATTGTACCCGGATACCGACGGAACGGTGCGGCATGTGCTGAGGGATCACTTGCCGGAGGAAGACTCTAAGGGCGATGAAATCGGTCAAGCACGCTGGTCTGATGAAGGTCGAGCCCCCGACGACATCGAACCGACGGAGCCGGAGCCCCCGCCCCCCGAGCCGCCAAAACGTCAGCCGAGAGGGCCGCGCCGCCGGCGATAATCACCCCCAGACGACGGAGATTTTCCCATGGCGTCGACCACGCAACGCCTGAAGTACTACGATGGCGAGTACCTCCAGAGCAGCGATTTCACTGATGAGCAATCCTATCACGTCGCCATGCGGCGGCTGCTCAACCAGGAGCTGCATCTGCATGGAATCGTCAAGGGCCTGCATATGGTCCCGGACGCGAGTTCGGTCCCGTCGACGCCGGCGCAATTCCTGTCGGTGACGGCGGGGTTCGCGATCGACCAGATCGGTCGCGAGATCTACGTCACCGCGCCCGTTTCCCTCACGCCGCTGCTCAGCCCCGCGGGATTGCAGACGGGCACGTGCGAGATCTGGATCGTCTACACAGAGACGGCGTCCGGCTCGCCGGCGCCCGGCTACCAGCTCTGCAACCAGCTGTCCCAGAATACGCGCTGGGCGGAATCGTTTTCCTTGATGGCGCGAAACCCGTCGGTCGTGCCTGCTCCGGGTACGCCCAATCCGAACCTTGATTTGAAGGGCATTTGTCTCGGGCTCGTCAATCTGAACTACAATTCGACCATCGGCTTCTATTTCACCTTGCCGCCGAATTGGTACAGCCGGCGCAGCTATGTGAAAATTCGAGCGCAATCGATTATCGCGCCGGATGATATCGCCGAACCCAATGCTTATGTCTTCTACGGACCGGCGCCAGATTACAACTTTCCACCATCGCCAGAAGGTTACATCCACGTCAAAACACCGAATGGTGTGTATTCTGATGGAAATATGCTTGTACAGGGCAACATGTTGATCGGTGATGATTTTATACTTAATCCTACTAATCCAGCTGTTACAGGATTGCCAAATACCCCGCTGCCGTCGGCCACCGGAAATGTGAAAATTGCCGGCGATTTGTTCCTTCAGGGACAGTTTTTGTACGAGCAAAGCGCCGACAATTGGGTGTCGCTGACAAGCCCTGCCCCCGCGCCAGATGTCCAGTTTATGCCTAATATAGCAAATCCGGCCCCTATCACGGTAACTATATCTGGAAACGTCACAGGACCTTTTACGAGCCCAGCGATAACTCTCAATACGACTTTAACGAGCTTCTCAAGCGTCGATGTGCAGGCAAGCATTGCAGGATTTGAATTAATTAGAAGAAATAATCTGGAAACTTGGTTGACGACAGCCGCCGCCACAGCTCTGGCGGGCATATCGCTATCAGGTATTACAGTAACGCCGACGTCGGGAACGTCGACTACCAACGTAAAAATAACGGTCGATTGCGTCGTTACAGGTGATTTGACCGCTTTGACTTCGGTATTTGAAACTGTCAGCGTTGCGTTCGTTGTTATCTTTCGCCCATGACCCTCCGCATCGGCAAGCTCGCGACCCGCTGCGTTGTCCCTCGCGGGCAAGAGGAGATGGGCGCGCTTGTCGAGGACGTCGCCCGGCAGGTCCTGCCGCGCGAGCTGTCGGAGCGCCTCGGGCCGAGCCTCGACCGCCAGCCGGTGGTGGTGCGGCTTCGCCGGCTGGACGTGAAGCTAGGGATGAGCCTCGCCGACCTGAAACGGGGCAGGCTCGCCGGCGCGTGGGCCAATGCTGTCGCCCGCGCGCTGCACGAAGCGCTTGCCCGGCCGGACGGCGAAGGCGAGAGACTGCGCCGTTTCGAGAACCGCGCGTCCTATGTCGTGGCGATGATCGTCCACGCCGCGCGCGGACCGCCGGAAGGCAGGTCCTGGCAATTTCCCGAGTTGGACGCCAAAGCGGGTCGCCACCCGACAATTATCGTGCTCGATCTGCTCCTCGAATCCGGCGCCGTTCTCGGCGACGTCATTGAGGAACTGAGCCGCGAAGGCAGGCTCACAGCGACGCTGGCGCTGCTCGACGAGGTCGGCATGGAGCGGCTCATGCGCGCTGTCGCGGAGGCCGAGGGCGGGGACGGCGCGCTGACGGCGGCGCAACTGATCGCGATCGCCTCCGCCCTCGCGACGATGCGCTCGCCGCCGGCCGTCGGCGAGGCGGCGAGCCGCCGCCAGGCGATCGAGCTCTGGCTCAAGTTCGGCCGGGAGACGCCGCTGCGCGGGCTCTGGTACGGAGCGCGGCTCCTGCTCCGGTTCCTCGAGGAGCCCGCGCTTCTGGCGTGGCGCGGCGCACGCCCTCCCTCCGGCCCCGCTCGGCCCTCGGCGCCGCCCCATGACGCCGTCGCAGCCGCGCTGCCGCCGCCGCTCGCAGAAATCATGGCGCGCTTCCCGGACTGGTGCGAGCGCATCCGGCGCCAACTGGAGCACACGGGCCGGATGTCGGCGAGCGCGACGTCGGCGCTCGAGGCGTTGCGCGAGATCACGCCCTCCGCGGCTCCGTCGCCGCGAAGCGCCGGGCCGCTCTGGACGCGCGTCGATTGCGCAGGCCTGCTGCTGCTCTACCCGATCGTCCGCCGTCTCGGCTGGGCGCGGCGCATCGCAGATCCCGCCATCGGGCCGCGTGTGTTCCAGGCCTTGCTCGCCGGCGCCGGCATGCGGCTGCTGCGCCCTTGGCGACCCGGCGAAAAAGTCGAGCCCGCGGCCGGTCTGCTCGCCGGCCTGCTTGAGGAACCCGCCCGGCTCGGAATCGCCCAGGTCTTGGAGGCGACGCCCGTCAGCGCCTTGAACCTGTTTCCTGAGGCGCCGGACTGGCCGGCGGCGCTGGACGCCGCCGCCGCCGCACTCGCTCTGGGCCTCGCGGCGCGCATCCGCGGCTTCCGCGCCGCGGGCCGCGAGTCGATTGTCCGGCACTTCCTTCGGGTTCCCGGCCGGGTTCTGATCGAGGAGAACGAACTCCGGATCGTGCTCGAGCCCAGCCCCTGGTCGGTGGCGCTGCACATTTCGGGGGCGGACGACCCGCTTGACGGCGTCGAATGGCTGCGCCGGCGGCGCGTTGTCTATGTCCTGGAAGGGCTGTGATGGATAAGCTCGTCGCTTTTCCGGACAGCGTCGCGCAGTTGCGCGCCGAACTGGACTATCTCGACCTGTTGCTGCGGCGCGCCGTGCTGGTCGCCCGGGCGGGGCGCCAGTCCAACGATCCCGAGCCCTTGCGCGGCCTCGTGATCACCGAGGTCACGGTCGACGGCTTGCTGGACAGCCTGAGCAACGGCGATCAGTCACGGCCATCCAGCGACGCGCTGCCCGAACTCGAGGACGAAATCGCCAACCGGCGGCGCGACAACGACGCCCGCGCCGCAGCGAGCCTCCCTGACGGGCGCGCGCCTTCGTTCTCGCGTCTCACGCAACTGTGCGGGCTTGGGGACGTCGAAGCGGGCCTTGTCCTGATCGCGCTCGCGCCGGAACTCGATATTCGCTACGAAACGATCTACGCCTATCTCCAGGACGACGCCACGCGCAAGCGGCCGGGGGCGGCGATGGCGCTGAGCCTGATCGGCCGCAGTTTCGAGGAGCGGATTGCGATCTCTCGATCGCTCGCGCCCTCCGCGCCGCTCATTCGGCTTCGTCTCCTCGAGCTCGCGGAGGACGTCCACGATCGCCGACCCACCCTCATCCGCAAATTCCTGAAGCTCGATAACTCGGTGCTGCGCTTTCTGCTGGATCAGCCGCCCGTTTCGGGCATCGGGGTCAAGGTGGTGCAGCCGGCCGCCGACGCACGCGAACCGAGCGTGTCCTCACGGACGCGGGAGACGCTGAAGGCTTTGCTGCGTGCTCTGGATCGCTGGCCGGCCGGCGGCAACATACTGCACCTCCTCGGCCGAGCGGAAGCGCCGCTAGAGGAGGTCGCCAACGCCATCGGCTGGGGCCTGCGCCGGCCGCTGCTGATTGTGGACACGGCGCGGCTCATGGAAGAGCCGGACCTGGAGGCGGCCATCGTTCGTGACGCCATCCTCTGGAACGCCCTTCCGGTTCTGCCCGGCGCGAACCCGGCTGCCGTTCCGGCGGACCGTTCCCTTGCGAGCGCGCGGGAGCGGCAATTGCTGTCCCGACTGCAGGATGTCGGGCGCGACGCCATCGTCCTCGGGGGCGACGAGCTGCAGCGTTTTCCGCCGCGCGCCCGGTTGTGGAGACTGACGGTCGAGCCGTCGGACGCCGCCGAGCGGCGCGATCATTGGGCGGCGGTCACGCAGGGCCAATTTGGCAGCGCGGACGTGGATCGCCTTGCCGACATGTTTCCCTTTGGCGCGGCGAGAATCGGCCAGGTGATGGCGATGGCGCGCGCCGGGGCGGCGCTGCGCGATCCCGACGCCCCCGAGCCGACCGTCGACGATCTCGTCGCGGCGGGCCGCGCGTTCGCGACGCCGAACCTGCAGCGTTTCGCCGTCATCGCCAGCCTGCGCTACGACTGGGACGATCTCGTTCTGCCGGACGATCGTAAGCGCCAGCTGCGCACGGTGGCGGCGCGGGTCGCCAACCGCCACACCGTCCACCGCGACTGGGGCTTCGGCGAGAAATTGGCGCGGGGAAGAGGCGTCGCCGTGCTCTTCAGTGGACCGCCCGGAACCGGCAAGACCATGGCCGCTGAGGTGCTCGCTCAGGCCCTTTCCCTGGAACTGTTTCAGATCGATCTCTCCACCGTGGCGAGCAAGTATATCGGCGAGACGGAAAAACAGCTCAGCGCCATCTTCGCCGAGGCCGAGCGCAGCCAGTGCATCCTGTTCTTCGACGAATGCGACGCCATTTTCGGCAAGCGCACGGAAGTCAAGGACGCCCATGACCGTTACGCCAACACCGAAGTGAATTACCTGCTGCAACGCCTCGAGCAGTACGACGGCATCGTGCTTCTGGCGACGAACTTCCAGAAGAACATCGACGAGGCGTTTTTGCGCCGCCTGCACGACAGCATCGAGTTTCCGTTTCCTGACGACGCCGCGCGCGAGCACATCTGGCGCAAGCAGTTCCCGAAACGGGCGCCGGTCGACCCGGCGCTGGACTTCGCTTTCGTCGCCAAACAATTCAAGTTGCCCGGCGGGAACATCCGCAACGCCGCGCTCTACGCCGCCTTCCTGGCTGCGGAGGAAGGCGGGCGCGAAGCGACGATCAGCATGGAGCATGTGCTGGAGGGCGTTCGCCGCGAGTTCCAGAAGCAGGGCAAGCTGGTCATGGCAAGCGACATGGGCGGATATGCGGAGCGTAAACGGGTCGGATAGCAGGGACGTGGATGATGGAGCACGCCGCCCAGAGCACGAAGCAGACCGGCCGGTCGGAAAGGCAGGGCGCGCCTGCCCGCGTCGCCGAGGCCGAACTGCCGCCGCTGCGCCCCATGCTCCAGCTCCAGCGCGACATCGGCAATCAGGCCGTGTTGAGCCTGCTGCGCTCAGGCGCGATCCAGGCCAAGCTCGCGGTCGGCTCCGCCGATGACCCCGAGGAAAAGGAGCCGGACGAGGTCGCCGACACGGTGATGCGCAAGCAATCTGGCGCAGCCGCAGCCGGCGCTTGCACTTGCGCGGCAGGCGGCGAGATGTGCGAGGAGTGCCAGAAAAAGGAGCTGGACCAAACCGGCGGAGCGGCGACGATCCGGCGCAGCGCCAAGACGGCCGCCGCCCATACCAACGCCCCATCGATCGTCCATCAGACCCTATCCACATCCGGCCGGCCGCTCGAACTCGTCGACGCGGACGGACATGGAGTCTCGGTTCGGCCGGGATTTTGGCAATGTGCGCATCCATACCGATCAGAGCGCAGCGGAATCGGCCCGCGCCATCGACGCGCTCGCCTATACCTTTGGCAACGACATCGTATTCGGCCAGGGGCAGTTTGCGCCGGGGTCGGAAACCGGGCAGCGGCTGCTGGCGCATGAGTTGACGCATGTGATCCTCGGCCACGCTGGGATACGCCAACAAGCGGCTGAAACAGCCCCGCCGCAGGCTAACAATACCCTCTTACAACTTGGGGGCGGTGATGCACAGAACGCCGCCGACGTAATGGCCGCCGTGGACGAGTTGCGGGTTGGAGACCAACCAAATGAATATACCACCAAGTTCAAGGGGCTCGTCATTCGAATGAATCAGGCGCAGCGCGACCAGCTGGTTGAGCAGGCCCGGAAATCGTTGAGCGATTCACTAAGAAAGGTTCGCGACAAGGCGGATTACGCGCGTAGCGGCTACGAGATTCAAAGCAAAATCAACGACGAATCTCCAGTTACATCGTTTTTAGTGACGACCTTCGCTGGAGTGCGCGGCAAGCCAGATGAATTGCTTAACGCGGCAGGCAGAGCTGAGTACCTAGCAAGTTTGGCGCAGGTGAACCTATCAATTAATGCTTTCGGCGCCGCCGCAACCTTGCTTAGCGAAGCCGAGGTGGAAGCGAAAAACTCGGCGCGGCTTTGGCAGGAATATCATGATGGCATTATCAGCGCTGGGGAGAAAACGGTCACAGTGTTGGAATACACCCGCGACGCTTCTTTCCTGACGTTGGGTGTGCTGGCGATCATCGCTACTGGCGGGGCAGCTGCGGGCGCTGCCGGAGCCACAGGAACCACAACAACAGCCTTTGGTTTTGAAGTCGGCACCGTTGCCGCAGCGAACACAATCTCTGTCGGGGCCCCAATCGTAGCGACACTCGGTGGTGCTGGGGTGCAGTTGGCTCTCGGCGACAAGGTGGATTGGGGCCGTGTTGGCCTCGATATCATCGTGAGCGTGATTCTGTCAAAATTTGGCGGGAAATTGTCACAAGGTCTCTTTTCTAGAATGGTCGGTAGTGCGGCTGTTGCAAGTATAGGAAAGATCGCGTTCGGGCGTATTGTTAGCTCATTGCTGACACACGAAGCGTCTGTTGTGTTCACAACCACCACAGATCAAGTATATCAAGAACTGAGGTACCAGAACGTTACCTGGGACCAGTTCACGGACCGCCTCCTCGACCGCATGGCTGACCCAAAGGGTTTGATTGTGGCCTCGGTGATGGCCGCCGTGCAGACCGGCGCGGAAGCAAAGTACGGCGGATCCCGCCTGACGGAAATTACAGACCAGACGGGGAAACCGACTGGCGAGATGGATGTGATTTGCGCTGGGACCATCACGGAGGATAAATCAGCATTGGGGCTAAACCGCATCAACCCGAAGACGAACCTGCCTTTCCCTGGATCCGATGAGAAGACCTGGGCGCAGAACCAGATATACGACAAGACTGTTACTCGAATTCAGAACCTGCAAACTGCCGCTACGACCCGGCCAGCGAAGGGCGGCTCTCAAGCTTTCCCAACCGTAGAAGAGGTACGCAGTGTCAGAAGATACGAGTTCGCCATCGACGCGGATACTCCAAGCTTAAGGGCAGAGGTAGAAGCACAGCTGGTGCAGCTTCGAACTAGATTTCCAGATTGGGTCTTTTCTGTTCGCTATGGAAAGTAAGCTTGGATTTGTTCGGTCGCTGAAAGGAGAGGTGATGTCTATAGAGCTGCTGATCGGAGGGCAGGATAGCGACCGACAAAAGCAACTTATCTCAGTTGTCTCTCGGGAAATATTCGTTTCTTGCTGGTTGCCGATCGCCGAACGCCTCTGCCTCACCTGGGTTCCCATGATGAGTACAGGCTTCACGGTGCTGCGACTTGACATCCCATCTATCCGGGCTGAACTCGATCAACTCGAAGCTGAACTTAGGACCTCTCCACCATCTGGTGTGTCGAAAGAAATGGTATCCCAGGCGAGAGAAAATGCACTTCGTCTATCAGCAGAATTGACAAGGATAGAAGCGTCCCCAGGCTTAAGTGCATATTTAGGGTGAGAATGCGATGGAGAACAGATTTTGAATTTACTGTATTTAGTCTTCAAATTTGCCCGCTAAAAACTGGCCCGCTGGCCAAAAATTGGCGACGGTCGAGAGCAGTGCAGAACAGGCGGTTCGATAATGCAACACGCCGTTGAAGGCACGAAGCAAGCCGGCAGGTCGCAGACGCGAGGCGCCCCGACACGCCGGACCTCGGCCGAACTGCCGCCGCTGCATCCCCTGCTCCAGCTCCAGCGGGACATCGGCAACCAGGCCGTCCTGAGCCTGCTGCGCTCGGGCGCGATCCAGGCGAAGCTCGCGGTCGGCGCCGTCGACGACCCGCTCGAACACGAAGCGGACCGGGTCGCCGACCAGGTCATGCGCACGCCAGACCCCGCGCTCACCATTGTAACCGCGCCGCCCCAGGTCAGCCGCAAATGCGCGGCCTGCGAGGAGGAAGAGGCGCGGACGCTGCGGGCCAAGTCCGCCGAAGGGTCAAAAGTCGCCGCCGGCGAGGCGCCTTCGATCGTGCATGATGTGCTGCCCTCGCCTGGCGAGCCCCTCGACGCAGCGACGCGAGCTTATTTTGAGCCGCGCTTTCAGCGGGATTTCGGTGGTGTCAGCGTTCACACGGGCGAGAAGGCCGCCGAATCGGCGCGGGCGATAAATGCATTGGCCTACACCGTAGGCAGCGATGTCTTTTTCGCCGCCGGGCGGTACGCCCCGAGCTCAAATGCGGGGCGAGAACTCATTGCTCACGAGCTGGCGCACGTCCTTCAGCAATCGAATGGGGCGCTGCGAGAAAGAGCGAGCGGCGGTGAGTTCCACAGCGGCGATGATGCTGGCTCGGGACGTCGAAACCATGCGCCGTCGCCGCCATCAGCCGCGACGACCGCCATTCGACGCAAGGAGGCCGGTTCGTCTCGTCCTGCCGCGCCAGTCTCCCGAGGCGCGCCAATCATCGAGGACGGCCAGATTGCTGCAGCAGGCCAGATGCGCCGATCGGAATTCCTGTCCAGGTTGCGAGACGCGCTGATTCAGGAATGTGATGTCGAATTTGCCGAGGTTGGTCGAACGGCCAGGGAGTGCCCCTATATTCTGCGCACGATCGATTATTATGCGTCACGCCCCGTCGCGGAGATCGTGAATGTTGTTCGGCGCTTTGCCCATCCGCCGGCGGGGACAGACGCCGATGGCCTGATCCGCGCGGTTGCTCAGCGCGCTCGCGTCGCCACCCGAAACATCGCCAAAAAGACCGACGGGAAAGCGCAGGCAAAGTCCGAGAACGGCGACGCCGGATTGCCGGCACACGATCCTGTCGCAATTCGAGCCCAGCTCGACGGCGGACGTGCATTGGACGCCCCCGTTCGCGGCTATATGGAGCGCTCGTTCGACAGGAACTTCGCCTCTATTCGAATCCATGACGACGTGACGGCTGCGCGGTTCAGTGAGGGGCTTGGCGCTCGCGCCTTCACCATCGGCGCCGAGATTGCGTTCGGCGCCGGCGAGTACCGTCCAGGTACGTCAGCAGGCGACGCTCTGATCGCGCACGAGCTTGCCCATACCATCCAGCAAGGCTCGCAGACGCCGGGCGCCTCGGGCAGCGCCGAGGACCGTAGCTTGGAGCAGCAGGCCGAGCACGCCTCTTCCGCCGCGATGAGGGGGCGGGGCGCCGCAGCGTCGCTCGAAAAAGCGGCAGGCGGAATCCGTGTTCAGCGTTTGCCTGTCGTCGCGGCCGGCGCCCTTGTATTGGCGGAGGCCACTCCCGAGATCGTTGTCGGCGCCGAAATCGGCACGGAGGTTGTCGTCGCCGACGGTGTCGTTGTCGCGGCAGACGTGTCCGTGCCCGCGGTGGTCGATGTGGCCGCGCCCGCGGCGGTCGATGTGGCTGCGCCCGCGGCTGTGGATGTGGCCGCGCCCGCGGCGATCGAGGCGACGACCGCTGCCACCACGTCTTCCGCTGTCTCGACGACGACGGCGGCCGCAGTGAGCCTCGGCGCCGCCACGACATTATCCGGCGATAGCCCGCAACAGTCCGACCCGCAAAGGACGTGCCAGGAGAACACGAATTGGCCGATCTGCGGCGATCTTCGAACCCTTGAACAGGTCGCTGAAAGCCTCGCGATCGCCAAAGGAGCCGCAGTATCGGGGATGCACTGCGAGGGATACTCGAGCATCGGTAGCGCGGAAGTTTGCGGCGGCCAGCCTGGCGAGGTTTATCATTGCAACATCAACGACTCCGATCTCACGATCAGTCTGATTGGCTGCTTCTGCTGCAACGTGGATGGCAGCCAGGGGTTTGAATGGCATCCGCATCAGAGCCCCGGCGAGCCGGATACAGGCGGCGGCCGAAGACGAGAGGACACACGGCGCGACCGGCGGGACAACAGGGAGCGCGACCGACAACGGCGCGACCGACGGGACCAGGGCGACGATTGAGATTGTCGGCGAGGAGGCCGGCCGATGTTAGAATTCCGCGCGGATGTTAGGGCAGTGTTGGGAGTGCGTTGAGGTCGGCGGCAGGGTGTCGGACGGGGAGGTGGCCAAATGGAGCACGCCGTCGATAGCGCGAAACACAGCGGCCGCTCGCAAAGCGCCGGCTTCTCCGCGCGCCGCGCCCCGCCCGGACTGCCGCCGCTCCATCCCATGCTCCAGCTCCAGAGGGACATCGGAAATCAAGCCGTCCTGAGCCTGCTGCGTTCAGGCGCGATCCAGGCGAAGCTCGCGGTCGGCGCCGTCGACGACCCTCTCGAACACGAGGCGGACCGGGTCGCCGACCAGGTGATGCGCATGCCGGACCCAGCGCTCGTCGTTTCGTCCGCGCCGCCCCAGATCAGTCGCAAGTGCGCGGCTTGCGAGGAGGAGGAAAAGACGCTGCAGACCAAGTCCGCCGAGGGGTCGGAAGCGGCGGCCGGCGAGGCGCCTTCGGCGGTGCACGACGTCCTGTGCTCGGCCGGCCAGCCGCTCGAACGCCAAACCCAATCGTACTTCCAGGCTCGCCTGGGCCGGACTCTCGACGACGTGCGCGTACATCACGACGATCGCGCCGCGACATCCGCGCAAGCTATCGGGGCGGAGGCGTACACGGTCGGGTCTCACATCGCGTTCGCTCGAGGCCGCTACGACCCGCAATCACCGGCCGGTCGAGGGTTGCTTGCCCATGAACTGGTTCATGTCGTTCAGCAGGCGTCGGAGCGCCGTCCGGCGTTGCGGAGGCAACCGGTATCCGGGACGGGCGCGCAGTCCGGATCGCACGGGCAGGTCTTCTTCGTGCAGGTCGACCGCGGCGCGAACACCATCACCTTCGTCACCGAGACCGGCAGCCTCGTCTACACGCTCGATACTCCAACAGAGGTACCGGTAGGCAACTACACCTTCTCCGTCGAGGTTCACGGCAACAACCTGACTTTGACCGCGCCTGGCGAGGCCACCGGCTTCTCGGGATTCCGCTACCGCATCGCGCCGGGCCAGCCCAACCCCGCTGATCTGCTGCGGCGCGCGCACAACGTCTCCGTGATGGTCATCGAAGGCGGAAGCGGGGCGTCTTTCTCGACCGGCGCCACTCCGGGCGCGGCCGGCGGCGAGGAATCGTCCGTCAACTTCAACGTCCAACTCCTCGACCCGGCGACGTTCCGAGCGATGACCGGTGCGTCACCGGAGTCCCTCCCCGAGGGAACGCTCGTCAGCGGCGACCAGCTCCCGTCCGCGATCGTCCCGGGATTGCTTGCGCCACGCACGCCGCAGGGCGGCTCGTCGAGCCGCGAGGGCGCCGGCCTGCTTCCGGGCGTCGGCGGCGCCTCGATTCTCACGCGCTTTCCGTCTTACCCGATCCCGCCCAATGCGACGGGCATCATCTGGACCCAGGTCGGCGCCGGACACCTGACGGAATTCGCCAATGTCGGCGGGAACATCGTTCCCCGCGGCTTCCGATACGACATGTGGTGGAACCTGTTTCCGAGCCTTCGCGAAACCGGGGTGCCGGGAAGCTTCCAGAACGATTTCCTGTTCACGCTGTTTCCCAGACAGACGATCGTCTACCGAAGCGCCGACCCGGCGGCGGCGCAAAGCTTCGCCGAACGCCTGCTGACGACGGAATACAATCAGACGTACAGGTTCCCGCCGCGCGCCCGCAGCGGCGTCACGGTATGCGGCACGAACTGCATCACGGTCCCGGCCGATGAGGTGGCCGCCGCTCTCGGCGTGCGTCCCGAAATCCTGACGCCGGAGGGACCGGTCGATATTCTCCGGATGGGACGGCCCCGGCCGGGCGCGCCGTTCGAGGCCTCTCAGGCGGGCCGCGGCACGGCGGTGAGGGAATGGCTCGGGCAGCCCGATCCTTATTTCACCGAGCGCCGGCTGACCCGGATGCCCGTGCCGCCCTTGACGCCTGCCGCCCGGGGAGCCGTCGGCTTCATCAAGGTCGGCGGCTACATCATGCTGATCTATGGCGCCTACCGCACTGCGAAGCGGATCAGCGAGACGCCGGAGGCCGAGCGGCCGCGGGTCGAGTTGGAAGAAGGAGGATCGTGGGTCGGAGGCGCGATCGGCAGCGCGCTCGGGGCGGCGGCGGCGGGGGCAGTCTATTGCGCGCCCGCCGGCCCCGCCGATTTTATCTGCGTGGCCGGAGGTTTTCTCGGCAGCTTGTTCTTAGGGGCCGTCGGCAGCGCGGTCGGCTCCTATGCCGGAGACAAGATCGATGACTGGTTGAACGACGTCGCGGAGCAATGGAGGCAAAGCGAATACCGGAATCGGTGGGGAGACCAGGATGTTCCGCCCGAAATTCTGCGCGCGGCGGAAGCCGTCGAGAACGATCCCTTCTGGGGTCTGGCGCAATGAAACCGCGCGTCAGGGAGTGAGGCAGTGTCCGGCGACTTAACCGGCTGGCTCACCTTTTTCCTCGCCCTGCTAGCCACGTGGCGCGTGTCGCACCTGCTCGCCGCTGAGGATGGTCCGGCCGATGTCATCTTTCATCTGCGGAAGTATTTGGCCGAATCTTTCTTCGCACGATTGATGGACTGCTTCGGCTGCGTGAGCCTGTGGGTGGCGCTTCCATTGGCGCTCTTCGTCACGAGAGAGCCCCTCGAGCTCATCGTGTGTTGGCTTGCCCTCTCCGGGGGAGCGATGCTGCTGGAGCGGTTGAACCCTGAACCCGTCACGATCGAACCCTCGTCAGACCCAACAGAAGGAGACTAGTTCCGATGGCCTGCTGCGGTGAACGAAGACGATCCCTGTTCCAGCCTACGACGAGGCCAAGCCCGGCGCCTGCGCCCGCTCCCGTCGTCAGGGTTCAGGACCCTGCTACCCGACAACCTGCCACGCAACAACCTCAACGGCAGACGCATACGGCGGTCGCGCCGATGCTCCTGCGATACTCCGCAAAAGCGAGCGTAGTCTTTTCCGGCCCCGTGACAGGCAAACGGTACGCTTTCTCGGGCAGGGGATCGATGCAATCGGTTGATGCGCGCGACGCGGTCCAGATGTTGCGCCTGTCCGAATTCGAAAAAGGCTGACCGCGGGAAGCGAGCGGCGGGCCCCGCGGCGTTAAAACCCGGTGGCGTGGGCTTGCTGGCGGCGCGCTCGACAATCGGTGCGTGAAGCGAGATATGCGAACACTGGCTGCCGCTGACATCCTCGTCCGCCGGGGGACCGTCGTTGAACACGACGCGAACCATCCGATGCCAACGGCCTGCAGACTGGTTGCATCATGCGGATGGTCGAACTTTGCCTGTGAGAAGTTCGTTCCGATTGAGCGCCTCATTATTCCTCACCCCAACGCTCTGTTGCCAGTTACAAGCTCGCCGATCAACGAGCGCTAGTCAGGCACGGCATCCCGCTCATGCTTCGGATCAATGTAAATGGAGGCGACGTTGAGCGACTTAAGTCGAGACGATCAAATTGCTCTAGAGGAATACAAGCAAGTTGTTGCCCAGTTTCGTGCACTAACTGATATTAGATTCAAACTACTCACGTACCTTCCACTGGGCACCATTGCCACGGTTTATATATCGAGGGACGGACAGGTAGCAACGCAGCCGGCGGTAGCCGCGTTTGCGCTAATCGCGACTTTATGTATTGCCACATACAACAAGCGAAACGATCAACATTACGACGAATTGGTTGCGCGGGCCGCCCAATTAGAGAGAGAGGAGCTCGGCTTAAGCCACGGAAGTTTTGCGCAACGACCCACTAGCTGGCTGCGGTATGGACCAGTGCCTGTTGAGCATCGTTGGCCGATTGGGTTGCTCTATACTGCTGCCGCAGCGCTTTGGGCGTACCTCCTCGTCAGCGGAGTTGTAACACGTTTGTCTATTCCCACTCAATTCGCCATCGCTCTCGAATTCTTTGCACCAATTCTGACCACTGCATGTTGGCTATGGCTGCGATCAATGGAGGCGGCCGCAAGGGAGGATCTCAAAGCTTCCGTCTACTCGCTGAAGGATCAAATGGTAACAAAAGGCTCACCTGAAGAAGCCCATTTAGAGGGTATAGTGATGGCAATTGTGGCTAAAGAGAAGCAGTTGCAAGTCGATGCAAAAAAGGCTAAACGGCGGGTCCAGTATCATTGGGAAGGATACGTGACAAAGAATGACGCGCGGGCCGCTAGCCATCTGCTTAGTGCCGTGATCGATCTGCCCGCTCGATGGATAGACGACCTATGGACCGGACGTCGTTAAGGTCCTTACGATTGTTTTAACAGCATCTTTGTCATCATACCTGCACGTCCAGTAGACTGTAAAATGGAACAAAAACGCTGCTAGAGCCTACTGTTTTCATACCGGCACATTCGCGGGAGGAGAAGGACAGGAGGAGAGCGCCGACGCGTCGCCAGGCGTCTTCAACGGTTGGTTCGGCCGCCTCGCGCATTCAGTGTTTGAGTTTTGCGAAGACCTGCTCGATGGGATCCGGGCTGTAGGGCGGCGGGAAGAACACTTTTGCGCCGGCGGCGCGGATCAGCGGCGGACGCCCGCGGCCTTGTTGTGAGAGCCGGGGTTGTCGAGGACGCCGGTGTCGCCGTCTTTGAGGGTGGGGACGGGAATTTGCTCGACATAGGCGGCGAAACTATCGCCATTGATGCGGCCGTCGATGACGAACGGGGCGTCGATTGCGGTCGCAGCGCAAGGCTGCGATGAAAGTCATCGTCTTCCAGTGGCCGTGCGGGGCCTTCGCCACGAGTTTTTGACCCTTCAGGCCCCAGCCCCGCAGGGGCGCCATGTTCGCCTTGATCCAAAGTCTCGTCGATGAAAACAAGGCGAGCGGGATCGATGCTGGGCCTGGCGCGCTTTCCAGCGTTCGCGTTTGTGCGCGACGTGAGGGCTGCGCCACGCCACGGCACAAGCTGCCGCTGAACATCTGCGACCTCTCTCCCTGACGGTCGCACGGCCGCCAACAGAAACCGCGGGAGCGCCCCCGGAGCGCCCCATGCCCATCTTCGATGCGTCGGCTATGGCTAAGTGGCTGAAATTATGGTACCGCCACCCCGGCTCGAACGGGGGACCTCTAGATCCACAATCTAGCGCTCTAACCAACTGAGCTATGGCGGCCCGACCCGGCTCGGCGGGAAAACTAGTGACAAAGCCGAACGCGCGCAAGGTTTGCGTTCAGGCGATCGCTCGCTCGCGCAACGGACAAAAGAACGCCGCCCGCAACCGCGGACGGCGTCCATTGGCGGCGCGAGGGAGGAGCGCCCCGCCAAAAGCGCGAAATCGAGATCAGACGGCGATCTTGAACGATTTCGCCACTTGTTCCTTGATCGGCTCGACGGCGTCCGCCATCGCCTTCTGCGTCAGTGCGCCGAAGTCCTTGGTCTGGCTGGTGATCGTTTCGGCCTGCTTGCGGGCGAACTCGGTCTGGAGCGTGATGAGGTCGGGAAGCGACTTGGCCGCGAACACCGCCTTGAAGAAATCGAAATTAGCGTCCGCATTGAGGCGCATCGCTTCGAAAGCCTTGGCGTTAATGGCCAGCGCGCCGTCTTTGGCGGCGGCGAAGCTGACCTCGAACGCGCTTACCGTTTCATCCGCGGCGGTCTTGGCCCTGGCGAAAGCCGCCCGCGAGTTGATGACGCCCTTTTCGAGCGCGCTGCGGAAGCTTTGTTGAATCTCCGCGACCGGCTCTGCGCCGATATGCGGCGCGGTCGGCAGGGCGGCGTTGACCGCCGCGGCGGCGGCCTCTACCGGAGCTGCGGTGGAAACCGCCTGGACGGGGACGCTTTTCTTTGCTGCGGTGGGCATGAGGTAACCTCGAAGTTTGCGTTGACGATTGATGGCGTTGGTAACTGATTGACTGGGAGACATGGCGCCGACGCTTAGCTTGAACCGGGCGTCAGGCTCTTTTGGACGATGGAGCCGAGCTCCTTGGCCTGCTCCTGCAACGCCGCGAGCTGGGTCTTCAAGTACTCGCTCTGAAGCGCCAGGGCCTCCTGCGGGTCCTTCGCCTTGACTAGCTTCTGCGCCAGATCGAACGCCGCGTTCACATTGCGCTCGGTATAGGACAGCACGTGAGCGCTCACCGATTTGGCGCCGCCCTGCGACGTGTTGGCTGCATCGCCAGCGACGCCGCTCGCGCGCTGCGCAACCGTCAGAAAGCTCTCGAACGCCTTTCGCGCCTGCTCGACGCTTCGCTCGGCGAAATCGCGCATCTCATTTGGAATCTCAAACGGCGAACCGGACATTTTCTTCCCTTTCAGCGGCGGGCGCGAATCAGCATCCCCCCGTTTCCGGCCCTCATAGCTCAATTTTTGCTGCAGTGCAACATTTTTAGCGGACCGCGGAATTTTAACCTTGGAAACAATCAGGTCGCCGACTCCCGTGGTGAAAATTCACCGACCGCGTTAAGCTTTCGCTAACGATAAAGCCCGAATCGTGTGGGCCATCCGCCTGCGCCGATTTGACGTTCCATTCGCGAGCGCCGACTTTGACCCATTCGCCGCCATCGTCCGCCGTCGACGTTACCGCGCTCTCACGCGAACAAGCCCTCGCGGCCTTGCCCCATGACGCGCCACAAGACTGGCTGAACGATAAGGCGCGGCTGGCGATCCTTTCCCCGCCGGGCTTTCTCGTGAGCGCGAGCCCGGCCATCCTCGCTTTGCTTGGGGCCAAGGACTGCGAGGCGCTCGAAGCTCGTCTGATGCGGGGTGAAGGACCGTCGGCGCGGCGGCTGCGTCACCTGGCGGCGACGCTTCTCATAGGCGCGCCGCCGCGCCTCGAGCAGATGCGGGTTATCGTCGACCGGCGGCCGGCCGGGGTCAATTTGCGTTGCGTTCGCATTCGCGCGCCCGGAGGCGCGAACTGGCTTTTGGTGTCTGTTCCGGCTCTGGGCGCCGCAAACGACGGGCGCCCTGCCGACGACCGCGAAGCTCCGCAGGTGGGGGATGAAGCTCCGCAGTTGGAAGATTCGGCGCGGTCGGATTTGGCTGCAACCCCGCCGCCAAATTCGCGTTTCCTGTGGACCCTCGACGACGAGGGCCGCTTCGGCGCGCCCCATCCCGTGGTCGTCGCCGCGGTTGGGGCCAACGCGCCCCGACACGGCGAGTCCGTTGAGGCGCTTCTCCAGCGCGCTGGAATGGACGGGGGCGACGAACTCATCCGCGTGCTTGGCGAGCGGCAAACCTTCTCCGGCGTCACGGTCGAGTGGCCGCTCTCGGGAGTTCGTCGGCGCCGGGTGATCACGCTTTCGGCCGCGCCATTGTTTGGCCGTCAACGTGAATTTTTGGGCTATCAAGGTTTCGGCGTGGCGGGGGAGGAGCTGGAGGCGCCCGCTGCGTTCGTGGACGCTCCGTTAGCAGAGCACGCCGAAGACGATCGATCGGCGCCGCTTGAGACGTCCGAACCCAAGCGTGCGTCCTTGCCGGCTGCGGGCCCTCGCGCCCCGTCCGAAGCGCAAGTCGGCGAAGGCGTCGCTGGCCCCGTCAAATCGCATCTCGATCTCGCGCCTACGGTCGTTCCCGCCGCGCCGCCCGAAGCTTCCCTCGAGGCGGACAGAGCCGTGCCCGCCCCGGCGCCGAGCGACCCGTTCGAGCCCGGCCAGTCGTCGTCCGAGGACGAGCTTGAAGCCGAGGGTGAAGCCTACGAAAGCGCGGCAGAACTTATCCAGCCGAATCTTGGGCTTTCGTCGACGGATGGTTTCGAGGCGGGGGCGCCCCCTGGGTTGCTCGATCTGGGCGGAGTTACAACCGTCACAGGGATTGAGATCGCGCCATCGGATGGGTTCACGCCCGAGGTCCAGGACGGCGAAACCGCCGCGGAGCCCGCCGAAACAAATCTTGAATCTGCCCTGCCCGATGCACCAGAGGAGCCTCCGCTCGAACTCTCGGTCGTCACGGACGGACCCCAGTTCGCTCCTGCGCCGCCGGAGGCGGGCGAGGCCGAGGCGCCCGTGCCGGAGGCCGAGCAACCGGACCTCGCCGAGCGCCCCGCGGCGAGCGAGCCTCAGCCGCCGCCCCCCGAGCGCACTGCCGCGATTTATGTCCTGCGCCATCCGACGCCCTTGGCGCCTTCCAACATCGTTCCCATCCGCCCGGGCGCGCTTGACGCTTTGGCCCGCGAGTCGGCGCAAACCTCTCCCGCCGAGAGCGTGGAGCTCAGCCGCAGTGAGCGCGACGCCTTCCGGGAAATCGCGCGCGCCCTGGTGGGTCGAACGCCGGCTTCGCGCGACGACCAGTCGGAGGGACGGACAGGCTCGGAGGTCATCAGGGAACTCGGGGTCGGCGCTCGCGCGGAGCAGTCGAAGGATCGGCAAGGCGAGCTTGGCCCGGCCCGCGGCGCCGACGACGGTGAGGTTCAGCGCAACGCGGGCGCGGTTCTGGACCGTCTGCCGGTTGGCGTCCTCATCGCTCGCGACGGGGGCGCGCTCTACGCCAATCGGACGCTGCTCGAACTCATCGGCTATCGCGATTTCGCCGAATTTCAGGCGGCGAATGGGCTTTCCAGGATGTTCCGCGACCGCGATCCGCCGGACATGACGGCCGAGGACGCAGGCGCGGTTGCGCTTGTGAAGGCGGATGGGCAAATCTTGTCCGTCGACGGCCACGCGCAGGTGATTGGCTGGGACGGCGCGCCTGCGACGCTGATCGCTCTGCGGCGCTCGCTGGAAGCCGAGTTGCGGGCGAGAATGCGTGTCGCCGAAACCGAGGGGGCGGCGCGCAAGGGCTTGGCGAGCCGCGAACTTCAGGCGATGCTCGACCGCGCGAGCGACGGCGCCGTCACGCTTGATTCGGCCGGGCGCATTGTGTCGCTGAATGAGCCGGCGGAGCGCCTGTTCTGCTACCACCAGAACGAGATCGCAGGCGAGAGCGTGTTGATGCTGCTCGCGCCGCAGAGCCATCCCGAGACGACCGCAAGGCTCGAGGCCTTAAGCCTCGGCGGGGAAGGCGAAGCGGCTTTTCGTCCGCTGCAGGTTGTTGGGCGCGATCGCAACGGGGCTTCGATTCCACTGGCGCTGACGCTGGCCCGCATCGGCCCGAGCGAGGCCCCGCAATTTTGCGTGCTTGCGCGCGACCTCAGCCGTGAGCGCGAGACCGAGCGGCGCCTTATCGCCGCGCGCGAGGCCGCCGAGGCCGCCAGCGCCGCCAAGACCGATTTTCTCGCGCAGGTCAGCCATGAGATCCGCACGCCCTTGCACGCCATCCTCGGCTTTGCGGAGGTCATGTTGGAGGAGCGTTTCGGCCCGGTCGGCAACGAGCGCTACAAGGACTATCTCAAGGATATCCACGCCTCCGGCGGCCATGTGATGAGCCTTGCCGACGACCTGCTTGATCTGAGCAAGATCGAAGCCGGCAAGCTCGACCTCGCCTTCGCCTCGGTCGACGCCAACAGCGTGATTCGCGAGTGCGTGTCGCTGATGCAGCCGCAGGCCGCGCGCGAGCGCGTCATCATGCGCGTCTCGCTGCATGATCGCCTGCCCCGCGTGATGGTCGACGAGCGCTCGCTCAAGCAGATCATGCTGAACCTGATGTCGAACGCGGTGAAGTTCAACGAGCCGGGCGGGCAGGTGATCGTCTCGACTGCGGTCGACGCCGCCGGCCAGGCGGTGATCCGCGTGCGCGACACCGGGGTTGGCATGAACGAGAATGAAGTCGGTCTCGCGCTCACGCCGTTCAGCCAGGTCGGCAAGAGCGGGACCAAGGGCGGGGCCGGTCTCGGCCTGCCGCTCACCAAGGCGCTGGTCGAAGCCAACAAGGCCGAGTTTTCGATCAAGAGCCGGCGCGAGCAAGGCACGCTGATCGAGATCGCCTTCCCCAACATCCAGGCGGCGCAATAGGCGAGCCGTTGACCTCGAGGGCCGCCGCTCGTTGGCCAGGACAGAGGCGCGAACCGCTCTTGCCGTCGGTTTGGGCCGATGCTATCATTGATAGCATCGAGGCTTGGAGCTGCGAATATGCCCGATCTGCTGGTGCGCGGAGTTGATGACGCAATCGTCCGGTCGCTCAAGGAGCGCGCCGGGGCGCATGGCCGCAGCGCCGAAGCGGAACATCGTGCAATCCTAACGGCGGCGCTTGCGCGTCCTCGCCGGCGCACCTTTGCGCAGGTTCTGGCGTCCATGCCTGACGTCGGCCTCGACGCGGATTTTGAGCGGGTCGAGGCGTCCGATCCCGTGCCTCATGTATTTGATTGACACCAACGTGATTAGCGAGGCCCGCAAGCGGGCCAAAGCCAATCGCGGCGTCATTGCTTTTTTCGAGACTGTCGGCGGCTCAGGCAATCCGGTGTTTCTTTCCGCTATTTCGATGGGCGAGTTGCGCCGTGGGGTCGAAATCATCCGCGGCCGCGGTGACGTCGGGCGAGCGCGGCTTCTTGAGACTTGGCTGGCGAGCGTCGTCGAATTGTTTGGCGAACGCCTTCTCGCTTTTGATGCGGACGCGGCGCAGGTCTGGGGTCATCTGCGGGTCCCTGACCCAAGCCACGCGATCGACAAGCAAATCGCCGCCATCGCGCTTGTCAACGACCTCACTCTCGTGACTCGCAACGTCGCCGATTTCAAAGGCTCGGGCGTTAAATTGACGAACCCTTTTCAGTAAACGCCAAGTTCACACGGTCCCGCCTGCTGTCCAGCCCAAGCTCGCCAAGCGGCCTAGGCGAGCCGCGCTCTCAATCGAGGCGCGGCGAAATCGAGAGCCATGCGCACCTTGAGCGGCGTCAATCCCTGATGGCCATGGATGAGGCTGACTGGCGCCGGCGCAGGCTCATACTCGGCGAGCACGATCTCAATTCGGCCCTCCAGAACCGCTTGGGCGATCTGATAGGACAAGACGCGAGTGACGCCGAGGCCCGCGGCCGCGCCGTCGATCGCCGCTTCCGCGGTATTGACGGACAGGCGCGAGCGCACGGGGACGCGAATTTCGCGCTTCGACTTCGGGTCGCGGAAGATCCAATGCGGCGACGACGAAAACGGGTCGAATGTCACTGCGGTCAGCGTGGACAGGTCCTCGGGGCGTTTCGGCGCGCCGTGAGCGGCGAAACAGCCGGGACTACCGCACACCACGCTGCGCACCGTTCCGACCTGCGTCGAAACCAAGGCGCTGTCCGCAAGCGCGCCGATCCGCAGCGCGATGTCGATATGCTCGTCGATGAGGTGCAGGTTGCGGTCGGCGAGGACAAGCCGGACATTGATCTCGGGCCATCGATTGAGAAACTCGGCGATGACCGGGAGGACATGCAGCCGGCCAAAGACCACTGGAGCGGTGATGACGAGGTCGCCCCGGGGCGCGGCATGTTCTCCGGACGCCGCCCGTTCGGCCTCGCTCACCTCGTCGAGGATGCGCTTGGCCGCGGCTATATAGGCCGCGCCGGTGTCGGTGAGAGCGAGCCTGCGGGTCGAACGGGTCAGGAGCCGTGTGTTCAGATGCGCTTCCAGTTCGGAAATCTTGCGGCTGACCGTCGGCAGCGGCACGCCGAGCTTGCGGCCGGCTCCGGACAGGCTGCCGGCCTCCGCAACCGAGACCAGAAGGGACATGGCTTCGAGGCGGTCCATTTTCTCGCAACTGAAAGACTGTGTTCCAATAATGCGGGATTATTGAGAGAACTGAAACCCACTATGTGTGTCGTGGTCGAATTTCGGCCATACGGAGTGCGGCTCCCGCCATGCCTTACGGATTTCTCGACATCGCCTCGACGCCAGGCGTTCGCACGGCGCAGGAGGCCAATGGCAGCGGCGAATTCTGGACGAATTTCAAAGGCGACCGTCCGTCTGACCGCTTCACCCCAGCCGAGGCGGCGTTCATCGCCGAGCGCGACAGCCTCTATATGGCGACCGTCTCGGAGAGCGGCTGGCCCTATGTGCAGCACCGCGGAGGGCCGCCCGGCTTCATCCGCGTTCTCGATGAGAGGACGCTGGCGATTCCCGACTTTCGCGGCAACCGCCAGTACATCAGCACCGGCAATCTGGTGACCGATGATCGCGCCGCGCTGATCCTGATGGACTATCCCAACCGGCGGCGCCTCAAGCTTTATGCGCATATGGAGGCAAGGGATCTGGCGGCCGATCCGGAGCTGGCCGCTAAACTGGCGTTGCCAGGCTACCGGGCGAAGGTCGAGCGCGGGCTTATCATCCATCTTGCCGCGTTCGACTGGAACTGTCCGCAGCATATCATTCCGCGATTCAGCGAAGCCGAACTCGCCCCTGCGCTCGCGCCGTTGCGCTCGCGCCTGCAAGCGTTGGAAGCTGAAAACCAAGCGTTGCGCGCCGAGCTCGCGGCAAGCGGTCAGCCGCCCGGCAAGCCGGGAATGTCGACCCCAAACGCCTGAAGCAAAAGAACCGCGTTCAAGGCCAGGATCGCCAAAGCGCCGAAGACCGCGGCGACATTGGTCAGCCGACTGTTGGCGAAAGCGCCCATAATATCCTTGCGGCGCGTGAACAGGATGAGCACGATGACCGGCGCGGGCAGGGCGATGCTCAGCACCACCTGGCTGATGATGAGCGCGTTGGTCGAATTGACGCCGAGCCAGACGACAACGAACGCCGGAATCATCGTCACCAGCCGGCGGACGATGATCGGAATGCGGAAGCCGACGAAGCCCTGCATGATCATTTGTCCGGCCATGGTGCCGACCGCCGAGCTCGAAAGTCCCGAGGCCAGGAGCGCGGTCAGGAACGCGCCCGCGGCGGCCGGGCCGAGCAGCGGCGTCAACGTCGAATAGGCGGTCTCGATCTCGGCGACGTCGCTGTGGCCGGCGTGGAATGCGCTCGCCGCCATGATGACCATCGCCATGTTGACGAGGCCGGCGACCGTGAGCGCGATGACGACCTCGATGTTCGAGAACCGCAGCAACTGGCGCCGCTCGTTATCGTTGCGAGCCGGCGCCCGGTTCTGGGTGAGGCCGGAATGGAGGAAGATCGCGTGTGGCATGATGGTCGCGCCGACGATGCCGACCGCGATCGTCAACGCGCCGGCGTCAGGCAAACGGGGAACCACGGTGCCCACTCCCGCCGCAGCCCAGTCAATCGGCGCGATGACCATCTCGACGAGGTAGCAAAGAGCGATTGCCGCGACGAGCGCGCCAATGATCAGTTCGATCGGCCGGAACCCGCGTCCCTGGAACATGAGAAGGCCGTAGGTGAGGACCGCCGTGACGCCCATGCCGGCGATTAGCGGGATATGGAGGAGGAGTGAGAGACCGATCGCGCCGCCGAGGAATTCGGCGAGGTCGGTCGCCATCGCCGCCACTTCGCTGACGATCCATAAAGCCCAGACCACGGGCTTGGGGAAATGGTCGCGGCACATCTCGGCCAGGTTGCGGCCGGTGACGATGCCGAGCTTGGCCGACAACGCCTGATAGAGCATGGCGGTGACATTGGCGACGAGCACCACCCATAACAGCGCATAGCCGTATTTCGCCCCGGCCTGGATGTTGGTGGCGAAATTGCCGGGGTCCATATAGGCGATCGACGCGATCACCGCCGGACCGGCGAACAGCAACGGGCTATGCCAGCGCATCTTGCCGCCCAGAACCTGGCGGATGTCCGCGACGGTCCGATCCGTCATGTTCATGCCCGTGCGCGCAACTGCGTCAGCACCTGTGCGCGCGACCGCGTCACTCACAGCTTGGTCTCCAGTGTTTCTTGCCTGACCTCCATAATGTACCCTCTGCTACGCCATAGTCAATAGGCTGCAAATGAGCGCAAAGGCTGAACGCATTCGCCGGGCGCCAAACCGGGGTTGCATTTTGCAGCCAAGGCTGCACAATAAAACCTGTGGCGATATCTGACCGCGGCGGGGCGAGCGAGGGCGATTTGGCGACCACGAAGCGCGGCAAAGGGCCGCCGTCCGCGCAGGCGGGACTGGCGGCCGAGCCGGCGCAAGCCGACCGGTTCAGCAAGGTGCGCTCGGCGCGCTCGGCCTCGTTGCTCGAGGACTATACCGAATTGATCGCCGATCTGATCGCCGCCAATGGCGAAGCGCGCACGACCGACATCGCGCGACGGATGGGCGTCGCCCATCCCACTGCCAGCAAGACCATCGCCCGCCTCAAGCGCGAGGGGCTGGCGCGAGCCAAGCCCTATCGCGGCGTCTTTTTGACGGAAGCGGGCGCGGCGATGGCGAAGAGCGCGCGTGAGCGCCACCGGCTGGTGGTCGACCTCCTCATCGCCGTTGGCGCGCCGCGCGAGGCGGCGGAGGCGGACGCTGAAGGCATCGAGCATTACGTCTCGGCCGCGACGTTCAGCGCCTTCGAGGCGTTCCTGCGCGGCCGCGGCGGCGGCTAGCGGCCGTGGTCGGACGGACGCCGCAGCCCACCGTCTTCGGTTTTTCAGAGTTGCAGATAAGAGGGCCTAACCTCTTGAAAAGGCGGAGTCGCGCGCAATTCTGCACACCCCCGGCTCATACGATTTCCTGGTGATCACCTCGGGTTGGCGATTTTGGGCCACCAGTGGAAGCCGGCTTGGCTTTTGATTTTTTGTCGCTCCGCAGCGAGGGCGGCGCAACGTGCGGAGATGACCTCGTCGAGCGTTTCGAGGTCGGGAATGTGCTTGTTGACGATCGGCTCGTCGACCAGCGTCCAGAGCGTTTCGGCCGGCTGCACTTCGGGGGTATAGGCGGGTTGGAAGACGAGACGAACCCCTTCCGGTACGACAAGGCCGGCTTCACCGTGCCAGCCGGCGTTGTCGAGCACGAGCACGATGATCCGATCGCGCCCTGCGCCGGCTTCCTCGGCGAACAAGCGCAGCAGCGCCTCGAAGAAAGGCTTCGATACGCCGTTCGAGACGTACCAGAAGACTTCACCGGTGGCGGGTGAGACGAAGGCCGTCACATAAAGCCATTCGAACCGATGGTGGCCGTGCGAGATCGGCCGTTTGCCCACAGGCGCCCAGAACTCGCCGCGTCACCGGCTTCAGGCCGATCCGGTGTTCGTCGGTCGCGAAAGTCTCGATCGGCGTGTCGGGATGGCGCGCCGCTTCCTCGGCGACAATGTCGGCCACTTTTTTTTGAAGTCGTCCTGCTCCTCGAGCGTCGCCGCCTTGGGGTTGCGCGGCCGCGGCTTTTGGATCGACCAATCGATCGCCCTCAGCGCCTCCCAGCCACGCTGCGCGGCGAGCGACGCCAGGCCCAACTCGCCCGCCATCCATTGCGCAACCTTGGCGCTCGTCCAAACCCCGCCGTCCGGCGGAGGATCGGCAAGACGAGCGCCAAGCCGATCCAACACCTCGGGCCTCAGAACAGTCGCCACCGCGCCGTTGCCGCGCCGGAGATCGCCCAGCGCCGAAGGCCCGCGCGCGTTGTAGCGCTCCAGAAGCTGCTCGATCCAGCGGCTCCCAAACGAGGTCATCGCCGACACTTCCCCGATCGTATGGCCCTTCGCCAACAGCCAGATCGTCTGGAAATGCCGCGAAGACGTCGCGTCCCCGCAGGCTTCGTAACGCTCCTCCAACGCCGCAACGCTCAGATGACCGGCCACATGCGCCATGCCCGCCCCCAGCGAATCATGGCTTTCCTATCTACCAGCGGGAAATCCAACTGAAATCCTTCCCCGCCGAGTCAATCACCCGGAACTCGTATCAGACCTCTCCCACTTGCCTCTTTCACTTGGCCCGGGTCCAGCCGAACGACTCGCAGATGAGCCCGCCCAGCACGCAGCCAGCGGTGACGAGATGGTCGCCCGAAAGCGCTAGCTTTGCCGTGTAGCGCCTGCCGTCATTAGGATTGAACGCGGTCCCGGCCCAGGAGTCGTTGCCATTCGGCTTCATATCGGAAAATAGTCGTTGGCCGATCTTGGCGGCGCCGCCCGATTCCTTCTTCCAGGCCAGAAAGCCGCATATCGCGTCGCCTCCGCAAGCTGAGAAGCGAAGCTTGGCGGACCCGTCGTCCCGCATCCAAAGTCCCGTCACGCCGCCGGCTGCGGCTCCTGCCGCGGAGACCATCAGAAACACCAAACCAACCACCAAAGCACGCGTCATCGTTCCTCCTGCAAAAGAATCCATCGGGCCGCTCAAGGCCGGCGGATTAGGTCGCGGGCGAGACCCCCGTCAAGGCGAAGCCTTCAGCGCCTCGGCCCAAAGCGGGCGATAGCCGCCCTTGAGCGCGGCGACGGTCGAGGGCGGGGTCAAGACATCGACGACCGCGTCGGGCTCGAGCGGCGCCGGGGCGCGGTAGCCGGCGAAGCTCCATGGCAAAAGCGCTCCCGATCGCACCGCATACGCGTGGCCGTCACGCGCGATCATCGCCCCGTCCGGCAGGTCGCCGAGCCGCGCCCGCCAGAGGCGTTTCAGCCGGTTCTCGACCCGCTCGCAATGGAGCGCTTCGTCCAGTCCCTCCACGTGGCTCGGAGCGCCCGGAAAGGCCGCAATAAAGGCCTTCGCCGCTCGCCGTCGGCACTCGAAGCAGGGCCGATGGCCGGCGGCGAGCGCGGTCGGCTCGTCAAGGAAAAAGAGCTCCGTGTAATACCTGCCCCAGACGTGGCGGCGCCGGCCTTTGAATTCGCAGACGCAAATGAGCCAGTGCTTCGTCTTCCAGCGGCTGCCGCTCAACGTCTGATCGTCGCGATGCAGCCGCCCGCCACGGTTGCCCATCAGACCGCCGCGTTCCGCAACAGCATGAAAATCGCCGAACGGATCGACGCGATTTTGCAGCGGCCGGGGAGCTTGAGACATGCCGGGGGCGACAGATTGCGTTCCACGAGATGCGGGTCCACGCTCGAGGCCCCGGCGTTTCTGGCGAGGAAGACGTGGCGCTCGAACTGCGGCCGAATTGCGAATATTGCGACAAGGACCTGCCGCCCAATTCGGTCGCAGCGCGCATCTGCACCTACGAATGCACCTTCTGCGCCGAGTGCGTCGAAGGGCCGCTCAAGAACGTCTGCCCCAATTGCGGCGGTGGCTTCACGGCCCGGCCGATCCGGCCGGCGCGGGAGTGGCGCCCCGGACTATCGCTCGCCAAGCGGCCGGCCTCGACGAAGCGAGTGGAGCTGTCCTACAGTCGCGAGGCGATCGCTCAATTCGTCCGCGAGGTCGCGGCAATCCCGCCCGAACGCCGCTGACTGGCTTACCGGACCGGCGCAGCCTGCGCGCTCACCTGCGCTTCGGCGACGGTGTCGATATTGTAGACGTCGTCGCGGAAATTGGCGGGCCCATTGCCGTTCGACCAGCCGGTCAAATAGACCCAGATCACCGGCACCGCCTTGACGAGATTGATGTCGTAACGCACGCCTTCCTTGATCTTGGCCTGCAACGCCGCTTTGTCCCAGCCCCCGGAGGGTCCGCCGCCCGTCCCCTCCAACAGCCACGCCGCGTAATCGTAAACGCCCTGCACCCGGACACAGCCGTGGCTTAGGAATCGGTAGTCGGCGCCGAACAGCCCCTTTGACGGCGTGTCGTGCATATAGACGGCGAGCTTGTTGGGCATGCCGATGCGGATCGAGCCGAGCGAATTGCCAGCGCCCGAATCCTGCCGCAGCGTGTAATTGGCCGCCCGTTCGGTGCTCCAGTTCACGGACTTCGGATTGATCTCCTTGCCCGAGCCATCGAGTATCCGGATCTTGGCGCGCGTGAGGTACCCCGGGTCGCGCTGCATCCGCGGAATGATTTCCTTCTTGATGATCGACGTCGGGACCGTCCAGGTCGGGTTGAGGTTGATGACCTGGATATGGGCGGAGATCTCGGGCGAAGGATGCTCCGGGTCGCCGACGATCGCGACGTAGCGGTGGACGACGCGGCCGTTCTCGACCGCCTCGACCGAGGTCGAGGGCAGATTGACCACCACATACCGGTCATCGAAGGAAAAATTGAGCCCCGCCAAGCGATTGGCGCTGGAGGCGAGCTCGTTGAAACGCTCCCTGGCCGGAACGTTGATCGCTTTCAGCGTCGCGCCGGAGACGATCCCTGTCTGGCGCAGCCCCATGCGCGCCTGGAATCGCCTCACCGCCGCGGTGAGATCCTTGTCCCACGCAAAGCCGCTCGCCTCTTTGGCGCTGAGGTCGCCTTCGATCGCCAGACGCTTGCGCAATTTTGCGACCGCCGGGCCTTTCGCTCCCGGGCCGATAGCAATGATGTCGGTTGGCCACCCGCCAGCGTCGACAATCGCCGAATATCGCTCAGACGCCTTGGCGGTGGCGAAGAAGGTGTCGGGCTGAAGCGTCGGTCGGGGATCGTCGCTGAGCGCGGTCTGGCGCGGCGGCGCGATTTTCTTCGGTTTCGGCGGCGCCGCGGCCTGGGCGGGAACGGGTGCAGCCGTAGACGGGGAAGCGCTGGGCGCCGAATCGGCCCCTGCCGTCGACGGCGACGCAGGCATCGGCATGAACGGGCTCACAAGGCTTTGGGTTGAAGCCGGAGAACTCGCCGGATTGGCTGACGGCGCCGAAGAGGTGGTCGCCGCAGGCGGAATCGTCTGGGTCTGCGCCAGCGCGCCCGAGACCAAGAGAGGCAGCCCGACGAGCGCCCCCACAAATAAAACCCGCAGCGTCATGCAACAGGACCTAACATGACCGAGACGCGCTTCATGCGCGCCCCGCGACCGATTCACTATGCCCATTAAGGTTACTATTTTGTCGCCAAAGCTCTGTCGCCACGGCGGCGCATGCTTTTTTGCCCATTACGCCGCGCGAGCCGAAAATGCAAAAGGCCGCCCGAAGGCGGCCTTCACGAGCCCTAGCGCCTCCAGCTTTCACTCGATGCCGGATGAAAGCCGGTTGTTACGGGAACGCCGGAAGCCGGCGAACCCGAGACCGCAGACGCACAGCGCCACGAGCGCCCACGCCGACGATTCAGGAGTTGCATACGTAGCCGCCCCGTAGGGCAACCCGATTGCGAGCGCGCCATAACCGGCCGCGACCACAATACGACGTGGATTGGCTGAGTTGATGGACATGTTACCCCCAGGTCCAAACGAGGCCAGTGACGCAGGGTTAAGCGCGAAGAGTGACAGGACTATGGCGTTTGTTGCACTTGCGAATAAAATTTTTCGCGTTGCGGTACGACGCCCACAGCAATTAACATGCCGTTAATGGCGTGAGGCGGGATGGATCTGCGGGAGTTCCCGGGCATTGTTTTGTAAACATAAGCGCGGGTAGAAAGGACAAAAGTTTCAGACTGAGACCAGATCGGTCGAGACCGCGACGATTGCGTGGATGATCGGGTAGTCCTTGCGCGGCAAATGGCGAACCTCGGGCGCCGCGCCGAACCGTGCGACAATCCATTCGTCATCGGTCTCGCTGACGAACTCGCCGATGCAAACGTCGCTGCGGTCCTCGTTCATGGCCAGCACGCCACCGAAGGGCCGCGGCGGGGCCGTGGGATTGACTATAACGACGTCCTTCGGATGGTATTTCGGGGTCATGCTCGAACCCCAAATCTGCACGGCGTAGGCCCCCTGGACATGCGCCATCGAGCGCGGCAGCCGCATCATGCCAATTTCCATGCCGCCGGGCCGCTTGGCGTAAACTGGGATTTCGCCTGCCACGGGAGCGGCCGCGAAGCGCGGGTTCGGCGGGAGCAGGGCGGACGGGTTGCCCTCGCCTTCATCAAGCGCCCGCAACACGTCGGCGAGATAGCGGGAATAAGGCGACTTGCCGGCAGGGGAAGCGCGTTCAAGCGCCTGGACACGCTGGTAAGGAACGCCAGCCCGCCGAGCGAGATCGCGCTCCGTCCACCGCAAGGCCATCCGCCGGCGCCTTATGCCGTGCGGGTCACTCAAATCGGGCGTACTCATCCATCAACCCATTGCAAATTAATTGCAAACTGTAACTGCAAAGCATTAACTCTTTTCCGTGTCACTGTCAAGGACGCGCTCCCTAGTGATCTAGTATTATGTGCGATTTTGGAAGGCTGCGACACGGACACTTAAAGGTGTTTTGCGCGTCACCTGGAATCAGGCGGCGATGCCGACCGGGGCGGTGATCGCTCCGGCAGTTAATAAGAATTCAGCCGACCACGACAATATGCAGTCGGCGGGGCCCATGCGCGCCGAGCAACAAGGTCTGCTCGATATCGGCCGATCGCGAGGGGCCGGTGATGAGATTGAGCGTGCGCGGGGCGCCGCCCTTGCCATAGACGCCGCGCAGCTTGACGAACACGCTCTCGTAATCGGCCTCAATCGCGTCGCGCGGCAGGACGACAATGTGGTTGTCGGCCAGAAAATTGAGGGTCGTCGGATTGTCGGGGCCAGAGACGAGGGCCAGCGTGCCGGTCTCGGCGATCCCGGCGAAGGCGGCCGAGACGGCGTTGAGGTCGCCCCCATCGGACGGGCCGCGCTGGATATCGAGCGCGGTTTCGCTCCACGGCATCGCGGCGAGACGCGGGTCGTCGCCCATGCGCAGCGTCGCCGGACAATTGCCTTCGCGCAGGAAACGCGCGATTTCCGCCGGCGCGTCCGCCCATTCGGCGACCTCGGCGATGCTCGCCTGGGCGCGCTCCGCTTCGGCCTTGAATGTCGCGAGCCTGGCCGAGACGTCGCCCTGTCCGCGCCTGGGCACGACGCCAGGCGGCGCCTGCTTCAGACGCATTTCGACTTCAAACCGGCGCGTCGCCTCCTCGCCGGTGACGGCAAGCGAACGGCGAATGCTGGCGAAGACCGCCGCGCGGGAACTCATCGAACCGCTCCGCTCCGGGCTCGCCACTGGCTCTGGAACGTGGCCCCCTCCGGGGCTGCAAGGTCGCGATAGCGCGTCCAGCCGCCGGCGAAGGGCAGCCAGGCGAAGCGGCCCTTGTTTCGGCCCGCGAGATGCATGGCGCGCGCGGCGAGACCCGTCGCCATCCGATAGAGCCCTGGACGGTTGGCGAAGAACGCCCAGAACCCCAGGCCATAGCGCAGCGGCGCCGGCGATAGGCGGCGCTCGAACTCGCGCTCGCGCCAATGTCGCATCATGCCGGGCAATGGGATGCGGACCGGGCACACCTCTTCGCAGCGGCCGCAGAAGGTCGAGGCGTTCGGCAATTGGCCGCCCTCGGCGACGCCGATCAGCGACGGCGTCAGCACCGCGCCCATCGGCCCCGGATAGACCCAGCCGTAGGCATGGCCGCCGACCGCCTGATAGACCGGGCAGTGGTTCATGCAGGCGCCGCAGCGGATGCAACGCAGCATGTGCTCAAACTCGCCGCCCAGCATCGCCGAGCGGCCGTTGTCGAGAATCACGACATGATAGGCCCTCGGACCGTCGGGATCGCCCGGCCGGCGGGGTCCGGTCGACAGCGTCGTGTAGACCGAAGCGTCCTGGCCGGTCGCCGAGCGCGCCAGCACGCGCAAGAGTTGGGCGGCGTCCTCAAGCGTCGGCACGATTTTTTCGATCGACGCGATGACGATATGGGCCTGGGGCAAGATTTGCGTCAGGTCGCCATTGCCTTCGTTGGTGACGATGATCGACGTTCCGGTCTCGGCGATGAGGAAGTTCGCGCCGGTTATGCCGGCGTCGGCAGCCAGGAATTTGGCCCGCAGCACCTGGCGCGCTTCGGCCAGCAATTGTTCCGGCTCCGCGAGATTGCGGTCGGGCGGGAGATCGCGATGCGCCTTGCGGAATTCCTGTTCGACGTCCTTCGCCCTGAGATGGATTGCGGGCGCCAGGATGTGAGACGGGGTTTCATGACGCAATTGAATGATGTACTCGCCGAGGTCAGTTTCGACCGGATCGATGCCCGCTGCCTCGAGCGCATGATTGAGGTTGATCTCCTCGGCGATCATCGACTTGCCCTTGGTGACGCTCTTCGCGCCCATGGACTTGCAGAGGTCGATGATGATCTTGCGCGCTTCGTCGGCGTCCTGCGCGTAATGGACTTCGCCGCCGCTCGCGCGGACCTTGCGCTCGTAGGCCTCGAGATAAAGGTCGAGGTGGGCGAGCGTGTGGTCCTTGATCGCCCGGGCGCTGTCGCGCAGCGCCTCGAACTCGGGCAATCTTGCGGCCGCAGCCGCGCGACGCCCGACGAAATTGCGCGAAAATGACATCGCGCCCTGCAATCGGGCGTCGGTCAGCGCCTCGTGCGCATTGTCCTTGAACTTGGCCGAGGTCGCGACCACGCTCATTGGGCGCCCTCCGGCTTGCCTTCGCCGATCGCCGGCCCGTCCGCCATGCCGGCCAGAATTTCCGCGACATGGCGCGCCTTGATTGGCGATCCGTCGCGCTGAAGTTTTCCGGCCATATTCATGAGACACCCGAGATCGCCCGCAAGCACCGTATCGGGTTCGGCGCTGCGGATGTCGTCGGCTTTGCGCGCCACGATCGCATTCGAGAGTTCGCCGTATTTGGTCGCGAACAATCCGCCAAAGCCGCAACAGATCTCCGCATCGCTCAGTTCGACCAGCGTCAGGCCTTCGACTCCGGCTAGAAGCCGCCGCGGCTGCGTCTTGACCCCGAGTTCGCGCAGACCTGCGCAGGAATCATGGTAGGCGACGGTTCCCTCATAGCGCGCCGCGACCTTTTTGACGCCCATGACGTCGACCAGGAAGCTGATCAGTTCGTGTGTCCTTTCGGCGAATTGTTCGGCACGCTGCGCGAGATCCGGCTCGCCCGCGAACAGGTCAGGATAATGCTTGATCAGCATACCGCCGCATGAGCCGCTCGGCGCGACGACATAGTCGCAGTCCTCGAACGCGTCGATCGCCTGCCGCGCCAGTATTTTCGCGCTTCCGCGGTCGCCCGCATTGTACGCTGGCTGACCGCAGCAGGTCTGGCTCGGCACCACCACCTTGCAGCCCGCGTCCTCGAGCAGCTTGACTGCCGCGAAGCCGACGCTCGGCCGGATGATGTCGACGAGGCAGGTGACGAACAGTCCGACGCGAGGCTGAGATTTCGGGCTTGAGGAGGCCCCCGTCATATTCATCTGTTCATCGATCCTTGGCCAAGGGGGGCGCCGCGCTCTTGTCGCTCAGCCTTCGTGTCCTTTAAGCTCGCATAATGGCCACGGATATCGCAACCCGCGTCTATAATCACACGTTTCGGATCGATCCAGCGATCCGCACGCTGCTCGACACCGATTTCTACAAGCTTTTGATGCTCCAGATGATCTGGAAGATGCATCCGAAGCGCCAGGTGACTTTCCAGCTCATCAACCGGACGACATCGGTCAGGCTCGCGGACATCGTGGACGAGCGCGAGTTGATCGACCAGCTCGATCACGCGCGCAGCTTGCGGCTGGCCAAGAATGAGCTGATCTGGCTTGCGGGCAACACCTTTTACGGCACGCGCCACATTTTCGAACCTGAGTTCATGGAATGGCTGGTCACGTTTCAGCTCCCCGAATACGAGCTGACGAAACGCGACGGGCAGTACGAGCTGCGCTTCGCCGGCCCCTGGACTGGGACGACGATGTGGGAAATTCCCGCTCTCGCCATCATCAGCGAACTCAGGGCCCGCGCGGCGATGCGCCGCATGAGCCGCTTTGATCTCGATGTGCTTTACGCTCGCGCCAAGGCCAAGCTGTGGTCGAAAGTGGAGCGGTTGCGCATCCTTGAGCATGACGAAGGGCCGGTTCGGGTCTCGGACTTCGGCACACGCCGGCGGCACGGCTTTCTTTGGCATCGCTGGTGCGTCGAGGCGATGCAGGAAGGTCTCGGGGCCAGTTTCATCGGCACGTCCAACGTCAAGCATGCGATGGACACCGGACTTGAGGCGATCGGCACCAACGCCCACGAATTGCCGATGGTCTATGCGGCGGTGGCCGAGAACGATGAGGCGTTGCTGGAGGCGCCGTACAAGGTGCTCAAGGACTGGGCGAAGATGTACGGAGGCAATCTGCTGGTCGTCCTGCCGGACTGCTTCGGCACAACGTCGTTTCTCGACAATGCGCCAGACTGGGTGGCGGACTGGAAGGGCGCGCGGCCGGATTCCAAGCTGCCGGTCGCGGGCGCACGCGAGCTCATCGACTGGTGGATAAAGCGAGGCCGGGCTCCGAGAGACAAGCTGGTGGTGCTGTCGGACGCCATGGATATTGACTTGATCGAAGAGTCGGTGCGGGCGCTGGGCGGGCAGATCAACCTGTCGTTCGGCTGGGGCACCAATCTGACCAACGACTTCGTCGGCTGCGCCCCGGCCGGCGTCGACGGGCAGCTCAAAGCGATCTCGCTGGTCTGCAAGGTCGTGGAGGCGGACGGGCGCCCGGCGGTCAAACTCTCCGATAATCCAAACAAGGCGATGGGGCGGCCGGACGAAATCGAGCGCTATCGCCGGGTGTTCGGGTTGGTCGGCATGAAGTCCGCGCCTGTGACAGTCTAGGGCAGAATCCGAAGGTCGATGATGTTCGCAGGATTCGGCCCCAAGGCGCTGCCGTTCTTCAAGGCGCTGACGTTCCACCAGCGCCGGGAATGGTTCGAGGCGAACCGCGAGACTTACGAAAGCGCGGTCAGGGGACCGATGGGCGACTTGGTCGAGGATGTCGCCGAGCGCCTTGGCAAAGCGAAAATTCCGATCAAGGGCGACCGCAAGTCGTCGCTGTTTCGCATCCATCGCGACGTGCGCTTCTCCAAGAGCAAGGACCCTTACAAGACCAACGCCGGCGTCGCGCTGACCCGCTCGGGCGGCAAGAACGATCCCGGCGTTCTCTATTTCCACCTATCGCCTGAGGAGTGTTTCTTCGCCGCCGGTTTCTACCTGCCCGATCCCGATAGACTCGCGCGGCTGCGCGCGGCCGCCGCGCGCGCTCCCAAGCCGTTCAAGGCGATGACGGCGAAGCTCAAGAAGGCGGAGCTGGTGTTATCGGCGGAGGATTCGCTCAAGCGCGCCCCGCGCGGCTTCGAGGCGATCGAGGATCCCGAGATCGCCGCCGCAACTCGGCTCAAGAGCATGATCTGTCTGCGTCCGGTCGCCGAGACGGCGATCTCACGTCCTACGCTGGTCGATGACTTCTGCGCCTTCGCGCGCGATACGCTCCCGCTGCTGAAATGGGGTTGGGACGCGCTCGCTGATTCTCGCTCGCATCCGCCGACCGCTTGACATAGACCTGGCTGCGCCCATCGTCGTTTTCGGGTGGCGCCGGTCTGCGGAGCGGGTAAGGGTTCCTTGCCGGCTGGGCGATCCCAGTCGGCGTGAAAGGATTCACGGATCACGGCCATGCTCGACATTCCCAGCGCGCCAACCGCCAGCTCGGACTACGCCACCGTCAAACGCGCGATTGAGTTCATCACCAAGCGCTATCGCGATCAGCCGTCAATCGAGGCGATCGCCGAGCATGTCGGCCTCTCGGCTTCGCACTTCCAGCATGTCTTCAAGCGCTGGGCGGGATTGACGCCGAAGGCCTTCCTGCAGGCGATCACCATCGAGCGGGCGCGCGAACTGTTGCGCGATTTGGCGAGCGTGCTCGACGCGGCCTATGACGTCGGCCTCTCCGGCCCGAGCCGCCTGCACGACCTGTTCGTGGCCCACGAGGCGCTGACGCCTGGCGATTATCGGCGCGACGATTTGACGCTCGCTTATGGCTTCCACGCCTCGCCCTTCGGCGAGGCGATCATCGTTGCGGCGCCCCGCGGCATGGCGGGTCTGGGCTTCGTCGACGAGGGGGATCGCGAGGCGGCGCTCGCCGACATGGCGCGGCGCTGGCCTCGCGCGCGCCTGGTCGAGGACGAGCGCTTGACTGCTCCTTACGCAGAGCGCGCCTTCGATCCCGTCCTCTGGCGGCCCGACGCGCCGTTGCGCGTCGTCCTGATCGGCACGGATTTCGAGCTCCGGGTTTGGGAGACGCTGCTCCATGTTCCGATGGGGCGCGCCACCACCTATTCGGATATCGCCTGCAAGATCGGCAAACCGAAAGCCGCCCGCGCCGTCGGCGCGGCGGTTGGGAAAAATCCGATCTCGTTCGTCGTGCCGTGTCATCGCGTGCTGGCTCGCTCGGGCGCCCTCACCGGCTACCATTGGGGGCTGGCGCGCAAGCAGGCCATCATCGGCTGGGAGGCGGGGCGAACAGCTGCGTAACCGTCTCGGTCAGTTCTTCGCCGCCAAGTCCGGCGGCTTCCCCGCATCCGCGGGTGGGAGCGCCGGGTAGGCAATGCGTAAGCCCGCCTCCCGCATTCGGCGCAGAATGTCGAAGTTGATGTCGCTTCGGGTCCGCTCGGCAAGCTCGATATCATCGACGAAGCAGATGAGGTTGAACTTGAGCGACCAATCGCCGAATTCGGCGAACAGCACCGTGGGCGCGGGAATCGCGAGCACCTGGTCCTGCGCCTTGGCCGCGGCGATCATGAGGTCACGCATTTCATCGAGGTCGCTTTCGTAAGTGACGTTGACCGAGACGATGATGCGTCCGACGCGATCGTTGTGGACCCAGTTCTTGACGACGCCGCTGACCAGGTTGGCGTTGGGAACGATCAAACTGCCGCGATCGAAGGTCTCAATCTCGGTCGCGCGGGCGTTGATCGCGCGAACAAACCCCTGCTCGGTTCCCACCACCACCCAATCGCCGACGCGGATGGTGCGCTCCCACAACAGGATGAGGCCGGAGACGAAATTGTTGGCGATTGTTTGCAGGCCGAAGCCGATACCGACCGACAGGCCGCCGGCGACCAGGGCGAGTTTCTGCACATCGAGGCCGATTTGCGCCCCAGCCAGCAGCGCGGCGACGATCACGCCGATATAGCCGAAAATCGTCCGGACCGAGTTTCTGACCCCGGCGTCGAGACGGGTCTGCGGCAACAGTCTGGAGCCCAGCCAATCCTGGATGAGCCGGGTGAAAAACACCGCGACCGCGAATACGATTGCCGCGCCGATCATCGACGACAGCGACAGGGTGACGCCGCCGCCGATCGAGAAGCCGAAATAGGCGGAGCGCAGCGCGCCGAACATGTCCTGCGACTGCACGCCCCACGGCTTGAGCACCGACGCGACCGCGACCACGAGCACCACCAGACGGGCGACGCCTTGCAGGATGACGACGATCTGCGCCATCACGTTGCGGCGCAGACCCGCCATGGCCACCAGCCGCGCGCCAACCGGCGCATCCGGCCTTAAGATTGCTTCGGTCCCGTCCTGGGCGATGATATCGGCGAGGTAGAGCGCGCTGCCGAGGACGCTGAGGTAAATCGTCTGATTGACGAGGAAAGTGGCGAAGGCGATGTAGCCGGTCACCGCGGCGACAAGAATCGTCAAGGCGGCCGTCCAGCCGAGCGTTCTTAGCGGCGTCCAGGCGTCATTTTGCGCCGATCCCGCGGCCCCGGTCGTTTGCGCCCGGAATTGGCGCAGCGCGTAGGCGATCGCAATAGCGGCGAGGAGCGCGCCCAATCCCCGCGCGGCGACCGCGATGTTGAACGACGCGACGGCGTCGGCCGCCGGCTCAATGAGTCGCTCGACGGCCCAGATCGCCGCGATCGTCATCGCGAGGCGATAGATGATCGCCGCCGAGCGGTCGCTGATCGCTACGAGCCGCCAGGCCGCATGCCCGGGCGCGAGGACGCCGCGGCCCAGCGCATTGACGGCGATCAGCACGCGCGCGGCCTCGAACACGGCGTCGATGACGCCCTGCATGCTTGGATCGGAGAGGTTGAAGGAGTCGAGCGCGCCCGCCAGCACACCGATGCCGGCGAGCGGCAGCGCCGCGAAGATCACGAAGATCCAGGCGGCGGCGAGCGCGCGGCGCAGCCGGCTCGGCGCGCGCTCGGCTGGATCGCGGTACACAAAGCGGCGGGCAAGCCAGCCGAGCGGCGCGGCGGCCAGCGCAAGCGCGATCACGATCGCCGCCATGCCGATCTTGTCAGGGAGCGTCAGCCGTTCGCCGATGGCCTCGAGCCAATTGCCGAGCAGGCCCCGCATCTCCTCGGCGTCGGCCGGGACTTCCCGCCCGACGGCGGCCCAGAGCTGCGGATTGAGGACGCTCGAAGAGCGGGCGAAAGTTCGCCGCGCGAACAATTGGCGCCGCGCCGCGCTGATGTGCGTGCTGACGTCGTCGGCTTCCAGCAACATGGCGCGCGCGGCGCGTAAGTTTGCGTCGAGCCGGTCGTGCCTCGTCTTCTCTTTCTCGAGGTCCTTGGCGGCGACGTCGGTCGTCGGCGCGGGCTGGCCCGATTTGGGCGTAAGCTCGGCGAGGCGCTTCACCGAGTCCGCGAGGCGAGGGGTCAGCTCGGCGATCGCTCCCTGCAACGCGAGAGAGAGCGCGTCGCTCTGGGCGCGCAGGCTTTGCAAACCCGCGTCATCGAGGTTCTTGTCCCTGAGCGACGTTTCAATGGCGGTCAGCGTCGCCCGCGTCTGGTCGAGATTGAGTCGGTGGGCTTCTTGCGCGCAAGCGCGCCCAAGGCCCATGAGGACGAAGGCGAGAACAGCCGAGCGCAACAGGCGAAATGCGGATGCAGACTTCATTGCAGGCTAGATGGCCCCAGGCATGATTCGGCGGCGCTCCCTTTGTCATCCGACCATGGCCGCGCTGCGGCGGCAACCGGGCGTCAAGGCCGCTTCGGGCTCAAAGTCACACGGCCGCTGTGGATTTGTGGCGCCGAGAGAACGTTCACCTTGGCTTGCGGTTAGGGGCTGCGCTCCCGACGCGGCTTTGTTAAAGGGGGCAAAGATCCAAGAGGGCCATCTGGTGACCCAAACGATTCTGGCCGATTTCGCAAGCCAAGGCGCGCAAAGCGACGCCGTCAGTCAAGCGCCGCGCACGGCTGGCGAACGCGCGCTCGATTGTCTGCTTGCCGCCGGTTTCGTGCGCACCGAGCCGCCGAATTCTGCATCCCGCGGCGATCTTTCTCGACATGTCGGGCGAGGAAGTCCGGCGCCGCCTGTTCCTCACTGCGGACGGCGCGGGCGAGGAACTCTGTCTGCGTCCCGAATATACGATCCCCGTTTGTCGAGCCTATCTTGCCTCAGACAAGGCCGGCAAAGTCGCCGAGTATTGCTACCTTGGCCCGGTTTTCCGGGCCCGAAGGGGCGTCGGCGGCGAACACACGCAGAGCGGGCTCGAGAGCTTCGGTCGCCGCGACGCGGAGGCCGCCGACGCGGAGGTGTTCTCGCTCGCCATGGAGGCGGCGACCGCGGCGGGGGGCGGCGGTCTCACCGCGCGGCTCGGCGACGCCAGCCTGTTCGACGCCGTGCTGGAACTCGCTGAAAATTCTGGAGCCGTGGCGAAGGCGCCTGCGCCGCGGCGTGGCCCGGGGCTTGAGCCTCGATGCGATTTTCATGCGCCCGAGTCAGAGCGCGCTCGCCCAACCTGGCGTGCTGGCGGCGCTCGAGAGCGCCGATCACGCGGGCGCCAAAGCGCTGGTCGAGGACCTGCTGGCGATCGCCGGCATCGATGCGGTCGGCGGCCGCAGCGCCGGCGAAATCGCCGACCGCTTTCTCGAACAGGCCTCGTTGAGGTCGGGGCCGCCGATCGAGGCCGAGAAGCGGACCGTGCTAGGCGCGTTTTTGGCGATATCCGGCGATCCTGATCAGGCGGCGATCGAGCTTCGGCGCTTGGCCCGATCCGCCAGCCTCGACGTGGGCGCGGCGCTGGACGCATTCGAGCGGCGCAACGGCTTCATCGCCGCCCGCGGCGTCGCGATCGAGGCGACCCGATTCAGCGCCGCCTTCGTGCGCGATTTTGACTATTACACCGGCTTCGTGTTCGAGGCTCTCGATTCCCGTTCTCCCGGCGCGAGGACCGCGCTTGCCGGCGGCCGTTATGACGGGCTCGCCCGGCGCCTCGGAGCAGCTGAGGACATTCCCGCCGTCGGCGCGGCGATCAATCTCGATCGGCTTATGAATGGGGGAGAGCGCTGATGGCCGCTCATCCCGGCAATGGCGCGGAGGGCCCGTTCGTGCTCGCGGTCCCCTCCAAGGGACGCCTGCAAGAAGCCGCCGCGGCGTTCTTCGCCCGCGCGGGGCTCGAACTCGCGCAGGGGCGGGGAGCGCGCGACTATCGCGGCGCAATCACGGGGCTGCCCGGCGTCGAAGTCGCCTATGTCTCGTCAGCCGAGATCGTCAGCCAGCTTGCCGCCGGCAGCGCGCATTTCGGCGTCGCCGGCGAGGATCTGCTGCGCGAGAAAGTTCCGGACGTCGAGGCGCGGCTGGAGCTTTTGAGCCCGCTCGGCTTCGGCCACGCCAACGTAGTCGTCGCCGCGCCCAAGGCCTGGATCGATGTGCGCACCATGGCCGATCTCGACGATGTCGCCTCGGCCTATCGCGCCAAGCGCGGCGATCGGATGCGGGTGGCGACCAAATACGTCAATCTGACCCGCCGCTTCTTCGCCGAGCATGGGATCGCCGATTACCGCATCGTCGAGAAGTCTCGGCGCGACCGAAGGGGCGCCGGCTTCGGGCGCGGCCGAGATGATCGTCGACATCACCACCACCGGCGCGACGCTCGAAGCCAATGCACTCAAAACCCTCGACGACGGAACCATCCTGCGCTCGCAGGCGACGCTGATCGCCTCACTCACCGCGCCTTGGGGGGCGAACGCGAGGCAAGCCGCGCGCGACATCCTTGCTCGCATCGCGGCAAGCGAGGAAGCGCTGAAATCGCGCGAAGTCCGGGCGCGGCTGCCGAGCCCGGCGCATATCGTCGTCGAGACTGCCCTTGAGCGCTTCGGCGCGGTTTCGGCGACCGGCGAGGACGCCGATCCGCACGGGTTCATCGCGCTGCATTGCGCCCGCGACAAGGTGGCGGAACTCGCCGGTTGGCTGCTGACGAAAGGCGCCGAGCGGGTCAGCGTCGCGGCGCTTGAACAGACCTTCGCCGCCCGCAACGCGCTCTACGACGCGCTTGAGACGCGGATCGGCGCCGGCGAGCACTGAGGCGCCGCGCGCCGCGTGTTGCAGAGCCGGCTCTATGGCGGCCATGTGGCGAATAGCCGAGGCGAACGAAAGCGCTCAAAGCGGCAGGACCGTCGCTCCCGACGAGCGCTCCTCGCTTTACAACACGTCGCGAGCGGCCGACTATCCGCTTGCGCTGAACGGAGGCGACCCGTGGACGTCGGGGCTTGGCTGCGGAACCTCGGTCTCGGCCAGTACGAAGCCGCGTTCCGCGAAAACGAAATCGACGTTGAAGTCCTGCCTGACCTCACGGACGCTGATCTCGAAAAGCTCGGCGTGCCGATGGGCCACAGAAAACGGCTGCTCAAGGCGGTCGCAGGTCTGAGCGGCGCCGATTGGGAGCGCGCCCCGGGTCAGCCAGTCGCCAAGATCGAGCCGAACCCTCACGACGCAGCCGAGCGCCGACAGCTCACCGTCATGTTCTGCGATCTCGTTGGTTCGACGGCGCTCGCCGCGCGGCTCGACCCCGAGGACATGCGTGGAATCATCGCGGCCTATCACAAATGCTGTGCAACGCTGATCTCGGGTAACGGCGGCTTCGTCGCCAAATACATGGGCGACGGCGTGCTGGCTTATTTCGGCTATCCCCATGCGCACGAACACGACCCGGAACGCGCGGTGAGGGCCGGGCTTGCGATCGTCGAGGCCGCGCCGAAGTTAGTGACCGCCGTCGGCGCGCCACTGCACGTCCGGGTAGGGATCGCGACCGGGATCGTGGTGGTCGGCGATCTTCTGGGTTCCGGGGAGTCGCAGGAACGGGGCGTGGTCGGCGACACGCCGAACCTCGCCGCGCGGCTGCAAGCGATTGCGGAGCCGGGTGCGGTCGTCATCGCCGAGAGCACGCGCGCGCTGCTTGGCGACCTGTTCGAGTTCCGCGACCTCGGCGCGCAAGAGCTCAAGGGCGTCACCGGGCCGACGCGCGCCTATGGGGCGCTCAGAGAAAGTTCGCAGGAAAGCCGGTTCGAGGCGCTGCACGCGGCCGGACTGACCGCCCTCGTCGGGCGCGAGGAAGAAAGCGAACTGTTGCTCCGGCGCTGGGCGAAGGCGAAGGCGGGCGAGGGCCAGGTCGTGCTGCTCTCTGGTGAGGCGGGTATTGGCAAGTCAAGGCTGACGGCGGCAATGCTAGAGCGGCTCATTGGAGAGCCCCACGTGCGCATGCGCTATTTCTGCTCGCCGCAGCATACCGATAGCGCGCTCTATCCGATCATCGGTCACATGGCCCGTGCAGCCGGGCTCGCGCGCGACGACGACGCAAAGATGAGGCTCGACAAGCTCGACGCGCTGCTTACAAGGTCCGCGACCTCACGCGAGGATTCTGCGCTTCTGGCCGAGATGCTGTCCTTGTCGAACGACGGCCGTTATCCCGCACCGGAATTGTCTCCACAGCAGCGCCGGCAGAAGACATTGCAGGCGCTGATCGGCCAAATCGAAGCGATCTCGGGCCAGACGCCAGTGCTAATGATCTTCGAGGACGCCCACTGGGCCGATCCTTCGAGCCTGGAGGTGTTCGGCCGGCTCGTCGAAAGGATCGCGGGCTTGGGGGTTCTTCTGTTGGTGACCTTCCGGCCGGAGTTTGCGGCGCCCTGGATCGGGCGTCCGCACGTGGCCGCATTAACCATCAATCGGCTTACCCCCCGCGAAGTGATGGCCCTGATCGACCGCGTCGCCGGGGACAAACCACTTGCGACCAATATTCGGCAGAACATTGTCGAGCGCGCCGACGGCGTTCCGTTGTTCGTCGAGGAAATGACGAAGGCGGTGCTGGAGGCTGCGGGCGAGGGCGCAGTAGTGCGCGCCGTCGCTTCGGTTCCGTCGTCCACTCGGGCGGTTCCTGCAAGCCTCCATGCCTCGCTGACGGCCCGCCTCGACCGGCTCGGCGATGCACGCGAAGCGGCCCAGATAGCAGCGGTCATTGGCCGGCAATTCGCCTTCTCGCTGCTTGCTGCGATCACTGCAAAAAGCGACCTTGAAATCGAAGCCGCACTCGAAAAGCTGGTGAATGCCGGCATTGTTTTCCCCGAGCAAGGCGGCCTCGAACGAGACTTTAGCTTCAAGCATGCACTGGTGCGCGAGGCCGCTTATCACAGTTTGCTTTTGAGCCGCCGGCGGGAATGGCACGAACGCTGCGCTCGCGCGCTCGAAGAGCGCTTCGCCGAGTTGGCGGCGAACGAGCCTGAATTGCTCGCCCATCATTTCGGCGAGGCTGGATTGGCCGGCCCGGCCTGTGATTATCGCATGCGCGGCGGCGAACGGGCCATCAGCCGCGCCGCCTACACCGAGGCGGTCGCGCATTTCTCCATCGGTCTGAGAGAGACGGAAAAACTGCCGGAAGCCGCCGAGCGAATGCGCCGCCAACTCGCTTTTCTGCTGAAGCTTGGTCCGGCTTTGATGGTCACGCGTGGCTTGGGAAGCGTCGAAGCCGAGAACGCTTTTCGGAAGGCTGCAGAGATGAGCGCTGCCGCCGGCAATGACCCGACGACGTTCCAGGCCAAGTGGGGCCTGTGGCTGATTGCAAATGTCGGACTCAAGTCTGCTGCGCAGCAACGAGCGCACGAGTTGGTGGCGTTGGCGCACCGGTCCGGTGACGGTGATCTGCTGCTTGAGGCCTATCACTGCCGCTGGTCTACCGCTTTTTTGAGGGGCGACATCACAGAAACTATCGAGAATAGCCTCATTGGCGTCGAGACCTACGATTTCAGTCGCCACCGCCATCTCGGCCACGCCTTTGCTGGCCACGATCCGGGCGTTTGTGCGCACTCTATGTGCGGGTTGGCGTATCAGGCGAATGGAGAGCCAAAAGTAGCCGAGGAATACATGGCGAGGGCGCTTGAGCTCGGCGAGGCACTTGATCAACCTAACAACCAGGCCTTTGCGCTCTATGGAAGCGGCATGTCCCGTCAGCTTGTCGGCGACCGTGACGCCACGCTCGCGTTCGCCCGCCGGTCAGTGACGATTTCAGAAAAATTCGGGCTGGCGCCTTGGCGCGTGGGCAGCTTGGTCCTGGTGGCGTGGGCGACTGCAATGGGCGGGGCCGCCGCCGACGCGGGACGGCTGATCGACGCCGAGATGGAACAGATGACGTCAGCGAGTGCGGCGGTAATCTATAATCTGGCATTGGCCGCAGAGGTTCTGCTCGCCGCCAATCGTCCCAGTGACGGTATCGCGCTTCTCGATCGCGTCCTTACAGCAGCCGAGGAGCCAGGCGTGGGTTTCTACCTGTCGGAAATCTATCGGGTGCGTGGCGAATGTCTTCTGGCGATCGACCGCAAAAACAAGGAGGAGGCGCGGCAAGCTTTCGCACTGGCGCGCGACATAGCCAATCGGCAAGGCGCGCTCATCCTCGCCCGCCGAGCCGAAGCGTCCCTGTTGCAGTTGACGTGACCGGCAATCCTCGCTGCTGACGCCGTTGACTACTCCCGCGGCCCTCACACCCAGGCCCATGACCTCCTCGCGCCGGTCTATGGCTGGTTCACCGAAGGTTTCGACACGCTCGACCTGAAAGAGGCCAAGGCGCTGCTGGAAGATCTGGCGCCCTGACCGCCAGCAACTGGACTGCGCAAGCCTTCCGGGCGGGTTGGCTTCGCCTCCTGTCGGCAGTGTTAAAATTGTCCGCTTTGCGTCGAGGCGGCTTCGATTTTGGCCATCACCGGCGACGGCAACTTCTTGTCCGATTGAGCGCGTCCGGGGCCGGAGTTAGTAGATGAGTCTGCTCGCCGCGGCGGCCGCGCGTTTCGCAAATTTTGCCACGATCGACTTCAGCTCCGGTTCCCGGATGAGGGAGATCGCCTTCTCCGGATCGACCCACTGAACCACGCGTTGTCCGGATTCGGGCCAGGTCGCGCTTTGCCTTCTGACCAGCAGCGCGAAGAGCTTGACCTCGCAGTCTGCGTCGGCGTCGGTCTTACCCGCCGCCTTTTTGTATCTGAAATTGCCGATCGGCCTTGCGCCGATCTTCCCCCTGACGCCCGCTTCCTCGAACGCCTCGCGCGCCGCCGACTTCGAAGGCGTCAGCCTCTTGATCGGCCAGCCCTTGGGCACAATCCAGCGCCTCGACTGTCGCGTCGTGACGACGAGGATCTCAAGCGCGGCCATTGGCGTGAACCGATACGGCAACGCGCCGTATTGGACGCGGGTCGCCGGCCTTGCCAGTCGTTTTTTCGGCTTGCGAGGGATAACCGTATCTCCGGGGATTCGTGCTTTATCGGGGCGAAAGTCGCATAGTTACGAACCGGCGAAAATAAAAACCTCGCGCCTGACTCATCAAGGCGCGGGGCGTCCCCGGACTGCCGCATGAGCAACTGGGCGTGGCTTATGAAGGCGGCGCAAGCGTCTCAAGGCGCTGGGCGTCCGCGCGCCGACCGTCCGCGTCGCGGCGCGCTCGGGTGTCGGGAGGCAGCTCTCAGATGAGCCGACTGGCCCCGGCGCTCCGCGAATGCCTTTTCGCTGCATTCGACGGGCGGAAATTTTAGCACTCTCTTGCAATGAGTGCTAGCAACTGCCATATGGGGGGCTAGGTGGAGCGAAACGTCGGAGACAGGAGGCGCTCGCCTCCAAACCGGCAGCGGCTCACCGGAAATGAGCCTCTATGAAATTTCGACCGTTACACGACCGCGTTGTCATCCGCCGCATCGAAGGCGAGGATAAGACGAAGGGCGGCATCATCATTCCCGACACCGTCAAGGAGAAGCCGCAAGAGGGCGAGGTCGTCGCGGTCGGACCCGGCGCCCGCGATGAGAGCGGCAAGCTCACGCCGCTAGAACTCAAAGCCGGCGAACGCGTCCTGTTCGGCAAGTGGTCCGGCACGGAGGTCAAGATCGACGGCGAGGAGCTCCTGATCATGAAGGAGACCGACGTCATGGGCGTGATCGAAGGCGCGAAAGCCTCCAAGAAAGCCGCCTAAAAACAAGATTTCTTTTCGAGAATTGAAGGATCCCAACCTATGTCCGCCAAAGACGTACGCTTCTCTTCCGACGCCCGCGACCGAATGCTGCGGGGCGTCGATATCCTCAACAACGCCGTCAAGGTGACGCTTGGGCCCAAAGGCCGCAACGTGATCCTCGACAAGTCTTATGGGGCGCCGCGCATCACTAAGGATGGCGTCGCCGTCGCCAAGGAAATCGAGCTTTCGGACAAGTTCGAGAACATGGGCGCCCAGATGGTGCGCGAGGTCGCCTCGAAGACCAACGATCTCGCCGGCGACGGCACCACCACCGCCACGGTGCTCGCCGCTTCGATCATGAAAGAGGGTCTTAAGCTCGTCGCAGCCGGCATGAACCCGATGGACCTCAAGCGCGGCATCGACATCGCGGTCAACGCGGTCGTCAAGGACATCGAACGCCGCGCCAAGAAGGTGCAGTCGTCGGAGGAGATTGCGCAGATCGGAACCGTCGCCGCGAACGGCGACAAGACGATCGGCAAGATGATTTCCGACGCCATGAAGAAGGTCGGCAACGAGGGCGTCATCACGGTTGAAGAGGCCAAGACCGCCGAGACCGAGCTCGACGTCGTCGAGGGCATGCAGTTCGACCGCGGCTACCTCTCGCCCTATTTCGTCACCAATGCGGAGAAGATGGTTGCGGAGCTCGAGGACCCGTACATCCTCATCCACGAGAAGAAGCTCTCCTCGCTGCAGCCGATGCTGCCCGTCCTCGAAGCGGTCGTGCAAGCCAGCAAGCCGCTGCTCATCATCGCCGAGGACATCGAGGGTGAGGCGCTCGCGACGCTGGTCGTCAACAAGCTGCGCGGCGGCTTGAAGGTCGCCGCCGTCAAGGCGCCGGGCTTCGGCGACCGTCGCAAGGCGATGCTTGAAGACATCGCCGTCCTCACCGCTGGCACGATGATCGCCGAAGACCTCGGCATCAAGCTTGAGAACGTGACCCTTCAAATGCTTGGCAAAGCGAAGCGGGTGCGGATCGAGAAGGAGAACACCACCATCATCGACGGCGGCGGCAAGAAACAGGAGATCCAGGCGCGGATCGCCCAGATCAAGGCGCAGATCGAGGACACGACGTCGGACTACGACAAGGAGAAGCTGCAGGAGCGGCTGGCCAAGCTCGCGGGCGGAGTCGCAATCATCCGCGTTGGCGGCTCGACCGAGGTCGAGGTCAAGGAGAAGAAGGACCGCGTCGACGACGCCATGCACGCGACCAAGGCGGCGGTCGAGGAAGGCATCGTTTCCGGCGGCGGCGTCGCGCTGTTGCGCGCCAAGGCGGCGATCGGCAAGCTCAGCGACGACAACGAAGACGTCCAGTCTGGCATCAACATCGTGCTCAGAGCGCTCGAAGCGCCGATCCGTCAGATCGCCGAGAATTCTGGCCTGGAGGGCTCGATCGTCGTCGGCAAGGTTCTCGAGAACAAGTCGCAAACGTTCGGCTTCGACGCCCAGACCGAGCAATATGTCGACATGCTGAACGCCGGCATCGTCGATCCGGCGAAGGTGGTGCGGGTCGCGCTACAGGACGCCGCTTCGATCGCCGGCCTCATGATCACGACCGAAGCGATGATCGCAGAGCGGCCCAAGGCCGACGCTCCGGCGATGCCTGGGGGCGGTGGAATGGGCGGCATGGGCGGGATGGACTACTGAGCGCCCAATAGAAAACGAAGACAAGGGCGTCAGCGACGCGCCCCAACAGAGCACGGTCGGCGCGACGCTCGCGCCGATCGGCCGCCATCGATGAATCATCCGTTTCGAAGCTGACGCCGGGGGGTGCGCTCGTTTATCGCGTCTTGAGACCTGCCTTAGAGGCTGGCGATCAATGCTGATCCGTTACGGTTATGAAATCGCGCTTAACTGCGCGCAGCCGACCCCGATGGTTTGCCTCTTGTCGGTGAGCGAAGATCGGAAGGCCGACATACGCGTCGCCGAAAAGGTGTTTACGACGCCGGTCATCCCGACGACCACCTATCTCGACTTGTTTGGCAATCGTTGCCGCAGACTGGTCGCGCCTTCCGGCGACTTCGCAATTTGGGGCGACGCCACGATCGAAGACGACGGCAAGATTGACCCGGCGGACTTCGGCGCGGCCGAAGTTCCCGTCGCGGAGCTGCCCGACTCATGCCTGCTCTATCTGATGGGAAGTCGATATTGCGAGACCGACAAGCTGAGTCAGACGGCTTGGGATCTGTTCGGCAAAATCCCTCCAGGCTGGGGACGTGTGCAGGCCGTGTGCGATTTTGTCCATCGGCACATCAAGTTCGACTATCTGCAGGCGCGATCGACCCGAACCGCATTCGAAGCCTTCGAGGAGCGGATCGGGGTCTGCCGCGACTTTGCCCATCTCGCGGTGACGCTTTGCCGATGCCTCAACATCCCTGCGCGATACGTCAACGGCCATCTCGGCGACATTGGCGTGCCGGTCGTCGATCCGATGGATTTCAGCGCCTGGATCGAGGTTTACCTCGCCGGGTCGTGGTGGACTTTTGATCCTCGCAACAATGTCCCACGGATTGGCAAAATCGTAGTCGCGCGAGGCCGGGACGCGGCGGACATCCCGCTCATCAACTCGTTCGGACCCCACGTTCTCAAGTCCTTCCGGGTTTGGACGTATGAGGTCGCCGACCCGGCGCTGAGCGCCGTCGCCTTCGCCAAGACGAGCCCAAATTAGCGCCCGACCCTGTCCTCGATCACTAAACGGCGAGGCTGACGCCCGCGGGTGCTCCGAACCGGCCCGGTGGATTGTTGGTTTCATGAACTCAGCGGCATTGTCTTGCCCTAAGCAGAAACATCGACTATGATCTTGGCGATGACGATCTCGATCCTCCAGAGCTGCGCGACCCGCCGACGAACGCCATGCGGGAGCGGATGTCGCCGAATTTGCAACCAGGGCGGGTTTTCGGGAGGGGAGGATTTTTTAATTTTTTCGGCCGCAACCCTTTGAAAAAGCCCATTTCGACCAAGGAAATCCAAGGAAATCCAAGCAATTTTCCTTGCATTTATTTGGATTTGCTTGCATTTATTTGAACCGAATTCTCGCCACAGGTTGTATCCGTGACCTCCAAGGTCAAGCGATCGCCACCACCAGCCGTCCCCGGGTCTCGCCCTTGAGGATGCGGGCCCCGGCCTCGAACACTTCGGCGAGGGGGATGGTCTCCGTCATCGTCGCGAGCTTGTCGCGGTCGAGATCGAGCGCCAGGCGCCGCCAGGCTTCGAGCCGGCGCTCCATTGGGCAATGGACGCTGTCGATCCCGAGAAGCGCGACGCCGCGCAGGATGAACGGCGCCACCGTCGCCGGCAGATCCATGCCGCCCGCAAGGCCGCAGGCGGCGACCGCGCCGCCGTAGCGCGTCTGCGCGATGACGTTGGCGAGCGTCGTCGAGCCGACGCTGTCGACCGCCGCCGCCCATTGTTCCTTGCCGAGCGGCTTGCCGGGAGCGCTCAGCGTCGCCCGGTCGATGATCTCACCGGCGCCAAGCGTCTTGAGGTAAGCGGCCTCGCTCGCGCGCCCGGTCGAGGCGATGACTCGCCAACCCTTGGCGGCCAAGAGCGATATCGCCGTCGAGCCGACGCCGCCGGCCGCCCCGGTCACCAGCGCCGGTCCAGAGGACGGGGTCAGGCGCTGAGTTTCGATCGCCATCACGGCCAGCATGGCGGTGAAGCCCGCGGTGCCGATCGCCATCGCTTCGGCCCGTGTGAGCCCGGTCGGCAGCTTGACCAGCCAGTCGCCGTTCACCCGCGCTCGTTCGGCATAGCCGCCGAAATGGGTCTCGCTCAGGCCATAACCCGTGAGAATCACTTGGTCGCCGGGCGCGAAGTCCGACCGACGCGAACTCTCGACAATTCCGGCGAGATCGACGCCGAGCACCATCGGAAAGCGGCGGATGACCGGCGACTTGCCGCTCAGCGCCAGCCCGTCCTTGTAGTTGACGGTCGAATGGGTCACGCGGATCGTCACGTCGCCGTCCATCAACTCGGACTCGTCCATGTCGATGAGCTTGACGATCTGTCCGGCGTCGGTCTTGTCGGCTCGAACGGCGCGAAACGTCATGGCTTATGTCCTCGGGTTTGCGAGCGGAGGGGGCGAAGTCTATTGGCGGGATTCCCGGCCGGTCAATTGGCCCGGACCGCGGACGCTTGAACGCCGGCGCGCTCCGAGGGAAGAGTGGCCTCAACTGAGCTTAAAGGGAAATCCGCCGATGGCCGACCGAGAAAAGCCCGCGCGGGTCGTGACGGCGCTCAAGGGCGCTGACGGATTGATGCGATGCCCCTGGCCAGGCGTCGACCCGCTCTACGTTGCCTATCATGACGAGGAATGGGGCGTTCCCGAATACGACGATCGGGCGATGTTCGAGAAGCTTGTGCTCGACGGCTTCCAGGCCGGCCTCTCCTGGATCACCATCCTGCGCAAACGCCCGGCCTTTCGAAAGGCGTTCGATGGTTTCGACCCCAAGAAAATCGTCCGCTGGAGCGACAAGAAAAAGGACGCGCTGATGCAGGACGCCGGCATCATCCGCAACCGGGCCAAGATCGAGGCGACGGTGGCGCTGGCGCGCATTGTTCTCGACTTTGCTGAAAGAGGGGGCTTTGCGCGTCATTTGTGGAGCTTTGTGGACGGACGTCCTATCGACAACGCGCGGCGCAGCTTGGGGGAGATGCCGGTTGACAGCGAGGTCTCGCGCGCCATCGCCAAGGACTTGCGTGCGCGTGGCGGCAATTTCGTCGGGCCGACCATCATCTACGCCTTCATGCAGGCGACTGGCATGGTCAACGATCATCTCGTCGATTGCTGCCGCCACGAGGCCTGCGGGGCGCTGGCGCGCGAATTCAAGCTGTGAGTGAAAGCGCGCCGCGCCGCGCCTGGCAGCGGATGCTATCGGGGCGGCGACTCGACCTCATCGACCCTTCGCCGCTCGACGTGGAGGTGGGCGACATCGCCCATGGTTTGGCGCGGGTCGCTCGATGGAACGGCCAGACGAAGGGGCCTGAGATCTTTTCCGTTGCGCAACATTCGCTCTTGGTGGAGGCGCTGTTCGCGGCCTGGGAGGTTGCGCCCTCCGGCAGGGCGCGGCTGGCGGCGCTGCTGCATGACGCGCCGGAATATGTGATCGGCGACATGATCTCGCCGTTCAAGGCGGCGATCGGCGGCGATTACAAGCTGATTGAGGCGCGGCTCAAGCGCGCGGTCCTGATCCGCTTCGGCTTGGCCCCTGAATTGCCGGACGATCTCGAGCGCCGCATCAAGATCGCCGACCGTGCTTCCGCCTATCTCGAGGCGACCGCGCTTGCCGGCTTTTCGATTGCGGAAGCGCGCAAACTGTTCGGCGAGCCCCCTGTGCCGATCCGTGATTTCGCCGCCTACCTCGAGCCGATGCGACCGGCCGCTGTCGAAGCGCGGTTTCTCGCGCGTTTCGCTGAACTCGACGCCGAGGCCTCCGGAACTCTATAAGGACGACGCCGAAGGAACCGCTCGATGCCCCGCCTTCACGTCTGTTCTCTCGCTTTGATCGCGGAAACCGTCGCCAAGACTGGCGCTAGCTCGCTTGTCACCCTGCTGAGTCCGGGTACGGAGGTCGAGCGGCCGATAGGCATCCGGCCGGAGCGGCACCTTCATCTCGCCGTCTCCGACATCGTCCAGCCGATGACCGGCCACGTGATGCCGGACGCCGCCCATCTCGATGAGCTATTGGGATTTGTCCATGCCTGGGACCGCACGGCGCCGATGCTGATTCATTGTTTTGCCGGCGTCAGCCGGTCGACCGCGGCCGCCTACATCGCGGCCTGCGCGCTGGAACCCGAGCGCGACGAGTTGGCCGTCGCACGCTCGCTGCGCGCAGCGTCCCCCACGGCTTCCCCAAACGCCCTCCTCGTGGAGCTGGCCGACCACGCGCTCGGACGATGCGGACGGATGAGCGAAGCAATCGCCGAGATTGGCCGGGGTCAGGAATGCTTCGAGGGCAAGCCGTTCACGCTCGAACTGAGGTGACGGTGCTTCAGCCCTTCACGGCCTTCACCATCGCCTCCTGCTCGGCCTGCGTAGGCGAGCCGAAGAAGGCAGGATCATTGTCCTTACCGCCAAGCGCGCCATAGGCATGCGCGCCGTTGGCGTCGAAAAGCACGACGAACTTGTGCTCCCCGCAGTCTGACGGTTTGCAGACAAACGACATCTCGTACGGCTTGCCGTCGATGATGAGATTCGTCATCTGGCCAGCGACGCCATCGAAGTTCCGATTAAACCGGATAAGCCAGTCGGGCGTCGGCTGCACGAGCTTCATGAGTTTCTGCCACGAGGCATGATAGGGCGTTCTGCCGTGCAACGCGTCGAACAGAAACGCCGTCTCCGTTTCCGCCGCATACCCGGCGCCGGTGAGAACGAGAAGAGCGAGGGAAAGGATTAGGCGCATCTTGGAAATGGGCTGTTTGCTGTTGGACAATGGATAGGACCTGCCCGGAAGCAGCGGCGGCGCTCGAGCGAGCGACGCCGCGTCCTCAACCAGGGCCCGTTGAGGGTCAGCGATTCCCATTTCGCGTAGGGCGTGATTCAAGCTTGGAACGGACCGATTGGTGAAGGCCGACGCCCAGTGGGCGAAAATGGAGGCGTATTGCTTGGGCAAGCCGAGCGATCCCGGACGGAGCGGCGCCAACAATCGGTTGTTCGTCGAAGCGGCGCCCTGGATCGCCCGCACTGGCAGCCCTTGGCGCGATCTTCGCGAGATTTTCGGCAAGTGGAACACGGTCTTCAAGCGCTATCGCGACTCGGCGAAAGTCGATGTTTTCAGACGGCTTTTCGAGACGGTGTCGGATGATCCGGACATGGAGTTCGCCATGGTCAACGCCACCATCGTCAAGGTCCAAGGCGCAAAGGGGGGACTTCCGGCCAGGCCATCGGCCGGTCCAAGGGCGGCATGACGACAAAGATTCTCGCGCTCACCGGCGCGCTCGGCAATCTGGTTCGCTTCACGCTCCTGCCCGGCCATCGCTTCGACACCGTCGGCGTCGCTCCCTTGATCGATGGGGTCGAGTTCGGCGGACTGATCGCCGACCCAGCCTTCGACAGCGACGCCATCGCCGAACTGAACGAACGCGGCGCCAAGATCGTCATTTCTCAGCGTCTGCGCCGGTCGCAACCGTTGGACATCGACGCCAAGATTTACCAATGTCGCCACCTGATCGAGAACTTCTTCTGCAAGATCAAAGAGTTCAATCGAATCGCGCTCCGCGCCGACAAAACCGACCAGAGCTTCGAAGCCATGATCTATCTCGCAGCCGCCATAACAAACTCGCCATGAATCTCAACAGACCCTAGCTCAAACACTGGAAATTCGGCAAGCGAGCAGCGAAACTTGGCCTTGAGCGCCTCGTCGGCGCTGGGGTCCTCGGGGTGAACGCCTCCAGGTGAACAGCGTCGCCAAAGATACGGAATACGGCAGTTGAGAACCCTCTCATCAGTTTGTTGGCGCTGGTCGCGATGGCTTGGAACACCGGCCTCACGTCGGATGGCGAGCCGGCAATGACTTCCGCAGTCGCAGTCTACAGTTCCAGCACCTGCTGCGTCTCGTTGAACAACCGCGGGTTCTCGATCGCGATCACCGCTTGGTCGGCAAAGGTCTGGACGATCTGGATTTGGAGCGGATGGTGGGGTCATAGTCCGGATCCACCTGCATGTCCGCGACGTTCTGCACTTCGCCGGTCAACAGGACCCAAGCCCCAACAGTCCGGCGTCCGGGCCTGTGCGGCGTTTGACTCAGAAGGCGGAAAGTCTCGGGGTTCCAGTTCTTCGTCGCCGCTTTGACTTTGAATGTATTCCCAGACCGCAAATAGATCAAACCGTTTCTGGCTCCGCAAAGCGCCGCCGCTGGCGACCCAGCGTGTTGAGTACGGTCTGCAAATCGAACGCCGAACGACTAAATGACTTTCAGCACGTCGGTGGTCGCGGCCTATTGTTGCAGGGCTTCGCCAAGTTCGCGCGAGCGCATCTGCTCGGCATCCGCTTCACATAGCGCTCGACGTAGGAGGCCGCGATCCTTCCGAGACGAGTATGGTCGGCGGCGCGCTTGGCCATCGCCGCCGCCTTCCTGGCCTTCTTCTCGGCCGCCGGGTCTTTGCCGCCTGCAACGTCGCCAATGGCCTCCAGCGCTCGCTTGCGCGCCGTCGCGAGGTCTAAGGCCGGGTGGGGCCGATGGTGAGTTTCTTCGGCGCGCCGTTGATGGGATAGCGGACCGCCCACGACTTCGCCCCGGATAGCTGGACGACCAAATATAACTGCTTACCTTCGCGTCCGGAACTTCCTTGCGTGCCTTGGGAGCGCTAGTTTTTTGATTTGGATGTCCGTCAGCGCGTTACCCGACCTGTTCCAGGGTAACGCGAATCGGCCTTCTTGCCCCGTTACCCTTTGTCCAGGACACTATAGGACAAGACAGCTTTGAGCTAGAAGAAGATGTGATTTAAAAGGATAGGGGTGTCGAGATTTGCCCGATGCTGTCACGCTACTTAACAGATTGTGGCTCTAGCAGGCTGTTGAAAAACTCATTTCCGCCGCAGTTCGATTCCGTTCCGGACTCCCTTGGATTCCGTTGTGTTCCCGGTTTCGACCGTGCGCGGCGGACTTTTTCAACAGCCTGCTAGCGTTTATTGGTACCCTATTTGCGCGAAGTTCGCCATCAGGTTGTATTTGCAGCCGCGTTGACCGGCCGGTTCGGCAAGCCGCGAGGCGGCGAAGATGGATCAAACGCCCCGGTCGATCGCGCCCTCTGGCGTCGAGCCCTCGGGGCGCGCCGATGCCCCGACAGCCTCCTCGAGCAGGCGCGCCAGCGTCTCCGGCTTCTTCGGGAAGCCGGCTCGGATCCACAAAGCCTGGAAGGCACGCAGCGCCCGTCCGACCGGCCGCCCGGCCGCCACGCCGCGCGCGATCAGGTCCGCGCCGCTGATCGGGAGCTTGGGTTCGGGCGCGTCGGCGAGAAACCGATCCGCCGCGGCGAAGGCCGTATCCGAAGGCGGCGCTTCGGACTCGGCCTCTGCGAGCATTAGCGCGTCGCGCGCCGCCTCACGTCCGGCGCTGAACAGGAGCGCGCAAAGCCCATGGAACGAGGGGGCGCCGCGATTCCGTGCAGGCCGATCAGCGCCGCGGCGGCCGATTTCAGCCGGTCGGCTTCGGCGTTGGCGAGCCGCAGCCGGTCGCGCAGCCGTTCCGCGTCTTCGGGGATCGCGACGCCGAGCGCGATGAGACGCAGAAGGGCGTCGCCGTCGAGGCCGCGCTCGGCCTCGATCGCGATGAGACGGCTCAAGCGTCGCGGATAGGCGACGCCGCCGAGGAGCGGCTCGAGGAACCCGGTTTCGCCCATTGTCTGCACGACCTCGCTCGCGCGCGGCGCCGCGAGGAGCTTCATGAGTTCGGCGCGCACGCGCTCGCGCGACAGACGCGTGAGGCCCTCGCGCGACCGGATCGCGGCCGAAAGGCCCTCGCGGTCGAGCCCGCTCGCGGAGAAGCGGGCGGAGAAGCGGAAGAACCGGAGAATGCGCAGATAATCCTCGCGAATCCGCGCTTCGGCGTCGCCAATGAAACGCACCCGCCCCGCGCGGAGATCCTCAAGCCCGCCGACAGTATCGTGGACCGTTCCATCGGCGCTGAGCGACAGCGCATTGATGGTGAAATCGCGCCGCCGCGCGTCGGCGGCGAAGTCGCGCCCGAACGCCACTTTGGCCCACCGCCCGTCGGTCTCGACGTCCTCGCGCAAGGTCGTCGTTTCGAGCGGGCGCCCGTCGACGATGATCGTCACCGTGCCATGTGTGACGCCGGTCAGAGCGACCCTGAACCCCGCCTCGCGCGCGCGGCGGATGACTTCGTCGGGGGTAGCGGTGGTTGCAAGGTCGAAATCGACCGCCGGCTCGCCGAGCGCCAGATCCCGCACCGCTCCGCCGACAAGCCGGGTCTCCTCGCCCCCTCCGTTGAGGGCTTCGAGCGCTCGCGTGAGCGGGCCTCGCGCGAGGCGCGCCGGATCCTTGAGCTTTCCTTGCGTGAGACCCGCAAGCACGGTCATTTGAAGCGCCCGGGAACCAGCACGCCATTTTCGACATGCGCAGGGATGTAAACGCCGCGGCCCCGAGGCGCGAAGGCGTTGAGGGCGACGAGGCCGAGCACCGCAGCCGCCAGGCCAACGAGGGTCATGACCGACACGCGCCGGCGGGTCCAATGTTCAACCTCGAGCGGATAGCGGGCGCGCAGCGCGAGATAGAGCGCGTAGACCGCGAACGGGCTTAAGAAAAGCGCCAGCGGTTCGAGGACGGCCCTGCCCATCAGGAGAACAGCTTCTCGTAAAGGTTGCGTAAGATTCCGGCGGTGGCGCCCCAGATATACTGCCCCTGGTGCGGCATGGCGTAATATCTGCGCCGGCGTCCCCGCCACTCGCGCTCCTCGAGGCGATGATTGGCCGCATCCATGAGAAACGCGAACGGTGTTTCGAAAACCTCGTCGACCTCGAGCTTGTTGATCGTAAGCTGAAACGAGGGTTCGACCAGCGCGACCAGGGGCGCAACGCGAAATCCGGTGCCGGTGAAATAGGGATCGAGCCAGCCGAGGGCCTCAACGAAACGCTCTTCGAGTCCGATTTCTTCGTACGCCTCGCGCAACGCCGCCTCGCGCGGGGTCTCGCCCGCATCGATCTTCCCCCCCGGAAAGGCGACTTGGCCGGAATGGGCCCGCAAATCTGCCGCCCGCAGGGTCAGGAGAACCCTGAGCCCGCCGGGCCGGTCGACGATCGGCAAAAGGACGGCTGCCGGACGTAATGGCGCGAGGTTGGCTATGTCTGGCTGCCGTCCATCGAGAGCGTCGTCGCTTACGCCGCTCGGCGCGGCTCGCTCGAGATCCGCCAAGCTTAGCGAGGGTCTGAGCTTCCGTTGCGCCAGCGCGCGCAGCGCGGCCGGAGTTGGATCGGCGATGAGATTGGCGCTCAAAGGCCCTCGATTTCGCTCGCCGGACACATGGGGAAGAAAAGGCCGCACGACCGCACGCCGAACCAGTCCTCGTTCGCGACCCGCGCCGTCTGGCCGAGAGCGACAAGGTCATAGAACAGCGCCCGCTTGACCAGCGCCCAAAGCTCGCCCCGCACCCTCACGTAGGGTTTCAGGCCCTCCGAGGCGCCGCGCTCGAAACGAAGTGGGTGTTCGGAATCGACCGTCACCATGTCCTCGACATTGGTGCGGAACGTCAGTCGCGGTCCGTCCGCCTCGTCCTCTACGTCCATTTCGACCGCCAGAAATGGCGCGTCGTCGACCGTGATCCCGACCTTTTCGACCGGCGTCACCAAGACGTAGCGGTCGCCCTCTCTGCGCATGACCGACGCAAACAGCTGGACCAGGGGCGCCCGCCCAATCGGCGAGCCACAATAAAACCATGTTCCATCGGCAGCGATGCGCATGTCGATATCGCCGCAGTCAGGCGGATTCCAAGAAGGCGCCGGTCCTACGCCGCGCAAACGCCCCGTGGCCGCCTTGCCGAGTCCTCGCAGAACTCCTTCCGGCGCGTGCGCCGGCTCTGCGTGATTCTCGCGTTTCTTTGTGGGCGAATCTGACATCTGCGTACTTGGGGCTTGCGTCGAAATGACGCGCGTTCAATCTAGTGCGCCTGAAGACAAAACAAAACTGTAAGCCATCCGCGTGGCGCAGAGGACAAGTTTATGAACGTGACCAATATCGCCGATCCAGGCCAGCTGACCCGCGACGCCGACGTAGCGCTGGAGCGCATCGCCGCCGTGCGCGCTGAGATCGGTGGCGTCATTTTCGGTCAAGAGCGTGTCGTCGACCTGACTCTCGCGACATTGCTCGCTGGTGGACACGGATTGTTGATCGGCGTTCCAGGGCTTGCAAAGACCAAGCTTGTCGAAACATTGGGAATTGTCGTTGGTCTCGACGCCCTGCGGGTGCAGTTCACGCCCGATCTGATGCCGACTGACATTCTCGGCTCCGAGGTGATGGAGGAAGGTCACGACGGCAAGCGTGGCTTCCGCTTCATCAAAGGACCGATCTTCGCCCAATTGCTGATGGCGGACGAGATCAATCGAGCCAGTCCACGCACTCAGTCAGCGCTGCTCCAGGCGATGCAGGAGCATCATGTCACCGTCGCGGGGGCGCGGTATGATTTGCCACGGCCATTCCACGTTTTGGCGACCCAGAACCCGCTGGAACAGGAAGGCGCCTATCCGCTTCCCGAGGCGCAGCTTGATCGCTTCCTGTTGCAGATCGACGTCGGCTACCCGGATCGGGCGGCCGAACGCCGAATTCTCATCGAGACAACGGGCGAGCGCGAGGCGCGTCCAAAGCCGGTGATGACGGCGGAGGATCTGATGGCGGCGCAACGGCTCGTGCGGCGGGCCCCGATAGGCGATCGGGTCGTCGAGGCGATACTCGACCTAGTGCGGGCCGGCCGCCCAGGCGAAGGCGACCCAGAGCTGACCAAGGGTATCGGCTGGGGCCCCGGCCCGCGCGCGGCGCAGGCGTTAATGCTGGCGGCTCGCGCCCGCGCGCTGGTCGACGGGCGCCTGTCGCCCTCGCTCGACGACATTGCCACCCTGGCCGAACCGGCGCTTAAGCACCGCATGGCGCTAAGCTTCGCTGCACGCGCGGAGGGCGAGACGATTTCGGCGGTGATTGGACGGCTTGTGGCCAAGACGGTCCAATGATTTCGGGGCTTTCTGCGCAATGACGCTCCCCGCCTCCATACGGCGCGAAGCCGCGACTCTCTCGGCTCGTCTGCCGAGCCTGGTTATCGCGGCCCGCCGCGTGGCGCAGACGGTGCGGCACGGTGTTCACGGTCGGCGGCGGGCTGGCTCTGGCGAAACCTTCTGGCAATTTCGGCCGTTTCTTTCCGGCGAACCGTCGTCGCGCGTCGACTGGCGTCGCTCGGCGCGTGAAGAGCGCGCTTTTGTCCGGGAGCGCGAATGGGAGGCGGCGCATACGGTCTGGATCTGGTTCGATCGCTCGGCCTCGATGCAATTTGCGTCGAGTTCTGGCGCCGGTCTCGAAGATCGATCGGGCGGCTTTGCTGGCGCTGGCTTTCGCGGATCTTTGTGTGCGCGGCGGCGAGCGCGCGGGTCTGCTCGGCCTTACCCGACCATTGGCGACGCAAGGCGTCGTCGAGCGCTTTGCCGAAGCGATTGCGACCGACGAGCGACTCCGGGGCCCCTCGCTAGCCACGTTGCCGCCCGCGCTGCCTGCCGCCCCACGCTCGATGGTTCTCATGATCGGCGATTTCCTCTCGGAGCCGGAAGACGTCGCGCGCGCGATCCGGGCTGTGAGCGCGGAAGGCGCGATCGGCGAACTGGTGATGATCGCTGATCCGATCGAGGAGACCTATCCGTTCTCCGGCAACACAGAGTTTCTCGATCCCGCCGGGTTGCTCAGCGTGCTCACGCCGCGGGCGCAAAACTTGCGCGACGCCTATCTCGCGCGCCTTGCCGCGCATCGAGAAACGATCAGGGGAATCTGCGCCCGCTCAGGCTGGGGTATGAGCATCCATCGGAGCGACGGATCGCCAGCTAAGATGCTGCTGACGCTGCGCATGCGCCTTTCCGCGTCTGAACCCGGCGTGGGTTTGAGGAGCGCCTGAGCGATGTTAGGGCTGCCGCTCGCCTTCGCCGCCCCCGCTGTTCTGGCGGCGTTGATCGGCCTCGTTGGGCTCTATTTCCTTTTGCGGGTCACGCCGCCGAGCCCCCGACGAGCGATATTTCCGCCGCTGCGGCTTCTCATTGGGCTCAATCCGAGCGAGACGACGCCGGCGCGCACGCCTTGGCCAATTCTGGCCCTCCGGCTCGCGATCGGGGCGCTCATCATTCTCGCCATGGCCGAGCCGCTGTGGAACAGCTTCGCCGCACTCTCTGGATCGGGGCCGCTTCTGGTTTTGATAGACGACGGATTTGCCGCGGCGCCAACTTGGGATAAGCGAATCGACTTCGCGCGGGAACGCGCAGCGGCGGCGGCGCGGTCTGGTCGAATCGTAGCGGTCGAGGCCCTCTCGCAGGGCGGCCAGGACATCGCGCCGCTGGACAGATCCGGAGTTGAAGGTCGGTTGCGGTCGCTGGCGCCCGTTCCCTATGCGCCGGACCGCGCGGCGGCTTTGCCCGCGATCGAGCGCTTTCTCGCCCGCGAACCGAAGACTGAGATTTTGTGGATCGCCGACGGGGTCGAGCTGGGCGGGGCAAGCGGTTTTTCCGCCCGGCTCGCGTCCATCGCTCACTCGGCAGAGGTCGTTACTGACGGCAGGGGCGCGCTCGCGCTCGCCGGCGTTGACAATGAGGCGGGGGCGCTGACGGCGCAGCTTATGCGGTCGGATGCACGCGCGCCGGCGACGGGCGCGGTGCGCGCCCTCGACGCTCAAAAACGCGAAGTTGGCCGGGCGGTTTTCGACTTCGGCGCCAAATCGGCTGTCGACGCCCATTTCGATCTGCCGGTTGAATTGCGCAACGATGTCACGCAAGTCGTCATCGACGGCGAACGCTCAGCGGGCGCGACATGGCTCATCGATGAACGCTCGCGCCGGCGTCGGGTCGCCATTGCTTCGGGCGCAAGCGCCGACGTCGCGCAGCCGCTGCTTGCCCCCAGCTATTATCTCAAACGCGCGCTGCAGCCGTTCGCCGATATCAGTGAGTGGCATGATTCCTCGACCGATCCGATCGTCTCGCTGCTTGAGCAAAAGCCTTCGGTGCTCGTCCTGGCCGACATGAGCGTGGCGCCGGGCCCGGAGCTCGACGCGATCACCCAATTCCTGGACAACGGCGGCGTGCTGCTGCGCTTCGCCGGCACCCGCCTCGCCGCCGGCGACGACACTTTAACGCCCACGGCTCTTCGCCGCGGCGGACGCCTGCTCGGCGGCGCATTGTCCTGGGAGAGCCCGAAGCACATCGCCCCGTTCGAGGCGGGGAGCCCGTTCTTTGGCCTCGCGGCGCCGGACGAAGTGACGGTGACGCGTCAAGTGCTCGCCGAACCGGAGACTGGACTTGCGGAGAAGACCTGGGCGCGTCTCGCCGACGGGACGCCGCTTGTCACCGCCGAGCGGCGTGGCAAGGGTCTCATCGTGCTGTTTCATGTGACGGCTGACACCACCTGGTCGAATCTACCCTTGTCGGGTCTGTTCGTCGATATGCTGCGCCGCATCGTTGCGGAAGCCGACGCGCCGGGCCAAGGCGCCGCAGAAGCGAAGGTCGGTGAGCATGGGACGGTGCGACCGCCTCTGCGCACGCTGAGCGGTTTCGGCGTTCTTGGGCCGCCGCCGGCGCAGGCCGAACCGATCGGCGATGACTTTTCCGGCGTCGGCGACTCCCTTCACCCGCCGGGCTTTTACGGAACACGCGACTCGTTGCGGGCTGTCAACGCCTTGGCCCCCGGGGAGAGGCTGGCTCCCGCAAACTATGGGCCTCTTGTGGTGCACGAAGGCGCGCTGGCGATCGCGCCGCCGATCGATCTTCGCCGCTGGCTCCTGCCGGCAGCTCTCGCCGGCCTGATGATTGATGCGTTGGTTTCGATCTGGCTGATGGGTGGCGCGCCCTTGCGGCGGAAAGGAGCGCTCGCCGCTCTTGCCATCGTTAGCGCACTTGGTCTTGCCGCTATCCCACACCAGGCCCGGGCCGGCGAATCGTCGCCGATCTCCGATCGCGACATGGATGCGGCTCTGTCCACCCGGCTCGCCTATGTTGTGACCGGCGACGCGACGGTCGACGAAACCTCGAAGCTCGGGTTGACGGCGCTGACGCGGGTGCTCGCTTCCCGCACCTCGGCCGAGCTCGCCGACCCGGTCGCACTCGATCCAGCACGCGACGAGCTCGCGTTCTATCCGCTCATTTATTGGCCGATCGTCGCCGGGCTGCCGCAACCCAAGCCCGAGGCTCGCGCGCGCATCGCCGCGTTCATGAAAAACGGCGGCACGATGGTTTTCGACACGCGCGACGCGCTGACCGCGCGTCCGGGCGGGCCGCCGACAGCCGAGGCGCTTTGGTTGCGAATGTTCCTGGAGGGCGTCGACGTCCCAGAGCTTGAGCCCGTTCCCCACGACCACGTGCTGACCAAAACCTTCTATCTGCTTGACCGCATCGTCGGCCGCACGGCGATCGGGCAGACTTGGGTCGAGGCGCTCCCGCCACCCGATCCGAATGACCGCGTTCAGCGCCCGGCGCGCGCCGGCGATAGCGTTTCGCCGATCATCATAGCTTCCGACGATCTCGCGGCGGCGTGGGCGGAGGATGCGGATCGTCGCCCGCTTTATCCACTGATTCCCGGGGGGGCGCGGCAGCGTGAACTTGCCCTGCGCAGCGGGGTCAATCTGGTCATGTACACGCTCACAGGCAACTACAAGGCCGACCAGGTTCACGCGAAAGACATTCTGGAAAGGCTCACGCGTTGAGCGTCTGGTCGATAGCCCTTTCTCCCTTCCTGCCATGGCCCGCGATTTACGTGCTGGCGGCGGCGGCACTGGCCATTTCGATCGAACTCATCTTGCGCGGCGTTCGCGGCGCATGGCTGCGCGCGTTGAGCATGGCGCTGCTGCTGCTCGCTTTGCTCGATCCCAATCTCGTTCAGGAGAACCGCCGCCCGCTCAAGGACATTGTCGCCGTGGTGGTCGATCGATCCGAGAGCCAGGACATTGGCGAGCGGCCACACCAGACAGACAAAGCGCGCGACGAACTCGAAGCGAGGCTCAAGGCGCTCGGCGATGTCGACCTCCGGGTCGTAGAAACTTCGCGCGGCGAATCCGAAACCGAGGGAACCAAGCTTTTCGCTGCTTTGCGTGGCGCGCTCTCCGATGCGCCCCCCGAGCGGGTTGGCGGCGCGATTATAATCACCGACGGCGACGCGCACGACATTCCGCCGTCGGCCGCCGCGCTTGGCTTCAACGCGCCGGTGCATGCGTTGATCACTGGCCACGAAGGCGAGCGACAACGGCGCATCGAGCTGGTCGAGGCGCCGCGCTATGGCATCGTAGGCAAAGATCAGGTCATCGAGGCCCGCGTCCTCGACAGCGCCGACCACGGCGAGCCGGTCAAGCTCACGGTCCGTCGTGACGGCGAGACAATTGCGACGATCGACGCCAAGGTCGGGGAGCGGATCGATGTGAAGGCGCCGATCGACCATCCGGGCCCGAACGTGATCGAGCTCGAAGTCGCGCCTGTCGAAGGCGAAATCGCCGCCGACAACAATCGCGCCGTGGTCAACATCGAGGGCGTACGCGACAAACTGAGGGTGTTGCTGGTCTCCGGCAAGCCGCATCCCGGCGAACGAATGTGGCGCAACCTGCTGAAGTCCGACGCGAATGTCGATCTCGTGCATTTCACCATCCTGCGCCCGCCGGAGAAAGGCGCCGACGGCACGCCGATCAATGAATTGTCGCTGATCGCCTTTCCGGTCGCCGATTTGTTCGGCCGCAAGATCAAGGACTTCGACCTCATCATCTTCGATCGTTATGCTCAGCAATCGATCCTGCCCTATGTCTATTTGGAGAACATCGTCAATTACGTGCGCGACGGCGGCGCGCTGTTGATGGCGGAGGGGCCAGAGTTTTCCACCCCTGACGGCCTATTCTATTCCCCGCTCGGCGCCATTTCGCCCGCCGAACCGAGCGGCGACGACGTCGAGGCTCCATGTCGCGCGCGGGTGTCCGACGAGGGGCAGCGCCACCCGGTGACCCGGGGCTTGAACGGTTTCGACGCCAACAATGGCAAACCCAATTGGGGCCGATGGTTCCGGCTGGTCGGGGCGAAGCCGACGAACGGGGTGACGGTGATGACCGGCCCGGACAACAAGCCGCTTCTTGTGTTGTCGCGGGTCGACAAAGGGCGCGTCGGCCTGCTGTTGAGCGACCAGATGTGGCTTTGGGCGCGTGGCTATGACGGCGGTGGACCGTACCTCGATCTGTTGCGGCGTCTGGCGCATTGGCTGATGAAGGAACCTGATCTGGAAGAGGAGGCCCTGCGCGCCAGCGCCAAGGGACGCGAGGTCACTGTCGAGCGGCAGAGCGTAAGCGGCGCGGTGCGGGACACCTATCTCGTCGCGCCGGACGGCAAGAAGACCAAGCTCGAATTGACGCCCTATGCGCCCGGCCTCAGCCGTGCGCATGTGACCGTCAGCCGGTTCGGCCTCTATCGCGCCGAGGACGGCGAACATGTCGCGCTGGTCAATGTCGGCCAGGAGAATCCGCTCGAAATGCGGGACGTCGTCTCGACAACGGAAAAGCTGCGCCCAATCGTCGAGGCGACCGGCGGCACGGTGCGTCGCATCGCGGCGGGCCCGGGCGGCGCGATCATCATGCCGCGCGTCGTTGGCTTGAACCCGTCTCCGAGCTATGGCGGCTCCGACTATATCGGCATCAAGCGGACGGGATCCACCGAATTGATCGGCGCGCGTTCGACTTCGCTCGCTTCGGGGTTCTTCGGCCTGGCGCTGCTACTCGGCATGGTGACCCTCGCCTGGGTGAAGGAGAGCGGCGGCTTGAAGCGCAGCGGTGGCGACGGTTAGCGGACCGAAGGCTTGTAGCGCGCCTGCCGATCGTTCCAAGCCGCCGCGCTGGATGCGGCCTTCAAACCGGCGCCTAGGGTCGCCGTTCAGGTCGGAAGGGCCGCGGCCAGCCTCCGATGACCGGATTGGTCGCTCTCCCGTCACACGATAACGCGGCGCGATGGGATTTGCGCATAAAGCTCCTCGACCACCGCCACGCGACGGCTCAGGACGGCGCGCTGATTGACTGACCCTTTGTCGGTCAACTCGCCGCTATCGAGCGAGGGCGGATCGTCCATCAGAATCAGGCGAGCCAAACGGCGCGAGCTGCCCCCCGCCTCCGCGTTGAAGGTCTTGAGCAGGCTGGCGAATCGCCCGCGCACGCCCTCGCAAGCAAGAATCTCCGCCGGGTCCGCTGCGCCATGCGGCGTATTAGCGAGTTCGCGACAGGCCGCCAGATTCGCAACAACGAGCGCGGCGGCTTCGTCGCGATCATGTCCGGCGACGACGACATCAGTCACGTAGGGCGCGCAATGGGCGACGAATTTCGCCCGTAACGGGCCGACGCTGACCCAGGCGCCGGTGGCGAGCTTGAAATCCTCCGCCACCCTTCCATCGAATACGAAGCCGCGTTCGGGGTCATTCTCGTCGACGAAGCGCAGCGCGTCGCCGAATTTGTAATAGCCTTCGTCGTCGAACACCGCTTTGGTGAGTTCGGGCTGGCGCCAGTACCCGGGGGTGACGCTCGGACTTTTCACCCGCGACTCGAGCTTGCCCGCGTTGGGGACGAGCTTCACTTCAACGCCGCGATTGGGAATGCCGATCACCCCGGGCTCGCGCGCGCGCTCAGTGACGCTGATCGCCGAGGGCCCGGTCTCGGTCGAACCGAACGAGGTCAGCATGGGAATGATTTCGCCGACCGTCTCAAGCCCGAGCCGCTCGTAGGCTTCGCGCACATGAGGCGAGAGCGCCGCGCCGGCGTAGCAGAAGGCTTGCAGCCGCGCGAACAGGCTCCGCCGCAACTCCGGATCCGCCTGAAGGTAGGGCAGCAGCATCTCGAAGCCGCGCGGGACATTGTAATAGACGGTCGGCGAGATCTCGCGCAGGTTACGCGCTGTCGCTTCGATTGCGCCCGGCAATGGCCGGCCCTCGTCGATGAAGAACGAGCCGCCGTTGGCGAGCACGAGATTGAAGTTGTTGTTGCCCCCGAAGGTATGGCTCCAGGGCAGCCAGTCGATCAGCACCGGCGGCTCCGCGGCGTAGCTCGGGTTGACGCCGCGCAGCATCGCCTGGTTCGACGTCATCATCCGATGGGTGTTGATGACGCCCTTGGGCGCGCCGGTCGAGCCGGAAGTGAACAGGAGCTTGGCGATTGTTTCCGGTCCGACTGCCGCCTGGGCACGCTCGACGTCCTCCGTGGGCTTCGTCGAGATGAGCGGGTCGAACGCGGTCGAGCGGCGCGATGCTGGCGGGTTCGCGCGCGCGACGATCTCGACCTCCCTGGGAACGGCGGCTTCGAGCGCGGCGGAAAATGGGGCGCCGTCATCGACGAACACGAGGCCTGGCGTGAGGAGGGCGATGATCGACTTGAGCCTGGCGAAATCCTTGGCGACGAGCGAATAGGGCGCTGACACAGGAGCATAGGGAACGCCGGCGATCAGTGCGCCAAGCCCCATCAGCGCATGATCGACGCTATTGCCGGACAGGATCGCGACCGGCCGTTCGACGCTGAGATTCCGGTCGATCAGGCCCTGCGCGACGCTGCGCGCGGCCGCTCGCGCCTGAGCATAGGTCAGCTTGCGCCATGCTTCGCTCCCCCGCTCTCGCTCGGCGAGAAACACGCGCTCCGGCGCGACAGCCGCCCAATGATCGAGCCAATCGGTCGCGGCGCGCGGATAGGCGCCGAGCGGATGGGGCGAGCGCGCCAGTATGATTCCGTCCGACCGGCGCTCGACGATCACCTCCGGCGGACCGAAAGTCAGCTTCGTCCTCGCCATCGCTGTCCCTCCCTTACGGCAGTGGTTTCGACCGCTCGACAGCCGTCGTCAACTCCGGTGCTGATCGCGTCGCGGCGTTCGGCCCGGGGGCCACGACCGGCATTGCCCAATACGCGCGAACCGGCGCCAAGGCCGCAGCCGGCATCGGGGGCGATAACACAACCTGAAGGCGAACTGGGTGAAAATAAATTCGAGTAAACGCCAGTAAACGCTAGTAAACGCTAGTAAATCTACTGGCGTTTACTAACGTTTATTTTTCCGAATCGGGATATTTCAATGGGTTACAACCGATTCAAATAAAAAAATTCCCGCTCGTCTCAGGTTGCGTGCAAAATGTCCCAAAGCTCCCCACCGACCGACGCCTATGGGGAGAATCCGGCGAATAGGAAACGTATAGCACGAGTTCTGGGTTACGAAAAGAAATTGCAGGCTCTTATAGCGTTAGTTGTTGATTTGGGTTATGGTGGGGGTGGGGTTGGAGATTGTTCGATGAAGGGTGAGGAGTTTTCGACTTGGCTGTCGGGGATCGTTCGATTGAACGAGGATCAGCGGCGGGCGGCGCTCGCGGCTCTGACGACGGCGGAGGGGGTGGGTCGGAAAACTGCGATGCTGACGGCGGCCGCGAAGAACAAGGCCTTGAAGGCTCGCCGTCGGCCGGACGCGTTGGGCGTAACAGGCCATGAGCGGGTGGAAAGTCGAGGGTGTCCGCATTGCGCGGGTCGCGAAATCGTGGCCTGGGGACGCTCGCGCGGACTGGCGCGGTTCCGCTGCAAGGCTTGCGGACGCACCTTCAACGCCCTGAGCAAAAGCCCAATGGCGCATCTGCGCAAGAAAGAGCGTTGGCTCGATCACGCGCAGGCGATGATCGAAGGCAAAAGCCTGGTGAAGACGGCCGCGCTTTGCGGCGTGCATCCGACGACGGCTTTCCGCTGGCGTCACCGGTTTTTGGGCGCTCCCGCCGCGGACAAGCCGCAAAAGCTGAGCGGAATCGTCGAAGCGGATGAAACCTTCATCCTTGAATTTTTCAAGGGGCGGTGGTCCGATCTGCCTCGCAAGGCTCGCAAACGCGGCGGAACGGCCCGTCATCCGGGCCCCTATCAGGACAACATTCCCGTGCTCGTCGCCCGCGACCGAAAGGGCGCAACTTTCGACGCCGTTCTGCCAAACGACGACAGCGCTTCGATCGCCGCCGTCCTGACCGGTGTCGTTACGTCCGCAAATCACTTGATCGGCGATGGCGGCAAACCGCTGGCCTCCTTCGCCCGCCAGGCCAACATCCCCTTTCACGCCGTTCCTTCCCCGGGAAAGCCTGTCCCCGCGGCGCCCCACCTGCATATCAACAACGTCAACGCCTACCACAGCCGTCTCAAGCAATGGCTCAATCGCTTCAACGGCGTCGCCACCAAGAACCTGCCAAATTATCTCGGCTGGCGGCGCGCCCTCGAAGCCTGGGATCGACAAATCACGCCACAAAACTGGATCAAGAGCGCCATCGGAATCGGCCCATACCAACAACTAACGCTATAAGAGCCAAATTGCAGCAGGATTCCCAGTTCGGTCAGGGCCAGTCGATAATTCAACCAAGTGGTTGACATTCTAAAAACCCACGCCTACATTCAACCGCATGGTTGAACTAGAGGCGCCTCAGCTCGGTCCCGTCTTTCACGCGCTCAGCGATTCCACGCGCCGGCGCATGCTTCTCGAACTCGCTTCAGGCGAGCGAACCGTCAGCCAGCTCGCTCAGCCTTTCGCCATCTCGCTCGCGGCGGCCTCTAAGCACATCAAAGTTCTGGAAAAATCCGGACTGATCCAGCGCGAGGTGCGCGGTCGCGCGCATTTTTGCCGCCTCGAACCCGAACCGCTCGCCAACGCTCACGAGTGGCTGAGCTTCTACGAGCGCTTCTGGACCGCGCGCCTGGATCTGCTCGACCGCCTCCTCCGCGAGGAGGACGAACAAAAATCAGCGATCCGTAAACCAGGAGACGAGAAATGAATGACCTCGCGAAAGTCGACGCCTATGGCGCGCTGTCGGAGCCGGCCACGCTGACGATCCAGCGCATGTTGCCCGGCCCGATCGAGCGGGTCTGGGCCTATCTCACCGAGAGCGATTTGCGCCGCAAGTGGCTGGCGTCCGGCGACATGGAGATGAGGGTCGGCGCGCCGTTCGAGTTCGTCTGGCGCAACAGCGAGCTGACCGATCCCCCAGGCAAGCGACCGGACGGATTTGGCGAGGAGCACCGGATGGAGAGCCGGATCCTCGAGCTCGATCCGCCGCGCAAACTCGTCTTCACCTGGGGAAAGGGCAGCGGCGATGTCTCGTTCGAGCTTGAGCCGAGGGGCGAGAGGGTGCTGCTCACCGTGGTCCATCGCCGCCTGCCCGACCGCGGAATGATGGTCGGCGTCAGCACCGGCTGGCACGCGCATCTCGACATGCTGGCCGCCCGCCTGAGCGGCGAGACCGCGGAGCCCTTCTGGGACCGGTTCAGTCGCCTCAGGGCCGAATACGACCGGCGCATCCCGACCTGACGGCGCGCTCATCGACGGGAATTGATCGAACTCAAGATCGGCAAACACGAGGTTACCCATGCACAATCAAGTCGTTTCACGCGACGAATGGCTGAACGCCCGGATCGCGCTGCTCAAAGAGGAAAAGGAGCTGACCCGGCTCAGTGACGAAGTGGCGCAGCGGCGCCAGGAGCTGCCATGGGTCAAGGTCGATAAAAGCTACCGGTTCGACACCGACCAAGGGACCGCCTCACTCAAGGACCTGTTCCGCGGCCGCTCGCAGCTCCTTGTCTATCACTTCATGTTCGGACCCGGCTATGCGGCGGGCTGTCCGTCCTGCTCGATGATCGCCGACGGATTCAACGGCTTCGCCGTTCACCTGGCGAACCATGATGTCACGCTCTGGGCGGTGTCGCGCGCGCCGCTGGCGAAGCTGCAAGCCTACAAACAGCGGCTGGGGTGGACGTTTCCCTGGGCTTCCTCGTTCGGCGACGACTTCAACTTCGATTTCAACGTCTCGATCACCGAGGAGCAGCAGCGCGCGGGAGGCGTTGAATATAACTATCGGCGCGGCGACCACCCGCTGACCGCGGCGCAGGTTCCGGAGCCTGTGGCCCGGTTCGCGGAAACATGCGGAACCGACGGGCGCACGTACATGCGTGATCGGCCTGGCATGAGCGCCTTTGCGATCGAGGACGGCGCCGTCCACCACGCCTATTCCACTTACGCGCGCGGACTGGACGGACTCTGGGGCGCGTATCAATGGCTCGACCGAGCCCCCAAGGGGCGTAACGAGAACGGCGTGTGGTGGCGTCGCCGCGACGAGTACGGCGCCCCTGCGCATCAACCCATTCAGCAAGCAGGAGGTTAGCGATGGACACCCCCCCGATTGTATCGCGACAGGACTGGGACGCTGCGCGCGAGCAGCTCCTCGTGAAGGAGAAGGCCGTGATGCGCGCCCATGACGCGCTGGCCGCCGAACGTAGGCGGATGCCGTGGATGGCGGTTAAGAAAGCCTATGAGTTCATCGGGCCCAAGGGCAAGACGAGCCTGCTTGACCTGTTCGAGGGCCGGCGTCAGCTGATCGTCTATCGCGCCTTCTTCGAGCCAGGGGTGTTCGGTTGGCCCGACCATGCTTGCCGCGGCTGCTCCCTGGGAGCCGATCAGGTCTCTCATCTTGCGCACCTGAACGCCCGCGACACAACGTTGGCTTACGTCTCCCGCGCGCCGCAGGCGGACATAGCCCGCCTGAAAGCGCGTATGGGTTGGCGGATGCCGTGGTACGCCATCACCGACAGCTTCGACGCAGACTTCGGGGTGGACGAATGGCACGGCCACAATGTCTTCTTCCGCGACGGCGACAGGATCTTCCGCACCTACTTCATCAACAGCCGCGGCGATGAAGCGATGGGCACGCTCTGGAATTACCTCGACGCGACGCCGCTCGGGCGCCAGGAAGTGTGGGAAGATTCGCCCGACGGCTATCCCCAGACGCCGCCCTACAAGTGGTGGAACTGGCACGACAATTATGAAGCCGAAAAGTCTGTCGACCCGCAATGGGTCAAGGTGTCGGACGCCGGCGAGGCCGCCTTCCGCAATGCCGAGGCAGGCGCACAGCGATGAGCGCGATCTCGATCGGCGGCGGGAACCACGGCGCGGCGATCGCCCGCGTCGCGGCGGACTGGCTTGGCCTCGCGGCCGCGCCAGCCTTCGCCGTCATGGCGCTCATGACCGCTTGCCTTGGCGGCGGGGCGGAGCCGCTCTGCTCGGCTCAGCATGGGTCGCTCCTGAGCGGAATGGTCCCGATGTACCTCATGATGAGCGCATTCCATTCTGGCCCATGGTTGAGGCTGATCTCCGGCCGGCGAAGCTGACGCTCGCCCCTTTGCGGGAGCGGGGCGCCCAGCGTGTTGCAATTGGACTGGCCGCATTCCCGCCTGACCTCGTCCAGAGCCGGCGGCGTAGCCGCCGTTTCGAAGGGCGCTCCAGTATGCCCGATCCGAAGAGCCCACGGGAGCGTCCTTCGAGACGCGCCTCGGCGCACCTCAGGACGAGGGTGTGAATGATCAAGAATGTGAACGCGCGTCAGCTTGGCCGCAGCACCTTGGCGGCGCGCTTCTCCAGAAAATCCTTCAGCCGCTCCTTGGCCTCGCCGCTTGATTCCGCGATCGCCGCCATCAGCGACTCGGTCAGGAGCCCGCTCGCGGGATCGCTTTCGGCGATGCGCGGCAGTGCGTGCAGGACGGCGAAATTGGTGATTGCGGTGTTTGAGGCGGCCTTGGCGGCGAGCGCCATCGCGGTCTCGAACCCTTTGCCGTTCTCGACCAGATATTGCGACGCGCCGGCCGCGTGGCCTTCCTCTGCGCTCAAGGTCCGCCCGGTCAGCATCATGTCCATGACCCGCGGGACGCCGATGAGGCGGGCGATGCGCACCGACCCGCCGCCGCCAAGGAAAATGCCGCGCTGCCCCTCCGGCAAGCCGTAATAGGCGGAGTGTTCGGCGACGCGGATATGTGCGGCGGCGGCGAGCTCGAACCGGCCCCCGACCACCGCGCCGTGCAGCGCCACGATGACCGGCGCGCGCCCAAACTGCATCGCGTCGAAGGCGCGATGCCACAAGTGGAGCGTGGCGTCCAGCGGATCGCGCTCGCCGGCGACCTCGGACAGGTCGAGGCCGGCGGAGAAATGCGCCCCTTCGCCGGTCAGCACGACGGCGCGAATATCCGGCGGCAGGCGGGTGAAGAAGGCCTCGAGCCCGAGCACGGTCATGTCATCGAGCGCGTTGCGCTTCTCGGAGCGCGCGAGCCGGAGATGGGCGACCGCGCCGATCCGGGTCGCCTTCAGCGATTTCGGCAGCTCGATGTCGATCGGCTGCTCCGCTGTCTCCGCCGCCATTTGCTCTTTCCCTTGACGCCTCCGGCTCAGCCAGACCCTTAGCCCCTGACGGGTGCGCGAGTTCGACCGGCCGCGCCGGGCATAGCCTTAAACGCAGTCGAGCCAGGTGAGCAGGGTCTCCAGCCACGGCGCTTCGATGTGTGCGCGGAAGCCCGCTGGCGTTCGCGCGAGGAGGCCGCGCGGCCATCTCAATCTGAGCTTGAGTATGCGCAAGATTGAGGATGCCCCGCTGGCTCAACATCACGTTGAAATTGAGCTCGCGTGACAGCCCTTCATAGAGCCTGAGCGCCAGGTCGTGGAGGGCGACAAATTCCGGATAGAAGTAGTTCGACCGCACGATGGTGGTGTTGCGGCCGGTGTTGCCGCCGCCCAGCCAGCCCTTCTCGATGACGCAGACTCGGGAGTGTTTATGGGTCTTGGCGAGATAATAGGCGGTCGCGAGCCCATGTCCGCCGCCGCCGATAATGACGAAGTCATAAGCCCGCTTGGGCTTCGCCTTGCGCCAGGCCTGCGGCCACCCTTTGTGGTCAGCGAAGCCCTGCTTCAGGAGCGCAAAGGCCGAATAGCGCCCGCTCATTCGCGCCCTCGGGAAAGATCGAAATCCGGGATGTGTGCGTGCGCCATGGCGTAAGCGCGGAAGGCGTCGATTTCCGCTTCGCTTGGATCGACGCCGGTAAAAGCCTTGAGATAATGCGGCGTGAGATTGAGGCGCGTCTCGATCGGCTCGCGGAGGTCGAGCGCGTAATAGCCAATCTGCATATAGTAGAGCACCCGCGCTCGCACGAAAGCGTCCTCATCCTCATATCCGAAGCGCACAAAGAGAGCTCTAAGCGCCTGCGTCCTGACGCGATCGGAGCGGTCGAGCGCCTTGCGAAGGCTTGCGGAGCGGCGCGCCCATTCGCGAACGGCGAAATCGAGCCGAGGGCTGAAGATGGCGGGATTAACCCAGCACCGAAAGACGTTGCAAACCGCCTGATTGACGGTCGCCGCGGGCGCGTTCGCTTGGGCGACGATTGAGCGGGTGTTGAGCCGGTCCCAGCGGTCGAGCAGCGAGTTCGAGCAGTTCATCGCGGTTCTTGAAATACCAATAGAAGCTCGATCGCGACACCCCGAGCCGTTCGCTCAAGGCGAGCACGGTGACGTGGTCTACGCCTCTGATGGCGAGCGCGCTCACCGCAAGATCGAGCCAATCGTCGCGCGTCGCCTTGACGGCGCTCGATTGCGCCGGCGTCCGCGGCGAGCGCGAAGCCGCCAGCCAGGTTGCCGAATTGGCCATTCGTCAACTTTCGGGTCGCGCTTGGCTGATCATGCGCGAATGGCCTTGCCCGTGGGATCATATGGCGAGGGTGCGATGACGCGCGCTTGTCGCTCGGCGCCCACAATATGCACGCTGAGCTCGGAGCCGATCTCGGATGCTTCCGGCGCAACCAGGGCCATCGCCAGGCTCTTTCCCACGGTGTGGCCGTAGCCGCCGGAGGTTACAAAACCAGCCATCGCGCCTGATCGCCAGACCGGCTCGTAGCCGCTTGCGTCGGCGTCCACGGCGTCGATCTCGAGCGTGACCAATTGGCGCTCGGGCGGTGGTCCCTTGCTCTCCGCGAGCGCCGCCTCGCGGCCGATAAAATCGCCCTTGTCCCAGGCGATCCAGCGGTCCATCCCGGTCATGCGCGGCGTACGGTCTTGAGTGAATTCAGCCGACCAGATTCCGAAGCTCTTTTCAAGCCTCAGCGACAGGAGCGCGTTATAGCCGTATTCCCTGATTCCGAGGTCACGTCCGGCTTCGAGCAGGGACCGGCGCATGCCGGCGTGCTCAAGCGCGCTGCAATTGATCTCGTAACCGAGTTCGCCAGTCACCGAGAGCCGCGCGACCTTCGCCCGCACGAGTCCCACGTCGAGCATCGTTGCGCTCATGTACGGCAGGGCGGCGTTCGACACGTCCTGGTGAGTGATGCGAGACAGCAACTCGCGCGATTTCGGGCCGGACAGCGAGAAGCCGATCATTTCGTCGGAAATGTCGCGCACGCTCACCCCTTCGCGCGCATGGGCGGCGAACCAGCGCGTATGCCATTGACGGAGATAATAGGAGCCCTCGATCCAGAACGTACCGTCGCCCCAGTTGATGATTGTGAGGTCGCCCTTAAGCTTTCCAGTCTCGGACAGCATGGGCGCAAGACGCGCGCGACCAGGCTTGGGCAGCCATGAGACCGACATCCAGTCGAGCCAGCGCTCGGCCTCGGGGCCGGTCACCTCGTAACGCGAGAACGAGGCGATATCGATGAGGCCGACGCCCTCGCGCACCATGCGGCATTCCATGGCCACGATATCGAAGGCGTTGGAGCGCTTGAGCGTCGACTTTTCCTCAAAACCCGCAGGGGCGAAATAGAGCGGAATCTTCCAGTCCCCAGGAATTCCCCCAGCGACAGCCTGCTTCCGTCATCGCGTCATAAGCCGGCGTCATTTTGTGAGGCCGCCCAGCGGGCAATTGCTCGTTGGGATAGGTCATGACGAACCGGCGGGCGTAGAACTCGCCGGTCGTCTGCTTGATATATTCGCGATTGGACGCGAAGGCGCCGTAGCGGGCGATGTCGAGGCCATAGATGTCGGTCGACGCCTCGCCGTGGATCATCAGTTCCGCCAGGGACTTGCCGACACCGCCGCCCTGTAGAAAGCCCGCCATGACGCCGCAAGCGAGCCAGTAGCCGTGCTTGCCCGCGACCGGGCCGATGAGCGGATTGCCGTCCGGCGAGAAGGTGAACGCGCCGTTGACCCATTTGCGCACCCCTGCCGTCTGCAAAACGGGGTAGCGACGGTGAACGAGTTCGAGCTCGGCCGCGATGCGATCGATGTTCTCCTGCAGGAGCTCGACGCCGTAATCCCATGGCGCGCCGTCCATCGACCAGTGCTGGGGACGGGTCTCGTAGATGCCGACCAGCATCCCCTTCTGGTCCTGACGCATGTAGGTGAACCCCTCGAGGTCGACGACCATCGGCAGTTCGGTCTTCAACGCGGCGATCTCGGGGATTGTTTCGGTCAGGAGGTAGTGATGCTCCAATGGCGAGAGGGGAAGGTCGAGCCCGACCATCCGCCCGACCTGCTTCGCCCACAAGCCCGCGGCGTTCACCACATGCTCAGCGTTGATGACGCCTGCCTCGGTGATGAGGTCCCAGGACGAGTCCGGGCGTTGGCTTAGCTCGAGCACGCGATTGTGCTCGAGCACGGTCGCGCCACGTTTCTTGGCCGCGCCGGCATAAGCCCAGACCGTTCCTGTGGTGTCGACATAGCCCTCGCGGTCCGCCCACATGCCCCCGAGCACGCCCTCCACGCTGATAATCGGGCAGCGAGCCTTGATTTCCTCCGGCGTCACCAGGCGAACGTCGTCGATGCCGATCGCCTGGAAGCGGCGATAGGACGACTGGAGCCACTCCCATCGTTCCGGGGCGGAAGCGACGGAAGCGCCTCCGGTCATATGCATGCCGATCGACTGGCCTGACTCGGCTTCGACGTCCTTCAGGAGGTCGATCGTATAGGCTTGGAGGATCGCCATATTGGGGTTGGCGTTGAGAGCATGAAAGCCGCCGGCGGCGTGCCAGGACGAGCCCGCGGTCAGGACCGAGCGCTCCACCAGCGCCACGTCGCTCCATCCAAATTTCGTCAAATGGTAAAGAACGGAAGCCCCGACCACGCCCCCGCCTATAACAACGACGCGATAGTGCGCTTTCATCTCACGGGCCCTTTAACCGAAGCGCCGGTCGAGGATGCTACCGAACTGCCAGACGTGCGTCTAGACAGTGATGTCCAGAGGCCTGCGATCCCGTCTATTTTGTCGGCAAGTGTGGCTTTTGTCGCCTTGTCGGGGGAGGTCGAATGTGGGTATGGATGGCTGCTTGTGTCGGCCGCAACGCTTTGATTTGCGCGCAAGGAAAGCCGGAGCGCTGCGGCTAACGAGGACGTCATGGCTGTGGTTCAACACGTTTCTGGAGCGAGCCGTCGGCGAGGTCGGCAATCTCAGGCGGAGAACGACGGCAAGTGGAATTGCTCGTATAGTTGAGGCTTTACAAAGATTTGGCGAGTGTGACGGCCGACACGGGCAGAGATTAGCGTTGTTCGTACGCGTGCATGCGTTCTGAGGCGAAGGGGTGGTATGAGGCGGAGCGGGGCCTTGACGCTCGGGGTGGTCCTGACGCTTGGCGCGGTAACCGGCAGCCGGGGGCAGGAGCTATCGAGCTCTGTGACCGCGGCAAACGGGTCGCCATTCGACGGGTTTGTTCTGCCTTCGATCCCGGAGAATTGGGCTGATTTGCCGTTCAAGCTGACGGCCTCTCAAATCGTGTCCTATAATTCAAACATAAATGGGAATCCGATTGGCGTCCCCAACCTGCGGGGCGGGCCACAAGGCGATTTCACGTCGACAACCAATCTTGGCTTCTCAACCAAGGCGAACGTGTACGGTCAACAGCTGTTTTTCGACGCGTCGTTCGGGGTGATACGTTATCTTCATCAGGTCGACTTTGATTCAAATATATACACGGTAAGCGCCGGCGATAATTGGACCTTGACGTCGCGATGCGCAGGCACTCTTGGCGTGAACCTCTCTAAAGGGCCGGCTGCGATCACGGAACAGGTCGGAGTTGGCGTCAACTTCACGACGACGACCGCGCTCAACGAAACCGGAAAATGCGCAGTCTCCAACGGATATTCGTTGCTGTTCAATAGCAGCTTGACCACCGACACCAGCTCGAACCCTATCGACGCAGTCAATAACGATCGAACCACTCTGCTCTCCGCGGGCATAGAATATGCAAAAGGCTATAGCACTCTCACGGCGCTAGCCAGCCTTTCTGACAACAGCTTCAGCAACCGAAGCGCGGCCGAGGTCGCGCAAGGATTGGCCACCGAAACCGTCTTTCATAGCTTCTCGCTGAACTATACTCGACAAATCAATCCCAACCTTACCGTTACCGGGCTGATCGGATTGGTCGGGACCACGAGCGGATTCACCTTGGGTCTGCCCAAGACGCTCCTGCCGATCTATACGCTGGCGGGGTCGTGGGCGTTTACGCCAAAGTTGGCGCTAAGCGTGTCCGCGTCGAAAACAGTTTCTCCTCCGTTGGCAATTATCGCCAACGCGGAGACTAGCGATAGTGCAAACGTGAATCTGGGCTATCAACTGACGCCCAAGGTCACCTTCAACGTCGGCGGTAGCGTCTCCTACACCAGTTCCGCGTTCACGGCGGCCCAGGCGGGGGCGGCCATTTCACCTTTTTCCATAGGCGCTGAGAGGTTTTACACCGTTAACGCCGGCCTGACCTATGCGATGACGCCCTTCTTATCGGCCCAACTGTCCGCCTCATATAACGAGGTGGTCGGAAACAATCAGATCACCCCGCAAGATTTGGTGACCGTAGGCCTGAACTATAGACCGTACTAACACTCCGAAATTGGAGCGGAAGCGATGCTGACAACAATGCGAATGGTCCGGTTATGGACGCTCTGGCTGGCGGTCATGACCATCGGCGCGATCGTCCCGGGTTGGGCGCTCGCCGCCGGCGGCCGGGTTCTGACGTCGCAAGACGTCGTCTCGATCAAGGTCGTCAACCAGCCGGACATGGACACGACCGCCCGCGTCGACACGGATGGAACGATCAGCTTTCCCTATGTCGGCCGGATCAGGGCCGCAGGGTTGAATGAAGACCAGGTGGCGCACGCAATTGAAAAACAATTGGCGGCGCGTCAGATCGTCACCGAGCCCCACGTGCTGGTGGAAATCACCACCTTCGGAACGCAAGCAAGCGTGCAGGGCCAAGTCGCCGCGCCCGGAGTGTATACGCTCGATCGCCCAACGACGCTAACCCAACTGCTGTCTCGCGCAGGCGGAATAAGGGATTCCGGCCTGGGCGGAACGCTCACCGTGCGCCGCGGCGCGAATATCAGAAAGTTCAACTCCAAGGATGTTCAGGCCGGGCGCGGCCCCGGCGCCGATCTGAGGATCGCCAATAATGATGAGGTCTTTGTTGACCTTGCACCATTCTACTATATATATGGGTATGTGGGTCATCCGGGCGAATTTCCTTTGCTTCGTCCTCTCACGGTCCAGCAAGCGATTTCGATTGGCGGCGGATTGGCGGTCCTCGGATCGGAATGGCGGATCAGGATCAAGCGCAAGTCAGGCGACGGTCAAACCTACGAAGTCCCGGCGTCGCTTGACGACCAGGTGGAGGCGGGCGATACGATTATCGTCAGCGAGCGCATATTCTAGTCACGAACCGCTGCTATATCGTTGTCCTGAATTGGCCGAGAGCGCAGGAGTTGAATTGTGTCGGTAACCCAAGTTCTGGTGATCCTCCTGCGCCGAGGCTGGATCGTCATGCTGGCGCTCCTCTCCACCATGATCGTGGCGGGAGGAGTGTTGCTGTTCGTGCCCGGTCGCTACGACGCGGTCGCGACTGCGAGCATCGACCCCGGCAACGTTGATCCGATTTCCGATATGACGACCGGCGTTGGCTCAGTCATGCTGATGCAGGGCAATATCCTTTCGCTCGTGGACAGCCAGCGGGTTGCGGTCGATGTCGTCAAGCGATTGAATTTGACCGACAATCCGCAGGTACAGCAGAATTTCCGAAAGTCGCCCTCCTTCGGCCGCGAAAGCATCGAGGAATGGATGGCGGCGAGCCTGGTGAGGAATGTCGATCCGAAGTTCAATCTGGGAACGAACGTCCTGGCGATCAAATATAAGTCCGGCGACCCGAACCAGGCGGCTTTGATCGCCAATGCCTTTCTTGCGGCGACGATCGACGGATCTGTGGCCATGAAGGCCGCCGAAGCCGACCAGACCGCCCGGTGGTTTGCTCCGCAAATCGACGAATTGCGTAAGGAACTGGAGGAGGCGCGCACCGGGCTTGCAACCTTCCAATCCAAGACAAATATAGTGGCGCCCAACGTGGGCGGCGATAGGGAGACCAGCCAATACATGGCGATCGCCCAGGAGTTGTCGACAGCCAGAGGCGGACTGACCGCTCTTCAGAGCCGCCTGACCAGCAACTCCACCGATCTATCGAATGACCCGGCGGATCCAGATCTCCAGATCCTCTCGACTTTGAAAGAAAAGCTGTCGACCGCCGAAGCTGAGCTTGCGGCGTCCAAGGGGACCATCGGCGCCCACAATCCTAAGATGGTGGCCCAGCAGGCGAACCTTGCGACGATCCGCAGGCAGATTGGCGAGGCGACCGAGAAAATGCACATGCATCTGAGGGAGCGCATCGACACGATGCAGACCCAAATCGCTTCGCTCGAGACCGATCAAGAGCGAGCACAGAAGGCGTTGATCGCAGTTCAAGGACAGCGCGACCGGCTGAGCCAGTTACAGCGCGACGTCGAGTTCCGCGGCGAGCAGCTCAATGCCCGGGAAAAGGCGGCCGAGCAGGCGAAGCTGAAGAGCAAGCTGACCTTTTCGGATATGACGGTTCTCGACAAGGCGTCGCCGCCCGTCGACCCGGCGTTTCCAAAACCGTTTGTCGTGATGCCGGTCGGGATCGCCGCCGGCCTCGGGCTCGGACTGATCCTTGCGCTTCTCGCCGAAGCGGCGGATCGGCGGGTTCGCTTTCCAGTCGATCTGGAACATTCGGCCTCGGCGCCGTTCCTGGGCGCTCTTGACGGCGCGAGACGCTCGAGGTCGCAGGTTACCGCGGCGTCGCGCCGCAGCCTTCGACCCGCTTGAGTCGATAAGACGCGGCCATATTGGGCCGCCGCGCCGCCCCAAAAGGCCAGGAACGGCTCGAGAAACTATTACGGGGTAACGTCCTTTGCGAGATCCGTCCGTTGCGGCGGGTCGACAGTCGAATATTGAGAGCTTGAGCCCATGGCGATCAAACCCAATTATCAGAAAGAGGCGGAGAATGTCATCGCCGTCCAGACATCGAAGGATCCCATTGAGCAGCAGATTCTCGCCGCCGGCAATCTGAGCGAGGCTCAGGTTGAGGCCATCCGCGGATTTCAGCGACGCAAGGGGCTGACATTTGGGGAGGCGGCGATTGCGCTTGGGTTGGTGCGGCGCGACAGTTTGTTCCTGGCGCTGTCGAAACGGTACAATTATCCGGTTCTGAATTTCGGCGTCGACGAAGGCCGCTTTTCGCGCGAGTTGGTCGTCGGCTACCAGCCCTTCAGCACCGGCGCGGAAGCCTTTCGCTCAGTCCGATCTGCGCTTGCGACCGGCCCCCTGTCGCAGGGTAAGAACGCCTTTGCCGTTATCGGGCCGCACGCGCGGGTCGGGGTCACGTATTTCGCCGCCAATCTGGCGCTGTCCTTCGCCCAGATGGCTGTTCCGACGCTGCTTGTCGACGCCAACTTGAGGAAGCCGAGGCTCGCCGCGCTGTTCGGCGTGGATCCGAAAAGCGAGGGTCTGGTCGAGGCCTTGACCCATGGCGAGGCCGAATTGCCGCCCGTCACTCTCGATATTGTGCCCGGCTTGTCGCTGCTCGTCGCTGGCGCAACCGCGCCGCACCCGCAGGAGCTCTTGAGCTCGAAGGAATTCCTGACGCTGTCGCAGAACGCTCAGCGCAATTATGGCGTGGTCATTTACGACACTCCGGCGGCGCTGGAGAGCGCCGACGCGTATGTCGTCGCGTCCCGCGTCGGCGCGGCCATCGTCGCAGCTCGACGGCATAGAACGAGGGTGAGGGACATCGCCAAAATCTCGCGCGCGCTGGAGGGCTTCCAGTGCGACATCGCGGGCACGGTTCTCTCGCGCTTCTGACTGTCCCGCGATCGCGACGCGGACGCCCGTAGCGCCTCGAAGCCCTTCCGAACGCAGGCGCCAGATGCGCCCCGGGCTCTCTGGCCGTGCACGCGGGGATTGGTCGAAGCGAAAGGGGCCCAAGCGCCGGCTGTTCGCTCAGAGGTTCATCTGAGTCTGAACGATGAGCGCGACGAGCTTCTCGCCTTCGGTCGCGACGAGGGTTTGCCAGACCTGAGTCCTCTTGCCGCGATGAATGAGAGTTGTGCGCCCGAGCACGGTCGAGCCGGCTGGCGCGGCGGCGATGAAATTGGTCTTGCTCTCGAGCGTCGTCGTCCCCTTCGATTCCGCGGGCAAATTGATGAAGGCGGCGGCCGCGCCCAGCGTATCGGCGAAACTCATGATCGCGCCGCCATGGGCGACGCCGCCGAGCGTGCAGAGGTCCGGCCGGATCAGCATGCGCGCGGCAAGGGTGTCGGCTTCCGCGCTGATGAACTCAATCCCGAGGAATTGCGCGAACGGCAGCGGATTGGCGTTGATGCGGTCGATCAGCGACATGCGCTTTCCCCGGGCTCCTCGTTCGAGCGCTGGCGGTTCGTTGCGTCTCGGCATAGCATCGCCGCGGAGGCGACGCCACGCGGGGGTTCTGCGTGCGCGCCCCTGACGCCGGGAAGTGGATGGCGTCGGATAGGCGAAGGAGGCAAGCCATGGTTCGCAGTCGAGTTTTCTTGAGCGCAGTCGCTGTGGCGCTCACGGTCGGGCTCGCCGGTTGTGACGAGACCGGCGTCTACCCCGGTTACGGCTACGCCGGAGGCTATCCCTATTATGGCGGCTATTACGGAGGCTATCCCAATTATGGGGGCGCCTATTATGGCGGCGGCGGTTACTATGGCGGGTACGGCTACCGTGGCGGCGTCTATCGGCGTGCGGGCTATTACCATGGCGGCGCTTATCGCGGCGGCTACCATGGCGGCTACCACGGCGGTTACGGCGGCGGACACCGTGGTGGCGGCTTCCATGGTGGCGGGGGTCGGCGGCGTTAGGCCGATTCGGCGGCGGCCTGGCTCGCGCGGGGTTCTCGAGCCCCGCGCTCAGAGTCCTTCGAACAGCGCTGTCGACAGATAGCGCTCAGCGAACGAGGGGATGATGATCACGATCGTCTTGTCCGCGTTTTCCGGCCGACGGCCGACGTCGATCGCCGCGGCGACCGCGGCGCCGGAGGAAATGCCGACCGGAATCCCTTCGAGGCGCGCCACCAGTCGCGCAGTGTCGAAAGCGGTCTGGTTGCCGATGACGACGATCTCATCGATCACGTTGCGGTCGAGGATGGCGGGAACAAAGCCGGCGCCGATCCCCTGAATCTTGTGTGGCCCCGGCGGCCCGCCAGAGAGGACGGCCGAGTCCTCCGGTTCGACCGCGACCATACGCACGCTCGGCTTGCGCGCCTTCAGGACCTCGCCGACCCCGGTGATCGTCCCCCCGGTGCCGACGCCGGAGACGACAATGTCGACCTCGCCATTCGTATCGTTCCAGATCTCCTCCGCCGTAGTGCGCCGGTGGATCTCCGGATTGGCGGGATTCTCGAACTGCTGCGGCATGACGGCGCCCGGCGTCGCCTCGATGATCTCAAGCGCCTTAGCGATCGCGCCCTTCATGCCCTGCGCGGCGGGCGTGAGAACCAACTCGGCTCCAAGCAAGGCCAGCATCTTGCGGCGCTCGACCGACATCGATTCGGGCATCACCGAGAATCAGCCGATAGCCTCGCGCCGCCGCCACGAAGCCGAGCGCGATGCCAGTGTTTCCGGATGTTGGCTCGACCAGAACGCCGCGGCCGGGCGAAATCTTACCTTGCGCCTCGAGCGCATCGATCATTGAGACGCCGATGCGGTCCTTGACGCTGGAAATCGGATTGAAGAATTCAAGCTTGGCGAGAAGGCGGGCGACGACGCCCTTCTCCTTGCCGATCCGGTCGATGCTGACGAGGGGCGTATCGCCGATCGTATCGGTGATCGACGCGTAGACCCTGCCGCGGCCTGGCGTTCGCCGCGCAGCGCCTGCATCCGTCATTGGCCGCCACTCCAAAATGTCCGTCGGACCACGCCTCTAGGCGCGGCCCGACGGTAACATTTTATGCGGCACAAAACTATACAACGCCGCAAATACCAGAGTCAGATGGCGAAATCGCCGCTGACCTTCTCGTCGTCGAGCACGTGCGCCTTTTCGGCAGTCTCGCACATCAGTTCGATTGTGATCGAATCGAGATTGGCGAGAAAGGTTTCGGCCGCCCTGCGCACGGCCGGATCGATGACCCGTTCGAGCAGCACCGAGTTTGTGCCGAGATCTTCCGGATCGGCAGTGCTCAGCGACATGGCGGTGCGCACGATCTCGCCCACCGTGATGCGCCGGCGCTCGCGCGCCAGCTCGTAGCCGCCTCGCGGCCCGCGCACGCCCTTGAGGATCTTGGCGTGGACCAGGCCCTGGAGCAATGTCTCCAGGTGACGGGGGGGCAATTTGTGACGCGCAGCCAAAGCTTTGGCTGCAACCGGCGCCGAGCGCGAATGCAACGCGACATCGACAACGGCGGCGATAGCGAGAACGCTCCGTCGCGACAATAAGTTCATATCCTACCTCCTACTGTGAGCGCCCGGTGGAACCGAATCCATTTGAGCCACGGACGCTCGAAGTGAGACGCTCGCTCGAAATGAGAGCGACACGTTCCACAGAGCAAACGACGAGTTGCGCTATCCGCGCGCCCCGCCGAACGACAAAGGGCTTGTCCCCAAAATTGACGAGTATGACATTAATTTCGCCGCGATAGTCAGCGTCGATTGTCCCCGGACTATTGAGGACCGTCACCCCATCCTTTAGAGCCAACCCTGACCGGGGTCGGATCTGCGCTTCAAATCCCTTTGGTAACTCGATCGCCATCCCGGTCGCGATTAACGCTCGCGACCCAGGGGCCAGGACAACCTCTTCACCCGCCGGAAGAGCCGCCACGAGATCCATCCCGGAGGCATCCTCACTCGCATAGGCGGGCAATTGCAACCCCTCACCATGTGGTAATCTATGGTAACCAATCGTGATCATTGGCGCTTCGCGAATTCAACAGCGAGACGCCGAACAATGCCGTTTGCGACCTCGGCTTTGGTCATCGGCGGCCAGGATTCGACGCCGCGCGCATCGATCACCTGGACCTGATTGGTTTCACCGCCAAATGTCGATGTGCCTTCCGCGACACTATTGGCGATGATCAGATCACAGCCTTTTCGTTGTAATTTAGCGATCGCGTTCGCCGTAATATTTTCGGTTTCGGCGGCGAAGCCAATTACAACCGCTGGCCGCTTTGTGGTTTTCTTTGCGACTTCGGCGAGTATATCGGGGTTTTCAACCAAGCGGAGCGTCGGAGTCTCTGCGGCGCCCTTTTTGATCTTTTGACTGGCGACGCTCTCGGCGCGCCAATCGGCGACCGCCGCCGCGGCGATGAACGCGTCGGCGGGCAGCGAAGCCTCAACGGCCTCCCGCATTTCGCGCGCCGAGCCGACGTGGATGACCTCGGCGCCGGCGGGATCGGAAAGGCCGACGGGACCGGTGACAAGCGTTACGCTTGCACCGGCGCCAATGGCGGCTTGCGCAATTGCATGCCCTTGGCGCCCCGAAGATCGGTTTCCGAGGAACCGGACCGGGTCGATGGGCTCATATGTCGGGCCCGAAGTGACGATGACGCGCCGTCCGCTGAGCGGGCCCGAATCACGTGGGACAACTTGGAGCGAATCACTGGGCGCTGCTTCCGCGGCCAACGCCTGCTCGATCGCCTCGATGATCGCCAGGGGCTCGGCCATCCGGCCAGGACCGAATTCGCCGCAGGCCATCGGCCCCGATCCGGGACCGACGAACAGAACCCCGTCGTCCTTGAGGCGATCGATGTTGCGGCGGGTCGCCGGGTGCAGCCACATCCTGACATTCATCGCCGGAGCTGCGAGCACGCGTTTGTCGGTCGCCAGCAACAGCGTGGTCGCCATATCGTCCGCAAGACCGGCGGCCATCCGGGCGAGAATATTGGCGCTGGCCGGCGCGACGACGACAAGATCGGCGGCCCGTGACAATTCGATATGGCCGATCGTCGCCTCGTCGGTCAGGCTGAACAGGTCGTCGCGGACGGACTGCCCGCTGAGGGTCGCCGCCGAGAGAGGGGGGATGAATTGCCGGGCGGCGGAGGTCATGACCACTTGAACCGAAGCCCCGCGGTCCTTGAGTCGCCGAATCAACTCTAGCGACTTGTAGGCCGCGATTCCACCACTTATGATCAGGAGAATTCGGGCGCGCGACAGGTGTTCGCCAGTCATATGCGATGTCCTAGGCCAGTTCGGCCGCGTCAGCCCTCGACGCGAGAGACATTTGGGAGAGGGCGCCTGAAACGTCCATCTGCGCTTTCATCCGCTTTCCGCCACTGGCTTGACGTGGCGCTACACCGTTTCTCGGGCCGCCAACAATAGCAGAGGAGTGCCATGAACGTTAATAAAATGGCAATTAACACAATTGTGGTGTTGGCGGCGAGCGGATGTAAGGAACGATCCTGTGAATGCTCGCCGCTCGGGCCGTCTTAAGGCGGCGGTGAATTTCCTTCCAGGCGAAACCGGGGCGTGATCGCGCCATCCGCCTACAGGACCCATCGGTACGCCGCCATGCACAGGAGCGCCAATAAAAATCCAGTCAAAACAAAGGCAAACCCTAACCGGAGTTTGAGTTCGGGAACGACTTTCGCAATTTCCTTTTCGCTGTCGGTTTCGAGCCTCATCTCGAGTCTTTCGGCGATTTGCTCCAGGCGGCGCGGCGCGTCGCCAAGGAAGCCGGCGACAGACGAAAGGATCCGGCCGGCGTCTTCGATACGCCCGATGGGCCCGAGGTTTTCCGCAATCCAGGCGCCCACCACGGGTTCGGCGGTCGACCACATATTGAGCTGAGGGTCGAGCTTTCGCGCCACCCCTTCGACGACGACCATGGTCTTTTGCAGCATCACCAGTTCGATCCTGGTGGTCATTTCGAACAAGGAGGTGATTTCGAACAGGAGCGTCAACAGCTTCGCCATCGAGATCTGATCGGCGGTGCGGGAGTGGATCGGTTCGCCGATGGCGCGGAGCGCCTGGGCGAAATCTTCGACCCGATAGGCATGAGGCACGTAGCCCGCCTCGAAATGGACCTCGGCCACCCGCAGGTAGTCTCGGCGGATGAAGCCGAACAGGATTTCCGCCAGAAACCGGCGCTCCTTGCGCCCGAGCCGGCCCATGATGCCGAAATCGACGGCGACGATGCGGCCCTCCTCGTCGACGAAGAAATTGCCCTGGTGCATGTCGGCGTGGAAGAACCCATCGCGCAGCGCCGTGCGCAGGAAGGTTTGAATCAGGGTGCGCGCCAGCGCGCGAGGATCAAATCCAAGCTCGGTCAGACGGTCCGGATCGGTCAGCGGGATCCCGTCGATCCACTCCATCGTCATCACTTCGCGGGTGGTGCGGTTCCAGTCCACGACCGGCGCGCGAACGTCCGGATCATCCCTGGAATTTTCGACGAATTCCGACGCCGCCGCCGCTTCGAGCCGGAAATCCATCTCCATCCGCACCGAGCGGGCGAGCGTCTCGACAACCTGGGCCAGCCGGAGCCGTCGGAACTCCGGCGCCAAGCTCTCCGCGAACCGCGCGGCGAAGAACATGTCAGAGAGGTCGCGCGCAAAACGCCGTTCCGTGCCGGCGCGCAGCACCTTCACCGCGACGGCCCGCACGCCTTCGTCAGTTTTGACCTCCGCGCGATGGACCTGGGCGATCGAAGCGGCCGCAACGGGCTCGCCGAAGCTCTCGAACATCGATTCGATCTTCGTTCCGAACGAGGCCTCGATGATAGCGACCGCCGCCTCCCGGGTCATTGGCGCCACCCGATCCTGCAGCCGCTCGAGCTCAATGGCGACTTTGCCGCCGACGATGTCCGGACGCGTCGAGAGGAATTGCCCAAGTTTGACGTAGGACGGTCCCAGCCGGTCAATCGCCCGAGAGAGACCCGCCAAGCCGTCGCCGTCGCGTTTTGCAATCAAGTTGGCGAGCGCAAGCGGCAGGCGGAGCACAGGGGGCAGGGCGGTTGGATCGACGCCGACAAACGCCCCTTCGCGGGCGAATACGAAAGCCGCGCGCGTCAACCTCCGGACGTGGCCGAGCGACGACAGGATCGACATGAATTCAGAGCTTCCAGCCCGAGTGGATTGCGACGATCCCCCCGCTCAGGCGGGTAAAGTCCACGCGCGCGAAGCCAGCCTCGCCGATCATCTCCGCGAATCGCTCGGGAGGTGGGAACTTACGAATAGATTCAACAAGATAGCGATAAGAGCCGCCGTCGCCGGTCACGACCTTGCCCATGGCCGGAATGGCGGCGAAGGAATAGGCGTCGTACAATTCGCTCGAACACCGGCAAATCGACGCGCGAGAATTCAAGGCACAAGAAGCGTCCCCCGCGTTTGAGCACCCGATACGCTTCCTTGAGGGCGTCTTCAATCCGCGGCACGTTGCGGATGCCGAATGCGATCGTATAGGCGTCGAAGCGCGAATCGCCGAGCGGCAGCGCCTCGGCGTTGCCTTCGATGAACGTCAGTCGCTTGGAGATCGAGCGTCTCGCCGCGCGCTGTTCCGCCACGCGCAACATGTCGCCGTTCACGTCGACGACCGTAACCGCGGTCAACGGCCCGCCGGCCCTCGCCACCCGCATGGCGACGTCGCCAGTGCCGCCAGCGACGTCGACATGAGCGAAAGGGCGGGTTAGCGACGGGTGGATCTTGGCGACAAGCGCGTCCTTCCACACCCGGTGCAGGCCGAACGACATCAGGTCGTTCATGACATCGTATCGACCGGCGACGCTGCGGAACACGTCGTTCACCAGGCCCTGTTTTTCGTCCAAGCGAACCGTGCGCCGGCCGAAGTGCGTCTCATCGCGCGTGGCGGGCATCGAAGCTCTCCATGAAAAACGGCCAAACCTTAGCGCGCCGGACGCATAGCGTACACCTGTGCGCGCTCAGTCGAGGCGCACCGGGATACCCGCTTCGGCCATGCGGACCTTCGCCTGCCGAATGGTGAATTCGCCGAAATGGAAGATCGACGCCGCAAGCACGGCGCTGGCGCGGCCTTCGCGCACGCCCGCGACGAGATGGTCGAGATCGCCGACGCCGCCCGAGGCGATGACCGGAACGGCGACCGCGTCAGCGACCGCCCGGGTCAATTCGAGATCGAACCCCTGTTTCGATCCGTCGCGATCCATCGAAGTCAAAAGGATCTCGCCCGCGCCGAGAGCGGCGACTTCGCGCGCGTAGCCGATCGCCTCGATGCCGGTCGCCCGCCGTCCGCCATGAGTGAAGATTTCCCAACGCGGCGGCTCACCCGGCGCCGAGACGCGCTTGGCGTCAATGGCGACGACGACGCATTGTGCGCCAAACTTCTCGGCCGCCTGGCGCACAATGTCCCGGTCGGCGACCGCCGCCGAATTGATCGAGGCCTTGTCCGCGCCCGCAAGCAGAAGGTTGCGGATGTCGTCGGTGGTGCGGACGCCGCCGCCGACCGTCAGCGGCATGAAGCACACCTCCGCGGTGCGCCTCACGACGTCGAGCAGAATGCTGCGGTCTTCATGGCTTGCGGCGATGTCCAGGAAGCACAGCTCGTCCGCGCCCGCCTGGTCATAGGCGATCGCGCTCTCCACCGGATCGCCGGCGTCGCGCAGATTGACGAAGTTGACGCCTTTGACGACGCGCCCGTCCTTGACGTCAAGACAGGGGATGACTCGCGCCTTGAGGGTCACTCAGCGGCGGTCGGCAACGCCGCCGCCTTCATGAAATCAAAGAATGCTCCCAGCATCCTGCCGGAACAGTCAGACAAGGTGACATCCGCCACGAAAAATAGACGCGAACCGGCGAACTTGAGGAATTGATCCGTGATCTCCGACGTCGAAAGCGCGGTCTTGAGAAAACAAACGTGACCGTCGAGCGTGTACATCTCTGCGCCAGTGTCGAGCGAATCGACAAATCCGCGAAGGTCGAGATCGCTCCCGTTGCCGTCGTCAAACACGAGCAAATGCCTTTTCACGAACTCGTCTCCGTGCCTGAAACCACCTGGCAAATTCTCAGTCCGCACTATTTCTCTTGCAGCGTCTACGACTTCGGTGCCGGCCCCCTGCCGATACTTTAACTGCAACGCACGCTCCTTGAGAACGAATTCTTCCGACTGAAGGCGGTCCCGGTCCAGGAAAAAATACAGGAAATAGGCAATAAGAGACGCGACGATCGGCAAAGCGCCAAGCCCCGCGAATCCGTACTTCAAGATTGGATCCTCGCGAAACATGTACGCGCCAACCCAACAGATAGGCGCTGAAATCGATGAAAGCCAGAGCAGCGGGTTCATCGCGTTCCTGACCCGAATCACAGCCGCCCGGGAGATCGCGCTCCTGATGACCTCGTCGACGCTCAAGGCGGGGCGCTCGCCGAGCGAAGGACGGCAAGCGCCGCGCGCGGATCAAGTCGCCCATCATAGAGAGCGCGTCCGACGATGGCGCCGGCCAGACGGGCGCAATCGGCCTCGGTCAGCCGCTGGATGTCCGCGATCGAAGCGAGGCCGCCCGAGGCGATAACCGGAATGTCGAGCTTGTCGGCAAGCGCGATTGTGCTTTCCACGTTCAGGCCGGCGAGGGCGCCGTCGCGCGCAATGTCGGTGTAGACGATCGCCGCGACGCCCGCGTCCTGGAACCGGCGCGCGAGATCAAGAGCGGAAATGTCCGAGGTCTTTGCCCAACCTTCGATGGCGACAATTCCATCGCGTGCGTCAACACCGACGGCGATTTGGCTAGGATAGAGGCGCGCCGCCTCGCGCACGAAATCGGGATCGCGGACTGCCGCGGTTCCAATGATGACCCGGGTCACGCCGCTCTCCAGCCAGCCGCGCACGGTCTTCATGTCGCGAATTCCGCCGCCGAGCTGGAGCTTTACCGTGAGCCCGGCGAGAATGTGTCGAACGGCCTCGGCGTTCATAGGCTTGCCGGCGAACGCCCCGTCGAGATCGACGACATGCAGATAATCGAACCCCTGCGCGACGAAGGCTCTAGCCTGGGCGGCGGGATCAGCGTTGAAGATTGTCGCCCGCGTCATGTCGCCCTGGACGAGGCGAACGCACCGGCCGTCCTTGAGATCGATGGCGGGGAAGAGGATCACGGGCGCCACTTGAGGAAATTGGCGATCAGCTTGAGCCCGAGCGTTTGGCTCTTTTCGGGGTGAAACTGCGTGCCGGCGATGTTGCCGCGGGCGACGATCGCCGTCACCGGGCCGCCGTAGTCGGCGGTCGCGACCATGTCGCCGGAATCATCCGCATACAATTGATAGGAGTGGACGAAATAGGCGTGCAGTCCGCTCGGGCCGGTCTTGACGCCCTCGAGAAGCGGATGGCTCCGCCGCACGTCGAGGGTGTTCCACCCCATATGCGGAATCTTTAGCATCGGATCGCTTGGCTTGATCGCTGCGACGTCGCCAGCAATCCAGTTCAAGCCATGAACCACCTCATGCTCGAGGCCGCGCGTCGCCATAAGTTGCGCGCCGACGCAAATGCCCAGGAACGGCCGGCCTCGCTGGCGCACCGCCTCGCCCATCGCCTCGACCATGCCCGAAACGCCGTCGAGCCCGCGGCGACAGTCCGCGAACGCGCCGACTCCCGGCAGCACAATGTGGTCGGCAGCGAGGACATCCTCGGGGCGTGCGGTGACTTTCACCTCGCGGCTCAGGCCAGCCTGCCGTGCGGCGCGCTCGAAGGCCTTCCGCGCCGAGTGCAGGTTGCCGGAGCCATAATCGATGATGGCGACGTTCATACCATGTCGCCCTAAAGCGCTCCTTTGGTCGATGGCACGCGCTCGGCTTGGCGCGAATCAATGGTGATCGCGCCGCGAAGCGCGCGGGCGACGCCTTTGAAGCACGATTCGGCGATGTGATGGCTGTTCGAGCCGTGAAGCGTTTCGATATGCAGCGTGAGCCCGGCGTTGCCGGCGAAGGCCTGGAAGAACTCGCGCACGAGTTCAGTGTCAAAAGCGCCGATCTTCTCGGTCGGGAACTCGGTCCGGAAGACAAGGAACGGCCGGCCCGACACGTCGAGCGCGACCCGGGTCAGGGTCTCGTCCATCGGCAGCAGGCAGTCGGCATAGCGGGTCAATCCCCGTTTGTCGCCGAGCGCCTTCGCCAGCGCCTGACCGAGCGCGATGCCCACGTCCTCGACCGTATGATGATCGTCGATGTGGCGATCGCCCTCGGCGCGGATGGTGATGTCGACGAGGGAATGACGCGCCAGCTGATCGAGCATATGATCGAAAAAGCCGATGCCGGTTGTGACATCGGCAAGGCCCGATCCATCGAGGTCGAGGCCGACCTCGATGCTCGTCTCCTTGGTCTTGCGTTCAATTGCGCCCTTGCGCATGGCGAATTCATTGCCCCGAGCCGCTTTGGCGGGGGTGATAGCAAGCCTCGCGCCGCTTGGCCACCAAAACGGCGCGAGACGGCGGCGCCGGTCTGGGTATTCGCTTCGACGACACTTACGCCGAACGGGGATCGCGCGGGGTTTCGCAATGAGGCGAGATTCGATTAGTAAGAGAGCGAACGTCGGCTGGCGGGAGACGCCACCGTGCCGCTGCAGGGGAAATGACAGACTATGAATATGAAACCGACAAAATTCGGCATAGGTCAAAGCGTCAAACGCGTCGAAGACATTCGTCTGGTCAGCGGCCGGGGCAATTACGCCACCGATGGGGTTGATAAGGCAGAACTCAAGGCGGTTTTTCTGCGCAGCCCACACGGGCGCGCGAAGTTTCGCATCGACGATATTGAAGCGGCGCGCGCGGCCCCCGGCGTTCAAGCGGTCTATGTCGCCAGCGATTTCGCCAACCTCGGCGACTTGCCCTGCCTTGCCCCGGTCGGCAACTCGGACGGGTCGAACACGCCGCTCAAGCCCTATCCGGTGATGGCGGCCGACGAAGCGCAGCATGTCGGCGACATTATCGCCATGGTGGTCGCCGACACGTCTGCGCAAGCTCGCGACGCCGCAGAGCTGATCAGGTCGCATGGGAAGAGCTTCCCCTCGTCACCGACATGGAGGAGGCCATGCAGCCCGGAGCGCCGCTGGTTTTCGCTGAGGCGCCTGGCAACGTCGCCTACGACACGCATATCGGCGACAAACAAGAGACAGACAAAGCATTCGCTGGCGCTGCGCACCGGGTTCGCATCAAAATTGTGAATTCACGTGTTGTCGCCAACTATATGGAGCCGCGCTCCGCCGTTGGCGAATTCGATCCGACATCCGGGCGATTCACGCTGAACCTGGGGAGCCAGGGCGTGCATGGCATCCGGGCCGCAATCGCGGGGGCGATACTGAAGATTCCGCCGGAATCGCTTCGCGTCGTCACCCAGGACGTGGGCGGCGGGTTTGGCACCAAGGCGGTCGTCTATCGGGAATATCCGCTCGTGCTCGAGGCTGCGAAGCGGCTCGGGCGCCCAGTCGGGTGGCTGGCCGATCGCAGTGAGCATTTCGTCGGCGACGCGCAAGGCCGCGACAATGTGACGACGGCCGAAATGGCGCTCGATGCCGAGGGCCGGTTTCTGGCGTTGCGCGTTGACATTCTTGGCAATCTCGGCGCGTATCTGTCCCTGTTCGCGCCATACATTCCCTGGCTCGGCGCGTCGATGGCGACCGGCTGCTATCATATCGACGCTCTCTATGCGCGGGTTCGCGGAATCTACACCCATACTGTTCCCGTCGACGCCTATCGCGGCGCCGGGCGGCCGGAGGCTGCTTACGTGCTCGAGCGACTGGTCGATGCCTGCGCGCGCAAACTTGGCCTCGCGCCTGAAGAATTGCGCGCGCGCAATTTCGTCAAGCCCGACCAGATGCCCTATCACACCCACACCGATCGCGATTACGACGTCGGCGATTTCGAAGGCGCGATGCGATCCTGCCTGAAGAAGGCGGACCGTGCGGGCTTCCCGCGGCGGGTGGATGACGCGCGGGCGCGAGGAAAAATCCGCGGCTTCGGCATTGCGAGCTATATCGAATGCACGGCGTGGAACGATTCCGAGACGGGCTCTTTGACCCTCGAGAAGAACGGCGATTTCACCCTGCTCATCGGCACCCAGTCGAACGGGCAGGGGCATGAGACCGCTTACGCCCAGGCCGTCTCGCAATATCTCGACGTGCCGCTTGAGCGCATCAAGGTCGTGCAGGGCGACACCGATCGGGTCCCCACCGGCTTTGGCACCGGCGGGTCGCGGTCCATTCCCATCGGCGCGGTGATGGTGACCCGCGCCTCGGAAACCTTGGCGGGTTCGCTGAAGGAACTGGCGGCCGACAAATTGGAGGCGGCGGTCGCCGACCTCGAAATCGCCGATGGCAAGGTGCGCATCGCCGGAACCGACCGCGCCATCTCCTATGCCGAGATCGCCGCGCTTCCGGCTGCGACCGCGGCGAAATTGTCGGCGACCGAGTCGTTTGCGCCGTCGAATGCGACCTATCCGAACGGCACCCACGCGTGCGAGGTCGAGATCGATCCGGACACCGGAGAAACGACCATCGTCCGCTATTCGGTTGTCGACGACTTCGGATTCACCCTGAACCCTCTGCTCCTGGCGGGGCAGGTCCATGGCGGCATCGCCCAGGGCGCTGGCCAGGCGCTGATGGAGCGCGCTGTGTTCGATGACGACGGCCAATTGCTGACCGCAAGCTTCCTCGACTATTGCGTGCCGCGCGCCGACAATCTGCCGCAATTCGATTTCGAGACCCGCAACGTGCCCTCGACCACCAACCCGATGGGCCTCAAGGGCGCCGGCGAAGCCGGTTCAATCGGGTCAACGCCGGCAGTGATGAACGCGGTCGCCGACGCGCTCTGGCGCGCCTATCATATCGAGCACATCGACATGCCGGCGACCCCATTCGCGGTGTACAGCGCGATCAGGCGTTCGCGTGCTCGCACATAGGGGGTAAGGCCGCGCATGGCGCAAAATAGGGGCGCTTGAGGTCGATCGCCGGCGCCCGCGGGCGGCGCCTGATTGGCTGGGGTATCAACATCGCGTGATCCGGGCGCGCCGTTCCATGGGTTGACGTGACCGTTCACGCGCGCCCTTCGCGCGCTGGCGACGATCATCGCCCGCAAAGCCTTCTCATGCCTGGCCATTGTGTTCCTGGCCATTGTGCGCCGGAGCCGAAGCACCCTCTTTAAGACCGGCCGGGCTCGGGGCTGTGGCGCGCCGGGTCTTCGCTCCCATCTTGCGCCCATCCAAGGCGGTGCTAGACTGGCGCACCCTAGCGGGCAAAGATGGAGGGACTGATGCGCTCCAAGCTTTTAAAAGTGGTGTTAGGTTGCGGATTCGCGGCGGCGCTGGTCGCGCCGGCGCTGGCCTGCGATTTCAATAAGACGTCGGCTCAGAATGATCAGCCGATGGCGCAAACGCAACAGACGACGCCCGATACGCCCCAGACGGCTGAGTCGCAACCGGCGGCGGACACCGGCTCGAACTAACCTCTGTCGGCGTTAGACACAGCCCGCCGCGGCTCGCCTGCGGCGGGCTTTTTTTTGCGCCGGCGTAAGGCGCCGGAGCGTCACGCTACTGGCGGTTTGCGCCGAAAGTCCGCTGGCCGCTTGTCCAGAAAGGCGCGCACGCCTTCCACATATTCATCCCCCATTCCGGCCTCGCGCTGCAGGTCGCGCTCGAGGGCGAGTTGGCCGTCGAAGCTGTTGCTGGGCGAAGCGGCGAGCGCGTGTTTCATGAGGCCCAGCGCATGCGTCGGGCCGGCCGCGAGGCGCTCGGCGATCGTATGGGCCTCACCCATCAGGTCTTCATCGTCGACCGCGCGATAGATCATGCCTATGGCCTGGGCCTGCTCCGCCCCGATCGGTTCGGCCAGCATCATCAGCGCCCGGGCGCGCGCTTCGCCGATGAGCCGCGGCAGAATAAAGGTCCCGCCCGCGTCCGGAATGAGGCCGATGCGAGCGAACGCCTGCAGAAACTGAGCCGATTTCGCCGCCAGCACGATATCGCAGGCGAGCGCGATATTGGCTCCTGCCCCTGCCGCCGGGCCGTTGACCGCGCAGACGACCGGCTTCGGGAGATTGCGGATTCCGCGAACAATCGGATTGAGACCTTTTTCGAGCGCTTCGCCGAGGTCGGGCCGGGCTGCGCCGGGAGCAAAGGCGCGGTTGGCGAGGTCCGCTCCGGCGCAGAAGCCTCTCCCCGCGCCGGTGATGAGAACCGCGCGGCATTCGGTCTCCGTAGCCGCGCGCCTAAGGGCGGTCGACAATCCCTCGATCATGGCCGCGTTGAGCGCATTCAGGCGCTCGGGCCGATTGAGGGTCAGCGTCAGCACGCCGCCCTCGAGCCTGTCCAAGAGAACTGGTTGCGAAACGTCGGCTTCTGCCGTCACAGGCGTTCTCCCACACGGGTTAAGATTTCGCGATCAGCTTCTCGTAAATCCACAGCACGACAATCGCGCCGATCACCGCGACGATGATGCTCCAGATGTTGAGGCCGGTGACCCCGCTCATCCCAAACAGGCCAGAGAAGATGAAGCCTCCGACGGCGGCGCCGAGCATCCCGAGCACGAGGTCCAATATCAGGCCCGAGCCGGTCCTGTTGAGGATCTTGCTTGCGATGAAGCCCGCGATCAGCCCCAGAATGATCCAGCTGATAATGCCCACGCCAGCCTCCTTATCTTAAGCCCGCTCCTCCGCGCAGCGCCCGTGAACCGAGCTTACCCAACTATTGCTGGAGGTAGGAATAAACGCAACCGCGTACCTCCGCCGCGCGACCTGCGAGCCTTATATGGCGAGTGCCGCAACGATCGATACCGAAACCTATCGCAGCCTCTCGATAGACCGCGAGCGGTCTTTTTGCCATAAGCGAACGGGCCGATGAGAGGGTCTTGTAGGGGGAAACGTTCGGCGGACGGGGACGCCGGTCAATGGAGGCGGCAATGGCGGAATTGGATCTCGGACCGAAGCGGCGAGCGGTGCGCCCATGACCGACGAAGCCTTCATTTGCGGCTACGTGCGCACTCCGATCGGCCGCTACGGCGGCGCGCTCGCGAGCCTGCGCGCCGACGATCTCGCGGCGCTGCCCATCCGCGAGCTCATGCGCCGTCATCCCGGCCTCGGCGACAAAATCGACGAGGTCTTTCTCGGCTGCGCCAACCAGGCGGGCGAGGACAACCGCAACCTCGCGCGCATGGCGCTCCTGCTCGCCGGCTTGCCGGAGTCCATTCCCGGCGCGACCGTCAACCGCCTCTGCGCTTCGGGGATGGAGGCGGTCGCCGCGGCGGCGCGGGGGATCAAGGCGGGCGAGATCGAGCTCGCAATCGCCGGCGGCGCCGAATCCATGACCCGCGCGCCATTCGTGATGGGCAAGGCTCAAGGCGCGTTTCAGCGCTCGGCGGAGGTTTTCGACACGACGATCGGCTGGCGTTTCGTCAATCCGGTGATGAAAAAACTTTATGGCGTCGACTCGATGCCGGAGACGGCTGAGAACGTCGCCGCCGAGCACCAGATCTCCCGCGCCGACCAGGACGCGTTCGCGATGCGCTCGCAAAAGCGGGCTGCGGCGGCCCAGGCGAAGGGAACGTTCGATGAAGAAATTCTCGCCGTCGAGATCAAGGATCGCAAAGGGAACATAACGCGCGTCGAGACGGATGAGCATCCGCGCGCCAATACGACGCTTGAGGCTCTGGCCAAGCTCGGCGGCATCGTGCGCCCGGACGGGAGCGTGACCGCCGGCAACGCGTCCGGCGTGAACGACGGCGCCGCGGCTCTCATCGTCGCCTCCGCCCAGGCGGCCGAAGCGCACGGGCTTCAACCCATCGCCCGCATCCTCGGCTACGCCACCGCGGGCGTCGCGCCGAGGGTGATGGGCGTGGGCCCGATTCCAGCGGTCGGCAAGCTGACCGAGCGGCTGAAGCTGAAGCCGGCGAGCTTCGACGTCGTCGAGCTCAACGAGGCGTTCGCCTCGCAGGCGCTCGCCTGCCTGCGCGGGCTTGGACTTGCGGACGATTCCGACCACGTCAATCCGAACGGCGGGGCGATCGCGCTCGGCCATCCGCTCGGCATGTCGGGCGCGCGCCTCGCCGGCGCCGCCGCGCTCGAGCTCAAGCGGCGCGGGGGCCGTTACGGCCTCGCCACGATGTGCGTCGGCGTCGGCCAGGGCGCGGCGCTGGCGATCGAACGGGTCTGACTTTCTTGCCGGGCAGATCCCGCGCCTGGAGAATTCGCCGGCGCGATCCGATATAAACGCCGGAGGCTCAACGGCTCGCATGAAGAGCCGAGGCAAAGGGAGAACGCTGATGGTCGCGCCAACCAACGCAGCGCTACGCAAGGTGACGTTGAACGCCGCGCGCTCCAAGGAGTTCCCCGAAGGGTCGATCCGGCACGGCTACGATTTCATCGCCCCCCTGACCGAGAATGGCCGCATCGATCTCGAAGCCTGGAAGCAGCATCGCGGCGAATGTTTCGCCCACCGCTTCTGGGGCAACGAGGCGGCGATGCGCGGCCTCCTCGTTCACCACGCCGGCGGCCGCGGCGGCTCGACCTGGGCCTTCGAGTGGAAAGGGGGAAGAAAGGGCGAAGCTGAGGAGGAAGGTTTCCGCTTCGGTGACCACGCGTTCAATGTCGGCGAGTACGTGTCGGTGCGCGAAGAGGAAGGCGAGCTTTTGACCTTCCGGGTGGTCAGCGTCGGCAAGCCATGAAAACAATCTTTAAGCCGTAAAATGGATCAGCTGACCTCGCGAAGGAATGCGATCAGGGCAGCGTCGACCTCCTTCGGGCGCTCCTGTTGCGTCCAATGGCCGCAGCCAGGAACCATGATCGTTTTCGTGAGGTTCGGGACGAACAGTTTCAGGTTCGCGATCAGCTGATCCATCCTCGGGAATTTGACCACGAGGTCGCGGTCGCCCGCGATGTAAAGCGCCGGGACCGTCACCTTCGCGCCGGCGAAGGGCGCGAGAAGCTCCCAGTTGCGGTCGATGTTGCGATACCAGTTGAGCCCGCCGCGGAATCCTGTGCGGGCGAATTCTCCCCCAAAGAAATCGATGTCGGCCTCCGTGAGCCACCCGGGCAGGGTCGGCGGGTCGATCGTGCGGCTGAGAAAGCCGCCCGCCCTTGGAACCATGCCCGGCGCATTGTCGCCGAGCGTGTTGTCGGACCGGCGCGGAGCATCGCCAGACCCCGAATAGAGCAGCCGCCGGATCGTATCCCGCGGATCACGGCCAAGCTCGGCCTCCGCGACGCCCGGCGCCTGGAAATAGAGCTGATAGAAGAGCGACGACTCGGTCTGCGGCATAACGCTCGTCGGCCGTTTGGACCCGCGCGGAACGAACGGCACGCTTAAACCAGCGACGGCGCGAAAGCGGTCGGGCCGAAGAAGCGCGCAATGCCAGGCGACCGGCGCGCCCCAGTCGTGGCCGACGACGACCGCCTGCGGCGCGCTGAGCGCGTCAAGCACGCCAACCATGTCGCCGACGAGGTGAAACAGCGTATACTGGTCGATGTCCTGGGGCTGGCCTGTCTCACCATAGCCGCGCATGTCCGGCGCGACGGCGCGATACCCGGCTTGAGCGAGCGCCTTCAACTGATGGCGCCACGAATACCAGGATTCTGGAAAACCGTGGCAGAGCAGCACGACGGGCCCGCTTCCGGCCTCGGCCAGGTGGACGGCGATGCCGTTGGCCTCGATGGTGCGATGGGCGATCTCGGTCACACGCCTTCTCCTGGTTTGGCATCGACAATAGCCTACCGCAGCTGTTGTGTGACCCGCTAGGACACCGGCCAGATCACCCGCGCGGCGCCGGCCCCGATCATGAGCGCGCCCAATGCCTTCGCCAGGATCTCCCCCTTCGGAGCGATCTTCTCCATCGCGACGAGAAGGGTGAGCGCGGCGATCCAGAGCAGGTTCATCGCGCCGCCGACGAACAGCAAGGCCATCAGCGCCCAACAGCAGCCGAGGCAATAGAGGCCGTGGCGAACGCCCATCCGCGCGGCGCCCCACAGGCCGTCGCGCCAATCGGTCAACAGGAAGCCAAGCGGCGAGCGACACGCGCGAAGGCAGGCCTGCTTGAGCGGCGTGAACTGGAATGCGCCCGCGATCATGAGCAGCGCAGTGCTGAGCACAGGCGACATGCTGACGATCATCGGCGACAAGAGACCTTTCGTTTGCAGCGTCCATTGCGTCGCCGTCGCCGCCGCGGCGAACGCCGTCCATAATGCGAGGTAACCCGTGACGAAGGCCGCGGTCCGGCCCACTTCGCCGCGGTTCTTGTTCAGGGTCCCGAAGACGGACACCATCGGCATGGCGGTCGGAAGCATCATCGCCGCCATCATGACCCCCCACATGACGAACACGGCGAGCCAGTTCGCCGCTGACCAATCGGACATCGGCATGGCGAGCCGCGCCGCCGGGCTGCCCATATTGGTCGCGCCCCAATAGAGCAGCAGCCAACCGGTGAGCGCAGGAAGCCAGACGATCAATCCGCTCGACGCTTGCGCACGAATCGTGTGGCGAAGACTGTTGGCCATCTCAAAAACGTGGGCGCGGGAGGGAAGCGATTCCGCTAATGAATGAAGGGACTTGGTCGGACCGCGGTCGTCATGGCGAGCCATAGGGCGCGCCCTGTGGCTCCTCGCGATGACGGTTCAATCCGAATGCATCTTGCTCAGTTCGACCAGTTGATGGAGGCGTAGTGGCCGTTCCGTCCCGAATTGTCCCACTTGAGCCCATAGTCGGCATAGGTGCTGCCCGGACGGCCTGTCGCCAGCGCCAGCTTTTGCGGGTTGACCGGATGCCCCGTCTCAGCCCACATCTCTCCGCCTTCGGCGAGTGTCGGCAACGGCTCAACCGACATCGACAACACGCCGGGGATCTCGCCCGAGCGAACCTTGCCGTCGATCCTGAACGTGATCGGCGTCTTCTTGACGCCAAGCGCTTTGCCGAACAGCGGCGCGAAAGCGGCCATCGGCCCGCCAGCGGCGCCGCTGAAAATGGCGCCGAGCGCTTCCGTCTGACGATCGTCGGCGCGCTCGTCGACGTAAGTTGCGCCGGTCCAATTGCCATTGCCCATCGGCCCGTCGGTCGAAGCGCAAACAACCAGATTCAGCTCGTCGAGCTTGACCTCGCCGTATGCGCCCCGGTTGATATGGAAGAGCAACGCGACATGACAATCGCCCTCTGTCGGCCGAGCGGTCATCGGCGGCGCCTGCGAAATCAGGCAGGGACAGAGCACACTGCAGTTGCAGGCCTCGAAATAATCGCCGGAGAGGCTCCATTTTGTTTGATTTGAAGATGCGTCCGACATGATCGCCTCCGCTATCGCGGTCCGTACAGGCTTCCGCCGTTGCTTGGCGGCCCTCCCAGATTCCGTCAAAACTTCGTCGAATTTGTGGAGCGGCGGGCTGGGGTTAAGATCCGTCACGCTTTCGCCTAGCCATGCCGCACGCGCGCGCCTAATCTTCCGCTTGCCCCAAGGAAAAGTGTCAAAGCCCAGTGACCCAACTCTCTGTCCGCCAGCGCCAAGGCCGCCTCTCGAGCGACGCCGTCGCCGCGCTCAATTCCGATCTCGCCGCCCGTTTCGGCAACCGCTTCACCGCCTCCGAGGCCATTCGCCAGGCGCACGGGCACACCCTGACCTGGCTCAAGAACGAGCCGCCGGACGCCGTGGTGTTCGCCGAGGACAAAGAGGACGTGATCGACCTCGTCGAGCTCTGCGCTCGGCACGACGCGCCGATCATTCCCTTTGGCGTCGGCTCGTCGCTCGAGGGCCATGTCAACGCGCCCCATGGCGGCGTCTCGCTCGACCTCTCACGCATGAATTCGGTCGTCGCCGTCAACGCCGAAGACCTCGATTGCGCGGTCGAGCCCGGCGTCACCCGCAAGCAGCTGAACGAGCACCTGCGCGACAGCGGGCTCTTCTTTCCGATCGATCCAGGCGCCGACGCTTCCCTCGGCGGCATGGCCGCGACCCGCGCCTCGGGAACCAACGCGGTGCGCTACGGCACGATGAAGGACGTCGTGCTCTCGCTTGGCGTGGTTGTCGCGGACGGATCGTTCCTGCGTACCGGCACGCGGGCGAAGAAGTCCTCGGCGGGCTACGATCTCACCCATATGTTCATCGGCTCGGAGGGCACGCTCGGAATCATCGTCGAGGTGGCGCTCAAGCTCTCCGGCATCCCGGAGGCGATCGCGGCCGGGCATTGCTCGTTTCCCGACATACGCTCGGCTTGCGAGACGACGATCGAGACCATCCAGTCCGGCTTGCCGATCGCCCGCATCGAGCTTATCGACACGCTGTCGGTGCGCGCCTTCAACACTTATTCGCATACCTCATTGCCCGAGCAGCCGCTGCTCCTGGTCGAGTTCCACGGCACGGAGCAGAGCGTCGCGGAACAGGCGAGCCGTTTCGGTGAAATCGCCGCGGGCCACGGCGGCGGCGCATTCGCTTCCGCCACCAAGCCGGAAGAGCGCAGCAAGCTCTGGCAGGCGCGTCACGACACCTATTGGTCGCAACTGACGCTGAGGCCAGGCAGCCGGCCGTTCGCCACCGACGCCTGCGTGCCGATCTCGCGTCTCGCCGATTGCGTGGAGGAGACGCTTGACGACATTAAGCGCAGCGGCCTTATCGCGCCGATCGTCGGCCATGTCGGTGACGGCAATTTTCACGTAACTCCGCTCGTCGACCTGGAGAACAAGGCGGAAATCGAAGCCGCGGACGCTTTCGCCGCCCGTCTCGCCCATCGCGCCATCGCCATGGGCGGCACCTGCACCGGCGAGCACGGGGTAGGGCAGAAGAAGCGGGAATATATGGAAGAGGAGCATGGCGCGATCGCGATTGACCTCATGCGCCGCATCAAAGCCTCGTTCGATCCCGCCAACCTGTTCAATCCGGGCAAGGTGTTCTACGCCTGATCTAAAAGTTAATTTTGTGGTTTCGCGGCTGGGGACCTTCGTATGGGCGCAGAAAATCATCATTACGTGCCGAAATTTATGGCTCTTATAGCGTTAGTTGTTGGTATGGGCCGATTCCGATGGCGCTCTTGATCCAGTTTTGTGGCGTGATTTGTCGATCCCAGGCTTCGAGGGCGCGCCGCCAGCCGAGATAATTTGGCAGGTTCTTGGTGGCGACGCCGTTGAAGCGATTGAGCCATTGCTTGAGACGGCTGTGGTAGGCGTTGACGTTGTTGATATGCAGGTGGGGCGCCGCGGGGACAGGCTTTCCCGGGGAAGGAACGGCGTGAAAGGGGATGTTGGCCTGGCGGGCGAAGGAGGCCAGCGGTTTGCCGCCATCGCCGATCAAGTGATTTGCGGACGTAACGACACCGGTCAGGACGGCGGCGATCGAAGCGCTGTCGTCGTTTGGCAGAACGGCGTCGAAAGTTGCGCCCTTTCGGTCGCGGGCGACGAGCACGGGAATGTTGTCCTGATAGGGGCCCGGATGACGGGCCGTTCCGCCGCGTTTGCGAGCCTTGCGAGGCAGATCGGACCACCGCCCCTTGAAAGATTCAAGGATGAAGGTTTCATCCGCTTCGACGATTCCGCTCAGCTTTTGCGGCTTGTCCGCGGCGGGAGCGCCCAAAAACCGGTGACGCCAGCGGAAAGCCGTCGTCGGATGCACGCCGCAAAGCGCGGCCGTCTTCACCAGGCTTTTGCCTTCGATCATCGCCTGCGCGTGATCGAGCCAACGCTCTTTCTTGCGCAGATGCGCCATTGGGCTTTTGCTCAGGGCGTTGAAGGTGCGTCCGCAAGCCTTGCAGCGGAACCGCGCCAGTCCGCGCGAGCGTCCCCAGGCCACGATTTCGCGACCCGCGCAATGCGGACACCCTCGACTTTCCACCCGCTCATGGCCTGTTACGCCCAACGCGTCCAGCCGACGGCGAGCCTTCAAGGCCTTGTTCTTCGGGGCCGCCGTCAGCATCGCAGTTTTCCGACCCACCCCCTCCGCCGTCGTCAGAGCCGCGAGCGCCGCCCGCCGCTGATCCTCGTTCAATCGAACGATCCCCGACAGCCAAGTCGAAAACTCCTCACCCTTCATCGAACAATCTCCAACCCCACCCCCACCATAACCCAAACCAACAACTAACGCTATAAGAGCCAAATTTATTTTGCGGAATTTCCTCACCGACGTGCAAAAGGAACACGTCTCAGTCTACGATAAGCACGCCGATAAGGTATTTGTGACTTCTATAAAAAATATAATGTCGGAGCGACGTTTTAACGAGCTCGAATGCGAAGAGTTTGTTGCTTCTTTTGAGCCGGTCGCCAGCAAGATCGAGGACTCGATTTTGCCGAGATATCGCTCAATTGTTCGACATCGGAGGCTTGACGGGAGTGTTGAAGAGAAGGCGGATCTATCCTTTTTGATTGCTTTTCAAATGCTGCGCGTGAAAGCGGTAAGAGATCAATTCACCGATCTTGAGGAACAATTAAGTGAGATAGTCAAAGATGCAGGCTATACCATGAATCAAGTTAAAGGACGGGAGCCTCTAACTGAAGATACGCTTAAATTGATGCATTTGGGCAATATTCAAGAAGAAATTGGAGAATTAGCGCAAATTATATCACAGAAAATAATGTTCCTTGCTCAGTCACCCAAAAATAGAACATTTTATATGAGCGACAATCCCGTGACCCTGAATAACAGTTTAGATACGCGTCCTTACGGTAATTTAGGTTTATCTGTCAAAGGAATTGAAATATACTTGCCCTTATCCGCAGAGCTAACTTTAGGCGCATTCTGTCCCTCGATATTTATGGACATTTCTGAGAGACTAGCCGCCAGCCGGAAACTCACGCAAGCAAACACTCAGAATTTGGCGGTCCGTGGAATTATCACTTTCAATGAGATGAACTCGTAGAATGCGCCGCTTCGAGGAAGAAACGGAGGCAGCGACTTCCATGCTAAGATGTGCGGCGGGGGGTGTGCCTTTTGTTTTAGACGACAGAAATATGGACTTTTATAACTCCCTGCAAATGCAGTGGGCAAAGCGTTACGTTATAGGCATGCGTGGGGACTTCGATTTTGCAAAGAGATTCAATAAACAATTTCCGGAACTAAGGAACGGTAGAAAATTTACTCTCACGAGATAAATAATGGTTGCCACTAATACGTAAGTTGTTTATGTTGTAATCCGTGTACTGGTCTTGCACAAAAATCTTTTGCCCAGAAGTGTTGAGGAGGCGAAAAACGTGAAAAGCGTCGTTCTGGCGTGGGGATCATTGCTGTGGGATCCCCGCGATCTGCAAACCGCCGCCAAATTCGTGGCCAATGGGCCGATGTTGCCGATCGAGTTTTGCCGAATAGCGGCCGACGGGCGGCTGACCCTGGCGATCGACGAAACCTTTGGCGCTCTCTGCAACACGTATTCGGCGGCGAGCGCACTCGAAAGTCTCGATGCGGCGATCGAGAACCTTCGAGCGAGGGAAGGAATGCCAAATGCGCGGGCGGTAGGGTTCGTCGAACCTGCGTCCGGCAGACAAAGCGACTTCGCCATGCAAAGCCATCCACAGGTCGTTGCGACGATCGGCGCCTGGGCCGAGTCGGGCGGCTACGACGCCGCGATCTGGACCGCGCTCACCAGCAACTTCAATGAGTGGGGCAAGGGCGGCGAGCCGTTCTCCGTCTCCGCCGCGCTGCAATATCTCGAAACGCTGGAAGGTGAGGACGGGCCTAAGTTCGCGCAGGCGCTCGCCTATATCCGCAACGCGCCGCCTGAGGTCGAGACTCCGGTGCGCGACGAGGTCGCCAAGCGCTGGCCGGGTTAACCTTATATCGCCGAGATAAACTGGCGCGTTCAGATAAATATCGCCAGGACCGCCAATTGTAGAGTATTGACCGTACACAGTTAGTAGTTCTGGCCGCGGCGAACAAAGCCTGATGAATAGAGCCCGCCGCAATATTATCGCCGGAATTGAGGCTTATCGTTTTGCTTAAGCCTGAAACGAAGAGCGCCGGGCGTATTTTTACGCTGCGGCGGGAACGGAGGCGACTGGCGCGCATTGATACTGGTGGCTGGGGAACGGAGGCACATGCCGATGTTCGCAATGGGAGAGAAACCGCACCCGCAGCTGTCATGGCGCAAAGTCGATATCCTAGCCAGACTGTGGCCGCTTCGCCTGACCGAGATCGAGCAGGACGAGGCGCACTGCCTTGAGGGCATGATGCACTGGCGAGATCCTGACGAACGGGTCAGAACGGCGCGCTGCCGCATTCACACACTGATCGACGACAATCCGGCGTCCGGTTGACGGCCGTTCATCACGAGGCGCCTGCCCTCATCGAGGCTGAGCGCGTGATAAGGTCACTTACGACGAGGCGCTTACCTCGCCTCGCGCTGCAGCTCCTGATGGGCGCGCTGCCAGTGCGCAAGCTCACGACCATGTGGCTGGCCTTCTTCTAGCCAAATGCCATAAGCGCGTTCCCGAACCTGATGCTCGTCCGGTCGGCCGGCGATTTCGATTCCTGGCGAGCGCGCGCGGGCCGGCGCTTTCTTGCTCGATATTCCTTTGCTGGTTGGCGTCTTAGCCATGAGGAGTCCCCTTGTGGAAGTTCAGTCTCGCGGCGCCCGTTCCTTAAGGATCGGCCAGCCCGAGTTAAGACAAAAGGTCCATGATCATGGTTAATAATGAGTTACCGGCGGCGCCGAATCCCCTAGGACCGGCGGCGCCTGGGAGCGCAAGCCGACGAGGGGCCCGATGCCGCTGAGGGTGCAGGCGCTGGACCATCTGGTCGTCCAAGTTTCCGACGTCGAGGCCTCGGCCAAATGGTACGAGCGGGTGCTCGGCATGACGCGCGAGGATGTTTCGCCCGCAGCCGGACAGCCGCCGCGAACCGCGATGAAATTTGGCTGCCAGAAGATCAACCTCCGACCCATCGCCACGAGTAAGGACCATTGGTTCACGGCTGACCATGAGGCGGTCGGCAGCGAGGACTTATGCTTTCTCACCAACTCGACGCCGGATCAGGTCGTTCAGCATTTGCAGGCGCAAGGCGTCGCCATCGCGGCCGGCCCTGGCCTGCGGCGGGGCGCTCAAGGGACTTTGATGTCGGTCTATTGCCGCGATCCGGACGGCAGCCTGATCGAGATCGCGTCCTACCGTGCAGAGCGAGAGTATCCGGGGGGATGGTCTCGATGAATGGCCCACGAGGCGAACGCTGGTGACCGCCTTTGCCGCTATGCGCTCTTCTCGTCGGATTTCGCAGGTGCCTCAGATGCGAGGCCGGCCATTCGAAGAGCTGCACCAAAACTGGAAAACGCTAGCGCCAGTAAAAATGACAGCATCAGATACAATAGGATTCCGGCTTCAACAATTCCCGTCCCAATAAGGACGTGGAACCCGGCCGCCGCACCCCAACCGATGAGGAGACAAAAACCGAGAAGGATCAGCAAAGTGCGCCGGCTAGAGCGGAATCCGATCATCCTGTATCGTCCTGATAACCACAGGATTTGAAGTAATTTATACACACCGAGGGCTCGAAGATTTCGGCGCAGGTTTCGAGGGCGCGCATCAGACCCGCGACGGTCCGCTCGGCGATTTTGCGCAGGAAGGCCTTGAGCTTGGAGAAGGCTTTTTCGATAGGGTTCATATCGGGACTGTAGGCTGGAAGATATCGCAACTGCGCGCCCGCCGCCTTGATCAGTTGCTCGACCCGCGGCCCCTTGTGAGCGGGGAGATTGTCCATGACGACGGTCTCGCCGGGCGAGAGCGTGGGGACGAGGCATGTCTCCACCCAATCCTCGAACAGGGCGGCGTTGATCGGTCCGTCGAAAGTCCTTGCCGCCGTCAGGCCGCGAAGGCGAAGGCCGGCGACCAAAGTCACCGTTTTGTAGTGACTGTGCGGGATGGCCGACCGCAACCGGCGCCCGCGCCGGCAACGTCCGCTTTTGCGCGCGAGATTTGTGGAGGCTCCGGTCTCGTCAATGAAAACGAGTTTCGTCGGATCGAGATCGAGCTGTCCCGCGAACCATTCCCGGCGTCGATTTTGCACGTCCGCGCGTTGTTGTTCCTCGGCATGCGCCGTTTTTTTTAAAGGTGATCTGGTGACGGTCGAAGAAACGCCACAGCACGGAGACCGCAAAGCGCTCGCCGCTATTGGCGATCAGCTGCTCCCAGAAATTAACCGATTCGGGAATCCCCCCGCCGATTCAATCCGTTCGGATACTGCTCTAACGTTGAGCAGATTCGCAGCGCCCAGACCGACGATTGTTCCGAACAAGGCAAAAAATCGAAACTCCAGATTTGTCGGGGGCACGACGAACTCCGATAGTGCTTGACCCACTAATACCGTCAGTGCAACCCATCCCAATGAGGTTAGTTCTCGGAATGGTTCGTGAAACCGATTTCTAATTGACACTGTAATTACCTGGCGACTGGAACAGTGTACTCAACTTTCGTAGAAAGAACAGGGACGTTTTGATTGTCAAAGACTATTGCAATTCCAGTTTTCGTTTGGATACTCGAATTCTTTTCGACGCTAAGGTCGATGAGCGCTTTTCGCGTTTCTTCTCCATTATACAAGAATAACGTATCTAATTTCTCGATGCCTGCAGGGGCGTTGTGGCTCCAAAAAAGAGCGTCCAATCCTTTACTGTTGGTAAATTTATCCAATGGCCCTCTACTGTTCTTAATTCCGTATTTTTCTAGGGTTGTTTGTAACTGCTCAGTGTTGGACGAGCCAAAAATCGTAGATAAACCCGGTAAGCCCAGTTGAAAGTGGCCATCTAATCTCAAGAATATACCAATAAAGTCGCCCTCTGGCTGCATTGTCAGTTCAAAGCTGATCGGCTGAGACTCGCCTTTTTCGTTTGTAATTATGGTCTCGAACCGCGTGCCCGTACTGCCTGTTTTATCGGATGGAGGTCCTGACTGTCCTGGCTGGGAGGTGCCCGTTTGGCCCGGCGCGCCAGCGGGTGGTGGCACCGCCTCATTTGGGTTATTGGCAGACAATCCTGGTTGAACGAGGCTCTTAGAATAAACAACCGCATCAACGTGTCGATCCAGGTGGTATAAAATTGGGGCGTCTGGGTCCGGCACCGGCAACTTCGTCAAGCTGCCTAGCCAATGGGCTTGGCAAATCGGCTCGCCGCCGTAAAGTGGCCTGAGAAGTGATCGATTGATGCCCGCCTTTGCCCAACTGATTGGGAGAGGTGGGCCATCCAAAGCATTCCTTACGTAATCGTTACCCACCAGACACCGCTCGGGTCTGGGTACGCCTCTGTTCCCCAAACGAATTTGCCAAAGGGCAAATCTTCGACCGATGGTGAGATAATAGCAGCCACTGGAGACTTGCTTCTGCCGAAATTATCGCATGTTGCGCCGGATGCAACAGTACACATAGCAAAGAGAGGTAGAACGGAAATTGAATATCTCGCGGTCCTGCGCCAATCTGTCTTGCTCGTAGTTCAAACTCCAGCCAGGAGATAGCAGGCCGAAATCACCGACGGTTCAATGATAAATCGAATTGCGAGAGACGGCAATCGACTTGGAGCTCGGCTGGATTAATTTTTAAGCCGATTGGAATGCGACTGGGTCGGCTATCGCCGGGCGCGAAAGGTTGAGGCGATCGGCTGACGTAAAGGGGACGGTGGCGCGCAGGCTTGTCCCGCGACGCGTGCGCTCGTGCGAGCGAACAAGGCAAATACGGCCGGCCACGTTCAGTTTTTCCGCATGTTTGTCCGGCCCTGGAGACGCATCGATATGCCCGGAAACCTGATCTATAATGCGCTTGTCCTGATCGTCATCGCCCTGGTGGCGGCACTGTTGGGATTCGGTGGCGTGGCCGGCACCGCAATGAGCGGAGCTCCGGGAGCCTGAGGCCGTCGCGGCGAAGCGCTCGGAGCCGGCGCAGGTTCAGGGAATTTGCAATCTTTTAGACATTTGGCTCTTATAGCGTTAGTTGTTGATTTGGGTTATGGTGGGGGTGGGGTTGGAGATTGTTCGATGAAGGGTGAGGAGTTTTCGACTTGGCTGTCGGGGATCGTTCGATTGAACGAGGATCAGCGGCGGGCGGCGCTCGCGGCTCTGACGACGGCGGAGGGGGTGGGTCGGAAAACTGCGATGCTGACGGCGGCCGCGAAGAACAAGGCCTTGAAGGCTCGCCGTCGGCCGGACGCGTTGGGCGTAACAGGCCATGAGCGGGTGGAAAGTCGAGGGTGTCCGCATTGCGCGGGTCGCGAAATCGTGGCCTGGGGACGCTCGCGCGGACTGGCGCGGTTCCGCTGCAAGGCTTGCGGACGCACCTTCAACGCCCTGAGCAAAAGCCCAATGGCGCATCTGCGCAAGAAAGAGCGTTGGCTCGATCACGCGCAGGCGATGATCGAAGGCAAAAGCCTGGTGAAGACGGCCGCGCTTTGCGGCGTGCATCCGACGACGGCTTTCCGCTGGCGTCACCGGTTTTTGGGCGCTCCCGCCGCGGACAAGCCGCAAAAGCTGAGCGGAATCGTCGAAGCGGATGAAACCTTCATCCTTGAATTTTTCAAGGGGCGGTGGTCCGATCTGCCTCGCAAGGCTCGCAAACGCGGCGGAACGGCCCGTCATCCGGGCCCCTATCAGGACAACATTCCCGTGCTCGTCGCCCGCGACCGAAAGGGCGCAACTTTCGACGCCGTTCTGCCAAACGACGACAGCGCTTCGATCGCCGCCGTCCTGACCGGTGTCGTTACGTCCGCAAATCACTTGATCGGCGATGGCGGCAAACCGCTGGCCTCCTTCGCCCGCCAGGCCAACATCCCCTTTCACGCCGTTCCTTCCCCGGGAAAGCCTGTCCCCGCGGCGCCCCACCTGCATATCAACAACGTCAACGCCTACCACAGCCGTCTCAAGCAATGGCTCAATCGCTTCAACGGCGTCGCCACCAAGAACCTGCCAAATTATCTCGGCTGGCGGCGCGCCCTCGAAGCCTGGGATCGACAAATCACGCCACAAAACTGGATCAAGAGCGCCATCGGAATCGGCCCATACCAACAACTAACGCTATAAGAGCCAGACATTTTCTTGCGTAAAGGAGAACCTTCGGCTATGATCTTCGGATATGACACCGTCACGCTCCAGATCGCGGTTGGGCCTGCGCCTCGGTGCAGGGCGCGATGCGCCGCGTTTGAAACCACGGCGGGCGGTCGAAGGCGGGGAGAAAAATTTATTTGAATCGGCAGTAACCCATTGAAAAGTCCCGATTCGGAAAAATAAACGCTAGTAAATACAAGCTATTTTACTATCGTTTACCAGCGTTTATTAGCGGCTACTGGCGTTTGCTTGCATCGATTTTGATCGATGCTTCGCCATGCGCGCCCATTAAGCGGGCGGGAGTTGGTCTTTTTGGCGACCGGCGGCAACCTCGAAACGTTATGGCGCGAGCGCTGTCTCGACCAGTTCGACCCAATAGCTCATGCCGTAGGGCAGGGCGGCGTCATTGAAGTCGTAAGAGGGGTGATGCAGCTTGGCGCTGTCGCCGTTGCCGAGGAAGACAAACGCGCCCGGACGCGCTTCGAGCATGAAGGAAAAGTCCTCGGCGCCCATTTCTGGCGGGGCGTTCGAATCGACATGGGGACCGCCTGCGACCTTGCGGGCGACGCCGGCGGCAAAGTCGGTCTGCGCCGAATGATTGATGGTCGGCGGATAGCCTCGACGATATTCAACTCGCGCCGTCGCGCGGCCCGCCGCGGCGACGCCGCCGACAATCTCGTGGATGCGCTTTTCGACAGCCTCGCGGGTAGCGGCTTTAAGCGTGCGGACCGTGCCGTTGAGCCACGCCGACTGCGGAATGATGTTGTTGGCCGTGCCGGCCTCGAAACGCGTGACCGAGACGACGCAAGCATCGAGCGGATCGACATTGCGGGACGCGATGGTCTGCAAGGCGGTCACGATTTGCGCGCCGACGACCAGCGGATCGACGCATTGATGCGGCATCGCCGCATGGCCGCCCTGGCCTTCGACCGTGATCGTGATCTCGTCAGCCGAGGCCATTGTCGGACCCTTCCGCATCTTGAACGAGCCGACTGGCAGATCCGGCATGTTATGCATCCCGTAGATTTCCTCGATGCCGAACCGGTCCATGAGGCCGTCGTCAATCATCGCCATCGCTCCGGCGCCGCCCTCTTCGGCGGGCTGAAAGATGACGACGGCGTTGCCCGCGAAGTCGCGGGTTTGCGCCAGGCGCTGCGCGGCGCCGAGCAGCATCGCGGTGTGCCCATCGTGGCCGCAAGCGTGCATTTTGCCGGGGATTTTGGAACGATAGGGGAGATTGGTCTCCTCTTCGATCGGCAGCGCGTCCATGTCCGCGCGGAGCCCGATCGCGCGCGCGCTCGATCCCTTGGCGCCGCGGATGACGCCGACCACGCCGGTGCGGCCGATTGCAGTTTTGACCTCGTCGCAGCCGAACGAGCGAAGCCGGTCGGCGACGAACTTCGCGGTTCCTTCGACGTCGTACATGAGCTCGGGGTTTTGATGGATTTCACGGCGCCAAGTCTGGGCGTCGGGAACGAGGTCTTTGATGGCGGAGCGGATGGGCATCGGGAGGAGCGTCCTTGCGAGGAGCCGACAGTTGATGGCGCAAAGGAGGCGCTGTCAACGATCGCGCGACGGTTAACGCTTGCGGTGGAGAAGAAAAATCGCCTGATCGCCCAACAGATTCCACGCCCATTGCGAGAAAATCGGATGCAGCGGCCGCGCACGGAGATCGAGGGCGACGCTCTTGTCGATTGTCGCGCCGACCTCGTGGGCGAGCGTGACGAAATCTGCGATCGTGCAGAAATGGATGTTCGGTGTATCGTACCAGGAATGGGACAGGCTTTTGGTCACCGGCATGCGGCCGAGGAAGGCGACCTGGGCCCGAATTCTCCAGTGGCCGAAATTCGGCACGGAAACGATGGCGCGGCGGCCAATCCGCAGCATGTGTTCAAGCACGACGCGCGGCTGGCGCGTCGCCTGTAATGTCTGTGACAGGATGACATAGTCGAAAGCGTCATCCGGATAGTCGACGAGATCGGCGTCGGCGTCGCCCTGAATCACCGACAATCCCTTGGCGACACAATCGTTGACGCCTTGCTGGGAGAGTTCGATACCGCGGCCGTCGACATTTCGCTCTTCGACCAGGAGCCGCAGCAGTTCCCCGTCGCCGCAGCCGACGTCGAGAACGCGGGAGGAAGGCGCGACGAGTTCCGCCACGCGCAACAGGTCGACGCGGGGCGGGGCGAGGGTCCGGGCAAGGCTCAATCGACGCCCCTTGCGCGGGCCGCCGCGTCGATGAAGCCTCTCGTGGTGTCGATGAGCTCTGGCACGTCGAGCAGAAATGCGTCATGCCCGCGATCGGTCTCGATCTCGACAAATGACACCGAGGCGCCGCCGGCGTTAAGCGCGCGAACGATCGCTCGCGAGTTGCTGGTCGGAAACAGCCAATCGGAGGTGAAGGAGACCATACAGAAGCGCGTTCGCGAGCCTTTAAAGGCGCTCGCAAGCGATCCGCCGTAGTCCGCGGCGAGGTCGAAATAGTCCATCGCCCGCGTCATATAGAGATAGGAGTTCGGATCGAAGCGCTCGACGAAGATCGTCCCCTGGTGACGCAAGTACGATTCGACCTGAAAATCGGCGTCGAAGGAAAACGTGCGCGCGGCGCGATCCTGCAGATTGCGCCCGAACTTGCGATGCAGCGCGCTGTCCGACAGGTAGGTGATATGGGCCGCCATGCGCGCGACGGCGAGGCCTTTGCCGGGGCGGGCGCCCTCGACGAGATACCGCCCGCCCCGCCAGTCGGGATCGGCCATGATCGCCTGCCGGCCAACCTCGTGGAAGGCGATATTCTGCGAGGAATGGCGCGCCGCCGTGGCGATCGGGAGAGCGGCGAAGACGCGATCGGGAAAGGTCGCGGCCCATTGAAGAACCTGCATGCCGCCCATCGAACCGCCAGCCACGCAAAGCAGCGTGTCGATGCCGAGATGGTCGATCAGTAGCGCCTGCGCTCGCACCATGTCGGCGACCGTGACAATCGGAAAGTCCAGCCCATAGGGCTCGCGCGTCTCCGGATTGACAGACGTAGGTCCGGTCGAGCCCATGCAGCCGCCCAGGACATTTGAACAGATAACGAAAAACCGATCCGTATCGAACGGCCGGCCCGGGCCAACCATGGTCTCCCACCAGCCTGGCCGGCCAGTGACAGGATGCCGGTTGGCGACGTGCTGGTCGCCGGTTAGGGCGTGACAGAGAAGAAGAGCGTTGGATTTCGCCGCGTTGAGCGCGCCATATGTTTGGTAGGCGATGGTCAGCGGCGCCAACACCGCCCCCGAATCCATCCGCAGCGGGGAGTTGGAACTCAAGCGCAGCGTCAGACTATCCGGCGAGACGGATTGTGCGACCGCGCCGTTCAGAAGCGCCCTGGCGTCCCCCATCGTCGGCCTTTCCACATCCAATAAAAGACAATATGTTCTCTTTGTCGAACAGATCGTTTGTTATAGAGGAAAGGGCGGAAGATGCAAGCTCCGCGTCCCCAGCGCGTCCCGGTCCGGCGCGAAGCCAGCAGGTTAGGTGGGCCGGTCAAACAAATGCAAATAATCGAAAGCACATGAAAATAAACGAAAACAAAATTGGCTTTCTTTTACTATCGTTTATTTTTTGGGATCAGGACTTTTCAATGGGTTACAGCCGATTCAAGTAAAAATTCTCTCCCCGCCGAAGCTTCTGTGCAACGCGTTTCACTCGAGGTTTCCCAGCTCCGGTTTCCCTTTCCTGGGACCGTCAGGGATAATTCCGGTCGATCGGCGGCCAACCCAATCTATAGCATGATTTCGGGTTTCCGTAAAGAAATTGCGCCAACTGCGGCCCGTTCCATTCTGCCTTTAGTCCTTTCCGGACGTCGATTCCCGAGACGAACTGCCGCCTCAGTCGGATACCGCCCTCCCCAGCTCGGGAAGCCTAAAGCCTCGCTCCGGCTAGTTTTCTTCGTCGGTGACGCTTTCGGAGGCCTGTCGCGCCAGCTCGGTGACGATCGCGTCGCCCATTTCACTCGTCGATACGGTCGGATCGTTTTCACCGCGGATGTCGGCGGTTCGGAAACCGGCGGCAAGCACGCTGGCGATCGCGGCGTCGAGGCGGTCAGCGGCAGCATGCAGTCCGAACGAATAGCGCAACGCCATGCCGAAAGACCCGATCATCGCGATCGGATTGGCGACTCCCTTGCCGGCGATGTCGGGCGCCGATCCGTGGACCGGCTCGTAGAGCGCCTTGCGCCGGCCGCTCTTAGGGTCGACGTCGCCGAGCGAAGCGGAGGGCAACATACCAAGCGAGCCGGTCAACATGGCTGCGACATCGGACAGCATGTCTCCGAACAGGTTGTCGGTGACAATGACGTCGAATTGCTTGGGCCAGCGGACCAGCTGCATCCCAAGCGCGTCGGCGAGCTGATGCTCGAGCTTCACGTCCGAAAATTCCCGCTTGTGCAGGGCGGTCATCACCTCGTTCCACAGGACGCCGGACTTCATCACGTTGCGCTTCTCGGCCGAGGTGACCTTATTGCCGCGGTTGCGCGCCAGTTCGAATGCGGTCCGCCCGATCCGCTCGATTTCGTAGGTGTCGTAAACCTGGGTGTCGATTGCGCGCCGCTGACCGTTGCCGAGATCCATGATTTGCTTCGGCTCGCCGAAATAGACGCCGCCGGTGAGCTCGCGCACGATCATGATGTCGAGTCCCTCGACAACTTCGGGTTTGAGCGACGAAGACGAAGCGAGCGCCGGATAGCAGATCGCGGGCCGCAGATTGGCGTATAGGCCGAGCTCCTTGCGCAGGCGCAGCAATCCCGCCTCGGGGCGAACGTCGTAAGCGACCCCGTCCCACTTCGGACCGCCGACGGCGGCCAAAAAGACCGCGTCGGCGGCTTCGGCGAGGCCCATGTCAGAATCGCTAATCGCCTTTCCATGCGTGTCGTAAGCGCCGCCGCCAACCAATCCTTTTTCGATCTCGAATTTGGCGACGCCCTCGCTATTGAAGCTATCGATAATCTTCTCGAGTTCGGCCATAACTTCGGGGCCGATCCCATCGCCAGGAAAGAGCAGGAGCTTGTGAGTCGCCATGGTCCGTCACGTTGCATCAGGGGAAAGCGAGGTCGTGTGCTAGACGATTTCCGACTCGCGCGAAAGCCTGACTTGGCCTCAATCCGACCGGCTTTCGTCAGGGGGAAGGCGCCGCGGCGGCTCGGCCCGGTGGCGGGGGGTTCAACGAATCTTTCCTTGCGCGCAGGGCCGACGCCGTGAGCATCGTGAACAGCGCCGCCGCCGACCGCTTCATCCAGCGGCTGCCGAAGGAGATACGCTTCTATCTTGTTCATGGGCTCGATGAAGGGCTCACCCACGAACGGGTGAAGGCGATCATTCGCGGCCTGATCGGCGACGATTCGGATCCGATGCGGCTCGTGCGCCTCGAGGGCGACGCGGTCGCGCGCGATCCGGGCGCGCTCGCAGATGAAGCCTATGCGATCTCGATGTTCGGCGGCGACCGGGTGATTTGGATCGACGCGCAGGGCCGCGATCTCATGCCGGCGCTTGAGCCTCTGTTCTCCCGCCCGCCGCCGGACTGCACGATTGTCATCAAAGCGGGACAACTCAAGAAGGGCGCGGGCTTGCGGGCCGCCTTCGAGAACTCGGCAGCTCGCGCCTCGATCGAATGTTTTTCCGACGACTCGAGCGCCCTTGAATCCCTCATCGATACGGAAGCCCACGCCGCGGCGCTAACCATCGCGCCGGATGCGCGCGCCGCACTCGTCCATATGGTCGGCGCCGATCGTCGAACGACGCGCGGCGAGATCGCCAAATTGATGCTTTATGCGCGCGGGCAATCGCAAATTACGGTCGAAGACGTGGAGGCGATCGTCTCGGACGCCGCCCCGTCCAATCTCGACCAAGTCATCGACCTTGCGCTGCTGGGCGACCTGCCTGCGGTCGAGAGGGCGCTTGCCCGGTTCTTCCATGATGGGGGCGAAGGGGACTATCTGATGATTCGGCTTGTCGCACGATTGACGCTTCTGCATCGACTCCGCCTCGAAATGGATCAGGGACGGCCGTTCGAGGCGGCGTGCCAGGCGCTGTTCGTCAAACTGCCGATGTCAGCGCGTCGCGCGTTGGCCAGGCAGGCCGAGCGTTGGACCACGGAATTTATCGCCCAGCGGCTGCCCGCGGTTCGGCTGGCTAGCGCCAGGGTTCGCGCCGAATTGCAGCTCGCCGAGGTTCTGGCGACGCGTGCGCTATGGGCGCTCGCATCCCGGCAGCGCGGTGGCAGACGCTGAACGGCTTAACGAGCGCTCGCGCGGCCCCGATGTCTCGTGCTACGCTTGCCCCGAAGCATGAGATTGTGCGCGAGACTATGCGGCCGGAATCAACTATCACCTGTCCCAATTGCGAATATCGCTCAACCGAAGTCATGCCGATTGACGCTTGCATGTTCTTCTACGAATGCAAGGGCTGCGGCGCGGTGCTGCGTCCTTTGCGAGGGGATTGCTGCGTTTTCTGTTCGTATGGCGACGCGCCGTGCCCCCCGATCCGACAGGCACGGGCGGCGGCCGATGCTACCAAATGCTGCGGAGCGGCCTGAACGAGGCCGCATGTCAGGCTTTATTCGTGAAACTGCCGATGTCAGCGCGGCGCGCGCTGGCCAGACAGGCGGAGCGTTGGACCACGGAATTGATCGTTCGGCGGGCTGCCCGCTGTTCGGCAGGCCAGCGCCCGCGTTCGGACTGAATTGCAGCTCGCCGAGGTTCTGGCGACGCGCGCGCTATGGGCGCTCGCGTCCCGGCAGCGGGGCGGACGGCGTTGAGAGCCGGTCGGGGCTGACTTAAGGAGCGGGTCTAGTCGGCTTCGTTGCCTTCTTCGCTGAAGGCCATCGGCCTCTTGGCGAAGTCCGGGCCGCCAGTCTTGAAGAGACGAAATTTCGTAAGACGCTCCTGCTTAAACGCGTCGCTGTAGCGGATTTCTCCCCAAGCGTAGATCGTCGTGGAGGGATCGCTGAACATGACCTTCCCCCTCTCCGGGTCCAGGCCATCCAGATAGAGGGTCGTCGTTTGTGGTGCGCCCGGTCCGATCATTGTTTTTGTGACGATTATATCCTTCCTCGCAACAAATTCCGTTCGGACGGGTACCCCTTCGTCAACGACTCGGCCGACCCAAATGCGCGTGTCATATGCGGGAGTGCTACCAAAGTTTTTAACGGTTATGTGAAGAACAATTGAGGTCTCCATTCGGCCAACATTGGCTTCTACAACGAAGACATAGGGACGAAGCTGGCGCTCAGAGTTATCTCTCATCAGCGCGACGGAATCACTTGTAGCTTTGGCTGTATCTCTCGCCGCGTCAGCGGCCCTCCCCGCAGTTTGATCGGCTTTAACCAAAGCCCGCATTTGAATGCCGGAAACTAAAACCAAGGCGCCGGTGAGGATAGCGAGCCAAAGAGTATAGTCAGCGATTTTATCGTCAGCCTTCTCAGGAAGCGTAATTTGGTTGGCTCTGTTTGTGGTGTTCTTTTTGCAGCTTTCATAAGTTGGGTGGTGGGAGCATTCGGATGCATGCCATATTTGATCCGCGTAGAATAAGGCTAAGCCTCCAAGAGCTGCCCCGCATAAAATTCCGACCAGTCGATTTAGCATCCTCTAGTCTGGCGCGGGCTGCAACAGTCGGCGGCAGAAGTCCTCAAACTGGTCGAGATTTCGAAAGGCAACGCGAATTTCGCCGTTTTCACCGCTATGCCGAATCGTAACTTTCGTCCCGAGCTCCAGACCGAGCTTGTCCTGAAGCGCGCGCGTGTCGGCGTCGACGGTCGCCGTCGTTTTTCGCGGCCGAGTCGTCTTGCCAGAATTCTCGCCGAAGCGTTCGATATCTCTGACGGTTAGCCCCTCGGCCACGATGCGGTCGGCGAACGCGTTCGGGTCGGCGACCGCGAGCAGGGCGCGTGCGTGCCCGGCCGATATTTGCCCGCCGGCCAGCAAGGCGCGGGTGTGTTCGGGCAGATTGGTCAGGCGAAAGGTGTTGGCGACATGGCTCCGGCTTTTGCCGACGACACGCGCGATGTCGCCGTGCGAGTATCCGTAATCGGCGCCGAGTTGGGCGTAGCCGGCGGCTTCCTCGAGCGCGTTCAGGTCGGCCCGCTGCACATTCTCGACGATAGCGATTTCCAGCGCTTCCCGGTCGCCCGCCTCGACGACCATAACGGGCATCTCGTGGAGCCCAGCCCGCTGTGCGGCCCGCCAGCGGCGCTCGCCGGCGATGATTTCGTAAGCATCCGCCACGCCGGTAATGGCCCGGACGACGACGGGCTGGATGACCCCGCGCTCTTTGATGGACGCGGCGAGTTCATCAAGTTCGGCATCGTCGAACCGCTTTCGCGGGTTGCGCGGATTAGGACGCAGGAACTCGATCGGCGTCTGACGCGTGGCGCGCGTCAACTCGGTATGCTGTGCGTTCGCCCCGCCCAGCAAGGCCGCGAGTCCTCGCCCAAGGCGAGGCCGATTCTCGATAACGCGGCTTACGTCTTCGGCCATGGACCCTTTCCTTCGGACTCAAGCGCGGCTGATCAGGCGGCGCGCCAACGACCCTCGCGCCGAATGACTTCGGACGCGAGCTTGAGATAGGCTTGGCTGCCGGCACATTTGAGATCGTAAAGCAGCGCCGGCTTGCCATGCGACGGTGCCTCGGAGAGGCGGACATTGCGAGGGATGACGGTCTCATAGACCTTGTCGCCCATGTAGGCGCGCACGTCCGCCACAACTTGGCCGGCGAGGCTGTTGCGGGGATCATACATGGTCAACACCACGCCATGAATTGTCAGAGCCGGGTTGAGCGTGCTGCGAACCTGCTCGACCGTCGTCAAAAGTTGCGACAGGCCCTCGAGCGCGAAGAATTCGCACTGGAGCGGGACGACTACGGCGTCAGCGGCGGCGAGAGCGTTGATGGTGAGAAGATTGAGCGACGGCGGACAGTCAACCAGGACGTAGGTGACCGATTCCGGATCGTCGGGACTCGATGCGCTGTAGCTGCGAAGCGCATTGCGCAGCTTATAGGAGCGATCGTCGTGCCCCGCGATTTCGAGCTCGACGCCTAGAAGATCCATGGTTGAGGGCGTGATGAACAGGCGCGGGACCGACGTCGGAATGACGACCTCGCGCAGGAGCCGATCTCCGACCAGCATGTCGTAGCTTGAGGTCACGCGAGATTTGCGATCGATCCCGAGCCCGGTCGAGGCGTTGCCCTGGGGATCGAGATCGACGATGAGCACCCGTTCGCCGATTGCGGCAAGCGCGGTTCCAAGGTTGATGGCGGTGGTTGTCTTGCCGACGCCGCCCTTCTGGTTCGCCATGGCGAGAACGCGCGGACGCGCCCCGCCGTCGGGTTCGCGGACGAGGGGAGGTGTCGCGGTCATGGGGCTCGGGTCTCAGCTTCGGCGGATGCGCAGGATCGCGGCCTTCGGGTTGACGACGCTGGGAAGCGTTTCGATTGCATAAGCCGATGCCTCAGGCAGCGCCGCAATTTGATCCTTAGCTGATTCGCCGCGCGGAAACACGGCCATGGCCCCGCGCTCCATCCACGGTCTCGCCAATTTGAGCGTCAGCGGCAAGGGGGCGAAGGCGCGCGCGGTCACGGCGTCCACAGCTCCGAGGGCCCCGGGCTCGAGCGCTTCGACACGCTCGGGGTGAATCACCGCCGGCGCTCCGGTTGCGCGGGTCGCTTCCCGCAGAAATGCGCACTTCCGCTGATCGCTTTCGATGCAATGGACGAGAGCGCCGGTGACGTCCGCGAGTTGGATGGCGATCACGAGGCCGGGAAAGCCGGCGCCGGAGCCGATGTCGACCCAAATTTTGGCCTGTGCCGCGAGCGCGGTCAGCTGGGCCGAATCCGCGATATGGCGGGTCCAGACCGAGAGGAAGGTCGAATTGGAGATGAGGTTGGTCTTATGCCGCCAGCGATCCAGTAGCCCAACGAAGATGGCGAGCCGATCCTCTGTTTCACGTGAAACAGGCACGAGGCGCACAGCCGCCCGACGATCGTCTGCGAGTTGGTCCGCCAGCCTCTTCGGCGGCCGCCTCACGGCCCCGCGGCGGGCCGATTCCGAACGGAGGATCGGTCCACCCGCCGCGCATGGGCGGCGATCAGCGCCAACGCCGCCGGAGTGACGCCCTCGATGCGTCGAGCCTGGCCCAGGCTTGCGGGTCGAACCGCGATGAATTTCTGCTTGATTTCGTTCGACAGCCCGGAAAGACGCGAATAGTCGAGGTCGGTGGGCAGGGCCGTGGAATTGTCTCGGCGATAACGGGCGACATCCTCGGCTTGACGATTGAGATAAACAGAGTATTTCGCGTCGGCCTCGAGCCGGCTCACAAGGTTAGCCGGGATCTCATTAAGTTCAGGCCACAAGCGCGCAAGAACAGCGATCGGAAACTGAGATTGCGCCGCCAACTCGAAGGCCGAGCGGCGAGCCCCGTCGCGATTGACCAGAATGCCCTGCGCCTCGAGGTCCCGCGGCGTGGCGGTCGCGGCGTTGAGCATTGCCCGGGCCTGTCCCAGCTGGTCGCGGACTTTGGCGTAGAGATGTGCCCGCTCGGTCCCCACGCAGCCAAGCCCGATTCCCTTCGCCGTCAATCGCTCGTCGGCGTTGTCGGCCCGTAGCGACAGCCGAAACTCCGCCCGCGAGGTGAACATGCGATAGGGCTCGGTGACGCCGTGGGTGGTCAGATCGTCGATCATCACGCCCAGATACGACTCGGCGCGGTCGAACGTCGTCAGCGCCTGCCTGCTGGCCTTGCGCGCGGCGTTGATTCCGGCAACGACCCCCTGGGCCGCAGCCTCTTCGTAGCCCGTCGTGCCGTTGATTTGTCCAGCCAGGAACAGGCCAGCAAGCCGGCGCGCCTCGAGCGTCGGGTCGAGCCCGCGCGGGTCGATGTAATCATATTCGATCGCGTAACCCGGACGGATGATGCGCGCATGTTCGAGGCCGGGGATCGTCGCCACGAGCGCACGCTGCGTCTCCGCGGGCAGCGAGGTCGAAATGCCGTTCGGATAGACGGTCGGATCGTCGACGCCCTCGGGCTCGAGAAAAATCTGGTGGCTGTCCCGATCGGCGAAACGGATCACCTTGTCCTCGATCGAGGGACAATAGCGGGGGCCACGCCCGGAGATCGCGCCCGAATAGACGGCCGAGCGATGCGCATCAGCTTGGATGATCTGATGGGTCTCGGCGGTGGTGCGGGTGATGTGGCAGGGGAGCTGCGGCGCCGTGATCCCGGTCGTCAGCGAGGAGAAGAACTCCGGCTCGGGATCGCCGTTCTGGATTTCGAGCCGCTCCCAGTCGATGGTTGAGCCGTCGAGCCGGGGCGGGGTGCCGGTCTTGAGCCGTCCGAGCGCAAAGCCGGCCGCGTCGAGGCTCTGCGCGAGCGAGACGGAGGGCGGATCGCCAAAACGCCCGGCTGGTGTCCGCTGGTCGCCGAGATGGATAACGCCGCGAAGGAAGGTGCCGGTGGTGAGCACGACGGCACGGCAGGCGATGGTGCGGCCGTCCACAAGTTCAATCCCGGTGACGACGCCGGCTTCCGAAGCAATCCGAGCCGCTTCTCCTTCCACGACAGTCAGGTTCGGAGTGTCGGCCACTAGCCTCCGCATCGCCTGCCGATAAAGTTTCCGGTCGGCCTGGGCGCGGGGCCCCTGGACGGCCGGGCCCTTGCGCCGATTGAGAACGCGAAACTGAATGCCAGCCGCATCGGCGGCGCGTCCCATCACGCCGTCAAGCGCGTCAATTTCGCGGACCAGATGGCCCTTGCCCAAGCCGCCAATGGCTGGGTTGCAGGACATCTCGCCGATCGTCCCGAAGCGGTGAGTGACGAGCGCGGTCGAGGAGCCGCAGCGCGCCGCCGCCGTCGCGGCTTCGCATCCCGCATGTCCGCCGCCGATGACAACGACGTCAAATCTCATTTCGAGCGTCCACCTGTTTCACGTGAAACACGCATTCTACCTCTACTTACCGACACACAATCGCGCAAAGACCTCTCCGAGCACGTCTTCAACGCCAATTCGCCCGACGATGCGATCCATCGCCGAGGCGGCGCGTCGAAGATCCTCGGCGATCAACTCCGCTTCCGCGACGCCCGGAGCAAGCGTCGCGGCAAGCGCCTGGCGGGCGTCCTCAAAACCGAGCCTGTGCCTCTCAAGCGTTAACAAAGCCGGCTCGCGCGAGGACATGCGCTCTTCCGCTAGATCGGCGATAGCGTCAAGCAACCGATCAATGCCGGCCCCGGACTTTGCCGATATGGCGAGACCCGCGGGCTTTCCCGTCGAAGGCTCTTTCAGGTCGATTTTGGTCCGCACAACCAACGCTGCGGATCTAAAGCTCGGCCTTGAGCCGACGACGCCGTCGTTCAGCCACAGCGTTAGGTCCGCGCTCTCGGCTCTGCGGCGCGCCCTCGCAACGCCTTCCCGTTCGACCGGATCGTGGCTCTCGCGAATCCCCGCCGTGTCGACCAGAATGACCGGATACCCGCGCAGATCGAGAAACACCTCGATCAAATCGCGGGTCGTTCCGGGGATCGGCGACGTGATCGCGACATCGCGGCCGGCCAAGGTGTTCATCAGCGTCGACTTGCCGACATTGGGAGGCCCAGCGATGACAACGGTAAAACCCTCTCGCAGTCGGGCCGCCGAATCGGCAGTGGCAAGCGCCCGGTCAATGCGCTCGATGGCCGCCTGAGTCGCGCGCCTGACCGATTCAAGCGTAAAATCCGAGGCGTCCTCGACGTCGGAAAAATCGATCTGCGTCTCGACGGTCGCCATCGCATCGAGCAAGCTTTCGCGAATCGCCTCGCACTCGCGGCTCAGCGCCCCGCCGGCGATGCGTTGCGCCTGTCGCCGCTGCGCCTCGGTTTCGGCTTCGACCAGATCGGCGAGCCCTTCCACCTCGGAAAGATCGATCTTCCCATTCATGAACGCGCGCCAGGCGAATTCCCCGGGCTCGGCCAACCGCAGTCCGGGAATGAGCGCGAGCGCCCGGACGACCGCGGACGTGACCGCTCGCCCGCCGGTGACGCTGATCTCCACCATCTCCTCGCCGGTAAAGCTGCGAGGCGCGCAAAACCGTGTGACCAAAGCCCGATCGAGCGGTTCCCGGGTGTGAGGGTGACGCAGGGTTCGCAAGATCGCGCGGCGGTCCGGAAGCTCGGCTCCAGGCGCGATTGCCTTAAGCGCTTCCGAGCAGTTGGCGCCCGATATGCGCAAGACCGCGACCGCAGCCTGGCCGGTCCCCGACGCCGGCGCGAAGATCGTATCTTGTTCTTTTGCGAACAAAGGCCGCCGCCCTAGCCAACTCGGGCTGCCGGCGACGGCGCCAGGTCAGTCTCGCGCTGGACCGGCGGCCGGCAATTCGCTGACCGCGCCGCCTGGATGTGCGGGCGTCGGCTGTTTCCACTGCGGCGTGCAAACGACATACTGGTCCGCAATCGCTTCGTGATCGCCCTGCTTCTCGCGCTGGAAATATAAGTAACAAATGCTGAGCGCGCCGGTGCGATAATCGACGCGAAACACGCCGCCTTCCTGTTCATGACGGGTGGCGACGAGGCCGTATTCGCCAGGTTCCTGCTTCGTCGCGCCGTCGCCGCTGCGATAGCACGAGGTGACCCCGAACGCGCCCGGGCCGACATCGGTTCGCCCCGGATTGTGAGCGAACTGACACGCGATGACGTCGCCCGACAATTTGTCGAGGCGGTAGACCAGCGATAAATTGATCTGCGGCGCGGCAAGGAACTCATACTGGCCGGCTTCGACGCCCGTCGCAAAGAGGCACGCGGCAATCGCTGCAAACCCAAAACCTGACGCTTTCGCCAACATTGCTGACCTCTGCGAACCGCAAATCACATGAGGTCAACATGGAGCCGAGCGTCTTCATAAATCGTTAACGCTAACGGCGAATTACCCGTCAAGCTGTCAAAATCTCCTTGCTCGCGACGGTCGAGTCGGCGTTGAGCCGATAGACGAGGGGGACGCCGGTCGCGAGCTCCATGGTTGGAATCGTCTCCGGCGTCAGCCGGTCGAGCACCATGACCAGCGCGCGCAGACTGTTGCCGTGCGCGGCGACCAGCACGCGCTTGCCGCCGAGAACTGCGGGCAGGATGTTCTGGCAATAGTAGGGCAGCGCGCGGGCGACCGTGTCTTTCAGGCTTTCGCCGCCGGGCGGCTGGATGTCGTAGCTGCGCCGCCATTTGTGGACCTGCTCCTCGCCCCACTTCTTCCGGGCATCGTCCTTGTTGAGTCCCACGAGATCGCCATAGTCGCGTTCGTTGAGGGCCTGATCCCGCTCTTCCGGCAGGCCTGTCTGCCCCATTTCGGCCAGCGCTAAGTCAAGCGTGCGCTGGGCGCGGATCAGGGCCGAGGTGAAGACGAGGTCGAAGGCGATCCCGTGCGCCTTCATTCGGCGTCCGGCTTCTTTGGCTTCCTCCACTCCGGCGGGCGTCAAATCCACGTCCCGCCATCCCGTGAACAGGTTCTTGAGGTTCCATTCGCTCTGACCATGGCGCAACAGGACCAGGAGACGATCGGCGGGCATGGGGAATTTGCCTTGGGTTCGAGGGTCGACGAATGGCTTTACAAGCATGGCTCATCGGCGGCGCCAACCCGAAAACCGAGAGGCCGATCATTCGGAATGGCATTGCCGCCGAGCGCTCGGCGCGAGAGCAGGTTTGAGCGGAGCGAGCCGCGCCCGGGCGACCGCGCGGACGCCTACCGGCCGATGCACCTGCTTGATCGCCTCGACGACGTAGACGCCCGCGAACGGCAGTCCGAGCGCCGCTCCGACGCGCTCAATCGTCGGCGCAGACCGCATCACGAAGGGCCTGACGACCGGCGGCGCATAAAGCGCCTCGCCCCAGAAAACCGGTGAGAACTCCGCCCGATGAAGCAAGTCGCGAAGCTGGGATTTCGAATAGGGCAGGCCCTGCCCGTAAGGAGTGCTGTCCGTGCGCGCCCACACGCCTCGGCGGGAGGGGACGATCACAATCATTCGTCCCTCGGGCGCGGTGATGCGCCACAATTCTTCAAGCAGCACGTCGGGCCGATCGGCGGCCTCCAAGGCGTGAGCCAGCAACAACCGGTCGATCGAGCCATCAGGCAGCGGCAACATTTGCGCGTCCACCAGCGCCGCGGCGCAACGCCCGGCTCCCGGCCAGGTCGCGACCCCCTGTTCCGCGGGCATCAAGGCCAAGCATCGGCGAGCGCCGTCGCGGAAACGTTCGAGGTATGGCGTGCCATAGCCCACTGCAGCAACGGAAAGACCGGCGCTGCTGTTCCAGCGCTCACGGATCACGCGCCCAATCAGCCTGCGCGCAACGCCGCCGAGGGGCGAGCCGTAGAAACTTTGCAAGCTGAGGACGTCGAGAGGCATCGAAATCGGCCGAACCGTGCCCATGACTTTGAACGACCGCGCGCGCTTTCGCAATGCGTCGAAAAACGGCGACCCGCACGGAACAAGGCGACTAAGGAGAGACAAGGGACGGCGGTCCGGCTATACATGTGGATGCGGTCGGGGCGCGTGTCGGGCATGGATTGAGCTTGCACACAGTCTGTACGAACCGAAGACGGAAATCGCCGAGGCTCGCCCATGACTTTGAGCGTTCATCAGTATCTTTGTCTCACGGATAATTACGGCGCCCTGGTGCACGATTCGACGACAGGGGCGACTGCCTGCGTCGACGTCCCGGAAGCGGGGCCCACATTCGCAGCTTTGGCGGAGCGGGGCTGGAACTTAACCGACATCTTGATCACCCATCATCACGCCGATCACATTCAAGGTGTCCCGGACCTCAGGGCAAAATACCCAAACGCGAAGGTGTGGGGTCCGGCCAAGGACACGTCGCGAATCCCTTTTCTTGATAACCTGGTCAAGGAGGGGGACTTGGCGCGGGTCGGATCGCTCAGAGCGAAAGTCATCGAAACCCCCGGGCATACGCTCGGTCATATCGCCTACCATTTCGAAGAGGAGGAAACCGCCTTCTGCGGCGACACGCTCTTCTCCCTCGGGTGCGGCCGGGTCTTCGAAACGCCCCACGCGGTCATGTGGAGCTCGCTGGTCAAGCTCGCCGCGCTGCCCGGCGAGACCCTGATCTACTGCGGCCATGAATACACCCAAACGAATGGCCGGTTCGCCATTACGATCGAACCCGACAATCCGATTCTGAAGGGACGAGTCGAGGAGGTCGCAAAGCTGCGTGGCGAGCGTCGCCCAACCTTGCCGACAACGCTTGCCGACGAGCTTGCCGCCAATCCATTTCTGCGCGTCGAGGAGCCGGCGATTCAGGCCGCGGTCGGTATGGTCGGCGCGGAGCCTGCGGCGGTGTTTGCGGAACTCCGCGCGCGAAAGGATCGATTTTAAGGCGTCTCAGTCTTCTTGGCCAAAGATTCAAGGCGTTTTTGCATGTCGGACAGCTGATTGCGCAATTCGTCGATGTCGCCCTCGGAATTCGCCTTCCTGGGCGTTGCATCCGTGATCGCGGTCGCGCCTGTGAAGGGCGAGAACATCGCGAGCGCCTGATTGAACGCAGCGAAATTCTTCTTGGTCAGTTCCTGTAGAGCCGCGAAGGAGCCGGCGGAGAACGCCTCCGGACCGAACATACGGCTTGCGGCTTCGCGCATCGCCTGTTGCTCGCCCGAAAAGCGGTCGATCGAGAATTCCAGATAGCTCGGCAGGATCGCCTGCATGCTGTCGCCATAGAAACGGATCAACTGGCGCAGGAATGTCGTGGGCAGTAGCGACTGGCCCTCAATTCCCTCCTGCTCGAAGATGATTTGGGTGAGAACCGAACGGGTGATGTCTTCATTGGATTTGGCGTCGAAAACGACGAAATCTTCGCCCGCCTTTACCATTTTCGCCAAATCGGCCAGGGTCACATAGGCGCTTGACGCTGTATTGTACAGGCGACGGTTGGCGTACTTTTTGATCGTAATCGGAACTGTGTTCGCCATGTCGTTGCCGGTCCCAGAGCGACTCGCGGGTCAACACAAGATAGGCGTTTTTTGCGCCGCCCCAAAACTTTTTTTTGCGCCGCAACGTACGTCCTGGCGCGATTTGGTGATCCTCGGCGCAAGCGCCGCAAGTGGAGCGCGGCCGGCTTTGGTCCGCCGCGTTCGAAAGGCGGCAGTGAAATCGGAAAAGGCGCGGACCAACTAAACTGAGGGGCAGGCTGATAAAGCTGCTATGAAGTTGCGATCGTGACGAGGTCTTAGACGTTACGTAGCTCAGCCAGGTCCAACGAATGCGCCCAGAAGGCCGACGCTCGAGGCCTGCAAGGCAAGACGCGCAAGCATTTCTTGCATGAGAGGCGTATAAGCGCGTGTGAAGGGGCTCCTCTTGTCTGAGGCGGACGAGCGGGTCGAAACATTCCTCACCCCTAGGGACTGGCTGCGTTATGCGGTCGGCCGGTTTCTCTCCGCGGGCCTTTCCTTCGGCCACGGCGCGACAACGGCGGTCGACGAAGCGGCCTTTCTCATCCTCGAGGGGCTAGGCCTGCCGATCGACACGCTCGATCCATTTCTCGACGCCAGGCTCTTGCGCCACGAGCGGGCGCGGCTCCACGAACTGATCGAAGCCCGGGTGACGACGCGCAAGCCCGCCGCCTACCTTGTCAACCGCGCCTACATCCAGGGCGTGCCATTTTATGTCGACGAGCGTGTCATCGTCCCGCGCAGCCTGATCGGTGAACTGATGATGACCGCCTTCGCCGAGGACAACGCGCTCATTGGCGATCCCGAGCGGATCGCCTCGGCGCTCGACCTCTGCACGGGAGGCGGTTCGCTGGCCATTCTCTCGGCGCGCGTCTTCCCCAATGCGCGCATCGCCGCGGTCGACGTGTCGCCCGGCGCGCTCGAAGTCGCTGAGCGCAACCTTGAGGAGCACGGCCTTCAGGACCGCATTGCGCTGAAGCAGGGCGATCTGTTCGCCCCGGTCAAAGGGGCGCGCTTCGATTTGATCCTGACGAACCCGCCTTACGTCGACGCGGGCGCGATCGCGCGCTTTCCGCCCGAATATGCGGCCGAGCCGATGGTTGCGCATGCGGGCGGGACGGACGGGCTCGACATCGTGCGCCGGATCCTGCGCGAGGCGCCTAAGCACCTGACGGCGGACGGCGCGCTCGTCTGCGAAGTGGGCGGCGCGCGCGGGCGGCTCGAGCATGAGTTCCCGCATCTGCCGTTCGTCTGGCTCGACACCGAAGACACGTCCGGCGAAGTGTTCCTTTTGCGCGCCGCCGATCTGTCCCGGCCCAAAGCCCGGTCGAAGAACCCGCGGTAGGCCGACCCCCCGAGCCGACGAATCCGGCGCTATAGGGGTATGGGCCGCCGACCGACTGCCACGATGGGTCGCTCAGCAGGATAAGCAAGGCATCCTCCGCCTCGTATGTTGACGACCCTATGAGGAACGTTGCGGATGGGGCGGTGTAGAAATAAGCGCCGATGTTCCATTGGTCCGCCGTCGACGAGTCGAACTGGGCGGTGATCGTCAACGGCGTCCCGGCTGCAAACGGCGCGGAGTCCTCAAAACTCGCTAACGGCGGGCCGCCTTCATTCAGAGTCGCGTGATACACAATTTCGTACTCGCTTGCCCTCGCGGCGCCGCCGCAGCAGGCCAACATCGAGATCACCAGCGCTGCACAATTGGAAAGCGTTTTTGGGGAAGTTGACATCAAGTCCCTCGGTCCGACCGCGGTCGCTCAAAAGAACAGATCTCAAAAGGAACAAATGAAGCCGAGGTGATACTGCGCCGCATTCGCGGATGCGCCAAGCACAATTCCGTTGCGTCAGCTTGAACTCCGTTGGCAGTCAGGTCTCACAGCGGATTTGGCGCTATTCCGCCGCTTCGCGCATCGCTTCGCGCATGGTGGCGCGCAGATCGTCGATCGGAGCCAATCGGCCCGCGCGCTCGACATGCCAGAAGGTCCAGCCGTTGCAGGCGGGCAATCCCTGTACCAGCGCGCCGATCTTATGGATCGAACCGACAGCAGGACCTGCGGCGAGCGCGCCATCGGCCCGCACCAGGGCGCTGAAACGGCGTCCCGCGTCGACCAGCCGTTCGCCCGGGCGCGCCAGACCGGCTTCGACGACGCTTGAGAAGGCGACGCGCGGCTCGCTGCGGCGGGTCGGCGCGATCGCAAGCGCCTGTTCGGGCAACGGCTCGACCGCGTCGATCCGCTGGCGCGCCGTTTCGGCGTAAGCGGGATCGCGCTCAATGCCGATGAACGAGCGGCGCAAGCGCCGGGCCGCGACACCGGTGGTCCCGGAGCCGAAAAACGGATCGAGCACCAGATCGCCAGTATTGGAGGCGGCCAGCAGCACCCGCATGAGCAGCGCTTCGGGCTTTTGCGTCGGGTGAGCTTTTCGCCCGCTCTCGTCCTTCAGCCGCTCCGCCCCGGTGCAAATTGGCAGAAACCAGTCGGAGCGGACCTGCACATCCTCATTGCCGGCCTTCAAGGCCTCGTAATTGAAGGTATAAGCCTTGGCCTCCGGGCCCCGCGCCGCCCAGATCATCGTCTCGTGGGCGTTGGTGAATCGACGGCCGCGGAAGTTCGGCATTGGGTTGGCCTTGCGCCAGACGATGTCGTTGAGGATCCAGAAGCCGAGATCTTGTAAGATAGCGCCGACGCGGAAGATGTTGTGGTAGGAGCCGATGACCGCGATCGTGGCGGCGGGCTTCATCAGGCGCCGGACGGCGGCCAGCCAGTCGCGGGTGAAGGCGTCATATTCCGCGAAATCCGCGAACTTGTCCCAGGAATCGTCCACCCCATCGACCAGGCTCTGGTCGGGGCGCGACAATGCGCCCTCGAGTTGCAGGTTGTAAGGAGGATCGGCGAAGACGAGATCAACTGAAGCTGCTGGGAGCCTCATCATTTCCGCCAGGCAGTCGCCAATGAGAATCGCGTCACGCGGGACCGGGCGCTCCTCGTCGAGCGCCTCAAGAATTGCGGCCGGGCGTTTCGCCTCGCCGGCGCCAGTACGCGAAACCTGAAGCTGGGCGGGGAGGCGGAACGCTCCGGCACGCGCGATACGCATCAACGCAACCACTCGACGCATGAGCCGGATCGTTCGAACCGGCGCGTCGTTTATGCTCGGTTTAAAGTAAAGGTCCGGTTATGCCGCCACACATTCCGCTGTGTCGTTTTCGTACGGCCTAAGACGTTCTACCGGATATTTGTTCTCAACTCTTTTGAAACCTTTTTGGACAGCCTATCATTCTTGTTGTGGCTCAAGCCGGAACGAGCGTCGGTGATAGGGGCATGGGCCCGCGGAGGCCAGCGCCCGGCGGTGCCCGACGGTTGCATAGCCGACGTGCTCGGCGAAACCGTATTGCGGATAGTCCCGGCCAAGATTGCGCATCAGCGCGTCGCGCATCGTCTTGGCGACAATCGAGGCGGCGGCGATTGACATCGACAGCGCATCCCCGTCGATGATCGGGCGCGCCGGGCAGATAAGGCCGTCCGGCAGATCGCGACCGTCGATCAGTACGAAATGCGGACGCACGCTCAAGGCCGCCACGGCTCGCGCCATTGCGCGTAGCGCCGCGCCGCGGATGTTGAAGAGATCGATTTCCTCGACGCTGGCGAAGACGACGGAAACACTGAGCGCCTTGGCGAAGATGATTTCGCAGAGCGATTCACGCGCGGGCGCCAGAAGCACCTTCGAATCGTTGAGCCCCTCTGGCAGATCATCGGGATCGAGAATGACCGCGGCGACGCCGACCGGCCCGGCGAGCGGGCCGCGCCCGACTTCATCGACGCCTGCGACCCATCGATGGCCATTGGCGAAGGCCTCACGCTCGAAATCGAAGTGGGGCGTGACGACGGCGGGACGCGGCGGCGGGGCGGCCTTTTTCTTACCGTTCTTCACGCCGCTCGCCACGAATCGCGCCTTTCGTTGGGCCGCAAGCTATCGCAGCCACGGCGGGCGAGCCAGGGTGGGGACCGGAAATGCCGGTGGAAAGAAGCATAGTTCGTGATTATCCCGCGACAACGCGGATGGAAACTCAACGGGCTTGCGCGCCAAAATGCGTTGCCGCGTGAATTCGTATATCAGACGCATCATGACTATCGGCGCGATTCGCATTCTCGGCGTCGATCCCGGCCTCCGCGCGACGGGTTGGGGCATGATTGAGGCTGCCGGTTCGCGGCTGATCTTCATCGGCTGCGGCTCGATCGAGACCGATTCCGCGACCTCGCTCGCCGAGCGCCTGGCGGCAATCCATCGCTTGCTGACCGGGCTGGTCGAGCGCGAGGGGCCGCATGAGGCGGCGGTTGAGGAGACATTCATCAACCGCGACCCACAATCGGCGCTGAAGCTCGGGCAGGCGCGCGGCGTCGCGCTCGCGACATTGGCTCTGACCGGCCTGCCGGTCGCGGAATACGCCGCGAATCTCATCAAGAAAACAGTCGTAGGCGTGGGGCACGCCGAGAAGCGGCAGGTCGCGATGATGGTAAGGATGCTGCTGCCCGCTTCGACCGCCTCGACTTCAGACGCGGCTGATGCGCTCGCGGTCGCCATTTGCCATGCGCAACATCGCGCAGCGCGCGCAAGGGGCGCGGCATGATCGGCAAACTCAAGGGCCTCGTCGACAGTGTGGACGAAGAGACCCTGATCCTCGACGTCAATGGCGTCGGCTATCTCGTCTCCGCTTCGGCCCGCACCCTGCGCGCGCTGCCAGCAATTGGCGAGCGGGCGGATCTGCTCATCGAAACGCATGTGCGCGAGGACGCGATCAGGCTTTACGGATTTCTCACCGCGGGCGAACGCGATTGGTTTCGCTTGCTGCAGAGCGTGCAGGGGGTCGGCGCCAAGGTCGCGCTGGGGATTCTCGGCGCCCTGTCGTCAGAAGCGTTGAGCGCGGCGGTCGCGCGGCAGGACAAGGCGATGATGGCGCGTGCGCCGGGCGTCGGCCCGAAGCTCGCCGCGCGCCTCGTGCTCGAGCTCAAGGACAAGGCGCCGGCGCTTGCGGTGGCCGATTTCGTCCATGGAGACGCAAGTTTCGAGCGCGCGCCGAAGCTCGCGAAGGCGGCGGAGGACGCGCTCCTCGCCCTCGTTGGCCTCGGCTACGGCCATCCCCAGGCCGCCGCCGCCGTGGCCAGGATTTCGGCTCAGCTCGGGCCAGCGGCCGAGACCGCCGCGCTCATCCGCGCGGGCCTCAAGGAACTGGCACAGTAAATTGTTTTTCCCGTATCATGAGCGATAGATGATGGGTAAGAAAATGAGCGCCACATCAAAGCTCTCCTCAAAGTACCAGGTCTCAATTCCCAAGGCCGTTCGGGAACGACTGGCTTGGCGGCCCGGCCAGAAGATCGCGTTCATCGACCATGGTCACAGCGTGATGATGGTCCCAGTGCCGGACCGTGAGACCCTCGCCGGCATGGCGCGCGGCGCCAACACCGATAATTACCGCGACCGCGACGATCGATATTGATGCGCGTCTATATCGCCAAGGGATCGCAATGATCGGGCGGCCCTTCTTTGTCCCTATGATCGGCATCGTGCTGCTGTTCGCAGCGCTAGGTCCGGCCGTCGGCGGAGCGCTGTTCATTCCCCTTTCCATCGTTTTTAAGACGCCTACCGATCTTGAGGCGATCGGGCTTATGGTTTTGATCAGCACGTTCTTTGGCCATGCCCTCGGACTGATCGCGGCCTATATTGTCGGCGTCGGGCCGGCCGCAGCGACCGGATTTCTATACGCGCTGTGGGACGCCGTGGCGCCCGAGCGCGCGCCGCGTGCGCTCGTCGCTGCTCTCATTGGCGGCCTGATCGTCTATGGCCTCCTGTTGCGCCTCAACCCGGTCTGGGCGTCGTTCGAGATGACGATCAGGACCAACGTGGACTCGTCAGGCGACTGGGTCTTTCCAAGCCGGTTCGGCGTCACGCTCGGACATGCTTTTGTCGCTTGCGCCGCGAGCGCCGGTCTTGTCTCAGCCTTCGTCGCAAACCTCATTGGGCTTACCATGCGACCGGAACTGACCTTGGCCGATCGCCTTCATCCCCCGGGCGCAGGTGGCTGAGGTGGCCGAAGCGCCTCGCAGGCTCGTCTCAGCCGAGAAGCGTCCCGAGGACGAGACGCCGGTCCGCCCGCAGCTCCTCGTCGACTTCGCCGGCCAGGAAGCGGCGCGCAAGAATCTCGGAATCTTCATCCAATCCGCCAAATCGCGCGGCGAGGCGCTCGATCACGTACTGTTCGTCGGCCCGCCTGGGCTCGGCAAGACGACGCTCGCGCAGATCGTGGCGCGCGAGCTCGGCGTCAATTTCCATTCGACCTCGGGACCGGTCATCGGCAAGGCGGGCGACCTCGCGGGGCAGCTCACCAATCTCGAGCCGCGCGACGTGCTGTTCATCGACGAGATTCACCGTCTCAACCCGGCGATCGAGGAAATTCTCTATCCGGCGATGGAGGATTTCCAGCTCGACCTCATCATCGGCGCCGGGCCTGCGGCGCGCTCGGTCAAGATCGACCTCGCCCGGTTCACCCTGATCGGCGCAACGACTCGCGCCGGGCTTCTCACCACCCCGTTGCGCGATCGTTTCGGCATTCCGATCCGTCTCAATTTCTACACCACTGAAGAGCTGCAGGGCATTGTTGCGCGCGGCGCGCGAGTGATCGGCGTCGCCCTCGCTGATGACGGCGCCAATGAGATCGCCAAGCGTTCGCGCGGTACCCCCCGCATCGCCGGGCGCCTGCTGCGGCGGGTGCGCGATTTCGCCGTGGTCGAAGGCGCAAAGAGCGTGACGCGTGCGCTCGCCGACAGCGCGCTCAAGCTCCTCGACGTCGACGTGATTGGGCTGGACGAGATGGATCGGCGTTATCTCGACACCATCGCCCTCAAGTTCGGCGGCGGTCCGGTCGGGGTCGAGACCATGGCCGCCGCGCTCTCCGAGCCCCGCGACGCGATCGAGGACATCATCGAGCCCTATCTCATCCAGCTTGGCTTCGTACAGCGCACGCCGCGCGGACGCTTGCTGACTTCCCACGCCTTTCGCCATCTCGGCCTCGCCGAGCCCCGGCGCGAGGGACCGCAGCCGACCCTGTTCGAGGACGAGGACTAGGCTGGCGATCATGAAGACGCGGACGGTTTCTCACATCGTCAGCTTCCTTGAGGCGCTCGCCTCCGAGCGTGGCGCGAGTGTGAACACGATCGAGGCCTATCGGCGCGATCTCGACGACTACGAAAGCTATCTGAAAGCCAAGGGCATGGACGCGCTGAAGGCGGACACGAACCATCTGCGCGGGTTTCTCGCCGCACGCGGCGCACAGAAGCTGAGCGCGGCGTCGCTGGCGCGCCGTCTGTCGGCCATCCGTCAGTTTCACAAATTCCTATATGCCGAAGGTTGGCGGCGCGACAATCCGACACTGGCGGTCGAGGGCCCACGCCGATCGCGACCGCTGCCTAAGCTTTTGAGCATGGCCCAGGTCGAGCGCCTGATCGCGACCGCACGTGAAGGGCTCGATGTCGCCGAGCGGCCGTTGCGCGGAAGGATGGAGACGGCGCGCATCGCCTGTCTCATCGAACTCATCTACGGGTCGGGCTTGCGCGTGTCGGAAGCCTTGAGCCTCAAGAAGTCGGTCGCATCAGCCAAGTCTCCGCTCATCCCCGTGCGCGGCAAGGGCGACAAGGAGCGCCTGGCGCCGCTCTCGGGTCCCGCCCGCGCCGCGATCGGCGCGTTCCGCGCCCTGCTGGATCGAGTCTCGCCGGGCATGGCGACAAGCCCCTGGCTCTTTCCCGCCGCGAGCGCGAGCGGCCACATGACGCGTCAGGCCTTCGCGCGCGATCTCAAGCGCGTCGCTGCAGCGGCGGGCCTTGCGTCCGCGCGGGTGAGCCCGCACGTGCTTCGCCACGCCTTCGCCAGTCACCTGTTGCAGAACGGCGCGGACCTGCGCGTCGTTCAGGATCTGCTCGGCCACGCCGACATAGCAACGACGCAGATCTACACCCACGTGCTCGATGAGCGCGCCAAGGCGATGGTGCGCGATCTGCATCCCATGAACGACGAGGAAGGCGGATGACCGCCGAGCGTGAGCCATTGCGCTGAAAGCGAAAAAGGGCTTCGATGGCGCAAAGCTCGTGGTCGCGAGCAAGTCGCTCAGGAGAAGGCCCATGAAAGCGCTCACCTTCGCAGGCGTCGCGCTGGCCGCGTTGTTAGCGGGCGCCGGCCTCCCTTCGGCAAAGACCCTGGTCTACTGCTCGGAAGGCAGTCCGGAGAATTTCACGCCCGCGATCAACACCACCGGGACCAGCTTTGATGCGGCGCGGCCCGTCTACAATCGCCTGACCGAATTCAAGCGCGGCACGACCGACGTCGTCCCCGGCCTCGCCGAAAGCTGGGAAGTCACCGATGGCGGCAAGACGATCACCTTTCATCTGCGTAAGGGCGTCAAGTTCCATTCGTTGAAGGACTTCAAGCCGACACGGGACTTCAACGCCGATGACGTTTTGTTTTCGTTCGACCGGCAGTGGAAACCCGACAATCCGTATTACAAAGTCTCGGGCGGCAAGTATGACTATTTCAACGACATGGATATGCCGAAGCTGCTCGATTCGGTGGAGAAGACGGACGATTACACCGTCGTCATGAAGCTCAAGACGCCGAACGTCGCCATCCTCGCCAATTTGGCGATGGACTTCATGGCGATCGGGTCGAAGGAATACGCGGACTTCCTGCTCAAGAAAGGGACGCCCGAGCAGTTCGACCAGGCGCCGGTTGGCACCGGCCCGTTCTCGTTCGTCTCGTATCAAAAGGATTCCGTCATTCGCTATAAGGCGAACAAGGACTATTACGGCGAGAAAGCGCTGGTCGGCGACCTCGTGTTCGCCATCACCCCCGACGCCACGGCGCGCTACGCCAAGCTCAAAGCGGGCGAGTGCCACATCAACGCTTATCCAAGGCCTGCCGACCTCGCGGAGATGGAGAAGGATCCCACCCTCAAGGTGATCAACATGCCGGGTCTCAACGTCGCGTATTGGGCTTTCAACGTGACCAAACCGCCGTTGGACAAGAAAGAGGCGCGCCAGGCTTTGTCGATGGCGATCGATCGCGACGCGATCATCAAGGACGTCTATCTCGGCGCCGGGTCGAAGGCGACGACCCTGATCCCGCCGACGATGTGGTCCTTCGACGACAAGATTCCGGACGTGCCCTACGATCCGGAGAAGGCCAAGGCGATGCTGGCCGCGGCCGGCGTCAAGACGCCGCTCGACATCGATCTCTGGTACATGCCGGTTTCGCGACCCTACAACCCGAACGGCAAGCGCATTGGCGAGATGATGCAGGCCGATCTCGCCAAGGTCGGCGTCAACGCCAAGCTCGTCACCTATGAGTGGGGCGAGTATCGCAAGCGCCTCGCCGCTGGCGAAGAGATGACCGGCCAGTACGGTTGGACCGGGGACAACGGCGACCCGGACAATTTCTTTTTCCTGAGAGGTTGCCCCGGCGGCAAACCTGGCGACAGCAATCCCACGAAATGGTGCAACGCTGAATTCGACGATCTGCTCGTCAAGGCACGCACGCTAACGAACCAGGCCGATCGGGCGAAGCTCTATCAACGCATGCAGGAGATCGAGCACGACGAAGCCCCGGAGCTTCTCCTCGCGCATTCGATCGTGTTCGAAGCCATGCGCTCGAATGTGACCGGCTACAAGCAGAGCCCGCTCGGAACGCACGCGTTCGAAGGCGTCGACCTTAAGTAAAGGCCGGTCCGGGCTCCACTCTTTGAAAAGCGGGGCCCGTTGTTTTCGGATCGGTCATGGTCGCCTACTTCCTTCGCCGCATCGCCCTGACCATCCCGACCTTTCTCGCGCTGATGTTCCTGACCTTCGCGGCGATCCGTCTTGTGCCGGGCGACCCGGTCGAGGTCAGGACCGGTGAGCACGGCATGTCGCCGGAGCGGCTGGCGTATTTTCGCCATCAGCTCGGCCTCGACCAGCCCGTGTGGAGGCAGTTTCTTGACTATGTTTGGCGCCTTGCGCACGGCGACTTCGGCGTATCGCTGTCGTCGCAACAGAAAGTTCTGACCGAGTTTCTGACCCTGTTTCCGGCGACGCTTGAACTCTCGTTCTTCGCCATGCTGTTTGCGATTGCGATCGGCGTCCCGGCCGGCGCGCTTGCGGCGGTCAAGCGCGGCGGCATCTATGATCAGGCGCTCATGACGGTGTCGCTGTTCGGCTATTCGATGCCGATTTTCTGGTGGGGCTTGCTCCTGATCATGTTCGTGTCCGTGAGGCTTGGCCTGCTGCCCGTCTCCGGCCGGATCGACCTCATCAAGTATTCGTTCGATCAGCCGACCGGATTCATGACCATCGACGCGCTTCTGTCCGGTCAGCCAGGCGCTTTTCTCGACGCCTTGCGCCACCTCATCCTGCCGGCGATCGTGCTCGGCACGGTGCCGCTCGCCGTCATCGCCCGCATGACCCGCTCCTCGATGCTCGAGGTCCTGAACGAGGATTACGTGCGCACCGCGCGCGCCAAGGGGCTGTCGCCCACTCGCGTCATCGGCGTTCACGCCTTGCGCAACGCGCTGTTGCCGGTGGTGACGGTGATCGGCCTCTCGGTTTCCAGTCTGATGGCCGGCGCGGTGCTGACGGAGACGATCTTCTCCTGGCCAGGGGTCGGCCATTGGCTCATCGATTTCATCGGCCGCCGCGATTATCCGGCGCTTCAGGGCGGCGTTCTGCTCATCTCCGCCGTCGTCGTCTTCGTCAATCTGATCGTCGATCTCGTCTATGGCGTCATCGATCCCAGGATCAGCCATGGCCGCTGACGTCGCCGCGCCGACAAGGCCGATTGGCGACGAGGCGGCGGCTGTCCTTGCGCAGCCTTCGCCCTTCGCGTCCTTCTGGGTCGCGTTCCGGGAAAATCGCGGCGCGGTCTTCGGCCTCGCGGTCTTCGCAATCATCGTTCTCTTAGGCCTCACGGCGAATGTCGTTGCGCCGCATTCGCCGATCGAGCAGTTCCGCGACGCGGTGCGGGCTCCGCCCGTATGGGAAGCCGGCGGCTCGTGGCGCTTCGTGCTCGGAACCGACGGCGACGGCCACGACATGCTGTCGCGCCTCATCTTCGGGGCCCGGGTGTCGCTGTTCATCGGCCTTTCGGTGATGTGCGCCTCGTTCGTCGTTGGCGTCGCGCTCGGGCTCGCCGCGGCGATGACCGGTCCAATTGCCGACGTCGCCATCACGCGGCTGATGGATTTGATCATGGCGGTGCCAAGTCTGGTGCTCGCTGTGCTTGTCGTCGCGGTTCTGGGTCCAAGCCTCGCCAACACCATCATCGCGGTGACGATCGTCTATCTGCCCGCCTACGTGCGTCTCGCGCGCGCGTCTGCGCTGGGTGAATTGAACAAGGACTACGTGACCGCTGCGCGCGTGGTCGGCGTCGGACCGCTCAGGCTCGCTTATTCGACCGTGCTGCCAAATTGCCTCGCGCCGCTTATCGTGCAGGCGGCGCTTGGCGTGTCGAGCGCCATTCTCGAGGCGGCGGCGCTTGGCTTCCTTGGCCTTGGCGCCCAACCGCCGACGCCGGAATGGGGCGCGATGCTGGCCGACTTACGCGAATTCATCCAGTCCAATCCTTGGATCGTCGCGTTTCCCGGCTTGGCCATTCTCATCACGGTCGTCGCCATCAATCTCACCGGCGACGGCCTGCGCGACGCCCTCGATCCGAAGATGCGGAGGGGTTGAGGGGCGCCGCTAAGCAAATTTCTTCGGCCAACCCAACGAACCGTCGAGGGCAGGAAATTCAGCTTCAGGCACAGCGGCTAGTTATGCGCTAGCCGCAAAGAGGTCCCAGAGTCCGGGCAAGCCCTTAAGGTTGTGCGTTCCACGGTCGGAGAATTCCAGCCCGGCGCCCGCGACGAGGTCGGTGACTACTCGCGAGACAAAAACTTCGTCGGGCCCGGCCTGCGCCATCACTCGGGCTGCGGCATGGACTGCGATGCCGCCAATATCGCCATTGCGCAGTTCGATTTCGCCGGTATGGAGCCCCACCCGCACCGGCAAGCCCAACCGTCTTGTTGCAGTTTCGAATGCCAGCGCGCAACGGATCGCCCGTCCCGGTCCGTCGAAGGTAGCGAGGACTCCGTCGCCGGTCGTTTTGACCAGATTTCCCCGATGCTGCGCCACGATCCGGTGGGCCACGTGGTCGTGCTCATCAAGCACCCGACGCCATGCCTGATCGCCCATCTCGGCCGCCCGCCGAGTTGAATTGACGATGTCGGCGAAAAGGACCGTCGCCAGCACGCGGCCGAAATCGGATACAGTCGTCTCTCGATGGCCCGTAACGAACTCTTCGATGTCACCGCACAGACGTAACTGGTCGCCCGGGAAAATCAGATGATCACTGCAATCCGTGTAGGCTACGAATTTGGCGTCCGGAATATGCGACGCCACGAACTTGCCGTTCTCGATCGCCATGACATCCGCCTGACGGTGCAGCACCACCGTCGGTACGCGGATCGCAGGAAGAATGGCCCGCACATCGATCTCAATGTTGTAGCGAGCCGCCATCTTGAGAGCGCCAGGGCTGAAGGCCAACCGCTCTAGGAGCCTGTCCCCTTTATCCTGGTTCGGGGGGATTTGAAGTGGGGACCGGAGCTTGGGCCGTTTGCGACGCTGCGTTGGCCGGATGACGGGGTTCATCCGGCTGCGAGGCGGGCTTCTGGCAGAGTCCACCCTGGCGCGAGCTTCAAAATATTGTGGGCGACGCACACGACGCCCCATTCCGCGGCGACCTTCTCGACGCCGCGCAGCAGGAACTGGCGAAAGGCGCGCGCTTGCTTGATCTGGCCGAACACCGGTTCGGGCAGCTGCTTCCTCAACCGATAGGGGCTGGCGTGGCCGCCGGCCTTGATTTTCTCGCGCATCGCGGCGATGCGCGTGCCGCCGCCTTCTCCCACGCTTGCGTGCTTGGCCCGTCCCGGCGCGATGTAGGCGTCGATCCCGCGTTCCTCCAACGCCGCGAGGTTGGCGTCGGAGCAATAGCCGGCGTCAGCCGAAAGCTGCGTCGGCCTGCGCCCCAGATTGGCTTCGATCGCGTCGGTCGACCGGCGTCAGGTGATGCTGATCGCTTTGCCTGGCGTCGACGGCATGGGCGACGATCACCTGCGCCGTCGCGTCGACCGCCGCTTGCGCATTGTAGCCCTGAATGAACCCGTCCTTGGTCTTCATGATGCGGCTCTCGGGATCGGTGAAGTTCTTCTGCGCTTTGGGCATCGGGCTCCTCGGACGGCGGTGCGGCTGGCTTTCCCGGTTTCTTGCGCCCTTCGGCTTGTGCTCTTGTCCTCGGCCTCGGCCCGCGCCTTCGTCTCGGTCGCGGCGGCCGCTTTCGCCTCGGCCTCCAATTCGGCCTTGCGCCGCCCGGATCTTCTCGGCGCGCTTCTTCTTGTCCGCAACCCAATCCGGCATCTCTTCGCCGCTCTTGGCGCGACCGAAAGCCTCGTCTTCCCGCGTGTCCGCCGCTTCGGCGGCGCTCATCCAGCCGGCGACCTCGGCCTCGAGCTCCGCCGCCCGCTTGGCCATGCGCTCATAGCTCATCGCCTTGTGTTTCGAGGCGTTCGCCTTGATCTTCGTGCCGTCGAGCGCGACATGGCCGATCTTTGCCAGCCCCGCTCGTTCGCACAGCTTCAAAACTTGCGCGAACAGGCCGGCGAGCGCCTTCAGGTGACGCTTGCGGAAGTCCGAGACGGTGCGGAAATCCGGAGCGTCGAGCCCGACGACGCTCATGAAGTCGACCCGCTCGCGCGCCGCCTTCGCGATCCGGCGCGAGGAGTAGACCCCGTTGCAATAAGCGTAAAGCAACAGCGCCGTCATCATCGCCGGATCAAACGGCGGCTGCCCGCGCTCGCTTGCGTAGCTTGCCGTGATCTCGCCAAGATCAAGATGATCGAGGACCAGCCCAACCACAACGCGAGCCAAGTGGTTCTCGCCGACAAAGTCCTCGACGCTCGCCGGCAGCAACAGCGGTTGATCGATCGTCCACGGACGGAATGTCTTGCTCATCAGCAAGCAGAATCCGATTCGCGCCCAAGCCGCCACAAAATTCCGCTATTACTCGGACAGGCTCCTAGCTTAGCGTACTGTTGGGCGACATCGGGATTACTCGCATAGGCTCGGGAGGAAGTGGCGCATGGTTACGCCGGTCCCCCATGCGCCTGCCCAAAGGTCGTCTATGCGGGCCACAATGTCATCTCCTGAGGGCCTGAAGGGGTAGCCCGGGGCGCTACTAAATCGTGCAAAGCTGCCGAACAGCACGAGATGCGACACCCGTTCAGGAAAGGTCGCGGCAAACACCATGCTGATCGGCCCGCCCTCAGAGCATCCCAGCAAGACGGCGCGGGTCGATTCGATCGCCTCCATGATAGCTCGGACGTCGTCGACGCGTTGCTCAAACGACGGCATGCCGAGATACCGATCCGATAAACCTTGGCCGCTCTTGTCGAAGGTGACGACTCGCGCGAAGGTGGCAAGGTGCCGCAGAAAATTGGTATAGTCGGGAATCTCGTGCAGGAATTCCACATGACTGATCATTCCGGGGACGAAGATTAGATCGATCGGCCCGTCCCCCATAACCTGGTAAGCGATGTTCAACTCGCCGCTTCGGGCGTAACGCGTCTCTGGAAGGTCTAAGCAGATTCCGTTTGGCTAACCAACGGATAGGTTTTTTGCGGTTGGCTGCCTGCGCCGATTCGCAAGGTGTATGACATGGCGGGAAAGTCTCCGATTATGGCGAGCGATGAACAACGCGCCGGCCTCTTGGCTGTTGCCGGTTCGCGCGATCGCGGCGAGGCGGACCGCGCCCGCGCCGTGCTTTTGACGCTGGCTGGTTGGACCAGCCCCAAGATCGCGGAGGCGTTTGGCGTGCGCGAAGATACGGTTCGGCTGTGGCGCAGCGACTTCACCGCCGGCGGTGTGGCAGCGCTGAAGACCAGCATCGCGCCGGGCCCGCCTCCAGTGAAGAGTGAAGCCGCCATGCGCGTCGCCACCCCGCTGCTGGAAGAACCTGTGGCCGACCGGCGCAACTGGACGATCCCCCGCCTTCGCGCCGAGATCGAAGCGCGCGAGGGCGTGCGCATCAGCCGTTCGCAACTGTCCAAGGCCTTGCGAAAAAAAAGTTCCGCTGGCGGCGGCCCCGGCACACGCTGAAGGGACGTCAGACGGAAAGCGAGGTGGAACGGGTGGGGCTGCGCCTGCAACTGCGCAAACAGCAGGCCGAAGCGGGCGACATCGTTCTTCTCTACGGCGATGAGAGCGAGGCGCTGACCCATCCCTATCTCGCCCGCGCCTGGGCGAAGTCGGGGGCGGACTTGCGTGTGCCGGCGCCGGGGCAGGCCAAGAAGGTCGCGATGCTGGGGTCGCTCGATCCCCTCACGCGCCAACTCATCGTCCATACCAGCCCGACCAAGCGCAGCGGCGATTTCATCGCCCATCTGGAGCAACTCGACCGTCTCTTTGGACCGCAGCCCGGGCGACAGGCCAAGCCGGTCGTGCTGGTCGAGGACAATGGTCCGATCCACACCAGCAAACGCTCGCTCGCCGCCCTGGCCGCCCGCGCGCACTGGCTCACCGTCGAATGGCTGCCGAAATACACCCCCGAACTCAACGACATCGAGCCGGTCTGGCGCGATCTTAAGGCCCATCACCTCGCCCACCAGACCTTCACCGACGCCGACGCGCTCGACCAGGCCATCCATCACGCCGTCATTGATCTCAACCGCGAGCGCATCCCCAATCCGTTGGCCAAGCCACGAATCTCTGCTTAGCGCGCTCATGGATTGCATCCGCGGCTATTGGGCGCATACTCGGCGTATCGCCGAGTACAGGGCCATCGCCGCTTTACTTCGTCACCGGCCATAATCCTATCAGCATCAAGCGCCTCTTCAAGAAGGCGATCGCGGGTCCCGGGGCCCAGGGGCGGCGGCGCTACTCGGGCTGCCGCAGTCGCGCGACCTTCGACATTGGATCTCGATCGCTATAAACCCAGACAAGCTCGATCGGCTCTTTTGCGCGCTCGTTCATGCCCCTGCTCGAAATCCGCAATCTCACCGTCTCGTTTGCGACACGTCACGGCGCGTTCACGGCGGTGGATGGGTTCGACCTGACGCTTGAGCGCAATGAAGTGCTGGCGATCGTCGGCGAGTCCGGCTCCGGCAAGTCGGTAGCGATGCTGGCGGCGATGGGCCTCTTGCCTGCGACCGCGACCGTGTCCGCCGACCGCATGGCCTTCGACGGCGCCGATCTCTTGTCGATGATCCCCAGCGAGCGGCGCCGCATCGCCGGCAAAGACATGACGATGATTTTCCAGGAGCCGATGTCGTCGCTCAATCCATGCTTCACCGTCGGCTTTCAGATCGGCGAAGCGCTGAAGACGCATCTCAACCTCAAACGCTGTGAGCGCGAGAGGCGCATTATCGAGCTTCTCGCGGAGGTCGGTATTCCCGATCCCGAGCGCCGCGCGCGCGCCTATCCCCACCAGCTGTCCGGGGGCATGAGCCAGCGGGTCATGATCGCGATGGCGCTTGCCTGTCGGCCCAAGCTCCTGATCGCGGACGAGCCGACCACCGCGCTCGATGTCACCATCCAGGCGCAAATCCTCGATCTTCTGATGCGGGAGCGCCGCGACAACGGCATGGGGCTTGTGCTGATCACCCACGACATGGGGGTGGTTGCCGAAACCGCCGACCGGGTCATTGTCCAATATGCCGGCCAGCAGATGGAGATGAACGCCACGCGCGAGATGTTCGCCGATCCCCACCATCCTTATACCGCAGCGCTTCTGGCGGCGCTGCCGGAGCGGGCGAACGGACGGCGGCTGCCCGCCATTCCGGGCGTCGTGCCCGGGCCGTTCGACCGCCCGCGCGGCTGCGTGTTCTCGCCGCGTTGCGCCTATGTTTTCGACGCCTGCCATGATTCCGAGCCTCCGCCGGCTGCGCCCGCGCTTGGCCGCGCGCGCTGCCTGACGCCGCTCGTCGCCGGAGTGCCGAGCGCGCTCGAGCTGCTAGGGTCAGCTCCGTGAGCGCCGTGCTCGAGGCCCGAGGTCTGACCCGGGATTACTCCGTCTCGCGTGGTGCGTTCCGCTCCCACGCGACGATTCATGCGCTCGCGGGCGTCTCCTTCTCGCTTCATGCCGGGCGCACGCTGGCGGTGGTCGGCGAATCCGGCTCCGGCAAATCGACGCTGGCGCGGCTCCTCACGTTGATCGAAAATCCGACCGCAGGCTCGCTCCTGATCGACGGCGCGGATGTCGCGCACGCGAGCGCGGCGACCCGTGTGCGCCTCAGGCGGGAAATCCAGATCGTGTTCCAGAATCCCTACGGGTCGCTCAACCCGCGTCAGACGATCGGCAAAGCGCTCGAGGAGCCGCTGCTCGTCAACACGCGCCTTAAGCCCGCCGAGCGCAAGGCCGAGGCTCTTTCGATCATGGCCAAGGTGGGCTTAAGGCCCGAAACTTATCATCGCTATCCGCACATGTTCTCGGGTGGCCAGCGCCAGCGCATCGCCATCGCGCGCGCGCTCATGCTGAAGCCGAAGATCCTGGTGCTCGACGAGCCGGTGTCGGCTCTGGATGTTTCGATCCGCGCCCAGGCGCTCAACCTGCTCGCCAGCTTGCAGGAGGAATTTGCGCTTGCCTATGTGTTCGTCTCGCACGATCTTTCGGTCGTGCGCCATATCGCCGACGAGGTGATGGTGATCTACCTTGGCAACGCGGTCGAGCTCGGGGAGCGCGCCGCAATCTTCGAGCGCCCGCAGCATCCTTACACGCAGGCGCTGCTGTCCGCGACGCCGGTCGCCGACCCGACCGTCAAGCGCAATCGCATCCTGCTTGCGGGCGAACCGCCGTCGCCATTCGCGCCGCCGGCGGGGTGTGTGTTTCATCCGCGCTGCCCGCTTGCCTTCGATCGCTGCCGCGTCGACAAGCCGCCGCTCGAGCGCAAGCAGGGGCGCGACGTCGCCTGCTGGGCGGTGGCGCCATGAGCGCGGAAACTTACGATTTCATCGTCGTCGGCGCCGGCTCGGCCGGCTGCGTGCTCGCCAATCGGCTGAGCCGCGATCCCGGCAACCGCGTTCTCCTCGTCGAGGCTGGCGGCAGCGACAATTGGATCTGGTTCCATATTCCCGTCGGCTATCTCTACGCGATCGGCAATCCGCGCGCGGACTGGATGTTCAAGACCGCTCCGGAGCCGAATTTGGGCGGGCGCTCGATCGCCTATCCGCGCGGCCGGGTGGTGGGCGGCTCATCGGCCATCAACGCCATGATCTATATGCGCGGCCAGGGGGCCGACTATGACGGCTGGCGCCAGCTCGGCCTTGCCGGCTGGGGCTGGGACGACGTCCTGCCCTATTTCATCCGCCAGGAGGACCATCACGGCGGAATATCCGCCCTGCATGGGGCAGGCGGCGAATGGCGGGTCGAGCGCCCGCGCGTCTCCTGGCCGATCCTCGACGCGGTGCGCGAGGCCGGGGTCGAAATCGGCATCCCGAAGATCGCCGACTTCAATCATGGCGACAACGAGGGCTCAGCCTATTTCGAGGTCAACCAGCGCCGCGGGCGACGTTGGAGCGCGGCGACGGCGTTTTTGAAGCCGATCTTCAATCGGCCGAACCTCCATCTCGCGACCGGCGCGCATGTGGAGCACATCCTGTTCGAGGGTCGCCGCGCCACGGGCTTGCGCTACGCCCTAGACGGCGTGAGCCGCGAGGCGCGGGCGAGGGGCGAAGTCGTTCTGGCCGCGGGCGCGATCGGCTCGCCGCAGCTCCTGGAGCTTTCGGGTGTGGGCGACCCGGATCGCCTCAAGGCGATCGGCGCCTCGGTCGTCCATGCGCTGCCGGGGGTCGGCGAAAATCTGCAGGACCATTTGCAGCTGAGAGCCATCTTTGGCGTCACGGGCGCGCGCACGCTCAACGTCGACTACCAGTCCTTGTTCAAGCGGGGGATGATGTGGCTCGACTATGGCTTTCGCCGGCGCGGGCCGCTGACGATGGCGCCCTCGCAGCTTGGCCTGTTCGCCAAGTCCTCGGCCGACTACGCGACCGCCAATATCGAATTCCATGTCCAACCGCTGTCGCTGGACCGTTTCGGCGAACCCATGCATGCCTATCCCGCCATAACGATCAGCGTCTGCAACCTGCGGCCGGAGAGCCGTGGCTCCAGCCATGCCGCCAGCGCCGATCCGCGCGCAGCGCCGGTCATCCAACCGAACTATCTATCGGCTCTCGCCGATCAGCGGGTTGCAGTGGACTCCATTCGTCTTACCCGCCGCCTTGCCGCCGCGCGCTCTCTCGCCCGTTACGCCCCGCAAGAGCTCAAGCCCGGCGCAAACTTGCAGTCGGACGATGAGCTTCTGCGGGCGGCGGGCGAGATCGGCACCACGATCTTCCACCCCGTCGGGACCGCGAAGATGGGATTGGCGCAGGATCCGTTCGCTGTGGTCGACGCGCGGCTGAGAGTTCACGGTCTGGGGGGGTTACGTATCGTCGACGCATCGGTGATGCCGCGCATCACCTCCGGCAATACCGGCTCGCCGACCATGATGATCGCCGAAAAGGCGGCCGAGATGATTCTTGCCGACGCGAGGGCCTTATGATGTGGAAGGAGATGCAAACGCTTCCGCCGGACGGGCGCCAGTCAGAGACAGCGGTGATGATCGCGCGTGGCGTGCGGCGGATTCTGCGGGCGCGCGGCTTCTCGAGCCTGACCGAGCTGCCGCTGGCCGGCGGGCGCCGTGCCGACATCGCGGCCGTCAATCGCGACGGCGAGGTGCTGATCGTCGAGGTCAAGTCATGCGCCGCGGACTTTCGCGCCGATCGCAAGTGGCGCGACTATGTCGCCTGCTGCGACCGGCTTTATTTCGCCATCTCAGAGCGCACGCCCGCCGACCTGATGCCCTTGGAGGCGGGCCTCATGGTCGCCGACCCTTATGGCGCGGAGATCGTGCGCGAAGCCGAACTTCAGCGGATGGCCCCGGCCAGCCGCCGCGCGCTCCTGCTGCGTTTCGCCCAGGCAGCAGCGGATCGGCTGCACCGTCTGGCCGATCCCGGAGCTACGCCGGAGTAGGAAGTTCCGGCGGAGCGATCGTCCACTCCAAAAGAAAAGGCCGCCCTGCGGCGGCCCTCTCTATCCCAATCCTCTGTGGATCGGGAAAACGTCTCAAATCATGGCGACCGCTGACCGATCCTTTGAACTCCGACGGACCGCCGCATAACCGAGGCCGATAAAGCCAAGGACCATCATCGCCCACGTCGCGGGCTCAGGAACCGCGCTGCTGTTAGAGCCGCTAATACTGATCAAGTTCCCCGGGCCGCCAGACTGAGTGGCGTCAATAATCAGGCTGACCTTCTGACCTGTAAAGAGGCCGTCTAAATCGCTCACCGTTCCCCCCAGGTCGATCGTGACCGCATTCAACGAAGTTCGATCGATCGAACTCACCGTCGTCAGGGTTTCGGTGAACACGTCGCCCACGTTAGGGCCGACGGTAGCGACCCACCTCTTAATAACGTTCGTGGCAAGCGGCCCGGACGACGCCCCGAATATGATGTCCGTCGGCGGCAGCGACCCGGGCTGCGTCAGAGTGAAAAAGTTGCCCGCTGTCAGCCCCGAGGCGTCGGCAGGTTTGGTTGCAGTCACCTGGATCAGGGCGCCATCAAGGTTAATCTGAGTGGCATCCTGCAACGGCTCTGGTGCGGCACTAACCGTTCCGCCTAACGTACCGAACGTGAAGTCGATGACTGCGGCTTGCGCCGCAGAACCCGCTCCGATCGTCGCGACGAAGGCAGCCGCTAAAGCTGGAATAACTAGTTTCATGCCAATCCCCCTAGGAGAGCGTCGTTGAGATAACTAAGAACACCGCTGGGTCAACAAAGCAGGTGCGGGAGGGTAAGTCAAGCCTTTTTCGCAAAGTTTGTCGGAAGAAACCTGGGGAACATTAACCTGCCGCACCAATCCCAACTTGGTAAACTTGGTAGTAGCAATGGCGGATGACAGGAGAGTGACATGCGGCGGCCCCTGCGGGGGTCTTGGAGAGGCGAAGCGGGAAATTAATATCAATTTAATCAGTATCTTGCAGGTGGCAAAAACCGACCGGGCAACGGGGCGTAGACAGGCTCAGGATAGCCGGCATTGGAGGCTTCGCCGTTCGCCGGCGCTAAGCGGCATTCGAGCGTCCACCTTCCCCCGGCGAAAGTTGCGCCGGTTCGGTCCCGCTGTTAGTCCCGCCATCAGTATTGCGCCGCACCATATCCGGCGGCAGGACCATTTTTCTATCCGGTTAATGCGACATCAATCAGCATAAAGAATAACGGGTGCAACCGATTTTGGTGTCTTACTGCTTGGGTTTGCCAATTCGGTCCTTCAGCCCTGTCTCCTTCGGCCTAAGGGGGTGCAAATCGCCTGCATTGTCGCAAGCGGCTCAATTGTCGAGAAAACTCCGCAGCTTACGGCTTCGGCTCGGGTGCTTGATCCCCGGGTCAAGCCCGGGGACTAAAGGCGTTAGTTGTCGAGAAAACTGCGCAGTTTTCTCGAGCGCGAAGGATGTTTCAACTTACGCAGCGCCTTGGCCTCGATCTGACGAATGCGCTCGCGCGTCACGGAGAATTGTTGTCCGACCTCTTCCAGCGTGTGGTCGGTGTTCATGCCGATGCCGAAGCGCATGCGCAAAACCCGCTCCTCGCGTGGGGTAAGGGAGGCTAGGACGCGCGTCGTTGTCTCGCGCAGGTTGGACTGGATCGCTGCGTCGATCGGCAGCACCGCGTTCTTGTCTTCGATGAAGTCGCCGAGGTGGCTGTCTTCCTCGTCGCCGATCGGCGTCTCGAGGCTGATCGGCTCCTTGGCGATCTTGAGCACCTTGCGCACTTTCTCCAGCGGCATGGCGAGCTTTTCCGACAGCTCTTCCGGCGTCGGCTCACGGCCGATCTCGTGCAACATCTGGCGCGACGTGCGCACGATCTTGTTGATCGTCTCGATCATGTGCACAGGAATGCGGATGGTTCTTGCCTGATCCGCAATGCTGCGCGTGATCGCCTGACGAATCCACCAGGTGGCGTAGGTGGAAAACTTGTAGCCGCGGCGGTATTCGAACTTGTCGACCGCCTTCATCAGCCCAATGTTGCCTTCCTGGATGAGATCGAGGAACTGCAGGCCGCGATTGGTGTATTTCTTGGCGATCGAGATGACGAGGCGCAGGTTGGCCTCGACCATTTCTTTCTTCGCCTGCCGCGCCTCCCGCTCGCCCTTCTGGACCATCTGCACCAGCCGGCGGAACTCCTGGATTTCAAGCCCGGTCTCGGTCGCCAGCGACTGAATCTCCGTGCGGATTTCCTTGATCCCGGTCTTGTCGGCGGCGATGAAGTCTTTCCATCCGCGCGTCGACAGCTTTGAGACCCTGAGCAGCCATTTCGGATCCAATTCCGAATTCTGGTAGTTCTTGAGGAAATCCTCGCGGCCGACGCGGTGGGCCTCGGCCAGACGCATGAGGCGTATGTCGAGGCCGATCAGGCGCTTGTTGATGTCGTAGAGCTGCTCAACGAGCGCATCGATGCGGTTCTGGTTCAGCGATAGCGACTTGACGTCGCCGACGATGTCCTTCTTCAGCGCCTTGTATTTGCGCTCCTGAGCGGGCGAGAGCGACTCGCTCCTGAGCTTGTTCTCGACATTCTGATCCTGCAGACGGCGCAGCTTCTTGTAAGCATCGGCGATGCGGTCGAAGGTCTCGAGCACACGCGGCTTGAGGTCGGCCTCCATTGCCGACAGCGACACCGAATTCTCCAGATCGTCCTCGTCGTCGAAGCCGTCGGACGGGGGCGCAACCTCGCCCTCGAACCCCTCCGGCGGCGCTTGCGGCGCGGTCGCCGGCGCCATGCGGTCGCGGGCCGGGTTGGGCGGCGGAGGCGCGCCGGGGGCTGAATAATCTGTCTTCGGCGCCTTCTTGCCGTCGGGACCGGCGTAGGTCGCCTCGAGATCAATGATGTCGCGCAGCAGGATCTTGGCGTCGTTGAGCTCGTCGCGCCAGATGATGATGGCCTGGAAGGTGAGCGGGCTTTCGCACAAGCCCGCGATCATCGCTTCGCGGCCGGCTTCGATCCGCTTGGCGATGGCGATTTCGCCCTCGCGCGACAAGAGCTCGACCGAACCCATCTCGCGCAGGTACATGCGCACCGGATCGTCAGTGCGCTCGGCGGGTTCGGAACTGCGGGTGGCGACCGCCGTCGGGCGGGCGGCCTCGACGATTTCGCCGCCTTCGGCCTCTTCCTCGTCGGCGCCGTCGGCGGTTTCCTTCTCGGCTTCCTCCGCGTCCTCGCTTTCGACGACATTGATGCCCATCTCGCTGAGCATTGCGTTCATGTCCTCGATCTGGTCAGACGATATCTCTTCCGACGGCAGGACCGCGTTCAATTCCTCCTGCGTCACCCAGCCGCGCTTCTTGGCGATCTTGAGCATCCGCTTGACGGCGGCGTCGCTGAGATCGAGCAACGGGCTGTCCGGGGTCTCGACTACAACCGCTTCGCCTTCGCCCTTCGCCTCATCCTTTTTTGCCATTGCGGCGTCTCCGTCTTTCCGCGGCCAAGGGCGCCGGGTGTCCAATACCTTCGACCGTCACTGGCCGGGCGATCGAATCAAATTTACTCAGGCGGAGCTAAGGCTTTGCTCATTGCGGCGCGGCCAAGAAACCCCTCGTTCCAATTCCTTGCGCCGCGGCGTTCGGGTCAGATCGTGGACGATACTCGTCCGGATTGGTCGCCAAAACCGTCGATGGCTGCTTCCGCATCCGCAACGTCAGCCAAATTCGCTTTGATATCAAGCAATCGGGCAAGGTTAAGCTCGGTTGGCTCGGTTGCGAGCAACCGCTCCGCGAGCTTCAAATCCCTATGTAACGCGCCCGCCCGCCGATGCAAGGCCAAGGTTTGCCTCAGCACCAAATCGGCGTCCGAAGCCGCCGCCTCCGGCCGCATGCACCACCAATTCGGCATCTTTGCGGCCAGCGCCAATATCCGCTCGCAGTCTGACCCACGCCCGGCGCCATTCAACCAGTCCGCCAGCGCCGCGGACGAGGCGAGCGCTTCGGTCGGGGCGGCGAGCAGCGCGTCGCGGAATGCGCCAAGTCCGGCGCCCATGAATTCGGTCGCCGCCAGTTCCTCGCAATGGCTCTCGGTCAGCGCCGGATGGCCAAGCGCGAGCGAAAGGATCATGATTTCGCGCGCCGGCAGACGGGCCTTGCGGGCGAGCTTGCTCTGCGGCGCCAACGGCGCTTCCGCAACGCCAATGCGGGGCCTAAGCGGTGGGAACGGCCCGCCGCGACGAGGGACGAAGCCTCGCCGTCCGCCAGCATCGCCCCGCGCCGGCGCCGGGCGCTCGTCGCCGAAGACGGCCGACAAACGCCGCTTCATGTCCGCCTGATAGTGGCGGCGCAATGTCTGGTCAGTGATCTTTCCGACCGCCTCGCCGAGCCGCCGCTCGAGCGCCGCCCGCTGCTCGGGCGTGTCGAACAGCTCGCCGTCGGTCTCGCGCATGAACAGCATGTCGGCGAGCGGCCGGGCGTCCTTGAGATGCTCGGCCATCGCCGCGGGTCCGCTGAGGCGGATCAGATCGTCGGGATCCTGACCCTCGGGCAGAAGCGCGAAGCGCAGGCTTTTGCCTTCGCCGATCAGCGGCAGTGCGGTCTCGATGGCGCGAAACGCCGCCCGCCTCCCCGCGCCGTCGCCGTCGAAGCACAGGATCGGCTCGCTCGCCATAGCCCATAAGAGCTGGCACTGATCGGGCGTGAGCGCGGTGCCCAGCGGCGCAACGACATTGGGGAAACCGGCCTCGCTGGTCGCGATCGCGTCGATATAGCCCTCGACAACGATGATCGCGCCTGCGTCATGCGCAGTCTTGCGAGCGCGGTGGTGATTAAACAGCAGCGCGCCTTTGTGAAATAGCGGCGTCTCCGGCGAATTGAGGTACTTCGCCTTGGCGCCTGGCTCCATCGCTCGCCCGCCGAAGGCGATAACGCGGCCCGAGCGGTCTTGGATCGGAAACATCACCCGGTCGCGGAACCGGTCGTAAGGAACGGCGATGTCGTCTCCATGGACCAGCAGGCCCGCCTCGATCATGGCTTCGACGCCAACGCCAAGGGCTGCGAGCGCGTCGCGCAGCGCGAAGCGCTCAGGAGAGGCGAAGCCCAGCCCAAAGCGCTGCTGCACCGGGGACCCAAGGCCGCGATCGGCGAGATAGCCGCGCGCTTTCGCGCCGATTGGCTGCTGCAGGTTGGCCTCCAAGAACCGCGCCGCCATCGCCAAGACGTCGATCAGGCTCGCCCGCTTTTTGTCTTCGGCCGCCTCGGCGTGGCTGAGACGCGGCATTGGCAGGCCGGCCATGCCAGCGAGCCGCTCGACCGCCTCAGGGAACGTGAGGCCCTCGGTCTCCATCAGGAAGGCGAAGGCGTCGCCGTGCTTGCCGGATGAGAAGTCGTGGAAGAAGCCCTTCTGGTCGTTGACGAAGAAGGACGGCGTCTTCTCCGCGCTGAAGGGCGAGAGGCCTCGCCATTCCCGCCCTTCCTTGCGCAATTTGACCTTCGTCGCCGCCACCTCGGAAACCGGCAGCCGGGCGCGAATCTCATCGAGAAATTCGGGCGAGAACTTCATGGGGAGCCAGATTGGCCTTCGGTCAAGCTTTGGCAAGGCGGCGCGCGCGTTGTCCCCGAGTTTTGCGGGCGGCAAGTTAACGAGTGAGCTCGGTAGCTGCCGAAGCTCGCGGCGCTCGATGGCAACGCCTGCATATCCTAGTCAGAGCTACCACCGCTTTCCCTGTCATTCGATCCTAGTGATTTTGGCAATGGACGAAGCTTTCGGCCGGCGAAGTAATCCTCAACTCGGCCCAGTACCGTCTCCAATTCCGGCCCTCCGCCGAGCAGCTTCGCTGCGGCTTGCCGACCAGGGTGCAGGACGTCCCAGGCTGAACGCTTCTGTGCCGTTCGGCCCTTGCCCTGAGGGTTGTTCCCAAACCCATCAAGGGCAACATTCCAAAGGGGCTTGAATTTATCAATGAGTATATTTTCTCCCAAAGGAATCCATATGTCATCAAGCAGAACATAGCGAAAGAATTCCTCGATCGAAAGGTTACTTGTGGCCGAGATGGAGCGGGCGTGAGCGCGAAGCCGACCCTGTAAAGAGCGACCCATGGGAGCATCTTCAGGTCGAATTCCGCCTTTTCGACCGCCTTGTGGAATTGCCTTTCCAACATATATTGGTTGAATCCAGTCAGTCTCATTTATACGTGAAATACTTTGGTATGGCCGGAACGCCCCCTTGTAATAAATCAAATAAACGCCGGAACCCTCAATCGTAGCGCTCGTGCGAAGGGATTCGACTTTGGACGAGAGAATTTCAATTTCAATACTGCGTGCAAGATTAATTTTGTTTAGTGGATTGTAGGGCTTTTTGATCACAATTTCCCCCAAGACAACCTATCACATCACGCGCCACGATTTTCGCCAGCTCCACCGGTACCGCATTGCCCAGCTGCCGCATCGCTTCCGACCACGCGCCCAGAAAGACGAATTCGTCAGGAAAAGTTTGAAGACGCGCGCTTTCGCGCACGGAAAAGTAGCGAATGGTTCCATCGGGTTTCAAGAGCATGTTTTCACCGCCCGGAACGCCGTGGACGCCAGCTTTGAAGGTGGGGGTGAGTCTGATTGGCAACAGGTTTCGTGGAAATGCGGGAAGGGGTGCGATTTTTCGGGACCCGAGGTGGGTAGATATGAGTCAATGGCATTGTCACATCAACCGCTTTTACTGGGCTGTACTTACCATTTGGCAGAGGTCGGTTTCAATAAAGTCAATGGGTTAGAGAACCAGTTGAGGGCGGCCAGAGAGCCTTTACTTGGGTAAGTATCCCCCGGCAAAGCCGGGGGCTTTAGGATTTGAACCGCTCAAAGCGGTAGGAGGGTCGCTGACGCGGCCCTTGATGTTTGGAGCCGCCTAAAGGCGGCTTTTTCAGCGCCAGAGGTTCATTTGTTCGAGCCTCTGATCTTCCTTCTCTTGGTTGCGGATGCAAGCCCGGATGGCCTCCTCGTCACGGCCGACCGTATTGACGAAGAACCCCCGCGCCCAGAAGTGCTGCCCCACGAAGTTGCGCTTGCGCTCCCCATATACCCGGGCCAGGTGGATCGCGCTCTTGCCCTTGATGTACCCGACCACCTGCGACACTGCGTATTTCGGCGGAATCGACAACGCATGTGCACGTGATCGGGCATCAGATGCCCTTCCTCGACCCTCGCTTCCTTCTGAAGCGCAAGCTTGCGCAAAACTTCGCCCAAGTGTCGTCGCAGCTCCAGATACAGCACCTTGCGCCGACATTTGGGAATGAACACCACATGATATTTGCAGGTCCATGTCGTGTGGCTTAGGCTCTCGTAGTCGTCCATCGGTGGAGTTCCTTTCGTGTGAGTGGCTGCTCACGTTGGAACTTCACCGGTGGACCGCCGGAAACGTCAAACCTCTACTGCCACCCCGGCAGAGCCGGGGGGTCTCCCGCTTACGCTAGATGTGACAACGCCCTCCTAGGTCCGCCACAACGAACGCAAGCGCTTCTCGACATGGACAGCGGGAAGAAATACTTTTGGCTGAACAAGGTGCCGACCGACTCGACCAAAACGGGCGCGTGGCCGGGGTCGTTGCTCCGCGGGACGCCGCGCCAAAAGAGCAAAAGAGGAAACGAACCGATGCATCATCGGGCGACCCTCGACTTCTCTGCCGCCCTCATGATGTCGACCCTCGTCAGCGCCTGCTCCTCCAACGAAGGCCTCCTGGCGCCGACGTCCGCGATTTTCTCCGCTCCCCAGAATCGAGCGCCGGTCGATAGCGCCCAACCAATCAACGCAACAAACGATCTCAATCTTCTTTATGTCACCGACCGGGCGCTGACCGCGGATCCCCAAACGAACGCGCTCGCCTACGGGTCCGAGCGCTCGCGCACGATGAGTTTTGGATCGATCGATATCCGCATCGAGCCGGATTCAAACCGAGCCGCGGGAGAGATGCGGCTCAGCGGAATCAAGGAAATCGGCCGGTTTCCCGAGGTTCCTTATCCAGCGGTCGTCACTTCCACCGGCTATCGCCGCGCGCCTGGCGTCGTAGCCGCGCACGAAGAGGCGGTTGCCTCGCTTCAAGGTGAGATTCGCCGTCGCCTGGCGAAGACAGAGCGAAAGGAGGTCGTCGTCTTCATTCATGGCCACAACAACACTTTCAATGACGCGGCCTCTGCGACGGGCAACATCTGCCGCCTCCTCGGACCGGACTTCGTTTGCGTCGTACTGACGTGGCCGGCCGGCGGCTCGCGAGGCGCCTTCCTCGGCTACGACGTCGACCGAGAGTCTGGCGAGTTCGCCGTCCCCGACATGCGCAAGGCGATCCGCGCGATCGGCGAGACCGAGGGCGTGCGCGGAGTCGATTTGATCGCGCACAGCCGCGGCGCCGCAGTTCTGGCGTCGGCTTTTCAGCAGCTGGGCCGCGAGGCCTATGTTTCGCGTTCGTCGATCACCGATAGTTTAAAGGTGAGAAACATCGTTCTGTTCGCCCCGGATATCGACATCGACGTCGCCGCGACGAAAATATTTGACGTGTTTTCTGATCCGGACGCGCCGTACGGCGCCAAGAAGAACCCGAACGCAACGATACCGATTAAGCAGGGATCGTTTCATTTGACGATGTATTCGAATCCTGCCGACCAGGCTCTGGGCCTTTCGAGCGCCATCTTTGGCAGCAGACTGCAGCTCGGCCAGCTGGATCTGAGCGGGTGGCAAGCGAAGGCGCTGCGCCCGGACCCTGGCCATCTCGTTGACCTCATCGAAGTCGACGAAAATACCGGCGCGTTCGGGCACGGATACTTCCTGTCAAATCCGGCGGTCGGTTCCGATCTGGTCGCTTTGATCCGTGACCGATTGAAGCCGGGCGATCCTGGGAGGCCGCTGGTCCAAATCAGCAAGGCATTTTGGCGGATCGGGGAGCCTCAGGTGGTGACGCGCTAGCGCGGCCGTTGGTAAAGTCGGCCAGCAGATGGAACAACGAGGCAGTGTAAGAGGCCCGCCCCCAGGCGCCGACGAGCTCTTCGGCGACCTTGCAGCCGGTGTTCCACGTCGGGATGAATGACACGGGCCGCAAAAACTAGCCGCGCAGCGAATTAACCGATTCGCTCGTGGGCAATATGGCGGCTCACAATGTCATTGGTGATCAACACACGGATGCCGCATACCTCTCAGCACTATCGGCGCTTGCAGGCTCAGTAGTGGGCGGCCTGACGACAGGTCTCACGAGTTGGCTGAGCCAACGCGGACAGGCCAAGGCTGATCAGCTCGCTCACAATCTGTCGCGCCGAGAGGAATTATTCAAGGATTTCATCGTCGCGGCGTCGAAAGCATATGGCGAGGCCCTTATGAGCGACAAGCCGCAGATTCAGGAGCTTATCGCCCTCTTCGCCATTGATCAGCAGGATGCGAGTCCTGTGCTCGCCGCAGATCGTCGTTTGCGCCGAGAATGTCATGCGCGCAACAAGTGAGGCCTATGAGGAGTCGAACAAGACGATTCCCGAGTTGCGCGCGACGAGCTACAGACGTTCTCCTCGCCATAGGGCGCCGCCCGGACTGACCGCGTAGCAGCGAAGAGCAAGTCCGAACTACGGGATGAAGCACGCCGCGGATTGACGCTCACCGACGCGAAAGCAACGCAGAGCCGCGATGCCGGAATCAGCCCCCAAAAAGCCGGCCAAGAAGCAGGTAGCGAGCGCCCAAGGGGAGGACCTGTTCGACGCTGGCGTTGGTCTCGCGGCCTTCGCGGATGGCGGCGAAGAACTCGCGGTCTTGCAGCTCGATGCCGTTCATGGAGACATCGACCTTGCTGACGTCGATCTTCTCGTCCTTGTCCGTACAGAGATCGTCGTAGCGGTTCGCCGCTCGTCAACGGCGCGACGAAGCAAGGCGAATTTGCCCTGGTTCCGTCAGCGCAGGCCCAGAACTTCATCAAGAATCTGATCGCCCACCTGCGCTGCGAAACGCTGTCCGCCGGCATCGTCAAGTCCTACGGACTCGCCCAGACGGTGCTGTTCCGCGGCGCCGACATCACGCTCGTCTGGCGTCGGCCGCTCTTGGCGATGCCGGCGATCGACTCGGTCTAATTCGCGGTCGCGATGAGCCAATTCCGACGCGTCATCTTCGGCAGCTGAAAATTGCGCGGCTCAAGGATCGTAATTCGCGGCGAAAACTGCGGGATGAAAATATCTGGAAAAGTACGACGGCAGCCTCGGGAAGACGAGATCAGGCTCATGAAGCAGCTCGCTTCCGGTCCATGCGCGCTTGACTCCGGACCTGTGGGCAGGTGCTCGAACCGGGGATGGATTCGGTACCTTGGGTTGGATGAGCGCTTGCGTGGAATATTCGAGTTGACGCCTTTGGGGCGAGCTCGCCTCAAGGAGCATGCGGGCGGCGAGAAAGTCTCGGACGATGACGAGGGCTCGGCTTGCGGCGGATTGGGATAGGGCCGCGAGCGCGGCCCCTCGAACGGGATTGCCGCCGTCGAGGCTCTGCCCCTTTCACTTCGAATCGACCACATGGGCGGCTGGTAGCACCCCATGCTCGCCGAACCCCGGCGGCGCGCGAGCGCCACGATCGCGGCGCGATAGACGAAGACCGCGGGGCCCGTCCCATGTCATGCAGCGACGGAGTATGGCACCATGGTTAGCAATCGCGGCAAGAGGCCCGCCGCGGACCCCCGAGGGCAGGAAACGCTCTTCCTGGCCGCCCTGCTCATTGTTCGCCCGCGAGAGCCTTAATATATGAAGTCGGCCTTGACCGCCAGTATTCCGAGCCGGACGAATGCGTCGGTTTCAGGCAAAATTTTACATAGATGGTCGTGCTGCTCGAATGCGCCGCTCCGCCGCGATCGTGATCGTCAGAGCGGGCATCTCATCATGGAGGTGTTGAGGAACGGATCACCGTTCGGGTTGAAGACAATCTCATTCTTGGATCTGAGTTTCACGTATGCAGTTCGTGGCGTGTAGCTGATCGAGTTCTTGACACTCGCCGCTCACCTTGAGCGCGCCTCCTTCGTATGACGCGCGCTCTAACCGGCAGACGCCCGTAGGCAGACGGATCCGCTGCGATTCGATAATCACGGCCTGCGCAAATTGATCCACAGGCTGTTGGTAAGTCAAAGCGCTGCCGCGCCGTTGGAATAGCTTTTTGCAGTCGTTCGTCGACTGGGCCCAGGCGCCCCTCAGCTGCGACAGGCTCTCAGGAGCGACCTCAGCGGCTGGCTCCTCCTGCCCGAGCCCCGCAGACATGGACGCTCGCGCGGCAGGCGCATGAGCGGGGGCTTGCGCAATGGGCGGGGGCAGAGGAGCGAGCTTGGCTTCCCGGGCAACCGGCGAAGCCCTCGACGCCTCCGCTAAGGGCGCAGGAAGGGGCGCTGGAGCGGGCGCAGACGTCGGCTGAGAAGAGGGCGCGGGCGTGGGCAGCGGCGGGACCGGCGCGGCTGCCTCGGCTACAGGCGCAGAAGCGGGTGCGGACGCCGGCGCCGGAGCCTGCGTGGCTGGCTCGGACTTAGACGCTTCGGCGACAGGCGCAGGAACAGCCGCGGACATCGGCGCGTCGGCGGGCGGCGACGGGGCGGAGGCTCCACCTATAGACGCAAATGCGGGGGCGGCCTCCTGTTGCTCGACAGGCGCAGGAGCGGGCGGAGACTCCTGGGCGATCGGCGGAGGAGGCAGCTTGACTTGTAAGTCGGCCGGCCATTTCGCGTCGGGCTTCGTGCGCACGAATCCTGCCCCGCGCAACCCAGTCTCAACCTTTGCATAATACGCCTGCAAAACCTTCGGGTCGATCTTCAGATCGACCCGGAGCATCTGCTTGGCGAGTTCCTCCTTGGTCTCGACCAAATTGGACGCCGACGGGTTGGACGCGACAAAGCCTACCGTTGCAGGAATGACGTAATCCGGGGCTGCATCGAGGATGAGACGAGCTTCGTCGCCCGGTCCGAGCTTGGCCGCGTACGCGGCGCGAACAAAAACGGTCATGTACACGTCGGCAAGATCGATAAGCGTCACGATCGGCGCGCCCGCCGCGACGTGGGCCCCCGCATACGCCAGCTGATACTGGACCTTTCCCTCTCGGGGCGACACGAGCCTGAGGTCGCCAATCATCGACTTGATCTGCTCGACCTGTGCTTCCGCCGCCTTGATGGCGTCTTCCGCCCGCGCCTCTCGGGCGGATCGGAGATTTAATTGTGCGGCTTGTAACTGCGCCTCGAGCTCCGGCGACGACACCCTTGCAATGACCTGACCTGCCGCGACCTTGTCCCCCTCCTGCACCGCGACTTCCACAAGCTCGCCAGCATATTTCGATGACACGTCTATCTGTGTCGCTTCGATGCGTCCCTCCGCCTTGATGATCCCGGCAGGCAGAGTCATGGCGCGCAGCCATTCTATCAATTTGCGGATCGGCTCGGGTGGCTGGGCGTGCGCCGAAGAAACAAATCCGTGATCGTTGGCGTCTCCGGCGTCGCCTCCGATCGACGAAAGCCAAGCCGAGCCGAGCATCAAGGCGACCGCCGCAAAGACGACCCGGTTGCGATCTCTCATCTCGTCCACCTGCGCGTGATGTGCATCCCCTTCATCCGGGCGTTACTCGCGGCCAGGCCGCCCTTCGAAGCGATAGCGATCCGTCAGTCCGAATTCTTTCTTCAACGTCGCCAGCCGTCTCATCAGCTTGCTCTCGCCCTCGAAACTCGCATGATTTTCGTCTTCAAAGACCGCATGCTTTGGGAATTTCGCGTCGAAGGCGTTCTGATAGGCGGCGACAGCCAGGGAATAAAATTCCGGACTGAGCAGGAAATGGCGACTGGCGACGTCTCGTGAGCGCTTGCCGAGTTGATTGGCAGGCATGTCGCTATTGAAGTACTCGCTGAGGAGCCCCTTCACCAGTCGTCGCGTGCGGATAACACGTTGCCGGTACCCGAGCCATATGAATATGACTGCCGCAGCGAGTGCCACCCCTGCAACCTCAATCATCGTCTGATTCATCGGCGGGCCTCAGTTTCTGTCCCGAAAGTTGTTGACCCAGGTCATCGTTTGCTCTGCTGAACTTCGGCAGATTGGGCGTCCCGGATGCAAGCCTATTGCATGACGACGAGCGTCCGGCGGAAGCGCACGCCGGAGATGACGAAGTACGCCGCGCTGATGATCGCCATCACGAGGAGATCGGGCCAGACGACGTCGAAGCCCGCCGCGCGATAGAGAACGGCCTGGGAAAAGCTGACAAAATGCGGCGTCGGAAAGATTTGCATGCCGTCCTGCAGCCAGACCGGCATGGTCTCCATCGGCGTGGCGGAGCCGGACAGCATCTGCAGGATGACGAGGACCGGAATCACCAAAAGGCCGAACTGCCCCATCGAGGTCGTGTAGGTGGCCAGCAGAATGCCCATCGAGGTGACAGAAAACGCGTACACGACAGCTCCGGCCAGGAACAGAGGGAGCGAACCGGCGATCGGGACCTGAAGCCACAACTGCACGACCAGTTTCACGGAGAGGTACGCGGCAATCAGGATCACGAGACCGTTCGCCCAGATCTTCGCCAACATGATTTCGCCCGGCGTCACCGGCATCGCGAGCAGATGCTCGATCGTCCCATGCTCGCGCTCGCGAATGAGCGCGGCGCCGGTCAGGATGATCGAAAGCATGGTGATGTTGTTGATCACCTGCATCACCGAGTTGAACCATTCCGACTTGAGATTGGGGTTGAACATCACGCGAAGGGCGAAGTTGACCGGCTGAATTTCGGTTCCGCTGGGGGTTGTGGCGGTTCCTCCGGCGCGCGTGGCGTAGGTTTGCACCACCTGGTTGATGATCTGCTGCAAATAGGCCCCGCCGTTGCCGGCCTGGGCGACCGCCGTCGCGTCCATATTGATCTGGAGGCTCGGATAGCGATTCGAGATGACGTCCTGCTCGAACTTAGGCGGAATCTCGATCACGAACACGTAGCGGCTCGCGTCCATCGACGGACCGATTTCGGTGGCCGGGATCTCGACCGGCGGCTGGAACCAGGGCGGAAGGATGGCTTGCCGGATCAGCCGGGAGAGCTCGGAATGGTCCTCGTCGACAATGGCGGTGGACACATGATCGACTTCGGTCTTGGCCCCGGTCGCGACGGCGTAAACGGCGTAGCTGAAGGTATAGACTGTCAGCGCCAACAGGATCGGATCGGCGCGGATGCTGTTCAGCTCCTTCAATCCGAGCGCGAGGATGTGGAGCAGCTTCCTTAGCACTCACGCCTCCTGTTTCCGCAGAATGAGTGCGGCCATGGCGATGAAGAGGACGGTAAAGACCGCGAGCGCCAAATGGTTGGGCCAGAGCTCGGGGAACCCGAGCCCCTTGGTGAAGGCGCCGACGCTGATCTGCTGGAACCAGGACGACGGAAAGCCGAGGCCGATGGCGCGCCCGGCGCCTGAGAGAGATGAAACCGGAACGAGCAGGCCGGAGAAGCTGACCGTCGGAATGAGCGCGATGCAGGTCGTGCCGAACACCGCCGCCACCTGCGTGCGAACAATAGTCGAGACCAAAAGGCCAAATCCGGTCGCCGCGCACACACAGAGGAAGCCGCCAGCGATGAGCGCCGGCCAGGAGCCCTTAACCGGCACGCCGAACACGAAAATCGCCAACACGACGAGGGTGGCGAAGCTCGAGACGCCGATCAGGACATAGGGCAGCTGCTTGCCGAGCAGAAATTCGACCCTCGTCACTGGGGTCGAGCGAAAGTTGGCGATCGAGCCGGTTTCCACTTCGCGCACGACGCCGAGCGCCGTCATGATCGCGGGGATGAGGATCAGCATCACCATGATGGTGCTCGGCACCTCAGAATAGATGCTCTTAAACGACTGATTGTAGCGGTAGCGCTCCTCGATATTGATCAGCGAGAACGACGAGGGTTTGCCGGTCAGGCGAGCCGACAGGTCCGCGAGATAGCTCTGCATCACGCCGCCGAGATAGCTGCGCGACGTCTCGGCCCGGAACGGCATGTCGCCGCTGATCCAGGCGCCGATCTCCGGCGTCTGTTGCGTGATGAGGTCATGGCCGAAGTTCGTCGGAACCTCGACAGCGAATTTCAGTTCGCCGCTGCGCAGGCCGGAGACAATCTGATCGGCGGTTGCGAGATTGGGCTTCCGGTCGAAATATTTCGGGTTCCGGAAGCTGTCCAGGAACTGCCGGCTCTCGAGGGACTGGTCCTGATCGAAGACCGCCCAGCGCAGATGCTCGACGTCGAACGAGATGCCGTAGCCGATCGCGAACATGAGGATGATGGGATTGAACAGCGCAAAGGCGATCCGCACCGGATCGCGCATGATCTCCACCGCCTCCCGGCGCGCGTAAGCCCAGAGCCGGGTAATGCTGAAGCCGCCTTCGCTCGCTTTCGGCGGCGCGAAGGCCTTCGTCTCCGGCGGGGGCGTCGTTTCGTCCGGTTTGTCGCCCTTTTTGGCTACGCCGGCCGCGTCCTCGAGAAAGCCGATGAACGCCTCCTCGAGCGATTTGGCGTGCCGGGCTTCGATCAGCTCCGGCGGCGTTCCCGCGGCCAGGACCTTGCCCGCGTTCATGAGCGAGATGCGGTCGCAGCGCATCGCCTCGTTCATGAAGTGCGTGGAGATAAAGATCGTCACCCCGTCGTTGCGGGAGAGAGCGATCAGATATTCCCAGAACTGGTCGCGCGCGACCGGATCGACGCCCGATGTCGGCTCATCCAGGATCAGCATCTCGGGGCGATGCTGGATCGCCACCGCCAATTGCAGGCGCTGACGGATGCCGAGCGGCAGGCTTTCCGGCTCGACGTCGGCGACCTCGCGGAGCCCGAACCGGTCGAGCATCTCGTCAACGCGCTTGCCTCGCTCGGCGACGGGGAGATCGAACAGCTTGGCGTGGAGCTCGAGGTTCTGCCGGACCGAGAGCTCGCCATAGAGCGAGAAGGCCTGCGACATGTAGCCGACCCGACGGCGCATCGCCATGTCTTCTTCCCCGCTGACGGGCTCACCGAACAACTTGGCTGTGCCTTCGGTCGGCGGCAAAAGGCCGGTCAGCATCTTCATGGTGGTGGACTTGCCGCAGCCGTTCGAGCCGAGAAAGCCGAAGATCTCTCCCTTCTCGATGCGAAAGCTCACATGATCGACCGCGGTGAAGGAGCCGAAACGCTTTGTGAGCCCGTCGGCTTCGATCGCAGGCGTCCCGCCTTCATGCTTCAGCGGCGGAATCTCGATCGCCTTGTGCCCCTTGCGCTTTTCCTCGGGCAAGAGCGCAATGAACGCCGCCTCGAGGTCCTTCGCGCCGGCGCGGCTCTCGATCTCGGCCGGCGAGCCCATCGCGATCACGTGGCCGCCGTCCATGGCCGCGAGCCAGGTGTACTGCTCCGCTTCGTCCATATAGGCGGTCGCGACCACCACGCTCATCTGCGGCCGCCGGCCGCGGATGCGGTCGATCAGCTGCCAGAACTGCCGCCGCGACAGCGGGTCGACGCCCGTCGTCGGCTCGTCCAGGATCAGGAGATCGGGATCGTGGATTAGCGAGCAGCAGAGCGACAGCTTCTGCTTCATGCCGCCGGAGAGCTTGCCGGCGGGCCGTTCGAGGAACGGGTCCAGGCCGGTCGAGCGGGCCAGATCGTCGATGCGCGCTTTCCGCTCCGCCTCCTCCTGGCCGAACAGACGGCCGATGAAGTCCATATTCTCGAACACGCTGAGCGTGGGGTAGAGATTGCGGCCGAGGCCCTGCGGCATATAGGCGATGCGCGCGAAGCAGTTCTGCCGGAACGCCTCGTCCTTGAGGTCGCCGCCCAGCGCCCGCACTTCGCCTGTCTGGATCTTGCGCACGCCGGCGATCAGCCCGAGCAAGGTCGATTTTCCGACGCCGTCCGGGCCGATCAGTCCGGTCATGCGGCCCGCGGGAATCTCCAGCGTCACCGAGTCGAGCGCGACCGTCTTGCCGTAGCGATGGGTGACGCCTTTCAGCGAGGCGGCGACGCCGACAGGGGCGCCCTTTTGCTGCCTTTCCGTCTCGACGAGGGCAGTCATGGTCGCGGCAGCCTACTTGCCGGCCTGCTCGTCGATGGGCGGCAGCTTGACCGCCAGCCTCTCGGGCCACTCGACGGCAGGATCGAGCCTCACATAGCCCACGCCGCGCAAGCCTGCCTTGACCTGGTCTTCGATCCCCTTGGGGGTAAATTGCAATTCGGGCGCCACGAACGAAACCGTGGCGGGAAAAACGAATTCCGGGGCCGCGTCCACGACCACGCGTGCGTCGTCGCCAATCTTGAGCCGCCCCGCCACTGGAGCGGGGAGGAATACCGTCGTGTAGACGTCCGAGAGATCGATTACCGTCGCGATCTTTCCGCCTGGCGGAAGCACCGCCCCCGGCTCGACGAGGCGATACTGCACTCGGCCCCGGACGGGCGACTTGATTGTCGAATCGTCAAATAAAGCCTGCTGCTCTGCGACCTTGGCTTCCGCGGTCTTGGCGAAAGCCCGGGCTTCGTCGACCTGCGACTTAGCCGCCTTGAGGGACGCGTCGGCGCTGATCAGCTGCTGCCTGCGCTGGTCATGTTCGTGCGTGGACCAGCCTTTGTCCACCAGCGTCGCCGTGCGTCGCATCTCCTCGTTCGCGAATTCCAACTGGGCCTCGTCGCTGGCGACGTCGGCCTGACGGGTGACGAGCGTCTGGCGGGCAAGTTCGGCCGACGCCTGCGCCTGGTGCAGCTGCGCCTCGGTTTCGGACGTGTCGATCCGGGCAACGACCTCCCCGGGCGAGACCATGTCGCCCTCGTGCGGCGCGATCTCGATGACACGCCCGGGAATCTTGGTCGAGATGTCGACCTGGGTCGCCTCCACCCGACCGTTGACGCTGACGATGCCCGGGGGTAGTTGCGAGGCCTCGTACTGTTTCCAAGCGACGTAACCCGCCGCGCCGCCGCCGACCACGACTGCCGCCATCGCTGCGATGACCACATACCGATTGACCTTCATGGCCTCACCTGTGGACTTGAATTAGCTCCGGCGCCGCTAACCGCGCCAGACTTGATTGCGCAGAAACCGAGGCTGCGAATAAGCAACAGCCAAACCCAGGATCGCGAGCTCCCCCGGAAAGCGACTTCGCATATGCTCCTCCTCGTCCATCCGTGCGATGGGACTCCAATTGCGCGTATGTAGGTCGTTTCTCCTGTCGCTCCTTGATGCAGATCAAAGTCTCCGCTCCTGCGGTTTCGCGGCCATAGGACCCGGATCGCTTCGACCTTCCGCAGGAGCCAGGGCATGGACATCGAGAAGCCTCCGCCGCTCAAAGAGACCGCGGCGCGATTTGCGCGAGCAATCAGTCTCCTCGCAAACTCCGAGGTCGGCTGGAAAGCAAAATGGATGTTGGCCGCGCTGCTTGCGCTCTTGTGCGCTGCGAATGGCCTGACCGTTCTCAACAGTTACGTCGGCCGAAACTTCATGACGGCGATCGCAGAACGCCACACGCCTGAATTCGTCCGCCAGGCGATGTTCTACGTCGCAGTCTTCGCGGGCTCCACGGCTGTTGCCGTCATCGCCCATTTCATCGAGGAGCGCCTCGGGCTCCTGTGGCGGGATAACCTGACCCGCCGAAGCGTGAAGCTCTATCTCGCCAATGGCGCTTACTACAGGCTGTCGTCTTCCAGCGAGCTCGCTAATCCGGACCAACGGATCGCCGAGGACACTCGGGCGTTCACCGCCTCTGCGCTGTCCTTTTTCCTCATGGCGTTCAACAGCGGCCTTACGATCATGGCCTTTTCCGGCGTGTTGTTGTCAATCAGTCCGCTCTTGTCCGCGGTGACCGTTCTGTATGCGGCCATCGGCTCATACGTGACGTTTATGCTCGGGCGCCCGCTCATCAAGCTCAACTACGATCAACTGGACAAGGAAGCGAGCTTCCGCGCCGCGCTCATTCATGTTCGCGAGAACGCCGAATCGATTCTGCTTTCGCGTCGCGAGGATGCGCAGTCGGCGCGGTTGCTCCGCGGGCTCGATGCCCTGATCGCCAATTTTCGTTCGATCACTACCTTCAACCGCAATGTCGGATTCTTCACCACAGGCTACAATTGGATGATCCAGATAATCCCAGCTTTGATTATCGCCCCGGCATTCATCGCGGGTAAAGTCGAATTTGGAGTGATCACCCAGTCCGCCATGGCCTTCTCAACGGCTGTGGCCGCGTTTTCTTTGATCGTCACCCAGTTCCAGTCGCTTTCAGCCTTCGCCGCGGTGAGCGCTCGGCTTCACGCCATGGCGGAGGCCCTGGACCAAGCGCAAACGCCAACGTCGGCCATTCAGATCATCGAGTCGGATGCGCCTCTGGCGTACCAACGCTTGACCTTATCGTCGCCGACGAATGACGCCCTTCTCATCAAGAACTTGTCGATAACAATCCCGTTCCGCGGTCGCATTCTCGTTAAGGGGACGAATCCCGACGCGGGGATAGCGCTGTTTAGGGCCACGGCCGGCGTTTGGATCTCAGGCGAGGGGCGCATCATTCGTCCCCGGGGAGACGGCGCTCACTTTCTCGCCCAGAAGCCTTATTTGCCGCCGGGCTCGTTGCGGGAGGCGCTCGTTCCGGGGCGCGAGGGGGAGATATCAGACGATCGCATGTGGAGCCTGCTCCGCGAACTCAACCTCGACCATCTCTTGAGCCAGGCGGGAGGGCTCGACGTCCCTCAGGATTGGGGGACGCTCATTTCGCTGCGCGAACAGCAACTGCTCGCCTGTCTGCACGTTCTTCTCGCGGCGCCGCGGGTCGTCCTTATGGACCGTATCCAAGAGACTTTGACCTCGAACGAGGTCAGTCAAATCCTCGGCATGCTGTCGCTAGCTTCGATCGGTTACGTCGCCAATGGCGAAGCCGACGGGCGCAGCGATCTGTACGATGCCGTCCTCGAATGCAAAGAGGGCGGCGCATGGACGTGGACGGGGGGCGACTCCGCGCGGTGACTATCGTCTCTGGCCGACCGCTTTGGCGGTCACATTAGGCCGACGCCCGTCCATCGACAATATGGATCGCTCGTTGCGTCAGGCGGGCGAGGCCTCGTCGTGCGTCACCACTATCACCGTGCGGCCCTCGTCGGCCAGGCGCGTAAAGATTGCGAACACCGCGGCGCCGTTCCTCGTATCGAGCGCCGGTCGGTTCGTTGACGAGAATGAAGCGCGGATCGTTGGCGAGCGCCGGCGCCTACAGATCACGGTCGACTAGGGAGGATTCCGGCTGCGTCCGCGGAAGCCTGGCTGGTTAATTGAGTTCTTGCACGCCGTTCGTTACAAAAGCCGGCCCTCTTTGCCGCTGAACTTGATACCCGGCGCTTGTGACGAACAGGCCGCTAAGCACGTTCACAGGTTGTCGCCCTCGGTCGAAATTGCGCCTCGGACGCCGCCATGCCCCCATGTCCAGTTCTTGATTTCCGGCATGTCGTCGCCATAGCGGCAAATGTATTGGCGATGGTCGATGAGCTTGTCGCGGATCTCCTGCTTGGCGTAGGCGGCGCGCTCGCCAAGCTTCGGCACGCGGTCAATGACGTCGCCGACCAGATGGAAACGATCGAGGTCGTTTATTACGCACATGTCGAAAGGCGTGGTCGTCGTTCCCTCTTCCTTGTAGCCGCGCACATGAATGTTGTCGTGGCCGGTCCGCCGATACGTCAGCCGGTGGATGAGCCAAGGATAGCCGTGAAAGGCGAAGATGATCGGTTTATCGACGGTGAAAAGCGCGTCGAAGTCGCGGTCGGCGAGACCGTGCGGGTGTTCGCTTGACGGCTGTAACGTCGTGAGATCAACGACGTTGACAACGCGTATTTTCAGTTCGGGCGCGTGCTGGCGCAGGAGCTTGACCGCGGCCAGAGTCTCGAGCGTCGGGACGTCGCCGCAACAGGCCATGACGACATCCGGCTCGCCGCCACGATCGTTGCTCGCCCACGGCCAGATGCCGAGCCCTGCCTCACAATGCTTGATCGCCTCATCCATGGTCAGCCATTGCGGAGCCGGCTGCTTGCCCGCCACGATGACATTCACGTAGTTGCGGCTGCGCAGGCAATGGTCGGTGACGGAAAGCAGGCAGTTCGCGTCAGGCGGTAAATAGATCCGCACCACTTCGGCCTTCTTGTTCATCACATGGTCGATGAAGCCCGGATCCTGATGGGAAAAGCCGTTGTGGTCCTGACGCCAGACGTGGCTCGACAACAGATAGTTGAGCGAGGCGATCGGCCGTCGCCAGGGGATGTGACCACAAACCTTCAGCCATTTGGCATGCTGGTTGAACATGGAATCGATGATGTGGATGAAGGCTTCATAGCAGGAGAAGAAACCGTGCCGCCCGGTCAGCAGGTAGCCTTCGAGCCAGCCTTGGCACTGGTGCTCGCTGAGCATCTCCATCACGCGCCCGTCCGGCGCGAGATGGTCGTCGTATGATAAGGTCTCGGCGGCCCAGGCGCGGTTTGTGACCTCGAGCACGTCTTGCCAGCGGTTGGAATTGTTCTCATCCGGGCTGAACAGGCGGAGGTTGCGCGAGTCCAGATTGAGTTTCATCACGTCGCGCAGAAATTGGCCCATGACCCGCGTTGACTCTGCGTTTACGGAGCCAGGCGAAGGCACGGCGACCGCATAGTCGCGGAAGTTGGGGAGCCTTAGGTCGCGCAAGAGCAGGCCGCCATTGGTATGCGGATTGGCGCTCATCCGGCGTGTCCCTTGCGGGGCAATCGCAGCAAGCTCGCCTTTGAGGCGGCCCTTGTCGTCGAACAGCTCCTCGGGGCGATAGCTCTTCATCCATGTCTCGAGAATATGGACATGCTCCGGATGGCCGCGCATCGCGCTCATCGGCACCTGATGCGACCGCCAGTAGCCCTCTTCTCGCTGGCCGTCGATCTCCTTGGGACAGGTCCAGCCCTTCGGTGTCCGCATGACGATCATCGGCCAGATCGGGCGTTTGGAAAATCCATTCTTCCGCGCGTCAGCCTGGATGCTGCGGATTTCGCCGATCACTGTTTCGAGCGTGGCCGCCATGACCTCGTGCATCGGCCCCGGCTCATGCCCCTCGACGAAATGGGGCGCATATCCGTATCCCCGCAGAAGCGAGTTCGAGCTCCTCGTGACTGATCCGCGCCAGCACGGTCGGATTGGCGATCTTGTAGCCGTTGAGGTGCAGGATCGGCAGCACGGCGCCGTCGCGCACGGGATTCAGGAACTTGTTGGAATGCCAGCTCGTCGCGAGCGGTCCAGTCTCCGCTTCGCCATCGCCGACAACCGCGGCGACGATGAGGTCGGGGTTGTCGAAGGCGGCGCCGAAGGCATGCGATAGCGCGTAGCCGAGCTCGCCACCCTCGTGGATGGAGCCGGGCGTCTCGGGCGCCGCATGGCTCGGAATCCCGCCGGGGAAGGAGAACTGGGTGAAGAGCCGCTCATGCCCTCCGCATCCTGCGAGATGCCTGGATAGACTTCGCTGTAGGTGCCTTCGAGATAGGCGTTGGCGACCAGCCCCGGACCGCCATGTCCGGGGCCAGTGACGTAGATCATGTCCAGATCGTGCTTCTTGATCAGCCGATTGAGATGCGCGTAGACGAAGTTGAGACCCGGCGTCGTGCCCCAATGCCCCAGAAGGCGTGGCTTGATGTGCTCCTCCTTGAGAGGCTCGCGCAGCAAGGGGTTATCGAACAGGTAAATCTGACCGACGGACAGATAGTTGGCGGCGCGCCAGTAGGCGTCGATGAGCGCAACCTCTTTCTTCGATAATGTCGTCGCCATGTTGACTTCCGATGAATTTTGCCTCGCGCGTTTAACGAAAAGGCCACGCATTGGCGTCGCCTTTAATGCAAGGCAACCCTCCCTTCACGCTGCCTTGACGGTGATCGTCTGCGCCGGTTTCTGCGACCCGCCGTTCTTCGGAAGGTTTACGGTCAGGAGACCTTTTGAGAAGGACGCCTCGATCTTTGTTTCGTCGACATCCTGAGGCACCTGGAACGAGCGCTCGAACGCGCCGTAATGACGTTCGGACATATAGGAGTTCTTCTTCTTCTCCTCGGTTTCCTGC
>CAWEZX010000017.1:0-12870 GCA_963813555.1 uncultured Alphaproteobacteria bacterium | reverse complement strand
CATGGTGATCTGCCCGGAGGCGAGCAGCGCCCAGAACAGCATGGCGGCGGTTTCGGCGCAGGGCAGCACGGTCTGGGTCTTGATCCTGCGCTTGAACTCCTCATGCAGGCGCTCGATCGCGTTCGAGGTCCTGATCGACTTCCATTGGCTCGGCGGGAAGCGCGTAAAGGTGAACAGCCTGTCGCCGGCCTCCTCGAGGCTGTCGGCGACGGCGCGGCATTTCAGGCGCCATTTGCGGAGGAACGCCTTGCGCCGGGCTTCGACCTCCTGTCTCGTCGCGGCGTAGATCATGTCGCGATAGTCGTTGGAGATTTCCTCGTGCAGACGCTCGGGCGCGTGAGCGAGCAGGTTGCGATGCTTGTGAACCGTGCAGCGCTGGACCGGCGCATCCGGCCAGAGCGCCGCCAGCGCCTTTTCCAGACCCGGCGCGCCGTCGGCGATGACGAGTTCGGGCGTCTTCAATCCGCGCTTCACGAGATCGTCGAGCAGCGCGCGCCAGGCGGCCTCGCTTTCGCCGCCCATGCTCCGGATCGCCAGCAGCACCTTCTGGCCGTCCGCGCGCACGCCGAGCGCCACCAGGAGCGAGACCGACGTCGCGCGTCTGTCGAGCCGGACCCGTACGAGCGTGCCGTCGAGGATCAACCGCACGATCGGCTCCTGGCCGAGCGGTCGCACGTTCCAGGCGTCCCAGTCGCCCTTCACCTTGCGCCATGCCCGGCTGACCACGTCCTTGCCGACCGGCCCGGCGAACACCGCAGCCAGCGCGCGCCGAACCCGGCGGGTGTTGGTCCCGGAAAGATAGGCCCCGGCGATCAGCGCGTCGGCGGCCTTGGTGCGGCGCTGGTAGGCGCGAAGCGAGGCGCTTTTCCATTCGCTCGTCTTGCCGTCCGCGCCCATCAGCCGAGCCCGCGGCACGGAAATCTCCGCTCTCCCGAAGGTCCCGGTCAGCCCGCGCTTGCGGTGGCCGTGCCGGACGCGGACGATTGGCGGCGGTTCGCCATCCTCGCTCGGCTTGCGTCGGCCATATCGCGGGCGCGACAATACGCCGGCAAGTTCCTCATCCAGCATCGTCTCGATGAACCCGCGCACCCGAGCGCGAACCCCGTCCTCGATCGCGTCGAACCAATCATCGAAAAGCAAAACCTCGGCGGCGACACCCGCCTCCTTCGTGGTATCCTTCGTCATGGCGTGGTCTCCATTCCAGCGCGCCAACGCCGGAATCGTTCGGGTTAGGCAACCCGGAGACTACGCCAACCCAATTCCAACCACCTCCGCGACGGGACCAGGCCGCATGCCCGACCAATCTGTCGACGACAAGCACGATCTTCTTCGCGGCTGGGAGGCGATCGCCGAGGCGATCTATGGGAACAGCGACTCACGAAGCGTGCGCCGCTTGTACACCGATCAGGACAAGCTTCCGGTTTTTCAGCTCGTCAAGGGCGGCTCGCTGTACGCCTTCCGCTCGAGACTGCAGCCAGCACTTCCAAACGCTGTCGGCCGCGAGAGAGCGCCAGATCGCCGAAGCGTTGGCCGCGAAAGGGCGCCAGATCGCCGGAGCGGCCGAGCGCAAAACGCCCTGGGCGCAGGCGCCCGCCTCGCAGCCACGGGTCCGCCGCGGGTGGGGGAAGCCACAATCCGCTTGATCGGGCGGCGTCAAGTTCGGGAGCAGGCTAAGCGCGACTGATTTCAGCGAATGCCGCTAACCGTTGGCGCGTCCGTCGCTGCGCACATCGGCGGTCCCCGCAGAGCGGCAACTCAAGGAAAGGCCGGCCCTTTGCCGTTGAAGCAAAGAAGGACCGGCCCAAGAAGGAGCACTCCGCTATGCCGAATACCGATCGTGTAGATTTAGCTTCAGCGCCCGTCAAGAGTGACGCCCGCTCCTGCGCCCTGCTCGCCGAGCTCGAACAGGACCTCGACCGTCTGATTGACGACTTGGTCAACGAGGTCAGCGACGTCCTGCCGGATCAGTTCATCGAGATCGACGACGACTTCGATGACGAGACTTCTCGCGCCAACAGCGGAGAAATCACCGTCAAGGGAACCGTCGTCACTAACGCCCAAGAGCGCGTCAACGAGGCGTTCGCTGAGTTCGTTGACGCCGACCATCCCGACCTTAAGCGCCGACGATGGGCGGTTCGCCAGCGCAACCGAACTCGTGAACACATACCCTGCCAGGCCAAAGGGCGTTCCGTTCGCCCTTGCAATCACTTCATCATAGTCCTCGAAGGGCGCGACCGGACCGAAAGGCTCCTCGCGCATCACCCTGGCGTCGTCGGGCACATTGTCGAGGACCCTCGGTTCGAAGAAGTAGCCGCGATTGAAGGCCGATGGGCGGCTTCCGCCAGCGAGGGAACGCGCGCCGCGCTGGATTGCGTCCTGGACCAGGGTCTCGACGCGCTCGCGCCCGCGCGCGTTGATAATGGGGCCGACTGTCACGCTGGGATCGACGCCGCTGCCCTGTTTGAGCGAACGGGCGCTCTCCGCCATGGCGGCTGCGAACGCGTCCTTGATCGATGCGTGAACATAAAAGCGGCTTGGCGAAATGCAGACCTGTCCGCTGTTGCGAAATTTCGCGGCGGCGCAGGCCTTGCCGGCGGCGACCGGATCCGCATCAGGGAAAACAAGCACCGGAGCGTGACCGCCGAGCTCGAGGCTCAAACGCTTGAGGCCTTCGCCGCAGAGTTTCATGATCAGTTTGCCGACCGGTACGGAGCCGGTCAGCGAGACCTTGCGGATGACAGGCGAGGCGATGAGATGCCGCGGGATTTCCGTCGGATCGCCCGCGACGACGCTCAAAACGCCGTCAGGTAAACCCGCGCGCTTCGCCTCTTCGGCGAACAGGAAGGCGCGTGAGGGCGTCTCCTCGGACGGCTTGAGAATGATGGGGTAACCCGCGGCGAGCGCGGGAAAGTTCCATGCTGTGAAGGCCGCCACGGGCCCAACCAGCTTATACTGAACGTCGAGCCGCGCGCTGGGATCGCGCGCGCCGAGCACGGCCCGACGAGGCGCGCCTTTTGGAGCATGGGGCGCAAGAACGCAAAAACAACATTGCGCGCGTGTCTGTTGCTCAACCATCTGTGCGGGCCTTCCGCGCGCGACCGGCCGAATAGCCAACTCTATTCCTGCGTGCAGTCGCGCGATCAGGCGGCGATCATTTTCTCGCTCGCGGCGAAGATGATCAGGATGAACCCGGAGCTTGCGAACGCGGTCAAGACTCACGAGCGCGCGAAGGCCCTCTCCTGCCTGGAATTGGGGACGCGATACCGGGCCTTGAGCGAGGCGAACACGGCTTTCGGGCTGTCGCCGCAGTTTTGCGTTCACGATGAACTGGGCAGGGTCCGGGGCCGTGCAGCCCGCTATACGAGGCGCTGGAGACCGCGACCGCCGGCGTCGAGACGCCGCTGAGCGTGGTCATCAGCACCCAGGCGGCGAGCGATTCGGATTTGCTCAGCGTGCTCATCGACGACGCGCTCGCCGGGCGCGATCCTCAGACGGTCGTGAGACTGTACGCGGCGAGGCCTGAGATGGACCCGTTTTCTGAAGCCACGGTCCGCTTGGCGAACCCGGGGTACGATTTTTTCATGAACCAGCGCGAGGTCATGGCCATGGCCGCCGCGGCGCAGCGCATGCCGGCGCGCGAGGCGGAGTACAAGAATTTGGTTCTGAACCAGCGCGTCGAGATCGCCTCGCCATTCATTTCGCTTAGCGTCTGGAAAGCTTGCGGCGTCGGGCCTCGCGACCTTCATGGCTGCACGGTGTTCGGCGGGTTGGACTTGAGCGCGACCAATGATTTGACCTGCCTGGCGCTGGCCGGGAACGATCCGGTGAAGCGACGTGGAGCGTCCTGCCGGTCTTTTGGCTGCCCGAGGAGGGCCTGATGGCCAGGGCGCAGGCTGACCGCGCGCCGTACGACGTTTGGGCCGATCGGGGCTTCATCGAACTCGCCCGGCGCGTCGGTTTCCTACGAGTTCGTTGCCGAGCGCCTGCGCGATCTGGTCGAGGAATACCGGATCAATCGCATCACGTTCGATCGTTGGGGCATGCCGCATCTCAAACCGTGGTTGGTCAAGGCGGGCTTTTTCCGAGCCAATGATCAAAGAAAAGTTCATCGAGTTCGGGCAGGGCTTCAAAAGCATGAGTTCCGGCGTTGCGCGATCTCGAGAGCCTAATCCTTGAGAAAAAACTTCGGCACGGAAATCACCCTGTGCTTTGATGTGCGCCGCGAACGCCGTCATCGCTTCGGATCCGGCCGGCAACAGAAAGCTCGACAAGAAGCGCGCGTCGGGAAGGATCGACGGCATGATCGCGCTGACGATGGCGCTAGCCGCCGCATCGGCGGCTTGGACGACGAAGGTGGATGTCGAAGCATTGATTGGGTAGCGCCTTCCGATGTCCTACTGGATCGTCCTCAAAGCCGTTCCGGGCCATGATCGCCTCGCCGTCGTCACGCTCGCCGGCTTCGAAACATCTGCGCCCAAAACCCGCACCCAGGTCGGCGCTCGATGGCGCACAGTCGGCCTGTTCGGCGAGTATTTCTTCGCTCGCGTCGAGGAGAGATGGCGGGCGAGCGAGCGCACCATCGGCGTCGCCTCCGTCGTCAAGTTCGGCCCTACCCCGGCGCGCTGCCCGGACGCCGAGATCGCAAAGCCCCTGGCCCGGGCCGACCCTGACGGCGTCGTCCGCCTCGCTTCCCGTCCGCCTCCCCGAGCAACCCCTGTGCTCGCGCGGGGCGCGAGGGTGGTCGTCGTCGACGGGCCGCTCGCCGGCTTCAATGGGCTCTACGCGGGATGGCCGCGCATGAGCGCGAACTCGTCCTGCTCGACATCCTGGGGGCGGCGCGCCCGGTCGCGCTCGCCGCGGGCCGCGTCATCGCGCGATGATCCGAGCCGCTCTGGGTACCCTTGAGCCGCGCCCCAAGCCGGCTCAAGGGCGGCCGTCACGGCGCCGCCGGCGGGTTGCGGCGGATTGCGTGCGGGCGCTGATGTCCGCATGTGCGCCTCAAGCGCGCATAGACCGGCCAGTTGATAAGCGAGGAGCATCGCGCCCTCTGAAGGTGCGGCGCGAAACGATGCACTTCCGCCCCTGCGTCACTCGAACAAATTTCTCAAGTGATCGTTCAGGAAGCGGCCTGACGGGTCCATCTCACGGCGGATTGCCCGGAAGTCATGAAAGCGCGGATAGAGCGACGGCATGTCTTCCGCGCGATTGAAATGCAGCTTGCCCCAATGCGGGCGCGCGCCGTATTGCCTGAGGATCGCGTCTACGTCGAGGAGATAGCTCCAATAGTCAATTCCCGGCCCGCCAGAGACCGAGATCGTCACGCTAGCGCGTTCGTAATAAGGGCTCAGCATGCCCGAATCGCCAGCGACGAAACGATATTCCACGGGATAGATGCAATTTGTGTGCTTGGTTAGCATTAGCTCGCGAATTTGCCGCAAGGCGTCCTTGCCGTGTTCAATCGGTACGGCGTATTCGAGTTCGTGGAAGTTCGGGATGTATTCGATCGGATAGATTTCCGAACTATAGGCGACTCGTTCGAAATTCCCCTCGTTCGAGTAGGGCCGCTCGTCGGTGACGTTCATCAGCTTCATCTCGCAAACGTCGTGCTCACGCTTGACCTTAGAGACAGCGGCGACGTCGGGTAGGCAGTAGAGGCGCCGGGACTCGGCGACCGGACACCAGAAGAAACTGAAATGACGGTTATTCGCTGCCAGTTCGTCGTGCCTTTCCATGCAGGAGTCGAAATCCTCGCGCCAGAGCGTCTCCTTGAGGTTGTAGGCGGAGATCGCTTCCAGTGTGATCGTCGAAATCACTCCGAGCATGCCGATGGAAACCTGGGCCGCGGCCATCATTTCGGGATCCCGGTCGGCGTCGAGCTCAAACACCGACCCGTTCGATTGAACCAGCCGCATGCCGACCGCCTGGGACGACAGACAGCCAAGCTCGATTCCGGTGCCATGCGTGCCGGTCGAAAGGGCGCCGGCAATCGCGTGGGTGTCGATATCGCCCTGGTTGGCCAATGACAGACCGATCTGTTTGAGGGCGCGGCCGATATCGCCAATCCTTGTGCCTGCGCGCACGACGACGCGCTTGCGAGCGAGGTCGGCGCTGACGAGCCCCTGCATGTCCTTCAAGCTGAGCAGCAGGCCGCTAGTTGCGACCACCGGCGTGAAGGAATGGCCGGAGCCGGCAACGCGGATGGGGAGATTTTGACACGTCGCCTCATGCACGAGCGCAGCCAATTCGTCCTCCGAACCAGGCTCCTTCATGTGCCGCGCGATGAAGGATTGGTTGCCCACCCAGTTACGCCAGTGGCCGCCCGGCCCCAGCCGCGCCGACGACATTTGCGTGACGTCAGTCATATCGTCGTTCCCCTGACCGCCAGGCATCGCGCGTGCCCGTGCGCTCGTCTCGCGCTTGCCCACGACATCGGACGCCGAAAGGCGGCGCCAATCACATAGGCGGTATCAAGTAGACGTCACTCTGAAAAGGAGTCGCTCCTTGGGGTGCACGCTCGTGTCGTTGGCGGCGCCGGCTTCGCCCGCGATCGCAATCCCTGTCGGAAAGCGTAATGAGGTCGCTGACCCCGCGCCAGGCGAGATATCCTCTCAATTTCCGAGCCGCGCACGCGCCTATTCAAAAGCGTGACCTTCTTGAGGGGCATTGCGGACCCCCGGATGTGATGGGGGGAGTACCGCCGAATAGTGTGGCGAAAGTGGCCTCGCAATGCTCCCTAAGCCAAAAGAAGCTAGCATACCGGAGTTATCCGACGCTGTGCAGTCCATTGCCGGAAGCCCGAGACAGGGCGAAGCCGTGTTCGTCAACTTCTGGTTCTTGGAATTCCCGATCGCCTTCTCGGTGTGGTTGTTCTTCATCACCGCGCCTGTGGGCCGGTGAAGATTATGGGCGCCGGCGCCGCACGAGCGCAGATCGTCGTTGATCATTCGTTCGGGCGCTCAATCCGCGCGCAGTCAGACATATTCGAGGCCTTGCCCGAGATCCGAAATCAAGTCGCCCACATTCTCGATGCCGGTCGAGATGCGGATCAGAGCATCCGACAATCCAAGCTCCTCGTGCAATTCGCGCGCGACGCCGGAATGCGTCATTGAGCCGGGACGCGAAATCAGCGTTTCGGTGCCGCCTAAGCCGACCGCTAGCTTCACGATCTGAAGATATCGAGCAACGCAAAGGCCTCCTTCTCGCCGCCCTTGACATCGAAAGCAAAGGTCGAGCCCGGAGCCGAATATTGCCGGTCGAACACCGTCTTGCAGGGGTCGCCTTGAGATGGTGCGCCCTCGCGATCTTGGGATGGCCCGCCAAGGTATTCGGCGACAAGACGGGCGCTGTCGTTCGAGCGCGTCAGATCTCGAGCGTTTCGAGAGAGCGCATCAGCATCCAACAAGAGTTCGGATCGAGTTGCGTGCCGATGGAGCTACGCTAGACCATCACCTGCTTCACGAGGTTGACGTCGCCGCTGCTGCCGGTTTCATGGACAGTGGGTTAAGTTAACGCCGCTCGCTCCTCGAACTCAACCGGGCTGAGGTAACCGATGGTCGAGTGCCTACGAACCGTGTTGTAGAACCGTTCAATGTAGTCGAATACGTCCGCCCTGGCGGCGTCGCGCGTGCTGTAGATCTTCCTTCCGATCCGTTCGGTCTTGAGCGAGGAGAAGAAGCTCTCCATGACGGCATTGTTTCACACATTGCCGGATCGGCTCATCGAGCATCGTACGCCGTTGTCCGCCATCAGCCTCTGGAACAGCTCGCTGGCATACTGGCTGCCCTGGACGCCCTTCTGTTTGTCAAGCGGCAATTTGGGTGGCGTTGATTTCCTTGCGGCGCTGCGTGATGAGGGTGAAGACCTCTCTGGCGAGGTAGCGCTTCAGGGCTCGAATGGCGTCGAGCTTGGAATGTCCTTCGGCGAGTCGGCGAGCGACGTAGTCCTTGGTTCTCTGGTCGGTCCGCAAGCGTCCGATGGCGATGATGTGTAGCGCGCTATTGGCGGCGCGATCTCCGCCGCGGTTGAGCCGATGCCGGACGGTCTTTCCCGACGACGCCGGAACCGGACTGACGCCGCACAACGATGCGAAGCTGGCCTCTGACCTCAATCTTTCTGGATTGTCGCCGGCCGTAAGGAGAAGCTGCGCAGCGCCAATGTGGCCAATCGAATTGCGGGCGACGAGGTTCGGCGCCAGCTCGTCGACGATGGCGGCGATCATCACATCGAGATCTGCGATCTCATCATGCAGCTCGAGGTAACGGCGGGCCAGCGACTTGAGGCCGATGCGATAGGCGGAATCCAAGTCGCGATAAGCGGTAAGATCGGGTCGCCAGGAGGCCAGCGTACGGACGAGCTGCATGCGGGTCAGGCTGCGCAGTTGATCGCGCAGGCCATCAGGGGCGCAGACGATGGTGTTGTGGATCATCTGCAGGGCGACACGCCTGGCGCTCACCGCGGTCTTCCGGCAAGCCATCAGAACCCGCAGGGATTCGATCATGCCGTCCCGGCTTCGCGGCGTCACGGTCCGCTGACCTGCAAAGGCGGCATGGGCGGCGTTCTGGGCGTCGAGATCGTCGTTCTTGCCGCGTCGACGCCGATCCTGCTTGTCGGGGGTCGTGACTTCGAGGACCGCGACCTTTGCCTGCTGCATGAAGCGCAGGAGCCCTGCGCCGTAGCTGCCGGTCGAACTCTACGCCGACGCGTTGCAACTCACCGAAGGAGCGCATCCAGGCGAGCATCTGGCGATAGCCTTGCCAAGTCGTGGCGAAGGATCGTGTTCCGATGACCTGGTCCTGTTCGTCGACGACCGCTGCGACGTGAAGATCCTTGTGGGTATCGACGCCGCCGACGATGCGACGTGTTCCTCCGGTTACCGCCATTCCCAGCCTCCACATGACCATGCATGAATGGCTTCGCCGGGACCGAATGCGCGGACAGGACAGTCACGAGACCATGGAGGTCAGGCCCTTCTCGGGTCACAGGCATCGGCGAGGCAAAGCCTCACCGCGCGGCGTTCCCGGGCGGTCGACAGGTCCAGGGAAAGACACGGCTGGTCGATCGGAGTGCGGGTCAGACCGCACCGGGCGGCTCCGGCGCCAGCCTACCAGTCGGCCGATCGGTGTTTAAGTCAGGCCGCCCGGAAACTGGCGTTTATCCTCTGACTATCCGAATGATGCAGGAGCGCGTCAGGCTTACCTCTGCGCCAGATGGCCATGATAAGCGCGTCGGCGGCGAACTGGACGTTCATCTCGGCCTTCATCGACCAACCAACAACGCGCCGCGAGAACAGGTCGATAACCGCAGCCACGTAGAGCCAGCCTTCGGCTGTCCAGACATAGGTGAAGTCGGCAATCCATTTGCTGTTCGGCCGCTCTGCTGAGAACTCCCGGTCGAGCACATTCGGCGCGATCACCGACGCGAGCCGTTGGCCGTCGTCCTTCGGCAGGCCGCGCCGGCGAGGCCGCGCCCTGAAGGCCTGAGCCTGCATCAGCCGCTCGATCCTGTGCAGGCCGCAAGAGACGCCTTCGGCCAGCACGTCGCGCCAGACGCGCCGGGCATCGTGTTCTGGCGCTGCCGATGAAGCTCGCCCGCAGCTTCGCGCCGATCTCTTCGTCGTCGCGGGTCCGCTTGCTCGGCGCCCTATTGAGCCAAGCGTGGAAGCCCGACGTGAGACGCCCAGCTACTTCGCGGGGCCACGCCACCGCCGATGCCCGGTGTCAACGCCGGAGCGAGATTGCATCGCTTTCCGGAGCAAAGATGCATCAATGATGCCGGCGAGATGCCGTCGAGCCCGGGCTTGTTTGGTGGGCGTCCGGTTTGGGTCAGATCGTCTTTGGGCGTGTTGGCGTTGTTGCGGCGTGAGCGCCGCTGGCTCTGATTGAGCCTGTAGCTATCACCATTCATTTCCAGGATATGGACGTGATGAGTGAGGCGATCGAGCAGCGCGCCGGTCAGACGCTCTGACCCGAACACGCTGGTCCATTCGTCGAACGGCAGGTTCGAAGTGACGATGGTTGAACCGCGCTCGTAGCGTTGGCTGAATATTTCGAACAGCAGCTCGGCCCCGGTCTGGGGAGAAAGGGACAGTATCTGAGGCTCGTCGACGATCAGGAGCTTTATCCGGCGACCTGCAGCTGCAGACGAAGCAACCGCTTCTCATCGCGAGCCTCCAGCAATTCATGAACGAGGGCCGCGGCCATCATAGACCCCGACCGATTCGCCTTTCTGGCAGGCCGCGAGACCGATCCCGCGAGCGATGTGCGTCTTGCCGGTTCCGGGCGAGCCAGCGTCATATGCCGGGTGTCCGGCGTTTGATGTCGGGTCACGTCTCGGGTTCATCCGCGCGCGGGTGATTTCTCACGGTGGTCCGCATCCGGCGGCATGGAACGCCGATCGCCGCGTTGTGCGGCAGCCCGATCGCACCTTGGCGCTGCTGCCCGCCTGGATGACCAAGACGAATGGGTCTTCGTGGAACTCGTTCAACATCCGCGGCTACCGCTCGAGAAGCTCGCTGAGCTCCACGCCCTGGTCGGCACACTCCTAATCTTGTTGCGAGGGGATCCGCCCTCGACGCGAGGAGCCGGAGATGACGAACGAGCGACGCAACCAAAGAGATTTATTCGAACAAGCAACGATGCCTCCAGAGCTTCCGTCCCATCTCCGGACGGCGCTCACGCCATTGTTGCGGGTTCTACTGACGGAAGCGGCCGCTCGGGGAATACAGGCCGAGATGGACGATCGGATCGGCAAGGAGCAGGTGATGACCAAGATCACGCCTGAGCACTTGGCCCGCAGCGCGTTCGTCTATGTGCGCCAGTCGACGACCGACCAGGTTCTCAACAATCACCGAGCGCCGCGTCAGTATGCGCTCGCCGATCGAGCCCGCCCTCTTGGTTCGGGCGCCGTCGAAGTGATCGACGATGATCTCGGTCGGTCCGGTTCCGGGATCGCGCGGCCGGGCTTCGAGAAGCTGCTGGCCGCGATCTGCGAGGGACGGGTGGGCGCTGTGGTCTCGATCGAGGCGTCGCGGCTCGCCCGTAACGGACGAGACTGGCACACTCTGCTGGAGTTCTGTGGCTTGGTCGATACGCTGATCATCGATGAGGACGGCGTGTCCGATTCCCGCCACCCGAACGATCGCCTTCTGCTTGGCATGAAGGGCACAATGAGCGAGATGGAACTCTCGCTCTTCCGTCAGCGCTCGCTCGAGGCCCTGAAGCAGAAGGCTCGCCGCGGCGAGCTTTTCCTGGCCGCCCCGTGGCAACGGTACCTCAAGGTGCGGCACGACCGGATCGAGAAGGACCCGGACCGGCGCGTCCAGGAAGCGATCGAACTCGTCTTCACCAAGTTCGCCGAGCTGCAGACGGTTCGGCAGGTTCATCTTTGGATGCGCCAGGAACGCGTGCCGCTGCCGGCAGTGGGATATCCAGCGGCCAGGCTGGCGGGGCCTGGAAGTTCCATCTCGTCTCCTCTCCTCGCCGCTTCTTCCGAACCCGATCTACGCCGGCGCCTATGCGTTCGGGCGCACCGGCAGCCGCATCACCATTAAATCCGGCCGCAAGCGGGTCGTGCGCGGCTTCCGCAAGGACCGCAGTGTCTGGGAAGCTTTGATCCTCGATCATCATGATGGATATATTGCGTGGCCCGAGTTTGATTGGAATCAGCGCCTGATCAGCGACAACGCCGACGGTTCGAGCCCGTCGGCCGGCGGCACTGTGCGACGCGGAGAGGCCCTGCTTGCCGGTCTTCTTCGCTGCGGTCATTGCGGCCGAAAGCTCCACGTCGCCTACAGCGGCGAGAACGGGAGTTCGGGGCGCTACCATTGTCGCGGAGGCCATCTCAACCATGGCGGCGATCCATGCATATAACTTCGGCGGCATGCGGATCGATCGCGCGGTTGGCGCCGAGGTGATCGAGCGCCTTCAACCGCTCGGTGTCGAAGCAGCGATCAGCGCTGTGGAGGCGCGGCAAATCGAGAACACAGAGAAGCGGCGCCAGGTCGATCTTGCCCTTGAGCAAGCCCACTATGAGCCCCTTTCAGCACGTGGGTGAAACAACACATGGCAACCCGACGACGTTGTCGTCGCGGCTCGAACTCGAGCATCGATGGAATGAGCGCCTGGTCGCGGTGCATAGCCTTGAAGACGAACGCGACACGCTCGCAGCGGGTCCACAGTCTTCGCTCACCGTCACGGAACGGCAACGTTTGTTCGAACTCGGCGACGATGTCGAGCGGGCCTGGGACAGCCCGGGTGCGACGCCCGCAATCCGCAAGCGGATTATCCGCACGTTGATCGAGGAGATTGTCGTTCGCGTCGAAGACGACGCGCTTACTCTTGTGATCCGATGGCAGGGCGGCGACCACACGCCCTTGCGCGTGCGCAAGAGACCCGCGTGGGCGAGCATCGGTGGGGTACGGATGCCGATGTGATCGAACTCGTGTCCGTGCTGGCGCGACAGATGCCGGATCAGGCGATTGTGACCGTCGTCCTCAACAGAGCCGGCAAGACGACCGGCAAGGGCAACGGTTGGACCCGTTCACGCGTGTGCTTCCTGCGCAACCACCGTCATATCGCACCTTACCGGGAAGGCGAGCGCACGGAGCGAGGAGAGGTGACACTCGGTGAGGCCGCCGCGATCCTCAATGTAAGCGAAGCGACTGTCCGGCGCCTGATCCAAGAGGAGGTCCTTCCTGGCCATCAGCTTTGCAAAGGCGCGCCCTGGGTGATCAGGGCAAGCGACCTCGAAGACGAGAAGGTCAGGCACGCCGCCGATATCCGTCGTCATCGACGTCCGCCGTCTGACGATCCGCGTCAAAATACACTGGCTTTGTAGCGTGATAGCGAGATGGGCATTATGAAGCGAGATCGG
>CAWEZX010000016.1:0-275996 GCA_963813555.1 uncultured Alphaproteobacteria bacterium | reverse complement strand
CGATTTTCTGCAATAGAATTGTCGTCCGCGTGTCGGTAGCAGACGATATGTCCGGTTTAGGTAGCGCACGATCTGTCCGGTAAGTCCGAGCCCTTTTGGAGGGTTGGGATGTGCCGGACGGAAGCCCTTCAGGGGGTGCGCATGGCGATGTTTTTAAATCTTCTTCACCGTTGGGAATCAGCGGAGCTGAACCAGGCGGAGGCGGCGGAGCTTTTGGGGGTGACGGAGCGGACGTTCCGGCGCTGGACGCGGCGCTACGAGGAAGAGGGCGAGGCCGGGCTTGTCGACCGCCGGCTCGGCAAGGCGTCGGGCAAGCGGGTCCCGGCGGATCGGGCGGAGGAAGTGGAGCGGCTCTATCGCGAGCGCTATCAGGGCTTCACGGTCAAGCATTTCCACGAGCATCTCATCAAAGGACCACGGCTTCGGCTCATGGCTACACCTGGACCAAGCTGCATCTGCAGTGGGCGGGCGTCGCGCCGAAAGCGCCGCGCAAGGGGGCGCACCGGAGGAAGCGCGAGCGGCGGCCGCTGCCGGGCATGATGCTGCATCAGGACGGCTCGCGCCATGAATGGCTCGAGGGCCAAGCGCCGCTCGACCTGATCCCCGGATCAAGTCCGGGGACGACGCTCGATGACGCGGCCGGGACGATCTATTCGGCGTTTCTCATCGAGGAAGAGGGCACGGCCTCGACCTTCCGGGCGCTGAAGGAGGTTTTCGCCGAGCACGGTCTGCCGATGAGCCTCTATACGGATCGCGGCTCGCACTACTTTCACACCACCAAGGCCGGCGAGATCGACCGCGGCTGTCCGACCCAGGTCGGCCGGGCGCTCGCGCAATTGGGCGTCGAGCATATCGGGGCTTTTTCTCCCCAGGCGCGGGGCCGGTCGGAGCGGGCGTTCGGGACGCTGCAGGACCGTCCCCGGGCTTGACCCGGGGATCAGGCTCGCGGGAATCGCGGCCGTCGAGGCGGCCAACGCCTTCATCCGCGAGGTTTACCTGCCGGAGCACAACGCTCGCTTCGCCGTCGATCCGGCCGGCGAGGGCTCGGCCTTCACGCCGATCCCGGGCGTCGATCTCGACGAGATCCTGTGCGTCGAGGAGGAACGCCAGGTCGGCGCCGACAATTGCGTCTCCTACCGGACGCTGAAACTGCAGATCCCCGAAAGCCCGATGCGGCCCCATTTCGTCAAAGGCGAGGGTCAAGGTGCACCTCTATTCCGACGGCTCGCATGCCCTCTTCCATGGGCCTCGGCGCATCGGACGCTACGACGGCAACGGAGCGCTCAAGGACAGCCACGATGAAAAACGCGCCGCTTAAATCCGCTCGGCGGCGCGGGCTGTGGAAATGTGGACAAGGCATCCGCCTTGCCCACAGTCCCACAGCAGAACAGAACCAGAAGAAGCGGACAGATCACGCGCTACCAAAACCGGACAAGTTCATTCGCTATCGACAGCGGCAAGAACATGAGCTCTTGCCCAGCGACCGGGTCGAGGCAAAGCGGCGAGCGCAACCTGTTGGGTTTGAACGTTTGTCGCCTTCGTCGAACCCAAGGCCAACCTTATCCTTCACAGACGAGTCCAGTATTACACAATATGCCTCCTCATTTATGTTCCACGTCAACGCAATGCCTCCCCATTTATGTCAAGAGTCACCCTGTGTCTCCCCATTTATGCCAGTTGTCCTCTCTCTTTGACATGAGCTATTGGAGAATTAATATAAACTTGTAACAAATCATAGTTGAGCGACATTATTTACACTGTGGAATAGTCTCTTGTTTAGCCTGTTGATAATTGCGAACAATACTGTGGAAGCACGCCAAATGACAGGGAGACATTGGGATGATGGGCAGCGGAACTGGCGACTGGGAGGCGGCAAACTGGACGAAGGACCGGGACCTGCTTGGCTCGACGAATGCCTTGTGGTCGACGGGTTCGAGCGATGAGGGCGCGGTTCGGCCCCTTTGGCTTCAATCGAATGGCTTCGAGAATTTCGCGCGTGTGAACTCGCGCTGAATGGGCGCGAGGCGAAGAACCCGATCAAGACCCCGGCCATGAGCCGCCACGGCCTTTGATGGCCGGCGCAAATCCCTAGGCCGTCAAACGGATCAAATGGAGAAGACGCATGACCACGTACTACGTGAGTTCTATTGTTGGCAGCGACAAGAACGCGGGCGTGTCCGCCAGTGCTCCCTTGGCCAGCTTGCAGGCGGCTGAAGCGCTCACAAAACCTGGCGACACCGTCGAGGTCATGAATGGCACCTATACGGGCGGCGGCAACGTATTGACGATTTCGACCAGCGGCACAGCGAGCGCTCCGATCACGTTCGAGGCGGCGCCTGGAGCAACGCCGGTCATCAATTCTTCGGGCGACTGGCAGGGTATCGAGATCGATGCGTCCTATATCACCATCGAGGGCTTGACGATCGTCGGCGATGCGGCAAATTACAATCTAGCGTCAGCCACGGCCGGCTACAGCACCGGCAACGCTAATCTTGATGGGAATGGCATTGCCGCCACCAGCGGAGCGCTGGTCCATAATCTTATTATCGAGAACAATACGGTTTATAATGAGCCGGGCGGGGGAATTACCATCAATAATGGCGACTACCTTCAAATTCTGAACAACGACGTTCACGACAACGCGCATTGGTCGGCCTACGGCACCAGCGGGATTTCGATTGGCTCGTCTGAGAACTTCGACAACGGCCCGGCCCCTCATATTATCATCAGCGGTAATACTTCGGTTAATAATTCGAACTTAGTTCCGGAATATCGCGCCGGCAAGATCACTGATGGAGAGGGGATTATCCTTGATACGAACCCCGGTTACACAGGCGGTTTTCTTATTGAGAATAACACGACCAGCGGCAATAGCGGTCCTGGCATTAAGTCGTTTCTTTCCAATAACGCCGTTATCACCGGCAACACCACAACCGGAGATCTGACAAACCCGGGTTTGGTAAGTGAGGGTGAAATCTTCATCAACCAGTCTCAAAACAATACGGAAACCATTACAACGACTGCTCCCCCGCCACCTCCTCCAGCCGGACAACTGGTAGTGAACGGCGGCTTTGAAGCCGACAACTTTTCCGGTTGGACGCTGGGCGGAAACTCCGCCTCCTCTAACTTCGGGCCGCAAATCTCTATCGACACCAACGCCGAAAGCGGCGCGTACGCGGCCGGATTGGGCTCGATTGGGTCTGACGGGACCTTGAGCCAGACCATCGCGACCACGGCCGGCACGACCTATACGCTGAGCTTCTGGCTGCAGAACGAGGGGTCGGGGACCAACGACTTCAAAGCGACATGGAACGGGCAGACGTTGGTTTCGCTCACCAATGCGGCGCAATCCGGCTATAAACAATACACCTACACCGTGACCGCCACCGGCAGCGCTTCGACGCTGGTGTTTTCTGCAGCAAATACCCAAAGCCAGTGGGATCTCGACAATATCTCCCTGACGGCGAGCGGAACGTCGTCCACGCCTCCGCCCCCAGCGACGGCGCCGACCATCACCACGATCAGCAATTCGCCGGCGACCGGCGCTCTGAACGCGGGCAAGACCGTCACGCTCGCGCTTGGCTTCAGCTCCGCGGTGACCGTTGTCGGCAAACCGACGCTGACCCTCAACGACGGCGGCACGGCCACATACGCCAGCGGTTCGGGCACCAATGCCTTGACCTTCAGCTACACTGTGGCGGCCGGACAGAACACGCCCGATCTTATGGTGACGGCGGTCAATCTGCCGAGCGGGGCGACGATCGAGAATAGCGCCGGCGCGGCCGCCAGCCTGTCGCTCACCAGCGTGACCCAGAGCAGCCCGCAGATCGACACCACGGCTCCAGCCGCGCCGGCGATCTCAGGCAACACGGTGAGCGGCGCTATCGTGACGCTGAAGGGCACGGCGGAGGCGAGCAGCACGATTACGGTGTTCGACAACGCGACGAAATTGGGCACGGCGACCACCAACAGCAGCGGAGCGTGGACGTTCGCCACCGCAGCGCTGGCGAGCGGCGCCCAGAGCTTCACCGCGACCGCGACCGACGCGGCCGGCAATGTAAGCCCACTCTCGTCGGCTCTCGCCGTAACCCTGGCCCCAGCCGGGAGCGGCACAGGCTCGACGACGCCCACCATCACCGGGATCAGCAATTCGCCGGCGACCGGCGTTCTGAACGCGGGCAAGACCGTCACGCTCACCCTTGGCTTCAGCTCCGCGGTGACGGTCGCTGGCAAACCGACGCTGACCCTCAACGACGGCGGAACGGCGAAATACGCCAGCGGTTCGGGCACAAATGCCTTGACCTTCAGCACCACCGTGGCGGCCGGACAGAACGTGGCCTCCCTCGCCGCCACCGCGGTCAACCTGGCGAGCGGGGCGACGATCAAGAATAGCTCCGGCGCCGCCGCCAGCCTGTCGCTGTCCAGCCTGACCCAGAGCGGGCCGCAGATCGACACCACGGCTCCGGCCGCGCCGGCGATCTCAAGCGACACGGTGAGCGGCGCTATCGTGACGCTGAAGGGCACGGCGGCGGCGAGCAGCACGATTACGGTGTTCGACAACGCGACGAAACTAGGCACGGCGACCACCAACAGCAGCGGGGCGTGGACGTTCGCCACCGCAGCGCTGGCGAGCAGCGCCCAGAGCTTCACCGCGACCGCGACCGACGCGGCCGGCAATGTAAGCCCACTCTCGTCGGCTCTCGCCGTAACCCTGGCCCCAGCCGGGAGCAGCGGGAGCGCCACTAGCGGCGGCGGCAGCGGCGGGAATCTAGTCGCCAACGGGAGTTTCGAGACGGGCGGCCTCAGCGGCTGGACGCTCGGCGGCAATTCCGGCGCCTCAACCTGGGGGCCGCAAATCTTTATCGACACCAACGCCGAAAGCGGCGCAAATGCCGCCGGATTGGGTTCGATTGGGTCGGACGGGACCTTGAGCCAGACCATCGCGACCACGGCCGGCGCGACCTACACGCTGAGCTTCTGGCTGCAGAACGAAGAGGCCGGCGCCAACGACTTCAAAGCCATATGGAACGGGCAGACGTTGCTTTCCCTCACCAATGCGGCGAAGTCCGGCTATACGCAATACACCTATACCCTAACCGCAACCGGCGTCGCCTCGACGCTGGAGTTTTCCGCCCGGAATGATCCAAGCCAGTGGGACCTCGACAACATCTCGCTTATCGACCCTCCGACGACCGGCTCGACGGCGAATGGAAGCAGCGCGCAGGTCGACACTGTGGCGCCCACGCTGACCAGCGAAACCGTCGCCGTCAGCGGCACGGTGGCGGAACTTCAAACTCTCACTGCCAAAGTGACTGATAACGATCCCAACGCTACGATCAGTTATCAGTGGCAATACTTTAACGGCTCCACTTGGGCGAATATGGGCCAGACAGCCTCGACGTTCACGGTGGGCGTGTCCCGCGAGGGCGAAATGCTCAGGGTTGTCGCTACCGCCGTGGACGGCGCCACGACGCTCTCAGCAACCAGCTCGGCGACGACGGCCGTCAAGGCCGCTACGCCGGTGCTGACAATCGCCGATAACGCGCTATCGGTAACGGCGGGCGGCAATGTCGCGCTGGGAGTTAACGTAACGGTGCCTTTGACCGGCGATGTGGTGAACGTAAAGATTGCCGGCCTCCCGAGTTACGAGACGATCACCGACGCTCTGGACGGCAAAATGTTCGCGGGCAGCTCTGTGACGCTGAGCGCGGCGGAGGTCAACAGCGGACTCACGCTGAACTCAAGTTACAGAGGAACCGGTCATCCAGTCGACACACTCACCCTGACGGCGGCCAACGGCGCGCCCTGGATTGGCGCTGCACTAGCGACGGCTGCATCCCAGACTTTAACCGTGACCGACCCACCCGCGCAGGCCAGCGCCAGTGGTAGCCTGGACCTCGCAAGCCTCCTCTTCGACAGCAGTATGGCGCGCTGGGAGCATAACTCCGAGACGGGCGCCGCGCTCACCGCCACCGACCGGGTCAACGCCGCTGCATTCGAACTCCTCGGCCAACATGCCGCGGCAGGATTCAGTGATTTGAGCAATAACGGAGGCGGCGGAGCGATTGGCGCTTACCCGGAGCCAGCATGGAGCTTGGCAGCTCATTCGTCCTTGACCGCCAGCAGCCAGGTTCGTGCTTAGCGGGGCAATTAACAACTCGCCATCGACTGATTCTGTCGGAGATCGAAACGGAGCAGGCGATGGCGATGGGACGAGAGGGTGAAGTTGGAATTGGGCTTGTGAGCGGCAGAATCTCAAGCCGAGGTCGGGTTTGACGCCTCGTCCGACGAATTGCGGCCCAATCGCGCAGTTCGAATGGCCGCGCAGCGAGTGTCGCCGAGCCGCTATTTCCGCATGCACGCAGGAGTTTGCTACAGGGGCCGGTCAGGCCAAACAGTCAGGACGGTAGATCGTTCGACGGCCCAGGTGGATTATTTCATTACATTGGGATGGATCACTCATATCAACGAAAACAGCTTCCACCCACCCCAGACCATTAGGACGATGACCGCCAACACAAATATGGTCATGGTTACAAATTCACGAAACGGATACGCCGTAGGCGGAAAGTCAAAGCCATCATCGGAAAAGTTGAGGCCTTCATCAAACGATTGTGATAGTTCAGAGTCGCGCCAAGCGCGCGCGTCCGTGTGCGCCATGCTTCATCTCCGGCTCCAGGCACCCTGAGGCTAAACGATCGAGACGCCTATAGGTTCCCTCCGAACCACTTAACTAACCACTCATCATTAAAATTTAGCCCTCTGACAACCTACAGATCTGGGGAGGTCCGACGGACGCTGAGGGGATAATCGGCGCAAAGGAGACAGGCGGTCGCACGGCGACCCAGCGCTTGTTTGACGGACGTCCTATTACATTGTTAACTCGTGTTTTGAAAGGCGCAGCTTATTGGCTCGCATGTTTAGGGCGCTTTGCGTTGGGATGGACTTGGTTTGGCTCCTTCTCGGCGGCGGCCGCGACGTTCAGTCCGGTCGATCCGTTTGGGTTTTCTTGGCTGATGGCCGTTTCGCTCCGAAGACCCCAGTTCATGAGGGTTGGATTTCCTTGGATTTCCTTGGATTCTCTCGTCCGAATCGAGACTTATCAATGGGTTACGCGCCATAAACCGAGGAAAAGTAACTCCCAAGCACCCCCCTTGAGTGGCGAGAGAATCAGGCTTGGAGCGCGCTCAAGGCGGCGGCCGATTCCTATTTGTTCGCTCTGCGATTCACTTTCGTTCTCGCGGGGGCCCGCTCTGAAGCCTTCGCGACTGCGAAAAAATAGGGGGAGCTTGGGAGTTACGAGGAAAATTTTTTCGTAGGCTTTTGGCGTGGCGTCCGCAGCGCCGGAACGAGCCTTGCGGTCTTGGCCTTGCGGAAGGGCAGGATTGTTCATGGGGGCAAGCTTAACCGAACTTCTGATTTTCTGCAAGAAATTGTCGACAGAGATTGTCGTCCGAACCGTTCCCTTTCTGCCGCCTCAATCCAAAAGCAACTCGCTCCAGGCGCCTCGGCGCCGGCAGATACCGGATCCAGATCCGACCTTGCTTCGGGCGCTACGCCCGCCTCAAACCGGCCGAGGGTTACCCCACCGCCGTCTTGCCCATCGGTTGCCTGCGACAAGCTCAAAGCGACCTTTTCTACGTTTGCTTGAGGCCTGCAATCCGTTCAATCCGTCGCCCCACCAAATGCTCGGCCAGTCGAAAGGCGAGCGCAAGGGCCGTCAAAGTGGGGTTAGCGAAGCCCGAGGTCGGAAGAACTGCCGCGCCGGCGACGAACAATCCTCGCGTATCCCACACCTCACAATTGGTATCAACGACGCCCGTTGATGCATCAGCGCCCATTCGCGCGGTTCCAATGTGGTGTCCCCCTTGTGGTACGAGCGCACGCCGTACCCTGTAGGATAGCTCAGGATCAAGCTCAACCCCGCCGAGGCCCGATTTGGCGACGGCGGACGCCAACACAGAATACGCCCGGCAGATGGCGTCCAGTTCGTTATCTTTAAACCTCCATTGCACCACAAGCCGCGGCATGCCGAAGGAATCAGCGTCGTTGCCCAACATCACGCGCGAGTCCCGATTCGGCATCTGCTCGGCGTTGAATTCGATCGGATATCTGCCATCCTTCCGATAAAGAAACACCGACGGCAGCTTGCGCGTGGCCAGTACGCGCCGGGTTAGCCAATTCCCACTGAAACGTATCAGACCGGGGATATCGGCGACAACATTGCCTCCATGCTCGCGCCAGACTTGCAACGCTGGGAAATTTCCCAGCTTCGCGACCAGGCTTCTCGCATATTCCGGCGGTATGAGTAGGCTTCGGGCGAGAAACATCGCCGACAAGACGGAGTTTCGGTGTGAAGCGTCGTCCATAGGCGGTCGGGATGGGCGAAAGACGATGTTGGGTAGACCTTGTCGCCGTCGCGCCTTCGGCGACAACAAGATCATGCGGCGCGCATAAACTCCGTCCACTGTCCTATTGAAGTCAAACGCGCGGGCCATACCCGCGAGGGCGAAGCGCAAGACACCGACGTTCTCGGCGCTGCTGACCAAGTGGGTCATGTAGAATCGTCCCACAAGGTCACGTTCGTTGCCCAGTCCGTGTGATCGGGTCGCGCGCGACGCCAATAACAGGCGCGGCGTCTCGAAACCGCCGCACGCCAACACGATTGTTTTTGACACGATCTTATGACGGCGGTGCGAGGGCGTTCTGACTTCAAGGGCGGCGACGCACGTGCCCTCCGCGTTGGTGAGCACACCTGTGCAGGTCGCCTCCTGTATGACCGTCACGTCGCTGGAACTCGTAAGGTGATCGCGCCATTTCCGCCATACGTCTGTCGGCTTGCTGTATCGCTCGATGCGCTCAAGGTTGAGATCGCTTAGCGGGCGATCAAGCGGAATGGGATGGTCCGGCATCGCTGCGGCTGCAGAAAAAATGGGTTTGCCCGCATCCAGGAACTCGAGCGCATCGGGAACATGGGCGTCGACGTCGGTGAACTCGATTGGCCACCCTGGCCGGTTGGGAGTCGATTCAAAATCCTCCCGGTCGAAGGGGATGCAACGCCCTCCCCATACCGATGTCGTCCCTCCCAGCATCCGTCTGCGGTAGAGCTCGGTCGGCGCATGGCGAGGGTCATCGACGCGTTCGGCCTTGAAAAAACTGAGATTGTCGGTCGACTTGAATTGCGCGCCGCCGGCTTCGATCAAGACGATGCGACCAATCCGGCCAGACAGACGGACGGCCAAGGCAACGCCGATCGCGCCCGCCCCTACGATTGCGACCTCGGTCTCGGTTGTGCCGCCATCGACCAGAGTTTCGCCGCTACGGATCATGCGACTGTCGGCAACAACTCGATCAGGTGGCGACGCGTGCTAACGCCGACGATCGCCGACGTAACGAAATCGGGACCGACGGCCGTGGACAACGCCTCAGACGGAGAACGCGTTTCATCCGTTCCATGACTCGCCTTTCGCAGGATCTCGCGAACAAACAGGCCGATATTTCGCTGGCGTATGCTGCCCAGAACCGCAGTCCCCGGAAGCGTGCTTGCGACCTCCAGGGGCGCTTGAATCATGGTGAGGGAGGGAAAGGACAGCGCTGCTTCAAGCGCATCGAGCGAGTCGACTGAGGCCCCCACCCGCGCAGTCTTCCGACTGTGCAATAATTCATCGAGGAAATCATGAATCTCCGGCTTCCGCAGGGTATCGGCCGACGGGCCATGGAGGAGCAATCCGTGCAGTTCATCCAAGCCCAGCCGGCGTCTCGAGGCTTCGACCGCCGGGGAGAGATCGGACAGAGAGAAATCATGAGCTACGGTGGCCGTGCGTGCGGTCACAATGGCGTCGCGCGCGCTGGGCCGCGACCGGACGATAGCCCGCAGCAGCGGTTTCGCGAGTTGCACCGCTCCAGCGTAGCGGCGGTGGCGCCCTCCGACCTTGGTCACCACGAACAGCGAATTGCCATGGCGACGCAGGAGGCGGCCCAATGTTCGCTCGCTGTCTCCCTGTCCGTAAATATCCGCTGTGTCGAACAGATTAACACCCGCTTCGACCGCGGCTTCCAGCGTGGCCTCAATCTCGCGCATCGGCACGGGGTTGCTGATTGACCCGACCCGGCCGCAGCCAATCCCGAGCACCGAAACGCGCACGCCATTCCCGAAAGATCGCCGTATCATCGCGCTCCCCACTCGCGCGGCCGCTATGAGCGAGGTCGTGCCGTCGTTAGTCGCTACCGGGGCGATAGCTCAGAGACTATCGAAAGTCTAGCAGGCTATTGAAAAAGTCGTTGAGGGCGGGAATATCGATGCAGTTTCGTTTTCTCGCGCGATTGCCCGGGCCAATGGAGCCGTCGACCGGTCGGGATTGCTATTCAGCTACGTCGATCTCGAAACTCGGGTGGGGTAAAATCGCCCGCTGATGCGATCGGGGAATTGCGAGCGAGGCGTTGGCCGCGCCTTCGGCCGACTTTCGGCGTTGTACTCGCCGACGACAGCTATTGGTTGCGCCAGAAGAAACTTGTTGCGAACGATGCCGCAAGCGTTTTGTTCAACCTCATCAAGGCGCCCGACGAGAACTCCCAGCGCTATCAGCTGCGGGACAGACCAGCAGACCGTTGGCGTGGACAGGTCGGATTGGACGTGCCCGGGCCGACTTATTGAGGGACCCGGGAGAAGTGCTTAAGGTCGCTGATTTGGCTGCCGTCCAAATGAAATTTTCTCCCTTGCGCTGATGGGACCTGCAAGGCCAGGATAGAGTGCAAGACACTTGGCTTGCACAGACCGGTTAAGTGGTCTAACATCTCTGACATGACAAACTTACGCATCAATACGGGTGGCGCGGTGGAGTTGAAGAATACAAACAGCAGCGCGCTCCGACGCTCTGAGTGTCGGCTGTGTAACGCGTCACTTACCACAACATTTATTAATTTAGGCATGTCTCCCCTTTGTGAAAGCGTGCTAGCCGCAAGTCAAATTGACGAGATGGAGCCTTTCTTTCCACTGCACGTTTTGGTCTGTAGTAACTGCTTCCTTGTTCAGTTGCGAGAATACGTTAAACCAGAAAGTATTTTTACAGAATATGACTATTTTTCATCATATTCAACTTCTTGGGTGGAACACGCCAAGAGATATTGTGAATCGATCCAATCCAGACTCGGCCTTGGTCCAAATAGCCATGTCTACGAGATCGCTAGCAACGATGGATATCTCCTTCAGCACTTCGTTCGAATGGGGATTCCGGTGACCGGCATCGAGCCAGCCGCGAATGTTGCGGCGGCCGCGCGTGAGAAGAATGTTCCGACAATTGTCGAGTTTTTCGGTTCCGACCTCGCACGGCGCCTTATTTCAGAAGGACAAGGCGCCGACCTCATCATCGGGAACAACGTGCTTGCGCAGGTGCCTGACCTCAATGACTTCGTAGAGGGAATGGCGATCTTCCTTCGTCCCGATGGGGTGATTACTCTTGAGTTCCCGCACCTTGAATGTTTAATTGACCAGAACCAGTTTGACACGATCTATCACGAGCACTTCTCTTACTTTTCGTTTGTCACGATCGAGCGCCTCGCAAATCGTCACCACCTAAAGGTGTTTGATGTCGAGCACCTGACTACGCATGGGGGTTCGCTGCGGGTTTACCTTTGTCGAGCTGACGCTCCTTATACCCCGTCGCCCGCAGTTGACGCTTTGCTCGCGCATGAACGGCAAAGTGGTTTTGAAGATATATCGACATATGCGAGCTTTTCCACGCAAGTTCATCACACAAAACGTCAACTTTTGTCATTTTTGATTGATCTCAAGGAGAAAGGCGCGAAGGTGTGCGGATACGGCGCGCCTGGCAAAGGCAATACGTTACTCAACTATTGCGCCATTGGCACCGATTTTTTGGATTTCACGGTGGATCGCAATCCGTACAAACACGGATTGTACACTCCTGGAATGCATATTCCGATTTATCCCGTGTCTGCTATCGACGACGCACGGCCGGATTATTTGTTGATTTTGCCGTGGAATTTGAAACAGGAGATCATTGAACAGATGCGCCACGTCGGCGAGTGGGGTTGCAAGTTTATCGTCGCCATACCTAACGTAGAAGTGATTGATCCTAAGGAACAAATATCGTGAAGGTCGTTTTATTTTGTGGGGGTTTGGGTACGCGAATTCGCGATTACTCGGAGAACGTCCCTAAGCCCATGGTGCCGATTGGCCACCATCCTATCCTGTGGCATGTGATGCAATATTACAGTCAATACCAGCATCATGATTTCGTTTTATGCTTGGGATATAAAGCAAATATTGTCAAGAATTACTTCCTAAACTACAAGATAACTGAGAGTAACGATATCATAATTTCAGACTTCGGATCTAAGGTTGAGATTATCGGTGAAAACCCACCGGACTGGCGCGTTACGCTCGTTGACACTGGCGTTTGGAGAAATATTGGAGAGCGACTTTTCGCCGTTAGACACCTTGTAAACGACCAGGAACTCTTTTTGGCCAACTACAGCGATGGGCTCAGTGACGTGCCTCTTGACGAAATGATCGATCGGTTTAAAGCTAGCGGCGCCATCGGTTGCTTCCTTGCAGTTCATCCCCCTATTAGTTTTCATCTGGCCGAATTCGATGAACGCGGAACCGTCAATCGTATACGGGCGAGTAATCAATCCGATGTTTGGATCAATGGTGGCTACTTCATCTTCCGGAGGGAGATTTTTGATTATATCCAGGCTGGTGAGGAGTTGGTGCTTGAGCCGTTTAACCGCCTGATCAAAGCCGGAAAGCTAATGGCGTATAAGTATGAGGGTTTCTGGCGGGCCATGGATACCCTGAGGGACAGACAGATCCTTGAGGAGATGGTGGAGCGCGGCGAGACGCCCTGGCGCCAACGAGCGAACAGCGATAGCAATCCAGCCCCATGAAATCGCTGCAGCTGGCGGCGCCTGGAGATCGGTTGTCGGTCCTCTGCCTCGGCGCGCACTCGGACGACATTGAGATCGGCGCGGGGGCGACGCTCCTCAGCCTGCAAGAGCGTGGCGTCCTCCTCGACGTGCATTGGTGCGTATTAAGCGGTATTGGCGAGCGGGAGAGCGAGGCAAGGGCCTCGGCGTCGGAATTCTTATCGGGAGCGCGACGGTCGCAGATTGAAATTATGTCCTTTCGAGATAGTTTTTTCCCTGAGCAGGGCGATGCGATTAAATCGTGGTTTGCAGCGCTCCGAGAACGGGTCGATCCCGATCTAATCCTTACTCATCGGAAAGGGGATGCGCATCAAGACCACCAGCATATTTGTCGGCTAACGTGGAATACCTTCCGGGATCACTGCATTCTTGAGTACGAAATTCCGAAGTGGGATGGCGATATGGGTCAGCCCAACTTCTACGTGCCCGTTTCAGCCAGCGTTATGAAGCGAAAAATCGATCTCCTGACCACACATTTCGGGAGCCAGCGCTCGAAACAGTGGTTTGACTCCGAGACGTTTCTCGGTTTGGCCAGATTGAGAGGCATGGAATGTCGTGCGCCGGAACGGTATGCTGAAGCATTCGTCGGGCGCAAATTGGCGCTAGCTTGAAAAGTTTGCCGGCGAAGCGCAGCTAAGCAGATTCCGTTTGGCTAACCAACGGATAGGTTTTTTGCGGTTGGCTGCCTGCGCCGATTCGCAAGGTGTATGACATGGCGGGAAAGTCTCCGGTTACGGCGAGCGATGAACAACGCGCCGGCCTCTTGGCTCTTGCCGGTTCACGCGATCGCGGCGAGGCGGACCGCGCCCGCGCCGTGCTTTTGACGCTGGCTGGTTGGACCAGCCCCAAGATCGCGGCGGCGTTTGGCGTGCGCGAAGATACGGTTCGGCTGTGGCGCAGCGACTTCGCCGCCGGCGGGATCGCAGCGCTGAAGGCCAGCATCGCGCCGGGCCCGCCTCCGGTGAAGAGTGAAGCCGCCATGCGCGTTGCCACCCCCTTGCTGGAAGAACCTGTGGCCGACCGGCGCAACTGGACAATCCCCCGCCTTCGCGCCGAGATCGAAGCGCGCGAGGGCGTGCGCATCAGCCGTTCGCAACTGTCCAAGGCGTTGCGAAAAAAAAGTTCCGCTGGCGGCGGCCCCGGCACACGCTGAAGGGCCGTCAGAGGGAAAGCGAAGTGGAACGGGTGGGCCTGCGCCTGCAACTGCGCAAACAGCAGGCCGAAGCCGGCGACATCGTTCTTCTCTACGGCGATGAGAGCGAGGCGCTGACCCATCCTTATCTCGCCCGCGCCTGGGCGAAGTCGGGAGCGGACTTGCGTGTGCCGGCGCCGGGGCAGGCCAAGAAGGTCGCGATACTGGGGTCGCTCGATCCCCTCACGCGCCAACTCATCGTCCATACCAGCCCGACCAAGCGCAGCAGCGATTTCATCGCTCATCTGGAGCAACTCGACCGTCTCTTTGGGCCGCAGCCCGGGCGGCAGGCCAAGCCGGTCGTGCTGGTCGAGGACAATGGTCCGATCCACACCAGCAAACGCTCGCTCGCCGCCCTCACCGCCCGCGCACACTGGCTCACCGTCGAATGGCTGCCGAAATACGCCCCCGAACTCAACGACATCGAGCCGGTCTGGCGCGATCTCAAAGCCCATCACCTCGCCCACCAGACCTTCACCGACGCCGCCGCGCTCGACCAGGCCATCCATCACGCTGTCATTGATCTCAACCGCGAGCGCATCCCCAATCCGTTGGCCATGCCACGAATCTCTGCTTAGTCGACGGCTCCTCGTCAGCCCACAATATGGGCGAGGTCGCGCGCCCGTCTGATCGTCGAAATTTTCTCTTAGAGCGGAATCCGATCATCCTGTATCGTCCTGATAACCACAGGATTTGAAGTAATTTATACATACCGAGGGCTCGAAGATTTCGGCGCAGGTTTCGAGGGCGCGCATCAGACCCGCGACGGTCCGCTCGGCGATTTTGCGCAGGAAGGCCTTGAGCTTGGAGAAGGCTTTTTCGATAGGGTTCATATCGGGACTGTAGGCTGGAAGATATCGCAACTGCGCGCCCGCCGCCTTGATCAGTTGCTCGACCCGCGGCCCCTTGTGAGCGGGGAGATTGTCCATGACGACGGTCTCGCCGGGCGAGAGCGTGGGGACGAGGCATGTCTCCACCCAATCCTCGAACAGGGCGGCGTTGATCGGTCCGTCGAAAGTCCTTGCCGCCGTCAGGCCGCGAAGGCGAAGGCCGGCGACCAAAGTCACCGTTTTGTAGTGACTGTGCGGGATGGCCGACCGCAACCGGCGCCCGCGCCGGCAACGTCCGCTTTTGCGCGCGAGATTTGTGGAGGCTCCGGTCTCGTCAATGAAAACGAGTTTCGTCGGATCGAGATCGAGCTGTCCCGCGAACCATTCCCGGCGTCGATTTTGCACGTCCGCGCGTTGTTGTTCCTCGGCATGCGCCGTTTTTTTTAAAGGTGATCTGGTGACGGTCGAAGAAACGCCACAGCACGGAGACCGCAAAGCGCTCGCCGCTATTGGCGATCAGCTGCTCCCGGATCTCGAGCAGCGTTATGTCCGGCCTGCGCCGGATCAGGCCCAACAGATAGTCGCGATGCGCCTCGATTCGGCGGGAGCGGCGGTCGCCGCCGGAAGGCGCCGGCCAAATCTCGCCCGTGGTATTGAACCGCTTTACCCAGCGCACCGCGCTCGCCACGCTCACTTTGAAACGCGCGGCCGCCTGATTGCGCGACAACCCGCCCAAGACCACCGCCTCGACCACGCGCTCGCGAAGATCGTTGGAAAGACCCATCCCCCGCCGTCCCCATTCTCGCAGTGAATGAGGAAGCAGAAATTAACCGATTTGGGAATCCCCCCGCCGATTTCAATCCGTTCGGATACTGCTCTAAGTTGGGGATTCAACGCTGACCGCGCTTATCCTGCCCGCCGGGCAGCCGGAAAACCGAAGCATACCTTACCTTCCAATCTTCTCTAGTCCGGTCCATGGGCTCCAAGCCCCAGTAGTTGAGAGGCCAGTCGCGGCGCAACGACGGATCCCCCTCGTGGATCTCCTCAATAAGATCGATCACGGGACTCCAGCGGGACTCTGAAGCGACCTTGCTCCGCACCGCGAGGTCCACGCCGGAAACGAAAAGATAGCCGCCGCTCTTCACGAGTTGTGCGAGATTGCGCAGGCAAGGTTCGGCGTCACTTGGATCCATGTGGCACAAAAACCGGTTCGCCACCACGACATCTTGAAGACCCAAATCTCGCGCTAGGCCCGAGTCTCCGGCGTCCCCGAGGCGCCAAGTAATCCCGTCCCTAAATTGCGGTCTGATCCGTACGTTTTCCCCATCTTGTTCAAATAACTCCTCCATTTCGACTGGGGACATCCGCTCAAAGAGAGACCGAAAACCTACGTCCTGGGACGGCTCCAATCCGTCGAGCGGATAGGTCCCAGCTTCCCCAATCTCCAAGACATCTCTGGATATGTCCAAAGCGCAAATGCGGACGTTTAAATCCGGTCGCTTGGTGCGGATCACATACGAGAAGGAATAGACTTCGGCCCCTTTGCTGCACCCGACTACCGCCATATCGATAGTCGAACCGGGCGGAAATTGATCTAGCAGTCGAACCAGCAATTCCAGCTCGGGGCGATTTCGAAAAAAGAAAGTGCCCGTGGCTTGCCTTCGTTCCTGCAGTTGAATCAGATTGTGCACATGAGAGCCATATCCCCGGAGGGCGCGCCTTGACCTCAACGAGGATGGGAGATGGCTCCAAATCCAGGTGTTCATGCGAAGATAGGGACGTCCTAAATATACTCTGAGCGCTCTCGACCGGGACATCCCACGAATAGCGCGATTAAGGACACGGTCAGAGGGTGAGGCGGACACCACAGAAAGCTCCTATTGAAATATACCAGCGAGTCGCTACTCGAGTTGAGAACGCTTAAAGCGTCTCAACGGAATTCTCTTTTAGAGTTGTTATCCGTAGAGGTAAATCATCATTGCCTCGAACGGCCGCTGACCAGCTCAGTCAAGATATCCAGGTAAAGCTTTTTCTGACCCATCGCAACAAGAGCGCAAGCATAGACGCACAAGACAACGCCAACTCCGAGGACCAGAACCAGGATTGGAGCCAAACTTCCGCCGAACGTGACTTTTGCGCCAAAACCGGCCACGCCCGCAAGCAACCCCGCCAGAAGAGGCTTTCTTATCACGTTCCAAAGGTCCGACCAGGCAATTCCTGTCCCGTGCTTGGACCAAGCGGTAATCGGGATCAATATCAGCACCATTGCCGCCGAGTATCCCACGGCGACCCCGGTCGGTCCGTGACTCAGCCCCAGTAAGATGCCGAGGATCACCACTGGTGTGGTCGCCGCGGTAATGCTGACAGCGCGGCCAACCCGGCCGGTCGCCATAACCAACCACGCGAGCGGATTTGCCAACGCGAAGACCAAGGATGTCGGGGCAAGCAGTCGGAAAATCGGGACCACGCCCATCCATTTGGCGCCGAGCACAACGCCGATTATCTCGTCCGCAAATAGTGGACAAGCAATTGCGATCGGAATGCTTGCTGACACGAGCAAAGAATAGCCCCTGAGGAAAGATCTCGAAAGGCGGTCAGGGTCATCCTGGACGGCGGAGAGGCCCGAAATCGCAACGCCGCCTAGCGTCGAAGTCAATTGCTCCACCGGCAACGTGGCGAGCTGGAATGCCCGACCATAGAGCCCGAGCGCATGCGCACCCCAGAAGCGGCCGAGGAGAATGTTCTGAGAGTTCCACGCCAGGTACACGAGAAGGCTGTTGCAGGTCGCAAGCCCGCCAAACCGAAGCATCGAGCGGACGCCAACTCCGCGCCGCGGGGGCCCCGGCGCCCAGGGAACCGCAAGCAATACGCCAGCGGCCGTAACGATCGAACCGACCACTCCCATCCCGACAAGGGACCAGTACCGCCAGCCGAGAAACGCCATGAGAACGCCGACGGCGGAGCCTGCGGCGAGAGCCGTCAAATCGATCCGCGCTTGCGTCGCAAAGCGCATCTCCCGCGCGATCAGCGCCGCGTGCTGGGCGATGAGACCATTGAACATGAAGGCCGAGCCTGTGACGATGACGATCCAGTATAGCCGAGGCTCACCGTAAAACCGAGCCACAGCGGGCGCTAAAAGCACCGTGCAGGCGGCAAGGCCGGCGCCAACGGCGAGGTTTATCCAGAAAAGCGTCGATATCTGTTCGTGAGTCACCTCACGACGTTGGACCGTAGCCGCGCTCAGCCCCGCATCTCTGAACAGGCTGAGAAAACCCGTGAGGGTCGCGGCCATTCCCGTCAGCCCGAAATCATCCGGCGAGAGCAACCTCGCCAGCAGGATCAAGGTCCCCGTCTGTAGCAAGACCTTCCCGCCCTGTGCGGCGACGGCGACGAATCCGCCCCGCACGGACTTCCGTTTCAACTCGTCGCTCGCCGGGCGCGCAAAGTCACGGCGCCGGGACAAATGTTCTCCCATAAATCGTCAACTTTCTTCCGCGGAGTACACGTTGTCCGCAACTGCGCCGGCGCCAATCGGAAGGAAGAAGGCCCGCGCGGCGTCCATGCAAAGGCTCGCATATCTCGAGCGAGAGGATTTTGGGCGATTTTAGGATCGCCGTGGTTTGCGAATCTGACGGCGATTTTGACGATCGCCGCGCGGGGCCTACTTCGGTCTTTGGGGCCTAGTTCGATCCCCTCTTTAACGAGATGGGGCTACCAATCTAACTGGAGGGCGTGTATAATTCAACAGTGTCATTGCGGGCGAGCCCCGTGCCAGAGAGGGTAGTGAGATGGCGACTCTGTATTTCGACTGGCGTCCCTCAGACGATCAGCGGCGCCGCGCGCTGTATAATGGGGACATCTTTGTCTATTCTCCAGTAGAGGCTACGAAGAAACTCTGCGCTCTCGCCCGCGGTATGATAGAGGAGGCGTTCGCTCCACACGATCCGCGGCTGATCGATCAATATCTAAGCATGGAGGAAGCCGCTGAGGTCCTTGGGAAGCTAAAACCTTCGTTCATCCATCATCCGGAGTGCAAGCGCCTTCTGCCAGAAATTATTGCCGAACTCGGCGGCGATCCCGCGAAGACGTACTTCGACGTGCCGAGAATGCGGTCGGCCTACTCTACAAACTATCTCACGTCCGGGATCGCTTATGCGTTCCATCCTCATCGGGACACTTGGTACTCAGCGCCGATGTGCCAGATAAACTGGTGGCTGCCGATATTCGACATCACTCCGGAGAACTGCCTCTTTATTCAACCAAGTTACTTTGCTCAGGCAATTAAGAATAACTCACAGATTTACAATTACCAAGAGTGGAACGCGCGAAGTCGCAGTGAGGCAGCGAAACACGTTCGTTCCGATACTCGAGAGCAGCCTAAACCGCAGCAAGAGATCGAACAGGAGGACATTCGTGTGATATGCCCGCCTGGCGGCATAATCTTGTTCTCGGCTGCCCAGCTGCATGGCACTGTGCCTAACACCAGCGGATTCGCACGATACAGCATCGACTTTCGCACTGTTCATCTGGCTGAGGTGGTTGCGCACGACGGCGCACGGAATATGGACACGCGCTGCACCGGGACGACAGTAGGGGACTATCTCCGCTGTACGGATTTACAGCATTTGCCGGCGGAGGTCATCAGCTCCTACGACGACGGACCCAAAATCGCCGCGGAGACGCCTGTCGCAACTACAGCCAGCGTCGCTTTGCAATCGTGACCGATCTGGTCGCTCTCGTCACAGGAACGTCGAGCGATATCGGAGCGGCCATCACCCGCGGTCTAGTTGACGTCGGGGCCAGAGTGCTCGGGTCGGGACGCAATCGGGATAAATTGGCTCGGATCGCGGCGGCTCGCAATGGCCAGATCGAGACGGTTGCCGCCGACATAACTAGCGTTGCTGGCCTCGAGTCGGTACGAGCGCTCGTATTGCAGCGCGGGCGACTGGATGTTCTGGTGCTAGGATCGGGAATCTACGAGCGATCGGCAAATCCCGATGCGTTGATGCGTCAGTTTATCGCGAATGTCCATGGACCCTATTCGCTGTTACAGGCTGTCCTACCCCAGTTAGTCGCGTCGGAAGGTCTGGTGATTTTCATTAATTCCACCCAAGGTTTGATCGCCTCGGCTGGGGTCGGTCAGTTCGCCGCGACCCAACACGCGATGCGCGCCCTCGCCGACAGCACCCGGGCGGAGGTCAATTCGCAAGGAGTCCGCGTCACCACGATTTTTCTTGGTCGGACCGCCACAGAGCGGCAAGCAGCGGTCTTTGCAACGGAGCGGCGCGCCTACACGCCTGAGCGGTTAATCCAACCTAAGGACATCTCCGCCGTCGTCGTCGGCTTGGTGATGCTGCCGCGCACTTCGGAAGTGACGGAGATCAGGATGCGGCCAAGGCTTCCGCCGTTGCCAGATGGCTAAGCCGAAGGCGCTCGATCCACGCGACAGCATGGCGCACCAAAAGGCCGATTGGGAACAACTTCTCGCTTCGAACGCTGGCGACGAAATTTTCGCTTTCGCCGCGCGAATATTTCCGATCTGTCGGAGCATTACCGGCGACGGCGTGCGGCAGACCCTGCGCGAGATCGCGACGCACCTTCCGTTGGAGGTGCATGAAGTTCCGACGGGGACAGAGGTGTTTGACTGGACGATCCCACGCGAGTGGAACATTCGGGACGCGTACATAAAAAATGGCGCGGGCGAAAAAATCCTCGACTTTGCCCAGTCCAACCTTCACGTCGTGAGTTACAGCGTTCCGGTGCGCAGGCGCGTCTCGCTGGCCGAACTCAAGGAACACATCCACACCCTGCCTGAGCAGCCTGATCTTATTCCATATCGAACCTCGTATTATGCCGACGACTGGGCGTTCTGCATGACGCATCGGCAGTTTCAGGGACTCGCGGAAGACGCCTACGACGTTGTCATCGATTCAAGCCTGAAAAGCGGGTCCTTGACCTACGCCGAATATCTGCACAAGGGCGAAGTCGACGAGGAATTCCTGCTTTCGGCGCATGTTTGCCACCCGTCTTTGGCGAATGACAATTGCTCGGGAATTGCGCTGCTCACCCATCTTGCCCGGCGCATGGCTGGGGTGCGGACGCGGTACAGCTACCGGTTTCTATTCGCCCCCGGGACCATTGGAGCGATCGCCTGGTTGGCGGCCAACGAAGCCAGGAGCGGGCGCATAAAGCACGGGCTCGTCGTCTCCATGGTTGGCGACGGGGGCGGCCCGACCTACAAGAAAAGCCGCCGCGGCGACGTAGCGATCGATCGCGCCATGGAGCATGTTCTTCGTCACAGCGGAGCGGCGTCGGCGATCGAGGACTTTTCCCCTTATGGCTATGATGAACGCCAATACTGCTCTCCCGGCTTCAATCTGCCGGTCGGACTGTTCCAGCGTAGCAAATATGGAACGATTCGCCAGTACCATACCTCAGCCGACAATCTTTCTTTCATAAAGCCCGAGCATTTGTTCGAATCCTATAACGCGATCGTTAAGGCAATCTTCGTTGTCGAAAACGACGCGGTTTACCGAAACATGGCGCCAAAATGCGAGCCGCAGCTCGGCAAGCGAGGGCTTTACAGACGCGTCGGCGGAGAGAACATTGCCGCTGAGAATATGGCCATGCTGTGGGTGCTGAATCTCTCCGACGGCGACCACTCCCTGCTTGACATAGCGGAACGCTCGAAGCTGCCTTTTGAAATCGTTCTCCGGGCCACGCGGCTATTGCAAGCTCAGGGCCTCTTGACCAGAGAATTGTCGGCTCTTGAGTCTCCGCGACCTTGACAGCGTGCGGACAGGTGCGCGCTTTTTTGGGCCAGACGGCAATCATTACCGGGGCGGCTCCGGAGTTGGCGCAGCCCTAGCCGGCGCCCTCACCGGTTAGGGCGCGTGCGTCTGCCTGAATGCCCGTCGATTGGACAGATTGACCACGTCCGGTCAAGGCGCGCTAGGCGGGGGCGGGAGGCCGCGCGTTACTCCGCTGACATCTCCTCCATTTCAGGCCTGCTCGAGGTGGCGAATCACATCAAGGCTGACCTCAAGCACGTCGACATCCCGGTTCAAAATGCCGCGATGTATGCCGCCGGCTCCATTGAAGACGCTGGGCTGGCGGATTTTGACTAACACTATCAAACGAATATGCGGGCTCCCTACGCATTGACGCAAGCCTTGCTGCCGATGCTGAAGGCGCGACAGGGACAGGTCGTTTTCATAAATTCAAGTGGCGCATTCACCGCAAAGCCCATGACGGCACAGTACGATTCCACTAAGCATGCGCTTAAAGGGGTCGCCGACAGCACTTGTAGGGGAAGGCGGTGTTCTTTGCCGGCAAAACACGTTTTCCGCGCCGAAAATCCTGTCAAAACTGCCCAAAAAGGGGGTCGTCGAGCTTCATTTTCCTTCCGCCAACCGAGCGATCTCAAAGCTTTAGAACGGGTTTTGCTACCGGCGTGACGCCCATTCGGGCGGCGAATCCTTTTTCAAAGCCTCCATCTAAGGGCGTCTTCCCGCGCGGGAAGCGCAAGGGGTCTCGCCTTTGACAGCGATCTCGCTACCATAGCCAATATTTTGAGAAAAGAGAAGTCTTTTGGCTATTTTCTATTTACTTGGGCCTTCGGCAGTTCGACCGTATCGGCGAAGGCTCTAGCTTTCTTTGATTCCGGCTGGCCGCCATTGAAGCGGGACGCCGGCAGCACCTGCGGCGCCGGCTCGAAAGCAGGAGGCGAAATTGATGCCTCTTCTTTGATGATTCTGTCTGCGGAACGGCGCCGGGCCGTCACTCAATTCCTGGCGAAAGCCGATCTTTCCGGCCCTTCCTGAATCCCGCAAGGCCGAGGCCCATGAGACAAAGGAGCATCATCGCCCAGGTCGGCAGTTCCGGAACGGGCTCTGCGCTGCTCACGCTTGGAGCAGAAGCAGCCGGAGTTGGATTGTCGGAATTCGTCGGCGGTGGGAAAAGACCAAGATCACGAACGACATGCGCCGATTTGTTCTCGGACGCTGGCAGAATGGTGGCGCTGTCGGGCGTGACCCCGGCGGCGCAAGCGTCCGCTCCGCCGAGCGCCAAAGACAAACCAACCGTGCAAAGTATTATTCGCGCTCGCATGCGCTCCCCGTTTCGGAAAAAGCAATCCTGTCCGAACCCTAGGCAAATACCCTATGGAAGCCGGCCTGTTGTGGATGAAGCCGAGCCTAACCCGAAACTGGCTTAGACCGCCGCCAAAGCTTGAACAGCATCCGGCCGCCCAACAGAACGCCAGCGGCGAGCGCGACAGGCGCGCCGGAGCCGATCGCCGGAGCTGGGGCGCCCTGTAGACAGGAACCGTTCAAACAAGGCATGGCTTGGGCGACAGTCGCCGCGCTGACGAAAAACCCGGTAGCCAGCGTTAAGAATCTCATCCCCACGACAAACCTCTCAAATTTCACTCAACTGCGACGAATGATTGACCGATTGCAACCAATCATAATGTATCAATCTCGTCAAGTGATTTGCAGGCCGAAAACCTCAAATTCTCCATTTCTGGCTCGTCGGAGGGTGAATTCCGATGATTCAGGAAATTCGCATAGGTTACCGGGCCCTTGGCCGACCGAGTGGGACCTTGTTGGATCTCTGACGCTACAAGCTGAGTCCCAATGGGCGGGTTGGACTGTTCTTGCTGGTTGTGCGGTGGCGGGAGTCCGCTTGTCCGTGGACCCTCCCACCCTGGGAACGCGTCATTTTTTCAACGCGTCAGTGCGCCGGAATTCAAACCTCCGAGGGTTACGCCAAAATCGGTCGAGGAAGATACCAAGGATTTATCAACAATATCCGATCTTTGCGAAGATGATCTGGAGCGCCGCTCTATCCCTGGGTTGGCGCCGGCCCTTTTCACATTCCTTCACCGAATTTGACTTGTGATGGAGCCGCCCGTGTGGCTTAAGGCTTTGGCCGGATCGGTTTCGGACGGGGAACTTTCGGATGTGTGGAATTGTTGGGATTCTCGGCACGGGGCCGGTCGCGGGCTTGATTGTCGATGCGCTGAAGCGGCTCGAATACCGCGGCTACGATTCCGCCGGCGTGGCCACGCTCGAGAACGGCCGGCTGGAGCGACGGCGCGCCGAGGGCAAGCTCAAAAACCTGGAAGCCAAACTTGCGGCGGCGCCGCTCCATGGCGCGATCGGCATTGGCCATACCCGCTGGGCGACGCACGGCAAGCCTACCGAAACCAACGCCCATCCGCACGCCTCGCCGCGACTCGCGGTCGTCCACAACGGCATCATCGAGAATTTCAGGGCGCTGCGCCAGGAACTTGCCGCCGAGGGCTACGCGTTTGCGACCGAGACCGATTCCGAGATCGCGGCCTTCGTCGTCGAGGACGAACTCAGCAAGGGCAAGCCGCCTCAAGCCGCGGTTCACGCGGCGCTTGGACGCCTGCGCGGGGCGTTCGCACTCGTCTATCTGTTCGAGGGCGAGGAGGATCTCCTGATCGGCGCGCGGCAAGGCGCGCCGCTGGCGATCGGCTATGGCGAGGGGGAAATGTATCTGGGCTCGGACGCGCTCGCGCTCGCCCCCTTCACCGACCGCATCGCCTACCTCGAGGAAGGCGACTGGGTGACGCTAACCCGCAAGGGGGCCGACATTCGCGAGGCGAGCGGCAAGCGGATCGAGCGCCGCATCCAGCGCAGCCCGGCCGGCAGCCTGCTGGCGGAGAAGGGCAATTACCGGCACTTCATGGCCAAGGAGATCCATGAGCAGCCGGAGGTGGTCGGCCACACGCTCGCCCATTACATCGACATGTCGGCGCTCAGGCTCAAGCCGTTCGCCTGGCCGGCGGACCCAAAGCGGCTGGCGCGGGTCTCGATCGTGGCCTGCGGCACAGCCTATATGGCGGGGCTCGTCGCCAAATACTGGATCGAGCGGTTGGCGCGGCTGCCGGTCGAGATCGACGTCGCCTCGGAATACCGCTATCGCGAAGCGCCCATCGACGACGGCGGGCTCACCATCGTGGTGTCGCAATCAGGCGAGACGGCGGACACGCTGGCGTCGCTGCGCTACGTGAAGGACAGGGGCGCGAAGAGCATCGGCGTCGTCAACGTGCCGGATTCCAGCATTGCGCGGCTGACGGACGCGGCGGCGCCGACGCTTGCCGGCCCCGAGATCGGCGTCGCCTCGACCAAGGCCTTCACCTGCCAGCTCGCCGCGCTGGCGGCGCTGGCGATCGGCCTCGCCAAAGCCCGCGGGACGATCGATGAAGCCGCCGAATCCGCGCTGGTCGGCGAACTGATCGCGACGCCCGGCCTTTTGGCCGAGGCGCTCAAGCTCGAGCCCGCGGCCGAGAAGCTCGCCCACGCGGTCGCGCGCGCCCGCGACGTGCTCTACATCGGCCGCGGCGCCGCCTATCCGCTTGCGCTCGAAGGCGCGCTGAAACTTAAGGAATTGAGCTACATCCACGCCGAAGGTTATGCCGCTGGCGAACTCAAACACGGGCCGATCGCCCTCGTCGACGAAGCCATGCCGGTGATCGTCATTGCGCCGCGCGACGCGGTATTCGAGAAGACGGTGTCGAACATGCAGGAGGTCGCGGCGCGGGGCGGCCGCCTCATCCTGATCGGCGACCAGCATGCGGCTGAGGAGGCGGGGGTGGCGATCGAGCATGTCTTGCCGATGCCCGACATGAAGGCCAACTTTGCCCCGATCGTTTACGCCGCGCCGATCCAGATGCTCGCCTATCATACCGCGGTCATCATGGGGAAAGACGCCGATCAGCCGCGCAATCTGGCGAAATCGGTGACCGTGGAGTAATGGGCGAGCCTGGCGGGCGCGACCGACGCGGCTCCATTCGTCGGCCGGGGGTAGCACAACCCCAGCGCGAGTTTCCGCCTAATAAATCCAAGGAAAACCAAATGAATCCAAGCAAAAAAGCTTGGATTTCCTTGGATTCCTTTGGCCGAATCTGGCCTTTTCAAAGGGTTACAGCGAATCCAAATAAAAAAATCTTCTCCACTTTCAACTCGCGTCTCGGGTTGTGTGCGGGAGCGTGCCTTGAACGCATTTCTCGCTGTCGTTTTTCTCCTTCATCCCACCTTCTGCGACCCGTCACGCGACGGCGGCCCGATTTCCGGCAACCAAGACAAGATAGCACGATTTCTGTTTTGTGTAAAACGATTGTCGGCTCTTATAGCGTTAGTTGTTGGTATGGGCCGATTCCGATGGCGCTCTTGATCCAGTTTTGTGGCGTGATTTGTCGATCCCAGGCTTCGAGGGCGCGCCGCCAGCCGAGATAATTTGGCAGGTTCTTGGTGGCGACGCCGTTGAAGCGATTGAGCCATTGCTTGAGACGGCTGTGGTAGGCGTTGACGTTGTTGATATGCAGGTGGGGCGCCGCGGGGACAGGCTTTCCCGGGGAAGGAACGGCGTGAAAGGGGATGTTGGCCTGGCGGGCGAAGGAGGCCAGCGGTTTGCCGCCATCGCCGATCAAGTGATTTGCGGACGTAACGACACCGGTCAGGACGGCGGCGATCGAAGCGCTGTCGTCGTTTGGCAGAACGGCGTCGAAAGTTGCGCCCTTTCGGTCGCGGGCGACGAGCACGGGAATGTTGTCCTGATAGGGGCCCGGATGACGGGCCGTTCCGCCGCGTTTGCGAGCCTTGCGAGGCAGATCGGACCACCGCCCCTTGAAAAATTCAAGGATGAAGGTTTCATCCGCTTCGACGATTCCGCTCAGCTTTTGCGGCTTGTCCGCGGCGGGAGCGCCCAAAAACCGGTGACGCCAGCGGAAAGCCGTCGTCGGATGCACGCCGCAAAGCGCGGCCGTCTTCACCAGGCTTTTGCCTTCGATCATCGCCTGCGCGTGATCGAGCCAACGCTCTTTCTTGCGCAGATGCGCCATTGGGCTTTTGCTCAGGGCGTTGAAGGTGCGTCCGCAAGCCTTGCAGCGGAACCGCGCCAGTCCGCGCGAGCGTCCCCAGGCCACGATTTCGCGACCCGCGCAATGCGGACACCCTCGACTTTCTACCCGCTCATGGCCTGTTACGCCCAACGCGTCCGGCCGACGGCGAGCCTTCAAGGCCTTGTTCTTCGCGGCCGCCGTCAGCATCGCAGTTTTCGGACCCACCCCCTCCGCCGTCGTCAGAGCCGCGAGCGCCGCCCGCCGCTGATCCTCGTTCAATCGAACGATCCCCGACAGCCAAGTCGAAAACTCCTCACCCTTCATCGAACAATCTCCAACCCCACCCCCACCATAACCCAAATCAACAACTAACGCTATAAGAGCCCGATTGTCGTCCGAGCGGTTTGCTTTCGGCCGCCTCAATCCAAAAGCAACTCGCTTCTGGGCTGGAACGTCGAATTCGGCTGGCGCGGAATGCGCTGGGGCCATCTGGGCGCCTTGAGCGCGGGCGCTGAGACGGTCGCCGCTCTTTATCCGCAGGCGCGGCTCCTATCGTCTCATTGACAGTTCGACGCTGATGCGCCGAGAAAATCGTCGACCGAAAATCGACCATGGGTGTTGCGGTAGGAAGCCAGCAGAACGAATCCCTCGCGCCCGTCAGAAAGTTCAATTCCTGCGACCGCGACTATCAACTGAGATCGATCCTCGGACGGATTGGGCCAAGCCTCTGCGGCAAGACGAAAGGGATTCACGCTGACGAGATTGTTGCTGACAACCAGGCGGCCCCATAGTTCGAGGCCGCGAAAGGGTCTCCCAAGCGGAACCCAACGATTCCTTGGCAAGGCGGGAGCGAAGCTCCGAATGATTCGTTTCGTGCTCGAGGACAGGCATCCAATATGGATGTGAAGCTGGTCTTGGGTCCGCGATTGACGGGAATTGACGGCGAGAACGACGCTGTCATGCGCGATCGGCTTTTGCCGCGCGCCTCGGAGGAACTTGCGGGCGTTCCAGGCGTCCTCGAAATAATTTGGCGAGTCCAAAGCCTGAAGCGAAGGATCCTCAACGCCGACAATTCTTCGAGTGGGCGACAGAATGAGATCGGACGCGCTAAAGGGAGGCCGCAGGATGACGTAGCCGCGCTCGGTTCCGTCGGCTACGTTCACCTCGAGGCATGGGAAGGCCACGCCGGTCAGCGAATGGCCGAGAACACAGGCCTGAACGACCTTCCACAGCGCGCCGCGACTGGGGTCGGCGACCGCCCCCTGCCCCGAACAGGCGAATGTCGCGCCGATGCAGAACAGCGCGACACTTTTTGACAGTTTCCAGCCAATCATTTCGGAACGGCGACCGGGACGATGGGGCATCGAGTTCGGGCGGTCATGGATGGGCTCGATCGGTTTGTTCCTTGAGCGCTCCCCGAAGAACTTGGTGTTTGTATTGAGCCTTAGCGCCCTGCCAGAGATCGTTTGTCGCTACCCGCGGCAATAATTTCTCTGTTCAGCCGCCAAATCGGGGCCGCCTCGGACAGTCAGCCGACTGTCGGAAGGCGGGCCGGAGCGGTCAACGATTCCAGACTAAGCGGACGCTGCCCCTCGCGCGCGCCAATGGGCGAAAAACCCGAGGCCGGCGAAGCCTAGCGCCATCATAACCCAGGTGGAGGGTTCCGGCGCCGCTTCGACCTCCATCTGGAGGGCATTGTCAGCGAGGAACGGCTGCACGCCCTTGTTGAGGAAAAACCCGTCGTTCGTGCCAAACCAGGCCAAGTAGTTGCCGGCGACGCCAGGCCCCGACACGTCGTTCGTCATCCCCCAGTCGACTACGGATTCACCGTTAGCGCGGATTTCAATCCAGTAGAGCGAATTGGGATTGAGCGAGACGTCAGCAAACTGATCGAACCGTTCGACCGTCAAGGCCGCTGGCAGGTCGGCGACGGGAAATGTGACCGATTTTATCACCGACCCCTGAAAGTCGACGGGCGAACCGTTGAGATAGTTCAGTCCGTTCGTCGGGTCGAACGATAGGTCGGACAGGGGAATGCCGCCATCGAGGCTGACGGTCACCTTGACGCCTGGCTCCTCGTCCTCCGGAAAAGGAACGGAAAGCATGAGAGCGATATCGGCATGAAGGGGGAAAGCGCCCGTACTGAAAGTCGCTGATATGATCGGGTCGATACTTGTGTTTGCGGGGCTTGAGGGTGCGCCATCGAGGCTGTCAAAAATGACTGTGCGAGCCGAGGCCGGCGCGGCGAACGCGACGAGCAAGGCGACTGCCGCAGCCCCCGCCGCGGCTCCTGATTGAGAGCGCGTTGGATTTCCCCATAGAACGACCGACCGCGGTTCATTATGGCAGTCTCAATGATGAGTCGCAAGGTCCCGAGCGATTCCGCCGCGTTCGTTGAAAGGCGCACGGGAGGTCGGGGGCGACGGAAGGCGCGGGCATGAAAACAGACACGTAGCGCAATTTATTCTTGATTTGTTCTCGTTTCTCCCCTACGCTTTGCGAACGCTTGGCGCCGACAAAGGCTCCGATGGCCGGCAGGCCGAAGAGCCCGCGCAGGTTCAGGGCGCTCTTTAACGCATTCAGATTGCTGGGGACCAAATCATGAACACCACTTTTCAGGTCGCTGTGACGCTCGCCGGACTGATCGGCTTCGGTCGCCTCTTCCTCGCCGACGAGGGCGCCAGTCATCGCCTTAGCGGCTGCCTGATTCTCGCCGGCCTCGTCGGAAAGATTGCGCTCTCGATTTAGCCGGGCAGGATCGCCTCCCTTTGTCGGGCCGTCGGATGGACGCCAGGGCGGCTCCTGAACAGGAAAAAGGCACACGCTCGATCATGCGACTTTGACGATCCGAAAGCCCTCGAGCTCCTTGACGACTGGCAGGCCCTTCCAGCGCTCGATATCGTGCAAGACGACGAGTCGCGACAGGTCGCCTCCGAGTTCGACGTTCATCTTGTCGATCGTCTTGAGCTGCTCCCAGACGCTGCCGGTCGCATTGTTGAGCGGAACATAGACGCCGTCATTATTGTGGCCAGTGAATTGACGGCGGGAATAGACGCAGTCGCCTGAAATGACCCATCGTCCCGCAGCGGTCTCCAGAATGACGAACTGTTGCCCAATCGTGTGACCGCTGCCGAGCCTCACATGAATCCCGGGCAGCACATCGTTCCTGTCGCCGTCGATCAGCGTGACCCGATGGGCGATCGAGGCGTCGAGAGCCGTGCGCATATTGTCCGGATCGACGATCGCGGTCAGGTGGCTGAAACGCTTCGGCAGCGCAAAGGCTTCGTACCATGAGAGGAGTTCGCTCTTCTGGATGTAAATATGTGCATTGGGAAATTCCGCGATCGACCCCATGTGGTCGAAATGCGCGTGGGTAAGAACGATCGCGTTGATCGCGTCCGCGTGCACACCAATCTCGGCCAGCATCCGCAGCGGCGAGATCCAGGTCGGGATGCCGAACTTGCGCGGAAAGCTTGAACCATGATCGTCCTGCATGAAGCCGGTATCGATGAGGACGCGATCTTCGCCTCGCTGAGCGAAGATGAAAGAAAAGGGCAGATCCATGACCCCGTCGCGATACATCCCGCTGATGAGGTCGACCCACGGCTGATTTTTGGAACGCGCATACTCCATCACATACACGTTCCAGGTCGCAGGCTCTGCCATCATGCTCTCCTCAGCTCTCGGCCAACATTCGTCCCAGACTTCGAGAGTGCAACCGCGACGATCAGAATTGCGCCCTGGAAGACATATTGAGAGAAGGTCGGCGCGCCGAAAATGTTGAGGCCGTTGAAGCCAAAAACGATGATCAACGTGCCGATAAAAGTCCCGAGCACGTGGAATTCGCCGTCGCGAAGGGTCGCCGATCCGAGGAACACGGCGGCGAAGGCGGTGAGAAGGTATGAATCGGCTGCGCTTGTGGTGCCGCTGCCGAGGCGCGAGGCGAGCAACGCGCCAGTCAGCGCGGCGCAGACGGCCGAGATGACGAAGCCGAGAATCTTGATGCGGTCGACGCTCACGCCCGCGAGGCGCGCAGCGATCGGATTGCCGCCCACAGCCTGAATCTCCTGGCCGATCGCCGTCCGCTCAACCAGCACCCAGAGGGCGACAACAACAATTGCCATGACGATGATCGGATTGGGTATGCCGAGGAGCCAGCGCCCGAGCGACAATTGAAGAAACCCTTCGGGCACCCCCGCAACGATGGGAACGCCAGAGGAATAGGCGAAAGCGAGGCCGACGATGATCGTGCCCACGCCGAGCGTGGCGATGACCGAATTCACCCTGAGTTTTGTGACAATAAGGCCATTGACCACGCCGATGAGCGCCCCGAGCGCGAGAACGATGATGATGGCGAGCGCGATCGGCAGCTTGTCGTGCACAATCAGTCCGGTCACCAGAACGCCATGCAAACTGGCCGCATAGCCGATCGACAGGTCCAGTTCGCCAACGATGACGGCAAGCGTCAGACCGCCCGCGATGATCGTCGCCAGCGAAGCCTGATTGAGCACATTGATGAAGTTGTTGAAGGTCGGGAAAGCGTCGGGCGAAAGAATGGAGAAGACCACGATCATCAGCGCGAGCCCGATGATCGTCGCGTAGCGGGCGAAAATGGCGAGGCCGTTCCTCACGCGCGGCGAGAGGCGGCGCGATACGATCGACGTTTCGCTCATGACCTGCTCCGATCGTGCGCCGTGGCGTAACTGGCCGCAACGATCCCCTGTCTGTTCAACGCGGCGCCGGAAAGCTCGGCCACGATTCGTCCCTCGGCCATCACCAGCACGCGGTCGCATAGGTCCGGCAATTCGTCCGGTTCGGACGATACGACCATCACCGCCGCGCCGGCCTGCGCAAGCCCGCGAATCAAGCGGTGAATTTCTCCGCGCGCCCCGACATCGACGCCGCGTGTCGGCTCGTCGAGGATCAGCGCCTTCGGCTTTGACTGGAGCCACCGCCCGATCAGCACCTTCTGCTGGTTGCCGCCGCTAAGCTGTCCCACCGGCGTGTCGGCGCTCGCCGTCTTGACCGCGAGGTCGCGGATGACGCGATCTGCAAGGCTGCGGCGCCGGCTGCCGCTGATGAAAGGCAAAGCGGGTGAAACAATCAGGGAGCGGAGATTTGCCAGGCTCAGATTGAAAGCGACGCTCTTCGTCAGAATGAGACCCTCGGCCCTGCGCTCTTCGGGCACGAAGCCTACCCCTGCCCTGACCGCTTCAGCAGGCTTTTTCGGCGCATAAGGCCGTCCGGCCAGCAGCATCGCGCCGGCGTCAGCCCGATCCGCGCCAAAGACGAGCCGCGCCAGCTCCGTTCGTCCCGCGCCGACCAGTCCCCCGAGCCCGAGCACCTCGCCCGCATGAAGATCGAAGCTCGCGTCCATGACTTTCGGCGCCCGGCGCAACGCGCGAGCGGACAGAATGATTGGACCGGTTGCTGCGGAGGCCGCACGCTTCGGCTGCGCTTCGATCGAGCCCCCCACGATGGCCTCGACCAGAGCGGAACGCGTCAGCGTTGGCCCAGCGAGTTCCGAGACCGACCGCCCGTCGCGAAACACCGTGACGCGCTGGCAGAGGTTGAGAATCTCGTCAAGCCTGTGCGAGACATAGAGCACTGCGACACCGGACTTGTGCAGGTCACGCACGATGGCGAACAGCCGCTCGCTTTCGGCCGCCGACAGCGCCGCTGTCGGCTCGTCCATCACAATGAGCCGGGACTTGCGGACGAGCGCGCGCGTGATGTTGACGAGCCAGTTCTCGGCGGTGGACAGGCCCTTGGCGCTTGCGCCCAAGGCGGCCTTGACCCCGACGCGTTCGGCGATCGGCTTCACCTCCCCCGCAATGGCCCGCCAGTCGACGATGCCGAAGCGCGTCTTCTTCGGCAGTCCCAGCATGACGTTCTCGAGCACTGTCATTCCGGGAACGAAGGCGAGTTCCTGATGAATGAAGCTCATGCCGAGTTCGTTGGCGGCGTGCGGAGTGTCGATGACGACAGGCTTGCCGTCGACGAGAAGCTCTCCGGCGTCCGGCGCCGTCAGGCCGGCAAGGATGCGGATCAGGGTCGACTTGCCGGCGCCGTTCGCGCCCACGAGGCCATGAGTTCTCGCCGGGCAGAATGGTCAGGGTAGCGCCGCGCAGCGCGTGGGCGCCTCCATAGGCTTTGCAAATCCCGATCGCAGACACGAGCGGGGGCGCCGAAGGCGTCCCCGTCACGCTATCCTCCATCGGGAGGCCAACCCTCACTTGATCGCAGCAGGATGCTCCGTCAGGAACTTCTCGATATTGTCGGAAGTCACCAAAATCGCCGGCACTTCGACCGCCTTTGGGGTCCAAGCCGCTCCAGCCTTCACGATATCGGGCAGAAGCGTGATCATGTTGTGGCCCTCGGTATAGCTGTCCTGCCACGCAGTCGCGGTCATGAAGCCCTTTTTGATGTTCTCGAGCGCCTGCGCGTTGCCGTTGACCCCATAGACCTTGACGTCCTTGCGGTCCTGCGCCCGCAACGAGCCAATCGCTCCGATCGCCGGATCGTCCCAGCAGCCCCAGATCGCCAGGCTCTCCTTGCCCGCCGGATGAGAGGCCAGCCAGGCGTTGGCGTATTGGGCGCCGTCCTCGAAATAGCCGGGAATGCGGACCTCGTTCTTCGTCACCTTGATGTCGGTATGGTCGGCGAGCGCCTTGTCAAGCTCGACCTCGCGGTTCCGGCAGACTTCGCCGGTGTGATAGGTCAGCGCGAGAATGGCGCCCTTGCCGCCCATGGTCTTGAGCATGAGCTCGTTGACCGGCACGACCATAGGGCCGCCCGACCCATTGGTCGCGGCGACGCCGCCCCCGAGACCGCCGCCCCAGGTCACGACCGGGATTTTCGCCCGCTTCGCCGCATCGAGCCCGGCGCCGATCGAGGAATAGGGAAAGACCATGTCGACGATCGCGGCCGCGCCGCGCTGGGCAAAGTTCTGAATGGCGGCGTTAGCCTGATCCGCGTTGCCCGCTGCATCGATGACGGAGACCTGCCAGCCGACGTCTTTCGCGGCGGCCTGCGCGCCGGCGATATAGCGGGCGTTGTTGGCCTCGGTCGCGGAGATCGAGACGATCCCGACGAGCGGCTGTTCGGCCATCGCCGCCGAAGACATCGTCGCCACCGCGAAAGCGACGCAGATCGCTGCTGGTTTCATTCATTCCTCCCTCGAAGTGATAATGGCGAACCGTTTCGCCAAGCTCGCGCAATCGGGGGGTCAGCGCAAGTAGAAAAGCGACCGGAGTTCTCTTAAAGTAGCCACAAACGCCGGGCGGATCGCTTGTGGGAGGACGGTGCATGCATTTCGCAAAATCTGCCGAATCGATTCGCTAGAGCTGATGGCGACCATCAAGGACGTCGCGAACGTGGCGGGGGTTTCGCCCGCGACCGTCTCCGCCGTGCTCAATGACTCGGCCTTCGTCAGTCCCGCTCTCAAGGCGCGCGTACTGGAGGCGGTCCGCAATCTCGACTATGCGCCCTCGCAGCTCGCGCGGAACCTGAGGCGCGGCCATAGCGAACTGATTGCGTTCGTCGTCGCGGATCTATCAAACCCCTTTTATTCCCGCGTCGTTTGCGCCGCCGAAGCGGCCGTAACCGCGTGGGGCCATTCTCTCGTGGTCTTCAACAGCGACGAAAAGCCGGACCTCGAGAAGCGCATTCTCGCACGGGTTCGCGCGCTTCAATGCGAGGGTCTGCTGCTCGTGCCGGTTGGCGACGCCATCGTCGGTCTTCACCGCGACTCCGGCGCCCCGATCCTGCCGACGGTGCTTTTCGGCCGTACCCTGGAGGATGAACAGCTCGACGCGGTGACCATCGACAATTTCTCGGCGAGCTATCAGGCGACGAGCTATCTCATCGATCTCGGCCACAGGCGTATCGGCGCCATCCTGGGGCCGAACCACCTGAGCACAGGGCGTGACCGCACCGACGGTCTACAGGCCGCGCTGAGCGCCAAGGGCCTGACGCTCGAGCCTCGTTTCACGCGGTCCGGCGAGTTTCGCGAGGAGGTCGCCTATTCGGCGGCCCGCGACCTTTTCATGGGATCCGTCCGACCAACCGCGCTCTATGTCGCCAATGGCGTTATGGCGCTTGGCGTCATGCGCGCCATCGCCGACCTGGGGCTGCGCTGCCCGGAGGACGTTTCCATAGCCTCGACCGACAACATTCCGGGGATCCGCGGCTTAAGGCCAAACCTGACGCGCTCCGAACATCCGATTGTCGAGATGGTCAACGAGTCGGTTCGTCTCCTCATGGACCGGATCAAGCGCAGCGACATCACCCAGCAGCGAAGGGTCGTGTTTCCCTCCGCGCTCGTGGTCGGAGACAGCTGCGCTCCGCTTACGGCCCGGCCCGGATGATGATGTCCACAATCAGGAGCCGAAGCGGCTTCGGCTCCCTTATTTGGTCGGAGGGCAATTCGTCGGACGACATTCTCGCTCCGGAATAATGGGCTCTCTATTGAGAACGCAGGTGTTGGATCGTTCTCATTCCGCTGGCGTCAAGGCCTGAGCAGACTGAGCGCTGACCGGCGGATGAGCGCGAGCATGGATGACGCTGAACAAGGCCGTCTCCGCCATTCGTTTTTCCGGCTGGCGGGCCGACTCAAGGCCCGCTCGCTGTCGCGGTGCCCCTTGACGCCGGCGATTTTCGATAACATATTGAAATCTCGCCAGAATATATTGGCGCGCCACGCCCTGCCCTACTGGCGCGCGCGGTTGAAATCGGCTAAACTTTCGCGGCGCGGTCTGCGTCAAGGATTCCTTCCCATTGCCTGACATTGTTGACGAGCGACCCGCGCCCGGCGGGCCGGCTGACATCAAACCCGTCTCGATCCTCGACGAAATGAAACGCAGCTATCTCGATTACGCGATGAGCGTGATCGTGAGCCGCGCCCTGCCCGACGTTCGCGACGGTCTGAAGCCCGTGCACAGGCGCATTCTCTATGCGATGCGTGAACTGAACTTCACCCCCGAGCGTCCCTACAACAAGTCGGCGCGCACCGTCGGCGACGTGATCGGTAAGTATCATCCGCACGGCGAGCTTGCGGTCTACGACGCCCTCGTTCGTATGGCCCAGGACTTCTCGATGAGCGCCCCGCTCATCGACGGGCAAGGCAATTTCGGTTCGGTCGACGGCGACCCGCCCGCGGCGCAGCGCTACACCGAAGCGAGAACTTCGCGCCGGTCGCGATTCCTTTGCTCGACGATCTCGAGAACGACACCGTCGATTTCAAGCCAAACTATGACGACAAGGAAGAAGAGCCCGTCGTCCTGCCGGCGCGCTTTCCCAACCTGCTCGTCAACGGCGCCGGCGGCATCGCAGTCGGCATGGCCACCAACATCCCGCCGCACAATCTCGGCGAGACAATCGACGCCGTTCTTGCTTTTATGGACAAGCCGGACATCACGCTCGACGAATTGCTCGAGCTCATTCCCGGGCCCGACTTCCCGACCGGCGGCTCCATCCTCGGGCGCGCCGGCATCCGCGCCGCTTACGCGACCGGCCGCGGCTCGATCATCATGCGCGCCAAGGTCGCGATCGAAGAGTTGCGCAAGGATCGCGAGGCGCTGATTGTCAGCGAGATCCCCTACCAGGTCAACAAGGCGACACTGATCGAGCGCATAGCGGAACTCGTCCGCGAGAAGCGAGTCGAGGGCATCTCCGATCTGCGCGATGAGTCCGATCGCGACGGCATGCGCATCGTCATCGAGATCAAGCGCGACGCGGTCGCCGACGTGGTGCTCAACCAGCTCTGGCGCTTCACCGCCCTGCAATCGAGCTTCGGCGCCAACATGATCGCGTTGAACGGCGGTCGGCCGGAGATGCTGACGCTGACCGACATGCTGCGCGCGTTCGTCGACTTCCGCGAGGAAGTCGTCACGCGGCGGACCAAACATCTGCTCAACAAAGCGCGCGACAGCGCCCACATCCAGGTTGGCCTCGCGATCGCGGTCGCCAACATCGACGAGGTGATCCGTCTCATCCGGACCTCTCCCGATTCGGCGACCGCGCGAACGTCGCTGATGGAGCGGGTGTGGCCGGCGCGCGATATGGCGCCCCTCATCACGCTGATCGCCGATCCGCGCCACGCGCTTGACGCCGACGGCGCCATTCGGCTCTCGGAAGCGCAAGCGCGCGCGATCCTGGAATTGCGCCTCGCGCGCTTGACCGCGCTTGGCCGCGACGAGATCGCCGAGGCGCTCAACCGGCTGGCGGTGGAGATCGCCGATTATCTCGACATCCTGAGCTCGCGCGCGCGGCTGATGGGCATCATCCGCGACGAGCTCGTCAAGGTGAAGACCGACTTCGCCATTCCGCGCCGCACCGTGCTCCTCGACAGCGACGCCGACATGGAGGACGAAGACCTCATCCAGCGTGAGGACATGGTCGTGCTGGTGAGCCATGGCGGCTACATCAAGCGCGCCCCGCTCACGACCTACCGCGCGCAAAGGCGCGGCGGCAAGGGACGCGGCGCGATGGCGACGCGCGACGAGGATTTCGTCGCCCGGCTGTTCGTCGCCTCGACGCACCAGCCGGTGCTGTTCTTCTCGTCGACGGGACAGGTCTACAAGGAAAAGGTCTGGCGTTTGCCGTTGGCGGCGCCGCAGGCGCGGGGCAAGGCGCTCGTGAACCTGTTGCCCCTCGAGCAGGACGAACGCATCACCACCATCATGGCCTTACCGGAGGACGAAGAGAGCTGGGAGGCGCTCGACGTGATGTTCGCCACCACGCGCGGCACGGTCCGACGCAACAAGCTCAGCGACTTCGCCCAGGTGAATCGCGCCGGCAAGATCGCGATGCGGATCGACGAAGGCGAGCGGATCGTCGACGTGCAGATCTGCTCCGACAAGGACGACGTACTGCTGACCACCGCGCGAGGTCAGTGCATCCGCTTTCCCGTCGATGACGTGCGCGTGTTCAAGGGCCGCGATTCGATGGGCGTGCGCGGCGTCGCGCTCGCCGAGGGCGACAGCGTGATCTCGCTCGCGATCCTCAGATCAATCGATGTGACCGCCGAGGAGCGCGTCGCCTATCTCAAGCAGCGTCGGGCGACCGAGGGCGAGGCGGGCGAAGCCGAAGGCGCCGCCGAGAGCGAAGACGAAAACGGCGCGGAGCCGAATAGCGCAAGCACGTTGGAGCCCGAGCGTTTCGAAGTGATGCGCGCGGCCGAACAAGTCATCCTCACAATATCCGAGAACGGCTACGGCAAGCGGACGTCTTCGTTCGAATATCGCGTTACCGGGCGCGGCGGCAAAGGCATCGTCGCGATGGCGGTCAACGCTCGCAACGGCGCGCTCGTCGCCTCGTTCCCGGTGGAAGCGAGCGACGAGCTCATGCTGGTGACGGACGGCGGCCAGCTCATCCGGGTTCCAGTCGCCGGCATCCGCATCGCCGGCCGGTCGACGCAGGGGGTGATTGTGTTCGACACCGCCGACGAGGAGCATGTTGTCTCGGTGGATCGCATCGGCGAGCCGGGAGACGACGAGGAAGGGGAATAGCGGCGCCGGGCTCCAGGCGCCTGCTTCACGGGGCCGAGCCCCGGCGACTGAGCGGTTCAGCGCACAAGTTTACGCGCGGCAATCATTTCAGTGGCTTAACACCTCCTTTACGCAACTTTGCGCGTCCTTGAATAGCTTTGACTCGGGCGTCTCAGTCGAATGAGTGAGCGCGACCGTCGGCGCGGACTCCAAGGCGAGATTCGGGGCGGGCGCGAAAGGCGCGAGCCGTAGAGTCCCGACTTCCAGTCGGTGGAGCCGATTGAGCTCCGTCACAAGGTTCACGAAGGGCGCGATCGCCTTCAGATCTCCCTTTTCCAGCGCAACGTCGGTGCACCGCAACGCCTGGTCAGCACCAAGCCGCTTGACTGTCGCCCAAATAACCGCCTCTGACGCAGTTGTTAACTTCTCGCCGTAGTGTGGTCGAGGGTCCAGTACTTTTCTGAATTTTCCGTCTTTTTATGCCTCAGGATCGTGGCCCGAAGGATGGCATAGGACGAATTGGTTCAGCCGAAATACGGATATGGTCAGCGCGAAAACATCCCGCGGGTGGATCATGAAAAAATGTGTCCCGGCCAGCGCATTCATTAAGTCCCCACCATTCTCGGAAGATCAGCGTCGAAGAATACTCGGCTTAATCGGTGAGATGGCTGAAGCTGCCATCGGAAGGGACTACCTTCGCAACGAAGTTAAGCACTCGGATTGGGCGCCGCGCCCACCGGCGCTCGATTTTCATGACGCCAACAAAGGCTTCGCTTCGAAGTCGCAGTATCTGAGCTTCATTTTCAATCACAACCCGGGTGTCGATCGAACCAAAGCGGAGCGAATTCTGGAGCGTGCCATCCCGGGGCCTGACGGACAAATCCTCTGTATACCTGATTTCATGAGCCAGGAGTTACCCCAAGAGGAACGCTTCTACGAAGTGAAACCGGACTCCGAAGAATGGCACCAACGAGGCTGACAAGAAAATCGCCTTTGTCGATGCCTTCGTGCAATCGATCGGGCTCTCGTATCGTCCTGGGGTCTCGTGGAAGCCCGATAAGCGGTTTCCGTTTTTCGTTGGAGTGGTATTCGGCGTTCCGGTCACCGTTTCATTTCACTACGAGCGCCACAAGACGATTTATGGCGTAGTTGTCTACCATTTTTGTATTGAAACCGGCCCCCCGATTCCTATTTGGTCATTACTTTTAATCTTGGCGATAATTGTGATCGCGACACTCTTTCCTGAAATCCCGTTCCCAGACCCGTTGCCGCTCCCAATTCCGAATCCGATTCCGATCATCCCGCCGCAGCCCGTTCCTATACCGGCCTCGAATAACAGCGCGCTATCGGCGCCGCGCGAGTACGCGCTTTGCCGGAGGATCCTACAAGCTTCTGTCGGGCGAGGCGGGGCGAACAAGCGCCGCGATACGGAACTTGTACAGTTTCTCCTCAATGGATGGATGGATGATTCCAAAGAGCCGGCATTGGCGGTCGATGGAGTGGTCGGGCCTAAGACGATCGCGGCAATAACTTCGTTCCAACGCGAATATTCGCCCGTCTTCGTCGATGGACGCGTTGACCCAGGCGGCCCGACGCTCTTCAAACTCGGCGAGATGACATTGTCGCAAGTCAAGCACAGAGCTCAACCCTCCAGCGTGATTTCGAGAGGACTTCACAGGCCTCTCGAAATTCCTGGCTTTGATATGCGCGTGCTGCTCTGGAAACTGCTGGAGTCGCCCTTCTAGAAGATACGCTGCAGTTGTAATGTTATCTCCTCCAATCTGAGCACCAGCAGATCAGCTTAATTTTGTTGCCGTTAGGGGCTATTCCCAACCGTTGACAGACCAACCGGTCCGGCCATTCCGGTCCGACTGGAGAGGCCGGCAGGACATGACCGACGAGCCCGCGGCATTGTTCTCGATATCCTGCGCGATGAATGCGTGAGCCACGTCTTCGGCATCTCGGCTCGACCGAGATCCCGCTCATGGATGCGCTGACCGATCGGCGCCCGTTCGCTCTTGTAATACCGGCGGGGGACAAGCCACCCTTCCTCCCCTTCCGGCCTCTACTGTGATCCTGGTCACACCACTCGCCACGAGCGGTGGGTAGGAACCTTGCGCCGTCGCTCGGTTGTCCCCAATTGAGCCCGGTAAGGGTGGAAACTCCAAGCGTGGGATCAAACGCGGAGTTGGACCATGCCCCGGGACGTCCTGAAACTTTCGATCGCGCACGAGGATGGCGCCTCGCCAACCGCTCTCAACATGGGAGGCGTCCCGGGCGCAAGCGGCGTGTGCGTGCTTAGCGCGTGCTTCGTACGCGCCTTGCACATCGGCGCCACGAACCGGCGGCCTCACCTCGCGGCATGAGCACCGGAGAACCTCAGGAATCTTCACGACAAGCCATCCTCTTCTCCCCAAACGAAGTGCGGCTGGAACCACCTTGCGGAAGGAACGACCAATGAGCGATTCGCGCCCTCTCAGGAGCCGTGTCGGCGACCGAACGGCGCCGACGCCGCCAGCCGGCGGTTCAACCTCGATCGCCCAGAGACCACCCACATCAGCGACTGCGGAAGTGGCTGGGAACGTCTCGTCCTTTCCCGCCACTGCTAACGAGCCACGGCGGTTGGCTGCGCTGCGCGCGCTCGACATTCTGGATAGCCCGCCCGAAACGGCCTACGACGAAATCGCGGAGTTGGCGGCGCAAATCTGCGGATGCCCGATCGGCTACATCGCCTTCGTCGACGACGAGCGCCGATGGCTCAAGGCAAGATATGGCCTCCCGTCAGAGGTGACGAATGCGCCTCGCGGAGCTACGGTTTGCTCGACCACGATTTGCGGCGCCGAGATGTTCATGGTGCCGGACCTGACGCAGGACTCTCGGTTTGATCGTATCGCGGTGGTCGTCGGCGAACCGCACTGCCGGTTCTATTGCGGCGTGCCGCTCATCACCGACGAGGGTTATGCGCTGGGGACGCTATGCGTCCTGGATTTTGAGCCGCGTCGGCTCACCTTTGAACAAGCGGAAGCGCTTCGCCGGCTGTCGCGTCAGGTTCTTACCCTCTTGGAGCTGCGTCGAAGGCTGATCGAGCATAACCAAACGATTGCGGAACTCGAGCTGGCGCGCGAGGAGGTCGCCGTACAAAAAGCGCGCGCCGATGAGCTGCTCGACAACCTTTTGCCGCGCGCAATCACCGACGAGCTGAAAAAATACGGCAGAGTCCGACCGAAATATATTCGCTCTGCAACAGTCTTATTGGCGGATTTTCAGGGCTTCACGCTATTGTCCGAACGCGCGGAGCCAGCAGCGCTCATTGGCCTGCTGGACGAGTATTTCAGCGCCTTTGATGACATCGTCGCCGGTTACGGACTGGAGAAGATCAAGACGATCGGCGATGCCTATATGGCGGTCGGTGGGGTGCCCGAGACGGGTCTTCGCCATCCGATCGACGCCTGCCTGGCAGCGCTCGAAATGCAAGCGACCGCCGCCCGTGTGAAGTCGCGAAGCGATAGGCTGGGACTGCCGTCGCTGGAATTGCGGATCGGCGTTCACACCGGGCCGGTTATATCCGGCGTCGTCGGCAATCGCCGCTTCACCTTCGATATCTGGGGCGACGCAGTGAATACCGCGTCGTTTATGGAAGCGCACTGCCTGCCCGGCCGAATCAACATCTCGGACACAGTGGCGGGACACGCGAAGGCGTTGTTCGAGCTTGAGCCGCGCGGTCCGGTCGAAGCCAAGCACGAACGCACGCACGAGATGTTTTTCCTCGATCGTCTGAAGCAAGAGTTTTCGCGCGACGAGGCCGGCCACCGGCCGAACGAGACTTTCGCCGCCGAATATGACCGCTTGGCCGGTCGGTCGCCGGCGCAACTCATGCAGGATTTGTCGTCGCCCTAGCCTTCCGCCGCGGCGACCCGGACGCGCTACGCGCGTCCCATTCTCGCCGCCCTCGAGCGCGTGTAGGATGCGAGGCGAACAGAGGGAAAATCCGATGACCCGACGCGCGCGCGACGTTCTCATCGACATCCTGCGCGATGAGGGAATAACCCATGTCTTTGGCAATCCCGGCTCGACCGAGATGCCGCTCATGGACGCGCTGGTCGACGCGCCCGACATCGCTTATGTCCTCGGCCTTCAGGAGGCGACCGCGGTCGGCATGGCTGACGGCTGGGCGCTTGCCTCGGGCCGCGCCGCCTTCGTCAACCTGCATGCGATGGGGGGCTTAGGCAACGCCATGGGCGTGCTGGTCGCCTCCAAGGCGAGCGAGACGCCGCTCGTCGTCACCGCCGGCCAGCAGGACACCCGGCATCTGATGACGGAGCCGTGGCTCTCCGGCGATCTGGTCGGGCTTGCCGCGCCGGTCACCAAATGGGCGAAGGAGCTGCGCCGCGGCGACGACGTCGGCCGGGCGCTGAGGCGCGCTTTCGGCCTCGCCCGCACACCGCCGTGCGGCCCGGTGTTCCTGTCGCTGCCGATGGACATTCTCGATCAGGAAGTAAATCACCCGACGCCTCCGGCCTCGTCGTCGCCGCGGCTCGGGCCTTCACCTGACGCGGCGCGACTGGCCGACAAGCTCGCCTTCCTCGATCCGGATCGGGTCATCGTGCTGCTCGGCGACGATTTGGCCGCGGCGACGAGCGCGGGACTGGTCGCCTTCGCTGAAGCCGGCGGTTTTCCGGTTTGGGGCACTCAGCTCACTTCGCGCACCGCGTTTCCGTCCCACCATCCCTGCTGGGCGGGGGTGCTGAAGCCCGATTTCGCCGACATGCGCGCTCATCTCAAATCCGCGCAAGCGATCGTGCTGGTCGGCGGACGCGCGTTCGTCGCTTATCCCTATCGGGAAGCCGAGCCGGTGCCCGAGGGTGTCGCCGTGCTGCATATCGCTGACAACCCTGAGGCGTTCGGACGTGAACACGCTGCCGACATGTCGCTCCTTGGCGACATCGGCCAAACGCTCACCGCGGTCGCCGAGCGCCTCGCAGAACTGGTCGACAAAAACAAGGTCGCGGCGCGACTCGCCATGCGGGGCGCACGCCGGAGCGAGGCGAGGCAAGCGACGCGCGTGGACATTCTGGCCGAAAGCGCGACCACGCCGCTCAGCGCGGACGCCGCGGTGCTGGCGGCGCTCGACGCGCTGCCTGAGGACGCGATCATCGCCAACGATTCCGCCGCGACCTTCGGCCGCGTCCAGGACCTCATGACGACCGAGCCCGGCCGCTACTTCTTCGCTCGCGGCGGCGTGCTCGGCTGCAGCATGCCGGCTGCGGTCGGCGCCGCGCTTGCGACCCAGGGCTGGGTCGCTTCGTTTGTCGGAGACGGCGGCGCGATGTATTCGCCGCAGGCTTTGTGGAGCGCCGCGCATTACGGCGCGCGGACGATCTTCGTCGTCTTCAACAATCGCCGCTATGGCGTGTTGCAAAACGTCGCCAGGTCGCTTGGCTACGCCAACGCGAAGGCTGGCCGGTTCGTCGGCATGGACGTCGCCGATCCGACGATCGATTTTCAGGCGTTGGCCGCCTCGATGGGCGTGCCCGCCGAGCGCGCGGACGATCGCCACGCGGTCGGCGCCGCGATTCACCGCGCGCTCACGCGCCAAGGCCCGTCGCTGATCGAGATCCCGATCCGCTGAGGTCGCCCGCGCGGCGCGCGCCTGGACGAGGCCGCCTATACCCGCTCGATCGCCGCCTCGAGCGAAGGCGAGCGCTTCAACGACTGCAGCACGACGCAGTAGCGCTCGGTGAGCTTCAATAACGTGTCGAGCTGATCCTGGGCTGCGTCCGTGTCGAGTTCGAATTTCAGCCGAATGTCGGTGAACCCGACGGGCGCCTGCTTGTCGACGCCGAGCGTGCCGCGAAAGTCGAGATCGCCTTCCGCCGCGACCCTGCCCGAGCGCAACTCGATCCCCATCGACGTCGCCACCGCCTTCAACGTCACGCCGGCGCAAGCGACCAAAGCCTCGAGCAGCATGTCGCCTGAGCAGAGCTCGGCGCCGCTTCCCCCGGTCGCGGGATGAAGCCCGGCGAGAGCAAGCGCTCGGCCAGTCTCGACCTTGCAGGCGATGGCAGCGGAATCGAGCGCGCCATTGGCTTTGAGCGTGACCAGCCCCGCCTTCGCGTCGGCGCGGTAGCGTTCCTTGAGCGGCGCCTGGGTGGCGCGCAATTCGTCGGCATTCATTATTGTGCTCTCCTCGTCGTTCGCTCTCTTCAGCCGCCCCCGACCCCTGACCAATGGAACCGCAGCGGCGCTTCACGGAACGCGAACCGGTCGAGGTGCGAGGCGACCACGCCTTTCATACGCTCGACTTCGCCCTCCTCCCCCTCGATCGTGACCGTCAGCACATCAGCGCCCGCCTCGAACGCGGCGATGGCGGCCGGAAATTTGACGACGCCTCTCCGCTCCGAAAGGTCGACTTCAAGCTTGTGGCTCCAATGCTTGCAGAGCTGCTGCATGTACTTGGAGGCGTTGGAGGTAGGGACGCTGGCGCGGACGATCGGCATTCTCAGAGGTCTTTCGGCTTTCGGAGCGGCTTGCCCGTCAAATAGGGCGTAACGCGGCCGCGTTGGCGACGAACGGCGTCGGGCGGATTGCCCTGCGATTTAACCCGAACGGGGTCTCGACTCAACGGCGATCCTCTGGACGAGGGCGATGCAAGTCCGCTTGTCGCCGACTGGGACGACGAATGCGGCCGGGCAGCGCCGCCGCTTTTCGTTCACTTCGCCGATGGGGCGGCCTTTGTTTCCTCGATCGGCGCGGAAAGCTCGACGGTTAGATTCATCGTAGCGTTCGCCATGCGCCTTGCGACATTGTCGTCATTCATCTGGTTTGCGAGCCACCGGCCGTTGAGATTCGCGCCGAGATTGATTTGCACGATTCGGCATTCGCGCTTGAACGCAGCCGAGAGCAATTCGCACTGCCGCTGAGCGAGATCGCTCAGGGAGGTGTTGGCCTGCGCGAGCGCCTTGGCGATATCGGCGGTCGAGGCGCCGGGATCGAGGGGAATGGACATCTGAAAATTGGCGTTCAGCCTCACCGGTTTGACGGCGCCTTCCTTTGCCCCTTGGGCGCTCTGGGCGTTGGCCGAAGCAGCGTAAAGGCACACCAATGCAAACGTGGCGGCGGCGATTTTCATCTTAAGTCTCCGGCTTTGAGTTCGGCCGCGAACGGCGGTCTCTTTGCACGATACAGCTAATGACAATATCGAGGTGCAAATCTCAATTTCGTCTTAATCCTCAGTTCGCTCTTCTATCGACCATGAGCTCCCCGCCCTGCCCTTGCCGAGCGCTTCCCCGCAAGCTAACGCTCAGCGCGCATGACCCGCGTCGGCTTCTTCTCCGGCTCGTTCGATCCGATGACCAACGGCCATCTGGACGTGATCGAGCATGCCGCGGCGCTATGCGACAGGCTGGTCATCGGCGTCGGCTCCAATCCCAACAAGGCCGCGCTGTTCACGGTCAAGGAGCGGCTGAAACTGATTCGCGAAGCGGCGGCGCCGATCATGGCCAAGGCGTCTTGCGAACTCGACACCGTCGAATTCACGGGCCTCGCCATCGAGGCGGCGCGCAAGGCAGGCGCGACGCTGATCGTTCGGGGGCTACGCGACTCGACCGATTTCAATTACGAGATGCAGATGGCGGGCATGAACGGCGCGATGGCGCCCGAACTGCACACCGTCTTTCTGCCCGCCTCCTCGCCGGTGAGGCCGATCACCGCGACGCTCGTGCGGCAGATCGCCTCGATGGGCGGCGACGCCTCTCCCTTCGCCCCGCCCAATGTCGTCAAGGCGCTGAAGGCGAAGTTCGCCAACGGCGGATAGCGGCTCCGCCCTCATCCGGCCCTTCGGGCCACCTTCTCCCGGCGGGAGAAGGGAGCGCCCTACTCCCCGCCCCGCTCGTCGCGCAGCCGGGCCCAATATTCGAGCCGCTTTTTGATCTCGCGCTCGAAACCCCGCTCGACCGGCTCGTAGAGCGTTTGGCGGCCGACTTTCTCCGGCCAATAGTTCTGGCCGCTGAACGCCTCGGGCGCGTCGTGATCGTATTGATAATCGGCCCCGTAGCCCTCGCGCTTCATCAGCCGCGTCGGCGCGTTGAGGATGGTCTTCGGCGGGGCGGGCGAGCCATGCGCGCGGCTCAGCGCCTGAGCGGCCCCGAACGCCTTATAGACCGCGTTCGATTTCGGCGCGGATGCGACATAGACCACAGCTTGAGCGATCGCCAATTCGCCCTCGGGACTGCCGAGGAAGTCGTAAGCGTCCTTGGCGGCGTTCGCGACAACCAGCGCCTGCGGATCGGCAAGGCCGATATCCTCAGACGCCATGCGCACCACGCGTCGCGCAATGAACAAAGGGTCCTCGCCGGCGTCGAACATGCGAGCGAGGTAATAGAGAGCCGCATCCGGATCGGAGCCGCGCACGCATTTATGCAAGGCCGAGATCAGATTGTAATGGCCGTCCTGCGCCTTGTCGTAAATCGGTGCGCGCCGCTGCACGACGTCGACCAGGCGCGCCGCGTCCAACGTTTCGTTTGGGCGCGCGGCGCGCCAGACCTCTTCGGCGAGAGTAAGCAACGCGCGTCCGTCGCCGTCCGCCATGCCGATGAGCGCCTCGCGCGCTGGCGGATCGAGCGGCAAGGGCTTGGCCAGCAGGCGCTCCGCGCGCTCGAGCAGCGCTTCGAGCGCTTGCGCGCCCAGCGGGCGAAAGACGAGCACGCGCGCGCGGGAGAGCAGCGACGCATTAAGCTCGAACGAAGGATTTTCGGTCGTCGCGCCGATCAGGGTGATCGCGCCGTCCTCCATCACCGGCAGGAAGGAATCTTGCTGCGCGCGGTTGAAACGATGGATCTCGTCGACAAACAGGAGCGTGCCCTGCCCTTGCGCACGGCGCGCGCGGGCGGCGTCGAAAATCTTCTTTAGTTCCGCCACGCCCGTATGGATCGCCGAAACCTGCACGAACGTGTCGTGGCGGCTCGCGCCGATCAGCCGCGCGACCGTCGTCTTGCCGCTGCCCGGCGGCCCCCAGAAGATCATCGAGCCGAGCGCGGGCGCCGCGATGAGGCGCGTCAGCGCCCCTTCCGGCCCGGTCAGATGCTCCTGGCCCGAAACTTCGGCCAGCGTCATCGGCCTGAGCCGCTCGGCGAGCGGCGCCGGCGGCGGCTCGGCCTTTGGCTCCATGCCGTCGAGAAGACTCATACAGCTTTGTCCCGCGCGCGTGGTCCGCTGTCCAGCGCGACTGTAGCCGCGCTCCATAGCCCGTCGTCAGACCGGCGTTCTTCCGAACGCCCTTTGGAGCGCGGCCGCGATCAGCGATCGCGTCTACAGCGGTGCCGCGCCCGCTTGCCGGTTGCTTGCGGGTGGCCCATTGTCCGCCCGTCGCTGAAACCTGAGAGCCGTACGATGAGTTCCTTCGCCCTCTCCTACGCCCCGTCCGAAACGCTGGGGTTCATTCCGGAAAGGCTCGAGCGGCTCACCGCAATCATGGCTCGTCAGGTCGAGGAGAAAAAGGCTCCGGGCGTCTCGATGCTGATCGCCCGCCACGGCAAGGTCGCCTATCGGGACTTTGTCGGAGCATTGCGTCCCGGCGGCCCGCGAATGATCGACGATGCGATCTTCCGCATCTATTCGATGACCAAGCCGATCGTATCGGTCGCGGCGATGATGCTGGTCGAAGAGGGACGCCTGCTCATCACCGATCCCGTCTCGAAATACATCCCCGCCTTCGCGAACGTGAAGGTGGGCGCCATCAACGGAGACAAGCTCGATCTTGCCCCGCTCAAGCGGCCAGTCACGGTCCAGGACCTCATGCGGCATACGTCGGGGCTAACCTATGGCTTTACCGGGGCTTCCCCAGTCCAGAAGCTTGTCAAAGCCGCGAACGTCGTGAATTCGGATCGGTCTCTAGCCGAAAACGTCGATGCGATGGCGGCGCTTCCGCTCATGCATCAGCCGGGCGAAGTCTGGGAGTACAGCGTGTCCACCGACGTGCTCGGCCGTGTCGTCGAGATTGTCGAAGGCGCTTCGCTAAGCGAGGTTTTGCGACACCGCCTGTTCGGCCCGCTCGACATGGTCGACACCGCTTTCTTCACGCCGGAGTCGAAGCTCGGGCGGCGGGCCGATCCATTCTCGTTCGACTTCATGACCGCCGCTGGCGTCGACACGCGCGGCGTGACAGCGCCGCCGAAATTCGAATCCGGCGGCGGCGGCCTTGTGTCGACGCTCGCCGACTATACCCGCTTCGCCGCCATGCTGAGCTTCGGCGGGGCGATCGACGGGGTTCGCATTCTCGCGCCCCGAACGCTGGCGTTCATGGCCAGCGATCATCTCGACGCGGGCGTGAGGAAGGACCACTATCTGTTATGGCCCGGTCACGGCTTCGGCCTCGGTTTTGCGGTGCGCACCGATCCCGGAAGAGCGCCGACGGCAGGCAGCGTCGGCGAGTTCTTCTGGGGCGGCATGATGGGCACGGCGTTCTGGGTGTCGCCGCGCGACTCCCTGTTCGCCGTGCTCATGGTTCAGACGCCGGAATATCGCGAATATTTCCGCGTGCTGTTCCGAAATCTGGTCAGCGCCGCGATCGCCTGAACGCGGCGCCGCGTCGGATCGGCGGTCAGATCTGGGTCATCCCTCCATCGGCGACAAGATCGGCGCCAGTCGTGTAACTGCTGTCGTCCGACGCGAGAAACAGGATCGCCTTCGCCATCTCCTCGGCTCGGCCGATGCGTCCAAGCGGAGTTGACTGCTTGAACATCTCCCTCAGCCCGTCAGCCTCCTCCTTCGTCTTGAACTGGCTATCGATGATCGGTGTATCGATGGCGCCCGGCGACAGGGTGTTGACACGGATGCGCCTGTCCTTGAGCTCGGCGGCCATGCTGCGGGCGAAGGAGCGCAGGGCCGCCTTGGTCGCGCTATAAGTCACATACATCGGGATCCCTTTCAGATGCGCGCCCGAGGAGACGAGCACGATTGAGCCGCCGTCGCGCATCAGCGGAGCCGCCTTCTGAACGGTGAAGAATGCGCCGCGGGCGTTGATCCCGAAGGTCTTGTCGAAATGCTCGGGCGTCACGGCCGCCATCGGCGCAATCTCCACGAAGCCAGCGCTGGCAACGACGATGTCAACGCCGCCCTTCTCCGCCTTGACCTGAGCGTACAGGCGATCGAGATCTCCAAGTTTGGCGACGTCAGCCTGCACAGTTGAGACGTTGCGGCCGATCGTCGCCTTCGCCTTGTCGAGCTCCGTCTGCCTTCGGCCGGCGATGAACACGTAGGCGCCTTCGTCCACGAAGGCCTTCGCGGCGGCAAGGCCGATTCCGCTGCTGCCCCCGGTGACCACCGCGATCTTCCCATCCAGTTTGCCCATGACCCAAATTCCTCGAATGCCCGTCGCGGGCGTTCGTGGCCCGCTGGGAGGAAATGGAAGGCCACCCGGCGAATGGGAAGCGGTCGCTTGTGCATAAGATTTATGTCAGCGCCGAATATGCGGCGCTCGCGCATGAATGGAATGAAGGTTTACGGCAAGGCGTTCACCGTCGTGCGGCGGCGCCTGACGTCATTCGCTCGAGCCGATCCCTTGGGCTGATCGGTCCCTGTGCCGCCGCTGGCGCAAACGAGGGGCCTCGGCGGCGAACGTTCGCCGCTGAGGCGTCTCCGCTTTAAACCGGGCCCGGTCGCGGATCACCACACCCCGGTATTCGCCATCGACGCCCACGGTTCGGCCGGCGCCTTCGACTCGCCCTTCTGGATGAGTTCGATCGAGACGTTGTCGGGCGTGCGGATAAAGGCCATGTGGCCGTCGCGCGGCGGCCGGTTGATGGTCACGCCTCCCGCCTTGAGCTTGGCGCAGGTCGCGTAGATGTCGTCGACGCCATAGGCGAGGTGGCCGAAATTGCGCCCGCCGGTATAGGCCTCCGGGTCCCAATTGTAGGTGAGCTCGATGGTCGGCTTCCGGCTCGCCTTCGCCGATTCGGCGTCGTCGGGGGCGGCGAGGAACACAAGCGTGTAACGGCCCTTTTCGTTTTCGATGCGGCGCGTCTCAACGAAACCCATGAGTTCGAAAAAGGCAATCGTCGCCTTAAGGTCGGTCACGCGGATCATCGTATGCAAATATTCCATGGGCTCCTCGTCGGGGTTTGCTTCGTCACTGTCTTCAGAGCATAACGCCTTCGGTCTCAAGGGGAAGCCCCCCGGACGAACAGACGACTCGCTTTGGGAACGAAGCCGCGCCATCCGGCCGAGGACCACTCGACGTTGAAGCAGCGCGCCGCGGCGGCGTCGATCGTCGCGAGCACAGTTCTGGCCGTCCTCAAGCTCGCGGCGGGCATGGCTTCCGGCTCGCTCGCGCTTCTCTCAGAGGGCGCGCATAACACGATCGACATCGGCGCAAGCGCGCTCACTTTTTTCGCCGTGCGCGAGGCCGACAAGCCCGCCGACGCCGATCATCCGTTCGGCCACGCCAAGATCGAGGCGGTGGCGGCGCTGGCCGAAACCGGGTTTCTCGCCGCGCTCTCGGTCGGCGTCGCGATCGCAGCCATCATGCGCATCCGCGACGGTGGCGCCGCGGTCGACGTGGACGCTTTCGCGATCGGCGCGATCCTGTTCTCGATCGTCGTCGACATCGTGCGCTGGCGGGCGCTGACCCACGTGGCGCGCTTAACCTCGAGCCAGGCGCTGAGCGCCGATGCGCTCCATTATTCGAGCGATCTCGTCTCATCCGTGCTGGTCCTCCTGGGGCTCGCCGCCACGTCGGCCGGATTCCCCCATGCTGACGCGCTGGCCGCGATCGGCGTCGCCGGTTTCATCGCCGCAGCCGGCTATCGCCTGGGCCGAACGACGATCGATGCGCTGGTCGACCGCGCGCCCGAGGGGCTGGCCGACGCGATCCGCTCCCTGGTCATGCACAACACGAGCGTTGCGGGGATCGAGGCGATCCGGCTCAGGCCCAGCGGCGCCAAGATTGTGGGCGACGTCGTCGTCTCGGTCTCGCGCACGCTGCTGCTGGAACGCGTGGCGGGGATCAAGGCCGAGCTTCAAACCCGGATCGCCCGACGTTGGCCTGAGGCCGAATTGACCATTACCGCCAACCCGCTCAAGCTCGACGACGAGACGATCCTCGAGCGCGTGCTCGTGATCGCGGCGCGCCGCGGCCTGCCGGTGCACCATGTCACCATCCAGGACATCGAAACCCGTAAGGCCGTCGCCCTCGATCTCGAAGTTGACGGCGCGATGACTTTAGGCGACGCCCATCGGCTTGCGTCAGAGCTTGAAGATGCGATCGCCGAGGAAATCGGCGAGGATGTCGAAGTCGAGACCCACATTGAGCCGGCCGAGCCGGAGGCGACCGGGCAATTGGCGGAGCCGAACCTCGCTCACCGCATCGAAGCCTCGCTCGCCGCCACGGCCGTTGAGCAGGGACGCGTGCGCGACATCCACAACGTGCGGGTGCGCGAAACCCCGGGCGGCGTATTCGTCCTCTTCCATTGCCGCGTCGATCCGGCGACGCCGGTCGAGACCGTTCATGACGCCGTCGATGCGCTTGAGCGCTCGGTGCGGGAAGCCTTTCCCGAAGCGCGCCGGGTTGTGGGGCACGCCGAGCCGGCCGGCGCTGAGGGTGGGCAATGAAGTCTAATGCGGCGTCTCCCACTCAGACCTTAGTGTACTTGAGCGGGGGACCCGAGCCCGCAATCATAGGCCCGGGCTTTCCCGACTGGTGAGCCCATCGGAGTCTTCATGGCCGATTCCCGTGTGACGGATAACGCCCCGCCGCCGACTGCTTCGAGCAGGCTCCGCAGCTGGCTCTTCCCGATCCTCCGCATCGCTTTTCTCATCTTCGCCGCCTGGCTCATTTGGTACACCGCCGGACACTGGGACCGCTGGACAGGGGCTGCGCGTTTCGAATCGACGGACGACGCCTTCGTTGCGGGCGACGTGACGCCGCTCTCGGCGCGCGTGTCCGGATATATCACGGAGATGCCGGTCAATGACTTCCAGACCATTCGCAAGGACGATTTGATCGCCGTCATTGATCCGTCCGACTACAAGGCTCAACTTGACTTGGCTCAAGCCAATCTCGCTGCGGCTGAGGCCACGCTCGCCAACCTTGAGAACCAGCGCGGCATCCAGCAGGCGCTTGTCCGAGAGGCTGAGGCGACGATCGACGCGACCGAGGCCGACGTGCTGCGCTTCCAGCTCGAGGACAAGCGCCAGCGCGACCTGTACAAGACCGGAATCGCCGGCACGCAGCAGTTGGTCGAACAGGCCGACGACAACGCCAAGAAAGCGCTCGCCCAGCGGCGCCTGAACGAAGCCCAATTGGACCAGCAGAAGGCGGCGCTGGCGGCGATCGACATCCAGGAGAAGCAGCTTCGCGCCCAAATCCACGCAGCGGAAGCACAAGTCGCGCTCGCCTCGGACAATTTGCGCTATACGCGAATTCTGTCCCCCGCCGATGGCCTCGTGGGCCAGCGGCAAGTGCGCCTCGGGCAATTCGTCAATGTCGGCACGCAAGTGATCGCCGTCCTTCCGCTGCCGAACATCTGGACGCTCGCGAACTTCAAGGAAACCCAGATGACCAACATCCGGGTCGGCCAGCCGGCGCGGGTGACTGTCGACGCCTTTCCCGACCTCAAGCTCACTGGCCACGTGGACTCTTGGTCGCCGGGGACAGGCAGCACGTTCGCGCTGCTTCCCCCCGACAACGCGACTGGGAATTTCACCAAGGTGGTCCAGCGCGTGCCCGTAAAGATCGTGCTCGACAGCAACCCTTCGCTCGGCGCGCTGGTGAGGCCCGGCATGTCGGTCGAAGCCACGGTTGATACCGGCGCGGGCCCTACGCAGAGCAGCGGAAGGGCGACGAGCGACGCTGCGCCTAAGCCATGACTGCCGTACCCGCCCCGCTCGCCTCGGCGGGCGTCGAGGTCCGCGCCCCGGCGCCGATCACCTCAGCCGGCGTCGCCTCGCATGCCGCGGGGTGGAGGCCGCAGCGGCTCAGCGCCGATTCGCTCAGGCCCTATGTCGGCATCCTCGGCGTCCTGATCGGCGCGATCCTGTCATTCGTCGGTAGCCGTATCACGACCTTTGGGCTCGCCGATATGCGCGGCGGGTTGCACTTCGGGTTCGATGAAGGCGCATGGATGACGACGAGCTTCGGCGTCGGCCAGATGATGATCGGCGTCGCCTGCCCCTATCTCGGCGCCATTTTCAGCGTCAGGCGGATCCTTCTGTACGGAATGGCGCTCCTGTTCGTCGCCAGCCTGCTCGGGCCCTTGTCGCCTAATCTTACCGCCTTCCTCACGGCGCAATTTCTCGCCGGCGTGGGCGCTGGGACGTTCATCCCGCTCACCATCGGCTTCATCGTCCGCAGTCTGCCGCAGCGCCTGATCGTCTACGGTCTCGCCGTCTACGCGATGAACTCCGAGCTGTCGCAGAACGTCTCGGCCTCGCTCGAGGGCTGGTACACGGAGAACTGGTCATGGCGTTGGATCGAATGGCAAAATTGCGTGGCGCTGCCTCTCATGTTCGCCTGCATCTGGTACGGAGTGCCGCGCGAGAAGATCAACATGGCGCTGCTGCGTCACCTCGACTGGCCCGGGCTCATCTATGCCGGCTTTGGCTTCGCGCTTCTTTACGCCGGCCTCGACCAGGGCAACCGGCTGGACTGGAGCAACAACGGTCTCGTCAATGGCCTGTTGCTTTCCGGCGGATTGCTCACGCTCGCTTTCGTGGTGCGGGAGCTTTACGTCGAAAAGCCGTTCCTCAATCTTCGGCTGCTCGCCAAAGAGGGGCTGGTGCCGATCCTGCTCCTGCTCGCCGGCTTCCGCTTCATCATTCTCTCGACCGCCTACATCATCCCAACCTACCTTCAGGTCGTGCAGAACTATCGCGAGCTGCAGGTCGGCGCCGTACTCATATGGATCGCCCTGCCCCAATTCGCGATCGTCCTTCCTCTCGGCTGGCTTCTTTCCCGTATCGACCCGCGTTGGGTCCTTGCGGTCGGCGCGATCCTGATCGGAATCGCCTCGCTCATGGGAACCGGCCTCACGCACGATTGGGCCACCGACGACTTTCTCCCCTCTCAGGTCTTACAGGCCGTCGGGCAGTCGTTCGCGTTGACGGCGGTCGTCGTTCTCGCGGTTCAATCAATGAGTCCCGCCGATGTGTTGACGATCGGCACGCTGCTTCAGACCAGTCGCCTGTTCGGCGGCGAGATCGGAACCGCCTTCATGCAGACCTTCGTGCGCGTGCGCGAGCAGGTCCACTCCAATCTCATCGGCCTGCATGTCGATAGCCTCGGCTCGCAGACGGCCGATCGGCTGGCGGCCTATCGCAACGCTGTCGCCACGCACTCGAGCGACACAGGGGTTGCCGCGGCGCAGGCGACGAGCCTGCTTGGGTCCGCCGTCGCGAAGCAGGCCGCCGTTCTCTCCTACATCGACGGATTTCTCGCCGCCGCCATCGGCGCCTATATGTGTCTGTTTTTCACCGCCATGTTGAGGCGGCATTGAGAAAAAGCGGGCGGTTCGGCTGACGATCCACTAAATCCGAACGCCTCGCCGGCGCCCATAATTGTGACAGGCTCAGGCGTCGATTCGAAACGGGGGGCCATGCGAACCGCCTATTGCTTCACGCCGGACCGTGCATTCTTTGCGCCGGCTTTGCGCGCGATTGCGTCCCTCATCGAGGTTAAACCCGACGTCAAGCGCGAGATTTTCTTGATTTGCGAGCCGGACGACGTGGCGCCGGGCTTCGACCAGTTGCCAGCGCCCTTGCGCGAGCGCATCAAACTGCTCACCCTCGACTTCTCGCGCTTTGACGCCGACCTCGCGGGAAGAGGCCGCTTCTCGCGCGCGGTGTTCCGCCGCCTGTTTCTCGACGACATCCTGCCGCCTGAGGTCGAGCGGATCGTCACGGTCGATTCCGACATGCTGGTCGTCCGTCCCGGCCTCGAGCGCCTCGAAAGCTTCGACCTTGGGGACAAGCCGCTCGCCGCGGCTTATGACATGATCTTTCTCATGGATTTCAAAGGCGACGCGCTGGCGCGCAAGTTCCAGCGCTCGCGCCGCTCGCTCGGGCTTTCGCTCGATACGCCGTATCTCAACGCCGGGCTCATGGCGATCGACCGCGCCGCGTGGCGCGCCGAGAAGCTGACGGAGCGCGTGGCCAAGGCGCTTCGCGATAACCCGAACCGCTATCCGTTCATGGAGCAGGACGCGCTCAACGCCACCCTCAAAGGCAATTTCGCGCCGCTGTCGCCGCGCTTCAATTTCATGGGCGACTTCTTCCTGCTCGATCTCGAACGCCGGCTCGAGCCGATCGTGCTGCATTTCGTCAACGCGCCGAAGCCATGGGAGCTCGCATTGTGGCGTGGCGAGGCGCGGTTCGCCGAGACCTACCGCGACTGGTTCGCAGCGTCTCCGTGGCCGGACCTGGCGCAGGTGCCAGCCAAGCCGCCATGGCGGCGGACCCGGCCGCCGCTCACGCCTCTGAGACGGGATTTCGCCAAGAGCCTGTCGGCGTTCCTCGCTAAGACAAGCTTTATCGACGGGACATGCCCCTTCGGGGCTGAGCTTTGAATCTGGGAGAGGAATTCTTGAAGGCGAACTTTTGGTTTGTTGCGATGGCGTGCGGGTGCTTCCAGGTCTTGCAGGCCATGTCCAACGGCTCAGCGATGCGCTCGGGAATCGAGGCGATCTGGGTCGGCGCGATGTCAGCCGCCGTCTCCACGCTGATTTTGCTCATGATGGCCGCGGTGATCTACCGCCTTCCGTTTCCGGATCATGGCCTTGTCACGGCTCAGGCGATGAAAGTCGCTTTTGGCGGCATGTTCGGGGCGTTCATCGTTGTGGGCCTCGCCTTCGTCGCGCCCAGGCTTGGTCCGACGCAAACATTTCTCGTCTACTTTTTCGTTGTCGCGGCGACGTCGACGCTCATCGACAGTTTCGGTCTTCTGGGAACCGAGGCGCAGCCGTTGCGGGCTCGACAGCTTGTCGGCGTGTTGGTGGCCGCTCTCGGCCTCGTCCTCGCCCGCACCTGACCATGCGCGACCCGCCAGATCCGGGGCTCCAGCCCCGCGCAAGCGCTTGCCGCTAGACTTCGCCAGGATTCAGCCTTTGCTCAGCGCGTGGCACACTTTACTTTACGTTCGTTACATACTTAGGTATATCATGGGTAACAGTTTGTTACAGTTAAATAAGAATTAAGTCTTGACCGCCAGAATGTCCTGAAGCGTTGCCGTATCTCGCGTCGACGCGCCAATTCTGGGGTGGCCAATGAAGGTTCTGTTGTCTCTCGCTTGCGCCGGTCTCGCGGCGGCGGCATTGCCGGCCTCAGCCGCCGATCTGTTGGGGACGTCTCCGCCGCTGACCATGCCGGCGAGCCAAGCCCCGACCGCGTTCGAGGTCGGCTCGAACTGGTATGTGCGCGGCGACCTCGGAATCAGCTTCGACCGCGCGCCGAGCGTATCGTTCTCGAATATTGCGCTCCCCGCCCTCGGCGTCGTCGGCGCGCCGTTCACCACCGGCGCCGGAACGGGCTGGTCGACCACCAACTTCACCGGCGGTGCCGGATTCGGCTATCGATGGAACGACTACTTGCGCTTCGACGCGACCTGGGACTACCGCACCGGTCCCGGAGGAACACGCCAGGCGGCGGTGGTCTGCCCGTATGGCCTTACGGGAGTCAGCGGCCCGAGCGGCGTCCCGCTTGGCTATCTCTACAATACCACCAACACCTGCGACGCCTCGGCGAGCGTGCATCAGTACGACAACGCTTTCCTCGCCAACGCCTATGCCGATCTTGGAACCTATTACGGGTTCACCCCTTATGTCGGCGGCGGCCTCGGGCTTAACATGAACGTCATGTCGGGGAGCGTCAATTTCAACGAGACCGCCAACGGCCAGACCTATGCCGCTGACCTCACCGGCGCCGCTCCGCAGGTATGGGTCAATTCCCAGGGGCAGCCGCTCACTCCGCAACCCAACATCGCCTTCGCGCCGCAATTCTGGAACCGGTCGATCCACTCGACCACCTACACGATGGCCTGGGCCCTGGCGGCCGGGATCGGCTTCAAGCTAAATCCCAGCGCAACGCTCGACCTCGGCTATCGCTACCTCAACACCGGCACAGTCAATACGCTGATCAATCCGCAGACGGGCCTGACCATCCACCAAAACAATGCGTCGCAGCAATTTCTCGTCGGCATTCGCTACTATCTGCAGTAAGTGCGCGACTGGATCGCTGCGTCGCCCAAAGCGCGCCGCCGCCTCCCGCTTGACGCGCCCCAAGATTCCGGCGTCCCATCCGATCCCGTCCGGAGGGGCGCCCGCCATCATGTTCCGAGCCCTGATGACCTCGCGGCGTTTCGCGCCGCTGTTCTGGTGCCAGTTCTTCTCCGCATTCAACGACAATTTCGTCCGCAACATGCTGGCGATGCTCATTCTCTTCCGCCTCGGGGGTGAGAACGCGAGCCTCAAGATCCTGCTCGCGACCATCGTCTTCATTCTCCCCGCGATCCCCCTTTCCGCGCTCGGGGGCGAGATCGCCGATTCGCATGACAAGGCGCTCATCGCGCGGCGGCTCAAATTCGCGGAAATCTTTGTTCAGATGGTCGCCGCGGCAGGCTTCGTTTTCGCTTCGCCGACGCTGCTCTATGCAGCGCTGTTCGGACTAGGCCTGATCGCGGCGCTGTTCGGCCCGATCAAATACGGCATTCTGCCCGATCATCTCAAGCGCGAGGAGCTCGTCTCCGCCAATGCGCTGGTCGAGGGCGCGACCTTCGCGGCGATCATCTGCGGCCTCGTCTTCGGCGGTCTCGCCGCGGCCCAAGGCCGCTCGGCGGCGAGCGTGGTCGCTCAGCTCATGCTCGTTGCGCTCGCCTGCTACGCCGCGGCGCGCTTGATCCCGCCGACCCCTGTCGGCGCGCCGGGACTCAAGATCCACAAGAACGTCTTCGCCTCGACCTTGACCGTGATCCGCGAGCTCCGCGCCGACGACCGGCAGTGGGTCGGCGCGCTCGGCGTGAGCTGGTTCTGGACGGTCGGCGCGGTGACGCTGTCGCTCGTGCCGGTCATCATCAAGTCGCGGATCGGCGGCGACATCGACGTCGAGATCGCCATCAATCTTTTCTTCGCGGTCGGCGTCGCCGCCGGCTCGCTTGCCGCGGCTGCGCTCTCGCGTGGCCGCATCGAACTTGCGCCGGCCCCGTTCCTCCTGCTGGCGATCGCGGCGCTGGCGATTCACATCGGGTTTTCGACCCAGATGATGCCGGTCGCGAGCCGCGAAGTTCCGTTACGCGAGTTTTTCCTGAGCGCCACAGGCCTGCGGATCGCCATCGAGATTCTCCTCACCTCGGCCGCCGCCGGTCTGTTCGTCGTCCCGATCTTCGCCGCGGTTCAGGCCTGGGCGCGGGAAAATCGGCGCGCGCGAATCATCGCCGCGGTCAACGTGCTGAGCTACATCGGGATCGTCGGCGGATCGCTGGCGATAGTGATCCTGCTTCAGGTCTTCCGCTTGAGCGAGTCCATGGCGCTGATCGCCCTCGGCGTCGCCAATATCGCGGCGGCGATCTATTTTTTCCGCCATCTGCCGGCGAACATCCTCGCCTTCTCCCTGCGCGCGCTATGGCGGCTTCTGTTCCGGCTCGAGGTCGTGGGACGGGAAAACCTGTTGTCCGCGGGTGAGACGAGTATCGTTGCCGTCAATCACGTCTCCTGGCTCGACGCGCCGATCCTGTTCTCGCTCATGGAGAAGCCGGCGACGTTCGCAATTGAGCCAGCTGCCGTCAAAAGCTGGCCGGCGCGGCTCTTTTTTCACTTCGCCGATGCGCGCGTCCTCGATCCGGCGTGCCCGCTGAACTTACGCGCGCTTATCCGCGAAGCAAGGGGCGGGCGCTCGCTGGTTCTGTTCCTTGACACCCGAGCCGCGGTCGCCGGTCCGTCGATGACGTCCTTTGACGCCGCGGCCCTGATTGCGGAGACATGCGATGCGCTTATCACCCCGGTTCGTCTTGCCGGGGCGGAGCGCACTTTTCTTTCGCGTATCGCCGCCTCTTACGTCGGCCGGCGCCTGTTCCCTAAGATCACACTGACCATCCTGCCGCCGCGACGGCTCACGACGCCATCCGACCTGCGTGGCCAGACAAGGCGGCGAGCGCGCGGTTTCGCGCTTTACGACCGGATGGCCGAACTCCTCCTCGCAACCGCCGACATTCGACGCACGCTGCACGCGGCGTTCGAGGAATCGGCGAAGGCGCGCGGCCTCTCGCGCGCAGCGGTCGAAGATCCGCTGAGCGGCGCCATGAGCTTGCGCATGTTCCGCATTGGCGTGGCCGTGCTGGCGCGCAAGAGCGCGGCGCTGTCCGAGCCCGGCGAGATCATCGGCGTGATGCTGCCGAACGCCAACGGCGCGGCGGTCACGTTCATGGCGCTGCAGGCCTCGGGCCGCGTGCCGGCGATGCTCAACTTCACCTCCGGCGCGCACAATCTGGTCGCGGCTTGCGAAGAGGCGCGCATCCGTCTGGTGCTGACCTCCCGCGCCTTCGTCGACAAGGCCAAACTGCAACCCGAGACCGACGCAATTCAAGCGCATGCGCGCATCGTCTGGCTCGAGGAGACGCGCGCCAGCGCCACGACGATCGACAAGCTGCGCGCCGCGCTTAAGCCCGGTTCGTCCCTCGCAAGACGGGAGCCTGACGATCCGGCGGTCGTGCTGTTCACCTCCGGCTCGGAAGGCGCGCCCAAGGGCGTGGCGCTGTCGCACGCCAATCTTCTCGCCAACATCGCTCAGATCGGAACGCGCTTCGATCTGAGGCTCACCGACATTTGCTTCAATCCGCTGCCGATGTTCCACGCCTTCGGCCTGACCGGCGGGCTGCTGCTTGGCCTTATCAGCTCGATGAAGGTCTACCTCTATCCGACCCCCCTGCACTATCGCGAGATCCCGAGGACCATCGACAAGGTCGAGGCAACGTTTCTGTTAGGCGCGGACACGTTCCTCGCCCATTACGCGCGCAACGCGGGCGAGTCGGATTTACGCTCGCTACGCTATATCATCGCCGGCGCGGAGCCGGTGAAGGCGGAGACCCGGCGCCTCTTCATGCAGAAATTCGGTCTCGACATTCTCGAGGGCTATGGCGTCACCGAGGCTTCGCCGGTGATCGCCGTCAACGCGCCCGCATTCAACAGAGTTGGAACCGTTGGCAGGCTCCTGCCGTTCGTCGAGCCGCGCCTCGAGCCAACGCCCGGCATCGAGGACGGCGCGCGGCTCATCGTGCGCGGCCCGAACATCATGCTCGGCTATTATCGGGCCGAAAATGCGGGCGGGATCGAGCCGACCCCGGGCGGCTTGCACGACACCGGCGACATCGTCGCGATCGACAAGGCGGGCTTCGTCGCGGTCAAGGGGCGCGCCAAGCGCTTCGCCAAGATTGCCGGCGAGACCGTGTCGCTCGCTTCGGTCGAGGACATGATCGCGGGCCTTTGGCCCGACCATATCGCCGCCGCGATCGCCGCTCCCGATCCCAAGCGTGGCGAACGCGTGGTCCTGGCGACGAACAAGCCCGGCGCGACGCGGGCCGAGGCGCAGGCCTGGATGAAGACGAAGGGCGCATCCGAAATCATGCACCCTTCCTTGGTCGTGGTCCTCGACGCGATCCCACTGCTCGGCTCCGGCAAGACCAACTATGTGGCGCTGGCCAAAACGCTGCACGACAGCGGGGCCTGACGCCGACCCACGCTGGCGAAAGAGCGGCTTGTTTCGATGGCGCGGCCATGCGAGGTTCGATCCGCCGAGAAGACCGAAGAGAATTCGGCGCCAATTCGCTTAAGGGGAGACGCTCATGGTCAGAATGGTCGCGAGGCTGATCGCCGTCGCTTTGTTTGCGCTGTCGCTGCCGTTAGCGGTTCAAGCCAAGACATTTTACTGGATCTCGCATGGATCGCCAGCCGATCCGGTCTGGACGTATTTCCTCGCCGGAGCGGAGTTGTGGGCCAAGGACACCGGCCAAACGGTCAAGACCTCCTTCTACAACGGCGACGTTCCCTCGCAGCAGGAAGCGATCCGCACCGCAATCGCCGCCAAGGCCGACGGCATCGTCACGACCAGCCCCGATCCCGGCAGCCTCGTCGATGTCGTCAAGGAAGCGCGCGCGGCCGGCATACCGGTCATCAATTTCAACACCCCTGACGCCAAGGTGAACTTCAATGCTTACGTCGGCGGCGATCTCGCGGTCGTTGGAAAAGGCTGGGCGCAATATCTCGTCGATCACAAGCTCGTGAAGTCTGGCGATTTCGTCTGGCTGCCGGTCGAGGTTCCTGGCGCGAGCTATGGGGTGGAAGAGGAAAAGGCGATCGCCACCGTCTTCAAGCCGCTCAACATCACCTGGGAAGTGACCGACAATACGCTCGATCAGGCGAACGTCATTTCCCGCATGAGCGACTACCTCACCGCCAATCGCAAGAAGATCAAGGCGATCATCGGACTCGGCGATCTCGTCACCGGCTCGATCAAGCGCGTGTTCGATCAGGTCGGCGTGAAGCCGGGTGAGATTCCGGTGGTCGGCTGGGGCAACTCCCGCGATACGACGGGCGAGGTGATGGCGGGCTACGTCAACGCCGCCGAGTGGCAGGATCCGCAGGCGACGAGCTATATGGCCTTGTCGGTCGCCAATATGGCGACGTCCGGCATTCCGCCCGGATTCAATATCACCGTCGGCACGCTCTACGACAAGACCAACGCCGCCTTGTACGACAAGATCATGTCGGCCAAGTAAGCGAGAGCGATCTTATCGCCGCGGCTTTCTTCGCCAGGAGGCGGCGCTCGGCGCCTCTTGGCCCCGCACTTTTTCGCTGGATTGGGCGGCGCGGAGGGGGCGCGCGCCAACCCGACCGCCGAGCGCAATCAGGCGTCACGCCCAATTCCTCCATCGGTGTCGCACGTGCAGACAAGCTCGACCCTTCGCCGCTTTGTGTCGGCCCCAGAGTTTGGCCCGCTCGTGCTGCTGGTGCTCGAGATCGCGGTTTTCACCGCGATCAATCCCGACTTCCTGTCGGTCCTGAACATCAGCAATACGCTCACTTTTACCGTTGAGCTCGGCCTCATCGCGCTGGCGATGACGTTACTCATGACCGCGGGCGAGTTCGACCTTTCCGTCGGGTCGCTGTTTGGATTTGCGCCCGTCGTGATGTGGACGCTGTTCAATGCCGGCCTGACCTCGCTGTTCGTCGGCTTCGTTGTCGCGCTTCTCATCGCAGCGCTGATCGGGCTGTTCAATGGGCTGTTCGTCACGCGCCTCAAGATCCCCTCGTTCCTGGTCACGCTCGGCATGCTGCTGGTGGTGCGCGGCACGGCGCTGTTTGTCACCAACGGATTCCCGCAGCGCACCTGGAGCGCCGGGGGACAATGGCTGGCCACGCTTCTCGTCGGCGACTTCTACATCGGCCCCTTCCGGGTCTACGCCTCGTTGTTCTGGTTCGTCGCCGCCGCGGTGATCCTCGGCTATCTCTTGACCGAGACCAAATTCGGAAACTGGATCCAGGCCACTGGCGGCAACGCCAGCGCGGCGCGCGCGCGCGGCGTCGACGTGTCCGGAGTGAAGGTCGCGCTATTCATCCTGTCCGCCGTCATGTCGGCCTTCGCCGGAATCATCAGTTCGATCCGCACCTCCGCCGCCAATCCGAACAGCGGGACAGGCTATGAGCTCGAAGTGATTGCGATGGTTGTCATTGGGGGCACGGCGCTGACCGGCGGCCGGGGCACCATCATCGGCACCGTCCTTGGCATCCTCATCCTGCGCGTCATGCGCAATGGCATCGTGCTCATCGGCGTGCCGGGTCTCGCCTACAACATCTTCATCGGCGCCATCATTCTTGGCATGATGGCGCTGCACTCCTGGCTCGAGCGCCGACATCATGCGGAGACCTGACCGATGAGCGAAGACCTCATCCGCATGGAGCATATCAACAAGTTCTACGGTCGCGTGCAGGCGCTCGATGACGTCAACTTCAGCGTCGCGCGCCAGGAGATCGTGGGGCTGTTGGGCGACAACGGCGCCGGCAAGTCGACGCTGATCAAGGTGCTCTCCGGCGCCGTGCGCGCGACCAGCGGCGACATCATCGTGCGTGGCAAGCGGGTCGACGTCCGCAGCACGACGGACGCGATCGCGCTCGGCATCGAGACGATCTATCAGGATTTGGCGCTCGTCACCCAGCTCTCGATCGCTCGCAATCTGTTCCTCGGACGCGAACCGCTCAAGGGCCCGCGCTTGCTGAACCGCATGGACGCGGCGCTGATGGAGGAGGTGGCTGGCGATCTCCTAAGGAAGGTCGGGATCGGCAAGTCGATCCCAGCCTCGACGCCGATTTCGTCGCTGTCCGGCGGCGAGCGGCAGGCGGTGGCGATCGCCCGCGCGATGCATTTCGACAGCGACCTCATCGTCCTCGACGAACCGACCAACAACCTCGGCGTCGCCGAGACGCAAGGGGTGCTGCGCTTCGTTCGCAACGCCCGCGACTCCGGCCACTCCTGCATCCTGATCGCCCACAACATCCACCATGTGTTCCAGGTGGTCGACCGCATCGCAGTCATGCGTCAGGGGAAGATCGTCGCCGACGACATCGATCCAAAGCAGACAACGGTCGCCGGGGTCGAGGCCGTCATAACGGGCGAGCTGGCGGGACCGGCGCGCTGATCGAACTTGTAACCCGCACGACTGGCGAATGAGCCGGATCGTTTGCCGTCGGGACGCTGCAGGCGCATCGCGTCGAAAATTTGTCAGGATTGCCCGATCGTCCTATCGTTGGGTCGAGCTGGGAGACAAATCACGATGGCGTAACGCACAGGAAAGTGAAATGGCGCAAAGCGAAGGGGGGTTCCGGCTTCTGTTGGGGCCCAGAGTTCCGACGCGCAATTTTGTCAAGGGCAAGACGATTTTCAAGGAAGGCGATCCTGGCGATGAGTTCTTCGTTGTCTTGCGCGGACAGGTGGAGATCGCGAGCGGCGACCGTCATTTCGAGACCCTCGGCCCAGACGGCATTTTCGGCGAGATGGCGCTGATCGACGACAGTCCGCGCAGCGCCACAGCCGTTGCTTTGACCGACGTGACAGTCGCGCCGATCAAGGAAAATCAGTTTCTCTTCCTCGTTAAGAACGCGCCCTTTTTCGCGCTTAGCGTGATGCGCGTCCTCGCCCACCGATTGCGCCGCCAGAACAAAGCGCTCTGACCGGCGTTTTTCTCGGGAGGGATCCGGTTCTCGCCCTAAACGATGATCGCGATCGCTTCGCGGCCCTTCGGCGTCTCGACGACGCGCATCGACACCGGCTGACCCTCAAAGAGATCGGTGACGCGCGAGGCGCCGAGCGTGGAGCTGTGGACGAACACGTCCCTGCCAAAATCGTCGCTGGCGACGAATCCAAACCCTCGGGCGTGATCGAACCACTTGACCTTCCCGGTCAACTCGAAGGCGGTGGATGGGTCCAGGGTCGGATGCCGCGATGACCGTTCGTCCCTGGCGTCAACCTCAATGACCCTCACCACCTCCGCCCCTCGGGCGCCGGCGCGAACGACGGCGCGAACCTTCACGCCCGAAGGCAGGGTCTGGCGCCCTGTCTCACGGAGCGTCTTGAGATGCAGGAAGGCATCGCCACGGCCACCCGCAAGCTCGACGAAGCCATATCCCTTTGCGGCGTTGAACCATTTCACCGACGCCTCGACCGTCATCCCGCTTGCGAGCGGATCAGCGCTCGCTGAAAACGCATCGAATTCGACGGGCGGCGCCGCGTAGCCCAAAGCGAGGCCGTGCGCCCCCGATAGGTCGCCCGCTTCCCCTATCGGCACAGCGTGGTCAAACGCGCGGCTGCCAGGCATCTCGAACTCTTGAACATGAGTCATGATCGGCTCCCATCCTCCGTGCCCAATTTCTCCCGACCGAAATCCGTCGCCATTGCACCGGCCGAGAACCATGCTGAGCTTGCTCGCCCAACTGCGTACGCTACCGTACAATACAGTAGCGCTTCCGCTGCCGCAGTGATCCCCGTCACAGTGTAAACACCGTGCATACGTGTGCAATATAGGAGTAGAGGCTTCCAGGGAATCACATCGCTCGTGCGGAGAACTCGTTTGCGACCGCGCCACCGCGCGGACTTCTGTCTGCGTTATGGTGTTGAAGTGTTGTGCGGCCGCCGCCGTGGCCCGCTGCCGGCCGCTTACGCCACGCGCGCCAACGCGACGGCGCGAAGTCCGCGCTGGACTCTCGGCAGGGTGACCAGCGCCGCGGCGCCCTCGCCCGGCCTGGACTGGAGACGCAACGTTCCTCCATGCAACTCGACCAGCGAGTTGGCGATGGCGAGACCAAGCCCTGATCCCTTCATGCCGTTGCTCATGGCGGCGGGACCCTGTTCGAACGGCCGGCCCAGCCGCGCGACATCATGTGCAGCGACGCCAGGTCCATTGTCCTCGACGGTGAAATGGATGAGCTCAGCGACCGCAGCGGCGCCGATCGAGATTTCCCCGCCCTCGGGGGCGAACTTCACCGCGTTTCGCATGAGCGTCGTGAGGATGCGCTCGACCGCCAGAGGATCCGCCTCGACAGTCACCTCGGCGCCGACCTCGACCCTGACCGCAACGCCTTTCTCGCGCGCGGTCGGCGCAATGTCCAGGACTGCCCGGCTCACCGCGTGCTCGGCGCGAAAGCGTGCGTAATTCAGACGTTCCCGCCCCGCCTCGAGGCGCGCCATGTCGAGGACGTCGCTGACCACGCGCGAGAGATATTCGCCGCTGGCGAGAATGTGCGCGCAATAGTCGCCGTATTTTTGCGATCCCAAGGGGCCGAAGGTCTGGCTTCCCATCAGCTGCGAGAAGCCGATGATGGCGTTGAGCGGCGTGCGCAACTCGTGACTCATATTGGCGAGGAATTCCGCCTTGGCGCGGTTCGCGGCTTCCGCGTGCGATTTCTGCTCATGATAGCGCTCGGCGAGATCGGCAAGCTGCTGGGCCTGTTCTTCGAGCGACCGGCGCGACTGTTTGAGCTCAGCGACGGTGGCCAGAAGCAGCCGCTGCGATTTGACGAGCTCTTGTCCATGCTCGTCTCTGGTCCCGAAGGCGTAAATGCCCGCCGCGACGGCAAGCCCGATGATCGAGGCAAGCAGGAACGCCGTCATCAACGCCGAGCGGCGCCAGGCAGCGAGCGGACGATCGACGGGCGAAGCGAAGGCCACCTTGGCCAAAGTCTTCGGCAGCGCCCGCACGGCGGCGTATTGATCGCCGTCGCGCTCGGTCCGGATGCGGATCACGCCGTCCTGAATGTCGTCGGCTGCCGACGGTTTTGCGCGCTCCGCGACAGACGCCAGCGGCGAATTGGAATTGTTCTGGGACCGCTCGAATTCGATCAGGCGGCCGTTGCGGTCGATGAGGATCGATTGCGCGAGCCGCTCATGGGGATGAGCCTTAAGGACGCTCCGGAAGACTTCGGCTTCGGACGCCTGCGGCTGAGCGCTGAGCGCCGCATCGAGCCGCTCAGCGAGCAGCGTGGCGCGCATCCCGACTTCGCTCGCGCCGGCCCGCAGAGCCCAGTCATGCTCAAGCCGCAAATGCTGAAGCGTCACCGAAAGGATGCCGAAGATCGCAATGGCGACGCCGACGAAAGCCGCCGAGGGAATCGGTCGCCGGCGGTCGACAGCGCCCGCGGGACGAGACCGCGCGAGCTTCAGCGCCGCGGGCGGCCGGCGAGCCCACGCCTCGGCGAAGCGAAACGCCGCTTCCCCACTCAGTGTTCGAGCTGACCCCACTGGACAAGCATCCCCGTTTGCCGCGCTAACACGCGTCATCGCCCGATCCCAGACTTCGCCACAAATTACACTCGGACTGCCGCCTTAACGCCCGAATCACTACGATAAGAATCCTTGTGCGAATCTTTGTCTAGTCCTTGACAATGCGTCAGGCTGAAAAAAATGTGGCCGAAGGGCGCCGGTACGGAAATGTGGTTTGGGGCCGCCAACACGCGTTAAGGTTGCGCTGATCGCTCGGCGCCAACGGGCCGCTGCGTCAGCCCAGGCTGCGGGTCACGATGTCGCGGACGTCGGGCGAGAGCGACGACCGGTCGGCGATGCGCCTCAGCATCGCCTCCGCATGAGCGCGGCGGACTTCCTCGAGCGAACGCCATGACCGCATGGCGGTCAGGAGCCGCGCGGCGATCTGCGGATTGGTGGAATCGAGAAACACGACCACCTCCTCGAGCAACGCAAAGCCTGCGCCATCGGCGCGGTTGAATTGCGTCTGGTTGGCCGCAAACCCACCGATCAGCGCGCGCACGCGGTTGGGATTGGCGAGCGAGAATCCGCGGTGATTCATGAGCCCGCGCACCCGCTCTAGCGTCTCGCGTTCGGGAATCTGCGCCTGGAGCGCGAACCATTTGTCGAGGATGAGCGGCTCCATCGCGTAGCGCCGGCCGAACGCCTCAAACGCATGTTCGCGCGCGTCGTCCGGCTTGAAGGCGATCGCCGACAGCGCGCCCAGGCGTTCGGTCATGTTGTCCGCGTCAGCGAGCTGGCGATGGGCAAGCTGCAGCCCCTGGATCACGTCGCCGTCGACGAACAGGCCAAGCGCGACGTTGCGCAGCGCGCGACGGCCCGCCGCCCCGGCGTCGGGGCTGAAGGGCGAGGAATCGGCGAGTTCCGCGTGCAGCGCGGCCAGCGCGCCGGCGTAGGTGCGCCCGAGCACGCCGCGCATGGCTCTGCGCGCGGCGTGGATCGCATCCGGATCGACGTCTTGACCGATCTCGCGCGCGATGTCGGCTTCGGTTGGCAGGCCCATCGCGGAAGCGGCGAAAGCATGATCGATGCGGCCTAAGCGGACGTCCTCGATCAGCGCGCCGAACGCGGCCATAAGCCCGCCGTTGCGCTCCGGCGAGCGGCCCATCCGAATGGCCTTGACGCCGCGCAACAGAATGCGCGTCGCCAGACTCTGCAGCGATTGCCAGCGATTGAAATTGTCGCCGTCGTGTCGGGAGAGGACGATGAGGTCCTCCTCGGTGAGGTCGTCGTCGACCCGCGCCGGCGCGGAAAAGCCGCGCAGGAACGACAGAGTCGGCCGCTGAGGCACGTCGCGAAAGACGATCGACCGCTCGGCGTCCTTAAGTTCGAACACGCCGCTGGCGAGCTCGTCGGCGCTGGCGTCAGTCGACGTCAGCGGCATATCGCCGCCGTTGGGACCAACCAGGCCGAGCGCCAACGGCATGGTCATCGGCAGCTTGACATTTTGCCCGGGCGTCGGCGCGAGCGACTGGGCGATGTCCAGCCGATAGGTCTTGGCCACGGCGTCATAGGCGGTGCGAACCGTCACTTTCGGCGTGCCGGCCTGATTGTACCAGCGCATGAATTGGGAGAGATCGCGCCCCGAAACGGTCTCGAAACAGCCGATGAAGTCCTCGACCGTCGCCGCGTGGCCGTCGTAGCGCTCAAAATAGAGATCCATGCCGGCGCGAAACGGATGCGTCCCGATCAGGCGCTTCAGCATGCGCACGACCTCGGCGCCTTTCTGGTAGACGGTCGCGGTGTAGAAGTTGTTGATCTCGTGATAGACCTCGGGCCGCACATTATGCGCGAGCGGACCGGCGTCCTCGGGGAATTGCGCAGCGCGTAGCGTGCGCACGTCGCCGATGCGCTCGACCGGCGCGGAACGCATGTCAGCGGAAAAGTCCTGATCGCGGAAGACGGTCAGCCCCTCTTTGAGGCAAAGCTGGAACCAGTCGCGGCAGGTCACACGATCGCCGGTCCAGTTATGAAAATATTCGTGCGCGATCACGCCCTCGATATTGGCGTAATCGTCATCGGTCGCCGTCTCCGGCGAAGCGAGCACATATTTATCGTTGAAGACATTGAGGCCCTTGTTCTCCATAGCCCCCATATTAAAATCGGAGACGGCGACGATGTTGAAAACGTCGAGATCGTATTCGCGGCCATAAGTCCGCTCGTCCCAGGCCATCGATCGCTTGAGCGCGTCCATCGCGTAGTGTGCGCGTTCTTCGCGGCCGTGCTCGACATAGATCGCAAGCGCGACTTCGTTGCCCGACGCGGTGACAAACGAATCCGCAATGTGCCCGAGATCGCCGGCGACCAGGGCGAACAGATAGCAGGGCTTCTTGTGCGGATCGCGCCAGACGGCGAAATGGCGGCCGGAAACGTCCGCTTCGCCCGCGGCTTCGAGATTGCCGTTCGACAGCAGCACCGGGGCTTCGGTCCGATCCGCCTCGAGCCGCACGCGATAGGTCGAGAGCACGTCCGGGCGATCGAGAAAATAGGTGATGCGGCGAAACCCCTCCGCCTCGCATTGGGTGCAATAGGCCGAGCCCGTGCGATAGAGCCCCATAAGCTTGGTGTTGGCGGCGGGATCGAGCCGGGTCTCGATGGTGAGCGTGAACGCGCGTCCGGGCGGCCGGCGCAGCAGAAACTGCGACGGACTCGCCTCGAAATTGGCCGCCTCGATCGGCTCGCCGCCCAATCGGGCCGAAATGAACACGAGTTCGTCGCCGTCGAGCGACAATGGCGCGCGCTCCTGCCCGCCCGGATTGGGGCGCAGCGACAGGGTCGAGACCACGCGCGTCGCATGAATGTCCAGCGATACGTCGAGTTCGACGTTGTCAATGAAATAGTCAGGGACTCGATAATCGCTGAGGCGAACAGGCTGTCCGACCGATGTGCGCATGGGCGGTCTTTCGAAGTTTGGATTGTTGGGCGATCAGGCCGGAGCCGAGCCGATCATTGCGGCGGGCGTAAACTTGAGCCCATAGAGACGCAAGGTCTTTTGCAAGGCCAGCGGCGGCTCGTTGCCGCTGGTGAAGATCGCCGTCCCTTCGCGGGCAGTCGACGCGTTTGAGCGCGCCACGCCGATCAGCGCGTCGAGACGGCGCGCGATCGCCGGCGCCGGGTCGACGAAGCCGACCGGCCAGGGGGAAAGGCGCTCAAGTCTGTCCACGATGAGCGGAAAGTGGGTGCAGGCGAGCACGATCTGGTCGGTGCGCCGGCCGTCGTGTTCAACGAAACACGGCGCAATCTCGCGCGCGATTTCGGCCTCATCGACCGCTTCGTTGCGCATGATGCGCTCGGCAATGACGGCAAGCAGCGGCGAGCCGACCAGCGTCACCTCACAATTGCCGGCGTGATCGCGCACCAGGCCATGAGTGTAATCGCGCGCGACCGTGCCGCGCGTCGCCAGCACGCTGATCAGTCTCGACCGCGACGCCGCCGCCGCCGGCTTGATCGCCGGCACAGTGCCGACGAACGACCGGCCCGGATAGGCGGCCCTCAGCGGCGGGAGAGCCAGAGTGGAGGCGGTGCTGCAGGCGATGACGACAATATCGGGCTCGGTTTGGCCGATCAGTTGCGCCATCACCGTCTCGACCCGGGTGACCAGGGCCGGTTCGCTGAGTCTGCCATAGGGAAAGGCGGCGTCGTCGGCGGCGTAGATGATTTCGACATCGGGCCTGAGGCGCCTGATTTCGGCCAGCACCGAAAGCCCGCCCAGGCCTGAATCGAACACCAGCGCCCGGGGAGCGCGCGGCCGCGCCGCCACGTCGGCGTCGCATTCTGCGATCAAACCTCCGGGCGTTTCGCCGCCCCTGCCCCCCACCCCGTTCATGCGTCAGGGCATACGCCAATCCACGGCGCGCGGCAAAGTGACCAATTGGGCCATTGACCCGGCGGGAACGATTCAGCCAAGGAAACACACATAGCGCTTTCGCGAGAGGAGCCGCGCGCTGACCGTCACGTTGTTGTCCGAGGCCGATTTCACCGCTGAGCCGGTCGAGCGCCTCGATGGGCCCGAGACGCCGACGCCTGGCGAGCGCCGGGGCTATGCGCTCGCGCTCATTGCGGCGGCCGTGCTCCATCTGCTGATTCCGCTCTCGTTCTTGCTCTACTATTGGCTCTGGCCGGTCAAAACTCCGACCGCGGTGCAGGAGATCCCGGTTGAGGTGGTCGTCGAGCAACCGCCGCCGCCCAAGCCAAAACCGCCGCAAGATAAGCCCAAGCCGCCACCCAAGCCGGAGGTGGAAAAGCCCGCCTATGACGCGCCGGCGGCTCCGACCGAAGAAAAGGTCAACCGGGAGTCCCCCGATAAGAAGACCGAGGCCAAGGCGACGCCCGAGACCCCTCCCGCGCCGAACCCCGGCGCTTCACCGAAAGCGGAAGCGCCCGCGCCAGCGCCCCACCCGGCCGACGAGCAAAAAGGAGAGGCCGCGCCGCCCGCGCATGATCTCAAGCCTGAGCCTGAAGGCGAATTACCCACGGACCAGAACCCGAAGCCGCAAGACAATCCCACTCAGGCCGCGGCCCCTGCGGCGCCGCCGGCGCCGCCACAGAAGGCCCCCGTCGGAGAGCCGCTGCCGACAATCGAGGATTTGCCGCAATACAAGTTCGCGCGCTCAGTCGAACGTTCGCCGATCGCGGGCGGCAGCGCCGAATCCCGGTATCTGACGATCGTTTATGGGATGATCAAAGCGCATCTGCACGAGAGCCCGGGGCTCCACATCGACCTCGCCAACAGGCACGGGCTGGTCGATTTCTACATCGACGAGGGCGGCAATCTCGTCGGCCACAGGCTGGTCACATCAAGCGGCTCCTCGAACCTTGACGTGGCCGTGATGGCGGCGATCACGGAGGCGGCGCCTTACCCCGCGCCGCCGCATTGGTCGCCTATCTACCTAAGCTACAATTTCGGGCGGGTTCGCAGGTCAGACGGCGATCACTGAACGCAGATGTAATTCACTCTAATGCGCTGGAAATCGAGGGCGTAGTTGCTCCAGTTATAGGACGCTCTCATTCCGTATTTTGCGCATTCCCGATCCGCTACAGCGTAGAACTCGGAGCGAGATGGGAATGTGTCGCGGTACGGCGCATTCGGATAGTATAAAAACGTGACATCGCGGTAGCTTGTGCAGCCGCTCAGCACTGCCAGCGTCCCGATCAGGAAGACAAAGCGCATTCTTGCCCCACGCCTCGAGAACCAACGGGCCGTTCCGAAAGAGCCCGACTCTCTTGCCGCCACTCTGCCCGCCCGCCGCCCAGCGCGCAAGGCTTTCTCCAGATTCACGACTGTTGAGACGCTTGGGAAATGTGCACGCGGTTTGCTGGCCGAACGGACGGGAAAAAAATTCGACCGGATGAGCGATCGATCCCCGAGGAGGTGAAACCCGGTCCGTTGGCCTTGTTTCGATCTGAAGTACAGGGTCTCTATTTAGTCCAAGGCCGATGACTTACCTATTAATAACTGCGTCATTCTGCTTTTTATGAGTAGTTCTACCCAATTGACGCGATGCATCCGAAACTATAAAACAATCCCCGATAGCAATGCGGAGTAACCATGGCGCGACAATTAAATTGCCGCCTGCCACGCCTCGGACATCTCACGAATGATCCGGAGCGATACGCTGGTCGTACTTCACAATAATGAATAAGTTGGATCTAGTAAATCTTCAAAAGAATTTGTAATAGCCTTAAAATCGTCGTGCGATCCCCAAATAGACGTCACAATACTGCAAACACGTTTGTACGACCCGCCAGAACGCTGAATTTGCGCCGCGGCTAAACCTATAGGACCCAAATCATGGCTATTACCGCAACCTTTTCTCCAACCTCGAATTTGCTGACGGAATTTGACGACAACGGCGCCAATAGCCTTGTCACGCGTCGCGATGCGGCCGGACGGTTTCTCGTGAACGGCGGGGCCGTTCCGGTCGTTGGCGGCCCGGCGACGGTCGCAAACACCCATTCGATTCAGGCGTTTGGCCTAAGCGGCGCCGATACGATCGCGCTCGACGAGTTAAATGGCGCACTTCCCGCGGCGAGTTTGTTTGGAGGCGATGGGAATGACACAATCACCGGTGGTTCTGGCAGTGTTCGGCCAAGGTGGCAATGACATCCTCAATGGCAAAGGCGGCGCCGACCTGCTGTTCGGGGGCGACGGCAACGACGTTCTGACTGGAGGCGCCGGCAACGACCAGGACTTCGGTCAGGGCGGCGACGACACGATGGTCTGGAACCCCGGCGACGGCAGCGACCTCTTCGAGGGGGGAGGCGGCAGCGACACCGCCGTCGTGAATGGCGGCGCCGACGCCGAAACCTTCAGCATCACGGCGAATGGCGCGCGCGTGCGCCTCGACCGCATTACTCCAGCGCCGTTCGCCCTCAACATCGGGACCACCGAAAACCTTGTCCTTCACGCCGGCGGCGGCGATGATGTCATCACCGCCGGCAACGGGCTCGCCAGCCTCATCAACCTCACTCTCGATGGCGGCGATGGCAATGACACCCTCACCGGCGGTGATGGCGCCGATACGCTGATCGGGGGCAACGGCAATGACGTTGTCGCCGGGGGACGCGGGAACGACGTGGCTTCACTCGGCGCGGGCAACGACACCTTCGTCTGGAATCCGGGCGACGGCAGCGACGTCGTCGAGGGCGGAGCCGGCTCCGACACGCTCCAGTTCAACGGCGCGAATGTGAATGAGAAGATCGATATCTCCGCCAATGGCGGGCGCGTGAGGTTCTTCCGCGACGTCGCCAACATCACGATGGATCTCAACAGCATCGAGACCATCAAATTCACGGCGCTGGGGGGCGCCGACACGATTGCGGTTCACGACCTCAGCGGAACGGGGGTGAAGCAGTTCGCCATCGACCTCGCGTCCCCTCCGGCGAGCGGCGTGGGCGACGACGCCGCTGACATATCTGAAGGCGGTCGGCGACTCGCGGCAGGTGGTGAACGACGCCGAGGTCGGATACTGGGGCGGCCAGGTCGAAGAGCGTTCGCTCGTGCCGCTGGGCGAGGCGCGCCTCGGCCGCATCGGTCTCGACGAATGGCTCCGCCGCTCACAGGCAGCAGCCTGACAAATCCTACCGCCGATCCGGCGCTGACCCAATCGGCGCCGTGATCGCGACAAACGCGCGAGCGGAGCGTTGCGCCCCGGGGGTCTCGGGTAACGAAAGAAGGAGGCGACTTATGACGAGCAAACTCGTGGCGTTGGTTTTGCTATGCCTCATGACTGGCGCGGCGATGGCTCAGCAGGCCAAGGTCACGCCGCTCATGTCGAAAGATCTTCCCGAGTTTCCCGGCAAGGAAGCTCTGATGCTCACGGTAGAGCAGCCGCCCGGCGGGTCGGACCCTGTCCACCGACACAATGCACATGTGTTTGTTTACGTACTGGAGGGCTCCCTCGTGATGCAGGTGAGGGGTGGAAAACAGGTGACACTGACGCCAGGGCAGACCTTCTATGAAGGCCCCGACGATATTCATGTCGTTGACCGGAACGCAAGCGATACCAAGCCGGCGAAATTCCTGGTGTTCCTCATCAAGAACAAGGGCGCTCCGGTGCTCGTTCCAGTCGAGTGAATGGGGTTGACTCGTGGGGAAGCCTGCCGCCGCTGATGAAAGAAACGATCGAGCCGTTTCGCGCTGAACTTCGGGCGGCAATTTTGAATAGCTGAATTATTCCGTGGGCAGCGCGTCATAGTGCGGGCTGCCCACATAGGTATTGAGCTTCGACTCGGGCACGAAACCCTGCGGGACAAACTTCTGAAGGCGGCGACCGTCGATGGTTTCACTGGTGTAGAGCGCGCCCTTCGAGTTGACGGCGATCATGTGGAGCAGCGTGAACTCGCCGGCGTTGTGGCCAGCGCTTCCAAAGCCGCCAAGAATACGACCGCTTTGGTGGTCCAGGATCCACAACACCTCGTTGCCGGTGTCGACAACGTACATGTATTTCTGCTCGGGATCGGCCGAGAACGCGACGTCCAGCACCGATCCGATTGCTTTCCGCCCAGGGGCGCCATCCGGCGCCGGCGAATAGGCGGTTCCCGGTTTGACGTCGATGACGCGCTTCAAGACGCCCGTCTTGTCGAAGACCTCGATCCGATCGTTGCCGCGGTCGCAAACGTAGAGCAGCCCTTCGCGGTCGAACACGGCGCAATGCGGATGGCCGCCGCCGATCAGAGCGAACAGCCCTCGATCCGTTCCCGCGTCGCCCCACTGGCGCAAGAACTTGCCGCGCGCGTCGAAGACCACGACGCGGTGGTTGCCGTAGCCGTCGGCGATAAAGACATCGCCGTTGTCCGGATCCACCGCTATGTCAGCCGGCTCGTTGAGGAGCAGCGGACTCTTGTTGCCGCCGGGCTCGCCGCATTTTTGGTCGGCATTGTCGCAGACGCCTCTGCGACCGATCTGCAGCAGCAGTTGTTTCCCGTCATGCGACCATTTTTGCACGATGCCGTCGGCGTTGCCGCCGATCCAAATGTTGTCTTGCCTGTCGACAAAACAGCCATGGATCGATTTGGGCATCACTTTGGGATCGCCCCAGGCGTTCACGAGGTTCCCGTCGGAATCATATTCGATCACGATCGGCGCCGGCTGCTTGCCGACGGTCTCTTCCATTTTAGTCAGGTCGGACCGGTTGACGCCGAAGACGTGATCTTGCCTGTCGACGCAGATCCCGCCGACTGCGCCCGTCACCCATCGATCTGGCAAAGGCCTCGGCCAATAGGGGTCGACGACAAAGCGCGGCACGTCGCTGTCGGCCGCGCGCGCGGGACTGTGGACAAATGCCGAGACCATAGCGAGAGCCACGAGGCTTGCGAGCCGAGCTGCGCCGATTTGTATCAGGATGTTCGGCGCAAGCGCATGGAGCCGGATCAACCTGGCCATCCAACGCCCTCCCCATCTCAACCGACATTGTTCCGAGGGCGATCTTGCGCCGAATGGGTCCTTCCGGCAACCTCGAGCGTGGGCGTGAGCGCGGCCCCCCAATGTGCAACGAAGGCCTTCCGGCGCCAGCGTTACAATCGGGCATTCTGATTATGTTGCTATAGGAAGCCGTGGTGGAGGAGAGCGAAGATGGCGCAGATCAAACTCACCCGGTCCTCGCCGAGATACTGGCGCCGAGCTTCCCGTTCACCACTTCCCTCTCGCCTAAGACCCCTGGCGACGCCTCCGGCAGGTCCTCGGCGATAAGGCCTGGGCCGACCGCCCGGCCGCAGGCGCCGTGCAGCCAGACCGCGGCCGAAGCGGCTTCGAACGGTGACATCTCTTGCGCCGCGAGGCCTGCGACGAGACCCGCCAGCACGTCGCCCGAGCCGGCGGTGGCGAGCCAGGGCGGCAGGCCCCAGCCGATGGTCGCGCGTCCGCCCGGCGCTGATCAAACACCCGCTCAGGCCGGGAAACGATCGCCGAACATCGGGAGGCCGCTAACGGATTCTGCCTCGGTCGCCTCATCCTGAAGAACGTCCCAGTGCTCGGCCAGCTTGCCGTCTTCGAAGCGCACGACATCAGCGGCGATCCATGACCTCGGACGACCGTGGCCTGAAAAGCGTCCATGGGCAATGACGGTGTCTCCTTCCGCAAGCATCACGTGATTCTCGTAGCGGAGCGTGTCGGGAAGGCCGCGAACAAGATTGAACAAGCCATCGCGGCCCGGCGGAATATGGGCGCTGTGCTGGATGTAGCGTTCCGACCAGAAGCGCTCCGCAGCAGCGTAGTCGCGTTTGTTGAACGACGTGTCGAAGGCTTCGAGCACGAGCGCCTTGTTCTGTTCGGGTGATGTGGTGGTCATGGCGTTCTCCATCAGGAAGGGAGGCGGTAAGAGTTCGACAAAGCCGCTCATTGTTGAAGAACCGGCTCCGGCGCTGCAGCGGTCGTTCGGGTCGTTCGGACCGAGAGCGAAAGCGATGCAAGGACGCAAAGCCCGCCCACCCAGCCGAGCGCGGAAGGCGCGGCATATGTCAAGGTCACCGAACCGAGCGCAGCGCCGAGCGAGAAGCCAAGGAACATGAACGAGGCGTTGAGCGAGAGCGCGATCGGCGCGACCCTGATCCCGGCGACGCCAATCAGCCGGGTCTGCTGGGCCGGAAAGAAGGCCCAGGCCGATAAGCCCCAGACGACGATTGCGAGCAGAACCGGCCCGACCGCGGCGGCCTTCGACAGAAGCGTCGCGCTGATCGACAGGCCTGCGAACGCCAGCGCCAGAAAGATGAGGCCAACAACAATCACGCGCTCAGGACCGTGCTTGTCGGTGAGGGTCCCTCCAACAAAAATCCCGATTGCGGCGGACAGCCCCCACACGAACAGCACGGCGCTGAGATAGAAGCCTTCGATCCCGGCCGTCGCATGCAGAAGCGAGGCGACATAGGTGTAGACCGTATAGGCGCCGGTCGCCCACAGCGTTGTGACGAGCAAGGTCCTCAAGACGGCTGGCTGGCGGATAACGCGGAGGCGCTCGCTAAGCCCCGTGACGGGCAGTCGAGAGCCGACATCTCGGGCAAGTCCCGCCAAGAGCCCAACAGTCGCGATCAGGGCAAGGACGCCGACGCCCGCGAACATCGCGCGCCAACCGAATTTGGCGCCGATCAGCGACCCAAGCGGCACGCCGAGCGCAACCGCGATGGTGGTCCCGCCGCTGACGACGGCGAGAGCGGCGCCTCTCCGTTCCGGCTTGACCAGGGCGCCAGCAAGCGCGTTGGCGTTCGGGACATAGAGTCCGGCCGCGAGCGCCAGGAGGATCCGCGCAGCCATCAGCGCCCAATAATCCTTCGCGACAAAGGCAAAGACATTCGCCAGGGCGAAGCCCATCATCGAGAAGACCAGCAGGCGGCGCCGGTTGAGGGCGCCGGTGAGCGCCGTCAGGATCGGTGAGCTGAAGGCATAGGTGAGCGCGAACACAGTCACCAATTGCCCAGCCTCGGCCACGCTGACCGAGAGGTCGCCAGCCAGGCGCGGGAGCAGCGGCGCGATCATGAATCCTTCGGTGCCGATCGCGAAGGTCCCGAGCGCCATCCAATAGATCGGCCTCATCGGATCAGAGGAGGAGGTTGCAGGCATTACGGACATCTCCCATCGAAATTTAAGACGAACGGTCGTCTCAACCTAAAACGCAAAAGCCCGCGCTGTGGAGGCGCTCAGGCAAGGAGGCGATCGAATGCGATCGTCAAAAAGCGCTCCAGGGGCGCGCCAGACTTCTCGACCCGGGCGCGCAGCAGCGCTCCCTCATAGGCGTCGAGGAGAAAGGCCGCGAGGTCGGCCGGATGGGTCCTGCTCGACACGGATCCGTGGGCCTGCGCGTCCCGCACGGCGTCCTCGATATCCGTGGTCCAGGAGGCGGAAAGCGCCGCCAGCCGCTCGCGAATGAGCGGGCTCTGATCGGCAAGCTCGGCGCTGAAATTGCCCAGCAGGCAGCCACGTCCATATTCGAGGTCGGCGTACATCTGGTTCAGCCCGGCGAAATGACGCCTGAGCCTTTCCAAGGGCGGGAGGGTCTTATCCCGCAACGCCCTGCGCCGCGAATTCTCTCGCGCATAACGCTCGACGATCTCGGCGCCGAGCGCCTCCTTGCTGGCGAAATGGTTGTAGAAGGAGCCCGTCGGAACACCGGCGGCATCCGTGATATCCCTGACGCCGCAGGCATTGAACCCCTTCCTAAGCAGGGTCTTTAGCCCCGCCTCCACGATCTGTTCGCGAACGTTGTGTCTAGCCATGGCGCACCAAAACGAACGACTGTCTCATTTTTAATACGAACGTTCGTCTTAAATGTCAAGGGCCATCAAAGGCCCCTCGCCATTAGGCGACCGCTATGTCGTCGCGGACATGCGCGGCAGGAGTTGACCGCTTCGCCTCGCCGGCCGGCGACATATCCCTAGCTGAACAGGGAGGATCGCCTGCAGCATTCTTCGACGCTGTCCCTACCGCGAGATAACGCAAGTTATCGTCGCCGCTGCGCCGCGAACAATTGCTTCAGTCCGCTCTGGCGAATCCCGCGGGCAGCGGGTCTGGTGGAGGTAGCGGGTCCAGCGGGGGTTCGGCGTCCGCTGGATCGGGTTCAAGGCCCTAGCGAGGGCCGCAGGGCAAGGATGGCCGCGAAGACGCTTCGAGCTATACGGCCTTGAAATCGGGCATTTTCGGTCTCATGAAGTCCGCGGCCATGGAGCTCGGGCAACACGCGATCACCGTCAACGCCATCATTCCGCACCGGGCAACCCATTGACGCCATTAAGGGTGGATCACGGCGGTCTCGCGAGGCCGCTATGTCACTCCGCCACCGGAAACTCCCCCCACAACCGCCCGGGCGTCGAAAGCATGGATCCAGCCAAACCGCTGTGCAAATCGAGCAACCATCGTATCCCGCGCCGCCAGACCCGCGCCATCCGGAAGATGTAGCGCGCGGTTCGTGGCCCAGGCTGCGCGCTGGATGATCCGGGTGCGCAGGCGGCGCAGCATTTCGTAGCGCGCCATCATTGCGGTCAGCTCATCCGGCGCGGTGCGTGGCAGCAATTCAGCCAGGGTGATCGCGTCTTCGATCGACGTGTTTGCCCCCTGGCCATGATGCGGCAACATGCCGTGGGCGGCGTCCCCCAGTAGCACGGCGCGACCGCGCGACCAGCGTCGCAACGGCTTGACGATGAACAGCCCCCAACGGATCTTCTGTTCCACCGCTCCGATCATTTCCGTGACCGCCGGATGCCAGCCTTTGAAGGCGTGCAAGGCCACCCCGGGTTCGATGTCGTCAAGCCAGCGGTCGCCGCGCCGCCATTGCTGCGGGCCCTCGACCACGGCGAAGAAGTTCACAGCCTTGCGCTCGCCGCCGATCGCGTAATGCAGGAGATGCGCGTCCGGCCCCATCCAAAACTGGATGGCTTCCGGATCGGGTAAAGAGGGAAGGTTCTCGATGGGCACAATGCCGCGGAAGGCGGATGTGCCGGAATAATGCGCCGCGTCTGCGCCGGCGACGAATTTGCGGACCAGCGAGCGCACGCCATCGGCTCCGATGACGACATCCGCATGAGCGACCTGGCCATTGGCGAAGATAAGGCGCGCGCCCTCCCGGGTTTCCTCGAGATCGGTCAGCCGGAACCCGAGATTGAGCCCGTCGGGACCATGTGTCTCGCTAAGGATGCGCTGCAGATCGGCGCGGTGGAGGCCAAAATAGGGCGCCCTGAATTTTTCCCGATACGCGCGCCCCGCGCGCACTGGAAAATCCGCGATCCGCCGCCCGTCGCCCCAGCTGCGGTAGATCAGCTCACTCGGTTCGGTCGAGACCTCCTCCAACGCCGACATACAGCCGAACCGCTCCAATTCGCGCGTGGCGTTTGCGGACAAGGCCACCGCCGCGCCGATTTCGGCGAGCTGCGCCGCCTGCTCGTAGACTTGGGGCGCAAGGCCATTTCGCCGGAGCGCGATGCCGAGCGAGAGCCCTCCTATGCCACCTCCGATGATGGCGATGCGAAGCTGGGGCATGAATGTCCTCCCTCGACGCTCCGGCCAACTCAAGATCGAACACGCAACCGATGGACAGCAGACCGCGAATTCCCGACGCAGTCTGTGCAATGAATTGGAATAGAAAGCAACGTCAAGCCCCGCTTACGCGCGATCCATGGCGGCAACGGCGACACGACGCCGGCGCTTTCCGGCGCAAGACGGGCAGGCTTGGGACGCGATGGCGCTCGCGCGCTATCCCACTCGGCAAGCCTTCGCCCGCATGGTCGCCGATCCCGACTACCAGGAGGCCGGTCCCCTACGGGCGGCGTCGCTCTCCGAGGCCGTGCTCGCCCATCCGCGCCGCCGGGTGATGGCGCGCATCTGCATGCGTTCAGGGCGACAGCGTCAGCGCCTTGAGCTCCTTCCGAGCCGCGCCAAAGGCGCCAAGCTGATAGACCGAGGCGCCCGCTGGCGAGAACGTGAACGACGGGAATGGCTCCGCCAGCATTTCGTTCAAGTATTTTTCGGTTCCGACGCCGATCGTCACATGCGGATTGAAGCGCTTGCCCGCCGCGTCTCTCACGAAATTCTCGACGTAGCTGATCAAGGCTCCTTGAATATCGCGTCCCCCCTCGTCGCTGAAGAACGCCGCCGGCGTTCCGGTCTTCACGGTATAGGGCTCGACCGCTTTGATGAACGCGTCTTGCAGCCGATGGAGGTCTTCAGTCGGTTCGACGACAATTCCCGCGACGCCGATCGGCGGAGCCGGGATGTAGTAGTACTTGAACGCCTTCAGCGTCCATGTCGTTGGCTTCTCTTTGGCCAGGACCGCGTTCGCCGCCGCAAATACTTTGTCGAGGTCGTCCGTGCGGACGAACTGCTGCAACATGGAGATGTGGGGGTGGTGCGTCTCATCGAGCGAAAAGCCCTTCGGAAAGGACTTGAGCAAGCGGGCGTTGGCGGCCATCGCATGCTGAACCATCGTCGCGTCGGGTTCGAGCGCGATGTCGATTGCGGTCACCGGATTTTGTTGCGCGGCCGCGCCTTGGACAAACGCCATCGCCAATCCCAGCCCGAGCCCAATGGCGGTGAAGACTTCCAGATGTTCGCGCATGTGAGCCCCTTCTCGTCAGCGCGTTGACCTATGGAATATTACAGACTACGGCGCCACGAGGCCAGGCGGGTGGTTTTTTCCGTGATGGGCTTTCCTCCGCTCCAAGGCTATCATGCGGATCTTCGAAGCGGCAGGCTGGCCTGCCCGCGCTTTCGGCGGAGGACGCCGGCCTTGGGACGCGATAGCGCTGGTGCGGGAATGACACCGCCCAAGCGCCGTCACTTCGAACGTTTCGTGGGGCTTCCTCCGACGACTTCCCCGTCCTCCTTCACAAATCGTCCGATGTTGGGGTTCGGCAGGAGGTCAAGCACTTTCTCCGAGGGGCGGCAGAGCCGGACGCCTTTCGGCGTCTCGACGATCGGGCGATTGATCAGGATCGGTTGCGCCAGCATGAAATCGAGCAACTCGTCATCTGTCCACTTTGGGTCGCCGAGGCCGAGTTCCGTATAGGGCGTGCCCTTCTCGCGTAGCAAAGCGCGCACGGGAATGCCCATGGCGGCGATCAACTCGACCAACTTCGCGCGAGTAGGCGGCGTCTTCAGGTATTCGATGACGACAGGCTCTTCGCCGCTTTGCCGGATCATCGCCAGGGTGTTGCGCGACGTGCCGCAGTTCGGGTTGTGATAGATCCTGATCGTCATAAGCGGGCCTCAGCTTTCAACGGATCGGACGGATCGACTTGCTCGCGCGTTAGCCAGTTCATCAGCACGAGAGCGCAGACTGCTCCGAGCAATTGCGCAGCGATGAAGCCCGGCACGTCGATCGGTCGGATCCCGGAAAAGGTGTTGGTGAGGGACCGCGCGATCGCCACCGCGGGGTTGGCGAAGGAAGTGGAGGCGGTGAACCAATAGGCGGCCGTGATGTAAAGTCCGACCAGCCAGGGCACAGCCGATCGTTCGAACCGGATGCCGGCGAGGATCGTCGCGACGAGGCCGAAGGTCGCCACCCATTCCGCGAACCATTGCGACGGCCCCGTGCGCGCCTTCTCAGAGAGGTCGACGAGCGGCAGCGCGAACATCAGATGGGCGACGATCGTTCCGAGGACGCCGCCGGCAATTTGGGCGAGGACGTAAAGCCCAGCGTCGCGCGCGATCATGTCGCGCTTAAGCGCGAAGACCAGCGACACCGCCGGGTTGAAATGCGCCCCGGAAATCGGGCCGAGGATGGTGATGAGCACGACCAGAATCGCTCCGGTCGGCAAGGTGTTTCCAAGCAGCTGAATTCCGACGTCATGGCTGAGGTTTACGGCCATGACGCCGGAACCGACGACGGTTGCCACCAGCAGCGCGGTCCCGAGCGCTTCCGCCGTCAACCGGCGGGGGAGATCGAAGGCCACGCTCAGCCGGCCTTCTTGGCGAGCGACGTCGCGCCTTCCATCTGGCCGATCTGATGCAATTTGGCGCTGAGGGCCATCTCGCTGATGCTTCGCAGCGGCAGCGCTGTGAAGACTGTGATGCGGTTGCGCAGATACCTGAACGCGGTCACGAACGCGGCTTCTTTCTGAATGGGCGTGCCTTCGACCGCCGCTGGATCTTCGATCCCCCAATGCGCCGTCATCGGCTGGCCCGGCCAGACCGGACAAGCTTCGCCAGCCGCGCTGTCGCAGACGGTGAAGACGAAATCCATCTCAGGCGCGCCGGGCGCCGCAAACTCGTCCCACGGTTTCGAGCGATAACCGTCTGTCGGGTACTTGAACTCCTCCAGCATCTTGATCGCGAGGGGGTTCACTGCCCCTTTGGGATGGCTTCCGGCGGAATACGCGTTGAAGCGCCCTGCTCCCTCCTTTCGCAAAATGCCTTCGGCCATGATCGAACGGGCCGAGTTGCCGGTGCAGAGGAACAGCACGTTGTAGACGCGATCAGACATTGGCGGCCTCCTTGCCGCATTGAGCGGCGTCGTCGCAGGCGGGCGCATTCGCTCCGCCGCATAGCTCGGGGTGTCCCTGGCAGCAGTCGCGCATGATAAAATCGATCAGGCCGCGCATGCCGGGATAATCGGTTGCGTAGAGGATCTGGCGCTGCTGGCGCGTCGCCCGGATCAGCCCCGCGCGCTCCAATTCCTTGAGGTGGAACGACAGCGTCGGCGACGGCACGGACAGGCGAAGCGCAATTTCGCCAGCGGGCATGCCCTCTGGCCCCTGCTGCACCAGCAAGCGGAAAACCGCGAGCCGCGTCTCATGGGCGAGGGCTGACAGACAGGAAAGGGCTTGCTTTTCTTCCATTGTTCGATAATCCTAGAAATCTGTAACAGATGCATGACATCTGCAACAGCGCAGCGCCAGGACCAGCCTGCACCTTCGCGTTCCCGCGTTCGCCATAAAAATCGGCGGCGCGAGACAATAATAGATGATGGAGGAAACGCATGGGTAGGTGTGATCGCAAAGTCGATCTCGGCCGTCGTTGGTTTTTGTCCGGAGCGGGCGTGGCGGCAGCCGGCGCCGCCGCAGCAACCGTCGTTCCGCAAAGAGCCGAGGCCGCGGCCGCGCCGCTGGCGCGCGTTCAATATCCGTCGAACCGCCTCGCCAATCTGAGCGACCTCAAGCTCAACGAGCCCTTGCAAGTCGCATATCCCGACGCCAACGCCCCCGGCGTGTTGCTGAAACTGGGCAGCAAGGTTCCCGGCGGGGTCGGTCCGGAAAGCGACGTTGTCGGCTTTACGACCACATGCCCGCACAAGGGCTTTCCCCTCTCTTACAACCCTTCCGACAAGACCTTGAATTGCCCCGGCCATTACTCGCGTTTCGACTGCGAAAACGGCGGCCAGGAAATCTGGGGACACGCGACGGCGAACCTTGCCCAATATCAACTGCGGGTCGACGCCAAGGGTGACATTTACGCCGAGGGCCTAGACGAGCTGCTGTACGGCCGTCTGTCGAACGTTTTGGAGGCCTGAGCCATGACATTCAAGCGCCATATCGGCCGTCTCCCGATCATCCCAGCGGACGCCAAGGAGCATAACGTCGTCTGCCAGTTCTGCATCGTCGGCTGTGGCTACCACGCCTACACTTGGAACGTGAATGAGCAAGGGGGTACGAACCCCAGCCAGAACAAGTTCGGCGTCGATCTTTCGAAACAGCAATCGGCGATGACGCCGAACTGGTACGCTCCGTCGATGTACAACATCGTCAAGCAGGACGGGAGAGACGTTCACCTCGTCATCAAGCCCGATCCCAGTTGCGTCGTAAACTCAGGGCTCGCCTCGATTCGCGGGGCCCGCATGGCCGAAGAATCCTTTTCCGCGGCCCGCTCGACCCAGCAGCAGCGCCTCACCGAGCCCATGGTGTGGCGCTACGGCCAGATGCAGCCGACCAGTTGGGACGACGCGCTCGATCTGGTCGCACGCGTAACGGCTGCGGTCATCGACGAACAAGGCGAGGACGGCCTGTTCGTCTCGGCTTTCGATCATGGCGGCGCCGGCGGCGGCTACGAAAACACCTGGGGCACGGGCAAGCTCTATTTCGGGGCGATGAAGATCAAGAATATCCGCATCCACAACCGCCCGGCCTATAATTCCGAGGTGCACGCGACGCGCGACATGGGGGTGGGCGAACTCAACAATTGCTACGAGGACGCGGAACTCGCCGATACGATTGTCGCGGTCGGCACCAACGCGTTGGAAACGCAGACCAACTATTTCCTCAACCATTGGATTCCGAACCTTCAGGGAGGGACGCTCGACAAGAAAAAGAAGCTGATGCCCGATGAGCCGCATCCGCCGGCGCGGATCATCTTCGTCGACCCGCGGCGCACGGTCACGGTCAACGCCTGCGAGTTCGAGGCCGGCAAGGACAACGTGTTGCACCTATCCATCAACTCGGGGACGGACCTGGCGCTGTTCAACGCCTGGCTCACCTACCTTGCCGACAAGGGCTGGACCGACAAGGATTTCATCGCCGCCTCGACCAAGGATTTCGAGAAGACGGTGGCGGCCAACAAGACCAACCTGGAGGACGCCGCCAAGATCACCGGCCTCAGCGTCGATGACATCCGCAAGTCGGCGGAATGGATCGCAGAGCCGAAGGACGGCGGCGCGCGACGGCGGACGATGTTCGCTTACGAGAAAGGCCTGATCTGGGGAAACGACAATTACCGCACCAACGGCGCTTACGTGAATGTTGCGCTCGCCACCGGCAACGTCGGGCGTCCCGGCGGCGGCTGCGTGCGCATGGGCGGCCACCAGGAGGGCTACGTGCGGCCCGACTATCCCGGGCCGCGGCCGGCGCCGTACATCGATAAGCTGTTGCTCGAGGGCAAGGGCGGCGTGCACCACATCTGGGCCTGCGATCATTACAAGACCACTCTCAACGCCGATAATTTCAAGCAGAACTACAAGAAGCGAACCGACATCGTTAAGGACGCCATGTCCGCCGTGCCTTACGGCGATCGCAAAGCGCAGGTCGATGCGATACTCGGCGCGATCAAGAAGGGTGGCCTGTTCGCAGTCGACGTCGATATCGTGCCAACGAAGATCGGCCAAGCGTGCCATGTCTGGCTGCCGGGCGCGACCGAGGGCGAGATGAATCTCACCTCGATGAACGGCGAACGCCGGCTGCGCTTGACCGAGCGCTATATGGACCCGCCCGGCCAATCCATGCCCGATTGCCTTATTGCGGCGCGGATCGCCAACAACCTCGAGCGCGTGTTCCGCGAAATGGGCAAGGCGGACGTCGCCGACAAGTTCAAGGGCTTCGATTGGAAGACCGAGGAAGACGCGTTCATGGACGGTTATCACCTCCACGCCAAAGGCGGCGAATTCGTCACCTATGAACGGCTGCGCGCGGCGGGGACGAACGGAGTCCAGGAGCCCGCGACCGGCTTTGAGGGCGGCAAGCTGATCGGCACGAAGCGTCTTTTTGCCGACGGCAAATTCAACTCGAAAGACGGCAAGGCGACCTTCATGGCCACGCAATGGCGCGGGCTCGAGGCCCCCGGCAAGGAGGAGGAATCAAAGAAATTCGCCTTCCTCATCAACAATGGCCGCGCCAACCACGTTTGGCAGAGCCTTTATCTCGACCAGCAAAGCGAGTTCGTCATGGATCGCTGGCCCTATCCGTTTATCCAGATGAACCCGGACGACATGAAGGAGCTCGGCCTTTCCGAGGGCGACCTTGTGGAAGTCCACAATGAGAACGGCGCGACGCAGGCGATGGCTTATCCAACACCGACCGCCAGGCGCAAGCAGGCCTTCATGCTGTTCGCCAATCCGATGGGCGTGCAGGGCAACGTAGTTTCGCCGGGCGTCAACGAACTGATCATTCCCAACTACAAGCAGACGTGGGGCGACATCCGCAAGCTCGCCTCCGCGCCCGGCGGCGCGCGGGGCATATCTTTCAAGTCGTGGGAATTCCGCGTCTGACGGAAACCCGGCCTTTGTCAATATCGGCTCGGTCGAAATTTCGCCCGAGCCGTCGGCGTCGAATGGGAGATGGCGTCGCTGATTGACCCATTTGGGCGTGCAATCACTTATATTCGCGTGTCGGTCACCGATCGGAGGCAGCTATGGATGGCGACGACGAAGTTCGGACCCTGGTGCGGGAGCGGTACGGCGCCATCGCGCGGGAAGCGGGAAGCTGTTGCTCGCCAAGTTGTTGCGGGCCTGAGGTGGCCCCTGACGGGCTGAATATGATCGGCGACGCCTACGCATCTGTGGCGGGCCACTTACCAGAAGCGGACCTCAATCTCGGCTGCGGCGTGCCGACGCAACATGCCGCGTTGAAACCGGGGGAAACCGTGCTCGACCTCGGCTCAGGCGCGGGCAACGATGTGTTCATTGCACGCCATGAAATTGGCGCAGACGGTCGCGTGATCGGTGTTGATATGACGCCGGACATGATCACGCGCGCCCGGGCGAATGCGCAAAAACTGGGGCTCCAAAATGTCGAGTTCCGGCTTGGCGAGATTGAGCATCTCCCGGTCGAAAGCAGCAGTATCGACGTGATCATCAGCAACTGTGTGCTGAACCTTCTACCCAACAAAGCGCCCGCCTTCGTCGAGATGTTCCGGGTGCTGCGGCCCGGCGGTCGGTTTTGCGTTTCCGATATTGTCGCGACAGGTCCGTTGCCCGAAGGCGTGCGGGAGGCGGCGGCGCTTTATATCGGCTGCATCGCCGGCGCGCTCCCAGAGACCGAGTATCTCGCATTGATCAAGGCCGCCGGCTTCGAGGGTGTGAGAAACGCGAAGGTCCAACCGATTGTCTTACCCGACGAGGCGTTGTCGCCGCACATGAGCGCCAATGACATCGCCGCATTCCGCGCTTCCGGGGTGCAGCTGAAGAGCGTGACGGTCTTGGGAACCACACCGCCTCCGATCAACGCGCCTGGGGTCGAAACCAGTTCAGGCTGATTGGATTTTGACCCAGCTCAGGCTCTTGGGCGCGGTCGCGCCCCTATAGGCATGGCGCGTTTGGACCCGAACCGCCGGAACGCTGGCCGATCCGAACTATGGGCGATTTGATCTGCTAAAACAGAAAACGCGTGCTATACAATAGATCGGATGTCGCGGCGAGCGAAGGAGGACAGTGCGATAAGATCTATTCGTCTTCGTTGTCATCCGACTTCGAGTGGGAGTTTCGGCACAATTTCGGTCTCGCCATCAGCCCACTTGAACTTGATCTTATTTCGGCTGTCGTAAGCATCAACTACCGAGTTTATTGCCTCACTGAATGTCTTCAACGTCCGGGGTTGACCCGTTCGTGGCGGAGTGTCGATGACGTCGAAGTAAGAAACGCGGCCAAAACTAACGGCCTCGGTGTCATAAAGTCCGACCAAGATGCGTTCGAAGAGAGTAGGGTCGTCGACTGGCTTTTCGCGTCCAGCTCTATGTCGAAAAATTTGGATCGCTTGGCCGAAACTTGAGGGTGTCCTCCCGCGTCCGTCATCACAGGCATCCAGCGGCAAGAATACAACCGCGCAGAGAACAGCGTATGGTTGTCGTTCATGATAATCTGCCGCTTCGGCACGAAGCTCGTTGTCGACACGTGTATAGTTTTTGGTATATCGCCTCGACTTCGCGTCGCGAAAATTGATCGTCTTGATCGATACTCCGAGCCCGAGCCCGCTGTCGACAGTCGAATAATTGACGTCCAATTTCTTCAATCCCTTGCCCGTCCGCGCTCTCAATTCTTGCCCAATACCTTCAGCGTTCGGTAGGATTCCATCGAATAATGCTCGCAGCGCGTCGGCGAAGCGCTGCGACAGGGCACGTGATAACCTCTCGGCATAGTTCTTCTTTTCTGTCGCGGAACTCGCCGCAACCAAATCGCGATCGCCGGCAAACGTCAGCTCTTTGTCGATACGATCCTCCAACAACGATTTGAGGTCGGTCGTGAAGCGAGCGACAGGCACGAGAACCCTTCGTCCCTTCGCCATGGAACTCATCGCTTCCGCAAGTTGCGGAGCCGTCTCCGCGCTGTTTGCGGATGCATCGCCTCGCACTCCCAGATGACAACCACCTTGAAACCCATCGACGTCAGCATTTTCCTCTTCGTCTCATCGCGAGTTTGATTCTCTGAGAACTTCTTTGTCCAATACTCTTTATTGCGGGTCGGAACCGTCGCGCGCGCGCAGCCACCGTGATGATGCCAGAAACAACCATTAACGAGCACAGCCCATAGACGGGACTTGTTCGCAAAGTCCGGCGATCCAGGAAGCGACCGGACGTTTCGCCGGTAGAATAAATCCAGACCCCGCAGTGTGGTCGCCACTTGGTCCTCGGCCTTTGTTCGGCGCTGCCGTACGCGACTCATAAGTTCGGAGCGCGCGCGGTCCGTGGGCGGTAGGTAGGGAAGCTGCTTCATTCGGCCGCGATCAAACTTGCACGCTTGCTGCCGACAAACCGGTCAATCGTGCAAACATGCTCTAAATGGGAGCGGACGCGGTCCTTAAATCCGGGCACGAATCGAAGCGAGCTTCTTTCGATGCGCGAAAGAAAGCCCGCTGTCGCCCGCTGAGATAGCAGGTGGGGTTCATATTGGAGGAACTCGTGAAGAGGTTTGCGGCGACGCCACGCGGGAAAATCAGATATGCGCACCTCGCGGCGGATGCGGCCGTCTAGGCGAGCGGCGCGCGGCCAATCATTTGTTGCGACCGCGACCGTGTCCCTCGCGCAATCGTAAGCGCCCGGCCGCTGCAGCCGCCTGCCAATCCACGCGGCCACGGGCCTCGTCACCGCGTTTCCGACCAACGCCCATCGATAGGAAGCACGCCCGACGCGCTCTGCAGGTCTAGTCCAACCGGGCGCAAATCCTTGCAGCCGCTCCGCATCCTCAATACTCGGGGTCACGATTTCGCTGTTGGGGAGTAGAATGGCTGGTGGCGATGGGATACCAATCGTAGAACCGTTCTTGAGGGTCGGAACGCAGTCCGCGCCCCATCCAAGACCCCGAATCCCTTCGGTCCAGTAGAACCCGTGCGCGTGGGTATCGAGCGCCGTGGTTGTCTGGATAGGGTCGACCTCATCGACGAGCAACACATCGGCGGGGTCCGCGTCCAAGCTCGCGAGAAAAAAAACGCGCTCCCGACGTTGCGGGACAAAGGACAAGGAGTTCACTACTCGGTAAGCCCACCGATATCCTCTATCTTCGAACGCCGAAACAAGTCGATTCATCGCGCTGCCGCGGTCCAGTCGCAGCATGAACGAAACGTTCTCCAGTAGAACCCATTTCGGGCGTGAGCCGTCAATCAACCGGAAGACTTGATCCACCAATCCGGACTTATTTCCCTCAATGCCCGCCGTATTTCCAGCTTGACTTAGGTCCTGACAGGGAAACCCCGCCGTCAGAAGATCGACGGTCGGTAACACCGTTACTTTGGTTACATCGCCTGCATTTGGGATACCAGGAAACTTAAATTCAAGAACTGCGGCAGCAGGAGGCCAATGCTCCGAAAAAAAAACCGTCTCATGGCCAGCCGCATGGAGACCCAGTTCGAGTCCCCCGATACCAGCAAATAGCCCTGCAATGCGCATTCATCACCTTCGACGCGACGATTGTTCCCGAAATCGTTCCCGTTTGGCAAGATAGCTCGAAACCGGATCAACCGAAATATTGAGCCGCGCCTGGCCGGCCGACCGCGCTTCTGCGGCCACCCGGAAATCGAGGGTACCGACCATGTACCAGAAATTCTAACACTTGATTGGCAAAAGCAGAAATCCGTGCTATAGAATAAATCGGATCTTGCGGCGAGCGAAAGAGGACAATGCGCTTTTTAGACAGTCTCGTGTGCAACCAGAGACGCGAGTCGAGACGGAGCGGAATTTTTTTATTTGAATTGGCTGTAACCCTTTGAAAAGTCCCGATTCTAAAAAATAAACGCTAGTAAAAGAAAATAAAAGAAAGCAATTTTGCTTGCGTTTATTTTCGTTTATTTGCTTTCGCTTCTCCGGGAATTCGCGCGACGGTTGTATTGGACCGGTCCCGCGTCCCTCGCCCGGCTGCAATATCACGCTATGATCCAGTTGTTCAGCCACCTAACCCAGCCCGCGCAACACCCCGGGCAACGCCTCCGGCAGGTCCTCGGCGATCAGGCCGGGACCGACCGCCCGGCCGCAGGCGCCGTGCAGCCAGACCGCGGCCGAAGCGGCTTCGAACGGGGCCATGCCCTGCGCGGCCAGGCCTGCGACGAGACCCGACAGCACGTCGCCCGAGCCGGCGGTGGCCAGCCAGGGCGGCAGGTCCCAGCCGATGGTCGCGCGGCCGTCCGGCGCGGCGACCACCGTGTCGGCGCCCTTGATGAGGACCACAGCGCCCATGAAGGCCGCCGCCGCCCGGGCGCGGGTGAGCTTGTCGTCCTCGAGCCGGACTTGCGGAGCGCCCTCGAACAGCTTGGCGAACTCGCCCTCGTGCGGGGTCATGACGGCTTGATGGCCGCCGCGCGTGATCAGCGCCGCGAGCCGCGCCGCGTCGCCGGCGAAGCTGACCAGCGCATCGGCGTCGAGCACGACCGTGCGCCGTTCGACGGGCCTGGTCAGCGCCGCCGCGACCAGCTTGCGCAAAGTCGCGCCCACGCCCGCGCCGGGCCCGAGCACGATCGCGCGGCGCCGTTCGTCGGCGAGCAGCGCCTCGAACTCGCGGGCGTTCGCGAAGGGCGCGACCATCACCGCGGTCAGTTGCGCAGCGTTGACCGCGACCGCGTCGGCCGGGCTGGCCACGCTGACAATGCCGGCGCCTGCGCGCAAAGCCGCGCGGGCGGCGAGCCGGGCGGCGCCCGTGTGGCAGCCCGAGCCCGACAGAACGAGGACCGCGCCGCGTGCATATTTGTGGCTCGCCGCGTTCGGGCGCGGCAGCGCCGCGCCCCAGACGGCCGGCGCATTGACGAAGGTTTTCGGCGCGATGGGCGCAAGCGCGGCTTCAGGAATGCCAATGTCGGCGAGACGGATCGCGCCGCACAGCGTGCGCCCCGGCTGCAAAAGATGGCCGGGCTTCAGGCGGAAGAAGGTCACGCTCGCGCTGGCTTCTACGGCGGCGCCGCGGATCTTGCCGGTTTCCCCGTCGATTCCGGAGGGAACGTCGACCGCGAGCACGCGGCCCCCTGCCCGCTTGAACGCGTTGATCCGTTCGATGATCGCCTTCGCCTCGCCATCGATGTCGCGGGTAAGCCCCGCGCCGAACAGGGCGTCGATCACGCAATCGGCTTGGGCGAGGTCGACCGCCGAGGCGGCGAGGGCCGGGCCTTGATAGCGAGCGGCGGCGAGCGCCGGATCTCCTTTCAACGCCTCGCGGCGGCCGAGCAATCCGACCTCGACCGTATAGCCGCGCGAACCGAGCAACCGCGCGGCGACGAAGCCGTCGCCGCCGTTGCCGCCCGGGCCGCAGAGAATGGCGATCCGGCGGCGCGACTTCGTGAGCCGGGCCGCTTCGTCCGCGACCGCGAGACCGGCCCGCTCCATGAGCTGAATGCCAGGCGTTCCCGCGGAAATCGCGAAGCGGTCAGCTTTGCTCATTTCAGCTGGTGTCAGCAGTTCCGGGAGCGCCAAGGGGTCAGGCATGGAGGCGAAGGTGCGCGCCGCTCGCGCGCGACGCAAGCGGCAAAAACGCGCTTTCCATCGCGCAGGATTCTGCTATATCCGCCGATGCTGATCCCCGATAGCTCAGCTGGTAGAGCATTCGACTGTTAATCGAATGGTCGCAGGTTCGAAGTCCTGCTCGGGGAGCCAATGTTTTCAAGGACATAGCTTGGATGTGAGTAAATGCGGAAGCCGCTCGCGGCCGTCGTATGTGCAGCCTATGTGCATTTCGGCCAGCCGGCCGCTCCGTTTGCTCCCCTACGAGTGCGGCTTAGCCGGCCGCCGCCTTGAGACAGCGCTTGTTCGGCGCTTTGATCCGCTCGCTCGGCTACGCTACGCGGGACGTTCTGAAACGCTGGCCTCCACCTTCCGCCCTTCGACCAGGACTGGCGCCGAAGGCCCAGTGGGTCGGGACCCGGAAAACCAAATCACATAGGCATGGCGCACAAATAGGTCTCTTCTCACGGATCCTTGCGCCAGGGCTTCGGGCCAAAGCGACGATTGAGGGCATGGAGAACTCGATCGCGCCGTCGCGGGTATCAAAGCGGGCCAGTGTTCGATGATAGTAAGCGTGACCTGACGGCCGCCTGTCGCGAAACATCTGGATTGAATTAGTAGGGGCGTCCGCCCCCAGGGAGGAAGGAGAGACAAATGGTTCATACAATGTCTAGAGCGGCCTGGTCCGCAGCGGTCCTGGCGGGGGCTATGCTCATAGCGGGGCCAGGCTCCGCGGCGAATGACGCCAAGAAACTTATCGAAACCGCCGCCAAGACGACGGACACGTCATTTTGCGGCACTAAACCGATAACGCTCGGCATTCACGACGGATTCGGAATCAATGGCTGGTCGCGGGCCTCCATGGCGGCGGTCCGGTCCGAGGCGGCCAAATGCGCCAACGTCAAGCAAGTCCCTCGCATCGGCCAGGGCGATCTCCAGCGATCAATCGGGGACGTCAACGGCATGGTGTCTCAGGGCGTCGATGCGATCGCCATCATCCCCGATTGGGGCAAGTCGCAGTTGCCGTCATTGCGGGCCGCGACGGACGCCGGGGTGAAGGTCGTGCCCTGGGCCGCAGACCCAGGCGGGAAAGACGGCGAGGATTATGTCCAGTACCTCGACTGGGACGAGCATGGGGCCGGCGTCGCCTGGGCCGAGTGGATCGCCAAAGCCCTCCATGGCGAAGGCAATGTCGTGTTCCTGGGCGGCCCGGCGGGCAACCCGGTGAGCGCGCACGAACTCTCGGGCGTCGTCGAAGCGTTCAAGAAATATCCCAAGATCACGCTCCTGACCGGCGACAAGGATTGGCCGGTCACGAACTGGGACTCGGCCCTCATCCAGCAGAACATGACCGCGCTCCTCAACAAATATCCGAAGATCGACGCGGTCATCAACGACAGCGACGGCTTCGCGAGTCTCGGCGTGGTCCGCGCCTTTCAGAGCGCCAACAAGCCCCTCGTGCCGCTGGCCACGCTCGAAGCCAACGGCCTCGCGTGCGAATATGAGAAGCAGAAGGCCAGCAATCCCAACTTTCAGATCGGCACGATCTCCGGCCGCAACTGGATCGGCCGCGTGGCGGCGCGTAAGGCGATCGCCGCTGCCGAGGGGCTGAAGAATGATGAGCCCACCCGTTTTGAGCTCGGGATCTACGAAGACTCCCTAGGCGGACGCGCGCCGGTCTGCGACCCGTCGCAGGGACCGGACACGTTCACCTCGTCGCAGCTGACCGCTGACGAACTCGCCAAGTTCGGGAAGGCTGAGTAAGCGAAACGCGCTGACGATGCAAAGCGAACCCCGCGCCGTTCTGCGCCTTACCGACGTCGTGAAGACCTTCCCGGGCGTTGTCGCGCTTGGCGGCGTCAGCCTCGAGGTCGTCGAAAGCGAGGTGCATGCCCTGCTTGGCGAGAATGGCGCGGGCAAGTCGACTCTGATGGCGGTGGCCGCCGGCGCTTTGACCCCGAATTCGGGGTCAATCGAAATCGGCGGACAACAGCTTGATGAGCCTTCGCCCGCGCGGGCGCAGGCTCTCGGTCTCAGCGTCGTCTATCAGCACACTTCGGTTCTCGGCGACCTCACGGTCGCCGAGAACCTGCTCTACTGCGTGCCCGCGGTCCGCCGCTCGGCTGCTCAGAGCAGCAAGGTCTGGGTTCAAGAGCAACTCGCCGCGGTCGGCGCCGAGTTCGACCCGCGCATGCGCGTCAGCGACCTCACCGTCGCCCAAAGACAACTCGTCGAGATCGCCAAGGCGCTCGCGCTGCGGCCTAAGGTTCTCGTGCTTGATGAACCGACCGAGGCGCTGACTGCGATCGAGACCGAGCGCCTCTTCCTGCAGATTGCGCGCATCAAGGCGATCGGCACGGCAGTCGTCTACATCTCTCACCGTCTGCCCGAAGTACGCCGCATCGCCGACCGGATCAGCGTTCTTCGGGATGGCCAGTTCCGCGGCACGTTCTCGGCTGCAGGAGTTCTCGGAACAGGATATCCTCGCTCTGATCATCGGTCGGTCGGTCGAGCAGGCCTATCCGGCCAAAATGACGCGCCGGCAAGCTGATCAACCCGTGCTCGTCGCCAGGAATATCCGCGGCGACAGGCTGCAGGGCGTGGATGTCGAGGTGTGGCCCGGCGAAGTGCTCGGCCTGGCTGGAGTCGAGGGCAACGGCCAGCGCGACTTCATCCGCGGCCTCGCCGGCCTGACGCCGATCTCCGGCGAGATCGCGGTCAGGGGCGCCGGCGTGGCGACCTCGGATCCTGTCGCGGCGCAGAAAGGCGGCATCATCTTTCTGCCCGGCGACCGGCATGCAGAGGGCCTTCTTCTCTCTCTCTCCGTTCGCGAGAATCTGACGCTGCTGGTGCTCGATAGGCTGACGCGTTTCGGACTTGTCTCGCGCGAACGGGAGCTCGCGGTGGCGGGCTCGTATGGCTCCTCGCTTGCGATCAAGGCGCCTTCGCCCGAGACGACCATTTCGCATCTGTCTGGCGGTAACCAGCAGAAGGTTCTGTTTGCGCGTTCGATGGCCGCCAATCCGGCGGTGTTCCTGGCGGATGAGCCGACCCGCGGCGTCGACGCGGGCGCGCGTATGGAGCTCTACAAGATCACCCGCGAAGTCGCAGCGAAGGGCGCGGGGGTCGTCGTGCTGTCGTCGGACGCAATCGAACTGCAGGGCCTGTGCGACCGCGTGCTGGTGTTCTCGCGCGGTAAAGTCGTGCGCTCGCTCGCCGGAGACGAACTTACGGAGGAGAACGTCACCGGCGCTGCAATCGGGGCCGAAATCCATCGGGAATCTTCTAAAGGGGGAACTGGGTGCGGCTGGATTCGGCGTTTCATCGCCGGCGATTTCGCGCCGACTTTGGTCCTTGCGGCGCTGATCATTCTGCTCGCGCTTTACACAACCGGCGTGAATCCGAAGTTCCTCAGCGATCGCAGTCTCAGCGGCATGCTTCTGCTCGCCAGCTCGCTGGCCTTCATAAGCTTCGGTCAGCTTTTTGTCCTGATGACCGGCGGCATCGACCTGTCTGTCGGTCCTCTGACGGGACTCGTCGTCGTCATCCTCTCATTCTTCGCCGACGCGAACCACGGCGCAGGCGACTTTATGCTCGGCCTCCTCCTGGCTTTCGCCGTGGCTGCGCTTATTGGACTGATCAATGGCCTTCTGGTGCGCGTGGTGAAGCTTTCGCCGTTGATCACGACGCTGGCGATGTTCATCGCGCTTCAGGGCGTTTCGCTCTCCCTGCGCTCAACTCCAGACGGGTTCTTCCGGCGCGAAATCACGCGAGCCCTGAATACGCGCTTCGGGTTCCTGCCCGTGGCGTTCATAGTGGCCGTTGTGGTCGCGATCGGGCTCGAGATCATCCTGCGCAAAACGCGCTTCGGAATGGGAGTTCGGGCCATTGGGTCCAACGAGGTGGCGGCCTATCGGCTCGGAGCGCAGGTCGAGCAGACCGCCATTCTGGCCTACGTCCTCTGCTCGCTATTCGCCGCTGCCGGCGGCGTTCTGCTCGCCGCTCAGATCGGCGTGGGCGATCCGACGGTTGGCCAGAACTACACGCTTCAGAGCATTTCCGCAGTGGTGCTTGGCGGCGCGAGCATTTTCGGTGGTCGCGGCTCGTTCCTCGGCGCGCTGGCGGCCGTGCTTCTGATCGAGGAGATCACGGCGACGACGGGCTTCCTCGACTTGGGGACGGCTTGGCAGTACTGGTTGCCCGGACTGTTGATCCTGGCGGCGACGGCCCTTTATTCGCGCACTCGGACGGGTCCAGAAGCCCATTGACCCACGCCGACCGCGCGCGGCGGGAGACGATCGTATGAATGGCAAAGTCGGCATGATCGGCGTCGGAGTCATGGGCTTCGCCATGGCTCGTAACCTGCGACAGGCAGGCTTCGACGTCATCGGCTACGACCCGGCGCCGGGGGCGCGCGACAGGCTCACAGGAATTGGCGCGAGCGCTCTCGAGTGGCCTCGCCTGGTTGCGGAGGCCTGTCCTACCATCATCCTATCGCTGCCTTCGGCAAAGGCGCTTGACGACGCCGTCGGCGGCGAGAACGGCCTGGCGGCGGCTTCGGCCCGCGGGACAGTCGCGATCGAATGCTCGACCCTGCCGCTCACCGACAAGCGGGCGGCTTTGGCCGTTCTGGACGCCGCGGGAAAGATCCTGCTTGATTGCCCCCTTAGCGGGACCGGGGCTCAGGCGGCGGTCAAGGATCTCGTCGTGTTTGCCAGCGGGGACGAAGCGGCTTTCGAGCGCTCCCGCCCTGTCTTCGAGGGCATGTCGAGAGTCCAACGTTACCTCGGCGCCTTCGGCAACGGCAGCATGATGAAATATATCGCGAACCTTTTGGTAACGATCCACAACGTCTCGACCGCGGAGGCGATGGTGCTGGGCATGAAGGCGGGCCTCGATCCCGCCATCATTTACGATACTTTGGCCGACAGCGCAGGTTCGTCACGAATGTTCCAACTACGCGGTCCCCTGATGCGCGACAATCGTTACGACAACGCGACGGCGACGATCCGCACTCATCTCAAGGATCTGTCGGTGATCAGCAGCTTCGCGTCCGAACTCAACTGCCCCACGCCCCTCTTTTCCGCCGCCGCGCAGCCCTATTATGCAGGCGCGGCCCAGGGACGCGAGATGCAAGACACGGCCGCGGTTTGCGCGGTCATGGAAGAGATGGCCGGGTTGAAGCGGTGACGACCGGCGTCTGAGTTCAATGTTCGCCGAGTTGTCGGATCGCACCCCGATGGAACACGAGCGGCGACAATCCGCGATCGTGCATCGCTCTGACCTCGCCGACATGGATCTCATGATGATCGCCGCCAGGGTAACGCGCGTAGGTCGAGCATTCCAAATAGGCGGCCGTGCCGTGCAGCACCGGTACGCCGGTCTCCCCGACGTCGAACTCCACGTTGACGAATTTGTCGTGGCTAGGCGTCGCGAATTGACGGCAAAGTGGTTCCTGATCCTCGGCGAGAATGTTGATCGCGAACCAGTTGTGCGTGCGGAAGGCATTGAGGCTGGGCGATTTCAGCGCCAGACTCCAGAGGATCAGAGGCGGCCGCATCGATACAGAGTTGAAGGAATTGACCGTGAGACCGATTGGGCGTCCTTCATCCCCAACGGACGTGACGATGACCACGCCGGTCGTGAACGATCCCAGCACATTGCGGAGCCTCCGCGGGTCAAACGTTTGCAAAGACGCAGCAGGGCTCGTCACCGCCGTCTCTCTCCTGGGTTCGTCGTGGGCGCCTCTGGTCTCAAGCAGCCGCATCGCTCCGAACCGTTCGCATGTTTGGGATCACCTTCTCGGCAAGGAGAACCATGGAGCGCCGGGCGAGCGTGGGATCGACCCAGTCCTTTCCAGCGTAAAGAAGCGTTCCGAACCGACCGACGGTTTCCTGAAACTGAAAGAGCTCGTCGGCGACCTTGTCCGGCGTACCCCAGATGACAAGCTCGTCGAGCACGCCGTCGACAGTCAGGTCGTCGTCCGACATGGTCGGATCCGCTTTGAACAGCGAGGCGCGGCGGTTCGCCTTCATCTTGGTCAGCAGCTGACTATAGTAAAAACGGTACGGGCTCTTCGGTCCCAGCGCATATTCGCGCGCCGTCGCCAGATCATTCGCCACGAAGACGCTCTTGGCGACCCGCCAGTCGTTCGAATCGGCGACTGCCCCGACCCGCTCGCGACCCTCGACATATTTCGGCCAATGGGTCGCAACCCATTTGGGCAGAAGAAAATTCGCGGAGATCGGGAGCCAGCCGCGCGCCGCCGCTTCCGTCACGCCCTTCGAATGGGGCGCGACCACTGTCACCACAATCGGCGGGTGGGGCTTTTGCAGCGGCTTGGCGATGACGCCCTGGCCGATTTCCTGTATCATGGTACGTTCGGTTGTGATCTTCCAGAAACGTCCCTCGATGGAGTACGGCGGGCGGCCTTCCCAGATCTTCAGCACCGCGTCGATCCCCTCGACGAACATCGCATTTCTGTCGGCGTCCAGATTGCCGAAGATCTCAGCGTCGGAGAGGAGCCCGCCGGGGCTGATCCCGAAATTGAATCGGCCGCCAAGCATGTGATCCAGCATCGCGATTTGCCCGGCCACCGCCGCGGGATGGCTGTTGGGCAGATTGATGGTTCCCGTGCCGAGCCGCATCCGCTTGATGTCCTTCGCGATCCAGGACAGGAAAAGCCCGCAGGACGTAATGTTCTCGGCTAGGTCGGTAACGTGCTCCCCGCAATATGCTTCCGTGAACCCCAGTTCGTCCGCCAGAATAAAGGCCTCTCTGTCTTCCTCAAGAGTGACCCGCCAGTCTTTGTCCGGCGGGTGAATTGGCATCGTGAAGAAACCAAGCTTCATTTTAAACTCCAGAACTCTCGGAAAAACCCGGGTGCAGAGGAAGCAGAAATAATCACCTCTGACGCGATCCAGCCCCATTCGGGCAGGCCTAGGCGGGGCCAGGGTTCAACCTGCAGCGCCCGCCGCCGGTGAGCCGTTCGACCGTTCGTTCGCGTTCGTGCGGCGATTCCCGTGCCGCGCGTAGTCATCCCTCCGATTTCGCAGGGAATGCGCGGCTGCCGGAAAAACTTTGGGAATGGCCTCTCTACGAACGCCGCGGCGCCGGAGTCGGGAGCCCACATCCCGACGACGTTGCTTGACAATCAAGGCCGGCTTTCGCCCGTCGTCACCGTTAATCAGCGTCGCGACGTCCCTGCGGTCGCCACCGACGATCGTACGCCTTTTCCTCACCCTTTGCGTCTCCCTTGCAACTCAAAGGGTATCGAGGAGAAGAGGCAAGGTAAAATGAGAAGCCGTGATGACTTGCATCACTCAGTGTAATGCCTTTGTCCAGATGCCTGAGCAAAAACGCAATTCGTTCAAAGCAAACAGGTTCGACCTTAAGCGGTCGGCTTGCGTTGGCGGGCGACATTGCTCTATCGAGTGGCGGACCTGAACGGCGTGTGAGACGTGGCCGAGAGTTCTGACGGACATACGCATTTTCGTCGCCGCTTATGAAGAGCGCTCCTTCACAGCGGCGGCTTCAAGGGAGCATGCCACGCAATCTGGCGTGTCGCAGCACATCCGAAAGCTCGAGGAGGCCTTCGGCGTCAGCCTTTTCACCCGCAACAAGCGGACAGTCGTTCCGACGCAGGCCGCGGATGCATATTATGAGCGTTGCATTCAGGTGCTGCGCACCTTGGCGTCGGGAAAGAACGCCGTAAGAGCTTTCGCGGGCGTCGCAGGGGATGTTTACGCTGGACTGATGCCCACGATGACGCGCGCAAGCCTGGCGCCTTCGATCCGTCGTATCGTGGCGGAGCATCCGAACGTCACCGTCCATGTCGTCGAGGGATACAGCGGAATTCTGACGGAAAAGGTGATCAACGGAGAGCTTGATTTCGCGATCGTGCCCGCATTTGCCGGCGCCCCAGGGCTCAGTCTCCAACCATTCCTGCAGACCTGGGAGACGATGGTCGCCAGTCATGCGCGCGGCTCGCACCTCCGTCCGGTCCGATTGCGAGAGTGCGGGCCGTTGCGCGTCGTCGCGCCGAGCAGCGCCAACACCCGCCGGCAGACGCTCGAGATTTATTTCAAGACCAATCACGTCCAGGTCGAGCGCATCATCGAACTCGACACCATGATGGGCTCGCTCGACTTCGTCGCGACCTCGGACTGGGTCACCATTGTGCCGGCGCTCATGATGAACGGCGACATCGAGAGCGGCCAGTACTCTGTCCGCCCAATCATAGGGCCGGCCGCCACGCTCGATCTCGTCCTGATCCAGCCGATGCGCTGTGTGCTGAGTCCGCCGGCCCGAGCTTTTCTCGAGATTCTCCGGTCCGAGTCGGTACGGCTCAACGACGCCTGGAGGCGCTACGTTGACCAGGTCCCTGCCGAGCCATCCAGCAGCCGACGGGACTAGACGCGTGGGAAGCGCCTCGGAGCGCGTTGCTCCGTCGGTGGAAGGCTGACATGATTGGCCGAGAATTGGGGACGGCTGACACTCCATGTGCATCGCGTGTGAGTTCCCTGCCTCGCAGGGGCATTGGACGGAGGCGGGAAACGCAAGGGGGCCGGATGCGGCGAGCGATCGCTTGGCGATGCTTTCGGCGCTCGCCGCTGCGCTCGCCATCCACGGCCTCCGGGTGAGGGCGACCGGTCCATGGTCAGGCTTCCAGATATCGACTCAGTCCGGCCGTTTTGAGAACGCGCGAAACCTGGATGAGGCGTGGGCGGTTGCCGAAAAGATGCTCGGTCATGCGGTGGATCCCTTGGATCCACGCTTCACCACCGGAGCCCGAGCCGAGGGCGCCTCGTGAACCCCTCCCCCACCCGATTTCTCCTAACGGTGCTTGGCGGATTTCTTGGCGCCGGCAAAACAACCTGGCTACGGCACCATTTGCGCTCGGGCGTTTTTCGCGATGCGATTGTGGTCGTCAACGAAGCCGCGGGCGCGCCGGTCGATCATATGCTTTTGGGCTCAGCGGATCGCATCCACGTGCTGGCCGGCGGTTGCGCATGTTGCGAGGGCAAGCCGGAATTGCTGCGTCTTCTGTGCGAACTCAGCGCCTCGACCCACATCGCCCAGACTTCGGATATTCAACGCATTGTTCTTGAGACCAGCGGCCTCGCCGATCCAGAGTCCATTCTCGCCGGCATCGCGTCCGACTGCCGGCTTTCGCGACGTATCGACGTAAGCGAGGTCGTCGTGATCATCGACGCCGTCAATGGTCTCGAACTCCTGCGAAACGAAGCGCTTGCGCGCCGACAGATCGCATGCGCCGATTGCCTCATCATCGCCAAGCCGGACGCCGTCGAGTCTCAGGATGTCGTGCGCCTTCTCAAGGCTTTGCAGAGCCTGAATCCCACAGCAGTCCGTTTCGGGGCGGTGCGTGGCGTTGAAGCGCCGCTCCCCGATGTCGGGGCCTGCGGCTCAAGAGAGCCGCGCGAACCCCCAAGCGACCGGGACGCAGGCGCGCTGTTCGCCTCGGAAATCCAACTCGGCGACGCGACATGGCCCGTTTTCGCAGTTTGGCTATCGGCGTTGCTCCATGCGCGCGGAGATGAGCTTCTGCGCGTCAAAGGGGTTGTTCGCACGCCGACCGGCCGTCTGCTGATCCAGGCCGTGCGTCGACACGTGCAGCCGCCCGAAATGCTCCAGGGTCCGGTCGACGAAGCTGACGGCACATTGGTGGTGTTCGGACGAGGTCATTCAGCGGAGATCCTGCAACGATCGCTGGACGCGTTTGCTGAGGTCGCGCGGGAGGCCTCGGCCTAAAACCGCTCCTGCTTTCACTCTCGCTATTCAGGAGGATGCGTTGTCACGTCCGCCCGTTCTCGACGAAGCGCATTTGACGCCGGAACAGCAGTCCGTATTCGATGATATCCGCTCGGGCCCGCGCGGGCTGGTTGAGGGACCTCTGCGGGTGTGGCTGCAAAGTCCGGTGTTCGCGGAACACGCACAAAAACTGGGGGCCTTCTGTCGTTACGAAACGCGCATGCCCGCGAGGCTGTCCGAATTGGCGATCGTCATGGTCGGCGCGCATTGGCGCTCCGGCTTTGAATGGTCGGTCCACGCGCCGATCGCGGCGAAGGCAGGCATCGACTCCAAAGTCTTGGAGGCGATCCGCGTGGGAGCGTGGCCTTCCATTATCCACCCCGACGAACGCGCGATCTACGCGTTCTCGCGGGAGTTGCTCGAAACCAAGCGGATTTCTGAAGGCGCCTACAACGACGTGGTCGAGCTCGTCGGAACCGAGGGCGCCGTCGAGTTGGTGGGAATACTCGGATATTACACACTCATCTGCATGACGATAAACGCTTTTGAGATCCCGGTCGGCGACGGCAAGTGCGAACCATTTCAATTTGGCGACTCGCGCTGAGCCTGTGCGGCTCGCACGCCAAAGCGCGTGCGCGCCCTGTCGCTCGACGCTATAGTGTCGACCATGCCGCTTAAAAAACGGACTCGAAAGGCGCTTCGCCAAGTCGGATGCGCCCTCTCCACCTGCTCGCCGGATGAGGGCGCCGCGCGTTTGCTTGGACTTTTGAGGAAAACGGCCGCTGGCTGGTAATCGCTTTTATGGGAGGAAAATGTCGTGAAAACGAGCACCGATCGAATCCTGACAACTCATACGGGGAGTCTACCGCGCTCGAAGGCGCTATCGGCGATGTTGGTCAAACGCGAGCAGCGCAAGCCTTACGATAGGGCTGCGTTCGAGGCCGAGCTCGAACGCAATCTCGACGACAATGTCAGGCGCCAGATTGCGAGCGGCGTCGATATCGGAAATGACGGTGAAACTCCAAGGGTCGGCTTTTCCACCTACACGACTGAACGCATGACGGGCTTCGGCGGGGAATCGCGACGCAAGCCCACCCTTGACGCCATCAAGTTTCCCGGATTTGCCGAGTATATGTCGCGACAGATTGGCGTCGCCGACGATCTGGCGAAAGTCTGGAACGCGCCGCAGGCAGTCGGCCGGCTGGAATACGATCCAACCCTCAAAGAGGCAAAGGAAGAATCCGCGCTGTTTCAATCATCGTTGAAACGGGTCGGTGGCGAATTCGTCGAGAAATTCATGTCTGCCGCTTCTCCCGGCATTGTCTCGACCACGATGCTGCTCTCCCCCAACAATCCCGATTATAAGAACGACGCAGAGTATGTGATGGGGATCGCTCGCGAATTGAAAAAGGAATACGAGTACGTTGTCAGTCAGGGCTACGTGCTGCAGCTTGATGCGCCAGATCTTGCGATGGAGCGCGTCATCATGTTCGGCGATCAGCCGCTGAATGTATTTCTGGATCGCGTTGCGTTGCATATCGAGGCGATCAATGTCGCCGTGGCCAATATCCCGCGCGATCAGGTTCGCCTGCATGTCTGCTGGGGCAACTGGAACGGTCCACACCAGGACGACGTCGACATGGCCGATTTGCTGCCGATCCTCTACAAGGCGAATGTCGGCGCGCTATCCATTCCCGTCGGCAATCCCCGTCACGAACACGAGACTGAGACGTTCCGAAAGCTGCCGCTACCAAGCCAGATGCTGCTGATTCCGGGTGTGATCGACGTCACCACCAATTATCTCGAGCATCCCGAAGTTGTCGCGAACCGGATTTGCGCGGCGGTCTCCGCGGTTGGCGCGCGCGAGCGTGTGATCGGGGGAACCGATTGCGGGTTCGGAACCTTCGCAAGCTACGAGTTCATCGCCGAGGATATCGTTTGGGCGAAACTCAAAGCGCTTTCGGAGGGCGCGGCGATCGCCACGAAGCGCCTGTGGGGCCGGGCGTAAATCAACTCCGGCGCCGCCCTCGAGAACGGCGCGGAAGTTGATCCGAGACGTCCGCCTTTCCAACGCCCTGGCGACCAAGCGACACCTTACCCCGTGAACCGCGCTCGAATGGCGGTCACACTCCCAGGGAGAAGCCCTCATCCATCACCATGATCGCCCCATGGACCGGCTTGCTGTCCATGCAGGAGAGATACAACGCCATCGCCGCCATTTCCTCTGGCAGCGAATAGGTTCGCCCGCTCGGCGTGCGCGCGCCCATCATGTCGACGAAGCCCTTGTATTGCGCCTCGGTCCGGAGGTTCTCGTTCATCGGCGTCGCGGTGTTGCCGGGCGCGATGCAATTGACATGAACGCCGTCGCGGCCAAACTCGATCGCGAGCGAACGCGTCAGCATGTTGACCGCGGCCTTGCTCGCGCAATAGACGGCGTAGTTGGCGAGCGCCATTGTCCCGAGTACGGACGAAACGTTGACGATCCATCCCGTCTTTCGCACGCGCATCGAAGGCGCGATCGCGCAGATCGTGTTCCAGGCGCCCTTGACGTTGATGTCCATGACCTTGTCATAGACTTCCTCGGGCGTATCGGCAGCGGGCGTCGGCGGAAAGACGCCCGCTGAATTGACCAGAATATCGATCGGACCGTGCGCCGCGACCGCATCGGAAACGGCTTTGGCGACCTGCTTCGCATCGCGCACGTCCGCCACATGCGCGGAAGCTTGGCCGCCCGCGTCGCGAATGCGCTTCGCCACACCGTCGGCTTTGGCGAATTCTGAACTCGCGACGACGGCGACGATGGCGCCTTCGCGCCCGAACAACAGCGCCGTCTGCTCGCCGATCCCTTGCGAGCCGCCGCACACGAATGCGACCTTCCCCTGAAGTTTCCCCATGTCATTTTCCCTTGCTTCTCAGATCATCGACGATCTTCAACTGCACCATATTCCAGCCAAGCTTTGAAGTCGCTGGCGATGTCTGGACGATCTCAAGGACAACAAGACTGGCCTCGAGCTTGTTCTTCCCTCCCGCCCCTAAGGCGCGCTTTGCATTTAGATGGCGCCGGTTTGGCTCCTTCTCGGCAGCGGGCCGCGACGTTGCGTCCGGTCGATCCATTTGGGTTTTCTTGGCTCGACGCCTTTCGCTGACGAAAACCCCCGATCATGGGGTTGGATTCTCTTGGATTTCCTTGGATTCTCTCGTCCGAATCGAGACTTATCAATGGCTTGCGCGGCACGAAGCGAGGAAAAGGTAACTCCCAAGCTGTGAGTTATGCGGAGAGGGCTTGGGTGAGGGTCGCGGGTTTTGCGGCGATGGTTTGGAGGATGTTCCAACCTTGCTTTCGGGCGGTGGAGATGACGGCGCGGATGCGGGCGAAGGTTCGCGCGCCCGCCATCGTTCGGAAGCCGGCGGAGATTTTCATCTTGACCTTCATCATCCGCAGGTCCCGCTCGGCCTCGTTATTGGTGAAGGGGACGGCGAAGTCATAGAGGAACCGCAGGACATCGCGTTTGAACTTGTGCAACCGGATCAGAAGATTGTGTCCGGGGCGACGCGGCGCTCGCCCGCGGGCTCCGATTTGTCTGGCCAGGGGCGGCTGGCTTCGATGGAAGGCAAGGCCGCGCCGGACGATGGCGACGTAGCGTTTGATCAGCGTGCGCAGGACGAGGGCCGGCAGCGCCGTCGCGCCCTCGTCGACGGCGCCGCGCACGGCGCCGTTGGCCTCGACGAGAAGATCGCGCATTTGCCCGGCCCATTGCTCTTTGTCGATGTCGATCAGGGCCTTGAGTTCGCGCAAATGATGGGCGTTGCACAGCGCGTGGCGGACGGCGGGCAGCGCGTAATAGGGCCTGAAATGGTCGTGAACAACGACGCCGCCGCGAAAGCCCTTGGGCGCGTCGCCGCGTTTGGCCGTCACCCGATACGAGGTCAGGGCCACGGTCGAGGCGGTATGCAGCCATTGGCCCTTGCCGGCGACGCGAAAGCCGGTTTCGTCGAGATGGCGCACGGGAGCCTGAGCCACGAGCGCGGCGATCTGCGCCGCGAGAGCCCCGAATTCCTCGGCCTTCCTCTTGCCCCAGGCGACGACGCTGTCGGGGCAAAGCGTCGCTGCGCCGAACAGGTCGGCCATCGCCTGGGCGGCCCGGTCCTCGGGAATGAGCTGCTGAACGTTGAGATAAACCGCAGCCGCTCTGACCCGCCCCCCATACTGAGCCGGCGAGACCACCCCCTCGGGGAACGCCGCCGTGGTTCGGCCGCGGCAGCGGGCGCAGCGGTAAATCATCGCCTGATGTTCGGTGACCTCCAGTCGCCGCTCAGGCAGATCAAACACCTGCCTCCTCTCAACGCCCGTGATCATCGTCCTCGTCAGCCCGGCGAAGCACTGGCGACACCCTTCCGCCTCATGCCGCTCGATGACATCGGGCTTTGCCGCCGCCTTCAGCGCGCCGCCGGCATGGCCCGCCTGGCCGCCGCTTGCCTTGCCCGACTTGCCGCGCGTGCTGCCGGCCACGCGCGGCGGTTTCGTCAAGCCGTCGCTCGACGGCGGCTTGCTGCTGTTCGAGCTGTTCTTGTCCAGCTGACGCCGAAGGTCCGCGACCTCCTGGCGCAACCCCGCGTTCTCGGCCCGCAAAACCTCAATCTCGCGCCGCAGCGCGTCGATCAGGTCCTCAATCTCGGGTCGGAGAATCATCCATACGTTGACTCATATCTACCCACCCCGCGTCCCGAAAAATCGCGCCCCTTCCCGCATTTCCACGAAACCTGTCGCCAATCAGACTTACCCCCACCTTGGGAGTTACGAGGAAAATATTTTCTCGACGCTTTTGTCCGTGGCGTTCGAAGCGCCGGCACGGAAGCCCGCGGTCGAGGCCATGCGGAAGGGCCATGATTGTTCATGGGGCAAGCTTAACCTGATTTCTGAATTTCTGCAAACAATTGTCGTCCGTCCTTTCGGCCGCCTCAATCCAAGCAACTCGCCCTGGTCCTAATTAGGCATGCTTGGCCCGCCCCGGGGAATTGCGGGAGCCAACTTTGCTTTCCCATGCGAGGGCGAACTTGGCAGCGGCGCGGTGAGAACGGCGCGTTTTGCGCTTGCACGTGTGCGCGGACTGTGCGCCAATTGGCATTTGTAGGTGGCGATACGACAAAAATACTATTCGCGGCGTTTCGGTATGTTGCCGACCAGAGTTTTTCCGGGAACGCGCCGGAGAAAGATCGGACTGGCGCTCCCTGTAAAACGAGGGGGCGCGGTTCGGCTGTCGCGGCAATTGCTGGCGCTAACCTGGTGGCGGGTCGGTTCCGATATCCGGCTCGGCGCAGTTTGTCAGACTGCGGACATGTCATGAAAATCCGCCCGAAGGCCGTTCCATCCGCCCAAGTCGCCGCTGACTTCGCGGTGATTGCGGGTATTCGCGGCATAACAATCTTTCTCGGTGCGGAGTTCGCGTGTCTTTGCTAGGGCCGGCGACACTCTCTCCTCTGGGGTTCCGCAACACGATGCTCGCCGCCGAGCAGGCCATGCCGCGCGCCTGGAGGCGTCAAGCGAGCGACGGTTCCGCGCTGTGGTGGGGCGGGGCCGATACGCCCCTGCCGCCACAAATCGTTGCCCCGGGTACGGAAGCGCCCGTCGTGGTGGCTGTCTCCCCGATGCGGCCGGGTCACAGCATCGCCGTGGAATACCGCATCAACAGAGGTCCAGTCCGCGAGGCCATTGGGGTGCTCGAGCCGCGCATCCACAATGCTGCCGCCCGGATATTTCGCGCCGTCCTCCCGGGCCAAACGGACGGATTGGTTGAATTCCTGCCGGTGCTTCGTTTCGCCGGCCAGGCGATTTCCGCGCGTCTATCGGAGTCGGCTGAATGTCCCCAGTATCAGGTAGGTTGCGGCGCGTCGGCAGTCGAGGCCTCGCACTTAGCGCCGAAGACGGCGCTCGGCGTGTCGGAGTCTCGCTGGCCGTGGGACGCGACGTTCCTGGGCGCCTGCACGATCCAGCTCCGCAAGGAAGTGATCGGCGCGATGGCGGACGGACTGCGGATCAATTGGCGCTTTGAAGAGGCGTGCTTTGTTGGGCCGGTTCTCGAAGGCGCTTTTCTTCCCGGCGCAGCCGACTGGATGCGCATTCGTCCGGATGGCGTCGGGATGGTCCAAGTGCTCGGTTGCATAGAGACGCGTACCGGCGCGCGCGTCTATACCTCCTATGGCGGAGTTGTTGACCTCGGGCGAGACGGTTATGCGCGCGCGTTGCACGGCGAGTCCGATCCGTTCCCGCCTTTTGTGGGCGCGCCCACATATTCGACGGCTGACAAGGAGTTGGAGTGGCTCAATCGCGCGCAGTGCCTTGTCGTCGGCAGAGTGGACATGAAGGCGCTGCGGGTGGAGTACGACGCTTACTCGATCAAAGTGGGGGCGGCCAAAACGCCTGTCGCGCCGGAGCCTTCATAGCGCGTGGAAAAGCATTTCCGTTGCTATTGCAGAAATGAACGTTAGGGTAGGCGAAAAAAGAGGGGCGCTAGGATGGCGAACGACCCACAAGTTCCGTGGTCCGACGAGCAGTGGGCTCGCACAATCCAGGTTGTCCAGGAGGAAGCGAAGCGCGCCCGCGTAGCCGCGACCTTCCTGCCGCTATACGGGCCGCTCGATCCAGATACAGATTTCGTACGCAAGCAGGATATTTTGTACGGCGACTCTGGGACGACGCGCGGCGCCGCGACCGACGAGGCTACAAAGGCGCTGCAGGATTACAGCAACGCCATGGCGGGCTCAAACCCAAAGTATGCTGCTGCGTTGGCCGCACAGGAACGCTACGCCAAAGCCCAAGCCATTCTTGGACACAAGCGATTGGGCATCGATGACCGAGACACGATCCGGCTCGCAACACTGCAGGTGATCGTGCCTGTGCGGAACGCGCAAATGGCCGATCCGGAGTTGACAAGCGTGCTGGCCTTATTCCGCCGAGCCGCCAACGTCATTGCTCGAACTCGAAGACGCTATCGTCTTCAGGGGGCTCGCGCCGAACCCAACAATCATGGGCGGTTTTGCTCCGCCGGCAGGCGTGGTCGGTCTGCCCGGAATATGGCAAATCACGGGCGCGCAAAGGGCGGAAGGACTTTGGTCGCTCACATCTCCACGCGAGTGGTTTCGAGTGTCCCCCAAGCCCGTCGCGCTAAGAGGCCACGCAATCGTACGGGCCGTCTCCGGCGCCATTGGCGAGCTTGAGCAGAGCGGTCACTTCGGGCCGTTCGCAGCGGTGTTAGGTCAAGGGTTGTTTCTTGTCGCGCAAACCCCCGACGTGGGTTCGCTTGTCATGCCGCAGGACCGCATCATTCCTTTCTTGGGCGGCGGCCCGCTGCTCCGTTCCTCGACGCTCGACGCTTTGCGCGGGTTCACCGGTTTGGTCGTGGCGCTGGGCGGCGCCCCAGTCGAACTCGTCGTGGCGACGGACGTAAGCCTGCAGTTCCTGCAAGTCACCTCCGAGCCAACATTCATTTTTCGCGTGTACGAGAAGATTGCGCTTCGCATCAGGGAGCCGAGGGCCATCGCCCAGCTCTTCATGCGTTGAGAGCCCGAGATTGAGGTTTAACCTACGGCATGAAGCGCTCTCGAGACCGTCAACTTCCTGGCTGATCATGGCCAATGGCAGAGGTCGAAGCGCTAATCACAGGAGTGCGCGGAATGGCGGACGAAGTCGAAATCACCAGGGCTGATTTGGGCCCAGCCGAGCCTGAGTTCGGTATAACCGATGATGACTTAAAGTTGTTTGCCGCGGATGAAGAAACCGTCCTAGTCAAAGTTTTTGTTGACGGCGAACCTGTCAAACCAATGAAAAAAACAGATGAATCAATCAGTATCGAACTACCAATCGGTGCTCACAGCGAGATGTCTTGGATCGTTGTCACTACGAAGGACGATAATATACTCAACGTAATGCGCTATCGAGGAGACAAAGCGATAGCAATCAAAGATCCTCCAGACGACGAGTTAACCTTGAAGAACATCGCGGAGGCCGTAAAAAGAATAGCCGACGCAATGCCCCCTTTAAGAGATCGGTAAGCGCAGCTTGGAGCGGGCGAACCTGTCCGAGATCATTCGCCACAGCGGCGTGAAAGGCGCCCGGCAACGTGTCGACTAGAGTTGTGGTCCTGGGTGGCGGCGTCGCTGGGATGAGCGTCGCGCATGAACTGGTCGAGCGCGGCTTCGAGGTCGTTGTGCTCGAGCGCGGCGACTTGGCGGGAGGCAAGGCCCGCAGCATTCCGGTCGTCGATGACGGCGAGGACACGAGCGGACATCAGCTGGCCGCCGGCGCCGTGGGCCCGATCGAGCATCGGCTGCCAGGCGAACATGGGTTCCGGTTCTTCCCCGGTTTCTACAAACATGTCGTCGACGCCATGCGCCGCACGCCGTCGTTTGATGGGCGACAGGTTGCGGATCATCTGACACCGACCACGCGGGTGGGGATCACTCAATACGTGAAGCCCGACTTCGTGACGCCGGCGGCCTTTCCGCTCACGCCCGGTGACGCGGGCGCTCTTCTGCGAGACATGCTGCTGGCGTTCGAACCCAATACGGATCTCACGCCGGAAGACCTCGCTTTCTTTGGGGCGCGTCTCTGGCAAATCATGACCTCGTGCAAGGAGCGCAGGCTTGGTGAGTACGAGGGGATAAGTTGGTGGGACTTCACCGGCGCCGAGGGCCGGTCAGCGGCCTATCAGAAATTCCTTGCCGTGGGCATCACGCGCTCGCTGGTCGCCGCCAAGGCGCGCAAGGCAAGCACGCGCACGATCGGCGACATATTCGTGCAACTCATGCTCACGCTTATGAATCCGACCGCGGGATCGACCGACCGAGTGCTGGACGGCCCGACCAATCTCGTCTGGATCGATCCGTGGCTCGCCTATCTCGAATTGCGCGGCGTGCGGTACGTCAAAGGCGCGAAAGTTGAGGAGATTCTCTGCGCCAACGGGCGAATTGCCGGTGTCGTCGTCAACCAGTTGGGGAAGCGAGCCGTGGCGAGTGGCGACTTCTACGTGGCCGCGCTGCCGATCGAGAGAATGGCCCCTTTGGTGAACCCCAGCATGCTGGCAAGCGACCCGAGGCTCGCCAGCCTGCGCGCGCTGGCCGCCAATGTGGAGTGGATGAACGGCGTCCAGTTCTATTTACACCGCAACCTGCCGACCACGCATGGGCACGTGATTTACATCGATACGGAATGGGCTCTGACCAGCATCTCTCAGCTCCAGTTTTGGCATGATGTGCCGCCGGAGTTCTTCCGCGACAGCGAAGTCCATAGCGTTCTGTCGGTCGATGTTTCCGACTGGACCGCTCCCGGATCGACCGGGCGCGCCGCGATAAACTGCTCGCGTGAAGAGGTGGTGTGCGAAACATGGAGCCAGCTCAAGCGTTCCATGAACTCGGGCGAAGAATTGCTGCGCGAGGAAGACCTGCACTCATGGTTCCTCGACCCGGACATCAGCAGCGATCCCGCCACCCCAGATCGCCTCACCAATGGCGAACCGCTGTTGGTCAACCTCGTCGATTCGTGGGCGTTGCGTCCGGAAGCCGTCACCGGCATCCCAAACTTGTTTCTCGCATCGGACTATGTGCGTACGTACACGGACCTTGCGACGATGGAGGGCGCCAATGAGGCGGCGCGGCGGGCGGTCAACGGACTGCTTGACGCCGTGGGCTTCGCCGGCAGCCGCAGCGAATTGTGGCCTCTGCACGAGCCCGAGATGCTCCAGCCCTGGCGACTCTATGACGCAGCGCGATACCAAGCCGGCTTACCCTGGGACAATTCCCTCATGCAGGTGGCCGCCCACGCCATGCGAGGCGCGTCGCCGCTCCTCGAGCGGATGCGCCCGCTGCTCGAACATGTCGCGCCATTCGTCAACGCCGCCGCCAGCGCGCTCGAGCTTAGCGATCGCGCCCTTCCGAACGTGCGTGAACTGAGCGCGGCCGACCAAGTCGAGATACGCCGGTTCACCGGCTTGTCTGCGCCCCAGGCCGCTGCGCTGAAGCTCGCCGAGCCTTTGTCGGGGGCCAGCGACATCCTCGGGCCAGCGGGCTTTCTCGAGCGCCTGAGCTGGTATCGCGACATGCTCAGCGACACGCTTGCGGAGGGGGTTCCAACTCGGGAGCCGCAGCGGCACCTTTATGGGCTCGTGAGAGATTTTCTTGAGCGATCCGGCAAAGGTCTGCGCCCTGCCCTTTGCATCGCGACCGCGAGAGCGCTCGGCGGGCGGGCGGAAGATGCGCTCCCGGCCGCGGCTGGCTTAGAGATGCTGCACAATGGGTTTCTCGTCCACGACGACATCGAGGACGGCAGCGATTGGCGACGCGGCGTCGCCACGATGCATCGCAGCGCGGGAATTCCCATTGCGGTGAACGCCGGCGATTCGATGAACGCGCTCGCCATGCGCCTTTTTCGCAAGACCGGTGAGCGACTGGGACCAGCAGCCGGCATGCGCATCTTCGAAGAAGTTGATCACCTAGTCGTCGAGACCCTCGAGGGGCAGGCCCTGGAGCTCGGCTGGGTGCGCGACAACGATCTCGCGGTCACGACGGACGACTATCTTCGCCTCGTGCTGAAGAAGACCGCCTGGTACAGCTTCATTCACCCGCTGCGGATCGGCGCCCTCGTCGCCGATGGCGACGATCGGGATCTCGATCGGTTCGATCGTTTCGGTTACCTGCTCGGGGTCGCGTTCCAGATCACCGACGATGTCCTGAATCTCAGCGGGAGCGTCGCGCGATACGGCAAGGAGATCAACGGAGATCTTTGGGAAGGCAAACGGACCCTTTTGCTCACGCATGCGTTTGGTCAAGCGAGCAACGCGGACCGTGTGTGGATCAGGAGTTTTCTGGCGAGGCCGCGCGCGCGCCGCCTGCCGCGTGAGGTGCTGCGGCTGCACGACATCATTGAAAGCACTGGGAGCATCGAGTGGGCGCGTCAGACGGCGGACGCGTTTGCGGAAGCCGCGATAAACGAGTTCGACGACGCAGCATTCGTTGGAGCGCCCGCGAGTCCCGATCTCGACTGGCTCCAAGCCTGCGTTGGCTATCTCGTGCGACGCGACGCGTAGTCGACAAATTGTGGGCATTGAGAAGTGTGATAATAGTGTGTTTCGGATCGCGCAAGTCCCGTTGAAGGATTGCCGTCCATAGGGATTTCGACGGGCGTCAGAGCGTTACCCGAGCAGGAGGATGCGCTGAAACGGGCTAAGTAAGGGGAGGACCCCCAAGCTGCGGAGAGCCGGGATGTCGGGGATCAGAGAGTGGCTGAGTTCGCACGGCTTATCCGAGTATGCGGAGCGCTTTGCCAAAAACCGCATTGATCTTTCTATCCTGCCTGATCTTACGGACGAAGACCTTAAGGAGCTTGGCGTATTTCTGGGAGATCGTCGGCGAATTCTGCGTTTGATTGCCGACCTCGCCCTCAAAACCCAACTCCCTGCGGTACCCGGACCAGGGCGACCCGAAGAGGCGGAACGCCGCCAGGTCACCGTTATGTTCGCTGATCTGGTCGGGTCGACGGCGCTCTCCACCGGCATGGACCCGGAGGATCTGCGAGACGTCTTTGCTGCCTATTTGCGCTGCGCCGAAGAAACGGTCAGCAAGTTTGGTGGAAACGTCGCTCAGTATATGGGCGATGGCATCCTGGTGTACTTTGGCTATCCGCACGCTCACGAGGACGACGCAGAGCAAGCGGTGAGGGCCGGGCTTGAACTGATCGCGGCGGTCGTCGGACTAAAGACGCGTGTTCCCCAGCAAGTCAGGGTCGGCATCGCGACCGGGGTGGTCGTGGTGGGCAATCTGACCCCGAGCATCGTCGGCGAGACCCCGAACCTTGCCGCCCGCCTCCAGAACATCGCCAAGCCAAACATGGTCGTTATCAGCGAAGGGACGCGGCGGCTCCTCGGGCATTTCTTTGAGCTCGAGGACCTCGGGACGAGGGATTTGAAGGGTATTGCGGCGCCGGTCCAGGTCTGGGCGGTGCTTCGGCCAACTCCCTCGACGAGCCGCTTCGAGGCGCTGCACTCTGGCGGGATGGCGACCCTCGTCGGCCGCGAAGAGGAATACGAATTGCTGCGCCGCCGTTGGTCGAAGGCAAAAGAAGGCGAAGGCCAGGCCGTGCTCCTGTCCGGCGAGGCGGGTATCGGAAAATCGCATCTGACGGTCGCGCTTGCGGAACGTCTCCGGGGCGAATCCTATATCCGGGTCCGTTGCTTCTGCTCCCCGCAGCACACCAACAGCGCGTTTTACCCAAACATCGGCCAAATGGAACGTGCTGCCGCCTTTGCGCGTGACGATCCGCTGCAAGAGAAACTCGACAAACTCGATACGCTCCTCCGACAGACTTCGACTTCAGCCGAGGACTCCGCGCTTTTCGTAGAGATGCTGTCGCTGCCGAACGATGGACGTTATCCTGTGCTCGAGCTCAACCCGAGGCAGCGCCGACACAAGACTATGGACGCGCTTATCAGGCAAGTGGAAATCCTGTCCAGCTCCGCTCCAGTGTTGGTGGTCTTTGAGGATGCGCACTGGGCGGACCCCACGAGCCTCGAGTTGATCGGTCGGCTGGTGAGCCATATTGGGAGCCATCGCGTGCTGCTGCTCATCTCCTTCCGGCCGGAATTCGAGGCGCCCTGGATCGAACAGGCGCATGTGACCGTCCTCGCCCTCAACCGGCTTGCGCCTGGCGACGTCGACGTCATGATCGATCACATCATCGGCAATAATCCACTGCCGGCGGCCGTCCGCCAGGACATCATCGAACGCACCGACGGGATTCCGTTGTTCGTGGAAGAGATGACGAAAGCGGTGCTTGAGACGGCGTCGGAAGACGAGGCCCGGCGGACCGCCGCCTCAGTTCCCTCTCCGGCGTTGGCCGTGCCGGCGAGCTTGCACGCATCGTTGATGGCGCGGCTCGACCGACTCGGCGCCGCCAAAGAGCTTGCGCAGATCGGAGCGGCTATCGGCCGCGAATTCTCGCATGAACTCCTGGCTGCGGTGGCGTGCAGGCCTGAAGCGAAACTGGAAATGCAGCTCGACAGGCTCATTCGGGCGGGGTTGCTGTTCCGCCAGGGCGTGCCGCCCGATGCGACCTATTTGTTTAAACACGCCCTCGTGCAAGACGCCGCGTATGGCCTGTTGCTGCGCGAGCCGAGACGCAGCCTTCATGCTCGAATTGCCGAAACGCTCGAAAGCAAGTTCAGCGAGATCGCTGAGAATCAACCCGAGGCGCTGGCGCGCCACTGGGCCGAGGCGGGCAATATCGAAACAGCCGCGGCGCTGTGGGGGAAAGCCGGGCAGCGGTCGGCTCAGCGATCGGCTCTGGTCGAAGCCACAGAACAGCTAAGGCGCGCGCTCGACCTGATCGCGACCTTGCCAAGCACGCCCGCGCTGCGCCGCGATGAGATCAAGCTTCACGTGGAACTGATAACGCCGCTCCTGCATGTCCGCGGCTACGCGGCGCCGGAAACCAGAGCTGCGGTCGAGCGGGCGCGTCTCCTCTTCGAACAAGCTGAAGCGCTCGGAGAGGCCCCGGAAGATCCGCTGTTGCTGTTCTCGGTTCTTTACGGCTTGTGGGTCCAGAATCTCGTCGACTTCAACGGCGACGTGATGCGTGAGCTTGGCGCCCAGTTCCTGGGGCTGGCCAAGGCGCAGAGCGCGACGGCGCCCCTGATGATCGCGCATCGCCAAATGGGTTTGTCCCTCCTCCATACCGGGGACATCGCAGACGGACGATCCCATCTCGAACATGCGATCGCGCTCTACGATCCGACCGAGCATCGCCATCTTGCGACCCGGTTCTTCGGCCAGGACGCCGGCGCGGCGATTCTCTCCTGGAGGTCGATTGCATCGTGGCTGCTGGGCTATCCCGACGCCGCGCTCGCGGACGCCGAGCAGGCGCTCAAGATCGCCCGCGAGACCCAACATCTGGCGACATTGGTCTATGTGATCAATTTCAGCATTTGGTCATATATCCGCCGCGGGGATTACACGACCGCAGCCACGCTCGCCGACGAATATGTCCCTTTGCAGAAACAACTGGGGTCGTCGTTTTGGGAAGCCTGGGGGATGATGCAGCGAGGCTGCTTATGGACGCTGACCGGCAAAGCCTCGGAGGCAGTCCGAACAATTGCCTCTGGCGTCGAGGCGATGCGATCCACAGGAACAACGATGTGGATGCCGCTGTTTTTGTCGTATCTGTCGAGAGCCAACGCGGAGATTGATCGGTTCGACGAGGCCTCGACCAAGATTTCCGAAGCGATGACGGCAGTGGAAACTACGAAGGAGATATGGCACGAAGCCGAGCTCAATCGCGTTGCCGGAGAAATAGCCTTGCGAGCGCCACAACCGGATGTCGCGAAGGCCGAAGTTCATTTCGCCCGGGCGCTTGAAGTAGCGCGCCAGCAGCAGGCAAAGTCTTGGGAGCTCCGAGCGGCGATGAGCATGGCGCGGCTCCTGCGCGCTCAAGGCAGACGGCAGCCGGCGCGCGACGTTCTGGCTCCAGTCCACGGCTGGTTCACCCAGGGCTTCGAGACGCTCGACCTGCGACAGGCAAAGCTATTGCTCGAGGAACTGGCTCAAGACCAGCAAATGAGTGCGATGCAGAGCTCATGATTCGGAGCGACTTTCTGAAAGTGGCGCAGGCCGCTTGCGACCACCGAACAGGTGACGGGATTCGGCCGATGCAGATCGTCCCTCTTGCGCCGGACAACCCTTTGACCGTTTCGGCGGATCTCGTTGCTCGCGCCCTGGCGATCCTCGATCAAGACAAGATGAGGAGCGACTCCCGATCGTCCCGTCGGGCAAATGTTGCGGGCGAATTTGCGCCCCGGTCGGTCGGTCTCGAACCGACCCTAGCGGCCGATCTCCAGTTGCAGCGGCGCGTTCTCAACGATGGCGCGGAGTGCTTTTTGCCGATCCGCTATTTCGACGTTCAATGCCTCGTCGCCACCTTCTTGGTCGCGCCAAATCAAGCGTCCGAGCTTCTAGTGGCAGGCTTGCAACCGGTCTTGCAGGAGGACGGAAAAGCAATCGTCGATCTCTATTGCATCGAGTATCGCAAGACGGATATCGGCGCCTACAATGAAGTTGGGCTGACTGTCCGGGCGAAGGCTCCGGGCGATCCCATTGCGGCGAACTATGTGGCGAACCTTCCCGTCACGACCGCAGTCGCGAACCGAGCGGGCCGGGAGATTTGGGGCTACAACAAATTCGTCGCCGCCATCGACGTCACCAGCAAAGACAAGAACTTCTCCACCGTTCTGCGCGATAGCGACAATGAGATCATCGGCGCGCTTGAGGGAGAGCGCGGCGCCTCGGTTCCAATGCAGGCAGCCGACATACTCACCTTCAGTCTGCATCATGGGCAATTGATAAAAACGGTCATCAGAGTGCTGACGCCGTCCCTCGCCAGCAGCGGAGACAGTTTCACGTTTAGAGTTGGGAACTCGAAGCATCCGATGACCGGCAACCTCGGGACGGTCGCGCTCGACGGAGCGCGGCCAGTTCTCATAAATTACACTAACCCGTTCCAGGCCCTTTTATTCCCTGGCCGGGCGCTTTGACGGCCCCCGAGTTCTCTCCCGCGGTCCTGGCTAACTCGAGAAGGGCCCCGCCTCAGACCTGCCGAAAACTTTGAACCGGAAGCATCTCGCCTGGCGAGGGCCTGATTAAAACATAGGCGCCCATTCCCTGATCAGACGCCATATCAAATCAGGCAGGGGACTTTGGATCCTCCCCTTAGCGCCAAATAGCAATTGCTTTTCAGATTGTTGGAGCCTTGTCAGGATGTGGCACGCGCCTTGTAAGGCGGCATCGCGCGGGGCGCGCTCGCGTTCCGAGTTTCACCGCACGAAAGCGGTACGGTCCAGTACCGCCGCGGCGCGTCACAATGGGGCGAGGCCTATGAAAATCGTAATGGCGATCATAAAGCCGTTCAAGCTGGAGGAGGTGCGCGATGCGCTCACCGCCATCGGGGTGCACGGTCTGACAGTCACGGAGGTCAAAGGTTACGGCCGGCAGAAGGGGCATACCGAAATCTATCGGGGCGCCGAATACGCCGTGAGCTTCCTTCCCAAGTTGAAAATCGAAGTCGCGGTCAGCGCGGACGTCGCCGACAAGGTGGTCGAAGCGATCGTCGCTGCAGCGCGCACTGGCCAGATCGGCGACGGCAAGATCTTCGTCTACGACCTCAACTCAGCGGTTCGGATCCGCACGGGCGAGAAGGACAAGGACGCGCTTTAAGCGCCACCTTCCACACCATTTCGGAGTCCTGAACCATGAAACTGACACGTTTATTGACTGGCCTCTCGCCCGCGCTGGCGGTAGTCGCCTTCGTCGGCTTCGCCGCGCCCGTCGCGACCTATGCGCAAAACGCTGCGCCAGCAACCCAAACCGCGCCTGCGGCGCCCGCAGCCGCCCCGGCGGCTGCCGCGGCCCCCGCCCCCCCTGCAGCCGCTGCTGCCGCGCCTCCGGCTGCCCCAGCCGCGCCGCCGAACTGCTCCGCCACGGTCCTCGAGAAGTGCACCAGCAATTCAGGCGACACGGCGTGGCTTTTGACCTCGGTCGCGCTCGTTCTGATGATGACGATACCAGGCCTAGGTCTCTTCTACGGCGGCATGGTCGGCAAGAAGAACGTCGGCGACACGGTGATGACGAGCTTCGCCATCACGGCGCTGGTCACGGTGATCTACTTCATCCTCACCTATAGTCTCGCCTTTACCGGCGGCAGCTCATTCATAGGCGGCTTCTCGCGGGTGTTTCTCCAGGGCATTCACTATGATTTGGCGAGCGGCGCGAACAATCCCAATTCGTTGGCGCCGACGATCCCCGAGACCGTTTACATGATGTTCCAGATGACGTTCGCGATCATCACGCCGGCGCTTATCGCAGGCTCGTTCGCCGAGCGCATGAAGTTCTCGGCGATGCTGTGGTTCATCGGCCTGTGGGCGATCTTCGTCTATGCGCCGGTCGCCCATTGGGTCTGGGGGCCGGACGGGTTCATGAGCGCGGCCAACGTCGACGCCAAGGGCAACTTCCAGGGCGCGTTCCAGGTCCTCGACTTCGCCGGCGGAACCGTCGTCCATATCAACGCGGGCGTCGCCGGACTCGTGTCGTGCCTCCTGCTCGGCAAGCGCAAGGAGCCGGGCCCGGGCCACAATATGGTCCTGACCTTCATCGGCGCGAGCCTTCTGTGGGTCGGCTGGTTCGGCTTCAACGCTGGTTCGGCGGTGACCGCGGGCTTGCAGGCCGGCATGGCGATGACCGTAACGCAGATCGCCACTGCGGTTGCGGCGCTGACCTGGATGTTCGTCGAATGGGCGCATCGTGGCAAGCCGACGGTCATTGGCATCTGCTCAGGCGCGGTCGCTGGCCTCGTCGCCATCACCCCGGCTTCCGGCTTCGTCGGCCCGATCGGTGCGCTGGTGATCGGCGTCGCTTGCGGAATCGGCTGCTACTGGGGCGCGACCGGCCTCAAACACACGTTCGGCTACGACGACGCGCTCGACGCGTTCGGCGTGCATGCGGTCGGCGGGGTCATCGGCGCCCTGCTGACCGGCGTGTTTGCGGTCAGTGAATTCAGTGGCCACTCCGGCTTGCTGGAAGGTAATGTCGGGCAGTTCATCAATCAGATCAAGGGCGTGGCCACAGTCATCGTGTATGACGCCATCGTGACCTTCATCATCTTGAAGATTGTCGATGTTGCGGTCGGCCTCCGCGTTTCGGAAGAAGTCGAGCGCGACGGTCTCGATCTCGCCCTGCACGGCGAAGTCGTTCACTGAGCTGCGGCGCCCGGCGGCTTTTAGCGGCCGCCGGGCGAAGTTCCTCCCCGCGGACCTTGGACGCCCCCTCGGGGGCGTCCATTTTTCATTTCCCCCGGCTCGCTCACACCGCCTTCCAGCAGATACCGCGCGTTAAGGTTAGGCCCGCATTAACTCAACGCGACTTAGGGTCAACGACGGCGCGGCGCGCGGCCGCCACTTCGAGCCGGCGAGTGGGCGATGCGTACAACGACATTCTCATTTATCGACCATGTGCCCGCTTCGGTGCGAGAGTTCCCGAAGCGGCGGGCGGCCGAAATCGCTGGCCTCCTCGCGCTCGCCGGCGTGGCCAGCCTGACCCTCGCGCTGCTGACCTGGTCGGTCAGCGATCCCAGTCTCAACCACGCGACCAGCGCGCGCATCCACAATCTTCTTGGCGCTCCGGGCGCGATCACCGCCGACCTGGTGATGCAATTCATCGGCCTTGCCTCGGCGGCGCTGTTGATTGCGCCCGCGTTCTGGGGCTGGAGCCTCGTCACCAGCAAGCGGCTCGAGCGGCCGCGTTTGAAAGTTGGCCTCTTTTTGAGCGGCGTGATCGCTGCGGCAGGGCTTGCTTCCTTGCTCCCAACGCCGGGGAGCTGGCCGCTACCGACCGGTCTCGGCGGGGTCGTCGGCGACGCCGTCCTGGCGATCCCGCGTCGCCTCATTCCGTCCTCGCCATGGGCGACAATCGTGCTCGGCGCCGCTCTTGCCGGAATGGCCATCCTCGGACTCGCCGCCGCCTCTGGCGTTGGCGCCGCGCCGAGTTCCCCCGAAGACGCCCTTGACAATTCGGCCGGAAAGGCCCGCGTGCGCGCGCTGGCGCGCTTCGACGACGAAGAGGATGAGGACGAGCCAAGCTTTGGCATGGTGTCGATCGGCGCCGTCATTCATGCCTTGCTCACGGCAAAAGGGACGCTGCGGCGGATGGCGTCTCGCAGCTTGAAGACCAAGATCGAGCCCCCGCCCATCCTCAGCGCTGCGCCGGCTCCAGCATCACCCGCGCCGTGGTCGGGCATCCGCGACGCCGACGACATTTCGACCATTGCCGCCGCCTACGCGCCTCGCATTCAGGTCCCCGCGTCTTCCCTTTCCGGCGGCTCCCCCGTCGCCGCTTCGATTGCCGGTCGCGCAACTTCGGTCCGTGCGGCGTTCGACATGTCAGCTCGGCCGCGCGGCGAATGGATCATGCCGTCGATCACGATGCTGGCGGAGCCGAAGAAATCGGTCGGCGCCAAAGTCTCGCAGGACGCGTTGGAACAGAACGCACGCCTGCTTGAAGGCGTCCTCGACGATTTCGGCGTCAAAGGCGAGATCGTCAACGTGCGCCCGGGCCCGGTCGTCGCCCTCTACGAACTGGAGCCCGCGCCCGGCATCAAGTCCTCGCGGGTGATTGGGCTCGCCGACGATATCGCCCGCTCGATGTCGGCCGTCTCCGCCCGTGTCGCGGTGGTTCAGGGCCGCAACGCCATCGGCATCGAATTGCCGAACCAGCGCCGCGACACCGTTTATCTGCGCGAGCTTCTCGCCAGCGAAGACTTCGGCAAGTCGAACCATCGCCTGCCGATCGCGCTCGGAAAGACCATCGGCGGCGAGCCGGTGATCGTCGATCTGACTCGCATGCCCCACCTGCTTGTCGCCGGCACGACCGGCTCGGGCAAGTCGGTCGCGATCAACACCATGATCCTCTCGCTCCTCTACCGCATGAAGCCCGAGCGATGCCGGCTCATCATGGTCGATCCGAAAATGCTGGAGCTTTCCGCCTACGACGGCATCCCGCACCTCCTGACTCCGGTCGTCACCGATCCGAAGAAGGCCGTCATCGCGCTCAAATGGGCGGTGAGGGAGATGGAGGACCGCTACAAGAAGATGTCGAAGGTCGGCGTGCGCAATATCGACGGCTTCAACGCCCGCGTCGCCGAGGCCCTCGCCAAGGACGAGGCGCTGACCCGCACCGTCCAGACCGGTTTCGACCGCGAGACCGGCGAAGCGATCTACGAATCCGAGGAGATCCCGCTCGACGAACTGCCCTACATCGTCGTCGTCGTCGACGAGATGGCCGATTTGATGATGGTCGCCGGCAAGGATATCGAGGGCGCGATCCAGCGCCTGGCTCAGATGGCGCGCGCCGCGGGCATCCATCTCATCATGGCCACGCAGCGGCCGTCGGTCGACGTCATCACCGGCACGATCAAGGCCAATTTCCCCACCCGCATCTCGTTCCAGGTGACGAGCAAGATCGACAGCCGCACCATCCTCGGCGAGCAGGGCGCCGAGCAATTGCTCGGCCAGGGCGACATGCTCTACATGGCGGGCGGCGGCCGCATTTCGCGCGTCCATGGGCCCTTCGTGTCGGACAACGAGGTCGAGAAGGTCGTCGCCCATATCAAGAAGCAGGGCGCGCCCGAATACCTGCACGCCATCACCGAGGACAACGACGCCAGCGAGGAGGACGACGACGCCCCCCTGCCCTCCCCCGGCTCGATGGACGCCGAGGAATTGGCCGACTATTACGACCGCGCGGTCAACATCGTGCTGCGCGACCGCAAGGTATCGACGAGCTACATCCAGCGCCGCCTGTCAGTCGGCTACAACAAGGCCGCCTCGCTGGTCGAGCGGATGGAGAAGGAGGGCGTGGTCAGCGCCCCCAATCACTCGGGCAAGCGCGAGATCCTGATCGGCAATGGCGTCGACCGCGGCGCGTTCGAGGATCTGAGCGAGGACTGAGCCGCGCCCCCCTTCTCCTTCAGGGAGAAGGTGGACGAGCATAGGGCGTCCGGAAGGGCGCCCGTCCTTCCGAACGGGCTATGGGCGCGGCCGGATGAGGGAGCCACGCCAGAGACGCAACCCATTTCGCGCCTTAGCCGGCCCGGTGCATCGTCCAGACTTCGCCGCTCATATCGACCAAGTGAAAGCCGCGGCGGGACATTTCGCTTATGGTCACGACATCGCGGCGATGCACCGTCGCCCAGGTGTTCGGCGGCGCGTCTTTGATCCGATCGAGGTTTCCGACGTGGAAATGCTGCATCGGTGTCTCCGTGTCCGTTGCTGTCGAGCGCGTCCTCCCCTGACCAGGGGCCGGGCTGATAGCAGTTTTTGCTGCGACGCACAATTCCATGCTGCCATGCACAAGGCGCAGGCCGGAGCCGTTCCCTTGGCCGCGCCCGCTCATACCCTCGAGGTTCTCCACCCATTCCTCCATGTCATGGCCGCGTTTCTCCTCGGCGACCGAGCTCGTGCAAGCAAACGCAAATAAAAGAAAATAAACGCAAGCAAATTTGCTTTCATTTACTTACGTTTATTTTTTCTGATCGTGACTTTTCAATGGGTTACGAGCGATTCAAATAAAAAAATCTGCCGCGTCTCACGGGCTCGCGCAAAATGCCTCAAGCCTTTCTCTTCACTCTTTTCCATATGCAATTCGCGCATGGCTCAACTGGATACCCGTCAGCGATTGCCGGATCCGGCGGCTTCGGTGATTAAAATACATTATACATTAGATTTTGATTCTCGAAAAGAAATTGTCGAAAAATCTTCGCGTCAACGCTAACAGGGGTCCGTCGGCGGCCCGAGCCTGTATACGTCGTTCACCGCCGGAATGCGGTAAACTACAAATGCAAATCGTCGCCTAACTCGGGAGTTATACCAAAGGCTCTGCTGGCTAACTCATAGGGATTCCCGAATCGCGGCGGCGCTGATTCAAGTTGGCGCGGGAGATTCGCGCCATGCCGTCAGCGGTCAAATTGCCAGAAGAGTATTCGGCCGAAGCGCTTCGCGGGCTCGCACGTCGGTCGTGGGACGTCAACCAGAACAAATGGCTTCTAATCTTCTGATCAATGCCAGCCCGTGCACGCGAAAAATCCCCAGCACGGGTCTCCGGACAGCGGGCCGGTGGCGGCGCAACCGGCGAGGGCGACGATGGCCACCGCGAGCAGCGCCATGAATGACCATCGTACCTTAAGCCCCATCTCAGAACACCCGATCAGATAGCCAAGTCCCGCCGCGCCGCGTCGAACTCGACGCTCACTGCTGAGATTACGCCGCCGCTTTCCACCCCGCAAGATCGGCTTGCCGTGTGGCGTAGTCGAGGTCGTTGGGCGCGACCGCCTTCGCCGCGTCGATCCAGCCTTCGTCGACGAGGCGTCGATGGATCGACGTCATGCTGATGCAGGCGTTGATGCGAGCGGTTCCGGACCACGCGGCGCTGCTGATCGTCGGCGACATCGATCAGTTATATTGGGGAGTGCCCGACAACGGACCAAATCAACGGCTTTAGGGCCGGCATTGGAGCCAATACGTTTGAATTATCGCCGGTTTTTCCTCGTGTTTTGCCTTGCTGACGCCGTCGTTGACCTCGTTGAGGAAGGCGCAAGCGGGGAAACGAACTGGGTCCCGACCGGCCCCGGTCGCCGCTTCGAACTGATGTTCCGTCTCTACGCGCCGACCAAAGCGCTCGCATTGTGCTTGCGGCAGAACGAGCATTGGCAGGCGCCCAGTGTCTGGTCGCTCGGCAGCTTATCGCTTATCAATTGGACGCGGATGCCCCGCAATGGCATTGGCCTCGATAGATCACTTCACAGCGCCTCTTTGACGATGCTGCTTGTGCGTGGGCGCTCCGGCTCGCCGTTCGAGCCAATTGGCGCCGGGCGCCGTTTGACGAGGGTCGACTGGATGATCGAGGTCGTGGTCATCGCGTGAGGGATAATCTGATCGATTAGCCTCTCCAGGTCCTCGATAGACCTCACATGCGCGCGGGCGACGAAGCAATCTTCGCCGGTCACGCGGTCGCATTCGACGATCTCGGGCAACGACCGCAAGACGTCCGCGACCGTCGCAAGTCCGCCCGGAACCGGCCGAACGCGCAGCCAAGCGGCGACCGTGAGCCCGAGCGCTCGCGGGTCGATCGACGCCGCATAGCCCTCGATCACGCCGGATTCCTCGAGACGCCGGACCCTTTCGGCCACGCTCGGCGCGGATAAGCCGACCAATCGCGCCAATTCGGCGACGCTGACCCGCGCGTCGGCGGTGAGCGCTGAGAGGATGCGGGCGTCGATGGCGTCAAGGTCGATGTTTCGATCTCGAAGGCGCTTCATCGCTTTGTCCTTTAAAAGCTGACGTTACAAGCCTTCTGATCGACATATATACCCATCGGATCGACTCTCATAATAAAAATAGGGAGAGCCGCATGGCGCAAACCGAGCTCACTTTCAGCAACGCCGCGAAGCGAGCGCCGCCCCAGGCCTGGTTCGCGGTCAGCGCGATCTTCCATTACCTCGGTCCATCGTTCGCGGTTCTGCTGTTTCCTTTCGTTGGCGTGCTCGGCGTCGCCTGGATGCGCATCGCCGCCGCGGCGGCGATCTTCGCGCCATGGACGGCGCCGTGGCGGACCCTGGCCAAGGCGGACGGTCAAACGCGCCGATTGTTGATCGGCCTCGGCGTCTGCCTTGCGGTCATGAACACCGCGTTCTATCTGGCGCTCGATCGATTGCCGATGAAGCCTTGTCGCGGCAATCGAGTTCGTCGGCACAATCGGCGTGGCTCTTTACGGCCTGCGCAGCGCACGCAACCTGGCGGCGCTTGGGTTGGCGGTTCTCGGCGTGGCTCTCTTGATCGACGTTCGATGGTCGAGCGATCCGATCGGCCTCTTCTGGGCTTTTCTGAATGGCGCGCTGTTCGTTGGCTACATCCTGCTCGGGCACAAGATATCCGAAGCCGGCGCGAGCGGCGGCGTCGAGCACCTGGGCGCGGCGATGGCGATCGCCTTCCTCATCATCATGCCGATCGGATTTCGCGAGGCTTGGCGGGCGTTCGGAAACCCGACGCTCGTCCTCGCTGGAGCAGGCGTCGGAATTTGCTCATCGGTGATCCCCTATGTATGCGATCAACTGGCGATGTCCCGCCTACCGCGCGCGAGTTTCGCGCTGCTGCTGGCTTTGCTGCCGGCGACCGCGACCTTGGTCGGGATCATCGTGCTGGCGCAGATTCCGAGCCTTCGGGACACGCTCGGCGTGGCTCTGGTGATGGCGGGGGTCGCGGTTCACAGACCTCCTGCGCAGGAGGCGCCACAACGCGCCAAGGAGCAAGACCGGCTCCGCTAGGTCTGCTTCGGCGCCCTGCCCCATCGCCACGAGCGCGCCCGCTCGAATACGATATAGAGAAGCGGGATCGCGAAGACGCCGAGCGCGGTCGCCGCGATCATGCCGCCGAACACCGCGGTGCCGACGCCGCGCCGGGTGAGCGAGGCGACTCCGGTCGCGAAGACGAGCGGCGTAAGGCCCAGCACGAAAGCCAGGCTCGTCATCAGCACCGGCCGTATCCGCATGCGCGCGCCCGAAATCGCCGCCTCCTCGACCGAAGCGCCGCGCGCGTGCTGATCCATGGCGAATTCGACGATCAGAATCGCATTCTTGCTGGCGAGCGCGATGAGAACGACCACGCCGATCTGGGCGAAGAGATCGGCGCTGAGGCCGCTGAGCCGAAGCGCGACCATGGCGCCCAAGAGCGCAATCGCGATCGAAAACAGCACCGCCAAGGGCATGGCGAGGCTCTCATAGAGCGCCACCAGGAAGAGATAGGCGAAGGCGACCGCAATGCCGAGGATGGTAAGGGTCTGTCCGGCCGCCTGTTGCTGTTGCAGCGCCGTACCGGTCCATTCGAAGGAGTAGCCGGCAGGGAGCACCTTCTGCGACGCCCGCTCCATCGCCGCCAGCGCCTCGCCTGAACTATGACCCGGCGCCGCCGCGCCGTTGATGTTGACGGCGCGCAGATTGTTGTACCGGGTGATCAGCTGCGGACCGACGACGAGCTTGGCGGTCATCAGCGCGCGCAGCGGGATCATCCCGCCCTTGGGGCTCAACACATTGACGCGAAAGATGTCGTTGAAGCGGCTTCGATCCTTGGCGTCGGCCTGGACGTTGACCTGCCAGATCCGGCCGTAGGCGTTGAACTGGTTGATGAAAAAGCTGCCCATCGTCGCCTGCAGGGCCTGGAAGATGTCGCTGACCGGGACGCCCAGGATCTGCGCCTTGTTGCGGTCGATATCGAGATAGACCTGGGGCGAGTTGGCGGCATAGGTGCTGAATACGTTCGCGAGCTCGGGCTGCTGATTGGCCTCGAAGACGAGCGCCCGCATGGTGGCCGCGAGATCAGCCGTGCTCTGGCCGCCGACGGATTCGAGCTCGTATTGGAAGCCGCCGGTCGAGCCGAGCCCGATGATGGGCGGAGCGTTGTAGAGGAGAACGCTCGCTCCCGGAATGCCGGCCGTCTGCGCCTTGATTTTGGCGATCAGCGCGTTGACCGATTGCGAGGGGTCGGTGCGCTGTTCGAAAGGGGCGAGGCGTACGACGAGGAACGCGGCGTTGGAAAGCGCCACGCTATTGAGCTGGCTGAAGCCGATGATCGAGGTAAGGGCGGCGACCCCTTTCTCGGAGCGGATGATCTTTTCAACCTGGCTCACGAGCGCGTCGGTGCGATTGACCGACGCTCCGGGCGGCAGATCGATCTCGGCGTAGAAGAAGCCCTGGTCTTCCTCGGGCAGAAATCCGCTCGGAATCAGGCGAAAGAGCGCGAAGGCCGCGGCGGCGGCGAGGACGACGGCGAGCAGGCTTAAGGGCGCGAATCTGACCGTGCGCCTGACTACGCTCGCATAGCCGCTCTGCACCCGTTCGATGGCGCCGAGCGCCCGGCGGATGAGGCCGCGGCGGCCTCCCGGACGCAGCAGCAAAGCGCATAACGCCGGACTGAGCGTGAGCGCGTTGATCGCCGAAATGATCACCGCGGCGGACACCGCCACCGCGAACTGGCGATAGAGGGCGCCGGTGATGCCGGGAATGAAGCCGATCGGAACGAACACCGACAAAAGGACCAGGGTGATGGCGATGATCGGCCCGGTGATCTCGCGCATCGCCTTGCGCGCGGCTTGAGCCGGCGGCAGCCCCTCCTCGTCCATAATGCGCTCAACGTTCTCCACCACCACGATGGCGTCGTCGACGACGATGCCGATCGCCAGCACAAGCGCGAGCAGCGTGATGGTGTTGGCGGAATAGCCGAGCGCAAACAAGACCGCGAAGGCGCCGATCAGCGACACCGGCACGGCGATGATCGGCACCAGGGTCGCGCGCCAGCTGCCGAGGAACAGAAACACGACAAGCACGACCAGGACGAAAGCCTCGGCCAACGTCCGCAGCACTTCGGCGATGGTCGCCTCGACGAAGGTCGTGCTGTCGAGAACGACCTGATGCCGCATGTCGGCCGGATAGCGCTGCGCCAGCCGATCGAGCGCGGCGCTGACCGCGTCCGCGGTCGCGACCGCGTTGGCGCCGGGAGCGAGAAAGATCGCGAGCGAGGCCGCGGGCGCGCCGTTGAAGCGGCTGAAGGTGTCGGAGGATTGCGCTCCAAGCTCGACCCGCGCCACGTCTTTCACCCGCACCAGCGATCCGTCGGGATTGGCGCGGACCACGATATTCTCGAACTCTTTCGCGGTGGAGAGGCGCCCGAGCGTATCGAGGGGCAATTGCCGCTGCTGGTCTGGTCCGGAAGGCTGGGCGCCGATCCGTCCCAGCGCGGCCTGGGTGTTCTGCTGCTGCACGGCTTTGATCACGTCGCCCGGGACCATGGAGAAGCCGGTCAACCGGTCGGTGTCGAGCCAGATTCGCATGCTGTAGCTGAGGTTCGCGAACAGCTGCGCCTGGCCGACGCCGGGCACGCGCGCGATCGTGTCGAGAACGTTGATCGTCACGTAATTGTTGAGGAAGAGCGAATCCAGGGAACGGTTTGGCGAGTAGAATTCGATCACCTGAAGTATCGCCGAGGAGCGCTGGCGGATGGTCAATCCCTGCGCATTGACTTCCGCCGGCAATTGGGCTTGCGCGAGATTGACGCGGTTCTGGACGTTGACCGCGTCGATGTTCGGATCGCTGCCGACCGCGAAGCTGACGGTCAGCGTGTAGCTGCCGTCATTGCCGCTGGTCGAAGTCATGTAGATCGCTTTGTCGACGCCATTGACCTGCGCCTCGATCGGCTCCGCGACGCTTGATTCGACCGTGGTCGCGCTCGCGCCGGGAAAGGTCGTCGTGACCGTGACCTGCGGGGGGACAATGTCCGGATATTGCGCGACCGGGATTCGGGTGAGCGCGATGAGACCAGCGAGCACCATCACGACCGAGACGACGAACGCAAGGCGCGGCCGGGCGATGAAAATGTCGGAGATCACGGCGTCGATTGAACGGAGGGCGTCGGCGTCACCGCCTCGCCTGGCCGAACCTTCTGGATGCCCTCAACGATAACCAGTTCGCCCGGTTTGAGCCCTTCCGAGACGGTGATGTCGGCGCCCTGGACGGGCCCGAGCTTCACCCGTCGCTGCTCGACCTTTTTGTCCGCCCCGACGACAAGCACGTAAGATCCCGATTGATCGACCTGCAACGCCGCCTGTGGGATCACCAGCGTCTGCGTCGGCTCGCCGGCCTCGACCGTAACGTTGACGACCTGGCCGGCGACGAGCCAATTATCAGGGTTCGGGAATACGGCGCGCACAGTCAGGGTGTCGGCGGCCTGATTGGCCTGGATGTCGATAAAATCGACCGAGCCTCGGTGAGGATATTCCTGGCCATTGGAAAAGGTCGCGCGGACGACGGCATGGCCGCCCGCGCCGGGCGTCTTCGCAGTCCGTTGCCGATAATCGAGCACCTGCTGCGTGGTCGCCGGGAACAGAACGTAGATCGGATCCTGGCTGACAATGGTCGCCAGCGTGCCGGTCGCCTGGTTGACGAAATTGCCGACCGACACATTGGCCATGCCAATGCGTCCGTCGATCGGCGCCTTGATCTCGGTGAAGGCGAGATTGATGTCGGCCTGCTCGAGGGCGGCTTGGGCGGAGCGCACGGCAGCCGCCGCCGTGCCTTGATTCGCCAGATTCTGATCGACCGTCGCCTGTGCAACCGCGTTGGTCCTGACCAGTTCCTGGGATCTTTGCAACGCGATCGCCGCGTTTCGTTCGGTCGCCTGGGCGCTGGCCAGCTGCGCTTGAGCCTGGTCCACCGCCGCTTGATAGGTGTCCTGCTCGATGACGAACAGGAGGTCGCCGGTCTTGACCTGCTGGCCCTCGGTGAAGGCGCGTTTTTGCAGGAAGCCCTCGACGCGCGACACCAGATTGACCGTGTTGACCGCCTGCACGCGTCCGACGAAGGTTCCGGCGGACGTGACGCTCTTCAGGGCCGCGGCGGCCACGGTCACTGCAGGCGGGGTCGCCGGAGCGGACGCCTGGTCGGTGGTCGAGGAGCGTTCGCAGCTGCAAAGCGCTGCGGCGAGAACGAGGATTCCGCCAAGACCTCCCCAGCTCGGCGGACATCGCATCGTCGAGTTTCCTCGTCGGAATTCGCGAGAGCCGCAGGCGCTTGGCGACCTCAAGCGACGCGAAAGTCCCACGGGCGGCAAAACCGAGTCAATGGCCCCAGCTTCAACACCTCGCGAGCTGGCGCGGCGCCGACTCGGCCTTCGGCGCGGGCCCTCACCCGATAGGGCGTTCGGAAGAACGCCCGTCTGACGACGGGCTATGCCCTCTCCCAAACGGGAGAGGGGAATCCCTCACCCTCTCAGCGCCAGGCAAGTGATGTCGTCGAACTGGGGCCGGCCGCGCGCAAACTCTCGCACCGCCGCCTCGACGCGCGCGATCCAATGGCTCGCACGGGCGCCGTGTCCTTTCTTGGCGAGCAGACTCCCGAGTTGGTCCTCCCCGAACTGGCGCGCATCATGGTCCTCGGCTTCGGTGACGCCATCGGTGTAGAGGAAGAAAAGATCGCCCGGGCGCAATTGAGTCTTGCGCGCCTCCATCTTTATGGACTCGAACAGGCCGAGCGGCAGGCCGCCCCCCGGCAGCGTTTCAACCGCTCCGCCAGGGCGACGGACGAGCGCGGGGAGGTGGCCACAATTGCAATATTCGAGTGCGCCCGAGCGCGGGTCGTAGGCGGCGTATAAGATCGTCGCGAACAGCTGGCCGGCGTTGTTGTTTGCGAGAAGGGCGTTCGCCTTCTGGATCGCTCCCGGCAGGTCGGGATTCTCGCGCAGGTTGATGCGGATCAGCGTCTTGGTGATGCCCATGAACAAAGCCGCGGGCACGCCCTTGCCGCAGACGTCGCCGACGCCGACCGCGACGCGCCCGTCGGCTAGGTGCACGAGATCGAAGAAGTCACCGCCAACGTCGCGCGCAGGCGTCATCGCCGCCCAAACGTCGAGGCCGGATTCGTCGGCAAACTCGCGGACCCTGGGCAGAAGCGCGCGCTGAATGACGGCCGCGCTGGCCATTTCGTCGTCGCGCTGACGGCGCAGAATAAGCTGCTCGGCCATGCGGCCGAAGGTCTGCCCAAAGTCGGCGAGGTCCGGAATCGGATTGCGCAATTCCTCGAGCAGCGTGGGATCGAGCTCGTGACGCTCGAGGGCGCCGAGCGCATGGGTGTAGAGGCTGATCGCGCCATTGAACTTGCGCATGCGCTCGCCCATCCGGCCGATCACGTCGATCAGCAAGGACGGCGTGGCGCGCGCCACTTCCACCAGCGCAGTGCGCCCGAAACGAAGGGCAGTGACGGGCGTGCAGGCGCGCGCGGTGGCGCTGCGCGGCAATTGCGCGAGCGCACCCAATTCGCCGACCAGCGAGGGAGCGTGAAGAGTTGAAATGGGAATGGCTCCGCGAGCGCTGTCGGCGGTGACCGTCACCTCCCCATTCAGGATCAGCATGGCGTAATCGCTGGTCTCGCCCTGGACCATCAGAATGGCCTCGGAAGCGAAAGTCTCGAGTTCGGCTGCTTCGATCAGGAGTGCAAGGTTGCCGTCGGACAAATCGCGGAACGCGCTCGTCGCCCTGATGGCGGCGCGCAGCTCCGGAGAATTTTTCATGTCATCATTGGGCGCTCAGCGTATCCGGCGCGGGGTTGGCGCTGCGGCCGGCGTCGAACTCTAACACGAGGCGGTTCATGCCTTCAAAGCGGCGATAGCGCATACGCCGCGAGAATTTCTGCATGAGTCCCGTGCCGTAGCCGCCGATGTCGAAATCGTCGGTCGGCCCGTTGATCCGCTTGACCGGGGCGAGAGTGGGATCGAACGGCTCGCCGTCGTCAGCGAACTCGAGGGTGACGCCGTCGGGCTCAGCGCAGACCGAAATGGTCGCGCGATTGGCGTGGCCATGCTGGACGGCGTTGAGGAACAGCTCCTCGACGCAGAGATGAATTGCGAACTCGGTCTCTTCGCCGAGACCCAAACCGCGCGCCTCACGCGCAACCCAGCTCTCTGCGTCCGACGCAGCCTCGATCGTGCCGGGAAAATCGCGCGAACAGGCCCGGGGCGCAGGCTCGCTCATGCTTTCTTGCTCGAGAAGGCGGCAAGTCGTTCCCGAAGCGTACGGGCGGCCGATTTATAGTCGGGATAAATCCCGGCGACTTCGTTGAAGCCGGTCGTCCGCAGAACCTTTTCGACACTCTCGCTCGCGCCGCACACCGCCATTTCCGCGCCACGGCGAATGAGGGTCTTGGCGCTCAGCATCAACGTGCGAATGCCGAGCGAAGCAAGGAACGAGACTTTGGCGAGGTCGACGATCAGAGCCTTGCTGCTTTCGGCAAGTTCCTCAAACCGGGTATTGACTTCTTGCGCGCCCTGAATGTCGAAGCGTCCATCGAGCACGACATGAGTCATCTCATCGTCGGCTTGGGTGACCTTCATGTCCATACGCGCACCGCCCGGCGTCTGCCTGTTTATGTCGCACACTACCGCAGGCATCGTGACGGTTTGGCGACAGCCGGGGGACTTGCGTTTCGCGCCGGTCGCCGGGCTAATGATCGTTGGAGATGATCTGGAACCAGGCGATGGCGACAGCGAACAGGACGAGCGCGATAATGAGCGCACCCAGCGCGTGCTTGACATGGACATTATCGGAGCCGGGCTGAAATCCAGGGAGGAAGCTGGGAAGGCCGCCCGCGGGCGTCAGCCAGTAGACCAGCGCGACGCCGATGAACGCGATGCCGATAATGCCGAGAATCCATGGCACTGGCTTGGTCATGGGCGCCGGTCTAGCCGAGGGTGGGGAAAGGGGCAAGAGCTTCACCATAGTCGGCGTGGCGTTCAGCCAAAGCCGATCCCGGCCGCCCCCAGGCGCGAGGCGAATGAGCCGCGAATCCTCCACCGCCGCCTGCCGGTGCTTGACCGCTTCGTGGTAGACGGGGTCGCGGATCATGGCGACGAATGCGGCGACGCTCGGGTACTGAGCGATGAAGCAAAGGTCCCAGCGCTCGTCGGTTGGCCCGATCAGCATCTGCTCGAACCGGCCGCGCCACACGATCGATCCACCGAGGCGTGTGAAGACCGGCTCGCTTTCGCGCCCGTACGACCTATAGGCATCCGCCCCGGTCGCCGCGCGCCCGTCCGGATAGGCGGCAAGGGCGCGCAATCTGACCAGATTGAGCATATGGATCGGACCAGGCCGGTCGTCGGCGCGAAAGGCGGCGAAGGCCTCTTTGGTGGGATCGATGTGGCCAGTCATGCGCCCTCACGGGGTTCGCGAACGACCCACCAGCGGGCCGCCGCAAACCCGAGCTTAGCGGACTTGTCTCGGACCCCAAATCTTGGACCCCCAACGCCGGAAAGGAACGGCTTAGCGGGCGGAGGGTGAGCGGAAATCGGCGATGGGCGTGAATGAGGTCGCCGACGCGTCGACCCTGATGGCGTTATATCCGAGCGCCGAACCGAAATTGCTTGGCGCCACGCCCGTGTAGCCAACGTTCGCGGTCACGACGGCGGCGCGGTTCTGCACCTCAACCGTCGGCTTCCCGGTCGCGCTCTGCGGCGCGTCATGCGCAAAAACGCCTGTGGCGACTTGGCTCGCGAGATCGCCGGAGCGGTCGGGCTGGCGCGCAACAACTTCGGCCGCGGCCAACGAAGCGGCGTCCGCCGCAGATTGGATATGGGTTCGGAAGCGGGACACGTTCGCGTAGTCGGTCGCGACCGCAAACGCGAGCACAACGAGCGGCAAGGCCGCGGCGCAGGCGACCGTCGCGTTCCCCTGGGAGCGCGGGCGGCCGAACAGGCGCGAAAACCGATCCGCCCGTCCGAACATCATCAGTCTCCTCCATGACCCGCCGTTCGAAGCCTGGCGGCGGTTCGATCTCCAACGGCCGAGCCAGCCGCTTGTTCCATTTCGAGTGTAGGACACAAGTTTATCCAATTGATTGAGGAAGATGGTAAAGTAGAGCGCGAGGAAAACGCGAGACGCAATTCGATGTTTGGCAACGATGCTCGCGGCCGGCGAAGGCGCTGGGCAATGGCTGGCGAGGCTCAATAAACCGCGCGCCGTTGCGGTTGGAGGCCGTGGCAATATGCATTTTCGTCCTGCCATATCGCCGCATATCCGAGTCAGGTTCGTTTGTCGCGTTGACGTGTATCACTAAAGTCTATAGAATGACTCAATTAATCACCAACCCTTTGCGGTATCGGACCCGAAAGGCCGGAGCCGATTGAAAAGAACGGATTGGCTGGAGCTTGGGCGTAGGGCCAGCGCTGCCGGCGCGGCTTGTTGTCATCACTCGTTTCGCGCCCCTCGACTTCGAGGCGCGCTCTCCGCGTTCGTATTTGCGAGAGCAAAAGCCTCTCTCGAGACGCTGGCCAAGCCCATGCCGATGAGCGATTGGAACCCGGTTCTTTACTCGAAATTCGAGGCCGAGCGGATGCGCGCGGCGCGCGACTTGCTGTCGCGCATTCCACTTCCCTCGGCGAGTCTGATCTATGATCTGGGTTGTGGTCCCGGCAACAGCGCGGAACTGCTGCTCCAGCGCTTTCCGGACACACAGCTCTTCGGCCTCGACACGTCCGACGCCATGCTTGTGCACGCGCGCGTCCGCGCTCCCCGGGCTCATTTCCTCAAACAGGACATCGCGGATTGGGCGCCCCAGGATCAGCCAGACCTCATCTTCACCAACGCCACGCTGCAATTCCTGCCCGATCACGATCGGCTGTTTCCGCGCCTGATGTCCTATCTTGCGCCGGGCGGGGCGCTCGCGGCGCAGATGCCGAACACGGCCAACGAAGCCTCGCATGCGCTGATGCGCATGGTCGCGGCCGATGGACCCTGGTCATCGCGCCTGGTGCCGATCGCGAAGACCCAGCCTCTCATTGCGGGCTACGACGACTATTACGATTGGCTGAGGCCCACCGCTTCGCGGGTCGACGTGTGGATGACGACCTATGTTCATCCGCTCGACGGACCCCATAGCATCGCCGATTGGTTCGCCGGCTCGACCCTGCAGCCATTCCTGGAGCGGCTCGGCGATGACGAGCGCTGCGAGTTTCTCGCCCGCTACCGCGCCGGCCTCAAGGAGGCCTATCCGGTCCAGTCTGACGGCCGAACTTTGTTCGCCTATCCCCGGCTTTTCATCGTGGCGGTCAAGTCAGCAGAGGCGTGAGAGCGGCGCCGAAGGTGAATTGCGATTGCCGCCGTCAGACCTCGTCCTGAGGCGCCGCGAAGCGACCTCAAAGACTGGTAGACGCGGTCCATAGCCCGTCGATAGACGGGCGTCCTTCCGGACGCCCTTTGGACCGCGTCCCGCGCTCGGCGAGCGCGGCTACAATTGGCCGGCTCCATCCGAACGCAACTGGCTCTAGGCGCGGGCGAGGCTGGCGCGTTCGACCTGCTTCGGCTGGGTCACCTCGACGGTGACCTCCATCCCCAGTTCGTCGCCGGGAGCGCCGAAATAGGCGCCGGTCAGGGGCGCCGCCTGGGCGGGATTGCGCGCGACCGCCACGCGGATGAGATCCTTGCTGCCGACCAGCCCATTCGTGGGATCGAACTCGACCCAACCGGCGCCGGGCAGATAGATCTGGCACCAGGCATGCGTCGCTCCGCCGCCGAGCCGAACAGGCTCGTCCTCACCGTTCGGGACATAGACATAGCCGGAGACGAAACGCGCAGCGACGCCAAGCGCCCGGGCCGCTTCTATCATCAGGACCGCGAAGTCGCGGCAAGAGCCGCGGCGTCGCTCCAAGGTTTGGAGCGGCGTCTGGACCCCGGGCGCCTCGCGCCGCTCGTATGAGAATCCTTCCTTGATCGCGTAGGTCATCGTCATCAGGAGATGGCTGGTCAGGATCGTCGCCCCCGACGAAACGAATTGGCGCACCCAACGGTCGATGTCCCCGGCAGGATCGCTGTACAGGCGCTCCATCGCCCGAGCGACGTCGGGCAGTTCCTCCGGGGCGTAGGAAAAGGGAAAGAACTGCGCCCGTGGGTCGATCTCGCCGCCGGGCTGGTCATCTTCGATCCGCTCGACGGTGAAGCGGTTCTCGACTCGGAGCGACGTCCAAGAGCCAGAGAATGACGCGACGGCGACGCAATTGTCGAAGGTGTCGTAGAGCCAGCGCAGCCGCCTCGGCTCGGGCTCGATGTCGAGCTCCGATGACAGGAGTCGCTGATCGTGCCCGTCGCGCGGGCGCATCATCATGCGGTGGTCGCCAAACTCGACCGGCCGCTTGTAGCGGTAGGTTGTCAGATGACGGACTTTCAAAATGGCCCTGCCGGACTGCAATTCGACGCTCTCAATTCGCCCTTAGCGCCCTCGACGATTTGCCAAAGGCTCTATATTTCTTTGATTCCGCACGCTTTTCGCGAGAATCGGTTACCCCCTCTTGCGGCGCGCTCTCGGGCCCAGGAGATATGTTGTCAGCCAGGACGCGCGCGTCAAGGCGCTTATCTGCATCAACGGCTTACCCGAACAGGCCATGCACAAACCATTTCGCCTGGCGGGTCTCGCGGCCCCATAGGCCCTCGCGATAAAGCCAGAAGCGGCGCCCTTCCAAATCCTCGGCGCGGAAATAGTCCCGCGTCGGCGTGCCGGCGTGCCGCCACCAGGGCGCGGCGATGCGCTCCGGCCCCTCGATGGCCGCGACATCGTGCAGGACTCGCCGCCAGCGGAAGCGCAAAGGAGGCCCATCGGGCACTTCGGCCAGGGCCTCGATCGGCTCCGGGCGAGCGAAGAGGCGCAACGGCCGCGCCGGCGCGCCCGCCGCAACCGTCTCGGACCCCTCGCCGCGCAGCCGCGCTTCCCCTAACGCGGCGGGCGCGGCCGCCTCGGCCTGTTCGGGCAGATGCGCCTCGATAAGCTCGCGCCGCGTCACCGCGCGGGCCCCAAGCCGGGCAGAGAGCCGATCGAGAAGCTCGGCCAGCGAACGAGCGCGCTCGGCCTCATGGGCGCGCTCAAGCTCGGCTTCCGAGGGCTGAAGCGGCTCGGCCGTGAGGCAAGCGAGGCGCATGAGGTCGACGCCATAGCCGGCGTCGATGGCGTCCTCGTCCGGACCCGCCAGCCGTTCGGCGATGAGCCGCACAATCGCGCGCGCTTCGTTGAGCGGCCGGGAGGCGCCGAAAAGGATGCGGCGTATTGCGCCGTCGACGCGGTAGAGACTGAGCTCGATCCGACGCGCGCCCTTGGCCTGCCGCTCCAACATGACGACGAGATCGTCGGCAAGCTTGCGCAATTGAGCCTCGATCGCCTCGACCGTCTGTATGGGCGAAGCGAACTGCCGCTCGGCGCAGAAATCGGGCGGCGGAAAGCGCGGCGAAATCGACGGGCGCTCGAGGCCTTTGAGCGCGTCGAGCCGCGCCATCGGAGCGAATCCGAACCGCGCCGTGATCGGCGCGCGGGGCCTGAGCGCGATATCGCCGATGCGTCTCAAGCCCGCCCGCGCCATGTCGGTAATTGTTTTTTCGTCGAGGCCGAGCGCCGCGAGCGGCAGATCGTGAAAGAGCTTGGCGAAGGCCCTGTCGCTCAATGGCTCGGGCGCAATTTTCACCCGCGAAAACCGCGCCAGCGCTGAAGCCGCGCGCGGATTGCCGGCGGCGCCGATGGCGACGGAGATGCCTTGCCCGGAGAGCCGCGCGCGACAGTCCTCGATCAGCGCCGCTTCGCCCTCGAACAGATGGGCGACACCGGAAATGTCGAGCATCAGCCCGTCGGCGCAATCGAGGGCGGCGAGCGGGGTGTAGCGGGAGCACCAATCGCAGAGGCGCGTCAGAAGCCGCGCCTCTTCCACAGGCTCAGCCTCGACCGCGATGAGAGCCGGAAAGCGCGCGCGCGCGTCCGGGAGCGAAAGGCCTGGGCTCAAGCCGAGCCGCGCGGCTTGAGCATCGACGCAGACCAGCCTTTGCGCATTGTCGACCTTGGCGACCGCGGCAAGCGGCGCCGCCTTGTCAACGCCGCCCAGCCGCCGCGCGCGGTCGGTCGCCAGACGCGGCAGCCAGAGGGAGAGAAATCGCCTGGTCGTCAACGCCCATGTCCTTGAAAGCTAGGTCCTGGAAAGTCATGTCTTTGAAAGTCATGTCCTGGCTTCGCCATTCCAGACGGATGACGCGCCCTGGATCGAAAGCCTGAAAAGATTCCTCAGGCCCCGCGCGCGCAAGGCGCGCCTTGACGAGCCGCGCCCCACAGGCGAATGGCCCGGGCAGGTCAGGGCCAGCCGCCGCCGGGATTGTGGCGCTGGGCGCGGCGGCGATCTCAAAGCGCGTCTCGGCGGCGCTGGAGAGGCGCTCCGCCTGGCCATAGGCGCTGGCCAGGATCAGAAGCGCGGGCGTCCTGCCCTTTCGCGCGGCGAGCAGCAGGCGGCGCGAGGCGGCGAGGCTATAGCCCTTGAGACTCCAGATTTCGCCCACGACCACGGCCGGCGCGCCGCATTTGAGCGCCTCCTCGATCGCCCAGAAGGCCAAAGCCGCGTCAGGCGCGCGCACGAACACAAGGCGGCTCAAGGCAAGCCCGTGAGCGACGAGGCCTGGCCCATAGAGCGCGCCCGACTCCTGAGCGGCGAAGCCTTCGCCGATGACGAGCGCCGAAGCCCGCCGCCGGCTCAAGAACCGCGCCGCGAGCGCAAGCGCAAAGCCCATCGCCGCTGCGCTGTCCGCCGGCCGAGCCGGCGCGATCTCATGCAGGGCGTCGTCGGCGAGCCCGCCGCCTAAGGCGGAATCGAACGCGCACGCGAACGGCAAGCGCCGCGCGGGCCGCTCGCCCGCAGAGCCGGCCTCCGCCTCGATCTCAGCGATGGCGCGCCGCAGACGCGCCATCCCCTCCGCTCTGCCGCCTTGCGACATTCGGTCCGCGTCCTATGGGTTCACTATTTGTTCTTGTTTTGAACCCAAAGGGCGAGAGAGTCAAGGACGGGAGACTGCTGGGTAGTGTCTTCCGCAACTATTTCGGCGGCACACCTTCAACAATGATGGCGCGATAGTCGGCCCCCTTGAACCCCGCCTTCGCCGCCTCGTCGTACACCCGTATCCCTATGTAATCTTTACGCCGCGGCGGACGACGAGGTCGTAATCCATGGCCTGCGCCACGCGCTCGACGCCCGTCGTCCATGCCGGAGTGATGCTCCGCCCGCCGACAAAATTGGACGCGTCTCATCCAACCTCGAAATCGCCCGGTTGGGGCGGGGCGAGCGGAGTGAACAGGCAGCGGTCGGGTTTCAGGTCGATGAGCGGCGTCCTATCGAGGCAATCGAGGCCTCTGACCAGGAGCGTCGATCCCTGGCGCTCGACCAGAGCGACCAGCGCCGTCCCGATCGGGTTCGGGCGGACCGGCGAGCGCAGCGAAAATGTCCCGCGCGTCTCGCCATCGTTGGCCGGGCTTTGCCGCACCAGGTCCCGGCGCAATTCATGCAGCCAGTAGAGGACCTCGATCCGCTCGAACGCCTCAATCCCGTCCAGCGCCGCGACCCAGGGCTCGGCGACTTCGATGCGACAGATCGGCCCGTCGGCTCGCCCCTGGCGGGGGCAATCGAGGCGCGAGGTCCATGGCGTGCGGATCACGCCAATGAAGGCTAGCCCGGCGTCGAATGATTGCGGCGCTTCGACCGCGACCTCGTTTCGCCGGACCTCGTTCAGCCTCACCATGATCCGACCCGGCCGATTGCGTCAGGCGGCCTCGTAACCGCGCGACTTCGTTTCGACCGCCTTGCCGCCCAGGCTCGACAGGAACTCGTCATGCGTCATCGGCTTGGAGAACATCGGATAGTCCTTCTCGACCGCGGCCCGCTGCTCTTCCTCGCTGACAGTCGCCGTGCAGTCCTTGAGCGTGATGACGTCGTAGCCCTTCTCGTACCCGGTCCGCATCGTCAACTCGACGCAACAATTGGTCAGGAATCCGCCCAGCGCGATGGTCGATATGCCACGGCCGCGCAAGATGAAATCGAGGTTCGTGGTAGCGAAGCCATCGAGGCGACGCTTGCCTTCGATAACGATATCGCCCGGCTCCGGCTTCAGCGCATCGACGATCTGCGCGCCCCAGGTTCCCTGACGGAATGACTTGCTGTCCACTACACCCTTGAGGATGCCGTAGGGAGTCGGGTTGAGCTCATGGTAATCCTCGGTGAAGCTGATCGGCGCGTAGACGATGGTCGCGCCGAGCTCGCGCGCCTTTTTGACGGTCTCGACCGTGTTCGCCAACATATTGGTCTTGTCCATCACCGGCTTCACCGCCTGATGCAGCGTGCCGCCCTCGGTCGTGAAATCGTTCTGATATTCGATGAGCACGACTGCGGTCGATTTCGGATCCATTGTCTCACTCCCGATGATTTCGCACGGGGCGCCTGGCCGAGCCCATCCAGCGTCCGCGCTATATATGGACCAATAGCGCCCCGAAGGCGAGCGCAAGCGCTTCGCTCGTCCGCGGGCGATCCGCTTCGATACCCGTGCCCTCGTTTCGGCTGAGCGGGCGAATCCGGTACTGGATGAGAGGCCCGCCTCGCAGCGGCCGCAGAGGCGTCGCCCGCCGAGGAACTTCGGCCGGATCGTTACAGTTTCAGCCGGCGGTCCCCGTTGTTTCCGCCCAAATCCCTAAGCGCTGGCGCCGACCTTCCCACGGTCAGGATCGACGGCGGTTCCGTACGGACAGGATATCCGCAATCGTGGAGGAGTTCGACTATTTTGGCCGAGCCGAACTCCGTTAGCCATAGCGAACAAAAAGAGAACAAATTGTGGACAAAGCTCAATCGGGCGCCGCACAATAGCCTCCTGTCTAAGGAGGGCGGCATGAGCCTGATCAATCGCGGGTTTTTCTTCACACAGGTCCGTCGAACGATGTTCTCAAGCAACTTGCGGCAATCGCAGGTCTACGGAATCAACGCAATTCTCGACGGATGGGAGGCGGAATACGCCGCCTGCGACGACCGTTGGCTCGCTTACGCCCTCGCGACGACCTATCACGAGACCGATCAATGCATGCAGCCGATCGAAGAATACGGGAAAGGACGTCGCCTGCCGTACGGGAAGGCCGATCCAACGACTGGGCAAGCCTATTACGGCCGCGGTTTCGTGCAACTGACCTGGGAGCGCAATTACAAGACTATGGCGGATTTGCTGGGGGTCGACTTCGTTAATCATCCCGATCTTGCGTTGGAGCTCGACAACGCAACCCACATCATGTTCGTGGGCATGACGAAAGGCTTGTTCACCAGCAAGTCATTTGGCAATTATTTTAACAAGACTGCGGAGGATTGGGTGAATGCTCGCAGGATCATCAACGGCTTGGATAAAGCCCAGGCGATAGCGGTGTATGGCCACAACTTTTACTCGGCAATCAGCTATACGAGCTCATGAGATTTCTTGCTGCGAAATTCCGCAAAACCGACGGGTTCGCCAATCCGAATTCTCGTGCGCGCGTGGAACGTAGCTAAAGGATTTGGCGCTTCTTCGGCCGGCGCGGGTCCAGCAATGCACTGACACTTTTGCCGGGTTGCCAGAGCCCCACCGCCGTCACAGGTTGGCCTTGCACAGCAAGCGCGTGGCGAATGCCGCCTTGAGCGGCAAGCAGCCTGCGCTCGCCGCGGAGCGGAAGCAGCTCAAGGAGGAAGACGATGCGCAGAATGGTGATTACGCTCGCCGGTGCGGCGGCTCTGACGATCAGCGGCGCGCTAATTTGGGGCGCCGACGCGCAGATCGAACGTGGACCTGCGGCGCTTTCCGGAACGGCCCAAAACTTCACCCCGATTGAAAAGGCCGCCTGCGGCCCTCATTGGGGCCGGTTCTGCGGCCCGTGGCATCACCGGGTCTGCGGCCGCTATCATTGCTGGTGCGCTCCTTGCTGATGTGACGACGCGCGCTCGCGCCGCTCGATCGAGCGGCGCGCGGCAGCCTGAACAAGACGCCGAGCGCGCTGGTGACGATTGAACCCGCGCGCGACCCCCTCACCGGCTCCGCCCTACCCCGTCACCTCGAGCGCGAGGCGTCCACTCAACGGCTGGCCATATTCGCCGACCGCCTCGACCACCACCGGATAGGTTCCAGGGGCAAGGTCGCCGGGTAGGCGCGCGGTCCAGATGTGCGAGCTATCCTCGGCCTTGACCCAGGCCTTTTTCGTCGCCTCGTTGCGGGCGAACACCTCTTGCACGAACGGATCGGGCCGCGCTCGGCGGGTCATCTCGATTGGCGCGCGATCGCCGATGACCATCTTGACCTTGGTCTTGTCGCCGCCGTCGAACACGTTGGCGATCAGGGTCGAAGCGCTAAGCGCGTCGCGGGGAACCGGCGAACCCAAGAGCCGCACCTGACGGAAATCACGATCGGCGTCCTTGGTGATCCCATGGAACCGGCTGTCGATCGAGAGCCGCATCTGGCGTCCGTTCGGCTCCTTCGCCGGAACGAAACGGGTCGTGTAGGTCAAGCCGTCGACCGAGAGGATATGGAAGCCGTTCGGCGTGCCGTCGCGGCTGTCGGCCGAGGCCACGCCGCGATGATCGAACGGCCCGCTCCACCAGGAGCCCGATAGCGCCGTCAACACATGATGATGGTGGGGCTCGGGCCCCTTCCAGCCATCGGCGGCGTCGAAATAATGATGTTCGGTCGTGTGCGTATGGCCGGCGAAGCTGACGGTGAAGCGGCGTCCTTCGAACAGGTCGAACAAGGCTTGCCGGTTGACGAGGTTCTGCCAAGATTTCAGACCCCACTGCGGTCTTGATCGGGATGTGCATCACGATGACGATGAGCATGTCGTCTGGCGTGTGCGCGAGCATGTTGCGCACGAACTCGAGTTGCCGCTCGTCGAGCCTGCCCTCGTACTTTCCGCCTCCTCCAGGTTTGCGCGGGACGGGGCCGAGATAGTCGACGTCGTCGAGCATGAGGAAGAGCGTCTGGGCGTAGAAGAACGCGTAGTAGTTCGGGCCGAAGATGCGCTTAAAGGTCTCGCGGCTGTATGTGCGGTCGGGCGCTTCGAAATTGAGATCGTGGTTGCCGCCGACGTTCCACCACGGAAGCCCGATCGTGCCGAAGATCGCGTTCGAGCGCGGATAAAGCGAGAGGTCGTCGAACATGATGTCGCCGGCGGTGAGCCCGAACTTGGCGTCGACGCCGGCCAAAGCCTGGATCAGGTCCTCGCGGATGAAGTCGACTTCCGCGCCAGTCTCCGGCTGCGGATCTGTCACCATCACGACATTGAACGCCTTCGGCTCATCCTGGCGGCGAAGCGGGAAATCGACGGACGCTGGCAAAGGCCCGGTCGGCGCCAGGCCCTCGAAGGTCAGGTTGAGCTCCGCCGGCGAGCCCTTGGGCTGATGGTGGCGATAGAAGCGTGGCAGATTGGTGAGAGGCTCGATCGGCGGCATGAAGCCCGCTGGCTTGATGACGAAGATCGTCGCTTCTTCCGGCAACGGCAGCGTGTAGCGGCCGTCAGGCCCGGTGACGGCGACGTCCTGGCCGTTGGAGACCGGCACGCCGGCCAAGCCCGGATTGCCCGCGTTGGACACGCCCGAGCCGTCCCGGTCATCAAACACCATGCCGGAGACCGTTGCCCCTTGTGCGAAAGCCTGGGCGGGGTCGATCGCCGCCAACGCCAGGCCGCCGGCGGCGCCGATGAGCACCTCGCGCCGGGTCACTCCACTGCCGTGATGCTCAGACATTCCTCAAACCTCCGACTTGCTTCGCCGCAGGAAATGACCCGCGCATGACGCGGTCATGAAGCGAATGGGCGTCGGCGTCTTCGCGAATGCGGTCTGGGTCGCAGCCGCAAGAGCAGCTGCTTCGATTCGCAGGATTTCCTTTCCTGCGGGATCCAGCACAGTCACATTCGACAGCGTCACCGGCTCGGGGAATACGCTGACGACGAGAAGCTCGTATTCGATATGGTCCATGCCGTCGTCGCCGCGAACAACCTGGGCTTCGTGAATCGGACTGACCAAGATCGCCGTCGGCCGGCCGTGCTCTTGGGCCGATGCGCCTGACGCCAGAGTGAGGATAGCGGCCAACGCGAAATTAATGCGCATCTTTGCACCACGCTTGCCGGATGGAGTTCAGTCTCTAATCCAGGACTTGATCACATACAATTGAATGATGCGACGCTGGCCCGGACGCATTCGCGGGAGGACTTGCCCCGCGGTCGCATCAGCCTGCAACATCACAGGACCAAGCAGTCGGCCGACAGGCCGCGGCGCATTGCACACAGGGTTCACCGCCTCGTCGGGCGAGCGGCGCACTGGTTGACAGGCATGAGATCGGCTCCGTACGCTTGAGGCGGCGTCAATGTCGGCCCACGGGGGTGGGTCGACAACGCCTCTCAAGGGAGCAATGGATGCTGTTCGCACGGATTCCCGGGTTGTTGATGCTCGCCGCAATCACGTTCGCCGGCTCGATGGCGGCCGTGAAGTCCCAAGCGTCCGCAGCCGAGCCAGGCGCGATCCTTCCGGTCATGTCGTGCGCGGCGCTGGCGAATTCAGATTTCACCGCGCTGGACGCTCGAATCACCGCAAGTGCGACGGTTACGCGCAAAGGTCATTCCTTCTGCGACGTCAAAGGCTATATCAGCCCGGTCACCCAGTTCGAGGCGCTCTTGCCCACCGAGAGCTGCGCGGCGACTATTTGCAGCAGGGCTGCGGAGGGCTTTGCGGCAAGGCCGACGTGAGCCTTGACGATCCGTCGCGGACCAGCGGCTACCAGGCGCCTTACGCGCCTCTGCAGAACGGCGAGATGGTCGTCGCCGCCGACGATCAAGGGCACGAGGCGCCGAGCAACGGCGATGCGCTGTGGGCGCGCGACGACCTCCACTTACGGGCCGTGTTCGGCTACAGTTCCGAGCATCAACTCGCGCGCACAATGAAGGTCGTCGCGCGCGCCTTCTATGGGCGCAGGCCGACCTATTCCTATTTCAGCGGGGTCTCCGACGGCGGGCACGAAGCGCTTGTCCTGGCGCAGCGTTATCCGGCGGATTTCGACGGCATCATCGCCGGCGCCCCGCTAACAACTGGGCGCCGCTCGTAGGCTTGGTCGCGCCCTGGGTCGCCGCGGTCAACCGGAACGCGCAAGGCGGGCAGATTTTGACCGCAGAGAAACTTCCCGCACTGCATGCCGCAGTCATGGCCGCGTGCGCCGACGAGAACGGCGTGATCAAGGACCCGCGCGCATGCGCTTTTGATCCCGCGAGCATGCGGTGTCCCGCCGGCTCTGACCAGCCGAACTGTCTGACTGAAGATGAGATCCGGGTGGTTCGCGATGAATATCGCGGGCCGTCTGACAAGGACGGTCATGGCCTGTTCGACGGCGGAGAGCCTTACGGCTCGGAGTTGGCCTGGGCCGGCTGGATTGTCATGCCGGCTACGGACGCCGCCGCGCCCGCCGACAGCTACGCGGCGGTGATCGGTCTGGCCTACCTGAACGAAATGGCCTTCTTGCACAATCCGCCAGGCAAGTACTCTCTGGGCGACGTGCCGTTCACCGCCGCGATGCACGAGCGGCTCGAGCAACTCGGCGGAATTTACAACGCGACCGATCCGAACTTAAGCGCGTTTGTCGCGAACGGCGGCAAGATCATCATTTACCACAGCTGGGCGGACCAGGCGATTCCGCCGTTCTCCAGCCTCAACTACTACCGCGCGGTCATTGGGCAGGCGGGCGGGCTGGCCGCCGCGCAGACCTTCAGCCGCCTCTACATGATCCCGGGCCTCTACCATTGTCCTTGCGGACAAAAGGTCGACGGCGACCCTGCAACCACCGTCCAATTCATGCCGCAGCTGGTCGCCTGGGTCGAGCACGGGGAAACCCCCGGGGCGATCACGCTGCCCGTCACCGCGCAGACCACCGGGACGCATCTGACGTCCTTGAGCATCGAACCTTTCGATCCCGTGCAGCCGGCGCCGAACAACAACGGGCTCAACAGCAACTACCGGTATATCGGCGAGACAAGCGTCTACAGGCCAGGCAACGCGCTATGGTGCTCCGATCGAGGCCAACCCTTGATCTGCTCGCGGCGTTAGAGACTGGCAGCGTTTGACGGAATTGTCGTTGCGAGGAGCATAGGGCGTCGAGAGACGCCCGTCTTTCGACGGGCTATGGCGACGAAGCAATCCAGGGATGATGGGGCGTCGCTCTTCATCCCTGGATCGCCGCGTCGCGCTGGCGCGCTCCTCGCGATGACGGATCAATCTAATGCAACTTGCTTTAGAACGCGGTTGGACGTTCTCGTTTGCCTGGCCGCCAGCTTGCGCGGCGATTGGGGCTCCGCCGTATTCCCGACCGCTCGATCGCCGCAAGCGCAAGGCCGCTCGCCGCGCCGATCAGCACGTCGCGCCGCGTGATTCCGCCGCCATGATGCTCGAACATTCCTTCGACCTCCGATTGGCGTGCGACCCCGCGGGCCCGACCCCGAGCGCGCCGCTCCGATTCTTGCTTTCGAATCGAATGGAGCGACAAGATTCGATCGCAAGAAACGGAGCGCAGTTTTTGCGCCGGACCGCTATGCGCGCCGAATGGCAGCCGACATCCAAATCGACAGATTGATCAAGTTCGAAACGGCGACCGATGGCACAGCCGTGAGACTGGTCATCGAAGACGTTGCAGGCTGAAGCATGGGGATCATCCTCGAGCTCAACGTTCTAACGGCACTGTTGATGACACTACCATCCATAGCGTCGAGCGCGGCTAAACGCGCAAAAGGCGACCCTTCGACGAGGATCACGTACCCGTTGCGAGAATTCCAGATCGAAATGACCCACGACAATCTCCGTATTTTAACGATTGGGACACCGGACGGATTTACCGTCTCGTTCACTTTGACGGAAGAGCTTTCCCAAGAGCTTGGTGAGGCGCACCTGAAAGGCATTGGCGCTCGCGTAAAGACACACTGACCTCGATCGCTAAAACCCCGATTCTCCGACGAGAGCCTTCGCTGAAGCGCAGGTCCTGTCTTCCTCCTCCGTTACCTGAGATTGTCACTGTTAAACCGCCAGGAATCCGTCGATCGTCGCTCTCGCGCTAGCAGTTCGCGCTTGCGCTCGAGCCCCCAACAGTAGCCGCCAAGATTGCCGTCATTGGCGACAACGCGGTGGCAAGGAATCGCGAGCGCGATCACGTTTGCTGCGCAGGCGCGAGCCACGGCGCGCGGCGACGCGAGCGGGCTGATCAAATGGGCGAGCTCCAGATAGGTCAGCGTGCGGCCGACCGAGATCGCGCGCAGCTTCTCCCAGACACGACGCTGGAATGGCGTGCCGCGCATGTCGAGGGTGAGATGGAGGCCGTCCGCAGGCCTCTCCAGGTAGCAGAGCGCCTTCGAGAGATCCTCCTGGACGGCAATGAAATTCGCGATGAGTACGGCCTTAGGAAAGCTGGCGGCGAGGCCCACTTCCAGATATGCGCGATCGTCGCCCATCGAAATGGCGCAGACACCCTTCCCGCTGCGCGCTGCCAGGATATGGCCCAGCGCGCATTTCGACGTGGCGTAGGAAACAACGTCGATGGGATCGACTTCGGGCGTTTCCACCGGCGCGGCGAAAGCCTTGGTGTTGAGAATCATGAGGCTCATCGATCATCTCCTTAATTGGCCCTCACGATCGAAATTGCCGCACGTATTCGCCGCCTAAACTCCGATCCTTGCTCTCAAATCAAAAAACACCTTCGCCGGGAGGAAGGTTAAAAAAAAGCCGGGCGTCGTGGCGCCCGGCTTTTCTTCGGCGTCCGCGTCGCCTTCTCACGCGACGCGCACAGTTCTGATGGCTCGATCAGGCGGCCTTGAGCAGGCCGAGTTGGGTCAGCGCGGTGACGCCGTCGTCGAGGCCGACCTCCTCCGCAATTCTGCCGTCGATCACCTTCAAGACCGTCGTGCCGGTGAAGCGCATCTTGCGGCCGGTCGCGGGAGGAAGGCTGCCAACCAGGAAGTCGTTGAAGGCGGGGCCGGTGTGGGTTCCCCCGCCCTCCCACTGGCCGACGACAGTGTCGCCTTCGGCGATCAGATCGGCCGTGCCCCAGAAGTTGAGATCGGGGAACGCGGCGCGGAAGTCGGTCATGAACGTCTTGATGTCGTCGCGGCCGCGGCGAGGCTCATGCAGCGAATATTTCAGCAGCATGTCAGGGGCGGCGATCTCGTCGACGACCGCGAGATTTACGTCCTTGCCCCAGAATTCGGTGAACCAGCGGCCAACGATGGCCTTGTTGTCGTCTTGCTTGCTCATGGAAATGAACCCTCTTCTTGTCGGAGGATCATCGAAACCGCTCGATGAACCGAACGAAGGACTACGCATGGCGCGGCCAAGCCACACTCCGCTTCTTGCCATGGAATTAAAGCTCAATGCGCGGCGCGCGAAGCGTCGGCTTCTGCGACGATCGCGCCTCGGCGCCCTCGGCCTTACGCGCCCACCTGACCGCGATGCCGCAGGAACGCGTCAGCGAGCACGCAGGCGACCATTGCTTCGCCGACCGGGACGGCGCGAATGCCGACGCACGGATCATGGCGCCCTTTGGTGATGATTTCCGTCTCCTCGGCGGCGCGGGTGATTGTGCGGCGAGGCGAGAGAATCGACGAGGTCGGCTTGACGGCAAAGCGCGCGACGACCGGTTGTCCAGTAGAGATGCCGCCGAGAACGCCGCCGGCGTGATTGGACAAAAATCGCGGTTGTCCGTCGTTGCCGCGGCGCATTTCGTCCGCGTTCTGTTCGCCGGAGATTTCGGCCGCCGCGAAGCCGTCGCCGATCTCAACTCCCTTGACCGCGTTGATCCCCATGAGCGCGCCAGCAAGTTCGGCGTCGAGCTTGCCATAGATCGGCGCGCCCCACCCGGCCGGCACGCCCTCGGCGACAATCTCGATCACGGCGCCGACCGAGGAGCCTGCCTTGCGCACGTCGTCGAGATAGTCGGCGAAGCGCTCGGCCGCTTCCGCGTCGGGCGAGAAGAACGGGTTGCGGCCGACTTCGTCCCAATCCCACCGGCTCCGATCGATCTTCAATTTGCCCATCTGCACCAGCGCGCCGCGAATGAGCACGCCGGGCGTCACCTTTCGCGCAATCGCGCCGGCGATGACTCGTGCGGCCGTCTCGCGCGCCGAAGAGCGGCCCCCGCCGCGATAGTCGCGGATGCCGTACTTTGCCTCATAGGCGTAGTCGGCGTGGCCTGGACGGTACTTGTCCTTGATGTCGCTGTAGTCCTTGGACCGCTGATCGACATTGTCGATGAACACGCCAATTGGCGTTCCGGTCGTCACTTGGCGCCCCGTCGCGTCATCGATCATGACACCCGAAACGATACGGGCTTCGTCCGGTTCACGACGCTGCGTAGTGAAACGCGAAGTTCCCGGCCGCCGACGGTCCAGTTCGACCTGAATATCAGCTGCTTCCAAGGGAATGCGCGGTGGACAGCCGTCAACCACGCACCCGATTCCTGGCCCGTGACTCTCGCCGAAGGTGGTGACGCGAAAGAGATGCCCAAAAGTGTTATGCGACATGGCGGACCTCGCGGTTCATAGGGACAGCCGTCCGCCGCGTCAAACCCGTGGCGGCGCCCCATTCCCGCCACGCAATATTCATTGCCAATTCATGTTGAGGGGCGCATGCCCTCGCCCGCCAACGGCCAAGAGTTGAACAACACGGAGAATGTAAAATGATGAAGACATTGACCGCAATCGGTATCAGCGCCACGATCGCGTTCGCGCCTCTTGCCGCGCTCGCTCAGACCGATACGACGGCTCCGGCGACCGGCGCGGCCCCAGCCGCTCCCGAGGCCGCCGACCACATGGCGCCCAAGAAGCACCACAAGAAGCACATGAGCAAGATGAAGGATCACATGGCGCCGGCGGAGGGGGCCGCTCCGGCGAAAACACAATAATTCATCAAGCCGACGCGAAATCGACGCGATGAAACCAGCCGCCCCATCCCACGGATGGGGCGGCTTTTTTGTTCGCACGGACCGGTCGCTTTCGCCCCGCCGGCGCCCATGCCAAAGTCGCGCGCGACTTTGAGGAGGCGCAATGGCGAACGCCGAGTTCTGGTACGAGTTCGCGAGCACCTATTCCTATCCAGCCGCGCTTAGGGTCGCGGCGCTCGCCGATGAGCGAGGCGTAAACCTCGTCTGGCGGCCGTTCTTGCTCGGACCGATCTTCATGGCGCAAGGCTGGCGCGACTCGCCGTTCAACATCTATCCGGCCAAGGGCCGCTACATGTGGCGCGACCTCGAGCGGACTTGCGCCGCCATGGGCGTTCCGCTCAAGCGGCCCGAGCCCTTCCCGCAGCCGAGCCTGCTTGCCGCGCGGGTTGCGCTCGCGCTTGAAGGCGACGATCGTTCCGATTTCTCACGCCGGGTCTTTGTCGCCGAATTCGGTCAAGGCTTGCCGATCGGCGAGCGTGCGACGCTCGGCGCATTGCTGGCCGCATGCGGGGTCAATTCCACGGCGACGTTTGAGCGAGCCGGAAGCGACGCCAACAAGGCGCGGCTCAAGGCGGAATGCGCCCGCGCGGTGGAGATCGGAATCATCGGCGCGCCGTGCCTCGTCACCGCAGACGGCGAAGTCTTCTGGGGCAACGACCGGCTCGAACAGGGGCTCGATTGGGCGGCGAGGCAGTGCGCTAGCGCATGATCTTAAGAGGCAGCCCGCTTTTCGAGCGCCTGCGCGCGGATCGCGGACAAGGTCGTCGTCGGCGTGATCGCGTCGGGATCAACTTTGACATGCAGGATCGAAGGCAGGCCGGACGCCAACGCCCGCTCATAGGCGGGCAGGAACTCGGCCGTCTCCTCCACCGTTTCGCCGTGGCCGCCGAATGCGCGCGCGTAAGCCGCGAAATCAGGATTGCGCAAAGCCGTCGCGACGACGCGCCCTGGATACATGCGCTCTTGATGCATGCGGATCGTGCCGTACATGCAATTGTCGATCAGCACCACGATCACTGGCAAGCCATATTGAACGGCGGTCGCAAATTCCTGCCCGTTCATCAAAAAGTCGCCGTCGCCAGCAAAGCAGACGACCGTGCGCTTCGGGAACAGGCGCTGCGCGGCGATTGCGGCCGGCAAGCCGAAACCCATCGATCCCGACGTCGGGCCCAATTGCTGCTCGACCTCGCGAAAACGCAGGAAGCGGCCAACCCAAATTGCGAAATTCCCGGCGCCATTGGTGAAGATTCCGTCGGGCGAGCGCCGGCGGATCGCGAACATGATCTCGCTCAATTGCACCGGGCCCGGATTTGGCGGCGCCTGTTCGCTCCACGCCAGGTAGTCGGCGCGCGCCGTGTGCGTCTCGGCCGACCAGCGGATTTTTGAGGGCGGCTGAACGCCTTCGAGCGCAGCGCAGAATTCCGACGTCGTCGCGACGATGCCGAGCGTGGGATGATAGTTGCGGCCGATCTCACCCGCATCGGCGTGGACATGCACCAGCCGCTGCGTCGGAGCGGGAATGCCGAACAGCGTGTAGCTTTGCGACGCCGCCTCCGACATTCGCCCGCCAACCAGAAGAACAAGATCGGCCGCTTCGACGCGCGCCTTCAGCTTGGGATTGATCGAGAGGCCGACTTCGCCCGCGAAATTGTCATGCTCGCCGTCGAAGGCGCTCGAACGGCGAAATGAGCCGGTGACAGGCAGGTCGAAGCGTTCGGCGAACCGGGCGAAGGCGGCGCTCGCCCGCTTGGTCCACCCGCTCCCGCCGAGAATGGCAATCGGCCTATCCGACGCCCACAACATCTTCTGCAATTCGGCCATTTGCGACAAGCCCGGCCAGATCGGGACCCGCTCCGCGCGCGGGGCGTCGGCCACGGCGGCCATTTCCGACAGCATGTCCTCGGGCAGCGCGATCACGACCGGTCCCGGCCGACCCTGCATCGCGGTGTGAAACGCGCGCTGGACAATTTCGGGGATTTGCGCCGCGGACTCGATTTGCGTCGCAAGCTTGGTGGTCGAGGCGAACAGCGCCCGATAGTCCATCTCCTGGAAGGCGCCCCGCCCCATCATCGCTCGCTCGACCTGGCCTATGAAGACGATCATCGGCGCCGAATCGTGCTCGGCGATATGCAGCCCATGCGCCGCATTGGTCGCGCCGGGGCCGCGCGTGACGAAGCAGATTCCAGGCCGTCCGGTGAGCCGCCCCTCGGTCAGCGCCATGATCGCCGCGCCCGCCTCCTGCCGGCAGACGGTCAGTTCGATCGGCGCGCTGCTCATGGCGTCAAGGGCGGCGAGATAGGATTCGCCCGGAACGCAATAGACGCGTTCGACTCCATGCGCGACAAGTTGGTCGATAAGAATCTGTCCGCCCGATCGCAAAACCTCGCCCAACGCCGCTGCTCCTCACTAATCGCGGGATGTTTGGCAGTTCACGCTGTTCTTTTCAATCGTGAGCGGGGAAAGAGGCGTCGCCTTGCGCGCAAGCTAAGTTCCAGCCATTCTTGTGGCATGTCAGCTCCAACAGAACGTCCCGCCGAGTTCGAGCGCGCTGACGACGCTCAACGCCCGTTCGCGAGAGATATTCCGCAACATCGTCGATTCGTATCTCTCCACTGGCGAACCGGTCGGCTCCCGGCATCTGTCGCGCATGCTGCCAATGTCGTTGTCGCCGGCCTCGGTTCGCAACGTGATGCAGGACCTTGAGGAGCTTGGACTTATTTACGCCCCGCACGCCAGCGCCGGGCGCATGCCAACCCAGCAGGGTTTGAGGCTGTTCGTCGACGCGCTGCTCGAGTTCGGGGATCTGGGACGCGAGGAGCGCGCGCGCATCGATAGCCAGGTGCGGGCGGCGGCGGAAGGAGGCGGATTCGAAGGCGCGCTCGCTGAAACGACGAGCCTGTTGTCGGAATTGACACGCGGCGCAGGCGTGGTGCTGACGAGCAAGATCGACGCACGGCTGAAGCACGTCGAATTCGTCCGTTTGGAGGCGGCCCGGGCATTGGTGATCCTGGTCTCCGAGGATGGCTCGATTGAAAACCGCGTGGTTGCAACGCCCCCCGGAATGCCCGCTTCGGCGCTGGTCGAGGCCAGCAATTTTCTCAACGCCCGCATTCGCGGCCGCACCCTGGCCGAAGTGACGACGGAAATCGAAGCCGCCCGACGCCAGGCGCGCCAGGAGCTCGACGACATTGCCGCCCGCCTGGTCGAGGCCGGCCTCGTCTCGTGGTCCGGCGCTGGGGGATCGGGCGAGCAATTGATCGTTCGCGGGCAGGCCAACCTGCTTGGGGACGTGCGCGCCTCGGAAGACCTCGAGCGCATTCGCACGCTGTTCGCCGACCTCGAGACCAAGACCGACGTGATCGAGCTTTTGCATCGCGCCGAGACCGGCGAGGGCGTCAAGATTTTCATCGGCTCGGAGAACAAGCTGTTCTCGCTCTCCGGATCGTCGATGATCGCCGCGCCGCTCAGGGGCAGCGACCATCGCATTGCCGGCGTGCTCGGCGTCATCGGCCCGACCCGGCTCAACTACGGCCGCATCGTGCCGATGGTCGAATATGCGGCGCAGGTGCTTGGCGAACTCAAACGCCCGCGCTAGGCCTCCTTTTTCGTTGCCGGAGAAGCGCAATGTCGAACGCCTCGAACATCGGGCCCTCCGCGCATAGCCTCGGCGAAGCCATCGAGCGCCTGAGGGAAAAATGGGCGGCAATCACCGCCTTCGGCGTGCTTCTGGTCGTCCTCGGGGTCGCCGCGTTGTTCTTTTCCCTCATTGCGACCATCGTGACGGTTACGTTCAACGGCGTCCTGTTCCTGATCGCCGGCGGGGCCGAGATCGGCGTCGGCATGCATTCGCGCGACTGGGGCCGGTTTTTTCTCTGGGTGGTCGGCGGCCTTGTCTATATCGCCGCCGGGGTCTTGTGCATCGTCAATCCCGTGTTCGCCTCGGCCGTGTTGACGGTCCTCCTCGGCGCTGGCCTCATCGCCGCCGGTGTGGTGCGGGCCTACCTGGCGACGCAGCTTCCCGCCGACGACCCGCGCGCGCTCGTCTTTCTCGCCGCCGGGGCAACGGTCCTGCTCGGTTTGATCATTGTGAGCCATTGGCCGCTCGACAGCGTTTATGTCCTCGGCACCCTGCTCGGCATCGACCTTCTGTTTCACGGGGTCGGATGGGTGAGCTTCGGCATGGGGCTGCAAGCGCGGGCCTGACGCGCCCGGGTCTGCCGCTCAAGATTGGGGAGCGAGAATGACGAAGTGGGTCTATTCCTTCGGCGCCACGCGCGCGGAAGGCCGAGGGGAAATGAAGAACCTGCTTGGCGGCAAGGGCGCGAACCTGCACGAGATGGCTTCGCTCGGCCTGCCCGTGCCCCCAGGCTTCACCATCACCACCGAAGTCTGCACCCACTTCTACGCCAACGGCAAAACCTATCCACCAGACCTCGCAGGGCAGGTTGACGCGGCTGTCGCCGAGCTCGGCCGCCAGACCGGTCGCGTATTCGGCGACGCGGCCAATCCACTGCTTGTCTCGGTGCGCTCAGGCGCGCGCGCCTCGATGCCCGGCATGATGGACACCGTCCTCAATCTCGGGCTGAACGACGCCTCGGTTGAAACTCTGGCGAAGACATCGAACGACGCGCGTTTCGCCTATGACTCTTATCGCCGCTTCATTCAGATGTATTCCAACGTCGTGCTCGACCTGGACGTCCACAATTTCGAGGACATCCTCGAGCAATACAAGGACGGCAAAGGCTACGCGCTCGACACCGATCTCGACGCCGAGGACTGGCGCGCGGTGATCGCCGATTACAAGGCGAGAGTCGTCGAGGAGACCGGGAAGCCCTTCCCCCAGGATCCGCGCGATCAGCTCTGGGGCGCAATCGGCGCGGTGTTCTCGTCCTGGATGAACCAGCGAGCGATCACTTATCGGCGCCTCAACAGCATACCCGCCGACTGGGGCACCGCGGTCAATGTGCAGGCGATGGTGTTCGGCAACATGGGCGAGACGTCGGCGACCGGCGTCGCCTTCACCCGCAATCCCTCGACCGGAGTGAAGGAGCTCTACGGCGAATTTCTCGTCAACGCCCAGGGCGAGGACGTGGTCGCCGGCATCCGCACGCCCCAGAACATCACCGAGGCGGCGCGGAAAGCGGCTAATTCCGACCGGCCCTCGCTCGAGTCGCTGATGCCCGAAGTGTTCGGCCAGTTCGTCGCCACCACCCAACTCTTGGAGAAGCACTACCGCGACATGCAAGACCTCGAGTTCACGGTCGAGCGCGGCAAGTTGTGGATGCTGCAGACCCGCAACGGCAAGCGCACGGCGAAGGCGGCGCTGCGCTGCGCGGTCGAGATGGCGAACGAAGGCCTCATTTCGCGCGAGGATGCGGTGAGCCGGATCGAACCAGGCGCGCTCGATCAGCTCCTTCACCCGATGCTCGACCCGAAGAGCAAACCGGCGGCGCTCGCGACCGGCTTGCCCGCTTCGCCGGGCGCGGCGAGCGGCGAAATCGTGTTTTCCGCCGACGAAGCGCAGGCTTTGCGTCAGGCTGGACGGAAATCCATCCTGGTCCGGGTCGAGACGAGCCCGGAGGACATTCACGGCATGCACGCCGCCGAGGGCGTCGTGACGACGCGCGGCGGCATGACCTCGCATGCCGCGGTCGTCGCGCGCGGCATGGGCAAGCCCTGCGTCTGCGGCGTCCAGGCGATCCGCATCGATTATGCTGGGCAGACCATGACCGCAGGCGCGGTGACTCTGAAGAAGGGCGACATCCTCACCATCGACGGCGGCGCGGGCGAAGTGATGGCTGGCGCTGCGCCGATGGTGAAGCCGGAGATGACCGGCGATTTCGCCACCCTCATGACCTGGGCGGATTCGGTCAGGCGCATGAAGGTGCGCGCCAACGCCGAGACTGCGGCCGATGCGCGCGCCGCCCGCTCGTTCGGCGCCGAGGGCATCGGCCTCTGCCGCACCGAGCACATGTTCTTCGACAGCGAACGGATCGTGGCGGTGCGCGAAATGATCCTTGCTGAAACCGAAGAAGGACGGCGCGCCGCGCTCGCCAAGCTGCTTCCGATGCAGCGCAAGGACTTCGCCGAACTGTTCGAGATCATGAGCGGGCTGCCGGTCACGATCCGCCTGCTCGACCCGCCGCTGCATGAATTCCTGCCGAAGACGGACGAGGAGATCAACGAGGTCGCCAAGGCGATGAAGGTGAGCGCGGACAAATTGCGCGCGCGTTCGGCGGAGCTGCACGAATTCAATCCCATGCTCGGCTTCCGCGGCGTGCGCCTCGCCATCCGCTATCCTGAGATCGCCGAGATGCAAGCGCGCGCGATCTTCGAGGGCGCGGTTCAAGCGGGGCGAAAGACGGGTAAGCCGGTCACGCCGGAGATCATGATCCCGCTCACGATCGGGCGGCCCGAACTCGATCTGGTAAAAGCGATCATCGTCGCCATGAGCGATGCCGTCGCCAAGGAGACCGGCGTGAGGGCGCCCTATCAGGTCGGCACGATGATCGAGCTTCCGCGCGCGGCGTTGAAAGCCGGCGAAATCGCGGAGAGCGCCGAGTTCTTCTCGTTCGGCACCAACGACCTCACCCAGACCACGCTCGGCATGTCGCGCGACGACGCCGCGTCGTTCCTCGGTTTCTACACCGTCAAGGGGCTACTCAAGGCCGATCCGTTCGTGACCCTAGACACCGAAGGCGTTGGCGAGCTCGTCACCATAGCCGCCGAGCGCGGCCGCGCGACCCGACCCGACCTTAAGCTCGGCGTCTGCGGCGAGCACGGCGGCGATCCAGCCTCGATCGCCTTCTGCGAACAGGCCGGTCTCGACTACGTGTCGTGCTCGCCGTTCCGGATTCCCATCGCCCGCCTCGCCGCGGCGCAGGCGGCGCTGGGCAGGAAGGCGGCAAGCACGGCGTGACGCGGGGCGGTCATTATTCTGGCAGGCCGGCCTTGCGCAGGCCGTCGAACACGAGTTCTAGTGAGGTCAGGAACGTCGGGTCGTCGCTAACTGCTGTCCAGACGGCGCGGTCACGGGAGATGGCGTACGCAGGGTTGAGCGCGAGACCGGCCTTGACCGCGGAGCGCGCCTCCTCCAATCGACCAAGCTGCGCGAGCGCGGCGGCCAAGTGAAAATGCGTGTGCGGAAAATTTCGGTTGGCCTCAATCGACCGCCGATGCCAGGCGGCGGCCTGCTGGCAGCTACCGAGTTCGAACTTCGCCATGCCCGCGAATGCCATCCACGTGTAGGCCTGGGTGTCACGCGGACTGAAGCGCAGGGCCTCGGCGATACTAGCCTCCGTTTCTTCGGCGCGACCGACAAAAAGCTTACCATATCCGATTAGGGAGTGTGCGCTGGCGAGATTTCGATTGAGCGCCAACGCATGTTCACCTTCGGCGATGCCCTCCGCAGCGCGCTTGGTGTAGATGTAGATATACCCGAGCGTCATATGGCCGCGCCCATGGTCCGGGACCGAGGACAAGGCTTTGGTCAATTTCGCTTCGGCCGCCGCGAAGGCCGCCATGGGATTGGCCACAAAGGCACTTGCGCCCGCGACTGCGTCCGCCGCCGCCGACCCGATCGGCGCATCGACGTTGTCGTGATCGGCGGTGAGCGCGCGATCGAAAAAATCGCGCGCTTGCGCGACATTTCCAGGGATCAAACCGCGGTTGAGCCACGCCAGCCCCTGAAAATACAGATCCATTGAGTTGGGGTTCGGGGCCTGTTGCGCCCGTCGCGCCTCGGCGGCGACGAGCTGCGCGTTCAGCGCGCCTGCCAGGCGCGCGACGATTTCGTCCTGCATGTCGAAAAGATCGGCGAGTGGTTTGTCGAACCGCTCGGCCCAGAGATGACTGCTGGTTTCGGCGTCGAGCAGCTGGACATTGACCCGCATGCGTGCGCCGGCGCGCTGAACGCTGCCCTCGAGGACGTAGCGGACGTTCAACTCGCGGCCGATCTGCTTCAGATCAACGGCCTTGCCCTGTATGTGAAAGCGGTGTTGCGCCCGATCACGAAAGAGCCTCGAATGCGCGAAAGATCGGTCGTCAAGCTTTCCGTGACCCCATCGACGAAATGCTCCTGTTCCGGGGCGCCGCCGATATTGGCGAACGGCAAAACGACGATCGAGAGGCGCGGCGGGGCGGGTCTCTCCGGCGCAGGGATGGGCGCGGGCTTCGCGTGGGCGGGCGCGCAGACTTCGAGCGAATAGGCCCGGATCGGCTCGGCGATGTTCTTGAGCTGAATTGGGCCGAGATCGCTGACCGCGAGATCGAGGCGCCCCTTGACCTGCCAGTAGGCTTGTTCGGAGAGACAGATCGCGCCGGGCTTGGCGATGCCCTCAAGCCTCGCGGCGATGTTGACGCTGTCGCCCATCAGGTCGCCGTCCGCCTCCTCGACGACGTCGCCCAAATGAACGCCGATACGGAGCTCGATGCGTCGCTCGGGCGGCAGCCCGGCGTTGCGCTCGACCATGCCGGTCTGCACCTCGATGGCGCAACGCACCGCGTGGACGACGCTGCGAAACTCGATGAGGCTGCCGTCGCCGGTGCGGTTGACGACCCGCCCATGATGCATGACGACTGCAGGATCAACCAGATCGATGCGCAACGCTCTGAGCCGCGCGAGCGTTCCCTCCTCGTCGGCGCCGGCGAGCCGGCTGTAGCCGACAACATCGGCGACCAGGATCGCAGCGATCTTCCGCGTTTCCGCCATGGCGCCGCCTCGGGATGCGGCGATGCTATCATGAATGACGCATCGGCGCTCTTGCACAACGCCAGCTGGCGCCAATAGGTATTTCTGCCCAGAACATCTAGCTTCGCTCGGCAATCGAGGCGCCTTGGTTGCAGCGCAGGCGGCGCTAGCAGGAAGGCGGTGCGCACGGCGTCAGGCGCAGACCATACCCCGCCCCAAACGCGACGAAGAGACTCCTGATTTTTTCAGACGTATGGTGTGGCAATCAAGACTTCTGGGCACCACAGAGGCCAGCCAATGGAGGCTTTGTCCGCGGTCGAACGGATCATCCGCGACTTGCTCGTCTTCGTGGTCGCGATGAGCGTGGCGCTGGCGACCCGCTGAAGCGGATCATGGTGGCGCTGAGCTATCGCGTCGGCGCCACGGCGGCGGCCGGGATGCTGGTCATTCCAGCGACCCCGATCCCGGGTCTCGACGCGGTCATCGATATTGGCGCGCCGATCGCCCTTATCTGGTATTGGTGGACCTTCTTCCACGACGCGCGACGCGGCCCGTCTGAGAAACCTGCGCCATGAAATTTGCAAAGGCCAACGGCCTCGTCGTCCATTATCTCGAGCAAGGCCGGCGCGACGGCCCCCCGCTCGTCTTCATCAATTCGCTCGGCTGCGACTTGCGCATATGGACCGAGGCCGCCGCGATCCTCGCGCCGGACTTTCGCATCCTCGCTTACGACAATCGGGGCCACGGCCTGTCGGAATCCGGACCGGACCTTAACGATATCGCGGATTACGCGCGCGATCTCGCGGCCCTCCTCGACATCCTCGGCGTCGGACGGGCCACAATCGTCGGACTTTCCATCGGCGGCCTGATCGCGCAGGCGCTCTATCGTCAAAGCCCCGATCGCATCGCCGCGCTCGTGCTTTGCGACACCGCAGCGAAAATCGGAACCGATGAGGTCTGGGGTGAGCGCATCGCCCAAGTCGATCGAGGCGGCATTGAATCGATCGCCGATTCTGTCCTCGAGCGGTGGTTCACCGCCGAGTTCCGTGTTTCCCGCGCGACCGAATTGGCGGGCTATCGCGCCATGCTGACTCGAACGCCGAAACAAGGCTATCTTGCCGCCTGCGGCGCCTTGAAGCGCGCCGACCTCCGGCCCTATGCTGGACAGATCGCCGCCCTAACTCTGTGCCTGGTCGGCGACGAGGACGGCTCCACGCCAGTCTCCCTGGTTAAGGAAACCGCGGCGCTCATCCCCGGTTCGCGCTTCGAGATCGTCAAGGGCGCGGGTCATTTGCCAAACGTTGAGAAGCCGAAAATGGTGGCCGGATTGATCGCCGAGCACGCCAGGCGGGTCGCTCCTTGACCCGCCATGTCGCCGGGCGCGCCGGACCGGTGGCGCCGAAATACGTTGCCGAGAGTTAATGGGACGCCAAAACTCCAGCCCTTCCCGTTCGCGGGATGACAGAGTATAGACACCCGCCGTTTTGACGGCCCCGGCGGCAGCCGACGGCCGCGAGGTCTGCTTTTCGTATGTCGCATCCCATTTCGAAGGACGCCGTCCCGCGCCCCTCCGTGAGCGGTGAGGTCGATGGGCTCGTCCATTCGCCCGAGCGCCCCTGGATGCTCGCGCTCGGCTCGATCGGCGTCGTGTTCGGCGACATCGGCACGAGCCCCCTCTACGCGCTGCAGACAGCGCTCGGTCAGTTCAAAGGCCCGCTCGGCCCCCCCGAAGTCATCGGCGTCGTCTCTCTCATCATCTGGGCGCTGCTGATTGTCGTCACCGCGAAATATGTGCTGTTCCTGATGCAGGCCGACAACAAGGGCGAGGGCGGCATCCTGTCCCTCAAGGCGCTGGCGCAGCGCGCGCTCGGGCAACGGACGACGATCGCCTTTCTGCTCGGGGTCGCCGGATCCGCCCTGTTCTCTGGCGACGCCGTGATCACTCCGGCGATTTCCGTGCTATCCGCACTCGAGGGACTGAAACAGGTTGACGCCAATCTTGCGCAGTTCGTTCTCCCGGCGACGGTCGTCATCCTCGTTCTGCTGTTCGCCGCCCAGAGCCGCGGGACGGCGAGAGTCGCCGCGTTCTTCAGCCCAATCATGGTGGCCTTTTTCGCCGTCAACGCCGTACTCGGAATTGTGCATATCGCCTCCAATTGGAGCATCTTGCAGGCTTTGAGCCCAATTCCCGGCGTGGCGTTTATCCATGCCCGGGGAACGGTCGGATTTGTTGTTCTGGGCAGCGTCTTTCTGGCCGTGACCGGCGCCGAAGCACTTTACGCGGACATGGGCCATTTCGGACGGCGACCGATTCAGGCGGCCTGGCTATTCATCGTACTGCCGGCTTTGGTCTGCAACTATCTGGGCCAAGGCGCCCTCATTCTCAGCGACCCGAAAGCGGTCGAGAATCCCTTTTACCTGCTCGCGCCGGGTTGGGGCTTGGCGCCGCTCGTTCTTCTCTCAACTGCCGCAACCGTCATCGCGAGCCAAGCCGTCATCACCGGGGCCTATTCACTCGCCAGCCAGGCGATCCAGCTCGGGTTGCTGCCCCGCCTCGAAATCGTCCACACCTCCTCCACCCAGGAGGGGCAGATTTTCATTCCCCGCGTTAACCGCGTGCTGTTATTTGGAGTCCTCGGGCTAGTGCTGCTGTTCCGTTCGTCCGACGCCTTGGCCAACGCTTATGGCATCGCGGTCTCCGGCACGATGGTGGCGACGACTTCCCTTGCCTTCTTTGTCGTCTGGAAGCTGTGGCGATGGCCGCTCTGGGCGGCGGCGGCGTTGACTGGGGCGTTTCTTTCGATCGACATCGCCTTCTTCATCGCCAACCTGTACAAGGTTGTGGACGGCGGCTGGGTGCCCCTCACCCTCGCCACGACGATGTTCGTGCTGATGTGGACCTGGTCGCGCGGCAGCGCAATCCTGCTAGCTCGAACGCATCGGGACTCGATCCCGATGCTGGACCTGATCAAGATGCTCGAGAAGTCGAAGCCGGTCAGGGTCCAGGGAACCGCGGTTTTCCTCACCAACGATCCGACCTCGGCGCCGTCGTCGCTGATGCACAATCTCAAGCACAACAAAGTGCTGCACGAGCGCGTCGTCCTTTTGAACGTGCGCACCGAAACGACCCCGCGCGTGCCCGCCGCCAATCGGTATGAAATGACGAATCTGTCACCCGATTTCATGTTGGTCACGCTTCATTTCGGTTATATGGAGCAGCCGCACATCCCCCGCGCGTTGGCGGCGATGCGAAAGGCCGGGCTCAAGTTCGACATCATGACGACTTCGTTCTTCCTGGGGCGGCGCACGCTGAAGACAGCCGCCAACTCGGGCATGCCTCCGTGGCAGGACAAACTGTTCATCGCCATCACGAAACAGGCGGCCAGCGCGCCGGACTTCTTCAACTTGCCCTCCGATCGCGTCGTCGAGCTCGGGGCGCAGATGAAGGTCTGAGCAATGTGCGCCTGGGTTAAGCGCTGGGGAACGAAAAAAGCAGCGAGCGCTCGATGGTGACCGAGCCGGGATTGAAGGCGCCGGGGCAAGCGCCATGAAGATTTACCTGATCAACCTCGATCGCCATCCGGAACGCCTTGCGCATATGCGCGAGCAATTGAGCGGTATCCCGTTCGAGCGCATTTCCGCCGTCGACGGCTCGAATGATCCTCCGACGACGAAAGGCCTCAGCCGTTTCGAACTGGCGTGCCTCCAAAGTCATAAGCTCGCCTGGCGTCAGTTCCTGGCTGGTCCTGAGGATCAGGCCTGCTTCATCGAGGACGACTTGCACGTCTGGCCGGGATTCGCGGCAGTAACGGGCAGCAGCTCCTGGATACCGGCGGACGCCCATTCGGTTAAGCTCGACACCTATCTGCAAAAGGTCGAGCTCGGAGAGAAACGGGTGGCGATCGATGGCCGCAAGATCGCCAGACTTTACTCCCGCCACCATAGCAGCGCGGCTTACATCCTGACCCGAGAGGGAGCGACCCGCTACCTTGAATTGACGGCTAGCGCCTCACTGCCGGCCGATTATGCCCTCTTCCCCAATCAGCCTCGCCGCTTAGGTCTGCACATCTATCAGCTGTGTCCTGCGGTCGCGATCCAGGATCACCTTCTCGAGCCGGACCAGGGCGGCCAAGCCTTCGCAACCACGATGGCTGCGGCCGACAGGTGTGCAAAGCTGCGTCACTCTTCGACGCTCGAGAAGCTTGGACGGGAGGGCGTCCGTCTCGCCGGCCAAGTCGCCGCCGTGATGGAGCGAAGCTACGAGAAGGCGTTTCTGCGCGTGGAGACGACAACAGTCGACGTTGGCTGAACGCTCCGGGTCACCCGCTGATGTTGAAGCTGGCCATGGCGGCCATGTTGACGATGTCGGAATCCTTTGCGCCGAGTGAGACGATCTGCACCGGCTTTTCAAGGCCCACGATCAACGGTCCAATGACTGTGGCGCCGCCCAGTTCCTGCAGCATGCGGGTGGAGATGGCGGCGGAGTGAAAGGCAGGCATGATGAGCACGTTCGCCGTGTCCTTCAGCCGGCAGAACGGATAGGCGGCCATCAACTCCTTGTTGAGCGCGACGTCGGCGCCCATTTCGCCGTCGTACTCAAAATCCACCCGCTTGGCGTCAAGAATCCGCACCGCTTCCTGCACCCTTTGGGCGCGCTCGCCGGGCGGGTGGCCAAAATTGGAGAAGGCAAGCATCGCCACTCGCGGCTCGTAACCGAGCCGGCGGGCCACGCCCGCCGCTTCGATCGCGATATCGGCGAGATCCTCGGCGGTCGGCGTCTCGGCGATCGCGGTGTCAGCAACCAAAATCGGGCGCCCTCGCGATAAGATAATCGAAACCCCGACAACCCGGTGACCGGGCTTGTCGTCGATCACGCGCCGGACTTCCTGCAATGCGATCGAGAAGTTGCGGGTGACCCCGGTCACGATCGCGTCAGCATCTCCGCGCGCGACCATCGCGGCGGCGAAGTAATTGCGATCCTGGTTGATCATGCGCTGGCAATCGCGGAACAGATAGCCCTTTCGTTGCAGCTGCTCATAGAGGAATTGGGCGTAAATCGCGTTGCGGTGCGACAGGCGAGCGTTGTGAATCTCAATCCCCTTGTCGGAGAGGTCGAGACCAGAAGCCTTGGCGACCGCTCGCACGCGGTCTTCCCGGCCGACCAGAATCGCGGCGCCAAGGCCTTGATTGACGAAGGAATAAGCGGCTCGGATCACCTGTTCTTCCTCGCCTTCGGCAAACACCACGCGTTTGGGGGTGCGGCGGACGCGCTCAATGATGAGCTGCATCGCGCCTGCGATCGGGTCTCGACGCGCGGACAATTGCGCCTTGTAGGCCACGAGATCGACAATCGGTCGCCGCGCCACCGCGGAGGCCATTGCGGCTTTGGCCACTGCGATCGGCACGACATGAATGAGGCGCGGATCGAATGGAACCGGAATGATGTAGTCGCGGCCGAAGCGAGGCCTTGCTCCGCGATAGGCGGCCGCCACCTCGTCGGGGACGTCCTCGCGCGCGAGGTCGGCGAGAGCCTGCGCCGCGGCGATCTTCATCTCCATGTTGATCGTCTTGGCCCGCACATCGAGCGCGCCGCGGAAAATATAAGGAAACCCGAGTACGTTATTGACTTGATTGGGGTAGTCGGAGCGCCCGGTGGCGATAATTACGTCGTCGCGGGCCTTCTTCGCGTCTTCAGGGGTGATTTCCGGATCGGGATTCGCCATGGCGAAAATGATCGGGTTGGGCGCCATGTCCCTGACCATTTCCGCGGTGAGCGCGCCCTTGACCGAAAGGCCGAAGAAAATGTCGGCCCCCTTGATCGCTTCCTCAAGCGTTCGCAACGGCGTTTCGACCGCATGCGCGGACTTCCACTGATTCATGCCTTCCTGACGGCCGCGATAGACGACGCCCTTCGTGTCGCACAGGATGACGTTAGCGGGCTCAAACCCCATCGCCTTGATCAGGTCGAGACAGGCGATGCCAGCGGCGCCAGCGCCGTTGCAGACCAGCCGCGTGGTTTGAATGTCCCGTCCGGTCAGATGCATGGCGTTGACCATCCCGGCGGCGGCGATGATCGCGGTGCCGTGCTGATCGTCATGAAAGACGGGAATGTCCATCATCTCGCGCAAGCGCTCCTCGATGTAGAAGCACTCCGGCGCCTTGATATCCTCAAGGTTGATCCCGCCGAACGATGGGCCGAGGTATCTGACCGAGTTGACGAATTCGTCCGGATCCTCCGTCCCGACTTCCAGGTCGATCGAATTGACGTCGGCAAAACGTTTGAACAACACCGCTTTGCCTTCCATCACCGGCTTGGAAGCGAGCGCTCCGAGATTGCCGAGGCCGAGGATCGCCGTGCCATTGGTGATCACCGCAACCATGTTGCCGCGGGTCGTGTAGTCGTAGGCCGTCGACGGATCGGCGGCGATCGCCTTGACCGGAACCGCAACCCCCGGCGAATAGGCGAGAGACAGGTCGCGTTGGGTCGCCATGGGCTTGGTCGGCACGATCTCAAGCTTGCCGGGGCGCCCTCGCGCGTGAAACTGAAGCGCCTCTTGATCGGTGATCGAAGGGCGTTTGCTTGGTCCGTCGACCTTCTCATTCATCGTTGAAACCCTGTCTGATCTTGAACGGGAAGCCCGAAGCGCCGGTCGGAGCGCCGCGCGGTCGACGACGATCGCTACAAGGCGAAGAAAGCGTCCGCCGCTTCGATCAGTCTCCTCCCCGGCCCTCTCATTCGCACATGAAGCCGCCGTTTTAACTGGTCGCATACTGAGGGGCGCCATGCTTTTGGCAGATCGCCGTGCGGCAGCAAAGGGTTTTGGTAGCCGCATGTGGCCGCAACGTCTCTTGCTTTGATATAAAGACATGTTTATATGATTATGTCAGTGCAACGACCCTATGAGCGGCATGCGGAATGAATTGGTCCCCCAATCCAACACATGAAACGATTTCCGCGCGCCGCGAGGACGTGCTGCCGGCGCTGAGAAGCGCCGCAAGCCAGCGCATCCTGCTCATTGACGGGGCGATGGGCACCCAGATCCAGTGCCTGAATCTCGGCGAGACGCACTTCCGCGGCGATCGGTTTCATTCCTGTGACCGACTCCTGCAAGGCAACAATGATCTGCTGACGCTGACGCAGCCCGGCGCGATCGAAGAGATCCATTTCAACTACGCGATCGCAGGCGCAGATATTCTCGAGACCAACACCTTCTCTTCGACCTCGATCGCGCAGGCCGACTATGGGATGGAGGATCAGGTCTACGAGCTCAATCGCGACGGCGCGCGACTGGCGCGGCGGGCGGCGATCAAGGCGGAGAAAGCGGACGGACGGCGACGCTTTGTCGCCGGCGCTTTGGGGCCGACGAACCGCACCGCGTCGCTCTCGCCGGACGTCAACAACCCGGGCTTTCGCGCGGTGAGCTTCGACGAGCTCCGCATCGCCTATGGCGAGCAGATTCGAGGCCTCATCGACGGCGGCGCAGAGATTCTTCTCATCGAAACCATCTTCGACACGCTTAACGCCAAGGCCGCGATCTTCGCCTGCTTCGAGGCGTTCGCCGAGCGCGGCTTTCAGATGCCGCTCATGATCTCGGGCACCATCACCGACCGATCGGGGCGCACCCTTTCAGGCCAGACGCCGACCGCGTTCTGGCATTCGGTGCGCCATGCGCGCCCTTTTTCCATCGGCCTCAATTGCGCCCTTGGAGCAAGCGCGATGCGCGAGCATCTGGCGGAGATTGCCGCCGCTGCCGACGCTCTCGTGTGCGCCTATCCCAACGCCGGCCTGCCCAACGCCTTCGGCCAATATGACGAAAGCCCCGAGGCGATGGCCGAGCAGATCGGCGCGTTCGCGGCTGAGGGCATCGTCAACATCGTCGGCGGGTGCTGCGGCTCGACGCCGGATCACATCCGCGCCATCGCCGAAGCCGTCGGCAAATTTGAGCCGCGGACAGCGCCGACGATCGCGCCGCTCATGCGGCTTTCGGGTCTCGAACCTTTCACCCTCACGTCCGACATTCCGTTCGTGAATATCGGCGAGCGCACCAATGTCACGGGCTCGGCCAAGTTCCGCAAGCTTATCACCGCGGGCGACTACGCCGGCGCGCTTGTCGTCGCGCGCGATCAGGTGGCGAACGGGGCGCAGGTCATCGACATCAACATGGACGAGGGCCTCATCGATTCGAAGGCGGTGATGGTCGAGTTCCTCAACCTCGTCGCCTCCGAGCCGGATATCGCGCGCGTGCCGGTGATGGTCGATTCATCGAAGTTCTCGGTGATCGAAGCCGGGCTCAAATGCGTCCAGGGCAAGCCGATCGTCAACTCGATCTCGATGAAGGAGGGCGAGGCGGAATTCCTGCGCCAGGCTAAGCTCGTTCGCGCCTATGGCGCGGCGGTGGTGGTGATGGCGTTCGACGAACAGGGCCAAGCCGATACGCTCGAGCGCAAAGTCTCGATCTGCGCCCGCGCCTACAAGCTTCTGACCGAACAGGCGGACTTCCCGCCCGAGGACATCGTCTTCGATCCGAACATCTTCGCCGTCGCGACCGGCATCGAGGAGCACAATGGCTATGGCGTCGCCTTCATCGAGGCGACGCGGCAGATTCGCCAAACCCTGCCCCACGCGCACATCTCCGGCGGCGTCTCCAATCTGTCCTTCTCGTTCCGCGGCAACGAGCCGGTGCGCGAGGCCATGCACGCGGTGTTCCTCTACCATACCATCCAGGGGGGCATGGACATGGGGATCGTCAACGCCGGCCAGCTTGCGGTCTACGAGACGATCGAGCCCGAGTTGCGCGAGGCCTGCGAGGACGTCGTGCTCAACCGTCGTCCGGACGCAACCGAGCGCCTGCTTGGCCTTGCTGAACGGTTCCGCGGCAAGGGCGGGATGGAGGCGAAGCCGCAAGACCTCGAATGGCGCGCGTGGCCAGTCGAGAAGCGCATCTCCCATGCGCTCGTCAACGGAGTGACCGAGTTCATCGAAGCCGACACCGAGGAGGCGCGGCTTCAAGCCAAGCGCCCGCTCGACGTGATCGAGGGCCCGTTGATGGCGGGCATGAACGTTGTCGGCGACCTGTTCGGCGCAGGAAAAATGTTCCTGCCGCAGGTCGTGAAGTCCGCGCGCGTGATGAAGCAGGCCGTGGCGATCCTACTCCCATACATGGAAGCGGAAAAAGCAGCGGGCGGCGACGAGCGCCAGACCGCAGGCACGATCGTGATGGCGACCGTCAAGGGCGACGTGCACGACATCGGCAAGAACATCGTCGGCGTCGTGCTGGCTTGCAACAATTACGAGATCATCGATCTCGGCGTGATGACCCCGGCGTCGAAGATCCTCGCCGTCGCGCGAGAGAAGAAGGCCCACGCGATCGGCCTTTCCGGTCTCATCACCCCGTCGCTCGATGAGATGGTTCACGTCGCCTCCGAAATGGAGCGCGAGGGCTTCGACATTCCCCTCCTCATCGGCGGCGCGACGACCAGTCGCGTCCATACCGCGGTCAAGATTTATCCCCGCTATTCCCGCTGTCAGACGGTGCACGTCAATGACGCGAGCCGCGCGGTCGGCGTCGTCTCGTCGCTGCTGTCGCCGGAGACCCGCGCGGCGACGATCCAGTCGGTGCGCGCCGAGTATCGCAAGGTGGCGGAAGCGCACGAGCGCAGCGAAGCCGATAAGGTCCGAGTGCCGCTTGCGAAAGCGCGCGCGAATGCGCTGAAAGCGGATTGGAGCGCTTATCGGCCCGCGACCCCAACCTATTTCGGCCCGCGCTCATACGAGTGGAACGATCTCGCCGACCTCGCGCGCTACATCGACTGGACGCCGTTCTTCCAGACCTGGGAGCTGAAGGGCCGCTACCCCGCCATCCTCGACGACCCGGCTCAGGGAGCGGCGGCGCGCGCTTTGTTCGATGACGCGCAAGCGATGCTGAAGCGCATCATCGACGAGAAATGGTTCACGCCGAAAGCAGTGGTCGGCTTCTGGCCGGCAGCGCAGGTCGGCGACGACATCCAGCTTTACGCGGACGATTTGCGCGCCGCGCCAGTCGCGACTTTGTTCACGCTGCGCCAGCAGCTCGCCCGCCGCGATGGAAAGCCGAACGTCGCGCTCGCCGATTTCCTCGCGCCTGCGTCAAGCGGCGTCCACGACTATGTCGGCGCCTTCGTCGTGACCGCCGGCATGGCCGACGACGCCATCGCCAAGCGCTTCGAGCACGCCAACGACGACTATTCGTCGATCATGGTCAAGGCGCTGGCCGACAGGTTCGCCGAAGCCCTCGCCGAAGCGATGCACGCTCGCGTGCGCCGGGAACTTTGGGCTTACGCGCCCGACGAAGCGTTCACGCCCGACGAACTGATCGCCGAACCGTACAAGGGCATTCGCCCGGCGCCTGGTTACCCAGCGCAGCCCGACCACACCGAAAAAGCGACCCTGTTCCGACTGCTTGACGCCGAACGGGGGACTGGGGTCCAGCTCACCGAAAGCTACGCCATGTGGCCGGCCTCGTCGGTCAGCGGCCTCTACATCGCCCACCCCGAGGCGCATTATTTCGGCGTGGCCAAGGTCGAGCGCGACCAGGTTGAAGACTATGCGGCGCGCAAGGCTATGGACGTCGCGGAGGTCGAGCGCTGGCTCGGGCCGGTCTTGAATTACGTGCCGATGACGGCGGTCGCGGCGGAGTAAGGCGCTCAACGGGCCGCGCCGCGCTCCGGACGATCGAATGCCGCCAGCGCGGCGAGGATCAGCGCCGGCGCCGCCAGTACCAACGCGCCGTAGCGCGGCGTGGCCGCGCCCGACAACAGCGCGCCGGCCAGAAACCCAACCCAGACGCGCGCCAGAAGCATGGCCCGCCGCAGATGCGTGTCCCACGGCCCCTCCGTGTCTCTAAGGGGAGCCCGCGTGAGCGCCAGCGCAAGATGCGAGCCAACGCGGCTCAGCGTTCCGGTCACGAAAGTGAGGCTCACGGATTGCGCGCCGACCCGAGAGAACGCGCTGTTCATGATTCCCATCGCGAAACTTATCGCCGCGATAGCGGCGCCGCCGGATAGCAAGCCGAGCTGAGTGAAGCCGATGATCACAGCCAGTGCGGCTGCGACCACGCCAAACACCAGTCTTTGTGCAAGGCGTCCAGCGGCCTGCACGAGCAAGGTCCCGGCGAACGATCCGATGACGAAGAAAAGGATCGCCAGCGCCGAGAGTGAGGCCGGGCCAAACGCACCCTCCGCGGTCTGATAGCCGGTCTGGGTGGTGTTCCCGCTCATGAACGACACGAAGACGCCATAGGTGATCACGCCGTAGGCGTCGATGAAGCCGGCGATCATGGCGAGAGCCGTGGCCAGACGCTCCGCGCTTCGTGCACGGGCTCGCGGCGAACGCGCCGTGCGATCGACGGCGCCAGGTTCGAGGACGGAGCGACTTCCCGCTGGCATGGGCTTTATGAGTTCATCGGCCATGATCGCACTTTCAAGCTCGTTCGGGAGATCCCACAAATCGGCGGCATGATAGCCGACGACGCCTTCGAAGTGCGGTGTCATGGCCGGGCTTGTCCCGGCTATCCGCGTGGTTCTCCGGATCGAAACGGCGATAAGCGCGCGACGAGGACGGGAGGTTTCGTGCCTCGCGGCCCCCTTTTCTCGTGCCGAGGCTAAGGCGAAGCGGTCTTTGACGCGGCGCCGCGTAGATGGCCGGGACAAGCCAGGACAAGCCCGGCCATGACGTTGGAGGCGCGGACAGTCCCATCTAATCACCGATCAGATTTTCCTTGACGGCGAGATGCGCCTGATCTAATCATTGCTTAGATCGATCGAAGCGGATCGATCAGCTTGACCGCAGGAGAAGCGTCATGGCGGTCTCGACGCGGTCGGCTGGGCGTTGATGGCGGTCAGCGTCGCGCTCGCGATGGTGTTCGATTCGATGACCGCGGCGCTCTTCTTTCCCTTGGCGCACGCCGCCGACTCCGCTCCGTTCGTAGCGGTCAAGTCTTGGTTCGACTTTCTGTTCGCCGCCGGCAACGTTCCCTACGGGCTGGGCTTCATCGCTGTCCTGTGGGCGGACGTCCGTTGTAGCGAGCCGTTGCTGCCGCGGCTCGTGTCGTATGTCGGGATCGTCATCGGGGCCGCCGCAGCGATCAGTGGGCTCGGATATGCGCTTGGCGTGCTCCATCTGCCGCTTGTTCTGGGCCTCAGCGTTACGTTCGGCTGCGTGATTCTCGCCGCGCTCGGGCTAAAGATCGCGCGGAGCGGACCGGCTGCCGTGCTATGACTGGCGAGTTGCCACGATAGCGACGCCCGGAATTCATGCCGTTGATCAAGGTCCATCATCTCAACAATTCGCGCTCGCAGCGCGTCTTGTGGCTTCTCGAAGAGATCGGCCTCGACTACGAAGTCATTCGTTACCAGCGGGACACGATGACGAGGCTTGGCCCTGCAACCTTGCGACGCATCCATCCGCTGGGAAAGGCGCCGATCATTGAGGATGGTTCGCTGCGCCTCGCCGAAACCGGCGCCATCGTCGATTATCTCGTCGGTCAATATGGCAAGGAATTGGAGCCGGCGGAGGGCGGCGAAGCTTATTGGCGCTATCGCTACTGGCTGCACTACGCGGAAGGCTCCGCGATGTCGCCTCTGCTTTTGAAACTTGTCCTACGCAGGCTTGGCCCGTTCGGCTGGCCTGCGCGCCGATACGTCGACGGCCAGATAAAACTTCATCTCGATTATTTGGAGAAGGAGCTGGACAACAAACAATGGTTCGCTGGAGACGCGTTCTCCGCTGCGGACGTCATGATGAGCTTCCCGCTTGAAGCCGCGAGCTCGCGGGGAGGATTGAACGCGGCGCGACCGAACCTCATGAGCTTCCTTGCCCGCATTCATGCGCGACCTGCCTATCAAAGGGCGCTGAGCCGGGGCGGCCCGTACGCGTACGCTCGCTGAGCCCAAGAAACCATGCGAGCGAGAGGGAAAGCCGGCTACCACCATGGGCGCCTGCGCCGCGCGCTGATCGAAACGGCGGTCAAAGCGATCGGCCAACACGGGGTCGATGCGTTGAGCCTGCGCGAGCTGGCTGCGCGAGCGGGCGTCAGTCCGGGCGCTCCCTATCATCATTTCTCCAACCGCAATGAGCTCCTGGCGGCTATCGCGGAGGAAGGTTTTACGCGCCTCGAGGCTCAGTTGATCGCGGCGCGCGACGCGGCGCCGGACAACGCCAGCGCTCGCCTTGAAGCGCTTGGCCTCGCTTACGTGACGTTCGCTGTCTCGTCGCTCGGCTATTTCCGCGTGATGTTTCACGGCGACTCGACGTCTTCGGGCCCAACCGAGCCGGGGTTGCGCGCCTTCCATATCCTACGCGGCGCGGTCGTCGCCTGCCAGAACGCCGGCCAAGCGCCGAAGGGCGACGCCACGGGCCTCGTCCTTGTCGCCTGGTCGGCCGTGCATGGCTTCGCGACGCTGTGGGTCGACCGCGCCCTGCCCTTTGAAGGCCTTGAGCCTGAGCGTCTCGCGCCCGAAATCGGACGCCTTATCACCCGCATGTTTTCGGCTCTCGCCCGTCCAGCTTGACCCGGCGGGCGTTCGCGTCGCAAGCTGGCTGCATTGAACCGCCAGGCGCAACGCGGGCGGCGAGGGAGGATCCGATGGCCGAGAGCGTTTACAAGGTAGTCGAGCTGGTGGGCACGAGTTCGGAGTCCTGGGAGAAGGCCGCCGCGGCCGCCATCGAGCGCGCCTCGAAGAGTTTACGAGACCTGCGTGTGGCGCAAGTTCTGGAGCAGGACCTGGTGATCGAAAAGGGCAAGGTCGAAGCCTATCGCACCAAGCTCAAAGTGTCCTTCAAGTACGAGGGCAAGGACTGACGCGCCCCCGCAGGTCTGAACGCGACGGGTCCTAAAACTCGGCTTCGAGTTCCTCGATCTCCTCTTGCTCGGCCAGGGCCGCCTCGCGCCACTCCTGCATCGCGGGGAGGTCCCAGATGCGCTCGGCGTAGCTTTTCAATTCTCCGTCGAGCTTGATCCCGTAGGTGCGAAACCGGCTCACCACCGGCGCATACATCGCGTCGGCCATGGTGATCTTGCCGAACAGAAATGGCCCGCCATAGGCCTGAAGACATTCGCTCCAGATGATGACGATGCGGTCGATGTCGGCGCGCGCCTTCGACCAGATCTTGAAGCTGGGGAAATGGGCCTTGATGTTCATCGGCAGCGCCTGCCGAAGCGAGACGAAGCCGGAATGCATCTCGCCGCAAATGGAGCGGCAATGGGCGCGAATTGCCTGATCCTTAGGCAGAAGGCCAGCTTTTGGCGCGACTTCGTTCAGGAATTCGCCGATCGCCAGCGTGTCCCAAACCCGAATTCCATTGTAAGTGAGGCAGGGGACCAGGATCGACGGCGACAGCAGCAGAATCTCTGCACGGGCGTCGGCGTCATTGGGCGCAACGACGATTTCCTCGAAATCGATACGGGCGAGCTTGGCCATCAGCCAGCCTCTGAGCGACCACGACGAATAGTTTTTGCTGCTGACGGTCAAGGTTGTTTGCGACATTGAGGCGGTCCGCATCTATCCGCTGGCGGATGAGCAAAGGGCGTGCCAGTCGCCGATGGCATACGGTTTGCTAACTTTGCGCTAGAGCTTGGGCAATTTCATGATGTACGACGCGTATCAAGGGATGGCCGACGTCGGCGATCGCGTGCGTCAATTGGCCGAAAACGCGCATGCGATCCTCTCCGCCTGGTCGGCGCATCCCAACGCATCGCCATGGCTGCGAATGAGCGCCTATTACGAATTGGTCGCGCTTGCGGGTTTTACCCATGCCCGCCCGGACTATGCCATCGACAGCATTGAAATCGACGGCGGGCCCGTTCCGATCGAAGAGCGCGGCGTCCTATGGACGCCATTCTGCCAGTTGCTTCGATTCCGCAAGGAGGGCGGCGAGGACGATCCGAAGATCCTTCTGATCGCGCCAATGTCGGGCCACTTCGCCACCCTTTTGCGCGGCACGATCCGCACTCTATTGCGCGACCACCAGGTGTTCATCACCGACTGGACCAACCCGCGCAACGTCAAGCTCGAGGATGGCCGCTTCTCGCTTGAGGATTATACCCAGCATCTCATCGACTTCGTGCGCTTCATCGGCGAGAACTGCCATGTCGTGGCGGTCTGCCAGCCGACGGTCTCGGCGCTTGCCGCGACTGCGGTGATGGCGCGCGACCGCGATGGAATCCAGCCGGCGAGCCTGACCTTGATGGCCGGCCCGATCGACGCCCGCGTCTCCCCGACCAAGGTCAACGAACTCGCACAGGAAAAGCCGATCGAATGGTTCCGCGCCAATATGATCGGGACCGTGCCGGCCAAGTTCGAGGGGCGGGGCCGGCGGGTCTATCCAGGATTTCTTCAGCTTTGCGCCTTCATGAGCATGAACGCCGAGCGGCACTCGAAGTCCTTCATAGACCTCTTCCACCATCGGGTCGCCGGCGACATCGAGAAGGCGGATGCGATCCGCGACTTCTACAGGGAATATTTCGCGATCATGGACATGAGCGCGGACTTCTATCTCGAAACCGTCGATCAGGTGTTCCAGCGCTATCTGCTTCCCCTCGGCCAAATGCAGCACAAGGGCGAGCCGATCGACCTCAGCGCAATCAAGAAAACATTTCTCCTGACGGTCGAGGGCGAAAAGGACGACATCTGCGCCGTCGGCCAGACGCTCGCCGCGCAGGATCTCTGCTCAGGCCTTAGACCCTACATGAAGACCCATCATCTGCAGGCGGGCGTCGGCCATTACGGCGTCTTCAATGGCAAACGATGGGAGGCGCAGGTCTATCCCGTCCTGCGCAGCCACATCCAGTCGAGCCGATAGGGCTCGGTTATTTTTTCCCCAACTGGCTGTCCATGCCTCCAGCCAGCATCTCAATCGGCGGACGCTCCTTCGTATCGGCAAGATAGAAACAGACGATTTCAGCGGGCTCGCTCGTCGACGCGTTATCGAGCTTGAGAATCGTCTGGCCGGCGGGCTCGAAGAAACTGTCGCCGGTTTTGAGCAGCTGGGGCGGCTTCCCTTCCAGTTGAAGAGTAAAGCTTCCGGCGGTCACGACCCCCACGATCGAGACGGGATGACGATGCAATCCAGTCGGTTGCCCCGGCGCAAATTTGATGCGAGCGCCTTTGATGAGGCGAACGATGGGGTTCGCGGACGGCAGCTCTCTTCCAGCAAAGGTTCGCGCTTGAGAGGCGGAAAGGGCGTCTCGGCCATGGCGATCGTCTCCGCGATTGAGATTTCGTCTCCGCGTCATTTCAGGAATGGCGCATGCAGCGCGAGATCGGCGGGTCCGAGGCGGTCCTTGGCCGTCCATGACTGAGCCAGTACGGGTAGATGAGCGGCGGCTGGCTCACTTTGTCGAGGTGTGCGCGCTCATCGTCGGCAAGCTTCACATTGATGGAAGCGAGATTGTCGCGGAACTGCGTCTCGGTACGCCCGCCTATGATCAGCGATGTCACCTCCATCACGCCCTCATTGGCCGTCGAAATTTACCGGGCCGAACTAACATTCCTGCTGAGACGCGCCAAGACCGCGGTTCGGACTGATAACGCGCTTGTGACCCGCCGCGCTCAGAGCCGCATGTTTTCTCTGAAACGCCGTGAAGCGCCGGGCTTGCCGCTCGCAGGCCTTTATGCGCAATGTCCGCCGTCCCGACCCTTCCTGTCCTTGAGGAGCTTGACTTGGCCTTCGCCTCGCTTCGCCAGTTTGCCTTCGCTCTTGTCTTTTCCGCCGCGGCGCTCGCCGCCAATGGCGCTCTTGCCGCAGGCGCAGCGCCCGAGCCCGATCGAACGATCGACATGGCTACAGTTCTCAAGCCGGGCCCGTTGCCGGAACTGGCGGTGGGCGACGCCTCGGGCGTGCCGGTCGTCGAATACGGCTCGCTGACCTGCCCCCATTGCGCCACCTTCAGCCGCGAAGTCTTTCCTGAGCTGAAGAAGGACTACATCGACACCGGCAAGGTCCGATTCATCTTTCGCGAATTTGCGCGCAACCCGCTGGACGTCGCCGCGTTCGTGCTCGCGCGCTGCATCGGCGACGACAAGGCGCTCGCCGCTATCGAGCTGCTTTTTTCCCAGCAGGACAAGTGGGCGTTCGTCGACAAGCCGCTCGAGCCGCTGATCGCCGCCATGCGCCCGGCCGGCCTCACTCATGATCAGGCGATGGCGTGCCTCAAGGATCAATCGAAGGCCGACGCAATTGTGGCCATCGGCAAGCGAGCGACCGACGAGATCAAGATGACCGGCACGCCGACCTTCGTCATCGGCGGCAAGGTCTACGGCGGGGAGCTCAGCATCGACCAGCTGAAGGCGATCCTCGACCCGCTGATCAAGAAGTAGCGGCTCTACCAGGCCAGGAACTGGAGCGTGGCCAGCGGATACTAGGTGGCCACGAACAAGGGCGAATCGTCCGGGCAGGTAGAGGCATAGAGGAGCGCCACGACGCCGGCCGAGGCCGCGCCGGCCAGTGCGCCAGTCAGGCTCGGGTGGAGCGGCGCGCCGGCGCGCAGCGCAACAATGAGCGCGGCAAGGACGGGAGCCGCCAGCATCGGGATCGTGATCGTGCAATGCATCGCGTTGGCGCCCATGAGGCGAGGCATCCACGCGCTTTGCGGCACGAGCATCATCGTGCCCATCGTCAGCGCCGAGGCCTTGAGGCCCGAATTGCCAAGCTGCCGGTATTCCATCGCTCGCTCCTTCCGCACTCATGACCGCTCGCGCGCGGGCTAACAACAATTCTTGTCGAGCGCACCCACTTTTTCCGCAGCGTCTGCAGGAATGATTCGCAACAGGCAATCGGCGGCGGAATTATCGAATTTTCGGCGAATGCAAGATTGGCCACAAAATTCCCTCGCGTCTGTAACGGACGCCCGTCGCTGTCCGTAGAGCTTTCGGTGCCGCATGCGATCACCCTGCGGCCAGAACAAGGAGGACGCTTATGTCTCGTCAATCGGTTTCCCTCGCCCTCGCCGCCTCCATCGCGGCCGCCCTTGCCGTCGCCTACACGATTCCCGCCTCGGCCAAAGATCCTCCTCCGGGCAAGGAGAGCTGCTTCGGCATCTCATTGAGGGGCCACAACGACTGCGCCGCCGGCGCTCACAGCTGCGCGGGCATGTCGAAGACCAGCTTCAGCCCCTCCGATTTCAAATTCGTGCCCGCCGGCACCTGCAGTCACATTAAAGTGAAGGGCCACAGGGGCTCGCTCACTGCGGCGTAAGAAACGCCGCGCGGGCGCACGCCTCTGACGCAAAGCGAAGGAGCGGGCGCTCGCGCTGCTTGTCGGCGATGCAATCTCCGTTGGGCGTGAGTCGTCCCGCTCAACGGATCACACGCCTCAGCGTGGGCGCGGCATCGCGCCGGCCATTCTAATTTGTCCGTTCAGAATGTAACGAACGGGGATCGTCATGGAGACGAAGTCCACGGCATTCTACCGCGGATATCCGCCCGACGATTGCAGCTTGATCCCCCTGACGGTCGCGCTGGCGACGATTGTCGCCCTGTGGCTTCTTGTGTACTTGGTCAGCGCCGTCGGCCCGCAGCCAACGGTGCAGACGGGCCAGCCCGCTGCGCAGCTTTCCACCGCGACATAAGCCTCGATCTCTTCATCCTGGCGATTCCCGCTGAATCGCGGTCGGGGCGCACGGATCGGACGACCGGCTTGCCGCTCGACGGTCTTTGAGTGCAATGTCGCCCAGATCCGACTCTGTCTTCCCCAGGAGTTTCACCTGGTCTTCGTTTCCTTGCGCCGCCTTGCGGGCGCCGCGTTCTTCTGCGCGACGGCGCTCGCGCCGCGAATGTCGCTCTCGCCGCTGGCGCAGCGCCCGAGCCCGATCGAACGGTGGACATGGCGACGGTCCTCAAGCCTGGTACGCTGCCCGAACTGACGGTGGGCGACCCATCAGGCGTGCCGGTGGTCGAATACGGCTCGCTGACCTGCCCCCATTGCGCCACCTTCAGCCGCGAGATCTTTCCCGAGCTGAAGAAGGATTACATCGACACCGGCAAGGTCCGATTCATCTTTCGTGAATTTTCGCGCAACTCGCTCGACGTTGCGGCTTTCTTGCTCGCGCGCTGCGTCGGCGACGACAAGGCGTTCGCCGCCATCGAATTGCTGTTTGCGACGCAGGACAAGTGGGCGTTCGTCGACAAGCCGCTCGAGCCGCTGATCGCCGCCATGCGACCGGCCGGCCTCACCCACGATCAGGCCATGGCTTGCCTCAAGGACCCAGTCGAAGGCCGACGCCGTGCTGGCCGTCGGCAAGCGGACGACTGACGAGATCAAGATGACCGGCACGCCAACCTTCGTCATCGACGGCAAGGTCTATGGCGGAGAGCTCAGCATCGACCAGCTGAAAACAATCCTCGACCCGATCATCAAGAAGTAGCGCAAACGGCTCATCCTGAGGAGCGAGGCGCAGCATCGCGTGTCGAAGGACCGCCCCGTCACCAGGCGAGAAAGCGCCGGCCGACCAACGCGCCAACGCCCATGCAGATGAGCGTCGCAAGCGGATACCAGGTCGCTACGAACAGCGGCGAATTGTCGGGGCAGGACGACGCGTAGAGCAGAGCCGCGACGCCGGCCGAGGCCGCCCCGGCCAGAGCGCCGGTCAGGCCCGAGTGGAGCGGCGCGCCGGCGCGTAACGCGACGATGAGCGCGGCAAGGACGGGAGCCGCCAGCATCGGGATCGTGACCGTGCAGTGCATGGCGTTCACGCCCATGAGTTGGGGCATCCACGCGCTTTGCGGCACGATCATCAATTCCGCGACCACTCCCCCAGCGAGCAGGATGAAGGGCGCAACCAGCCAAAGTGCAAGCGCTCCCGGCTTCGCGTCAGGGCTGGCGAGCCGCAGCGTCAGCAGAAGCGTCGGCAAGGCGAACGCGAACGAGTCGACGAACTTCAGCCAAAAGCGCATCGAATCGCACGCCGCGGCGATGTCCGGCCTTGGCCCCAGCCTCAGAAAATAGATCGCAAGGCTGCCGAGAAAGCCGATGGCGAGCGCCGCCACGACCCGCCGGCCGAGCCGGATCGGCTCGGGTACAGGATCGGCAGAAAGCGCTGCGATGAATTGGTAGGTTCTCACTCGACCGACCTCCGCCAAGCCGCGCCGAGCGACTTGAGTGCCCGATGAAGCGCCACCCTGACCGCGACCTCGGACATCGATAAGCGGTTCGCCGTCGCGGCGATCGATTGGCCGTCAAGCGAGATCGAGGTCACGATGTCGCGCTGGCGGGGCGCAAGCGTCTCCAGGAGCTTCCGCGCATCGCTCAACGCATGCGGGTCCTCGGCCTCCGGCGCGGCGAGGAACTCCTCGAAATTCTCCAGCGGCTCGACCCGCCGCCGGCCGCGACGGCGCATGGCGTCAACGATCTTGTGCCTAGCTATCGCGTAGGCCCACGGCGCGAGCGGCTGCCCGGGGTCCCAGGTATGCCGCTTGAGGTGGATCGCCAACAGGGTCTCTTGCACCGCATCCTCGATATCCGCATCGCCCGCTCTTGCGCGCGCGAAAGCACTCCGCGCCATCGCCCGCACAGAGCGACCGATGTCCTCCAGAAGCCGCCGGTATACGCCCTCGTCGCCCGCAATCGAGGCCCGCATCATTTCGGACCACAGATGGGCCGGGCGACCCTCAATGGGCTGGACTTTCATATGTGCTTCGTTTCGCCTAGTCTGCCGTTACAGGTCCGGAGAAATATTTTGGCGTGGAGCGAACCACACGGCGGCCTGATGTAACACGGCCCGGCGCGAGCGCGAAGATGGTACCGCTGGCCGATGCACGGGCGAGGCCGGAATGGAGCTACGCATGACCGTCGCCATTCGTCGTCATCCGCCGAGCCTTGCCGGGCCGAGCGTCGGGGTCGGGTTCAAGCCCGAGCATTTCGAGGCGATCGTCGACACGCGCCCCGGGCTTGGGTTTTTCGAAGTTCACGCGGAAAACTACATGGGCGCTGGCGGCGCCCCACATCGCCGCCTCGACGCGATTCGGGAGCGGTACCCGCTATCGCTGCACGGCGTCGCCCTGTCGATCGGCTCGCCCGGACCGCTCGACCGCGCCCATCTTCAACGGCTCGCGGCGGTCGCCAAGCGCTTTGAGCCGACGCTCGTTTCCGAGCACCTCGCCTGGTCGACCCACGAGGGCGAGTTCCTCAACGACCTCCTGCCCCTGCCCTACACGGACGAGACGGTCGCCCGAGTGTCGGAGCATATCGACGAGGTGCAGAACGCTCTCGGGCGGACGATGCTGCTCGAAAATCCCTCGACCTACGTCGTATTCGCCGAAAGCACGTGGGCGGAGACGGATTTCCTGCGTGAGATCGCGCGCCGCACCGGCTGCGGTCTCCTTCTCGACGTCAGCAACGTGTTCGTGAGCGCCGTCAATCACGGCTTCGATCCGGACCGCTATCTCGCCGATTTTCCGCTTTCAGCGGTGGGCGAGATCCATCTCGCAGGCTGCGCCGAGGACAGCGACGATACCGGCCTGCCGCTGCTCATCGACGCCCACAATTCGCCGGTTCGCGACCCCGTGTGGTCGCTTTACGCCAAGACAATCCGCCGGCTCGGGGCGACGCCGACGCTGATCGAGTGGGACAACGATGTGCCCGCTTGGCCAACGCTTTTCGGCGAAGCACGGCGCGCCGAGCGCGCGATCGTCGATGGGACGACGAAAACCCTAGAGCACGCCGATGCCGTTTGAGGCGACAGTCGGCGCTTTCGCGGCGGCGCTCGGCGAGCCTTCCGCGCCGCCGCCCGCGATGACCCACGGGCGCATGGGCGCGCCCGACGTCCGCCGATTTGCGGTCTATCGCAACAATGTCACGGTCGGACTGATTGGCGCGCTTGAAGCGCGCTACCCTGTGTCGCGCCGGATCGTGGGGGACGATTTCTTCCGCGCCATAGCGCGGATCTACGTAAGCGCCCACCGGCCACGCTCGCCGCTGATGGTCGCTTACGGCGACGATTTCCCGGACTTCATCAACGCCCGTATCTCCGAGGTCGAGGCGGGGCCAAGCCTCGACTACCTCCCTGATGTGGCGCGTCTCGAGAACGCCTGGGTCGAGGCCTATCACGCCGAAGACGCCCTCGTCGCGACAATCGACGAGATCGCCGCGTTGAGCGCCGATCAGTTGCCCGAGACGCGGATCGCCTTTCATCCAGCGGCGCGCCTGCTGCGTTTAGTCACTCCGGCCGCCTCGATCTGGGCGTCCCATCAGGGCGACGCCGAGCCGGCCGCGCCGACCGATTGGATCGGCGAGGCCGCGCTCCTTACCCGGCCTGACTACGACGTCAAGGTGCGCGTCCTGCCGCCGAAGGCTTATGATTTCGCTCTGAGATTGCGCGAGGGCGCAACATTGATCGCTGCCGCTGTGGCGCTGAACGATCCCACGTTCGACCTCGGAACCCATCTGGTCGGATTGGTCGAATCCGGCGCCGTCGCCTCCATCATTCCAGGACAGCCGTCATGACCACTGACACTGCGCACACGACCGCGTTTGCCCTATCCAACCCGATCGCTCGCCTCACCAGCGTCGTCTTTGGGCTCGTTCCCACATGGCTCCCGCTGCTCATCCTGCGTCTGGCCTTGGCGAGGCCCTTTTACGCCTCGGGGCTTACGCGCTGGGACGGCTGGTTCACGCTATCGTTTGGCGCGCAGACTCTCTTTGCCGACGAATACAAGCTCCACATCTTCGGCTTCGAGATTCCGTTTCCGTTTCCGGAAGTGGTCGCGACGATGGCCAGCACCGCCGAAATCGTGCTGCCGATCCTGCTCGCGTTCGGTTTCCTTACCCGGTGGGCCGCGCTCGGCCTTCTCGTCATGACCGGCGTCATCCAGCTCACCTATCCGGACGGCTGGGCGAACTTCCATTTGTACTGGGCGGCGATGGCGCTCGCGATCATCACCTTTGGTCCCGGCGCGCTTTCGCTCGACCGGCTGCTGGGGCTCGACGGCAGGAGCGTCGGGCGCAGAGCTGATTAGCGCGATTGGCTTTGAATGCGTTTCGCCCGACCCTCAGCACGAGGCGGAGGCTGGCAGAGCGACTGCGCCTCGCCCCTAGGGCGCGCGCATCTTCTCACCGCTGCGGATAGGCTGTGAAAACGTAATCCTTATCCGCCACGATCGTGTGGCAGGCGAAGCCGCACTTGGCGTCATGCTCCTGCGGCGGCGAATCATTGGTGTCGCCAGGCCTGAACGTCTGGGTCGAGGGGTCATACTCGAACTCGGCGTATCCCCATCCGCCGCTGTCCGCGAACCGCTTGCTGTCCTTCACCATGAAGTCCGTGTCATGCAAGGCGCCCGGCACGACCGGCTCATTGGGCTGGTCCTCAGCCTTCTTCGCCATCCAATGGATCTTCGCCATCCTGGCGCCGTCGGGGACAGGCTTGCCGTTGCCGGGAATGCCCGCCTTGTAGGCCTCGATCATTGCCGGATTGCCGAGGATAGCGTCGACCTTATCGCCGTTGTGAGCGACGGCGATGAGCTGCCAATCTTCGTATCCCCTGAACTCAGAGAACGCGAGACCGCCGGGCACTTGCAAGCTGTACCTGTCCTGCGCCGCCAGCGCCAAGCCGCCGAGGGCGGCAGGGCCCGCCGCAAGCATCATCAGCAAGGATTGAGTTCTCGTCATGATGTTCCACCTCCCCACCCTGAAGCGATGTTCGCCAGTGTTCGTTGACGGCAGCTAAAAAGCCCGGCGCAGGACCAAGAAGCTTGGGACCACCTCAGCCCCTCAAAATGGCACAGGGAACGAGGGAAATCTATTGCACCATGGTGTCGCCGATGCTTGGGCACGGGGCGCCCGCCTCGCCCGTTCATGCGACAGTTTTGCGACAGAAATCCGGTCTCTCGCGCTATTGACGCGCCCGGAAGGCCATGGCTTTAACCCCCTCGAAGACGCCCGGCTTGTCCTTGAAGGAGATCTGACGCCATGACCCATTGGCCGCGGCACGGGCGCATTACAGGCCCGATCGTGATGATCGGCTTCGGATCGATCGGCAAAGGGACCTTGCCGCTGATCGAGCGACACTTTGAATTCGACCAGGACCGCTTCGTCGTCATCGATCCGGATGATTCCGATCGCAAGCTCCTGGATGACCGCGGCGTCGGCTTTGTCCATCTCGGCCTCACGCGCGACAATTATCGCGACGTGCTGCACAAGTACCTGACCGCCGGTTCCGGCCAGGGCTTCTGCGTCAACCTGTCGGTCGACACCTCCTCGCTTGACCTCATGCGCCATTGCCGCGAGCTCGGCGCGCTCTACGTCGACACGGTCGTCGAACCTTGGCCTGGCTTCTATTACGATAAATCACTCGGAAACGAGGCGCGCACCAACTACGCTTTGCGCGAGACCGTGCTCGCCGAGCGCCGCAAGAATCCTGGCGGTGTTACCGCCATCTCCTGTTGCGGCGCGAATCCGGGCATGGTCTCGTGGTTCGTCAAGCAGGCGCTGGTCAATCTCGCCCACGATCTTGGCGACAAGGCGCCGGCGCCGAAGACCAAGGACGAGTGGGCTCGTCTCGCTCAACGCCTCGGCGTCAAGGGCGCGCACATTGCGGAGCGCGACACCCAGCGCGCCAAAAGCCCGAAGCCGCGCAACGTGTTCGTCAACACCTGGTCGATCGAAGGCTTCTTGTCGGAAGGCATGCAGCCGGCGGAACTCGGCTGGGGCGCACATGAGAAGTGGACGCCGGCCAACGCCGGCTTCCACAAAAGCGGCTGCGGCGCGGCGATCTACATCAACCAGCCCGGCGCCAATACGCGCGTCCGCTCATGGACCCCGACTGCACGGGGGCAGTTCGGCTTCCTCGTCACCCACAACGAGTTGATCTCGATCGCCGACTATTACACGGTGCGCGACGACAAGGGCGCGGCCGTTTACCGGCCAACCTGCCATTACGCGTATCATCCGTGCGACGACGCGGTGCTGTCACTGCACGAACTGTTCGGCCGCGCCGGCGAAATCCAGAGCGCCCGCCATATTCTTGGCGAAGCCGAGATTCTCGATGAAATCGACGAATTGGGCGTGCTCGTCTACGGCCACGCCCGCAATGCTTATTGGTTCGGCTCGCAGCTCTCGGTCGAGGAGACGCGCGCGCTTGCCCCCTATCAGAACGCGACCGGCATGCAGGTCACGTCAGCGGTTTTGGCCGGCATGGTCTGGGCGCTCGAAAATCCGAAGGCCGGAATTGTGGAGGCCGACGAATTGGACTTCCGCCGTTGCCTCGAAATTCAAACGCCCTATCTTGGCCCGGTCATTGGCGTCTACACGGATTGGACGCCGCTCATGGGTCGCCCCGGCTTCTTCCCCGAGGACATTGACGAGAGCGATCCATGGCAGTTCCGCAACGTGCTGGTGAGATAGGCGCCAGCACGCCTGCGGGTCACGACTGTCAGTGTGCCTCGGAGCGAGTGAGGACAGCGCCAACCGCCGTCCGCGATGCGCCGATGAGCGCGTGGAGGCCGTCCGCGACGGCGACGCCCAGGCCGGAAGGGCCGTAACGGTTCAAGGGCGCAAGCTGTGCGCGGAGATCGCACACGAGGAGCGGCGAAACCGACCGCTCTCCGTGGCGATCGGTATTTGATGGGCAATGCATCTGAGTTCTGGTCTTCTTAGGTTCTGATCGTCCAACGAAAGCGTTGAAGCCATCTACAAATAGGATCTCGGACTCGAATTTCAATGCTTGCAGTATGTGTAAAATAGTCCGGTAGCGGCGAGATTCCAGGGCTTGCGCGGTACTGGCCAAGGATACCCCAACTCACGGCCCGGCAAGGATCTTCAGCTCGACCAGCCGCCTTCCGAGGGCGCGCCCCAGATCATCCTCCGTCCGCCCCGCGGCCAGGATGCGGCCCACATACGGAAAGTTGATCGTGCCGTCGGGCTCCACTCGCGTGGTCGTGTCCAGATCCGGATGGCCGACGATCCGGATGGCGACGACATCTGAAGTCGTCAGAACGCGGCCGGCGCTCCGCGCCGTCGGGGCCGTCATTGCTGCAAAAAGCAAGGCGCCAACCCCAATCGCGCGACGACCCTTTCGCATTGCTGCACGCTCTTGATGTCGCGCCGCGCGCGGTTGCGGGCGAACACGCCGCCATATTGTCCCAATCCTGGCGTCTAATTGGGCTGCGGCAAGCCGTCGTCAAGATAGACGCGCCGCAGCGGCGCCGGTACAATGCGCCTGCCAATCCAAGACGGTCGAAGACCATGCCCGACCCGTTTGAACTGTGGCGCGTCATGTGGTCGACCGCAATCTCCCGCGGGCTGGAGAGTCTCGCAGAGGCTGCCCCAAACGCCGCCGCGCTCGAACGAGGACATCAAGCGGACGCGGTCGACACGTCGTCCTTGGCCACGCTTGGACAGATCCGCATCGAGCTGCCGACGATGCTGCTTCTCGAACGGAGCGAGCCGGTCGCGGCGAGGGCCGAGCCGGTGCTCATCGTTGCGCCTTACGCGGTCCATGAGGCGTCGATCGCCGACTTCGCCGATCGCCACAGCGTCGCGCAGATCCTTGCCGAAGGCGGATCGGAGTTCGTCGCTTTGACCTATTGGAAATCGGCGACGGCGCAAATGCGCGACTACGGCATAGACGCCTATCTCAGCGACCTGAATGTCGCCATCGACGACCTTGGCGGCCGCGCGTCTCTCGTCGGACTGTGTCAGGGCGGCTGGCTCGCCGCAGCCTACGCCGCGCGCTTCCCGCGAAAGGTCGTCAAGTTGGTCCTGGCGGGCGCTCCGATCGACCTCCGCGCGGCGCAATCGCGCATCACCCAAACCCTTGTCTCGGTCTCCACGGCGTCGATCGCCCAAACTCTCGCGCTCGCCGGCGGACGGGTTCGGGGATCTCTGTCCTACGCGCTGTGGTCGGACGACTTGATGCAAGACTTCACCGCGGAAGCGGCGCTACAGGATGTGAGCGATCCGGCGCTGGTTGAAAAGTTCAAGGCCTGGGACGCGCGGACCGTCGATCTGCCCGGCGCCTATTTCCTTCAGTCCACCGAGTGGATATTTCGCGAAAACCGGCTTGCGCGCGGGTCGTTTCCGAGCCTTGGGCGGCAGAGCCCGCTGTCCGACATCTCGGCGCCGATCTTTGTCCTCGCGGCGGCTGACGACGAGATCGTCGCGCTTCCGCAAGCGACCGCGGTCAAATCGCTATGCGCCGGAACGCGCGTCGAAATCCGTGTCGAGCCGGGGCGACATTTGTCGTTATTTCTGGGGCGGCGAACGCTCCGGACCGCCTGGCGGGACGTCGGCCGCTGGCTGACGCAATCGGGCGCCGCGGGCCGGTCCCCGCCGGCCGCCGCAGGCCCACGACAATTTGATCGTTTTGGCGATGAATTCGCGGCTTGACCAATTTGACCGCGGCGCGCCTCGCAACTAAAGCACATTGATGCCTCGCGTGGTCAATCTCTACGAAGCCAAAACCCAACTCTCGACTTTGGTCGAGGCGGCCGAGCGCGGCCACGAGACCATCATCGCCAAAAACGGCGTCGCCAAAGCCCGCCTCGCGCCGATCGGTCCGCTGAAGCGAGTGCGCAAGCCGTCTGGGCTCCTGCGTATCAGCTATATCGCCGACGATTTCGACGCGCCCGATCCCGAATTGAATCGCCTGTATGAGGGCGAGGCTTGAGCCTCCTCCTCGATACGCAGGTGTTTCTGTGGTTCGAGACCGGGTCCGCCAGGCTCGGCGAGTTCCTGCGCAGAACAATCGGGCGAGAACAGGAAGTCTACGTCAGTGCGGCGTCGTTCTTGGAGATTGCGATCAAGCAGCGAGCCGGCAAGCTTGCGCTCGAGGGATCGCCGCGCGCCGCTGCTCTTGCGGCGGGCTTTTCCGAGCTCGCGATCGGCGGCGCGGACGCGGAAACGGCGAGCGCGCTGAAGTGGGATAATCGCGATCCATTCGACCGCATGCTGGTCGCCCATTGCCTCAACCGCGATCTTGCGCTCGTTACCGCTGACGCCCGCCTACGCGCGCGCAGCGACATCGCCGTGATGTGGGCTGGATAGGCTTCGGTCGAAGCCTGCCGCCCCGCCGGTTCAGCTGGCCCGCTCGCCGCTCCGCACTGTCCGCAATCGCTCGGCATAGACATTGATGGTGAGCGCCGCGAGCAGAATGATGCCGCGGATGAGGATCTTGAGGAAGCTGTCGATCTTGACGTAATCGAGTCCGTTGTTGAGGACGCCGAGCACGAACAGGCCGACGATCGTGTTGCCGATGCCGCCGCGACCGCCAAACAGGCTCGTGCCGCCGACCACCACAGCGGCGATGGCGTCGAGCAGGAAGGTGTCGAATTCGTTCTGCTGGGCGCTGCCGAAATAGGCGACGCCGACCATGCCGGCGAAGCCCGAGCACATGGCGGAGATCACCATCACCGCGCCGACGATGAAGCGGACATTGACGCCGGAATATTCCGCCGCCTCACGATTGCCGCCGACCATATAAACGTAGCGGCCGAAGCGCGTGTAGGTCAGCACGAGATGAGCGACGAGCAGGAAGACCGCCGCGACGATGATGATCCACGGCACGCCAAAAATCGTCTTGGACCCGAGCGTCAGAATGAGAGGCGGAACGGTGTAGGCGATCTGGCCGCGCACCAGAACCGCCGAGATGCCGGCGCCGATCTGCATCATGGCGAGCGTCATGATGAAGGATGGGATGCCGATGCGGGTCACGCCGAACGCGGTGAGGAGGCCGAGCGCGGCGCACGCCATGAGCGCGAGCACGATTGCGATGGCGCCCGGCATCGGCAGATTGGCGATGTTCACGTAGTCCGGCTGCAGCGTGAAGAACGTCAGCACGATCGCCGTGGCGTTGGCGATCGCGCCGACGGAGAGGTCGATCTCGGCCGTTAGGATGACGAAGGTGAGGCCGACGGCCATGATCGCGGTCACCGACACCTGCTGGAGGATGTTCTCCAGATTGGCGAGGGAAGCGAAAGTCGGGCTTGCGATGCTAAAGAAGGCGACGAGCGCGATGAGGGTTATGAACGGGGCGATGTTGCGCAATTGATCGCGCAGGAAATCGCCCAAGCGAAAGGCGCGTGTGGATCCGACCTCGGCGCTCTGCATATCCATTGAAAACTAAATCCTATCGTCAGGCGGCGGCGAGCAGCCGATCCTTGCTGATCGCTTCGCCGGCGAACTCGTGCGCGATCTCGCCCTTGCGCATCACCAGCACCCGGTCGGCGAGCGAGAGCACGGTTTCCGGCTCCGTGGAGAAGACGACGATGGCGATGCCCTGATCGCGCAAATGCCGCACGATCCGGACCACGTCCTCCTTGGCGCCGACGTCCATGCCGCGCGTCGGTTCAGCCAGCAGGAGTATCCGGGGCGCGTGGGTCAGCCATTTCGCCAGCGCGACCTTCTGTTGATTTCCGCCCGAGAGGCCGCCCAGGCGCCATTCGACGTCGGGCGGACGAACGTCGAGATCCTTGACTTGAACCTTGGCGATCTCCCGCTCACGGTCCGGCTTCAGAAGCCACTTCGACAGGCGCTCGAGAACGGCAATCGACACGTTCTTATAGACAGGCTCATCGCCGAACAGCATCGCCCGGCGGCTCTCGGCGACATAGGCCACCCCCGCCTTCTTGGCCGCGGTTGTGGTCTTCAGCGCCTTGACCTTGCCATCAATCTCGAGCGATCCGCCGCCGGGGCGATACTTCCCGAACAGGGTCCGCGCCAATTCGAGCTGCCCGCAGCCCATGAAGCCGTAAATGCCAAGAACCTCGCCCGCCCGCGCCTCGAAGGAGAGATTGCGATAAGAAGGCGCGAGCGTCAGATCGTTCGCCCGCAACACGACCGGCGCCTCGGGGCGGCTGTTGAGCTTGATCTCGCTGAGATAGCTCTCCTCCAATTCCTCCCGGCCTGTGCCGATCATCCGCTCGATGATCCAGCCCTTGTCGATCTCCGGCGTGACCTCCGCTGTCGCCACTTTGCGACCGTTGCGGAAGATGGTGATCGCGTTCGAAATCTTGAGAATGTCGTCGAGGAAATGCGAGATGAAGACCATGCTTCGGCCGCCCTCGCGCAGCTTCGCGAGAACGCCGAATAGACGTTCGATCTCGGGCGGCGACAAAGCCGAGGTCGGCTCATCCAGGATGATGATGCGCGCGCCGGAAAACAGCACGCGCGACAGCTCGACGAGCTGCTGCACGCCGATCGGGAAATCGCCGAGCCGCGCGCGAGGGTTGATGTCGAGCCCGAAGTTCTTCAGTTCTTCCGCGGCGCGCTCGGCCATCCGTCGCCATGCGACAATGCCCATTCCATTCACAGGCTGGCTGCCGAGAAAAACATTTTCGGCCACGGTCAGTTCCGGCGCGACGCTCAGCTCCTGATGCACCATGCCGATGCCGGCGGAGAGCGCGTCGCGGGAGGAACGGAAATGGACCTCCTTCCCGTCGACGCGCACGGTCCCCGAATCGGCCCCATGGACGCCGGCGATGATCTTCATCATCGTGCTCTTGCCGGCGCCGTTCTCGCCGGCCAGACCGTGGATCTGGCCGGCGTTCAGGGTGAAGTCGACGCCCTGAAGCGCCTGGACGCCGCCAAACGACTTCGAAATGTTGGTCAGTTCAAGCAGCGCCATGGCGAGAGGTCAGCGGCGATTTAGATGAGGAACTGCTCCTGCATCCACAGCATCCCGTCGGCGTTGGCCTTGGTGACCACCGGACCGTCTACGACGATGTTCTTCGGGATGTCCTTGCCGGTCTTTGCGCCCTGCACGACCGCCTGCACACCGGCGACGATCGACCCGCCGTGGATGCGGCACGATGGATTGCGGACCGTGGCGTACATCTGGCCGTCCTGCACCGCCTTGATTGCGGGCGGCATGGCGTCGCACCCGCCAATCTTGATTCCGGTGCGGCCCTTGGCCTCCATCACCTTATAGGCCGCGAGCGCCATGTCGTCATTGTGGAAGTAGGCGGCGTCGATCTTGGGATATTTGGTCAGGAGCGTCTCCCAGATGCGCGCAACCTTGGTGACGTCCCAATCGCCGGGCTGCTCATCGAGCACCTTGATCTTCGGGTATTTGGCGACGACTGACTTGAAGCCCTTGGCGCGGCCCTGGGCGCCGGTGTGGCCGAGCGCGCCCTGGGTCATCACGATGTTGCCTTCGCCGTCGATCGCATCGACAAGCGCCTGCGTGACGGACGCGCCCATGAACACGTTGTCAGGGGCAAGGAACGTATGAATATTGATCGTGTCGAGCGGCGCGATCAGCGTATCCATGTCGATGACCGGAATGCCGGCGTCGATCATCTTGTTGACCGGCGCGGTCAGCGTGCCGATGCCGAACGCCTGAATGGCGACGAAATCCCACTTCTGCGCGGCCATGTTGTCGATCGCGGCGCGCTGCTTGACCGCGTCGAGCTGGCCGTCGAACCAAGTGACGTCGACGTTGAACAGCTTGCCCCAATATTCGGCCGCCTGCTTGCCCTGAGCGCACCAGGTCGCTTGCAATCCAGCGTTGGAGAACGCGGCTTTGAGCGGCTTCGGCGATTTTCCGGCCGCCTCAGCCATTGCCGCGGAGATCAGCGGGTTGAAACCCAATCCGCCGAACAGAGCCGCGGCCCCTGCGCCAGCGGCAGCAGCCTTCATCAGCTTGCGGCGATCTTCCGAAATCAGCTTAGTTTCCGTCATGATTTCCTCCCTGCGACCCAGCGTTCCTCGCCAGTCGTCGCACACGGGGGTACCATGCCATAGAACGTTATTCGGATTCAATACCTGGACGCGCACGGGAAATGTCTGTGCCGCGCTTCGCTCGTGGCGCAGCATCGCACGCTTCAAGCGAAGCCAAACCCTTTGCGTCGTCCGGCCTCAGATGCGATCCAAGAGGCCCATAGATCCCATTACCGCGGGAGAACGTCGCGCGGCAGGTAAGCGGAGTGAGTTTATCGCGCGATTCTCGGCCTCGGCGGCCGCGTCAGCCGCATTGCGAGCGCGAGCCCTATAACAACGCCAATCGCAACCGCCGTGAGTGTCGGGTGCGGCGTCTTTTGGAAGCGCACGCCGTTTCTGTCGATCACAATGAAGCCGAGCGGCTTCGCCGTCATGCCTCCGCCTACCCCCTTGGCGATGAAACCGTCGCCTCCGGCAAGACCGAAACGCGCCTGCGCGACCGGAATAACGGTTCTGTCTCCGTCGACGATCGGCGAACCGAACACGGCGGTCGCGTTCGCTTGTCTGCCGATTGTTTCGGCGAGCTCTGCAAACTGCGGCGGAATGTCCTTGTGCAAGGCTTCGGCTTCGGCCTCGGCATCCGTCAATCGCCCCATCCGTCCACCTCCTCAGCCGGCTGAACAGACAGAAACTCGTGAGCAGCCTTTTTGATCCATTTCAATCTTGCCATCCGGGCCTCTCCAGAAGGCCGCGGATTTGCTAAGGTCGTGACCCGTACAAAAAGGCGATGAGGAACCATGGCGACCCACGTTGCAGAGATCAAATGGGCGGCGAAGGAGAGCGGCGAGGATTTCCTCAAGGGCCGGTTCAGCCGCGCGCATACATTAAGTTTCGACGGCGGGACTGAGGTTCCCGCGTCAGCCTCGCCCCATGTCGTGGGAAAATGGGCGGTCGAGGCCGCGGTCGATCCGGAGGAAATGCTGGTCGCGTCTCTCTCGAGCTGCCATATGCTCTCTTTTTTGCATTTGGCGCGGGTGGCGGGTTTCACGGTCACTGCTTACGAAGATCATGCCGAAGGCGTGACCGAGGACATCGCGCCGGGACGGCTGGCGGTGACCAAAGTCAAGCTCCGGCCGAAGATCGACTGGGCGGGCGCCGCTCCAAACAAAGAGGAGCTCGACCGCCTGCATCATCAAGCTCACGAAATCTGCTTCATTGCGAATTCGGTGAAGACGCAGGTCACCGTGGAATAAGATCGGCTCAACTATGCCAAACCGTCCCTGCCCCCCATAGCCATTCGAAAGACGGCTATGGGGGGCGGGAGAATTAGGTCAGCACCCGTTGCAGATGCTGTTGTCGAGGCGGTTATCCTCTTGCTGAATCTTGCGATCGAGCGCCGTCGGCCCCGACCCTTGAGGAACGCCTGGCCGCGGGACGGTCGCGCCAGTCGGCGCCAGATAGTCCTGATCCAGAAGTTGCCCCGGCGCCGGCTTGCTAAGCTCCGGCGCCAGAAGACCGTTGTCCTGCCCGTAGACCGTAGCGCCCGCGGTCGCCGCGAAAAAGAAGGCGGCGATGACTGTCAATTTTGCCATGATCCGACCCTCGTAAACAAAGATACCAACGCAGCTGAGATTGCCATCATTTGCCTCGGTTTCAAGCCCCCGACAAGGCCAAATGGCGTTGAGACGCTCTTGCGTTTCCGCCGGCAGGCGCGAGTTAGCCTTGAACCGTCTCGGAATCCCCGCCGTTGACAAGCCCTGATCGCGCGACGAAACGTCCCGCGCTTCAGATTCAGGCGCTTCAATATCAGGATAGCCCATGACCGACGTCCGCCTTCAGACGTTGATTGAAAAGGCCTTCGAAGATCGCGCCAAGATCACCCCGGCGACCAAAGGCGACGCGCGCGACGCGGTCGAGGCGGCGCTCGACCTGCTCGACCGCGGCAAGGCGCGGGTCGCGGAGAAGCTTCCCGGCGCGTCCGGGCCGAATTCGTGGAAGGTCAATCAATGGTTGAAGAAGGCGGTGCTCTTAAGCTTCCGCCTCAGCGACAATGCGCTCATCGAAGGCGGGCCGGGGCAGGCGGCATGGTGGGATAAGGTTCCCTCGAAGTTCGACGCCTGGGGCGAGAACCGCTTCAAGGACGCCGGCTTTCGCGCCGTTCCCGGCGCGATCGTGCGACGCTCGGCCTTCATTGCCCGCGACGTCGTGCTGATGCCAAGCTTCGTCAATCTCGGGGCTTACGTCGACGAAAAGACCATGGTCGACACTTGGGTCACGGTCGGCTCGTGCGCGCAGATCGGCAAGAACGTGCATCTCTCGGGCGGCGTCGGCATTGGCGGGGTGCTCGAGCCGCTGCAGGCCAACCCGACCATCATCGAGGACGATTGCTTTATCGGCGCGCGCTCGGAAGTGGTCGAGGGCGTCATTGTCGGCGAAGGGGCCGTTTTGTCGATGGGCGTGTTCATTTCCGCTTCCACCAAGGTCGTCGACCGCACGACCGGCAAGGTTCACATCGGACACGTTCCGCCCTATTCGGTGGTGGTGCCGGGCTCGCTCCCCGGCAAGCCTCTGCCCGACGGCTCGCCAGGCCCCTCGCTCTACTGCGCCGTGATCGTGAAAACCGTCGACGCCCAGACCCGCGCCAAGACAGGCATCAACGAGCTCTTGAGGGAGTGACGCGGCCTGCGTTTGCGAGCCATAGGGCGTCGAAAGACGGGCGTCTTTCGACGGGCTATGGGCGTCGAGAGACGCCCGTCTTTCGACGGGCTATGGGCGCCGCGACGCGCGGCGCGAAAAGGCGACGTCGCCCGGCGTGCGAAACTCCGTCCCCGGGCGGGGGGCAAGTCCGCGCAGGAAGAGAGACAGCGCGGATATTTGACCCGCCTTAGCTATTCTGCAGCGATCCGCTCGCCTTTGACGCCCTTGGCGATACGGTCGCCGACCGCCTTGTCGATGCTGCGCCAATACTCGAACGCGCGTGACAGTACGGGCTCTTTCACACCGTCCTTGAGGTGGCCGACGACATTCGAGACCAACCGGTCGCGAGCAGCGTTGTCCATGACCTTGCGCACCAGCGTGCCGGCCTGACCGAAGTCGTCATCGTCCTTCCGCTTGGTGTAAGCGGCATGAATGAACGCTCCGCTCGCCTCCCAGACCTCGACCTGAGGATATTGTACGGGATCGGCCTTCGGTCCGCCTTTGGAGTTCGGCGCGTAGACCGGGTCGGATACGTTCTCGACTCGCATCAATCCGTCCTTGCTGTAGCTGTGCACCGGGACCTTGGGTCGATTGACGGGGATCTGCCTATAATTCACGCCGATGCGGGCGCGGTGCGCGTCGGCATAAGAAAAAATCCGGCCCAGCAGCATCTTATCCGGACTGGGACCGATCCCAGGCACGAGGTTGCTGACATCGAAGGCCGCCTGTTCGATCTCGGTGTGGTTGTCGGTCGGATTGCGGTCGAGCGTCATCCGGCCGACTTCGATCAGCGGATAGTCCGCGTGCGGCCACACCTTGGTCAGGTCGAACGGGTTGAAGCGATAGGTCTTGGCCTCGTCGAACGGCATGATCTGCATCCTGAGTGTCCAGCTCGGATGGTCCCCGCGCTCGATCGCTTCGTAGAGGTCGCGTACGTGGTAGTCTCCGTCGACGCCGGCCAGCCGGTCTGCCTCCGCCTGAGTTAGGAAGTCGATGCCCTGTTCGGTCTTGAAATGGTATTTCACCCAAAACTTCTGACCCTTGGCGTTGACCCACATGTAGGTGTGGCTGGAATAGCCATTCATCTGCCGCCAGGACTTCGGAATGCCGCGGTCGCCCATCAACCAGGTCACCTGGTGGGCCAACTCCGGGGACAGCGTCCAGAAGTCCCACTGCATATCATGGTCGCGCAGGTTGTTGTCGGCGCGGCGCTTCTGGGAACGGATGAAGTGCTGGAACTTCATCGGATCGCGGATGAAGAATATGGGCGTGTCGTTCCCGACCATGTCGTAGTTGCCTTGACTGGTGTAGAACTTCAACGCGAAACCCCGCGGGTCGCGCCACGTGTCGGGGCTGCCGCGCTCGCCGGCGACGGTTGAAAAACGCGCCAGCATGTCCGTTTTCGCGCCCGGCTGGAACAGTGCGGCCTTGGTGTATTGGCTGACGTCCTTAGTCACCTCGAAACGGCCGAACGCGCCGCTTCCCTTGGCGTGCGGCTGCCGCTCAGGAACCCGCTCCCGGTTCCAGTTCGCCATCTGCTCGATGAGATAGTGATCGTGCAGCAGGATCGGGCCGTCGGGGCCGACGGTGAGCGAGTGCTCGTCGCTGGCGACTGGAATGCCGGCGGTGGTTGTCGTGGGTTTCTGGCTATCGTTCGTCATGGTAACGCGCCTCCATTGTCTTTGCGCATAAGGTAGGAACCTCGCCCGGGTCTTCTTCCACAAGAGCCATCCCGGGCGAAACGAGCCTCCGCTACCGATCGTTGCGCAATTTGAGGGCGATATGATGGAGCATGCCTCGCCGGTCTCGTTGACGCCCGATGGTTCCGCCGCGGTCACGGCGCGCCGCGCCGCGCACGTCTTGCCGCACCATCTCAACGGATAGGAGCTATGAAACGTTGCTTTTAACAGCGAGCGATAGGCCCTATTGGGCAGTGATCGTGAAAACCGTCGACGCCCAGATCCGCGCCAAGACCGGAACAACGAGCTGCTGAGGGAATGAGGCGCAAAAAACGAGGGAGCCGCGGCGGGTTGATCAGTGGCCGGCCAGGTCGTGATGGAGCGCTTAGTAGATGTACATGGTAATCTTCGGAGCCGGAGCGTCTTATGATTCTGCCCCCGATTATCCTCCCCCTCAGCACGATCGAGGGCTGTACCAATTTGCAAATCGTCCTCCGCTTGCAACCGAATTATTTCTAAATGACGGCGTCTTCAGAAGCGCCCTTGAGCAATTCCCAGAATGTGATCCAATTATCCCGTATATGCGGACGATCCCAAAAGGAGAAACGTTCGAGCACCGTCTCGACACGCTGCAAACAGAAAGCGAATCAGACCCACAGCGCGTTTGTCAATTATCGGCAATTCGGCACTACCTTCAGTACGCAATATCGCTATGCGACAATGATTGGCATTACAAGACTTGCCAACGCATCACTAATTACGTTACATTAATTGACCAACTACGGCGCTGTCGCGATTCATCAGATCCGATACTTTTAGTTACCTTTAATTACGATCGTATGATAGAAAACGCTCTGACATCAGTAAACATAAATATCTTTGAAATAGCTGATTATGTCAAGGATGATCGTTTCAAACTCTACAAATTACACGGATCGGTGAATTGGGGTCGCGAGGTCGAAACTCCAATCTTGTTGGCTCAGGAGCGCAATGCTCTAGAGATTGCACACGAACTTATTGCAAGGGCCAGTGATCTCGTTATCAGCGACAGGTATGTAGTATCACGCTCGATCCCAATTAGATCCCACAACGAAAATGCTTTATTCCCAGCGATTGCTATTCCCGTGGAGACAAAGCGTGATTTTGAATGTCCAACCGCCCATCTTGACGGATTGCTGACATACATGGAGAAAGTCACCAAGTTGATCACAATTGGCTGGAGAGCCTCGGAGCAGCATTTTTTGAAGCTTATGCATGAGAATCTTTCGGATGAAATTCAAGTGCAAGCCGTTGCTGGAAACAAAGAGAGTGCTGAGGAAACCCTGAACCAGTTTAGGAAGGCCGGGATCAAGATTGTCGGCACGGCGGTGGATGGTGGCTTTACTGAATACGTCGCGAGCCGTGAGGCCGAGCGATTTTTTGGGACGTAGATCCTGCTGCCACTTTCCATCGCGAGAACTCCGCTTTCCCTCCTCCACCGGGCAGCCAATCTCCCACAGCAAAAGCTTTACGATAATCAGAAAATATGCTAGCCTTTACCCATCGACCGGATCAAGCCCCATCGGCGGCCGCACCAATGCGACGCCGAGTTGTGGAATGCACTTTAGGCATACGTCGTAAAGCCAGAGGCGCGTTGAGATTTTTTTATTTGGATTCGCCGTAACCCTTTGAAAAGTCCCGATTCCGAAAAGAGAATGCAAGGAAATGCAAGCCTTTTTTCTTGCATTTCCTTGCTTTTTCTTAGCTTTATTTGGATCGACATATGCGCAAGACGCAACGCGCGCCAGCTCTACGGCCCGCTGACGCGCTTAAGCTCCCATCGCCGCCGCGATCTCCTCCCTGAGGCCGTCGGCGCTCTGGGTCTGAAGTCCAACCGCCTCGAGCGCGCCCGCCGCGGCGCCGACCAGTTCGGCGTTCGAGGCGGCGCGGGCCCCATCGGGCAGCGTGAGATTGTTCTCGAACCCGACCCGCGCGTGGCCCCCGAGCAGGGCGGCGGCGGTGACGCAGGCGGTCTCGCGGCGCCCGAACGCGCATGCGCTCCATGGATAGAACCGCGGCATGTCGGGCGCGAGGAACGGCAGGAGGTCGCGCGGCAGCGCGGTGCGGGTGAGCGAGAACCGCCCGAGCCCATAGAGGACGGAGAGCTTGTCGAACGGGATCAGGCCCTGTTTCAGCATCGTCCCGAGGCGCTCGGCTTCGGCGGGGGTGTAAAGGATGATCTGCGGCCAGATGCGCATCTGCTTGAGCTTGCCGAGAAAGTCGCCGAAGTCCTTGTCGTCGGCCGCCTCGGGAGCGAGCTCGCGCAGCGCCAGCGACACTGCCTCCGGGTTGGTCCTGAGCACCGCGGCCCTCTGCTCAGCGGGCGAATAACGGCCGATGGATTCGCTCGTGATCTGCAACACCAGCCGGTCCCCGACCTCCCGGCATATGCTGGCGAGCGCCGCGCGAAAGGCCTCCGGGTCGAGGCAGTGGAGGCCCTCCGCATCGCGCACATGCAGGTGGATCATCGAGGCCCCGCGCTCAAGGCATTCGGCCGCCGTGCGGGCGAGTTCCCCTGCACTCAGCGGCAGCGCCGGGTGGTCGGTCTTCGCCTTGCGCCCGCCATTGGGCGCAACCGCCAACACAACCCGCCCCCGCCCCTCAGCCACCGCCTATCGCCTTTCCACCAATCTCCTCAGGCGCGTAGACTGGGCCGAACCCGTCCTTCCCACAACTCGACATTGTTGTCGTGCATGACGCATATTCTGCACCGCTCCGCGAACGCTGCCATGCCGGTCGCCGTTTCCGGTTCGGGCCTCGAGATCGTCGACGCCGACGGGCGGCGCTACCTCGACGCATCGGGCGGCGCGGCTGTTTCATGCCTCGGCCATGGCCATCCGGACGTGCTCGCCGCCATGCGCCAGCAGCTCGACACGATCGCCTACGCCCACACGGCGTTTTTCACCACCGAGGCCGCCGAGCGCCTCGCTGACCGCTTGATCGAGGACGCTCCGCCCGAACTAAGCCATGTCTATCTGGTCAGCGGCGGTTCGGAGGCGATCGAGGCGGCGCTCAAGATGGCGCGCCAGTATTTTGTCGAGATCGGCCAGCCTGAGCGCCGCCATGTCATCGCGCGGCGCCAGAGCTATCACGGCAATACGCTGGGCGCGCTTGCGGTTGGCGGCAACGCCTGGAGGCGAGCCCAGTTCGAGCCTTTGCTGATCGAAACCCATCACATCGACCCCTGCTACGCCTATCGGATGCAGCGGGAAGGCGAGAGCGATGCTGACTACGCGGCCCGAGCCGCGCAGGCGCTCGAGGACAAGATCCTGGAAATCGGTCCCGATCGCGTCATCGCTTTCGTCGCCGAGACCGTGGTCGGCGCCACCGCAGGCGCCGTTCCCCCGGTCGGCGATTATTTCAAGCGCATACGCGCGATCTGCGACCGCCACGGCGTCTTGCTCATTCTCGACGAGGTGATGTGCGGCATGGGACGCACCGGAACGCTGCACGCTTGCGAACAGGAGGGCGTGGCGCCCGATCTGATGACGGTGGCCAAGGGCTTGGGCGGCGGTTACCAGCCGATCGGCGCGGTGCTATTGGCAAAGCGGATCTACGAAGCCTTCGCAAACGGCTCGGGCGCGTTTCAGCACGGCCATACCTATAGGGGCCATTCCGTAGCCGCGGCGGCGGCGCTGGCGGTTCAGGACGTCATCCGGCGGGATCGGCTGCTCGTCAATGTCGTCGAGATGGGCGCAAGACTTGAGCAGCGTCTCGAGGAGCGCTTCGGCCAACACCCATTCATTGGCGACATTCGTGGACGAGGACTGTTTTGGGCGCTCGAACTGGTCAGCGACCGCGCCAGCAAACAGCCGTTCGATCCGACGGCGAAACTGCATGCGCGCGTCAAGCGCGAGGCAATGGAAAGGGGTCTGATGGTCTATCCGATGGGCGGCACAGTCGACGGGGTCAAGGGCGACCACATCCTCCTGGCCCCGCCATTTATCGTCCAGGCGGCGCAGATCGACGCAATTGTCGAGCGCCTCGGCGCCGCGCTCGAGGCCGCTCTCGCCAATGCGCGATAGCCCCGCAAACGCCGTGGGCCGGCCATACAAAGAGCGCAGTGCTTGCGGAAAGCCGGCGCTTCCGTCGGAGCGGGATATTTCTCAATATCTGGCGCTCAAAACGCCGATTCGGCGCCTCAATTGACAGTTGAAAGGACCTGATTTCGTGGCGAGACGCTTCCTATGGCCTGCGCCCGCGCTTTTGCTCGCCATCACTGCGGCCCAAGCTGCCTTCGCGCAGCAAGCGCCACTCGATCTGCGTCCGCCCGTTGTGGCAGCGCAAAAGTCTACCAAATCGCCGAAGTCCGCCGCCCCAGCACAGCTTTCCACCGCTGAGGCGGTCGCGCGCGCGAACGCCTGGCTCGATTCGGCGCGCGTGATGACCGCCGACTTTGTTCAGATCGGGCCCAACGGACGCCGCTCCGAGGGACAGCTGAGCGTGGTCCGTCCGGGGCGCATGCGGTTCGAATACACCAATCCCCCGCGCTTCGAGATCGTGGCTGACGGCCGCAGCGTCGCTATTATCGATAAAAAGCTCAACACGCAGGACGAATATTTCATCGGCCAGACGCCGCTCAAGTTTCTCCTTTCCGACCATATTGACATCGCCCGCGACACGAGGGTCCTGAGCGTCGCCCAGGAGGGCAAAACGGTCGCGATCGAGATCGAGGATCGGGCGGCGCTCGGAGGCACCGCGCATCTTACGCTCGTCTTTGACGCTTCAACCTTTGCGCTGAGGCAATGGACGGTGATCGACGCACAAGGTTTCCAGACAGTTGTCACTCTGTTCAATCTGGATCTGACGGCCCAGCCAGACGCGGCGCTGTTCCACATCGACGAGGCGCCGGCCAATCAGCTTGGCAACCGTAGGCGCTAACTGACGGCGGCGGTGGAGGGGCGCGGACGCCCTCTTGCGCTTGTCGCCGCGGCGCGGAATGTGACGATGCCCATGATTCGGAGCCGCGGATGACGTTTTCCATCACCACGTGGAACATCAATTCGGTGCGTCTGCGCATTGATCTTGTGGTCAGATATCTCCACGAGCACCAGCCCGACGTTCTGTGTCTGCAGGAGACGAAATGCCCGGACGCCAATTTCCCGTTCGGGGCGTTCCGCGACGCGGGCTATCCTCATATCGCGATCAACGGGCAGAAGGGTTATCACGGGGTTGCGGTTGTTTCGCGCATCCCGCTCGCCACCTTCTCCCGGCGCGACTTTTGCGCGAAGGGAGACGCACGTCACCTGCATGTTGTCCTGGACGGCGAGGCGAAGGGGCTCGAGCTTCACAATTTCTACGTCCCAGCTGGTGGCGACGAGCCGGACCCTGAGATCAACGTCAAGTTCGCCCATAAGCTCGCCTTCGTCGACGCAATGGTGGATTGGGCCGCACACGAGAAGCCGGCGGCGCGACGGTCGATCCTGGTCGGCGATCTCAACATCGCGCCGCTTGAGCACGACGTCTGGAGCCACAAGTCGCTCCTCAGCGTCGTGAGCCATACGCCAATCGAGGTCGACAAGTTGAAACAGGCCCAAGCCGCCGGCCCCTGGGTCGACGCGCTGCGCAAATTCGTGCCCGATGATCAGAAGCTCTACACTTGGTGGAGTTATCGCTCGCCGGATTGGTCGAAGGTCAACAAGGGACGGCGGCTCGACCATATTTGGGTCAGCCCGGCGCTCGGCGACTCTGTCAAATGGATGCATGTTTTGCGCGACGCCCGCGGTTGGGAGCGTCCCTCCGACCACGCGCCGGTCATGATAAGATTGGAGTTGTAGCCATCGGCGCCGGGCGGAATGACCTGAGACAGCCAACCCGATTGAATGAGGGCGCCAAAAAGGCGCAGGGGGCGCCAATGGCTTGGCGTTTGATTAAATGGACGGCGAGCTTGGTCTTCGCGCTCGTCGTGTTCCCGACCCTCGCGGGCGCTTACCTGTTCTATCGCGCCATGCCCGCCTATTCCGGCGCCGAAAAGCTCCCAGGGCTTTCAGCCGAAGCTCGCGTGTGGCGCGACGCCTATGGCGTGCCGCACATCTTCGCCAGCTCAATGGACGATGCGGCGCGCGCGCTCGGCTACCTGCATGCGAGCGAACGGATGTTCCAAATGGAGATCCTGCGCCGGGTCGGTCAAGGCCGCATGGCTGAAATTCGCGGCGCCGATCTTCTGCCGGTCGACAAGTTCATTCGGACTGTTGGTTTCTACCGCCAGGCCGAGAGGAGCTTCTCGGTGCTTTCGCCCTGGGCGCAGAAGCGGCTTGAGGCTTACGCCGAGGGCGTCAACGCCTTTCTCGTGAGCCACGCGCTCCCACCCGAGTTCCTCCTCGCCGGCGACAGCCCCGAGCCGTGGAAGCCAGCGGATACGCTGGTGATCGGGAAGATCGAGGCCTATCAGCTTTCGCAGAACTTCAAGCTCAAGCTGCTGCGCGCCCGCCTCTTCGCCAAGCTCGGAGAGGAACGGGCGAACTGGCTCTTTCCCGGCGCGAGGCCCGGCGATCCGATCACGACCCTGCCGGCGATCAGCGAGAACTCACGCGAGCAGCGAAAGCATCGATGAGGAGCTCGGAGCCTTGACCGGAATAGGCAAAGGCGCGTCGAACGAATGGGTGATCGGCGGATCGCGGACGCAGACCGGAAAGCCGATCCTCGCCAACGACCCTCATCTCGAACTCAGCGCGCCAATCCTCTGGTATTTGGCTCGCATCGTCACGCCGGAAGGTTCGGTCAAGGGAGCGACCTTACCCGGCGCCCCGGTCTTCGTCCTCGGCCAGAACGATTTGATCGCTTGGGGACTGACGACGGCGAACTCGAATGTTCAGGACCTTTTCATCGAGACCGTCGACCCAGGCGACCCGTCGAAATATCTCAGCCCCGACGGACCCAGGCCGTTCGAAACACGGGAAGAGACGATCCATGTGAAAGGCGGCGCCGACCTCCAGCTCACGATCCGCGCGTCCCGGCACGGTCCGATCCTGTCCGACGTCAACGCCGATCTGGCGGATTTTGCTGGGCCGGGAAAGGCGGTCGCGCTTGCATTCACCGGGCTCGGCGAGCGCGATACGACCGCCGAAGCGTTCATGCGGGTCAATTCCGCGCGAGACTGGAGCGAATTTCTCGATGCGCTCCGCCTCTATCAGACCCCCACCCAGAACTTCGTCTTTGCCGATGTCAGCGGCGACATCGGCTTCCTGAACCCGGGCCTCGTGCCCACGCGCAAGTCGGGAGATGGTCTCGCCCCGGTCGATGGCGCGTCGGGCGCCTTCGACTGGACCGGAACGATCCCGTTCGATCAATGGCCGCAACTGCACAACCCGCAAAGCGGCTTCGCCTTCAACGCCAACAACGCCGATTTCCCCAACGATCACGAGCCCAGTTTCGGGCAGGACTGGGAAGAGAGTTTCCGCGCCCGGCGCATCCAGCAGTTCTTCGATGTTGTCGACAAGCATAGCCTCGATACTTCGGCCGCGATGCAGGCCGACCACCTGTCGCCGGACGTCAAGGACCTGCCGCCGTTCATAGCCATGATTGCGCCGTCCGACGAACGGGCGCGGAAGGCGCAAGCGATGCTTCTAAGTTGGAGCGCGGTTATGGATAAGGACCGCGCCGAGCCGTTGATCTACACCGCATTCCTCAGATCACTTCACAAAATACTGATCGAGGACAAAACCGGGCTGCCGATGAAAGAGAAAGGTCCGTTCGCCGCGACAACCCTCATAACACTGATGCGTGACCATCCTTCCTGGTGCGACTCTCCGGCCGCGCCCGATCCGGACTGCCGCAAGAGCCTTGGGCGGGCCCTGGACGATGGACTCGCCTTGCTCGTCAGGCGCGACGGCGCCGACATGGGCCAGTGGCGCTGGGGCGCCGAGCATAAGGCGCTGCTGCAGCACCAGGTCTACAGCCATGTCCCGCTCCTTGACCGGCTGAGCGATCTCAGCCTTTCCTCGAGCGGCGGCTTCTACACGCTCGACCGGGGCGGCGGCGCAGAGGTTTCTTCCGATATGCCATTCGCGCGCACACAAGGCGGGGGCTTTCGCGGCCTTTATGATCTGGCGAACCCCGACAGATCCCGCTTCATGATCGCGACCGGCGAATCCGGCCATATTTTTTCCCGCCACTACGGCGACCTTGTACCGCTGTGGAACGATGTCAAATCGATCCCACTGACGGGATCTGAAGACCAACTCAAAAAAGCTAGGGCCCAAGAGTTGATCCTTGACCCTTGAGTGGTCCCACCCAAAAGCTTCGATGCCCCCGGGTCTGAAGCAAGCTCCTCAGCGCGACGTGCGGCTGGCGCCAGCCGCATGCTTGCCGCAATCCTGCGCTAGCCGGCGCGCGGTCCAGCGGATAAAGTGGAATTGATGAGCCAAACGCGGCAATTGCTGATTGTGGATGATGACGCTGATCTGCGGCAGGCGCTGGTCGAGCAGTTGGCTCTGCATCCTGAGTTTCTGGTCCAGGCGGTCGAGACGGCGGAAGCAGCGCTTCAGGCGGTCGCAACCTCAACGCCGGACCTCATCATCATGGACGTCGGGTTGCCCGATCTTGACGGGCGCGAGGCGGTCAAGCGGATGCGCCGGGATGGGTATCGCCGGCCTGTTATCATGCTTACGGCGCACGATTCCGACGCTGACGCCGTGTCTGGCCTCGATTCCGGCGCCAACGATTATGTTGGCAAGCCTTTCCGGTTTGTCGTGCTGCTGGCTCGAATCCGCTCGCAATTGCGGCAATATGAAGCCAGTGAGGATGCAGAGTTCCAAGTCGGCCCTTATACCTTTCGGCCAACCTCGAAGAACCTCGTCGACCCGCAGGGCGTCAAGCTGCGCCTGACCGAGAAGGAAGCCGCGATCCTGCGTTATCTTCATCGCGCCGACCAACAGCCGGTGGCCCGCGAGACGCTGCTTAAGCATGTGTGGGGATACAACGCCAACGTAACGACGCACACGCTTGAGACGCACATTTATCGTCTGCGGCAGAAGATTGAGAACAATCCGGCGGAAGCACAACTTCTTGTTACTGAAGGCGGCGGCTACAAGCTCGTGGCGGGCGCCGCTTCTGGGGCGCGACCCGAGTGACGCTCGACGATGATGTCGCACGGCTCGCGCGGACTCGCCCGTTCGATCTTCTTCCGCGCGAGGCGGTGCAGCTGATCGCCTTTTCGTGCGAAAAGCGGCGGTTGAGGGCGGGCGAAGCGTTGTTCTTCCCTGGCGAAACCGCCGATTCCGGATATTTCGTTCATTCGGGCGCGATCACGTTGATCGAGGACCGGCCGGAGCCGAGAGGCGAGCGGCGGGTTGGCGCCGGTGTCCTCATCGGCGAGAGCGCGCTTTACGCTCCGATCGCCCGCCGCGTCAGCGCGCACGCGGCCGTGGACGCGGTCGTGATGCGGATTTCCCGCGAAACGTTCCGGCGTGTGCTGACCGAGTTCCCTGCGGGGGCCGAGAAGATTCGCGCGGCCCTCGCCGCCCGAACGCGCCGCCTGATCGACGGGCTGGAAGCGACCCGGATCAAATCGTTCGAAGGCCCCATCGCGACGAGACGCCGAGCCGTCGAGTGACTGGCGAGACGCGGAGCGGCCTCGCCTCATCACGCGCCCCAACGTTGGAGGACATCGACGCGCTTGCCCGCGACGCATTCGACCGGCTGCCGGCTTCATTTCGGCGTCTCAGCGAGGGCCTTGTCATTCAGGTCGTCGATTTCCCGGATGAAGAGACGCTCAAAGAGATGCAAGCCGAGAGCGACTTTGACCTTTTGGGCCTGTTTCGCGGCCGGGGGCTCGCCCAGGGCGGCGCGATCGGGGAAACGGGCGAGTTGCCCAACATGATCTGGCTGTACCGCCGGCCGCTGCTCGACTTCTGGTGCGAAGGCGAAGATTCGCTCGGCGAGGTGGTGACCCACGTTCTCGTCCACGAGATCGGCCATCACTTCGGGCTTTCGGACGCCGACATCGAGGCGGTCGAACGGTTGGCCTCCGATTGATTCGCTAAGAAGCGAGGGCGGGTCGGCGCAAACCCCGGAAAGGGCCGGATTTCGGGGCCTTCACAAGGGCGTCACGCAAGCTGTAGAGTAAGGGCGCGGCCGGATTCGGAGACGGCCGCGTTAACGTGCGGAGGACGGAGCCTCGGGTTTGACGGTTCATGTTCGCTCAGTGTCGCCGGAGAATTGTCCGGCCCTTGTCTTGAACGCGGACTTCCGTCCGCTCAGCTACTATCCATTATCGATCTGGTGCTGGCAGGACGCGATCAAGGCGGTGTTCCTCGACCGAGTGAACATCCTGTCGGAATATGACACGCTGGTGCGCTCTCCGAGCTTCGAGATGCGCCTGCCCTCGGTGGTGTCGCTCAAGAGCTACGTCAAGTCGACGCGTTTCCCCGCCTTCACCCGGTTCAACGTTTTCTTGCGCGACCGCTTCACCTGCCAATATTGCGGCCAGCGCGAGGACCTCACCTTCGACCATGTCGTCCCCCGCTCGAAGGGCGGGATCACGACGTGGGAGAACGTGGTCGCCGCCTGCTCGGATTGCAACCTCAAGAAGGCCGACATGCTGCCGGCGACGGCGCGCATGTGGCCGGCCAAAAAGCCCTACCAGCCGACCGTCCACGACCTGCACCAGAACGGGCGCCTGTTCCCGCCCAACTATTTGCACGAAAGTTGGATGGATTATCTCTATTGGGACAGCGAACTGGAAGAGTAAGCCGCGCGGCTTTGCTCTGGCTGCCGATGGCGCCGGGACAGCGCCATGGCGGCTCGCCAATACAACCTTATGGCGAATCCCATCCAAATAAATCCAAGGAAATCCAAATAAAAACAAGGAAAAGTCCTTGCATTTCCTTGGATTCCTTTGGTGGAATTCGGGACTTTTCAAGGAGTTACGGCGAATCCAAATAGAAAATTTCTCCTGCCTTCCGACTCGCGTCCCCGGTTGTCCTCAAAGCCCGTCACGGGTCTGCTGTCGCCGCCAACCTTTCGGCGAGGCTAAGGGTTTCGATCAGCCGAAAGTATACGAATGATTTTCGTTTTAGCCAAGCATTTGTTGGCCGAAGGAGCGATGGCCGGAGCCGCTATGCCGCCTCCAGCCGTCGGATTTCTGCCTCGAACTCAAAGCGCAGCTGCGCCGCTTCCTCATCCGGCAGCCAGTTCGTCATCTGAGGAAAGACAGTGCGCCAATAGAGGGCGCCACGCGCGTCCCAAGGGAAGCTGTGCGCCGCCCGGACTTGGGCCAGCACGCGCAGGAGTTCGGCGCGCACTTCGTCGGGATCGGCCCGATAGACGGCCGCCGCGCCTTCCACGCCCGGAAGCTCCGGCTGGCTTTCGCCGAACAGATCCAGTTGGCGCGTCATGGCGGGCGGCCCGTCCTCGTTTTCTAAGCGATTCGGTCGGTCGAGTTTGCCAGAGGACGCGGCTTAAGGCGACGGGTCATCGCCCGTTGTCCCCGCTTGCTTGTCGCTGACGACGGCGACAAGCGGCCCGGCCACGATCCTGTCCAGCAAATCGGCCTGCCGGGGCTCGAGCGCGACCAGCCGGCCAAGCACGTTGAGGAGGTTCAGAAGGTCCTCGGTATATTCGGCGAGCCAGCCGTCGGGCTGGATCTTTTCGAGCGGCGAGGGCGGCCTTTTGTCGCCGATCAGCGGCTTGGTGCGGTCGCGTCGCCGATAGCTGAACCACTGGTCGAGCACATTCTTGCCCGAAATCTCGTAATTGCGCATTTCTGGCGCGACATTCTCGACGAAGCCCTTGCCGATGATGAGGCGCCGTTTGGCCGCGTCGTAATCCATCATCTGAGGCAGCGGATCGGGCGCTCCCGGGATCGCGCCGTCGGCGGGAATGGTCGGCCTCTCGTTCTCAGGCAGGCGCGGTGGGGCTTTCGGTCGGCCCACAGCCGGGTCGATGAAGCGCTCGCCGTAGCAATGCAGCCAGACCACGTCGCGTCCGAGCCCAACCGCCTCGTCGAACAGCGCCTTGTCCGCCGTCAGCGGAACGCGCAGGCCCGGCCGCACGAGATCGGCCTTGAACCGCGCGGTGAAGCCCGGATGCGCCATGACGGCGGCGAGATAGGCCACGAGGTCTTCGGCGCTGACCGCCGCGCCATAGGCCTTGGCGAGCGTCTGCAATACGTCCGCGCGCGCATTCGATTGCGTCGCCTGCGCATCGGCCCAGAGTGGATAAACGCGGCCGCCGCGACCGTTGTAGTGATCGAGGTCGGGGATCAGGTTCGTCAAGGAAATGGCGGGACCGCTTTTCGGAGATGCCCTCTCAAGCGCCGTTACGAAAACCTGCTTGTCCGACCACGCCTTCCACAAGCTCGGGTTTGGCTGGTTGATCAACCGGGCATCCGGGATGATCCACTGCCTGTCGAAGGTGCGGAAGCCGTAACGTGTCGGGGTAATGACCTTTTTGGCGTCCTTTGCAACTGACATGCTCCGAAATTCATGGCTGCCAAGACCGGCCCCAAGCGGCTTGTTGAGGTGTTTGTCGCCGGGCGCAGGTTTGTTTGTTTTCTTGTCTTTACGGAGATGCGGATGGAACAGCATCTCCTTGATCGCAGCATCTTTTTCCGCGATTAGCCGCGCCCAGCGCTTTTCCAAAGTCCCCTTGTCCGGCGCGATCGTCCACGTTCGGCCCGGCATCACGCCCGAGCCGTCATATGCGAACAGTGCGCCTACCGGCACAAAGTCTGCCCATTTCCCTCCGGCCTGCGGCAGGAAAGGGGCACGCCAGTCTGTGGGACAGTCGATAAAGTCTTTGCCGTCGAGTGACAGCGCCGCGAGCGCGGTGAACTTCTCCTCGCGCTTGCCTTTGGGCAGCGCGCGAAACCGCACCTTCGCCGGCGTCTTCTCGTCCTTTCCAAGCCTGCGCGCCGCGAGCACGATGCAAACCGGCTGCTGCACGCCCTGAAAGATGCGGGTCGGCACGTCGGGCTGGTGGCCTTCCGGCGAACAGTCGATCACCCAGATGTCCGAGCACATCCGGCGCAGGTCGTCGCGCATTTTCTCGAACCCCGGCCCGTTGAGAAAGCCGGCGACCGTGATGAAACAGACGATGCCTTCTTCGTCCGAATCCTTCAAGCCCGTCGCGGCGAAGCGGCCCGAGCCGAAGACTTTCAACGTCGCCCAGCGCCAGAAATAGACGTAGAGGTTCTTGAGGTGCTTGCCGTGCGCTCCGACGCCCCATGCGGGCGGCGCCTTCCAGCGATCGAGCGGCGCGTGGAGCTTGCCGCCCGCCCCCTTTTCGATCCAACCGCCGCGCCCTTCCGCCTTCTCCTTGTAGGGCGGATTGCCGATGACGACGGTGATCGGCTGCTCGCGCTTGACCCTGTTTGCTTCGCGCCGCGATTTCGCGATCGCCTCGACGATCTGCGGCAATTGCTCCTCCTCGACGAAGGGATTGCCGAGCGTATCGGTGATGAAGAGGTTGAGTTCGGGCGGCGGCGCCTTCTTCGCGGTCTTCGTCAAGGCTCGCATTTCCGCGAGCAGGCGCAATTGCGCGACCGCGAACGGACCGAATTGCAGCTCGAAGCCGAACAGCCGTTTCGCCGCTGCGGCGATCGCCGGACCGACGGCGCCCTCACCCTGATCGGCCTCGACATTGGCGGCAATCTGTCGCAACGCGCCAAGCAGGAATGTGCCCGTGCCAACCGCCGGATCGGCGAGCGTCACGTCCGACGACGCCAGGCCCGCGGCCCGCTCGAATAGCGGCCCGCGCAGCGCCTGATCGACGAGGTTCACCATCGCTTCAACGACTTCCGGCGGCGTGTAATAGGAGCCGGTGAGCTTGCGCAGGCGATTGTCGTAGACTTCAAGGAAATGCTCGTAAAAATAAAGCCAGGCTTCCGGCTTGTCCTTGCTGATTGTTGACCAGTTCACTTCGTTCAAGACGCGGGTCAGCGTGCCGAGTGAGGTCTTCAGCGATTGCTGGTTGGCCTCGTCCTCGGTCAGGACGTTGAGCGCCGTGCCGATCAGCGTGTTGGTCTTTTTGAGCTTGATCGCGGCGAGTTCCACGCCGTCCTTGAGCGATATGTCGAAGGCGCGCGCCATCAGGAGGCCGAAGGTCACGGCCTGGGCATAGCCGTCAGCGAATTGCGCGTCGGTGGCCTCGGGAAACAAGAGCTTGCGCCAGTCTTCCTTGAGATGCTGGAGGCTGCCATGACCCGCCGCCATCTCCTCCAGAACCTCCTCGCGCAACAAGCGACAGAGGCGCGCGCTGGTGTGCGCAAGCGCCTTGGCGCTGCTCGGCGCTTGCGGCGCCCAGCCCAGAAAGTCCGCCACGAGCGCGCGCAACGCCTCGGGCGCCTTCAGCTTCGCGCCCGAGGTTTCGATGTCGCCTTCGACCTCGACGACTTTGCCGGCGGGTTCGCCATTGCGCCAGAGGCTGAACCCATTGCCGTCGGTGTAGACGAGGTTCGGCAGGGACTTGAGCTTGCCCCATTGCGCCTTGTCGTGTGGGTCAGAGAATTTTCGGGGATCGCAGCCCTTGCCCGGCGCCTTGACCTCGATGAAGCCGACAAGGGCGTTGTTGACGCTGACCGCGTAATCCGGCCGCGTCTGCAATTGCGAAAGCGTCGTTTCCCCAACTAACGACAGGCCGCCAGGCGCGAGATCGTCAAGCGCGGCGAGTCCTTGGAACAGCTTTTCGAGCGGCCCGCGAAGCTGATCCTCGGGCGCGCCAGAAATGGCGGGGTTATCGAGTTTGGCCTTGGCTTCGGCGCCGAAGGCCGAGACGACGCTCGCAAGTGTCGCCTTTTCCATGGGCGCTCCGAATCAATCGAGGATCGATTGTTCGGCGCGTGCGGGTGGTTTCGTCAAGCGATGGGCGCAGACTAAGCGGGATCGCCGCGAACCAGGCCTACGGGGCCAAAACTGCCGGCGATGAACACGCCGCCTTCGATCGCGAGGGCGGGAACAACCCTCAATTCGACATATTGAACAGGAACTTGAGGATCAGGCGCGCGCGCTGATATGAGAAGTTCGCACCAAATTCTTAACCATCGGCGTGATGGGACGGGCAGGAGTAGGACATCTCTCGGGGGCGAGGGAAATCGGGCACAAGGACTTCGAGCCATGCAAGGAGCCCCAAAGCGGCAAGTGAACGCTGAAGAGATGCTCGCGGAGTTGAAGCGGGCGCTTGAGTTGTCAAAGCGCGCGCCTGACGATCCGCCCCCCTGCGCGTCGACGGCGCCCAAGTCCAGTTCCCCCGGCCGGGACACTCGGCGATCGCAAATTGACGGGAAAAGCGACCGTCCTGTGACGGCGAAGGCCAACAGCCCGGTCGGACAGCCGACCGCCCTCCAAAAGTCGATCCGGCCCAGTTCCCGAAGCTGGAAACTGATAGCCGGCGGGCTCGCGCTGGCGGGCGCGGGCACGATCGGCGTGAGCTTTGCTCTCATGAGCAAAGCTCCAGATCTGCCGACGCACGAGCTCCCCGCAACCGCGACGGAGAGCCCGGTCAGGCCACGGACCGAGCAGACTCTTGAGCCCTCAATCTCCCCCCGCGCGCCGATGCAGGACAGCCCACAGGCTGCGCCTTTGCAAGCTGGCGCCTTGGAAACGCGGCCCGACGCCAGCACAGCTCCAGGAAACAACGGCTCGGTTTCAGCTGGGGGGAAAGCGGAAGTTGTCGCGCCGAATCACGCCTCTTCCGGCTTAGAGTTGGCGGCGCCCGCATTCGCGCCGATTCCGCCGAGCTCACCGGCCATCCCAGTGGCCTCGCAACGGATCGGGCCGGACGGGGCGCCAATTGCAACAGCGCCGTCCGCTCCCGCTTTGACCGATTTCAGCGCTGCCTCTGGCCGAGGCGCCGAAGATGGCCGCCCCGTCGGCGGCCTCGCAAATGGTCAGGCCGCCGGATAAGGCGCCGCTTGCGACAGCTCCGCCGACCCCGGCTTTGACCGATTCAGCGCCGCCTCAGGCCGAGACGCCGAAGATGGCCGCCCCGTCGGAGGCCCCGCAAATGGTCAAGCCGGATAAGGCGTCACTTGCGACAGAGCCGCCCACCCGGGCTTCGACCGGTTCGGCGCCGCCTCTGGCTCGGACGCCGAAGCCGAACTCAACGCGGACAGCAAACGAATCGGAGCCATCGACGCCGAAGATCGATTCAAGGAAGAAGCCGGCTGAGAAGCCATCCGTGCGGAAGCCTCATAAGAGCGCGAAGGCTTCAGCAAGATCAGTCGCGCGGGCTGAGCGACAATCGACTGAGCCGGAGGCGCCGAAAGAAGCGGAGAGCGCGCCTCATCCCGTGCAAGACACAGGAAGTCCGACTGCAGCGGCGCCGGTTACGAAGGCGAGTGTTCAGCAGCGGGTCGCCGATGGAATGTCGCACGCATTCGGCTACCTGATGCATTTACCGGGCGCACTCGTTCCACACCTGGGCGGCCCAAACCCCGATGCTCATTAGAAGGATCAGAAGCCCTGGTCCTGGGCGGAGATGTAGGCCCGGTTCCAAGTCGGCGTGATCAAAACGTCATTGAGGCAAACGCGAGGCGGCAGGCATGCGATGTAAAGGATGAGATCGCCAATGTCCTCCGATTGCAACATCCGCGCCTTCTCCTCGTCGCTCACGGGAACGGGGCGCTTGGCGATGATCGGCGTCGCGACCTCGCCCGGGCAGAGCGCCGTGGCCCGGATTCCATTCCGACATTCCTCCATGTTGATGCTATGGCTCAGCGCGACGACGCCGTGCTTGGCGGCGATATAGCCCACTCCGGGCTGCGTGCTGACGAATCGCCCGGCGATCGAGGCGACGTTGATGATCACGCCATCCTTCTGCTTGCGCATGATCGGCAAGGCCGCCAGCGAGCCATGGAATGCGCTCGACAGGTTGGAGCGGATCAGCTCGTCGACGCCGGCCGGCGTGAGGCGTTTCCAGCTCCGATCGGGAATGTTGGACCCTGCGTTGTTGACCAGGATGTCGAGGCGGCCAAATTCCTTCTCGATTGCTGCCGCAATCGCTAACGCGTCTTCGGAGCGGGACATGTCGCCTGGATGGACACGCGCAATTCCGCCGTCTTTGGCGATGTGGGCGCCAACCGCTTCGAGCGGCTCCTTTCGCCGCCCGGTCAACATGACGCTCGCGCCTTCTTGGGCGAGCGCAAGCGCTGCGGCCTCGCCAATTCCGCTTCCCGCTCCCGTAACCCACGCGATCTTGCCCGTCAGCCTCGGCATAAACGCCCCTCCGTCAGATGTGGTCATTCCGAAAGCCGCTTCTTGGCGCGGAATTGGCCTCGCGCACGCCAAGCGTCCTCGCGCGGCGCGGGATTGTGGACGTCCGGGTCAGCTGCACCGGCGTTGAGCTCGACGTCTGCGATCTTCGCGTAGAGACGGGCGACGGACGCATCGTCGTCGCGCCCCATCCCCGACGCGGCCGTCATGAGAAACATCTGCAGCGCCGAAGCCGCAAGCGGCGTCGGAAAGGACGCTGCGCGGGCCATGTCCGACACGATGCCGAGATCCTTGGTGAAGATGTTGACGGCGCTCTTCGGCGCATAGTCGTTGTCGAGGATGTGCGGCACGCGATTCTCGAACATCCAGGAATTTCCGGCCGAACCGGTGATGACCTCGTAGACTTTCGTAAGATCGAGACCGAGCTTCTTGGCGAAGGCCATCGCTTCGCACGCCGCCGCGATATGCACGCCTGCAAGGAGCTGGTTGATCATCTTGAAGCCGGAGCCTAGGCCTGCTTCGTCGCCCAGGCGATAGACCTTGGAGGCGATCGCGTCGAAAATGGGTTCAGCCCGCTTCATCGCGTCCTGTCGCCCGGACACGAGAAGGGTCAACGCGCCCTCGGCGGCGCGGGAAGGGCCGCCGCTGGTCGGCGTATCGAGAAAGGCGCGGCCGGCAGCCTCGATTCTCGCCCCGATGCTGCGCGCCTGAGCTGGATCCATCGTCACGCATGACATGATCAGGGCGTTCGGCGCGGTGGCCGCAAGCGCGCCAGCGTCGCCGAACAGAACCGCCTCGCATTGCGCCGCGTTGACAAGGACCAGGATCACGACGTCAGCGCCTGACGCGGCCTCGCGGGAAGACTCGCTTGCGTTTCCGAACTCACCCGCGAATTGCGCCGCCGCCGAAGGATTGGTGTCCGCGCCGACGACGGGCCAGCCACCGCGCGCCAGACTAGCGGCCACGCCATAGCCGATGGCGCCAAGTCCGATCACGGCGATCTTGTCTGATCTCATGCCGGTCGACACTACCATCCCCTGCGACGAGACGGAAACTTCGAGCCCCCGGCATAGCCCGAAGCAGACGGACCGAGAGAAAAATTTGAGCGGCTGGATCGCCGCCTGCCGCCGAGGGCCAGGCCTAGTCACGCCTTCAAAGGCATCCGAAAGGTGAAGCGGGTCTTCTGGGCCGTCGAAGCGACTTCGATCGCGCCGCCATGCGCCTTGGCGATTTCGGAAGCGATATGCAGTCCGAGTCCCAGGCTGTTCCGGCTTCGCTGCGCCTCGCCGCGAAAGAACGGCTGAAACAGCGGCTCGATTGTCGCGGGCGGGATCGGCTCGCCGCTGTTGGCGACCCAAAGTTTCAGCTCGGCGCCATTGGTCGCGGCATGAATCCGGACGGGCTCGTTGGGCGCTCCATAGGTGAGGCCGTTGGCGAGCAGATTTGAAACCATCTGCCCAAAGCGGGACGGCAATTCACCCGATCCGGCAACGCGAAGTCGGTTTCTATGGTCCGGCCCTTGGCGCCAATGCGCAACTCGTCGACCACCTGTTGCAATATTGGCTCAAGCGCAACGCCAGCCTGGCGGGTCAGCGCAACGCCGCCGCCAAGACGACCGCGCGCGAAGTCCAGAACATTGTCGATCAAGTCCGACATCCGGACGACGCTGCCCTCCATCATGTCCAAAATCCGTGAGCCTCTTTCGCTCAAGGTCTCCTTGCGGAGAAGGCCCGCGCCGCCGACGATGGAGGCCAGAGGGTTGCGCAGATCATGCCCGAGCACCGCTATGAACTGCTCGCGAAGCGCGGAGGCGTTTTGCTCGTCGAGCAGGTTCTTGACGGCGGTGAGCTGGAAGCCGATCACTTCCGCGAACATTTCAAACATCTGGATGGTTTCGGGTGTCTTTAACCGGCGTGGTTCAGGGTCGATGGCGCATAAAGTCCCGAAAAACGACCCATCCGTGAGACGGATCGGCATCGCGACATAGCTCTGCAAGCCGTAGATCCGCGGCGTGTGATGGCGAGCGTAAACCGCATCCTCGGCCACGTGGTCGATGATGACCGCCTCGCCGCTTTGCCTGATCTCGTGGCACAGCGTGGTCTCGACCTTGAGTTCGCCGCCGGGCTTCAGTCCAAATTCGATGTCATCGCGCACGCTGCAGGCGATCCATCGATCCTCAGTGACGCGCGCGACCGCAGCGAAGCGCATCCCCGTCGTGCGGCACACGATGTCGAGGATCGTAGGGATCGCCTTGATGCTGCTGACGGCGGCTATGTCTTGCTCGAACGTCTGGCTCATGTGGGAGTCACGGCATCCGTCTCGTCGGCCTAAATTTGCCGACCCACACCCTCTTACACCTTATGTCGGTCGGAGCGCCGCCGCCAAAATCAAGAATTTGCACGACCGGCTTGCCACTATGCGGCCGTGACAAAGGCGCCAACCGGCGCGCGTTTCTGGCGGCGCCAGAAGAGCGAGGCGACAATGGCGAAATTGAACGCGTTCCACAAAACGCCGTTCAGAAACGCCATGCGGTAGGAGGCGGTGAGATCGAAAATGACGCCGGAGAAATAGCCGCCGAACGCCATGCCGAGGATGGTCGCCGAGACGACGAGGCCGATCGCCGCGCCGGCCCGGCGAGGCGGCAGCAACTCGCGGCAGATGACCGCATACATCGGCACGATGCCGCCCTGGAACAGGCCGAAGATCCCGGATACGACGAACAGCGACTCGAGCCCGTTGAAATAAAGGTAGAGCAGCAGCGCCGTGCCTTGCATGAAGGAGCCGATCATCAGCGTCGCCGTGCCGCCGATGGCGTCAGCGACGAAACCTGAGCCGATGCGCGAGACGATGCCGAGAGCCATCATCAGCGACAGCATCTGGGCGCCGCGCGCGACGCCGTAGCCGAGATCGCCGCAATAGGCGACCAGATGGACTTGCGGCATCGACATCGCGACGCAGCAAGAAAAACCGGCGAGGAAAAGCAAGACCAACAAGAGCCGCGGCGATATGCCGACATCGGCGCGCGCAGCCGCGGTCGTGGTCTCAGCCTGGTCGAACACCGAGGCGGTGGGCCTGCGGCGCATCGCCAGAGCAAGCGGCGCGATGGCGGCCGCGACGACGACGCCAATGCCCGCGTAAGTCGCTCGCCAGCCGATCAGCTGTATCGCCAGGCTCATCAACAGCGGCCAGATCGTTCCGGCGAGGTAATTGCCCGACGCGACGGTGACCACCGCGAGTTCGCGCCGCCTGACGAACCAATGCGAAATGTCCGCCATCATCGGCGCGAAGCCGGTTCCAGCGCCCACTCCGATCAGCACATGGGCGGCCGTAAACACGGCGAGGTTCGGCGCATAGCCGGCGAGCACAAAGCCCAGACCCAAAGCGACAGCGGAGATCATCAAGGGCGGGACGATGCCATAGCGGTCGGTCATCCGTCCCAGAGCGATCGTGCTGACGGCAAGGCAGCACATCATCACCGTGTAGGGCAGCGAAGCCGCCGAGCGGTCGACGCCGAAGTCGAGCTGCGCCGGCGGAAGGACCACGATCACCACCCACATGCCCGCCCCGATCAGAGTCGCAATCAAAAGCGACAAGCCAAGCCGGGTGAAGGCGTAGGCGCCGTCGGGAGCATAATGGTCCGCCGGCTGGGGCAGGCTGGAAAATTGGTTCATTGCACAAATTTGCGCCATGCGGCCGGCGATGGCAAATTGTGTCGAAGTCGGAACGCGCAAGAGCCGTGCGTGTTAACCAAAGTCAAAACGGGTTGACTTTACGGCGCCATGATGGCGAAAGCGCGTAATTGCGGTGGACGTGAGACTTGGTGTAGGTGTGGGTGTTCGTTACGCGGCCACCAGTAGGCGCCGCGCCTGGGGAAAAGCTTGACCAAGTCTTCAACGCCGCTTCTGGATCAAATCGACTCACCGGCCAGTCTGCGCAAGCTGAAAGAGAGTGACCTCACTCAGCTCGCCGACGAATTGCGCGCCGAAACGATCAGCGCGGTGTCGGTGACGGGCGGTCATCTCGGCGCCGGCCTTGGCGTGGTCGAACTGACCGTCGCGCTGCACTACGTTTTCGACACGCCGACGGATCGCATTGTCTGGGACGTCGGCCACCAGGCTTACCCGCACAAGATCCTGACCGGTCGGCGCGACCGGATCCGAACTTTACGGCAGGGCGGAGGCTTGAGCGGTTTCACCAAGCGCTCGGAAAGCAAATATGACGCGTTCGGAGCTGCCCATTCCTCGACATCGATTTCGGCCAGCCTCGGCATGGCGGTGGCGCGCGATCTGTCGCATGCCAGCAATCATGTCGTCGCGGTCATCGGCGACGGCGCGATGTCGGCGGGAATGGCTTACGAGGCGATGAACAACGCCGGCGACTTGGGCTCGCGGCTCATCGTCGTCCTCAACGACAACGACATGTCGATCGCGCCGCCCACAGGCGCGATGTCGGCTTATCTGGCGCGCCTCGTCTCAGGGCGCGCCTATCGCTCGCTGCGCGGCGCGGCCAGGCAGCTCGCGCGCCGCCTGCCGAAGTTTTTCTATAACAAGGCCCTGCTTATGGAGGAGTACGGCCGCAACTTTTGGACCGGCGGCACCTTGTTCGAGGAGCTCGGTTTCTATTACGTCGGGCCAATCGACGGCCACAATCTCGACCATCTTTTGCCGATCCTGAAGAACGTCCGCGACGTGCAGGACGGACCTGTGCTCGTCCATGTGGTGACCAAGAAGGGCAAGGGCTATCCGCCTGCCGAGGCGGCCGACGACAAGTACCATGGCGTTTCGGCGTTTGACGTCATCACGGGCGCCCAGGCCAAGCCGAAGACCAACGCCCCCACCTATACCCGCGTCTTCGCCAACGCGTTGGTGGAGGAAGCGCGTCGCGACGCCAAAATTGTCGGCATTACCGCCGCCATGCCGGACGGGACCGGAATCGACCGAATGAAGGCCGCGTTCCCGGACCGGGTCTTCGACGTCGGCATCGCCGAGCAGCACGCGGTCACGTTTGCGGCCGGCCTGGCGACGGAAGGCTATAAGCCGTTCTGCGCCATCTATTCGACTTTCCTGCAGCGCGGCTACGACCAGCTCGTGCACGACGTGGCGATCCAGAATCTCCCGGTCCGCTTCGCCCTCGACCGCGCCGGGCTGGTTGGCGCAGACGGCGCGACGCACGCGGGCGCCTTCGACATCGCCTATCTCGCCTGCCTGCCGAACATGACAGTGATGGCGGCGGCGGACGAGGCCGAACTCGTCCACATGGTCGCCACCGCGGCCGCCCACGATTCGGGCCCGATCGCGCTGCGCTATCCGCGCGGCGAGGGTGTTGGCGTCGACCTGCCGAAGCAAGGCGAGATCTTGCCGGTCGGCAAGGGCCGGGTCTTACGCGAAGGCTCGAGGATCGCGATCCTGTCGCTTGGCGCGCGGCTCGGCGAAGCCTTGAAGGCGGCGGAAGACCTCGCGGCGCGGGGCTTATCGACTACGGTCGCCGACGCGCGCTTCGCCAAGCCCCTCGACCGCGAACTCATTCTCAGGCTGGCCGCGACGCACAAGCTCCTGATCACCGTCGAGGAAGGCGCCGCCGGCGGCTTTGGCGCGCATGTGCTGACCTTGCTCAGCGAAGCGGGCGCGCTCGATAATGGGCTTAAAGTTCGCACGATGACCCTGCCGGACAAATTCCAGGATCACGACAAGCCCGAGCGCATGTACGCCGCCGCCGGGCTCGACGCCAAGGGGATCGTCGCCAAGGCGATTGCGGCGCTTGGGGATGTCGAGCATCTGGCCTCGAGCCGCTTCGCGTGAGCCAGTCTTCATCCGGCGAGGACGAGGAGGGCCACTCAGGCAACCGCGGCAATATCGCCGCCATCATCGCCGTCGTCGTCATCGCCGCGCTCGGTTACTGGGCTTTCCATTACATCGACCAACAGCGCAAACTGCAGAACTGCCTCGATTCGGGGCGCCGCGACTGTGCGCACTGGGTGAACCCGCAGCGGTGAAATCCCGGACCGCGGGCGATTGACTTGGCCCTTCCGCCGCGCCATAAGCCCGGCCTTGCAGCGGCGCGTGAAGCGCCGCGTTCATTTTTCCGGCTCGCTGCTCGGTTGCATTGGCTGTAGCGGCAAAGTCGGCGTTCGTGCTTTCAAGATCGGACCTGCTCGATCTTTCGCCGACGATGGGAATTCGGAGACCAACCCGTGAAGCGGACCTATCAACCCAGCAAGCTCGTGCGCAAGCGCCGCCATGGCTTTCGCGCTCGCTCGGCGACGGTCGGCGGCCGCAAGGTGCTTGCCGCGCGGCGGGCGCGGGGCCGCAAGAAGCTCTCCGCCTGATCGGTCCCCCGCGGCTTCGGCCGTCGTCCGGTCATTCGCGTGTCGCTAAAGACGTCGCGGAAGGGAGCCTTGACGCCTTGCGTGAGGATGGCAGCCCTGCCCCCGCCGGCGAACGACCAGCCCGCCTGACCAGACGGGCGGAGTTTCAGCGCGTCTCGCGCGGACGGCGCATATCGGTCGAGACTTTCACGTTGCAGTCCCGCCGTCGCGAGCAAGCGGGAAACGACGCCGTCTCGGGCGCGCGGGTAGGGCTGACGGTGACCAAAGGCGTCGGCGGCGCGGTCGAGCGCAATCGCGTCCGGAGGCGGCTGAAAGAGGCGCTGCGCGCCGCGGCGCCTCTTGAGGCGGAGGGCGATCACGATTACGTGCTGATGGCCCGGCGCGAGGCGCTGGGTCGCCGTTTCGCTGCGCTTGTCAATGATGTCCGCACTGCCTTTCGCGCCGCCCGGCGCGGCGACGCGGACAGTCGTAAGCGCGGGCCGGCCAAACGGACGGCGAAGGACAGAGACAAGCGACCATGAAATCCGAGGACACGCGAAACCTTTTTCTCGCGATCGCGCTGTCGGTCATGGTGATGGCCGCCTGGCAATATTTCTACGCCGGCCCGCTGTATCAGCGCCAGCACCAGGGGCAGATGCAGGCAAACAATCCGGTCCCGAAGAACGAAAGCCAACCGGCCGCAACGCCGAACGCGACAGCTTCACCGCCTGGCGCCCCGGCCGCCGCCACGCCACCCGGCGCCCCGGCCACGGCGACGCCGGCGACGATCAGCGCGGCGCTGGCGGCAAGCCCCCGCGTGACGATTGACACGCCGAGCGTCGGCGGCTCGATCGACCTCAAGGGCGGCAAAATCGACGACATTGTCCTCAAAGACTATCGCGAGACGATCGACCCGAAGAGCCCTAACATCCGGCTGTTCTCGCCGCCCGGCGCGCCGGACGCCTATTGGGCCGAGACGGGCTTTGTGAGCGCGGCCGGCGTCAAGACCCCCAATCTCGACACCGTCTGGACCGCCGACAGCGAAACGCTGACCCCCGCCCAGCCGGTGACGTTGACCTGGGACAATGGCGCGGGCCTCGTGTTCAAGCGCGTCATTGCGGTCGACGACAAATACATGTTCACGATCACGGATTCGGTCATGAACTCGGGCGCCGCGCCGGCGACGGTGCAGCCCTATGGGCTTATCCTGCGCCACGGCAGGCCGAACGTTGCTGGATATTCGGTCCTGCATGAAGGCTTCGTGGGAGTCATCACCGGTGGCGGCGCGCCGGGGGTCCGCCTCACATTGCCAGTTCAAGAAGTCACCTATGCGGCGATCGAAAAGGACACCGGCAGGGCGCGGACCTACAAGGGCGACGGCGGCTGGCTCGGGTTCACCGACAAATATTGGGGCTCGGCGGTCATTCCCGAGCAGACCGCGCCGATTGAAGCGCGGTTTACAGCCAGCGGAACCGTGCAGCCTGTGGACTACCAGGCCGATTTCCTGGGAAAGGAGCAAACTGTCGCGCCGGGAGCTTCGTTCGAGACGACGACCCGCGTCTTCGCTGGCGCGAAAGAGGTCAGTACGATCGACAATTACGAATCCACGCTCGGCATCAAGAAGTTCTCTCTGATGATCGACTGGGGTTGGTTCTGGATGATCACGATCCCGATGTTCCGGCTTCTGGATGCGATCTACAAGGTCGTTGGGAATTTTGGCGTCGCGATCCTGATCGTCACGGTTCTGGTCAAGCTCACCTTCTTCCCGCTCGCCAATCGCTCGTACAGGTCGATGGCGAAGATGAAGAAGATCCAGCCGCAGATCGCTGCGCTGAAGGACCTCTACCCCGACGATCGCGCCAAGCAGCAGCAGGAGCAGATGGCGCTGTTCAAGCGCGAGGGCGTCAATCCGGTCGCCGGCTGCCTGCCGATGGTGATCCAGGTCCCGGTGTTCTTCGCGCTCTACAAGGTCATCTTCATCACCATCGAGATGCGGCACGCGCCGTTCTTCGGCTGGATCCGGGACCTGAGCGCGCCCGACCCGACCAACGTGTTCACGCTGTTTGGCCTGGTTCCGTGGGACCCGACCGCGCTCCCCGGCCCCTTCGGCCATTTCCTTCACCTTGGCATCTGGCCGCTGATCATGGGCGTGTCGATGTTCTTCCAGATGAAGATGAACCCCGAGCCGGCCGATCCGGTTCAGAAGACGATGTTCTCCTGGATGCCGGTGATCTTCACCTTCATGCTCGGCACGTTTCCGGCTGGTCTGGTCATCTACTGGACCTGGAACAACACGCTGACGGTGATCCAGCAGTATTACATCATGACCAAGGCGGGGGTGAAGGTCGAGCTCTGGGGCAACCTCGCCAAGCTCTTTCGCAAGGGCGCCCCCGCAAGCGCTGGGACATCGGTAGCGAAGAGTCCGCCGGCCAAGAATCCGACCGGATGAGCGAAGGGACGGTCGCGCCCGACTGGACGGAGGCCGGGCGCAAACTGTTCGCGGGGCCTTGCGATTTTTTCTATGCGGCCGCGCGCTCCGACGGCTTGCCGCCGGTCGGGGCGCCCGAAATCGCCTTCGCTGGGCGATCGAACGTCGGCAAATCCTCGCTCGTGAACGCGCTCACCGGCCGCGCCGCGCTCGCGCGCACCTCGCGCACACCCGGGCGCACGCAGGAGCTCATCTTCTTCGATCTCAACGGCCAAGCGACACTGGTCGACATGCCCGGCTACGGCTACGCGGCGGTTGCAAAGTCGAAGTCCGCGTCGTGGGGCGAACTCGTGCGCGACTATCTGCGCGGTCGTGCGTCTCTCGTGCGGGTGTTCGTGCTGGTCGACGGCCGCCATGGGCTGAAAGAGAGCGATCACGAGACGATGCGCACGCTCGACGCCGCCGCCGTCTCGTATGCGATCGTGCTGACCAAGGGCGACGAAGTGAAGGCGGCCGACCGAAACGCGCGGATCGCCGCGACGCTCGATGCGTTAAGAAAGCATGTCGCCGCCTATCCGGAGGTGATCCTGACATCGGCGCGCACCGGCGACGGCGTCCCCGATTTGCGCGCGCATATCGCGCGGCTCATCGCTGAGCGGACGGGCGGGACGACCTCGTTTCGTTCGCGCTAACGTGCGTTCGCCAGACGAAAAACGGTCCGTACGATGTCGAGCAGTTCCCTCCTGATCAACGCCTCGCCACCGCCGCTATAATTGCCGACCAACTCGTAAGCCTCTTTATAGGCGCCAAGCAGTTCGATGGCCGAGGCGGAGTAGCGGGACGGGTTCCTGTTGCGCAGGATGTTATTGATCCGCGCGACGTGAGCGGCGCGAGGAAGGATGACACAAAGCTGTTGCTGGTAAGGAGGAAACTGGGCGGTGATACCCAAACGTGCGAGGTCCTGGTCCTCCACGACGTGATGGACTTCCCAGCCGAAATAGGGCGGCAGTCCAGGACCCGATCGATAGGAATTGCGAAACGAGCTCAGCGCCGCGTAAGCCCCAAAAAGTTGGTTGCCCTTCGAGCAGAATATCTCGGAGAACTTCTCGAACGGGCTGAAAGCTATTCCTGCAGCGGAAAGAATTGTTCGAATGCTGAACATGTGAGTCCTTAAAAAATATTATCAGACGCAAATAACGCGTACAATATCGCGGCGCGGAACCGAGTCAAGCCCCGCGCGGATCGACCCACGGCTCCGCTGTCTGCAGGGCCGCGCGCCGGCGGCGTCGGCTGGACCGCGGCGCTGAACGACGTGGCGGAAACGAAACCGGCGGCCGACTCGTGAGTCTCTGACACGAATCTAACCCGGAGGTCATTCCCTGAGCGCGCGAAAAAAGGCGCGCACATCCTCAGCGAGAGCGTCCGGCTGCTCCATCGCGGCGAAGTGGCCGCCCTTGGCCATGACCGTCCAGCGGCGAATGTTCAGGAACATTGGCTCGGCCAGCGACCGCGGCGGATGCAGGATCTCGCGCGGGAATTCGGCGTAGCCCGTCGGCGCGGTGACCGCAGCGCCATCCGGAATCATCCACGGGCGATGGAGGCGGAAATAATAGGGGTAGAAGGACGACCCGATTGCGCGAGTGAACCAATAGAAGCTGATGTTGGCGAGCATCTGATCGCGGGTAAAGACGCTCTCGACATCGCCGCCGCAATCGGACCAGGCGCGGAATTTCTCGACGATCCACGCCGCCAGCCCCGCGGGCGAATCAGTCAGGCCGAAGCTCAAGGTCTGCGGGCGGGTGCCTTGAATCGACCCATACGCGGCATCCTCCTTGAGCCAATGATTGAGCTGATCGAGAAAGACGCGCTCTTCGGGCGTCGGATTCTTGATCCGGTCCGGCTCGCGGCGAACGGCTAGAAAATTGACATGAATGCCGATCAGCTTGTCCGCATGCGCGTAGCCCATGCGCGCGGCGGTGATGCCGCCCCAGTCGCCGCCCTGGACCGCGAAGCGCTTGTAGCCGAGCGTATCGGTCATAAGCTCGGCGAGACAATCCGCCATCTCCTCGACGCCGAAGCGCTTTTGTCCAGGGCGGAACGAGAGGCCATAGCCCGGCAGCGACGGCGCGACGACCGTGAAGGCGTCAGCCGGATCGCCTCCGAAGCCGGCCGGATCGGTGAGGCGGGGAATGAAGTCCATGAACTCGAACACTGAGCCAGGCCAGCCATGCATCAACAATAACGGCGTCGGGTCGGGTCCCTTTCCCGGGACGTGCAAAAAGTGCAGGTCGTAATCGGGCCGCGTCATCTTGAATTGTGGGAAGGCGTTGAGGCGCGCCTCGTGGACGCGCCAATCGAAGGAGCCGCGCCAAGTGTCGACGAGGCTGCGCAGATAGTCGACGTCCGTGCCATAAAGCCACGGCTCGCCTGGCGCAGAATCGGGAAAACGGGTGCGCACGAGACGCTCCCGCAGGTCCAGGATATCGCTATCCGGAACGCGCAATGTGAACGGCTGCGGCATCGCCTGCTCCTTCACGAAATTCATTCTGACGTTCTGCGGCTCGCGAACGAGGGCGCGGCGGCGCCCTTCGGACGAAGGCTCCCGCCAATCCTCAAATGGGCGTGGGCTCCAAGTCAAACCGGACGCCCCGTTGCTGAGCTTCCCTGACCGGCCCACGACGCCCAGAATGAGTAGCCGGCATAACGCCGCGATCAGGTGGGTAGTTCTCCCCATTGCCGACTTGGCTTGGCGGCTTCATCATGTGGCGTGGCGAACGCTCCGGCGCCCATCAAGGGTGCGAAGTGTCTGATTCGATCCACAAACACTGTTAAGAATTGCAATTCTTAGAATAATATATCGAGGGGAGAGAACTCATCCGACAGTTCATTCTCGCCGCTTTCTTTGCTTTCATAGCTCTTGCGGGCAATGCTTCGGAGCGATGGGAGACCCTCCCTCCGACGCCAGCGCCGATCTCAACCGATCGCATGGGCGAGGTTGAAGCGAACGGAATCAAGATTCACTACGCGATTTATGGCCAAGGCTCGCCCGTGATCTTCCTGCACGGCGGTGTCGCGAATATGGACTGGTGGGGCAACCAGGTTCCGGCTGTCGCCGCGCATCGCACTGTGATCCTGATGGACAGCCGCGGCCACGGCCGCAGCACGCGCGATGAGCGGCCTTATAGCTACGACCTCATGGCCGACGACGTCGTGGCGCTGATAGATGGGCTCAAGATCCCGAAAGCCGACATCGTCGGCTGGAGCGACGGCGCCATCATCGGCATCGACCTTGCGATGCGCCACAAGGACCGCGTCGGCAAGATTTTCGCTTACGGCGCCGACACTCAAACATCGGGCATGATCGAGGGCGCTGAGAAGACTCCCGTCGTCGTCGCCGCTGGGAAGCGCCTAGCGCTCGAATACGCGAAATATTCGGCGACGCCTACGGAATTCCGCGTCTTCGTCGATCAGATGTTCAAGATGTGGGGGGACCAGCCGAACTGGACCGACGATCAGCTCAAGGCGATCGACACGCCGGTCCTCGTCGTCGACGGCGACCACGATGAGTGGATCAAACGTGCGCACACCGAATATATCGCGGCGACCATCCCGCGTGCCGGCCTGCTCATTTTGCCGAATGCGAGCCATTTCGCTCCCCTTCAGGACCCCGAGATGTTCAATTTCGCCATCCTGCATTTCCTGGGAGATCAATAGCGCGCCGGCGCGGCGCTCAGTCCTCGAATGGCAATCCGGCATATTGTTCGGCGACCATAGCCTCTGCGTGCTTCGATCGGAGGAGATGATCGAATTCGCTGAGCTTGATCCTGGTCTCGAAGGCGTCGTCGTCGGGAAACACGTGTAACAACTTGGTCAGCCACCACGAGAAGCGCTCGGAGGCCCAAACACGCCTAAGCGCCATGTCCGAATAGTTCTCGAGATAGCGGTCGTCGCCCTTTGAAAAATGCGCCGCGAACGCGCGCTGCAGATAGAAGACATCGGAGATCGCGAGGTTGAGGCCCTTCGCCCCGGTCGGCGGGACGATATGCGCCGCGTCGCCAGCGAGAAACAGCCGGCCGTAGCGCATCGGTTCGGCGACGAAACTGCGCAGCGGCGCGATCGACTTTTCGATCGACGGCCCGGTCACGATCTTGTGCGCGATGTCGTCGGGAAATCGCCGTTTCAACTCGTCCCAGAACTTCTCGTCCGGCCAGTCTTCGATGCGCGTATCGAGGCTGCACTGGATGTAGTAGCGGCTCAGCATCGGCTTGCGCAGCGAGGCGAGAGCGAAGCCGCGCTCGTGCCGGGCGTAGATGACCTCCCCGACGGGCGGCGTCTCTGACATGATTCCGAGCCAGCCGAACGGATAGGCGCGCTCGAAGATGTTGAGCACGCTCTTCGGAATGCTGTGCCGCGACACGCCATGAAACCCGTCGCAGCCGGCGATGAAGTCGCATTTCAGCGTCTCGGTCACGCCACCCTTCTCGAAAGTCACCTTGGGCGTGGCGGTCGTTAAATCGTGGAGCTGGACATTCTCCGCTTCTTCAACGATGCGCCCGCCGTCGCGCTCTCGAATCCGGTACAGTTCCTCGGTGATCGCCGTCTGGCCGTGCGACCACATCGGCCTGCCGGCGTGCGTCTTGGTGTCGATGAGAAACGGATCGCGGTCCTGCCAGACGATCCAGCTGCCGTCATGCGCATGACCTTCGCGGTCCATTCGGTCGCCGGCGCCCGAATCGCGCAGCACCTGGACCGACCCGAATTCGAGCACCCCGGCGCGGATGCGTTTCAGCACATACGCCTTCGTCTGCCGCTCGAGGACGACGCTGTCGATTCCGTGTCGATGCAGCAAATGCGAAAGCAGAAGGCCGGCCGGGCCGCCGCCGACAATCGCGACCTGAGTGCGGCGCATGGCTTCACCTCCCTCGCCGCGGTGAAATGCGGGCGCCCGCGGCGTCTCGTCAAGCCCTGCTTCGATCAGCCACCGGCGACGCGCGCTTCTCAGCCAGCCCGCCAAATTCCGCAAGCCCCACAGCCTCGAGCGCCCCGGCCTGCCGGCGGGCGACCGCCTCAACGTCGAAGCCAGCGATCGTGTCCTCGTATATGCGATGGAAGTTGAGCCGCGCTCCAAGGCGCAGGAACGCGCCGCCGAGGCCGATCGTCGCCCGCTCGAGGAATACGAATTCGCGCGGCACCGGCAGGCCGCCGCCCTCGGCCCTTAACGCGCGCATCACCTGGCCAATCTCGCGCCGGCCGTATTCCGACGGCTTGACTCCGTCGGCGGCGGTGCGAACGCGGTCATCAAGGATCGGGCCGCACATGAAACGCGCCCAGATGGTCATCGCTTCGGTCGTCCCGGGCGTTAGCTTGCGAAAACCCCACAGCTCGTAAGCGTGCGCGACGCGCGCCTTGTCGTTCGCCTCCAGCGCCCGATAGAGCTCGACGACGCCGAGCACGAACCGCGGCGGGAAGACGCGCACACAGCCGTAGTCGAACAGATTGACGCCGTCGACGCCGGGCGTGACCCCGCCTCGCGATCTCGCGACCGTATAATTGCCGAGATGCGGATCACCATGAATGACGCCATAGCGGAGGAACGGGCGCCACCACGCGTCAAACAGGCCGACGGCAATGGCGTCGCGCGTTTCCTGCGGCGCGGTCTCGAAGGCGACCAACGGTTCGCCCTCAAGCCATTGCATCGTCAGCAATCGCCGCGTCGACAGGCTCTCGTCGACCCTAGGCACGCGCACGAATGGCCGCTCGGCGAGCATGACGCGATAGAGCCGGGCGATCTTGGCCTCACGCTGATAGTCGAGCTCTTCGCGCACCCGCTCCCGGATCTCACGCGCGATCTCACGGGTGTCGATCGCCGCGCTCGCGCGCCGATGCAGCAAGAACAAGAGGTCGAGATTGGAAAGATCCGTCTCCACCGCCGAGGCCATGTCCGGATATTGCAGCTTGCAGGCGAGCCGCTCGCCGCCGAGGCTTGTCGCTCGATGCACTTGCCCGAGCGACGCCGCGGCCGCGGGCTTCAAATCGAAATCAGCGAAACGCTCGCGCCAGTTGGGGCCGAGTTCGGCCTGCATGCGCCGGCGCACGAATGAGGCGCCCATCGGCGGCGCCTGCGACTGGAGCTTCGTCAATTCGGCGGCGAAATCCGCCGGCACGGCGTCGGGGATGGTGGTCAGCATCTGCGCCACCTTCATCAGTGGGCCCTTCATCGAGCCCAAGGCTGACGCGAGCGCCTTGGCGTCTGTCTCGCGTCCACCCCCGCGCAGCCGGTTGACGCCGACCCGCGCCGCAAGCGCGCCGGCGTTGACGCCAAGGCGAGCGTAGCGAGTGGCCCGCGCGCTCAGGCGATTGGCTTCGTTGTCCTGGTCCAAACGCGATTTCCCTTGAGGCGAGGCGCCGGCAGACACGAATATAGGTGACGCGCCGATCAATTTCAGCCGCGAGAACGAAATGGCAATTTTCCCCAAGAAGAGCGCGCGTCGCTCGACTATGCCCGGTCCAACCGCGCAATATTCTTAGACACGAGGTGGCGCGACACGGAGAACAAGATGATTCTGCGCGTGTGGCGCGGCTGGACGATTCCGGAGAACGCCGGCAGCTATGAAGAGTTGATCGCAACCACGATCTTTCCAGGCATCGTCGCGAAGGACATCGCCGGACTCGAAGGCTTCGAACTTTTCCGCCGTCCGCTCGAAGCCGAGGTCGAGTTCATGACGCTGATGCGGTTCGCGTCATGGGACGCGGTCAAAGCCTTCGCCGGTCCGAACTGGGAAGTGTCCGTGGTGCCGCCGGCTGCACGGGCGGTGCTTTCCCGCTTCGACGAAAGGGCGACGCATTACGAGCAGAGGGCCGCCGAGAAGGGTCGAAGCGTCAGCGGCGCCGATGGTAGGTGAGCGCCATTCCGAGACACGTCGAAAGCGCGGTTTCAGGCAGCCGCTTGCTGGCGTCGAGCAGAATGGCCCTGCTCTTCTCGTAGGCGAACACGTCAGGAAACTGACTGCGAAAATCGTCGACGAGCGTCGTGCGACAGGCGAAGAGCACCGCGCACTCGCGCTTCGAGGATCGAAACCAGCCCAGCCGAATGGTGCTTCCGCTGCCGGTCGCTTCCGTCAGATAGGCAGGCTGGCCCCATTTCAGCGTTTCCGTCAGCAGACCGACGCCCTCGAAGCGGGCTGCAGTCTCAAAGATGAGATTGCGGACTTCAAGAAGCCGCCTTCGCACGCGCGCGGGAAAAGTGGAGAAAACCGCGGCCACTTCGGCCGGCATTGTCGGCGATCGGTTATTCCTCACGGCGTCTTCAACGGCAAATAAATGTCGGTCGTGAGCTCGGCGGGCTGCGGAGCGTTGAGATACGCTTCGAATATTGGACACCGGCGAAGCGCCTACGCCATCGCTTCCAGTTCGTCGATCATGCGCTCGATTACCGAGAGGCCGATCTTCCAGAAGCCCGGATCCTTCGCGTCGAGGCCGAATGGCGCAAGCAGCTCGGAATAGGACTTCGATCCGCCGGCCGCGAGCATCGCCAGATACCGCTCGGCGAAGCCATCGCTTGACCGCTCGTAAACCCCGTATAGCGAATTCACCAGGCAATCGCCGAACGCATAAGCGTAGACGTAGAACGGCGAATGAATGAAATGCCCGATATAGGCCCAATAAGTCTCATAGCCGGGTCTGAGCGCAATTGCGGGGCCGAGGCTTTCGGACTGCGTGCTCACCCACAATTGGCTGATTTGTTCAGTCGTCAATTCGCCGTTGCGTCGCTCGAGGTGAACGAGGCGCTCAAACTTGTAGAACGCAATTTGGCGCGCCACCGTGTTGAGCATATCCTCAACCTTGGCCGCGAGCATCGCCTTGCGCTCAGTCAGATCCGTAGTCGCGGTGAGCATCGAGCGGAAGGTCAGCATTTCGCCGAACACCGATGCCGTTTCGGCAAGCGTGAGCGGCGTCGGCGCCATCAGCGGGCCGTTGACGCCAGCCAGCACCTGATGGACGCCGTGACCAAGCTCGTGCGCGAGCGTGGTCACATCCCGCGCCTTGCCGAGGAAATTGACTAAAATGTACGGATGAGCGGACGGCGTGGTCGGATGCGCGAACGCGCCCGGGGCCTTGCCGGGCCTCACCGGCGCGTCGATCCAGCCTTCGTCGAAGAAACGGCGGGCGATATCGGCCATGCGCGGCGAAAACGCGCGATAGGCGCCAAGCACCATGTCGCGCGCCGTCTCCCACTTGTAAACGCGCCGCGGCGCGTTCGGCAACGGGGCGTTGCGGTCCCAGTGGTCGAGCTGCTCCTTGCCGAACCAGCGGGCTTTGAGCGCGTAATAGCGATGCGATAGGCGCGGATATCCGTCAGTGACCGCCACAACGAGCGCGTCGACAACCTCGGGTTCAACGCGATTCGCGAGGTGACGGGAATCGGCGACGTCCTTGAATTTGCGCCAACGATCGGAGGTCTCCTTGTCCTTGGCCAGCGTGTTGGTGATGAGGGCAAAGAGACGCAGATTGGCGCCCAGCGTCGCGGCGAGGGCGTTGGCCGCGGTTTCCCTTATCTTCGCGTCCGGATCCTGCAGTTTGCCGAGCAGCGGCTCGAGCGTCAGGCTTTCGCCTTCAAAATCGAACCGCAGCGCCGCCATCGTGTCGTCGAACAGGCGGTTCCATGCGGCGGCGGCGCTGACCGATTTGTCCAGGAACAATCGTTCAAGGTCATCATGAAGCTGATGAGGCTTCTCCTTGCGGAGGTCCTCGAGCCAGGGGCGATAATGGCCAAGCGCCGGCGCCGCCATCGCGCCATCCAACTTGGCGTCGTCGAGGCGATTGAGTTCAAGCTCGAAAAACAAGACGTCGCCGGCTAGCGCAGTCACGCGTTCCTGCGCATCGCCGTAGAATTTCGCGATTCTAGGATTGCTGGTGTCAGAGGCGTAGAGCAGCGACGCATACGCCATGATGCGCCCGGTCAAATCCTGCAGCAACTCGTAGGCCTTGACCGCCGCGGCCAATGTCTCGCCCGCGTCAGGCCGGTCGGCCATTTCCGCCAGTTCGCCGCGATAGGCTTCGGCGAAGAGCTTCGCTTGCCCCTCGGCGCGCTCGAGATCGGCGGCAAAGCGGGGCGAATCCATGGCCTCGTACAAGTCCGAAAGGCGCCACTCCGGCGGCGCGCCAAGATCCGGCGAGGCAGGCGACGGCGATAAAGCGGTGTCGGGGAAATGGAACTTCAAGCTCATCGACCAAGCCTCTTTGTTAGGCTCCTGCTAAGCTTCAACAGTTGTCTGGCGCCGATAAAGCGGCGCTTTTGGGGAGATGGCGGCTCGGAACGGGACGACATTAACATCGCATTTACCGTGATGACACAATGTGGCGCAATGCGCGGCTCTCAAAGCCGGCTTCGGGACGACGATGACCTCTCTCATACTCATTGTTGATGACGATCCCATTCAACGGCGCTTGCTCGAGGCGATGGCCCGACGCTTTGGCTACGACGCCGAGACTGTGGAATCAGGCGAAGCGGCGCTCACGCGTCTCGAAGCGAGCGATCGGCCGCCGATCAATCTTTTGATCCTCGACCTCGTCATGCCCGATCTCGACGGCATGGGCGTGCTGGCGCGGATGCGTCAGCGCGAGATCGCAGTGCCTGCGATCGTGCAGACGGCGCATGGCTCGATCGAGGTTGTCATCTCCGCCATGCGCGCGGGCGCCACGGACTTCGTCGTCAAGCCGGTCGGCGCCGAGCGCCTTCAAGTGTCGATCCGCAATGCGCTGCGCGTCGATGCGCTGGAAGACGAGCTGCGCCGCGCCACCCGGCGCAACGCCGGCGAACTCAGTTTCCGCGACATCGTCACTCGCGCAGAATCGATGGCGCGCACCGTGCGCCTCGCCGAGCGCGCCGCCAAGTCGAACATACCCGTCCTGATCGAAGGCGAGTCCGGCGTCGGCAAGGAATTGATGGCGCGCGCCATTCAGGGCGGCTCCGACCGGCGGGGCAGACCCTTCGTCACGGTCAATTGCGGCGCGCTGCCCGAGACGCTGGTCGAATCCATTCTCTTCGGGCACGAGAAAGGCTCGTTCACCGGAGCCACCGACAAGCACGCAGGCAAGTTCGCCGAGGCCAACGGCGGCACGCTGTTTCTCGACGAAATCGGCGAACTGCCGCCTGAAGCTCAAGTCAAACTCCTGCGCGCGCTGCAGGAAGGCGAGATCGATCCGGTTGGCTCCCGCCGCCCCGTCAAGGTCGATTTCCGCCTCGTGTCGGCGACCAACAAGAACCTCATCGAACTGGTCAAGGCCGGCCATTTCCGCGAGGATCTTTTCTATCGCCTCAACGTGTTTCCGATTTCCATTCCGCCCTTGCGGGCGCGTCTTTGCGACGTGCCGGATCTCGCCATCCGCTTCCTCGCCCGCTTCTGCGTCGAAGAGGGCAAGCGCATCCGCGGCGTCGCCAATGACGCGCTCGCGCTGCTCACGACTTATGATTGGCCAGGCAACGTCCGCCAACTTGAGAACGCAATGTTTCGCGCCGTCGTGCTGGCCGATGGCGACGAACTGACGACGGCGGAGTTTCCGCAGATCGCGGCCCAGGTCGAGGGCTATGACGTGCGCATTCCGCCGGCGCCGCCGCCGATCGCCGCCGATCCGGCGGCCTCCGTTGTTTTCCGCCCGGCCAATCACGAGCATCGCGATCCGCATTCGCTGAGACTGATCAACGACAGCGGCGACGTGCGCATGCTGGAGGAGATCGAAACCGAGGTCATTCGCTTCGCGCTCGCGCATTATCGCGGACAAATGTCGCAAATGGCGCGGAAGCTCGGCATCGGGCGCTCGACGCTCTATCGAAAAATGAAAGACATCGGAATTCCCGATGACATGCTTGGCGACGCCGCGGCATAATGCAGGCGAAACGTCGGGGCGTGTCGATTGGAAAGCTTTTTGCGTTCAAAAAGGCTCGAGCGCGAGCCGCCCGAACGCGGCGCGCTCCGCAAGGCGGAGCGGAGGATGAGAGCGTTCGGGCGCCGCAATTGGCGCAGCCTCCTGCTGCAAGGCGCGGCCGTCCTGGCCGCGCTGGCGGCAAGCCTTGCCTGGGCCGACGCCCAGCCCGCAGCGCGCCCCTCCCCTGCCGACACGGGCAGCGAAAGCCCGATCCCGTCGCCCGAGGCGCCGCTGCGCTTCGGCGACCTTGCCGGCGCAAGTCCGTTGCTTGCTGTGTCCACTGCCACGCAGTCCCCCGCGCGCGCGGCAGGAGGACCGGCGCCGGACCTCGCCTGGTTGGCCGAACCGAAGTTCGACCTGGCGTCAGCGGCCATGCTTGCGCAAGAGCAAGATGCGCTCGGCTCGAAATCGTCATCGCGAGGAGCGAAGCGACGCGGCGATCCCCAGCCCCGGCTCCGGCCCTTCATCCCTGGATCGCTTCGCTTCCGCTCGCGATGACGGTCGTGGTTCGACCGAATTGTCGAAGGCTCTAGAGCCAGCCCCGCCGGACAATCCGCCGCCGGCGGCCTACGACCCGACCGCCGGGCCTCCGCTGTCGCCCATGCAAGGCGCGCTCCAAGCGGCGATGGGACGGCTCGTCGCGCGCGACGATCGCCGCAACCCGCTCGGCAGCGGCGACTGGCGCGCCGCGCGCGCAGCCATCGCGGCCTTTTACGCCCGACGCGCCTATGCGCCAGTTTGGGTCGACGAGAATGGGCTGACCGAGCCCGGGCGAGCGGCGCTGTCGCAACTCAAGCGCGCCCGGGACGACGGCCTCAACCTGTCAGCCTTCAGGCTGCCACGCGACCTCGGGTCCGGCCTTGATCCGGACGCGCTCGCCGAGGCCGAAACGACCATCGCTTCGGCGGTCGTGACCTATGCTGAACAGGCGACGGGTTCGCGGATCCGCCCCTCGCGTGTCTCGCCCCTTATTTTCGCAACGCCAAGCATCGCGGACCCCGGCGTAGCGCTGGCTGAAATCGCCACGGCGGCGGATCCCGCTCAGCGGCTCGCCGATTTCAACCCACCGCAAAAGGCTTACCGGGAGCTGCGCGACGAATTGAAGCGCCTTGACGCCCCAGACAGCGCCGAACGACCCGTACGCGCCATCAGCGCTGATCTCGATCCGGACGCGCCGAGTGATTCGCTAATCGGCGATGCCTGGCGGCGGGCGAAACGACCCGCCGTGGCCCGCATTCATACCGCGTCCGCCAACGCGACGTTCGCCATCGGCTCGCTTGCGCGCCAACGGGCTGCCATCCTCGCCAATATGGAGATGTGGCGCTGGGAGCCGCGCGACATGGGCGAACGGCGGATCGAGGTCAATGTCGCGGACTTTTCGGTCACGGTGGTGGAGGGCGACAGGGTCCTTCTCCAGTCGCGCGTCATCGTCGGCAAACCGGAGACGCCGACGCCGATCTTCTCCAACGTCATGCGCTACGTGCTCATCAACCCGTCCTGGCAGGTCCCCAATTCGATCATCAAGAAGGAAATGATGTCGAGGCTCGGCTCCTTGAGCCGGCGGGGCTATGAGGTGAAGACCGTCGGCGGGCGCCTGACGGTCCGCCAATTGCCCGGCGAGGACAATGCGCTCGGGCGGTTCGCGTTCATGTTCCCGAACGATCATGCGATCTATCTGCACGACACGCCGGCGCGCGAGCTGTTCGACGAGGAAACCCGCGCCTTTAGCCACGGCTGCATTCGAGTTGAAGACCCACAGAGCCTAGCCGACCTCCTCCTTGCCGGGGCGAACGGATGGACAGACGAGCGAATCGAGGCCGCGATCGGGGATAAGGAACGGACTGTGTTCCTGCCCCGTCCGCTGCCTATACATATCGAGTACTTCACTGATTTCGTTGACGAATTCGGTGAGCTGAAGGAGCGGCCGGACGTTTATGGACTGATTCGGAAGGTCGAAGTCATACTCGCCCGGGCGAGTCAAGATTGAACGGGAGGCGATATCGAGCTATACGCGAAATAGATCGCTTTTTGCCTTAACTGTGACGCGAGCGTCACAATGCGAGCATCCGGCCTAGGCGCGCTACGGGACGCGCGCTCGGCAGGGTCGCGTAGGAGTCGGCGGGACAGAGGCCGACAAAAGCGTACGCGTACGGGACGAATAGGCACAGTCCGCCGGCTTCGCCGCCGGTCATGACGTGTTGGGGAAGGATGGGTTATTGGCGGGCTTTAACCTGAGCAAGTGCGCGGGCCGCGGCGGAGCGGCTGCGCAACTGGCGGTGGCGGCGGCGTTCACGGCGGCTTGGCTCGTTCCGAACTCGACAGAGTCGGCCGTCGCCAATGGCGACACGCGGACCATCATCCTCTCCGACCAGCACACCAACGAAACCGCCTCTTTCACCTTCATGGTCAACGGCGTCTACGACCAGGCGGCGCTCGACAAGCTGAACTGGTTCTGCCGGGATTGGCGGCTCAATGAGCCGACCAAGATGGACCCGCATCTGTTCGACATCATCTGGGAGGTCTATCGCAAGTCGGGGTCGACACAACCGCTAGACGTCCTCTCCGGCTACCGGTCGCCGCAGACCAACGCGATGCTGCGCCGACGGTCGCGACAGGTGGCCGAGCACTCGATGCATATGCAAGGCAAGGCGATCGACGCCCATTTCGTCGACGTCGGCACCGGGCGCATCCGCGACATCGCCATGCGCATGCAGGCCGGCGGCGTCGGCTTCTATCCCAGCGGCATGACTCCCTGGGTGCATATCGACAGCGGCTCGGTGCGCTATTGGCCGCGCATGAGCCGAGACGCGCTGACCCGATTGTTCCCTGACGGAAAAACGGTGTTCATCCCCGCCGACGGCCATCCAATGCCTGGCTACGAGCAGGCGCGGGCCGAGATCGAGGCCCGCGGCGGCGAGGTCCAGGTGGCGCGCGGCGGCGGAATTGGCGGGCTGTTCAGCTGGCTGTTCGGAGGCGGCGGCGCGGACGATGCAGAGGAATCGGGCGGCCAGGAAGCGACAACCACGATGGCGACGACCGGCAACGCGCGCGGCGGTCGGAGCGGCGGCTCGCAGACGCAGGTTGCGTTCGCGGACGCCGGGCCGGAAGCCGTCGCCAAGGCGAAGCGCGATCTGCCGACCGGCGCCGCCTATGCCAGCGCTCCCGAACCGGCGCCGGCCGTCAAGCCGCAGGCCCCCGATTCCGGGTCGGAGGCGGTGGCGAAGGCCAAGCGCAACTTGCCGACCGGTCCCGCTTACGCCAGCGCCGATTCGGCGCCGACGCCGCCGGGCAAACCGCAGGTTGTCGCGGCGCTGGACCAGCCCGACGTCGCCAGCGACGCTTCCGCGGACGAGCCGCTTAGCGCCGCCGGGCCGAAGATCCTCGCGCCACTGCCGCCGCGGAGACCGGTCGATCTCGCCGCCTTCGCGTTTGCCGACGCCCCCATGCCTCCGGCTCGTCCGGCTGATCTGATCCTCGCGTCAAAGAGCGACCAGGGCGGCGCCGCTTTTGCGCCGCCTTCGAACAAAGGGTTCAACGCCGCCGGCGCGCTGCTACCGCAGGTCATTACCGCCGGCGTCGACCGCACGCCGACCGGCGCGCTGGCGCTGGCCGAAGCCTTATCGGCGCCGAAATATGACGACAGCACGCTCTTGGCGCGGGCGGCCGAACTCACCGCGCCCTTGCCGCCAATGCCAATCCCCAGTGCCGTCGCGACCGCGAGCGCGCCAGACAAGATCGCCGCTCCGACGCAGGCGCATGGGTGGGTCGTTCGGACGGCGGCGCTCGCGGCCGAAGACCTCGCGCAATTGTTCGGCGGCGTCTTCAAAAGCAGCGCGCCGGCTCATGATCCGGACGCGGCGCAGTAGAGTTGTTCGACCCTTCGAGGGCGGGCCATTCTCCGGCGCTAATCGGGACTTACCAACGCGTTGCGGCGCCCCTTTTTGACGACTGGAGACGGCGCCGAGCGCCCGGCTGTGTCAGGACGGCATTGAATCGAGGAATACATAGAGCGCTGCGATCTTGTCGCCGCGCACGATGATCACGTCCAGGCCGGTATAAGCAGGCCCCGTTCTGCGCGGGCCAAACTCCCACGCCAGACGGCCGGCGTTGTGGAGCGCTTGCGGCTCGCCGCGCGGCGTGTACGCGAAATGAGGGTGAGGTCGCCCGCAGGTCTCCTGCGAACCTGTCCAAGGCGTCGCGCCCGACGAAAACGCCGGGAGGCGCATCAAGGACGCAATCGTTGGTGTAGAGTTCCTCGATCGCCGCACGACGGCGAGCGGCGTCACCTTCGCCGAAAACCTCCTGCAGGTTGCGCTTGAGCAGTTCATGAATCCTGTCCGACATGGCGCACCTTTGTGGGCCGCCCTGAGCCCCTTCTCGGCGTCCAGCAACCTGCTCAGTCTCTCCGAACCGCCCAAGGCCCGGAGCCGACGGCGGCAAGGTAGAGAAATATGAAGCAGAACAGCACCGCCGGCTCGCCGTAGTTCTTGGCGGGAAAGAAACTCTGCGGGAAGTGCACCAGAAAATAACCGACCGCCATGAACCCTGACAGGATGAAGGCGACCGGACGGGTGAAAAGGCCGATCGTGATCAAAAGACCGCCGATGAGCTCCATCGTCCCGGTGAAGTAGAGCAATCCCACAGGCATCTTATCGATGAACGGCAGGCCGGCCGGGAAGCCCAGCAGCTTGCCGGTTCCGTGCTCGAGGAAGAGAAGCCCAGTCAGGATGCGCAGCACCGAGAGCATCTCGGGCGCACGCAATATAGAGCCTACGATCGGAAGCGCAGGCCGAGAAACAACATCGCTCATATCGTTCACCTTCCGGACTGAGAATGGACCTGCGCCCGCCGTCGCGCCGGGATTATGCCGAGAGCTTGGCGGCGACCTTGGCGATGAGCTCCCCTTGATGCCGTGCGCCCTCGAGTTCGAGCTTGGTCGGCTGGCGCTGCCCCTGCGCGCCAGCGATTGTGGTTGCGCCGTAGGGCGCTCCGCCGACGATCTCGTCGAGCGTCATCTGGCCGGCGTGGCTATAGGGCAGGCCGACGATGACCAAGCCGAAGTGCATCAGATTGGCGATGATAGAGAACAGGGTCGTTTCATTGCCGCCGTGCTGCGTCGCGCTCGAGGTGAATGCGCCGCCCACCTTTCCTAACAAGGCGCCGCTCATCCACAGCGCGCCGGCCTGCTCCCAGAAGCTGCCCATCGCCGAGGGCATGCGGCCGAAGCGAGTCGGCGCGCCGACGACGATCGCGTCATAGTTCGCCAGCTCCTCGACCTTGGCGATCGGAGCGGATTGATCGAGCTTGAAGTGGAAAGCCTTGGCGATCTCTTCAGGGACGTTCTCCGGCACCCGCTTGACGTCAGCCGTCGCGCCTGCGGCGCGCGCGCCTTCCGCAACCGCATGGGCCATCTGCTCGATGTGGCCGAAACTGGAATAATAAAGGACGAGCACTTTGGTCATTCAAGCCTCCTCAGCCTTTGTGCTCCAGAGCGAAAGCGTCAAAGGATCTTCGCCATCTGGTCGAAAGCAAACCTCGGGCTGCGCGGGAACAGCTTCTCGTGGTCGCCGTAGCCGACATTGATCAAGACGTTCGACTTGACATGCCCTTCGGGGAAGAACTCGGCGTCGACTTTCGCATTGTCGAACCCGGTCATCGGTCCGGTGTCGAGACCCACTGCGCGCAACGCCATGATGAGATAGGCGACCTGCAACGTGCCGTTCTGAAAAGCGGCGCGAGCCGCTTTCACGGGATCGCCGGAGAAATAGCTCCTCATGTCCCGGTGCGGCATCAGGAACGGCAGATGTTCGTAGAATTGTTCGTCATAGGCCGTGATCGCGACCACCGGCGCGCTCATCGTCTTGTCCAGATTGCCAGGCGCCAGCGCTGGCCGAAGCCGCTCCTTGGCTGCTTGCGATCGCAGGAACAGAACACGCAGCGGCGACTGATTGGCGCTGGTCGGCCCCATCTTGGCCAGTTCGATCGCCTTCACGAGCAACTCGTCCGAGACCGGTTTGTCGAGGAATACATTGTGCGTGCGCGCGGCGGTAAATATCTGCGCCAGCGACGGAGCATCGATCGTCTTATGGTCAGGAACGTGGATGGTCATGCCGGCGGCCCCTCAAGTTCTTGCGTTGCGCGGAATGTCGTCCGGCGTCCCAATCGTTGCAATTGGCCAAATTATGCTAGAACCCATCTCTGCAGGTGATGGATGATCAACTCGCTCACGCTCGACCAAATGCGCATTCTCGTCGCCGTCGCCGACGCCGGAAGCTTTTCGGCGGCTGCGCGAAAGCTCGGCCGGGTCCAGTCGGCGATCAGCCAGTCAATTCAGACGCTCGAGACAACACTCGGCCTCACCCTGTTCGATCGCTCCGGCAAGACGCCGCAGCTGACCGATGCGGGAAAAGCGCTGGTCGGCGACGCCCGGGCGCTGATCGCGGGGGCCCAGGCCATTCGCGCCCGCGCTCAAAGCATGGCGGAGGACGTCGAGGCGGAGCTCACGCTGGCGGTCGATTCGATGTTGCCAATTCCGCTGCTGATGGAGAGCCTGAAGGCGCTGCGCGTCGCTTTCCCGCTTCTGCCCGCCTCCGTCTTCACCGAGGCCCTCGGAGGCGCCGAGCAGCGGCTGCGCGACGGCGCCGCCCGGCTCGCGATTTATCCGATCACGCCGGCAAGCCCGTGCGATCTCGTGAGCGAGTTCATGACGCGCATCGCCATGTGGCCTGTTGTGGCGGCCGGCCATCCGCTCGCCGCCCTGCCCCAGCCGCTCGCGCGCGAAGCGCTCGAGCCGCACGTCCAGTTGGTGCTGACCGACCGCACGCCGTTCACCCAGAATCTTTCAGGCGGGATCGTCAGCCGTCATATCTGGCGGTTCGCCGATTTGACTACCCGCCTCGATTTCCTGCTCGCCGGCTTCGGCTGGTGCAACATGCCGAGCCATATGGTCTCCGAGCATGTCGCCGCCGGCCGGCTGAAGAAGCTCATGATCGCCAATCAGGAGGAGATCGCGCTGCCGCTTTATGTCGTGCATGAGCGCGGCCGCTTGCCGGGCGGAGCAGGACGGTGGTTGATCGCGGACTTGCGCGAGCGGATGAAGACATGTCCTGGCGCCGACCATCGCTCGCAAACAACAATCGCGACCGAAGCCGCCGCCGCTTGAGGCCGCGGCCCCGGTCTCGGCTCCGATGACTGCGAATCAATTTCTAGGATGACGAATTATTCTTGCAAACTTCTGCTTTTCAGATTAGTGTGGATATATGAAGGGCCTTTTCGCCTCAATTTCGAGACGAGAATGGGGTAGCGTGCCGCCTGGAGGCCTATGGGCACCGGCGTTCGTTGGGTCCTTCGCTTGGCCCGGCGGTCGGTGCCGCAGGAACAATCTCGGCGGCCCGCGGTTGCCAGTGCGATGAAAGCGGAGAATCGGATGATGCGACAGTTGACGATTGGTCGCTCGGCAGAAAGCCGAATGCCGCTTTGGATGGTTGTTGTTCCGTTTATGGGCGTTGCGGGCGGCTTCCTTCTCGGTTATTTTGCAGCCAGGATCTTTGGATTTTAGGGAAAATCGTCGTGGACAGCTTTTGTCGCTGAGCTCTGTTCGCGACTTGAGCGTCCAAGTGGGGGCAGCGTGTCCGACGATTTCAAGACAATTCGTGAAGTCGGTACCGCGATAAAAGAAGTTCGCGCTCAGGTGGAGAGCACATCGGCGTCCATTGATAAGAGAATCGACCTTACAGCTGATGGAATCAAAACTCAGCTCAAGATTATGACAAACGTCTTCACTGCGTGCGTGGGGCTAGCGACTGCTATAGCCGGTTTTCTCGCCTATAAGGTTTTTGACTACGCAGGTCCTATCTCGCAAATTCCAGAAATAAACGAAACCGTCAAGGGCCTTGACGCGAAGTTTGCGAAGCTTAATGACTCTGTCACTAGAATAGACACGCAAGTTACAGACGCGCGAAGCGCTCTTAAATCCATTCGTGTCGCGGTGAAAGCGACTGATGCATCACCCGCGCCGATTCGCGGCCTGAAGCATGTTGACGAATTTGCATTTCCCGGATGGCGGGGGATCCCTGTATCCGATGTGAAATTTGCTTCTCAGGTGATCGCTAAATATTCCTCCCCAGATGAGCATACATGGATTTTCTCAACCAATTCGGACTTTGTGAAGAAATTGGCTGCAAGTCAACCGGCCCCGAGCAAAGTGATATTTACTCCGACGCAGGATGCATTCGACGGTTGGTCCGGAAGCCCTGTCACCGATCCGACTATTGTTGCTAAATCTCTTTCGAATTTTAGCATCGCGACGGGGCAGATTTGGGTCTATTCTGACAACCCAAACCTCACGAGTGAGTTGCTCGGCAAAAAGCAATAGACTGCTCACCGGTTGCGCATCGACCTTCCGTGAATTACGAGCGCACCTCGAAGCGACCTTGATTCAAGTCGCGTTGGACGACGTTTCGGCTTCCTATCGCGGCCCAACAACGTGTCGAACTCGACAGCAGGTTCCTGCATCGAAGGCGCCCCACGGCCTCCGTCCAACCATCAGATTAAGGGGCGTCCCGATCTTTGTACCGCCCCCCCACCCTCGCTCTCGGCTCAGACCGATGGCCGCGCGCGAAGGAGCGCCGCAAGCGCGGCTTTCGCTTCGTCGATCAGCCACTCCTGGTATCGGTAATACATCTCCGAGCCCATCGGCGTGACGAGCGACTTTAGCTGGTCCTCGCAGCGACGGCGGAGCACGTCAAAGTCCTTCATGAGGTCTTCCGCCGCCTTTCGATCCTGCGGCGTCAGGATGACGGCTTCGGGCGCGAGCGCCTTGATCTGCTCTCGCGTAAGTCTGCGATGCGCGAGCGCCTTAATTTCATCTCCCGTAAGACCGGGATGCGCGAGCGCCATGAGCCTGGACTCGAGCATCCCCCGGTTGGCGTCGATGCGCCAGAGCCTGAAGCGGCTATAGGCGCCCGCCGCGTTCAAAAGGACCGTGGCCGCCATCGCCAGATAGATCCAATAGGCCGGCGACATCAGGTTGACGAGCCAAGGGAAATATTTGTCCGCGAGCTCGGGCTCGCCGCTGGCGAAGAATTCGCGCGCCTCGTCGGCCAAGGGCGCGCTGTCTTGTGACTTCGCCGAGGGCGGCGGGTTCACGCGAACGAAATTCGGGAACTCCTCGCGGAGCAGCATCAGGAAGGCGACCCGCTCCGCGCGATGCACGCATGCGTTGGTCATGACGAGCGTGTCGACCTGCGCGACCAGCTTGTCGGTCGCCGGGATCGGCTTGGTGATGTCGTAAAAGCCCGCGGGAATTCGCCCCAGACGCAGCCACTTGTCGCGCGCGACCAAGCCTTCGATATCCGCGGGGGCGACAATCTCGAGATCGTACTTGTTCACGAGCGTTCGAACCAACGCGGCATTCTCGTTCATGACGAAGGCGGCGAGGTCGAGCTGACCGTCGCGAACAAGTCCGGCTTGCGCTTCGACATCGTGATTTGACGGTCTCAGATCGAGACCGCTGAGGTCGGAATTCTCCAGCAACTGGTGCATCAAATAGGCCGTGCCCGAACCTTGAGGACCGATCCCGACCGAATTGCCTTTAAGGTCGTTGAAGGTGTTGATCGGCCGCCCGCGCCGGGCGAGCAGAAACAGCGTCTCCGGCTGCGGCAGCCGCCCCAGGGTCTGCAAGCCGGCGTCGGCCGGCGCCGGCACGCCGTCCTGGACGAAAGCAAAGGCTGGAACGCAGCGCCCGTTTTCGCCGACGAGGCGGGCGATGTTTTCGACCGACCCCGCGGTGGCGACCACCTTCAGATGGCCGTTCTTCTTGTGCGCGCGCGCCGCGAGCCGCTCGCCCAGCGCGTGATAAGCTCCAGTCGGCGCTCCGGTCAGGACGGAAGCCCGTAAGAAGGCATAGTCGCCGGAGACGGTGTAATAAAGGAGTGCGGCGACGACCGCGAGAGCGGCGAGCGCGATCAAGAGTTCCCTCGCCCACGCCTTTCGACCACCGCTCGGTCCGAACGCGAGATCGTCCAGAAAACTCATGCTTCGGTGCTCAAAATGGTGAACTTCGCGCGGTCAGATAATCGTCGCGCGAGCCGCCTGACGCAAGGCGTCAAGCAATCGGCTGATCTTGAGCGGCCCTACCGCGCCCGGCTCTCGCGCCCGTAGAGCAAGAGCATGGCGACGATGACGACGCCATGGTGATCTGCCCTCCCGCGTCCGGCATCTGCACCACTGACAGGATAGACTGCAGGAGCGTGATGAGAATGACGCCGGCCGGAATGTCGGTCCCCGCGGCATGGATTTCGAGCAGGTCCATAAGCTCGCCGACGAGCTTCGTCTCGCGCGCACGATCGATCACCCCGCCTTTCGAGACGCGGTGAAGCGCGGCGAAAAAGCGGACGCCGGTAGCGCCTTGCCCCTCGGCTCCCGCTCTGGCATGCTAGCGGCCAATTGCCCCGCATACTTGGGGGCGCGGGCGTCCGTCAGAGAACGGATGCAAAGAGGGAGGACTGTGGAATGAAGAATGGAACCCGCTTGGCGGCTCTAACCTTCGCCGGGCTCTTGATGTCTTCCGCCGCATGGGCGGGCCCCAAGGTCGTTTCCGGCCCCGGCGTCGATCCGGCGTGCTTCAAACCCTGGTCGGACAAGACGACGTTCCTCCAGTGGCCGGCGAAGCCTGGACCCTACAAGATCGCGCTTGCCAACGGCTTCGTCGGCAACACCTGGCGCATCCAGATGATCAAGACCGCGAAAGCCTTCGCCGAGCAGCCGGGGATCAAGGAGCACATCAAGGAGTTCAAGGTCGTCTCCACCGGCACCGACGCGGCCGCGCAATTGGGCGCGATCGAGGACTTCATCAATCAGGGCTATGACGCGATCATCGTCAACGCCGTCTCGCCCGAGGGCTTCGACCGCATCATTCGCCTCGCCAACAAGAACAACGTGGTCATCGTGCCGTTCGACAACGTGCTCGACACCGACAAGGTGATGGAGGTCAACGAGGACCAGAAGGAAATGGGCCGCATGTCGGCCGAGTTCCTGCTGAAGGAAATGGGCAAGACGTCGGGCGACATCCTCGAAGTGCGCGGCCTGCCGGGCAATTCGGTCGACCGTGACCGCCATGACGGCTTTACCGAGGTGATGACCAAGGCGCCGAACAAGTTCAACATCACCGAGGTGGTCGGCAACTGGGACACCGGCACGTCGCAGAAGGTGACGGCTGACGCGCTCGCGGTGCATCCGCATTTCGACGGCATCTTCAGCCAGGGCGGCGACGACGGAACGGTGCAGGCCTTCATCGACGCCAAGCGTGCGTTCGTGCCCTTCGCCGGCGAGGGCGAGAACGAGTTCCGCAAGCAGATAGCCGAATATTCGAAGGACGGGCTCAAGGGCATGTCCTACGGACAATCTCCCGCGCTGGTCGCTATCTCCATTAAGGCGGCGATCGAGGCCCTCCAGGGCAAGGTGATGCCGCAACTGATCTCGATCCCGATCCCGGTGGCGACCTACCAGGATCTCAAGCCCGGCGTGAACTATTGGCCGGACCTCAAGGCCAACTTCTTCGCGCCGAACCAGTTCACCCCCTGTGGAGTGAACTTCACCGCGCCGGAAATCATGGCGCAAAGCGAGAAGAACACGAAGTAGGCGCCTTAAAGGCGATCAGGACCCCCGCCCGGCCGGACGCCGGGCGGGGCGTCCGCCGCCGAGCGGCGCGCGCCGCCCATTCTCGTCGAGGTTGATCATGGCGGATGCGCCGCAAGGCGATTTTCTAGTCCTGTCCGGAATATCCAAGCGCTACGGCGGCGTCCGTGCGCTCGAGGACGTGGATTTCCGCTGCGCGCGCGGCTCCATTCACGCGGTCCTGGGCGAGAACGGGGCGGGCAAGTCGACGCTGATCAAGATCGTCGCGGGCGTCGTCCAGCCCGACGCCGGCACGATAGCGCTCGATGGCCGCGCGCGCGAGTTCGCCAGTCCCTCGGCCGCGACGGCTGCCGGGGTCGTTTGCATCTTCCAAGAACTGTCGTTGATGCCGGACCTGTCCGTCGCCGACAACATTTCGATCGCCGCGCCGCCGAGGCGCTTCGGCATGATCGACACCCGCGCTCAGCGGCGCCGGGCCGAGGCTCTGTTGGCCGAAGTCGGCTGCGAGGACGTCAACCCGCTTCTGCGCATCCGCGATCTGCCACTGTCGCGCCGCCAGATGGTCGAGATCGCCAAGGCGCTCGGCCAGAAACCCCAGCTGCTCATCCTCGACGAGGCGACTTCGGCGCTGACCAGCGCGGATGTCGGGAGGGTCTACACGCTCCTGGCGCGGCTCAAGGCCGAGAACGTCGCCATCCTCTATATCTCGCATCGCATGCACGAGGTCGAGGCGCTGGCGGACCGCGCCTCGGTGTTCCGCAACGGTCGCCATATCGAGACCTTCGACAAGGGCCAGCGTTCGACCGCCGAGATCGTGCAGCTGATGATCGGCCGCGATATCGCCACGCAATATCCGCCAAAGCCCAAGCCGGTCCGGTCGGCGCCGGCCCTCAAGGTCGAGCGACTCGGATGGGAGGACCGCCTCGCCGACATCTCGCTCGAAGTCGGGGCGCGCGAGATCGTCGGCCTAGGCGGACTCGACGGCCAGGGGCAGAAGACCCTGCTGCTCGCCCTGTTCGGCGTGCTGCGCGGGGTGACCGGCGCGATCACGGTCAATGGCCGCCCCGCCCGGCCGCGCTCTCCGGCCAAGGCCAAGGCGCCCGACGTTGGCATCGCGCTGGTGCCCGAGGATCGGAAGACGGAAGGCCTGATGCTGCCGATGTCGATCGCGGACAATCTGACCATCGCCTCGCTCGGGGCGATGTCGATCGGCCCGTTCGTCGACGCTGGCAAAGAGGCTGAGGCCGTCGATTCGGCGATCGACCGCCTTCAGATCAAGCTCGGTTCGAAGGACGACGCGGTCTCGACGCTCTCCGGCGGGAACCAGCAGAAGGTGGTGATCGCCAAGTGGCTGATGACCGGGCCGCGGATTATCCTGCTCAACGATCCGACGCGCGGCATCGACGTCGGCACCAAGCAAGAGCTTTATCGGCTGATGCGCGAGCTTGCCGACCAGGGAGCCGCGATCCTGTTCTATTCGACGGACTATGACGAGCTTATCGGCTGCTGCGACCGCGTCGCCATCATGTATGACGGGCGCATCGTACGCGAGCTCGCGGGGGACGAATTGAACGAGACCAATATCGTCGCAAGCTCGCTCAACATCGGCGCCGCTCCGTCCCCGGACGCGCCTCGCAAGGCGACTCATGTCTGATCTCGCCATCAAGGTCCGCCAGAACTTCGCCTTTCTCACCGCGGCCGTGCTCTTCACGATCGTCTACTTCCTCTACAACCTGGCCCATCCCAAGGGCTTTACCTCGGCGGTGTTCATCCAGAACAGCAATGAGGTGTTCACGCTGGCGCTGGTCTCGATGGCGCAGACCGTGCCCGTTCTCGCGGCCGGCCTTGACCTTTCGGTCGGCGCCTTGATGACAATGGTCGCCTGTTTCGCAAGCTATCTCTTGAGCGGGGCGCCCGCCGGCACGCCGCTCGCGCTCGACCTCGGCGGATGGCGGCTTGCGCTCGGGACCCTGCCCGGAGGCGCGACGGGGATCGCGCTCGGCGCCGTCATCTGCCTCCTGATCGGCGCCGTCGCCGGGCTCATCAACGGCGCGGTCGTCGTCTATGGCCGCATCCAGCCGATCATCGCCACGCTCGCCACCGGCGCCATCTACATCGGCATCGCGCTCTTCCTGCGGCCGCAGCCCGGCGGCAAGGTCGACGACAACCTCAACTGGGCGCTCACCAATGCGCTCGGCGATTTCGCCTCGACCGTGCATATCTTCAACGACGGGACCGCGCGCTGGTTTGCTCCCTTCGCCGGTATCCCTACGCCTTTCGTCCTCCTGGTGCTGATCATTCTCTTGGTCTGGGTTCCGTTCAGCCGCTCGGTCACCGGCCGGACGGTCTACGCGATCGGGTCGGCGGAAGGCGCAGCCTACATGTCCGGCCTCGATGTCAACCGCGCCAGGATCGCCGCCTTCACCCTCGGCGGCTTCTTCGCGGCTTGCGGCGGGCTCTTTCTCGCCATCGAGACCTCCTCGGGCAACGCCGACATCCCGCAGGCCGGCACCTATACCTTGAACTCGATCGCCGCGGTGGTGATCGGCGGCACGTCTCTTCTGGGCGGCAACGGCGGGGCGATCGGCTCCGTGTTCGGCGCGCTGATCCTGCGCGTCATCTCTTACTTCTTCCGCATTTTCGACATCGCGCCGCTGCTTCAGCCGCTGTTCGAGGGGATTATTCTGCTCGTCGCGGTCAGCATCGGGGCGCTGCGCGTGCTGCGGGTGAAGAACACGCTGGAGCTCTTTCGGTGACTGCGTTTCCGACCATCCTCAGGCCATCGCGCGACGACCGGCCAATCCTGATCGCGGCCCTGTTCATCGTCGCCATCCTCATCGCCGGAACCGTCTACACCTGGCAGCGGTTCGGCAGCGCCCCGCTGCTCTCGCCGAACTATCTTTTGCAGCAGCTGCAGATCGGCGCCTTCCTCGGGATCGTCGCCGCCGGGCAGATGGTTGTCATTCTGATCGCACAGATCGACCTCTCCGTCCCTTGGACGTTGACCGCGGCGGCAATGATGGCGACCGCGGTCGGCGGAGCCTGGGCGATTCCGGTCGGTCTCGCGGTCGGCCTCATCGTCGGCCTCGTCAACGGGCTTGGCGTCGCCTATCTCAGGGTTCCCTCGATGATCTTCACCCTTGGCGTCAACGCGGTCATGCGCGGACTGATGGTGGCCCATACCGGAGGCTTCGCTCCCGACACCGCCGCCACCGATCTCATGCGGAGGCTGGCCTCCGGACACGTTCTTGGGATACCCGCCGCGCTCTTCGTCTGGCTCGCGGTTTCCGCGATCATCGCGGTCATCCTGCAGCGCACATTGCTCGGCCGCGCGATCTACGCGCTCGGCAACAAGGAGTTGGCCGCCTACCTCGCCGGCGTCAACACCAAGGGCGTCACCGTGACCTGCTTCGCCCTGTGCGGCCTCACCGCCGCTCTCGCCGGCGTCCTTCTCGCCGGCTATTCACAGAAGGCCTATCAGGGCATGGGCGACGCCTATCTGCTGCCCGGCATCGCGGCCGTGGTCATCGGCGGGACCAACATCCTCGGCGGGCGCGGACGCTATCTGGGAACGCTGGTCGGCGTGATCCTGATCGTCCTGCTCAACAGCGTGCTCTCGATCATGGAGATGCCGGAGGCCGGCCGCCAGGTGATCTATGGCGGCGTGATCATCCTGATGCTGCTTGTCTACGGACGCGCGGAGCAGGTGACGAGCTGACGGCTCGGCCACAGACTCGCCAGCAAAAGTGGCCGCCTTGCCGGGATTCCAACCCGCCCCCTTCGGAACCGCCGCCGCCATGCTACATGCCTTCCCTGATCCGGGCGGGCCTGCCGCCCGGGCGCGCTCACAAGCGGAGGCAAGGATGGCCACGGTCAAGCTCTGGACCGATGCGGACGCGGAAGCGCACCCGAAGGTCAAAGCGGTTTTCGACGACATCCGGGCGACCCGGAAGTCGGACTTCGTCAACAATTTCTGGCGCGGCCTGGCCAACCAGCCCGACAATCTCGAACGCGCCTGGAACACGCTGAAAGCGGTGATGGGCGCGCCCGGACCGCTCGACCCCCTGACTCGGGAACTGATCTACATCGCCGTCTCGATCACGAACAACTGCGCCTATTGCATCCATTCGCATACGGCGGCAGCCCGCGCGAAGGGGATGACGGACGCGCAATATTCCGATTTTCTGGCCGTGGTCGGCATGGCCTCGCAGACCAACGCGCTGGTGACTGGCCTGCAACTGCCGGTCGACGCAGCCTTCCTCATCGAGAGCTGAACACAAGCGCCGAAGCGCCGGGCCTTCCGGGACTGCGGCGCCTGACGAAACGTTGGATTTCCGAGGCGCGGCCCGTTCAATAAAAACCCGCCCGGGATCGCTCCCGCGCGGGCTCTCGTTCTGACAGACGGGCCGGTTTACTTCGCCTTCTCGCCTCTGTCGCGCGCCTTGAGCGCGGCGCCCAGAATGTCGCCGAGCGAAGCGCCCGAATTGGCCGAGCCATATTGCGCGATCGCCTCCTTCTCCTCGGCGACTTCGAGCGCTTTGATGGAGACGGCGACCTTGCGGGCGCGGCGGTCGAACTGGGTGATGCGCGCGTCGACCTTTTCCCCGACCGAGAAACGCTCGGGGCGTTGATCGCTGCGATCGCGCGCCAGTTCGCTGCGCTTGATGAAGGCGGTCAGATCCGTGCCGGCGATCTTGACTTCGAGTCCGCCTTCCTTGACCTCGAGGACCTCGCAGGTCACGACCGAGCCCTTGCGCACGTCGCCCTCGCCGTCCTCGCCCACTTTCCTGGCGGCGAACGGGTCATTGGCCATTTGCTTGAGGCCGATCGCGATGCGCTCCTTCTCGACGTCGACGTCAAGCACCTTGGCTGTGACCGTGTCGCCCTTCTTGTAATCCTCGATCGCCTGCTCGCCCGGGCGGTTCCAATCGAGATCAGAGAGATGAACCATGCCGTCGACGTCGCCGTCGAGGCCGATGAACAGTCCGAACTCGGTCTTGTTCTTGACCTCTCCATCGACAACCGAACCGACCGGATGCTTCTCGGCGAAGGCCTCCCAGGGGTTCTGCAGCGTCTGTTTGAGGCCGAGCGAGATGCGGCGCTTGGAGGCGTCGACCTCGAGCACCTGAACCTCGACCTCCTGGCTGGTCGAGACGATCTTGCCGGGGTGGACGTTCTTCTTGGTCCAGGACATTTCGGAGACGTGGATGAGCCCTTCGATGCCCGGCTCGAGCTCAACGAAAGCGCCGTAGTCGGCAATGTTGGTGACGCGGCCCTTGAGCTTCTGGCCAACGCTGTAGCGCGTCTCAATGTTCGACCACGGATCTTCCTGCAATTGCTTCATGCCAAGCGAGATGCGGTGCGTCTCATGGTTGATCTTGATGATCCGCACCTTGACCTGCTGACCGATGTTCAAGACCTCGCTCGGATGGTTGACGCGTCGCCAGGCGATGTCGGTCACATGCAGGAGGCCATCGATGCCGCCGAGGTCGACGAACGCGCCGTAATCGGTGAGGTTCTTGACCGTGCCCTCGATGATCTGCCCCTCGGCGAGGTTGGCGACAATCTCGTGGCGCTGCTCGGCCCGGCTCTCCTCGAGCACGGTGCGGCGGGAGACGACGATATTGCCGCGCCGCCGGTCCATCTTGAGAATCTGAAACGGCTGCGGAACGTTCATCAGCGGCCCGACGTCGCGCACCGGCCGAATGTCGACCTGGCTGCGCGGCAGGAAGGCGACAGCCCCGTCGAGGTCGACAGTGAAGCCGCCCTTGACCTGGTTGAAGATGACCCCCTCGACCTTCTCATTCTTCTCGAACGCCTGCTCGAGCTTGACCCAGCTCTCCTCGCGCCTCGCCTTGTCGCGCGAGATGACAGCTTCGCCGAGCGCGTTCTCGATCCGCTCGAGATAGACTTCGACTTCGTCGCCGAGGCCAGGGGCCGGGTCTCGCCCGTGATTGGTGAATTCCTTGAGCGCCACGCGCCCTTCGGTCTTGAGGCCGACGTCGATGACGGCCATGTCCTTTTCGATCGCTACGACCTTGCCCTTGACGACCGTGCCTTCGAACGCTTCGTCAGCCCCGTAGGTCTCGTTCAACAGCGCGGTGAAATCCTCGCGCGTCGGCGCCAGGGATTGAATGGAAGCCATTGGTTCTCCTAATTGCGCCCGAAATTCGGGCCACGCCGGCTTTGGGTTCGCGTTGACGTTCAGGCGCCCGCCGACCGGAAAGGCCCGCGCGTAATAAGCGGGACCCTTGTCGCCGCGTTGGCGGCTGAGCCGGCGTATATGGCCGACGGCGGAAGCCCAGGGTTTTCCGCCGTCGCGGGAGAGCCGCGCAGACGAAGCGGCTCCGCTAGCAGGAAACCCCACGCGAAGCAAGGCGGATTTGGGGATTTAGCGCCGATTTGTAAAGGCCTAACGGGAGCTTCTAAGCCAGCCGCTAAGCCCCGCCGCGGAGGATCGCCCGCCTCTGTCCTCTCTCGCCACGCCGCTGGCGAGGAACGGGGCGACGACGACGCCCTTATGCAGGACTTCGAGAATTGCCGGCCGGAGGACGGCGCCGGGCGTCTCGTGATGCGGCGCCGGCCTCTGCTCCACGATCCTTGGAGTCGCGCCGTGCACACGCGGCGAACAGGCCCGCCGGACCCGCGCCGATGATAAGGACCCGCGTGTTGGATCGCGTGTCGATGGTCTGCGCGGCTTCGAGCGGCATCGCTGCTTCCCCCTCCTCGAGTTTGAGAACTCTAGAGGGTGACGGCGTGGTTTCGCAATGAAGCAAGGCGCCGGATATTTGTCCGTCGGTCTAGGTGACGGGCTCCAATTCCCGAATGTCTTCGTTCCTGAGAGTGAATAAGCCCTCGTTCACCTGACGCAAGCCATTCAGGAATATCGATATATCGATGTCCTGATCTTCATCCTGGTCTTCCAGCGGCTTGAACCGGCCATGGAAAAAGGCATATTCTATGCCTCCGATCAGATAAGGAACAATGCCTTCCAATCTGAAAGCAAGTTTCTGTTCGCTTTTGTCAGCGAACTTGTAATTGAACCCCAAAATCTTTCGGATTTTGTAGACTTTACCCTCTCTCAGATATTCATCAACGAAGCGGTTTCTTACGCCGTCGATTGGCTGCGCATTGACGCAAACGATCTTTTGACCAACATACCAATCGCGCATTTCAGTCCCCACCGCCGTAGCAGGTTATACTTTAGACGCAGGTTTTTTCGTTTCCTGGCTCAAATATAAGCGGCGAGGATGAATGTAGGCTTTCAACGTCCGATTGCAAATTAACAAAAGATTTCAATCTCGTTAAGTTCGTGTAACCCTCCAATTTCTCATTTTGCCTTCGCGAATTCATCGATGTCGCATGTTGAGTTTGGAAATGAAGATGACCCGCCGAACAGTATTCAACAACCCGTAGCTGGGAAAGTGCAACAGTCGCCAATGCGCTCAACCACGACATAGCTTCGTCAGGCTGATCGTCGTCGCTGGCGAGGCGAGCAATAACCGCGAAGCGCGGCAAGGAGGAAACACATGACCACGAACACTCGTAAGCGGACCGGAACGCGCTGGAAGACTGTGGCCGCCTGCGCTGTCGCCGCCTGGGCGCTGGCGTTCGGTCCAGCCTTTGCGGACGACCAGATCATCGTCGGGCTGATCACGAAAACCAACGCCAATCCATTCTTCGCGAAAATGAAGGAAGGCGCGGCGCGCCTCGCGATCTCCGCGGTGCGGCATGCAGGAAACCGGCACGTTGACGGTCAGCGCGCAGGCGGACCGCGAACGCTACCCCGATTCGATCTGCGCCGCGCTGGGGCTGTCTGATGTCCGGATCGAGCGACCCGACGGTACGATCGCCGCCCCGGGAGAACTCGGCGAGATCGTCGGACGCTCGCCGGCCACGTGCACCAGCTATTTCGACGGCCTCCCAGACGAAATCCGGGGCGAGCGCGTCGCCGCGCTGATCGTCAAGCCGCCAAACGTCGGCGACGAACTCACGGCCGAGGGTATCGAGACCGCTTGCCGCGAGCATCCGGCTGGGTTCGAGACGCCGCGCACGATCGTGATCGAGAGCGAGCCTTTGCCTCGCACGCCAACGGGGAAGGTGCAGAAGTTCTTGCTGGTCGAGCGTTTCAAAAGCGCGGGCTGAAAGGCATCGAAATCCGGATGGTGAGCCCCGCGTTCAGCCGAGACGCCGCAACGACCGCCTCTGTCGCGCCGGCGCCAGCATCTACCTCTCGCCTTCGTACCGGGCCTTGGTCTCGGCGTTCATAGGGTAGAGGCCAGGCAGGGATGCGCCCTTCTCGACTTCGCGCATGATCCAGGCCTCCATCCGCTCCTGTTCAACCGATTCCTCAACCACCGCCTCGAGCAGGCTTGCGGGGATCAACACTGCGCCGTCCTGATCGACGACAACGACGTCGTTGGGGAAGACGGCCACGCCGCCACACCCGATGGGCTCCTGCCAGCCGACGAACGTCAGGCCGGCGACGGACGGCGGCGCGGCTGCGCCCTGGCACCAGACAGGCAGCTTCGTGCTCAAGACGCCCGCCACGTCGCGCACGACGCCATCGGTAACCACCGCCGCCACGCCGCGCTTCTTCATGCGTGCGCAAAGGATGTCGCCGAAAATTCCTGCGTCCGTCACGCCCATCGCGTCGACCACGGCGACGCAGCCGTTAGGCATTGCCTCGATCGCCGCCCGGCTTGAGATCGGCGACGCCCACGAGGCGGGCGTAGCGAGATCTTCGCGCGCTGGAACGAAGCGAAGGGTGAATGCGCGACCGACAATCCTTGGCTGGCCCGGCGCAAGCGGCTTCGCCCCCCGCATCCAAACGTTGCGCAGACCTTTCTTGAGAAGAACAGTCGTAAGCGTCGCTGTCGTGACGTCATTCAGCGCGCGAAAATGGTTTGTATCAGCGTCCATTGAATGTCCTCTGGCTTGCCGAGAGTTTCGAGCGACGAGACAAAAATGCAACTCCGAAAAGGCCGCCGCGCCTGTCTAGCCTACAAGGCCGGGACCGCGGGCGCGATGCGGCCTGAGGAAGGATCGGCTCCCGTCGGGGCCCTCCTCATCGCGCTAGCTTTCAATGGTGATCGCGGCGACGACCAGTTTAAAGAGCGCGCGGGCGCCCGGTCATCCCGTTCGTCCCAAGATCGACGATGATGTCCAGGCGATGGTCGCGGAACTCCGTCGTCGTGGCCTCGCCGCGCCGCAAATCCTGAAAAAAGCGCGCGCCCGACCGTCCGACGGCGAGGGCGCGATTTCAGCCGCCGTGACGAGCCCGCTAACGCAATCGGCGCCGCGCTGCGGTGATAGGTCAATTGCGCTGACAATAGCAATGTTTTTCTATAGTTGCATTACGATGCTACGGCACGCCCTAATCGGCGGCGCTCCCATGGAGCGCTTCTGACGGGACTGGCTCTTGCGTTAGGCGCCACGACGGTCGGCTTGTCCGGTGCGACGTGGAGCGGATGCAGCGGCGCGGCGACGGCCTAGGTCGTAACCGGGCACGTGCGGAATGGACCGATAGGAACCTCCGCGGAGAACAGACAGCGTTTATTAGCTATCAAATCGCTACTAAATATCTAATATGTCATCGATCTTACCCACAATGACTTGCCTGTGCGTCCGAGAGGGCGAGCCGCACGGAGTTGCAAATAAGAGTGCTTAAGCCTTTGAAATGACGGAGTTGTGCGCAGAATCGCACGCCGTCATGCCCGCCAGGGAAAGGTCCAGGTCTCGGTCAGCGCCTTGGGGCCGGCGCGCAGGAAGACGCGCAGGTCCGTGCTCTGCCCCGCATCGACCGCCACGTCGACGGCGGCGCGAAATCCCCGGATATGAGTGTTGGGGGTGAGAAACGTGCGCAGGATTCGTCCGGCCGACGCGGTCGCGACCGTCTCCACGAGCGAGGGATCGCTCATGTAGTAGGACAAGTCGCCGCCGGAAAAATCGATGAGAAATCGAGCCGACCCGGGTGGCGGCGGCGGATCCGGAGACCCCAACGCGCGCGGCGAGGCGCGGAACGTTGCGACCGTGCGGCCGCCCGGCGTCAGGCTTTGATCCATCGACATCGAGGTGATGCGGTAGCCGTAGACGAGCGGCTTGCCGACCTCGAGCCCCAGCTTCGGCGCCCAGGCGACGACGATGTTGTCGTTGGTCTCGTCGCTGGTCGGCAATTCGACCAGCTCCACCCTACCCTCGCCCCAGCCTTCATGCGGCTCGATCCAATAGCTCGGCCTCAGTTCGTAAGCGAGGTCGAGATCCTGGTAGTCGCTGAAGTTACGATCGCGCTGCAGGAGGCCAAATCCGCGCGGGTTGGTGTCCAGGAAGACGGAGACGCTCGGTTTCGCCGGGTTGCTGAGCGGCCGCCAGATCCATTCGCCGGCGCCAGTGTGCATGAGAAGTCCATCGGAATCATGCAATTCACCGCGGAAGTCGTCGGCGAAGCGCCGATCGGCCTTGCCGACGAAATACATCGACGAGAGCGGCGCAAGACCGAGCGCAGGCGTCGCCTTGCGCGCAAACAGGGAAACGTTCACGTCAATGAAGGTCTCCTGGCCGGGGTTCAGATCGAAGCGGAAGGCGCCGGTCGCCGATTCGCCGTCGAGCAGCGCATAGATGACGATATGCTCGGCCACCGCGTCCGGCGTCTCGATCCAGAATTCGCGAAAGAAGGGGAATTCCTCGTTGAGGCGGGGGGCGGCGCCGATAACGAGGCCCCGCGCCGAAAGGCCGTAGCGCTGCCCGCGGCCAAGAAAGCGGAAGTAACTCGTGCCCAGAAACGCGATCACTTCGTCCCAAACGTGCGGCGCGTTGATCGGGAAACGCAGACGAAGGCCGGCGAAACCCAGGTTGATCGGCAAGGTTCCGAGTTTGGTGTGGCCGTAGTCGAACAGGTTGGCGGCGTAGGGGATCGGCGCCGGGATGCCGTCGCGCAACACGTTGACCACCACCGGGCGCTTGTACAAATGCCCGAGATGGAACAGCTCAAGCCGGAAATTGGCCCCGTCCTGGCCAAGCAGCGGTTTCTCGGATTTGAAGCGGATATCTCGCCAGCCGTCGAAATCGAGGGTCGCCAAGCCGTCGGGCAGCGGCGGTATCGAACTGTCGAAGGGCGCCGCTGCCAAGTCGCGCGCGCGCTTAACGACGTCCTGGTAGCCGAACGGCGCGGGAGCAGTAGGCGGGGCCGCGTCGGTCTGCGCGGCGGCGGGGCCGGTAAGACGCGCGCCGGAAGCGGCCGCGATGCTGACGAGCAGCGTCCGGCGGGACAGGTCATGCATGTGGGTCATTCAGGCTGGGCGATCAGGTTGGGCGCAGCGTGACTCCGGGGCGCCAGGCCGGTTACGGCCACGGCGTAAATGGGCCGCTGCTGGGATTGGTGTGCACGATCGCTTCGAGCCCCATGCTGAAATTCGAGGTGATGCGATAATTGACGCCGACGCCGAGTGTGCCGACCGCCTGCACCGCGCCCGGACCCGAGAATACGGTGTTGACGGCGTCGCTTGCGTTGAACGCGCCGCCGCTGAAGCGCGTCGCCCGGACGAAATCGACCCCGGTGATGACATAGGGCGTCACCTGGCCGAAATTGTACCCGACGATGGCGGAGCCGCCGGCGAAAGCGCTGCCTGTGAACTGGGAGAATCCGGGCGCCGTTTGCAGATAGGGCATGTAGCCGGTCGAGGCCTGCGCGCCGAGCATGATTCCGTTGTCGAACACATGTTCATAATTCAAGTCGGTCTCGCCCCCGACGCCGCCCTTGACCCCCTTGCCGCCCCAGACCGAGATTCCCGCGCCAACCGAAAGACCTGACCAATAGTCGGGAGCGACATCGGCTCCGCCGGGACCAAGCGCTGGATAGGTCGACGGCGCGGTCGGCAGATCAGCGGCAGCGACGGGCGTGGCCTCTAGGCAAACTGCAGAAGCCCAGACGCACACGGCGGGAAGACAAACGACGACGACGCGCATGATGCCTATCTTTTAGCACAAATCACCGCGCGATGCATTGCGGTTTCGAGTGCGGCATATTGATGGCAGGACCACGCGCCGCGTTCGGGGCGCCACACCTTTGGGGGCAGGTGAAATTCTCCGGCGCCTAACCCTGGACAAGGCGCAGCGCGGACGCCTATAAGCCCCCGCTGCGTCTCGACGGCGCCAGCCGCCCAGGTAGCTCAGTTGGTAGAGCACGTGACTGAAAATCACGGTGTCGGTGGTTCAATTCCGCCCCTGGGCACCATCCCTTTTCCTTCCTAGGCTACGAAATCACCGCGAGATCAATCACTTGTAGTTGATGGCGATCCGACGAAGGTTCGCCACCCTACGCCCTTACTATCCGGCAACTTTCTTCCCCCGCCTTGCTGACGCCTTGCCGAGGGATTCCGTTAGTGCGAGATTCTGCTGTCCGTTCCAGCACTGGGAGTGCGGGATTTGCGCGGCAAGCTTACGAAGCGCTCGGTCGATGCCTTAAACTCCGATGTGCGGGATCAGTTCATTTGGGATACCGAAGTTCCCGGATTTGGTTGCAAGGTCACTCCAAAGGACGCGCGCATCTACATCCTCCAATATGGACGGCGCGGCCGCGATTATCGGGTGACTATCGGCCGCCATGGAAGCGACATCACAGCCGAACAGGCGCGTCTTGAGGCCATTCGCTTGCGTGGCGTCGTTGCCGCAGGCGAAAATCCCGCCATGGCCACCACGCGCGAGCGGTCTGCATCCACCACCATCGCTGACCTCGGCGAACGATACATGATCGAGTACGCCAGGGAGCACAAGAAGCCTTCGGCGATTGCACAGGACCGACGCAACCTGGATAACCATATCCTGCCACTGATCGGAAAATTGCTGATCTCATCAGTCGAATCCGCCGATATCGCCCGCCTTATGCGTGACATCGCGGCAGGCAAGACAAAAAAGGACGAAAAGACGAAGCTGCGAGGGCGCCGTATTGTCCGAGGCGGCGAAATCGCCTCCAACCGCGTTCAAGCGCTGCTGTCCAAGATGTTCGAGCTAGCCGAGGAATGGAAGATTCGCCCGAAGGGCTCAAACCCCTGCCGCGGATTGAAACACTACGCCGAACATAAAGTGGAGCGCTTTCTTTCGACCCACGAATTGGCTCGTCTTGGCGCTGCGCTCGCAACTGCTGAAAGCGGAGACCTGATGGTAAGGGAGGCCAACGACGAAGCAGCTTCAGTTAATAAAAAGAAGCGCGGGGTCAGAGAAAAATCGGACCTCGTTCCGAAAAGCCGCCCGTGATCGCGGCGATACGGCTCCTATTGTTCACCGGCTGTCGCGTCGGCGAAATCCTCTCCTTACAATGGTCGAATGTCCATCTCGACCGGAGGCTGCTACTGCTCCCTGATAGCAAGACCGGAGCTAAGGCGGTCTATTTATTGGAACCTGCCATACGGGTTCTGACAGAGATCAAGCGTAACCCAACCAGCGATTACGTTCTCATGGGGGCAAATCCTGAGAAGCCTATCGTGTCGCTGCGCAAGCCTTGGGTGAACCTGTGCAGCGCGGCAAAGATTAAAGACCTAAGAGTTTGTCCGAGAACATCAGGCGGGATTGGATAGTTTTCGCAGCATGAGGCGGATGGAGGCGAGGCGCAGGAAGGCGAGCGCCTTGTGATTGAGGCATTCCCAGTCCTTGACCAGTCTTCGGCAGCGGCCGAGCCAAGCGAAGGTGCGTTCAACGATCCAGCGCTTTGGCAGCGCGACGAAGCCTGTGGCGTGATCCGATCGCTTGACGATCTCGACGGTGACGCGGGCCAGAATCCGCTTCATCGCGCTCTTAAACTCCGGCCCCTGATAGCCGCCGTCGGCATGGAGCTTGATCAGGAATGGAAAAGCGCCGAACAAGCTCGCCATCAACAGCGCGCCGCCGTCGCGGTCCTGGACGTCGGCGGCGTGCACGATGGCATGCATCAGCAGGCCCTGCGTATCGACGAGGATGTGCCGCTTCTTGCCCTTGATCTTCTTGCCTGCATCGTAGCCCGCCGGATCGATCGCAGGCCCCCTTTTTCCGCGCTCTTGACGCTCTGGCTGTCGATGATCGCGGCGCTCGGGCTTGCCTCGCGTGAGGCGGCTTGGCGGCACTTCGCATAAAGCGCGTCGTGAATGCGGTCGAGCGTGCCATCCCAGCTCCACAGATCGAAATAATCATAGAGCGTCGAGCGCGGCGGCAGGTCGGTGGGGATCGCCCGCCACTGACAGCCGGTGCTCAGGATATACATCAGGCCGTTGACAACCTCGCGCACCACGACATGACGCCGGTTGCCGCCGCGTTTGGCGGGCGGAATGAGCGGCTCCACAAGCGCCCATTCCTCGTCCGTCAGATCGCTCGGATAGCGCAATCGGCTCCGGTCGTAGCGTCTGCGATTCTTGCTCGTCCACATCGGCGGCCCCCCAAATCGAATCAGGCCGCTTCCCTTGAATCACAAATGATTCCGACGATTCAATATGTTCCCGGACAGGCTTCGCCGCTTCACGACGCAGTCGACGCGATCGGCGCCAAGATCGTCGGTGCGATGACGCAAGGCTAAAGAGAACCGCAGGCGCGGGAAGCATTTCGTCGGCAGATGCACATCTTGCCAAGACGGCCTTTGAGCCGCTGATGCGGATTTCCTCGTCGCTGACCCTGACCTCGTCCATAACAAGCCGGGCATAGGCTTGCCAAAGCTCAGGGGGACCCTGGCACAATTTCTCCCTCAGCAGGACGGCGACCTTGCCGATCTTGTCCGGCGTGACCTGGGGCGGAGCTATGCGGGGAACTGGGTGACGGTGTGAGGAAGGCGGCGTAACGGGGTTGGTGATCAAGCCACCCGAACCTCCAGGCCGGAGCGTTACGCCATGACCGAGAATAGAGTTGTTGCCCTTCGACAGAAAGGGGCGATCGACGATCCGCTCACCGAAATTCTGCGAACCGGCGCGCGTCGGTTGATCGCCCAGGCGGTCGAGGCGGAGTTCGAGACGTTTCTGGCCTCGACCGCGGAACTCGTGCTTCCGGATGGCCGCCGACGGGTGGTTCGCCACGGGCATGATCCGGTTCGCGCGATCCAGACAGGAATCGGGCCGGTCGAAGTGCAAAAACCGAAGGCTCGTGATCGAGGCGCGACGCCGGGGGCGCGGATACGGTTCACCTCGAACATCCTGCCCAAATGGGCGCGCCGCACCAAGAGCCTCGACGCCCTTCTGCCCGTTCTCTATCTGCGCGGGATTTCCGCCGGCGATTTCCAGGAGGCCCTCGCCGCCCTGCTCGGCAAGGACGCGCCCAACCTTTCCGCGGCGGTGATCGCGCGCCTCAAGAGCGAATGGGAGGACGAATATCGGCGATGGCAGAAGCGCGATTTGTCGGCGCGCCATTACGTCTACGTCTGGGCGGACGGCGTCTATTTGCAGGCGCGCATGGAGCCGCAGGCCGAATGCATGCTGGTGTTGATGGGGGCGACGCCGGAGGGCAAGAAGGAGTTGATCGGCTTTCAGACGGGCATGAGGGAGAGCGGGCAAAGCTGGAAGGAGTTGCTCGTCGATTTGAAGGCGCGCGGCCTGTCGGTCGCGCCGCAAGTCGCCATCGGCGATGGCGCGCTCGGGTTCTGGAAGGCCCTCGACGAGGCGTTCCCGACGACGCGTCATCAGCGATGCTGGCTGCACAAGACATTGAACGTGCTCGACAAGTTCCCGAAGTCGATGCAACCCAATGCACATAGGGATCTGCGCGAGATCTGGCTGTCGCCGAGCCGGGGCGCGGCGGAAGCGGCGATGACAACCTTCGCCGAGAAACACGCGCCCAAATACGACAAGGCCGTCGAATGCCTGATCAAGGATCGTCAAACGTTGCTGATGTTCTTCGACCTTCCCGCCGATCATTGGGACCACTTGCGAACCTCGAACCCGATCGAGAGCGTGTTCGCGACGGTGAGGCATCGCACCGTCCGCATGAAGGGCGCGCTGTCGCAGGACACCGCGCGTCTCATGGTGTTCAAACTGGTGATGGCGGCGTCCAGGACCTGGCGGCGATTGCAAGGCCAAAATCAGTTGCCGAAAGTCGTCAACGGTATAAAGTTCAAAGACGGAATCGAAGCTGTCGCCGAAATCAAATCCGCCGCTTGATTCACGCCGTCACCGACTCTCCCGCGTAGCTCCCTGGGGCGTGCCGGAGGCGATATGACGATGAAGGTCGCTGGCGTCCTTCGCCAGCTCGTCCCGCCGCAGTTTCAGGCCGATCAACCGCTCGCGCAGAGCGGGGTCTTCGGAATCCATCAGACCCTTCTCGACGAGCTCCAAGAGGCTTGCAATGGCCGCTTCTGTTTCCTTGTGGCCGTGCCTTAGCTTGGCGAGCCTCTCGCGGTTCTGGTCCTCGCGCTCCGATCCGGCGCGCACGTAAGCATGCAACATTTCCCCGAGGCGATTGGGCTCAAGGACCCGCTTAACAACCTCCCCGACTACGATCTCGTCCAGCCGGTCCATCGGCATACGAAATCCCCGGCAGGCCGTCACGCCCTCCTTCAACTTGCGGGAGCAGCAATAGTAGCGATACACGCCGCCCTTACCCGTGTTCTGGATCAGCGCTGCACCGCAGTATCCGCAGTGCGCAACGCCCGCGAGAAAGGTCGGACCGTTGGCGACGCGGGGCCGCATCCGCTTGGGGTTGCGGCTTTGCAGTAAGCCGCGAACGGCATTGAAGGTTGGCTCGTCGATGATAGCGGGAACCTGAAGGGTCACCCACTGCGATGGTGGACGGGGCTTCCCATTCCGGCTGTCCCGCCGATTGAAATAGTGGACGCCGTAGTAGGTGGTTGACGACAGCAGCGCGTGGACCCCGCCGGTCGAGAAGCGCATCCCGCGCCGAGAAACGCCCCGTTCGTTGAGATAGGACGCGATGGCCTTGACCCCGACCGGGCGACCCTCCTGACCCGCCGCCAGCGAGAAAATTTTGCGGACGATTGGAGCCTCGCTCTCGTCAATGGCGAGGACCTTCTTCTCCTTGTCCCCTCGCTTCTCCTTGACTTCGACCTTGTAGCCGAAGGGCGCATGGGAGCCGTTCCAGAAGCCTTGGCGGGCGTTCTCGCACATTGCTCGATGGGTATGCTTGGCGTTCTCGCGTGACTGATGCTCGTCGAAAACGTTGAGCATCTTGCGAATGAAATCGCCGCTTCCGTCATGCCCTACGTCCTGTGTGATCGAGACCAGCCGCACCCCGGCTTTGGCGAGTTCGCGCACGTAGAGTTCGGAGTGAAGAGTGTCGCGGCTGAAACGGCTCAACGAGTGGACGATGACGCGATCGAACGGGCGGTCGGCACGCTTCGCCTTGAAGATCATTTCCTGGAAGACCGGGCGGTCCTCATCAAGGGCTGACGCGCCGAGCTCCGAGAAGACTTCAACGACCTCCCAATCTTGCCGCTCGCAATAGGCACGACACTGGCCGATCTGGTCGGGCAACGACAGGTCGTTCTCCGCCTGTCTAGTCGTGGACACACGGACGTAGATCGCGGCGCGCGTCATGGAGCACTACCCCTCGCCGCGCATAATGGCGTCGATCTCTGTTGAAAGGAAGGCCCTCCATATCGCAAGCTCATCGCGCATTGCTGGTAAACGCTTCGGCATATCCGTCATGAGGAGAAGGCGTGGAGCCGCGTCCTGAAACGCGGGAGCGGCCAAGGCGCGCCCCCGCCTCCGTCGCTGTCGGGCCGGTCGCGCTCGCGCGCGGAAGCGTCACTTGGCGTCGGGGCCTTCCTGGCTCCTAGCCAAATTCTCCAGCGCCCGATCGAGGCGTTGGAACGCTGCATACTCGTCGGCGAAGATATAGTAGCTTTCCGACGTCCGGTAGTCTGAGTGACCGAGTATATCGGGCACGATGCCGACGTGCTCGGGGTCCTCCTTGGCGATTGAACAACCCGGTCGAATGACGGAACTCATGCGCGCAGACGCGCCGGCCAAAGAACGCTCCGGTGATCCTACCGATCTCGTTCGACATCGCGTGCGGATAAATCGGGAGCCCCATACCCGAAATGAAGAATGCGCTGTCGACGTCCGGCTTGCCGATAAAGAGAACCGGGCGATGTACATCGAGGTATCGGTCGATCCGGGCCGTGAACGCTACTGGCAACGGCCCTCCCCGCCGACGGCGACCTTTCATCTCGTCCCCTGAGAACTGGAGACGATAGACGGACCCGTCTTTTACGATATGCTCGTCGATCTTCATCGTTGCGAGGTTATGTCGGCGCATAAAGGGTCGCGCTGCCAAAACAGCGATCGAGAGCCCGTTGCGATACATCACGGCTCTTCGTTTCGGTGATCCTGCTTCTTCGCATTCGGCGCGTCGCATAAGCAGCATCCCGAGGTCCAGCAGCTCCTTGATTGAGGGGAGCTCCGAGTGGTTCTTGCCCCGTTTGATCGCCGTTTTGAGCTTGCTGATCATCGGCAGCATCCACGTCCAGTCCTGCGAAGGCTCGAGCGCCTCGAACATGCTCTTCAAGCTGGCGGCCTGATTGACGAGCGTCTTGGCAGAGTTACCGAGGGCGCGCTGGGCACGAAGAAAGGCGGTGAGGTGCGCGCACGTGGCCCGCTCTCCCGGCGCGGCGTTGGGATCGAGGAGGTTCTGGTCCTTTAGGCACGCAAGCCATATGCCGTAGTACCGGAGGTAGACTTCCGTCGAGGAACCGCGCCAACGAAGAGCCGGGCGATCGACGGCGAGGAGATCATCGTCTCCGGCCTTGGTGGCATCGAGCCAAGCGAGCCGATCGCGATCCGGCCAGCTTTCGAAGGGCAATGCTCGACGGTTGTCGGGCGACTTGCGCATGTTAGCGACCCTCCTTGTCGGAGGGGTCTTCAAACTTCAGCAGAACGGCGCTTCTTGTGACCAAGAATTCGCTGAACGATTTCGAACTGACCCGGGTGGGCGGTCAGGTAAAGCTTGGCAGCCACATGCCGGAAGGAATGCGGATTGATGCTGAAGCCGATGTGCTCCCTCATCAACTTCTGGATGTCGGCGGACATCACGCTCGCGCGTTTCGGACCGCCGTCCCGCACAGGAAAAAGCCACGACGACGATACGTCGACTAGGGCGCAGCGGTACTTGTTCAAATAGAGGTCGAGCATTTCCACCGTGGCGCGCGGCAGCGGGACCTCCAGTGCCTTGCCGTTCTTCAGGCAGACACGAAGACAACTCGCGCGCTCACGGAACTTCCGCTTCGAATCGATTTAAGGCGCGGGAGAGCGGCTAAAGTCCTCGTCTTAAAGGGTTTTGCAGGTGGACGATCCACCGCGAAAAGTTCTCATCTTTATCTTCCCGGCGCGCCAAAGTCGGCAAGGCACTTCGCACGCAGCTCCAACCTAGTCGATGGTCTATTAGGAACCATCCGTCTGAGTCACTGCACTGGCGCACGGGCACGCGGAAGCTCATCGTGAGCTAAGTTATTGATGAAATTGGCGCGCCCGAAGGGTGGCGGGGACGATAACCCCATACTTCTCCGTTCAGGAACGGGCGCTTGTGGCGCAAGCCGACGACGATGGCGGCGCCAAGTCGCCGGTCGATCTGGCTTACGTGGAGGACGCCGACATCTTGGTTGATTCCGGCGAGAAGGGCATGCGTTTTTCCGCTTGGACGAAACGAGTACGTTCATTAGTCAAACGATCGGTCCAAATTCCGGAGACGTGATGCCATGAGTGAGACCGTACTGATCACTGGAGCCGGCATCGGCATCGGGCGCGCAACGGCTAAGGCCTTCGCCAAAGCAAGTTATACGGTCGTCGCCACGGACGTCCTGGAGAAAGAGGGCGCTGCCGTCGCCGACGAAATCGTGCGCGAGGGCGGCAAGGCCGAGTTCCACAAGCTCGACGTCCGCTCGACCGAAGCGGCCGACGCTGTCGTTGCGGCGGCCGAGAAGACCTATGGCGGCATCGACGTGATTGTCGCCAATACCGGTACCGCTCACCGCGTCCGCTCGCCAGCCTCGATGATGGGAAATGGGACCACACCTTCGACATCGATCTGAAAGGCATCTTCCGTGTCGCCCGCCCGGCAGTCGCCGGCGTGCGAGCGCGCAAGAAGAGCGCGATCATTTGCCTATCCTCGATCACGGGCGTCGCCTATGGATGGGACGAGCATGTCCATTATTCTGCGGCGAAGGCCGGCGTCGTTGGCCTCGTCCGAGGCCTCGCGGTCGAATTGGCGAGAGACGGCGTTCGCGTGAACGGTGTGGCGCCCGGCTACATCCGCACCGCGCAGCTCCTTAGCCAGGAGCACTCGCTCGGGCCGAAGGGTGCAGAGGCGGCGCGCGCGTTCATCCCAATGGGCCGGATCGGCGAGCCGGAAGAGATCGCCGACGTCATTGTGTTTCTGGCGTCGAACGCAGCCCGTTACATGACGGGACAGGTGGTCGTGGTGGACGGCGGATTGCTGGTTGGGCGGTACTGATCCCGGGGCCTTGCGCGCCTCCGCTGCCCTCAACGATGAGACCCATGGGCGACGGCGCCTCAGCTCTGACCGATCGGTCTTGCTGCACGACCTTTCAAATCTCCAGACACGTTGCTAACTCCGGACCATCAAGCCCACCAAAGCCGGTCGACCAAGATCAGGTCGGATTCCTAGGGACACCACGATGACGTTGCCGACAATACGTGACCGCCTTCCTTATCAGCCAATCGTCACACGCCCGAAGCTGCGTCTGCCTGACGACTGCCGGGTCGCGGTCTGGACAATCGTGAACGTCGAGAACTGGAGCTCGAGTGATCCGATGCCGCGCGCAGTCCTGCCGCCTCCGATGGGCCAACCGCTCTTACCCGACGTGCCAAACTGGGCGTGGCATGAATACGGGATGAGGGTCGGGTTCTGGCGGTTTCTCGAGGCCCTCGATGCGCGAGGTCTGAAGGCGAGCTTCGCGGTGAATGGCACAGCCTGCACCCAGTACGAAGAAGCTTGCAGGGCAGCCTTTGCGGCCGGCTGGGATTTTGTCGGACACGGTTACGTCCAGCGGCCGATGCATAGGGTTGAAGATCAACGATCGGCTATACGTGACACGATCGAGGCGATCAGGACCCTTACGGGCAGGCCCCCACGAGGATGGGAAAGCCCCGGGCTGACGGAAACCGCCGAAACACTCGATTATCTGTCGGAAGCCGGCATCGAATATGTCTGCGATCTCTGCCTCGACGACCAGCCAGTCACGATCCAGGCGTCGCCGCGCCCCATCGTGGCCATACCCTATACTGTCGAGATCAATGACGTTGTCATCACCTCGGTGCAAGGGCATCGTTCCGACGAGATTTTCCTACGTGGCGTCGACCATTTCGATCGCCTCTACAAGGACGGAGCCAAGCAACCTCGCGTGATGGCAATCTCAATTCATCCCTATCTCACGGGCGCTCCTCATCGGATCAAATATCTCGAGATGCTGTACGACCACATTCGCGCCCGTGATGGCGTCGTGATGTGGACGGGATCAGAGATCCTCGATTGGTATCGCGGCCAGATCGCGGGAGGCGAGGCCAAAGCATAACCCCGTCTGCCGCGCCTTGCAGTTAGCAGGCTGTTGAAAAACTCATTTCCGCCGCAGTTCGATTCTGTTTCGGACTCCCTTGGATTCCGTTGTGTTCCCGGTTTCGACCGTGCGCGGCGGACATTTTCAACAGCCTGTTAGAGCCAAACCTGCAAAAGCATCGATTCGAGCTCGCTCGGGATCGAGGCCTCAGATCATCACATCGCCGCCGTTCGGATTAAGAGTTGCGCCCACATAGTAGGCGCCCTCGTCCGAAGCCAGAAGGACGGCGGTCGGCGCGATCTCTTCGACGGAGCCAGGGCGGCCGATCGGAAGCTCCGCGAGCTTCCGCTTTCGCCACGCCTCCGGGATCCCCCTGAAAAGCTCAGTATCGATGGGCCCCGGACAAATCGCATTCACGGTGACGCCATCACGCGCCACCTCATAGGCGAGAGATCGCGTGAAGCCGATCACGCCCGCTTTGGCGGCGGCGTAGTGCGCCATCTCTGCCGCGCCCTTGTGGGCGAGCTGCGACGACGTCGAGATGATGCGGCCAAAATTGCGGGCGATCATGCCAGGCAGTACGGCGCGGGTGCACAAGAACACGCTCCGCAGGTTGACGGCGATCATCTCGTCCCACATCGCGGTCGGCATGTCGGCCACCAAAGAGGTCGTGTCGATGCCCGCATTGTTGACCAGGATGTCGATGTGGCCGAGCCCCTTCGTCGCGGCTTTCACCGCGCTTTCCACCGCGGCTTCATCGCTCACGTCGGCAGCGACCGCGATCACCTTGGCGCCGTTCGCGGCGAGTGTGTCGGCGGTCGCCCTCGCCGGAGCCAACTGCCGGTCGAGGACCGCGACCGCGGCGCCTTCACGGACGAAGGCGCGGGCGATAGCCTCGCCGATTCCGCGCGCGCCGCCAGTGACCAGCGCTGTTCTTCCGTCGAGTCGTCCTGGCATGACAATCTTTCCTTAGGGCTGGGGGGTGAAACGGGCGGGCTGGCGGGCGGGCCGCATCAAGGTGCGCTCAGCCTCGGCGACGAAGGCCTCGAAGGTCTTGGATGCGGGCGTTGTGGCCGCGACTTCGTTGTGGCGAAAGCAATGGACGCTATGGCCGGGGCCGACCGTCTCGGCCGGCGGCATCTCGCCTCGGCAGCGATCAATCACGAATGGGCAGCGCGAAGCGAGGAAACAGCCTGTCGGCAGGTCGATGGGACTCGGAATTTCGCCCTTCAGGCTGACCGAACTTTCCATCACGAGATTGGGGTGCGGCAGTAGAACGGAGGACAGCAGCCCGCTTGAATAGGGATGTTGCGGCCGGCTGAAGAGCGCCGCGGCGTCGCCCTGTTCGACGATCATGCCGAGATACATCACCGCGACCCGGTGGCTGATGAAACGGATCGTCGAGAGGTCGTGCGAAATGAAGAGGTAGGCGGTGTTGCGTTCGATCTGGATGCGCTTCAAGAGATCGATAATCTCGGCCCGCGCGGTCGGATCGAGCGCCGAGGTCGGTTCGTCCAAGACCACGAGGTCGGGCTCGGTGATCATGGCGCGGGCGACGCCCACGCGCTGCTGCTGTCCTGCCGAGAGCTCGGCTGGGTACGCGTCGAGCAGAGCGGGATTGAGCCGCACGAGCCCCATGGCGTCGCGCACCCGGCGGCGCCATTCAGTCCGTTCGACGGCGAGCGCCTGGAGCGGTTCGGCAATGGTCGAGCCGATCTTCATCCGGGGATCGAGCGACTCGGCGGGCTCCTGGAACACCAACTGGACCTTGCCGTTCGGCGGCCGAGCCTTGCCTTGAGCGTCTCCCGCCAGGTTGAACCGCACCGCGCCAGACGTAGGTTCGATGAGGCCGACGACGATGCGTCCGACCGTCGTTTTGCCCGAGCCGCTTTCGCCAACAAGGCCGAGCGTCTCTCCCGGAGCGATGGAAAACGACACGTCGTTGATGGCGCTGACAACCTTGCGCGATCCCGCGATGGGAAACTGCTTGCGGAGGTGCTCGACGGTCAGCATTGCGCGGTCAATGCCTCACCGGGAAGTGACATCGGACCACATGACCCGGCGCAAGTTCAGCCATCGGCGGCTTCTCGGCCCGGCAGATTGGCTACGCCAACGGACAGCGGTCCGCATAGATGCAGGCGTCAGAAGCGGCGGGCGCCGTCGCGGTCGCCGTGACGCTCCAGCCTAGCCGCAGCGCCGGATTGTGCGAGAAGGCGGCGAGCAGGAGCAGCGTATAGGGGTGCGCAGGTGACAGAAATAGGGCGTCTCGGCTCGCCGCCTCCATGATCTCGCCATCGTAGAGCACCGCGACGCGATCGCAGAAATGCGCCGTAATCCCGACGTCGCGCGTGATGAACAACATGGCGCTGCCGTGCTCGGCCGTGAGCTGGCGCATCAGGTCGAGGATCTGCGCCTGAACTGTCACGTCAAGCCCGCTCGTCGCGTCATCCGAGATTACGAAGGCCGGGTCGCAGATCAGCGCGATGGCGATCACGGCGCGCTGGGCCATGCCTCCGGAGAGTTCGTGCGGATAGGCGTTCATGCGCCGTTCCGGATCCGGGATCTGAACCGCCTTCAGCATCTCGAACGCCCGGTCGCGAGCGGCCTTCCGGTCGAGGCCGAGGTGGACGCGCGCCATGGTGGCGATCTGATCGCCGATCTTCACCGTGGGGTTCAGTTCGCCGCGCGGATTTGGTACCACCATGGCGAGCCGACGACCGCGCAAGAGTTGCAGTTGCTTTTCCGACAAAGCGAGGATGTTGCGTCCTTCGAAAATCACCCGTCCGCCGGCGATGCGCCCCGGAGCCGGCGGAACGCCAAGGATCGACCGGGCCAACGTTGTCTTGCCAGCGCCGCTCTCGCCGACCAGCCCAAGGACTTCACCGGGCTTGACCGACAGGTCGATGCCGCGCAGCACCGTACGCGCCTGCCCGGTTGCGGTTGGGAAGACGACCCGCAGGTCTTCGGTTCGCAACAGGTCCGCCGATGTGGCGGACACGGCGGGATGACTCGGCTTCGCGGTGCCGATCACGGTGTCCACGCGAGCCTCCTCAATGGCTGATCCTGGGATCGACCAGCACATAGATGAGATCGACCAGAATATAGACGATCAGCGAGAAGATGGCGGAGAACAGCACGAAGCCTAGTACAGGGTAGATGTCCGAATTGAGCACGCCTTGAACCGCATATTGTCCGGCGCCGCCCCAGGAGAAAACAATCTCCACGAGCACGGCGCCGCCGATCAGATAGCCGTAGAGCACGCTGATGATGGTGACGATGGATGGCAATGCGTTGCGCAGCGCGTGCCGGGCCACCAAGTTTTGCGGAATGCCGCACAGCACTTCGTAGCCGCCAGCGTCGGAGGCGAGCATCTTCTCCATGCTGGACTGGGTCATCTTCATGATCGGCCCCGCATTGATCAATCCGAGCGTCAGCACCGGCAGGATCAAATGCGAAACGGCGGAACGGAACGCCTGCATGTCGCCCGCCAGCAGGGTGTCGATCGTCATGAAGCCGGTGACCTGAGCGGGCGCGATAACCTCGATGTCAAGCCGGCCGAGTGGCGCGGGCGCCCAGTGAGCAAGCGTGTAGAAGACGAAGATCAGCACGAGCGCGAACCAGAAGTCCGGCAAGGCGCCGGCGCTGAGGCCGTAGATGTCGGTGAGTTTGCCAACCCAGCCCTTCGGATTCAGCGCTGAGGCAACCCCGAGCCCCATTCCCACCGCGATGGCCAGGATCAACGAAAAGGTTACGAGCTCGAGCGTCGCAGGAAAGCGCTGGATCAAATCGTCGAGCACGGGCCGCGTGGTTTGCCAGGATGTGCCGAGATCGCCATGCAGCAGATGATTCACATAGAGGATAAACTGCACGTAGAAAGGCTGGTCGAGCCCCATCTGTGTGCGCAGCCCCGCGATGGCGTCGGGTGTGGCGGTCGGCCCGAGCATCAGCACCGCTGGGTCGCCAGGGATCGACTTGACCAAGAAGAAGCTGACCAGGACGATCCCGAGGAGCTGAGGCAGGACGAAGGCGAGGCGGTGGAGCAGGTAACGGGCGATACGCACCGGCTCAGATCCCGGCCTTGACGGCTTTGTCGGCCGCGATCCTGGCGTTGCGCCGTTCCATCGCCTGAGCGAGCGTCTGTCGGCGCGCGGGATCGGACAGCATCTCGATCGAGGCGCCGACGAGCGAAAAGCCGAACACCGTGATGGCCAGTGATAGCCCCGGGAATACCGAGGGCCACCACTGCCCGGTCACCACGTTCTGGAACCCCATGGCGATCATGCTGCCCCATTCTGGGGTGGGCGCCCGTACGCCCGCGCCGACGAAGGAGAGGGCCGCGGTCAAGAGGATGCCCCAACCAATATTGACCGAGAGCTGCGCCAGCACGGGCGCGATGGCGTTGGGGACGATATGGCGGCGGATGGTGGTGATGTCCGACACGCCCGCCACCTTGGCGGCCTCTACATAGCGCATGGCGCGGATGCTGAGCACCTGCGAGCGCACCAGGCGTAGATAGATCGGCGTGTTCACGAACGCGATCGCGAGCACCACAGTCTGAATGCTCTGCCCGAGCGCGGCCACCAGCGCGATGGCGAAGACAAAGATTGGAAAGGCCTGCAGAACGTCCGCGGCCCGCATCACCGCGAAGGAGAGCCAGACCTTCGGGCCACGCCCAGCCGAATAGAAGCCGACCAGAGCGCCCATTGTCGTGCCGACTATTGCGGAGAGCAGCGTGCCGAGGATCGCGATGGCGAGGTCGATCCGCGGCGCCGTGATCGTTCGGCTGAAAATATCCATGCCGACCGCATCCGTGCCGAACAGATGGGCGCGGCTGGGCGGTTGCAGGAATTCGTTGGAATTGGCTTCGATCGGCGAATAGGGCGCTACGGCGGGCGCGAGTAGCGCCGCGAGCACCACGACCGTGACGATTGCATATCCGATCGCGAAGCGCGGCCGGACCAGGAGAGCACGTCCAAAGAAGCCGAGAGCGGACATCATGCGAGGAAGCGCGGGACAGACATTAGGTTACGTTACCCGGCCGCGCTCGCCGAGATCTTTGACGACGCGCTGCTATCGTGAGCGTGTCGTTCCAGACGTCAAGAGTATTGCGCCAGAACCATCGTCCTTTCGCCGGACGACGGACCTGACACGCGCGGCGCCGATCAATCACCCGCGACTGAAGTCCTGGAAGCGGAGGTTGTTCGAGGTGTAGTAGGTGAACCCCTTCAGGTTCGCCTTCCGCGCCAGGGTGTATTTGGGATAGGCCAAGAATCCCCATGGCGCCTCGTCCATCAGGATCTTCTGGATCTCCTTGTATTTCTCCATACGGATCTTGTCGTCGAGGGTTTCCAGCCCCTCGGTGATCAACTGGTCGACGTGGTCGTTCTTGTAGTTCGAATAGTCGACGTAGCTCTTCTGGTTGAAATACAGGTACATCGAATAGCCAGGATCGGGCGTCCACGGCGAGTTGAGGTAAAAGATCACCGGCTTCTGCCGCTTGGTGACGGCCTCGTAGAAGACGCCAGCCGGCAATTTTTCCAGCGTCACGTTGACGCCGACCTTGCGTAGCGACGTCTGGATCAAGAGCGCAATCGGCTCCTGGGTTGGATCGCCGGCGTTGTAGGAGATGGTCGTCTCGAACCCGCTCGGGAATCCCGCCTTGCCAAGCAATTCCTTGGCCTTGTCGAGGTTGAGGTTGTAGTCGAAGAACGAGGTGTCGACCATCGGGTAAATGTACGGCATGGGAGCTGTCTGCTTGTCCGCGTAGCCGTAGTAGATGGTGCGGATGATCTCATCCTGTGGCAGCGCGTAGTTGAAGGCGCGGCGCACATCGACGTTGTCGAATGGCTTCATGTCAGCGTTCAGTTCGAGCCATATCGCATAGGAGGCGTTGACGGAGTCGACCGCGACCGAATTGACCCCCTTGAGCGACTGCAATTCGCGCGGCTGAAGGAATTGCGCAATGTCGACCGCGCCGCCCTGCAGCAGAGAGAGTCGGCTCGCCGAAGTCGGCACTTCCTTCATGATGACGCGCTTCATGGCCGGCTTCTCGCCCCAATAATCGTCGCGCGCCTCGAACACGGCTTGCTGGCCCCGCACCAGTTGCTTCAGTCGATAGGGGCCAAAACCGGCGCTGTCGTTCTTGAGGAACTGCACCGCCCAGGGGTCGTCCTTGCCACCCACTTCGGCGCATTTCGCGCCGTCGTAGACCGGGTTCGCCAGGTTGCATTGCTGCTTGAGCAGGATCGGGTTCGGTTTGTCGAGGTTGAACGAAATGGCGTGGTCGCTCTCGATCTTGATTTGATCGGGTGTATGCAAGCCCAGCACCGCCGTCTGGAACAGGCCCTGGCCCTCGAGGTTGAATTTGCGGTCCCAGGTCCATTTCACATCTTTTGCCGTGAACGGATTGCCCCAGTTCGACTTCACTCCCTCGCGGAGCTTGAACGTGGCCTTGCGTCCGTCGGGTGCGAGTTCCCAGCTTTCAGCCAGCTTGCCCTTGAGCGCGAGGCCGTTCGGCTTGTCGGGATGCACGCCAGTATCCTCGCGCATAACGCCGGGCGCGTTGGGATCGGCTATCTTCTCGTAGCCGAGCATGTATTCGTAGATGGCGCCGAGCGTGTCGATCGAGCCCAAGCTGACGTCGAATTCGATATCGAGGCCCTGAGGGGTGGCGGGGGACGCAATCACCAGCGTGTCGGAAGCGCCTTGCGCGGATGCCGCATCAGACAGCGCGATCGACGCCGGCAGGACGCCGGCGGCGCCGATGGCGGCGGTGTTGCTCAAGAACTGGCGGCGGTTCTGAACGAAGGACGGGCCGGAATCGCGGTCGGACATGCTGTTCTCCTATAGTGAGTCGTCTGCAAAGGTCGGACCAATGGTGCCGCCGGAAACGGACAACGAATATCGCAGTCCGTCAATCCCGAACTTTGTGCAGCCATTGCTCAAAGGTGCGTCAGCGCCCCTAGGCTGCTCCGATCTTACTCGGTAAGGTCTGACCAATGAAATAGAGCCTAGGCAGGTCCATACGCATGAGCAGAATCGTCCTGGTCACCACGGGTGGCACCGTCGCGTCGCGCCACGATCCTCGAAGCGGCCACACAGCGGCGAGCGTAGACGGTGACAGCCTCCGTCAAAGCCTCCATGATCCGTTGGCCGGTGTCGATCTCGTGGTCGACGAGTTTTGCAACATCGGTTCATTCGCCATCGACTTGCCGCTGGCCTTCGGTCTGGCGAAGCGCGTGGAACGCCACCTTGCCGATCCGGGCACGACCGGGGTCGTGGTCACACATGGCACGGACACGATGGAGGAGAGCGCTTACCTGGCTGATCTGCTGGTTGCCTCCAACAAGCCGGTAGTGTTCACCGGCGCCCAGCGCGCTGCCGACACGCACGACCCCGACGGTCCCCACAACATCGCTGACGCGGTGCGCATCGCCGCCTCGCCGGCGGCGATCGGTCTCGGCGTGATGATTGCTTTCGAACAGGAGTTCCACGCCGCCCGCGACGTCACTAAGATCCACACGTCACGAGTCGACACCTTCGCATCGAGCGAACACGGCAAACTAGGCGAGATCGATGGGGAGCGGGTGTCGGTCCACCGCCGTCCGGTGCTTCGCAAGAACTTCATGGCGGAGCGGATCGAAAGCCGGGTCGACCTGATCAAACTGGTCATGGGTTCAGACGACCGCTTCCTCCGCTTTGCGGCGGACAGCGGCGCCAAAGGCATCGTGATCGAGGGATTTGGGCGCGGCAACGCAACGCCGGCGGCCGCCAAGGAGGTCGCCGAGATCATCACGGCGGGCACACCGGTGATAGTCACGTCACGTTGTCCGCGAGGACGCGTGCGGTCGATCTATGGCAACGGCGGCTCCCGCGATCTCGAACGTGCCGGCGCGATCTTCGCCGGCGACCTCAGCGGCCCGAAGGCGCGAGTGTTGGCCGCTGTGATGCTCGGCGCCGGGTTGTCCATCGAAGCGATGCGCGAGGACTTCGACTTTCTGGGCGGTTAGGTCACGCGGCGCTCAGATCACCTCAATGATGCGGATGCCCGCCCGGCTGCAGGCGCGGCTGAGATGCTGGCGCATGTAGTAACGGGCGCCCTCGGGGTCACTGCGCTCGAGGGACTCGACAATACGCTCGTGCTCTACAACCGGCTCCCACAAGGCGTCCCGCCGGATCAGCGGCAGACGCTGGGCCTCAAGCAGGACGCCGGCGAAACTCCCATGCATGTCGGCAAGCAGCCGGTTGCGCGAAAAGCGAATGATGAGGCGGTGAAAATCAAAATCGGCTCTCGCATACTCGCCCAGATCGGCTTGCCGAGTGGCCAAGCGGAAGCGTTCGAGATTATGTGTAAGCTCGACCAGTTCCTCTTCGCTATGATTCATAGCGGCGAGTTGCACCGCCTGACTCTCAGCGATGAGCCGGAATTGGTAGACTTCCTCAGGGGAATAGCGCGTCGCAAACCGCCATGTGCCGACCGTCTCGCCGGATCTTCCTCCGTCGACAACGCTGACCAGAAAAGTACCGCGGCCCTGCTCGATCGACAATTGACCAAGCGTACCGAGGATCGAAACCGCCTCGCGCAGTGAGGCGCGACTCACCCCCAATTGCTTGGCGAGTTCGCGCTGGGGCGGAAGCGCCGCGCCGCTTTTGAAGGTGCCGTCGCGGATCATCCCCTGCAACGCGGCGACCACCGCCTGGGTGACGCTAGCTGAGCGGTCGCGCCCACCTTCCGCTATATTGCTTGGCAAGCGGACGCGCGCCGCCTCGTTGGGCTTGGAGATGGTGTCGCCCATCGTCAGGACTGTGGCTCTCAGATCGTTAGTCACAACTTAGGATCATGATTCGTATTCCCAACCTGGGAATGACGCCAGGCGGATCGATTTGCAACAGGCCGCGCCGACCCGAGGCTCTTATCGCCATCGGCACTCGCAGCGACCCAAAAGGACTCCGCGACGGCGCGCAGCCGGGGGAACAGACGGATTTCGAGCGCGATTGTCCTTCGCGCCTGGTCGCCTACCGGCACGAGATCGCGGCGATCGAGCTCGGCCAGGATGAGCGATCGCGGCAACCAGGCCACGCCCTGGCCGCCCAGGGCCATGGCTTTCAGCACCCCTGCGTGATGGGAAGTAAAGACCGGCTTGAGACCGGTCATCGTCGGTGTCGTCGTGAGGTGATGGGCAAGAACGCGGCCGAAACCCGACTCCTCGCTGTAGGTGATGAAGGGGTTGGCTGACAAATCTCCGCCCTTCCGGTCAATATCGGAGGCGATCCCGGGCGCGGCGACCGGCATGAGGGCGTCGGCCCCCACCAACACGGAGGAGAACAAGGCGGGGTCGAGCCGAACCGGAGTCGCCGGATGGCTGTAGGCGAGAAGGAACCCAGCTCTTCCTTCCCCCATCAGGCGCTCGCAACCAGCGAGGCTTTCAGAAGCGAGCTGGACGGGTCCAAGGCTGAATGGGCCTCCAATCGCTACGATCCACTTAGAAAAGAAGGTGAGCGAAAGCGAATGGGTGGCGGCGATGCGCAGCGGTTCAACCGGCACTCGCAACCCGCCTCGCGCGTCCGTGCGCGCTTCGTCGACCTGGCGCTGCAGTGTCTCTGCCCAGGGCAACAATCGCCGTCCTGCTTCCGTCAGCGTCACGGCGCGCGGGCCACGCTCGAACAGCTGGGCTCCGGTCCATCGCTCCAATGCCCGGATGCGTCGGCTGAAAGCCGGCTGCGTAATGTGGCGATGAGCAGCTGCGCGAGAAAAGCTGCCGCTTTCCGTCAGAGCTACGAAATCGGCAAGCCAGTTCAAGTCCAAGCCAGTTCAAGTCCATGTCGTTTTGGGCGATGACGGATCGGCATTGGATCGCAATTGGCGAATGGGATCAAGTAACCCGTCTTTGCGCCCTCGGGGCATGTCGGTTCCCCAGTGGCCGACGTGGAGAATTAGGAATGCGCATCGTCGACGTCCGCGAGCGGACCGTCTCGATCGCCTCGCCGATCGCCAACGCTTTTATCGACTTCTCGAAGATGACCTGCTCGATCGTCGCGGTGGTGACCGACGTGGTGCGCGACGGGGCGCCAGTGGTGGGCTACGGCTCCAACTCCAATGGCCGCTATTGCCAGGGCGCGCTTATCCGCGAGCGGCTGCTCCCGCGACTCGCTGTGGCCGACCCGGCGGACCTGCTTGACGACGCCGGTGCCAACCTCGACCCGTTCCGCATCTGGGCGACCGTAATGCGCAACGAGAAACCGGGCGGCCACGGTGAGCGTTCGGTCGCCGTTGGCACGCTCGACATGGCAATTTGGGACGCGGTATCCAAGATCGCGGAAAAACCGCTTTATCGGCTCCTCGCAGAACGGTTCGGCGACGGCGCGCCGGACGACGACGTCTGGGTCTATGCTGCCGGGGGCTATTATTATCCGGGCAAGGGCCTCTCGGCTTTGCAGGATGAGATGCGCGGCTATCTCGATCGCGGCTACACCACCGTCAAGATGAAGATCGGCGGCGCGTCACTCGCCGAAGACCTGAAGCGGATCGAGGCGGTGCTGGCTGTCGTGGGGACCGGTCAAAAGCTCGCGGTCGACGCGAACGGGCGGTTCGACCTCGACATGGCGCTCGCCTATGCGACCGCGCTCGAACCCTATGGCCTGTTCTGGTACGAGGAGGCGGGCGACCCGCTGGACTTCGCCTTGCAGGCCGAGTTGAGCGCGCGATACGGCGGCGCCACCGCCACGGGTGAGAACCTCTTCTCTCACCAGGACGCTCGCAACCTGCTGCGTTATGGCGGCATGGATCCGAACCGCGATCGGCTGCAGTTCGACTGCGCGTTATCCTACGGACTCGTTGAATATCTGCGCACGCTCGACGTTCTCAAGCAGAACGGCTGGTCGAACCGCAGAGTCGTGCCGCACGGCGGCCATCAGATGTCGCTCAACATCGCGGCGGGGTTGGGCCTCGGCGGCAACAAGTCCTATCCGGAAGTGTTCCGCCCTTTTGGCGGCTTTCCGGACGACA
>CAWEZX010000015.1:0-191116 GCA_963813555.1 uncultured Alphaproteobacteria bacterium | reverse complement strand
GGCCTCGCGACCTTCATGGCTGCACGGTGTTCGGCGGGTTGGACTTGAGCGCGACCAATGATTTGACCTGCCTGGCGCTGGCCGGGAACGATCCGGTGAAGCGACGTGGAGCGTCCTGCCGGTCTTTTGGCTGCCCGAGGAGGGCCTGATGGCCAGGGCGCAGGCTGACCGCGCGCCGTACGACGTTTGGGCCGATCGGGGCTTCATCGAACTCGCCCGGCGCGTCGGTTTCCTACGAGTTCGTTGCCGAGCGCCTGCGCGATCTGGTCGAGGAATACCGGATCAATCGCATCACGTTCGATCGTTGGGGCATGCCGCATCTCAAACCGTGGTTGGTCAAGGCGGGCTTTTTCCGAGCCAATGATCAAAGAAAAGTTCATCGAGTTCGGGCAGGGCTTCAAAAGCATGAGTCCGGCGTTGCGCGATCTCGAGAGCCTAATCCTTGAGAAAAAACTTCGGCACGGAAATCACCCTGTGCTTTGATGTGCGCCGCGAACGCCGTCATCGCTTCGGATCCGGCCGGCAACAGAAAGCTCGACAAGAAGCGCGCGTCGGGAAGGATCGACGGCATGATCGCGCTGACGATGGCGCTAGCCGCCGCATCGGCGGCTTGGACGACGAAGGTGGATGTCGAAGCATTGATTGGGTAGCGCCTTCCGATGTCCTACTGGATCGTCCTCAAAGCCGTTCCGGGCCATGATCGCCTCGCCGTCGTCACGCTCGCCGGCTTCGAAACATCTGCGCCCAAAACCCGCACCCAGGTCGGCGCTCGATGGCGCACAGTCGGCCTGTTCGGCGAGTATTTCTTCGCTCGCGTCGAGGAGAGATGGCGGGCGAGCGAGCGCACCATCGGCGTCGCCTCCGTCGTCAAGTTCGGCCCTACCCCGGCGCGCTGCCCGGACGCCGAGATCGCAAAGCCCCTGGCCCGGGCCGACCCTGACGGCGTCGTCCGCCTCGCTTCCCGTCCGCCTCCCCGAGCAACCCCTGTGCTCGCGCGGGGCGCGAGGGTGGTCGTCGTCGACGGGCCGCTCGCCGGCTTCAATGGGCTCTACGCGGGATGGCCGCGCATGAGCGCGAACTCGTCCTGCTCGACATCCTGGGGGCGGCGCGCCCGGTCGCGCTCGCCGCGGGCCGCGTCATCGCGCGATGATCCGAGCCGCTCTGGGTACCCTTGAGCCGCGCCCCAAGCCGGCTCAAGGGCGGCCGTCACGGCGCCGCCGGCGGGTTGCGGCGGATTGCGTGCGGGCGCTGATGTCCGCATGTGCGCCTCAAGCGCGCATAGACCGGCCAGTTGATAAGCGAGGAGCATCGCGCCCTCTGAAGGTGCGGCGCGAAACGATGCACTTCCGCCCCTGCGTCACTCGAACAAATTTCTCAAGTGATCGTTCAGGAAGCGGCCTGACGGGTCCATCTCACGGCGGATTGCCCGGAAGTCATGAAAGCGCGGATAGAGCGACGGCATGTCTTCCGCGCGATTGAAATGCAGCTTGCCCCAATGCGGGCGCGCGCCGTATTGCCTGAGGATCGCGTCTACGTCGAGGAGATAGCTCCAATAGTCGATTCCCGGCCCGCCAGAGACCGAGATCGTCACGCTAGCGCGTTCGTAATAAGGGCTCAGCATGCCCAAATCGCCAGCGACGAAACGATATTCCACGGGATAGATGCAATTTGTGTGCTTGGTTAGCATTAGCTCGCGAATTTGCCGCAAGGCGTCCTTGCCGTGTTCAATCGGTACGGCGTATTCGAGTTCGTGGAAGTTCGGGATGTATTCGATCGGATAGATTTCCGAACTATAGGCGACTCGTTCGAAATTCCCCTCGTTCGAGTAGGGCCGCTCGTCGGTGACGTTCATCAGCTTCATCTCGCAAACGTCGTGCTCACGCTTGACCTTAGAGACAGCGGCGACGTCGGGTAGGCAGTAGAGGCGCCGGGACTCGGCGACCGGACACCAGAAGAAACTGAAATGACGGTTATTCGCTGCCAGTTCGTCGTGCCTTTCCATGCAGGAGTCGAAATCCTCGCGCCAGAGCGTCTCCTTGAGGTTGTAGGCGGAGATCGCTTCCAGTGTGATCGTCGAAATCACTCCGAGCATGCCGATGGAAACCTGGGCCGCGGCCATCATTTCGGGATCCCGGTCGGCGTCGAGCTCAAACACCGACCCGTTCGATTGAACCAGCCGCATGCCGACCGCCTGGGACGACAGACAGCCAAGCTCGATTCCGGTGCCATGCGTGCCGGTCGAAAGGGCGCCGGCAATCGCGTGGGTGTCGATATCGCCCTGGTTGGCCAATGACAGACCGATCTGTTTGAGGGCGCGGCCGATATCGCCAATCCTTGTGCCTGCGCGCACGACGACGCGCTTGCGAGCGAGGTCGGCGCTGACGAGCCCCTGCATGTCCTTCAAGCTGAGCAGCAGGCCGCTAGTTGCGACCACCGGCGTGAAGGAATGGCCGGAGCCGGCAACGCGGATGGGGAGATTTTGACACGTCGCCTCATGCACGAGCGCAGCCAATTCGTCCTCCGAACCAGGCTCCTTCATGTGCCGCGCGATGAAGGATTGGTTGCCCACCCAGTTACGCCAGTGGCCGCCCGGCCCCAGCCGCGCCGACGACATTTGCGTGACGTCAGTCATATCGTCGTTCCCCTGACCGCCAGGCATCGCGCGTGCCCGTGCGCTCGTCTCGCGCTTGCCCACGACATCGGACGCCGAAAGGCGGCGCCAATCACATAGGCGGTATCAAGTAGACGTCACTCTGAAAAGGAGTCGCTCCTTGGGGTGCACGCTCGTGTCGTTGGCGGCGCCGGCTTCGCCCGCGATCGCAATCCCTGTCGGAAAGCGTAATGAGGTCGCTGACCCCGCGCCAGGCGAGATATCCTCTCAATTTCCGAGCCGCGCACGCGCCTATTCAAAAGCGTGACCTTCTTGAGGGGCATTGCGGACCCCCGGATGTGATGGGGGGAGTACCGCCGAATAGTGTGGCGAAAGTGGCCTCGCAATGCTCCCTAAGCCAAAAGAAGCTAGCATACCGGAGTTATCCGACGCTGTGCAGTCCATTGCCGGAAGCCCGAGACAGGGCGAAGCCGTGTTCGTCAACTTCTGGTTCTTGGAATTCCCGATCGCCTTCTCGGTGTGGTTGTTCTTCATCACCGCGCCTGTGGGCCGGTGAAGATTATGGGCGCCGGCGCCGCACGAGCGCAGATCGTCGTTGATCATTCGTTCGGGCGCTCAATCCGCACGCAGTCAGACATATTCGAGGCCTTGCCCGAGATCCGAAATCAAGTCGCCCACATTCTCGATGCCGGTCGAGATGCGGATCAGAGCATCCGACAATCCAAGCTCCTCGTGCAATTCGCGCGCGACGCCGGAATGCGTCATTGAGCCGGGACGCGAAATCAGCGTTTCGGTGCCGCCTAAGCCGACCGCTAGCTTCACGATCTGAAGATATCGAGCAACGCAAAGGCCTCCTTCTCGCCGCCCTTGACATCGAAAGCAAAGGTCGAGCCCGGAGCCGAATATTGCCGGTCGAACACCGTCTTGCAGGGGTCGCCTTGAGATGGTGCGCCCTCGCGATCTTGGGATGGCCCGCCAAGGTATTCGGCGACAAGACGGGCGCTGTCGTTCGAGCGCGTCAGATCTCGAGCGTTTCGAGAGAGCGCATCAGCATCCAACAAGAGTTCGGATCGAGTTGCGTGCCGATGGAGCTACGCTAGACCATCACCTGCTTCACGAGGTTGACGTCGCCGCTGCTGCCGGTTTCATGGACAGTGGGTTAAGTTAACGCCGCTCGCTCCTCGAACTCAACCGGGCTGAGGTAAGCGATGGTCGAGTGCCTACGAACCGTGTTGTAGAACCGTTCAATGTAGTCGAATACGTCCGCCCTGGCGGCGTCGCGCGTGCTGTAGATCTTCCTTCCGATCCGTTCGGTCTTGAGCGAGGAGAAGAAGCTCTCCATGACGGCATTGTTTCACACATTGCCGGATCGGCTCATCGAGCATCGTACGCCGTTGTCCGCCATCAGCCTCTGGAACAGCTCGCTGGCATACTGGCTGCCCTGGACGCCCTTCTGTTTGTCAAGCGGCGATTTGGGTGGCGTTGATTTCCTTGCGGCGCTGCGTGATGAGGGTGAAGACCTCTCTGGCGAGGTAGCGCTTCAGGGCTCGAATGGCGTCGAGCTTGGAATGTCCTTCGGCGAGTCGGCGAGCGACGTAGTCCTTGGTTCTCTGGTCGGTCCGCAAGCGTCCGATGGCGATGATGTGTAGCGCGCTATTGGCGGCGCGATCTCCGCCGCGGTTGAGCCGATGCCGGACGGTCTTTCCCGACGACGCCGGAACCGGACTGACGCCGCACAACGATGCGAAGCTGGCCTCTGACCTCAATCTTTCTGGATTGTCGCCGGCCGTAAGGAGAAGCTGCGCAGCGCCAATGTGGCCAATCGAATTGCGGGCGACGAGGTTCGGCGCCAGCTCGTCGACGATGGCGGCGATCATCACATCGAGATCTGCGATCTCATCATGCAGCTCGAGGTAACGGCGGGCCAGCGACTTGAGGCCGATGCGATAGGCGGAATCCAAGTCGCGATAAGCGGTAAGATCGGGTCGCCAGGAGGCCAGCGTACGGACGAGCTGCATGCGGGTCAGGCTGCGCAGTTGATCGCGCAGGCCATCAGGGGCGCAGACGATGGTGTTGTGGATCATCTGCAGGGCGACACGCCTGGCGCTCACCGCGGTCTTCCGGCAAGCCATCAGAACCCGCAGGGATTCGATCATGCCGTCCCGGCTTCGCGGCGTCACGGTCCGCTGACCTGCAAAGGCGGCATGGGCGGCGTTCTGGGCGTCGAGATCGTCGTTCTTGCCGCGTCGACGCCGATCCTGCTTGTCGGGGGTCGTGACTTCGAGGACCGCGACCTTTGCCTGCTGCATGAAGCGCAGGAGCCCTGCGCCGTAGCTGCCGGTCGAACTCTACGCCGACGCGTTGCAACTCACCGAAGGAGCGCATCCAGGCGAGCATCTGGCGATAGCCTTGCCAAGTCGTGGCGAAGGATCGTGTTCCGATGACCTGGTCCTGTTCGTCGACGACCGCTGCGACGTGAAGATCCTTGTGGGTATCGACGCCGCCGACGATGCGACGTGTTCCTCCGGTTACCGCCATTCCCAGCCTCCACATGACCATGCATGAATGGCTTCGCCGGGACCGAATGCGCGGACAGGACAGTCACGAGACCATGGAGGTCAGGCCCTTCTCGGGTCACAGGCATCGGCGAGGCAAAGCCTCACCGCAAGGCGTTCCCGGGCGGTCGACAGGTCCAGGGAAAGACACGGCTGGTCGATCGGAGTGCGGGTCAGACCGCACCGGGCGGCTTGCGGCGCCAGCCTACCAGTCGGCCGATCGGTGTTTGAGTCAGGCCGCCCGGAAACTGGCGTTTATCCTCTGACTATCCGAATGATGCAGGAGCGCGTCAGGCTTACCTCTGCGCCAGATGGCCATGATAAGCGCGTCGGCGGCGAACTGGACGTTCATCTCGGCCTTCATCGACCAACCAACAACGCGCCGCGAGAACAGGTCGATAACCGCAGCCACGTAGAGCCAGCCTTCGGCTGTCCAGACATAGGTGAAGTCGGCAATCCATTTGCTGTTCGGCCGCTCTGCTGAGAACTCCCGGTCGAGCACATTCGGCGCGATCACCGACGCGAGCCGTTGGCCGTCGTCCTTCGGCAGGCCGCGCCGGCGAGGCCGCGCCCTGAAGGCCTGAGCCTGCATCAGCCGCTCGATCCTGTGCAGGCCGCAAGAGACGCCTTCGGCCAGCACATCGCGCCAGACACGCCGGGCGCCGTAGGTTCTGGCGCTGCCGATGAAGCTCGCCCGCAGCTTCGCGCCGATCTCTTCGTCGTCGCGGGTCCGCTTGCTCGGCGCCCTATTGAGCCAAGCGTGGAAGCCCGACCGTGAGACGCCCAGCGCTTCACAGAGCCACGCCACCGGCCAGATGCCCGGTGTCAACGCCGGAGCGAGATTGCATCGCTTTCCGGAGCAAAGATGCATCAATGATGCCGGCGAGAATGCCGTCGAGCCCGGGCTTGTTTGGTGGGCGTCAGGTTTGGGTCAGATCGTCTTTGGGCGTGTTGGCGTTGTTGCGGCGTGAGCGCCGCTGGCTCTGATTGAGCCTGTAGCTATCACCATTCATTTCCAGGATATGGACGTGATGAGTGAGGCGATCGAGCAGCGCGCCGGTCAGACGCTCTGACCCGAACACGCTGGTCCATTCGTCGAACGGCAGGTTCGAAGTGACGATGGTTGAACCGCGCTCGTAGCGTTGGCTGAATATTTCGAACAGCAGCTCGGCCCCGGTCTGGGAGAGAGGGACATATCCAGGCTCGTCGACGATCAGGAGCTTGTATCCGGCGACCTGCCGCTGCAGACGAAGCAACCGCTTCTCATCGCGAGCCTCCAGCAATTCATGAACAAGGGCCGCGGCCGTATAGAACCCGACCGATAGCCCTTTCTGGCAGGCCGCGAGACCGATCCCGCGAGCGATGTGCGTCTTGCCGGTTCCGGGCGAGCCAGCGTCATACTGCCGGGTGTCCGGCGTTTGAAGTCCGGATCACGTATCGGTTTCATCCGCGCGCGGGTGATTTCGTCACGGTGGTCGGCGTCCGGCGGCATGCAAGCGCCGATCACCTCATTGTGCGGCAGCCCGATCGCACCTTGGCGCTGCTGCCCGCCTGGATGACCAAGACGAATGGGTCTTCGTGCGAACTCGTTCAACATCCGCGGCTACCGCTCGAGAAGCTCGCTGAGCTCCACGCCCTGGTCGGCACACTCCTAATCTTGTTGCGAGGGGATTCGCCCTCGACGCGAGGAGCCGGAGATGACGAACGAGCGACGCAACCAAAGAGATTTATTCGAACAAGCAACGATGCCTCCAGAGCTTCCGTCCCATCTCCGGACGGCGCTCACGCCATTGCTGCGGGTTCTACTGACGGAAGCGGCCGCTCGGGGAATACAGGCCGAGATGGACGATCGGATCGGCGAGGAGGACGGTGATGACCAAGATCACGCCTGAGCACTTGGCCCGCAGCGCGTTCGTCTATGTGCGCCAGTCGACGACCGACCAGGTTCTCAACAATCACGAGAGCCGCCGGCGTCAGTATGCGCTCGCCGATCGAGCCCGCGCTCTTGGTTGGGGCGCCGTCGAAGTGATCGACGATGATCTCGGTCGGTCCGGTTCCGGGATCGCGCGGCCGGGCTTCGAGAAGCTGCTGGCCGCGATCTGCGAGGGACGGGTGGGCGCTGTGGTCTCGATCGAGGCGTCGCGGCTCGCCCGTAACGGACGAGACTGGCACACTCTGCTGGAGTTCTGTGGCTTGGTCGATACGCTGATCATCGATGAGGACGGCATCTACAATTCCCGCCACCCGAACGATCGCCTTCTGCTTGGCATGAAGGGCACAATGAGCGAGATGGAACTCTCGCTCTTCCGTCAGCGCTCGCTCGAGGCCCTGAAGCAGAAGGCTCGCCGCGGCGAGCTTTTCCTCACCGTCGCGGTCGGGTTCCTCAAGGTGCGGCACGACCGGATCGAGAAGGACCCGGACCGGCGCGTCCAGGAAGCGATCGGACTCGTCTTCACCAAGTTCGCCGAGCTGCAGACGGTTCGGCAGGTTCATCTTTGGATGCGCCAGGAACGCGTGCCGCTGCCGGCAGTCGGATATGGCGCCGAGGGGCGAACCGTCACCTGGAAGCTGCCCGTCTACAACACGCTTCACCACATGCTGACGAACCCGATCTACGCCGGCGCCTATGCGTTCGGGCGCACCGGCAGCCGCATCACCATTAAATCCGGCCGCAAGCGGGTCGTGCGCGGCTTCCGCAAGGACCGCAGTGTCTGGGAAGCTTTGATCCTCGATCATCATGATGGATATATTGCGTGGCCCGAGTTTGAGAGGAATCAGCGCCTGATCAGCGACAACGCCAACGGTCAGAGTTTCATGAGCCGCGGCGCTGTGCGACGCGGAGAGGCCCTGCTTGCCGGTCTTCTTCGCTGCGGTCATTGCGGCCGAAAGCTCCACGTCGCCTACAGCGGCGAGAACGGGAGTTCGGGGCGCTACCATTGTCGCGGAGGCCATCTCAACCATGGCGGCGATCCATGCATATCGTTCGGCGGCATGCGGATCGATCGCGCGGTTGGCGCCGAGGTGATCGAGCGCCTTCAACCGCTCGGTGTCGAAGCAGCGATCAGCGCTGTGGAGGCGCGGCGAATCGAGAACACAGAGAAGCGGCGCCAGGTCGATCTTGCCCTTGAGCAAGCCCACTATGAGGCCGCCCTTGCGCGGCGTCAGTACGACGCCGTCGATCCCGACAACCGCCTCGTCGCAGCTGAACTCGAGCATCGATGGAATGAGCGCCTGGTCGCGGTGCATAGCCTTGAAGACGAACGCGACACGCTCGCAGCGGGTCCACAGTCTTCGCTCACCGTCACGGAACGGCAACGTTTGTTCGAACTCGGCGCCGATGTCGAGCGGGCCTGGGACAGCCCGGGTGCGACGCCCGCAATCCGCAAGCGGATTATCCGCACGTTGATCGAGGAGATTGTCGTTCGCGTCGAAGACGACGCGCTTACTCTTGTGATCCGATGGCAGGGCGGCGACCACACGCCCTTGCGCGTGCGCAAGAACCGCGTCGGCGAGCATCGGTGGGGTACGGATGCCGATGTGATCGAACTCGTGTCCGTGCTGGCGCGACAGATGCCGGATCAGGCAATTGCAGCCGTCCTCAACAGAGCCGGCAAGACGACCGGCAAGGGCAACGGTTGGACCCGTTCACGCGTGTGCTTCCTGCGCAACCACCGTCATATCGCACCTTACCGGGAAGGCGAGCGCACGGAGCGAGGAGAGGTGACACTCGGTGAGGCCGCCGCGATCCTCAATGTAAGCGAAGCGACTGTCCGGCGCCTGATCCAAGAGGAGGTCCTTCCTGGCCATCAGCTTTGCAAAGGCGCGCCCTGGGTGATCAGGGCAAGCGACCTCGAAGACGAGAAGGTCAGGCACGCCGCCGATATCCGTCGTCATCGACGTCCGCCGTCTGACGATCCGCGTCAAAATACACTGGCTTTGTAGCGTGATAGCGAGATGGGCATTATGAAGCGAGATCGGGGCCGCCGACCAGGACGACATTGTGAGCATCTTCGAGGAACTCGCAGCGGTGAAGTTGTCGTACGAGCGCCTCGTTGACCTCGCTGCTGACGAAGTCGAAGCCGGCGAGGTCGCGATAGTTTGGGAAGCGCGCCGCCTTGAGCTGATAGGCCGTTGATCTGACCTCTCTGTCGGCCGTCTCCGCCTTCAGAAGCTGCGACAGGATCGGCACGGCGGCCTCGAAGGCCGGGGAGCCTTGTTCGGTCAGGTCGCCGACGGCTTGCGCCATGCCGTGCATTTTGAGGGTGCGCAACATGATGATGATCGCGCCGGCGGCCGGATTATGACGCATGGCGCGCCTCCCTGGCCTTACGGAGGGCGTCGTAGCGCTCGACGTCGGGCTCGCGGCTCGGTGATCAGCGTCAAGGCCTGAGGAGCCTTTACGGCCGGTGCGCCCATTGGTTTGCCGTCGACCAGGCGGTGAAGCAGGTTCAGGATATGCGTCTTGGTCGGCGCGCCAGCCTCCAGCGCCAGTTCGACGGCGGCGAGCACGGCTTGTTCGTCGTGCTGGAGGACCAGGGCCAGGATCTCGACCATCTCGCGGTCGCCGCCTGGCGTCTTGAGCAGGCGCTGTTGCAGAGCGCGGAAGGCGGGCGGCAGTTCGACGAACGGCGCGCCATTGCGCAAGGCTCCGGGCTTGCGTTGAACGACCGCCAGATAGCGCCGCCAGTCGTAAACCGTCGTGGTGCTCTTCCGTTCGTGGGAACGGGCAAAAACGCGGGCGTGCTCGCAGACGATCTGCCCCTCGGCGGCGACGACGATACGCTCGGGATAGACCCGCACGCTGACCGGGCGATTGGCGAAGGAGGCCGGCACGCTGTAGCGATTGCGCTGCAGATGGATCAGGCGCGTCGGCGAGACGCGCTTGGCGTGTTCGACGAAGCCGTCGAACGGGCGGGGAAGCTGCATCAGGCGCTGGACTTCTTCGGCCCATACGTCGGCGATCGCGCCGGGATGCGAGCCGTGCGGCGTCTGCTCCCACAGCTCCCGGCATCGCATCTCCAGCCGGTCGACATCAGGAATTCCTGGGGTTCCTGAAGCACATCGAAGCCAATGTCCCTCGCGACCTCGATCTTCACCTTGTGGTCGACAACGACGCCGCTCACAAGCACCCGAAGATCCGCGCCCGGCTCGCCGAATGACCTCGCTTCAACCTGCATTTCACGCCGACCTATGCGTCGTGGCTCAATCAGATCGAACGCTGGTTCGCTCTCATTACCCAACGTCAGATCCGGCGCGGCTCCTTCGTTTCCGCCAAGGATCTCGTCGCCAAAATCCAGACCTTCGTCGAAGCCTATAACGCCAAAGCAACGCCGTTCGTCTGGACCGCGACGAACGAGCAAATTCTCAACAAGGTCGAACGTATATGTAAAGCTATCTGCGGGACAGAACACTAGAGTATCCGTTTTGATCAAGCGGGTTTTGGGGTCCAGCTCCTGTTGGCCTTGAGGAGAGCGTTTGCCAGTAGGATCAGCTTTCGCATGACGGCGGTGAGGGCGACCTTGGCAGGCTTCCCGGCATTGATCAGTTGCTTGTACTTGGCCTTCATGTCCGGATTGAATCGGGTCGCGACCAGCGCGGGCATGTAGATGGCCTGGCGGACGCTGGCTCGGCCGCCGCGGATGAAGGCGCGACCGGTCCAGCGACCCGACTGTCGCGCCACAGGCGCAAGGCCTGCGAGACTTGCGGCCTGCCCCGGTTCGAGGACGCCGAGCTTGGGCATTTCGATCAGCAAGGCGAAGGCGGTTATGGCCGAGACGCTCGGAATGCTGGTCAGAATTGCGAACCGTTGGGCGAGATCGGGCTCGGCCTGAACCTGCTCGAGGATCGCCGCCTCGATCGCCGTGATCTGGCGTTTGATCTGTTCGAGGCGCTGCGCATTGTGGCGTTTCAACAACGGCGCGGCAAGGACCTTGCCGCGGTTCTTGGCGGCGGTTCGGTCTTTCACCAGGGCCTCGCGCTCCTTGAGTTCAAGCAGGGCTTCGCTCCGGGGCGGCCGCGACTTGAGCTCCAACATTGCGCCCATGCGCGCCAGCATCGCCGCTATCCAGGCGGTCAGTCTTAGCCAGACTGCCGATCGCCTCGGCGAAGCGGCGGGCCTGACGCGGATTGACCTTGACGAAGGGAACGCCCGCCGCGCCCAAGGCGCGCTCGAAGGCGCGGTGATAGGGGCCGGTCGGCTCGAAGACGACGCGCTGGACAGGCGTCTGCGCGAACCACTTCATGAACGCCTTACGCCCGCACTTGTCGTTGGCGAAGCGACGGCTCGCGCCGTCGACCAGGCGATGAGCGTCGAGATGGTCTTTCGACACATCGACGCCGATGGTGTCATTCTGCATCTTTTCCGCGCCTTTGCTTGTCATTCGGGGCTCGCCCCCGAGTATCCGTCCAGGCCGAAGGAAAAGACGAGGGCGATCCAACTCTAGCTCGACCTGTCGAACGGTCAGAGAACTCCCGATCCGTCCCTCGCCGCTGTCGAGAGGGTAGCCACCCTCTCCCAGCGGCTCCTTCTCGCCGCTTCAGCGCGAAAAGACATAAGACAAGCCGTCTGCTTTTGGATTTACGCATATCCGGCGTTCCTGATATATGCGGCGCATTCTTCGGGCGGGTATTGCGTGAGGATCTGAGCACAGGCTTGGGAGACGGCTTCGTATGTTCGCGCTCCCACCTTTCGCAGCAGGGTTTTGAACTTGGCGAAGACCTGCTCGATCGGATTGAGGTCGGGGGAGTATTTCGGCAGGAAGACCAACCGCGCTCCGACGGAGCGGGTCGCCTGCCGCACCGCCTTTCCCTTGTGAGAACCGAGGTTGTCGAGGATGACGACATCGCCCGGCTTGAGGGTTGGAACCAGGAATGGCTCGACGTCGGCGAGAAAGCGCTCGCCATTGATGGGTCCGTCGAACAGGCAGGGCGCCTCGATGCGATCGCTGCGCAGGGCGGCGAGGAACGTCGCGGTCTTCCAGTGTCCGTGAGGGACCTTGTCGATCAACCGCTGTCCTTTCGGCGCCCAGCCGCGGAGGCGGGTCATGTTGGTCCTGAGCCTGTCGAAGGATCGTTCAGGTCTCATCGATAAAAACCAGGCGCCCGGGATCGATCAGGCCTTGATAGTTTCGCCAGCGTACGCGATGGCGTCTTACGTCCGGACGGTCCTGCTCGCTCGCGACGAGAGTTCTTATGGAATGGCCCGCCCCTCCTTCCGGCGTCGTAGGGTCGCCGGCGGTTCAGGAGGAGGAAGGGGTATGGATATTTCTGTGCTTGGCGTCGACCTCGGCAAGAACGTCTGCAGCGTGGTTGGGCTGGATACGTCCGGCGCGGTCGTTATGCGGCGTAAGGTGAGACGGGAGACGCTGGTTGCTCTGGCGGAGAAGCTTCCTCCGTGCGTTGTTGGCATGGAAGCCTGCTGCGGCGCCCACCATCTTGGCCGCGTGTTCGCCGCCCACGGCCATGACGTGCGTCTGATGTCGCCCGAATATGTTCGGCCCCATGTCAAGGCGCGGAAGAACGACGATCGGGAGGCCGAGGGGATCGCGGAAGCGGCGACGCGGCCGACGATGCGGTTCGTCGAACTGAAGGGCCAGGACCAGCTCGACATGCAGACGCTGCATTGATCGCGAGATCGACTGGTCGGGGAGCGGACGGCTCTGATCAATCAGTTGCGCGCCATCCTGCTGGAGCGCGGATTCGTTGCTCCGCGGGGCAAGCGAAAGCTCGAGCAGTTTCTGAGCGTACTGATGGACGAGCAAGGCGCAGCCGACCTGAGCCCACGAATTGCTCTGCTCGTCGCCGACGCTCGCGCGCCATGGGCCGAACTCGATCGACGAATTTCTGCCTTCGACGCCGAGTTCGCCCGCTGGGTGAAGGAGAACGAAAAGGCTCGACGGCTGACGACAATCCCAGGCATCGGCGCGATCGTCGCCTCCGCCCTTGTCGCGTCGGTCGGGCGGGCGGAAAGCTTCGAGCGCGGGCGCGATCTCGCCGCGTGGCTCGGCCTGGTTCCCCGTCAGTTCACCACCGGCGGCAAGCCGAAGCTGCTTGGCATCAGCAAACGAGGCAACAGCTACCTGCGCCGACAGCTGATCCACGGTGCACGCGCCGCGCTGCCTATGTGGCTGAGCGCGACACGCCGCTGGGCCGATGAGCCAAAGGCCTTTCAGGCCGCGCCCATCGCAACGTTGCGATCGTCGCCTTCGCCAACAAGCTGTCGAGAATCGCCTGGGCGGCGCTGCGGCGCGGAGAACGGTTCGCCGTCATGGGAATGCCTGCGGCGGCATAGAATTGGCCGGTCACGGTCAAAGCGTCCATCGGTCAACAGGGGTTTGCGAGAGGGTGACGACGGGATGGCCTGACAGTCGAACGGCGCTCCGGAAGCCTGGCTTAAAAAACGGCGCGATCTGACGCCGGGAGTTTTATGAGGACCGGAGCGCGCGTATCTCCATCATGGCCGGAGGAAGCTCCTCGAGGCCGGATACGTTGAAGCAGACTGGATCGGCCGCCAATCTCGACAAAACCCCTTGCGAACGGGGCGGGCCATACGTTTTTAAACGCCTCGACGATCCGCTCGTCCTGACCCAGATGACGGGGCCTGGCGCTGATATGCGAGAAGCCAAGCTTCTCGAGGAGCTTTCCGACATAGCGCTGGTGAAAGTCGACGCCGAACCTCTCGGCGATGACGCGCTTGAGGTCGACGCGCCGCCAGCCGACCACCCCGTCCTTCTCCCGATCCGGCCCGGCCTCGACGATCTGCGCGAACTGAGCCAGTTGCTCCGCCGATAGGCGAGGCTTCGGACCCTCGGTCCAATTGTCGATGAGCCCAGCCGGCCCCGAGGCGTTGAAGCGATGGACCCAGTCGCGCAGCGTCTGGCGGTCCATGCCGCCGATCCTGGCCGCCGAGCCTCGGTCCATGCCGTCCCGGACCGCAGCCAGCGACAGAAGCCGTCGGCTCTGGTTGACGTCCTTCGATCGACGGGCGTGCACGAACGGGGGCCATCATACACGGGTTTTGATGGGGTGGATGCCCCCTCCCGACGGCATCGAAGTGTGCCACGCTGGTGATGTTGCATGACCAGCCACAGCGGAGAAGGCATCCATGGAGAAGGCTACGATCATTGGGATCGACTTGGCAAAGCGAACGTTCCAAGTCCATGCGGCGTCGAAGGACGGCCGGCCGATATTGCGCAAGAAGGTGTCGCGGGCGCAGTTGCTCGGCTTCCTGGCTAAGCAGCCGCCTGCCGCGGTGGCGATGGAGGCGTGCGCGACGGCGCACCATTGGGGACGGGCGATCAGCGGTCTCGGGCACGACGTGCGGCTCGTTCCACCGATTTATGTCAAGCCGTTTGTGCGCCGCCAGAAGAATGACGCCGCCGACGCCGAGGCGATCGTCGAGGCGGCCTCAAGGCCAACGATGCGCTTTGTGGCGTTGAAGACGGAAGAGCAGCAAGCGCGATCCATGATCTTTCGGACGCGCGACCTCTTGGTGCGGCAGCGAACCCAGCTGGTGAATGCGCTGCGCGGTCATCTGGCGGAGCATGGGATTGTCGCCGCTCACGGGCTTGCCCAGGTGAAAGCGCTGGCGACCGCGATGCGAGACACGGGCTCGCTCCATCCGCTGGTGTGCGAGCTTAAGCCAGCGATACCTCGATCATATTGGCCGCCTTGATGTCGAGATTGCGGAGCTCGACAAGAGATTGCGGCGGCTCTCCAACGACGATGAGACGGCGAAGCGTCTTCAGAGCATGCCGGGGATGGGGCCGATCACCGCCGCGGCGATCGAGGCCTTTGCGCCGCCGATGGCGACCTTCAGGCGAGGACGCGACTTCGCCGCCTGGCTCGGTCTCGTTCCGCGGCAACACACGACTGGCGGGAAGCCGCGGCTGGGGCGGACGTCAAAGATGGGCCAGCGCGACATCCGCCGGCTTCTGATCATCGGCGCCATGACCGTCATCAGATGGGCAGTCCGCAAGGGCGCGGCCAAGGGGTCGTGGCTGGCCCGAATGCTGGCCGGGAAGCCGCGCTTGGTGGCGGCCATCGCGCTCGCCAACAAGATGGCCCGTTCGGTCTGGGCGATGCTCACCAGGGGCGAAGACTATCGAGGATCAGCGCTGGCGCCGGCCTGATCGGCAGCGCTCACGCTGGTGCGTCGGCGATGAGGGAGGTCGAGGAGCGGTAAGGGCAAACTGATCGGACAAGTCGAGGCCAGGAAAAGCAATTAGGGTCAACGAGCTTAAGCCGCTCGCGGTTTTGATCTGCGCCTGGTCTGCGTATCTCCATACCGGCCCGCGGCATGTGGCAAAGCCGCACTTCGAGGCCTGACACATGACCGCACCCGATCATCGCCGGCGCCGTCAAAAAACCTCTTGCATCGACGGGGGCATCCACACATGACCCTAGTCCATCGCCTTGAGAATCTGCGGCTTGACCTCGCTCTCGAGTGTCGCGGCGGTGATCGGCCCGACAAGCTTGAAAACCATTTTGCCGTCGCCCCTGACGATGAAGGTCTCGGGCACGCCGTAAACGCCCCAGTCGATGCCGGCGCGGTTGTCCTGGTCGAGACCCACCTTGGCGTAGGGATCGCCTTTCGCGCCCAGGAAGCGGCGAATGTTTTCAGCCGAGTCCTTTTGCGCGACGCCATAGATCGCGACGCCCCTGGCCTTGAGATCGGGGTCGGCGGCGAGCGCCATCAGATATTGATGCTCAAAATGACACGGCTCGCACCAGGAGCCGAATACGTTGACCACGCTGACATGGCCGGCGCGCAAGTCGGCGTCGGTCAGGCCTTTCGCGCCGTCGAGGCCGGGCAGATTGAGCGGTGGAGCGGACTGGCCGATCAGGACCGAGGGAATGCTTGCTGGATCGCCTGCGCCCAGCCGCTCGAACAACAGCCACGCGAGCGCCATGAAGACGATGAGCGGCGCATAGGCGAGCCAGCGTCGCCGCGGACGCAGGGCGGGGGTTTCGGCCTCGACGCTCATTGGCGCTCGCCGCCCTTCGCCCTGCCGCGCGCGCCGTCGAGCGCCCGCGTCGCCTGGGCCAGTTGGGCGTTCAAACGACGCGCGTCCAGAACCACCCAGCCGATCATGGCGCCGATCGTCAAGGCCGCGACCGCATAGGCCGCAACGATAAAGTTGATATGCGGATCGCTCATCACGCGCCCCTGGCCGCGAATTCCGGCGCGAGCCGGTCGCCCTCGACGGCCGCAAGCATAGCAACCCGAGCAATCCGCCGGCGCAGGACTTCATTGCGGATCGCCATCAGATGCAGGGTCAGAAAAAGGCAGGTGAAGGCGAGCGACATCACGATCAGAGGCATGAGCAGTTCGGGCGCGATCGTCGGCCCGTCGAGCCGAAACACCGACGCCGGCTGATGCAGGGTGTTCCACCAATCGACGGAGAACTTGATGATTGGCAGATCGACGGCTCCAACCAGCGTCAGGATCGCCACCGCCCGGGCGGCGCGGCCCGGATCGTCGATCGCGCGCCACAGAGCGATGAGGCCGAGATAGAGAATGAACAGCACCAGCACCGAAGTCAGGCGCGCGTCCCACACCCAATAGGTTCCCCACATTGGCTTGCCCCACAGCGACCCGGTGACGAGGCAGATGAACGTGAACCCTGCGCCGAGCGGCGCCGCGGCCTTCTGCGCCGCGTCCGCAAGCGGATGGCGCCAGACCAGCGTGCCGAGCGCGGCCGCCGTCATGACGGCATAGACGAAGGTCGCCATCCAGGCCGCCGGCACGTGCAGATACATAATCTTGACCGTCTCGCCCTGCTGATAATCGGGTGGCGCGGCGAAAGAGAGCCAGAGGCCGGCGACAAACAGCACCGCAGTCCCGGCCACGAACCAGGGCAGCACCCGGCGTGTAAGCTCGACGAAAATCGTCGGGTTGGCGAGATTGACCATGGGCGGCCTCTCTTATGCCAGGGCGAAGCGGGCGGCAATGCGGCGCGTTCGTGTGAGCAGGGCGCCGGCAAGCCAAAGATGCGGCCAAAACGATAGCAACCGGTAAACCCACTTGCCCTGCCGCTACGTTACGGCGTGGGTCCAGCTAATCGCGGGCCTGCGTCGGCCGGATGATGGGCCCGCGGAACGCGCGGCCCTCAGCCCGAGATTTCCTCCAAAGCCAGATTGGTCGTGCGCGGCCCGAAGAGGCCGATCGTCGCCATCACCACGCCCATAGCCGCGGCGATGAAAACGAAGACGCCGAGGGTGCCCGAGCGCTCGAGAACGAAGGCGATGATGAAGGAGCTGAAAATGACCGAGAGTTGGCTCCAGGAATAGACGAAGCCGGCGGCGCGGGCGCGAATTCCGGTCGGGAACAGCTCCTGCTGGTAAGCGTGGAAGCTGAACGACATGATGTTGGCGCCAAGCGTCAGCGCCACGCCCATGGCGATGATGAGCGCCGAATTGCGCGCTTGGCCGAAAATGAGGCCTGAGATGAGAATGGCGCCCGCCGCGGCGACAATGATCCATTTGCGCTCGAACCGGTCGCCGAGAAAGAATCCGATCAGCGGCCCGATCGGGGCCGCAAGCGCGATCACGGTCGTATAGCCGAGGCTGGTCGAGACGGTGATCCCCTGCTTGACGAGCAGCGAGGGGACCCAATTGTTGAAGCCGTAGTACCCGACCGTCTGAAAGATATTGAAGACGCTCATCAGGATGATACGGCTGCGGACGCCCGGAACCCATAAATCGAGAAAGCCGCTCGCTGGCGAAACCGGCTCCTCGAGGCCGGGCGGCGGCAACGGCCGGCCATATTCCGCCTCGACCTTCGCTTCAATTTTGCCGAGAACCCGGTCCGCCTCGGCGAGCCGTCCATGCTTGGCGAGCCAGCGCGGGCTTTCCGGCAGGCCGCGCCGCAAGACAACGACGACCGGCGCGGCGACCACCCCGATCAGCACCACCCAGCGCCAGCCCTCGAGCCCCAAGGGCGCCGTCGGCACAAGCATATAGGCCAGGAACGAAACGACCGGCACGGAGATGAAACCGATCGCCTGGTTGACCGCGAAAGCGCGCCCGCGAAGGCCCTTGGGCGCGAGCTCGCTCAAATAGGCGCCGATCGTGACTATCTCGACGCCGAGGCCGATGCCGGAGATCAGGCGCCAGAAGTTGAGGCCGGCGGCGTCGCTCTGCATCGCCACCATGAGGTTGGCGGCCGAATACCAGAGAAGAGACCAGGTGAAGATCGCGCGGCGCCCGAATTGGTCGGCGAGAAAGCCGCAAAGAAGCGTGCCAATGAAGAGGCCGGTGAACAGGGCGGCGATGAAGCTCGCGACTCCGGTCGCGCCAAACAGCCCCCGTGTCTGCGCGGTCAGCACGCCCGACTTGACCAGGCTCGGCGCGACATAGGCCGAAAACAGGAGGTCGTAGAACTCGAAGAACATGCCGAAGCCGAGCAGCGCGACGATTGTCCAGATCGTGCGCGTTGCGGGCAGCCGGTCGATGCGGGCCGAGATCGTGCCCGCACTTAGCGCGGCGGCTCCGCTGTCGTTCATGTTTTCCTCGCCTGGCGTCGCCCGCGCGTATGCGTCGCGCTTTCGGACCGCCTTAAGACGCGCCCTTTCCGCCGCGTGTCAAATGCGATCGCAGCGTCTCTGATAGCGGTGGCCGCGGCCGACGGGCTAAGCCTGGTTCAGCACCGCGCGGTCGACACTCAAAGGGCCGCCGCCCGCAAAGGCGAAATAGAGGAATATGAAGCAGTACACGATCGCCAATTCCCCGCCATTGACCAGCGGGTAAAAAGCGCGCGGCGCATGCGCCATGAAATAGGCGAAGGCCATTTCGCCGGAGAGGATGAACGCCACGATCCGGGTGTAAGCGCCTACGAGAAACAAGAGAGCGCCGACGGTTTCAAGGAAAGCGGCGAGGACCAGGAGGCCGTTCAACGTGGGGCCTGGGGTGGGAAAGGCGAAGACCTTCGAAAGCCCGTGCTCGAGAAACAAAAGCCCGATGACAATACGCAGGATGCTGAGGATATAGGGCCTCCACGTCTCCATCCTGGTGTAAAGCGCATTCATAGGCGTCTCCTGTCTTCGTCAAGCAAGTTCCCCGAACGTCCTCTCGGGAGAACGATTCGCGTCCGTGCCGCAGTTAACACCGCAGCCCGCTCTTCGACATGCGAGTTTCGTCTTGCTGCGTTAGTCATCCCGAATCACATTTGCTTGATCGAAGATGACGCCGTTTGCTCTCATCCGCCTTTTGGCCGCTCCGACTTTCGTTGCGCGCGTCGGGACAGCGCTCGCTTTCGTCGTCTCCGCCGGGCTCGCCGTAGCTCAGGAAGCGCCCCTCAAGGTCGCGGTCTATGACGCGCCTCCTTACGGCCACGTGGAGCCTGACGGCTCGATCGACGGCGTCAGCGTCGATTTGTGGCGTCGCGCGGCGGAAAGTCTCGGACGCGAATATCGCCTCGTGGCGGTCCCGCAGCTGGAGGAGATCCTCCAGGGTCTCGAGCGCAAGGACTATGACGCAGCCATCGGCGCGATCACGATCACACCTGCCCGGCTCGCGCGCGTAGACTTCAGCTACCCGACGCATCGTTCGGGGGCCGCGGTTGCGGTCCGCCAGGACACCGGACCGATGGCGGCCTTGGCCAGCTATGGTTCGGTCCTTGGCGAGCTTGCGCCCCTGATCGCGCTCACCTTCGCGCTCCTCATTGTGATGGGGGTCGCGATGTGGCTCGCCGAACGGCCGCTGACGCCTCGCATTCACGAATTGGCCGTAGACACTCTGCGCGACGGCGTCTATTGGGCGGTTGTGACGATGACCACGGTCGGCTACGGCGACAAGACGCCGAAGACCACAGCCGGGCGGGTGATCGCCGTGGTCTGGATGCTCGCCAGCGTCGGGCTCGTCTCGATCTTGTCGACCTCGATCGTTTCGAGAATGACCGCAGAACGAGTTGTGGGCGGACTTCGAGTGACGGAAGCGGACCTCGAGGCAAAGCGGCTGGCTGCCGTCGCTCATTCCTCCGGGGCTGAGTATCTCGATGAACGTCATTTGCGCTATGCGCCATTCGACGACCTTGCCGCCGCTCTGACTGCACTCGGTCGCGGAGAGGTCGACGCCGTCGTTAACAGCGTCGGCGCGCTGCAATATCTGGTCGCCACACGCTTCAAGGACACAATCCGCCCGCCGCGAGGCGTTCTCGAACCCGCTTACATGGCAATCGCGCTGCCGCCCGGCAGTCCGCTTAAGAACCCGCTCGACGAGGCCCTGGTCGGGATCACCGGAAGCCCCGAGTGGCGCCAGATCGAGGTCAGCTATTTCGGGCGCCAGCAATAGTCATTCCCTGACATGCCTCAGAGCCGCCGCCGCGGCGAAGGGCGCAAGGGCGATGGCGGCGAGCGACAGCGCGCACAGAACGAGGAAGGGGCTCAGGAACGGCGCCGCGCCGCCGCTCGCGGCCGAGGCCGCGGCGACGCCGAAAATCAGCACTGGAATTGTCAGCGGCAGGACCAGAACCGCCATCAGCAAGCCGCCGCGTCTGAGCGAGACGGTCAGCGCCGCGCCGATCGCGCCGATCATCGTCAGCGCCGGAGTGCCGGCCGCGAGCGTCGCTGCGGTGAGGGCGAGCGGCAGGGGCGCCATCGCCAGCATAAGCCCGAACAGCGGACTCAAGACGACGAGCGGCAGCGCGCTCGCGGTCCAGTGCGCCGCGCATTTGACGAGCACGGTGATCTCAAGCGGCAGCGACCCGTTGACGAGAAGGTCGAGCGAACCATCGTCGTGATCGGCCTGAAATAGCCGGTCGAGTCCGAGCAGGGTGGCGAGCAGAGCCGCGATCCACAGAATCGCGGGCCCGAGTCGCGCGAGCAGGTTGAGGTCCGGTCCCAGCGCGAAGGGCACGACGGCGACCAGAATCAGAAAGAACACGACGCCAACCGACGCGCCCCCGCCGATGCGCCGGACGATGCGCCACTCGCGGATGAACAGAGCCAGCGCGGGGGTCATTGACTGGCCCTCACCCCAGCCCTCTCCCAGAGGGAGAGGGAGCGCGCGCCCTTCTCCCCGCGAAAGATGGTGGCCCCCAAAGGGCGTCGAAAGACGCCCGTCTCTCGACGGGCTTTTGGGGCCGGACTCGCGCAGGCGCGCCTCACGCCGCTTCCCGCGTAGGGCCAAGCCTCAGCTCTTGTGCGCCATCCAGTCCAAGCGGCGCGTGGACGGCGGCGACGAGAATTCCACCGCCCTTGAGGTGCTCCTGCATGACGGCGGCAAGCGCGGCTTGCGCAGCCGCGTCGAGCGCGGTCGCTGGCTCGTCGAGCAACCAGAGCGGGCGCTTCGCGACAAGCAGGCGGGCGAGCGCCACGCGCCGCCTCTGCCCCGCCGAGAGCAGCCGCGCTGGGAAATCGATCACATGGCTTAAGCCAAGCGCTGCCAGCGCGGCGAGCCGCGCTGTGTGAGACGAGTCGCCGCCCAGCATTGCGGCCGCGAAGGCGAGGTTCTCGCCCGCGGTCAGCGCTGCCTTAACCCCGTCCGCGTGGCCGAGATAATGCGCCTGTTCGCCGAGCGTACGCTCGCCGTCGCCTCCTTCCAGCGCAAAACCGCCCGTCTCAATTGGCAGGAAGCCGGCGAGCGCTCTGAGCAGGCTCGTTTTCCCCGCCCCGTTCGGACCAGTTACGATCAGCGAAGCGCCTGCAGGAGCTTCAAACGACAGTCCGGCGAGGACGCGCCGCCCCCCGCGCTCGATCGTCAAGTCCCACGTTCTGAGCCGCATGGCATCTCCGTCTGGGAGCGGCGCGGAGCGGCTCGTTTTGGCGCTCCGTCTCTCGTGCGCTTCTTTCTCGCCCCAATAAGCTTAAAGAAACGCCAGCCCGCCATTCACCGCGATGGTCTGGCCGGTGATGAAGCCGTTGCCAATGACCATGACCGTCGCCTGCGCCACTTCTTCCGCCCGCCCCATGCGTCCGACAGGGATGCGAGCCTCGACGCCTCCGGCTTTCAGGGGCGCGCCCATCTCGGTGTCGGTCGGGCCCGGCGCGATGGCGTTCACGGTGACGCCGTCCTTCGCCACTCGCGACGCATAGCCGCGCGTCAGGCCCTCGAGCCCGGCCTTTGACGCGTTATAGACGACGCCGAGCAGGCCCGGCCCTCGCGCCGCGCCGGAGGAGATATTGACGATCCGCCCCCAGTCACGCGCGCACATCCCGGGCAGAACCGCCTCGCAACAAAGGAACGCCGATTTCAGGTTGACGGCGATCCCGAGGTCGAAATCCTCCTCGCGGACGCCGCTGATCGCAATGCCAGCGTTGTTCACCATCACGTCGATCGGGCCAAGTTCGCCTGCGACCCACGCCGCCATATCGGCGATCTGCGCGCTGATCGAGACGTCGGCGCGGACAGCGATCGCCTTTCCGCCGGCGGAACGAATTTGCCCGGCGACTGCGTCGGCGTCCTCGAAGCGCGTCTGGAAATTGACCGCAACCGCGGCCCCGCGCTCCGCCAACGCGATCGCGCGGCCAGTGCCACGCGAGGCGCCTGTGACCAGGGCGACGCGCCCTTGAAGATCAACCACGTTCACCCCCGCTCAGGACTCTCGCGCGCCTAACTAGTGCAGGACGACGGTTTGTGTAGCCCGCGCAGGCTATTATATCTATAAATCAGCAATCCCCTCACCCCTCGTCTGGAGCGCCCGCATGGCCAGCCTCGACAGCTTCAAGTGCCGCAAAACGCTGACCGTGGGGGCGAAGACCTACGAGATTTACTCCCTGAAAGCGGCTGAGAAGAACGGACTCGCTGGCGTCTCACGGCTACCCTTCTCGCTTAAGATCGTGCTCGAAAACCTGCTGCGTAACGAAGACGGGCGCAGCGTCAAGAAGGGAGACATCGAGGCTGTCGCGGCATGGATCGACAATCGCGGCAAGGCCGAGCACGAAATCGCTTTCCGTCCGGCCCGCGTGCTGATGCAGGATTTCACCGGCGTGCCGGCGGTGGTCGATCTCGCCGCAATGCGCGACGCGATGGTCGCGCTCAACGGCGATCCGAATAAGATCAATCCGCTGGTTCCGGTCGATCTTGTCATCGACCACTCGGTCGTCGTCGACTATTTCGGCACGGGCAAGTCGCTCAGCCAGAACGTGGCCCGTGAATACGAACAGAACCAGGAGCGCTACCGGTTCCTGAAATGGGGCCAGCAGGGGTTCTCCAACTTTCGCGTTGTGCCGCCCGGCACCGGCATTTGCCACCAGGTCAATCTCGAATATCTCGCGCAGACCGTCTGGACGGCGAAAGAGAAGCGGAACGGCAAGATGGTCGAAGTCGCCTTCCCCGACACGCTGGTTGGCACCGACAGCCACACTACCATGGTCAATGGGCTCGCCGTGCTCGGCTGGGGGGTCGGGGGCATTGAGGCGGAGGCCGCCATGCTTGGCCAGCCCTTGTCGATGCTGCTGCCGGAGGTGATCGGCTTCAAACTCGAGGGCGAATTGCGAGAAGGCGTGACGGCCACTGATCTCGTGCTGACCGTCACCCAGATGCTGCGCAAGAAAGGCGTCGTCGGGAAATTCGTCGAGTTCTATGGCGCGGGCCTCAATGCGATGACGGTCGCCGATCGGGCCACGATCGCCAATATGGCGCCTGAATACGGCGCGACCTGCGGCCTGTTCCCGATCGACGCCCAGACGCTCGCTTATCTCAAGACCACGGGCCGCAAGCCTTCCCGGCTCGTTCTGGTCGAGGCCTACGCGAAAGCGCAAGGCGCCTACCGCACGCGCCTGACCCCCGATCCCGTCTATTCCGATACGCTCGAGCTCAACCTCGGCGAGGTCACGGCCTCGCTCGCCGGCCCGAAGCGGCCGCAGGACCGTGTCGTCCTGACCGACGCCAAGGCCGGCTTTGCCGCCGCCATGACCAACGAATTCCGGCAGGGCGACGCGATCGCCGAGCGTCACAAAGTCGAGGGGACGAATTACGATCTCGGACACGGCGACGTCGTCATCGCCGCCATCACGTCCTGCACCAACACCTCCAATCCGAGCGTCATGATGGCCGCCGGGCTTTTGGCGCGCAATGCGGTCGCCAAGGGCCTTGCGGTCAAGCCGTGGGTCAAGACCTCGCTCGCGCCGGGCAGCCAGGTGGTCCAGGACTATCTGAAGGAAGCCGACCTGCAGAGGCCGCTCGACAAGCTCGGCTTCAATATCGTCGGCTTCGGCTGCACCACCTGCATCGGCAATTCCGGCCCGCTGGCGCCCGAGATTTCGGCGGCGATCGCCAAGCACAATCTGGTCGCGGCGGCGGTCCTCTCTGGAAACCGCAACTTCGAGGGCCGCGTGAACCCGGACGTGCGCGCGAACTACCTTGCTTCCCCGCCGCTGGTCGTCGCTTACGCCTTGGCGGGCTCGATGCAGATCGACCTCACCCGCGATCCACTCGGCGCCGACAAGCAGGGCAAGCCGGTCTATCTCGCCGATATTTGGCCTAAGACGGAGGAGGTCGAGAGCTACGTCGAGGCGACTATTAGCGCCAAAATGTTCAAGACCAAATATGCGAGCGTGTTCGACGGCGACACCAATTGGCGCAAGGTGAAAGCGCCGGCGGGCCAGACGTACGCCTGGGACATGGGATCGACCTATGTGCAGGAGCCGCCCTATTTCGAGGGGTTGACCAAGACGCCGATCCCGGTCGCCGACATCGAGAACGCGTGCATCCTGGCGCTGTTCCTCGATTCAATCACCACGGATCACATCTCGCCCGCGGGTTCGATCAAGGCTGCCAGTCCGGCAGGGCAATATCTCATCGAACATCAGGTGCGCCCTGTCGACTTCAACCAGTACGGCACTCGGCGGGGCAACCACGAGGTGATGATGCGCGGAACCTTCGCCAATATCCGCATCAAGAACCAGATGGTCAAAGACGATGCGGGCAATGTGGTTGAGGGCGGCTTCACGATCGTGCAGCCGTCGGGGGAGCGGCTCGCGATCTATGACGCGGCGATGCGTTATGAGGCCGAGAAAGTTCCGCTGGTCGTCTTCGCGGGCCGCGAATATGGCACCGGCTCATCGCGCGATTGGGCGGCGAAGGGCACGAAGCTCCTCGGCGTGCGGGCGGTGATCGCGCAGAGCTTCGAGCGGATCCACCGCTCGAACCTCGTCGGCATGGGGGTGCTGCCGCTCGTGTTCGAGGAGGGAACGAGCTGGCAGACGCTCGGCCTCAAGGGCGACGAGACTGTGACGATCCACGGGCTCGGCGAATCCTTGAAGCCGCGCCAAAAGCTGGAAGCGGAGATCCGGCGCGCCGATGACAGCGTGACGCTTGTTCCGCTCACCTGCCGCATCGACACGCTGGACGAGCTCGAATACTTCCGCAACGGCGGGATCCTGTCTTATGTGCTGAGACAGCTCGCGGCGTAGTTACCCGGGCCGGCGCGATCGCGCCAAAGGCGGGTCGGCGTCAGGGGTGGATTGCGTCCAGCTCCGGCAGCATGATGACGCTTTCCTGCTCGTTGGGATCGGTGCGCGAAACGACGGCGGTCGCCGGTTCGGTCTGGCTCATGTTGTAGGGCAGGTGCGGTGTGTTGGCGGGAATGTAGACAAAGTCGCCCACGCGCGTGACCATATGGTTCTCAAGCTTCTCCCCGTAATACATGCCCACCTCGCCGGTCAGCACATAAAGCGCCGTTTCATGCGCCTCGTGCTTGTGCGCTTTTGCGCGGGCGCCTGGCGGGACGGTGAGAAGCTGCATGTGGATGGCCGAGGAGCCCACGGTTTCGGCGGCGATCGCAGCGGCGTAGGTGAAGCCTTGCTTGCCGACAAACGAATTGCCCGCGCGCAGGCAACCGCATGTCGCCGAACGCTTGGTGGTCACGACATCTGACATGGCGGCCTCTTTAGCGGATCGCCGGGGCGCTCCTGTTGATCATCCGCCCACAGGGTGTAGTCCTCGGAGCGAGCGAGCTGAGGCTAGCCCAGCCCGCAGACCCCGACAATCGCCGCCGCCAGCGCGCCTATTTCACTAGCCGGGGCCCGGCGGCCGCGCGCGAGTATTCGTTCTCCTGGACAACACCAAGCCTTCGGGCGACCTCGGTATAGGCCTCAATCATTCCGCCGAGATCCTTGCGGAAGCGATCCTTGTCCATCTTGTCGTTGGTCTTGACGTCCCACAGACGGCAGGAGTCGGGGCTGATTTCGTCGGCGAGCACGATCCGCATATTCTCGCCCTCCCAGAGTCGGCCGGTTTCGATCTTGAAATCGACCAGCCGGATGCCGACGCCCAGGAATAGCCCCGACAAAAAGTCGTTGACGCGAATCGCCAGCGCCATGATGTCGTCGATTTCCTGGGGGGCGGCCCATCCGAACGCCGTGATGTGTTCTTCCGAGACCATCGGATCGTTCAGCTGATCATTCTTGTAGTAAAACTCGATGATCGACCGCGGCAGTTGCGTGCCTTCCTCGAGGCCGAGGCGGGTGGAGAGCGATCCCGCCGCCACATTGCGCACCACGACCTCGAGCGGAATGATTTCGACCTCCCGAATCAATTGCTCACGCATGTTGATTCGGCGGATGAAATGGGTCGGCACGCCGATGTCGTTGAGCCGCTGGAAGACATATTCTGAGATTCGATTGTTGAGAACGCCTTTGCCTTCGATAACCTCATGCTTCTTGGCGTTGAACGCAGTCGCGTCATCCTTGAAATATTGGATGAGGGTGCCGGGCTCCGGGCCCTCGTACAGGACCTTGGCTTTGCCTTCATAAATGCGTCGGCGGCGATTCATGCGGTGCGACCGTGGCTTGAGGAAATCCATTCGCGTGGCCTTTTCTGACGGCTATCCCAGAGAAGCCGCGATGACAGGCTTGGGATATGGGGATTCGGACCGCGAAACCCAAGCATCGGACTTGTCCGGACCGGGGTCCTGCCCCTTGTGCAATCTAGCTGATTGCTGGCGCGGGCACAAACTTTCCGCAGCCGAGGGACTGCTCGACGAAGGTTGTAGCTGCGGAGGGTCGGCGCGGTTCTCGAATTGAGGCAAAATAGCGGCCGGATTGGGGCGTAAGACCGCGGGCCTGGCAAAGGCAGGCTCGCTTCGGTCAAACGACCCTGAGCGGCTTACTAAAGCTAAATCGAAGAGACGAATGTCAATCTACGAAAAACGCCGACAAGACGGTCAGTCATAATTAAGTCCAGGGAGGACATTGATGGATCAGACGACCGCGAGGCGGATCGAAAACGATCCAAGCTATCAGAAACTTGTATCCGAGCGAAGATCTCTAGGCTGGACGCTGGTCAATCATCACGCTTTCAATGTATTACGGATTGATCTCGATTGCCGCTTTTGCCACCTAGGGGCGCTTTGCATTTGGATGGAGTCGGTTTGGCTCCTTCTCGGCAGCGAGCCGCGACGTGGGTCCGGTCGATCCGTCTGGGTTTTCTTGGCGCGTGGCCATTTCGCCGCGAAGACCCCCGTTTATGGGGGTTGGATTTCCCTGGATTTCCTTGGATTCTCTCGTCCGAATCGAGACTTATCAATGGGTTGCGCGGCTTGAAGCGGGAAGATTTTTTCTCGGCCCTTTTGTCGCGGCGTTAGAAACGCCGGAACGGGAGCCCGCGGTCTTGGGGCATGCGGAAGGGCCGGATTGTTCATGAGGCGAGCTTAACCAAATTTCTGTTTTTCTGCAAGAGGTTGCCGTCCGAGCCGTTCCCTTTCAGCCGCCTCAATCCAAAAGCAACTCGCTCTAACTTAATCGCGGCAAGTTGTTCGGTTCGATCACCGTCGGAGTTGTGCTTGGGATCGCGATCATCCTGGCGTCGATCCTACTGACCGGCATTTATGTCATGCGGGCCAACGCCGACTACGACGATCTGACCACTGCGATTGTCGCCCCCAACAACAGGGGAGGATAGTGATGAGCGGCTTCATTCGCTCCAGTGCGCTCGCCGTCGTCGCGCTCGGTCTCGGTCTCTTATCCGGTTTGGCTTTTGCCGCCGAGGGCGACGCCCAAGCTCGCTGGCGCTGACCATTGCGAGCCCTGGGGTTTGGGAGGCGGTGCTCGGCTACCCGAAGGGCTCCGCGCTGTTTCCGTACGCATCCCCGGCCATCTTCACCATCCCGCTGTCATTCTTCTGCTGCTGGCTGTTCTCAGTGACCGACAGCTCAAGGGCCGTGACCACGGAGCAGCCGGCGTTCGACGCGCAATATGGGCGCTCGCAGACGGGCATCGGCGCGGACGTCGCCGTCGCGCACCAGAGCTGAGGTCGGCGCGGGACGAGGGAGACGTCGGATTCATTCCGGCGTCTTCCGTGGTCTTCGAACTCCGGTTGCACTTGAACTTTGCGCGGCGCTTGTGAAGCGTCCCATGCTTTCCGATGGGGCCGATTATTCAGCCGTCTCGCAAAAGAGAAGGACCGCTCCTTTGGGGAACGGCCCTTCCATTGTCGCGCCCACGCAAGCTCGCCGGCGCCCTAGAGTTCTTGCCTAGCGAGCGCTATGCGCGAAATTCCTTCGCAGGGACAATAACCCAGGCCTCGTCGATCACGCGGAACGTAAGACAATGAGACACTGGATCACCTCCTTTCGGCTGGTTGACGACATGAATATGTTACGGTGATTCGAAAAATTTAAAAGCAGGATTTTTTTTGTGAGGTTAAGAATTCTTTAGGATTTGCGCGAGCGCCTCAAATCCGCCGTCCCCTTCGCTCCTAAGCGGCGCCGGCGACCGCCTCGCAGACGTTGCTGACGACGGCGTCGATCAGCGCCTGGTCGTCGGCTTCGCCCATGACCCGGATGACCGGCTCGGTGCCGGACGGGCGGACCAGGAGCCGGCCGCGTTCGCCGAGCCGTGCGGTCGCATCCGCGATCGCCTTTGCCACCGACGGATTCTCGAGCGGCTCGCCGCCGTTGAAGCGGACGTTGCGCAGCACCTGCGGCACCGGCTCGAACCGCCGGCAGACCTCGCTCGCCGGCTTGCCGAGCTTGTGCACCACGGCCAGCACCTGCATCGCCGCCACCAGGCCGTCGCCCGTGGTCGAATAGTCGGACAGGATGATGTGGCCCGACTGCTCGCCGCCGACGTTGAAGCCCTTCTCGCGCATCCGCTCGATCACATAGCGGTCGCCCACCGCGGTGCGCTCGAGCGTTAACCCCAGACTCGCCAGATGGCGCTCAAGCCCCAGGTTCGACATCACCGTGGCCACCACCCCGGGCTTGGACAATCGGCCCTCGTCGCGCCAGCTCTCGGCCACGACGGCCATCACCTGATCACCGTCGATCAGGCGGCCCTTCTCGTCGACCAGGATCATCCGGTCGGCGTCGCCGTCCAGCGCAATGCCGACGTCGGCCCGCATCTCGCGCACCTTGCGCGCCAGCGCCTCGGGCGCGGTCGAGCCGACCTCGAAATTGATGTTGAGCCCGTTCGGCTCGACGCCGATTTTGATCACCTCGGCCCCGAGTTCCCACAGCGCCTCCGGCGCGACCTTGTAGGCGGCGCCGTTGGCGCAGTCGACGACCACGCGCAGGCCATCGAGCGTGACTTCCCGGCTCAGCGTCCGCTTGGCGTATTCGATGTAGCGGGCGTCGACGTCGTCGATGCGCTTGGCGCGCCCAAGGTCGGGAGGGTTGGCGAGCTTCGGCGCGACGTCGCCGTCCATCAACGCTTCGATGCGCGCCTCGACCTCGTCGGACAATTTAAACCCGTCCGGGCCGAACAGCTTGATGCCGTTGTCCTCATAAGGATTGTGGGAGGCGGAGATCATCACCCCGAGATCGCAGCGCATCGAGCGCGTCAGCATAGCCACCGCCGGGGTCGGCACCGGGCCCAGAAGCAGGACGTCGGCGCCGACAGACGTAAAACCCGCGACCAGCGCATATTCGATCATGTAGCTCGAGAGCCGCGTGTCCTTGCCGATCACCACCCGATGGCGGTGTTCGCCGCGGCGGAAGGCCAGACCCGCCGCCTGGCCGACCTTCAGCGCCATGTCCGCCGTGATCTGGCTGTTGGCCCGCCCACGGATGCCGTCGGTCCCAAAATATCTGCGCGCCATGTCTGTGACAGCTCCCCGCAAGAATTGTTGCCGCCATTCGAACGCTGCGCGGCCGTCATATACCATATGTGCGGACAAAAGTTTCACAATTCGTTGATAGACGTTAACGCTGCGACGCGGCGTTGCCCAGTCTGCGCCTGGCGCCTAGAGTGCCTACGCGCTCGAAATTCCCTCAGCCGCCTATGGGAGAACGCCGATGATCCGAACCGTCGCCACCAAGCCGTTCGCCGACCAAAGGCCAGGCACTTCGGGTCTGCGCAAGCAGGTCGCGGTCTTCCAGAAGCCCGGCTACCTCGAAAACTTCATTCAGTCGATTTTCAATTCGCTCGAGGGCTTTCAGGGCAAAACGCTGGTGCTCGGCGGCGACGGGCGCTTTTTCAATCGGGAGGCGATCCAGGTCGTGATCAAGATCGCCGCCGCGAACGGCTTCGGCCGCATCGTCGTCGGCAAAGGCGGCATCCTCTCGACCCCCGCGGTCTCGGCGCTAATCCGGGCGCTCTCCGCCTATGGCGGGATCATTCTGTCGGCGAGCCACAATCCCGGCGGACCGCACGGGGACTTCGGCGTCAAGTACAATATCGGCGCCGGCGGCCCGGCCCCGGAAACCATCACCGAGGCGATCTTCGCCCGCACCAAGACGATCGCCGCCTACAAAATCGCCGACGCTCCCGACGTCGATATCGACCGCCTGGGGACGGTCAAAGTCGAGGGGACCGAGATCGAAGTCATCGACCCGGTCACGCAATATCTGTCGCTGATGAAGACGCTGTTCGACTTCGACGCGATCCGCGCCCTGTTCGCCTCGGGCTTCCGCATGCGTTACGACGCCTTGCACGCGGTGACTGGCCCTTACGCGCATGCAATCTTCGAGGACGAACTGAAGTCCGGCGCCGGAACAGTGGTCAACGGCACGCCTTTGCCCGACTTCGGCGGTCATCACCCCGATCCCAATCCGACTTACGCCAAGGACCTGTTTGATTTCATGATGTCGCCAAATGCGCCGGATTTTGGCGGGGCGTCGGATGGCGATGGGGACCGAAACATGATCCTCGGACGCAACGCGTATGTCACGCCGTCCGATTCGCTCGCGATCCTGTGCGCGAACGCCCATTGCGCGCCGGGCTACGCCAAGAACCTTGCGGGCGTCGCGCGCTCCATGCCGACAAGCGCCGCCGCCGACCGCGTCGCCGCCAAGCTCGGCATCAAGTCCTACGAGACGCCGACGGGATGGAAGTTCTTCGGCAATCTGCTCGACGCCAATCTCGCGACCCTATGCGGCGAGGAAAGCTTCGGCACCGGCTCGAACCATATTCGCGAGAAGGACGGCGTGTGGGCCGTTTTGTTCTGGCTCAACATTCTCGCCAAGCGCCGCATATCCGTGCTCGACCTCATGCGCGAACACTGGCGAACTTACGGCCGAAACTATTATACGCGCCACGACTACGAGGCGATTGATCTCACGGCCGCCAAAAGCCTGATGGCGGCGCTAGGCGACGCAACGAAAACCCTTCCGGGCAAGAGTTTTGGCGCTCACAAGGTCGAGGCGGCCGACGATTTCGCCTATCACGATCCGGTCGACGGCTCGGATGCAACCGATCAGGGCATAAGGGTGATGTTCGAGGGCGGCTCGCGCATCGTCTACCGCCTTTCGGGCACCGGCACGGTCGGGGCGACGCTGCGCGTCTATATCGAGCATTACGAGCCGCCGGCGGGCAAGCTCGATCAGGAGACGCAGGCGGCGCTGGCCGACCTCATCGCGCTTTCACGAAGCCTGGCTGAGATCGAGCAGCGGACTGGGCGCAAGGCGCCGACCGTGGTGACCTGACTGGCGCGATGGGGACTGAGGAGCGAACCGGCCCTGCTCTTCAAAGCATTGCGAACGCGCGCAGCTCCTCGCGCGCCGCCTCGGCGAAGTCCTTCAAGGGATCGATGCCCTTTCCGGTCCTCGTGAGCTCCCTGAGGTCGGCGAGCGTCCGATTGGGCGTGAAATAGGTGTCGACGATTGACTGCATGACCTTGTCCGCGCACGCGACTGATTTCGGCATGCCAAGCACGCGCATCCGGCTGACCATGGCGTAGAGATCGACCAGTTCCGGCATCTTCGGCTCGCTGTTGATGATCGCGTCGCCATAGGTCTTGGACGCTGCAATGACAAAATCCCTGACCAGGTCCTCGCGGCGCGCGAGGTCGTGCGCAACCATACCGGCCCGGGCCTGCGAGCGCTGGGTAAGCCAGGTCGTGTAGCCCGAAGTAAGACCGCCGATCACCGACCCGGCAAGCGCCGAAATCGCCGATATATACGCCACGTCCATGGTCCGCCCCTCTGCCTGATCGATCGGGACGCCGCGAAGGCCGGCGCGGGAGGACTGATAGCGGCTTTTCCGGCGCAACCAAGCCATGGCGTGGGAATGCTGCACGGTAGCGCCGGGTGTGGGAGCCCGCCCCGATTTGGCAGAGCCGCCTTCCCGCCGCAGGCCAAACCGCTCCTCCGAAGGGGGTCCTGCGGCCAAATAAATCCAAGCTAAACCAAATAAATCCAAGGAAAATTGCTTGGATTACCTTGGATTCCTTTGGCCGAATTGGGGCTTTTCAATGGTTTACAGCGAATCCAAATAAAAAATTCGGCTCTTATAGCGTTAGTTGTTGATTTGGGTTATGGTGGGGGTGGGGTTGGAGATTGTTCGATGAAGGGTGAGGAGTTTTCGACTTGGCTGTCGGGGATCGTTCGATTGAACGAGGATCAGCGGCGGGCGGCGCTCGCGGCTCTGCGACCGGAGGGGGTGGGTCCGAAAACTGCGATGCTGACGGCGGCCGCGAAGAACAAGGCCTTGAAGGCTCGCCGTCGGCCGGACGCGTTGGGCGTAACAGGCCATGAGCGGGTGGAAAGTCGAGGGTGTCCGCATTGCGCGGGTCGCGAAATCGTGGCCTGGGGACGCTCGCGCGGACTGGCGCGGTTCCGCTGCAAGGCTTGCGGACGCACCTTCAACGCCCTGAGCAAAAGCCCAATGGCGCATCTGCGCAAGAAAGAGCGTTGGCTCGATCACGCGCAGGCGATGATCGAAGGCAAAAGCCTGGTGAAGACGGCCGCGCTTTGCGGCGTGCATCCGACGACGGCTTTCCGCTGGCGTCACCGGTTTTTGGGCGCTCCCGCCGCGGACAAGCCGCAAAAGCTGAGCGGAATCGTCGAAGCGGATGAAACCTTCATCCTTGAAATCTTTCAAGGGGCGGTGGTCCGATCTGCCTCGCAAGGCTCGCAAACGCGGCGGAACGGCCCGTCATCCGGGCCCCTATCAGGACAACATTCCCGTGCTCGTCGCCCGCGACCGAAAGGGCGCAACTTTCGACGCCGTTCTGCCAAACGACGACAGCGCTTCGATCGCCGCCGTCCTGACCGGTGTCGTTACGTCCGCAAATCACTTGATCGGCGATGGCGGCAAACCGCTGGCCTCCTTCGCCCGCCAGGCCAACATCCCCTTTCACGCCGTTCCTTCCCCGGGAAAGCCTGTCCCCGCGGCGCCCCACCTGCATATCAACAACGTCAACGCCTACCACAGCCGTCTCAAGCAATGGCTCAATCGCTTCAACGGCGTCGCCACCAAGAACCTGCCAAATTATCTCGGCTGGCGGCGCGCCCTCGAAGCCTGGGATCGACAAATCACGCCACAAAACTGGATCAAGAGCGCCATCGGAATCGGCCCATACCAACAACTAACGCTATAAGAGCCAAAAATTCTTTTCCCCTGTCACACTGTGTCTCAACTGCCACACACGTATTCTCTTTTCCAGTCATCTGGGAACGAGACAAGCGCGAGCTCGATCCGGCAATTGGAAAAGATTAGCACAGGCTTTCGGCTTTTTCAAGCAAATGCATGGTTTTCAGCTCCCACGCCCGCTCGACGAATGAAGCGACGAAACGCCTACTTCTTCAGCGCCGCCAGCACCTTGACCGAAGCGCGGCCGTTGACCTCAAGTCCGGCCCTCTGTTCGAAATCGGCGATCGCCGCCTTGCTCTTTGTTCCGATGTGTCCATCCGGGTCGCCGCCGATGTCGTACCCGCGCCTTTGGAGCAGCGCCTGCAATTCCTTTCGGCCCTGGCGCGACAAGAGCGGATCGTCGGTCGGCCAAGGGGTGACGATGCCGCGTCCGCCGCCGAGACGGTCCGCCAGCACACAGGCGGCGAGGGTGTAGGATTCGGCGGCATTATAGGAATAGACGGCGTCGAAATTGCGCGTCACCAGAAAAGCCGGCCCCTCGCGTCCGGCGGGCATGAGCAGCCCGGCCTCGCCCTCGCCGAGCGGGCGCCCGTCGACGCGGGTCAGGCCGCGCGAGGCCCAGAAGGACATCGAGCGCCTGGCCTTGCGACCCGACGGGCCCGAATATCCCTCCGGCAATTTAACCTCGAATCCCCAAGCAACACCACGGCGCCAGCCTGATTTAGAGAGATAATTCGCTGTCGAGGCGAGCGCGTCCGGCGCCGAATCGACGATGTCGCGTCGCCCGTCGCCCTCGAAGTCGACCGCCAGGCGCAAGAAGGTCGAGGGCATGAACTGCGTCTGCCCGAACGCGCCCGCCCACGATCCATTCAGTTTCTCGGCCGGCACATCGCCGCGGTCGATGATCTTCAGCGTCGCCATCAACTCGGAGCGGAAATAATTGGCGCGATCGCCCAGGCAGGCAAGCGTCGTCAGCGACTGCACGAGCGGGCGCTTGCCCATCTCCTGGCCGAAATTCGAACTCGACCCCCCAGATCGCCGCCAGCATGTAGCGGTCGACGCCATATTTCTCTTCTGCACGAGCGAGCGCGCGCGCTTGCCTAACCATCGCCGCCTTGCCGTCGGCGACCCGATCGTCGTCAACCAGCCCGTCGACATAGTCCCAGACCGGCGTCTTGAACTCGGGCTGCTGCTTCTGGAAATCGAGGACTTTCGTGTCCGGCCCGACCCCGTTGAAGGCAATGTCGAGCGTCTTGGCGGAAATCCCGTCGCGCGCGGCCTGAGCTCGCAGCGTGCCGACGCAGGAGGTGAAGTCGGCGCGCGCCGACGCAACAAATGCGCCCGACGCGGCGATCACGCCGAGGGCCGTCAAAAGAAATCGCTTCATACTTCAATCATCCGCGATTCGCGAATTGTCGTCGAGACAGAGCGACTGGGGTTAGAATAGCGCGCCGCGAAAGGAGACGAAACGATGCGCTGGTCGATCACCATTGGCAGTTTCGGCGGGACAGCGGTAAAAATTCACATCACCTTCATCCTGTTCCTTGTCTGGATCGCTTTCAGCGCCTGGGCCAGGGGAGGCCCGGCCGCCGCGCTTGATGGCACGCTGTTCATCGTGCTCCTGTTCGCCTGCGTGGTGCTGCACGAATTCGGCCACATCGCGGCCGCGCGCCGCTATGGCATCCGGACGCCGGAGGTGACTTTATTGCCGATCGGCGGCGTTGCCAGCCTGCAACGCCTGCCGAGCGACCCTGCCCAGGAGCTCGTGGTCGCGCTCGCCGGGCCTGCTGTCAATTTGATCATCGGCCTCGTCCTGATCGCGGCGCTGGGATCGGCTCACTTGAGCGACCTGGCGCAAATCGACGATCCGAAGCTGTCGCTCCTCGGCCGGCTGGCGATCGCCAACATCTTTCTCGTCGTTTTCAACCTGATCCCCGCCTTTCCGATGGATGGCGGGCGGGTGCTGCATGCGCTCCTCGCGATGCGGGTCGGCGGCGCGCGGGCGACCGAAATCGCGGCGAGGATCGGGCAGGCTCTCGCCTTCGGCCTAGGGTTCCTCGGCTTGTTCGGCAATCCGCTGCTCTTGTTCATCGCCATCTTCGTCTATATCGCGGCGGGCGGCGAAGCGCAGATGAGCGCCGCGCAGCAGGCGCTCAAGGGGGTGAGCGTCGGCGATGCGATGGAGACGCGCTTCACGCCGGTCTCCATCGACGCCAATCTCGGCCAGGCGGTCGACGCTCTGTTGGCGACGGCGCAAAGCGAATTTCCGGTGGTTGACGCGTTCGGCAAGCCCGTCGGCCTCTTGACCCGCGAAGACATCCTCAACGCCGTGCGCGAGCATGGGCACGACGAACCGGCAGCCACGTTCATGCGCTCGGACGTGGAAAGCGTCCGCCCCTCGACGCCGGTCGAAAGCCTGTTCGAGCGCCTGCAGGATCGGAGCGCCGCGGCGCTCTACGTCACCGACGCCGACGGCAAGATCATCGGCCTCCTGACCCGGCAGGCGCTGGGCGAGGTGATGATGATCCGCGCCGCGCGGCCCGACTGGCGGTTCGACCGCAAGGCCTAAGGCTGCAGTCATAAAAATGGGGCCGGTCCGCGACCGGCCCCAATTGCGACGCTACGCGTGAGGCTTGCCGCGTCAGCCCGCAACCGCAGTCTTGGCTGTCACACCCTGCTTGCGGCGGTACGCGCCGGCGCCGGCGAGACCCGCGAAGCCAAGGCCCATCATCACCCAGGTCGACGGCTCGGGAACGGCCGACGGGATCACGCCCGGCTTAAACAGGTCGCTCAAGTCGGTCGCGCCGGCCGCGCCTCCGAGGAAGCCGGGGTCCCCAACATGGAAGATTTCCTGGAGCGTGGCCAGATCGGAGGAGTGTGTGTACGGAATGCTGTTTGTATAGGCGTTACCCTTGGCGAGCGGCGAGATGACGATCTCGGTGCTAGTGAAGCCGGCGGTATCTACTGCGCCCTCGCCCTCGGTCTCATCGTTCCAGATCACGATCGCGCCGTTGTCCTGGAACGCCTGCGAGGCTTCGATTTCAGGAACGATGATCGAGAGGAAGTTGTCGCCTTGGGCGATCTGCTCGGCGTCGGTTCCTGCTTGGTAGGTGACGCCGTTATAGGTGAAGTCGGTGTTCAGCGCCGTGTGCATATCATTGTACTGATCCGGCGTGATCAAATTGTAGCGCGCAACCGTGTTGTTGGTGAGGTCGGTTTGAAGCTGCTGCAATGGCGCATAGAATTGCGCCTCAGGGTTGCTCGGCGAGGTGTCCGGCGCTGTAGGGGTCCCGCCATTCGTGGCGGTGAAGAAGAGCTGCCCGTCGTGCTTGGCCGCGAAGTTATATTGATGTGAGCCATTGTATGGATTGGTGTAGTCGGCGGACGTGCCTGAGAGCGAGCTTGTCGGCACGGTCTGCTGGTTATTCGGCGCAACAGTGCTGGTCAGGCTGTTCTTGCCGGGCTGGTTGACTGATCCGCTGTTGGGGACAAGGTCGATGTCCTCCTGGTACGACTTCCAACCCGAGGTCGCCGTATTTCGTCTGCAGGGCGGCGCTCAAATTCGGCGCGTTAACGATATTGTTCGGATAGGGGTCGCTGTCGTTGAGCGGTCCGTGCATTCCGGATTCCTGCCAGACGTAGTTCGGCTCGGAAGGATGAACGCCCGGCACGTTCTGATAATTGCTGGCGTAGGAACTCATCGCGGCGTTGGCATTGCCCGGCGTAACCAGGCTATTGAGGAACGGCGCTGCAGAGTTGCCGAAGAGCTGCTCAGGGCTGTTGGCGCCTGACGGCTGCGTGAAATTGTGGTTTTCGAGGTCGATGTAGAACACGTCGCCGATCTGCTGGGCCTGCGCCGAGCTGGCGATCATAAGAGCGAAAAGCGAAACGCCGATTGCTTTTGACATGAGTTTCTCCGTTGCGTGCGTCGCCCCGCGCGCCGCACGTTGATCTCAGGGAAGTGAACAAGAGCGACTCTAGCGATTGGAAGTGACGGCCTCTCGGCGCCTAGCTGACAATGCGCTGAAGCAATCGTGACAATCCGATGAAGCTGAAGCTGCTCATCGCTCAGAGCCTTGCGCGGACGCCGAGGTTGACAGCGCCGCGTTCGCGTCGAATATGACGCGCGACAACGCCCTTCCACCGCATGAACATGGACAGAACTGCAGTACGGCTGCTGGCGCTTTCCGCGCTCGGAACGGCGCTTTGCGCGGCCGTCCCCGCCCGCGCGGACTTGCGCATGTGCAACAACACCAACAACCGCGTGAGCGTCGCAATTGGATACACCGACGGACAAAACTGGATCAGCGAAGGCTGGTGGAATCTCAAATCGCTCGACTGCATAACGCTTTTGCGCGGCGCCTTGGCGGCTGAGTATTATTATCTCTACGCGATGGACGAGCGCGGCGGCGAGTGGAAGGGCAAGGTGTTCATGTGCACGTCAGATCGCGAGTTCAAGATCGACGGCCGGCAGGATTGCTTTGTGCGCGGCTACAACCGAACCGGGTTCTTCGAAGTCGACACCGGCAAGGACACCAAGAGCTGGACGGTGCAACTGACCGACCAGGCAAATCCCTGAGCCGCAGCATCGGTTCGCTGTTCCGGCGCGGCGAAAAACGAACGTAGCGGCGAGCGCCGCCGATTCAGGGAGAACGCAAGTGCAGTCCCGTCGCCGCCGCGTCAAAATCGTCGCAACGCTTGGACCAGCCTCGGCCGACCGAAAGACCATCGCCGCTTTGTTCGCCGCCGGCGCCGACGTCTTTCGCATCAACATGAGCCATGCTTCGCATGACGTGATGCGGGAGCGGGTCGCGATGATCCGGGATGTGGAGGAAGAGACTGGCCGCCCGATCGGCATCCTTGTCGACCTGCAGGGGCCGAAGCTCAGGCTCGGGATGTTCGCCAGCGGCGCCGCCGACCTGCAACGCGGTGAGGCCTTCATCCTTGACGGCGACCCCGCGCCCGGCGGGCAGGCGCGCGTCTATCTGCCGCATCCGGAAATCTTGAGCTCGCTCGCGAAGGGGCATCGGATACTCATCGACGACGGCAAAGTGATGCTGCGGGTCGCCGCGGCCGAGGGAGGCCGGGCGCTGACCGTTGTCGAAGTCCCGGGGCGCGTCTCCAATAAGAAGGGCGTGAGCTTGCCCGACACGACCATTCCAACCTCCGCCATGACCGACAAGGATCACGCCGATCTCGCCGCAGCGCTTGAGGAAGATATCGACTGGATTGCGCTCTCGTTCGTTCAGCGTCCGGAGGACGTCGTCGAGGTCAAGGAAATCGTCCGAGGCCGGGCGCTCGTGATGGCCAAGATCGAAAAGCCGCAGGCGGTCCAGCGCATCGAGGAGATCATGGCCGTCGCTGACGCGTTGATGGTGGCGCGCGGCGACCTTGGCGTCGAAATGCCGCTCGAGCGCGTGCCCGGCATTCAGAAGACCTTGACTCGGTTGGCGCGCCGACTCGGCAAGCCGGTGGTGGTGGCGACGCAGATGCTGGAATTGATGATCTCCGCGCCGGTGCCGACGCGCGCCGAGGTGTCGGACGTCGCGACTGCGGTCTTCGAGGGCGCGGACGCTATCATGCTGTCGGCCGAGAGCGCTTCGGGCCAATATCCGCGCGAGGCGGTCGCGACGATGAACAGCATCGCCGAAGCGGTGGAATTGGAGAGGATCTATCCCTCGATCATCGAGGCGCAACGCGCGGCGCCGGAGGCGACGGGCGCCGACGCGATCGCCGAAGCGACGCGCGACGTCGCCGAAACGCTCGATCTGAAAGTCATCTGCGCCTGGACCAGCTCAGGCTCGACCGGCCTTCGCATCGCCCGCCAGCGGCCGCGCTCCTCCATTCTGGCGCTGACGCCGATCGAATCCGTGGCGCGGCGCCTCGCGGTCGTCTGGGGCGTGCATCCGATTGTCACCGACGATGCGCGCGACGAGCGCGACATGGCCGATCGCGCCTGCCGCCACGCCTATATCGAGGGCTTCGCTGGCGAGGGCGAGCGCATTATCGTGGTCGCCGGCGTGCCGTTCGGGACCCCGGGCGCCACCAACAACCTGCGCATCGCGACCGTGGGGGCTTGAGCGCGAGCCGTCACTTGCCCTGGAAAAACTCGTCGCTGAACGGCGACGTCTCGATCGGCGACAATCTGGGAACTCTGATCTTTATGAAGCCCAACCCGGTCGCCTCATGACAAGAGTTGCAGGCGGCGGTGAGCTTGCCATACGCGCTCGCGAATTTGGCCGCGTCCTTCGCCTCGATCGCTTTGCCGAGTTCATCCGCGGCCGGCATCATTGTGTCCATATTCGACTTGCCGCTATTTGGATAAAAGGTCTTTGCGTCGTGGATGCTGGCGCGGATTTGTTTCAATTCGTAGTTCGCCAGCGGCCAATTCTGCACCGCGCCCGCATACCATAACTTAAAATGTCCGAGTTGTGTCAACATCATCAAGGAGTTCAGCCGCGGTGTATACGCTGGTTGCTCGGCCGCCGGCTTTTGATCGTCGGCCATAACCGGCAGGGAAGTCGCGGCGCATGCGGCGGCCACGATTGCAATCTGCCTGAACGGGACCATCGCGCATCCCCCGGGTTGCCGCCAGATCGCCCTTGCCGATGACTGCCGAGCCCAAGGGAGAGCCTGCCCCAACTTCGGGCTCCAGACAAGCCCGAGGCGCCGCGGGCGGTGTTCCGCGTCATCGGCGCGGCCCACAGAATCATGCGGCGCAAGACGAACTCGGGACCAAGCGCTCGGGGGTTCGCTCAGAGACCCGCGTTGGCGGCAGAAAGACGCGCCAACGCGGCCCAGTCGATATCGCCTGCGCCTTGAGCCACCCCAGCCAGAAAGTGATCGCGCACCACGCTCGCGACCGGCATCGGCGTCGCCAGCGCGTCGGCAGCCGCAAGCGCTAACGCGAATATCCTTCAACCCCAGCGACATCTTGAACCCCGCCGGCTCGTATTGCTGATTGGCGATGATTGTTCCGTAGGTCTTGTAGGCGGGGGCCGAGAACAGCGTGCTCGTCAGGATTTCAAGATAAAGATGCGGGTCAATTCCTCCTTTGCGGATCAAGCGCGAAGGCCTCGCCTAAGCATTCGATCATCGCTGCGAGCAGGAAGTTGCCGCTGAGCTTGACGAGATTCGCCGACGACGGCTTGTCGCCGACGACGAAGGTCCGTTGGCCGATCGCGTCGAACAGGGGCTGGCAGCGCGCGAGCGTTGCTTCAGGGCCTGCCGCCACGACGAAAAGCTTCGCCGCCGCGGCGGCCTCCGGCCTACCGAACACCGGCGCCGCGACGTAGGCCTGACCAGCCTTTCGATGCGCCTCCGCCAACCGGTCGGAGAGCGCGACGCTGATCGTGCTCATGGAGATGTGGACGGCGCCATGGCCAAGCGCCGAGAGCCCATTTCCGTTTGCAAAAAAGACGGATTCGACCGCCGCGTCGTCGGCGAGCATGGTGATGAGGACGGAGCGACCGCATGCATCGGCCAGTCTTTCGGCGATTTCGGCGCCCTGGGACGCCACCGCTTCCGCCTTGGCGCGCGTGCGGTTGTAGACAACGACGCGATGTCCCGCCTTGACGAGGTTCAGCGCCATCGCCGTACCCATTTGGCCAAGACCGATAAAACCGACGTCCATCGTGCTCTCCCTGGCTGAAAGCCGCCGCGCGCCAACGTCGAGCGGCGGTCAAGGAACCATTCCTCACAGATCGGCGGAAAAGCTCCAAGCGCTTCCGTCGTCTCTGTCCGGCTAAGTCGGCGGGGGCTGCAAATCAAGCACTCGGCGGGTCAGCACTGCGGCATTTGTCGCTCGCCGACATATTTGCCGGTGTTGTCGTAGTTGAGCTTGTGGATGACGCAGCCTCCGCTGTAGCCGCCGCCCGCGTCGCCTGGACCGGGATCGACGCCAATATTGATGATGACCGGCGCGCCGTCGCCGACGATGATTGGCTCGGAGGCCCCTGTCGAAGCCGCGGCGCCGCCCCAGCCGCCCCAACCCCAGCCGCCGACGAAAAGCTGGTTTCCGCCAAACCGGTTGGAGTGATTGAAGCCGAAGCGGTTGAATCGGCTGAAGCCAAAACGGTCAAACCGGTTCGGGCCGAAACGGTTGAAGCCAAATCGGCCAGCTTCAAAGCGCCGGTTGAACCCGTGTGGCGCAAAATGCTGAAAATGACCGAATCCCAGAGCTGGCCGAGCAAAGTGCGCGCCGCCAGCCCCGCCCATACGAGCGAACGAAGGCGCGAGGCTGAGGGAGAAGACGAGCGTCGCCGCGGCGCACGCGCGCGCCACCCTCGTCACAAGGGAAATACGCATGGGAATCTACTCCGGCGCCGCAACGTCAATCTAACAGCAAGGCGGCGCCGATGTCGATGGTCTTTCGGGTCGCAAGTCGAGCGCGGCCTCTCACCTCACCACCGTCAGCCTCCGGGCCGCCCTGGTCAGGCCCGTATAGAGCCAGCGCGCTCGATGCTCTCGAAAGGCGAAGCTTTCGTCGAACAGCATAACGTCGTCCCATTGCGACCCCTGGGCTTTATGGACGGTGAGCGCATAGCCGTAGTCGAACTCGTCCGAACTCACGCCGCAATGAAAAGCCGAGCTCCCCTTCGGTCCCTTCGAAGAACGCCTTCAGCACGGCGACCTTGACCGTTGAGCGAGCGCCCTCGTCTTCCGAACGCAAGGTCATCTTGACGAAATCCTTCTTGACGCCGCCCAGCGTCTCAACCCGCCACAGGCCCCCGTTGATGAGGCCCTTCGTGCGGTCGTTGCGCAAGCAGACCAGCCGGTCGCCGCCGACCGGCAGCGGCTCCCGGAAGCCCTTGAGATCACGCATGCGCTGATTATAGGCGCGGCGAGTGCGGTTGACCCCGACCAGCACCTGATCGGCCCTAAGCACCTGAGCCGGATCGACGGCGGAGCGCGGGATGACGCGCGTCTCGCCATAGACGCCTTCGCTGAGTTCGCCGCCTGAACGCACGACTTCGGACAGGCGGATGATCGGATTGTCCTGCGCCTGGCGATGGATGTGGGTCAGCATCACGTCCGGCGCGCCGTCGGTGAAAAAGCCGCCGCCTTTGACCGGCGGCAGCTGGAACGGGTCGCCCAGGACCAGAATCGGCTTGCCGAACGAGAGGAGGTCGCGCGCCAGCTCCGCGTCGACCATCGAACACTCGTCGATCACGATGAGCCCGGCTTTCGAGGCCGGCCCGTCGGCGTTGAGGGTGAAGGTGGGCGCGCCTTCCGCGCCCTCGCTCGCCCGGTAAATGAGGGCATGGATGGTCGTTGCGCCCGCGCAGCCTTTCGATCGCATCACCAAGGCGGCTTTGCCGGTGAAGGCGGCGAACGCCGTTTCGCCTCGCGCCCCCTCCGCGATGTGTCGCGCAAGCGTCGTCTTGCCCACGCCCGCGTAGCCGAACAGCCGGAACACCTGGGGCTCGCCCTGTTTGAGCCACCGGCCGACCTGGTCGATTGCGTCCGCCTGCTCGTGCGACCATTCGCGGCCGATTGGCCGCGAAGATGGGGCCTCAGCTGCGCGGGATGGCTGCGTCCTGGTTGTGGAATCCTCGGCGGCGGGCAGCTCTTCGGCCTGTCCGCTCATCCGCTTTGGCTCGGCGCTCGCGCCGCAGCGGGAACAAACCGGCGACTTGCGGCCGAGATCATAATATTTGGCGCCGCAGGCCAGGCACTGGCGCTTGGTTCCGAGCCTATTCGACGCCGGTATCTTCTTGGTCAATAACCCTCACCCCGTCCCAGAACATAAACGATTGGTTTAGATTTCGAGCGCAGCATTTTAACAGAATTGTCAGAACTATCGCCGAATCAAAGGCTTTCGCTAGTGTCCTTATCTCGAAATTCGTGAGATTTCGCGAGGCAGGACACTAGGGCAACCTGCGCCTTGAAGATCGGGTTGTGAGACTTATATCGGTCTGGTCCGGAACTTTGAATGATCCGGATCGTTGACGGCAAAAACCGGACCGGGCGCTTGTGGGAAGGCCTGAAGTTTCGGGGAAGCGCCTGAAAGGGGCTTCGAGCATGGTGCGTATGACGGCGCTGACCTCGCCTTTACTGCTCGGCTTCGACGACCTAGAGCGAGCTTTAGACAAGGTTTCGAAGACGGGGACAGACGGCTATCCGCCCTACAATATCGAGCGGATCACGGCCAATGGCGCCGAGCCGGAAAAATTGCGAATCACGCTCGCCGTAGCCGGCTTCTCTCAGGACCAGATCGAGGTCACGGTCGAGGAGAACCAGCTCACAATTCGCGGCCGGCAGCAGGAGGACAAGACGCGGGAATATTTGCATCGCGGCATCGCCGCCCGGCAGTTTCAGCGCGGTTTTCTGCTCGCCGACGGGATGCAAGTGTTAAGCGCTGATCTCGCGCAAGGGTTGCTGTCGGTCGATCTCGTTCGCCCACAGCCCGAGCGGCTGGTGCGAACGATCAAAATAGTGGCGCACGACTGAAGGATGCGTCCGAACGGCCGCGCGTGAAGCGGCCGCCGAGTAAGGAGTAAAGCGATGAGATCCGAAACCAGCAAAGCAGTGGTGGCCGTGGCGCCGAACATGACGCCACAGGAATTCGCTCATTTTGGCGATGGGTCCCTCGCTTATGTGAAGACCATTGCCTCTGAAGACGTCGCCCGACTCTTTCCCCAGGCGCCGGAGATGCGTCCGGGATTGACCTTGTTTGCGCTCCTCGGCGCGGATGGGTCGCCGATCATGCTCACCGATTCCAAGGACGCGGCGATCACCAACGCCTGGGAAAATGAACTCGAGACAGTGAGCCTGCACTAATCGACGACCTATAGCCGCGGCGCGGAAGGCGCCGCGCGCGTGGGGGGCGCGAATCGGTATAGAGGTTGCGGTCGGTTAGGCGTAAGAACCGCGAGCCCATGCAAGCCTATCTCGATCTGATGCGCGAGGCGCTCGACAGCGGCTCGGTCAAAATGGACCGCACCGGGACTGGCGTGCGCTCGCTGTTTGGCCGGCAGCTTCGCTTCGATCTGGCCCAAGGCTTTCCGCTCGTCACGACGAAGCGGCTCCATCTCAAGTCGATCGTGCGCGAACTGATCTGGTTCCTGCGGGGCGACACCAACATCGCCTACCTCAAGGCGCACGGCGTTTCCATCTGGGACGAGTGGGCCGACGCGGACGGAGATCTTGGGCCGGTCTACGGCAAGCAATGGCGCGCCTGGGAGGGGCCGGACGGCCGGACATACGATCAGATCGCCTGGCTCATCGCCGAGATCCGCCGCAACCCCGACTCGCGCCGGCTCGTGGTCTCGGCGTGGAACGTCGCCGAGATCGAGCGCATGAAACTTGCGCCCTGCCATTGCCTCTTCCAATTCTATCTGAACGGCGACAGGCTCTCGTGCCAGCTCTACCAGCGCTCGGCCGATATCTTTCTTGGCGTGCCGTTCAACATCGCGAGCTATGCGCTCCTGACCCATCTTATCGCCCACGAATGCGGGCTTAAGGCCGGGGAGTTCGTGCATACGTTCGGCGACGCGCATCTCTACCGCAATCACGAGGACCAGGCGCGCGCGCAACTCGCCCGTGCGCCGCGCCCATTGCCGCGGCTTGAGCTCGGCGACGTCGGCTCGATCTTCGACCTCAACGCCGACGCGATCGCGTTCGAGGGCTACGACCCGTGGCCGGCGATCAAGGCGCCGATCGCGGTGTGAGTGAATCGCCCTCATCCGGCGCTTCGCGCCACCTTCTCCCGGAGGGAGAAGGGATGCGCTCCCTCTCCCCCTGGGAAAGGGTGGGGGTGAGGGTCGTCCTGGTCGCCGCTGTCGCACGCAACGGGATTATCGGAGCGAATGGCGGATTGCCATGGCGGCTCTCGAGCGACCTGAAACGCTTTAAGGCGCTGACTTGGGGCAGACCGCTCGTGATGGGGCGGAAGACCTTCGAATCGATCGGGCGCGCACTTCCGGGGCGTGAAACGATCGTCGTCACCCGCGATCCTGGGTTCGCCGCGGCGGACGTGCTTATCGCCCATAGTCTCCAAGCCGGTCTCGAGCTCGCTGCCAAACGGGCGCGCGCGATGGGCGCGGATGACATCATCATTGGTGGCGGGGGCGAGATCTACGCGCAGACGATCGACCGCGCGAGCCGTCTTTTCATCACGGAGGTTGCGCTCGACGCAGAAGGCGAGGCGCGTTTCCCGCCAATCGAGCCCGAACAATGGCGTGAGGTCGGGCGCGAGACGGGCGAACGCGGCCCGTATGACGAGGCGGACTTTGTCTTTGTGGACTACGAGCGGCAAGGATAGGGGGCCGATTCGAGTGGTCGGACCGGCGAGTGACGAGCGAAGCTATCCCGCCGCCTCCCGCAGCCTCGCCGCCGCCGCTTCAGGGGTGAGATCGCGCTGGGGAGAGCCCAGCAGTTCGAAGCCGACCATGAACTTCCGGATTGTCGCGGAGCGCAAGAGCGGCGGGTAGAAATGGGCGTGCAACTGCCATTCGGCGTGCAGCGCGCCGTCGGTCGGCTTCTGATGGAAGCCCATCGAATACGGGAACGGCGCGTCGAACAGGCTGTCGTAGCGCTTGGTCAGTTGGGATAAAGCCTGTGCAAGCGATGTCCTTTCCCCCGCGCTCATCTCAGCAAATCCACCGATGCGGCGGCGAGGCAGGATCATCGTCTCGAACGGCCAGTTTGCCCAGAACGGCACGAGCACGCAAAAATCGTCATTGGCGAAGACGATGCGCCCGCCATGCTGAAGCTCCCGCCCGAGATAGTCGAGGAGCAGCGGCCGGCCGTGTTGGAGGAGATACTCGCCCTGGCGGAAGGTCTCTTTTTCCAGTTCGTTCGGCAGATGGCGGGTGGCCCAGATCTGGCCATGGGGATGGGGATTCGAGGCGCCCATCATCTCGCCCCGATTCTCGAAAATCTGCACGGAGCCGATGTCGGGCCAGCCTCCCAGCGAGATCGTCTCCTCTACCCAGACCTCGACAACACGCTCGATGTCGGCGACCGACATGCCTGACAGGGTAAGATCGTGACGCGGGGAAAAGCACAGCACGCGGCAGCGTCCCGGCTCGCCTTCAGCGACGAGCAGTCCATCCGTTTCCACGTTGGTCGGCGCGTCGGCCTGCAACGCCTGAAAATCATTGTCGAACACGAAGGTGTGCGGGTAGTTTGGGTTACGGGCGCCGTTAGCCCGCAGGTTGCCCGGGCAGAGATAGCAGTTGGGATCATGGGCGAGCCCCGCAGGCGTGGCTTTGGACTCGCGCTGGCCTTGCCAGGGGCGTTGCGCGCGGTGAGGCGACACCAAGACCCATTCGCCGGTCAGCGGATTGAGACGGCGATGCGAGGCGCCGCGGAGCGTCTCTGTGCTCGCCACGTCGGCGCTACTCAAACCGGAATCAGCCGCGCGCCGTCGGACGGCGCACAGACGAAGATTTCCACATCCAGGCCAGTTGCTATTCGATAGCCGTCGGTCAGAACTTGCGACGCCTTGTCGACCGCCCACGCTTCGACCAAGCTGACTGTGCAGCCGCCAAAGCCGCCGCCCGTCATACGCGAACCGTAAACTCCACGGACGGTCTTGGCCAGTCCGACCAGCGTATCGATCTCGGGACAGGTGATTTCAAAGTCGTCGCGCATCGAGACATGGGAAGCGTTCATGGCCCGCCCACAAGCGTCGAAATCGCCGGCCGCGAGCGCTCGCTCCGCCTCGAGCACGCGCACGTCCTCGGTGACGATGTGTCGACAGCGGCGGTAGATGAGATCGGGCAGCTTGCGGCGTCTGGCTTCAAGCTGCTCAGGCGTCACGTCGCGCAACGCTTCGATTGGCCCGAGAGTGCGGCTGAGCAGCCTTACCCCTTCCTCGCAGGCTTCACGCCGCAAATTGTACTCCCCGCCAGCATGCTGATGCCGCACCCGGCTGTTGGCGATGAGAAGCCGCAAGTTTGGAGCGATTGCGACATGGCGCGCGGCGAGACTGCGGCAATCGATCAACAGCGCATGCCCGGCGACGCCGCAACAGGAGATATATTGATCCATCACCCCGCAGCGCATGCCGACGAAATCATTCTCGGCGCGCTGGCAGAGCTGGGCGATTTCGATTGGATCAAACTGGAGGCCGCTTTCGGTCAGTAGCGCGTGGGCGACAGAGACTTCGAGGGCGGCCGAGGAGCTCAAGCCCGCTCCGATCGGAACATCGCTCCAGACGATGAGATCGGCGCCGGAAAGGTTGCGCCCGCTGCTCTCCAGCATCAGCGCGACCCCGAGGATGTAGTCCGACCAGTCGCCGGTCGGGCCTTGAGGCGGAGAATCGAGATCGAACTCGCGCGTCTCATCCATGATCATTGAGTAGACCCTGAGGCGCCGATCGGGCCGCTGCGAGGCCGCGGTCAAGGTCGCGAATTCAAGCGCCGCCGGCATGACGAATCCGTCATTATAGTCGGTGTGCTCGCCGATCAGATTGACTCGGCCTGGCGCGCGGCTGACCGTCGGCGCGCGACCGAACCGGTAGGCGAACTCGACCGCAAGGTCGCGCGCCTGAACGCTCATCTGAAGTCCTCCCATCGGCGAACAGGTGGCCCTGGTGGCCCCCGGGTCAAGCGAGTTTGAGCGCGACTCATCTCATAAGGTCGCCGCCGGAAGGGCGCAACGGCGCGCCAAGATTCGCGAGGCTCACCGGGCGCGCCGAAGAGCGCGCTGCGCCCGCTTGAGGAGAGCCGCCGGCACAGCGTGGGTGAGCCAAAGCCCGAGGCCCAGCGCGGGAAAATAAACCGCGGCTCCGATCATGGTCAGGGTCGCGAGTCTCGCTTCGCGAGCGAAGCGCGGGAGATGCGCCATGAGCGCGATGAGTGGTCCGTCGAATAGCGTCAGCGCCAGCGCAAGCGCGCCGGCCGCAAAGAGGGTCGCCGCGGCGGTCGCGACCAAGCGGGCGTCGGGGGCAGTCCAGCCGCGCCGCCGGGCGAGCGCAAAGATGCCGGCGACCTTGATCCAGAGGCCGGCCGCGGTCGCGAGCGCCAGGCCCGGCGCGCCGAGCGGCCGAAACAAGGCGATCTTGAGCGCCACATTGACCGCAACGCCGACCAGCGTGACCTTGAGCGGCGTCGCGGTGTCGCCGCGCGACAAGAAGCTTGCCGTCACGATCCGATCGACCAACAAGGCCGGCATTCCAAGTGCGTAAGCCGCGAGCACGCCTGCGGCTTGGTGGGTGGCGTTGGCTGTGAAGGCGCCGCGCTCGAAGGCGACCGCTATGACGAGGTCCGGGATGAGCAGAAATGCCACTACGAAGGGCGCGCCGAACGCCAGCGTCAGCGAAGCGGCGCGGTTCTGAGCGGCGAGCGCGCCCTGGTGATCGCCAAGAGCGACGCGGGCGGACATCTCCCGCAACAGCACCGAGCCGGTAGCGATGACGATGACGCCGCCGGGCAACTGATAAAGCCGGTCGGCGTAGCTGATGGCGGAGAGACCGCCGGTCGGCAGGAGGGAGCCGACAATCTGATCGGCGAGGGACCCAATCTGATAGCTCGCCGAAATGCCGATCGCCGGCCCCAGCATCCAGAGGAATCGCCGGATCTCGGGCGTCCAGCGGGGCCAGGCCAGCCGCTCCAACAACCCGCGCCGGCGCGCAGCGGCGACGACGATGGCCAGCTGGGTCGCGCCGGACGCGAGAAACCCCCAGCTCGCCATGTTAGCGACGCCGGGCGAGACTTTCGGAAAAAATGCGGCGAAGGCGAGGAACGCGATCATGCACACATTGGCCGCGGCCGGTGCGAAGGCGGGAGCTCCCCAGGCATTGTTGGCGTTGAGCGTCCCTTGATGCAGCGCGAAGACGGCGATGAAGGCGATATAGGGGAACATGATGCGCGACATCGCCACCGCTTGGGCGAACTTTTCGGGCTGGCTGAGGAAACCTGGCGAAGTCAGCCGCACCAAGAGCGGCATGTCGAGATAGACGAGGCCGAGCAGGGCGATCTGCGACAGGATGAGCAGCGTGAACACCTGGCTTGCGAATCTGCCCGCTTCCTCGCGGCCTCCCGCTTCGAGCACGCGGGTGTAGGTCGGCAGATAGGCGGCGCTGAACGACCCCTCGCCAAAGATCTGGCGGAATTGGTTGGGCAGCTTGATCGCCGCGACATAGGCGTCGTTGAGCGCCCCGCCGCCCAGGAGCGCGGCGAGCGCCATGTCGCGCAGGAAGCCGGTGAGCCGGGAGGCGATCGTCCAGCCGCCGACCAGGAAGATATTGCGGTACATTGCGCCCGGTTTAGCCGGATTCGCCGCGCGGCTGAAATCGCCTCACGGAGGAAGGGCCGATCCGTCCCCGCGGGCGTTCACCTGGGGCAGGGAGGCAGTCCGGGCCGCCCGCATTCTTTCGCCTCCGGCCTGCGCTCAGGCTGAGCCGGTTTGCGCTCGGGCTGAACGGGCGCCCTCTGCGCGCCGTTCAGCGGCTCGGCCCGGACAGGCTTCTCGACGGCGGGCCGTTTTTCCTCGATCTTCGACGGGGTCGGCGCGGGCTCGGGCTTGACCAGTTTCTCAACGGCCGGAGGCTTGTGTTCAACCTTTGGCGTATTCAGGGGCGCCTCGGGTTTGACCGGTCTCTCGACCGCGGACGGTTTCTCCACAGGCTTCGGCGCGTTGGGCGCTGCTTCCGGCTTGCCCAGTTTCTCGACAACGGGCGGCGTCCCCTTGGGCTTCGGCGCGTTGGGCGGCAACGCAGTTGTCGCCGGCTGTCCGGCGGTCGGCGGTTTTTCCTTTGTCTCGGGCGGGGCGTTCCCGGCAGGGGCCGGCGCCGGCACGGCCTGGGCGGCCTTGCCTGCAGCCCTGGCGGGCATCACCCCTTTGCCCTTAAATTCGCCTGGCCGTGCGGTTGCGGCGATCGCCGGCTTGCCCCGGTTCGTCGACACGAACTGCTGGCCCCTCATGCCGGCGGCGCGCGCCTGATCGACTTGCGGCCTCGTCGCCCTGACATGCTGCTCCTTCTCGGCCAGAAGCTCTTCGTTGGTTGGCTTCGCGGCCACGCCGCCCGCTCCGCCGTTGAAACTTGCGCGATTGATGGTCCTGTTGGCGACGATCGCCTGATTGTAGACATTGGCGATGCGGGCGGCGCCAATATTGTTCACCGTTGTATTGTAGAAGAAGCGTTTATTGTCCCAGCGGCCGCCTTGATAACCGGCGCCGGAGTAACCGAATCCGTAATTGATGCCGCCGTAGAATCCGACCCGTGAGCCCCAATAGCCGGGTCTGAAAGCATAGACGCCGCCGACGAAAGCCCAGTAGCCAGGAGTTCCACAATAATCCGGGTTGTGGCGGCTCGACCCAGACTCCCGGAACCCAGTAATAGTCGTAGTTGTTCCAGGCCCAGTAGCCCGGCGTCCAATAATAGCCAGGCGCGGGAATGGGCGGCTGATCGTATTCCGGCAAGGGCGGCGGCGCCTCGTCGGCCTGAATGACGTAGCCGCCCTGCGACGCGCCCTCGGGCGCGCACGCACAGGTTTGAGCGAAGGTCGGCGCGGCGACTGCAATCGGCGCGCAGGATCCGATGAGTAACGCTGCCAAGGCGTGGCGGAGATGACGCATCCGATATCCTCCCAACCCGCTACGAATTGACGCCGCTGGTATGCGGATCTTGCCTCAGGAACGAAGTCCGCTCAGAGGCAACCAATCAGAAATCCCGGAACCCGGTGCAATTGTTCCCGTCTTGGCGCGACTATCCGAGACTGTTTTCTTGCCGCCCACGGATAGGAACGGGACAGAGTTAATTTTGCTTAAACGCTTCGGACCGCTCGTTTCCGACAATTCCATATGGCTCGCGACCGGTCAGGGCGATCCCAGCAGCGCATCGTCGATATCGCGCCAGAGGTCCTCGACGTCTTCGATTCCGGCGGAGAGCCGCAACAGATCGGGCGGGCAGGGCGAGTTCGTCCCCTCGATCGAGGCGCGGTGTTCGATGAGCGATTCGACCCCGCCAAGTGAGGTCGCCCGCTTCCACAGGCGCACCCGGGCTGCGGTTGCGATCGCGGCCTCAGCCCCCCCGCGCACGCGGATCGACAGCATGCCCCCAAAGCCGCCCTTCATCTGGCGGCGCGCGAGGTCGTGGCCCGGGTGGTGCGGAAGTCCCGGATAGAGCACCGCGGAGACAGACCCATGATTGGAGAGGCGGTTCGCCAGCTCCATCGCGTTCGCCGCCGCCGCCCGCACGCGCACGTCGAGCGTTCGCAAACCCCGGATCAAGAGGAACGCCTCGAACGGATGCAGGATCATTCCGTGCGACTGGCGGATCGACCGCGCCCGCATGCAAAGGGCGTCCTCCTGCGCGAAGCAGAGCGCTCCCGCTATGACGTCGGAATGCCCGTTGAGATATTTGGTCGCCGAATGCATCACCACGTCGGCGCCGAGGGCGATCGGCCTTGTGAAAACCGGCGTCGCGCAAGTCGAGTCGACCGCGAGGATCGCCCCCACCGCATGAGCGGCGCGCGCCGCGCCTTCGATATCGCTCACGCCCCACAACGGATTGCTCGGCGTCTCGAGCCATACAAGCTTGGTCGTCCCCGGCTTCAGCGCCACGGCAAGCGCCTGCGAATCCTCGGAATCAACGAAGTCGACGCTGAGTCCAAGCGCCAGCGCTTCGTTCGCGAGCCACGCGCGGAGCGCCCAATACATGCCGTTGGGCGCGACCACATGGGCGCCGGGCCCGAGGCTCAGGAAGAGCGCGATCGCCGCCGACATGCCCGAGCCGAAGATGAATGTCGTCGACGCGCCTTCGAGCGCTCCGATCAAAGCCTCCGCCTCGCGCACGGTTTCGTTGTCGGGGCGCCCGTAAGAATTGCCGCTGCGGTAAAGATTGTCTGGGTCGCGCTCGAAGGTCGTGGCGAGATGGATCGGCGGCACAATGGCGCGCGTCCGTTCGTCGATGGTCCCCAACGCCTGGGCGGCGAGGGTGCGAGGACTTAGAGGCGGCGACTCGCTCATAGCGCGAGACCCCTAAGCAGCTTCGGCGCGCCGCTCCCCGCGCCGCCCGCTTCCGCGATCAGCATATCCTTGAGCGCAGGCGCGCGATCAACGATGCGAAGCCCCAGGTCGCGCACGAAGCGCAAAGGCGCAAGATCATTAGAGAACAGCCGATTAAGCGCGTCGAGGCCGAGGCCGCTGGCCGCGACGTCGAAGCGACGCTGACGCTGGTAGGCTGCGAGCGGCCCGGGCGCGCCGGGATCAAGGCCGAGCCGCATCTCGCCGACGATCGTCTCGGCGAGCGCCGCGACGTCGCGTAAGCCGAGGTTCAGCCCCTGCCCCGCGACGGGATGCACGACATGAGCCGCGTCGCCAACGAGGGCAAGCCGTCCAGCGACGAAGCGCCGGGCGATCTGAAAGCGGAACGGAAAGGCTTCGACGCGCGAGGCAAGGCTGATCGCCCCCAGTTTCGGGGTGAAGCGGTATTCAAGCTGGCGCGTCAGATCGTCGGGGTCGAGCGCCAGCAGCGCGCGGGCGTCGGCGCGAGTTTCGTTCCAGACGATGCTCGACTGGCGCCCCGGGAGCGGCAGGGCCGCGAACGGACCGGCCGGCAGGAAATGCTGCTCCGCCCGGCCCTCGTGATCGCGCTCGTGCGCGACTGTCGCGACGATTCCGGCCTGGTCATAGTCCCAACCGATGGTTGCGATATCGGCGAGCTGGGCAAGTTTCGAGCGGGCGCCGTCGGCGGCGACTGCGAGGCGCGCGCACAACACGCGCCCGTCGGATAGCCCAAGCTCGCCGACATGCTTGCCCGAGGCCCAATGCGCAACGGACCCGGTGACGCGTTGAACCCCGAGCCGATCGCATAGCGCGGCGAGCGCGCCGACGACATCGTCGTTGAAGGCCATATGGGCGAGCGCTTGGTCTTTCGCAGCGAAATTGAGATGGGGCAAGCGCACGGCGTCGCGCACGTCCCCGTCCATGATCGCCATCGACAGGATCGGTTGCGATTTCGGCGCGATCGCCTCCCAGGCGCCAATATGTTTGAGCAGGCGACGCGGTCCATCCGCGATCGCGACTGTGCGCAAAGGGCTGGGGCTTGGCGCACCTGGCGCTCCGGGATCGACGACGGCGATGGAGACTCCTGTCCGCATCGCCTGCTTGATCGCCGCGGCAAGCGCCAATCCGGACGCGCCGCCACCGGCGATGACGACATCGAAGATAGGAGCGGGTTCGGCCATTGCGGGCGCATCCTTCCGGCTTGGCGCCGGGCGGGTCAAGAGTCCCATACCGGCTCTTGGGCCGCAGCGCCATTTTCGAGTCCGGATTCCATCTTTTCAAGGCGTTGCGGCGCCATTTCCGAGTCGCCGAACGCGAGGTCCGATGGGCCCTTAAGGACGGCGCTGCACGGCGCCACGCCGAACTTCTCCTGCGCGCCCTGGCGATTTCTGTTGACACGAATATTCGTTGAAACGGTCTGCTGCTCGCCCGCAGCGGCGCTTCGGTTCGCGCCCCCACAACTTAGGCAACGCCCGAGCGCGACCTTTAGCCGCAGGTTCGGCAATTTAACCGCGCTGTGCGTCGCGGGCGGAGATGCGGGGCGATGAACGTCCGCTTTGGGTCCGACGTCCGACCTGCTCCGATGACCTAGACGAATGCACCTTACAAAATCGTTGAGATAACAATAACATAACAGTGCCCAGGTTCATTCTGTCCGGTGCGCCATCTCCAGCTTACCGTGCCATGGTTCCGTCGTCCTGGTCACTTACTGGTCATCTCGAGCCGTGTTACGGTTTCTATTCTAGGACGGATCAAAATGCGTTGCGAAACCGCGGAAGTTCTGGCCGACGGCCGCATCGTCAGCCCATCGGCTGAACGGAACAAGGGGCCTATTGCCGAGATCCTCATGCGCACATTGCCGGCGCAAGGCGAGGTGCTGGAGGTTAGCAGCGGTACGGGGCAGCATGTCCTTCACTTCGCTGAGGTAATGCCGCATATCCGCTGGCAACCTACGGAGCGAGATCCCGACTCGCTGAAATCGATCGCGAGCTGGCTGGGGCAAACGCCCCCGCCAAACGTCAACGCGCCACTCCGTCTCGACGTATACGACGCGAGCTGGCCGGCTCATGACGTCGCGGCCGTCGTCTGTATCAACATGATTCACATTGCCCCTCGGTCGGCGGCAGAAGCCTTACTTCGCGGCGCCGGCAACGTCATTGCTCCCGGCGGCATAATGTTTCTTTACGGCCCCTATCGTCGGCAAGGACGGCACACCTCACCCAGCAACCAAGCTTTCGACGAGCAACTCAAGGCTAGGAATCGGGAATGGGGCGTCCGGAACTTGGAAGATGTTGTCCATCTCGCGAGCACCGTGAGTCTCGAGCTGGAGCAGACCCATGACATGCCCGCGAACAACCTTGCTGTCGTCTTTCGCAAGCGCTGAGGCCGCGGTCGCATGAAGAAGTGAACCGTCTGGAGAGGCAAGACGGCCGCCTCGATCTCCTGACGACGATGGCCCCGCTTTCGCCGGCCCTTCGCCGGCCTGCCCTTAGTGATACCCCAGGTCGCCGCGGACCTTGCCGCGAAACACCCAATAGGACCAAGCCGAGTACATCAGGATGATCGGCAGCAGGAACACGGTGCCAACAAGGAAGAAAGCCTGCGTCGATGGCGAGGACGCCGCGTCCCACAGGGTGAATTTATACGGCACGATCAGCGGGAAGAGGCTGATTGCGAGGCCGAGGTAGGACATCACGAACAAGAGAATCGCGCCAATGAACGGCGCCGCCTCGGAGCGGTTGTTGAGCGATCGCCACTCCCAATACGCGATCAGCGCGGTAATGATCGGCACCGGCGCGAAAATCACGATATGGGGCCACGAGAACCACCGCTCGGCGATCTGCGGCTTTGCGAACGGCGTCCACAGGCTCACCAGCGCGATTCCGATCAGAACGCCAATAAAGGCCGAGCGCCCCAGCGCCCGCGCCCAATCCTGAAGCGCGCCCTCGGTTTTCAAAATCAGCCAGCCCGCGCCGAGCAGGCTGTAGCCGAAGACCAGGGCGACGCCAGTGAGCAGCGAGAACGGCGTGAAGCAGTCGAATGAGCCGCCAACGAAGTGGCGACCTTCCGTCTGAAAGCCTTGAATGAACGCGCCGAGCACAACGCCCTGCGCGAAGGCGCCGACGACGGACCCGTAGTTGAACGCGCGATCCCAGAAAGTCCGGTGCTCCGCGTCGCGGTAGCGAAACTCGAAAGCGACGCCGCGGAAGATAAGCGCCAGCAGCATGATGGCGATCGGAAAGTAGACCGCCGGTATGATGATCGCGAACGCGAGCGGGAACGCCCCCATGAGCACAAGGCCGCCGAGCACGAGCCAGGTCTCGTTGCCGTCCCAGATCGGCGCGATCGAGTTCATGACCAGATTGCGCGAATCCCGATCCGGCGCGAATCCGTAGAGTATGCCCACGCCCAAATCGAAGCCATCCAAAAGCACATAGAAAAAGACGCCGACGCCGAGCACGAGCGTCCAGGCGGGCACGAGATCGAGAACGGGTTGGGTCATGGCCGTCGCCCTGCATTCGTGGACGGCAGCGCCTGGACCGGCAGCGCCGGCCGTCCGCTTTCGATCGCCTCAGGTTCGAGCGCCGCCTCGGTGGGGCCGAGTCGCACGAGCCTCAGCATCAGCGCGAGGCCGGCTGAAAACATAACAAGGTAAACAAGACAGTAGCCGGCGAGCGAAATGCTGACGTCCAACCCCGTGAGGGAGGGAGTCACGGAGTCGCGCGTGCGCAGGAGCCCGTAGACCGTCCAAGGCTGACGGCCGACCTCGGTCGTCGCCCAACCGGCCGTCACCGCGATAAAGCCGAGGGGAGAGGTCAGCGTGCAGCACCAGAGGAACCAGTTGGTGTGGAAGAGCTCGCCCCGCCAGCGCAGCCACAGGCTCGTCACGACCATCGCCAGCATGATGACCGCAATTCCCACCATGATCCGGAAGCCGAAGAAGGGGACAATGATCGGCGAGGGGCGCTGGTCGGCGGGGAAGTCCTTGAGGCCATGCACGGCTCCATGGAGACTATGGGTCAGAATGAGGCTGCCCAGCTCGGGAATCGCCACGACGTAGCGGTCCGTCTCGGCCTTTTCGTCTGGGATGGCGAACAGATTGAGCTCGACATCGCTATGGGTATTCCAGATCGCCTCGATCGCCGCGAGCTTCGCCGGCTGATGTTCGAGCGTGTTGAGGCCATGGGCGTCGCCAAGCAGGAACTGAAGGGGCACGAGCACGGTCAACAGCCACAGCGTCATCGACAGCATGGTGCGCGCTTCTTCGACGAAGCGTCCTTGCCGCAGATATGAGGCTGCGACGCCGACAACGACGAAGCCGGTGGTGATATAGACCGCGTCGACGACGTGAGCGAGCCGGTAGGGGAAGGATGGGCTGAAGATGATCTGCAGCCAGTCCTTCGGCAGGAAACGGCCGTCGACGATTTCATAGCCGGCGGGCGTCTGCATCCAGCTGTTGGTGGCGATGATCCAGAAGGTCGAAAAGAGCGTCCCGAAGGCGACCATCAACGCCGCGACGAAATGGGCCCAGGGAGGCACAAGCTTGCGTCCGAACAACAGCACGCCGAGGAAAGCCGCCTCCAGGAAGAAAGCGGTCAGCCCCTCGTAGGCCAGCAGCGGCCCGACAACATTGGCGGTGGCGTCGGAGTAACGGCTCCAGTTGGTGCCGATCTGGAAGGGCATGACGATCCCCGAAACGACGCCCATGCCGAACGACACCGCGAAAATCTTGATCCAAAACGTCGAGATGCGAAGATAGATTTCGCGCCCAGTGATAAGATTGAGCCCCTCGAGGACCGCAATGAAGGCGGCGAGACCGATGGTGAAGGCGGGCAGCAGGAAATGCCAAGCGATGACCCAGGCGAATTGGATACGGGATAAGACAAGGGGATCCATGCTCATTGCTCCCCGCTCATTGCGCGCAAGCGTTCGCGCCCGAATGCTGAGATCATGACGCTCCGTCCGCGGGAGCTGAGTAACGTTATCATGGACGGCCGCCATTTCCATGACGATTTTCAAGCTGGTTGGATCGTTTAGACATGCAAATCTAGGGAGAATGTGGACCACGTGACCCGGTCATTAGGATATGGCGCGCTCAATTGCGTGCGAGATGTTGTTGAAGCGCCGCCAAATTTCGAGCGGTGACAGCCCCGTGTAACATTTGACGCGCCGCCGCCGAAGGACCATCTGTCACGCCATGGCCGACGTCTCCTTCCCTGCCGCGTTCGGCGCGGGTCTCCTCTCGTTTGTTTCGCCGTGCGTGCTTCCGCTCGCGGCGCCGTATCTTTGCTACCTCGCGGGCGCCAGCGTCGAAGCGCTGGTCGACGAGAGCGAGACGAAGGCGCGGCGCGACATCCTCCTCACTGCAGTTTTGTTCGTGGCGGGCTTCTCGACCGTGTTCGTCGGCCTGGGCGCGACGGCGTCGGCGTTGGGAGCGGTGCTCAGGCAATGGAGCCATGCGCTATCGATCGCGGCCGGGATCGGCGTGATCCTGATGGGCCTGCATTTTCTTGGCGTATTCAAAATCGGCGCGATGCTGCGGGAGAAGCGAGTCGAGCTCGAGAAACCGGCCGGGCTATGGAGCGCCTATCCGATGGGCTTCGCCTTCGCGCTCGGTTGGACCCCCTGCATCGGTCCGATCCTGGCCACCATTCTCGCTGTCGCCGGCAGCAGGAGCACGGTCGCCAGCGGCGCAGCTCTTCTGGCCGTCTATAGCCTCGGGCTGGGTCTGCCCTTCATTCTCGCCGCCGCCGCGATCGGCCCGTTCATGCGCGCGTCGCTTCATCTACGCAAGCAGTTCGGCCGGATCGAGAAGGCCGTCGGCGTCCTCCTCGTGGCTACCGGCGTCGCGTTCTTGACCGGGGGCTTCCAAAGCGTTTCGCTATGGCTGATTGAAACGTTCCCGCAGTTCGGTCAGATCGGGTGAGACGGCAAAAAGAAACCCGCCGGCGACGGCGGGCTTCTCATTCACGTGCAGAGTGGGGCCGCTAGGCGCTGATCGCCCCGCAGCCAGACGGCTTAAGACTTGTTCTGCACGTAGGTGATCTTACCGTCGGGACCCTTTTCCCAGGTGTACCAGACGTAGTCGACGCTGGTGCGGTCGCCCTTCTTGTCATAAGCGATTGGGCCGATCACGGTGTTGAAGGTCATGCCGGAATGCATGACTTCCGCGACCTTCTTCGGATCGAGCGATTTCGCTTTCTCCGCCGCCTGCTTCATGATCTGCACGGCGGCATAGGCGTAGAGCGTATAGGCTTCCGGATCGAAATTTTTGGCCTTGAACTCCGCGACGATGTTCTTTGCGTTGGGATTGTTGCGCGGGTCAGGGCCAAACGACATCAAGGTGCCTTCGACGCCTGGGCCGCCGATCTGCGAGAACTCGTTGTCGGTGATGCCGTCGCCGGAGATCATGACGGTCTTCATGCCCTGGTCGCGCATCTGACGAATGATGAGGCCGCCTTCAGTGTGCAGGCCGCCCCACATCAGATAGTCGGCGCCGGACTCCTTGATCTTGGAGACGATGGCCGAATAATCCTTCTCTCCCGTGTTGACGCCCTCGTAGAGCACCTCTTTGATACCGAACTTGTGCATGTTGTCGAGCGCGGCGTCGGCGAGACCCTTGCCGTAGGTGGTCTTGTCGTGCACGACCGCGATCTTCTTGCCCTTCAGCTTGTCGCGCGCGAGCTCGGCCCAAAGCATGCCCTGCTGGTCGTCGCGGCCGCAGGTACGGAACGCGTCCCAGAGTTTGCGGTCGGTGATCTTGGGATTTGTCGCCGACGGGGTGATGAATAGGATGCCGTTTTCTGCGTAGACGTCGGAAGCAGGGATCGTCACGCCAGAGTTGAAGTGGCCGACCACGAACTTGACGCCGTCGCCGACGAACTTGTTGGCGACAGAGACGCCCTGCTTCGGGTCGGAAACGTCGTCGCCCTGCTCAAGGGTGATCTGCTGCCCAAGAATGCCGCCGGCCTTGTTGATGTCCTCGACCGCTTGCGTGGTTCCTTGCACAAGCTGGGCGCCAAACGCCGCGTTCGGGCCGGTGATCGGGCCGGCTACGGCCATCTTGATCTGAGCGCTGGCGGCGCCCGAGAACGCCAACGCCGCGACGAGCGCGACCCCAGACAACCAATGTTTAATCATTCAACTACTCCCATGAGTTGCGGGCGCTCGGCCCTCCCTGACGCCCGTTGGCAGAAGGCAATTCCACCTTGAGCACCGATACTTTCTTTTTTTTGGTCAAGAGTCACCTTAAAAACACAAAGGTTTGTCCATTTAACGGAGCGCTCGTTCAGCCATTCCCTTTGGCGCGCCAGTTCAATCCCGAACTGTCATAAGCCCAGGAATATTGGGTCGCCATCTGGCTTGCGCGCATGGCGCGATAGCCGAGCGCGCCGACTATGATCGTCCAAATCAACGCGCTTATGAAGAGAGCGGGCGACAGCAGCGGCTCGCCATAAAGCGCGTAGTGGAGAAAGCGCACGCCCGCGGCGAGAAAGAACATATAGGGCGCCAGCGTCGCCAGCGGCCTCCAAGTCTTGGCGACGGCCCTTCCGGTCGCCCAGGCGCCCGCCCCGCCCAGCACCAGCGTGATGAGGATAAAGGTGAACAGTCCATAAGGTGAATTCGTCCACAGGAGGCCGCCCATCAATGCCCCCCCTCGAGATAGGCCGCGCGCACCTCTGGGCGCGCCAATAATTCGGCGCCCCCGCCCTGCATCGTGATCGCGCCGTTGACCATCACGTAGCCGCGATGAGCGAGCTTGAGGGCATGAAAGGCGTTCTGCTCGACCAGGAAAACGGTCAGGCCCTCGCTCTTGTTCAGTTCGGCGATCACTTCGAAGATCTGTTTGACCACCAGCGGCGCAAGTCCAAGCGAAGGCTCGTCCAGCAGCAGCAATCGGGGCCGGCTCATCAAAGCGCGCGCGATGGCCAGCATCTGCTGCTCGCCGCCCGACAGGGTTCCCCCGCGCTGCGGCGCGCGCTCCTTGAGGCGCGGAAAAAGCGCGAATACGCGTTGAAGATCGTCGTCGAAATGGGCGAAATTGTTGATCGAGGCGCCCATCTGCAGGTTCTCGAACACCGTCATGCGCGGGAAGATGCGCCGACCTTCGGGCGACTGGGCGATCGAGAGCCGCGCAATCATGTGTGTCGGCAAACCGGTGATGTCGTGGCCGTCGAACGTGATCCGGCCGCGACGCGCCCGGGGCGCGCCGAAAATCGTCATCATCGTCGTCGATTTGCCAGCCCCGTTGGCCCCGATCAGGGTGACGATTTCACCCTTGTTGACGTCGATGTCGACACCCCGGAGCGCCTGGATTTTCCCATAAAAAGTTTCGATCCCGCGCAGTTGCAAGAGCGGCGTAACCGCGGCCGCCGCAACGCTCATTGCTCCAACTCCCTTTCGATTTGCTCAACTTCCTCCTCGTCTGCGACGCCGAGATAGGCGGCGATCACTTTCGGATCGGCGCGCACTTCCGCTGGCGTGCCGTCAGCGATCTTTACCCCGTAGTCGAGCACCACCACGTGGTCGGAGATTTGCATGACGACCGACATGTCATGCTCGATCAAGAGCACCGACGTCTGGTGGTCGGCCCGGATCGATCGCAGGAGCGCATTGAGTTCCGCCGATTCTCGGGGGTTGAGCCCGGCGGCCGGTTCATCCAGGCAAAGAAGCACCGGATCGGTGCACATCGCGCGCGCGATTTCGAGCCGGCGCTGGGCGCCGTAAGGCAACTCGCCCGCCGGGTCGTCAGCACGGTCCGTGAGCCCAATCTTCTCGAGCCAGTACTTTGCCCGCTCGATGCATTCGGCCTCCTTGCGGCGATAGCTCGGCGCCCCGATCAGCCCGAGCACAGTTAGACCGCTTGCGAGCATGAGTGGATTGTGATGGGCGACCAGCAGGTTCTCAAGTGTGGTCATGCCCTGGAAAAGCCGGATGTTCTGGAAGGTGCGGGCGACCCGCGCCTTGCGGGCGATCTCATGGTCGGGCATCCGCTCGAGCAGAAAGAGTTCGCCGTTTGCTGTCGTCGAATGTCGGCCACTCGAACGGGTGACGGCGGCGATGTCGTCGGGCGTCGCGACACCGTCGCGGGCAAGCGCAAGCCGCCCCTCGGTCGGCTTGTAGAAGCCGGTGACGCAATTAAAGACCGTCGTCTTGCCCGCGCCGTTCGGGCCGATGAGCGCGGTGATGTCTCCCCGACCGACCGAAAAGCTGAAGGCGTTCACCGCAATGAGGCCGCCGAATCGCATGGTAAGCTTTTCGACGGCGAGCAGCGGGCCAGTCAGCCAGTTCATTAACCGTGTCCCTCTTTGACGAGATCGCTGGACACGGCCTTTCGCTCTTTGAGGAAGACGGACGGCAAGCGCGTCGAAACAAGGCCCCGCGGCTTCCAGATCATCATGATGACCATCGCGGCGCCGAACAGCAGCATGCGATACTGTGTCGGGTCGAAATTCTCGCCGAAGATCCTCTTCATCCAGTCGAGCTCGCGCATGAGCTCGGGAACGCCGATCATGACCGCCGCAGCGATGGCGACGCCGAGCTGCGACCCCATTCCGCCGAGCACGACGATGGCGAGGATGGTCGCCGATTCAATGAAGGTGAAGCTCTCCGGACTGACGAACCCTTGGCGCACGGCGAAGAACGAACCAGCGAAGCCGCCGAACATCGCGCCCAGCGCGAACGCCGTGAGCTTGGTGTTGGTGGTGTTGATGCCCAGCGACCGGCAGGCGATCTCGTCCTCGCGCAGCGCCTCCCATGCCCTGCCGATCGGGAGGCGGCGCAGCCGAATCGTCACGAAATTGGTCAGGAGCGCGAGCGCGAGGATCAGATAGAAAAGAAAGATTGTGCGGTAAATCGGCGTGTAGGGCAGGTGGAAGATCGCCGCGAACCCGTCGTCGTCGTCAGTGAACGGTATGCCGAAGAACGACACGTGGGGAATCTCACTGATGCCGGCGTAGCCGTTGGTCAGATCGACCCAGTTGATCAGCACCATGCGGATGATCTCGCCAAAGGCGAGCGTCACGATCGCGAGGTAGTCGCCGCGGAGCCTCAGGACCGGGAAGCCGAGAATGACGCCCCACATCGCGGCGAGCACGCCGGCGAGCGGCAGGCAGACCCAAAACGACAGGCCGAAGGTGGTCGAGAGCAGCGCATAGGAATAGGCGCCAACCGCGTAGAAGGCGACGTAGCCCAGATCGAGAAGGCCGGCGAGGCCGACCACAATGTTCAACCCCCAGCCCAGCATCACGTAGATCAGAATTTGGACGCCGTAGTTGTTGATCCACTTCAAAGAGCCGCCCGGCCCGAGGAGGCCAAGGGTGATGAGCGGGAACAAGATCACCAGGCCGAGCATGAACGGACCGAAATAACGCCCGAACACTACCCGGACGGCTGACGGCGGGGCCGTGCCCTCGCCCTCCCGCGCCGCCTGCACCAGCGCCCCGCCCATGCCGCCGGCAGCGATCGAGCCGACGCGGTCGAACCAAATCCGCCAGTCTGCGCGCGCCATCTGGCGCAGAAAGAAGAACGCAAAGACAATCGCTGCGATGGCGAGCGACAGCGGCCAGCGCCCCGCCAGAACGAGCTCGTTGTTGATGTTCGACTCGGCACGATAACTGATGATGGGGAAGCACAGGCCGAAGGCGACGAGCGCGGCCGCCGCCGCCGTGCGGAGCGCGGGAACGAGTTGCGACGCCGTTTCGACCGGAGCAGCCAGCTCTGAGGCCTGCGAAGGGGCGCTCATCTCTCAGACCTTCTCGACTTCCGGCCTGCCGAGAATGCCCGAGGGCAGGAAGATCAGGGTGATCGCCAGGATCATGAACGCGGCCACATCCTTGTAGTCGGTGCTGAAATAGGACGACCAGAACACTTCGATGAGGCCGATCAGGAGGCCGCCCAGCACGGCCCCGGGCAGCGAGCCGATGCCGCCGAGCACGGCCGCGGTGAAGGCTTTGACGCCGGGCACGAAGCCGTCGGCGAAATTGACCACGCCGTAGTAGATGACAAACATGACGCCGGCGACAGCCGCGAGAGCTGCGCCCATGATGAAGGTGATCGAAATCGTCGAGTTCGACGTCGATTCCGAGCAGCGCCGCCATCTTGCTGTCCTGCTCGCAGGCGCGCTGGGCCCGTCCCAGCGAGGTGTATTGAACGACGTACCAGAAGGCCGCAAGAAGGATGGCGGTCACCACCACGATGAGGATCTGGCGCACCGACAGCGTGACGTCGTAGGCGCCGCCGGTCAGGTTGAAGATGTGGTTGGGCAGTTGCGGCGCTGGCTTGTTGCGCGGCCCTTGGACAACCTGGACAAAGTTTGACAGGAAAACCGACATTCCGATCGCGGAAATAAGCGGGGCCAAGCGAAACGACCCGCGCAACGGCCGGTAGGCGAGCCGTTCGATCGCCCAGTTCCACAAGCCGGTCAGCGCCATGCTCGCGATGAGCACCACGATAAACGCGATCGGCAGCGAGCCCAGGTGTAGGATCTGGGTCAATATCATGAATATGATCAAAGCGATGAAAGCGGACAGCATGAACAGGTCGCCGTGCGCGAAATTGACCATGCCGATGATGCCGTAAACCATCGTGTAGCCGATGGCGATAAGTCCGTAGATCGACCCCAGCGTAAGCCCGTTGATCAGCTGCTGCAGGAAATTATCCATGCGACAACCTACCCTCCTGTTTCTCTCCGCTTCGCAGGAAACGTGCCATTGACGCGCGGCCGTCCTGTTCTTGTGCGCTTTCGATCCGTCGACGCTACGCGTCAGTAGGATCGCACGCCCAGATTCAAAACCCTAGCGGTCATAAGCGCGCCCGGCAACCCGACCGGCGGGATCCTCGCTACGCATTTGGCGCCCAAACAGCTTGGGAATGTTTCCGCGCCGCCGTAATATCCAAGAGAATATTTCGACAGGTCTGCAAAGTCGTTGCTTGGAATAACAATCCGTTTACAAACGCGCCTTCGTTGTTTTCCATCTGAGAGCACGGCGGCGTCTTGATATTTCTCGTGCGTTACGAAATATTCGCGATGCATCGTTCTGATCGCGATCCGGAGCGGATCGCTCAAATCCACGCAGGAGGGAAGCGTTCATGGCCATGACGATGACGGGCGAAGTGACTTTGCCCGCCGGCAGGCCGAAGGTTTGGGCGTTGCTCAATGACCCGGAGGTGCTCAAGTCCTCCATTCCGGGTTGCGAATCCCTGGAAAAAAGCGGCGAGAATGGCTTTGCCGCGGTCGTCAAGACGAAGATCGGACCAGTCTCCGCCACGTTCAAAGGCAAAGTCGAACTCTCCGACATCGTCCCGCTCGTGGGCTACACAATCAAGGGCGAGGGCGAGGGCGGCATCGCCGGCTTCGCCAAGGGCGGCGCAAAAGTGTCGCTCTCTGACGCGCCGGGCGGGACGCTGCTGCACTACGACGTCGACGCGACGGTGGGCGGCAAGATCGCCCAGCTCGGCTCGCGTCTCGTCGACGGCGTCGCGAAGAACATGGCTGACAAATTTTTCGCCAATTTCGCCGCCGCGGCGGGCGCGGCGGAGCCGCTGGCCCAACCGGTCGCCGCGACCGCCCAGGCGGTCGAATTGCCAGCCGTCGCGCGCTCTGTGCCGTCCCCCGCGCCGCAAGCGCCACCGAACACGTCTTGGTTCAGGAGGATATCGGAATGGTTCATGTCTCTATGGCGGTAAACGGCCGCCCAGCGTCGGCGGACGTCGATCCGCGGACGCTGCTCGTACAGTTCCTGCGGGAGAATCTGCGCCTGACCGGCACCCATGTTGGATGCGACACGTCGCAGTGCGGGGCCTGTGTCGTTCACGTCGACGGTCGCGCAATCAAGTCATGCACGGTGCTGGCGGCGAGCTGCGACGGCGCGCAGGTGACGACGATCGAGGGCCTCGCTGCGGGCGGCAAGCTGCACCCAATGCAGCAGGCCTTCCAGGACAATCATGGCCTGCAATGCGGCTTCTGCACGCCGGGCATGATCATGGCCGCCATCGACCTCGTCAATCGCGAAGGCTCGAACCTCGACGAACCCACGATCCGCCACGGACTCGAAGGCAACATCTGCCGCTGCACCGGCTACCACAACATCGTGAAGGCGGTCGCCCAAGGCGCGCGCGAGATGGGCGCCGCCACAACGCCTCGAGCGGCCGAATAACCAGGACGCTTTAAATCCGTCCCAAGGGAGAGAGACATCATGGGCGTGACAGCCATCGGCGCTTCCGTCAAACGCACAGAGGACATCCGCTTCATCACCGGCAAAGGCCATTACGTCGACGACGTCAATCGCCCCGGTCAGGCCTACGCTTATTTTCTTCGCTCGCCGCACGCGCACGCGACGATCGACAAGATCGATGCGTCGGCCGCGTTGAAGTCGCCGGGAGTTGTCGCGATCTTCACCGGCGAGGACATCGCAGCCGACAAGGTCGGCGGCCTCATTTGCGGCTGGATGATTTACTCGAAGGACGGTTCGCCGATGAAGGCCGGCGCCCACCCGGCGCTCGCTCAGGGCAAAGTTCGTTACGTCGGGGATCACGTCGCCGTCGTCATTGCCGATACTTACGCCGAGGCGAAGGACGCGGCGGAAAAAATCGTCGTCGATTACGGGGTGCTGCCTGCGGTGACCGACACTGCGAGCGCCCCCAAGGCTGGGCAGGCCCAAGTTCACGATGTGGCGCCAAACAACACAGTTTACAACTGGCACTTCGGCGACAAAGCCGCGAGCGACGCCGCGTTTGCCTCCGCGAAGCACATAACCAGCCTCGATTTCGTCAACAACCGCCTGATCCCGAACGCGATGGAGCCACGCGCCGCGGTCGGCGACTACGACTCCGGAACCGACACGATCACGCTCTACACGACCAGCCAGAACCCGCATGTCGCACGGCTGGTGCTATCGGCGTTCATCGGGCTCGCGCCCGAACACAAGCTGAGGGTCATCGCGCCCGATGTCGGAGGCGGCTTCGGTTCGAAAATCTTCATTTATGCGGAAGAGACCGTCTGCGCATGGGCGGCGAGGAAGATTGATCGGCCGGTCAAATGGACGGCGGATCGGACGGAGGCGTTCCTGTCGGACGCCCACGGCCGCGACCATGTTACTCACGCCGAGCTCGCGCTGGACGCCGGCGGTAAGATAACAGGGCTCCGCGTGCACACGATCGCCAACCTGGGCGCTTATCTTTCGACATTCTCTTCCGCCGTGCCGACCTATTTGCACGCGTTGCTGCTGTCGGGCCAATACAACATCCCCGCGATCTATGCCGAGATCGACGCCGTCTATACCAACACCGCGCCCGTCGACGCTTATCGTGGCGCTGGCCGCCCCGAGGCGACATTCGTCGTCGAACGCCTGGTCGAGGTGGCGGCGCGTGAGACCGGGCGTAATTCGGCGGAGTTTCGGCGGCACAATTTCATCACGACGTTCCCGCATCAGACGCCGGTCGCGTCCGCCTATGATGCCGGCGACTATCCGAAAGCGCTCGACAATGCGCTGGCGCTAGCCGATTACGAGGGCATCGGCGCCCGCAAGGCGGCCTCCGCCGCTAAAGGCAAACTGCGCGGCCTCGGCATTTCCGCCTATATAGAGGCCTGCGGCGTCGCGCCCTCGGCGGCGGTCGGGTCGCTCGGCGCCGGTGTCGGCCTTTGGGAGTTGGCGGAGGTGCGCGTCAACCCAATCGGCACCGTCGAGATTCTGACCGGCTCGCACAGTCATGGCCAGGGCCACGAAACGACTTTCGCCCAGCTCGTCTCGTCGCGGCTTGGCATCCCGATGGAGAATGTGTCCGTCATCCATGGCGACACCGACAAGGTGCAGTTTGGCATGGGCACTTACGGCTCCCGCTCCGGCGCGGTTGGGATGTCGGCTATTTCCAAAGCGCTCGACAAAATCGAAGCCAAGGCGAAGAAGGTCGCCGGCCATGTGCTCGAGGCCTCGGAAGGGGACATCGAGTTCAAGGACGGGAAGTTCACCGTCAAGGGTACCGACAAATCAATTGACTTCGGCTCGGTCGCGTTGAACGCCTATACAGCGCACAAGTTCAATGGCCAGGAGCTTGAGCCCGGTCTCAAGGAAGGCGCGTTCTGGGATCCGACCAACTTCACCTTCCCGGCCGGTGTCCATATCTGTGAGCTCGAAATTGATCCGCAAACCGGCGTGGTGACAATCGATCGGTGGACCGCGGTCGACGATTTCGGCAAGCTCATCAATCCGATGATTGTCGAAGGACAGGTGCATGGCGGCATCGCGCAGGGCGTAGGCCAAGCGCTGCTCGAAGGCGCGCACTACGACAACGAAGGACAATTGCTGACGGCGAGCTTCATGGACTATTGCATGCCGCGCGCCGACGACCTGCCGTCCTTCCATGTCGACACGATCGAGACTGCCTGCCCGTCCAATCCGCTCGGCATCAAAGGCTGCGGCGAGGCGGGCGCGATCGCAGCTCCGCCGGCCGTCATCAACGCCATTACCGATGCGCTCGGCCATGAAGACGTGGCGATGCCCGCCACTCCGCAAGCCGTCTGGCGCGCCGCGCAAAAAACCATGACGAAGCGCGCCGCGGAATAAAGATCGGGCGGCGGCGCTCGCCGCCTTTCTATCGCCCTCATTGGGAGAATTCGACATGTACGCCTTTGAATATCATCGCCCGGAGACGCTCTCCGCCGCCATCGGCGATCTCGCAAAACTGGACGCCAAGGCTTTGGCCGGCGGCATGACCCTGCTGCCGACCATGAAGCAGCGTCTTGCGTCGCCGGCAGCGCTCATCGATCTCAAGAACGTTCCCGAACTCGCTGGCGTCACCCGCGAAGGAGACAATCTCGTGATCGGCGCCATGACCCGGCACGCGGACGTTGCTCGCAGCAACGTTGTGCAAGCGGCAATCCCGGCAGTGGCGAAACTCGCCGGCGGCATCGGTGACCCGCACGTGCGCAACATGGGCACGATCGGCGGTTCGCTCGCCAACAACGATCCAGCCGCAGACTATCCGGCGGCGGCGCTCGCGCTCGGCGCCACGATTGTCACCAACAAGCGCCGCGTTCCAGCGCAGGATTTTTTCACCGGATTGTTTGAGACGGCGCTCGAGACCGGCGAACTCATCACACAGGTCAGCTTTCCGATCCCGCAGAAAGCTGCCTACATGAAATTCCCCAACCCGGCGTCGCGCTACGCGCTGGTTGGCGTCTTCGTCGCCAAGACGGCCGGCGGTGTTCGCGTCGCGGTGACCGGCGCCGGGGAGAACGGCGTTTTTCGCTTGAGCGAGTTCGAAGCCGCGCTGAATGCGAATTTCTCAGCCGTCGCGCTTGATGGCGTCTCCGTGCCTGCAAACGGGCTTAACTCGGACCTTCACGCCGACGCCGACTACCGGGCGCACCTCATCGGGGTGATGGCGAGGCGCGCCGTGGCGGCGGCGGGCTGAGGCGCAAGAAGCGACGAAGTCCAAACCGTTCCTGTTCAAGTCGGGCTTGACCCGACCGTGGCCTTTTTTGCACCGTGCGCCAGCGGATTCTCGACGCGGAGTTTGACTTGCCCGGGCAAACGCCGGCCCTTCCGGCCTCGATCGACGAAACTTTGGCCCTACTGGGCAAGGCCGCATATATCGGCGATCGCCCGCTGGCCACTGTCATTTTCTTGAGCCTGCGATTGGGAAGGCCGCTGTTTCTCGAAGGCGAGGCTGGCGTCGGCAAGACGGAGGTCGCCAAGGTTCTCGCCGCTTCGCTCGACCGAAGGCTGATCCGTCTGCAATGCTACGAGGGCCTTGATATCGCGAGCGCGGTTTATGAGTGGAACTATCCCGCGCAGATGATGGCGATTCGGCTGGCCGAGGCCGCCGGCGAGCACGACAAGGATCGCATCGAGCACGACATCTTCTCGCAGCGCTATCTCATCAAGCGTCCGCTCCTGCAGGCGCTGGAGCCCGGGGTTGACGGCGCGCCGGTGCTCTTGATCGATGAGATCGACCGCGCCGACGAGGCCTTTGAAGCTTATCTGCTTGAGATCCTGTCCGACTTCCAGGTGACGATTCCGGAAATTGGCGTCATGACGGCGCCCGAACCGCCGATCGTCGTCATCACCTCCAACCGCACGCGCGAAATTCACGATGCGCTCAAGCGCCGTTGTCTCTATCACTGGCTCGGCTATCCTGACCTTGAGCGCGAGATGACGATCGTGCGGGCCAAGGCGCCGCGTGCGCCGGAGCGGCTGACCGCCGAACTCGTCGCGTTCGTTCAACGCCTGCGCAACCAGGACCTGTTCAAGTCGCCGGGCGTCGCCGAAACCCTCGACTGGGCGGCCGCGTTGACCGAGCTCGACGCGATAGCCCTCGATCCGGCGCAGGTCTCCGACACGCTCGGCGTGTTGCTGAAATATCAGGACGATATCGCCAAGATTGAGGGCGCAAAGGCGCAGACGCTGATCGAGGAGACGCGCGCCGAGCTTCGCCGGCTGGAGATCGGATCGGAGTGAGATCGAGCCAAGCGAAATGACCGCGATTTTGGAAGCTGAACCAGCAGGCCGTGGCGTCCTGGCGCAAAACATCATCCACTTCGCCCGCGCCCTGCGTGAAGCCGGGGTGCCGCTCGGACCGGGCGCCATTCTGGATGCGCTGGCCGCGGTCGCGGCCGCGGGAATTGGGGACCGCCAGGACTTTCACACGACGCTGCATGCGGTCTTCGTCAAGAAGCATGAGCACAGCCTGTTGTTCGACCAGGCGTTCCGCATCTTCTGGAAGCGAAAGGGTCTCCTCGAAAAGCTGATCGCTTTGCTGTCTCCCCGGGCGCCCAGCCGTCCCCACGTAAAGCCTGCTGAAGCTGGGGCGAGTCGGGTCGCCGACGCGCTTTTCAAGTCGGTTCACGACCACGCCAAACCGCCTCCCGCGATTGAACTCGACGCCCGCCTGACCATGTCAGGGACCGAGATTTTGCGATCAAAGGATTTCGCCCAAATGAGCGCGGCGGAGATTGAGGAGGCCCGCAAGGCGATCAAGCGGCTCGCGATGCCCGAAGACAAGCGTCGGACGCGACGCTTCGCTCCGGGCGGCCGGCCGGCGCGGATCGATGCGCGCCGAAGTTTCCGCCGCTCGTTGCAGCCTGGAGGCGTGATCGACCTCGAGTTTCGCTCAGCCGTCCATCGCGCGCCCCCGATCGTCGCCCTGTGCGACATCTCCGGGTCGATGAACGAATACACCCGCCTGTTTTTGCATTTCTTGCACGCTCTGGGCGAAACACGGCGTGTGTCGACGTTCCTGTTCGGCACCCGCCTGACCAACGTGACCCGCGCGATGCGCGCCCGCGATCCTGACGATGCGCTGGCGCGGTGCTCGGCGATGGCGGTCGACTGGTCCGGGGGCACCCGTATCGGCGAGGCGCTGACCCGGTTCAACCGGGACTGGTCGCGGCGCGTGCTTGGCCAAGGCGCGATTACGCTCCTCATCACCGACGGGCTCGAGCGGGACAACCTCGATAAGCTCGCCTCCGAGATGGAGCGGCTCGCCAAATCGAGCCGGCGCGTGATCTGGGTCAACCCGCTGCTGCGCTTTGGCGACTTTGCCGCGAAGGCGGGGGGATTCGAACCATGCTGCCGTATGTCAATTCCTTCCGGCCGATCCACAATCTCGCCAGCATGGCCGACCTCTGCCAGGCCTTGTCCGGCGGCAGGGATTTGCCTGACAATCCGAGGGCGCGGCTCCTGGCCGTCGATTGATTTCCCGTTATAGTCTTGCGGAGCGACCGGGGCAGCGCCATTTTCCCCTGAAGCCACGGGGCGGAGGAGGAGGCGAAAATGAGCGTTGAGACTGTGACCGGCAAGTCGGCGACGATCGAATTCAACGGCGAGCGTTGCATCCACGCGCGCCGCTGCGTGCTCTCGCAGCCGGGCGTCTTCAAGGCGAATGTCGAAGGACCGTGGATCGATCCGGACGCGGCAGGCCCCGAGGAGCTATTGTACGTAGCCTTGAGTTGTCCGTCCGGGGCGATCCATGTCTCCCGCCACGATGGCGGCGCCAGCGAGACCAACCCGAAGGTCAACACCATCTCGGTCCGCGAAGGCGGGCCGCTGGCGATCAACGCGGAGATCGTGCTCGCGGGCGCGCCGATCGGAACCCGGGCGACGCTCTGTCGGTGCGGCGAGTCCCAGAACAAGCCCTATTGCGACGGCTCCCACGTCGCCGCCGCGTTCACGGCCACCGGCGAGCCCGCGACAAAAGAGAGCGCGCAACTTGCCAAGCGCGACGGCGCCTTGTCCATCACGCCTTATCCGAACGGACCGCTCGGCGTCGCCGGCGCGGTCGAGATCATTTCCGGGACCGGACGCACCGTGAATCGCGTCGAGAGGACCGCGCTCTGCCGCTGCGGACATTCCGCTCGCAAGCCCTATTGCGACGGCACGCACGCCAAAGTCGGATTCGTCGCGCCGTAAAGCGCGATGCGAATAAAAGGAGGCTTTTGAATGCTGACCCGAGATGAAGACGTCCTTGCCGCCGCGGAGTCGTGGCGGGAAGCTGGACGAGACGTGGCGATTGCGACCGTGGTCGAGACCTGGGGCTCGGCGCCGCGCCCGATCGGGTCGCATCTCGTCATCGACGCTGAGGGGAATTTTCTAGGCTCCGTATCCGGCGGTTGCGTCGAGGGCGCGGTGGTGGAGGAAGCGGCGGACGTGATCGCCAATGGAGCGCCGCGCATGCTGGAGTTCGGCGTCGCAGACGAGACCGCCTGGCGTGTCGGACTCTCTTGCGGCGGGCGCATCAAGGTCTATGTCGAGAAGCTAGCCTGATGCGGCTCGACGTCCTCAAGGCGATGAACCTGGCTCGCGGCGAACGGCGCGCGGGCGCAATCGTCACCCGTCTTTCCGACGGCGACCAGCGCTTCGTTCGCGCTGAAGTTGTCGACGCCGATCCTCTCGCCGCGGAATTGGAAGCGGCGCTGCGCATGGGCAAAAGCGCGACAGTCGCGCATCAGGGCGAGGATTATTTTCTGACGGTTCAAGCCCCAGCCCCGCGGCTCACACTCATCGGGGCGGTGCATATCTCGCAAGCCCTCGCGCCGATCGCGCGAATCGCGGGTCTCGACGTATCGATCATCGATCCGCGCACCGCTTTCGCCACGCCGGAGCGCTTCCCCGACACTTCCGTTATCGCCAAGTGGCCAGACGAAGCGCTGGCCGAGGCGCCGCTCGACCGCTACACCGCAATCTGCCTTTTGACCCATGACCCCAAGATCGACGACCCCGCGCTCATGGTCGCGCTCAAGGCCGATTGTTTCTACATTGGCGCGCTCGGATCGCGGAAGACGCACGCCAGACGGATCGAACGCATGCTCGCGCAAGGCTTCGATGAGGCGACGCTGGCGCGCATCCATGCGCCGATCGGGCTCGACATCGGGGCGGTCAGTACGGCTGAAATCGCGGTGTCGATCATCGGAGAGATCGTCGCTTCGCTGCGCAAGAAGCCGTTGCGCACTGAGAGCGCGGTGGCATGAAATTCGGCTTAACGCCAATCGAGGAGGCCGAGGGCGCCGTCCTTGCGCATGGCGTTCGGATCGACGGCGTCGCATACAAAAAGGGCGACATTCTCACTCACGAGCGGCGGTTGGCTCTTGGCTCGGCCGGCGTCAAGTGCGTCGTGGCGGCGCGGCTCGAGCCGGGCGACGTCAATGAAAACGAGGCGGCGCTGGAGCTCGCCGAACAACTCGCCGGCCAGCATCTCCGTTGCTCGCCCCCGTTTACGGGACGGGTCAACCTGTTTGCTGAGAGCGCGGGGCTTGCGATCATTGAGCCTGAGGCGATCGACCGGGTCAACGCGGTCGATGAGGCGATCACCGTCGCGACGTTGGCGCGCTATCGCGCCGTCGCCGATGGCGACATGGTTGCGACGATCAAGATCATTCCGTTCGCAACTCAAGCTCCGACGCTCGAGACTGCGCTCGCGGCGGCGCCGACGGGCGCGATTGCTGTTCAGCCGTTCAAGCCGATGCGGATCGGGGTTGTCTCAACGACGCTCCCGGGCCTGAAGCCTTCGATCGTAGCGAAGACCTTGCGCGTGCTCGAGGCGCGCCTCAAGCCGACGGGAGCGAGCATCGTCGCCCAAGAGATCGTTCCGCACGAGGTTGGACCGCTCGCAAAAGCGCTCGCGAGGCTGATTGACGGCAGCGATGCGCTCATTGCGTTCGGGGCCTCCGCCATCACCGATCGCCGCGACGTCATTCCAGCCGCCATCGAGACGATCGGAGGGCGCATCGAACGGTTCGGCATGCCGGTCGATCCCGGCAATCTGCTGTTGCTTGCCGAACGCCACGGGATCCCGATCATCGGGGCGCCCGGCTGCGCGCGGTCGCCGAAAGAGAATGGCTTCGACTGGGTCCTGCAACGCGTGCTGGCGGGCGTCCCCATTCGCGACCCGGACATCCGCGCGATGGGCGTTGGCGGGCTGCTCATGGAGATCGCTTCGCGTCCGCAGCCGCGCGCCCCCGATGACTAGGGTCGGCGCCGTCATTCTTGCCGCTGGCCAGTCGTCGCGCTTTCGCGCCGGCGGCGGCCTGGATCTAACGAAGCTCGTGGCGAAACTTGACGGCAAGCCGATCGTGCGACGAATCGTGGAAGCAGCGCTGGCGACCAAGGCGCGTCCGGTCGTGGTGGTTACCGGTTATGCACGGGACTCGGTGGAGGCCGCTGTCGCAAACCTCGACGTTGGGGTCGCCTTCAATCCGAAATTCGCGAGCGGACTTGCCTCGTCGCTGAGCGTCGGTCTTTCCGCCATGCCCCGAGATGTCGCCGGAGCGCTGGTGCTCCTGGGCGACATGCCCTGGATTGAGCCCCGGCTGGCGGACGCCCTGATCGACGCCTTCCTGGCGCGTGAGGGCGCGCTTGCAGCCGTCCCCTTACGGGAAGGTCGGCGCGGCAATCCCGTTCTTCTGGGCCGAGGGCTCTTCGAGGCGGCGATGCGCATGGCAGGCGATGAGGGCGCACGCCGGCTGATCGGCGCCCTCAGCGCCAGCGAACTGGTCGAGGTCGCGGCTCCGGACACGGGCGTGACGTTCGATATCGACACGCCAGAGGATTTGGCTGCCGCGCAGCGTTTTCGAACGACACCTTAAACGGGCCCTTGCGCCCTTGCCGACCCGGAAGGTGCGCAGGCGCGATCTGCGGGAGCTTTTTGACGCGGCGGCGGATGACGGTTTCACCCGCGAAGCCGAGAAGCGGCGCGCGACCGTCGGCGCGATGTTCAAGTGGGGGATGGCGCAGGACATCGTGGAGGCCGATCCGTCGTTGGGCCTCACGCCTTACGACCGCGGTAAACCGCGTGAGCGGGTCCTCGGGGCCGAGGAGATTGCGAAGCTGTGGAAGTGGCTGGATGACGGCGGGATGCATCCGGCCACGGCGGAGGTGCTGAAGCTCCAGCTGCTCATCGGTTGCCGCGTAGGCGAAGCGGGCGGCATGCGAGAGGCCGAACTCTGGACTGATGGCGGAACCGCGGCCGGAGCGCCGACCATCGACATCCTCGGCGTCGCGCGCACCGCTCCCTACGCTGTGGGGGCCTACTCTTACCCACGGTGAACGGAATGATCGGTGCGAGTAGCGCTGGCCCGTTGCGCGAGGCCGGGAGCCGATCATCGCCAGCAGCGTGCGGGCAGCCGCCGGGTCCGAGAATGGTTCACGAGTTCATTTTCGCGCGTTTGTGTTGATGGGCGGAATCGGCTTGGCCCGATTCGTCAGACCGCCAATGAAAACGCGCGCCCGGCCCAAGAGTCCAACCATAAGCGCGGCCCAATCCTCAGAGAAGACATAAGCAAGAACAAGCGATGCGGACGCCGCGAGGGCGGCGAACAGAAAATGCAGGACAAGGTTGGGGCCTAGAAACCGAGACAGGGCAAGGGTTGCGAGCAGAAGCGCTGCTGGCGGCGCCAGCTTGGCAAGTTCCCTCTGCCTCATTCCAGACGCCCAGAACATCGCCAAGGCGTCCACCGTGCAGCGCAAAGTCCAGGCTGCTGCGGCGCCAATGATCCCGAAGGTCGAGGTCAAGATCCAGAGAAGCGCGAGAAAGGGCAGGAATTCCGCGATATGCAGTTTGCCCGTCAGATCCGCTCTGCCCTGGCTTTGCAGAAGTGTGAAAGCAACAAAGGCCAGCCCGGACATCCACATTCCGGGGAAGAGGGTTTGCGCGACCGGCGCCGAGACAAGCGCAAAATCAGGGCCGATCCAGTACCGGAAGAAGGTTGGCGACAGGATGATCGCCGGAGCGCAGACAGCGGCAAATCCATAGGCCATCGTCGAGAGCGCGCGCACCCCCAGCGCATACGCCGCATCCTTGGGCAGGCTGGACATCCGTGGAAAGAACGTGCGCCCGAACGCCACCGGAATAGCCCCGCTCCGCATCACGAGGTTCATCGGCACCGAATAGTGGGCGACCGACGCCACCCCCATCACCGATCCAATGAGAAATTGGTCAGCGGAGGCGAGCAGCGGGTTGACCACATTCGTGGCGAACATCCAGCCGCCATAACCGAGCAATTTGCGCGCTTCGCCCCAATCAAGGAGACGAAAGGAGAATGGGCCTTCCAGACGATAGACGACGCCAATCAACGCAATCGCCATCAGCGCCTGAGCAACCGCCGCCGTGGGGATGATAACCTTCAGCGACGGGCTGACGGTCACAGCCACGACGACCGGAGCAATTTGGCTTAAACTCATGCCAACGATCTGAAACGCGTTGACGAGCATGAAGCGTTCACGGCTTTCCAGCGCGCCCGCCCCCGCGCTCGCAATGAGCGTGAGGGGCAGAAGAGCAGCAATCCACATAAGTGAATCGCCTATCTCAGGCCTCAACGCGTCCGGGATGGAAATGACGCGCTCAAGCAAAAATCCGCCCAACAGGTAGAGAGCCACACCCCCGACTACGCCGATGCCTGAAACAAGGCCTATTGACGTGAACAGGACGCGCGCACGCTCGGGTTGCGGCGCCTCGCGCAACTTCGCTAACGCGTTGGTCACAGCCCGCGAGAGCCCGAGATCGAGAAACCCGAAAACTCCAAGGAGAATCCATACGATCGACATCACGCCAAACCGGGCATCGCCGATGTGGCGAAGATAGATTGGAACAGTGACGAGCGCGACCGCGATCCGAGTCATCGGAGACAGGAGATTAAGGACGAAATTTACCCTGAGAGGCCTTGTCGACATACCTATCCTACGACCCCAGATACCCGATGAAGACCTGAGTGATTCTTATCCAGCGCCAAACTATAACTATAACAAATCGGGCCGCTCCATATTCGCGTTTCTCCCGGCGCGCGCATTTGACAGCTCTACCTGGCCGTTCATTGTTTTACAGTTTCCATGTGTCGATACAGATCAGTTCTATACATCATACCGATCAAGGGTCGGCGCGCGATCCGAACCTGTTTTTCGCGGCCGCCTCAGGCGAACGATCTGGCGCAGCGAAAAGGATAGTATGCCCCAACCCAGCTACCGTCAAAGGCACACAGGCCGAGCGCCGTCCATGGGCGCAGTGGCTCTTATAGCGTTAGTTGTTGGTATGGGCCAATTCCGATGGCGCTCTTGATCCAGTTTTGTGGCGTGATTTGTCGATCCCAGGCTTCGAGGGCGCGCCGCCAGCCGAGATAATTTGGCAGGTTCTTGGTGGCGACGCCGTTGAAGCGATTGAGCCATTGCTTGAGACGGCTGTGGTAGGCGTTGACGTTGTTGATATGCAGGTGGGGCGCCGCGGGGACAGGCTTTCCCGGGGAAGGAACGGCGTGAAAGGGGATGTTGGCCTGGCGGGCGAAGGAGGCCAGCGGTTTGCCGCCATCGCCGATCAAGTGATTTGCGGACGTAACGACACCGGTCAGGACGGCGGCGATCGAAGCGCTGTCGTCGTTTGGCAGAACGGCGTCGAAAGTTGCGCCCTTTCGGTCGCGGGCGACGAGCACGGGAATGTTGTCCTGATAGGGGCCCGGATGACGGGCCGTTCCGCCGCGTTTGCGAGCCTTGCGAGGCAGATCGGACCACCGCCCCTTGAAAAATTCAAGGATGAAGGTTTCATCCGCTTCGACAATTCCGCTCAGCTTTTGCGGCTTGTCCGCGGCGGGAGCGCCCAAAAACCGGTGACGCCAGCGGAAAGCCGTCGTCGGATGCACGCCGCAAAGCGCGGCCGTCTTCACCAGGCTTTTGCCTTCGATCATCGCCTGCGCGTGATCGAGCCAACGCTCTTTCTTGCGCAGATGCGCCATTGGGCTTTTGCTCAGGGCGTTGAAGGTGCGTCCGCAAGCCTTGCAGCGGAACCGCGCCAGTCCGCGCGAGCGTCCCCAGGCCACGATTTCGCGACCCGCGCAATGCGGACACCCTCGACTTTCTACCCGCTCATGGCCTGTTACGCCCAACGCGTCCGGCCGACGGCGAGCCTTCAAGGCCTTGTTCTTCGCGGCCGCCGTCAGCATCGCAGTTTTCCGACCCACCCCCTCCGCCGTCGTCAGAGCCGCGAGCGCCGCCCGCCGCTGATCCTCGTTCAATCGAACGATCCCCGACAGCCAAGTCGAAAACTCCTCACCCTTCATCGAACAATCTCCAACCCCACCCCCACCATAACCCAAACCAACAACTAACGCTATAAGAGCCGGCGCAGTTCTTGCGAAATCACGAAGCCAACGGTTAAATCGCAACTCGAAGCGCTTGACGACCGGCGTGTCAGAAGACGCTGATATATTTGCGGCCGAGACTGCGATCGATTAATCGTCATTTTGGACAGCTATCTTCGCGGTCCGTACGTCGGCAACACGCCGCGATTTTCTCGGACATGCACGCGGAGTGGCCACGTCTCCAATCTGCTTTTCCGGCCTCATCGAAGTTGGTTTGGCCCGAGCAATCGGAAACAATCTGGCGTCAACCGAGCGCCTTGCGCTCGCCCACTAGACGCTGGGCGCCGCGCTTGACAAACTAGGCGGCCTCATGGTTCGTCCTCGCGCCAACCTGAGGCCGCCGCAAAAACGGAGCCGCTGGACAATAATTTCGCAGTTTTCATAGGTCAAGGACGTCCCCTCGTGATAACTGTAGCCGCAGTCGTCGTAACGCGGAACCGTCCAGCGCTGCTCAAACGATGTATTGCCGCGATTGATTCGCAGACTTACCCTGTCAGCCAGCTTGTGGTCGTCGACAATGCTTCCGATCAGCCGACGCGGGAGTTGCTCGCCGGCGAGACCGCGCGGCGGGGCGTCACTTTTCACGTAATTCGCTTGGAAAATAACACTGGCGGGGCCGGCGGCTTTCATGCCGGAATGCGTGCCTGCCTGTCCTTTCCTTGCACGCACATGTGGCTAATGGACGATGATTGCGAACCGGATTCGCAGGCAATAGCGGAACTGGTCGCCGCGGCGGCGATTGTCGGCGAGGACGCCGTTCTCGGCAGCAACATCTTCGACCTCAATGGCGAGAGCATCAATGTCCAATCCGTCAGTCTGCGGCTCGGAAAGAACTCCATGCCGCAGTATGCCCGCTTCATTTGGCGGACGGCCTGCTTGAAATGGAGCGCGCTGACTTTCGTTTCGTTCCTTGTCTCCGTCGGCTTGGTGCGGAAGGTCGGGCTCCCATTGAAAGAGTTCTTCATCTGGGGCGACGATACCGAATATTCCCGTCCGTCTCGCTCGCTTCACCAAGACTTTATCAAGTCGGGAAAGAGCAAGACAAAGCATTTGAAAGTCAGGAGACGCCTCTCAAAGCGTCTTTGTGGAGCAGGATCCTCGCAAGATATGCGCAATATCATTGGCTCTACCGAAATAGGCTTTTTGTCAATCTGAAATACGATGGCTTTTCATCCACGAATACCTTTCAATTCATCTTCCGATCGTTCAGAGACATCTTCATGTCGATTCAAGAGCGGGAAATTCGCACTGGTGAAGTGCCAAACGATCCTTTACGGGCTCTGGTCGGGAATAGCTTTTGCGCGTGTCAATGCCGAAGAAAGACAAGTCTCGGCCTTTTGGACTGACAGGCGAATCAGCGCTGTCTCCGCTGCTTTCGCGCCATATTCAGTGGCCCTTCAGCGGCGGCGCGAAGAATGCAGGAATATCGGCGCCCTGGGCGATGCGTTTGAGCATCGCGTCGGCGGCGGAGAGCGCCTCGCCGATCGTCACATCCATATCCAGATAACGATAGGAGCCAAGCCGGCCGACGAATGTCACGCCACGCGGTCGCCATCGCCCGATCGACGTATTTCTTCAGCATTGCTTCTTCGTCCGTCTGGCGGATTGGATAATAGGGAATGTCGTTCGGGACCGCAGGACCGGCTGAATTCGCGGTACAAGTATCGTGCCTTCAAACTGGTCCTTCTCCCACGGGGCGAAATGCTTGTGCTCCGTTATGCGGGTAAAGGGCGTGGCCTCGTCGCAGTAATTGATGACGGCGGCGCCCTGATAGTCGCCCTTCGCCCTGAAGATCTCGAAATCCAGCGTGCGGTAGCCAAGCCTGCCCGGCTGTAGCCGAAATAGCGGTCGATCGGGCCGCTGTAGACCACATGGGCGAACGGCTCGGTCAAATCCTCGAATCGCGCGCCCAATCGCAACTCGAGGCGGGGAGTGTCCAGGATGGCGGCGACCAATTCTGTGTAGCCGCGCTCTGGCATCGCCTGATGGGGGTGAGCGAAATAACTATCGTCGATAGTTGAAGCGAAGCGGCAGGCGTTTGAGGATCGAAGCAGGCAAACGCGTGGGATCCAGGCCCCATTGCTTGCGTGTATAGCCACGGAAGAAGGCCTCGTAGAGTTCGGGCCCGATCATGCTGAGAGCCTGCTCCTCGAAATTGGCCGGCTGCGGGATTTTCCGGGTCTTCGAGGCGACAAAGGCGGCGGCTTCCTCAGGTCCCATGGCCTTGCGGAAGAATTGGTTGATGGTCAGGAGGTTGACCGGCAGCGAATAAACCAATCCTCCCGGCGACCGCCTGCACGCGGTGCCGGTAAGGGCGCATGACGCCGAACTGCTGGACATAGGCCCAGACACGCTCGTCGCCAGTGTGAAATATGTGCGGACCGTAGACATGTGTCATGACGCCGGTCTCGGGATCGCGCTGCGAATGGCAATTGCCCGCCACATGCGAGCGCTCATCGACGACCAGGACGTTGTGCCCGGCTTGCGCCAGAGCGCGACCGATGACCGCGCCGCTGAATCCAGCGCCGACGATGCAATATCTCATCCCGTCCATTTCCGATTGTTTTGTGGAGAGCGACGCCAGTTCTAGCAGGCTCTCGAAGACGTGTCCCGTCTCGCGGGCTGGAACGCGACTGCCGCTCCGAGTTGCGGATAAAAGAGCATAAGCCATTGAAAAAATTGATGCCCTCATCCAATCCACGCGCCTCGCACGACCAAGTCTCAACTCAATTCCCAAAATGGCGGTAGAAGCCCGCGGCGCGGCCTTGCGCCGGCGAGCCCCTCGAACGATGTACGCGGCTGGCCGAAAGGTCTCCGATCCGAGCAAATGGAATCCCCCGCAAATGAAACGCTTCTCTTTTCGCCTGAGCCTGTCGACGCCTTCATCGCGGTCGTGCTCGCCCTTCTCTCCCTGGGCTCGATCGCTGTCGCCGGCTGAGGCGCAGAGCGCTGCCGCCCGGCGCATCGAGGCCTATTACGCGCAGCTGATGCCGACGCTCAAGGCGGCCGGCCAGCTCAGCGTGCGCGAACGCGACCGGCGCTTCGGGCCCGCCATCACCTCCGCCTTCGACATTGGGACCATGGCGAGACTGGCCTCGGGGCCCGCCTGGAGCAAGTTCTCAGGCGCCCAGCAGGCTGCGGTTCGCGACGCCTTCGCCCGGTTCCTCGTCGCCGACTATGCCCATCAGGTGAGCGACTATTCGGGCGAGAGCTTTGTCGTCGATCCGCAGACGAGCCCTGAACCGCGGGCGGCGGCGAAGTCGTCAAGACCAAGTTGCTCCAGCCGGGCGGCCGGACGGTGCAGATCAACTATCTCGTTCGCGGCGGCCGCGTGATCGACGTCTACCTCAATGGCACGATCAGCGATCTGGCGACCCGCCGCGACGAATTCGCCTCGATCCTCGCCGGCGGCGGCGGCGCGGACGCCCTGGTCAAGACGTTGCGCGAGCGGACCGAGAGCTTGCTGGCTGGCTAATCGGTCGGGCGGAACGACGCGCCGCCTTGCCGCCGTCCGCAAACGTCCTGATCGTCTGCGGACTGAAGCGCGAGGCGGCGATCCTCGCGGGACCGGGACGCACGACGCTCTGTGGCGACGCGCCAACCTTGCGCGCCGAGGCTGGCGGAAGCCGGCCGAGCCTCAGGCCTTCGCTCGTGGTCAGCTGGGGTCTGTGCGGCGGACTTGATCCGCGGCTCCGTCCCGGCGACCTCATTCTCGGCGCGGATGTCGTCTCGGATGAGGGCGCTATCAGAACCGACGAGGCCGTTACGGCGTCGCTTGCGCAGCGCCTTGTCAGCGCCGGAGCGCGCGTCGTTGTCGAACGTCTGGCGGCCGTCCGACGCGCCTGTCCTGACCGCCCCCGCCAAGGCGGACGCTGCGCCGCGCCACGGAAGCGGCGGGAGTCGACATGGAAAGCCTGATCGCCGGCCGATATGCGCTCGAACAGCGGGTCCCGTTCGCGATTTTGCGCGCGGTCGCCGACCCCGCCGAACGCGACTTGCCGCCGCTTGTGTTGAAAGCCGTTGATTCCGACGGCGGGATCGAGGCTATCAGCCGTCATCGGAGCGCTTATCCGCTCTCCGGGTCAGTTCGCGGGGCTCCGCGCTGCTCGCGGCCGACAGCAGGGCCGCGTTCCAGGCGCTAAAGCGCTGCGCAGCCTTCTTCCGGGCCTTTTCCTCGGCCTCGGCGCGACGGATCTCTGACAGCTTCTGGGTGACGTTCTTGTCGAACACGTATTGGGCCTCGCGCTGGCTACCGAGCGGGATGTCCGGGGCCATCGGACCCTCCGTCTTCACGCCCATGAGGGCGACGCGCGCAGCCTTCCACGGCTTGGTCACCGTATCGCGCACGGCCGTCGCCTCGAACCCGCTATGGACCATGCAGTCGGCGCATTTCTCATAATTGCCAACCCCGTAGGCGTCCCAGTCGGTCTCCTCCATCAGTTCCTTGAAGGTCTTGGTATAGCCTTCGCCAAGCAAATAGCAGGGCCGCTGCCAGCCGAAGACCGTGCGCGTCGGGTTGCCCCACGGGGTGCAATGATAGGTCTGGTTGCCGGCCAGGAAGTCGAGGAACAGGCTCGACTGGTTGAAGGCCCACTTGCGCGCGCCGTCGCCGCGGCGAAACACCGCGCGGAAAAGCTCCTTCGTCGCCGAGCGGTTGAGGAAATGCTTCTGGTCCGGGGCGCGCTCGTAGGCGTAGCCGGGCGACACGGTGATGCCGTCCACGCCGATCTCGGTCACCGTATCGAAGAAGGCGGCGACTGCGCTCGGGATCCGCGTCGTTGAAGAAGGTGCAATTGATGGTGACGCGAAAGCCCCTTCGACTTGGCGGTTTTCAACGCCGAGACGGCGCGATCGTAAACGCCCGGCTCGCAGACCGACTTATCGTGCATCTCCTGGTCGCCGTCGAGATGGATCGACCAGGTGAAATAGGGGCTCGGCTCGTATTGATCGATCTTCTTCTCAAGCAGCAGCGCATTGGTGCACACGATCGCAAATTTCTTGCGCGCGATGACCCCCTGGACGATCTTCGGCAGCTCCCTATGCAGCAGCGGCTCGCCGCCCGCCATGACGACCACCGGGCGCGCCGCACTCATCGACCGACGCCAACGCGTCTTCGACCGAGATACGCTTGTTGAGAATAGCGTCGGGATAGTCGATCTTGCCGCAGCCCGCGCAAGCGAGATTGCACCGGAACAACGGCTCCAGCATCAACACCAGCGGATAGCGCTTGCGGCCGGCGAGATGCTGCCGAACGACGTAGGCGCCCACTCTTACAATCTGCCTGAACGGTATGCCCACGAGCGATCCTTACAAAGCAAACTCGATGAGCGGTCTCGACCGGCTCAATTCCGGAGCTCCGCGGGCAAGCGAAAGCTAACCGTCTCGGCCGGACCGTCAAGGACCGACACTTCCGACGGCGCGAGCGCCGACAAGGTCTCGGACCACGTCCTCGACAACGATCTCAGGCGCGGAGGCGCCGGCCGTCACGCCGACGACAGCGGCGTTGCGAACCCATTCCGGGTCGATTTCGCTGCTGTCCGCGACAAGATAGCTCGGAATTCCGACCTCGTCGCCAATCTCGCGCAGACGGTTGGAGTTGGAGCTGTTGCGGGCGCCCACGACGATGATGACGTCGGCGACCTGGCACAATTCGCGCACGGCAGTCTGTCGATTCTGTGTCGCGTAGCAGATGTCGCGAACATCCGGACCTACGACGTCGCTGAAGCGACGATGCAAAGCGGCGATGACGCCGCGCGTATCGTCGACGCTCAACGTCGTCTGGGTAATGTAGGCGATTGGCGTCGCCGCCGTCGATCGGCAGGTTCTCGACGTCCCTCTCGTCTTCGACGAGGTGCACCTCGCCATCAATCTGCCCAAGCGTCCCTTCGACTTCGGGATGCCCGTCATGGCCGATGAACACCAGGACGCGGCCCTGAGCAATGTATCCCCGCCCTTGGTTGTGCACCTTGGTGACCAGCGGACAAGTTGCGTCGATGGTCGGAAGCGCCCGCAACTTCGCTTCGTCTTCAACTTCTCGTGACACGCCGTGGGCGCTGAAGATCGTCACGGCTCCCGCCGGCACATCCTTGAGGGTCTCGACGAAACGCGCGCCTTTCGCCTTGAGGGATTCGACCACGTGGCGATTGTGAACGATCTCATGGCGCACGTAGACCGGAGCGCCATGCTTGGCCAACGCCCGCTCGACAATATCGATCGCCCGAACAACGCCTGCACAAAACCCACGCGGCTGGGCAAGAATGATCTTCATTCGCTTGCCTTCTCGTCAAAGCCCTGGCAGGTTCGCGAAAACACCGCGACCCCGCGACGAGTTCCGGAACCCAATCCATACGCGGCGAGCGGCGCCTGGACAAGAGACTTGCTTGGGGTCTCACCGCATCGCAGCATGTGGGAGCGCGCGCCGATTTGTCCAAGCCGCCGCATGCAGGGCTCCGGAGCGATCCGCGGACCGGATACAACCTGGGGGCGAGCGCGCCGCAAGCAAATCCAAATAAAAACAAGTAAAATTGCTTGCATTTGCTTGGTTTTATTTGGTGGAATTGGGGCTTTTCAAAGCGTTACGGTCGAAAAAAATAAAAAAATCTCGCTGGCTCTCAACTCGCGTCTCGGGGTTGTGCGCAAAACGCCTTAAACGCTTCTTTCGTTTCCTTCCTCCTCGGGGCTCCCCGGCAAGACGGGACCTGGTTCTGATATGGAGAATCTATAGCATGGAATCCAAATTATGCCAAAAGAATGCAGCAATTCAGGAGCTATTTCGATTCCTGCGGCCCATCGGATGATTCCGCCTGACCGGCCCAACATTGGGCTAGCGGCCAGCTCGAAGGTCAAGACACGGCGCGCCCGGGCGAATCAAGCGCGCCCGGGCGCCGCCATTGCCGCCCATTTCCAGTTTATCGCCAAGACGGCGGCCACGGCCGCGAGAGGGACCAATGTCGCCCATGAGCCGATCACGGCGGTGGTCGTCGCCACGGCCCACAGAATCGAGACCAGGTGCTCCATCATGCCGACGAGTTTCGACTGCGCGTGACGGCGGAGCACCAGGCCGCGACGGGACGGCGCTTGTCGCCAAAGATTGACCAGCGCGGCCGAAGCGACCGCCCCTGCGCCAAACAGAAGCGCGCATAACCCAGCCCAGAGAGAAGCAAAGGCCAATGCGGCAAGGGGCAAGGCCAGGATGAGCGCGATCGGCTGACCGATGGCGGCGATCTTGGCGCGTTCGATGATGGCTCGCGACACGGGAGCGGTCATGAGAAAATCCGGCGCGTCCTCCGCCGAGAGCGCGATCCAGGACAGGGCGCCCGCGAGTTGCGCGGCAATCACGACAAGAGCCGGCGTGAAAGCGACCCCGACCGTGCCAGTCGGACCGCCGCCGCGCCAAAGAATAACGGCGAGCGGGGTCGTGTAGGCGGCCTGCAAAAGAAGTTGCGACATCAGCCAGGGATCCCGCCAGACGACGCGTCGCTCCTTGATACGCAGGGTCGTGCTGATGTCTGCGCCGAAGCGCGACGTCCCCTTCGCTGACGACCCCGTATCAGCCGGCGCGCCCGAAGAGGCGACCGCGGCCCGCGCAAAGCGTTCGCCGAAGAGGAGGCATGCGAGCGCAAAGACGGCGACGCCGAAAGCTGCCCAGATGAGAATCGCTTTGGGGTCGCCCGCTGCCGCGCGCACCGGCGTCCAGAGGAGGCCTTGCCCGGCGTCAAGGTCGTCCGCGGTCGGCGCAAAAGCCGCCAGGATCGGTATGCACACGCCCTCGGGCAGCATGGCGACGACCTGCGCCCCGAGCACGGCGGACGCGCCGATCGCCGTCGCCGCGACCTGGCCGAAGAGGCGCGCGCGGCGCGGCCCAACGGTCAAAAACAGACACATCGCCACCATGACGGCCAGGCCAGTTCCCATGAGCCCGGCTGCAAGCAGCGCCGGGTAGAGCGCCAGCCAATGCGGATGGCCTCGCATCGCGGCGACATCAGCGAGCGGCGCGAACAGGAGACCCACCGAGGCGACGGCCCCGACCGAAATCGACAGAGCGCGGGCGGCAAGCAGACTGTGGGTGTCGACAGGCGAGGAGAGAATCAGTTCAAGGTCCGAGCGCCCGGACAGCGTGCGAGTAAAATCGGTTATCGACTGGCCGACGATCCATGGGATAACCAGCGCAGCGCCGCTGGCGAGGATCGCGGCGACCCGCGCCATCCCATTGGGGCCGTCTTCAATGTCGATGAGCCAGCCTACGACGGGGTAAGCCGCGACGTGGAACGCGACCAATAGGAGCGCGGCGAGAGCTCCCGACCCTCTCCACGATAGGGAGCCGAACATCGACGCCAAGCCGCGCGCGCTCAGGCGTAAATCGTGCAACACGAAACGAGGAAAGGCGGCCACGCTCCCGATCACGCGGCTCGTCCCGCCTGAGAGGTCAATTCGAGGAACACCGTTTCCAACGTCGCGCCGCCCGCGCCGACGCTGGCGCGCAACTCATCGAGCGTCCCCTCGGCGATCATCTTGCCGCATGCGATGATGCCGATGCGGTCCGCGAGCCGTTCCGCGACCTCGAGAATATGCGTGGTCATGATGATCGTCGCGCCAGCGCGGGCTCGATCTGTCAGAATATCCTTCACCTGCCGGGCGGCGGCGGCGTCGAGGCCGGTCAGCGGCTCGTCAAGCATCAGCAGACGCGGCTCGTGGATGAGCGCGCCGGCGAGCGCCAACTTCTGCCTCATGCCGCGCGAAAATCCTTCGCAGCGTTCGTGACGATGCGGCCAGAGACCGAGGCTTTCGAGCAACTCTTCCGCCAGCCGTTTTGCCCGACGTCCCTCGACCGACCAAAGACCGGCGACGAATTCGAGATACTCGAGCGGGTCGAGTTTGTCGTACAGCATCGGCTCGTCGGGCAGCCAGGCGACGATGCGCTTGGCCTCAATGGGCGAGCGGCGAGCGTCGATCCCGAAGATCCGGATGTCTCCGCCGTCGGCGGGAAGCACGCCGGCGACCAAACGCAGCGTCGTCGTCTTACCGGCGCCGTTCGGCCCGAGCAGCGCGTAGAATTCGCCGGCGGCGATAGAAAGGTCGAGCCGATCGACGGCCGGCCGGCCGAAGCTCTTGGTTAAGGACCGCAGCACAAGGGCCGGAATGTCTTGGGCAGGCATTGGAAAGTTGTCTCGGCGCCAACGATGCAACCGAGAGTAGAAGTCGACGCTTGATCGGGCCTTAAGATCGGCCGCCGCCGTGGACCGAATCGCGGGCGGCGACCCCAAGCGGCGCATTCGGGCCCGGACGATTCTGTCTGAGCGCGTCGGGCGCGGGTTTCAAGAGCGCTATCGGGGCCTTCTGGCCTTCTCGTAGCCTCGACGAAACCGCGAAAACATAAAAGGGCTGGAGGAAAGTCGCCTTTCCTCCAGCTGAAATCACACCTTAGGTGAAGCGCTGAGCGCTTAGAACTTGTAGTTCACGCCAGCCCGGAAGATCGACGCGTTATAGCTAAACTTCGCAGTTGCGAAGCTTCCCGGCAGCAACACAGCCGCAGCCGAGTTCGGCGTCGTCGTGATGCTGCTGCTGCCGAGGTCGGCGTACAGATATTCAGCCTTGATCGTGATGTTGTTGGTGATCGCGTATTCGGCGCCGCCGCCAATCGTCCAGCCAACTCGCGTGCTGCTGGGGCTACCGTTGTAGAAGAGGCCGTTCGTGCTGTCAAAGACGTTAAAATTCGAGCCTCCCCCGCCGTAGGCGACACCGCCAGTGGCGTAGATCATCAACCGATTGTCTGGCGTGGCGACGAAACCGACGCGGGCGCGCGTCGTTCCCAACCAGTCGAGGCTCGCCTTCGCGTTCACGTTGAGAGTATCGCCGAGGAATATTCCGGGTCCGCCGAAGGGCGCGCTCGCGGAGTTGAAGCTCTTGCTTATGGTCGTTCCCTGAAAGTCGGTTTCGACGCCGAGCACGAAAGCTCCAGTCTGCCAATTGTAGCCGGCCTGGCCGCCGCCGATGAAGCCGGCGCCGCTCGATCCGAGGCCGCCCGGAAACTCGCTGGTCAGGAAGACGTCGGAATTCGGGTCAACGATCGACGCGTTACGGCTACCGCTCGGCCAAATGCCGCCGGCGTTCAAACCGACGTAGAACCCGGTCCAGGTGAAGGGCGGCGGCACGAACACAGGCGCCGGCGCCTCCTTCCTGGTCGGAAGGTCTGCCGCCTGGGCCGCCACCGTCCCAACGGCCATCAGCGCCACAACTGCGACACCCTTAAGCCAGCGATCGATCATTTCTTTGTCTCCGTGAATGTTACGCGACGCCATACGCTACACGCGTGCGCCCCGCCGCCATAACAATGTCAGGACTGTAGAGTTCTGTTCCACCCGAGTCCACCGGCGCCGTTCGGCCCGAGCAGCGCGTAGAGCGCCACGGCGGCGATCGAAAGCTCAAGCGATCGAGGGCCGGCCGGCCGAAGCTCTTGCTTAAGGACCGCAGCATAAGGCCGGAACGTCCTGGGCGGGCATTGGAAGGTTGTCTCGGCGCGAACGATGCAACCAAGAGTAGAGATCGAGGCTTGCTCGGGCCTTAAGATCAGTCGTTACCGTGGACCCGAGTCGCCGACGGCGCCCCGAGCGCTGCATCCCGGCTCGGACGATTCGGCCTGAAACGCGTCAGGCCGCTGGTTTCGAGGGCGCGATCGGGAGCCTCTCGAGAGCCTCGACGAAACCGCGAAAACACAAAAAGGGCCAGAGAAAAGTCGCCTTTCCTCCGGCCAAAATTGCCTTGGATCGAAGCGCTAGGCGCTCAGAACTTGTAGTTCACGCCGGCGCGGAAGATCGATGCGTTGTACGAGACCCTGCCGCTCGCAACCACACCCGGGAAATTTACCGCCGCAGCGGCGTTTCCAATCGTGTTGAAGTCGCTGCTGCCAAGATCGGCGTACAGATATTCACCCTTGATCGTCCAGTTGTTGGTGATCGCGTATTCAACACCGCCGCCGACGACCCAACCGACGCGCGTGGAGCTGGGGCTGCCGGTAAAGAAGGAGCCGGTTGTAGAGTCAAAGACGCTGAAGTTCGAGGTTCCTCCGCCGTAGGCGACACCGCCGGTGCCGTAGATCATAAGGCGATTGTCCGGCGTGGCGACGAAGCCGACGCGGGCGCGTGTCGTGCCCAGCCAGCTCAAGGCCGCCTTGCCGTTGACGCTCAAGAAGTCGCCCTGGAGGAGCGCCGGAACGCCCGCGCCAGCAAAGGGAACGCCGACGTTATTAAACGACTTGCTGTTGGTCGTCCCATCGAAGTCGGTTTCGACGCCGAGCACGAAGGCTCCAGTCTGCCAGTTGTAACCAGCCTGGCCGCCGCCGATGAATCCGACGCTTTGCGATCCGAGACCGCCCGGAAAGTCAGCACTGAGGAAGGCGCCATTAGCAGCGGCATTTGGGTCAAAGATCGATGCGCTACGGCCGCCGCTCGGCGCAAGGCCGCCGGCGTTCAGACCGACGTAGAACCCGGTCCAGGTGAACGGAGGCGGCACGAACACTGGCGCAGGCGCCTCTTTTCTGGTCGGAAGGTCCGCCGCCTGGGCCGCCACCGTCCCAACGGCCATCAGCGCCACAACTGCGACACCCTTAAGCCAGCGATTCATCATCTTGTTGTCTCCGTTTGTAACGCGACGCCATACGCTACACGCGTCGCCCCGCCGCCAATAACAATGTCCGGACTATAGAGTTCTGTTCCACCCGAGTCCATCCGACATTCGCTATCGACTGGCGTTTGTGGTCCAATGTGGCAAAATCGCCACAGATTTGGGCTCGCTTGCTCGCTCAGCTTCGATCGAGGACTAGACTCGCCAGCAGAACGGCAATGACGCCGGTCAGAAAAATGCCGTCGAACGTCCCGGCGCCGCCAATCGAGGCCACGGGAGCCCCGAGGCTGCGCAGCCTACCGAGATTGCTGAGATCGGCGCCAATCAGCACGCCGAGGCTGCCGCCAATATAAGCGATCGGCGCCGCAAATCGCCGCGACAGCACCAGCGCCGCCGCCGCGGCCAGCAGCGGCGGAGCGAGCGTCGGCACCGATATGCCCACGCCCGGAATCGACGTCGCCATCCGATGGACCACAAAGGCGACGATCGCCGTCGCCACCGCGGCTAACCCCCAAAGATTGTAGCGCACGAGCAGGTAGAACGACAGCATGATCGGAATCACTGCGCCGCCGACGTTGATCGCCAGAATCGTGCCGGGCCAATCGACCGCGACAGGAGCCAGAAACGGAACGCCGAAGATCTCCACCACCTCCCGCGACACCACGCGCTGTTCCGGCAATCGCACCAAGGGCAGATTGATGTACGAGCCGAGCAGGGAGCCGAACAGCACCAGCATCGCGACGCGGGGACTGAGGCCGAGCGCCGAATAGGCGCGGCCCAGGAGGCCGATCTCGATGAGAAACACAAGAGCGAGCAGAATCGCGAAGAACAGAGTCGCGAGGCCGACGCCAAGAGGAAAGTAATGGATATGGCTCACGTGCGCCGGCTTCCGGAGATTGGCTGAGCGACGGGCGGCCGGCGATTGCTCACGCGTCGGCCAGCGCCGCGATGATCTTGTCGGCGTAAGGCTTGAGCGCCTCGGCGTTCTGGAATGGCCCGCCCGGCGGACGTATCGCCACGCCGGTCCAGCATGGCAGAAGGTGAAAATGCAGGTGGAAGACCTGCTGACCGCTCGCTGGTTCGTTGAATTGCTGGAGTAAAAGTCCCTCGGCCTTCATGCCAGCCATGACGGCGCGCCCGACCTTTTGCACCGCCGGCATGAAGCGCGCCAAATTCCGAGCGTCGAGGTCAAAGAGGGTGCGCGCCGGGACCTTCGGAATCACGAGCGTATGGCCTTCGGCGCGCGGCATCACATCCATGAAGGCGAGCGACACGTCGTCCTCGTAGACCTTGACGCACGGCATTTCGCCGCGAAGAATTTTCGCGAAAATGTTGTCGGACTCATACTTCGGCGTCAAAGGCTTCTCCCATTTCTTCGGCCCCTTGCGCGCCATCGCCGCGGCGGAAAGGCGCGTATTCCTCATAATGGGCGATCGTGCGCTCGACCGCGGTTCGCTCATGTCCGAGATAGTCGGCGATCGCTCGGCTCAAGCGCGCGTCGGCGAACTCGTGCGCCGAATAGGTGAGAGTGGGCCTGTAGCCGCGGGCAAGCTTGTGCTCGCCCTGGGCGCCAGCCTCGATCCGACGCAATCCGCGCGAGAGCGCGAAGTCGATCGCCTGATAGTAGCAGACCTCGAAATGCAGGAACGGCCGGTGCTCGATCGCGCCCCAGTTGCGGCCGTAGAGCGCGTCGTCGCCGATGAAATTGATCGCGCCCGCGATATACCGCCCGGCGTGGCGCGCCATCACCAGGAGCACGCGGTCGGCAAGCGTCGAGCCGATCAAGTCGAAGAAGGCGCGGGTCAGGTACGGGCGCCCCCACTTTCGCGAGCCCGTGTGCATGTAGAACTTGAAGAAGGCGTCCCAGTGCTCGGATCGAATCGACGCGCCAGTCAGCGGCTCGATCGTGACTTCGCCGTCCAGAGCGTCGCGCCGCTCGCGTTTGATCGCCTTGCGCTTGCGCGAGGCGAGCGCGGCCAGGAAATCGTCGAAACTCGCGAAGCCGTCGCAGAAGAAATGGAACTGTTCGCCATTGCGGATCAGAAATCCGGAGTTGGACAGCCGCTCGGCGTCCCCAGCGGTCGGGAAGGTGACGTGAATCGACGACGTCCTGGTCTGCTTGCGCAATTGGCCGAGCGCCCCGATCAGCGCCTCACGCGCGCCCTCGGGCGCGTCGGCAGCGACGAGGAGCCGGCGTCCGGTCACCGGTGTGAATGGGACGGCCACCTGAAGCTTAGGATAATAGTCGCCCCCGGCGCGCTCGTAAGCGTCGGCCCACGCGTGGTCGAACACGTATTCGCCCTGGCTATGGCTCTTGAGGTAGCAGGGCGCGGCGGCGACCATGCGTCCGCGCGCGTCTTCGACCGTCACATGCGCGGGCGCCCAGCCGGAGCGGCCGCCAGCCGAGCCCGAGACCTCGAGCGCATTCAGGAAGGCATGGGTGAGGAACGGGTTGAACCGTTCGCCCTCGGCCTCCTCAAACGAGCGGCCCGGCGGATTGGCGCAGGCGTCCCACGCCGCCGCGTCAATAGCGGCGATCGACGGCACAACGCGCGCGGTGAAGGTCGAAGACGACATGGGCGGTCCGCTCTCGGTGCAGCGCACATCTTAGAGCATGTCGCGTCCGGGCGGAATCATCCTTGAAGCGAACACTCGGCGCGGCCGGTCCGGCCGCACGCCCCGCGCCAGCCGTGGCTCCTTCCCTGCGGCGGGTCGCGGCTTGGTCCTCTCGATCCGTTTGGGTTTTCTTGGGCTCTGTCCGTTTCGCTGCGAAGACCCCCGCTCATGAGGGTTGGATTTCCTTGGAGTTCCTTGGATTTTCTCGTCAGAATCGAGACTTATCAATGGGTTACGCGACTCGAATCGGGAATGATTTTTCCTCGCGCTTTTTCCCTGGCGTTGAGAGGCGCCGGAACGGGCACCCGCGGTCGAGGCCATGCGGAAGGGCAGGATTCTTCATGGGGCAAGTCTAACTTAATTTCTGTTTTTCTGCAAAATATTGTCGTCCGAGCCGTTCGCTTTCGGCTGTCTCAATCCAAAAGCAACTCGCTCTAATCGCCCGGCGGCTGCGACGGCGCGTCGATGTCGACGACCTCGCTGCGCTTCACACCGATCGCGCTGGCGAGCAGCCTCAGCCGCTCGATCACCACTTCGCTGTCGGGGGCGCGGGCCGCCGCGGCCACTTCGAGCCGGACACAATCCGGCTCGATGCGCAACCGAGCATTTTCGAGCACGGCCGGCACGCCGCCAGAAAAGCGATAGGCCAAGAGGATGGCGCGGCCGAGTATCAGCGCCTGGCGCCGATCCGCTGGCGTCAGCAGCTTAATGGCGGGGCTAAGCCACGGCGCGTCCGGTCGGCCGACGTAGCGGGCGTGAATGGCGGTGGCGATGAACACCCTCTCAGGGTGCGTGACGCCGATAAAGGGAAATTCGAGCAGCCGGCGAAACCCCTCTTCCGCGCGCAGGTCGGCTGCGTCTCTCCAGGCGATATCAGACAGCGCGCAGATGGCGACGCGAAGCCTCTTCTCAGCCGGAGTTTCGCCGGAAACGAGATGTTCGGTCCACGACACGAGCTCAGAGGCGAAATAGGGCACCCGAGCGAGCGGCAGACCGATCAGCTGCGCGCCCTCTATTAGGGGGTCCGCATATTGTTCCTCTCGGCTGAGCTGCGAATAGAGAAACCCCTCGCGCAGGCCTAGCGCCGAAAAGACGACGCGTTCGGGCTTCAGGTGCTTCAACACGCGGTCCAACGTCAGCGCAGCCGCCGGCAATGTGCGCGCCCGACGCTCCGACACGCCCGGGGTCCCTGCCAGTTTTGCCGGGGACAGTCGCGAAAGCGCTCGCGCGAAATCTCGCGCCTCGACCGCGCTGACGCTATAGCCGTGGACGACTTTGACCGGCGCGCCGACGGCTTCCATGTGCGCTTTCGCCAGCGCCCGCCAGCCGCCGCCGACAGGATAGAACACCGGCCTTGAGAGCGCACGCGGCAGGTTTCGCCGCAAAATTTCGTCGATTTGCCGCTTCGCCGCGGATAAGCCCTCCGCCATCATGGCTTCGACCGGCAGCGCCCCGAGCGGCAGACTGGCCCAGAAATCTCCCACATGGTCGTCGATCGCCTCCGCGACTTCGAGGCTGCCGCCGCCCATGTCGCCGACCGACCCGACTGGGCGGAAGAACCCTGAAATGACGCCGAGTGTGGCGAACCGCGCCTCCTCGCCGCCGCTGAGGATACGCACCTTCAGGCCGGACTCCGCCTCTATTGCCCCCGCGAGCTTCGGTCCGTTCGAGGCGCGGCGCATGGCCTCGGTCGCCACGGCGTCGATTCGACTGACCCCCATGGCCTCGGCGATGGCGCGAAATCGCCGCACGGCCTCGATTGTTCGCCGAAAGCGATCAGGCGCGATTGCGCCGGTCTCGGCCAGCCCTTCGGCAAGGCGGCAAAGCGATTTCTCATTGAAGCGAGGCATCGGCGCCCGGCCGAGTTGGTCATAGACCAGGAGCCGGATCGAATTCGAGCCGATATCGACAATCGCATAGGGCGGCCGGTCGACTTGCTTGGCGCGCTCGATGTCGAGCTGAAGCGGTCGCAACGGCTCTTCCGACGTGTGAACGAGTTCCTTCACCATCGCGTTTTCTCCGCTTCGAGTTTATCACAGGCGGACGGCGACGGCCTGCTGAGGGTTCCTTGTCCTCGTCCGCTCAAACCGCGACCGGAGCGCCGGTCCGGACCGAGCGCAAAGCCGCCTGGCAGAGCTTGAGCGAGGAAAGATTGCCGCGCGCCGAGTTTAACGGCTCCCGACCGTCTTCGATCGCGCACAGGAGTTCGCCCATGGCGCCGGCGAAGCCGTCGTTGAACCAGGCGCCGGTGAGAATCGGCCGCGCGACTCCCGCTTCGGTGTAGAGCTCGACCGCCTGGTGGCCGAGATCGGGGCCCTGGGCGGAGGCGACGCCATGCGCGCCGATGACGGAAGTCGAATCGCGCGCGCCGTACCGGGTCGCGCCGTCGAAGACAAGCGAGGCCTGACCGCCGTCAAAGCTGATCAGCGCTTGGGCCAGCAACGGGGGACGCGCGGTCTGTCCGGCGGCTCGGACAGCCGTCGCATAGACGGAACGCGCGCGATCGCCGATGACGCTCGCAAGAAAATCGAACCAATGGATGCCGAAATCCCAGAGGATGAGATCGTCCATCGCTTCGAACGACGTCCCCGCGATCCAGCCGTGGTTCCAGCGGATCTCGGCATGAACGCCGGTGACTTCGCCGATGAGGCCCGCGTAGACCGCTTCCCGGATATAGGCGAGATGCGGCGCCCAGCGTCCGTTCTGATTGACTGCAAGCTTGAGCGCGCGCCGCTCCGCCAGCTCGACGAGTTCGCGACCGTCATCGAGCGTCTCGACGAAGGGTTTTTGCGACAGCAAGTGTTTGCCGGCGGCCAGCGCGCGCCGCATGAGATCGAGGCGGATGTCTGCGTGGGCGGTAAGGTCGAGAACCCTCACATCCGGATCGCGCGACACGGAATCGAAATCGTCGGTTACGCGCGCGCCAGGAAAATAGGCGTCGCGCCGCGCCCGGGCGCGATCGAGATCGCGCGAGCAGATCGCAACGACATTGAGGCCGTAGCGCGCATAGGCGTCGAGATGCGCGGCGCTGATGCCGCCCGCGCCGACGAGCGCGATCGGCGCCCCACGGTCGCGCGGCATGGGCGGACGATACGGCAGGTCCGGCGCTTGCGTTTCGACCGCCGCCTGGGCGACCAGCGCATATTCGTCGGCCGAAGGCTCCCGGGCCCTCCCTGTCTCCGTCTCGGTCACGGCAGCAGAGCCAGGGTGCGCCGCTTGCGGGCGGAGAGCGCAACGGTGTCGACGATGCGCTGCGCCGTGCGGCACAGCGTCGGATCCAGCGGTCCCTCGAACGGCAGGCCGCGCTCCTTGCAATGGAGCACGTATTCAACCGGCTTGCGGAACGGGGCCTTCAATTCGTCGACGGGCACTTGGCGGATGGTCGGTTGAGAGCGGGTCTGGACGCCGACATGCGCGTCGTAATCATAGCTCGAAATCGTGCCCCCTGAACCAACGACGACAAAACCGCACTTCGGCTGCGGCTGCGTGGTCCACGGATCGGTGAAGGTCCCCCAGCGCGTTTCGAGTTTCGATAAGCCTCGGGCGTAGCGGCAAATGGTGATGGAATGCTCGTCGACTTCAAGGCCGGTCGGCTGATCGACGACCGCGGTCACCTCGATCGGCGCCTCGCCGTTCATGAACCAGGTCCCGAGAGTAGCTCCGTAGCCCATATAGTCGAGCAGGCTGCCGCCGCCCGCAGCCTTGCTGTACCACCACGAGGTCGGTTTCTCGCGCCGCACGTCCTCGTCCGACACGACGACCTTGTCGGCGCGGTGATAGAGCGGGCCGCGGTTGCCGTCGTAGAAGTGAACCTCGATCACGTCGCCGACAACCCCCTCATCGATCAGCCGCTTGGTCGTCACATGCGGCGGATACCAGCGCAAAGGCCAGTTGACGGCTAGTCGAACTCCCGACTTCTTGACCGCCGCAAGCATCCGGTCAGCGTCGGCGAGCGAGGCGGCGAACGGCTTTTCGAGCAGGATGTCGACTCCGAGCGCGGCGACCTGCTCGACCACGTCCGCATGCCGGGCCGTCGCCAGACAAAGGATGGCGAGATCCGGACGCGTCTCTCGCACGCATTGCGCGACGTCTCGATAAACGCGCTCGTTGAGAATGGAGAAATTTGCGATCGAGTCCGCCATCCTCGCCTTGTCGTCATCGCACACCCCGGCGATCTCGGCGTTCGGATGCTCAAAGACCTCGCGCAGGAGGTCGCCCATGTGCATGTGCTCGAAGCTTAAGCCGACGATCCGCCATTTGCGCATCTGAAATCCTCCCGAAAGGCGTGGAGCCGCTCGCGCCGATCAATCGTCTCCGGAGCCCGGAGCCCCTCGGCCACGCGCGGCCGCTTCGCTACGCCGCTGCTCGACGCGCAGCACCAGAGCCATCGCCACCGCGAGTGTCGCAGAAAGCGACTTGAACCCGGAGAAACTCTCTTCGATCACCTCGATATAGGCCTTCGAAACCGGGACGAGGGGGCTGAAGGCGCTGTCGGTCAGCGACACCACCGGAACGCCGCGCTGCGCCGCGGAAGCGGCCAGTTCCGGGGTGATCGAATTGTAAGGCGTAAAGCTCACAGCAAGAACCGCGTCGGAGGTCGAGGCGCAGCACAGGAGCTCGAAGGCGGTCGAGCCGACATTGTCGAGCGCAAGATTGCGCACGCCCAGATTGGCGAAGGCGAGCGAGACATAACTCACCAGCGAGAACGCGCGCTTGGAGCCGATGATGTAGATCAGATCCGCCGCCGCCAGCGTCCGGCTCATGACCTCGAGTTGGGCGAGATCAAGCCGGTCGCGCACGCCGGCAAGCGAGGCCTCGGACGAGCCGATGAACCCGTCGACCAACCGCGCCGCCTCGCCGTTCGACACGCCCTCCCAACGCGGCTGGGCTCGGTCGAGGCCCCTCCGTCCGCCATCTGCGATATGGGCCTTGAAGACCTCTTGCAGATCAGAAAACCACGAATAGCCAAAGGCTTGCGCGAATCGCACCAGGGTGGAGGGCTGGACGCCGGCTTCTCCAGCCACGCTGGTCACGGTGCCGAGCGCCACCGCGGTCGGATACTGCCAGAGATGGATCGCGACCTGGCGAAGCTTTTTGGGAGCCGAGCGGTTCCGGAGGACAGCACCGCTCGAAGCTCCTCATAGCTGCCAGGTGGGGAGTAGCCGAGCGCGGCGCCGTCGCCTGCGTCAGCGACCACGTCGCCTCGATCGGTCCGTTCGATGGGCTTACGGCTATTCATCGCCGAGCCGCTCCGCAAGGTAGCCGCGCGTCGCCGCTAAGCAAGCCGCGCAAGTGGTGTGCGATCGGTTCGACCAGTTGCGGGCGCGCCATATCCGTCCCGAAGATGGGGGCGATGACGAGAACGGACTTCGCCAATACGGACCAATCGGCGATCTTTTCGCCTATCGCGATGACGGTCTCCGCGTAAGGGTCCATCGGCGCCCAGCGGGCGCCGAAACGACGGGCTCCGCTTAAGCCGTAGGCGACCCAACTCGCCACCGCGAGCGTGAGCAAGCCGGCCGGGCGGCCGGCGGCAAGGCGCTCGCGCAACGGATCGATGAGACGCTGGACGATCTTCTGCGATCCGTCGGCGCCGATCTGATGGCATCGGTGGCGAATGGCGGCGTTGCGGATGCGCGTCATCGAGTGATCGGTGTACGCTTGGGCTTCCATCCCCGCGAGCTTTGGCAGGGTCGTGGATGTTTCGCGCTCGAGCATCCCGCGCGTCAGCGCGGAAAGCATTGGATCGGCGGCGGCTTGATAGGTGAATTCGTGGCCGACAAGCGCGCCCTGATGCGCCAGCGTCGATTGCGCGGCGTTGAGGACGCGCATTTTGATGACCTCGTAGGGCTTCGAATCGGCGACGAATTGCGCTCCGGCGTGGTCCAGAGGCGGCCGGTCGCCAGCGAACTTATCTTCGATGACCCATTGCCGGAATGGCTCGCCGACGACCACGGCGCCGTCGCGCACGCCAAGCGTGCTGGAAACCTCCTCGATGTCGTCCAGCGTCGTCGGCGGCACGATCCGGTCGACCATCGTGGACGGAAACGTGACGCGGGCCTCGATCCAGCCCGTCAGCGGCGCTGAACGCAACGCAGCGAACTCAAGAATTGCCGCGCCGAGCCGCGCGCCATTGGACGGCACGTTGTCGCAGCTTATCAGCGTCGGTGGCGCTCCCGCAGTCTGCCGCCGCCGGTCCAGCGCAAGCGCCAGCAGGCCAAGGAGCGTGCGGGGCGGGAAGTCGCCCTCTAGATCAGCGCGAAGCGCCTGGTTGTCGAGATCGAGTGCGCCGGTCGACGGCGTCAGGCAATAGCCTTTTTCGGTCCCGGTGATCGTCGCGACACAAATCTCGAGGCCGCCGAGCGCGGCGACCGCGGCCTCGGCGCTCGTTTTGTCCGTAACGTCGATCACCGCGTGTAGCGTGCCGATGACGCGGGTCTCAGCGCGGGCGTCCTGCCTCACCGTACGGGAATAAAGACAATCCTGCGGGATAAGGAGATCGGCGAGGCTCGGCACCGTGAGGTTCACGCCCATGACGCCCCATCGTCCAAAGCGAGCGTCGAGCATGTCGTCGATGAATTCGGCCTGGTGACAGCGATGAAAAGCGCCGACGCCAATATGCGCCATGCCGATCTTCAGGCTCTCGCGATCATAGTGGGGCTGCCGCACGGATGGCGGCAGCGCCGGCAAGACGCCGCGATTGAGGCGTCGCATCGCCTTGGCCTCAGTCCAGCGCGCCAAAGACGCTCTGCGTATAATCGATCAGCGCGCCGGACATCGGCTCCGAGGCGTCGGAGAGAAGGAACAGAGAGAGCCGCGCGACGTCGTCCGGGTTCAGCAGGCGTCCGAACGGCATGCTGGCGGATGGCTTCCGCCAGCCATCCCTCGCCCTTGCCAAGCGTGACCGCCTGCATCTGTCGCTCGCCGGGAGAATCGACCCAACCCAGAATGACGCCATTGACGCGGATGCGATCGAAACGATGCGCGTGCGCCGTATTTTTGGTGAGCCCGGCCAACGCCGACTTGGACGAGGCATAGACCGCAAGCTCCGGCGCTCCGCCCCGCGCGTGCACGGAGAGGATATTGACGATCGAGCCCGGCGCCTTGCGCTCGCGCAAGTGATTGACGAGCCGCTGCATGAGAAAGAATGGCGCTCGCGCGTTGACCGCGAAGAGCCGGTCCCAGAATTTCACGTCCGCTTCGGCGAGCGACCCCCTGTCAGTCAGGGCGGCGGAATTCACCAGGGCGTCGACATGACCGAAGCGCTTGAGCGCCGCGTCGAAGATCAAATCCGGCGCATTGGATTGTTCGAGATCCGCCGCCACAAACAGGGCGGGCGCCCCGCTTCGCTCGAGCTCAGCCGCCGCGGCCGCGCCTTTGTCCCCGTCGCGTCCCGTCACCACGAGACCTTCGGCGCCGGCGCGGGCGACCGGCTGGGCGATCGCCAGGCCCACGCCCTGGGTTGACCCGGTGACCACAACCACCCGCCCCTTCACGCCGCCCTCCCGGAGATGTTCTTCTGTTCACGCAATCTTGGATCAGAAATTCCGATTGTCAAACTCTGGAAATTTCCCCGCGAGGCTTGGCGCTACGAACGGCCTTTGGGAATTGACAAATGGAAGTTTTTTGCCTGTATCTTCCGGACGGCAGAATATTTCCTCGTCGCAAGACGGCGAAGGCGGAAGCCGCGGAGGGAGAGAACGCGATGCGGACGATCAAGGGCCCGGGCTTGTTTCTCGCTCAGTTCGCAACCAATACGCCGCCGCACAACACCCTCGCTGGAATCGCGAAATGGGCCAAGGATTACGGCTACAAGGCCATCCAGATCCCGACCTGGGACAACCGCTTTTTTGATCTGGACCGCGCATACGACAGCGAGACCTATTGCGACGAGATCAAGGGAACGCTGGCCGACATTGGCGTCGTGATCAGCGAGTTTTCCACTCATTTTCAGGGCCAGATGGTGTCGGTTCATCCGGCCTATGACGCGATGTTTGACGGACAATGCCCCGCCGCCGTGCGCGGCAATCCCGAGAAGCGGCGCCTTTGGGCGGCCGACCAAGTGCGAAAGGCCGCACGCGTTTCACGTCGTTTTGGCCTGACCGAGCACGTGAGCTTCACTGGCTCCCTCGCGTGGCCGTATTTTTATCCTTACCCGCAGCGGCCGGCCGGACTTGTCGAAGAATGCTTCGCCGAGCAAGGCCGCCGGTGGAAACCGATTCTCGACGTCTTCGACGAGAACGGCGTTGACCTCTGCTTCGAAATCCACCCCAGTGAGGATGTGTTCGACGGCGACACTTTCGACATGTTCCTCGACGCAGCAGGGGGCCACAAGCGTTGCAACATCAATTACGACGCCAGCCACTACATCAAGCAATGCATGGACTATCTCGGCTTCATCGATGCGTATCACGACCGCATCAAGATGTTCCACGTCAAGGACGCCGAGTTCAATCCGACGGCGAAGCAAGGCGTCTACGGCGGCTACAAGGGTTGGCTCGAGCGCGCCGGCCGCGACCGCTCGCTCGGCGACGGTCAGGTTAATTTCAAGGCGATCTTTTCCAAGCTCGCGGCTTGTGATTTCACTGGCTGGGCGGTGTACGAGTAGGAATGCTGCCTCCAGCATCCCGAAGTGGCGGCGCGCGAGGGCGCCAAATTCATCGCCAACCACATCATCGAGGTGACGGACCGCGTGTTCGACGACTTCGCCGCTACCGGCTCCGACCGCGCGACCAACCTCAAGCTGCTCGGCATCAAAGGCTGAACCGATGGTCCACGCGACCGCCGTCGACGGGCTGAAGGGCGGACGGTTGCGCGTCGGCATGATCGGCGGCGGACGCAATGCGTTCATAGGCGCGGTTCATCGTATGGCGATGCGGCTCGACGATCTGATCGAGCTGAAAGCCGGCGCCTTGTCCTCGGCCGCCGAAAACGCGCGGGCGTCGGGCGCCCATCTTGGTCTAGCGACAGACCGTAGCTACTCAGACTATCGCGAAATGGCGCTTCGCGAGGCCGCGCGTCCGGATGGCATCGAGGCCGTCGTCATCGTCACTCCGAACCACCTGCACTTTCCCGTCGCGAAGGCGTTCCTCGAGGCCGGAATCGACGTCATCTGCGACAAGCCGCTGTCGACGACGCTCGCCGAAGCGTCGGAGTTGGTCGAACTCACTCGCGCCAAAGGGCTCGTTTTTGCGGTGACCCTCAACAACACCGGCTATCCGATGGTGCGCCAGGCGCGGGAAATGATCGAGAGCGGCGAGATCGGCGACATCCGCGTCGTCCACGCGGCTTATGTCCAGGATTGGCTGACCTTGCCGATCGACGCCGACGGACACAAGCAGGCGGAATGGCGCACCGATCCTTCTCGCGCGGGCGCGTCCGCGTGCCTGGCCGACATCGGCGTCCACGCGCACAGTCTGGCGCTGTTCGTGACCGGACTCGAACTCGAGGCGGTTTCGGCCGATTTGACGACGTTCGTGCCGAGCCGCCGGCTCGACGACAATGCGCATGTGCTGATGCGGTTTCAAGGCGGTGCGCGCGGCGTGTTGGCGGCGAGCCAGGTCGCGGTCGGCAATCTCAACAATTTGAGTCTCAAGGTCTATGGCGCGCGCGCCGGGCTCGAATGGTTCGGCGAGGAGCCGGAGACGCTCCGTTTCACGGCCTATGGCGAGCCGTCTCGGATTCTGCGGCGCGGCGGCCCGGGAAATACGCCGCTCGCAGTCGAAGGCTCGCGCATGCCGGGCGGCCATCCCGAAGGTTATGTCGAAGGCTTCGCCAATCTCTACCGCGGCACGGCGGAACTGATTTCGGCGCGCCGCGCGGGGCGTACACCTGAAAGAAGCGCGAAACTAACCCCGAACGTGCTGGACGGCGCGCGGGGCGTGGCGTTTATTGAAGCGGCGGTCAAGTCCAGCCAGAACGATGGAGTATGGACGTCCGCCCGCTTCGGTTAAGCGGATATTGCGAAGGGCCCGGTGCGGACCGGGCGGCTTGAGTGGGAGGAAATGGTGAAACTTACGCAAATTCTGGGTAGCGCCTCACTCGCAGTGCTGGCGATGGCAGGCAACGCGCACGCGGCCGACAAGTATGTCGTCGGCGTCTCCAATACGCTGATCGGCAACGGCTGGCGCGAAGAGATGATCTGCTCGATCAAGGCGGAAGCGGAAGCGTCGGGCAAGGTGTCGAAGGTGATTGTCGCCAACCGCAACGGCGGTCCGTCGGAGCAGATCGCCGACATCCGCAACCTCATTTCGGCTGGCGCCAACATCATCATCATCAACCCTTCGGATCGCGAAGCGCTGAACCCAGTGATCAAGCAGGCGGCGAACAAGGGGATCGTGGTGGTCGCGGTCGACCAGGCGGTTTCCGCGCTGGAGGCCTATGTTCTGACCAACGATCAAGTCGAATACGCCAAGCTCGGCGCAAAATGGCTGTTCGACAAGCTGGGCGGCAAGGGCTCGGTCGTGGAGATGCGCGGCATCGACGGGGTTCCCGCCGACGCGGATCGCCACCAGGGCTTCACCGAGGTCGCCAAGAACTACCCCAACATCAAGGTCACGTCAGTGTTCTCAGGCTGGGCGCTCGATAAAACGGCGCAGGAGACGAAGAACCTGCTGGCGTCGGGTAAGCCGATCGACGGCGTCTGGACTTCGGGCATCGATTCGACGGTCGTGACGGCTTACCAGACCTCCGACAAGCCCTATGTTCCGGTGGTCGGGGCCGACAACAATGGCTTCATCGGCCAGCTTATCGATTTGAAGAGCAAGGGCCTCGAAGGCGCGGCGGTCAGCAACCCGCCGGCGGTCGGCGCGCCGGCCTGAGCCTCGCGCTCGATGTGCTCGCGAAGAAAGAGCAGCCGCATCTGGTCAAGATCACCCCGGCGGTCTGGGACAACGACAAGGGCATGAGCGATCTGAAGGCCGCGTACAATCCGAGGCTCGACCCGTATTTCAGCGTGGCGACCGTGCCGCCGTACACGCATTACACGCCGGAGCAGCTGATCTCTTGCAAAGGCCCCTGATCTCGGCTGAATAGCCAATTGTAACGCCGGCGGCGCGAGCCGCCGGCTCCGCCGCTTCTTCACATTCGCGGCGTCGCGAAGACATTCGGAGCGGTTAGAGCCCTACGTTCAGCGAACCTGGAGGTAAGGTCAGGCGAAGCGCATGCGCTCATGGGCGCAAACGGCGCGGGGAAGAGCACGCTGGTCAAGATCATCACCGGCGTGTTCCCGGCGGATGGGGGCGAAATGGCCCTCGCGGGGCAGCCGGTGGCCTTTCGATCCCCGGCCGAGGCGCGCCGAGCCGGCATCGTGTCTGTCTACCAGGATCCCGCGATCGTTCCCGACCTGACGGTGGCGCAGAACATGCGTCTCGCGCGCGTCTCAACCGACAAGGTCAAGGCGGCGATGCGTGATCTCGGCGTCGAGCGGGTTGATCTCAAGACCGTTGCGCGCGATGTCGATTTCGCTCTGTTGCGGCTGATCGATCTCGCCCGCGCGCTGGCTTCCGACCCCCACATTTTGATGCTGGACGAGATCACCGCGGCGCTGCCCGCGGACTTGTCCGAGCGGGTGTTCAAGGTTGTTCGAGATTTTCGGAGCCGTGGCGCGAGCGTGATCTTCATTTCGCACCGCATGGCCGAAATCGCCACGCTCTGCGACCGCGCGACCGTGCTGCGCGACGGCGTCACCGTCGGCGTCACACCGACCAAGGGCGCCGAAGAGACGATCGTGAATTTGATGCTTGGCTCGCACGTGGCCAAGGCGACGACGGCCCCAGCCGCGCGCGCCCCCCGTCCCGCAGAGGGGCGTGAGGCCCCGGCGCTGGAAGTGAAAGACCTGAGCTACGGCCATGCGCTGCACGGCGTCTCTTTCCAAGTCAATCGCGGCGAGGTGCTTGGAGTTGCAGCCTTAGAGGGGCAGGGACAGGAGGAACTGTTCGATTGCATTGCCGGCGTGCGGCGAGCCGACGCGGGAGAGGTGCGAGCGGAAGGGCGTGTACTCAAGTTGCGCCATCCCGCCGACGCGATCCGCGCCGGCCTCGTGCTGGTCCCGGCGAACCGGCTGGTTTCGCTCCTGCCCCAACGGTCCGTGCAGGAGAACGTGACGCTGGCCGCATTCGGCCGATTGCGCAGCTGGGGCCCCATTGCGATGGGCGAGGAGAAACGTCGGGTCGACATGGCTGTGCGGAAATTACAGATCGACACCCGCGCGGCCGCGGAAGTGAGGCGCCTCAGCGGCGGCAACATGCAGAAGGTCGTCATCGCCCGCTGGATTGCCGCAGGTTTCAAGACGCTGCTTTGCTTCGACCCGACGCGCGGCATCGACATCGGCACCAAGCAGCAGATCTATGCGCTGATGCGCGAGATCGCGGATCAGGGCCTGTCGGTCCTGCTGTTCACGTCGGAATTGCCCGAGATTCGCCTGGCCTGCGATCGCACGGTCGTTCTGTTCGCCGGCCGCATCTCCGGCGAAATGCCGGCGGCGGAAGCTGATGAAGCCCGCCTCTTGCGGGCGGCCCACGGCTTAACCCACGCAGAGGCTGCAGCGGCGCCTGCATGACCGATGCGGCGGCTCGAAACACCGGCACTTCCCGGCGAGCGCTAGCCCGGGCTGGCCGATTTCTCGGCATGCCGCTTCTGCTCGTAGCGTCGTTGGCTGCGACGGTCGCGGTTCATCCGGATTTCGGTTCGTTTGAGATTTAATCCTTGGCGCTCGGCGCCTTGCCGCTCGCGCTTGCAGCAGCCGCCCAGGCGATCGTCGTCATCAGCGGCGGCATCGACCTTTCGATCGGCTCCATGATCGCGGTGTCGAACGTCCTCTCCGCCAGCCTGATGCAGCACGCTGACTTTCGCCAGTCGTTGGCCCTCTCCATCCTCGTGCTCGTCGCCGGCGCCGGCCAAGGCTTGCTGAACGGTCTCGTCGTCGCCTTCTCCCGCATTCCCGACGTCGTCGCCACGCTGACCACAGGATTTATCTGGGGCGGCGTGGCGTTGCTCATCCTCGAACACCCCGGCTTAGGCGCGCCGGCGGCCTATCTCAACATTGGCGCTGGCGCCGATTTCTGGCCATGGCTGCCGAACGCGCTCGTGCTGATGATCGTCGCCATCGTTGCGATCTGGCTGCCGATCCGACTCAGCCGAATCGGCCTTCTGATTTACGCGGCCGGCAGCGATCCGGTCGCCGCGTTTCGGAGTGGCGTCAACGTTATGAGAGCGCGCACGATCGCCTATGTCTTCAGCGGAATTGCCTGCGCGGTTGGCGGCATGGCCCTGACCATGACGACAGGAATTGGCGCTCCCCTGGCGGGCGCATATTACACGCTAAGCAGCGTCGCCGCCGTCGTCATCGGCGGCGTGAGCCTCGCGGGCGGCCGCGGTGGAATGGTCGGCCCGGTCATCGCCGCGCTGTTGCTGACGCTTGCGCCCATGGTCTTGGTGTTCCTCGGCATCGATCCGAATTACGGCCAGGTGATCCAAGGGACGCTGATCGCGCTGGTGGTGATGGTCGCGGGCCTGTTTGCCTATCTGCAGGAACGCAAATGAGGCTCGCTTTGGGCGTCAAACACGATCCTGTTCGCCGCGCCGCTCGCGATCATGGCCAGCGGACAGACGCTCGTGATGCTGACGGGCGGCATTGACCTCTCGGTGGCGAGCGTGGCGACAGGAGCGGCCTATCTGCTCGCGACCAACGCCTCCTCAGGCGCCGCCCCAGCGATTGGCCTCGCGCTTCTGGTCGGCATTATCGTCGGCCTCATCAACGGGATCGGGGTCGCCCTCTTGCGCGTGCAGCCGCTGGTCATGACGCTCGGCGCCGGCCTCATGACCGGCGGCGTGCTGATCGTCTACAGCCAGCACATGATGGCGAGCCAGCCACATGTCCCCGACATCATCCAGACGCTGGGCGCAGGACGTGTGTTCGGACTGGTATTGATCGACCTCTTCCTGTGGCTCATCATCGCCGCGCTAATCCAGTTCGGCCTGCAACGGACGGGGTTTGGTCGTCTTCTCTACGCGGTCGGCGATAACCGCGAGGCCTGTCATCTCGCCGGGGTGCGGGTGTGGCGCGTCTTGTTCGCCAACTATCTGCTCTGCGCCATTCTCGCAGCGATCGCCGGGCTCGTCGTGGTCGGGGGAACGAACGCGGCGGACCTCAGTCTTGCCGACAGCTACCTCTTGCCCTCGGTCGCCTGCGTGGTCATCGGCGGCACGTCCATCTTCGGCGGACGCGGCGGCTATGCGGGGACGATCATCGGCGCGCTGATCCTGACCGTTCTCACCGGCCTCCTCACGCTCCTGGACGTCTCCGAGCCGATCAAGCAGATCCTTTACGGAGCGATCATTCTCTCGCTCGCCGCGGTCTATGCGCGCCTGACGGCGTGATTGGCGGTTCGCTCACACCGCGTCAGTAACGAAGAGCGCGAAGCAGCCAGCGGGATGCTATTGGTTCAAATCGTTCATCACGAGGAGCGAAGCGACGCGGCGATCGAGGACGCCTGGCGACTCCTGGATTGCTTCGCTGCGCTCGCAATGACGGGTTTGCGTCAGCCCGCGCTCTTGGCCTCCTCCGTCACCGCTTTCAGGAACACGTGCCGCTCCCGCCATTCCTCCGGCCCCGCTTTGTGCAGCGAGTTGAGCGCCATCACCGGCGCGCCGGCGCCGCGGTGGGACGGCCAGTGAGGCAGGTCGGGGCCGTTAGGATCTCCGTTGGTGACAAAGTTAATCCAATAGCTTGACGTCAGTTTCGCCAGCTCGCGGTCGGCGTCTTCGATCAGCCACGGATGCGCGTGGAGATTGTCAAAGACATAGAGGAGTTCGCCCGCATGGAAGGCGCCGGCGTCGCGACTGTCACGATCGCCAAACCATCCCTGCGGGGTTAAAGGCGCACGGTCGAAACGGAAGCGGAAAATCTCGGCGCGGCCGCTTTGCTTCTGCGCCTCGATCCAGGCCCAGGTCGGGTGGATGATGGTGAGATCGCCGCCGAGTGCGCGCGCGGAGGCGGCGTCAGTCTCGGGAGATCCGGCCGGGTAGTGCTGCAGCAGCGCGTCCGTCCGCCCGCGAAAGATTGTGCGGACGATTTCGGCATAAGGGCGCTCCGCGTCGTCGCCTTGAAGCAAAGTGAAATTGAAGCCTTCGTCCTTGTTCCAGCCTGCCATCAAGGGCACGTCGTTGTGCTCGCCCGCGGCGAAGATCTCGGCCGGCGCGCGCGGCAGAAACCATCCATCGATGATCGGACGGAAGCCCAGTCCTGGCGCTGCGGCGAGGATGGCGGCGGCGGGTGCGGCGCGCAGTTCGGCCAGCGAATGCGCGCCGACCTTGCGCATGAAATCGAGGCCGGCGGCCTCGGCCTTCTTGAGCGGCGCCGGCGCGCGGCTCGGAGAAGCGAACATCGCTCCGCTCTCGCCGATGACGCGCGCAAACAGTCCTTTAGCGAGCGGCGAGGCCATCAGCGCGCTCGTCGCTTCCGAACCGGCGGATTTGCCTGCGATCGTGACCTTGCCGGGATCGCCGCCGAAGGCGGCAATGTTGCGCTGGACCCACTTCAGCGCGGCGACAAGGTCGTGCAGGCCGTAATTGCCTGATGAATGATGATCCGATTCGGCGGTGAGTTCCGGATGCGCGAGGAAGCCCAGCGCGTTGAGCCGATGGTTGACGGTGACGACGACAATGCCGCGAGACGCGAGACGCGCGCCGTCGTAGCGTGGTTCGGCGCCGGAGCCGACGACGAAGCCGCCGCCATGAATCCAGAGCATCGTGGGGAGACGCGCGCTTGTCCCCGGAGCGGCCGGCGTCCAGATGTTGAGGTAGAGGCAGTCCTCGGCGGTTGCGGCGCCGGCAAGGTCAATGTCGTCCCATACGACGCCCTGTACGGAATGGGCGCCAAAGTCCGCCGTCGGCCGCACGCCTGTCCAGGCCGCAACCGGCTCAGGCGGGCGCCAGCGCAAGCGTCCGAGCGCCGCCGCCGCATAGGGAATGCCTTTGTAGACGCGCACCCCGCTTGCAGTCGGGTCCGGAATTGCGAGCGCGCCGCTCTCGATCGAAAGGCTGTTCGTCATCAAACGCGCCATCCAGAACTCGTTTCGACCGGTTTTGCCCCCTGCCGTCGCATCGGCATTTCATCGAAGCCGGCGAAGCGCGCCTTCGAGCCGAGCGCTTCTTCGATGCGCAAAACCTCGTTCCATTTCGCCATCCGCTCGGAGCGCGCGAACGAGCCGACCTTGAGCTGTCCGGCGCTCCAGCCAATCGCCAGATGAACGATCGAAATGTCCTCGGTCTCTCCCGAACGCGCCGACACGATTGTGCCGAAGCCCAGGCGGCACCCTTCGTCGCAGGCGGCTTTCGCTTCGCTGACTGTTCCAGCCTGGTTCACCTTGATCAGCGCGGAATTGACGCTTCGCCGACGCGCCGCCTCGGCGACCCGGCTCGCGCTGGTGACGAGATAATCGTCGCCGATCACCTGAATGCGGTCGCCGACCGCGGCGGTGAATCGCTCGAACCCCTTGTCGTCGTCCTCGGCGAACGGGTCTTCGATCGACAGGATCGGATAGCGGGCGCACCAGCCGAGCAGCATCTCGGCCAGCGCGTCGCGGTCGAGTTCACGCTCTTCGAGGCCGAGACGATAGCGTCCGCCATGCCCGAATTCCGACGCGGCGACGTCAAGCGATAGGCTCACGTCCTCGCCTGGTACAAAACCGGCGCGCTCGATTCCCCGCATCAATGTTTCGAGCGCCTCCTCGTTGGTCGAAAACGCCGGCCACCAGCCGCCTTCATCGGCCACGCCCTGCAGAAGGCCGCGCTCGGCCATGATCTTGCCGGCGGAATGATAGACTTCCGCTGTGACCTCGAGCGCCCCGGCGAAGGTTTTTGCGCGCGGCGCCATAACCATGAAATCCTGAACGTCCGTTCGCCGTCCGGCGTGGGCGCCGCCGCCAAAAATCTGGATCTCCGGCAGCGGAAGGATCGCGGGTTCGTCGCCGAGACAGTAACGCCAGAGGGGCACGCCGCGGCTTGCCGCCGCCGCATGAAGAACGGCAAGCGAAACCGAGGTCAGCGCGTTTCCCCCGAGTCTCGCCTTGTTCGGCGTCCCGTCGAGGACGACGAGCCTTGCGTCAATCGAAGCCTGATCGAACGGGTCGAGGCCTATGAGCGCTGGCGCGATTTCGGTTCGTATCCCCTGAAGTGCGTCCTGCACGTCAAAGCCGCCAAAGCGGTTGCCGCCATCGCGCTTGTCGATCGCCTCACGGGAACCGCGCGATGCGCCTGCCGGCGCAATTCCCCGCCCGACCGCGCCGTCGCTTAACTTGATTTCCGCTTCGACGGTGGGCCGGCCGCGCGAGTCCCAGATGCGCCGCGCGACCAGTGAGCGGATGACGGGCTCGCTCATCGCGCCCGGTCGCCCCTTGCCGCGCTAGAAGTCCGGCAGAAAGCGACTATGGGGACGCACTTACTTCGGGAAGCCATGCGTCTTCCGGTGAATGGACAAATACCAACCGAGCTCCTTCCACGGCCTTCGTAGCAATCTGCCGCTTAGCCGAAGTTCACGCCGCTCTAAAACCGGCAGTTTCTTCGACACAAGCATCTTGCCATTCTCATCGAAGGATATCAGCCCCTTATCAAATAGTGCATCAAGATGCGCACTCAGCAATAGACCGTTGTTAGGGTCTAGGCGTTGCTTATCCGTGCTTTTACTCCACTTCTTGACGTGCGATGCCCGAAAGAGTTCTCTGGTAGAGAATCCACAAATCGCACAGCGAGCCCCCCAGAGTTCGTCCAACGACCTCCGAAACCCTCCTTGTCCAAGACGCGCCGCCACCAACGCTTGTTTAGTGGTGTCAGGAATGTCTTTTCGTGAATTGATCTTGGCAATGTCCGAGGGTATACTGCTTCGCCGAGCGTCGGCGCGTGTGCAAGCGCTCGAATGAATAGTTCCACCAAGCCGCTTGTCGCTTTTTTTAAATACCCATTCTCGACGAGTGACAAATTGCGAGCAAAGGGATAGTGAGGACCGTCCTTAAATTCAAGTATTTGCCTCCCAAATTTATCCTTAAGAGGTTGAAGCGGAACTTCGAAGTGAACGTCATCCTTGAGCAAAATCAAGTAGACCTTACCTCGCCTGTATCGGACGAGTTGGCGATTTTCAGCAACAGTTGATAAGCACGTGAATTGGCCGTTAGCACCTGCAGCCTTCAGTTGTATGACAGGGTCCCCGGCCGCTGGGTCGAGCATTAGGCGGTGAGAAAGACTACTGGTGCCAGCAACAAGCGATTTTCCTGGAGTGTAGATGTCACTCGTACTTCTCTCGTTCTTTATTTCGACCCAGACCGGACGATTGTTCGCTAAGGCGTCTCGAAGTCGATCGACGTTCATGGGGAGTCCCTCCCCCTTGTTAATAGCGCAAATTACTTGCGTCTAAAACGGCCTTGGCAATATCTGAGCCAGGGTTCGCTCATCGCGCATGGCTCCAGGCGTAGGCGACGTCGATGACACGGCGCGGCGGATGGGCGATGAGCGGCTCGGCGAAGCGGCGCACGGCTGCGCGCTCGCTCTCGCGGGTGAGATACTCGACCGGTGACTTGCCATCGACCCTGGCGAGGAAGAGGGCCGGCAGCAGCGCGGCCGCGCGCGCTTCGATTGCCGTCACGCTCTCCCAATTGACGCCGGCGAGATAGGCGCTCGCCAACGCCGAAAAGGCGGCGAGGTAGCGCGTTCGATCCACGCCCTCGCGCGCGCCCTTGAGCAGGAGATGATTGAGACAGAAGGCGAGGTCGAAGGCGGGGTCGCCGAATGAGGCGCATTCGGCATCGAGGAACACCGGCCCCTCCGGGCCCTCAAGAATGTTCTTCGGACTGATGTCGCCGTGAACCAGAGCGCGCTTGGTCGTGAGCGTCGTATGCGCGAGCGCATCGAAGCGCGGCGCGAGTTTTGGATGCGCGCGGCCGGTCGCGTGCAGATAGGGCTCGATGCGGATCGCCTCGAACGTGTCGTCGTTGGCGAAGGCGGCGGGAATGCTCGGGTCGGCGGCGCTTCGCGCATGGATGAGGCTAAGATCGCGCCCGACGCTAGCCGCGAAATCCGCGTCGACGATTCCGGCGAGCAGCTGGGCCTTCCACAGCGGATGGTCTTCGGGCGCGAGATAGTCCATCGCGAACCAGCCTGCCTTCGCGTCCTCGCCAAGGACACGCGGAACGGCGTGCGGCGCCCAGCGCGCGACAGCGCGCATATAAGCCGCCTCGGCCGCGTTGCGTTCGATCGGCGCTTCCCAGAGCGCGGTCACTTTGAGCCTCGGGAGCGCCCGTTTGACGCAGAAGCGTCGGCCGCCGGCCTCGACAAGCGAGATGTCCGAAGACACCCCGCCGGTCAGAGGCGTGAGCCGGACGGGTTCTCCGGCTTTCAGGAGGCCCATGCGGCGCAGGGGCTCGATCAGATCGCCGGTTTCAATGAACGCGTGATCTTGCTCGCTCAAGGCGTTAGCGCTCATTTAAGCCTCAATAGGTAGCGCGGCCGCCCGAGAGGTCGAAGACTGCGCCAGTTGTGAACGAGCATTCGCGGCTCGCGAGCCAGCAGACGATCGCCGTCGCTTCTTCAACCGTGCCAAAGCGATCCATCGGAATTTTCGAGCGCATGTAGGCGATATGAGCGTCCGACACCTGCGAGAGGATTGGCGTGTCGATCGTCGCCGGCGTGATCGTATTCACGCAAACGCCGTCCTTCGCGAGTTCCTTGCCGAGCGACTTGGTGAGGCCGATGACCGCGGCCTTTGACGCGCTGTAAGCCGACGCGGTCGGATTACCCTCCTTGCCGGCGATCGAGGCGATGTTGACGATGCGGCCGTAGCCTCGATGCTTCATGAGCTTGCTGACAAAGCGGTTGCAGTAGAAGAGGCCGTGCACGTTGATGTCGAACACGCGCTTCCATTCGTCGATCGGGTAGTCGATGACGAGGGCGTTCTTGCCCGCCACGCCTGCCGAGCAGACGAGAATGTCGATGTGGCCCATCTCCCCGGCAGCGGTGAGAGTCGCACGCTCGACTGAGCTTGGATCTGCAACGTTGACCTCATCCGCTCGGGCGTGGGCGGCGCCGACCTCTGCAACGGCTGCCTTCAGACGCGCGGGATCCTGGTCCCATATCGTGACCCGCCCGCCCTCGGCGGCGATCCGCTTTGCAACGCCGAGCCCGATGCCGGACGCCCCGCCCGTCACCACCGCCGTCATACCGTCAAACCGTTTGGCGTCCGACACTTTCAACCCTCCTGTTATTGCTCTTAACCGTTCGTCATCCTGGAAACAGCGTCTCGCCGCCGTCCACCCGAAGGACCTGGCCGCTGATATACTTGCTCCTCGGGCCGGCTAGGAACGCGACCGCGTCGGCCATCTCGCCCGGCTCCCCATAACGGATAAGCGACTTGATCGACGAATCCATCTTTTGCGGATCGACGACGCGGGTCGCCTCGAAGCGCGCGGTCTTCGTCGCCCCCGGGCTCACGGCATTGATGCGAACGCCCTCGGTCCGAACCGACGCCGCGAGGCAACGCGTATAGTGAATGACAGCGGCCTTGAGCGCCGCGTAGATGACCCCGTTCGTCACCCCGAATTGCGCCGCGGCGGAGCCGATGTTGATCACCGATCCGCTGCCCGCCTTCACCATCGGGGGCACGAACGCCTGACAGACGAGGATCGTGCCATAGAGGTTGTTCTCGGTCAGCGCCTTGATGTCCTCAAGCGGAATGCCGAGCGCGTCATTGGGGTCAGGCTTACCACCAGCCGCGCCGATGTCGCCGCCGGCGCAATTGACCAGGATATCGACCTGCCCGAGCTTGGCCTCGATCTCTTCCCTCATCTTCGCGACCGCCGCCTTGTCGCCGATGTTGCCGCTCACCGCCGCGACCCTTCCGCCGTGCCGGGCGATCACCTTAGCGACAGCGTCGAGATCGGGCGCCTCGCCGTATTTGGCCGGCGCGGTCCAGGAAATGTCATGGATCGCGACGTCCGCGCCAAGCTCGGCCAACCTCTCCGCCATCACGCGCCCGAGCCCACGGCCCGAGCCGGTGACGAACGCGATTTTGCCGCTGAGCTCTTTGGTCATTCGTCAGTTTCCTTTCTCAACCCCAAGGCCGATCGCGTGCATGTTGCTGGCGCTGCGGCGGATCATCGCCAGTTCGTAATCTGCAATCGCGGAATCCTCGCCGCGCTCCCAGGGCGTGCGATGGTCGGCCTCATCGGCGAGGCGATTGACCCTCGCCGCGGCGAGGCAGGCGGCGAGCGCGGACGCGGACTTTGGCGGGTAAGAGCTCCACCACTCGGAGCGCAAAAACCGCACGTGCCGCGCTTCGAGGGCACCCGGCTCGAGCACCGCAGACAACTTTTGCCCCTGCCCCGCCAGGACATCGAGCATGGCGGCGATTGGGACGGCGCCGTCGCCGATGGCGCAACGCACCAGGCGATAGCCCTCGTCGGTGAACTGCACGCGATAGTCCTTCAGATGCACGTGCCGCACATGCTCAGCGACGCGGCGGATAAAGTCGAGCGGCGCCTCGGCGACCGGGAACGTGTTGCCAGTGTCGAGACAAATGCCGAGCCCACGGGTCGTTTCGCAGAATTCCGCGAGTTCGTCGCTGCCGAAATCCTGATGGTTTTCGATCGCAAGAATTCTGCCTTCGTCGTCCGCGCGCGGGCCGCGGTCGGCGAGCGCGGCGCGAACCTGAGCGACGAGCTCCTTCCATTTCTCGCCGAGCGCGTGGCGATCGCCGCACAGCACATTGGTCAGGCCATGGCGAATGATCTTGGCGTCGAGCGCGCGGGCCGAGCGCAGCGCGCTCTCGAACGGACCCATCATCAACCCGGAGCTGACGACCGGGGTCATGCCGAGGCCGGCGAGCCGGTCGCGCAGCGCACGGAGCTCGTCGTCGTTCAGCGCCCTGAGCCATGGGTCGTAGATCTCGAGAACCTTCGCGCCAAGCTCGGTCGCGATGGCGATGAAGCCTTCGAGGCCTGTTCCCTTAGGGTTGGCGCGCGGCCCGCCGGCGCCTTGCAAGCCCAGATGGTAGGTCAGGCCGTAAGGGTTGAGCCCGAAAGCGAATATCTGTCCGCGCGCCTCCGGCTGAAGCGCCTTCACCGTGTCGTTCATCGAAGCCCCGCGTCGACAATGATCGACTGCTTGGTGACCATGCGGCTGTCGTCGGCGGCGAGAAACAACGCCATACGTGCAATGTCCTCGCCGAGCAGCGTCGTCTTGATGGGTTGACGCTGGACGATCGCGTCGATGGATTCTGGCGTCTTGTACCACAGCCGCCGCTGCCGATCGGTCATCACTGCTCCCGGCTCGATCGCATTGACGCGAATGTTGTCCGAACCGAACGCGCGCGCCAGCGCATGGGTCAGGCCGATGATTCCAACCTTGGCAGCCGAGTAAGCCGGCATGTCGGCCGCCCCGCGCCAGGCGATCGACGACAGATTGATGATCGAGCCAAAGCCGAGTTCGCGCATCTGCGGATGGACCGCTTGCGCGGCAAAAAAGTGATGCCGCAGATTCACATTCTGAGCGTGGTCCCAGTATTCGGCAGTGACGTCGGCGACCGCATGCCGCTCGTCATTGGCCGCGTTATTGACCAGGACCGCGATCGGGCCGAGCTTCTCCCGCGCTTCCGCGATTCGTGCCTGAAGCGCCGGGACGTCGGTGACGTCGCAGTTAAGAAAAAGCGCCGTCCCGCCCGCGCCTTTCACCTCCGCCGCCATCGCTTCGCCCTCTTCCCGCTGGACGTCGATGAAAGCGACACGGGCGCGGTTGCGCGCAAAGGCGCCCACAATGTCGGCGCCGATGCCGGTCGCGCCGCCGCTGACAAATACGGCGCGCCCGGCAAGAACTCGGATAGGCGGCGAAGGTCAAGCCGCAACCCGCGGAATGAGCGCCTGGGTTCCGGGATCGAACAGGCACGCATGCGCCATGTCGATCCCAAGGGCCATGAGTTCGCCAAGACGAGGCGCTCCGTCCGGGTCGAAGCGGCCCACAATCTCTTGCTCGCCGACCTTCAAAACCGCATGGGTTTCCGCGCCGGTCGGCTCGACCACTTCGACGGGCGCGGTCACCATCGCGAGCCCGGATTTTTGCGCCTTCAAGTTCGGATCATAGCGAAACAGATGCTCCGGCCGCACGCCGAGCACCACCTTGCCGTTCGCAGGATGGAGCGCAGGCGCTTGGGGAAGCGGCAGCGTCGCCGTTTGGCCCTGGCCAAGCGCAATCGCGACCGCTGGGCGGCCGTCGAGCTTCATGAGTTCGCCGGGAATGAAATTCATCGACGGCGAGCCCATGAAGCCCGCGACGAACATGTTGGCGGGACGGTCATAGACGGCCTGCGGCTCGTCGAATTGCTGGATCGCGCCCTGATGCATGACGGCGATGCGCGAGGCAAGCGTCATCGCCTCGATTTGGTCATGGGTGACATAAATGGTGGTCTTGCCGACCCTCAGGTGAAGCTTCTTGATCTCGGTGCGCATATCGACGCGCAACTTGGCGTCGAGATTGGACAAAGGCTCATCGAACAGAAAGAGCTTCGGATCACGCACCAGCGCGCGTCCCATAGCGACGCGTTGACGCTGCCCGCCGGACAATTGGCCCGGTTTGCGGTTCAGAAGCGGCTCGATCTGCAACAGCGAGGCGACGCGCTTGATCGCGGCGTCCTGCTCGGCCTTCGGCACGCCCCGGCTCTCCATGCCGAAGGTCATGTTCTGGCGCGCTGTCATCGTCGGATAAAGCGCGTAGGATTGAAACACCATGGCGATATCGCGGTCCTTCGGCGCGACCGAATTCACGATTCTTCCGTCGATGCGAATCTCGCCCTCGCTCGCGCTTTCCAATCCCGCGATTATGGCCAATAGCGTCGACTTGCCGCAGCCGGAGGGACCGACGAGCGCGATGAACTCACCCGTCTGCGCCTCGAGGTCGATGCCCTTGAGAACTTCGACCGAGCCAAAGCGCTTGTAGAGCCGCGAGACGGTCAGCGTCGCCATGATCGCGCTCTCACTTGATGGCGCCTTGGGTGAGTCCGCGAACGAAATACTTGCCGCCGAACAGAAAGATCAGGAGCGGCGGAACGGCGCCGATCAGTACGGCGGCGCTTGCGACGTCGTAAGGGTGGGCGTTCATCTGACTGGTCGCCAGCGCGACCAGCGCCGCGGTGATCGGCTGCTGGGTTCCGCCGGTGAAGACGACCCCGAACAGGAATTCGTTCCAGATGCCGGTGAACTGCCAGATCACGGTGACGATGAGGATCGGCGGCGACAACGGAAGGATAATCTTGAAAAAGATGCGCCAGAAACCGGCACCGTCAATGCGAGCCGCCTTGATGAGGTCATCGGGGATGTTGACGTAATAGTTGCGGCAAAACAAGGTCGTGAACGACAGGCCCTGGATCACGTGAACGAGGATGAGGCCATACACGGAGTTGGAGAGGCGCAGCGCGCCGAGAATGTAGGCCCAGGGTAGGAGCGCGACCTGGCCCGGCATGAAAACGCCGAGAACGATACAGACGAACAACGTCTCCGAGCCCGGGAAGCGCCATTTCGAGAGGACGTAGCCATTGAGCGCGCCGATGAGGGTCGAGACGATCGTCGCCGGATGGTCATATAGAGGGAGTTGAAGAAATTGCGTTTGACGCCTTCGCAGGTGCCCGCGACGCAATAATGCGCCCAAGCCTGCGGCCACGCCTTCAAAGAGAAACTGTGCGGCAGCGCGATAAGCCCGTTCTGCGTGATCTCCGGCAATTCGCGGAAGGAATTGGCGACCACCACGAACAGCGGCAACAGGTAAATGAGCGCAAACACGACGAGGAAGGCGTAGATCGCGATCCGCCGCAGGGCGAAACGAAGGCTCTCACCGCGAGTCTGCGAATCGAGCGCGACGTCGAAAGTCGCGTCAACCATGGCCCGCCTCCCGACGCGAGCGCCAGACAGTCCAAAGCGCGTAAGGAACGAGGACGACCGCTAGCGCCGCCAGCATCATGATTGCGGCCGCCGCGCCGACGGCGATCTCGCCGCGCTGGAACATGAGGTCATAGACGTAGGTTGCTGGGAAGGTGGTCGAGATCCCCGGTCCGCCATGTGTCAGAGCGACGACCAGATCGAAGGTCTTGATGGCGAATTGCAGCAGCACGACGACGACCGCGACGAAGATCGGCGCGATCGACGGCAGAATCACTTTCCGATAAATGTGCGCCGGGCCCGCGCCGTCGATCTGCGCCGCCTTGACGAGGTCGGGATCGACCGAGCGCAGGCCGGCGAGAAAGAGGGCCATCGCGAAGCCCGAAGACTGCCAGATCCCCGTCGCGATGATCGCATAGATCGCGGTGGTGCGGTTCGTGGTCAGGCGGAAGGTGAAATCGTGCCAGCCGAGGCTGCGCACCAGAAATTCGATGCCGGCGTCGGGACTGTAGAGCCAGCTCCACACCACACCGGTGACCACGAACGAGACCGCAAGCGGATAAAGAAAAATCGTCCGCCATATCGCCTCGCCCCGCACGCGCTGATCGATGGCGATGGCCAGAGTCAGACCGACCGCAAGGGAGAGGACAACGTAGAAGGCGCTGAAATAGAAAAGATTGCCGTAGGCGATCTTCCAGCGCTGATTAGACCAAAGATCGAAATAGGGCTTCAGGCCGACGAATTTGTAGGTCGGCAGCATCGTGCTGTTGGACATGGAAATGTAGAGCGTCCACAGCGTGAAGCCGAACACGTAGATGAGACTCGCCACCGCCCCCGGCGCAACCGCAATCCTCGGAGTCCAGGCTCCGAGCTTTTCGCGGAGGCTGGCTTTCGCCTGAATGGACTCGTTCGCGCTGATGGCGTTCGACATGGCGGCGTTCAATCGCACCCAAAACCGGCCGCGCGACGCAGGCGCCGGGCGGTCGGATCCCGCTGCTTACTTTTGTGCGTCGACGGCGTCCGCCATGGCGTTGGCGGCTTCTTCCGGAGTCATTTTCGGGTTGTTCACGAAGGATGTGACGGTGTCGAGGATTGCGCCGCGATATTTCTGCAGGATGGTCATGTTGTGGGCCATCGAGCGCACCAGCATTCCGTCGGCGATCGAGGCTTGCAAATCCTTCTGCGACTGCTGCTGGCAAGGATTGAAATCCTTAAGATCGATGTCGAGCCGGGCGGGAATCGAGCCTTTGGCCTGATTGAACACGGTCTGGAACTTCGGCGACATGATGAGGTGGGCGAGCAGCGTCTGCCCGGCGACGTAGTCCGGATCCTTCTGCTTGAAGAAGACGACCGAATCCGAGTTGAGGATGAAGCCGGGCTTGCCCCAGTCCGTCGGCGCCTGGGCGCATTGGTAATCGGCGCCTTCTTTCAGTCCGGCGGCGGTGAAAATACCGATCTGCCAGTCGCCCATGATCATGAACGCGGCCTGTCCCTTGGCGATCATGCTGGTCGCGGTGTTGTAGTCCCGGCCGGCAATCCCCGGATCCATGTATTTCGACACCATCAGCCGGAGCTGCTCGAACGCCTTGATCATTTCAGGCGAGCGCATTGCCTGGGTGTCGCCCTCGACAAAGGCTTTCTTGAAAAGGCCCTCGTCCATTCCGTAGACGACCACCTCGAACGTCGTGGCGTCGGTCCAGTCCTGGCTGAAATGAGCGAGGCAGATGAGATGCGCCGCGACCGCCTTATCGCAGTCGGCATTGAATTCCGCCCAGGTCTTCGGCAGAGTCTTGATCCCGGCCTGCTCCATCGCCTTGGTCGAGCCCCAGATCCAGTTGATGCGGTGGATGTTCATGGGCACGGCGACCCAGTGGCCGCCCGGCTTCATCACCGGCAAGAGCTCAGGCGCGACAGCCTTGTCCCAGCCCTCCTTGTTGGCGAGCTCGTCGAGATTGGCGGTCATGCCGGTCGCGTTCCACTCGGCGATCTCCGGGCCCTTGAGCTGCACCGCGGGCGGCGCATCGCCAGCGACGACGTCAGCGCGCAGCTTGGCCAGCGTGTTGGCGGTATGGCCCGCGATCGACGTCTGTTCCCATTTGCCGCCGGCGGCGGTGAACATCTCGCCGAGCTTGGCGATGGCTGCCGCATCGGAGCCCTCGGACCATTGACTGAGCAGGTTTGTCTTGGGTTCGGCAACCGCGATGGTCGTCGCTGCCGCGTAGGCAAGGGCTCCGGCAAGCGCCGCTTTGATCGTGACCATCGTTTCTCTCCCACGCGCGAGCCGGACGCACTTGGTCGGCTCTAGCGATTTCAGTTCGAATTTCTGCTATTGGCGCGCTCGCGGCCCGGCGTTTGTCGATCAGGAGATGCGGCGTTTGTCGATAAGGAGATAAAGCGATTGATTCGAGGCGTCAAACGCTGAAAGAAGTCTGTGTCGCCGCTGCAGGTTGAGCCGTCAAGGTCAAGCGTGCAGGAACGTTCGCGCAGACGTGAAGGCGATCCATTGGGGAGTTGAACGCATGTTGCGAAGGGCTGTGGCTTTAGGGGTGCTGCTGGTGATCGGCGCGAGCAGCGCCTCGCTTGCTGGCGAGGTCCCGTACCTCGGCGATTGGGCGCGCGCCGATGGCAAGACCAAGATCCATGTCGCGCCTTGCGGCAGGGCGGTTTGCGCTCGCAACACATGGGTCAGACGCGGCGCCTCTGGAGAAAAGGTGGGCGATCGGCTGATTCTGAAGGTCAAGCCAACCAGCGCCGGGCATTGGTCGGGGAAAGCCTTCGATCCGCAGCGCAGCCAGCACTACGCAATCAACGTTCGTGTCGCCAATTGGCACATGACCACGCAAGGATGCGTGATGGGTGGCATCGTGTGTCAAAGCATGGGCTGGACGCGCCTCAATCGGTCGAGCTGAAAATCAACCCCGGCGCCGGCAAATTCCGGGTCGAGCACGCTAACGATCTCGGCGCGGTCGACACAGGCGCCAGATCAGGCGCGGCTTAGTCAGCCGAAACGCGCGGGCGCCTTCACCAATTCATGAACAACAGCACCCCGGCAGCGCCGAGCGTCCCTATCGAGATGAGATAGGCGGCCTGAAGGGTAATGTTCTTCCAGAACAGAATGCGCGACAGCAGCGCGCATCGAACCGGCAGTTCCTCAACGTCCAGGACCGGATCAGCGACGAACTCGAAATCCTCCGGGTTCGAGTCGCGCCAGATCGGGAACCGTCTTCGTCCCGCGCGGGGGAACCGCGGATAGACCGAGGCGAGCAGATTAAAGAAGATGACGATGAACGGCGCCAGGAGCACCGGAACGTTCAAATACTGGGGGTAGTGTTCGCGAAACTGCAGCACCGTCCCCATCATGATGGCGACGAAAAGAACCGCGATATTCGCCTTGATGTCGCTCAGACGAATTAAATCGCCGTATCCGGCGATCAGATTGCGCAACTGCGCTTCGTGGTCTTTGGATATTACCGGCATTTTGAGACACACCATGCGGCGCGACAACCTGCGGCCGCTGTCGGAATGTTGCTCCCCGAAATCAGATGGCTGTTCATCGAGCGCGTTCGCCTAAACACGCCAAATGTAGATGAGCAAAAAGAAGCTCGCGACGATGCTCGCCATGGCGACAAAAAAACCGATGCGAATGTAAAGGGTCTTCCACCACAGCAGTTCCGAAAGAACCGAGCAACGCAGTTTCAGCTGCTCAAGCTCGTCCTCGGCCTCGACCACGTTGGCGAAATCGCGGACCGTTGCGTTCCGCGAGACGACAAAATGCTTGCCCCCGCGTTTGGGATAGCGAGGAATGAGCACCGCCAGCAGGCATATGTATACGATGAGAAACGGCAGCATAACGAAGGGGATCGGCAGATAGTCGGGAAAGTGCGGATAGTTGCCGAGCACCGGGCCCATCATGAAGGCGACGAACAGGATCGCGATATTGGCCTTGAAATCGCTTTGGCGGATCGCGTCGGTATAGCCGGCGATCAGGCCGCGATAAGGTTGAGCGGGATCGACGGCGATCTTGTTCATCCCTCAGCCGGACACTCCACAGGGCGGCCCGGCGGACGCGCCTCCTTTGCGCAATCCTGGGCATAGGCCCCACCAAAGCCCTTCGAGCCGAATTGGCGTGAACTGCGAGGCCCTGTCAAGATCGGTTGAATCCGGCTGTTTTGGGCGGGGACCCCGTCGAAAAGCGGCTGCGGCGCGAGCACGCCACCCAAACTTTCGTCTCTAGACTTCGCTATCCAACGGCGGCGGCTAGGCGGCGGCTGTGTAGTCGGAATTTCGGATCGCGAAGGCGGCCAAGAGCAACACGGCGTTCGCCGCCATCACATAATACGTCGAAGCCAACGGATCCCCGGTAACGCCGACGAGCCACGTGACGACGTAGGTCGCCGAGGCGCCAAAGATTGTGACGCCAAGGGCGTATGTGAGCGCGAGCCCGGTTGAGCGGGTTCCTGGTGGAAAGACCAAAGGGATCAGCGCCACCACGACGGCGACGCTGGCCGCGTGCGACAAGCTCAGGATCGCAATCGCCAGGACGAGCGTCGTGGCGCTTGGATTGGCGACCAGAAATTTCATCACCGGAAGCAATACGATCATCAGAACAATCCGTGGAGCGATTACGACCGGGCGGAGGCCCCACCGATCGGCTAGGGCTCCGCCGGCGAGCGCTCCAAGACAGCCGGTAATCCCGAGCGTGATCGTGCCGAGTATGGCGGACGACGCAGGCAAATGAAGCGTGCGGATCGCGTAGGGTGTCATGGTGATAAGAAAATATTGGGTGATCGTACCCCCGCTGATGAGAGCGAGACCGAGCAGCACGCCTCGCCAGTTGGACCGAATGACAGCGGAGAGAATCGCCCCGGCGCCGCGCGCGCGTTCTTGCGACGGCTTTTCGAGGGTCTCCACCAGTTGGCTGCGAATGTAGATGCCGACCGGGGCAATCAAGACGCCAAACGCGAACGGAACGCGCCAGCCCCAGAGGTTCAAGCTCGATTGGGACAGCGCCAACGCCAGCAGCAAGCCAATCAAGCCGCCCAACAGGCTACTAAGGTTCTGGCTCGCGAGCTGCCAACTGGCAAAGAGCATCCGCCGATCGGTCGGCGCGGCCTCGAGCAAAAACATGGTCGCAGGCCCCACTTCGCCGCCGACCGCAAATCCTTGAAAGAGGCGCGCGACAATCAGCAGGATCGGCGCCCAGACGCCAATCGTCAGGTAACCGGGCGTGAGCGCGATGATTGCGCTGCCGATCGCCATCAGCCCGATGGAGAGGGTCATCGCCGGCTTGCGCCCGGCGCGGTCGCCGTAAGCGCCGATGAGGGCGCCCCCGAGCGGCCTCGCGACGAAACCGACGCCGAAGGTGGCGGCCGACGCCAGATCGCTCACCAACACATTGTCAGACGGAAAGAACGCCTGGCCAATCATTCCCAGGAAAGTGGCGTAGACCGTGAAGTCGAAGAACTCGAAACCGTTGCCGAGGACCGCCGCGAAGACGCCTCGGGCTTTGAGCGCTGGCCGCCCGAACGCGGACGCGGCATCCGCCCCTGCGGTCAAGCGCCTCTCCTCAAGTCCCGTCGCGCTCAAGGTTTTCAGGAGGGAGGATCCGTTGTCAACGGGCCACGCAAAACCGGGCGATTACAAATTCCGTGTGACTTATGTCCGTTCGCCGTCGCCGCTGTCGCGCCAGAGGCCGCGAAGCAGTCGATCAGAAGCCGAAGAATTCGCGCCGCAGCGCGTCCTCGTAGAGGCGCTTCCTGTAGTCGACTTCCCTGTGCAGCTTATGCTCGCGGAAATGGGCCGCTTCCCATTGGTCGAGCTCCGCGACGTTATGATTGCCGGAAGCCAGCGCCTCCTCCTCGCGGATCGCCTCGACCCACTTGTCCACCGCGGCCTTATAGGCTGCCTGCAATTGGTCCAGTTCGAGCTGAAGGTCGGTTGAAACATCCGCCATGGATTTCCCCCTGGCTGCGTTTGTTATCGCTGCTTTATGAACAAAAGACGACACTCAGATCGATGGTCGGGCTTGGCGGCGCTTGGGCGGAGCCACGCGGTCGCCTTCAGCGGCGCGCCCCGCGCCGTCCCCAGGTCGGGCCGTCGCGCCAGCAATCACCACAGCATTGTCCAGGACAGGGCGCTGGCTTCTGGTGAGCCGGCGGACGGCTGGCAATCCAGAAGCATGGCGCGAAACCCGCGGCCGTCTGGACTCCCGCGCTCGAGCAATTCGTTCATCTTCCGGAGGCGCCGCACCAGCGTCTTCATGAACCCGACGACGCGTTCCGGGTTCTCCTCGATTGTGGCGACGAAGTCTTGATAGGAGGCGGCGAGGCATTCCGTGTCGCATGCCGCGGTGATGGTCGCGGATCGCGGGCCCGGATCGATGAGGCTCATTTCGCCGAACACTTCACCGGTCTCAAGCCTGCCAACAGTCTGGGCTTTGTCCCCACGGCCCACGATCACGTCCACCGCTCCGCTGACGATGAAGTACGCCGTATCGCCCTCGTCGCCCTCACGGATGATCGTGTCTCCGGCCTTGAACGCAACGTTTTGCATGAATGCCTCCACGGGAGCTTCGCGCCCGGCGACGTCGGTTATATCAGGTCTTAGCATGGCTGGCGGCGGGAGTTTACGCGCGGCGAGCGGGTCAAATCGACGCAAAGCGGCGCCAGGATGAGCCCGCGCCGGACGGCGACAGCGTCAGTTTGGCCATCCGCATTCCGGCTGATTTCTTGTCGCCGCGCGCTTTACCGCTTGCCTCAATGCTGATCTAATCCCGCGCCGTGAATAGGGTGCTCACGCGGCGGGAGTGGCGTCATCCGCATCATCTATGGTCTTGTCTCGCGGCCGTCGACCGCCATCGCCTTGGTGGTCATCCTGGCCGTTTTACTGGCTGCGGCGCTGGCGCCGCTGATCGCGCCTTTCGCCCCCGACGCCCAGCCCTTCGACGGCCTGTCGCCGGACGGAGCGCCGCTCCCGCCGGACGGACATTACTGGCTGGGAACCGACACGCTTGGACGCGATCTGCTTTCCCGCCTGCTCTTCGGCGCACGCACATCGCTGCTTATCGGGCTGGTCGCCAACGGCCTTGCCGTCGCCATTGGCATGATCGTCGGCATTGTTGCGGGCTATCTTGGCGGCCTGCCCGGCAATGCGCTGATGCGCTTCACCGACCTCATGATGGCGTTTCCAGCGCTGTTGCTTGCGATTGTGCTGGCCGCCATCCTGCATCCGAGCCTGTGGATCGTCGCCCTCGTCATTGCGTTGGTCAATTGGGTGCAAGTCGCGCGGGTTGTTTACACGGAGACGCGCGGACTGGTCGAGCGCGATTTCATCACCGCCGAGCGCTCGCTCGGTGCCGGCCACATGCGCATCCTCATGCTGCATATCGCCCCGCATCTGACGGCGACGGCGATCGTCTACGGGACGCTCGGGATCGCCACGACGGTCCTGCTCGAAGCGACCTTGAGTTTTCTTGGCGTCGGCGTGCAGCCTCCCGAGCCCTCCTGGGGCAACATCATTTTCGAAAGTCAGAGCTATTTCCAGGCTGCGCCCTGGCTGGTGTTCATTCCGGGAGCCGTCATCCTGGTGGTCGCTTTGTCGTTCAACCTCCTTGGCGACGCCTTGCGCGACCTTCTCGACCCGACGCAGCGAGGCCGCGGCTGAGATGGCTGCATTGCTGGCGGGGCGGATGATACAGTCGCTGGCGATCCTGTTTGGGGTCGCCGCGATCACCTTCCTCCTGCTGCATTATCTGCCCGCCGACCCTGCCGCGCTCATTGCTGGTCGCAGCGCCAACGCCGCCACGATCGCAAATGTCAGGCACCAGCTCGGCCTCGATAAGTCGCTCTTTCTGCAGTTCGGCGACTATCTCGGCCGGCTCATGCGCGGCGATCTTGGACGCTCGTACATACAGCGCACCGACGTGGCGTCGCTGATCGTTGCGCGAATTCCCGCGACCTTTCTTCTGATGGCGGCGGGCATCGCATTCGAAGTCGCGCTCGGCCTCACGGCCGGGATCTTTGCCGCGGTGAAGCGCAACGGATCGGCTGATCGCATCATCATGATGTTGTCCTTCGTCGGCGTGTCCACGCCGCAGTTCCTCGTCGCTTTGTTGCTCCTGTACGTCTTTGCGGCCATGCTCGGCTGGTTCCCGATGAGCGGCTTCGGCACCCCTGCTCACATCGTGCTGCCGGCTCTCACGTTGGGTCTGCTCGGAGCCGGCTGGTATGCGCGCATGGTGCGCTCCGCGATGATCGATGTGATGAACCAGGATTACATTCGGACGGCGCGCGCCAAAGGGCTGTCGACGGCACATGTCTTGCTTGGGCACGCGCTTCCGAACGCGGTGCTGCCGATCGTCGCCATGATCGGCATCGACATTGGCCAGTTCATGAGCGGGGTCGTCGTTGTCGAAGCCGTGTACGGCTGGCCGGGCATCGGGCAACTGGCTTGGCAAGGGATCCAGCAGGTCGATGTTCCGATCATCATGGGGGTGACGCTGGTGTCGTCCGTAGCGATCGTGCTCGGCAATCTTGCCGCCGATCTGATCGCGCCCGTCCTCGATCCGCGTATCCGCGGCCGATGAAGTGTCTGCGAACGAAGGAGTGATATCGATGAGAAGGGATTGGTTGAGGATGACCGCAGCAGCGATAGCGCTGTCAGTCGCCGGCGGGCTCGCCGCTCCGGCGCTCGCTGACGGCGGGCCTGTTCAGGGCGGTTCTATCGTCGTCACCTACAAGGACGACATGGCGACGCTCGATCCCGCCATCGGCTACGACTGGCAGAACTGGTCCATGATCAATGCGATCTTCTCTCGCCTGGTCGACTACAAGGCGGGAACGACCGAACTCGAGCCCTCGCTGGCGACCAGCTACGAGATCTCCCCCGACGGCCTCACCTACACTTTCAAGCTCAACCCCAAGGCCAAGTTCACCAATGGCCGCAAGGTCGTCGCCGCCGACGTGAAGTACTCGATCGAGCGCGCCGTCAATCCGAAAACGCAGGGGCCGGGCGCGGGCTTTTTCCATTCGATCGTCGGCGCCGACAAGATGACCGCCGGCAGCGCCACGACGATGGATGGGATCGTCGCCGTCGACGACGAGACGGTCAAGTTCACTTTGACGCGACCCGACGCGACCTTCCTCAACGTGCTCGCTCTCAATTTCGCTTCGGCCGTCCCCAAGGAAGTGGTCGAGGCCGAAGGCGCTGATTTCGGCAAGAAGCCGGTGGGCTCGGGCGCGTTCAAGCTGAAGGAATGGATTACCGGCCAGCGTCTCGTGTTCGACCGTAATCCCGATTACTTCCGGCAGCGGCCCAATCTCGATCAATTCACCGTCGAGATTGGCCAAGAGCCGCTGGTTGCAATCCTTCGCCTGCAGAAGGGCGAGGTCGACATCGCCGGCGACGGCATTCCGCCGGCCAAATATCTCGAGATGAAGAACTCGCCCAATTCCGCCGGGATGATCGTCGATCGCGATCAACTCGAGACGAGCTACATCACGATCAACACCACCAAGAAGCCGTTCGACGACGTGCGCGTGCGCCAAGCCATCAACATGGCCATCAACAAGGACCGCATCGTCAAGATCATCAACGGCCGGGCGACCGTCGCCGATCAGGTCCTGCCGCCGGGCATGGCGGCTTACGACAAAAGCTACAAGGGCTACCCTTATGACGTCGAGGGCGCCAAGAAGCTGATGGCCGACGCCGGCCTCAAGGACGGCTTCTCGACGGTGCTCTACGCCATGAACACCGATCCGAACCCCCGCATCGCCCAGGCGATCCAGCAGGATCTGGCGGCGATCGGCATCAAGGCGGAGATCAAAGCCCTCGCCCAGCCCGAGGTGATCGCCGCCGGCGGCAACAAGGAGCAGGCGGCCCTGACATGGTCAGGCGGCATGGGCTGGATCGCCGATTTCCCCGACGGCTCGGACTTCTACGGTCCGATCCTGGGCTGCGGCGGCGCCATTCCTGGCGGCTGGAACTGGTCGTGGTTCTGCGACAAGGCGTTCGAGGACCGGGCGACCAAGGCGGACGCGATGTCCGATCCCAAGCAGCGAGAGGAACGCGCCAAGATCTGGGCCAAGATCTTCACCGATATTCAGACTGAGGCCGCGCCCTGGGTTCCGGTGTTCAACGAACGCCGTATCGTCGCCAAGTCCAAACGTATGGGCGGGCCCGATCAGGTCTATATCGATCCGACCCGAGTCATCGACTACGAGGCGATCTACGCAACCAAGTAGCCGCCGAAAACTGCAACGGTCATCTTCGGGATCCGTCCCGAAGATGACGATCAGTTGCAAGCGACGAGAAGGAAAGCGCGGCTGATGAGCGTCGCCTGCAACCACACGATCCACAGCCAGCATCACCATTTCGGCTGGAACCGGGACTTTCCGCCCGCCGTGACCGCAAAGCCCGGGGAAACGATCCATTTCGAATGCCTGGATTCTTCAGGCAACCAGCTCGGCCCCAACTCGAGCGTCAGCGATGTCGTGAAACTCGACTTCGCCAGGGTCAATCCGGTTACCGGGCCCGTCCACGTGGAAGGCGCCGAGCCTGGCGACGCCCTGAAAGTCACGATCCGCAAGTTCATCCCCTCGGGCTTCGGCTGGACCGCCAGCATTCCGGGCTTCGGCCTGCTCGCGGATCATTTCAAAGAGCCGGCCCTGCATCTTTGGACCTACGACGCGACATCGATGGCGCCTGCGCTTTTCGGTCCGAATGGGCGCGTGCCGCTGAAGCCGTTCGCTGGCACGATCGGCGTCGCGCCTGCCGAGCCCGGGCTGCACTCGATCGTCCCCCCGCGCCAGGTGGGCGGCAATCTCGATATTCGCGATTTCACCGCAGGGGTGACGCTCTACCTTCCGGTCGAGGTCGAAGGCGCGCTGTTCTCGATCGGCGATACGCATGCCGCCCAGGGGGATGGAGAGGTCTGCGGCACGGCCATTGAGAGCCAGATGGATGTCGAAGCGACTTTCGATCTGGTCAAGAACGCAAACCTCAAAAGCCCACGCTTCACGACTGCAGGCCCGGTGACGCGTCACCTCGATAGCGCCGGTTACGAGGTCACGACCGGCGTCGGCCCTGACCTCATGACTGCGGCGAAGGAGAGCGTCATGCGGATGATCGATCTCCTCTGCGCCGAGCGGGGCCTGAGCGCGATCGACGCCTACATGCTGGCGTCAGTCTGTGGCGATCTTCGCATCAGCGAGATCGTCGACATGCCAAACTGGGTGGTGTCGTTCTACTTTCCCCGCCTCGTATTGGGCTGATGTCAGGGAACCTCCCGAGCCGTCTCCTTCAGGTCGAGAACCTGAGCATCGATGCGCGGACGCCGGAAGGCTTGCTCCCGGTGCTGGAGGACGTTTCGTTCGATCTGGCGGCCGGCGAGACGCTTTGCCTCGCTGGCGAGTCGGGCTCGGGAAAGTCGCTCACCGCCCTTGCGATCATGCGCTTGCTGTCCACGTCCTTGCGCCTGCGGAGCGGCCGCGTCACGCTCGCAGGACGGGACCTTTCGGCGCTCTCGGACCGAGCCTATCGCCGCGTCCGCGGCGGCGATATCGCGATGATTTTCCAGGAGCCGATGACCTCGCTCAACCCGGTGCTCACGGTCGGGCGGCAGCTCAGCGAGACCATTCGCGAGCACGGCGCGACGGATGGCCAGAGCCCCGAGGCGCGGGCCCGGACAATGCTGGACGCAGTGCACATAAGCGAGCCCGCGCGGCGCATGGGTCAATACCCGCATGAGCTGTCCGGCGGGATGCGGCAGCGCGTGATGATCGCGATCGCGTTGTCGTGCCAGCCGAAGGTGCTGATCGCGGACGAGCCGACGACCGCGCTCGATGTCACCGTGCAGGCGCAAATTCTGAAATTGATGCGGGAGTTGCGCAAGGATTTCGGCGCCTCCATCCTTCTCATTACCCACGATATGGGCGTTGTCGCTCAAATGGCCGACCGCGTCGCCTTGCTCAGAAACGGCCGAATCGTAGAAGTGGGCGATGTTCTCGACATTTTCGAGAGGCCGCGCGAGAGCTATACGCGCGAATTGTTGGCGTCCGTTCTGCGCCTCGGCAGCCGCGCCGGCACGGACGGCCCGCCGCGGGTCTTAGCGACCAAGGCGAGGCCAGTTTTAGATGACCCCGAGCCGGTGTTGGTCGTCCGGGACCTCACCATCGCCTATGGCCAATCGATGAGCTGGTTTGGGCGTGCAAGGCCAAACCGTCCCGCCGTCAAGGGTGTCAGCTTCGCGATCCAGCCAGGACAGACGCTCGGACTGGTCGGCGAGAGCGGCTCGGGCAAGTCCACGACGGGTAAAGCGGTGCTGGGCCTATTGCCCTTTTTGGGCGAAGTGGTCATCGACGGCGTGAGCATCGCCGGACTGTCGCGCCGGGCGATGCAGCCGGTGCGCGCCAAGGCGCAAATGATCTTTCAGGATCCGTATGCGTCGCTCGATCCGAGAATGTCGGTCGGCGCTGCGATCGCAGAGCCGATGGCCATTCACGGCATCGGCGCCCGAAGCGATCGCCGGGATCGCGTCGCTGAACTTTTGCGGCGCGTTCATCTTGCGCCCGAGCACGCCAGTCGCTTCCCGCACGAGTTCTCGGGCGGTCAGCGTCAGCGCATCTGCATCGCGCGCGCGCTCGCGCTCGGTCCCAGGCTCATTGTCGCGGATGAAAGCGTTTCGGCGCTCGATGTTTCCGTACGCGCGCATGTGCTCGATCTCATGCTGGAGCTGCAAGAGGAGATGGGGCTCGCCTATCTCTTCATCTCGCACGACATGGCCGTCATCGAGCGCATGAGCCATCATGTCGCAGTCATGCGGGGCGGCGAGCTGGTCGAGCAGGGCTCGCGCCGCGCAGTGTTCGAGACGCCAGCGCACGAATACACTCAGGCTCTCATGGTTGCCGTGCCGTCGCCGGAGCCAACGCGCGTCGCCGCGGCTGGTCAACGACCGAGAGAGGATATGTCGGATTGCGGCGCGCAAATGCGCCAATCGGGCTAAAAGGAATAGCGCCGAAGCGGCAAGGTGCGCGCTCGCCGCGACCATCGATTGCTGGACGAGGGCGAGGCGGAAGGATGGCTGCGCGCGGGCGCCGCGCGGCCTTCACCGACGAGTTGGACTTGGCCTTTTCGAGGGCTGTGACCTCCGCCTCGGTCAGGATCAGGCCTTCTTGTGTCGTCTTGGCCAGCGGCGCCGGTTGACCAATCCCGCCCCTTTCGGCGAAGTCCCGCCAAATGGGTCGATTCGGGAGACCACGACATGGCCGAGAGACTGCGCGTCGCGTTACTGTTCGGCGGCCGCTCGGCCGAGCACGACGTGTCCGTGCTGTCCGCTGGAAACGTGTTCCGCGCGCTTGACCCTGCGCGCTACGACACAGTTCCGATCGGCATAACCCGGTCCGGCGCCTGGCTCCTGTGCTCCCTCGAGCATGGCGCGTTCCCGGCGGCTGTTCCCGAGAGCGGACCGCGCGTCGCCCTCCTTCCGGGCGGCGCCGGACGGCTTGCAATTCTTCCGGAGACGGACGGCGCGCCCGATTTGTCGCGCGCGGTCGACGTTATCTTTCCGGTTCTGCATGGCCCCTTCGGCGAGGATGGGACGATACAGGGCGCGGCCGAGATCGCCGGTGTGCCCTACGTAGGCTCAGGCGTCCTTGGCTCAGCCGCGGCGATGGACAAGGATGTCGCCAAGCGGCTGATGCGCGACGGCGGCCTGCCGGTCGCACGGTTCCTGAGCTTTGCCCAAGGCGACACGCCGGCCTTCGATGCGGTCGTGGCCGAGCTCGGCCGCCCGGTGTTCGTCAAGCCCGCGCGCCTCGGCTCGTCGGTCGGCATCAACAAGGCGGGGACGCGTGAGGAATTCGCGCACGCGGTCGCCGAAGGGTTCCGGCACGACCGCAAGATCCTGGTTGAGGAATATGTTCGTGGCCGCGAGATCGAGTGCGGCGTGCTCGAGGGCGAGGATGGCTCGCTCACCGCCTCGCTGCCCGGCGAGATCGTGCCCAGCAACCGCCACGGCTTCTACACCTATGAAGCCAAATATCTCGACGAGCAGGGCGCGGCGATCAAAATCCCGGCCGACCTGCCCTCGGAACTCAGCGACAAGGTTCGCAAGTTGTCGATCGAGGCCTTCCGGGCGCTCGGCTGCGAAGGCTTGGCCCGCGTCGACTTTTTCCTGCGCGAGGACGGCAAGCTTCTCGTCAACGAGGTCAACACCCTCCCGGGCTTCACCAACATCAGCATGTACCCGAAAGTCATGGAGGCGCTCGGGATCAGCTATCCGGAGCTGGTCGACCGCCTCATTCGCCACGCGCTGGCGCGAGCGGGCGCGGGGCCAGGCGGTCAAGCCTGACTGCTCGTAGGTCAGGCGCTTCATCCGGACGACGGACAGCGCCTTGCGCTCGCAATGGTGTGCGGGGACGTTCTTCGAGGACCTGGAGGAGGAATTCATGACCTAGAGCCTAGCCCAGTTGTCGAAAGGCGCGTTGAACGATCTTGCGAGCGTGTTCGCCGCCATGCCGGAAGACGCACTCGATGGGCTCATGGACGCCATCGTCGCGGCGAAGCGCATCGTCGTCTTCGGGCTCGGGCGGGAGGGATTGCAGATGCGCGGCTTCGCCATGCGGCTCTTTCACATGGGTCGCGACGTCGCGATCTGGGGCGACATGACGACGCCGGCGGTCGGTCCGGGCGATCTGTTCATCGCCTCCGCGGGGCCGGGCGATTTGCCAACCGCTCGCACGCTCGTCGACGTTGCGCGTAAGGCGGGCGCGCGGACCGCGCTGGTCACCGCTCAGCTGGACGGCGGACTCGCCAAGCAGCTCGACGTCGTCACGGTCATTCCCGCGCAGACGATGGCGAACGATCAGGGCGGCAAGCTCTCCGTCCTGCCGATGGGCTCGCTGTTCAAGACCGGGCAGATGATCGCCTTCGAGCTCGCAATTCTGAAGCTACGCCCGCGCTTCCGCGAGACTTCCGAGACGATGCGCGCGCGGCACACCAATCTGGAGTGATCGGCCGCGCGCGAGCGCCGTCGCGCATCGATTGCGACCACAATCTCCCGCGATTGCAGCCACAATTCCTTTCTAAGCCGTCAGGGTCGACCACGACCAGGATAGGCGCCATGACGATTCGCGCTCTCGACTTCATGGCGAAAGTTTCGTCGAGATTCGTCCACGAGATCCTGCCAGTGGCTACGGCGAGCGTGATAGGCGCGATGCTGGTCAATCATTACGGTCGTCAACCGGTCTCGCCCCCGATCGTCATTCAGGCGCAGCCCTCGGCGTCCGAAGACGCGATGGTGCAATCGCTGCGCGAGGAGCACGAACTCATCGCCAGCTTTATGAAACGCGATCAGGAGCGGGAGATCGACGCTGAGGGTTCGGGGAGCGCCGCGACGCAGGTCGCATCGGTTGCCCCGACCCCCCTTTCCGTCGCGGATCCGCCGTTGCCCGAGCCACGACCGGCGGCGCAAAAAACGGTGGCGAGGCTCGCGCCAAAACCCGCAGCCAGGAAAAAGTCCGCGCCGATGGAGCCAGCGGCGGTTCAGGCAGACCCTCCGGCGATTACGTGGGAGCCGCCGCTACCGGATTTATTGCCACCCCCAGCTCAAAACGAGCCCGAGCTGGGGGTGCGGCCCATCGTCCGCGTCGTCGGCGCCATGGGCGAGTGGGTCGCAGACGTGGCTCAAGCGCCTGGGCGGGTGGCGTTCCTGTCCCGCTTGCCTGATTGGCCTTCGCTGCCGCCGCTCATCCGGCCGCTGGCCTTCTTCCGGCAGAACTGATCCTCAAGTCTCGCTAACCCGCCTCCTTCCACGCGGTCACGAACGTCCGCGCCGCCCGCCGGACCTCCTCGACGCTTGCGCCGGGCTTGTAGAGCGCTGAACCAACGCCAAAGCCGCTCGCGCCGGCCCGCCGGTAGGGACCGATGCGCTCGGGCGTGACGCCGCCGACCGGATAGAGCTGCGTCTCTTTCGGCAAGACGGCGCGCCACGCCTTCACGACATCCGGGCCAAGCGCTTCGCCCGGAAAAAGCTTCAGACCCGACGCGCCCGCCTTGAGCGCCGCAAACGCCTCCGTCATTGTGGCGACGCCAGGCACGGCGACGAGCCCGAGCTTAGCCGCGCGCTCGATCACAGCGGGATCGGCGTTGGGCGCAACCACGAGTTTCGCGCCCGCTTCCGCGACCTCATCGACCTGACCCGGTTCAAGCACCGTACCCGCGGCGACCGAATCCGCTTCGTCCGGGGTGACGCCGCGCAGGATGGCGACGATGCCCGTCGGAGCAAGCTTGAGCGTCACAAGAGCCCTCCGTCGCGAGCGATGCGAAAGAGCCCACGCGCTGCGGCGCGCTGCGGCGCGGAGCGAGCGGGAGCGCCGAGCGCCTCGAACGCCTTAAGGTAACGCTCAACCAGCGCCTCGGCGCCGGCGACATGCGGCTCCTCGCCTGGATAGAGCCGCCGCCCCTCGCCGGTCTCCGCTCCGATCAAGAGGCCTGAGAGATATTCGCCAGAATCATCCGGATCAAGCTTGCCCATGAGCGGCAGCGATCGCGCGCCAAACAGAAGGCCGATAAGGCCGGACTTTCCTTCGCCAGCCGACGCGGCGCCACGGCGAACTCCGAGCGCGAACGCTTTTCCCGGACTCTTCGCAGGTGCGGCTCTCGCAAAGGCGCCGGCGATCGTGTGGTCCCGTACGCCTGCGAACAATTCTCCGGTGACGAAGGTCTTGAACGCGACGACGCGGTCGCCCTCGACCTTCGCCCATTTCGAATGCGAGCCGGGCAGCACGACCAGGCGGGCGCCGGAATCGGCGACGCCAAAGATTTCCGTCTCCTCGCCGCGCATCACATCCGGCTGACCGGCTTCGTCGATGTAGGACAGGCCTGGCGCGAGTACGACGCTCCGGCCATCGGCCTGGACCTGCGTGAGATTCGCCGCGACGTCGCGCGGGCCGGCCGGGCATGAGACATAGGGCGCCTCGCGCCAGCCATGCCGGCTGCCGACCATGCCTGAGGCGATGACCGGGAGGGACGGATGCGCCTCGAGCCAGCGCCCAATCAGGCGCTTGAGCGTGGTCGGATATGCGCCCGCCGCCACGCTCCCAATTCCATCGCCGGAGGCGACCTCATCGAGGGCCTCGCCTTTGGGCGAAAGTAGATAGGCGCGAAAGCTGGACGATCCCCAATCGATGGCGATGAGCGCAGGCGACATGAGTGGATTGAACACGTGGCGTCGCGGGGGTCAACGCGCCGGTCTGATTGGCGAACGCTTGCCTCGATCATTGACAATCCGAGGCGTCGGCTTCTATTCCCCAACCCGTAGGCTGGTTGGGGACGCCAACAATGAATCGCCGTCAGTTCGGTCGCGTTGCGGCTGCAGCCGCCGCATTGCCCTTCAACTCTGCGCTCGCCCAGCGGGTCGACAAAACCGCCGAACAACTCACGAACGGCGAGTTCAACTGGTTCCCCGACCGGTCGTCGAGCGGCCCGATTATCGCCATTGTCTCGCTCCCTGATCAGCGGGTGTATGTCTACCGCAACGGCGTGCGCATCGCGACCTCGACCTGCTCGACGGGCAAGCTCGGCCACCGAACTCCGACCGGCGTCTTTAAAATTTTGCAGAAGGACAAGAACCACCGTTCCTCGACCTACAACAATGCGCCGATGCCCTATATGAACAGGCTCACCTGGTCGGGCATTGCGCTGCACGCGGGGCAATTGCCTGGCTACCCGGCGTCGCATGGATGCGTGCGCCTGCCGAAGGAATTCGCCGAGCTTCTGTTTGGCGTCACCAAGCTTGGCATGACGGTGGTCATCGCTGACGACAAGTCGCAGCCGGAAGAGGTGACGCATCCCGGCATGGTGCTCGGCGAATACGCCGCGCGCGAATTCAACGCCGTCGACGAAGCAATCAAGGCGACCGAATATTCGGAAGGGCACCAGCGCACGCCGAAATCGCCAAGCGTCGTCGTCAGCAGCGCCGACAAGTCGATCAAAGTGTTCGACAATGGCGCGCTGGCCGCTTCCGGCAAGGTCGAGATTCAGAACCCTGAAAAGCCCCTGGGCGAGCGGGTATTCACCCTGGACGGCGCGGACGACCAGTCTGGGCTTCTGACGTGGCAGGCCGCCGAGGTCGGGGCTTCCTCGAAGAACACGAGTGAAGACAACGGCGCGGCTCTGCGTCGCATTAAGGCCGACCTGCCGGCGCGCGAAGCGGTCCGCAAGCGGCTCAAATTCGGCATGACCCTCGTCACGACCGACCAGCCGGCCGACGCCAAGACCCGGTCGGGCGACGGGTTCGTCGTTTTGGATTCGCAGAGTTGAGGCCAGGCGAAGCCGGCCAAGATCGGGTGTCAGACCAGTCGAATAGGTCCGGGATATTTGGCGACCGCCGGATCGGACGTTAGAAGCGTGAATCCTTCGACGATGGCTTGAGCGACGAGCATGCGGTCGAACGGATCCTTGTGAATCGGCGGCAGACCCGCCAGCGCCGCCGCATGGGCGCCGGTCACAGCGAGTTCGGCATAACCGTTATCGAAAAAACTCCGGCGCAGCATCCCGGCATCGATGCGAAAATCGGCGCGGCCGCGACCTGTCTTAATCGCGATTTCCCAGAGGCTGAGGGCGCTGAACACCATCTCGTTGTCCGGGCTCTCGATAAGAGAGCTGGCCACACGGGACAGCCTCTCAGGCTCGACCGCACCCCAGAGCAAAAGGTGGGTGTCGAGCAGGAGCCTCATTCGTCGCCGTAGAACAGCTTCTCGATTTCCTGCTGGTCCATCGTGTCGAAATCATCGGGCACGGTGAAAGCGCCCCGCATGAAGCCCAATCGCCGCGGCACCGCCGGCGCGTCAATGGGAACGACCTTGACCAGCGGTTTTCCCGCCTTCGCGATAATGAACGGCTCACCCTTCGCCGCAGCCTCAACCAGCCGAGAGAGGTGGGTCTTGGCCTCGTGAATGTTGACGGTTCTCATGAAACACCGTGAACTAAGTCCACCTGATCTAGTTCACCGACGCGCAGGCGTCAAGGGGAACGGCCGCCCCATTGCGCCCGGAAGCCGATCGGATTTCACCCATCGCCTCGCGCCTCCTGCTCGCGTAAACGGAAGCGCTGGATCTTGCCGGTCGCGGTCTTCGGCAGTTCGGCGATGAAGGCGATTGAGCGCGGATATTTGTACGGCGCCAGACGGTCCTTGACGAATCCCTTCAGCTCCGCCTCATCCGCCGAGCCGCCGTCCTTCAAGACCACGAACGCCTTGGTCTTGATCAGACCGTCGGCATCGGGCGCCCCGATCACCGCGGCTTCGAGGACACAAGGGTGCTGCACCAGCGTCGCCTCGACCTCGAACGGGCTCACCCACACGCCGCCGACCTTCAGCATGTCGTCCGAGCGGCCGGCGTAAGTGTAAGAGCCGTCAGCGTTGCGCACGTACTTGTCGCCGCTCCTGGTCCAACGGCCCTGGAAGGTCTCGCGCGTCTTGGCGCGATTGCCCCAGTACATGAGCGCCGCCGACGGCCCGGAGATGTAGAGGTCGCCCGGCTCTCCGTCCGCAACGGGCCCCCCATCCTCGCCGCGCAGTTCAATGTCATAGCCAGGCGCCGGCCAGCCGGTCGAGCCATACCGCACCTTGTCTGGGCGGTTGGAGATGAAAATGTGCAGCATTTCGGTCGAGCCGATGCCGTCAACGATATCGACGCCAAAGTGGCGCTTGAACCGCTCGCCGATCTCGGCCGGCAACGCTTCGCCAGCGGAGGACACGAGCCTCAGCGCCACATCCTCGCGCTTCGGCAGGAGGGCCGAAGCAAGCATGGCCGCAAAGCCGGTCGGCGCGCCATAAAAGACGGTCGGCCTGACGCCGCGGCCGCCGTTCAAACGCTTGAACACTGCCTCGGGCGTCGGCCGCTCGGCCATGAGCAGCACGGTCGCGCCGACCGCAAGGGGAAAAGTCAGCGCGTTGCCAAGCCCATAAGCGAAGAAAAGCTTGGCGGCGGAGAAGCAGACGTCGCTCTCGTTCAGGTCGAGGATCGCCTTGCCGTAAAGCTCGGTCGTCCAATAGGGGTTGGCGTGCGAATGCACCGTCCCCTTCGGCCGGCCGGTCGAGCCTGACGAATAAAGCCAGAAAGCGGGATCGTCGGCATGCGTGCGCGCAGGCTTCGTCAGCGGCGCCGCGCGGGCGAGGAAATCCTCGAACTCGATCTCGCCCGGCTCGAGCGGTTGCGCCGGGCGCGACACGACGACGGTATGGACCTCATGATCCGATTTGGCGAGCGCGGCCTTCAGCGCCGGCTTGACCGCTCCGCTGACGAACGCGGCTTGGGCGCGCGAATGCTCGAGCATGTAGGCGAGATCGTCGGCGGTGAGCAGCGTATTGACTGCAACCGGAATGACGCCCGCCAGCATGGCGCCCAGAAAGGCGACCGGCCAGTCGGCGCCGTCCTGCATGAGGATGAGCGCGCGCTCCTCGCGTTTGACGCCTCTCTCCTTCAGCGCAGCGGCGAACCGCCGCGCTTGATCGTCGAGTTCGCCATAGGTGATCGCGCCGACGTCGTCGATGAACGCCGCCTTGTCGGGGCGCCCGGCATTGGCGTGAAGCAGATGCGCCGCGAAGTTGAACGCCTCCGGCGGCGGCTCAACGGAGCTCACGGTCATCGACGTCTCCTCTGTCACGGGCTAGGCCGCGCTGGCGGGCCTCCCGGGACCGGGCGCGGCGCTGGAAGGCTTGCCGGCGTCATTTTGATGCAATATTATGCTTGTCATCGTCTTAGGGGCGGGCTCGAACCTTGTCAAACACCGCATCGTCTTCGCTCACTGTCGCGGAAGATAGCGCGCCTCGCGCCATGAGCGAAAATGCGACTGCCGGTCCGTCCGTCGGGGCGAACGAAGCAGCGGCGCAGGCCGAGACGGCCGACGAGCGCGGAGAGCCGTTTCTGACCGCGCTGGGCGAGCGCACGAAGGCATTTCGCGTCCGCCGGGGATTAACGCGCAAAGCGCTCGCCCGCTTGACCGGCGTTTCCGAACGGCACTTGGCCAATCTCGAATATGGCGTCGGCAACGCTTCGATCCTGGTTCTCGTGAATGTCGCTCAGGCGCTGCAATGCTCGCTGGCCGAGCTGGTCGGCGACGTCACCACCCAATCGCCCGAATGGCTCATGCTGCGCGAGATGCTCGCGGACCGCGACGAGGCGACGCTGCGCCGGGTGCGCCTCGCAGCTTTAGAGCTCATAGGCGGTGGGCCGCCGCGCAGTGACGAAGCGCCTGTCCGCTCGTCGCGGATCGCGCTCATCGGCCTGCGCGGCGCGGGCAAATCAACGCTCGGCCGTATGCTGGCGGAGGACCTCGGCTTTCCGTTCGTCGAGCTCAGCCGTGAGATCGAGAAGCTGGCCGGCTGCAGCATCAGCGAGATTCTCGGGCTTTACGGCCAGAACGCCTACCGTCGCTACGAGCGCCGCGCGCTTGAGGAGGCGATCGAGGCCTATCCCGAAGCGGTCATCGCCACCGCGGGCGGGCTGGTCAGTGATATCGTCAGTTTCAACCTTCTGCTGCGCCGCTGCACGACCGTCTGGCTTATGGCCGACCCCGAAGACCATATGAGCCGCGTGATGGCTCAGGGCGATCTTAGGCCCATGGCCGCGAGCCGGGAGGCGATGGACGACTTGAAGTCAATCCTCGCTGGGCGGGCGGCGTTCTATTCGAAGGCCGACATGCGCATCGACACGAGCGCTCAGCCGTTGGCGGAAGCCTTCCAGATCTTGCGGGCGCAAGTGTGCGAGGCCATTGGCCTCCCGGTCCGGTGATGAGGCGGTAAGCCGGCTAAGGCGCTTGCCTCGGAATTGATTGTGCACTATGCTGCATTTCCTGCACTAAACTGCTCACGGGAGCCCCATGGACCGGGTCGACTATCAAACCGAGCCCTCCCGCTACAAACACTGGAGGCTCAAGTTCGACGGGCCGGTGGCGACGCTGCTTGCCGACTTCGACGAGGACGCGGGCTTGCGTCCCGGCTACAAGCTCAAGCTCAACTCTTATGACCTCGGCGTCGATATCGAGCTTCACGACGCCGTCAACCGCATCCGCTTCGAGCGCCCGGACGTGCGCGTAGTGACCATCATGAGCGCGCGCGAGCGCGTGTTCTGCTCGGGCGCCAACATTTTCATGCTGGGCGTCTCCAGCCACGCGTGGAAGGTCAACTTCTGCAAATTCACCAACGAGACCCGCAACGGCCTCGAGGACTCGTCCAAACATGAAGGCTTGAAGTTCCTGGCCGCCGTCAACGGCTCATGCGCCGGCGGCGGCTACGAGCTCGCACTGGCCTGCGACGAGATCATCCTCATCGACGACCGCTCGAGCCCCGTCAGCCTGCCCGAGGTGCCGCTGCTTGGCGTGCTGCCCGGCACCGGCGGTCTCACCCGACTGACGGACAAGCGCCACGTCCGCCACGATCTCGCGGATGTTTTCTGCACCACCAGCGAAGGCGTGCGCGGCGAGAAGGCTCTGGCCTGGCGTCTCGTCGACGCGATCGCAAAGCCGGCGCAGTTCGCGGCTAAGGTGAAGGAGCGCGCTTTGGCGCTCGCCGAGACCAGCGACCGCCCTTCGTCGGCGAAAGGCGTCGTGTTGACGCCAATTGAGCGTGTTATCGAAGCCGATGCGCTCCGCTATTCGCACGTCAAGGTGACGATCGACCGAGGCGCGCGCGCCGCAACTTTCGTGATCAAAGGCCCAAGCGGCGCTCAACCGCAGGACATCGCGGCGATCGAGGCAATGGGCGCGAACTGGTATCCGCTCGCGCTCGCCCGCGAACTGGACGACGCGATCCTGTCGATGCGCACCAACGAGCTCGACATCGGCGTGTGGCTGATGAAGACCGAGGGCGAGCTTGAGACGATTCTCGCGATGGACGCGAAGCTTCGCGCGCTCAAAGAGCATTGGCTGGTGCGCGAAACCATCGGCTATCTGCGCCGCACTTTGAGTTGGCTCGATGTCACCTCGCGGAGCTTGTTCGCGCTCGTCGACGAGGGTTCCTGCTTTGCCGGCACGCTGCTCGAACTCGCGCTCGCCTGCGACCGGATCTATCATCTCGCCTTGCCGAGCGACGCAGCGCCCAGAGTTGCGGTGAGCGCGGCAAACTTTGGCGATTACCCGATGGCCAGCGGCCAGAGCCGCCTCGGACGGCGCTTCTACGATGAGCAGCCGGCGCTCGAGAGGCTCAAAGCGAACATCGGCAGGCAGCTCGACGCCGAGGCCGCCTTCGCCCTGGGCCTCGCCACCAGCATTCCCGACGATATTGACTGGGCGGATGAGATTCGGATCGCCGTGGAGGAACGCGCGTCGATGAGCCCCGACGCCTTGACTGCGATGGAGGCGAACCTGCGCTTCGACGGCCCGGAGACGCTGGCCACGCGCGTGTTCGGCCGCCTCACCGCCTGGCAGAACTGGATTTTCCAGCGCCCCAATGCGGTCGGCGACAAGGGCGCGCTCAAGGTCTACGGCAAGGGCGAAAAGGCCGCGTTCGACTGGAACCGAGTGTGATGGAGGCGTCCGAGGCCGCGGTCGTCAGGCAGCATCTGATCGACCCCGAAATCTGCATTCGTTGCAACACCTGCGAGTTGACCTGCCCGGTCGGCGCGATCACGCATGACGCGCGCAACTATGTCGTCGACGCGAATATCTGCAATCTCTGCATGGCCTGCGTTCCCCCCTGCCCCACCGGCAGCATCGATAATTGGCGATCAATGCCGCGCGCGCGGGCCTATAGCATCGAGGCGCAATTCGGCTGGGACGCTTTGCCGGGGGAATTGAGCGCGCAAGAACTGGTCGTCGCGGGCGTTTCTGAGGGAGCTGCGCTTGCGGCCCCGCCCCCACAAGCCGCGCTTAGCGGAGGAAATGAGGAAGCGGCGTTCGAAGTCAGCGCCTATGCCGCCGTGATCCCGCCCTGGTCGGCCGCCAGTCCTTACGCCAACCTCTACGGCCCGAAGGCGACGACGCGATCGGTCGCAGCCACCGTCGTCGGCAACGTCCGGGTGACTGAGGTTGGCAAGCACTACGACACCCATCACATCGTGCTCGATTTCGGCGCGATGCCGTTTCCGGTGCTCGAAGGCCAGTCGATCGGCATTGTCCCTCCCGGCGTCGATGCGGACGGCAGGCCGCATCATCCGCGGCAATATTCGATCGCGAGCCCCCGCAACGGCGAACGGCCGGGCTACAACAACATCTCGCTGACCGTGAAGCGCGTACTGGAAGATCACCAGGGCCGCGCGGTGCGTGGAATTGTCAGCAACTATCTTTGCAACCTCAGCGTCGGCGACAAGGTCGAGGTGACCGGGCCGTTCGGCGTGAGTTTCCTGATGCCCAATCATCCGAAGAGTGCAATCGTGATGATCTGCACCGGCACCGGAAGCGCGCCGATGCGCGCGATGACCGAGTGGCGGCGCCGCTTGCGCAAGTCGGGCAAATTCGAGGGCGGCAAGTTGATGCTGTTCTTCGGCGCCCGCACCAAGCAGGAACTGCCGTATTTCGGGCCGCTCGGCAATTTGCCGAAGGACTTCATCGACATCAACTTCGCCTTCAGCCGCACGCCGGGTCAGCCTAAGCGTTACGTGCAGGACGTGATGCGTGAGCGGGCGGCCGACCTCTCAGCCCTCATCGCCGATCCGGACGCCTATTTCTATGTCTGCGGCCTCAAGGCGATGGAGGAAGGCGTGATGCTCGCGTTGCGCGACATCGCTTTTCAAGCCGGGCTCGATTGGGAGACCGTCGGGCCTTCGCTCAAGCGACACGGACGGCTGCATCTCGAGACCTACTAGCTTGCAGCTTTCGAACAGGAGAAACCCATGAGCGCTGAAGACATTGTTAGCGACGCCGCCGGCGCCATCTCCACCGACCGCTTCGTCGAGATCAGCTACGACGAGGTCATCCCCAACAACGTCGCGCTCGGCTCGGACAAGCAGTTGCAGCGCGCGCTCGAGGGTTGGCGGCCGAAATATCTCGACTGGTGGAGCGGCATGGGGCCGGTCGGCTACCAGCAGTCGGAAGTCTATTTGCGCACAGCTGTTGGCGTCGATCCCGCTGGCTGGGCGAAATTCGGCTATGTGAAGATGCCGACCTATCGCTGGGGCATCCTGCTCGCGCCCAAGGTCGAGGGGCGCACGATTCCGTTTGGCCGCCACAAGGGCGAGCCCGCATGGCAGGAGGTGCCGGGCGAGCACCGCGCGCTTTTGCGCCGGCTCATCGTGGTGCAAGGCGACACCGAGCCCGCTTCGGTCGAGCAGCAGCGCTTCCTCGGCGCGACGGCGCCGAGCCTCTACGACATGCGCAACCTGTTCCAGGTCAATGTCGAGGAGGGCCGGCACCTGTGGGCGATGGTCTATCTACTGGTCAAATATTTCGGCAAGGATGGCCGCGAGGAGGCGCAGGCGCTGCTCGAGCGCCAAAGCGGGCAAATGGATAACCCGCGCATCCTCGGCGCCTTCAACGAAAATACGCCCGACTGGCTGTCGTTCTTCATGTTCACCTTCTTCACCGACCGCGACGGCAAGATGCAACTCGCCGCGCTTGCCGAAAGCGGTTTCGATCCGCTTTCGCGCACCTGCCGCTTCATGCTGACCGAAGAGGCTCACCACATGTTCGTCGGCGAGACCGGCGTGCAGCGAACGATCGAGGCGACCTGCGCGGCGATGGTCAAAGCCGGCATCAAGGATCCGCAGGACGTCGAGGCGGTGCGCAAGCTCGGCGTCGTCGACCTGCCGCTCCTGCAACGCAAGGCCAATTTCCACGCCTCGGTCACCCGCGACTTGTTCGGCAGCGAAATCTCCAGCAACGCCGCCGAGGCGTTCGGCTCTGGCGTCAAAGGGCGCTTCAATGAAGCGAACCTCAAGGGCGACGATCACATTTTGCAGGATGCGGCGTATTCCGTCACCCGGGTCGTCGACGGCAAGCTCACCGTGGAAGAGGCGCCGGCGTTGCGCGCCCTCAATTCGCGGCTACTCGACGATTTCATCGTCGACTGCCAGGGCGGGATCAACCGCTGGAACAAGTCGGTCGAAAAGGCCGGAATCGATTTCAAATTCGTCCAGCCGCACAAGGGCTTCAACCGCAGGATTGGCGAGTTCGGCGGCAACCGCATCAGCCCGACGGGCGAGGTCCTTACCGAAGATCAGTGGAGCGCGAAGAGCGGCGACTGGCTGCCCAACGACGATGACATGCAGTTCATCCGATCCCTGATGAAGCCGTGTCACGAACCGGGCAAATATGCGAGTTGGATCGCCCCGCCGCGCGTTGGCGTCAACAGCCAGGCAGGCGACTTCGAATATGTGAAGATCGCCTGACGCCGGGGGCGTCGCCCCTGCCTCCGAACGCCGCAGGTCTGGCAGGCTCCTCCGAAGGCCGCCGTCTAATCGCCATTGAGCAAGGCGCCTTCACGCCGCCCAATCGGCGACCAGCAGACCCGGCACGCGGGTGAATTCGCGCATGTTGGTGGTCACGAGGGTCGCGCCGCGTCGGCGGGCCTGCGCGGCGATGAGCGTGTCATAGGGGCCGATCGGCGTTCCCTTCGCCTCCAGCTGAGCGCGAATGTCCCCGGCGTGAGCGGCATCCTCGGCGTCGAACGGGGCAATCGCGATGCCGGAAGCGAGAAATTCGTCGAGCGCGGCTTCCGACGCGGCGCGGCGCTCGCTCTTGGCGGCCCCGTAGCGCATTTCGAACAATACGATCGCAGGGAGCTGAATCTCGGCGCCGGCGCGCCACTGTTCGCGCAAGCGCACGCGCACGATTGGAATGCGCCCATTGACGACGGCGATGACGACATTGGTGTCGAGGCAAATCATCAATCGAAGAATTTCCGCGGATCGGGCGGCGACGGGGGGTCCGGCGGCGTTCCCTCGGGAAAGACTTCGGCGCCTCCGAGCGCGTCGAGCCGCGCATACCAGGCGTCGACATCGAATTTCGGCTCCTCGATCGGCTCGAGGATCACCTTGTGGCCAACCCTGCTGACCCGCACCTCCGCGCCGGGCAGGCGGAACTCCTTCGGCAGCCGCACCGCCTGGCTGCGGCCGTGCATGAACAGTTTCGCCCTCGCGGCCATGGCAAGCGTCCCGGGTTTGGTATCTATCTTGAGTAGATATCGTAGCGCCAGGATGGCCGTCAAGGGAACACGCGGCCACGGGCTCGCAGTCCGCAGTATCCCGCTACGCCAGCCCCTCGGCTTTGAGCGCGCGTTGCACGGCCGGGCGCTCCGCCATTCGGTCGCGGTGGTCGAGCACGCGCGCGAATGCGGTGGGATCGACGCTGTCGACCTCCATCCAGCGCGCGATGGTGAAGAGGTAGGGGTCGGCGATCGTGTAGGCGTCACCCATCGCCCAGGGGCCACGCAGCATTTTGCGCTCGATCAGATCGAAGCACGCGCCGACCGACTGCGGAACCTTCTTCTTCATCGCCTCGTGCGCCGCCGGATCGTCCGCCCACCGATAGCCACGGGCGCGGTGCGCGTGCGCAACATGCACCGTCGCGCAGAGGTAGCTCATGAAGGATTGCAGTTCAGCGAACGCGAACGGATCATCGAGCGGCGCGAGTTGAGCCTCTGGATGGCTCTGCGCGATATAGGCGAGGATGGCCGGCGTTTCCGTCAGCACGCCGCGTTCGGTCACGAGCGAGGGCACCCGGCCCTTTGGATTGATCTTGAGATAATCGGGTTTCGTCTGCTCAGCGGCGCCGAAGTCGACCCATCGTGTTTCGTAAGCGGCGCCGGCCTCTTCGAGCGCGATATGCGAAGCGAGAGCGCAGGTGTTGGTGGCGTAATAGAGGGTGAGCATGGAGGCCCCGGAATGACGGGGCGCGGTAGGCGCCCCCGCCCTATAACGCCACGATGCGCCCGCGGCGTTCAAGCTCCTTAATCACGCGGTCAGCCAGCGCCTCGGGCGATTCCTCAGCGGAATTGAGAATAAGCTCCGGCGCCTCGGGAGCTTCGTAAGGCTGGTCGACGCCGGTGAAGTTCTTGATCTCGCCGGCCAACGCTCGCTTGTACAAACCTTTGGGATCACGGGCGATCGCCGTCTCGAGCGGCGTGTCGACGAAGATCTCCAGAAACTCGCCCTCCGTCGCGGTGTCGCGAACGAGCTGGCGTTCAGCCCGGAACGGCGAGATGAATGAGCACAACACGATGAGGCCGGCGTCGGTCATCAGTCTCGCCACTTCGCCGACGCGCCGGATGTTCTCGACGCGATCGGCGGCGGTGAAGCCCAGATCCTTGTTGAGGCCGTGACGAACGTTGTCGCCGTCGAGCAGCGTGGTGTGCACGCCCCGCGCGTGAAGCCTGGCCTCGACCAGATTCGCGATCGTGGATTTCCCCGCGCCCGACAGGCCCGTAAACCAGAGGATCGCGGGCTTCTGATGTTTGAGCGTGGCGTGCGCCTCGCGGTCAATTGTCGCGCCATGCCGATGCACGTTGGTCGCGCGCCTGAGCCCGTGCGCGATCATGCCTGCAGCAGCGGTCTCGTTGGTGGCGCGATCGATCAGGATGAAGCCGCCAGTGTCGCGATTCTCGACATAAGCGTCGAAGGCGACCGGCATCGTGGTGGCGATATTGCAGAAGCCGACCTCGTTGAGATCGAGCTGCTTCGCCGCCAGCTTATCGAAATTGTTGACGTCGAGACGGTGCTTGAGTTCGGTCACCGAAGCAGGCGTCGTTCGGCCGCCGATCTTGAGCAGGTAGGAACGGCCGGGCAGCATCGGCTCAGCGCTCATCCATAGGATATGCGCCGTGAACTGATCGGCGACCTCCGGGCGACTGTCTGGGCTCGACAGCACGTCGCCCCGCGCAATGTCGATCTCGTCGGCGAGCGTCAGCGTGACGGCGTCGCCCGCCTCGGCGGCCTCGACCTCCCGGTCCGCAACCAAAAGGCTGGCGACCGCGCTCTGGCGGCCGGAATCGGCGGCGACGACACGGTCGCCCCGAGCCACTCGTCCGCTCGGGATCGTGCCGGCGAAACCGCGAAAATCCTGATGCGGACGATTGACCCATTGCACCGGCATGCGAAAGGGCGCGCTTCGGCGATCCTCTTCGACTTCGACGCGCTCGAGATAGTCCAAGAGATGCGGGCCCGAATACCAGGGCGTGCGCGCGCTCGACGACGACACATTGTCGCCGTGGCGGGCCGAGATCGGCAGCGCGAACAGCGAGCGGAAGCCTAGGGTCTCGGCGAATTTCCGGTAGCCGGCCTCAATTTGGCGAAAGACCGTCTCGCTGAAGTCGACAAGGTCGATCTTGTTGACCGCAAGCACGACATGGCGGACGCCAAGCAGCGAAACGATGATCGAATGGCGATGGGTCTGCGTGAGCAGACCTTTACGCGCGTCGACCAGCACAATTGCAAGGTCGGCGTTTGAAGCGCCCGTCGCCATGTTGCGGGTGAATTGCTCATGCCCGGGCGTATCGGCGACGATGAAGGAGCGCCTTTGAGTGGCGAAATAACGATAGGCGACGTCGATCGTAATGCCTTGTTCGCGTTCGGCCTCGAGCCCATCGACCAGAAGCGCGTAGTCGATATCTGCCCCAGTAGTGCCGAACTTCTTCGAGTCGCGCTCAAGGGTCGAAAGCTGATCGTCGAAGATCAGCTTCTTCTCGTAAAGCATCCGCCCGATGAGGGTGGACTTGCCGTCGTCGACCGAGCCGCAGGTCAGGAGACGAAGCGTCGGCAGGGCGGCCGGATCAACCGCAACATTCATCAGAAGTACCCCTCGCGCTTCTTCTTTTCCATTGACGAGGCTTCGTCCGCGTCAATGAGGCGGCCCTGGCGCTCGGAGGTGGTGGCCTTGCGCATCTCAGCGACAATATCGCGAAGCGTGTCGGCCTCCGATTCGATCGCGCCTGTCAGCGGATAGCAGCCGAGGGTGCGGAAGCGAACGCGCCGCATCTTGGGCTGTTCGCCGCGCATGAGCGGCAGCCGGTCATCGTCGACCATGATAAGCGCGCCGGAGCGCTCAACGACTGGACGAGGCTTGGAGAAATAAAGCGGCACAACCGGAATGTCCTCGGCGAGCACGTATTCCCACACGTCGAGCTCGGTCCAATTGGAGAGCGGGAAGACGCGCATCGATTCGCCTTCGCGGATGCGGGTGTTGAACAATCGCCACAGTTCGGGACGCTGGTTGCGCGGATCCCAGGCATGCGCGGCTGAGCGAAAAGAGAAGATGCGCTCCTTGGCGCGGCTCTTCTCTTCGTCTCGGCGCGCCCCGCCGAACGCGGCGTCGAAACGGCCGTTATCGAGCGCCTGCCGGAGCGCCTCGGTCTTCATCACCTGGGTGTGGAGCTGCGAACCCGAGGCGATCGGCGAAATGCCGCGTTTGACGCCATCCTGGTTGGTGTGAACGATCAGATCGAGGCCAAGCCGGCGCGCGGTCTCGTCGCGAAAGGCGATCATCTCTCGAAACTTCCAGGTCGTGTCGACGTGCAGCAGCGGAAATGGCGGCTTCGCCGGATAGAAGGCCTTTATCGCCACATGCAGCATGACGCTCGAATCCTTGCCGATCGAGTACAGCATGACGGAATTGCGCATTTCAGCGACAACTTCCCGCATGATGTGAATGGACTCGGCCTCCAGCCGCTTGAGATGGGCTGGCAATACGCTCGCCATCGAGAGTTCCTTTGAGAAGGCGCGCTACATAAGCGGCTTCCAGGCCGAAGACAATGATTTAAGCTATATAGATAGGTTGTTATTAGTTACAAACGTTTGTTATTTGTGCTTTAAGGCGACCGGTGCGGATTGACTCTCGCCTGGGCGGCGACCATCGATAGCGTCGCGTTTGTCCGGCCGTCGAAGAGAGGAGATCGGCGCGTGACCAATCCCGTGATCATGGCGCCGTCGATTCTGTCGGCGGATTTCGCCAAGCTCGGCGAAGAAGTGCGCGCTGTCGCCGCGGCGGGCGCGGACTGGATCCATCTCGACGTGATGGACGGGCATTTCGTGCCCAACATCACCTTTGGGCCGCCGGTTGTCGCAGCGCTGCGGTGCCTCACCGACAAGCCCTTCGACTGCCATCTGATGATCGAACCTTGCGATCCCTATCTCGAAGCCTTCGCCAAGGCGGGCGCCGATCACATTACAGTCCACGCCGAGGCGACCCGGCATCTCGACCGGTCACTTCAGGAAATCCGCGCGCTCGGCAAGAAGGCTGGCGTGGCGATCAATCCCGGAACGCCGGAGAGCGCGATCGAATATGTGCTCGACCGGCTCGACCTGATCCTGGTCATGACCGTCAACCCGGGCTTTGGCGGCCAGGCATTCATCCCCGCCATGCTCGACAAGATCGCGCGGGTAAAGCGCATGATCGGCGAGCGTAAGATTCACATCGAAGTCGACGGCGGCGTCGCGCCGGAAACCGCGCCGCTTCTGGCGCGCGCTGGCGCAAATGTCTTTGTCGCCGGCTCCAAGGTGTTCGAAGGCGATCCAAAAGCCTATGGCGCGCACATTGAGGCGATCCGCGCGGCGGCTTAGCCGGTTGTCGCCGTCAGTCGTGTCATACCCGCGAAAGCGGGTATCCAGAACTCCCGAGAGCTCGGGCATCAGGTTAAATTCTCCCAAGCAGATTCAGGAGGCATAAGAGATTTGGCATAATCGAGCTCTTTTTGATTGCGAGCACGTCCCTCTAGCATCTTCGAAATATCAAATAGCGCGCTGTTTCTTCCATAGAATGTTGTGAGCCTATTGAGGCTTCTTTTCTTTTGCCAAGGAAAAGGGAAATCCTTGTGCCACGCATGGATGCCTTCCCTTAGCCACTTAAATATCCACCAAGCGTACAAATCTGCAGCTTGTAGCGGCATGGTTTTCTTGTCGTCTCTGTATACTGGGTATCTCCCAGCAATTTATATACTTCAGGCTCAGCAGCGTTTTTTAATATGTTCCAGGATGAAGTGATCACATGTTTTTCTGATTCATCATCAAAAATGAAATTCACAGGGTCAGTTAGCCCAATTTTGGCCTGATAGTCTCGCAACGAACGAACTATGTATTAACTGCCCAGAAATACGGATTTGTAGCGGAGTTCGGATTAGTTATATTGTTAGGGGTATCTTATAGAGAGGCTTATTCCCGAGCGTCCGGTTGGATCAACATCTCGTAGGTGAGGGGTTTTCGGAGTAAGTATCCCCCGGCAAAGCCGGGGGCTTTAGGATTTGAACCGCTCAAAGCGGTAGGAGGGTCGCTGACGCGGCCCTTGATGTTTGGAGCCGCCTAAAGGCGGCTTTTTCAGCGCCAGAGGTTCATTTGTTCGAGCCTCTGATCTTCCTTCTCTTGGTTGCGGATGCAAGCCCGGATGGCCTCCTCGTCACGGCCGACCGTATTGACGAAGAACCCCCGCGCCCAGAAGTGCTGCCCCACGAAGTTGCGCTTGCGCTCCCCATATACCCGGGCCAGGTGGATCGCGCTCTTGCCCTTGATGTACCCGACCACCTGCGACACTGCGTATTTCGGCGGAATCAACAACAGCATGTGCACGTGATCGGGCATCAGATGCCCTTCCTCGACCCTCGCTTCCTTCTGAAGCGCAAGCTTGCGCAAAACTTCGCCCAAGTGTCGTCGCAGCTCCAGATACAGCACCTTGCGCCGACATTTGGGAATGAACACCACATGATTATTTGCAGGTCCATGTCGTGTGGCTTAGGCTCTCGTAGTCGTCCATCGGTGGAGTTCCTTTCGTGTGAGTGGCTGCTCACGTTGGAACTTCACCGGTGGACCGCCGGAAACGTCAAACCTCTACTGCCACCCCGGCAGAGCCGGGGGGTCTCCCGCTTACGCTAGGGCGGTTGCGAGGAGGGAACGGAAGGCGACGTGTCGCGTGCGGCGGCGATTGAAGCGGAAGACGAATTCGTCGAGGTAGCTCTGAAGGTGGGGTCGTCGCAGTCCGTGGTGGACGCCGAGGGCCCAGGTCTTGGCGTTGGCGAAGGCGCGATGAACCCATGGCAGGACGACGTGCGCGGCCATGACGCCGACCACGTGGGGCTCGTGGCGGACATTGGGGGCGCTGGCGTAGGACGGCCAGCCGTCGGTCCTGATCGTCGCGCCCGGCGCGACATTGGCGGCGACGAAGCGGTGCAACGAGGCGGCGGAGAAGTCCTTGATCGCGGCCAAGCGAAGGCGTGCGGGCGCGTCGTGTTCGATCTCGACGGCGCCGGCGACGAACATTTTGCCCTGGGGCGAGCGGCCGCCGCCGCCGGATGCCGGATCGGCCCTGGTCCGCAGCGGAAGCTCGGTTTCGTCGACTTCGACCAGGCCGGCGAGCAGCGCGCGGCCCGGCGCGACCATGGCGCGGCGCAGTTTGGCGCATATGAGCCAGGCGGACTTGTAGGAGCCGAGCCCGAGCTGCTTTTGCAATTGCAGCGCCGAAATCCCGTTCGAATGCGTGGCCATGAGGTAGACGGCCCAGAACCACACGATCAGGGGCAGCTTCGAGCCGTGCATGATCGTTCCGGCCGTCACCGAGGTCTGCTTGCCGCACGCGGCGCATTCGAAGGTGAAGGCCTTGCCGCCATGCGGCCAACCCTTGGCGCCGCCGCACGCCGGACATCGAAAACCGGACGGCCACCGCGCCGCGACAAGCCACGCGGCGCAGGCCTCGTCTTCGGGAAACTGGCGCTGAAACTCGGTTAGCGAGGAGGGAAAGTCAGGCATCGAGGGGCCTCGAAACGAACCGGATGTTCATGATTCGTTCTTACGCCAATCGCCCACTCCTGTCACTACCCGTCGTAGGCCCGGAGCCTGAGGGATAAGCCTCTTGTCCCATACCTCGCTAGTGGCGATATGCCCGGCAATCACAAGAAAGTCTGTATCTCCCGTGCCACTACCGTCTACATATGCCTGCAACATCACGAACACCCCACAGTTTTGCTTACTTACGGCAGCCCAACAAAATCACTCATTTATTCGTACCCAGAAAAACAGAAAAAATACCAAAGTATCTACATTTTCAGAATCTACCGCTATGATGTCAAGGTCGTCAAAAGCCAGGGCCCGATGTCCCACCCGTTCCGCTGGAGCGGCCTCTTGTCATTCTCGCGTAAGCGGGAATCGAAGTCGCGGCAAAGCTTAGTTGGAGGCCCGCTTTCGCGGGCATCAGAGCCTGATGTTGAAAAACGGCGAAACGAAAGCGCCTTTAAGCCGTTGGAAACAAACGATTCCGCGAAATGAGTGATTCAGGGTCTATAATGATTTCAGAGACTTACGCCCTGCGCTGCGAAACATTTCGTTTCGCTCGGCGAAATATGTGTTTCGTTTTCGCTGCTTTTGGACCTCCATGGAGGCCTGAAAGGAAGGGGGAAGCCTCATGCTGAGGAGCGATGCGCAGCATCGCGTCTCGAAGCAGATTGTTCTTCGAAGCCGCTTCGCGGCGCCTCAGAACGAGGTCTTTGGAACGAGACCGAAAAAGCGAAAAGTTGCGCAAAAGCGCAGCTAACATACTGAGATCATTCGTGCGCGTAAACTTGTGCGCGGACCCGCTCAGCCCCAAGGCTCCTTGCGCAGGACCCACAGCCCGGCAGGGACTCATCGCCCCATGCAGGCGTCAGCGAGCCGCCTGAGCTCGGCCCGGCGCTCCGGCGTAACCGTCGCGAGCTGGTCGGCGTCGCCCGAATGCTCGACGGCGTCGGCGACGCAGCGGCAGCCGGTGTCGCATCCTTCGGCCGCGCGTCCTTCCGCCACGCAGGCGCGCTGGCAGGAGGCGAGAAAGGCGCTCCTGTCCGGTCTCGGCGCGAGGGGACCCCAAGCCGTCAGCGCTGAGAGCAGCCCGATCAGGATCGGCTGATGCACGAGATAGATCGGCAGGCTGTGCCGGCCGGCGAAGCCTATCCAGCGCGCTGGCGCTGACCCGGCGCGCCAGCGATCCGGCCTCTTTAGCCACGTCAGGACCCCCGGCAAGCGCGCAACCCCGAGGCCGAGAAAGACGACGCCCGCCCAAGGCAGGAGCGGGCGCCAGTCGAGCGTATTCGGCAGCGCCTCGCCGAGGCCGAGCCACAAAAGCCAGGGCGGATCGAAGACCGTCGAGCGGCCAAGGAACGGTGCCGCGATCGCGGCGAGTCCGATCGCAAGACTCGCCCAAGCCGGCGCGGCGACGAACGGCCCGGCGATGAGGCTCGCTGCCGCGATGCAATGGAGGATACCGAAGATGATGGGCTCGGTTGGCGCAAACACGAGGCTGCCCAAAGTCACTAGCGCCGCCGCGCCGGCGACGATCGCGAGCCGGCGCCAGAAGGCTCGCAGTTTCAGGCCCTTGCGATGAGCCAGCGCCAGCGACACGCCGACCAGGGCAAGGAATACGCTCGCCACGATATGCGAGAAGAGCCGCATCGGCGGCGTGAACGGCAGGATGGGCGGGGCTAGCCGAAAGTCGGCGAGGTCCCAGCTCAGGTGGTAGACGCCCATGCCGATGAGAGCCAGGCCGCGCGCGCAATCGATGGCGTCGACGCGGCCCGAGCGCTCGCCCGCGCTGTCATCCGCCTCCGCGCGGACGTTCACAGCGCCGCGGCTTCGAACAATGCGTCGTCGAGAATGAACTCGCCCTCGTATTCGACCGGGCCGGTCATCAGCACGTGGTCGTTCGAAGCGCGCCACTCAATGATGAGGTCGCCCCCCGGCAGACGCACCATCCCCTTGCGCTCCATGAGCCCTAGGCGCGCCGCAGCGACCAAGGTCGCGCAGGCGGCCGAGCCGCAGGCGAGCGTCAGCCCGACCCCGCGCTCCCACACCCGCGCCCTCACGTCGTCGCGGGCAAGGATCTCGGCGAAGGTGACATTCGCCTTCTCAGGGAACATGCGCTCCACCTCGATCTTCGCGCCGAGGTCCGCAACGTCGATGCGCTTCAGGTCCCGGACAAAGAACACCGCATGCGGGTTGCCCATGTTGACCACGGAAGCGGGCCCCAGCTCCGGCGGACCTCCGCCGTCGGGCCAGAGGCTCAGACGCCCCGTATCGGCGACCGGGCGCTGAAGCGGAATGGCGTCCCAATCGAGCCGCGGTGGGCCCATGTCCACCCGATAGGACCAAGGTCCGAGCCGCTCGCATGCGATCACGCCGGCCTCGGTCCCGATATTGACGGCGCTGACTCCGAGCTCGCGGCACAGCCGATCGGCGACGCAACGCGTGCCGTTGCCGCACGCGCCGGCCAGCGTGCCGTCGTTGTTATAGATCAGCACGTCGGCGGCGGTTCCCGCTGTCCTCGGATCGCCGACGACCATCATCTGATCGTAGCTCAGGCCCGGCGCGCGATGGATAGTGCGCGCGTCTTCCGGCGTGGGGCGGGCCAGCGAATTCCGTATATCGAGCACGAGGATAGCGTTGCCGGCGCCGTTCATGCGAACGATTGTGCGCCCAGCGAGCGGATGGCGGGAGATCAAGCCCTTAATCTCCCTTCGGGGTTCGGCCGGCCGTCGCGCTGCGGTGGCGAGCCGACTTGTCGATCGCCCGCGCGCCGAGCCGGGTGACGGCGTCGCGCAAGCCTTCATCCTCGATTCGAGAGGCGACCGCGCGCGCGGCGGCTTCCGCAGCGTCGGAGGGGACGGGCGCGGGACGCCGCTTGTCGTTGAGCGGGGGCAGCGGGCCTTGCCTGAAGGCGATCTTGTCGACGCATCGCCAGCCGAGATGCGCGTTCACCCGAGCCACGATCACCGAGGCGCTGTGCTGCGCCTCGAGCGCGAAGGCGCCTTCGACCCTCAGCAGCAGGGTTGCGGGAGCGGTCGGCGCGTCGGGATCGCGTTTGGCGGCTCGAGGCGGCCATTGCAGCTCGATCGGCCGGGCGTGGCGCGCAAGCGTTTCACCCACAATGGCCGGCCAATCGGCGATCAGGCTCGTCTCGCCCAAGCCGCGCGCGGCCAGCGCCTCGGCGATCAACCCGGGCGTGAATTCAGCCAACGGCTTGGCGCCGCCCCGCGCGCGCTTCATCATCGCTTCAACAAGGAAAGTGAGGGGCTGGGGCATGAGGTCGAGGGCATGAGCGCCAATGTAAGCGCGCCAGCGTCCGAGGCAAAGCGAAAGGCGATTGCCGTTCGTACGCTTGGATGGTGGGACCGCCACCGGCGCACGCTCGCATGGCGCGCCGAACCGGGGGAAATGCCCGATCCCTACCGGGTCTGGCTCTCCGAAGTGCTGCTGCAGCAGACAACCGCCCAGGCGGCGACGCCCTATTATCAGGCCTTCATTGCGAAATGGCCGTTGGTCGAGGACCTGGCCGCCGCCCCGGTCGAAGCCGTCATAAGCGCTTTCGCCGGCCTCGGCTATTATTCGCGCGCGCGCAACCTGCATGCCTGCGCCAAGGAAATCGCCCGGCGCGGCGGCCGATTTCCTAGCGAAGAAGCCGACTTGCGCGCGCTTCCTGGCGTCGGCGCCTATACCGCCGCCGCGATCGCCGCGATCGCCTTCGGCCGCCAGACAGCGCCCGTCGATGGCAACATCGCCCGCGTTCTGGCGCGGCTCCTCGCCCTGGAACAGCCAATCGCCCGCGCCCGAGGCGAAATCGCAGCGGCGGCGCGCGCTCTGGCGCCGAGCCAAAGAGCCGGCGATTTTGCCCAGGCGCTCATGGATATCGGCGCGACCATCTGCCGCCCCCGCAACCCCGCTTGCCGCTCCTGCCCGCTCGCCCAGGATTGCGCGGCGTTTGGCGCTGGGATCCCGCAGGCCTATCCCCGGCGCGCCGAGGCGAAAGCGAGACCGCGCCGGCAAGGCGCGGTTTTCTTCGCCCGCCGCTCCGACGGCGCCTTTCTCGCTCGCCGCCGCCCGCCTCGCGGCCTTCTCGCCTCGACCGTTGAATTACCAGGCACATCGTGGGATAGTAAAAACCCGGATGGGCTGTTCCTTAGCCTTGCTCCTTTTGCCACAGACTGGCGCAGGCTGCCGGGCGAAGTCGAGCAGGTCTTCACCCATTTCGCACTAAGCCTCACGGTTTATGCGGCGAACGTTGACGGCGGCGCCCCGGTCGGCTGCTTTTGGGTCGCGCCGAACGCGGTCAGGACGGCGGGGTTCTCGAGCATGATGCGGAAGGCGGTCGAGCACGCACTCGCGCAAGTCTGATCTGCAGAGGTCGATTGTTATGGAAAGGTCAAGGCATCGCCGCTAGTCTTGGCAGGGTGCTCAGCCGCGACGGAGTCTAATTTTGGCGTGTAAAACCAATGAATGCCCATGGCGCCCTTGATTGCGCCGGCGGCGTTCCGCCTGCCGTCCGACGAGACGCTGCGGGCGCGTTTTGGCCACGTTACGACTTGGGTATTCGACCTCGATAACACCCTATACCCTCCGGACAGCGGGATTTGGCCCAGGATCGACGAACGCATCACGCTATTTCTGGTCGCGCTTTTCGGCATCGACGGCCAGTCGGCTCGCGCGCTGCACAAGCACTATTATTCGCGCCACGGCACGACTTTGAGCGGGCTAGCGCAGGAGCATCTCGACCTGACCGAGCGCTTTCTGGAGTTTGTTCATGATATTGACCGCTCCGGCCTCAAGCCGGACCCGCTGCTTGCGCACGAAATCGGAAGGCTGCCGGGGCGCAAATTGATCTTCACCAATGGGTCGCGAAGCCATGCGATCCTCACCGCGCAGCAACTCGGCCTCGACGGGCTGTTTGAGGACGCCTTCGACATCGTCGCGGCCGGGCTCACGCCAAAACCCGCCGAGGGCGCGTACGACCTCTTTTTCGAGCGATGCGGGGTTGATCCGCTTGCGGCGGCGATGTTCGAGGACGTGACCAGAAATCTCGCCGTGCCCAAGGCGAAAGGCATGACGACGACCCTGGTGACCACGAAGGCGGGGTGCTTGGACCACCGTGAGGCGCATGACCAAGCGATTTCGGATGCAGCCGACGTTGCGGATTTCGTGATCGACGATCTCTCGGAATTCCTCGGCCGGCTCAACGCCCAGCTGAGCGACTGATTGTCTGGCGCCGCCGCTAAAGAACAACTTAGGATTATCCAATGTCACGATTAGGTTGGTTATTGTCACATCCAGAGTTTCGGAGACATCCCGTTCGCGTGTCGAGCAGCGTGATGTCTTGGGAGATCCACAAATTGCTGTCCCGGAATATGTCGCTGGAGCTCGATGGGGTTAAGTTAACCGCTCGGCCAATCGACGGAAATGGCCGCCTGATTTGTTATTTCTGGACAAAATTCGACACTATCTTCGAGTTTCTGAAAACTTTTTTGCAGAAAGGAATGGTCTGTGTCGATGTTGGAGCGAACATCGGCTCGCACGCCACAAACGCGCGCGATTGGTGGGCAACTCCTGCTCTGTATTTGCTTTCGAGGCCGATCCCGATACAGCCGCGTATTGGGAGGAGCGAGCGCGATCTTTGCCGATGAGCGGCGGCCGTCAGTTGTCATCATCGAAGTTTTCGATGTGCGCGACAACACAGATAAGAGCGAAGGGATACGAGAAGTGCTCGATGGTTATGGCTATAGATTTTATCTCTTCGATGACGGTATCCTCACCCCATTTTCTGGGAGCGCGCTAAACGCTTTCGCGTTGCATAAGTCAGGGCTTCCACAAGTGCTCGCCAAGTTTTCCCCTCACTGAACTATTCTCTCGAGACCTCGATTATCCAACGGGAGACCGGGACCTGGCATGTGGGGGGTCCCGTTCGTGATGGATAGTGGTTCATGATTTTAGAAAAAAGATGCCCTTCAACCCGACGCGAATTTGCATCTTGCATGAAGGCGGTTGCGGATCGGAGTTGGTTGATCAGGAGTTGAATAGCAATGGCAGTACGAACGGGGAATCGTTTCCCGCTATCCCAGGTCGCTTCCACCGCTGTGGCGGAGACGAAACTAGCGGCCCGTGCTGTGCCCGGATTTGTACGGCGCCTTGTACCGATTGTCGCGTGGGCGATCGCATCTATCGTTCTGGGCCTCGTTGTCGGCCTCGCGGCGGTTATTCTTCCCCCGCTGGGCGCCTTTGGTATCGTTGCGATCGCCGGGGTCATGCTGCTGTGGGTAATGCCGGATCTGCCCCTTGTCTGGCCAAGATTCATCCGCAGGGCTTTCTTCATCATGCTGATCGCCGATCTTTGCGTTCCCTTTTATTATACGGTTCAGTTCCCAGGCCTGCCTTGGATCTCCGCTCGTCGCCTCGCTACATTTACGCTGATCGTGCCATTCCTTCTTGCGATTGCAGCTTCGTCTGATGTAAGACGGCAAATTACTGAACGTATTCGTTCGTCATTGCTTATTTTTATTTGCGTGGCGGGCTATCTTGTTATGGCTACACTATCAATTCTCACGTCGGCGCTCCCGTCGGAGTCTATGTCAGCGCTAGTCGAGGCAGTCCTATCTTGGTATGTGCCGTTCTTTGCGATGATTTATATAACGAAAGATAATGATGACCTAATCTTCATACTTAAAATCATATGTGTTTGTGCAATATTAATTACTTGCGCAGGAATTTTGGAATTTCGTCTTCAGCACCGATTCTTCATTGATATTTTTCCAAGAGGGATGTTGACGACTCTCATCGAAAATAATCCTCAACTGCAAGCCCTTATGCCGTCCGCTGGTGATTTCAGAAATGGCTTATTTCGAGCATCATCTATTTTTGTTACTCCGCTTTCTTTCGGAGAATTTGAAATAGTTGTCATCCCTATTGCCCTATTCTTTGCTTTGCACCGAGAGAGTCTGTTTGAGAGGAGTCTCGGTTGGGCGGTCATATTTGGCGGAATCCTTGGAATTTTCGTCTCCGGGTCGCGCGGCGGATGGGTCGGCGTCATCGCGTCGATCGCTGTATTCGTGACCGTCTGGTCAATTCGCAAAACAATGAACAATAGAGCGAGCTTGGCCCCCGCGACCGTGGGTCTGACGGGCGCCATCACGTTCGTCGTTGTGATCGGATTGATCATTGTCTGGCCCAGAGCGCACAATATGGTCCTCGGCGGCGGCGCTCAGGCGGGCAGCACAGAAGCGCGGTACGAACAATGGATTCATGCACTTCCGTTCATTAAGTCGAATCCGATAACCGGGCACGGTTTCGCTCTGGGCGGTTACATGATCGAAAGTTCGATCGACAGCTATGTCGTTTCGCTCCTTGTCGAAACGGGGATCCTCGGATTCGTATTTTTCGCCGGGATGATGCTGCTTCCGATCTGGTACGGCGTCCGAAGTTATCTCTCCGACATGTCTGAATCTGGCGCATTGGCCGGGGCGTTGGCTTGCAGTTTCATTGCGTTCACCTCCAACAGATTAGTCCTGTCGCAGAGGGAGAATCACATGTTGGTCTTCTCTTTGCTCGCCATCGTTGTCGTCCTGAATTACGACTATGCCCAGAAACGGGCTACGACGCGACTAAGCTCTAAATTCGCCGGGGAGGACGAAGACGTATTACCGCGCCGAAGGGAAATTGGTCTGAAGGCGCCCTTTAAATATTGACCGTTTCCCCGCCAGCCAAGAGATTACATATTCTACATGACTAATGAGATACTTTCAATAGGCACATGGTCGAGCCGCGCGCCGATGGGTCGCAAACGATCACGCTGGGCGCCGATCAAGCACGAATAACAGGCTCGGATTGATTCAAGCCGATCGCACCTGGTTGGTATCAGTGTTGGATTCTGAACCACTGCCTTCGGCACCTTCCTTAAAACGGTCGATGTAAGTGCACCCGACGGCTACTTTGGCCCCGGTGACACCACGTTCGTAAGGGCGTCCTCACTTTGCGGTTGAGCCTCACTGAAGGCTATCATGCGCGCTTTGAGTCCTCTCGACGGCGATAAGGTCAGTCACCATATAATACCAAAGGCTGTGCTGTCTAACTCATGGGGGATTCCCGAATCGTTGCAGGGCTGATTTAAGTTGGCGCGGGGAGATTTGCGCCATGCCTTCAGCGGTGAGATTGCGAGAGGATTTTTCAGCCAAGGAGCTTCGCGCGCTTGCCCGTCGCTCGAAGGACGTCAACCAGAGCCGACGGCTTCTGTCGCTGGCTGCGGTCAGGGATGGAATGGATCGGGGCGGCGCGGCGAAGGCCGGGGGGATGGATCGCCAGACGCTTCGCGACTGGGTTCATCGCTTCAACGCCTCGGGGCCGGCTGGGCTCATCGACAATTGGACGGAGGGTCCGAAGCCCGGTCTTTCAGAGGAACAGATGGCCGAATTCGCCCGCGTCGTCGAGGCCGGCCCTGATCGTGCGAAGACGGCGTCGTGGGCTGGCGTCGGATCGACCTCAAGCGGATCATCGCTGAGAGGTTCGGGGTGAACTTTCATCCCCGCTATGTCGGAAAGCTGCTGCATAAGCTCGGCTTCTCGCATCTCAGCGCGAGGCCCCGCCATCCGGCTCAGGACGAGCGGATCGTCGAGGCGTTTAAAAAAACTTCCCGCGCGCGCTGAAGGCTCATCTCGAAGGACTGCCGGAGACGACGCCGGTCGAAATCTGGTTTGAAGACGAGGCTCGGATCGGTCAGAAAAACGGTCTCGTCCGCCAATGGGCCCGTCGCCGAACGCGACCCAGGCAGCCCGCTGATCAGCGCTACGACAACGCCTATCTGTTCGGCGCCATCTGCCCCGCCCGCGGCGTCGGAGCGGCGTTGGCGCTTCCTCATGCCGACACCGACATGATGCAGCTTCACCTCGACGAGATCTCGTTCAATTTCGCTGACGGCGCGCACGCCGTGCTGCTGCTCGACAGGGCTGGCTGGCACACGACGAGCAAGCTCAATGTGCCCAACAACATCACCCCGATCTTCCTGCCGTCCCGCGCCCCGGAGCTCAACCCGGTCGAGAACGTCTGGCAGTATCTCCGCCAGAACTGGCTCTCAAACACCGTCTTCGAAAACTACCACGCAATCATCGACGCCGCATGCGCCGCCTGGCGAAAACTGACCGCGGATCCGGAGAGAATCACATCCATCGGAACGCGCGACTGGGCTCATGTCGGTCAGCCGCTATGACCCTGGGTATAATCTTCGTCCCGGTGCCGGGCTCGCCGGCCCCTCCTGCCATTGGCGCTTTGGGTGCCCCTGTTCTAGAACCGCCCGTAGAGCGGCCCTTCTTCAAGCGAATTCTCCATGAGCGGCGTCAACGAAATCCGATCGAGCTTCCTCCAGTTCTTCGCCAAGAACGGGCACAACGTCGTATCGTCGAGCTCGCTCGTGCCGCGCAACGACCCGACGCTCATGTTCACCAATGCCGGCATGGTGCAGTTCAAGAACGTCTTCACCGGCGTCGAGAAGCGCCCCTATCTCCGGGCCACGACCTCGCAAAAATGCGTTCGCGCCGGCGGCAAGCACAACGACCTCGACAATGTCGGCTATACGGCGCGCCACCACACGTTCTTCGAAATGCTGGGCAACTTTTCGTTCGGCGATTATTTCAAGGACTACGCGATCGAATATGCCTGGGGGCTGCTGACGCGCGACTTTGGCTTAGCCGCGGACAAGCTCACCATCACCGTCTATTACGACGATGACGAAGCGTTCAACCTGTGGCGGAAGATCTCAGGGCTCCCCGAGGAGCGGATCATCCGCATCGCGACATCCGACAATTTCTGGGCGATGGGCGACACCGGCCCCTGCGGGCCGTGCTCGGAGATTTTCTACGATCATGGGGACCACATCCCCGGCGGTCCGCCCGGCTCGCCGGACGCGGATGGGGACCGCTTCATCGAGATCTGGAATCTCGTGTTCATGCAGTTCGAGACGTTAGCCAGCGGCGAGCGGGTCAACCTGCCGCGCCCGTCGATCGACACCGGCATGGGGCTCGAGCGCATCGCCGCCGTCCTGCAGGGCGTGCATGACAATTACGACATCGACCTGTTCCGGGCGCTCATCCGCGCGAGCTCCGACTTGACCGGCGTCGATGCCGATGGGCCCCAGCGCGCCTCGCACCGGGTCATCGCCGATCATCTGCGCGCCTCCGCCTTCCTGGTCGCGGACGGCGTGCTGCCCTCGAACGAGGGCCGCGGCTATGTGCTGAGGCGCATCATGCGTCGCGCCATGCGTCACGCCCAGATTCTTGGCGCGCGCGATCCCTTGATGTGGCGGCTCGTGCCCGCGCTGACCCGCGAAATGGGCCAGGCCTATCCGGAGCTGATCCGCGCGGAAGCGCTGATCTCCGAGACGCTGAAGCTCGAGGAGACGCGCTTTCGCTCTGCGCTTGCGCGGGGCCTCGCCATTCTCGAGGACGAGACCCGCTCGCTTGGCGATGGCGGCGTATTAAACGGGGAGACGGCGTTCCGGCTCTACGACACTTACGGCTTCCCGCTCGACCTCACCCAAGACGCTTTGCGCGCCCGCGGGCTCTCGGTCGATACGGACGGCTTCAACGCCGCCATGGAGCGCCAGCGCGCCGATGCGCGCCGCGCCTGGGCGGGCTCGGGCGAGGCCGCGACGGAAACGATCTGGTACGGCCTTCGCGAGCGCGTCGGCGCGACCGAGTTTCTCGGTTACGAGACCGAGACCGCCGAAGGCGTCGTCAGCGCGATCGTCAAGGACGGCGCCGAAGTCGAGAGGCTTGGGCCAGGCGAACGCGGATCGCTGATCCTCAACCAGACCCCGTTCTACGGCGAATCCGGCGGCCAGGTCGGCGACGTCGGCGAGATCACCGCGGCCGGGTTCCGCGGCGAGGTTACCGACACGCGCAAGAAGCTCGGCGACCTGATCGTCCATGACGTGACGATCGTCGAGGGCGCGGCGAGCTTGGGGCAAGCGGTCGAGCTTCAGGTCAATCACAGCGCTCGCACGGCGACACGCGCCAATCATTCGGCGACCCACATTTTGCATGAGGCTTTGCGCATGGTGCTCGGCGATCATGTGGCGCAGAAGGGCTCGCTGGTCTCGCCTGAGCGGCTGCGGTTCGACATCGCCCACCCCAAGCCGATCACGCGCGCCGAGCTCGAAAACGTCGAGGACATCGCCAATCACGTGGTGTTGGAGAACGCCGAGGTGACGACGCGGCTCATGGGCCTTGACGATGCGCGCTCGCTCGGCGCCCGCGCTTTGTTCGGTGAGAAATATGGCGACGAGGTGCGCGTCGTCACCATGGGCGAGATCGAGGACGCCGAAAACCACGAGCGGACCTATTCGATCGAGCTTTGCGGCGGCACCCATGTCCACCGCACCGGCGACATCGGCCTCATCACCATCGTCGGCGAAAGCGCGGTCGCGGCGGGGGTCAGGCGCATCGAAGCCAAGACGCGCGACGAGGCGCGCAAGCGGCTGGAAGCGGATTCCCGCGCTTACACTGATCTCGCGGCGCTGTTGCGCGCGCCGGCGGGCGAGGCCGCCGAGCGGCTGGAGGCGCTGATCGACGACAAACGCAAGCTCGAGCGCGAGCTTGCTGAGGCCAAGCGCAAGCTGGCGATGGGCGGCGGCGTAGGGTCAATACAACAGGCGAATGGAATGGCGGAAGGAGTCGCGCACGTGAGCGGCGCAGGAGCTGCGTCGGTGGGAAACATTCCCGTCTTCTTCAGGACGGTTCAGGGACTTGACCCGAAAGATTTGAAGCCGCTCGCGGATGAGGCCAAACTAAAGCTTGGCTCCGGCGTTGTAGCCGTAGCTAATTCGAGTCCAGATGGCAAAGGCAGCCTGGTCGTTGCGGTGACACCGGACTACGCCGCCCGCATCAGCGCGATTGATCTCGTGAGAGCCGGCGCGGAGGCTCTCGGCGGCAAGGGCGGTGGCGGTCGTCCGGACATGGCGCAAGCGGGCGGTCCGGACGGCTCGAAGTTAGAGGAGTTGATCAGCGCGGTTAGTGCTAAATTGGACGAGCTCGCGAAGCGATAAGTGCTGGGAAAAACTGTCCAGCCCTTTAACGTGCTTGCGGAAGTTTTTGGCTCGCCCGCGCACTCGACGCAATTGGCGATCGGATCGAACCGCCGCCGTCATTGCGAGGAGTGCAGGACGAAGCAATCCAGGGCCGAAGGGCGCCCGATGTTCATCTGGATTGCTTCGCTGCGCTCGCAATGACGATCCTGGTCCGACCAAATCGCGCATGTTCTACGCCATCGCCTTCTTCAGGTTTGCATCGACCTTGTCGAGGAACCCCTCGGTCGAGAGCCACTTCTGCTCAGGGCCGACGAGAAGCGCAAGATCCTTGGTCATGAAACCGGCCTCGACCGTGTCGACACAGACCTTCTCGAGGGTCGAGGCGAATTTGCCCAGCGCCTCGTTGGCGTCAAGCTTGGCCCGGTGCGATAAGCCCCGGGTCCAGGCGAAGATCGAGGCGATCGAGTTGGTCGAGGTCGCACTGCCCTTCTGATGTTCGCGGTAGTGCCGGGTGACGGTGCCGTGCGCGGCCTCGGCTTCGACCGTCCGGCCGTCCGGCGTCATCAGCACGCTGGTCATGAGGCCGAGTGAACCGAACCCCTGCGCGACGGTGTCGGACTGCACGTCGCCGTCGTAGTTCTTGCAGGCCCACACATAACCGCCTGACCACTTGAGCGCCGCCGCGACCATGTCGTCGATCAGCCGGTGCTCATAGGTGATGCCGAGCGCCTGGAAGCGGCTCTTGAACTCGTTGTCATACACCTCCTGGAAGATGTCCTTGAAGCGGCCGTCATAGACCTTCAGGATCGTATTCTTGGTCGAGAGGTAGACCGGGTACTTGCGCATCAAGCCAAAGTTCAGCGAAGCGCGGGCGAAGTCGCGGATCGAGTTGTCGAGATTGTACATCGACATCGCGACGCCGGCGCCCGGGAACTTGAACACTTCCTTCTCGATCACCGTCCCGTCCTCGCCCTCGAACCGGATGGTGAGGCGGCCCTTTCCGGGCACCTTGAAATCGGTCGCGCGATACTGGTCGCCGTAGGCGTGGCGGCCGATGACGATCGGCTGGGTCCAGCTCGGGACCAGACGCGGCACGTTCTTGCAGATGATCGGCTCGCGGAAGATGACCCCGCCCAGGATGTTGCGGATGGTCCCGTTCGGGCTCCTCCACATTTCCTTCAGATGGAATTCTTTGACCCGCGCCTCGTCCGGGGTGATGGTGGCGCATTTGACGCCGACGCCTATGGCCTTGATCGCCTCGGCGGCGTCGATCGTGACCTGGTCGTTGGTCGCGTCGCGGTTTTCGACCGAGAGGTCGAAATACTTGAGGTCGACGTCCAGATAGGGATGAATGAGCTTGTCGCGAATCAGCTGCCAGATGATGCGCGTCATCTCGTCGCCGTCGAGTTCGACGACCGGATTCGTGACCTTGATCTTTGGCATCTCAGAGGGACTCTCGTTGGCGGGAGACGCGCGGCGTGCGGGCGACGGGCCCCTATAGCATCGGCGCCTCCGCGGGCAAACCCGCGCACGACACGGGGGCGGCATGCGGGGTCTGACCAGCGGCAAGAGCGGGGCGATCGCGCTCGCCGCGCTCGTGTTTTGCCTGGGCGGCCGGGCCTACGCCGACGCCGGTCCCGAGACCGACAATGCGCTCGCGACCTTGTGCGGGATCGTCGAAGCTTCTGCCAAGGCGGAGGGGCTGCCGGTCGACTTCTTCACCAAGCTCATCTGGCGGGAGAGTTCATTTCGGCCGACCGCGGTCAGCCCTGCGGGCGCGCAAGGGCTCGCCCAGTTCATGCCGGGGACGGCGAGCGAGCGTGGGCTCATCGATCCGTTTGACCCAGCGTCGGCGATCCCGGCGTCGGCCAGGTTCTTGAACGAGCTGAACCTCCGCTTCGGCAATCTGGGCCTGGCGGCGGCGGCCTACAACGCGGGCCCGACGGCGCTTGCCCGCTGGCTTGCCGGGAAGGGCTCGCTTCCCTTCGAGACCCAAGACTATGTGCTCGCAATCACCGGCCACGACGCCGAAGAGTGGCGGAGCGAAAAGCCGCCAGCCGACACGGTGCCCGGATCCGGCTCGTCATGTCTGAGCCTTATCGCGGCGCTCCACGTGACAGCGCCGGCCCCCGGCGTCGTTTCGGGCTGGTTTGCGCCGTGGGGCGTGCAGATCGCCGCCAGCTTCTCGAAAGGCTCGGCGCTGCGCGCCTTCGCCCGCGCCCGGCACGATTACGCAAGCGTGATCGGAGACATGAACCCGTTCGTCCTTGGCTCGGTCCTCAGGAGCCGCGGCTGGCGCCCGTTCTACCGCGTCCGCCTGCCCGCGCAGACCGGCGGCGAAGCGAGAAGGCTTTGCGCTCGGATCCAAGCCGTCGGCGGCGCTTGCGCCGTGCTGAGGAGCTAGCGTGGCGAGGGACGGCGTCCGTCTTCGGACCGAAAAGAGCGTTGTTCAACACGGCGAAAGAGTGCAGTCTGCAGCCAGCGGCCCGAAAGAGCCGTATGAACTCGCCAATAGCCATAGCGGAGGACCGATGCTCGGATTGATGCAGCGCTACCCGTTGTTGATCTCCTCGCTCATCACGCACGCCGCGCGGCATCGCGGCGGAACTGAAGTGGTCTCGAACCTTGGCGGCCCGATGCTCCATCGGACCACTTACGCCGAGGTCGAGCGGCGCAGCCGGCGGCTGGCCCGCGCGCTGGGTAGGCTCGGCGTCGGCCTCGGAGATCGCGTGGCGACGCTCGCGTGGAACGATTTCCGTCATCTCGAACTCTATTATGGCGTCTCCGGCATGGGCGCGGTTTGCCATACGGTGAACCCGCGCCTGTCGACGGAGGACATCGCGTTCATCATGACCGACGCGAAGGATTCCATTCTCTTCGCCGATCCTTCCTTTGCGGCGCTGCTCACCGAGATCGCGCCCGCGATAAGTTCCTGCGTCCGCGCTGTCGTGCTCCTGACTGACGAGTTGGGCATGAAGGATGTCGCGCTCGCGCCCGGCATGCGCCTCTATTGTTATGAGACGCTGTTGGCCGAGGCGGACGAGGACTATTCCTGGCCGGAGTTCGATGAAAACACGGCGAGCGCGCTTTGCTACACTTCGGGCACCACGGGGCGCCCGAAAGGCGTGCTCTACAGCCATCGCGCGACGATGCTGCACACCTACGCTGGCAATTCCGCCGAGGTGTTCGGCATTCGCTCGGTCGATCGCGTGTTGCCGGCCGCGTCGATGTATCACGCCTGCGCTTGGGGTTTGCCCTATTGCGCAACCATGGTGGGCGCGACGCTCGTTCTGCCGGGCCGGCATCTTGATGGCGCTTCTCTCTACAATGTCCTTGAACGGGAGCGCGTGACGATGACCGCGGGCGTGCCGACCATATGGCTCGGACTGCTCGCCCATCTGCGCAGCTCGAACGAACGGCTCACGCACCTCAAGCGCATGCTGGTTGCGGGTTCGGCTCTGCCTCGGCTGCTGGTCGAAGAATTCACGCCGATGTGCGTCAGTGTCGAACAAGGCTGGGGCATGACCGAAACCAGCCCGATCGTCACCTATAATTCGCCGACGCCGGCAAGCGCCGTCCTGGCCGGAGAAGAAGCGATTCGCCAGCGGCTGAAGCAGGGCCGCGCCGCCTGCGGCACGGACATAAAGATCGTCGATGCCGAGGGCAGCGAACTGCCATGGGACGGCAAGGCGTTCGGCGACTTCCTGGTGCGCGGGCATTGGGTGTGCCGTGAGTACCTCAACCGCGGCGCGGATGGCGCGGCGGATTTTGAGGGCTGGTTACGGACCGGCGATGTTTGCACCATCGATCCTGACGGCTGCGCCGAGATCGTCGATCGCTCCAAGGACGTCATCAAATCGGGCGGCGAGTGGATCAGTTCGATCGCGCTCGAAAACATCGCGGTTTCGCATCCCGCTGTCGCCGAGGCGGCGATCATCGCCGCCCGCCATCCAAAATGGCAGGAGCGTCCATTGCTGCTCGTCGTGCCGCGCGCTGGGATGCGAATCGAGAAGGACGAGTTGCTCGCAATGATCGCCGGCAAGGTGGCGAAGTGGTGGCTCCCCGACGACGTGCTGATGCTCGACGAACTGCCGCATACGGCGACCGGCAAGCTCAACAAGCTTGCGCTGCGCGCGCGCTACCAGGACCACTTGATCGAAAACGCGAAATCCCAGGCCTATTAGGCGAAGTCACTTCGCCCCGCGTCCGGCGCGGTCGAGGGTCGCGAATTCCTCGTCCGTGAGCTTGATCGCCGCCGCGGCGACATTCTCCTCCAAATGCGCGACCTTGCCGGTGCCGGGGATCGGCAGCATGACCGGGCTGCGCTTCAGGAGCCAAGCGAGCGCGATCTGCCCGGGGCTCGCCTTGTGCTTGTGCGCGATCGCGTCCAAAGCCGAGCCCGGCTTCGCCGACGCGCCAGCGTCGAGCGGCGCCCAGGGGATGAAGCCGATGCTATGTTTCGCGCAATAGTCGAGCGCCGCCTCGCTCGCCCGGTCAATGAAATTATAGCGGTTCTGCACGGTGGCGACTGGGAAGACCTTTGAGGCCGCCTCGATATCACCGACACTGACTTCCGACAGGCCGGCGCAGCGGATGACCTTGTCCTTGATCAGCGTGGCGATGGCGTCGAACTGCTCCTTGGCTGGCACCTTCGAATCGATGCGATGCAATTGCCACAAATCGATTATCTCGACGCCTAGCCGCCAGCGGCTCGTATGCGCCTGCTGGATCAGATATTCCGGCCGGCCAACCGAAACCCAGATGTTCGGCCCGGTGCGCGCGAGCCCGCCCTTCGTCGCGATATGGATCTTGCCATAGGGCGCGAGCGCCTCGCGGATAAGCTCTTCGGAAAAATTGGGGCCATACGAATCCGCAGTGTCGATGAAATCGACGCCGAGGTCGGGCAGCCGGCGCAGCGTCTTCAGGACCTCGTCGCGATCCGCGGGCGGACCCCAGATCCCCTTGCCCACCACGCGCATCGCGCCGAAGCCGAGGCGATTGACGTCAAAGGCGCCGCCAATGCGAAAGCGGCCGGAATTCAGCGGCGTTGGTCATGGGTTCTCTCCGAGAGTTTTCGCCTGAGCGCGCTCAGGGCCAGCAGGCCAGCGGCGGCATCGAGGATAGGATCGAAGCTACGTTGCCGCCGGTCTTCAAGCCGAAGATTGTGCCGCGATCATAGAGCAGATTGAACTCCACGTAACGCCCGCGGCGCGCCAATTGTTCCTCGCGCTCGGCCTCGCTCCAAGGTTTTGCGGCGTTGCGCCGGACAATGTCGCCGTAAGCCTCAAGGAAGCTCTCGCCGACGTCGCGAACGAAGCCGAAATCGGCGTCGAAAGCGGAATTGTCGGAATCGCCCGCGCTGTTGAGATAGTCAAAGAAGATGCCGCCGATGCCGCGCGGCTCGTCGCGGTGCTTGAGGTAAAAGTACTCATCGCACCAGGTTTTGAAACGCTCGGCCTCGGCGACGCCCGGATGGCGCTCGCAGGCCGTCCGCATGCCCTTGTGAAAGGCGATTGCATCCGGATCGTCTGGCTTGCGGCGCTCGTCAAGCGTCGGCGTCAGATCGGCGCCGCCGCCAAACCATGTCTTGGTCGTGCGCACGAGCCGCGTATTCATGTGCACCGTCGGCACATGCGGGCTCCACGGATGAGCGATCACGGAGACGCCCGCGGCCCAAAAGCGCGGGTCTGCGTCGGCGCCGGGAATTTGCGACGCGAACTCCGCCGGAAAGGCGCCGTGGACGAGCGAAAAATGCGCGCCCGCCTTCTCGAACAGGCGGCCACGCAGCATGGCCATACGGCCACCGCCCCCCGGCGCGCCGCTCGCGTCGGTTCGCTCCCAGGGCTCGATCGCGAAAAGCCCCGGCGGACGATCAGCGCCAACGCCTGGGAACTCACGCTCGAGCGCCTCCATGCCTTCGATAATCCGCCCTTGGAGGGTCTCGAACCAGTCGCGCACGCCGGCAAAACGCGGGTCTTCGGTCGAAGCTATGGAATTGTTCATGGCGCTCGCTGTGCGCGCACCCGGGCGACGAGGCGCTCGACATGCTCGACGGGCGTCTCGGGCAGGACGCCATGGCCGAGATTGAAAATATGAGGGCGGCCCTTAAAGCCGCTCAGCACGCGCTCGATTTGTTCGTCGAGGCGGCGACCGCCCGCGACCAGCGCGAGGGGATCAAGATTGCCCTGGAGCGTTACCCGCTCGGGCAGAGCGGCGACGGCGGCTCGGGGATCAGTGGCGGTGTCGAGGCCAATCGCGTCGATTCCAGCGAGGCCAGCGAATTTGGCAAGCTGCGCCCCGGCGCCGCGCGGAAAGGCGATCAGCCGCGCACGCGGCGTTTCGTCGCGAACCTTGGCCGCGATCGCCGCGATCGGCGCGACGCACCAGCGTTCGAATTCGGCTGGCGGCAGCACGCCCGCCCAGGAATTGAAGATCTGCGCCGCATCGGCGCCGGCCGCGAACTGACGGCGTAGGTATTCGGCGGATGCGTCGACGAGCCGATCGATCAGGCGCGCGAACAGGTCCGGATGGCGGTAGGCGAACAACCGCGCCGGCGCCTGGTCCGGCGTGCCGCGGCCGGCGATCATGTAGCTCGCCACCGTCCACGGCGCGCCGCAGAAGCCGATCAGCGCCGTTTCTTTCGGCACCGCGCCCTTCACACGGTCGAGAGCCTCGAACACCGGCGCAAGCCGGGTCCAGTCGGGCTCATCTCTTAGCTTCGCCAGGCCTTCGGCGTCGCCGATCGGATCGAGGCGCGGGCCATCGCCGGTCTCGAACGACACGGCCTGACCAAGCGCGTCCGGCAGAACGAGAATGTCGGAGAACAGGATCGCCGCGTCGAAGCCGAAGCGGCGGATTGGCTGCAACGTGGCCTCAACCGCGAGGCGGGGGTCATAGCAAAAATCGAGAAAGGTCGGAGCCTTCGTCCGAAGCTCGCGGTATTCGGGCAAGTAGCGGCCCGCTTGGCGCATGAGCCAGATCGGCGGCGTTTTTTGCCGCTCGCCGGCGAGCGTGGCAAGAAGCGGCTTTTGCGACTTGCTTGACGTCACCGCGCCGAGCGCCGGCGCATTTATCGTTGCAGATCGCACCGCGTTCCCAAGAGCTTGGTTATCAACCCCTTTGTCTCGGCCCGTGAACGCGCCACAAGGGGCCCGCTCCAGTGCGATTCGAAGGCGGCGTCATCGCTATAGACTTCGTGGAGCATGATCGTGGAGTCCTCGTGACGGGGCCGCAGAACCTCGAATTGCACAGTTCCCGGTTCCTCTTCGAGGCAGTGGCTTCGATGCGCCATCAAAAGGGGCAAGACCTCCCCCATGCGTCCCGCTGCAATTTCGGCAGTCGCAACGATCGCTAATTTGGTCATGAAGCGCTCCCTCACCTATGTGCTGGTCGCCCGACACCCGAGTTATACCGCCGAAGCGGGTATCCAGGCTTGAGGCGCAAGGGGCTTCCGGATTCCCGCGTTCGCGGGAATGACAGTTGCGTCGACGCGCCAACGCGATTCGTTTTGACCGAAGGAGACCGTCAGCGCGAACGCCGACGCCGCAGCAAGGCGTGGCGCCTATTCCGCCGCGCGCTTCATCTCGGGATAGACGCAATGGGCGTCCTCGCTCTCATTGGCGCGGAACAGCGGGATGACGCGAGATTCCTCGAATGCGAGGCCGAGCGTCTTCCACACGTCGACCAAAGCCTCGACCAGATCGGCGACCTGGGCTTCGCTATGGGCCGGCGTCGGGGTCACGCGCAAGCGCTCGGTCCCCCTGGCGACAGTCGGATAGTTGATCGGCTGGATGTAGATCGCGTGCCGCTCGAGCAGGAGTTCGCTCGCGGCGCGGCATTGTCTGGCGTCGCCGACGAGAACCGGCACGATATGCGAGGGATTGTCCATCACCGGCAGGCCGGCCGCGCGCAAAGCGTGCTTGACTAGCGTGGCCATGTGCTGGTGGCGCTCGCGTTCGGCGTTCGATTGTTTCAAATGCTTGACCGCGGCGGCCGCGCTTGCGGCCACGCTCGGCGGCAGCGTTGAAGTGAAGATGAACTGCGGAGCGAAGCTTCTGACCGCGTCGACGATCGCCTCGCTCGCCGCGATATAGCCGCCGAGCGAGCCGAAGCCTTTCGCCAGCGTGCCTTCGATGATGTCGATGCGCGCTGCAAGCCCTTCGCGCTCGCTCAAGCCACCGCCGCGGGGCCCGTAGAGGCCAACTGCGTGGACCTCGTCGATGTAGGTAAGCGCACTGTACTTTTCGGCGAGCGCCACGATCGCGGCGATCGGCGCGATATCGCCGTCCATCGAGTAGAGGCTCTCGAACACGACGAGCTTGGCGCGGTCGCGCGGCTCCGCGGCGAGCAATTCCTCGAGATGAGCGACGTCATTGTGCCGCCATAGACGCTTCTCGCAGCCGGAGCGCTTGACGCCCTCGATCATCGAATTGTGGTTGAGCGCGTCGGACAGGATGAGGCAATTGGGCAGGAGGCCGGCGATGGTCGAAATCGACGCAAGATTGGATATCCACCCGGAGGTGAAGACGAGCGCTGCCGGCTTGCCGTGCAGATCGGCAAGCTCGGCCTCGAGCTCGACGATCGGATTGTGGGTGCCGGAAATATTGCGGGTTCCGCCCGCCCCTGCCCCGTGGGCGCAGACCGCCTTGACCGAGGCCTCGATGACGTCGGGATGGCCGCCCATGCTGAGATAGTCGTTCGAGCACCAGACCGTCACTTCGCGCGGCCTGTCTTCCTCGCCCTCGGGGCGCCATTGGGCGATCGGGAACCGGCGCGCGTCGCGCTCGAGATTGGCGAAGGTGCGGTACCGCCCTTCCGCCTTCAGGCGCGCAATCGCGTCCTCGAAGCTCCGCTGATAGTCCATCGCCTGTCCTTCTCGGCCTGGCCCATCTAGCCCAGAACCGCTTTCCTCTTCGCTAAACGCACCGCGAAAACTTGTCCAGTCTTTCGGCTGACGGTCTGTGGCGCTCCTCACAATTGACCATAAAAAGGCGGCAAAATGGCGGGGCGGACTTTCGCAGCAAACTCGGCGAAGCAAGGGCAAAACCCGGTAACTCCGCGTTGTGCCCGGAAAAGAGGCCCCAGCCATGAAGCCAGGGCCTTGAGTCTGGGGAGGAAACGCCCAAGGAGGGCTGCCCCGAAGGGCCTCGGACGCTGCGGGGCCAGCGAAACTTGGAATTCCCAGACTGGTCCGGGCGGAAGAAGCCAACGGTTAAGCCCGCCACGGGGGGTTACGAATATTGACGGCGAGCACAGCAAGCTAGAGCGGAATCCGATCATCCTGTATCGTCCTGATAACCACAGGATTTGAAGTAATTTATACATACCGAGGGCTCGAAGATTTCGGCGCAGGTTTCGAGGGCGCGCATCAGACCCGCGACGGTCCGCTCGGCGATTTTGCGCAGGAAGGCCTTGAGCTTGGAGAAGGCTTTTTCGATAGGGTTCATATCGGGACTGTAGGCTGGAAGATATCGCAACTGCGCGCCCGCCGCCTTGATCAGTTGCTCGACCCGCGGCCCCTTGTGAGCGGGGAGATTGTCCATGACGACGGTCTCGCCGGGCGAGAGCGTGGGGACGAGGCATGTCTCCACCCAATCCTCGAACAGGGCGGCGTTGATCGGTCCGTCGAAAGTCCTTGCCGCCGTCAGGCCGCGAAGGCGAAGGCCGGCGACCAAAGTCACCGTTTTGTAGTGACTGTGCGGGATGGCCGACCGCAACCGGCGCCCGCGCCGGCAACGTCCGCTTTTGCGCGCGAGATTTGTGGAGGCTCCGGTCTCGTCAATGAAAACGAGTTTCGTCGGATCGAGATCGAGCTGTCCCGCGAACCATTCCCGGCGTCGATTTTGCACGTCCGCGCGTTGTTGTTCCTCGGCATGCGCCGTTTTTTTAAAGGTGATCTGGTGACGGTCGAAGAAACGCCACAGCACGGAGACCGCAAAGCGCTCGCCGCTATTGGCGATCAGCTGCTCCCGGATCTCGAGCAGCGTTATGTCCGGCCTGCGCCGGATCAGGCCCAACAGATAGTCGCGATGCGCCTCGATTCGGCGGGAGCGGCGGTCGCCGCCGGAAGGCGCCGGCCAAATCTCGCCCGTGGTATTGAACCGCTTTACCCAGCGCACCGCGCTCGCCACGCTCACTTTGAAACGCGCGGCCGCCTGATTGCGCGACAACCCGCCCAAGACCACCGCCTCGACCACGCGCTCGCGAAGATCGTTGGAAAGACCCATCCCCCGCCGTCCCCATTCTCGCAGTGAATGAGGAAGCAGAAATTAACCAATTCGGGAATCCCCCCGCCGATTCAATCCGTTCGGATACTGCTCTAAGTTCCGTGGAGCAGCAGCTTATCTGGACCCCCCGGAGCAACGGAGGGAATGCGCCCTTCTGAGCCATTGCCCGCGGCAGCCACCGATGACCTCCCTCGACCGAAGGCGGACTCCAGTTCCGCATGACGAAGGTCAGGGTTGGGCGCCAGGACCGGCCCTTCGGGGACGAACATCAAGCCTCGGTGGCCGGAAACGGCCGCATCCTCATCGTGGACACGAATCCTTTTCCATCGCGCGCTGACAGTGGCTATCGCCGTGTTCCGTCACCCGCCGGTATATTCGAGTAACACTTCCTTGATCTTCGCCTCGGCGAAATGTTCCATCATCTCCAGCTCAAGATGCGGGATGTTGGGCAGTTCGTCGGCAGCAACCACGCAATCGATAATGGCCGGGCCTTCGGCCTTGAGCGTCTGGTCGATGGCCTCGCACAACTCGCCGGGCTTTTCGGCCTTGAAGCCGACGCCGCCGCACGCGCGCGCCAGACCCACATAGTCGGGATTGGGGAAGTCAATGGCCTTTTTCCAGGCAGGCAACCCCATTCCTTCCGCCTCCAGCATGATCAGTCCCAGAGCCGAGTTGTTGAAGACCACGGCCTTCACCGGCAGCTTGTGGTGCATGGCGGTGAGGAATTCGCACATCAGCATGTTGAAACCGCCGTCGCCGCACAGCGCGATGACTTGGCGCGAACGGTCGAGCGCCTGGGCACTGTTGGCCTGACCAAGCGCAGTGCCGACTGCGCAATTGTTGAAAGAGCCGATGATCCGCTGCTCGCCGTTCTGGCGGATCCAGTTGCCCGACCAGAGCGTGTTGAGCCCGGTGTCGATGACGAACACGGCATCGCGCGCGGCAAGGTCGCTCACGGCGCGCGCCACAGCTTGGGGATGAATACGATCCTTGCTGCGCCCAAGATCGCACTGCTTGTCCAGCATCTCGTCCCACGCCTTGCGCCCCCTCGTGACGATTTCGAAGAATTTGCTGTCGCTCTTCGGCTTGACGAGATTCAACAGCGAAGTGAGCGTCGGCCGCACCGAGCCGACGACGCCGAGCGCAGTCGGCGCGCGGCGGCCAAGCACGTACGCCCGCTCATCGACCTGGATGACGGCGCCCTTGCTCGGCAAGAATTCGGCAAACGGATAGTCGGTGCCGAGCATGAGCAGCAGATCGCAGTCCAACATGGCCTTGTAGTCAGGCTTCGTTCCGATCATGCCGATGCCGCCCATCCAGCACGGGTCGTCGTAAGGCATGATGTCCTTGCCCTTGACGGAATGGATCAATGGCGCCTTGAGCCGATCGGAGAGCGCGCGCAATTCTTCTGCTGCGCCATGACATCCGGCGCCGCACATGATGACGATGCTGCCCGCTTCGTCTACGCGGCGGGCCATCTCGGCAACGTCTGCCTCGCTGGCGACGATGTCGGATCGCGGCTTGAGCGTGGCGAGGCTCGAAACGCTGCCCTCGGCGCTCGCGAGCATAACGTCTACCGGCAGCGTCAAGTGCGCGACCCCGCGGCCGGCATAGGCCGCGGCGATGGCCTGATGGATGACTGCCGGCGCCTGTGCCGGCGTGGAAATGGTCTCGGTATAGAGCGAGACGTCACGGAACAGCATATTCGTATCGGTCGCCTGAAAATATTCCGTGCCCCGCATCTTGCGCGCATCTCCCCGGAGATTGCAAGAACCGGCGCGTGGTCGCGACTTGCCTCATAAAGGCCGGCGACAAGATGCGTGTTGCCGGGTCCGGTTGATCCGCAACAGACGCCTAGCCGGCCGGTGAGCTTTGCTTGGCCCGCAGCCGCAAGCGCCCCGCCTTCTTAGTGGCGGACGCCGATCCATTCAATTTTGCTGTGGCGGACAGCGTCGCCGAGCGGATTAAGCGAATCGGCAATAAGGCCAAATATGTGCCTGACGCCAATTTTTTCCAGCACGTCGACCAAGGTGCCGGCGACCGTCTGTGACATCCGCGCCTCCTGCAGTTAAAATTATCGGATCAACCTATACAACGCTTGCGAGCGGCTCAATGCGCGGCGTGGACCGTGCCGCCGAGCTTGACCTTGCGCAGCGCGAGCGCGAGCAGCGCCAGGACCCAGAACGCGTCGATGTAGCCGAGGAACGAGGCCTGGTTCTGCACCTGCTGTCCGATCCACTGGGTGGCCTGCTGCTGTGCTTGGGAGAGTGAGCTGCCTTGGGCGACGAAATAGTTCGTCACTTGCTACAGCGTGGTCTGATACGGGGCGCTCGACGGGATTACGCTTTCGACAAGCCGGCTCTGATGGAACGCTCGCGATGCGCCAGCACATTGGAGACAATTGAGACGCCGATCGAGCCGCCGGTGTTGCGCGCCGCGTTGATCATGGCGGAGGCCTGGTCGGTCTTGTTGGGCGGAATGCCGTCATAGGATGCGGTCGACCCAAGCAGGATCGCGCCCGTCGCCAGCATCACCAGGAAGCAGGCGCCGAACTGGCGCGTCGCGATCATGCGGATGTCGATCATCGGATGGCGATGGGACATTTCCCACGGAATCATGAGTACGAAAGCGACGCCGCAGGCGACCGCCACCTTGACGATGAATGGCGAGCCGAACCAGTCGTCATCGAGGCCTCGGTCGAGCATGACCTCGAGCGTGCCGAGAAAGGTCGCGACCAGCCCGACCTCCCGCCGGGCCTCAACGCGCTGCTTGGCGGCGACTTCCGTTTCGCGCAGGACCATGGCGATCAGCGCGATCGTGACGAGGCCGATAGGGACGTTGATGAGGAAGCACCAGTGCCAGGACCAATTGTCAGCGAGCCAGCCGCCGAGCGTCGGCCCGATCACCGGCGCAACCACCACCGCAACGCCGAACAGCGCGAAGGCCTGGCCGCGCTTGGCGGGCGGAAAGGAGTCCGCCAGGATCGATTGCGCCACCGGCACCATGCCGCCGCCGCCAATGCCCTGAAGGATGCGAAACATCAGCAGCTGATCCAGAACTCCTGCTGAGGCCACAGAGCAGCGAACTCGCCGTGAAGATCCCTAGGCTGATGAGGAAGAAGGTCTTGCGGCCGAGGAGGCGGGCGAGGAAGGGGCTCGCCATTAGGATGACCGCGTTGGAGACCAAATAAGTGGTGATGACCCAGAACGCTTCGTCCTCGCTCACCCCCAAGCCGCCGGCGATGTAGCGCAACGCCACATTGGCGATGGTCGTGTCGAGCACCTCCATGAAGGCGGCGAGTGCGACCAGGACGGCGATCACCCAAGGGTTGACGCGGCGCGTGCTCCCAGCAGCGGGAGCGCCCGCTCCGATCGCGGCGGCGCTCACAGCCGCCTCCCCAGCCGCTCATAAAGCGCCGGCAGCCGCGCACTCAGTTGCTCATAGAGCGATGGGTTCGGATCGACCCTTACGGTCGGATCGACCGACATGCCGGGCCCGAGCGCCACATCGGTCGGCGGATTATCAATGATGATCTTGACCGGCACGCGCTGGACGATCTTGACGTAGTTGCCCGTGGCGTTCTCCGCCGGCAGGAGCGAGAAGGCCGTGCCCGATCCCGACTGAACGCTGGCGACGTGGCCCTTGAATTCACGTTCCGGATAGGCGTCGATTTCGATCGTCACCGGCTGACCGGGGCGCATCGCGTCGAGCTGGTTCTCCTTGAAGTTGGCGGTGACCCAGATCTCGTCCGGGACAAACATGGAGAGGCTGGTTCCGGTTGTCGCGTATTCGCCGACCGCGGCCGACAGGTTCGTGACGCGCCCGGGCTCCGAGGGCGTGACGATGGTGTAGGAGAGATTGAGCTGGGCCTGGTCGCGCGTAGCCTTCGTCTGTGCGAGATTCGCTTCGTCGATGACGCGCTGCGCCTTCAGTACGTCGATCTGCCGCTCAGCCACCTTGAGCGTCGCTTGTGCACTCTCGACAGCGGCCTGCTGGGCCTTGAGGCTCTGGACGTCAATCGTGCCCTGCTGAGCCGTCGCCCACCCCAAATTGACGAGCGGCTTGTCCCGTCCCCACGTGACCCGCGAGAGTTCCAGGTTCGCCTGCGCCTGCTCGACCTGCGCCTGGGCCTGGGCAACCGCGGCCTGTTGCTGAGCGACCTGCGCATCGACGCTGCCAATGCTGTCCTCAGCCGCCGCGACTTGCGCTTCGGCCTGAGCGAGCGCGATGCGGTACTGGCGATCGTCGATGCGGCCGATCACGCCGCCCGCCGCTACGTGTTGGTTGTCGGTGACCGGGACGGCGGTGAGGTAGCCCGAGACCTCGGAAGCAATCGAGAATTGCCGCGCCGCGACGAAGGCGTCGTCGGTCGACTCGAAATGTCCCGCGTAGTCCCAGTAAAGGTATCCGGCCGCCGAGCCGAGCAGGAGCGCGATGAGGCCGGCTGGGGCGAGGACCAGATGCCGGCGGACGAAGCCCTCGCGAGGCTCGTCGACAGGCTTGTCCTGTTGCGGGATGGGCCGCGGGCCACGTTCGGCGTCCGCCTCGGAGGGCTTTGCCGGGCGCAGGGCCACGAGCGGCGTTTCGAGCGTCGAAGCCCGGAATGCGTCTGTCTCTTGCGGCAGATGTGAGTTCGAGGGATGGCGAAATGCGGCCATCGTTCCAACTGGGTACGGAGGCGGGAGCAACTGTCGGTGCGATGTTTAGTGATGAGACCGTCTCATGGAAGGACATCGTTCGCTCCTCGCTAGGAAGGACACTCATTTTTCGTCCATCGAAATAGGGCAGGTGAAGGTCCGGATAAACGGCTATCTGCCGAAGAAACTATCGGGAAATGCCGGATAATTTGGAGCTTTGCAGGTGGTAGTGGGTCAGTTTGAATTTCGGCTTCCGGAACCTTTCCGGAACCTCGGCCTGTGCGGCGCGAACCGCTCTTGATGCCTCAAAGCCGCCTCTTGCGGCTGACCGGCCCAACCGTAAGATCAGGCCGGAAAGCAGCGATCGGATTGCAGGAGAGCGCTGAGCCGCGGTTTCGCTACGCCGCCGCCTTTGGAACGAACACCTTCTTCGGTGTCAGCTCAGCCCGCAGCTGCAGATCGGCGAGCGCAAGGCTCTCTCGCGTGATCTCGGCAGGTGTTTTTGCACCCGTCAGGGTCATGGTCACCCGAATGTCGGCGGCGAACAGGTCGAGCAGGTTTTCCACCCCGCGCTGGCCGGCCACGGCAAGTGCGTAGATGTACGCACGGCCAAGGAGGACGCCTTTGGCCCCGAGCGCCAGCATCCGCACGACGTCGAGGCCGGACCGGATGCCGGAATTGGCCAGCACCGCCAGACTGTCGCCAACGGCGTCCGCAACTTCCGGCAGCGCGCGGGCCGTCGGGATCGCGCCATCGAGCTGACGGCCGCCGTGGTTGGATACGATGATCCCATCAGCGCCGAACCGCACCGCGTCGCGGGCGTCCTCAGGATCGAGCAGGCCCTTGAGGATCAGCTTGCCTTTCCAGGTGTCGCGGATCCATTCGAGCTCCTTCCAGCTGATGGCCGGATCGAAGTTCTTGCTGATAAGCCCATATAGTCCGACATGGTCATCGAATGACCGGTGTAGGCGACGATGTTGCCGAACGAGAGGGGCCGGCCGCGGAGGCCGACATTGAAAGCCCAGCGCGGACGCGAGAAGGCCTGCATGACCTGGCGCATCGGGGCGAGGGGGCCGGACATTCCCGAATGCCGATCGCGATACCGCGATCTAGGAACAGGCATGTCGACGGTGAAGACCAAAGTCTTGATGCCCGCCGCCCACGAGCGCACAAGCGCGTTGCGCATATAGCCCCGGTCCTTCAGCACGTAGAGCTGGGACCAAAGCTGCCCGTCCGCACCGCGCGCCACCTCCTCGATCGGGCAAACGGATACCGTGGAAAGCGTGTAGGGGATGCCTTTGGCCGTTGCAGCCCGCGCCGCCTGGACCTCGCCGCGACGAGCATACATGCCCGTCCCTCCGACGGGGCCAAGCGCGATCGCCAAGTTCCATTTGCTGCCGAGGATCTCGGTACCGAGGCTCGGTTCGCCGACGCCCTGGAGAATGCGCTGCCGCAGCGAGATTTTCTGTAGCTCGGCCGCATTGCTCTTCATCGTGTTCTCGGTGACGGCGCCCCGTCAATATAGTCGAACAGGAAGCGCGGCAGCCTACGGCACGCGGCTTCGCGGTAATCGGTCGGGGCAGAGATGATCATGTTGTTCTCCTCGGTTTGCGTCCCGCCGCGCGTTGCTCGGTGCGCGCCCATAATCAGGGTCGGCACGGGGCGGTTAGCGTCGAACTGACGGGATCGATTGTTGCTGAACCTCTTGCCGCCCCTTGTAAGGCGTCGCCTAGACTCTCAACGACAGGAGGGGTCAGGGACCGCAGACGGTCGCAGGCCTTGCCTCAGAGTCATTAAAGTCTCGGGTCTCTTGGCATCGCGCCTCGGGCTGGGTCGTGTCGGCCGTGTTGCTCGTAATCGCGCCGAATGGCGCCGCGATGATTGCGCCCACCGCGCCGAAAGGATCATAGTCGTAGCTGTTGCCGCGTCCGCGGCTCGGTGTGCGTGGCGGCTCGGCGGTAATTGGCGCCGTGCCTTGAGGCGTTTCCTGCGCGACGACTGGAGTGGCGGATACGAAGGCGCAAATCGCCGCCGTTGATAGGAATACGGCGAATAACTGTTTCGTGTTTGGGGCAGAGATGATCATGTTGTTCTCCTCGGTTTGCGTCCCGCCAGCGATGGGGACGACGGCTTGGGGTTCTGCCTACAAGGGGCGGCCACGTCGGTTTGGGGTCGTCTTCCCTGCGCCGCCGCTCCAATGTGACGGGAGCGGCCTTAGTGGTGCCCGCAAAGATGGCGAACCGGACAGAGTCCTTGGGCGCGGGCTGGAAAGACCTGCAAATTCCGCAAAAGCTGCAGCGGCGGCGCGGGGGCCCCGGCGTTCCGCAAAAAACCTGAAATTTTCGCAAACGCGCCGTATAGTCGCGGAATGGTTGCGGGTGACGACCTGTTGGCGAGTGTTGGGTTCGGGCGGTTCCAGATGCTGCCGCATCGCCGCGAAATGATTGCTGACGGAAAGCCGATTAAGCTCGGCGGCCGTGCATTCGATGTCCTGATGACCTTGATCGAGGCGCGTGGCGCCGTGGTCACCAAGGACGCGCTGATGGAGCGGGTATGGCCCGGCCGGGTCGTCGAGGAAAACAACCTGCAATCCCACATCTCGGCGTTGCGGGTCGCCTTGGGCTCGGACCGCGACCTGATCCGCACGGTCTCCGGACGCGGCTACCAGTTCATCGGCGAGATACGGGCTTTGTCGGAGGGCGGCGATGAGCGCGAGAGGCTGGGTCCACAGGCGGCGAAGCCGGCAGCGCTTCGTCCCACTCAGGCGGCGCTTCCTGCCACTAATGTGCCGGAGCCAGTTTCGGAGCTGATCGGGCGAGATGACGAACTCGCCGAGGTCGTCAACCTCATGGGCGCGCATCGCCTCGTCACGCTGACTGGGGTCGGAGGCATCGGCAAGAACTCGGCTTGCCGTTGCGCTTGCCCGCGAACTCCGGCCGCGCTTTCCCGATGGCGTGTGGCTGGCCCAATTCTCGCCGCTCGCCGATCCCAAGCTGGTTCCCGCCGCGGTTGCCGCTGCTGTTGGCATGGAGCTTGGGGGTGAGGCTTCAGTGCAGAGCGTGGCGCGGGGGCTTGCCGGGCGCCGATTGCTGCTAGTGCTGGATACCTGCGAGCACGTCATCGAGATCGCCGCGAGCATGGCCGAGGCCGCGCTCGGGGCAGGCTCAGAGTTGCGCATCCTTGCGACGAGCCGGGAATCGCTCAACGCCGAGGGCGAATGGGTCTATCCGGTGTCGCCGCTGGCCGTGCCAACGGCGGATGAGCAAGGAGATTTTTGCGAATACGGAGCGGTCCGGCTGTTCCTGGAGCGCGCCAGGGCGGCCGACCCGCGTTTTGCGCCAGACCGATCCCTCATTGAGTTGCTTGCGGTGATCTGCCGGCGCCTTGACGGCATCCCGCTGGCGATCGAGCTGGCGGCGGCGCGCGCTTCCGCGCTCGGTGTCGAAGGGCTCGCCGCCCGCCTCGACGATCGTTTCCGCCTGCTGACCGGCGGAAAGCGCACGGCCCTGCCGCGACACCAGACCCTGCGGGCGACGCTCGATTGGAGCTACGAGCTGCTGACCGAGCCAGAGCGTGTGACCCTGCGGCGACTGGCGGTCTTCGCCGGCCACTTCAGTCTCCAGGCATCAATCGCGGTTGCCGCGGAGCCTGAGACCGAGTTGGGCCCTGTGGTCGAGAGCCACGCCGGTCTGGTGGCGAAATCGCTCGTTACGACCGAGGGTGACGGAGCTATTGCCCGTTACCGCCTACTCGACACAACGCGCGCCTACGCCTTCGAAAAGCTTGCTGAAAGCGGTGAGCGCGAACCGCTCGCGCGCCGTCACGCCGAATATTGCCGGGATGTCTTTGAACGAGCGGAACTCGAATGGGAGAGCCGGCCCAGCGCTGAGTGGCTAGCCGATTACGCCTGGCGCATCGACGATGTACGGGCCGCGCTTGACTGGGCCTTTTCGCCGGGCGGGAATGCCTCGATCGGCGTGGCGCTGACCGCGGCTGCGGTGCCGCTATGGATGCACTTGTCACTGCTTGACGACCACCGCAGCCAGGTTGAACAGGCCCTCGCCGCGCTATCGGCCGGAGGGTTCGATGATCCGCGCCGGGAGATGAAGCTGCTTATGGCGCTGATGGTGACGATGATATGGGCCGGGTCTGCTGCGCCTGGACTCGGCAAGGCAACGGCGAGGACTTTTGCAATCGCGGAGTCCCTCGGCGATACTGATTACCAGCTCCGATCGCTCCGGAGCCTTTGGCTTTTTCACACTTACAGCGGCCAACATCGCGTAGCTGTAAGTATCCCCCGGCAAAGCCGGGGGCTTTAGGATTTGAACCGCTCAAAGCGGTAGGAGGGTCGCTGACGCGGCCCTTGATGTTTGGAGCCGCCTAAAGGCGGCTTTTTCAGCGCCAGAGGTTCATTTGTTCGAGCCTCTGATCTTCCTTCTCTTGGTTGCGGATGCAAGCCCGGATGGCCTCCTCGTCACGGCCGACCGTATTGACGAAGAACCCCCGCGCCCAGAAGTGCTGCCCCACGAAGTTGCGCTTGCGCTCCCCATATACCCGGGCCAGGTGGATCGCGCTCTTGCCCTTGATGTACCCGACCACCTGCGACACTGCGTATTTCGGCGGAATCAACAACAGCATGTGCACGTGATCGGGCATCAGATGCCCTTCCTCGACCCTCGCTTCCTTCTGAAGCGCAAGCTTGCGCAAAACTTCGCCCAAGTGTCGTCGCAGCTCCAGATACAGCACCTTGCGCCGACATTTGGGAATGAACACCACATGATATTTGCAGGTCCATGTCGTGTGGCTTAGGCTCTCGTAGTCGTCCATCGGTGGAGTTCCTTTCGTGTGAGTGGCTGCTCACGTTGGAACTTCACCGGTGGACCGCCGGAAACGTCAAACCTCTACTGCCACCCCGGCAGAGCCGGGGGGTCTCCCGCTTACGCTAGGGGTAGCAGAAAGGTTTATTTCTCTGGCGGCGACCCGACACAATCCGAACGATCAATTTGTCGGGGAGCGATTTATAGCCGCGTCGCAACACTTCTTAGGTGACCACCTTGGTGCGCGGCACGGTTTCGAACGCGCGCTCGCTCATTACGTCCCGTCTGACCGTCGCTCGGACCTTATTCGCTTTCAGATCGATCCGTTGGTAGGGGCGCGCAGCTACCTTGCGCGGGTCTTGTGGCTGCAGGGTTATGCGGACCAGGCGATGCGCGCTGCCGAAAGCTCAATCGACGCGGCTCGCGCCGCCAATCACGGGTTGACCTTATGTTTCGCGCTAACGTCTTGCGGATGCCGGGTTGCCATGATGGTCGGCGATCTCGCCAGGGCGGAAGTCTATGTCCGTGTGCTGCTCGATCTTTCGAGAAGGCATGGGTCAGTGCTGTGGCACGCCTATGGCCGCTGCCACCAGGGCCCTACTCAGCATAAAGCGGGGCGATGTCGCCACGGGATTAGTGTTGCTGCGCAGCAGCCTCGATGAGATTGGCGGGCCGGAGTTCGATTTCTTCCTGCGGTTAGTCACATGGGCGGATGTGCGGGCGGAGGCCTTGGCTTACGCAGGACAAGTTGGTGACGCGCTGGATGCGCTGGCTGAGACGATGGAATGCCTGGAGCGCGCCGAGGAATTGTGGATAATCCCGGAGTTCCTGCGCCGCAAAGGAGAGCTTCTTATAATGCTGGGAGCATCCGGCGACGCGCCGGTGGCCGAGGATTACTTTCGGCAGGCGCTCGACTCCGCGCGCCGACAGGGCGCCCTGTCGTGGGAGTTGCGCGCGGCCACGAACCTCGCGCGCCTGTGGCGCGGCCAAAACCGGCGCACCGAGGCGCTAGCGCTGCTTCAGCCTGTCTACAATTTACCGAAGGCTTCGACACGGCCGACCTGAAAACGGCAAGAGAGCTTCTCGATACCCTGATGTAAGGCGGGCGCAGTGGAGTCCGGTTCTATGACCGGCGCGAGCCTGGCGATCGATGGGAGGGGTCCCTCTGAACCGCGACCAGCCCTGTCAGAAATCTCGGCCGGAAAACGCAGACAGCTGACGTTCGGCAACGTCGAGGCAGACATTGGGCTCGGGAAAACTTGGTCACGCCACCGCACGCGCGATGAAGTTGCGCACAATCGGCGATGTTTCGCCGCGTCGATAGGCTAACCCCAGTCGCGTTATCGGCGCCTCGCCCGCAATCGCGCGATACGCGACGCCGCTGATATGCAGCAGGGTCATCGATGCCGGCGCCATCGCAACACCCAGCTCTGCAGCCACCAGAGTGATCACCGAGGCGATCTGGGGAGCCGCTTGAACGATCACGGGATCGAACCCGGCCTTCCGGCATGCGCCGATGATGTTGTCGTAAACCGCAGGGCCGATCGGACGCGGAAATAGCAGAAGCGGATCCGTCCTCAGATCCGCGAGATCGACTTCCAGTCTCGCTGCGGAGGGATGGTTGGCGGGTAGCGCCAACATCATCGGCTCTTCCGCGAGCACGCGGAACTGGAACGCTTCGTTTCCGACGGCGCTCTGCCGCAGGAACGCCGCGTCCAAGGATCCGTCCCCCAGGCTCGCCACGAGACGCGTCGTATCGGCCTCCTCCAACATGAGGTCGACATCGGCGTAGGCGCGGCGGAACGCACGGATGGTCCCCGCTGCAACCGCGTTGAAGGCTGACCCGGCGGTGAAGCCCACCCGCAGCGAGCCGGTCTCGCCGCGGGCCGCCCGGCGCGCCGCCTTCGTCGCCCGATCAGCCAGCCCCGGCATCTCCTTCACCGCATCCAGGAAAGCCTCGCCCGCCGGCGTGAGCTCCGCCCCATGCGCGAGGCGGCGAAACAGTGGCGCTCCGACCTCAGCCTCCAAATCCTTGATCTGCTGACTGAGCGGCGGCTGCCCGATCCCAACCTTGGCGGCGGCTCGCGTGAAGTGACGCTCCTCCGCGACCGCGAGGAAATAGCGAATGTGGCGCAGCTCCACCCTCATCTCCAAAAGCAATGAAGAGGGCCACAAGCATATATTGGCAAGATGATGTGAGCGACTCCATTTCTTCACCGCGAGACGAAGGGACATTTCCGATGACCCTCAAACCCGTCGCGAACGACTCATCTCGTCACTGCGCGCCACCACGGGGTGGCGACACCAAGGAGATTCTTCATGGCAAACGCAAAATCCCCCGACGCAACCGAATTCGAGGCCCGTGTTAAGGCCAATCAGCGCCGGCTCGCCGCCCATATTCAACGGTCCTACGATTTCATCGTCTGCGGATCGGGCTCGTCCGGTTCGGTGTGGCGCGGCGCCTGGCCGAGACCGGCGACGGTAACACCGTGGTCGCAAAGCCGGCGGCGACGACTCCGCTGACGACGCTAAAAATCGGTGAACTGTGTGCTGGGATTCTACCGCCAGGCGTGATCAATATCATTGCCGACCAAAACGATTTAGGCAGCGCGCTCACCGGCCATCCCGACGGCGCCAAAGTCACCTTCACCGGCTCCGCCGCAACCGGCAAAAAGGTGATGGAGAGTGCAGCCGGCTCGCTGAAGCGGTTGACGCTGGAACTTGGCGGCAACGACGCTGCGATCGTGCTCGACGATGTCGATGCAAAGGAAGTTGCGCCGAAGCTGCTCGCCGCCGCTATGTTCAACTCGGGCCAGGGCTGCATCACGATCAAGCGTCTCTACGTCCATGATTCGCAGTATGGCGAGATCTGCGACGAATTGGCGCGGCTCGCTCGCGCGATCATCGTCGACGACGGGATCAAGCAAGGGACCCAGATGGGGCCACTCCAAAACAAGGCCCAGTTCGAGAAGGTGAAGGGCTTCCTTGAAGACGCGCGGCAAAACGGCGACATTGTCGCTGGCGGCAAGGCCCTCGATCGTAAGGGCGACTTCGTGCAACCGACAATCGTGCGCGATATCGCCGACGACGCGCGGCTGGTGAAGGAGGAGCAGTTCGGCCCAATCCTGCCCGTGCTGCGCTATTCCGACGTCGATGCGCGATCGCGCGTGCAAACGATACGGATTTCGGGCTCGGCGGCAGCGTCTGGTCGAAAGATCTCGATCGCGCTTCTGCGGTCGCCGCACGCATCGATTCCGGCACGGTGTGGATCAACCAGCATCTCGATATGCATCCCGAGGTGCCTTTTAGCGGCGCCAAGCAATCCGGTATCGGGATTGAACATGGCCAGGAAGGATTGGAAGAGTTCACCCCTGTCAAAATCATCAACATCGCGATGTAGCGAACGTGCCACACGCCCAGGCGTTGCGCACCCTCCAGCGATCTAACTTCGCCGAGCGCCCGCAGGTTACGGATGCAACGCAATATCCGACGGAAGAAATTCTTCCGTAGCGAGGCTCGCTCATCGCGCTGAACGTACGCGCACCTTGTCGGCAGTTACAGGACCCATCCATGAATATTCTTATCGCTTCGACACCCGCGATGGACCATCTCAATCCGCTGCTTGCGATCATGCGCATACTGGTCGCCGAAGATCACGAGATCACTCTTGACGGGCAGCGCCTTTCGCGCCCGCGCCCGCATCGAAAGGACCGCATCGAAATTCGTTTCGCTTCCGACGGAGGCAGATTTCGATCTGCGGGACTTTCTGTCAGTGGCTCCCAAGCCGAAGGACATTCCGCCAGGACACGTACGGTTCCGAGTTTCTATCGAGCGGATCCGTAGCAACTCGGATAGACCGTGGCTCGACTCTCACGGTGGCGCGGTGCCATGCCATGTTTCGAAGACAGAGAGGGATCATGGTTCGCAGCAAAGCATCCCGGCACGTCCCGTCGGCCACGAAAAGAGCCGGTCGGCTCTGGTGGGCAAACTCGTTCATGCCGGCGACGATCCAGCGAAGCGGCGCATTCGCGACTTGCTTAGCGACATCAGTAATGATCGCCTATTGAGCTCTGGCCTCACAGCACAAGACATTGTTCTCTTGCGCGGCACGCCAAGCGCCAAGCTGAAGCGACCGCCGCGCCCACGCTGTTGGTGATCAGTACTGACGCACATCGCCCGGCGCTGCCGTCTCCGAGCGCCTCGCGTTCGATGGCGCTCGGTTTTGCGACCCGCGCTTTTTTTGCAAAATCATGGAACCCCCACTACCGCCCTCACTCGGCCACGCGGCTGGTGACATTGGACGCGCTCGGCTTCGCGTTCGGGATGCTTGTGGGGCGCAAGAACAATCATTACTCTCCGATCCGCCGCAGCGGCACGCGGCGGCAAGGAGATTCACTCGATGGAAGCGGTCGCTCGGCACTTTCGGCGGATGGAGCTATCCGATCCAACTGACGCTGTGCCTGGCGCTCAACTTCATTGCGGATCTATGAACAATCGCGCTGAGAATTCACATCAGCCAACCCGTCGAAGAGAGCGCTGGACGTGGAACTTCGATAGCCGGGATCGGTGCAACGATTTCTCTCGACCCAGTCTTTATCCGCGAGATCTTAAACGTCCAAGCCATCTCGCCTCGAAATAGACTCACCAAAAGCTCCGGTTCGATGATGAGAGCACAGCGCGCATCTGCCGTAAGTTCACAAAATAGCTAGTGTTCTGTCCCGCAGATAGCTTTACATAATGCGATCCATCTTCCATGATTCGGCTTTGGCTGGGGCTGAGCATGGGGCGCATTGGAAGACCACAGGACCGAGTGCTGTCGTTGAGCGCACTGGAGCAGGAAGAACTGGAGCGGATCAGTCGATCCCGTTCAGCCCCGCACGGCGTCGTTCGTCGGGCGCAGATCATTTTGGGGTCCGCTTCCGGCGAGAGCAACCTCAGCATTGCTCGGCGACTGGGCGTCTCGAATCCGACGGTGCGCCATTGGCGCAAGAGGTGGTTCGATCAGGGTCTCGTTGGTCTTTACGGCGAAGCAAAGCCCGGCCGTCCGCGAACCCACGACGAAGAGCGGATCGCGGAATTGCTGCGCACCGTCCTCGAGAGCAGGCCCGCCGATGGGACGCATTGGACCGTGCGCTCTGCGGCGAAAACGACAGGCCTTTCGAAAAGCACGGTTGCGCGAACCTTGGCCCTGTTCGGCGTGCGGCCTCATCGCTCCAGGCATTTCAAGCTGTCCACCGATCCCGAGTTCGTTGACAAGGTCCGGGGACATCGTCGGTCTGTACCTGAATCCACCGGATCACGCGCTCGTCCTCTGCGTCGACGAGAAGACGCAAATCCAGGCGCTTGAACGGAGCCAGCCGATTCTGCCTCTGGGGCTCGGCTACATCGAAGGCGTGACCCACGACTATTATCGACACGGCGCGACGACCCTGTTCGCCGCTCTCGATATCGCCAATGGTCAGGTCATCAGCCAATGCCGCGCCCGCCATCGACATCAGGAATTCCTGGGGTTCCTGAAGCACATCGAAGCCAATGTCCCTCGCGACCTCGATCTTCACCTTGTGGTCGACAACGACGCCGCTCACAAGCACCCGAAGATCCGCGCCCGGCTCGCCGAACGACCTCGCTTCAACCTGCATTTCACGCCGACCTATGCGTCGTGGCTCAATCAGATCGAACGCTGGTTCGCTCTCATTACCCAACGTCAGATCCGGCGCGGCTCCTTCGTTTCCGCCAAGGATCTCGTCGCCAAAATCCAGACCTTCGTCGAAGCCTACAACGCCAAAGCAACGCCGTTCGTCTGGACCGCGACGAACGAGCAAATTCTCAACAAGGTCGAACGTATATGTAAAGCTATCTGCGGGACAGAACACTAGGCTGTGTGGACGAATTTGATCAAGCATAGGCCTGCGGCGAAGGAGACGATTGATCTGAAGTTTCGGGCGGTCTTTTCGCAGCGTAGCGCGACGCGCTTGAAGCGCTTGAGCCGTCCGACGCCCTGCTCGATGCGCGCGCGGGCCTTGTAGAGGGTGCGTGCGAAGAAGGCCGGCTTGTTCTTTTCGTTGACTTTGTGGGGGATCACGGGAGCAATGCCGCGCGCTCTCGCGGCGTCCCGGTTGGCCTTGCTGGCGTAGCCTTTGTCGCCGATGACGGCGCGAGGCTGAATGTCGGGCCCGATGTCGAGCAGGGTTTCGAAGTGACGCCCGTCGAAGGCTTCGCCCCCCGTCAGGTCGAAGGCGATGATGTCGCCGGAGGCGTCCGATTTTGCGTGAATTTTCGTGGTGAAGCCGCCACGCGAGCGCCCCAGCGCTTGCCCTTCTTGCCCCCTTTTGCGCCGGCCGCCGACACATGAGCGCGCACGACGGTGGAGTCGAACATCTGAATGAGATGCGCCGTGGAACTCATCGACGCGAGCGTATCGAAGAAGGCCTCGAAGACCCCAGCCTTGCTCAAGCGATCGAAGCGTTTCCACACGCTGTTCCAATGACCGAAGCGCTCCGGCAGAGCGCGCCAGCGAACGTTCTCGACGGTGAAGAAATGAAGCGCCTCGAGGAAGCGGCGGTCGTCCTCGGCCTTCCGTCCGCGCCGCGGCAGGCAAGCGCGAAACACCGCAAGCGTGTGCGCCCAATCGTCCTCATCCATCTTTGTGTCGACATTGGCCCCGGCCTCTGATTCGGTCGGAGTCCTATGAATCATGTCTGATTCAGCCGAGGAATCCCAAAAACATCACCTGTCGAAAATTCGTCCACACAGCCTAGCACTACTTTGGCAGATTGAGAGTTTGTAAGGAATTTCGCCCGATCGTCGGCTTCGCGATTTTGCGGAGGCGACGGCGTGGCGGGCTGGAATGGAGATCTGGAGCGATGGCTTGCGCCGTTTGTTGCCCGGCTTGGGCATAAGGCGCGCAGACGGATGTTCCCGCTTTATGTGGAAGGCCTAATCGGGCCAGGGGACCGAAAGAGCGTCGAGCCGATGGCGGCGCGTCTGGCGCCGGGCGACTACGACCAGTTGCATCACTTCATTTCGAGCGCGGTCTGGGGCGAGGCTCCGCTGGAGGAGGAACTCGCTGTCCAGGCGGACAAGCTGATTGGCGGAGCCAATGCGATGCTGGTCGTCGACGACACCGCGTTGCCGAAGAAAGGATCGAAGTCGGTCGGCGTGGCGCCGCAATACGCCTCGGCGCTCGGCAAGACCGCCAATTGCCAGACGCTGGTGTCGCTGACGCTGGCGCGGGACGAGGTTCCGGTGATGATCGGCCTGCGCCTGTTCCTGCCGGAAAGCTGGACCGGCGACGCCGAGCGGATGACGAAGACCCGCGTGCCCGAGGACCGTCGCGTCGCGCGCACGAAGCCGGAGATCGCGCTCGCCGAGATCGACCGCGTCCGGGCCGCGGGCGTGCGCTTCGCGATGGTTCTGGCTGACGCAGGATATGGTCTGTCCGCGCCGTTCCGTCAGGGGCTGGATGCGCGGGGCCTGAAGTGGGCGGTCGGGATCCCGAAACAGCAGAAGGTCTATCCAAGCGACGTCAAGCTCACATTTCCGATCGCCGGACGCGGGCGCCCGCGCAAGCGTCCTATCCCCGATCAGCTCTCGGCGCCGGCGGAAGACGTGCTCGCCAGGGCGAAGTGGCGGCTCGTCAGTTGGCGCAAGGGAACCAAAGGACCCTTGGCGGCTTCCTTCGCCGCCGTTCGCGTACGGATCGCCGATGGTCCGGAGCAGCGCATCCACGACAAGGGCGCGCAGCACATGCCCGGCGAAGAGGCGTGGCTGGTTGGCGAGCGACGCGCCTCTGGCGAGCGCAAATACTACCTTTCGAATCTGCCCGCTGACGCCAACATCAAGACGCTCGCCGCCGCGATCAAGGCGCGATGGGTCTGCGAACAGGCCCATCAGCAGCTCAAGGAAGAACTGGGCCTCGACCACTTCGAAGGCCGCTCCTGGCATGGCCTCCATCGTCATGGGTTGATGACGATGATCGCTTACGCCTATCTGCAAACCCGCCGCCTCGCCGAAGCGAGCGGGGGAAAAAAATCCTACGGGGGCCGCCGCAGCCGACGTTGCCAGCAATCCGGCGAGCCGTGATCGCAAGCCTCGCCCGCGCGCCGCCCTATCGATGCCCCCACTGCAAGCGAACCCTCCGTAGAGCGCTC
>CAWEZX010000014.1:0-84661 GCA_963813555.1 uncultured Alphaproteobacteria bacterium | reverse complement strand
GGATCGAGGCGCTCGGGCCGAAGCCGAGAACGACCAAGCCTGCTCCGGAACACAAGATTTATCCCTATCTGCTGCGCGATCTGACGATCGAGCGGCCAAACCAAGTCTGGGCGGCCGACATCACCTATATCCCGATGGCGTGCGGCTTCCTCTATCTGGTGGCGATCATCGACTGGGCCAGCCGGGCGGTTCTGGCATGGCGGCTGTCGAACACCAACGATGCCAGCTTCTGCGCCGCGGCGCTGGAGGAGGCGCTGCTTCGGTTCGGAAAGCCGCGGATTTTCAGTACCGACAGTCAGAGGATAAACGCCAGTTTCCGGGCGGCCTAACTCAAACACCGATCGGCCGACTGGTAGGCTGGCGCCGCAAGCCGCCCGGTGCGGTCTGACCCGCACTCCGATCGACCAGCCGTGTCTTTCCCTGGACCTGTCGACCGCCCGGGAACGCCTTGCGGTGAGGCTTTGCCTCGCCGATGCCTGTGACCCGAGAAGGGCCTGACCTCCATGGTCTCGTGACTGTCCTGTCCGCGCATTCGGTCCCGGCGAAGCCATTCATGCATGGTCATGTGGAGGCTGGGAATGGCGGTAACCGGAGGAACACGTCGCATCGTCGGCGGCGTCGATACCCACAAGGATCTTCACGTCGCAGCGGTCGTCGACGAACAGGACCAGGTCATCGGAACACGATCCTTCGCCACGACTCGGCAAGGCTATCGCCAGATGCTCGCCTGGATGCGCTCCTTCGGTGAGTTGCAACGCGTCGGCGTAGAGTTCGACCGGCAGCTACGGCGCAGGGCTCCTGCGCTTCATGCAGCAGGCAAAGGTCGCGGTCCTCGAAGTCACGACCCCCGACAAGCAGGATCGGCGTCGACGCGGCAAGAACGACGATCTCGACGCCCAGAACGCCGCCCATGCCGCCTTTGCAGGTCAGCGGACCGTGACGCCGCGAAGCCGGGACGGCATGATCGAATCCCTGCGGGTTCTGATGGCTTGCCGGAAGACCGCGGTGAGCGCCAGGCGTGTCGCCCTGCAGATGATCCACAACACCATCGTCTGCGCCCCTGATGGCCTGCGCGATCAACTGCGCAGCCTGACCCGCATGCAGCTCGTCCGTACGCTGGCCTCCTGGCGACCCGATCTTACCGCTTATCGCGACTTGGATTCCGCCTATCGCATCGGCCTCAAGTCGCTGGCCCGCCGTTACCTCGAGCTGCATGATGAGATCGCAGATCTCGATGTGATGATCGCCGCCATCGTCGACGAGCTGGCGCCGAACCTCGTCGCCCGCAATTCGATTGGCCACATTGGCGCTGCGCAGCTTCTCCTTACGGCCGGCGACAATCCAGAAAGATTGAGGTCAGAGGCCAGCTTCGCATCGTTGTGCGGCGTCAGTCCGGTTCCGGCGTCGTCGGGAAAGACCGTCCGGCATCGGCTCAACCGCGGCGGAGATCGCGCCGCCAATAGCGCGCTACACATCATCGCCATCGGACGCTTGCGGACCGACCAGAGAACCAAGGACTACGTCGCTCGCCAACTCGCCGAAGGACATTCCAAGCTCGACGCCATTCGAGCCCTGAAGCGCTACCTCGCCAGAGAGGTCTTCACCCTCATCACGCAGCGCCGCAAGGAAATCAACGCCACCCGAATCGCCGCTTGACAAACAGAAGGGCGTCCAGGGCAGCCAGTTCACCAGCGCGGATGTCACCGGCGTGCCGATCGAGGCTGACGTGCGCATCTCGATGGACGGACGCGGCCGCTGGATGGACAACGTGTTCATCGAACGCGTCTGGCGCTCGCTGAAATACGAGGACGTCTATCTCAAAGGCTACGCCGACGGTCGCGAGGCGAAAGCCAGCATCAGCGATTGGATCATTTTCTACAACGAGCGCCGCCTTCATCAGGCGCTCGGCTATCGCGCGCCGATGGCCGTCTGGCGTGACGGCGCGCCGCCCGGGCCTATGGACATGTGGACAACGCAAACGCGTTGACCACTGCCCACAGGCGGATCAGAAACAGCAGCAGACAGAACCCTTGGCGGCTTGATAAAGGACAACCAGCAGACGCACTTCCAACTTAGCCGCCGCCAAAAACGGTCCCGCTGCGCGGGGCCACTTCACGTACGCACGATCCACAGCGCACCTTCCACGAACATCCGATTGCCGCGCCCGGTCGAACCTTTCTGGTCAGGTCGACCAATGATCAGCCGCGCCATCCGCTCCCACGCCGCGTCGCTCAAAACCAACCGGTCCATCACACCCAAGACTGCCTCCCACAAGCAGCCTTAGAATCTGATTTGCTCCTAAAAGGGAATCGCTAGCACTACTTTGGCAGATTGAGAGTTTGTAAGGAATTTCGCCCGATCGTCGGCTTCGCGATTTTGCGGAGGCGACGGCGTGGCGGGCTGGAATGGAGATCTGGAGCGATGGCTTGCGCCGTTTGTTGCCCGGCTTGGGCATAAGGCGCGCAGACGGATGTTCCCGCTTTATGTGGAAGGCCTAATCGGGCCAGGGGACCGAAAGAGCGTCGAGCCGATGGCGGCGCGTCTGGCGCCGGGCGACTACGACCAGTTGCATCACTTCATTTCGAGCGCGGTCTGGGGCGAGGCTCCGCTGGAGGAGGAACTCGCTGTCCAGGCGGACAAGCTGATTGGCGGAGCCAATGCGATGCTGGTCGTCGACGACACCGCGTTGCCGAAGAAAGGATCGAAGTCGGTCGGCGTGGCGCCGCAATACGCCTCGGCGCTCGGCAAGACCGCCAATTGCCAGACGCTGGTGTCGCTGACGCTGGCGCGGGACGAGGTTCCGGTGATGATCGGCCTGCGCCTGTTCCTGCCGGAAAGCTGGACCGGCGACGCCGAGCGGATGACGAAGACCCGCGTGCCCGAGGACCGTCGCGTCGCGCGCACGAAGCCGGAGATCGCGCTCGCCGAGATCGACCGCGTCCGGGCCGCGGGCGTGCGCTTCGCGATGGTTCTGGCTGACGCAGGATATGGTCTGTCCGCGCCGTTCCGTCAGGGGCTGGATGCGCGGGGCCTGAAGTGGGCGGTCGGGATCCCGAAACAGCAGAAGGTCTATCCAAGCGACGTCAAGCTCACATTTCCGATCGCCGGACGCGGGCGCCCGCGCAAGCGTCCTATCCCCGATCAGCTCTCGGCGCCGGCGGAAGACGTGCTCGCCAGGGCGAAGTGGCGGCTCGTCAGTTGGCGCAAGGGAACCAAAGGACCCTTGGCGGCTTCCTTCGCCGCCGTTCGCGTACGGATCGCCGATGGTCCGGAGCAGCGCATCCACGACAAGGGCGCGCAGCACATGCCCGGCGAAGAGGCGTGGCTGGTTGGCGAGCGACGCGCCTCTGGCGAGCGCAAATACTACCTTTCGAATCTGCCCGCTGACGCCAACATCAAGACGCTCGCCGCCGCGATCAAGGCGCGATGGGTCTGCGAACAGGCCCATCAGCAGCTCAAGGAAGAACTGGGCCTCGACCACTTCGAAGGCCGCTCCTGGCATGGCCTCCATCGTCATGGGTTGATGACGATGATCGCTTACGCCTATCTGCAAACCCGCCGCCTCGCCGAAGCGAGCGGGGGAAAAAGAATCCTACGGGGGCCGCCGCAGCCGACGTTGCCAGCAATCCGGCGAGCCGTGATCGCAAGCCTCGCCCGCGCGCCGCCCTATCGATGCCCCCACTGCAAGCGAACCCTCCGTAGAGCGCTCGAATGAATCTGCCAAAGTAGTGCTAGGCTGTGTGGACGAATTTTCGACAGGTGATGTTTTTGGGATTCCTCGGCTGAATCAGACATGATTCATAGGACTCCGACCGAATCAGAGGCCGGGGCCAATGTCGAGAAAGATGGATGAGGACGATTGGGCGCACACGCTTGCGGTGTTTCGCGCTTGCCTGCCGCGGCGCGGACGGAAGGCCGAGGACGACCGCCGCTTCCTCGAGGCGCTTCATTTCTTCACCGTCGAGAACGTTCGCTGGCGCGCTCTGCCGGAGCGCTTCGGTCATTGGAACAGCGTGTGGAAACGCTTCGATCGCTTGAGCAAGGCTGGGGTCTTCGAGGCCTTCTTCGATACGCTCGCGTCGATGAGTTCCACGGCGCATCTCATTCAGATGTTCGACTCCACCGTCGTGCGCGCTCATGTGTCGGCGGCCGGCGCAAAAGGGGGCAAGAAGGGCAAGCGCTGGGGCGCTCGCGTGGCGGCTTCACCACGAAAATTCACGCAAAATCGGACGCCTCCGGCGACATCATCGCCTTCGACCTGACGGGGGGCGAAGCCTTCGACGGGCGTCACTTCGAAACCCTGCTCGACATCGGGCCCGACCTTCAGCCTCGCGCCGTCATCGGCGACAAAGGCTACGCCAGCAAGGCCAACCGGGACGCCGCGAGAGCGCGCGGCATTGCTCCCGTGATCCCCCACAAAGTCAACGAAAAGAACAAGCCGGCCTTCTTCGCGCGCACCCTCTACAAGGCCCGCGCGCGCATCGAGCAAGGCGTCGGACGGCTCAAGCGCTTCAAGCGCGTCGCGCTACGCTGCGAAAAGACCGCCCGAAACTTCAGATCAATCGTCTCCTTCGCCGCAGGCCTATGCTTGATCAAATTCGTCCACACAGCCTAACACTACTTTGGCAGATTGAGAGTTTGTAAGGAATTTCGCCCGATCGTCGGCTTCGCGATTTTGCGGAGGCGACGGCGTGGCGGGCTGGAATGGAGATCTGGAGCGATGGCTTGCGCCGTTTGTTGCCCGGCTTGGGCATAAGGCGCGCAGACGGATGTTCCCGCTTTATGTGGAAGGCCTAATCGGGCCAGGGGACCGAAAGAGCGTCGAGCCGATGGCGGCGCGTCTGGCGCCGGGCGACTACGACCAGTTGCATCACTTCATTTCGAGCGCGGTCTGGGGCGAGGCTCCGCTGGAGGAGGAACTCGCTGTCCAGGCGGACAAGCTGATTGGCGGAGCCAATGCGATGCTGGTCGTCGACGACACCGCGTTGCCGAAGAAAGGATCGAAGTCGGTCGGCGTGGCGCCGCAATACGCCTCGGCGCTCGGCAAGACCGCCAATTGCCAGACGCTGGTGTCGCTGACGCTGGCGCGGGACGAGGTTCCGGTGATGATCGGCCTGCGCCTGTTCCTGCCGGAAAGCTGGACCGGCGACGCCGAGCGGATGACGAAGACCCGCGTGCCCGAGGACCGTCGCGTCGCGCGCACGAAGCCGGAGATCGCGCTCGCCGAGATCGACCGCGTCCGGGCCGCGGGCGTGCGCTTCGCGATGGTTCTGGCTGACGCAGGATATGGTCTGTCCGCGCCGTTCCGTCAGGGGCTGGATGCGCGGGGCCTGAAGTGGGCGGTCGGGATCCCGAAACAGCAGAAGGTCTATCCAAGCGACGTCAAGCTCACATTTCCGATCGCCGGACGCGGGCGCCCGCGCAAGCGTCCTATCCCCGATCAGCTCTCGGCGCCGGCGGAAGACGTGCTCGCCAGGGCGAAGTGGCGGCTCGTCAGTTGGCGCAAGGGAACCAAAGGACCCTTGGCGGCTTCCTTCGCCGCCGTTCGCGTACGGATCGCCGATGGTCCGGAGCAGCGCATCCACGACAAGGGCGCGCAGCACATGCCCGGCGAAGAGGCGTGGCTGGTTGGCGAGCGACGCGCCTCTGGCGAGCGCAAATACTACCTTTCGAATCTGCCCGCTGACGCCAACATCAAGACGCTCGCCGCCGCGATCAAGGCGCGATGGGTCTGCGAACAGGCCCATCAGCAGCTCAAGGAAGAACTGGGCCTCGACCACTTCGAAGGCCGCTCCTGGCATGGCCTCCATCGTCATGGGTTGATGACGATGATCGCTTACGCCTATCTGCAAACCCGCCGCCTCGCCGAAGCGAGCGGGGGAAAAAGAATCCTACGGGGGCCGCCGCAGCCGACGTTGCCAGCAATCCGGCGAGCCGTGATCGCAAGCCTCGCCCGCGCGCCGCCCTATCGATGCCCCCACTGCAAGCGAACCCTCCGTAGAGCGCTCGAATGAATCTGCCAAAGTAGTGCTAATTAGTCAGCAAAGGACGGAGGGCGAGTTCAGTGTTATTCCAAACCAAACGGCCGTTTCGAGCTTTGACAGCAGCCCTTCAAGAGAGAACTGAATAAATAGCATGGTCCACAGGTCGTGCTGGGCACCGGGTCAAATTCGGCGGGTTAGGGGTCAGCCCTCGATGGTCCTGAAGGCACGGGTCCGATGGCTCTTATAGCGTTAGTTGTTGGTATGGGCCGATTCCGATGGCGCTCTTGATCCAGTTTTGTGGCGTGATTTGTCGATCCCAGGCTTCGAGGGCGCGCCGCCAGCCGAGATAATTTGGCAGGTTCTTGGTGGCGACGCCGTTGAAGCGATTGAGCCATTGCTTGAGACGGCTGTGGTAGGCGTTGACGTTGTTGATATGCAGGTGGGGCGCCGCGGGGACAGGCTTTCCCGGGGAAGGAACGGCGTGAAAGGGGATGTTGGCCTGGCGGGCGAAGGAGGCCAGCGGTTTGCCGCCATCGCCGATCAAGTGATTTGCGGACGTAACGACACCGGTCAGGACGGCGGCGATCGAAGCGCTGTCGTCGTTTGGCAGAACGGCGTCGAAAGTTGCGCCCTTTCGGTCGCGGGCGACGAGCACGGGAATGTTGTCCTGATAGGGGCCCGGATGACGGGCCGTTCCGCCGCGTTTGCGAGCCTTGCGAGGCAGATCGGACCACCGCCCCTTGAAAGATTCAAGGATGAAGGTTTCATCCGCTTCGACGATTCCACTCAGCTTTTGCGGCTTGTCCGCGGCGGGAGCGCCCAAAAACCGGTGACGCCAGCGGAAAGCCGTCGTCGGATGCACGCCGCAAAGCGCGGCCGTCTTCACCAACGCCAAGCACAGAGATATCCATCCCTTCCTCCTCCTGAACCGCCGGCGACCCTACGACGCCGGAAGGAGGGGCGGGCCATTCCATAAAACTTCCCGCGCGCGCTGAAGGCTCATCTCGAAGGTCTGCCGGAGACGACGCCGGTCGAAATCTGGTTTGCGGACGTCCCCCGATAAGATCGGGATGAGGGCCCGCATCGGCCAGAAGAACGGCCAGGTTCGGCAGTGGGCCAGGCGCGGAACACGACCCAGGCAGCCCGCCGACCCGCGCTACGACAACGCCGATCTGTTCGGCGCGATCTGCCCAGCCCGCGGCGTCGGGGCGGCGTTGGCGCTGCCCCATGCCGACACCGACATGATGCAGCTTCACCTCGACGAAATCTCGCGCAGCGTCGCCGACGGCGCCCATGCCGTTCTGCTGCTCGACCGCGCCGGATGGCGCACCACGAGCAAGCTCGACGCGCCCGACACCATCACGCCGATCTTCCTGCCTTCCCGTGCGCCCGAGCTAAACCCAATCGAGAACGTCTGGCAATATCTTCGCCAGAACTGGCTCTCAAACACCGTCTTCGAAAACTACGACGCGATCGTCGACGCCGCATGTGACGCGTGGCGAAAGCTCATCGCTCAACCCGAAACGATCACCTCCATCGGAATGCGCGGCTGGGCCCACCTCGGTCAGCCGTCATGACCTTTGGCATTACGCTCGCGATGAGGGTTTCGGGTCCACCTGAAATCACCCGCTCTAGGTAAGTAGGCTCCGCTCCCGGCTTCGACTTCGGCCGAACGGGTCAAGATTTTTGAGAACGCAGGCGAGCCGCTCCCTCCGCCGTGCCGAGGCCATGCGCCGAATTGATGAGCGCCAGATGCGAGAAGGCCTGAGGGAAGTTGCCGAGCTGACGACGGGTGTGAGGATCATACTCCTCCGCGAGTAATCCCACGTCGTTGCGCAACGCTAGCAGGCGCTCGAATAGCGCGTGAGCCTCATCGTACCGCCCGAGCAAGACATAGTTGTCGACGAGCCAGAAGCTGCAAGCGAGGAAAGCGCCTTCGCCGGGCGGCAAGCCGTCTACCTCGGTACCAGTGTCATAGCGCATCACGAATCCGTCGCGAAGGAGCTTGCGCTCGATCGCGGTGACGGTGCCTCGGACGCGGGCATCGTCAGGCGGCAAAAAGCCGACGATGGGGATGAGCAGCAGACTCGCGTCCATTGTCGCATCGCCGAAAGACTGGACGAACGTGTTTTGCTTGGGGTCATATCCACGCTCGCAGACTTCCTGATGAATCAAAGACCGGACTTCTCGCCAGCGCTCAAGCGGCCCATCAAGCCCGAATTCCTCGATTGAGCGCACCGCCCGATCGAACGCGACCCACGCCATCACTTTCGAATGCGTGAAGTGCCGCGGGCCGCCTCGCACTTCCCAGATGCCCTCGTCAGGCTCTCGCCAGATTTTCTCAAGGTGCGCCATGAGCGCGCATTCCAACGCCCAGGTCGCGTCGCTGGTGGAGAGACCGGCGCGGCGAGCCACGTAAAAGGCGTCGAGCACTTCGCCATAGACGTCGAGTTGGAGCTGTTTGACCGCCCCGTTGCCGATTCGGACCGGGGCCGCGCCTTCGTAGCCCGGCAGCCAGGGAATTTCATATTCTTCGAGCCGTCGCTCGCCCGCGACGCCATAGAGAATCTGCAGGTCGTCCGGCGCGCCAGCCACAGCGCGCTGGAGCCAATCGTGCCACGCCTTCGCCTCGTCGAGGATGCCGGCCCCAATCAGCGCGTAAAGGGTGAAGGTTGCGTCCCGAAGCCAGCAATATCGATAGTCCCAATTGCGCGGCCCGCCGAGCTTTTCGGGCAAGGACGTCGTGGCGGCCGCGACAATGCCTCCGGTCTCCCAGTGCGCGAGCGCTTTCAAAGTCAGAAGTGAGCGAAGAACGGCGCCGCCCCAGCGCTCCGCAGGCTCGAAGGCGGCCGCCCATCCGGTCCAGAAGGACGTGACTTGTTTAAGCGCATCCGCCAGCTCCGTCCCTGAAAGCGGCGGAGGAGCTGCGCGAAACGATGCCGACCAGTTGAGAACGAAGCTCGCCTCTTCGCCCTCGCGCACGGTGAAATCGCCGATGGTGCGAAAATCCTCCCCGTGCGTCTGAACCGTCGTATCCAGCAGCAATCTGTCCGGGCCCGCAATGAAGAGAAGCCGCCCATCCTCCTGCCGAGACACCCACGGCACAATGGAGCCGTAGTCGAACCGCACGATGACCTCGGTCCGCATGGAGACTTGGCCCTGAATGCCCCTGACCATGCGCACCAGCTCTGACGACCCATCATCGCGCCAGTACATGAAATCGATCAGCGAGGCCGACCCATCCGCGGTCGCGAAAACCGTTTCGAGGATCAGAGTGTCGCCGAGGTACCGTCGTGTGGTCTGAACGTCATTGTGTGTGGGCGCGATCAGCCACCTTCCGTGCTCCGGGCCGCCAAGAAGTGCGCAAAAACACGCGGCGCTGTCGAAACGGGGCAGGCACAGCCAATCGATCGAGCCGTCACGCCCGACGAGCGCGACCGTCTCGCAGTTCCCAATGACGGCGTAGTCCTCAATCCGAAGCGGCATCGCGAGTCTCTCAGCGGACAAGCTACGGGCGAAAAGTCGCTCATGGCCCAAGTCCTGACCTAGCACGTCTAGGCGAGCTCGGCGGAGAGAGACGATAGCGGCTTGGCGGGTCGAAGCCCGCAGACTTCGGCGGGAACCTATGACCGACCCTGAGCGTTTATGCGCGGATGCTTACGCGCTTTTGCCGGTGTTCAAGTTCTGCTCCAGGCCATAAAGACCCGCTATGGCGCCGGACAGCCAACCGCTCGTCCAATTATGGGCATCGCTGGTTTGGTTCAAAAGCGTATGCATGACGCCTTGCGACGTCAGTAAGTCGTCGAAGTCGGCGACTTGGCTCTGAAATACTGGACCCTCGGAAATCAAGATACGATCTTGGGTAGTGAACGGCGCTTTCAGGGCGTCGACGAAACTGCTGGTCAACTCATAGTTGTCTTGGAAATTTGATTCGGTCCCGTAATCATTGGCCGAGCTAGAGCCGAATTCGTCGTAAGACGACATGTCCCCAGGGAAATCGAACGCGGCGACAGCAGAAAAGACGGATGGGTGTTTCAACTCGAGGTCAAGAGCGCCGTATCCAGACTTCGACAACCCCACCAACAGATTCTGCTCGGTTCCGGTAGTAGAGAAGTTGCTATCGACCCATTGAGGCAGAATATCCGCTACGAATGTCTCGTAGTTAATCGTTGGATCGTTAGGATTGTCCGCATACCATGAGTCCATCGGAAAGATAGGTTCGATGATTGTTGTGTTATATTGATCTTCAACGTCTAAATTCTGAAGTTCGTCAAGGCCGCTACCATAAGTTGACTGAGCAAGGCCGGGTTCGACTGGAAGGTCGTAGAGGAAGCTATGCGGATAAGCCGTTGATGGATCTTGAGGCGTCAGCACTCGAACTGCGAACGGCTCTAAGCCAGAAGCATTCGTAATGTCATACACTCGCGCGCCGGTGGCGTCTGTTCCTTGATAGACGAACTGCGGCGGAGAGGGCGGCGGAACGCCGATCGTCCCATCGCCGTTCAAGTCATCGTTGAAACTGGCCTCGTACGATTTCGACCTGGGCGCCCGACCCCAAGAACGGGATCGAGGTCTCATTGCCGCTGCTGTCAATGGTCCAAATCTGATACTGGTCGCCGCTCGTGGTCTTCCAGGCCACCTCGTATCCGTTCGCCGTCTGCGTCGCGGCGATCGGGGCATTATAGCCATATTGAGCAAATTCGCCGGCCACCACCGGCACCCCGTTATAGCTCAACTCAACCGCCGCCCCGCCATTCGGCTGAAGAAAATAGTTGGTCCCGTCCGTCAGCAGGCCCATCGATCCGGAGGACTCGATCACGGTCAGAGAGGGGGGCGGAGGGGGCGGAGGAACGCCGATCGTCCCGTCGCCGTTCAGATCATCGTTGAAACTGGCCTCGTACGATTTCGACCTGGGCGCCCGACCCCAAGAACGGGATCGAGGTCTCATTGCCGCTGCTGTCAATGGTCCAAATCTGATACTGGTCGCCGCTCGTGGTCTTCCAGGCCACCTCGTATCCGTTCGCCGTCAGCGTCGCGGCGATCGGGGCATTATAGCCATATTGAGCAAATTCGCCGGCCACCACCGGCGCCCCGTTATAGCTCAACTCAACCGCCGCCCCGCCATTCGGCTGAAGAAAATAGTTGGTCCCGTCCGTCAGCAGGCCCATCGATCCGGAGGACTCGATCACGGTCAGAGAGGGGGGCGGAGGGGGCGGAGGAACGCCGATCGTCCCGTCGCCGTTCAGATCATCGTTGAAACTGGCCTCGTACGATTCGACCTGGGCGCCCGACCCCAAGAACGGGATCGAGGTCTCATTGCCGCTGCTGTCAATGGTCCAAATCTGATACTGGTCGCCGCTCTTCCAGGCCACCTCGTAGCCGTTCGCCGTCTGCGTCGCGGCGATCGGGGCATTATAGCCATATTGAGCAAATTCGCCGGCCACCACCGGCGCCCCGTTATAGCTCAACTCAACCGCCGCCCCGCCATTCGGCTGAAGAAAATAGTTGGTCCCGTCCGTCAGCAGGCTTATCGAACCGGAGGACTCAATCACAGTCAGAGAGGGGGGCGGAGGGGGCGGAGGAACGCCGATCGTCCCGTCGCCGTTCAGATCATCGTTGAAACTGGTCTCGTAGGATTCGACCTGGGCGCCCGACCCCAAGAACGGGATCGAGGTCTCATTGCCGCTGCTGTCAATGGTCCAAATCTGATACTGGTCGCCGCTCGTGGTCTTCCAGGCCACCTCGTATCCGTTCGCCGTCAGCGTCGCGGCGATCGGGGCATTATAGCCATATTGAGCAAATTCGCCGGCCACCACCGGCGCCCCGTTATAGCTCAGCTCAACCGCCGCCCCGCCATTCGGCTGAAGAAAATAGTTGGTCCCGTCCGTCAGCAGGCTCATCGAACCGGACGTCTCGATTGTAGTGAGCCCGTTGCCGCTCATCTTTGAAGCCCTAACCCTAAATTTACGGATGCATGATGTGCTGGCTTTCAGCCATCGCTATAAACGAGTCCTTAAGAACAAAAGGTACGAAACGAGTAGCCCCGCGTCAGCTGGGCGCCACACCTCGCCGGGCCTTCGGCAAACCTCGTCGGGAGCAGCCTCCTCGGCTGCGCGGACGACGCTGCGATCGTTAAAATGATCGTTCCCCTCGCAATGAGTTAACTTTTTCCGTCCAGCACCGAATTGAGCTACGTTAATTGCAACCAGGTAATTGTCAATAGACTTCTGTTGTAATGATTCAGTCGTGCTTAACCGGACAATCGCCGGGTTTGCGGTTCTTTCGCGCTGGCGGCCTGCTCCGTACCCATTTGGGGCGTCGAGTTATCCGTCGCTCCCAGCTTCGCTAAGAGACTCAAGGCGGGTCTTCAATCGTTGCAAGGCGCTCGGCCTCGGCGAGATCGTCGATTGTGTTGGCGTTGAAGAATGGATCGAGCGGTTCGGCTGGCCACGCGACCGTCGCAACTCGATAGCGCCTAGTCCAATCTTCGACCTTTCGGAGGCCTTCGACGACGAGGGCCTGCCGCAAGGCGTTACGCAAGGCGACGCTCCACAGCCCGATCACAGGATGAGATCGTCCTCGAGACGCCGCGCTCGCGAGTTCGGCGCCCTGAGCGTACAGATCTTGGCGCAGTCGCGCGACCAGATCTCGAGGCAGGAAGGGACAGTCTCCCGGAGCGCTGACAATCCATTGCGCGTCGGGCCGGCGGATCGCGGCCCAATCGAGCCCCGCGAGGATTCCGGCGAGCGGTCCTGGATAGCGCTTTACCCCGTCGGCAATGACGGGCAGGCCAAACGATGCAAACCGATGCGGATCGCCATTGGCGTTGAGAATGAGGCTCTCGCATTGGGGCTTAAGCCGCGCAATGACGCGGGCGAGAATCGTGCGGCCGCCAATTTCGCGCAACGGCTTGTCGCCGCCGCCCATGCGCCTCGACAGTCCACCCGCAAGCACCACGCCGGGCACACCCGAGACTTCAGTCGTCATGATCGCCGCCCTTTCGCGGGCGCCCAGCACACAAGGGAACAGGGCGCCGATTCGCGATTGACGGGGCGCCAACGTCCGCGCATGTCCCGCCCATGACCATCACTAAGTTGGATCTGTCGGGGCTGAAGTGTCCTCTCCCGGCGCTTAAGACGCGCAAGGCCTTAAAAGCCTTGGCGCCGGGCGATTGGCTGGAGGTGCGCTGCACTGATCCGCTTGCAGCCATCGACATTCCCCATCTGGTCGGAGAGACGGGCGACCGATTGGAGGCGATCGAGCGCAGTAAACACGATCTCGTGTTTCGCATTGAAAAATCCGCTCTGACGCTTGCGCCAAGGCGGTCGCCTTGATGATCATGCCCGGCGTTCGACGCCACTGTCGCGGATCGGGCCAAAGGAATGGGCGCGCCGCCGCCGAAAAGGAGGAAGCGATGAATGAATTCTCGCGACGGGATCTTCTTTCCACCGCCGTGGCCGCTGGCGCGGCGATCACCGCCACGGCGGCTGAGGCCGGCGGTCAGGCTCTCGAGCCGAGTCGGGCGCCTGGCGTCGGCGGCTCCGATCCCGTCCCAGGCGATGTCGCGCGCGAGCGCCAGAACCCCGACCTGTTCAATCCGCCGGCGACCGATTCGGGGACCCTGCCCAATCTCAGGTTTTCCTTCGCGGACGCGCATGTGAGGCAGTCGAGCGGCGGTTGGACGCGACAGGTCACCGCGCGGGAGCTTGGCGTTTCGAAAGCGATCGCCGGGGTGAACATGCGGCTCAATGCCGGTGGAATCCGCGAGCTTCATTGGCACAAGCAGGCGGAATGGGCCTACATGCTTTATGGAACCGCCCGCATCACGGCGATCGACCCGCATGGCCGCAACTTTGTCGACGACGTGGGCGTCGGCGATCTCTGGTATTTTGCCGGCGGCATTCCTCATTCGATCCAGGGTCTCGGTTCGGACGGGTGCGAATTCCTCCTCGTCTTCGACGATGGCGACTTCGACGAGGACGACACGTTTTTGCTGAGCGACTGGTTCAAGCACGTCCCGTCCGACATTCTGGCCAAGAATTTCGGCGTGCCGGCGACGCTGTTCGGACACACGCCCGATCCGCGTGATCTCTACATCTTCAAAGCGCCGGCGCCTGGTCCGCTCGGCCCCGACAAGCTCCTGGGCGCCGAAGCGGTTCCGCAAACCTTCAGTCATCACATGCTTGCGCAGGAGCCGATCCGAACCAAGAGCGGGACGGTGCGGATCACCGATTCGAGCATATTTCCCGCCTCCAAAGGCATCGCGGCGGCCCTCGTCGAGGTTGAGCCCGGCGGCCTTAGGGAGTTGCACTGGCACCCCAACACCGACGAATGGCAATATTACATCAGCGGCGAGGCGCGCATGGGCGTGTTCGCGGCGGCCGGTCAGGCGAGGACGTTCGATTTCCGCGGCGGAGACGTTGGCTATGTCCCGTTTGCCATGGGCCATTATGTGGAAAACACCGGCTCCACGCCCTTGCGCTTTCTGGAGATATTCAAGAGCAGCTCCTACGCCGACATCTCGTTGAACCAATGGCTGGCGTTGACGCCGCCCGATCTGGTCAAAGTGCACCTCAATCTCGACCATGAGTTCATGGACGCGCTCAGAAAGACCAAGGCGCCGATCGTCCCGGCCTGAACCGGCAGAGCGGGTGGCGGCCGCCCGGCAATAGGCGCGCTGCCACGGCGCCCCCTCAGGCGAAAATAGATTCCAATAAGCGTCAATAAGCGTTAGTAAAATAGCTGGCGTTTACTAGCGTTTATTTTTTCGAATCGAGACTTTTCAATGAGTTACGGCCAATTCAAATAAAAAATTCCGGTCGCGTCTCAGGCTTTGTGCAAAACGTCTCAAAGCCATTTTCCCTTTCATTCTGCCTCCCGCCGGGCGCCGGCCAAGGCGCGGGATCGAATCCGCGACCAGGAAAACATATAGCACAGAATTCACTTTTTCGCAATTATCTAACGACGATTTCTGTTGACCTTGATTCACTGCCCTGCCATCCTCGCCGGGCGTGACCCTCGGCTCGACCCGGCCATGAAGCCCTTAGAGCATGGCGCGATTAGACGGCAACGTCGCCGTCATCGCGAGCGAAGCGACGCGATCCAGAGGAACGCAGGGAGCCCGACGATCCCTGGATTGCTTCATCGCTCCGCTCCTCGCAATGACGATTCCGCCTGAACGCGGCATGCTCTAGAGCCGTCGCCAGCGCTATAATGGCCTCACGCAAAATTAAAAATCGCTGGCGAGTCCCTTGACCTCCCAGTCGCCATAACGCGCCGGATCGAGGCCGCCCCGGCCATCGAGTTCGGGCGGCGGGGCCGGCTTCACCTCGGCGCGCCTCGCTTCCGCTTCCTTGAGCGCTCTTTGCGCCGCTGGCGGCAGATCGCGCGCGACCGACTTGACCGCCTCGGGGCGGGCGCCTGACATCGGACGGTCGTTGTTCATGCCGTCTTGCCTCGACCTCGCTTGCCGCCCTATGACGCGAGGCTTGTTCGCGAGCCTCGCGTTTGTCCACTGGCCCGACGCGAGCCTGCCGCAGATTTCGCGTATAGTCTTGGTATGTGCCGCCGGCAATTCTGATTCGAGGCGAGCTTCCTTTGACGCGACAATCGGGCGGGTTTCATGCGCGCCGTCCAGAAACCCCGGCCCCTTCGCCGCCGGGACTGGCGGCGCGGGTCGCCGCGGCTCGCGCGGTCGGCGAAGTTTTGACCTTGTCGCGCCCGCTCGAAGAGCGGCTTGCCGTTGATCTTACGCAGCCAAGAGGCGGCCTTGACGCGCGGGACCGGGCGTTGGCGCGCTCGATCGCAACCGTCGCGCTGCGCCGGCTCGGCACGATCCGCAAAGCGCTGGCGCGACGGCTGGAAAAGGGCATGCCCAAGCGCGGCGGCGCGCTCGAATGGATCCTTGTCGTCGCCGCGGCGCAAATCCTCTTTCTGGATACGCCCGACCACGCGGCGGTCGACCTCGCGGTGAAAGCGACGCGTGCTGAACCGGCCAGCGCCCCATTCGCCGCGCTCGCCAATGCGGTGCTGCGCGCAGTCGCGCGCGACCGCGAGGACATTCTAGCCAGTTCCGATCCCTTCGACGACGATACGCCCTCTTGGCTCGCGCAGCGCTGGCGCTCGACTTATGGCGAAAGCGTCGCCCGCGCCATCGCCGCGGCGCATCGCTCGGAGCCGACGCTCGACCTCAGCGTCAAAAGCGATGCCTCCAGTTGGGCCGAGCGGCTTGGCGGAATCCTGTTGCCAACCGGCTCGGTGCGCCTCGACACGCATGCGCCCGTCGCCGAACTGCAAGGCTATTTGGAGGGCGAATGGTGGGTGCAGGACGCCGCAGCGGCGCTGCCGGCCCGGCTCCTTCGGCCTCAACCCGGTATGCGCGTCGTCGACCTCTGCGCTGCGCCAGGGGGAAAGGCCGCCGAACTGGCCGTGGCGGACGTCAATCTGACCACGGTCGATCGCTCGGCCGAGCGGCTCAAGCTGCTCGCCGCCAATTTTGAGCGCTTGCGCCTTCGCTCCGAGATTGTGGTCGCCGACGCGCTGGCCTTCGACGCGGCGCCGTTTGACGCCGTGCTGTTGGACGCGCCTTGCAGCGCGACCGGCACCATCCGCCGCCATCCCGACGTCGCCTGGATCAAGCGGCCGGGCGACCTCATCCCGCTCGTCAAGCTGCAGGCCGAATTGCTGGACAAGGCGATCGGGCTGGCCCGGCCGAGCGGCGCCATTGTCTATTGCGTCTGTTCGCTTGAACCCGAGGAGGGCGAAGCGCAGATTGCCGCCGTGCTGCGCCGCAACCCGGACGTGCGGCGCTTGGCCGTCACGGCCGATGAGATCGGCGGCCTCGCCGAATGTCTGACCCCCTCTGGAGATCTCCGCACGCTGCCCTGCCACTTATGGGCGGACAATCCAAGACGCTCCGGCCTGGACGGCTTTTTCGCCGCGCGGCTGGTCAAGACAGGTTAGCGGGACTGAAGCCTCGTCACTTGAAGAAGGGAAATATTCCCTTCCCATGCTGGCGAAGCCATTCGGCGCTATCGTAAGCTTGGTACTTGGATTGATTGGCCTCGTTATACGCGCGGTCGAAGCTCGAGAGTGACTGCGTGGGGATCACAGGTCCCCAGCCGACGCTGCCCCAAGACGACGAATCGCCCTGCTCGGCAAGAGCCGCGCCGGACAGGAGGACAATCCCGGCAACGACGCCGACGAACGAAGCGGCTTTGAACATTGGTCTTCTCCTTTTACTCGCGGGGCTTTCAGGAACCCCACCCGATCGCTGATCGGAACACCAATTCAATGATAACACCCTAGCGCCGCGGACTATTCGGATCAGCAGCAGCCGTTCGTGGCGGCCACCGCCCTCTACACACCACGCTCACGGCGAGACGTCGATCGGGCGAGACTTGGAACCGAAGGCCGCCGGCCCGAACCGCGCCGAAGGAATTCGCCGGCGCTCGCGCGGACGTTCGATCAGAGTGAAGCGGCGCCGTCGAGCGATTCCCGAACACGGGCTAGCGATACGAAAGCCTCGCCTCGTCAGAAGAAGGGAAACAGGCCCTTCCCATGTTGGCGAAGCCATTCGGCGCTGTAATAAGCGCGCTCCTTACTCTCGTTGGCGTGGTTATACGCCCGTTGGAAGGTCGTCAGCGACTGCGTCGGGACGGTGGGGCCGTATCCCTCCGTGCCAAAGGCGGATGAATTGCCCCTGAAGGCGAAGGCCGAGGCGGACGGGAGGGCAAGGGCGGCGGCGAGGCCGATCATTCCAATTGTTTTGAGCATGGGTTGCTCCTCGAAGCTCAATCTGAGAGCTTGCTTAGAGATAGGAACGCTGAAGGTCTGGACAATGGCCCATCGGCCTGCCAAGGCCATGACATTTTGGTGAGTGGAGCCCCCTTCGCAGCATTTCCTGAGTGGCCTGAGCTGTGCTATTGCACTGCAGCAAAGCGGCACAACCGAACTGGGGCATTCGCGTTAATGGCCACGGACATCGTCAGGATCGGGCGGGCGCTTCTCTCTGTTTCCGACAAGACAGGCCTTCTCGATCTGGCGCGATCGCTCGAGCCGTTTGGGATCGAATTGCTCTCGACCGGCGGCACGGCCGCAGCGCTGGGGGCGGCCGGGTTGCCGGTCATGGACGTGGCGCAGATCACGGGCTTCCCGGAGATGATGGACGGGCGGGTCAAGACGCTGCACCCGCGGGTGCACGGAGGCCTGCTGGCGATCCGATCCGAGCCGGCGCATCAGGCGGCGGTGATCGCCAACGACATTCCCATGATCGACCTACTGGTGGTCAATCTTTACCCGTTCGAAGCGACGCTGAAGCGGGGCGCGTCGTTCGACCACAGGATCGAGAACATCGATGTCGGCGGGCCGGCGATGATCCGCGCCGCGGCCAAGAACCATGAGGATGTCGTCGTCATTGTCGACGTGGATGATTATGCCGCCCTGATCGACGAATTGCAGCGCGACGAGGGGACGACCCGTCTGGCCTTCCGCCGCAGGATGGCGCAGAAGGCCTTCGCGCGCACGGCCGCCTATGACGCGGCGATCTCCAACTGGCTTGCGCAAGAGATCGACGAGCCCACGCCGAAATGGCGCGCCTTCGGCGGCGTTCTGCACCCCAGCCACGGCGCGCTGCGCTACGGCGAAAATCCGCAGCAGAGCGCGGCGCTGTACCTCACCGCCGAGGCCCGCCCCGGCGTCGCGACGGCGCGCCAGATCCAGGGCAAGGACCTCTCCTACAACAACATCAACGACACCGACGCCGCTTACGAGCTGGTGGCCGAATTTGATCCGGCGCAAACCCCCGCAGTGGCGATCATCAAGCACGCGAACCCTTGCGGCGTCGCGATCGCCGAGTCGCTGCTCGAGGCTTACGAAAAGGCGCTAAGCTCAGATCCCGTGTCGGCGTTCGGCGGAGTGGTCGCGCTCAACCGGAGGCTGGACGCGGCCTCGGCCCGCAAGATCGTTGAGATCTTCACCGAGGTGATCATCGCCCCAGAGGCTGACGATGAGGCGTTGGCGATCATAGCGGCGAAGAAGAACCTCAGGCTCTTGCTCGCCGGCGCGCTTCCCAACCCGAGAGCGCCAAACCTCACCGTGCGGACGGTCGCAGGAGGACTCCTGGTCCAGGATCGCGACAATGGCGTGCTTGAACGAGGAGCGCTCAAGGTTGTGACCAAACGCGCTCCAACCTCGAGCGAAATGGCCGACCTCAAGATTCGCATGGGCGGTCGCCAAGCATGTGAAGTCGAACGCCATCGTCTACGCCAAGGACGGCGCGACGGTGGGCGTCGGAGCGGGCCAGATGTCGCGGGTCGATGCCGCGCGTCTCGGCGCGCACAAGGCCGAGGAAGCCGCTGAGATGGCGGGCTTGCCCGAGCCCCTCACGCGGGGTTCGGTCGCCGCCTCCGACGCCTTCTTTCCGTTCGCCGACGGTCTGGTTGCGGCGATCGAAGCCGGCGCGACCGCGGTCATCCAGCCCGGAGGATCCGTGCGTGACGGCGAGGTGATCGCCGTCGCCGACGAAGTCGGACGTTGCGATGGTCTTCACCGGCATGCGGCATTTCCGGCACTGACGGACCGTCGACCGAGGCCGCTCAGGCGCAGCGGTTGGATCGAGTGAGACGCGGCGCGGCGCGATTGGGGCGAGCGCCAGCCCAGACCGCCCGTGTCGGCTATTGGTCGGGCGAAACGATAACGGAAATTTGATCCTTCGGGACGCCGCTAAATTGAAGCGTGAGCGGGCGGGCGGGCAAGTCGAACTTGACGCTCTTGCGCGCGCCTTCGCATTCCTTCGCGCCGGTGAACGCGAACGGATGCAGGAACGCGCCGGCGTCGAGCACGTCGACCCAGCCTTCCGAGGAGATCGTGACCCTGTAAGCGCCCGCCTTTGCCGGCGCGGCGAGGGCAAAATGGCCGGCGAACGCGGAAGGCGACTTCGGCGCCCGCTCGGGCGCCTTCGGCAACCCGGCGGCCGAGAACGGCTGGAGCTCAAGCGTCATCGCGGCGTCGCGTAGGCAAGCGCTCCGCCATTGGGGAGCGAAGCCTTATTGGCGCGGGTGAGCGCCGCGCGCTCGTGGTCGAGGGGCCACTTAAACCCGCCGCAACCCGTCCCCTCCTGCGCCAGAGCGAAGCCCGGCGCCGCGATCAGCGCAGCGGCCGCCAGCCACCTGGCAAAGGTCATTGGGAAGTCACGGTCGCCGGCGGATCTGGGCTTCGCAGCGTCTCGGCTTTGGCGCCGTGCAGGAGCTTGACGGCGGCGGCGAGCTGCGTGTCCTTGTCGTGATCCGGAGGGATGTAGGCGTCAGAGCCCTTTTCCTCCACGCCGTCGTTCTTCAAATGACCGAACAGCGAGGCTTCTCCCATGCTGGAGACTTTGCCCTTTAGGTCGTCGGGAATGTTTTCGAGCACCCGGATGTCCGGATCGATGCCCTTGGCCTGGATCGAGCGGCCGGACGGCGTGTAGTAGCGCGCGGTCGTCAGCTTGAGCGCGCCATTTTCGCCGAGCGGCAGGATGGTCTGAACCGACCCCTTGCCGAACGTGCGAGTGCCGATCAGCGTCGCGCGCTTGAGATCCTGCAACGCGCCAGAAACGATCTCCGACGCCGACGCCGCCCCGCCATTGATGAGCACCACCACCGGCTTTTGCTGCGAGAGATTGACGCCGGGACGGGCGGAGTAATGCTGCCCCTGGTCGGCGTTTCGGCCGCGGGTCGAAACGATGTCGCCGCTGTCGACGAAGGCGTTGGTGATCTCGACGGCCTGGTTGAGCAGCCCGCCAGGGTTATTGCGCAGGTCGAGGATGTAACCCTTCAAATGCGCTTGCCCGGGGTCGGCGCGGAAATGATCGAAGGCCTTGCGCACGCCGTCATAGGCCTCCTGGTTGAATTGGGTGATGCGGATATAGCCGATGTCGCCGCCTTCCAGATGCGAGCGCACCGACTGAACATGGATGATCTCGCGGACAATCGAGAACTCTTTGACGTCGCGGTTCGATCCGCGCTCGACGGTCAGCTTGACCGTCGATTTAGCGGGACCGCGCATCTTGTCGACCGCTTCCTTCAGGGAAAGCCCTTTGACCGCCGTGTCGTCGATGCGGGTGACCAAATCGCCGGACATCATTCCGGCGCGCGCCGCAGGCGTATCGTCGATCGGGCTCACCACCTTGACCAGGCCGCCCTCCATCATCACTTCGAGACCCAGGCCGCCGAATTCCTCGCCCTTCATGCTGCTCTGGAAGTCCTGCAAGGCCTTGGGATCGAAATAGTTCGAATGCGGGTCGAGCGACGCCAGCATGCCGTCGATCGCCGACTTGATCATTTTCCCATCGTCAGGCTTCTCGGCGTAGTTGTCGCGGACTTTGTTGAACACTTCGGCAAAGAGCGCGAGCTTGTCGTTCGTGCCGGAGCCGGCGGCGCGGAGCGCGTCATGCGAGGCGCCAACCAGCACAACGCCGGCGGCGACCCCATACGCAAGGTAGGAGAGACCCTTCCTCATCGATGGACGCTTGGCTCCATAACTGGTGTTGAGCCGCATCAGTTCGGCTTGGCGGGGGTCGTCTGGCCCGGGTCGCTTGGCGCCGGGGATGTCGCCGACGCCGCGGGCGGATCGCTCTTCACCGGGGCCGCATCGGCCTTCACCGGGGCCGCATCGGCCTTCACCGCCGGCTCCGGGTGCTTGACTCCATGCAACAAGTCGATAGCGGCAAGCATCTGCTTGTCCTTCTTCTCGTCCGGCGGGACATAGGCCTGCGACGCGGAGGTATCCTCGGCGCCGTTGGTCAGATGGCCCTTGAGCGACGCCTCGCCCTTCATGTCGTCCTTGCCCTTGAGATCGTCAGGCACATCCTCCAGCACTTTGATGTCGGGCTCGATCCCTTTGGCCTGTATCGATCGGCCCGATGGCGTGTAGTAGCGCGCCGTCGTTAGGCGCAGCGCGCCGTTTTCGCCGAGCGGCATGATCGTCTGCACCGAGCCTTTGCCGAACGACCGGGTGCCGATCAGCGTCGCGCGCTTATGATCCTGCAACGCGCCGGAGACGATTTCCGACGCCGAGGCCGAGCCCCCATTGATGAGGACCACAAGGGGTTTGCCTGCTGACAAATCGCCGCCAGGCTTGGCGTCGAAGCGTTGTGTCTCGTCAGCGGTGCGCCCGCGGGTCGAGACGATCTCGCCCCGGTCGATGAACGAGTTGACCACGTCGATCGACTGGTCGAGCAAGCCGCCCGGATTGTTGCGCAGATCCAGGATATAGCCCTTGAACTTGTCCGCCGGAATCTCGCTGTGCAGCTTCTCCATCGCGGCCTTTAGACCGTCTTCGGTCTGCTCGGTGAACTGGGTGATGCGGATGTAGCCGATGTCGCCGTCCTCGACATGCGAGCGCACCGACTGGACGTGGATGAGCTCGCGGACGATGGTGAAATCCTTGACGTCCTTCTTGGGGCCGCGGACGATCTTGAGCTTCACGGGCGAATTGATCGAGCCGCGCATTTTCTCGACCGCCTGATCGAGCGTCATCCCCTGGGTGGGTGTGTCGTCGATCGCCGTGATGAGGTCGCCCGAGAGCACGCCCGCCTTGGCGGCCGGCGTATCGTCGATCGGCGTCACGACCTTAAGGACGCCGTCCTCCTGGGTCACTTCGATGCCGAGGCCGCCGAACTCGCCCTTTGTCTGGACCTGCATGTCCCGAAACGATTTGGCGTCCATGTAGCTCGAATGGGGATCGAGCGAGGACAGCATGCCGTTGATCGCGGCCTCGATCAGCTTCGATTCATCTGGCTTCTCGACATAATCGCTTCGGATCTTGTCGAACACGTCGCCAAACAGATTGAGCTGCCGATAGGTGTCGGCGGCCGCGGCGTATGCGGCCGGACTGACGAACATCAGCGCTTGCGGCGCCGTAGCGGCGACAGCGGCGCCCAGAACAACTCCAGCTCCTAAGTAACCAACTTTACGAATCATCCGCGCGCCTTCTCGATATCTGACTTCGCCCACCACGGCCCCGGATCGATCGCAGTTCCGTCCTTACGCAACTCTATATAGAGAACCGGCCGCGCCGCGCCAACAGCAGCCGCCGTCGCCATGCGAACAGACCCGTCTCCCATGACGCCGACCGGTTCGCCTGCAAGTACGAACTCGCCGGATTGAACATTGATTCGATCCATTCCGGCAAGCAGGAGATAATATCCCCCACCGGCGTCGATGATCAAGAGTTCCCCATAACTACGATAGGCTCCGGCGAAAAGCACCGCGCCATCCGCCGGCGCGGAAACGGTCGCCCCGGCGGGCGTCGCCAAGGAGACGCCCCGTTCGACCCCTCCGAGATCCTCCGGCGAGCCGAAGGTCTTGAGAATAGCGCCGGCCGCGGGCAGCGGCACCCGTCCCTTGGCGTCGGCGAAGGCGATTTGGGGCTTCAGGCGCGCTGGATCGGCGCCGCGCGCGGCTCGCGCGCGGGCCTCGATTTCAACCGCCGCCGCAACTTCCGTCGCATGCGCCGCGGCGGCCGCGGCCTTGCGGGCGGCGTTTTCGCTGTCGAGCCGGGCGATCAGATCCTTGAGCGAAGTGGCCCGGTTGGCGAGTTCGGCGGCGCGCTGCTGCTGAGAGCCGAGCGCGTCCTGCGCCGAGGCCAGGGACTGCTGGCGCGCGTCGATGAGCGCGGCAAGCCGCATCTTGTCGACCGCGAGCGCTTTGCCCCTCTCGGTGAGCTCGTCGCGCTCCCGGGCAATCGACTCCCGGGTCCTGGCGAGAGCGTCGAGATCGTGGCGCGCCGTCTCAATCTCCGATTTCAATTCTGGTATGACCGAGCCCATCACCGTCGCCGCCCGCACCGCCGCCGACATGTCATCCGGTTTGACGAGAATTGCGGGGGGAGGATTGCTGCCCATCCGCTGGAGGGCCGCAAGCACGTCGGCGATGACGCCACGCCGGTGGTCGAGTGAGCGCGAGAGCGCGTCGGCCGTGGCGTTGAGGCTCGACAATTTGTCGGCAGCCGCGGCGGCCCCGCGCTCGGCGTCCTGGACCTTGCTTGTGGTTTCGATCAGCGCCTCCGACAGCCGCGCCCGATCGGCGCGGACAGAGTCGATTTCGGCCTCGATTGTCCGGCGCTGCTCGTCCGACTCGCGCAGGGTATCCTCGACGCCGCGCAGCTCCATCTCCTTGTCCGCACGTTGTTGGTCGGTCGGCGCGGGCGCGGGCGGCGGCGCGGGGTCGGCGAGCGCGCCGCAAGCCGCGCCGAACGAGGCCACGAGGGCTACGGCCTCTGCCCCCATTCGCCCAATGCGGCTCAAGCGTTGCGACATGCGCGGCATGGATCATCAAATTTAGCCAATATCGCGGCGCTCATCGACGATGATAGGGGTGGCCGGCGAGAATCGTCATCGCCCGGTAGAGCTGCTCGCCGGCCATCACCCGGATCAGCTGATGGGGCCAAGTCATTTGGCCGAAGCTGAGGACCCGATGCGCCAGGGCGCCAAGCGACGGGTCGAGCCCATCCGGTCCGCCGATCGCCACCGCATAGGCCGTTCGCGCCGTGTCCCGCTCTCGGCCGATGTCGGCCGCCCATTGCTCGCTGGTTATCGAAGGCCCCCGCTCGTCGAGCAAAACCAAGGCGCCGCTTTTAGGCAGGGCCGCCAGGATCGCGGCGCCCTCTTCGGCGCGCCGTTCGTCCGGCCGGCGCGCCCGAGATTCGCCGATTTCGCGCAGGTCGACGCCTACGAGGCCTGCCCCCCTCGCGCCCTCCATCAGCCGCTTGAAGTAGCGATCGAACAGCAAACGCTCCGGCCCCGCCTTCAGTTTGCCGACGCAAACCAGAGCGAGGCGCATAGTTCAGCTCTTGGCGAACTCAGCTCTTGACCGGCTCTCCCGGCCGATCGGCGCTCCACATCTTTTCAAGGTTATAGAACCGGCGCACGTCCGGCCGGAAGATGTGAACGATCGCGTTCTGGGCGTCGAGCAGCACCCAGTCGCAAAGTGGCATGCCTTCAACTTTTGGTGAAGGATAACCGGCGTCGCGACAGGCTTTGACGACCCGGTCGGCAATCGCGCCGACGTGTACGCTTGAACGGCCCGAGGCGACGATCATTCGATCAGCCAGCGTTGTTCTGCCAAACAGGTCGATCGAAACAATGTCTTCGGCCTTGGCGTCCTCAAGGGCTTCAACGATAATCCGGGACAGGGCGTCTGCCGTCAGCGCGTTTTCGGGGGCGGCCGGGCTGCGGGCGGCGGGCGCTGCAGCTGAGTGAGGCGAGAGGTTCAGCGTCGCATTCCTCTTCGCGCGGGGTCGATTTGCATCCGCGCACGCAAAAGATGCGACCTCCGGCTGCGCATTTCAAGCTCGCCGTTCGGTAGAGGCGTTCACATCGTCAACACGACCTTGCCAACATGCTCGGTGTTCTCGATCCGCTCATGCGCCCTGGCGACCTCCGCGAGGGGAAAGACCGAGTTCGATGACCGGCCGGCAGCGCCCCGCTTCCAGGAGCGGCCACACTTTGGCGCGCAGCGCTTCGGCGATCACCGCCTTTTCCGCCGGCGAGCGCGGACGCAAGGTCGAGCCGGTGTGGGTGAGGCGCTTGGTCATGATCGGCCTCAGATCAATGGCCGCCTTTTGGCCTTTCAGAAATGCGATCTGCACGATGCGCCCGTCCAGCGCCGCCGCCTCATAGTTGCGCTCGACATAGTCGCCGCCGACCATGTCGAGAATGACGTCGGCGCCCCGGCCCCCGGTTGCGCGCAGCGTCAGCGCGACGAAGTCGTCCTTGCGGTAATTGACGCCGAGATCGGCGCCCAGACGCTCGCATTGCGTGGCTTTGTCGTCCGATCCGGCGGTGGCGACGACGTGCGCCCCGAACGCCTTGGCGAGCGCGATCGCCGTGGTGCCGATGCCGGAGGCGCCGCCGTGCACCAGCAGGGTTTCGCCGGCTTTCAGCGCCCCATGGGCGAAGACATTCGTCCACACCGTGAAGTAGGTCTCGGGGATGGCCGCCGCCTCGATCGCCCTCAGGCCGCGGGGAATCGGCAACGCGTTGGTTTCGTGGGCGAGGCAAAAGTCGGCGTAACCGCCGCCGGGGACCAGCGCCGTGACCGTTGCGCCGAGGCGGTGAATCCCGGCGTTCGGTCCAAGCGCCACAATTTCGCCGGCGATCTCCAGGCCGAGCACGTCGGTGACGCCGGGCGGCGGGGGATAGTGGCCCTGGCGCTGATGGACATCGGGCCGGTTGACGCCTGCGGCTTCCACTCGGACCAGAACCTCGCCATCCGCCGGAACGGGACGCGGGCGGATCTGAATTTCGAGCGCCTCCGGACCGCCCGGGTCGGGCGCGACAACAGCTCGCATCCTTTCATTTTGGTCAGCCACGTGATGCTCCTTTCCGAGCTCTGCCTCATTTCAATCGCTAATCACGGAAGCCGTCGCTCCATCCTCCGGCGGGGCGGCGCGAAACGCGGGAAGCGCCTCGGCGCGAGCGGAAAATCCGCCCAGATTGGGATAGTGACCGGTGTCCACGACGTCGGCCAGGAAGGCGTGGGTGAAACCGAAGGCGCAGGCGACGGTAATGTCGGCAAGACCCAATTCGCCGCTCATCCATCCCGATCCGGGCAGTTCGGCGTCCAGAGCGCTCAAACCCGCGGTCAATTGACCCATGACCCGATCGACCCATGGCTCGTGCTGCTTTTCGGCCGGGCGCGGCATACGCTCATAGTGGCGCTGCACCGCTTTTTCCATGACAGTGAGCGCGAGGCCGGTCGCTCGTAACGCGCCTAAGCGCTGGCGCGCCTCGGACGGCGTCAGCGCGGCGATGCGCGGATCGACGCCTGCAAGGTAATCGAGAATAACGCTTGAATCCATCAACGCCGTTCCGTCCTCGGTGAGGAGGGTCGGCGCCTTCAAGAGCGGGTTGAGCTTTGAGAATTGATCGATGTGCCGGAAGAGCGAAATTGGCCGATGTATAAAAGGAGTTTTGGCGATGATCAGGGCAATCGCGACCCGGCGCACATACGGCGAATCAAGCATTCCGATCAATTGCATGAGGTTTCCCCGTCGGCGCGCCGACGTACTAGGGAAAGAAACAGCCAAAACGCAAGGGGGGATAGGGGGATGGAACAATGCGGTCGGGGAGGAGAGCTTGCGCTCGCAGGGCTTTGCGCGGTAACTATTCTCGTAGCCCGGCCGACTCAACGCGGGCGTCAAAAGCGAGCGAAACAACTGTTTTGACGACCTTGGCGGCTGCTTTTCCGCGGCTGGGCTCCCGCGGCGACCGCGCGACGGTCGGCCCCGACCTTGGAGTTCGAGCCGCCGATTCGACTGGGCGACGATCGGCTCGACCGCCACGAGCGCCGCGCCGCGTCGCTGCGGTGGCTCGCCGGGGCTGCGCTGGCCGGTCTCTGCGGCGTGACCCTGATCGGCGCCGCGCTCTATCTTGATCTCGACAGCCAATATGATTTCGCCGAGGCGCCGGAATTCTCCGTGCCAGCGGGCTCTTCGGACTCGCAGCAGGCGGGCGTCAATCCCAGCAAGGGAGACCGGCTGTTGCGGCCCGTCGACATTGTCTCGGACAAACAGACGTTCAAAGCCCCTACAATCATCAAGGTCGGCGATAGAGAAGTGGTGAAGGCGCGCCCCTTTACCCGTCTCGAAACCACTTTGACCATGACTCCGACCGGGTTCGCCGACGCAGTGCCCCCGTTCAACCCGCTGAAGATCGTGAACGGCGGCACGGACGTCGCCGAGGCGCCGCCCGATCCCGGCCCGGTGCAGGATAGCGCCGAGGTGACGTTTCGCGTCGAGGATCTCACTCCAAGCGACGCGCAACAGACGACCGGTGAACTGACGCAGGCCGAGGCGGAAGCGCAGGTGGTGGAGACCCTGAAGGCGCCTACCGAAAAGGCTGCCTCTCAATCCCTGCCGCCGCAACTCCTATTGATGCGGACCAGCCGGGCCGGCGAAGCTCTACGCCAACTCTCCGCGTACGCGACTGAGGGCAGTGTGAGCCCGAGCACGCCCTTCGCCTCGATCGAAGTGCGCATGATTCCGGAAAACGTGACCAACGCCGTCAAGGCGAACCCGGATGATGCGTCTCCGAACGAGAAGGTCGTTCAAATGCGCCATGGCGAGAGCTTCGAAGACGTGCTCAAGGCCAATGGCGCAAGCCCCGAGGCCGTCCAGGCCATCATGGCCGCGTTCGGGGTCAAGCATGGCGAATTGCCGGTCGGCGAGGGGCAGAAAATTTTGCTCCTGCCTGAGGAGCCGGCGGTTCGAGGGGAGAACGCGGGAATAGCCCGAATCTCGGTATACGCCGACGATCAGCTCAAGGCCACGGTCGCGGTCACGGACAGCGGCGACTACAAGCCCGTGGCGCTGCGCACCGCACAGGCGTCGCGAAAGCCCAAAGCGGCGGACGACGAGGGCGGGGGCGGCGGCGGGATGAGCCTCTATGAGAGCCTGTACGAGACGGCGCTCAAACAGGGGCTGCCCCGATCGATCATTGACGTTTTGACGAGGGTTTTCGCCAACGACGTCGATTTCCAGCGCGCAACGGCGCCAGGCGACTCGGTCGAGGCGTTCTTCTCCGATCCTGACGACATCAATCCGCGGCCGGAGCTGTTACGCGCTTCGATGACGGTCCGGGACCAGACGTTCAAGTACTACCGCTTCCAGACGCCCGACGACAACATGGTCGATTTCTACGACGAAAACGGCCGCTCGATGCGCAAGTTCCTGGTGCGCAAGCCAATCGCCGAGGGCGAAATGACCTCGCCGTTCGGGATGCGCTTTCATCCGATTCTGCATTATGCGCGCATGCACACCGGCGTTGATTGGGCGGCGCCAATCGGCACGCCGATTTACGCCGCGGGCAACGGCGTCATCATCATGGCGGGGTGGGATGGCGGCTACGGCCGGCGGGTCGAGATCCAGCACGCCAACGGCTATGTGACCACCTACAATCACATGTCCAGCTTCGGCCGCGGGATCGCCGAGGGCGTTCATGTCCTCCAGGGTCAGACTGTGGGCTATCTAGGCGATTCCGGACTGGCGACCGGCCCCCACCTGCATTACGAGGTGATCATCAACGGCAACTTCGTCGACCCGATGGCGATCAAGCTGCCGCGGACGCGCGAGTTCGACGGCCGGATGCTCGCGGCGTTCAAGCGGGAGCGTGATCGAATCGATCAGCTCATGGCGGAATCGCCAGGCGCCGCGGCGATGGCGTCGGAGAGGCCCGCTCCCACGCCCCTGTCCGCGACCGCGGAGCTTCAACTGAATTCAACCGCAAGTCCGCCGCCGGGGCCGAGGCCAAATCCCAACGCCGAGCGGACTTCGCCCGGATCCAAGCCTGTTGCGCGCAGTTCGGCAAGCGACCAGGATTGACGGCTTTTCGACAGTTTCGCTCCGTTCGGATCGAGAACGAGCCGGTGGTGCCGATAGCGCGGCTCGGCAAGTCCGAGCAGCGCCTGCAGCAGCCGGTGGATAGCGGTCGCGGCGAAGAGGTCGCGTCCGCGCACGACGTCGGTCACGCCCTGCAACGCGTCGTCGACCACCACGGCCAGATGATAACTCGCCGCGAGATCGCGGGATCTGAGGACAATGTCGCCCCAAACCTCGGGCGCCGCCGGATGCTGCGAGGGAACGGCGCCCTCGCCATATTCGGTCCAGCGGAGACGCGTCGGCGCGGCCTCGGGGGCGCGCCGGATGTCGAGACGGAACGCGGCCTTGTCGCCACGGGCGAGGCGGTCGCGCGCTTGAGCCGAGGAGAGTGCGCGGCAGGTTCCCGGGTAGAGCGGCGCGCCGTCCGGGTCGCGCTGTCCGTTCGGGGCGCGCGCGATCTCCGCGCGGCTGCAAAAACAGGGGTAGATCAGACCCAGCTGATCGAGGCGCGCGAGCGCCGCGGCGTAATCGTCGCCATGTTCGCTCTGCCGGCGCGGCGGCGCCGGAAAGCAAAGCCCGAGCCAGGCGAGGTCGGCGATGATGGCGGCCTCGAAACGCGCCTTGCAGCGCGTGCGGTCCAGGTCTTCAATGCGCAGAAGCAGGCGCCCGCCAAGCTCGGCTGCGACGCGCTCGTTCACGAGGGCCGAATAGGCGTGGCCGAGATGGAGCGCTCCGTTCGGCGAGGGCGCGAAGCGCAGGACGGGCAAGGGCGCGGGGACGTCACCGATCATGGCGACAAAGCGGATAGGTAAGCCGGGCGCCGGAGCAACCCGGCGCGCGCGCCGCCGCCCAGCGAAGAAAAGAATCTACCATCCCGGCCCCCCGATCACCGATGAGGCGGCCTTGAGCGAAGCCGCCGAGCGCTTGCGCGCCAAAGACCCGGAGCTTATCGAGCGCCTGATCGCGGTCGGCGGCCCGCCGCCGCTTCGCCATCGAGAGGCGGGCTTTGCGGGCCTGGCTGCAATCATCGTGGCGCAGCAGGTGTCGACCGCCAGCGCCACCGCCATTCTCGCCCGATTGCAGGCGCGCATCGTGCCGCTCGAGGCGGTTGAAATCGCCAAGGCGACGGAGGAGGACCTGCGCGCCTGCGGATTGTCGGGCGCCAAAATCCGCGCGTTGCGCGCGCTGGCGCAAGCGATCGTCGAGAACGGGCTCGACCTGGCGGGGCTCGGCGGGTTCGACGCCGAGGAGGCCCACAAGGCGCTGGTTGCGGTCAAAGGGGTGGGCCCGTGGACGGCGGACATTTTCCTCCTGTTCTGCCTCGGCCATGCCGACGCTTTCCCCGCCGGCGACGTCGCGCTGCAGGAAGCCGCCAAGCTCGCCTTGAACCTGAAGCGGCGCCCGGACGTGGCCAGGCTCGAGCGGATCGCCGAGCGCTGGCGCCCGCTACGGGGCGTCGCCGCGCGCATGCTCTGGGCCTATTATCGGGGCGTCAAGGCGCGCTCGGGGATGGCTCTCGCCGATGGTTCGGGCTAAGCCAGACCCCGGATCAAGCCCCGGAGCCAATGTCTGATGAGCGCCGCCCTGGACGGACCCCGCATCCCGGCGGCCGCCGGCCGAACCAGCCAGCTGGTGGTGTTTCTGCACGGCTACGGGGCCGACGGCAATGATCTCATTGAGCTTGGGCGTCAATGGCGCGCTTTGATGCCGGAGGCCGCTTTCGTCTCGCCCCACGCCCCCGAGCGCTCACCCGCCTCGCCGATGGGCCGGCAGTGGTTCGCGCTCTCCAATCGGCCGCCGCCGGCCGATCCTGGCGGCGGGGGGGAGCGCTGGGCCGGCGCAGTCAAGGCGCGCGGCGGAATCGACGATTTTCTCGACGCCGAGCTCAAGCGCCTCGGGCTCGATGATTCGAAGCTGGCGCTGGTCGGCTTCTCCCAAGGGACGATGATGGCGCTGCATGTGGGCTTAAGGCGTCCGCGAGCGCCGGCGGCGATTCTCGGTTTTTCCGGCCTCCTAGTCGGCCCCGAGAGGCTCGACGAAGCAACGGCGCGCGATGCGCGCGGCGCGCCCCCGCCGATCCTGCTCGTCCACGGCGATCAGGATCAATTGATCCCGTTTGACGCGATGTTCGTGGCGGCCGAAGCGCTCGCTCAAGCGTCGATCCCGACTCAGTGGCACCTCTCGCTTGGAATCGGCCACGGGATCGACGCCGAGGGTCTGCGCCAGGGCGGGCTTTTTCTCGCCAAGGGGTTCGCGGGCCGAAGGCGCTGAGCGCTCCGCCGGGTTCGCCGCTTTAGCCGCGAAGAGGGGCGGGACGGGCGGTATGCACTTCTGTGCGCGCGCACGCTTTTTCAGCGGCTTAAGACATATTTTACGCAACGCGGGCGGGCCGAAAGACATGGCGGCCGCCGCCGCGGGAGGTCGACGAGACAACGCTTTGGTCAACATCGCTGTCACGCCCCGGGCAATTCGGAACCGTTTCCGGCCAACGCCTCGCACCCTCCTACCCTCTGTTCGAAGTGTGACGCGCGTCACAGCGGGCGATCCGGCACGGCGTTAGATTTTATTTACGAATTGGAAGGAATTGCGTCATGAAGAGGATCTTGGTCGCGGTGGCCTGCCTCCTCCCCTTTGCGCTCGCCGCTGAAGCAGGCATCTATCGACATTCTCCGGAAGGCGCCATCAAGGACGCCTACGCCGCCGACGAAACGGCCATCCAAGGCCACGGCGGGGGGATCATGAGCGACAACACGCTACGGGCGCGCTTCTTCTCGCGTTCGCTGTTACGCTCAATCGTGACGGATGAGGTCATCACGGCGCGGGCCCCCTCGGCAGCGATCGTCACCGATCCGTTCAGCGACCAGGCGCCCCATCTTGTGGCGCTCAGCGTCGCCCCGATCTCGGAAACGCGCGACGCCGCCAAGGTGCGCGCCGAATTTGCCCGCGGCGACGGCGCGCGGGAGCGGTTGACCTTCGCCATGCTGTTTGAACGCGGCGAATGGCGCATTGACGATATCGTTTACGCCACGCTCGACGGCGAAAGCCACACCCTGCGCGGCATGCTCGCGGCGGAATAGCGCAAACGATTGCCAGCGGTTCGTCGCGAAACTCAGGCGCGAGAGGAGCTCCAAATCAAGGATGCGTCATAAGGCGTAAGATCCCATTCGAAGAGTGGGCTGCGGACGCACCGCCCCGGGGGGCGGCGGCCCTTTTTGGATCGTCCTTGATTTGGTTCTCCTCTCGCGTCTTCTTCCAGCAAGCTCGGAGCCGCCGGGAGTAGCCGCGTTCGTTGTGGTCGGGAACGACGTCGCGAGCAAAGGCGACGCCATCCTTCACGTCAAAGTGTGAGCGCGCCCTTCCGGCGCGCGCTTCGCCGCCTTATGATCCCACGGGCGGGGCGGAGGAGGCTTTGATGCGCAGCGGCTTGCGGATCGATCTGGCGCTCTGCGCCGTCGTCGCGCTGGCGATCATCGCCGCTCAAGCGCCACGGGCGAGCGCGGCGAGCCCTCCGGTTGCGGTCGACGCTGCGATCGTGCTGGCCGCGGACGTCTCCCGCAGCATCGACGACGAGGAGTTTGCGCTGCAGCGGCGCGGCTATAGCGACGCGATCCAGAGCCAGCAACTTATCGATGCGATCTCGACCGGGCCGCACGGCGCAATTGCTCTCTCCTACGTCGAGTGGGCCGGCGATGGCGAAGAGCGGGTCGTGGTCGACTGGGTGGTGATCCGCAACCCGACGGACGCGCGCGCCTTCGTCGCCGCGATGGCGGCGGCGCCGCGCTCCTATATCGGGCGGACCGCGATCGGCGCGGCGATCGATTTCTCCTTCGCGCTGTTCGCTGAGAGCGCCTTCGAGACCGGCCGGCGGGTGATCGACGTCTCGGGCGATGGCACGAGCAACCAGGGGCGCCCGGTGACCGAAGCGCGTGATGCGGCGGTCGGAGCCGGCGCGGTGATCAACGGGCTCGCCATCTTCAATCGCAAGGCGGCGGCGACGGGCGGCTATCTCGCCATGCACACCAACCCGCCCGGCGGCCTCGCCCAATATTATCGCGAGAATGTGATCGGCGGCCCCGGCGCGTTCGTGGTCCAGATCGACGATTTCACGACCTTTGGCGCAGCGATGGTGCGCAAGCTGGTCAACGAGGTTTCTGACGCGCGCGGGCCCGGCTGAGGGCGGATTGGGTTGGATGGAGCCGATCGCCATCCTCAGACCTCGTCCTGAGGGCCGCGTGGAGCGCGGCGTCTCGAAGGACGATCCAGGCGCCACGGAGCCGGCGGGCCCAACTGGAGCGTTCTTCGATGCCCCATCGCGCTTACTGCAAGCGCGGGCGTTTCATGAAGGTTGAGCGATCGGCCGACCGCACGCGCAAGCCTATCGCCCGGCCGTCGCGAACGATTTCGATCGGAATCTCGACCCCGGCCGGACCTCAACTCCAGATCTTGCGATAAAAATCTCCAAGGCTTTCGATCTCCGCCCCGCCGACGCCGGCGAGAACGTCGCCGCGGCGGATTCCCGCTGCCGCCGCCGGCCCCTGTTCGGCGACGCTCGCGACTACAATCTCATCGCCGTTTTCGGCCGAGAAAACGCCAAGCCAGGGCCGCGCCGGCTTGTTGACTCGCCCGTAGGTGAGGAGATCGTCGAGAATCGGCGCCAAAAGGTCGATCGGCACGATCATGTTGATGTCGCGCGGACCGCTGCGCTCGCTCAGTTGCTCGACATGCAACGAGCCGATGCCGACCAGCCTGCCCTCGCTGTCGATTGCGCCGGCGCCGCCCCAGAATTGATGGGCGGGCGAGGTGAAGATCGCCTCCTCAAGGAAGTATTCCCAATAGCCCGCGAACTCCTGCTTGCCGACGATCATCGCCTTCACCGGCTTCGTCCCCGCGCCAGCCGCCACCGTCACTGGGTCGCCGAGCTTGGCCTCACTCGAGCGGCCGAGCTCGAGCGCCGGGCAATTGAGCTCGCCCAGCGCCTGGACGAGACCGAAGCCGGTCTCCGCATCGACGGCGAGCGCGTGCGCGGGGGTGACCCGCCCGTCGGCGTCGGCGAGCCAGACGTTTTCGGCCTCCGTGATCAGATAGCCGATGGTCAGCACAAGGCCGCTGTCGCGGATGACGACGCCGCTGCCCGAGCGCTGCTCGCCGAGCGTCTGGGCGGTGAAAGCGTCCTCCGGAATTGAGGATTGAACCGTAACAATCGATTTGAGCGCGCGGTCCACGTTGGAGCGGGCGCCGCCGTTCTGCGGGCCGGATCGCGGTTCGTCGCGTCGCCGCTTCTCGGTCATCACCCCTATCCTTATCCTTTCGGCTCCGAGGACCGGTTCAAGAGGTTACTTGGACGAGCCGCCAGCGCCAAATGGCCGGCGATTGCGCCAGCGCCGCCGATGTCCCGTCGTTTGAAATCGGCTAGGTTTCGACGGGCCGACCGCTATAAGTGCCCCATAATTGTGGCGCAGTTCGTTCCATTCGCACCGGCCGGGTTCGCAATGATTGATTAAGGCCACGCGGAATGACGATCACGCCCATCCTAGCCTCAAATCAGCGCCGCGCCGGGGGCCTCGCCACGCTCCTCGAGCACAGACTGGAGATATCGCCCGTACGAGCTTTTGCCGAAGCGCGCGATGAGGCGCTTGAATTGAGCGACGTCGATCAGCCCGAGGTCGAAGGCGATTTCCTCCGGGCAGCTGATCTTGGTCCCCTGTCGCTGCTCCAGCGTCCTGACAAAGCTCGCGGCGTCGATCAGCGAGTCCGGAGTTCCGGTGTCGAGCCAGGCGAAGCCGCGCCCCATCCGCTCGACGCTCAACGCCCCGGCTTCGAGATAGACGCGATTGACGTCGGTGATCTCGTACTCACCGCGCGCCGACGGCCTGAGCCCCTTGGCGATCTCGACGACGCTCGAATCGTAGAAATAGAGGCCAGTCACCGCCCAGTGCGACTTGGGAACGGCCGGCTTCTCCTCGATCGATACGGCGCGGTCGGCGGAATCGAATTCAACCACGCCGTAGCGCTCCGGATCCGGCACGTGATAGGCGAACACCGTCGCGCCGCGGTCGCGCCCCGCCGCCCGCCGAAGCTGCTCGCTCAAGCCCGCGCCGTAGAAGATGTTGTCGCCGAGGACGAGCATCGCCGGCCCGCCGCTCACGAACTCCTCGCCTATGACGAAAGCTTGCGCCAGCCCATTGGGCTCAGGCTGTTCGGCGTATTCGATTCGGATGCCCCATTCCGCGCCATCGCCGAGCAGGCGGCGGAACATCGGCAGGTCATGCGGCGTCGAGATGATGAGCGCCTCGCGGATCCCGGCGAGCATAACGACCGACAGGGGATAATAGATCATCGGCTTGTCGTAGACGGGGACGAGCTGCTTGGAGACCGCGAGGGTGATTGGATGCAGCCGCGTACCCGCGCCGCCCGCCAGAATGATGCCTTTCATCGCCGTAGAAACCCCACTCGCACCTTAAGCCACGGTCCCGGCCTCGGCGATGACGCCGAGACGCTCGCCTGCGTAAACCTTCTCTCTGAGCGGGCGCCACCACCATTCGTTGTCGAGATACCAAAGCACCGTTTTCTCAATGCCGCTCTCGAACGTTTCGAGCGCGCGCCAGCCAAGGTCGCGTTCGAGCTTGGTCGCGTCGATCGCGTAGCGCAGGTCGTGACCCGGCCGGTCAGAGACGAAGGCGATCAGGGACTCGTGCGGGCGCCCCATCGGGCGAAGACGATCGAGGATCGCGCAGACGCGCCGCACGACATCGATGTTGCGGCGTTCGTTGCGGCCGCCGACATTATATTTTTCGCCGATCCGGCCGCGCGCCACGATCAAATCGAGCGCCCGCGCGTGGTCCTCGACATAGAGCCAGTCGCGCACGTTGGCTCCCGCGCCGTAGACCGGCAGCGGCTTGCCGTGCATGGCGTTGAGAATGATCAGCGGAATGAGCTTCTCCGGGAAATGATAGGGGCCGTAATTGTTCGAGCAATTCGAGATCAGGGCCGGGAAGCCGTAGGTCCGCGCCCAGGCCGAGACGAGGTGATCCGCCGCCGCCTTGGAGGCGGAATAAGGCGAACTCGGATCGTATGGCGTTCCTTCGACGAAGGCGCCGTCGTCCCCGAGTGAGCCGTAAACTTCGTCGGTCGACACATGCAGGAAACGGAACGCGTCCCGCCGCGGCGCCGGCAGCGTCTGCCAATAGGCTCGCGCCGCCTCCAGCATCGAGAACGTGCCGACGACATTGGTCTGGATGAAAGCGTCGCCCGCCTCGATCGAGCGGTCGACGTGGCTCTCAGCAGCCAGATGGATGACCTGATCGGGAGCAAAGGTCTCGAACGCTTGCGCCACGGCGCGCCGGTCGCATATGTCGACCTTGGCGAACCGATAGTTGGGCGCATTGTCGATCGTCGCCAGAGACTGCAAATTGCCGGCATAGGTCAGCGCGTCGAGGTTGAGCACGAAGGCGCCGTCGGCGACCAGACGGCGGCACACAGCCGAGCCGATGAATCCCGCGCCGCCGGTCACAAGCATTTTGCGCTGCATGAGCACCCCTGAGTGAATTCTCGAGTTCCAATCGCCGGCGGGGCAGGCGGCCCGACTCAGCGATCATGACAGAAGGCGGTCGCAACAGGCGGCCGCCGACCGGCGCCATTCCGGCAGTTTGAGGCCGTATACGCGAGTGAGCTTTTCGTTGTCGAGGCGGGAATTGGCCGGCCTTCGGGCGGGTGTTGGGTAGTCGGCGGTCGCGATGCGCTTGACGCGGGTTAAGCGCCGGCCTCGCGTCGCGGCCTCGCTGAAGAGGGCTTCAGCGAAATCCGCCCAGGTCGCCTCGCCCGAGCCGGTCATGTGAAAGACGCCCCGCAACGTCGGCGACGCGTCCTCCTTCACCCTTGCCGCCATCGCGATGAGCGCGTCGGCGATGTCGAGCGCCGACGTCGGGTTTCCTCGCTGGTCGGCGACGACGCCGACCTCGTCCCGGGTCTCGTTAAGCCTCAGCATGGTGCGGACGAAATTCGCGCCGAAGGGGCTATAGACCCAGGCGGTGCGCAGAATGACGCTGTCTTCACAGCGCTCGGCCACCAGCTTTTCGCCGACGAGCTTGGAGCGCCCGTAAGCCCCGGCGGGGGCGGTCGGATCGTCTTCCCGATAAGCGCGGTCGAGGGCCCCGTCGAACACGTAGTCGGTCGAGAGATGCAGGAGGGGAACGGCGAGCCGCGCCGCGGCTTCGGCCACATGCCCCGCCCCGTCGCCATTCACCCGAACGGCGGTCGCCTCTTCCGCCTCCGCTTTGTCCACCGCTGTGTAGGCGGCGGCGTTGACCACGACGTCGGGGCGCGCCGCTTCGAGCCCAGAAAGGACGGCGGCGCGATCGGTAAGATCGAAGCTCGGTCGGCCGAGCGCGACGACCTCGGCCTTAAGGCCGGCGCGCTCAATGAGAGACGTCGCCACCTGGCCCTTCGATCCGGTGACTGCAATCCGCATCATTCGAACAGTTCCGGCGCGTCCTTGAGCGCCGGCCACCGGCGATCCTTGTCCGAGAGAACCGGGCCTCCGGCTAGCGACGGCCAGGCAATTCCGATCGCCGGATCGTCCCAGGCGACGCCTCGGTCATGCGCGGCCGAATAGAGCGCGGTCGCTTTGTAAAGAACCTCGACGTCGGGCTCCAAAGTGATGAAGGCGTGAGCAAATCCGATCGGGATCAGCAACTGGCGCCAGTTCTCCGCCGAGAGTTCGATCGCGACATGTTTGCCGAAGGTGGAAGAGGAGCGGCGAATATCGACCGCGACATCAAGAATACGGCCGCGCGCGACGCGCACCAGCTTGGCTTGAGCGAAAGGCGGCGTCTGGAAATGCAGCCCGCGCAAGGTGCCGACCGTCGCCGAATAGGAATGGTTGTCCTGCACAAAGGTCCATTCGAGACCCGCTTTATCCCAGTCGGAGCGGTTGTAGACCTCGGAGAAAAACCCTCGGGCGTCGCCGTGCTTCTTCGGCGTCACGATCTTGACCGCCGGAATAGCGGTCTCTTCCACCTGCATTTGCGGACCCCCGTCCTTCCACCCGACCGGTCCGGGCGCCGCTCTTGTGCCAGAAGCCGCCGCGCGCGGCCACCTCGAATTGTTTTTGCTTGCGGCTCGTTCGGCTCCCGCTTACAGCCGTGCGCGCGAAAAGTTCTGGAACGCGCGGGCCCGATGCGACAGGGCGAGCGAGCCATCAGCGGGAATCCCGTGCTTCTCCTCCGAGCTCATCTCGCCGAAGGTGCGGTCATAGCCGTCTGGGAGAAAGATTGGATCGTAGCCAAATCCAGCCGTCCCGCGCGGCGGGAACAGCAGAACCCCATCCACCCGGCCCTCGAAGGCTTCGTCTGCGCCATCCGGCCAAGCGAGCGCCAGCACGCTGATGAAAGCCGCCCGCCATGGCGGAGGCGCGGCGAGCGCCGTGAGTTCTCTCTCGACGCGGGCCATGGCGGCGCCGAAGTCTTTCGTCGCGCCGGCCCATCTTGCTGAATGGACGCCTGGCGCGCGATCGAGCGCGTCGACGCAAAGCCCGGAATCGTCGGCGAGCGCGATGAGCCCCGAAGCGCGCGCGGCGGCTCGCGCCTTCAAAAGCGCGTTGTCGGGGAAGGTCGATCCCGTCTCCTCGGGCTCGTCGAGACCCAACGCGGACGCGCCAAGGGGCGAGACGTCGAAAGGTCGGAGCAGTTCGCCAAACTCGCGCAGCTTGCCCCCGTTGTGGGTGGCGATGACAAGGCGCCCCTTGAGGCGCCCACGCTCGCTTGTGCTGCGGACGTCGTCGTTCACCGCGCGACCACCTTGTAGCGCTGCCCGGGAACGAGAGCGGCGTCGCGCTCGAGGCCGTTGAGAATCAGGAACTGATCGAGCCACTGCGGCAGGAAGGCCATCCGTGCGGCGAGCATTTCGGCGGTGTCGCCGTTCGCCGCCTCGACGATCTTGATCTTTTCCGGCGCGGCCAGCGCCGAGTCCTGCGCGTTTATGAGACGGAACGAATTGAGCGAGGCCATGAAGCGCGAATTGACGGCTGGCGAAAGATCGTGGGCGGCGAAAATGAGCCGATAAAGCCGTCCGTTCAGACGCACGGCCCCCAGGCGGAAGCTCCACTGGTCGCCTTGGGCGATCGCTGTAGCCGCCTCCAGGCCATCGATCTTCTTGGACTCGATCGACGTCGTCTTGACGCCGTCGATCCAGTCCGAACCGATGGCGCTGGTGACCGGGGTCGATTCCGGGATCGCGATGCTGTCGAGGCGCAGCGCCTCGCCGCCCGCTTCCCCGACGCCGATCAGCGCGGCCGACTGGTTGTCGAGCGTGAAGCCGTCCGGCGCATCAAAAGCGAAACCAAGTTTTGGATGGATGAAGGCGTTGTCGCGGACCACGCCCTGCGATGGATCGTCGCCGAAAGCAAGGCCGTCAATGGCGGCGAGATAGGCGTTACGCCCAGTTTCGCCGGTCCCCGGCGGGCCGAATTGTCGCGCCGTTTCGGTCGCCTGGGCGATACGCTCCGGCGTCGAGGGATGAGTTGCCATCATGTCGGGGCGATTGGCGGAGCCTGCGCCCGAGACCGACGAGCGAAACGCGCTCCACTCACCGAGTGCGGTGAGGAACCGAGAGGCGCCATAGGCGTCGTATCCGGCGCGGGCGATGGTCTTGATGCCGATCTGGTCGGCCGCGAATTCCTGCTCGCGAGAAAAGCTGGCGATCGCAAGCTTCGAGCGCGCCTCGACTTCGTCCTGAGCTTCGCGCTGGGCAAGCAATTGCGAATTGACCTGCGAGAACAGCGCTGTCGTCTTTTCAAACTCGGCTCTTTTGGCGGCGTGGCGTGCGGTGATATGGCCGATTTCATGCGCCATGACCGCGGCGATTTCCGATGTGTCCTCGGCGAGAGCCAAGAGGCCGCGGGTGACGAAGATATCCCCTGACGGCAAAGAGAAGGCGTTGACGATCGGCGAATTCAGCACGGTGACGCGGTAGGACGGTCCCTCGGCGCCCGAGGGGGGGGCGATCTTGGCGAGGACGCCGTCGAGATAGGACTGGGTCGCGGGCGACGAGTAAACGCCGCCGAACGCCTCGATCAGCCGCTTGCGTTCCGGACTCGGTTTCTCAGCCGAAACAGGACGCGGCACGGGCTCCGGGGCGACGCTAACGGGCGCGGGCGGCGGATCGATCGACGCGCAAGCCGTCAAGCCCAGCGCCAATCCGGCCACGAGCGCGATCAGCACGCGCCGGCCGCGCCAGGACGCAAGCCTGCGCCCCAGATTATCCGGCTTGCCGCTCATGGATGCGGTTTCGCTTCTCCTGGCGCGTCGGCGCGACGCACAATTTCAATCATCGCCGGGTCGGCCACCTCGATTCTCAGACCGAACCGGTCATCGAGGGCGCCGCGAGTCCGGATCGTTTGTCCGACCAGCCCCCCGACCGTCCGTCCCTCTCGGGCCAAAGCCGTCTCCAGCTTGCGCGCGACCACGATCGTCGGACCATCGCGGGGGACAAGTTCAAGATAGATGCGCGAACGCGCGAAGCCAACCCTTCGCACCATACCCTCGACCACCACAAATCTGCCGTCCCGTCGCCGGAGCTCGGCGGAATTGGACGATTGTATCACGGCGAACTCAGGATCGCGCCATATTCCTGTTCCCCCTTGGCGCGCGCCCTCTTCGATCATGAGCCGCTCGGCAGCGCAGCCTCGGGTCTCGAACTCCGGCCTGACCCGGGCATAGCCTGCCGTCAGCAGCGCCGCCGCGGTCGAGCCGGCCGACCCGCCCGGCGGATCGGGGACAATGAGGTCGGCGACCGTCCTGCCCCAGCGATCGGTGCCGCCGGCCAAAAGGATAAGGTCCGCTTCCCGGCCGAGCAGTCGTTCGTTCAGGAACTCACGCGCTCCATTGGCGATTTCTGGTCCGCCGCGTTCGGCGTTGGGCGCATCCAGCCCGCCAAGCCTCACAATTCGACCGTCGCTCAGCGCGATATCGAGGCGCTCATCAATGCTGACCGCCCGAACGCGCCCAGCCGCCCGGCCGCAGGCCGCAAGGCAGGGCGAGACGAGAACGACAGCTGAGAGCGTGGCGCAAGCGCCGAGCAGCCACAACCGGGTGTGAAGCCACGATACGCCGCTGCGGTGTGCGAAGCGGAAATTCATGCTAGGGGACATGCAGCGGTGGGGCTTGCTTTGTCCATACCTGCCATGGCGTTGATTTAAGAGTCCCGGTAGCTCAGCTGGATAGAGCACAGGTTTCCTAAACCTGGGGTCAGAGGTTCAAGTCCTCTCCGGGACACCAAACAGATCAATGATTTAAATTAAAATATGACATTCAAAAATCGAGGTGGCTTCTACGGGGTATGCATATGGGTAACGCGACTGCCCCGTGATGGGCGCGGAGATAAGTGACGTGGCAATTAAGCTTCGCACGCCCTTTCAGCTCCTGCCGCCGATGAGCCAACTCATGCGGTACCAATGCGCGCTGCTCGGCGGCGAAGAGAATTTGTCCTACGGGATCGATATTTGGTTCGCGCGCAAGAAGGTCTTTAATGTCGAATGGAACGATAAAGGTTCTATGCAAATCCTTTCGTACAGGCCGGGCGAATGGGAAGCCCACCTTTCACCGTTCGTGAGCGGCGACCAATGAATTCGATTATGTCTCCATGTCTCGCGTATTCCGAGCCTTCGCGTTGAGTTGACCGCGCGCCGAACAACAGCGACCGGCTCGCAAAGCGGATCCGAAAGCGAACGCGAACCCGCTAGGAGGAGGATAAGCCCGCGTCGCCTCTGCCGCGCGTTTCGCCATTCGAACGACTGCGCTTCGGTTTTTGGTTTGCCTCGATCCGAAAGGCCCACGCGAGCGCAGGCGCCGACCCCAGGGAGGATGGCGCAAACCTGGCCGTCGGAGATAGGGTCTCGGAGTCAGAATGACTGCGACTGAATTGGTGCACGGGCGCCAGATCGCGACGTCGGCGGGCCGGTGCCCCGTGCGCGGGAGTTTGGGTTCGATGGTGCACATTGCGAGAAATGCACCATCGTTGCGAGTGCCCTGCGCGGGTCGCCGCTTGAGTGGCCCCCGGCGGTTACCCCGCGCCGTCTGATTTAACGCCGCGCGCGAAGACGAAGAGAGGTTCGCTTCCGCCCAGGACGAATAATCATCGCTTCCTCCTGCACTAAAAGGGGGAACAGCGCAAAACCGGTCATTGCCGGAGAGGAACAAAAAGGGATTGCGCCAATAGCGAACGATCCCTCAGAGATCGGTTGGCGCTTGATCAAACGTACAACGATTTTCCTTTGCGTCGCCCAGCCGCGATTGGCATTGGCCCGCCCCCGCCAGAATCGCCTTTCAACTCGTCACTTGGTCAAGCTGCTCGGGCTCAAGTCCGACGCGTCTGCTGGCTCAGCGCCACGGCCAGGATGATGATCGCTCCGCGAGCGATCAGCTGCTAAGCAGAATTCCGTTTGGCTAACCAACGGATAGGTTTTTTGCGGTTGGCTGCCTGCGCCGATTCGCAAGGTGTATGACATGGCGGGAAAGTCTCCGATTATGGCGAGCGATGAACAACGCGCCGGCCTCTTGGCTGTTGCCGGTTCGCGCGATCGCGGCGAGGCGGACCGCGCCCGCGCCGTGCTTTTGACGCTGGCTGGTTGGACCAGCCCCAGGATCGCGGAGGCGTTTGGCGTGCGCGAAGATACGGTTCGGCTGTGGCGCAGCGACTTCACCGCCGGCGGTGTGGCAGCGCTGAAGACCAGCATCGCGCCGGGCCCGCCTCCGGTGAAGAGTGAAGCCGCCATGCGCGTCGCCACCCCGTTGCTGGAAGAACCTGTGGCCGACCGGCGCAACTGGACGATCCCCCGCCTTCGCGCCGAGATCGAAGCGCGCGAGGGCGTGCGCATCAGCCGTTCGCAACTGTCCAAGGCCTTGCGAAAAAAAAGTTCCGCTGGCGGCGGCCCCGGCACACGCTGAAGGGACGTCAGACGGAAAGCGAGGTGGAACGGGTGGGGCTGCGCCTGCAACTGCGCAAACAGCAGGCCGAAGCGGGCGACATCGTTCTTCTCTACGGCGATGAGAGCGAGGCGCTGACCCATCCCTATCTCGCCCGCGCCTGGGCGAAGTCGGGGGCGGACTTGCGTGTGCCGGCGCCGGGGCAGGCCAAGAAGGTCGCGATGCTGGGGTCGCTCGATCCCCTCACGCGCCAACTCATCGTCCATACCAGCCCGACCAAGCGCAGCGGCGATTTCATCGCCCATCTGGAGCAACTCGACCGTCTCTTTGGACCGCAGCCCGGGCGACAGGCCAAGCCGGTCGTGCTGGTCGAGGACAATGGTCCGATCCACACCAGCAAACGCTCGCTCGCCGCCCTGGCCGCCCGCGCGCACTGGCTCACCGTCGAATGGCTGCCGAAATACACCCCCGAACTCAACGACATCGAGCCGGTCTGGCGCGATCTTAAGGCCCATCACCTCGCCCACCAGACCTTCACCGACGCCGACGCGCTCGACCAGGCCATCCATCACGCCGTCATTGATCTCAACCGCGAGCGCATCCCCAATCCGTTGGCCAAGCCACGAATCTCTGCTTAGCTGTACTCGAGCCCCATGAGGATCAAGCCGTTGTTGATGAGTTCGATCATCAGCGCGCCAACGATCGCGCCCGGAACCGTGCCGACGCCGCCGAAGAGGCTGTTGCCGCCAAGCACCGCCGCGGCGATGACCGAAAGCTCATCCCCCTGGCCGAACTGATAGCGGCCGGTCTGGAGCCGGCCCGCATAGAGCATGCCCGCAATGGCTGCAGTGACGCTCGAGATCATCAACACCCGAAGCTTGACCGACTTGGTGTCGATGCCGCTATAGCGGGCGGCGGTCTCGTTGCCGCCAGTGGCGAGAACGCGCCGGCCGAAGGTCGTTTTCCGCAGCGCGAGATGGCCGACCACGCCGAAAACGAGAGTCCATATAAGCAGGATTGGGACAGGCCCCAGACTACCGCCCCCGAAAACGAACGCGTACATCCGATCGATGATCGGAATGGCGGCGGTATTGCTCGCCCACATCGACACGCCGGTCGCAATCCCCATCATCGCAAGCGTCGTCAGAAACGATGGGATGCCGACCCGGGTCGTGATCAGCCCATTGAAGAGGCTAACGACGACGCCCGTCGTAAGGCCTGCGGCGACGCCGGCGGGCGTCCCCGCCGCACGGATCGCCATGGCGGTCACGACGGAGGAGAATCCCGCCAGGGAGCCGACGGAAAGATCGATCTCGCCTGCTGCCAAGACGAAGGTCATGGCAACGGCCATCACCGCGATCATCGCCGATTGGCGAACGATGTTGAGGAGATTGGTCGGGTTGAGAAATCCCTGGTTGCCGAGGGTCAGCGCGAAAATCGCGAAAATGCACGCGAAGCCGATATAGATGAAGTACTCCCGCCAGTTCGCGAGGAATGACCAGCGCGCCGATCGATCAACCGTTCGCGCGAGCTCAGCCTCGGCAGGCGTTTCAACCGGCGGCGTCATCTCGAGATGGTTTTTCCTCATGTTGATCAAGGGCTCGGCGCACGAATCCTCGCCGGGCGGAGGTCGAAAGAGCGGTTTATCGCTATTTCATGCTGCTCTGGACGTCGGCCGGCGCGTCGGTGTGATAGACGGCCTTCCACGCGTCCATGAGATTGTCCTTGGTCACGGCGAGCGACGGCAACGCCACATAGTTCGGCGCCTTCTTCCCCAAGAGTTCGTAAGCCCCGAGTTTCGCCTTAGTCACGCCCTGGTCATACGGGCGCTGGGCGCCGAGCCCCTTCACGTAGCTTCCTTGCGCCATGTTGATCGCGACGTTCTCGCCCAGATCCTCGGTCGTGATGACGAGGTTGTCCTTGCCGGCGGAACGGGCGGCCGAGATCACGCCTTCAGCCGGAACGTCCCAGACGGCCCAGACGCCGTCGATGTTTGGGTGCGCAGTGAGCATGGCCGAGGCGACCTTGTCGGCGTCGCCAGAGAAGTCGGGACCGGCGACGCCTTGCGCCTCGATGATCTTGATATCCGGGAATTCCGAGATCGCTTTCTGGAAGCCCTCGTAGCGCTGCTTGGTCACGAAGAAGTCGGCGGCGTGGAACACGGCCCCGATATTGCCTTTGCCCTTGAGGAACTTCGCCATCAAGAGACCGGCGGCGACGCCGTTGCCGTAATTGTCAGCCGAGACGACGCTCACGTAGTCCTTGCCCGCGACCAGCCCCTTGGGGACGTTGTCCATGAAGACAAGCTTCACTCCCGCGTCTGCGGCTTTCTTGTAGGCGCCGGCTTCGGACACCGGATCCACCGGTATCGACACGATGATGCTTGGCTTCTTGGCCATCACGGTCTCGATGTCGGCGACCTGGGTTTCCGGTTTGAATCCCGCGTCGGTTACCGCGATCACGTCGATTCCGAGGGCCGCGAACTCGGCCTTCAGCCCCTCGACCTGCGCGCGTGACCAGTCGTTGCCTCCGTAGTGCAGGACGATCGCCGCGGTTGCGTGCATCCCCTTTACCTTGGCGAGTTCGTCGTCGGAGAGCGTGACCGCGGAAGCCGGCGACGGCGCCTCGCCGTTGGGTCCGGTGCTCATGACCTTGCCGTTGAGCGCGGCGAGCTCTGCATCTGGGTCCGCCGCAAGGAGGGGGCCTGACGCCGCCGAGACCATGAGCGCCGCGGCCAATAGCAGCGCCTTCGCCGTCGACCTCGATATCATTTGATTCATCTGTTTCCTCCTTTTGCTTCAGCTTCTTCTTCGACTCTGCGGTCGTCGCCGGACCGGCCAAGCCCGCTTGCGCGCGACTATGCCGCCATCGCCGCTCCAGTCTGGATCGCCATGAGAAGTTCGCGCTCCGCATAGCGAAGCCTCTCGCCTTCGTCGGCACCTGCGTCCGAAGAGGGATCGAGCGCATGGCGCGCGATGTCCTTGACGATCCTCCCCTCTGACATCACGACGATGCGGTCGCAGGCCGCGAGCAGCACTGGCATCTCGGACGAGATGATGAGGATCGCGCGTCCTGCGCGCGCAAGCTCCCGAACCAATCTGACGATCTCGCTTTTGGCGCCAATGTCGACGCCCGCCGTCGGCTCGTCCAGAACGAGAATGGCGGGCGTCCTAGCGAGCCACTTGCCGACCACGACCTTCTGCTGGTTGCCACCCGAAAGCGTGCTCACCGCAGCGTCGGGTGAGGCCGTCTTGATCCGAAGCTGCGCAATCTGCTCCTGCGTTACTTCGGTCGCCGCAGCCTCCGACACCCAGGTATAGCTACTCACCCGCTCGAGCACCGGCAGCACGATGTTGGCGGCCACGCTGTGCTGGGCGATCACGCCCTCGAGCAGCCGATCCTCCGGAATGAGTGCGATGCCGGCCGCGATCCCGTCCTGCGGCGACCGGATGTTCGCTTCGACGCCCTTGACGAGGATCTCCCCGGCGACGAGCGGCTCCATGCCGAACAGAAGCCGCGCCAGGGAGCTGCGACCGCTGCCGAGAAGGCCAGTTGCTCCGAGCACCTCTCCTCGATGAATGACGAGATCAACATTTCTCGGTTTTCGCGCTCCTGACGCGTTGCGCAATTCGATCAGCGCTTCGCCGTGCATCTCTCCGCCACGTTCGATCTCGCCGAGCCCGCGGGAGGCGCGGCCGATGATGTGCTCGATAATCGTGGCGAGGGAGAGCTCGCTGAGCGGCGCGGTGAGGGCGCGCCGTCCGTCACGCATGATCGTCGCGCGATCGGCGATGCGTATGATCTCGTCCGTGCGATGGGAGACGTAGATGATCGCAACGCCATCGCTCCTCAACCGGCGGAGAAGCACGAACAGCCGATCGACCTCCGAGGCGGACAACGCGGAGGTCGGCTCGTCGAGGATGAGGATGCGGCTCCTCTCCGAGAGCGCCTTCACGATTTCCGTCAATTGTCGCTGACCGGCGCTGAGTTCGACCAGCGGCGCCTCGGGGTTGATGGCGACGCCGAACTCATCAAACAGCTTTCGCGTCTCCCAAATGATCCGTTCGTCGTCGACGAAGCCCAAGCGGCCTCTCGGCTCGCGATTGAGGAAAATGTTCTGGGCGACGCTCAGGGTCGGGATGAGGCTCATCTCCTGGAAGATCATCGCTACGCCGGCGCGACGGACCGCGTCCGCGTTGGTTGCGGGAAGCGCCTTGCCGCCGATCTCGATTTGGCCCGAGTTGGCTGGAAGCACTCCGCGCAAGATCTTCAACAGCGTCGACTTGCCGGCGCCGTTCTCGCCCAAGAGGGCATGGACTTCGCCGAACCGGACGCTGAAGTCGACATGAGCAAGCGCTTGAACGCCGCCGAACGACTTGGAGATCCCGGCCATCCAGACGGCGGCCGGCGGCTCTGCTGTCCCGTCGCGCGCGTCCCGATCAAGCATTCGCGTCGCGCTCCACTGCCGTTTTCGAGAGCGATCGTCACTCACGCGACGGCAACCCAGTTCTGCGCCTCGCTTGACTTCAGGATGGCGTCGGCGATCTCGGAGATGCGGCAGCCGTCGTGGAAGTTCGGCGAGGGCTGCTCGCCCTTCACGATCGCGTTTATGAAGTCGTGGCACTCGATGATCTTCGTCTCGCCGTAGCCGATCCCAAGCGCTGGGATCGGCCAGAGCGCCCCGCCGTACGGGTGGGCGGGACCGGTGTAGACAGTGCGGAACCCACGCGCATCGCCAGGGTCGTCGGCGAACATCACCTGAAGCTCATCCATGCGCTCGTAGTTGAAGGCGATCGATCCCCCGTCGCCGTGGATTTCGAGTGTGATGAAGTTGTTGCGCCCGTACGCGTTGCGCGTGGCTTCGATCGAACCTGTGGCGCCGTCGGCGAATTTGACCAGGGTCAGGACTTCATCGTCGACGTCGACCGCCCCGCGCGGCCCCTTGCCGCTCTTGTCGGAGGCGGCGAGCTGGTCGAACCCACCCGACTGAAGCGGGCGGCTCGCAATGTAGGTCTTGACCAGGGCGTTCACCGCCGTGATCTCGCCGACGAGGTAGCGCGCGAGGTCGATGACGTGGGTGCCGATGTCGCCGAGCGCGCCGGAGCCCGCGATCTTCCTCTGGAAGCGCCACGATAGCGGCCCGTTCGGGTCCGCCGACCAGTCCTGCAGATAGGTCCCGCGGAAGGACAAGATCTTCCCGATCCTGCCCTTCTCAATAAACTTCTTTGCCAGCGCAACAGCGGGCGTGCGCCGATAGTTGAAGGCGACCATGTGCTTGACGCCGGCCTTCTCGACCGCATCCCGCATGCTCCTCGCTTCCGCCCCGGTGCGCGCCAGCGGTTTCTCGCAAATGATGTGCTTCCCCGCCTCAGCCGCCGCGATCGCGATTGGGGCGTGACCGTCGTTCGGGGTCACAATGTCGACGACGTCGATGTCGCTGCGGGCGATGACGGCCTTCCAGTCGGTCGCGGCTTCATCGAAGCCGAAGCGTTGACGGGCCGCCTCGGCGAGCTCGGGGGTCACGTCGACGACCACTCGGCGGTGCGGCGTGGCGGGTGGCGGCCAGAAGAACATCGGCATCGCGGCGTAGGCCAAGGCATGGGCCTTGCCCATGAAACCACCGCCGATCATCGCCACGTTCAGCGTCTTGGTCATCGCCGGAATATCCTTTGTCCTGCTTGGGGTAAAGGACCAGCCTGGGCCCCCTTTAGGCGGCCTCGATGTTTCGTTTCATGAAGGCCAAGCTGCGCTCGGCGGCGCTTTTCGGGTCCGGCCAGGCGTCGAGCTCGGCGGCGATCCAGCCGCTGTAGTTCGTTTCCGCCAGCGCCTTGATCACGGCGGCGTTGTCGAGATCGCCTTCATCGAGCGGCGTGAAGGCGAAAGGCTTCCTTCGCAGGCCTTTCAGATGAACATAGGCGATACGGTCCCGGTGTTTGCGGATCATCGCTGTCACGTCTCCGCCCGCGGCAGCGAGATGGGCGGTGTCGGGACAGAAATGGATCGACGTCAGGGAGAAGATCCGGTCCACTTCCGCCGGCCCTTCGACGATTGTCGAGAGGTGTGGGTGATAGTGCGCCGTGAGCCCGCGCGTTTTGGCGATCGCCACGACCTTTTCGAGACCCGCCCCAAGCCGCTCGTAGTCGCCGGGTGCGACGCCCTCGAGCCGCTTCGCCCCGCCGCCGACAACGAGATGCTCGGCCGAAAGCGCCGCGGCCGCGTCGGCCACGCGGGCGATCCGGCTAAGCTCCTGGTCGAGAATGTCGGGAAAGATGAAATTGGCGGCCCGAATAGGCCGCCACCAATTGCACTCCGGCCTGAGCCAGGGCCGCTTTGAGCGCCGCAGCGCCGTCCGGATAGTCGAGCACGTTGCCGTCGAACAGCTCGACGCCCTGATACCCGGCCGCACCGATCTGAGAGATCGCCCCGCTCATATCGCCGAAGGTGAGGTAGGTGAGCTGCCCGATCGATGTCACGCCCACCGCATTGCCGCCGAGCGGACCCCAGCAATTGGCCTGATAGGCGAAGCGAACCTCCACGGCCTTCCTCCCGCTTGCTTTCCGGTGTTTGGTCAGCGGAGCATTTCGTTTTTTGGGTTGATCGTCCGCAGCCAAACGAACATTGGCGACAGCGCAAGACGCGGTCAATGAAAAAATATGCCGAAGTGAGCCTACTTCTGCTGGAAAACTCATTCTGCTTGCCGTATCGGGGTAGAAGGCCCAAAGGCTCGGCCCCGAGCCCGTGGTTTTGGCCGAAGTCCGGGTCGGGATCGGGATGGACGATGAAGCACGAAGGCGACGTCCCGCCGTTGCGCTGCAGCGCCAGCGCGTGGGACGGCCAACGACCCTAGAAAGCGGCGGACCAAGCCTCGCGGTCATCCTTTTCCTCGTCCGCGCCGGCGCTCTGGCACGCCTCGACATCGAACGCAAGTCCGGGCTCGGCCGAGCCGCGGTCGCAGACCGTCTTGCCGTGCTGGAACGGCTCGGGCTCGTCGAACAGGGCGATCTCGGCCGGCCCCAAGGCGGGCGCGCGCCGCGCCATTTTAGGTTGCGGACGAACGCCGGCGCCGTTCTGGTCGCGCAGGTCGACCGAATGTCTCTCGCGGTGGGGTTGGCCGACCTCGCCGGCGATTTGATTGTCGAGCACCACGAGGCCGCCGACCTCGCGCTAGGGCCCGAGCCGATCCTCGATCGGCTGACGGCGCTGTTCCATTGGCTTCTCGAAGAACGGGGAAGCAAGGAGGCGGCATGGGCGATCGCGGTGGCGCTTCCGGAGGCCGCACTGGTTGACGCCAATGACGGCGATACTTTCGGCATTGCCACGCTCGACGTCCTGAGGGCGTGGCGGACCTTCGACTTGGCAGCGGAACTGTCGCTGCGTTTCGGCGCCCCTGCCTTTGCGCGCAGCAACACCCAAATGATGACGTTGGGCGAGATGAAGGCCGGGGCAGGGCTCGGAGTGGAGAACTTCGTCTGCGTACGCATCGACCGGTCTGTGAGCGCTGGCGTCGTCTCCGGCAGCAGACTCCACCCCGGCGCTCACGGCCTCGCCGGCCTCGTCGGGCATGCGCCGACGGGAGAGGCGGGCGACGTCCTCTGCCATTGCGGGGCCAAAGGTTGTTTGGACACGGTGGCGAGCGCCGAGGCTGTCGAGCGGGCCGGCGTCCTCGCCGCGACCGACGGACGGAGCCGATACCTTGCTGACCTGATGGCGCGTCATGGCGACGTCACCGCCAATCACATCGGACATGGCGCGCAACTCGGCGACGCCTTTTGCGCCGAGCTCCTGTCGCGCTCGGGGCGCTTGATCGGTGAGAGCCTGGCGCCGATCGTCAACCTGTTGAACCCAGCGGTTCTGGTGCTCGCCGGCACGCTTGCCCATTCTGGCGAGATCCTTCTCGCCGCGGTCCGCGAGGCGATCTATCGCCGATCACATCCGCTGGCGACACGGGACCTGCGCATCGTGCGGTCTCAACTTGCAGGGTCGGCCGAGCTCGTCGGCGCGGCGAGCCACGCGGCGGAAGAGGTTTTTGCTTCCGCGCCCGGCTGGGCTGCGCTCGGCTCCCCGCGGCGCGAACCCTCCTTTGTGGCCTTTCTCGCCGAGGCCAAGACCAGACGGGGCCGTTTGCCAGCAACTGGGTGGTCTCCGCCGATGAGACCGCTCTAGACTCGAAAGCCGCGAGGCGGCCTATCCTCTGAGACTTGTCTCAAGCAGGCGTTGAATGCCAATTCCCGTCGTCGAGAAACGAGGGCGAGTTATGTCGAGCATCGGCCTCGGACCGCACGGCGAGCGTCCTTTCCCGGCAGACCAGCTGGTCTTGACCGACGCGGAGGCCGAGCTGGCGAGGGCCGGGCGCTTCTCGGCCGCCATCGTTCTGCACACTACGACGAGCGACTGGTCCCGCCAGGAGTTGGCGGGAATCACTGCGACGCTCGGGCAATACGGTGCCACGGTGTCTGAGATCGTGGACTGTGGGTTCGACAAGGAGAGGCAAAACCGGGAGCTCCTGCGCCTCGCGGCTGCTGCGACCGACGCCGTCATCAGCCTGCCGATCGGATCGTCCGGCGTGCTCGAGGCGCACCGGGCCGTCGGCAGGGCCGGTAAGAAACTAGTGCTCCTCGACAATGCGCCGTCGGGTCTTCGTCCCGGCCTCGACTACCTCGCCGTCTCGTCGGCCGACAATTTCGGTCTCGGCGTGATCGCCGCCGAGCTCATTTCCCCGTACGCTCCTTACGAAGGCGTGGTTGGCATTCTCAATTATGAGGCCGAATTCTTCGTCACCAACGAACGCGAGATCGCTTTTCGCAAGTGGATGAGCGCGGAGCGTCCCGACATCACCTTGGTGCGCGAGCGCTTCGGCAGGGTCGAGGAGGCCGGCAGCGCCTATCGACGGCTTCTTGCCGGGAACGACGATCTCGACTGCTGCTTCATCGCCTGGGACGTGCCCGCGCTGCGGGTGCTCGCAGCGGTCGGGGAAGGCGCGCGCAGCCTGCCCTTCATCACTGTCGATCTCGGCAATGATATCGTCGCCGAACTCCGCAGGGAGGGGTTGCTCAAGGGCGTGGCCGCGCAATGCCCCTACGATCAAGGCGCCGCCGCGGCCAAGGCGCTGTTGCTCGGGGTCATCGGACGCACGCCTCCTGCCTGGCTTTCCGCGGCAGGCCTCAAAGTCACCCGGGACAATTTCCGCGAAGCCTATGAAGCCGTCTGGCACGCCCCCGCCCCACCGTAGGCGACGAGGCCATCTGGTGCTGTGGCTTTGGCGCACAAGCTTGTTGCGCAAAGTCTGGATCTCGGGAGCCGCTGTTTGAAAGTCCGCCTTGCGTCGCGAGCCGCCCATTTTCATATTGGGCGAAAGCCTCAGCTCAGGGCGGACCTTTGCCGTTGAACTTGTACGGGGAAGGTCGGGTTTTTGTGCTGGCGAGCACTCGTTGGCGTAAGCGCAAGCTTGGACAAAAAAAGTGTGAAAGTCATAGTCCCCCACTATACGGGGCTTTCGCGGGAGGGGCCCGGGCGATCCACTCAGATGGCAGGATTGGGTGGGACACCTGCCTTCCAGCATCGCCCGGGAACGGCAAAGGGCCGCCCACCACGACCGTCTGCCGGGATTCCGATGAACGCGTACAATCGGCGGAGAGCGCCCCTGCTGGGGCCGCCTCGGGAAGGACCGGAGTCCGAGCCGAAACGGTCATTCAGTTGCGAACGCCGAGTACGATTCACCACCCGAAGCACGCATTCATCGGCTCGCGAGCAGACCGTGGCGAACGGCGGATAACTGGCGTTGGCGAACGGTAGGAACGGCCGGACGCAGTCCTTCGACCCATGGATCAAGTTCGCCCTCGGCATTCAGACATTTTCTTCGTAAGCCCCGAAAGGCCCTCGAAGCCTGGTCGACTCACTCCGCAGCGGCCGCCGGCGCCTTCGCCACCTCCACCAGCGTGTCAGAGAACGTCGGGGCGTTGCCGTAGTCGGCGAAGGCCGGCGGGTTGATCGCGTTGACGGACCTGCGCAGACCGCCGCTGTCGCGCGGCCAGTAGCCCATTGGCGCCACCACGACCCCCGTCATCGTATCCGGCGAAAGGTCGGCAAGCGCCTCGAAAGCGCCCCGGTCGTTGAAGACCCGCACCAGGTCGCCCGCGGCGATTCCGCGCGACGCGGCGTCCCGCGGATTGATGACGACTTTCTGCGCGCCGGCATGGTGTCGCTGGGTCGGCAAGTTGCCGTAGGACGAATTCAGGAAGGCGTGGCTCTTGGGCGACAACATGTTCAGCGGATAGCGCTTCGCCAGGACCGGGTTGGTCGCCGGCGATTCGTTGGGTGGGATATAGTTCGGCAGCGGATCGAGCGCTTCGCCCGACTGTTCGGCTGCATAGCCTTGGCGGAACAGGGGCAGAACGAGGTTGCCGCCGGCGGCGATCGAGGACTTGAACTCGCATTTGCCCGATGGTGTCGGAAAGTTGCCCTCACGGTGCGGCACGTACGTATCGGGAGTGCCGATCTTGAGGCGCGCATATCCGGTCTTGCGCAGTGCAGCCAGGTCGATGCCTTCGAGGACGGGATTGGTCCAGTCCAGCGCCGCCGTCGCCATTTCCTCGTCGCTGCGCTGCCAGAACGGGTCGTTGAACCCCATGGTCCGGGCGAGCCGCCGGAACAGCTCGGTGTTGGGGACCGCCTCGCCCAGCGGCGCCACCGCGGGCTCGTTGAACGCGAGATAGAGGTGGCCCCACGAGAACATGACGTCCAATTGCTCGAGCTGCGTCGTGGCGGGCAGCACGATGTCGGCATAGAGGGCGGTATCGGTCAGGAAATGCTCGCTGACGACGGTGAACAGATCCTCGCGCGCCAGGCCGCGCTCGATCTTTTCCTGCTCGGCGGCGACCACCATCGGATTGGAGTTGAAGACAAACAGCGACTGGATTGGCGTCTTGAGCGGCAGTTCGCCCGTCAGCGCCGGTCCGAGCCGCCACTGGTTAATTACGGGCGTGCCGGGCCTGATCCAGTCGGGCCGGCTCATGGCGTCCCAGTTGACCGGAAAGGCCCAGATCGGCATGTGCATGATGCCACCGCCGCAATGACGCCACGAGCCGACCAGCGCCGGCAGGCACGAAAGCGCGCGCACCGTGTTGCCGCCACCGGCGTGGCGCTCGACACCGACCCCCATGCGGATGACCGAGGGCTGAACCGTCGCGAATTCGCGCGCCAATTTGCGCACGTCGTCGGCGTCGACGCCGGTGAGCGCAGCGACCTTGTCGGGCGGGAACTCTGCGGCGCGCGCTTTCAGGTCCTCGTAGCCGACCGTGTATTTGTCGACATAGTCGCTGTCGACCAAACCGTCGGCGATGATGACATTCATCATGCCCAGCGCCAACGCCGCATCGGAGCCAGGGCGGACGGGGATATGCCAATCGGCTTTCTTGGCGGTACGCGTGGCGACCGGATCGACCACCACGACCTTGGCGCCGCGTGCCTGCGCCTCTGCGATGAACGGCCAGTGATGCAGGTTATTGCTGATGGTGTTGATGGCCCACAGCACGATGTATTTCGAGTGGACGAAGCTTTCCGGATCGATAGCAGCGGTCGGGCCGCAGGACATGAAAAATGCGCTGATCGCCGCCGAATTGCAGAATGTTCGTTCTGAGACGGCGGCGCCGAGCTTGTTGAAAAAGGCGTCGCCAGTGTTGAGCCCGTTCAACAGACCCTCCGTGCCGAGATAGCTGTAGGGCAGGATGGCGGTCGGACCGTGCCGGTCGATGATGGAGGTCCAGCGCGCCTTGATTTCGCCAAGCGCCTCATTCCAGCCGATGCGTTGGAACTCGCCCGCGCCCTTTCGTCCGGTACGCCTCAATGGATAAAGCACGCGATCAGGGCTGTAGACGCGGTTCTGATAGTCGTTGACCTTGACGCACAACCCGCCGCGCGTGAACGGGTGGTCCGGGTTGCCGCGAACCTCGATCGCCTTGCCGTCACGCACTGTGGTGATCATGGCGCAGGTGTCCGGGCAGTCGTGCGGGCAAGCGCTGAAGACCTCGTGCTCAGCCATGTTGTTTCTCCTTGACGGATTCCAAACAGCCTCGCCAGTCTAGCGAATGCGCCGCCCCCGGCTTTCACGGCCTTGCTGAGCCTTTTTCAAAAACTTGCGGTCCGAGACTTGTCAGCCGCGTGACGGCGTGAAAACCTCTGCATGGAGCGCGGTTGAACTTCTGCGGACCGACCGACGCGTCTTTTCGCTTGTGGAGGCGGCCAGCACGTCGCGGCTGATCGGACACAGCAAGGCGAAATATACCACCGGCGCCTGCCTCGGCTCGAGCCGCGGACGGGGTTGGCGCGGTCTGCTGGCCGAGCGATGGCGTCACTCCGAGGGGGACCTAGGCGAAATTCTGCCGCGCGATACCGAAGTCATCGTGATGCTGGACGGCGGCCTGCGCGTACGTCGACGCGGCGATGGGCAATTGCAGCACCACGACGCGGCGCCAGGAACGGTGTGGCTGTGTCCCGCCGGCATCCGCGAGGACATGATCCATCTCTTTGGCGAGATCCGCGAGAGCGTCCATCTTTACCTGCCGGCGGCGCCGCTCGCCAAGACAGCGCTGGAAGAGCTGGGTGTCGATCACAGTCGGGCGCGTCTGCGCTACGAGGGCGGTTTCCGCGATCCCCTGATCGAATCCATCGGGAGGATCGTGGCGCAGGAGTTGCGCAATCCCACCCGTGTTGGACGGTTGCTGGCCGAGACGTTTTCCACGGCTCTTAGCGTCCACCTCCTGCGCAGCTACTCCAACCTGTCACCGGCTTCGCATGAGCTGCCGCCCGTCAAGGGCTCGCTTGATGGACGACGGTTGGCGCGCGTGCTCGCCTTCATCGACGCTTACCCCGACCGCGACTTGGGCCTGGAGGAACTGGCGCGGGAAGCTTGCCTCAGCCCATTCCATTTCGCCCGGTCGTTCAAGGCCGCGACCGGAGTCTCGCCGCATCGCTATGTGCTTCAGCGCCGGCTCGATCACGCCAAGGCGCTGCTCGGCGCCCGCGCCCTATCGCTCGCCGAAGTCGCGCTGGCTTGCGGCTTTTCCTCCCAAGCCCATTTTTCCAGCAGCTTCAAACAGACAACCGGCGTCTCGCCCAGCGTCTTCCGACGGTCCTAAAGCGGCGCGCGCTGGCAGGAAAGCCCGCGCGAGGCAAGGAGGAAAAGGGGCAGCCTGCCAGCAGGATTCAGTGAATCACGCCGCCGTTCTAACGACAAGGACTGGCCGACTTTTTCCACGATATCCGCCAAGAGCAGACCTTGCGCTGTCAACAGGGAAAATTGGGCTTACGACTTCCGTGACAGGGCGGCGGACCTTGGCCGCCCGATCGCGGTTTGCTTACAATTTCGAGGAGGTCGTTCCTGCCAGGGGCTCGCCAGCATTTGGTCTGACCACGGCCTTTGATACCGCTATTCCGCGATTGGCGCGCCGACATCCGCGCCGCCCCTCCCCTCAATAGCCCAGCATCGTCGCCACGCGGTCGGCATGAAACGCCGCGTCTCCGAACAGCACTGAATCGACCCGGGCCCGCTTGAGGAAGGGGCCGATGTCAAATTCGTCGGTCATGCCGATGCCGCCATGCATCTGCAGGCACTCGGCCGTCGCCGCAGAGGGCTGTGCGTGGGAGGCGGCGTACCACAAAGAGGAAAGGCTAAGCGACAAGCGGCGAAGGCCAGAGGCGCGGTCCATTGTAATAACCCTAACGGTTGCAACAGCCGAAACGTAAGCGTAGGCATTGTGCCGTCACGTTTCGAATTGTGAATCGGCTTTCCCACATGAGGCCGACGTTGACCATCGCGGCGCTCATCGTCGCATCGCCTGTGCTCGCCGCGCCTTGTCCGCAGGGCGAATTTTATCGCGTCCGCCTGGATCAATGCGTGAACTTAAGCTCGCCGCTGGCGCGGCCATATCTCGGGGCATGGAGTTCGCAGAAAAATCGCGCCGAGGGGGGAACAATCGACACCGCGAGTCTCGGTCAAGAAAACGAAACGTCGCCGGAGGACGGTCCGCCGGCCACATCTGATCCGTTGGCCGCAGATCCTCCTCCCGACGAATTGGACAAGGCGGCATGGTTGATGATCCCGCTCTTGCGTGCCGCAGCGGAGCGCTGGGCCGTCATGGTGTCGCCGCCGCGCGATGAGACGCCGCCGCCAGATCCTTGGCCTTGGCTGAGCGTTTATGGGCTGGGCAAGCGCCCGCAAGAATAAGACCCATACCTGCCGCGACCGCGCCTCCTAGCCGACTTAGCTATGGTTCAAGCTCCATTAGATCGCCATCATGACGCGAGGCGTAGCGGAGACTTTAGTCTCTCTAGCAGTGAGCGGTGGGGTGCGGGAACTCCACGCCACTCAACAGACTCTGGGAATGGGATGACTGGCGCCGGAAGCGGCTCAGTTTCGACGTCCGTATTCGCAACGCCCACCTGATCGACCCCAGTCGCAACGACCGACACCCGCACTACACCATCGATGGTTGGCTCAAAGGTCGCACCGATGATGATGTTGGTTTCGTCGTCGACTTCCTGGCGAATCCGGCTCGCTGCTTCGTCCACGTCACACAACGTCAGATCGTCGCCGCCGGTGATGGAGATCAACAGAGCCCGAGCCACCCGCATCGAGTTGTCGTCCAGCAGCGGATTCGCGATCGCCGCTTCGGCAGCACGCACTGCGCGTCGTTCGCCCGTCGCTTCGCCGGTCCCCAGCATTGCTCTGCCCATATCGCTCATGACCGACTGGACATCCGCGAAGTCGAGATTGATGAGGCCTTCTTTGACAATCAGGTCGGTGATGCAGACGACGCCCGAGTAAAGCACCCGATCGGCCATCGCGAAAGCATCGGAGAAGGTCGTCTTCTCGTTGGCGATGCGAAACAAGTTCTGGTTTGGGATGACAATCAGTGTGTCGACTGCGCTTTGCAGTTCAGCGATCCCAGCGTCCGCGACCTTCATGCGACGGCCGCTCTCGAAATGAAACGGCTTGGTGACGACACCGACAGTAAGGATGCCCATCTCACGAGCTACTCTGGCGATGACTGGGGCTGCGCCTGTCCCGGTGCCCCCGCCCATGCCGGCCGTGAGGAAGACCATGTGTGAACCGGCGATGTGATCGCAAATTTCCTCCAGCGCTTCCTCGGCTGCGGCCTTGCCGATCTCGGGCCTGGCGCCAGCGCCTAGACCCTCCGTTACCTGAAGGCCCATCTGGATGATTCGCTCCGCGCGCGACGAGGCGAGAGCCTGCGCGTCGGTGTTGGCGACGATGAAGTCGACCCCAGACAGGCCGGAGGCGATCATGTTGTTGACCGCGTTGCCTCCAGCGCCGCCTACGCCGCACACCACGATGTGCGGCTTCAATTCCTTCAGTTGGGGGGCCTTCAGATTAATCGTCATTTCCTGCTTCTCTCGTTGGGCGTCGGCCTCTGCGGTTGAATGAGCGGATTGACCAGCAACCTTCTCAGCCACACTAGCTGCTGTTCCGGTTTGCTATTGTCCTTCGCCGCGCAACCCGCTTCAGCCCAACTTGGCAGCGCCGCCCGAGCAACCGATCCGTGTGATGATCGAGTCTCGGCGCTTATGGTTAACGTTCCGTTTATCAAGCTGAAACCTGGGACGGCCGGCTTTTTTCACCATGCGGGGCGCGGCTCGCACAAAGATGTCTGCCGAAAGCGAGGTCGCGACCGCCAGCCAGTCCCCGTCTTCCGTCGGTGGGCGAGGCCTTAACCCTGCGTTAATTGTGCGGCGCGAACCCTTCTCCATTAACTCCTATGGGGGCAGGTCGCGATGACAGTTTTGAGCCTGCAGGAAGCGGTGGAACGGACTGGAACGAGCAAGGTCGACATCTGGCGCGCCATCCAGGCAGGCGCGCTCTCGGCGAAGAAGACTAACGACGGCGGCTTCGCAATCGACCCCGACGACCTGTTTGCCGTCTTCGAGACGAAACAGGTCGACCAACGTCACACGGCAGAAGATACGGCGGCCTCTGTGGAGGCTTCGGAATCTCCCGAAACGACCGCCACGTCGGAAGCGGTCGAGGCGGAGCTCAAGGGCCTTCCCTTACTGCCAGCCGAGGGGCCAACAAGTTATGAACTACGTCAGGACCGGGACGAGAGGCCGGGGTAAACTTGGCGGAACGGAACGCTCAAGTCGCCGAACCCGCCGCTGAGCGAGCAAAAGTCGAAAAGATGGTCCCATATGCTGCGCTGCCGGGTGAACACGACAAGCCCTGGTGGAGGCGGCTCGTCGGATGGATCTGGACGCGCCGTGGCAGGGCAGCCAGGCAGCGGCTGCGTGAAAGGCTGTAAAGTCTGAACACGACGCCGCTTTGCGCAGCTACGTCCAGCGCGACCATTGGCCGAAGCGCAAGCTTGGACAAAAAATAGTGGGAAAGTCATAGTCCCCACTATCAGCGGCGTGCGCTGCAGCGGATCCGCGCGATCCCCCGTTCACCTGGAGGCGGCGGGGACGGAAGGATTGGGCCGAACACCGGCCGTCCAGCATCGCCCGCGAACGGCAAAGGTCCGACCGAGGACTAAACCGCTCGCGCGGTAGGGGCGGCGAGAGGTAGCGGGAGAAGTCGAAAGGCCGGGGTCGGCCGACGTGAAGGCCAATGCCTGTCTCAAGATCGTGGGGTTCAACCCCATGCGAGACAGGAGCTTTCCATGTCCAAGAAGCCCGTCAGTCCGCTGCGTCAGCGCCTGATCGACGACATCACGGCGCGCCGGTTCAGCGAAGACACGAAGAGGGACTACGTTCGCACTGTGAGGAAGTTTGCAGCCTTCCTCGGCCGATCGCCGGATAAGGCGACGAGCGAGGATCTTCGCCGCTATCAACTGCATATGGCGCAGCAGCAGGCCAGCCCTGGAACGATCAACGCCGCCATCGCCGCGCTGCGGTTCTTTTTCACCGTGACGCTCGAAAAGCCCGATCTCGTTCGTCCTCTGAGGACCGTGACCAAGCCGCGCAAGGCGCCGGTCGTCCTGAGCCAGGAGGAGGTGGCGCGTCTCCTCCAGGCCGCGCCGAGCCTCAAGTACAAGGCCGCGCTCAGTGTCGCCTACGGCGCAGGCCTCCGGGTGTCTGAGGTCGCGCACCTGAAGGTGTCCGACATCGACAGTGGGCGCATGATGCTCAGGGTCGAGCAGGGCAAGGGACAGCGGGATCGCGATGTGATGCTGTCGCCCCAACTGCTCCAGCTCCTGCGTGAATGGTGGAAGGCGGCGCGGCCGCAGGTCTGGCTCTTTCCCGGCCAGAACCCGATCAATCCGGTGACTGAGCGGCAGCTCAACCGCGCCGTCACCGCCGCCAAAGACCTGGCTGGAATCTCCAAGCGCGTTTCTCCGCATACGCTGCGGCACAGCTTTGCGACCCACCTGCTCGAACAGGGCGTCGATATTCGCGTGATCCAGGTGTTGTTGGGGCACGCGAAGCTCGAGACGACCGCGCTCTACACCCGCGTCGCCGTCAACACGGTCCGCGACATCAAGAGTCCGCTGGACCGGCTGGACATCAAGCTGACGAAGCGAACGCCGCCCGCCTGACTACGGTCGCGTGGCGCGGCCTCCCCTCGAGGTCGCCGACATCTTTCGCGCCCACGGGGCGGCGTGGCGAAAGGCCAACACCAGGCACGTGAGCCTCGCCCAGTTGAAGGTCATGTCGGCGATCGAGACCTGTCGCACAGCCGCGCTCGGCGGCCACGTCGAGCGCTGCGAGGACTGCGCGCACGAGCGCGTCGCATACAACTCCTGCCGGAATCGTCACTGCCCGAAGTGCCAGGCGGCCGCGGCGCGGAAGTGGCTCGAAGACCGCGAGGCGGAGCTCCTGCCGGTTCCCTACTATCACGTCGTCTTCACCCTGCCGGCCGCAATCGGCGCCGTCGCGTTCCAGAACAAGGCGGCCGTCTACGATCTCCTGTTCAGAACCGCAGCCGAGACGCTGACCACGATCGCCGCCGACCCGAAGCATCTGGGCGCGCGCATCGGCCTGACCGCCGTGCTGCACACCTGGGGCTCGGCGCTGACCCACCATCCGCACGTCCACGTCATCGTTCCCGGCGGCGGCCTGTCGCCGGACGGTTCGCGCTGGATCGCCTGCAAGCCCGGCTTCTTCCTGCCCGTGCGCGTGCTGTCGCGTCTCTTCCGCCGGCTCTTCCTCGAAGGGCTCACGGCCCTGCATACGACCGGCCGCCTCGTCTTCCTCGGCGACCTCGCGCCCCTCGGCGAGAAGAGCGCCTTCGACGCCGCGCTCGCACCGCTTCGCCGATCCGAATGGGTGGTCTACGCCAAGCGGCCGTTCGCCGGCCCGCAGGCCGTGCTCGCCTACCTGTCGCGCTACACCCATCGCGTCGCGATCTCGAACTCCCGGCTCATCGCGCTCGACGACAAGGTCGTCGCCTTCAAGTGGAAGGACTACCGGATCAAAGGCCGCGACCGGATGAAGACCATGAGATTCGACGCCGCCGAGTTCATCCGCCGCTTTCTCCTGCACGTGTTGCCGAGCGGCTTCCACCGCATCCGACATTACGGCCTGTTCGCCGGCGCGGTTCGCGCCCAGAACATCGAGCGCGCCCGACAATTGCTCGCCCCATCCAAGGTTTCGCCCGAGAGCGCGGCCGCCGACGCCGACGGCGACGCTGAACCAGCTTCGTCCTTCCGCAGCTGCCCGTGCTGCGGCGGCCAGATGATCGTCGTCGAGACCTTCGAAGGCCCGCGCCCCGTGCGATCGCCATCCCCGAGCCGGATCAGGATCGACACCTCATGACCGTCGCCACGCACCCCGCCTCGCACCGTCGATCGCCTCCGCCTCCAGCCGCGCGCAGGAACACGAGCGCCATGCCCGAGCGAGGTCGCCAATCCTCCTTCGACCGATGCCAACGCCTCGCTCCCGCGCATCGTCGCCTCGGAAAACGTCCGCCGTCGCCGCTTCCGCTGAAAACATTGAACGCCGCCGGCTGCCGACGCCTCGCTCGCCAGCCGTCCGCGATCCTCAAATCCCCATAGTCGCGCTCGCCAAACGGCCCCGTCCTCCCCGCGGTTTCCTCCTTGGGAGGCTTTCGAACGCCGGCCCCCGATCCCGCACGACCGTCCGCAGCGGGCCGGCGTCCGAAACCCTTCACCAAAGCAGGCATCGACCGAAACCCCCAACCGAACGCCGCAATGGGGCAAGCGGACATTCGGGGGACGTCGTTTTATCGCCGAGAGTAACCCTGACGTTTGTTCGGGTGCGCTCGGCGGCAGACTGTCACCGACGCAACATCTTTGCGAGAAGCTCCTGCACCCAACTTCCGGGCTGATTTTGGGTGCTGATTTCGGGTGTCGACTCGTGTATCTGTCGCTGTCTCGCGCGGATCGCAGGCCCGCGAAGCGAGGTTGCGCGCGAACCAGGGAGGCCAGAATGAATTTTCGGGCTCCGTCGCCTCCCTGTCCGCTTGTCCGCGCCTATGCGTGATTATCACAACCTCGCGGGCGGCGGGTGGCGCTGGCAAACCACCATGCCGGCATGAAGGAGGGCGTCCATGTGATCGATTGATCGATTGATCGATTGCGCGGCCGGCGGGCTCGGCGGTTGTCCGTATGCGCCGGGTGCGACCGGCGATGTCGCGACCGAGGATGTGGTCTACATGCTTGGGGGCATGGGGATCAAAACCGGGGTCGACATCGCGAAACTACTGGCGGCGACGAATGACGTCAGTCGGCTGCGCCCGCCGGTGAGCCGTGCGGCGGCGGCGCTGAATGCGAAGATGAGGGTATGTTATAAGCGATCCCTAGCGGCCGGCATCGCCCCGTCGAAATTCGCGCGTCGCATCGTCTAGCAGCGCCAGGGTTTCCGCGTCCAGCTCGACGTCGCTGGACGCCAGCGTCAGATCGAGCTGCTCGGGCCGGCTCGCACCGAGAACGACCGACGTCACGAGGGGATTCGCCATCAGCCAGCTCACCGCGAGAGTGGGCAATGCCATGTTGCGCTCACGGGCGATAGCCTCGATCCGGCCGATCGCCTCGAACTCGCGCTCCTGCCAGTAGCGCGCTTGATAGATCTTGCCGAACTGGCCATTGGTGGCGGAAAAGCGTCCCTCGCTTGGCGTTTCTTCTTTTCGATACTTGCCCGTTAGTAGGCCGCCTGCGAGCGGGTTGAAGGGCGTGACCGCGACGCCCTCCTCTTCGCAGAGCGGCAACAGCTCGCGCTCAATCTCGCGGAATACGAGATTGTAGCGCGGCTGAACGCAGACGAAACGGGCAAGCCTGAACGTCTCCTGGCGCCCGATCGCCCGGGCGAGGCGGTAGGCCAGGAAGTTCGAGACCCCGACATAGCGCGCCTTGCCTGAACGCACGATCTGGTCGAGCGCTTCTAGGCTTTCATCGAGAGGAGTTGCCGGATCGTCGAGATGAAGCGAGTAGAGATCGACATAGTCGGTGCCGAGCCGTCTCAGCGACCCATCGATCGCATCGAGCAGATGCTTGCGCGATGCGCCCTGATCCCAATTCGACGGGCCGACAGGGGCTCCAGCCTTGGTGGCAATGATGAAGCGGCGGCGTTTTCCCTTGAGCCACCGGCCGAGGATTTCCTCGCTTCGCCCCATCTCGTCCGGGGACGCGTTCATCGGATAGAAATCGGAACTGTCGATAAAATCAACTCCGGCTTCCGCGGCCTTGTCGAGGATCGCAACCGAGGCGCCCTCGTCTGTCTGCCTTCCGAACGTCGCAGTGCCGAGACTCAGGCTCGACACGCTGATTCCTGTCCGACCGAATTTCCGATGCTTCATGCGTGCCACTCCCAGAAAGTCTCATTCGGCGCGCCATGAGAGGCTGGCGCGCACTCGGCCCAATTCTTTCGTGACGCCCGACTTCGAAGGCAGGCCGATTTCGGAGTCAACGGCGACGATCAGACCGATGCCGGATCGAGGATTGGCCGCGTCTTGGCCGACCGCGGCACTGGGGGCTGCGGTGCGTTCGGGTTGATTTGCTTGGCGAGAGCGTAGGCTCGTTGGGTTGCGGGACGACCTGCAATCGCGTCGAGCCAGCGCTCGACGTGAGGAAAATCGTCTATCTCCTGGCTGAGCAGGTTGTACGGGGCCGCCCACGGATAGGCCGCCATGTCGGCGATGGTGTATTCGTCCCCGGCTAGAAACGGGCGATCAGCAAGGCGCTTGTTCACAACGCCGAACAGACGCTTTGTTTCGTTGGTGTAGCGTTCGATCGCGTAGGGAACGGGTTCGGGCGCCGCGCGGCGGAAGAAGACCTGCTGGCCCGCCATCGGCCCTAGGCCGCCGACCTGCCAGAACAGCCACTGCATCACCTCGATCCGGACTCGCGCATCCTTCGGGATGAATTTGCCGATCTTGTCGGCCAAATAAATCAGGATCGCCCCCGATTCGAAGATCGCGATCGGCGCTCCGCCATCTTGAGGCGCGTGATCGACGATGGCGGGGATCTTATTGTTGGGCGAAATGCGAAGAAAATCTTCCTCGAACTGCTTATTCTCGCTCAGGTTGACCTGGGCGATGCGATATTCCAGGCCCGATTCTTCGAGAAATATCGCGACCTTGTGGCCGTTCGGCGTGGTCCAATAATGATAGTCGATCATGGGTGCCGCCGCCTGGATTGGGTGTTGAAGACGGGCTTCGAGCCAAGATGTGGTCACGCGGCGGCGCGGGCGGCTTCGAGGCTGTCCAGCACCGGGAACAGGTCCGATGGATCAGGCCGCTTGGTGTAGTCGGGGTTGACTTCCGCGTAGGCCACCACGCCGTCTTGATCGATCACGTAGCGGGCCGGCATTGGCAGCGTCCAGGACGGCTCGCCGCTGATCTGCGCGAGGTCGTTGCCAAACTGCTTGTAAACGTCCACGAGTTCGTGCGCGAGCTTGAAGCGAAGACCGAACCGGTTGGCCACCGCCCCTTCAAAATCCACCAGGATCGGAAAGCCCAGATGATTGTCGCGTTGGGACTTGCGGCTGTTCGAGGCCGTTTGCATCGAAAGCGCGACCATGGAGGCGCCGCGGGATTCGATCTCGCCTCGCGCGGCTTCCAGCGCCTGAAGGTCCAGGTTGCAGTAGGGACACCAGACGCCGCGGTAGAAGGTGACCAGGAGCGGCCCCCGGGCCAACTGGCTGCGGGAGTCGAAGGTGGCTCCCTCCGCGTCGGGCAAGCTGAACATGGGGCGCCGTGTCGCCTGCCTTCACCGCTCGCTCCGCCTGGCCGCTTTCGATCAGGTCCTTCGTGCCCTTCGCGAACTTCGCAACAATCGCTTGCGAGAGCCTTCCTTTGGCGACCGCGTTCGCGGTGAAGGCGTCCAATATGTCCTGCAGACGCATGTAAACTCTCCATGCCCCCCACTGCGGGGGTTCGAGACAACATGCCCTTTCAATTCCTGAGGCAGAAGACTGAGGAACTGACTTTCATAAATACAATTCTTGTATGAGCTATGCGGCGGGCAGCTTCAGGCGCGGCGGTTTGCTCCCTCGGGCGCCGCATCCTCGATCCCGCGCACACGCGCGGCGATGAAATCCGCGAAAGCGCGCGCCGAGGCTTTCGCGACGCGGCCTGCCGGCAGGATCACGTTGATGTCGGAAGATCCGATCTCCCAGTCCGCAAGCAGCCGGACGAGGGCTCCGGACTGCAATTCGGATCGGATGCTTCTTTCTCCGGTGGAATAAATTCCCAGTCCTACGACCGCGGCCGCGGTCGCGGCCTCGGTCGCGTTGATGATGAAGCGCCCCTGAATACGGATCGACGTGGACTTTCCGTTTTTGCGGAATGACCAGCCCTCGGAGCTCCGGCCGGCGGGTCCCGCGATGAGCGTGTGCTTGGTCAGATCGGCGGGCGTAAGCGGCGTTCCCGCCCTGGACAGGTAGATCGGAGAAGCAGCGAGCACCCGACGGACGGTCCCGATCTTGCGGGCCAGCGCGGTGCTGTCGCTCAAAGAGCCGATGCGTACCGCCACGTCGACCGAATCCCCGATGAGATCATGCCTAGCGTCGTCCAATGCGAACTCGATCCGCAGCTTCGGGTGCTGGTCGGCGAAGCGCGCTAGATGCGGCATGATCGTTCTGCTGGCGAAGGTTGGAGATGTCGCCACCCGCAGCGTGCCGCGCAATTCGCCAGTACCGCGCGCAGCATGATCCGCCTCGTCGAGCGCCGCGAGGATCGCTTCGGAACGGGCCAGATAATCGGCGCCGGCCTCCGTGAGGGTCACGGCCCGGGTGCTGCGTGTCAGTAGCGCCGCGCCGACCTGCTTCTCGAGCGCCGCGACGATCCGGGATGCGGTCGGCTGCGTCATGCCCATCTCCCGCGCCGCGACCGAGAAACTGCCGCTACGTGCGACGCGAACGAAGAGCCGCATCGAGGTGAATCGGTCGTTCATACAAGAATCGCATTTTAGAAAGTGACATTTTCAGACTACCGCTATTTCTTGAATAAGCCAATCTTCGTTCAAGAACGAGCCCTAAGGGCCAACTAGCGGACGAAGGATCGACATGCTCACCCTATCTATATCTATCATCGTCGCTGGGGCATTGGTGCGGATATCCGCCATCGGCCAGCACGCCGGTAATCTGGCCAATCACGTGGGCGATGACGGCTTTGTCGGAAGATCCGCCCGCACGCTGAGGAACAACCTCGAATCCTGCGCGATGTACGCTCCCGTCGCCGTTATGCCGTTGGGCCTGCACCAATCGTCATCGATCGCCGCGGTGACCGTCGGCGTTTACGCCATTACCCGCGTGATCTTCACGCTGTGCTACTGGCTCAAAATCAATGCGCTTCGATCGCTCTCCTGGCTGGTCGGGATGATCTCCATCGCCGTCATGGCGGCGCTTGCCCCTCAAGCCGCCGTCCTCCCGCCGCGAAAGCCGAGAGCCCCCCAATAAGCACAGCTTCGGAGCGCCAGCCATGTCTCAATTTGACGAAACGACTTTGTTCACTTCCTTCATGTTCAACGAGCTTCAAGTGCGAAACCGCGTAGTCATGGCCTCGATGACCCGCGGCAGGGCAAGAAATGTTGAACTCGCGCCAACGGAACTGCACGTCGAATATTATAGGCAGCGCGCATCTGCTGGTCTCATCCTCACCGAGTTCGACCTGGGTCAGTCCACGCGCCATCGGGTTCATCAACGTGCCGGGGCTCTACTCGGAACGACAGGTTGAAGGCTGGCGTGCGGTGACCTCCGCCGTGCATGCCGAAGGCGGCGCGATCTTCGCGCAACTCGCCCATTCCGGAGCGGTCTCCCATCCGGATTTCTTCGACGGCGAACGGCCGTCGGCGCCTTCCGCGGTCAATCCGGGCCTCAAATCGTTCACGCCCGAGGGGTTCAAGGACACCGTCACGCCTCGCGCGATGCCGGTGGAAGAAATCGCGGCGACGATCGCCGACTACGGTACCGCGGCGAAGAACGCGCGCGAGGCGGGCTTCGACGGGGTCGAGTTGCACGCCGCCACCACCTACCTACTGCCGGAGTTTCTCAACAGCGCCCTGAACATTCGCGAAGACGCCTATGGCGGAAGCACGGAAAACCGCGCGCGCATCGTATTGGAGATTCTCGACGCACTCATCGTGGTTTGGGGACCTGGCCGCGTCGGGATCAAGATCAGCCCGACGTTCGCCATGGGCGGATTTGGCCCCACTGAACGGACCGTTGAAACCTACGACCACCTTGTCGGCCGTCTCAACGCTTTGCCGCTGTCCCACCTCCAGGTCGTCAGGGCGTCGAGCGATCTGTCGGGCACGCCCGTCGGCGCGCTGCAGGACACGATCGGCTACTACCGCGCGCGTTTCGACGGAGCGCTGATTGCGAATTTCGGGTTCGACAAGGCGTCCGCCAACAGGGCGATACAGGGCGGACAGGCCGACCTCGTGTCATTCGCCAAGCCCTTCATCAGCAATCCCGATCTGGTGCGGCGGTTCGAACGCGATCTACCGTTCGAACCGCCGGTTGTCGAAACCTTTTACCAAGGCGGCGTCGAGGGATACGTCGACTATCCACCCGCGGATTGACGCCGTCGCCTAGAAAGACCCCGTCCAAGGTGAGGTTCAGCCGCGGGATGGACCGTGGAAAGCCAAATCCAGAACAGGAGGTAACCGTGCTCAATCTTTATACCGACGCCACCCCGAACGGGCTCAAGATTTCGATCTGCCTCGAAGAACTCGGGCTGCAATACAACGTCCACCGTCTCTTCCTTGCCGGCGACCAGATGACGCCGGAATTCACAAAGCTAAATCCGAACAACAAGATTCCCGTGCTGGTCGACGACAGCTTCGTCCTCACGGAGTCCGGGGCGATCCTGATCTACCTGGCGGAAAAGACCGGCAAGCTTCTGCCACAAGATGCGAAGCTGCGCGTCAGGCTGATTGAGATGATCATGTTCCAGATGGCCTCGCTCGGGCCGATGTTCGGCCAGCTCCTGGTCTTCGCCGGCGCCTGGAAGAACGAGTATCTGCCGGTGACCGGCCGCTACGTCAAGGAGGTGAACCGCATCCTCGCGGTGTTGGAAGCGAGACTGCGAGGCCAGACCTATTTCGTCGACGACGAATACACGATCGCCGACATCGCCATGCTTCCATGGCTCCGGATGGCCTTCGTCCATCCGATCGGCCAGATGCTCGCGCTCAACGACAAGCCCAACCCGAACGCTTGGTGGGAGCGTGTGTCGACCCGACCGGCTGTGGTGAAGGGCCTTTTAATACCCGAGCCCTTCCCCGCCGAGAAGCAGTTCGAAGGCTTCATCAAGGCGACCGTCGGGCTTGGCGATCTGCACGGCTAGCGGAATTGCGCGGTCGGCGTCTCGTCGCAGTCCGCTCGAGAGGGTGTCCGGTGCGGGAGCAATCCCAGGAGTAGAGGAAAGGCGGCCAAGCCCTCCGTGCCATCGGGCCCCCGGTCGCTGATAGCCAGCGCCTGATGAGATAACGCACGACAGAAAGGAGAACATAACATGGGAAGCAAGATCACGCTCGGCCAGTCGTTTCCGCGACTGCAGGCCAAGACCATCCACGGAGCCGAGCTTTCTGTTCCGAATTCAGCGTCGTGGACGCACGTTCAATTTCGATGCCGGCCTTAAAGCAGCCTTCGCACCGGGCGTCGAGTTCGCCAACACGGAAGTCGTCTCATACAAGCCCGAGAAGGCGGCGCGGCTCGTGCACGCTCTGACGAGCTTGCCGGGCTTTGTCTTCGAGGCGCACTCGACCCGACTATCAGCCGGCCGGCTGCCTTGACGCCTTGGTCAGGGACGGGTTCGCGATCCTCAAGGTCGGCCCATGGCTGACCTTTGCCCTGCGCGAGGCGCTCTACGGCCTCGATTGCGTCGCGCGCCTTCTCCATCCTTCGCCAACCGACGACAATCTCCCGGCGGCGATGGAAGCGTTGATGCTGAAAGAGCCCGGAAACTGGCGCAAATATTATGCCGGAAGCCCCGACGAGCTTAGGCTGCAACGGCATTTCGGTTTCAGCGACCGCATCCGATATTACTGGCCCCGTCCCAAGGCTCAGGCCGCTGTCGACCGGCTCTTCGCCAAGCTCGGCGACAAGCCGATCCCCGAGCCTCTGATCAGCCAGTATTTGGGCGGGCTTTACCCCGAAATGGTCGAGGGTTCGCTCTCCGCGCGGCCCAGAGAACTGGTGATTGGAGCCGTGCTTCAGGTCCTGCGGCGGTACGATCATGCTTGCAGTCTCGATCTTACGCCTTCGCAGTTTCCTCCCGGAACGGTCGGTTATCGCGCATTCTCTCCGTTGTGCCTTTGCCCGCTTTCACCCCGATAGCCGGCTTCGTACGGCGCTCGCAGCCAAGAGTAATGATCGCTACTCTTCCAGCGCCACCGATGGGGGAGGCGGGGACCCTTCGCCACTATGCTTTTGCGGCCTCGGCGCTGTCCTGAGCGAAAGCGGTGGCGTTGAAAGCCGAGACGACCCGCCGGCTGCTCTTGCCGGCATGGGCGAGCGCATTGCGCGCATCGTTCGGATCAGCGACTTTCGTAACCTATCAGCGGCGCTCGTCGATCCGCGCCCTATCGCGGTCTCAAGGCCCAGGCCGATTCGCCGTTTGAGCGCACCTAACCCGCCGAGCAACGGTCAAGGGGTCGCCGCAGCTTCGAGCGCCCGCAGCCCCTCCTTGTAGAGTGCGAGAATCGGCGCGGGGAAGCCGAAATCGAGTGCGACCGCGCGACCGCGGGGCGACATTTTTCGCTGCGTCTTGACGAGGATGTCGAACACCTTCTCGCTTGCGTGCTTGGCGGCGAAATTTTCCGCATAGTAGCGCAGGAAAACCAGGCAGGCGACGTCTTCGAGCGTCTGCGCCTCGGCATCGCTGCGTAACTGCTCTTTACGCGCCAGCGTGCCGACGCGAGCGATCACTGCCTCGCCGTAGCGGCAGGCCGCCATGATCTGGCCGAGGCGCTCCGCGTGGCGTTTCTTGGCAGCGTTGCGCCAGGCGAAATAGCCGGCCTTGCCCTCGGGAAAGGCGCGACGCGGGCTCAGCCAGCGCTCGATATGTTGCCCGCGCGTGGCGATCCGCAGTGGTTCGGTGGCCTCCGGCGCGAATGCGGCGAGCGCCTCGCTCATGCGCCGACCATAGAGGAACTCGGCCGGTTGCCCGGCCTCATCGGTCGGATCACGTCTATTCGCGGCGTCAATGGCCTGCAGCGTGCATTGCAGTCGATCGGCCATGAGAATTTCTAGCGAAAAAGACCCGCCGGGTCGTCGCCCAATAGTCGCACGCGCCCTCGGCGACGGAAAGCGTGGCATTCGTTCGCCAGAGCTCGCCGCAGATTGCCAATGTCTTTCGCAACGATGATGCCGTGCTCCCCGAGAAGACCGCGGATTTGATTGACGAGCCTGACGCGATCAGCAACCAGGCGACTGCGAATCCGATGAACCGCTTGCACCGGCAGCTGTTCGGCGGACTTGATGGCGACTCGCCTCTTGCGGATCTCAGCGGCGAGCATCAGGCCAAACCGGTTCACCAGAATCGGATTGGAACTCGCGGCTGATGTCGATCCCGCGCTCGGCCAACAGATCCTCGACGTTGCCCAGCGACAGTGGGTATCGCACCTACCGCATCACGAATAGACGGATGACCTCCGACGAGCTGTTGAAATATCGGAACGGGTTGCTCATGGCCCGATACTACCACGGTCAGAGACAGCGCGAGCATTAGGTCTGACAAAGCCAGGCCGTCCAGCACTGGGATGTGCTGCAGTTGGTCGGCGACGCGAAAAACTCGGCCCTTGGGTCCCGCCGAATGTGCACCGCGCCAATCCAAATTGGAATGTTCTGACAAGGAATGCCGAGATTAGGAAAGCCCCTGCCACGTTGGCAGAAAGACATCTGCCCTGAGCCGGGCAGGGGCTTCTGCACAAAGCGCCGCCGCGCCTGCAGGCAATCGGGTGATCGATTCAAGCTGTTGCCGTGCGCACCCTGATCCCGAAGCGAAGGGCAGACCTGTCGCCTATTTCCTCACAATCAGTTCTGACCGAGAATGGGAAAATGTGCATATCGCACGTGCAAGCATTTTAGTTGGTTCGGGGTGCGCCGATCCTAACATTGCCTCGGAAGGCGCTTCCCCCACCTCCGAATGTCCGGGGTGATCGGGCCCGGAGGCGACGCTTAAGGGAAGTTCAATGGCAGGCAACCGGCAAGTTTGGCTCAAGTCGCGCCCTAACGGCATTCCGCAAACTGAAAATTTTGACATTAGAGACAGCAATGTCCCCTCAATTGCGGAGGACGAATTCCTCGTTCAAAATCACTATCTTTCCAGCGACCCGGCGGCGCGCGGATGGATTGCCGACGCCAGCACCTATTGGCCCCGCATCGAGATTGGCGACACGATGCGCGCCTTTGCGGTCGGAGAGGTGATCGAGAGCCGAAACCCTCGCTATGCGGTCGGCGAAAAGCTAATGGGTTTGTTTGGTTGGCAGGAATATGCGGCGGCATCCGACCGGCATGTGAACCTCAAGATCGCTCCGAGCGATCTGCCGCTCTCCTTGTACCTCGGCGTCCTAGGTCTCAACGGATTTACGGCATATTTCGGTCTGCTCGACGTCGGCGAGCCCAAGGCGGGCGACACCGTCGTCGTTTCGACCGCGGCGGGCGCGGTGGGATCTTGCGTGGGACAACTCGCCAAGATCAAGGGTTGCCGCACGATAGGCATAGCGGGCGGACCTGAAAAAGTACGCCAATGCCTGGAGGAATTCGGCTATGACGCCGCCATCGACTACAAGGGTGAGGGTGACCTGGACGAGGCGGTGCGTGGCGCGTGCCCCGACGGCGTCCACGTGTACTTCGACAACACGTCGGGATCGATTTCGGACGCTGTGTTGCGAAACCTGGCGCTAGGCGCGCGCATCGTGATCTGCGGCACGGCGTCCTATCCGAGCTGGAATCCTTGGAATACAGGCCCACGACCGGAGCGCCACCTGCTGGTGAAGCGCGCCCGGATGCAAGGCTTCCTCGCGACCGACTTCATGAACCGCTTTCCGGAGGCCGAGGCCCGGATTTCTCAATGGATCAGGGAGGGACGCGTCAGCTACCGCGAAGAGATGCACGAGGGCTTGGAGCATGCCCCAGGCTCTCTGCAGCGTCTCTACAAAGGCGAGAATACGGGCAAGTTCGTGATCCGGTTGCCTGCGGCAAGTATCCGACGCAACACGTAGACGAGGCCGGACAGCCTATTTTAATTCGCCTACGCCACACTGTAAGCGCCGGAGCAATAATCCCTCATTGAAGCGGCCGGATTTTCTGGTAGCTCCGGAGCAAAAGTCCGGCAGCAGATATCCCTTTGCGGTGGGTCTGCAGAGGGTGGGGGATGAAGGGCGTGGAGCTTTATGGGCGCGTTCGCTACGCGGTTCAGATCGAGGGGTTGAGCCATCGCGCGGCGGCGCGACGGTTTGGAATCGACCCTCGCACGGTCGCCAAGATGATGAAGTTCACGGCGCCGCCGGGTTACGTGCGCACAAAGCCGCCGGCCAAGCCGAAGCTTGATCCGTTCATCCCGGTGATCGACCGGATTCTCTTCGACGACAAGTCGCGCCCGAGGAAACAGCAACATACGGCGAAGCGGATCTTCGAGCGTCTCCGGGACGAGTACGGCTTCACGGGCGGCCTGACGATTGTGAAGGATTACGTCGCCGGCTGGCGTCAGCGGGCTCAAGAGATGTTTGTGCCGCTGGAGCATCCGCCGGGACATGCCCAGGTCGACTTTGGCGAAGCCATCGGCGTCATCGGCGGCGTGGAGCGCAAGATCCACTTCTTCGCTTTTGACCTGCCGCGCTCGGACGCCTGCTTCGTGGTCGGCTACCCCGCCGAGACGACGGAAGCCTTCCGCGACGGCCACGTTCGGGCGTTCAGCTTCTTTGGCGGCGTTCCGCAGTCCATCCTTTATGACAACACCAAGATCGCCGTGGCTCGCATTCTTGGCGACGGGAAGCGGCAGCGGACGCGCGGTTTCGCCGAGTTGCAATCACACTACCTCTTCCGGGATCGATTTGGCCGGCCTGGCAAGGGCAACGACAAGGGCAAAGTCGAGGGGCTGGTCGGTTACGCGCGACGGAACTTCCTCGTTCCGCTTCCGGTCTTCGAGAGCTTCGAAGGGTTGAACGTCTATCTTGTGGAATGCTGCCGTCGCCGGATGGCGGACCGCTTGCGCGGCCATAACGAGACGATCGCCGAGAGATTGGAGCGCGATCTTGCCGCGTTCCAGAGGCCCCTGCCGCCAGCCTACGACGCCTGCGAGAAGGTCGCGACACGAGTCTCGTCTCTGTCGCTGGTTCGCTATCGGCTCAACGACTACTCGGTCCCGACGACGTACGGTCATCGCGACGTGCTTGTTCGCGGATATGTCCATGACGTGGCGATCTCATGCGGCGCGGAAGTGATTGCGCGTCATCCCCGTTCCTACGAGCGCCACGACTTCATATTCGATCCGCTGCACTACCTGGCGTTGATCGAACAGAAGATCAACGCGCTCGACCAGGCGGCGCCGCTGGCGGCTGGCGGTTGCCGGAAGAGTTCATGACACTCCGGCGTCTTCTGGAAGCCCGGATGGGCAAGCAGGGCAAGCGCGAGTTCGTGCAGGTTCTGCGGCTGATGGAAGTGTTCCCTCTCGACGACGTCGCCGCCGCGGCGCGCGACGCCATCGCGCGCGGAGCAATCGGCTTCGACGCCGTGAAGCACCTGATCCTGTGTCACATCGAACGGCGACCGCCGCGCCTCGACATGACGATCTATCCCTATCTGCCGCGGGCGCAGGTCACGATGACGTCGGCTAGAACTTACATGAGTTTACTGACGGGGGCGTCATCATGACCGATACGCCGCAACTTCTGCTCGGTCATCACCTGAAGGCGCTCAAGTTGCCGACGTTCTTGCGCGAGTATGAGAAGCTTGCTCGGCAATGCGCTGCCGAGGGTCTCGACCATGTCCGCTTTCTCCTGCGCCTCGTCGAACTGGAGCTGATCGATCGAGAGCGACGCATGGTGGAGCGTCGGATCAAGGAAGCGCGGTTCCCGGCGGTCAAGAGCCTCGACAGCTTCGACTTCGCGGCAATTCCTTCGCTCAACAAAACCCTCGTCCTGGAACTCGCCCGTTCCGAGTACGCGACCCGCCGCGAAAACGTCATCGCGGTCGGCAACGGCGAGCCAGCGTCATACTGCCGGGTGTCCGGCGTTTGAAGTCCGGATCACGTATCGGTTTCATCCGCGCGCGGGTGATTTCGTCACGGTGGTCGGCGTCCGGCGGCATGCAAGCGCCGATCACCTCATTGTGCGGCAGCCCGATCGCACCTTGGCGCTGCTGCCCGCCTGGATGACCAAGACGAATGGGTCTTCGTGCGAACTCGTTCAACATCCGCGGCTACCGCTCGAGAAGCTCGCTGAGCTCCACGCCCTGGTCGGCACACTCCTAATCTTGTTGCGAGGGGATTCGCCCTCGACGCGAGGAGCCGGAGATGACGAACGAGCGACGCAACCAAAGAGATTTATTCGAACAAGCAACGATGCCTCCAGAGCTTCCGTCCCATCTCCGGACGGCGCTCACGCCATTGCTGCGGGTTCTACTGACGGAAGCGGCCGCTCGGGGAATACAGGCCGAGATGGACGATCGGATCGGCGAGGAGGACGGTGATGACCAAGATCACGCCTGAGCACTTGGCCCGCAGCGCGTTCGTCTATGTGCGCCAGTCGACGACCGACCAGGTTCTCAACAATCACGAGAGCCGCCGGCGTCAGTATGCGCTCGCCGATCGAGCCCGCGCTCTTGGTTGGGGCGCCGTCGAAGTGATCGACGATGATCTCGGTCGGTCCGGTTCCGGGATCGCGCGGCCGGGCTTCGAGAAGCTGCTGGCCGCGATCTGCGAGGGACGGGTGGGCGCTGTGGTCTCGATCGAGGCGTCGCGGCTCGCCCGTAACGGACGAGACTGGCACACTCTGCTGGAGTTCTGTGGCTTGGTCGATACGCTGATCATCGATGAGGACGGCATCTACGATTCCCGCCACCCGAACGATCGCCTTCTGCTTGGCATGAAGGGCACAATGAGCGAGATGGAACTCTCGCTCTTCCGTCAGCGCTCGCTCGAGGCCCTGAAGCAGAAGGCTCGCCGCGGCGAGCTTTTCCTCACCGTCGCGGTCGGGTTCCTCAAGGTGCGGCACGACCGGATCGAGAAGGACCCGGACCGGCGCGTCCAGGAAGCGATCGGACTCGTCTTCACCAAGTTCGCCGAGCTGCAGACGGTTCGGCAGGTTCATCTTTGGATGCGCCAGGAACGCGTGCCGCTGCCGGCAGTCGGATATGGCGCCGAGGGGCGAACCGTCACCTGGAAGCTGCCCGTCTACAACACGCTTCACCACATGCTGACGAACCCGATCTACGCCGGCGCCTATGCGTTCGGGCGCACCGGCAGCCGCATCACCATTGAATCCGGCCGCAAGCGGGTCGTGCGCGGCTTCCGCAAGGACCGCAGTGTCTGGGAAGCTTTGATCCTCGATCATCATGATGGATATATTGCGTGGCCCGAGTTTGAGAGGAATCAGCGCCTGATCAGCGACAACGCCAACGGTCAGAGTTTCATGAGCCGCGGCGCTGTGCGACGCGGAGAGGCCCTGCTTGCCGGTCTTCTTCGCTGCGGTCATTGCGGCCGAAAGCTCCACGTCGCCTACAGCGGCGAGAACGGGAGTTCGGGGCGCTACCATTGTCGCGGAGGCCATCTCAACCATGGCGGCGATCCATGCATATCGTTCGGCGGCATGCGGATCGATCGCGCGGTTGGCGCCGAGGTGATCGAGCGCCTTCAACCGCTCGGTGTCGAAGCAGCGATCAGCGCTGTGGAGGCGCGGCGAATCGAGAACACAGAGAAGCGGCGCCAGGTCGATCTTGCCCTTGAGCAAGCCCACTATGAGGCCGCCCTTGCGCGGCGTCAGTACGACGCCGTCGATCCCGACAACCGCCTCGTCGCAGCTGAACTCGAGCATCGATGGAATGAGCGCCTGGTCGCGGTGCATAGCCTTGAAGACGAACGCGACACGCTCGCAGCGGGTCCACAGTCTTCGCTCACCGTCACGGAACGGCAACGTTTGTTCGAACTCGGCGCCGATGTCGAGCGGGCCTGGGACAGCCCGGGTGCGACGCCCGCAATCCGCAAGCGGATTATCCGCACGTTGATCGAGGAGATTGTCGTTCGCGTCGAAGACGACGCGCTTACTCTTGTGATCCGATGGCAGGGCGGCGACCACACGCCCTTGCGCGTGCGCAAGAACCGCGTCGGCGAGCATCGGTGGGGTACGGATGCCGATGTGATCGAACTCGTGTCCGTGCTGGCGCGACAGATGCCGGATCAGGCAATTGCAGCCGTCCTCAACAGAGCCGGCAAGACGACCGGCAAGGGCAACGGTTGGACCCGTTCACGCGTGTGCTTCCTGCGCAACCACCGTCATATCGCACCTTACCGGGAAGGCGAGCGCACGGAGCGAGGAGAGGTGACACTCGGTGAGGCCGCCGCGATCCTCAATGTAAGCGAAGCGACTGTCCGGCGCCTGATCCAAGAGGAGGTCCTTCCTGGCCATCAGCTTTGCAAAGGCGCGCCCTGGGTGATCAGGGCAAGCGACCTCGAAGACGAGAAGGTCAGGCACGCCGCCGATATCCGTCGTCATCGACGTCCGCCGTCTGACGATCCGCGTCAAAATACACTGGCTTTGTAGCGTGATAGCGAGATGGGCATTATGAAGCGAGATCGGGCGGAACCGGCAAGACGCACATCGCTCGCGGGATCGGTCTCGCGGCCTGCCAGAAAGGGCTATCGGTCGGGTTCTATACGGCCGCGGCCCTTGTTCATGAATTGCTGGAGGCTCGCGATGAGAAGCGGTTGCTTCGTCTGCAGCGGCAGGTCGTCGGATACAAGCTCCTGATCGTCGACGAGCCTGGATATGTCCCTCTCTCCCAGACCGGGGCCGAGCTGCTGTTCGAAATATTCAGCCAACGCTACGAGCGCGGTTCAACCATCGTCACTTCGAACCTGCCGTTCGACGAATGGACCAGCGTGTTCGGGTCAGAGCGTCTGACCGGCGCGCTGGGTCCCGTCGCGGAGGTGGTTGGAATTGGGTTGGCGTAGTCTCCGGGTTGCCTAACCCGAACGATTCCGGCGTTGGCGCGCTGGAATGGAGACCACGCCATGACGAAGGATACCACGAAGGAGGCGGGTGTCGCCGCCGAGGTTTTGCTTTTCGATGATTGGTTCGACGCGATCGAGGACGGGGTTCGCGCTCGGGTGCGCGGGTTCATCGAGACGATGCTGGATGAGGAACTTGCCGGCGTATTGTCGCGCCCGCGATATGGCCGACGCAAGCCGAGCGAGGATGGCGAACCGCCGCCAATCGTCGGCGTCCGGCACGGCCACCGCAAGCGCGGGCTGACCGGGACCTTCGGGAGAGCGGAGATTTCCGTGCCGCGGGCTCGGCTGATGGGCGCGGACGGCAAGACGAGCGAATGGAAAAGCGCCTCGCTTCGCGCCTACCAGCGCCGCACCAAGGCGGCCGACGCGCTGATCGTCGGGGCCTATCTTTTCGGAACCAACACCCGCCGGGTTCGGCGCGCGCTGGCTGCGGTGTTCGCCGGGCCGGTCGGCAAGGACGTAGTCAGCCGGGCATGGCGCAAGGTGAAGGGCGACTGGGACGCCTGGAACGTGCGACCGCTCGGCCAGGAGCCGATCGTGCGGTTGATCCTCGACGGCACGCTCGTACGGGTCCGGCTCGACAGACGCGCGACGTCGGTCTCGCTCCTGGTGGCGCTCGGCGTGCGCGCGGACGGCCAGAAGGTGCTGCTGGCGATCCGGAGCATGGGCGGCGAAAGCGAGGCCGCCTGGCGCGCGCTGCTCGACGATCTCGTGAAGCGCGGATTGAAGACGCCCGAACTCGTCATCGCCGACGGCGCGCCGGGTCTGGAAAAGGCGCTGGCGGCGCTCTGGCCGGATGCGCCGGTCCAGCGCTGCACGGTTCACAAGCATCGCAACCTGCTCGCTCACGCGCCCGAGCGTCTGCACGAGGAAATCTCCAACGACTATCGCGACATGATCTACGCCGCGACGAGACAGGAGGTCGAAGCCCGGCGCAAGGCGTTCCTCCGCAAATGGCGCCTGAAATGCCGCGCCGTCGCCGACAGCCTCGAGGAGGCCGGCGACAGGCTGTTCACCTTTACGCGCTTCCCGCCGAGCCAATGGAAGTCGATCAGGACCTCGAACGCGATCGAGCGCCTGCATGAGGAGTTCAAGCGCAGGATCAAGACCCAGACCGTGCTGCCCTGCGCCGAAACCGCCGCCATGCTGTTCTGGGCGCTGCTCGCCTCCGGGCAGATCACCATGCGCAAGGTCGACGGATGGCAGACCCTCGCCGAGAAGCCATCCGACCAGACAATTGACCTCGCCGCATGATCGGATAGCTTCATGTCGCCCGAAGACGCGTCAACAAGTTCCAACACAACTCGCGACGGGACCGCGCGCTGCTCGATCGCCTCACTCATCACGTCCATATCCTGGAAATGAATGGTGATAGCTACAGGCTCAATCAGAGCCAGCGGCGCTCACGCCGCAACAACGCCAACACGCCCAAAGACGATCTGACCCAAACCTGACGCCCACCAAACAAGCCCGGGCTCGACGGCATTCTCGCCGGCATCATTGATGCATCTTTGCTCCGGAAAGCGATGCAATCTTGCTCCCGCGTTGACACAAGTCAGCGATGACGCTCCTGAGGCGGTTGGTAGCCTTGCGACCGGGCCCGCTCAGCCTGCGCGCAATCGCCCGGCGCTGGCTGCTGCTGGATGCCGAGATCAAGCAGCACGACGCTCACCTGGAAATGCTGACGGCGGCCCGCGCGCCCGATCTGCTGGAGGCGCACGGAATGGCCTCGGGCACTGCGGCCGAGATGCTGCTGCTTGTCGGCGACAACCCTGAGCGCATCCACTCGGAGGCAGCATTCGCCAAGCTGTGCGGTGCCTGCCCGATCCCGGCATCAAGCGGCAAGACCCTCCGGCACCGCCTCAACCGCGGAGGCAACCGGCAGGCCAATGCCGCCCTCTATCGGGTAGTCATCATCCGTATGCGCGGTCACCAGCCGACACTGGACTACGTCCGCCGACGCACCGCGGAGGGCAAGTCCAAATCCGAAATCATACGCCGCCTCAAACGCTGCGTCTCTCGTGAGATCTTTGGGTATCTCTGCACCAAGCCAGCCCCAGCCGATGCGGCCGCAACCAGCTCTTGACCGACATAGGAGCATCAACGCCCTCGCCGAAACGATCAACCGCCTCTACAAGGCTGAGGTCATCCATCGACGTGGACCGTGGCGCAACTTCGTGGCCGTCGAGTTCGCAACTCTCGAGTGGGTGGACGGGTTCAACAATCCCTGGCTTCTGCAGCCCATCGGCTTCATCCCGCCGGCCGAAACCGAGGAACGCTACTTCGCCATGCTGAACGACACCGCAATGGCCGCGTGACTCAAACAAAACGGCCTCCGGCAAACTCGGGGCGGTTCATCGCGCCGTTGCGACGATAATGAACCCTTCGCCCTGGCTGTCGTTCGGTTGGCATTTTAGTCATGTTTCTCTGCGCTGATTCGCGCGCGGATGCGGATTATTGGCTGGCCTCGCAAACCCGCCTCGATCCATCTCAGGGTCCGCAAGATCGATCAAATTTAAAAGGTCGTAGGAAGCCGAGCAGCGGGCGGGGCCCGGACGACGTCCGAACCAAAGTCCAACTTCGAGTCCGCAACAGGCCGCCGCGTCTTGATTTGAGTCAAAGACATCTTTGATTTGCTGCGTAAGTAAATGATCGCGTTACGTTCAACGGGAGAATTAAAATGACTACCAATCCGAGCAATGTGCCCGTTCAAGCCTCTAACACTCCGCGACCAGTTCCTGCCAACGAAGGGTGGTCATTCGGGAGCCTGCGGCGCGAAATCGATCGCTTGTTCGATGATTTTGACCGCGGATTTTGGGGCTTTCCATTTCGCCGCTCGCTGAACGAATGGGAGCCGCGTTGGATGGGCGAGGTGGCGCCGGCGGTTGATGTCGCGGAAAGGGACAAGGCTTACGAAATCACTGCAGAACTACCTGGACTGGATCAGAACAACATCGAACTCAAAATTGCCAATGGCACGCTGACGATCAAGGGCGAGAAGAAGCAGGAAACCGAGGAGAAGAAGAAGAACTCCTATATGTCCGAACGTCATTACGGCGCGTTCGAGCGCTCGTTCCAGGTGCCTCAGGATGTCGACGAAACAAAGATCGAGGCGTCCTTCTCAAAAGGTCTCCTGACCGTAAACCTTCCGAAGAACGGCGGGTCGCAGAAACCGGCGCAGACGATCACCGTCAAGGCAGCGTGAAGGGGGTGTTCCCTTGCATTAAAGGCCACGCCAATGCGTGGCCTTTTCGTTAAACGCGCGAGGCAAAATTCATCGGAAGTCAACATGGCGACGACATTATCGAAGAAAGAGGTTGCGCTCATCGACGCCTACTGGCGCGCCGCCAACTATCTGTCCGTCGGTCAGATTTACCTGTTCGATAACCCCTTGCTGCGCGAGCCTCTCAAGGAGGAGCACATCAAGCCACGCCTTCTGGGGCATTGGGGCACGACGCCGGGTCTCAACTTCGTCTACGCGCATCTCAATCGGCTGATCAAGAAGCACGATCTGGACATGATCTACGTCACTGGCCCCGGACATGGCGGTCCGGGGCTGGTCGCCAACGCCTATCTCGAAGGCACCTACAGCGAAGTCTATCCAGGCATCTCGCAGGATGCGGAGGGCATGAAGCGGCTCTTCACCCAGTTCTCCTTCCCCGGCGGGATTCCGAGCCATGTGGCGCCCGAGACGCCCGGCTCCATCCACGAGGGTGGCGAGCTCGGCTACGCGCTATCGCATGCCTTCGGCGCCGCCTTCGACAACCCCGACCTCATCGTCGCCGCGGTTGTCGGCGATGGCGAAGCGGAGACTGGACCGCTCGCGACGAGCTGGCATTCCAACAAGTTCCTGAATCCCGTGCGCGACGGCGCCGTGCTGCCGATCCTGCACCTCAACGGCTACAAGATCGCCAATCCGACCGTGCTGGCGCGGATCAGTCACGAGGAGCTCGAACTCGCTTCTGCGGGGATACGGATATGCGCCCCATTTCGTCGAGGGGCATGAGCCGGGGCCGATGCACGAGGTCATGGCGGCCACGCTCGAAACAGTGATCGGCGAAATCCGCAGCATCCAGGCTGACGCGCGGAAGAATGGATTTTCCAAACGCCCGATCTGGCCGATGATCGTCATGCGGACACCGAAGGGCTGGACCTGTCCCAAGGAGATCGACGGCCAGCGAGAAGAGGGCTACTGGCGGTCGCATCAGGTGCCGATGAGCGCGATGCGCGGCCATCCGGAGCATGTCCATATTCTCGAGACATGGATGAAGAGCTATCGCCCCGAGGAGCTGTTCGACGACAAGGGCCGCCTCAAAGGCGAGCTTGCTGCGATTGCCCCGCAAGGGACACGCCGGATGAGCGCCAATCCGCATACCAATGGCGGCCTGCTCTTGCGCGACCTAAGGCTCCCCAACTTCCGCGACTATGCGGTCGCCGTGCCTTCGCCTGGCTCCGTAAACGCAGAGTCAACGCGGGTCATGGGCCAATTTCTGCGCGACGTGATGAAACTCAATCTGGACTCGCGCAACCTCCGCCTGTTCAGCCCGGATGAGAACAATTCCAACCGCTGGCAAGACGTGCTCGAGGTCACAAACCGCGCCTGGGCCGCCGAGACCTTATCATACGACGACCATCTCGCGCCGGACGGGCGCGTGATGGAGATGCTCAGCGAGCACCAGTGCCAAGGCTGGCTCGAAGGCTACCTGCTGACCGGGCGGCACGGTTTCTTCTCCTGCTATGAAGCCTTCATCCACATCATCGATTCCATGTTCAACCAGCATGCCAAATGGCTGAAGGTTTGTGGTCACATCCCCTGGCGACGGCCGATCGCCTCGCTCAACTATCTGTTGTCGAGCCACGTCTGGCGTCAGGACCACAACGGCTTTTCCCATCAGGATCCGGGCTTCATCGACCATGTGATGAACAAGAAGGCCGAAGTGGTGCGGATCTATTTACCGCCTGACGCGAACTGCCTGCTTTCCGTCACCGACCATTGCCTGCGCAGCCGCAACTACGTGAATGTCATCGTGGCGGGCAAGCAGCCGGCTCCGCAATGGCTGACCATGGATGAGGCGATCAAGCATTGTGAGGCAGGGCTCGGCATCTGGCCGTGGGCGAGCAACGATCGTGGCGGCGAGCCGGATGTCGTCATGGCCTGTTGCGGCGACGTCCCGACGCTTGGAACTCTGGCCGCGGTCAAGCTCCTGCGCCAGCACGCGCCCGAACTGAAAATACGCGTTGTCAACGTCGTTGATCTCACGACGTTACAGCCGTCAAGCGAACACCCGCACGGTCTCGCCGACCGCGACTTCGACGCGCTTTTCACCGTCGATAAACCGATCATCTTCGCCTTTCACGGCTATCCTTGGCTCATCCACCGGCTGACGTATCGGCGGACCGGCCACGACAACATTCATGTGCGCGGCTACAAGGAAGAGGGAACGACGACCACGCCTTTCGACATGTGCGTAATAAACGACCTCGATCGTTTCCATCTGGTCGGCGACGTCATTGACCGCGTGCCGAAGCTTGGCGAGCGCGCCGCCTACGCCAAGCAGGAGATCCGCGACAAGCTCATCGACCATCGCCAATACATTTGCCGCTATGGCGACGACATGCCGGAAATCAAGAACTGGACATGGGGGCATGGCGGCGTCCGAGGCGCAATTTCGACCGAGGGCGACAACCTGTGAACGTGCTTAGCGGCCTGTTCGTCACAAGCGCCGGGTATCAAGTTCAGCGGCAAAGAGGGCCGGCTTTTGTAACGAACGGCGTGCAAGAACTCAATTAACCAGCCAGGCTTCCGCGGACGCAGCCGGAATCCTCCCTAGTCGACCGTGATCTGTAGGCGCCGGCGCTCGCCAACGATCCGCGCTTCATTCTCGTCAACGAACCGACCGGCGCTCGATACGAGGAACGGCGCCGCGGTGTTCGCAATCTTTACGCGCCTGGCCGACGAGGGCCGCACGGTGATAGTGGTGACGCACGACGAGGCCTCGCCCGCCTGACGCAACGAGCGATCCATATTGTCGATGGACGGGCGTCGGCCTAATGTGACCGCCAAAGCGGTCGGCCAGAGACGATAGTCACCGCGCGGATTCGCCCCCCGTCCACGTCCATGCGCCGCCCTCTTTGCATTCGAGGACGGCATCGTACAGATCGCTGCGCCCGTCGGCTTCGCCATTGGCGACGTAACCGATCGAAGCTAGCGACAGCATGCCGAGGATTTGACTGACCTCGTTCGAGGTCAAAGTCTCTTGGATACGGTCCATAAGGACGACCCGCGGCGCCGCGAGAAGAACGTGCAGACAGGCGAGCAGTTGCTGTTCGCGCAGCGAAATGAGCGTCCCCCAATCCTGAGGGACGTCGAGCCCTCCCGCCTGGCTCAAGAGATGGTCGAGGTTGAGTTCGCGGAGCAGGCTCCACATGCGATCGTCTGATATCTCCCCCTCGCGCCCCGGAACGAGCGCCTCCCGCAACGAGCCCGGCGGCAAATAAGGCTTCTGGGCGAGAAAGTGAGCGCCGTCTCCCCGGGGACGAATGATGCGCCCCTCGCCTGAGATCCAACGCTGGCCGTGGCCCTAAACAGCGCTATCCCCGCGTCGGGATTCGTCCCCTTAACGAGAATACGACCGCGGAACGGGATTGTTATCGACAAGTTCTTGATGAGAAGGGCGTCATTCGTCGGCGACGATAAGGTCAAGCGTTGGTACGCCAGAGGCGCATCCGACTCGATGATCTGAATGGCCGACGTTGGCGTTTGC
>CAWEZX010000013.1:0-51801 GCA_963813555.1 uncultured Alphaproteobacteria bacterium | reverse complement strand
GATCTCGATCTTCGGCGTCGCGTCATTGTGGATCATGCTCTTCTTGCCGATTTTGCCGCGCGTGTTCTCGACCGCGACCAGGCGCCTTTGCATCTTGAGCTTGCGCTCCAGGCCGCCGGCGAGCGCCGCTTCGGAAACGAAGGTCAGCGAAGAGCCGTGCAGCGCGCGGCCGTGCGAGCGGAACATCGGGCGGTAGTGGACGGGCTGGGGGGTCGGGATCGAGGCGTTGGGGTCGCCCATCAGCGCAGCGGCGATCGCGCCGCCCTTGATGATGCTGTCGGGCTTCACGCCGAAGAAGGCGGGCGTCCACAAGACGAGATCGGCGAGCTTGCCCTTCTCGACCGAGCCGATGTGCTTGGATACGCCATGCGCGATCGCGGGGTTGATGGTGTATTTGGCGACGTAGCGCTTGGCGCGCGCATTGTCGTTGCGGGGGCCGTCGCCTTCGAGCGGCCCACGCTGGCGCTTCATCTTGTCGGCCGTCTGCCAGGTGCGGATGATGACTTCGCCGACCCGGCCCATCGCCTGGGAATCGCTCGACATCATCGAGAGCGCGCCGAGATCGTGCAGAATGTCCTCGGCGGCAATGGTTTCCTTGCGGATGCGGCTCTCGGCGAAGGCGAGGTCTTCGGGAATGCTCTGATCGAGGTGGTGGCAGACCATGAGCATGTCGAGATGCTCGTCGAGCGTGTTCTTCGTATAGGGCCGCGTCGGGTTGGTGGACGAGGGCAGGACGTTGGGCAGGCCCGCGACCTTCATGATGTCGGGCGCATGACCGCCGCCCGCGCCCTCGGTGTGGAAGGCGTGGATGGTGCGGCCCTTGAACGCCTTGATCGTGTCCTCGACGAAACCCAATTCGTTAAGCGTGTCGGTATGGATCATCACCTGGATGTCGTGATCGTCGGCGACCGAAAGGCAGCAGTCGATCGCCGCCGGCGTCGTGCCCCAGTCCTCGTGCAATTTGAGCGCGCAGGCGCCGGCCTTGACCTGCTCGACGAGCGCGGCGGGCTTGGACGCATTGCCCTTGCCGGCGAAGCCGAGGTTCATGGGATAAGCATCGGCCGCCTCGATCATGCGCTGGATGTGCCAGGGCCCAGGCGTGCAGGTGGTGGCGAAGGTGCCGGTCGCCGGCCCGGTGCCGCCGCCCAGCATCGAGGTGACGCCGGACATGAGGGCCTCCTCGATCTGCTGCGGGCAGATGAAATGGATGTGCGAATCGAAACCGCCGGCAGTGATGATCTTCCCTTCACCCGCGATCACTTCCGTCCCCGGCCCGACGATGATCGTCACGCCGGGCTGGATATCGGGATTGCCGGCCTTGCCGATCGCGGCGATCAGCCCGTCCTTCAGGCCTACGTCGGCCTTCACGATCCCCCAATGGTCGAGGATGACCGCGTTGGTGATGACCGTGTCGACCGCGCCGCGGGCGCGCGTCGTCTGCGCCTGCCCCATGCCGTCGCGGATCACCTTGCCGCCGCCGAACTTCACCTCTTCGCCGTAAGTTGTGAAATCCTTCTCGACCTCGATGATGAGCTCGGTGTCGGCGAGGCGGATCCTGTCGCCGGTCGTGGGGCCGAACATTTCGGCGTAATGCGCGCGGGGGAGAGAGGTCGGCGGGAGCGCGTTGCGGGAGGAGGGCATCGGCGGGGCTCACGGCACGGGAGAGAAGGAAGGCGAGTCGAGGGCCGCGCGATCAAACGTCGCCGTCGAGGCGCAGCCGAGGTCCGCGTTAATTTCGGCGAGGAGATAGTCGGGAAAGTCGGCTTTGCCGGCGCGATAGACTGTTAGCGCGTTGAGCGCGGCGCGGCGATCAGGAATGTGGAGATCGTCCGCCGACAGGACTTCCTCGATCAGACGCGCGACCTCGGCGCGTTTCTGTTTCATTTTCTTCGCCAATGCCCAGGCGAACTCGGCAAGCACCACGGAATTGATGACGCATGGCTCGTCCGCCGTCGCCAAGCCGACGTGGCGGCGCGCGCGTGCGCTTTGCCCGGCATCGTCTTCGACGAACAGGCGCAGCAGAACATTCGTGTCGAGGCCAATCATCCGCCGCGGCTTCTTCGATCACGCTCCTCCATGGCAAGCGTGATGGCTTCGTCGATCGTCTTGTCGAGGTCGAGGCCTGCCTCTCCGGCGCAGAATGCGTTGGCGCGGGCAATATCGACGATGCGGCGACGCTTGCGCGCTTCGAGCCGGATCGATCCGTCGGGCGCCTGCACGAAGCGCAGCCGGTCTCCTGCCGAGATGTCGAGCGCCTTGCGCAAGTCATTTGGCACTGTGATCTGCCCCTTGCTGGTCACGGTCGCTTCGCCGAAGTCACGGTCAACGGCGGCTCGCTTGGCGGTCACCACGTCTTCCTGTCGCTCCTTACTTCTTGCAAGGTAAGGGAGGGGCCGATGTAATGCAAGGTCACCTCTTACACCTTCCCCATCACCTCCTGGCGGAAGCCATAGACCTCGCGCTTTCCCGCGATGGCGACGAGGCGCACGGATCGGCTCTGGCCGGGCTCGAACCGGACCGCCGTGCCGGCCGGAATGTCGAGCCGGAAGCCTTTCGCTTTGCCGCGGTCGAACTTGAGCGCCGGATTGGTCTCGAAGAAATGATAGTGCGAGCCGACCTGGATCGGCCGATCGCCGGAATTGGACACTTCGAGGGTGAACGTCTCACGCCCCACGTTCATCAGGATTTCGCCGGGTTCCGCCATCACTTCGCCGGGGACATGACTGTCGTCCGCGCCGCGGATCGGATGATGGACGGTGACGAGCTTGGTGCCGTCGGGAAAGGTCGCCTCGACCTGAATGTCGTGGATCATGGAAGCGATCCCGTCCATCACCTGATCGGCGGAGACGACATGCGCGCCGGCTTCCATCAACTCGGCGACCGAGCGCCCGTCGCGCGCCCCCTCGACGACGAAATCGGTGATGAGCGCGACCGCCTCCGGATGGTTGAGCTTGACGCCGCGCTCGAGCCGGCGACGCGCCACCATCGCCGCCATCGCGATCAAGAGCTTGTCCTTTTCCCGCGGCGTCAGATTCATGGGGCCTTGTCCCTCCTCTTAGTCTTCAGCGGCCCAGCAAATTTCGGCGCCTTATCAGGGCCACAGCCGCGGCTTGCGTCCGCCGAGCGCGACAATGGACGCGACCAGCGCTGCGCGCAATTGGTCCGATGAGGCGGCAAGAAGGCGGACGACGACCAGACCGTCAAAGGCGCTCGCGCCGCTTTCGACGCGCGGGTTCCCAGCGTTGAGCGCCGCCCGCAAATCGGGCAGGCGCGCCTCGATATCGGGCGCCGAAGCGACGATCGTCGATAGAGCCCGCGCTCCCGCCCCGACCGCCTTGCGCTCGAGGGTCGCGCCGGCGTGTTCAATCCTCGTCTCGTCAGCGAAGACGAGCCTGCCGTTCCGCCGGATGCGCCATGAGTCTCTCAGGCTTGCGTCGATCTGGTTTTCGCCCATCGCCAGGCGGCCGAACACCAGCGTCTCGGCGGCGATGAGCGCAGCCTCGCCGGACGTCTCGACCTCGAGCCGCCGCTCGAGCCGCGCGCCATCGAACATGAGCGTCTCCTGAGGCAGCCAGAAGAGCCGCGCGCGCGGCGCGAGAATGAGCCGCGTCGCAATGCGAGCCGCCGGGCCGTCGCTGCGATAAACGCGTTCCGCCGACGGCGTGGTCGCCTCGACCTCGGCGCCTTCGCTCAACGTCAGGCTCACGCGATAGGAATCGCCGCCGGCGACCCCGCCGCCCGTATTGACGATCGCCACTTCGCAGGGGTTCGACGAACGGGGAAAGCGCCAGCGTAAGCCCCCGGTCTCGAACAGGCGAGCAGGCTCGGTGCGCGCCCCGACACGGACGAAGGAGCCGCGCGCCTCCGCGTGCGCCCGCTGCCGGTTGGCCTGATCGCCACGCGGGTCGACGGGGCTGAGCGAATCCATCAGTCTGACTTTTTCATGACCGACTCCGACCACCTCAGTTCCGGCGTCTTGGCCGCCGTCCTTGGCGCGGCGGCCCTTCATGCGCTGTGGAATTCGCTCGTCAAGAGCGCGAGCGACAAGTTCCTCTCTTCGGCGATCGTCGCGCTCTGGTGCGGCGTGGCCGCTGTCGTGGCGGCTCTCGTCCTGCCGCGGCCTGCGGCCGCCGCCTTCCCGTTCGTCGTCGCCTCGGCGGTCATCCATATCGTCTATCTTATCCTGGTCGGCCTGCTCTATCGCAGCGCCGACCTCTCGGTCGCCTATCCGATCATGCGCGGGTTCGCGCCGCTGATCGCCGCCGTCATCGCGCTTGCGACGTTGGGCGAAAGCGCCGGGGCCGATCGCAAGTCTTGGAGTCGCGACGCTCGTCGCAGGCGTGCTGGCGATGGGCGCGAGCGGCTTTGCGCATGGGCGAATCAATCGGCCGACGATCATTGTTGCGCTGGCCAATTCGGCCGTCATCGCGATCTATTCGGTGATCGACGGGCAAGGCGCGAGGCTTTCCGGCGCCGGTTCGGCGTTCGCCTTCGCCTATAATTCATGGGCGGACGCGCTAACCGCGCTCGCCTATTTGCCGATCATCCTTTTTCTTCGCGGGCGCGTCGCGGTCGCCGCCTTTGTAGGGGACTGGCGGCGCGGCTTCATCGGCGGCCTCGCCGCCTTTGTCGGCTATGCGATCGTCGTCTGGGCGATGACCCGAGCCCCGATCGCCGCCGTCGCCGCCCTTCGCGAGACGTCGGTCGTGTTCGCGGCGATCATCGGCGTCGTGGCGCTCGGCGAGCCGTTCCACGCGCAACGCGCGATCGCTGTCATCGCTATTCTTGCAGGCGTCATCCTTTTGCGGTTCGGCTGATCGAAGCGGCTGCCCTCGGGCCGGATCGAGCCCAGTCGGCCTTGCTCACCCTTCCGGCATTCCCGCCTTGCGCACGGCCCCGTAAAAACGGTCGAAAGCTTCGAGAAGGCGCGGATCGGCGTTCGCGTTGACGAAATGGTCGTTGTACGCCTTCCACGCCGCGATCGTCTTGGGCTGTACGCTGGACGGAAGCGCGAGGTAACGCTGCAGCGCTTCGCGGGCCTCCGTTTCATGACCGCTCAAAGCCAGCGGCGCGACAAGATCCGCACCGAAACTCGGATCGATCACGACGGCCCGGCGGGCCCATTCTATCGCCTGGTCGTATTGCTTCAGCCCGAAATAGGCCATCGATTTCGAATCGAACCATACCCCGATACCGGGGTCGTGCGGACTGAGCCGAATCGCTTTGTCAAAATATTCGAGGCTCTTTTCGAATTGCCCGCGGTAGGCGTAATCCCAGCCAATGACGGCGTATGCATCCACGTTGACCGGATTCAGGGCGAGCGCCCGTTCGCCCTCCGCGCTGGATTCTTCGTAGCGCGCCTGGTTCAGGAGGATCATGGCCTTCGCCACGTGATGGAGGTCCAGATTTGGATTGAGGGCAATCGCTCGGGACGCCAATTCATCCGCCCGCTTGAGGTCGGCCTTCGGGTCGGCGCTGACGCCCATCCCAACCGCCAAATAGTACTTGGGGGACAACCAGCCCAGGGCGCGGTCATTATTGGGATCGATGGCGAGCGCCTGTTCGCAGAGGGAGTAGGCCGCATCCGCTTCCTTGCCTAAATATCCGCCTTTTCGGACCCCGGCCGCGCATTGGAGAGCCAAATCCTCGGCGCTGGGATTCGCCGCTGGGGTCCGTTTGAGGCGGGCGGCCTCGGCTTCGGTGAGTTGAAGGTCCATCGCGTGGGCCAGACGGGCGACGATCTCGTCCTGCATCTGCAACAAGTCGGCGCGAGGGGTGTCGAACTGTTCGGCCCAGAGGTGTGCGCCGTTTTCGACGTCGATAAGCTGGGCGTTGACCCTCATCTGAGCGCCGCTCGGCTGCACCGAGCCTTCCAGCACATAGCGCACGCCGAGATCCTTGCCGATCGCTTTGGCGTCGACCGGCTTGCCCTTGTACGTGAACGCCGTATTGCGCGCGATGACGAAGCTGCCGCGGATGCGCGAGAGAGCGGTGGTCAATTCATCGGCGAGAGCGTCGGCGAGGTAATCCTGCGCCGGATCGCCGGAAAGATTGGCGAAGGGCAGCACGACGATGGAAAGACGCGCCGCCTCGGCGGGCGCCTTCGTGACGACGCTCGCGGGCCGGGTCGCGTTGAGGAACCACCACGCTCCGCCCACGATCACAACCAGCAGCGCCACGAGCGCAGCGGCGAGCGGGGCGAGAACGAAAGCCTTTTTCGGCTCGGGCGCCTTCGCTCGTGTCATTGGCTCGGACGCCGACGCGGTCTTTGCCTGCGTGGGGATGCCGACCTGCAGCGAATAGACTCGCATCGGTTCGGCGATGTTTTTGAGTTGGGTGGGCCCGAGATCGGTGACGGCAAGATCGAGCCGGCCCCTGACCTGGCGATAGGCGTCCTCGGAAAGACAGATCGCGCCGGGCGCGCAAATGCCCTCCAGCCGCGCGGCGATATTGACGCCGTCGCCCATCAGGTCGCCGTCGCTCTCCTCGACGACATCGCCGAGGTGAATACCGACGCGAAACTGGATGCGGCGCTCGGGCGGCATGCCCGCATTGCGCTCAACCATCCCGTTCTGCACTTCGATCGCGCAGCGCACCGCGTCAACGACGCTGCGAAACTCGATCAGCGCCCCGTCGCCGGTGCGCTTCACGATGCGGCCACGATGGGCGGCGATGGCGGGATCAATCAGGTCGCTGCGCAGGCCGCGCAGCCGCGACAATGTGCGGTCCTCGTCCGCTCCCGCGAGCCGGCTATAGCCGACCACATCGGCGACCAGGATCGCCGCAATTTTCCGGGTCTCGCTCATGGCGCGCCCCTCGGCCGTGATTCACATTAGCACAAAAACCCGTCCCGGAATTCAACCCAAAGAGGCGGCCCAAAATTTCGGCCGGCGCCCAATCACTCGACCGGATCGAGAACCGGCGCGTAAGGATGGGCGACGCGGTAGAGCTCGTAAGCCTCGAGCGATCCGCCGGCCTGGCGTCGTTGCAGGAGACCGGCCGGCTCGACCTCGCGAAAGCGCATTCCTAAGATCAAGTCGAAACGGCGGCCGGGTTCGCCGAGCGCGAGCCCGGGCGCGGCGAACAGGGTCTCAGGCGGCTGCGGTTCGAATATCCACCGCATGCGCTGTTCTGGCTGCACAACGCTGATCGCCGGACCGCCGTAGTACGTCATCAATGAAGTCAGCGCGTAGCCCTGGGTCAGGACATATGGCGCGTTGTCGGCGCGCGCCTTGGCGTCGAGATCGTGCGCCAGCTCGCGAAAACCTTCCAGGCGGGCGAGGGGATTGGCGGCCCCAAGCGGGACCGCGCCGGTCACCGCTTCGCCGAAAGTCAACGCAGCGACGACAAGTCCAATCGGCGCCGCCCATTGAGCCGCTTTCGCGATTCTCGCGGCGAAACCGGAAACATTGCTGCGCCGAATCTCGGCGATCCAGTCGGCGGCAAGAATGGCGATAGCGGGATAGAGCGGCGCGAGCCAGTTGCCCTGCACGCGGTCGTGGAGGGAATGCAAAAGGAAATAGACCGCCGCGGGCGCGATCGTGCAGGCGAGAATGCGCCGGGCTTCGCCGGGCGAGCCTGCGGCGACGCGCGCGCGCCAAGGGATGGCCGCGACCGCGGGGACGAGCGCTGCGAAAACGAGGGGGTTCATGAGCCCGATCTGCGCGACGAGGAACTCAGCGAAATAATAGGGCGCGAATCCTTTCGGCGGGGCGCGGCCAAGCTGCTTGGCGAAGGTCGCCCAGCCGTGTTCCGCGTTCCAGACGACGAACGGGGCGAATACCGCCAGCGCAACAGCAAGGGCCGCAAACAGCGCCGGCGAGACAAGCCAGCGGCGCAGCGAGGGCGCCACGACCAAGGCGAGCGCGACGCCGGCTACGAAAAAAGCGGCGGTGAATTTCGATTGCAGCGCGAGGCCAAGCGCCAAGCCCAGCGCGATCAGCCACCGCTTTTCGCCGGTACGCCAGAGCTCGACAAGCGCGGCAAGCCCAAGCGTCCAAAACACGACCAGCGGAGCGTCGGGGGTGACGAACACCGCCCCTACGGAGACCAGCGGCATGGCGATCCACATCAGCGCCGCGAGCGCGGCCTTCTCCGCCGAACCGAACAGACGCCAGGCGATCAAAGCGACAAGGGCGGGCATTGCGCCAACGACAAGGAGCGACAGCGCCCTCACCCCGAATTCGGAACCGCCGAACAGTGAAGTCGAGGCGCGGATGAGAAAAGCGACCATCGGCGGATGGTCGAGGTATCCGAGAGAAGGATGGCGCGACCAAAGCGTATAATAGGCTTCGTCGAAACTAAGCTCGAGCCGGTGGGCGGCGAGCGCCTGCATCGCCAAAAGCGCAATCGACCCGACGCAAGCGCAAAGACCGAGCCAAGCGGCGCGACGCGGCGCTGCTTCGATCCGCGCGGCGGCCGCGACCGTGGAATTGCCGCTCACCTCGTCGCCTTCGCCCTCATCGCCGCCATCGAGTCCGCCGCGACCGTCCCGTCGCACGCCCGCGCGCTTGCCGTCAATCATCGGCTGAATTGGGAAATTGACGCGAAGGTGTTGCGCGGCGCACACAGGCGCCTCGCCGCCGAGGTCGTATAAGTCCTCGATGGCGACGCGGAGAGAAGGGCGGCGCAATCGGGTTGGAACTCATGGCGGTCGCGGCGGACAGGAAAAGTTCGAGGGACGGGGATCGCGACGACGCCGCGGACGCCTCACGATTTTTCTCGCGCATCGGCTACCTCGTGTTGGCCGTCGGCGCGCCGATCGGGGTCGTGCTCCACCCGCTTGGCCTGTATGTGATGTTCTCGATTGGCGTTGGCCTGATCCTGATCGCTGCGGCCCTCGACGCGGAGCCTGGATTTTTCGAACGCTTCAGGCGGCCGTTCTTTGTTCCAGCCTTTCTCGCCTTGCTGGCGGGATTGGTCTGGGCGGCGTTGTCGATTCTGTGGACGCCGTATCCGCTCACGGCGGCGCAACACTTGCTCAAACTGGGCGTCCTGCTCGTTGCGACAATGTTGGCGATAGCGGCGCCGCGGGAGAACGCGAGCGCGACCGATCTCTACCTGTTCCCGATTGGGGTTATGGCCGGCATGGCGGCCATGGTCGCGCGAGCGCTTGCCGAGACGCTGCTCCGGGCGCCGGACGACGGCCGGCTCGCGACCGCCGGAGTCGCGATCGCCGTGCTGCTGTTTCCGGCGATTGGCGGACTCGCCGCGCGCGGACGCAACGGGCTGGCGCGCCTGCTTTTGATCGTCGCTTTGTGCTTCGCCTATATCGACAGTTACGCTCCGCTCACGATCGCGTTGTTCGCCGGCTATCTGGCGTTGTCGTTCTCCATCTCCGACTTGTCACGCACCGCGCGCGAGTTGAGTTGGGGGGCGGCGGCGCTCATTCTGTTGTCGCCGCTGATCCCGGCGCTCGCGCCGACCGTCTCCGCCTGGATTTTTCACACGCGACTGTCGTCTCTGCCGGCGCCTTATCCTTCGCTGTCGGTGGCGGCGGACGTGTTCACCCACGACAAGCTCAGGCTGATCACCGGCCATGGATTTGCGACTGTAAGCCATGGGGTTCAAGACCGGATCTTGCCGGCCCAGACCCCGCGCGCGCTCGCCTTCACGGTATGGTACGAACTTGGAATTGTCGGAGCGGTGCTGGCGGCGGCCGGGGCGTGGCTCGCTTTCCGTGACCTTACGCGCGCGCCGGCCCGGCTCGCGCCTTATATGGCCGCGGCCTTTTCGGCCGTGGTGGCGCTGGCCTTCCTCAATGTCGACTTCGTCGAAATGACGACGCTGACCTTGATCGCGGTCGCGGTCATTTCGACCGACGTGGCGGCGCGCAGTCAATACCGCACCAGCCGGCCCTCGGCGGCCAAACTGGCGAACCTCTAAGGTCGGCGGCCCACGTTTCGTCGCGCGCTCCGCGCCTCAGCGCTTTCGGGCGAACGACATTGGCCCCGGGCCCATGCGTGGCCGCTTGTATTCGACCACCACGGCGCGCGTGCGGCCAGCGACCAGGCTCGCCCGGCCGCGCGTCCTTGCGGCCTGTTTGGCCGCCAACACCTTGACCTCTTCGACCGGCACCCCCATCAGGGACGCGGCGATTTCCGCGCGCTGAACCGGATCGCCAGCTAGAGTTTCAGCTGCGATCAACGCCTCTTCGATCGTCGGGGTATCGCGGCGAACGCGGCGAACGCCCCATTTGGTCTTCCAGGTGGCTGACATGGGCCCCTCTGAGTCCTCGCTCCTCGTTGAGAAGACATGCTAGCAGAATTGTTGCACCGCAGCAATGCGATTCCGGTTTCAACTCTTTTGTTATCCACATCGTTCGTGTGAGAGATGCGACTGAACTGCGGGCACCGAATGTAACTAGACTCGTCGTGCGCGGCTTGGCCTATATCCTGCTTGACAGACGCCGCGACCGGCGGAACGATTGACCAAGCGGTCAAGAATAAGCTTGGCCCGTCCCTCCGAGCCCTTGAGGCGCCGCTATGACGATCGCCGCCAATCCGCCGGGAGCACCGGACATCGGCCCTGGCCGATTGGACGAAGCGACCCTGCAGAGCAATTTCGCCGATCTGCATCCGATGCTAACGTCGCATGAGGCGAGGGTCGAGGCGGAGCGCTGCTATTTCTGTTTCGACCCCCCCTGCCAGCAGGCTTGCCCGACCTCGATCGACATTCCTCTGTTCATTCGCCAGATCGCCGCCGGCAATCGCACCGGGGCGGCCATGACCATTTTCGATTCCAACATAATGGGCGGCATGTGCGCCCGCGTCTGCCCGACCGAAACGCTCTGCGAGGAAGCCTGCGTGCGCGAGGCGGCGGAGGCGAAGCCGGTCGTGATCGGCGAATTGCAGCGCTATGCGACCGAGCCCACCATCGGACACGGGAAATCGCCCTACGCGCGCGGCGTGCCCACCGGCAAGCGGGTGGCGATCGTCGGCGCGGGGCCGGCGGGGTTGGCTTGCGCGCACGAACTCGCCCTCGCCGGCGTCGAGAGCACCATCTTCGAGCCGCGCGATAAGGCTGGCGGCCTCAACGAATATGGCATCGCCGCCTACAAAACCGTCGACGACTTCGCGGCGCGGGAAGTCGATTTCATTCTATCGATCGGCGGCATCGAAATCCGCCGCGGTCAGGCGCTCGGCCGCGATGTGAAAATCGATGATCTGCGGCGCGACTATGACGCCATATTCCTCGGCATGGGCCTCGGCGCGACCAACAAGCTCGGACTGCCAAAGGAAACCGAGCTCGCCAACGTGCTGGACGCGGTCGAATATATCGCTGAGCTCAGGCAGGCGAAGGATCTGTCGCAAATGCCGGTTGGCCGCCGGGTCGTCGTCATCGGCGGGGGCATGACCGCGATCGACGTCGCCGTGCAGTCGAAGCTGCTCGGCGCCGAGACGGTGACCATGGTCTACCGGCGCGGACCGGAACAGATGAAGGCGAGCGCTTATGAACGGGAGCTCGCGCAAACGAGCGGGGTCGCCATTCGCTACTGGGCGCGGCCGGTCGCGCTTGAAGGTCGCGGCGACACATTGAGCGGCGTCGTGTTTGAGAGCGGCAATGGCGGCAACGGCGGCGAGAGCGCGTCGGCGCTGGTTGGCTCGGTATTTCGCCTCGACGCCGACATGCTGTTTCTCGCCATCGGCCAGCGTGGCGCGCCGGAACCGCTCGACGGAGCGCCGATCGAGATCAAGGATGGACGCATCGTCGTCGACGGCGAACGCCGCACGACGCTTGACGGCGTCTGGGCCGGCGGAGATTGCGTCTATGGCGGGCAGGACCTGACGGTGAGCGCCGTCGAGGACGGCAAGCAGGCGGCGCGCTCGATCGCCGCCGCGCTAAGCGCATCGCGCGCCTGACCTGAAAGAAAGCGAGGATCCCATGGCTGATCTGCGCATCAATTTCCTCGGCGTCAAATCGCCCAATCCGTTCTGGCTCGCTTCCGCCCCGCCGACCGATCGGAAGGTCAATGTCGAGCGCGCGTTCCGCGCCGGCTGGGGCGGCGTGGTGTGGAAGACGCTGGCCGAAGCTGGGCCGCCGGTCGTCAACGTGTCGGGCGCGCGTTACGGCGCGATCCACGGACCCGACCGCCGCCTGATCGCGATGAACAACATCGAGCTCATCACCGACCGCGACCTCGAAATCAATCTGCAGGAAATCAAGGAAGTCAAGCGCGCCTGGCCGGACCGCGCGCTCATCGTGTCGCTGATGGTTCCCTGCGACGAGAAGTCCTGGGAGGACATTCTCGCGCCGGTCGAAGAGACCGAATGCGACGGCGTCGAGCTCAATTTCGGCTGCCCGCACGGCATGTCGGAGCGCGGCATGGGATCGGCCGTCGGTCAGGTGCCGGAATATGTCGAGATGATCGCGCGCTGGTGCAAGGCGCACACCCGCATGCCGGTGATCGTCAAGCTCACGCCCAACATCACCGACGTCCGCCAGCCGGCGCGTGCGGCGAAAGAAGGCGGCGCCGACGCGGTGTCGCTCATCAACACCATCAATTCGATCATGAACATCGATCTCGATCGCATGACGCCAGACGTTGTCATCGACGGCAAGGGCACGCACGGGGGCATGTGCGGCCCTGCGGTGAAGCCGATCGCGCTCTCAATGGTGTCGGAGATCGCTCGCGATCCCGCCTGCGCCGGACTGCCGATCTCGGCCATCGGCGGCATCACCACCTGGCGCGACGCGGCGGAATTCATCGCGATCGGCGCCGGGACGGTGCAGGTTTGCACCGCCGCTATGACCTACGGCTTCAAGGTCGTCCAGGAGATGATCACCGGACTTTCCGACTACATGGACGCCAAGGGTTACGCCACCATCGAGGACTTCCGCGGCCGCGCGATTCCCTCGCTCACCGACTGGCAGTATCTGAACCTCAATTACGTCGCGAAGGCCGAGATCGATCAGAAGCTCTGCATTCAATGCGGCCGCTGCCACATCGTTTGCGAAGACACGTCGCATCAGGCGATCTTCGCCCGCATCAACGGCAAGCGTCAGTTTGTCGTCAACGACGCCGAATGCGTCGGCTGCAACTTATGCGCGCTGGTGTGCCCGGTCGAGGACTGCATCACGCTCGTCCATAAAGTCGCGGGCGTCGATCCGCGCACCGGGCTGGATTATGCGCGCCCATTCGCCGACTGGACGACGCATCCGAACAACCCGGCGGTCCACGTCAAGGCGGCGGAATAGTACCGCGCCAGCCCTGGTGGCCTTAAGAGAAAAGCGCCTCCTATTCGGCTTCGCGCGGCGCCTTCTCCTTCAGCTTCCCGAACACCGAGTTGACGTCGACGCGCTCTTCGATCGGCTTGGGCTTGGGGGTCGCAACGCCGAACACTTCGAGCTGGCTCGCGGGAGCGGCGGCAGGCCGGGCGGTGGTGATTTCCGCCGACACCAGAGTCTGGCTGCGGTCGTCCTCGACCTTGGGGCGTTCCTTGGCGGCGCGATTGACCTCGAAGTCGAGGTCGATCTGCGAGCACAAACCCAGCGTCACCGGGTCCATCGGCTGAAGATTGGCCGAGTTCCAATGAGTGCGCTCGCGGATGGCCTGAAGCGTGTGCTTGGTCGTTCCGACGAGACGCATGATCTGTGCGTCCTTCAACTCGGGATGGTTGCGCAACAGCCACAAGACGGCGTTCGGGCGGTCGTGCCGACGCGACAGCGGGGTGTAGCGCGCGCCGCGCGGCTTCTTGAATTCGGGCGTGCGCGTCTTTGAAGTCGAAAGATGCAGGCGGCGGTTGGGGTCCTTCTCGCCTGCGGCGATTTCCTCGCGCGTGAGCTGGCCAGTCGAGATGGGATCATAGCCCTTGATGCCCGTCGCCACTTCACCGTCGGCGATCCCTTTCACTTCGAGTGGGTGCAGTTTGCAAAACTCCGCGATCTGATCGAAGGTCAACGAGGTATTTTCGACCAGCCAGACGGCGGTCGCCTTCGGCATCAACGGCGCGTCGCTCATGAACGATAGCTCCTTAATGACCGTTTGCGCTCGCTCGCAGGTTTCGCCCCGCAAGCGCAGCCTCAAAGGATCAAACTTGAGAGGAAAAGCGTTGTATAGGCTTGGGCGGCCCGAATTGCAATAAGTTTGGCGCACGCGGCCGGCGCTGGAGAAGAAGAAAAACGCCGTTGGGCCTTGCCTACGGATTGCAACGCCGGCAAATCGCGGCGCGACTAATCCACTTGCGCAGTAAGAAGGAATATCGGTCATGAAATTGGCGACGATCGCAGCCGTGACGGCTGCTCTGACGCTTGCGCCAGCCCTATTCGCTGCGCAAGCCGAGGCCAAGGGCTGCCTGAAGGGCGCGGTGGTCGGTGGCGTCGCTGGCCACTACGCCGGCCATCACGGAATTATGGGCGCGATCGGCGGCTGCGTCGTCGGCCACCACATGGCCCATGAAAAGGCGATGGCCAACGAAAAGGCGAAGGAGCAGGCAACGCCTCAGGGGGCGCAGAACGCTCCATCTGCGCCTTCGGCTCAAAACCCCAACTAAAGGAGTCGCGCGCTTCAAGCCTTGTTATTGAGCGTGCGCTCGGATTTCGGGTCGAGCGGCCAGCGCGGCCGGCCCGGAGCATCGAGCCCGTCGATCATGCCGAGGCGCAGCCGCTCCACCCCCGCCCAGGCGATCATCGCGCCGTTGTCGGTGCACAGCTTTGGCGGCGGCGCGACAAGGGGCAAGCCGGCCTCGGCGCAGAATTGGGTCAGCGCCTCGCGCAGCGCCGCGTTGGCCGCGACGCCCCCAGCAACCACCACCGCGCGCGGAGCGACGCCAATTCGCTGCCGGAACAGCTTTAGCCCCATGCGGATGCGGTCCTCGACTACGTCCACCACTGCCGCCTGAAACGAAGCGCAGAGATCGGCGACGTCGCGCGGGCGCAAGGGCGCAACGGATTCCGCCGCGAGCCGCACCGCCGTTTTGAGCCCGGACAGCGAAAAATCAGCGTCCGGCCGGCCAAGCAAAGGCCGGGGCAGCGCGAACCGAGTGGAATCGCCGTCTTTCGCCGCCGCTTCGACGGCAGGCCCGCCGGGAAAGGACAGCCCGAGCAGTTTGGCGGTCTTGTCGAATGCTTCGCCAATGGCGTCGTCCATGGTCGCGCCGAGGCGATCGTAAGCGCCGACGCCCTTGACCGCGAGGATCTGCGTATGCCCGCCCGAAGCGATGAGCACGAGAAAGGGGAAGGCGACGCTAGCGGTCAGGCGCGCGGTCAGCGCGTGCGCCTCAAGGTGGTTGACGGCGACGAAGGGCTTGCCGCACGCCAACGCCACGCCCTTGCCCGCCATCAGGCCGACCAGCACGCCGCCAATGAGACCCGGGCCTGCCGCAGCCGCCACCCCATCCAGGTCTTTGGCCGCAACTCCGGCCCCCGTGAGCGCGCGCGCGATGAGCAAGTCGATGATCTCGACATGGGCCCGCGCCGCGATCTCCGGCACAACGCCGCCGAACGGCGCGTGCGCGGCGATTTGGCTCATCACCTCGTCGGCCAGTATTTCGCCTGAGCCGTCGGGCCGCAGCCGCACCACCGCCGCAGCGGTCTCGTCGCAGGTCGTCTCAATGCCAAGAACGCGCATCATGAAGCCCATAGCGTGAACGGAGGGCTGAGAAAACCCGCTTTCCCGGCGCCATTGCCGTCGCGTTTGGCCGTGGTAAGGTTCCGCGACAGGAGCAAGCCATGAGCAGCCCGATGGGGCCAAACGAAATTCGCGTGGTGATCCGGCCGGTCGAAGCTCGCGACTACGATCTCGGGCCCATTCCCGCCGAACTGTTCAAAAAGACGTTCGACGCGTTCCTGACCGCGCTCCAGGTGACGGATCGCGAACTTCAGCCTAAAGCGCGATCAAGTGAGTTCTTCATCTCTCAACTGGCTCTGAATCCTTATGAGTTCGGAATATTGGAGAAACGAAGAGCGCTTGGTCAGAATAGCCCTTCGGCTATTGAGTTTTTCCGGCGATGCGCCGAGGGCATTTACCGCAGCGATTACCAGACCGTCGTTCGCCATCCCCGGCTGACGAGGGCGTTTATCCGCATCGTCAAGGCGCTCGATCCCTCCTTTCATGTCCTGGCGCAATTCAACGACACGGAGCTGCCGGTCGACGATTTCTTTCGCCGCCAGGTCGATCGGGTCGGGGCCAAGGACGACGCAATGACGCGGACGGATAACTGGTTTCTGGGCAGCGCGATCATGTCGTTCGAGGGACGGCTGGACGAGATCGATTATCGCGGCGCGGTATGGACTGGGGATCTTAGGCTCCCCGCGGGGACAACCCACATCGAATGTGTCTTGGACAAGTCACAGGGCGAAGATTCGCTGAACCCTTTCGGCAACAAAAATGTTTGCGTCACAGGAAGAGCAATATACACTGGCGACAGCCAGCTTCCTGAGCGAATAGAAGTGCTGGCGATCGAAGAAAGAGGCCACGTTACCGCGGCGATCGACATCCGAGGATCGCTGCGCCTGGCGCCTTTATCGGACGAGGATAACGATCTTGATTGCGTCGAATAGCGACAAGCATTTCCTCCACTCAAGTGTCGTGATTCGCCACGCGAACGGAGACTCGGGGGAGGCGGAACATCACATCGAGACAATTCTGACCGAGGCGGCGGTGGCAAAGCGTCGCGTATGGGTCAGCAGCCTACTGTTTGCCGAGCTCAGGCCGTCGACGTTCGTTCCCGGTCGTTTCGCCACGCTTTTCGAATTGACGCGTTATATCCGGGCGCTGGCGACCCTGGTGACGCCTGACCCGAACGCGATGCTGCGCGTCGCGAGGCTCCGCGACGCCAAATGGCAAATGCCCGCCGACGCAGAGGGAAAATCACGAGCAATGTCGCTCGGCGACGCAATGCAGGTTGCGTCGGCTTTGTGGGTCAAAGAGGCGATTGGCGTGCCCGACCTCGAGTTCCTCACTTTTGACGACTGGTGCGCGCCCGACGCCAAGCGCGGCGACCGCCTCTGCCTGCTGCATCTTCAGGACTACGCGGTCGACGCGGGGACGAATGCGGATGTCAAGTCGGCGATACGCCTGACTCGCCTCGAACCGATCGTACACGCGCGGGCCTACCCGGATTCCGTGCCAGCGGGATAAGCGCCCCGCCGGCGCAGCGGATGCAGCGTCAATTCTTTTGCAACCGCGCCAATTCGGCGTCTATGACCGGCGCGAGGATGGTTCTGACGGCGAAAACTGAGCCTTCGAGGCTGTAATGGCCGTAATCAACGGCCAGCAGATCTTCGGGCAGCTTCTCGCCAATCAGCCGCCGGCAGCCCTCGGGGCCGCAGAGCTTCGCCGCCTGCGAGATATAGCGAACCCCGTCACCCCAGTCCTTAGCCCCAAGCGCGCGGTCGGTCTCGAGCGAGTCGGGCCGGACCCCGATCCGTGAGAATTCCGCTGCCGCGCCGCGCTCGAGGACGTCGCGGCCGACAAGAATCGGCAGAACGGGCGACCAGGTTGGAACCTCGCCAGCGACAATGACCGAGCGCACGCCGCCCGCGTGCAGGCGCCGCGCGCCCGCGACCAGCGCGTCGAGATAGCCGGGATAACGCCAATTCGCCTCGTGGTCGTATTGAGCGAAGTAGCCGCCGACGATGACAACGTCCGGCTTGATCGTGCGGATCGCGTCGAACACATAATCGTTGATCGCGCGGCAGCGCGGCGTGCCGGCCACGCCTTGATCCATGGCGACGTTCTCGACCAGGGGAACGCAAAAGACCGAGGAGAGGGTCAGGAGATTGGCTTTGGCGCCGTAGATTTTTTGCAGTCCGGCGAAAAAATGCGCGGCGTGCGAGTCGCCGACAATGAGGATCGTCGGTTTGTGCGGGTCTGCGATCGCCGAGCAATGTTGGGCGCCGAAGAAGCGCGCCGCTCGCGCCCGCTCCTCGCCGAGCGAATAGCGCACATCGTCGCGCTGATAAAAGCAGCGCATGAGCGGCTGACCCTCGGCGCCGTTGGCGTGGTAGTCGAAAATGCTGTCCACAATCGGCGGGAAGCGGGACGGAAGCCCCTTCGAATCGTAAGTCATCCGTCCGACGATTCCAGTCAGCGCGAGCAAGCCCACGAGGATCAAAGCCGTCGAGAGCGGCCGGCGGCGAAACGGAGCCGCCATCGGCTGCTCGATCAGACGGTAGGTGAGCGCGGCAAGCAACACGGCGAGCGCCGCCAGCGCGAACAGAACCGGCGTGGTCGGGAGAACGCCGGGCCAGATGCGGGCGAATGCGAACAGCGGCCAGTGCCACAAATAGAGCGGATAGGAGATCGCGCCGAAGAAGGCCGCCACCCGATTGCCCAGCGCGACCTCGCCCGGCAGCGAATGCGGACTGGCGATGACAAGCGCGCAACCAAACGTGGGGACCGCCGCTAGCCAGCCGGGAAAGGGCTGCGTCTCGTTCAGGAACAGATAGGCGCCGAGCATAAGCGCTATTCCGGCTCCAGCGCCGATGTTGGCGATGGACCGCGACGGATAGGGCAGCGCCTCGAGCCAGAAGACCTCGCGATAGGCGATCAGCGCGCCAAGCGCGAGCTCCCATCCCCGGGTCCAGGGCAGGTAAAACGCGGCGATCGGATCGCTCGAAGTTAGGACGACGCTGAAGGCGAACGAGGCGACGAACGCGCTCAGGATGACAAAGAGGACGAGCCGTCGCTGAAGCTTGAACAGAGCAAGCAGAAGGACCGACCAGGCGAGATAGAATTGCTCTTCAATGCTGAGCGACCATAGATGCAAGAGCGGCTTGGTCGTTGCGTCCGCGCCGAAATAGCCGCCGACGCCTGCCAGCCGCATGAGCCAGAAGTTGACGGTGAAGTACGAGTTGCCGAGCAGGCCGCCGCCGATGTCACGAAATTGCGTCGGCGCGGCCATGAACCATCCGACGATCCAAACGAAACTCACCACGAACAGAGGCGCTGGCAAGATGCGTTTGGCGCGGCGGGCGTAAAACATCGCCAGCGAAAAATGTCCCACGGCGCATTGAGACAGAATGATTCGTGAAATCAGAAAGCCGGAGATGACGAAAAAGATGTCGACGCCGACGAAGCCTCCGGGGAGCCAGGCGCGATCGGCGTGGAAGACGACCACGCCGAGGACCGCGAGCGCGCGCAACCCATTGATGTCGGGTCTGAAATCGAGCGCCGCCGCGGCTCGTGCGGCGATGAGGTCAGGCGTTTCGAGGGCTTTGTCCAACGCATGGGTCCGTCGAAGGCCGGCAAAACCCGACCATTCGCCGCGACGGCGTAAAGCGCCCGGCGACGATCGGCAAGCGGCGGCAAGACGCTTTGATCCGTCTCCGGCCCGCCTCATAATGCCCGCCCATGCCGATGAAGGAATTTGACGCGCCTCGTTCCCTTCTCCCTGCGGGAGAAAATGGCGGGCGGAGCCCGCCGGATGAGGGAGCCGGCCTCCAGGCGAAGGCGCGCTTCGCGCGCGAACCCTCACCCCAACCCCTCTCCCACAAGCAGAGGGGATCGCGTTCCCAGGTCGCGCTGTTTCGCGAGCGCAAGGACGCCAATGCAAGCGCGGCGCGCCTGCGCCGGCTGGGCGTTTCCGTCGTGTGCCTGCCGGCGATCGAGATCCGGACCAAACCAGTCCAGCCCCAGCGGTCGCACTATGACGCCGTTGTCGCGACCAGCGACAAAGCGCTCCTGAGCGATGGGCCATTCAATAAGTCGACGCCCCTCTATGTCGTCGGCGCACGCACCGGGCGTGCGGTTGAGAAGCGCGGCTGGCGGCTGGCCTTGCCGCCGGCGCCGGACGCTGACCATCTCATCAAGACGCTGGCCGGCGCGCTGAAACCCCATGCGAGCGTGCTCTACCTTGCCGGGCGCGACCGCAAGGGGGCCATCGAAGCGGCGCTGTCTCACGCATTTGCGGTCGAAATCGTCGAAGCTTATTCGGCGGAAGGGCGCGCGGCTTGGCGCCCGGCGGAAGCGCGAGCTCTCGCGTCTTGCGTTGCGGCGCTGCACTATTCGCGCCGGTCGGCGGAACTCGCGGCGGCCTTGGCGAAGGGCGCGGGCGCGGAGGGTTGCTTCCTTGAACTTAAGCATGTCTGCCTGTCGCGCGACGTCGCCGAACCTTTGCGGGCCATTGGCGCAACACGCGTCGCAATTGCCGAAACGCCTGACGAAGCAGGGCTTTTTCGAATGTTGCGACAAGAGCTCGGCGGGTTTCCTTCCCTTGGGTCGTCCCGTATATAGAGCCCGCGAGAAATCGAGAGCGCGAGGCGATGGTCGACGAGGAAATCAAGGACGTTTCGGCCGGACCGGCGGGCGCTCCGGTCAATCGCGATTCGCGGCGCGAGCCGGAGGTCATCGAAGGCGATATTGCAGCCCGAGAGACGGACGACAATGGGCCGCCCCCGGAGCCGCCCGTGGCCGAAAGTAGGGCTGAACCTCGCCCTTCCCCCGCAGCCGCTCCGCGCATTGGCGCTCGTGGTTTCCTGGCCGGCGCGGTCGCCGGACTTATCGTTTCCGCGCTTGGCGTCGGCGCCGGGTATACGCTCCTGGCGTCCAAAGCCGACGTGTCTGAGACCGCGAATCGATTGAGCGCTCTCGAAACGCAGGGGCGACAAAACAACGACGCGATCGCCGCCGAGGCCAATCGCGAGAGCGCAGCCGTCGCCAGCCTCGAGAAGCGGATCAGCGCGCTCGAGACCGGCGCCGGGGCGTCGAACGCAGCAGACCTCGACAAGCGAGTGGCGGCGCTGGAGGCTGCTAGCGCCGGGAATGGCGCGGCCAGCGACGCGACCCAGCGCTTGGCGGCCGAGGCCAAGGACTTGCGCACCGACGTCGACGCCGAACGGGGCCAGATCCCTGACCTCTCGGCGCGAATCGACAAGATCGAGGCGGCGCTCGCTGCGCCCAAGAATGAAACCCGAGTCGCCGAGGAGAAGCTCGCAGCGGCTGACAACGCCACCGCGATCGCCATCATCGCCGAGACCGCAGAAGACAGGCTCCGCGCGGGCGGGGGGTTTGCGCCCGAGCTCGCTGCCCTGCAACGTCTCGGGGTCGATGCCGCGGCGCTGGCGCCGCTGCAAGCCGTGGTCAATGGGGCGCCCACCAACGGCGCGCTGGCCGCGTCGTTCAGCGCGGTTGCGCCGCATGTGTTGGCCGCGACGTCTCAGGGGGAGAAGGGCAGCGTGACCGATCGCTTTCTCGCTCATATCCACAATCTCGTGCGGGTGCGCGATTTGAACGAGACCGCCGGCGACGATCCGCAGGCTTTGGTGTCCCAGATCGAGGCCGAAAGCCGGCGCGGCGATATCGGCGGCGCACTCGCTTCTTTCAATAAGCTGCCCGAAGCCGCGCGTCAGGCGGCTGGCGATTGGCCGACCCTGGCCCGCGCGAGGCAGGGGGCGGACGCCGCGCTGCAGTCGATCCGCGAGGCGGCGATCGGGCGGCTCGCGGGCGGCTCAAATCCGTGAGGCCGCAGCGGTTGGCCGCCAGGCGGCTTCCGGCGCGTGCATGGCGTTTTGAAGCGGAGTCATGATGGTTCGCCTGCTGATTTTCCTGGCGGCGCTGGCGTTGGCCGCTTTGGGTCTGACGTGGCTTGCGAACAATCCTGGCGTGGTGGACCTCACCTGGCGGGGCGAGGAATACGAAGTCTCGCTGATGTTCGGGCTCGCCGCCGTCCTGGCGCTGGCGATCGCGCTGGCGATCGTATGGGGCGTGCTGCGCTTCTTTTTTCGCATCCCGTCGCTGGTTTCGATCGGCGCCCAGGCGCGCAGGCGTGAGAAGGGCTTTCAGGCGCTGTCGCGCGGCATGATCGCCGTGGGCGCGGGCGACGCACGCGGCGCCGCTAAGCATGCGTCAGACGCCAGCCGGCTGATCGGGCACGAGCCGATGACCATGCTCCTGCAGGCGCAATCGGCGCAGCTTGCAGGCGATCGAGCCAGAGCTGTCGCGGCCTTCAATGCGATGCTTGATCATCACGAGACGCACGGTCTCGGCCTGCGCGGCCTGCATCACGAGTCGCGGCGCGCCGGCGACCATGCGGCGGCGCTGCAATACGCGATGCGCGCCAGTGCGCGCGCCCCCGCAGCCTGGGCCGGTCAGGCGGTCCTCGACGACCGTACGCGGCGCGGAGACTGGGCGGGCGCCTTGGCGACCGTTGACTCGAACGCCGGCGCCAAGCTTATCGACAAGCCCACCGCGAACCGCTGGCGCGCGGTCATCAAGACCGCGATGGCCGCGGCGGCGATGGACCGCGATCCCAAGGCTGCGCTCGTCCTTGCGCAGGAGGCTTGCAAGCTCGCACCAACCCTTGTGCCCGCGGCGGCGATCAGCGGCCGGCTGACCGCGCAAGCGGGCGATTATCGCCGCGCCAGCCGGATGCTCGAGGCCGCTTACGCGCAAACGCCTCATCCCGACCTCGCCGCCGCTTATCTGCGCGTCCGCCACGGCGATTCGCCGGAAGACCGGCTGGCCCGCGCCCGCACGCTCGCGCGCAGCGCCCCCGATGATCCCGAATCGCTTTTGACCTTAGGACGCGCGGCGCTGGAGGCGCACGACCGGATCGCCGCGCGCGCGGCGATCGCCCCGCTCATCGCCTCGGATTCGTCGAATGGGCGCCCGACTCGGCGCGTCTGCCTATTGATGGCCGATATCGAGGAGGCGGAAGGCAATGACGGCGCGGTGCGCGAGTGGCTTGGCCGCGCGGCGCGCGCCCCGCGTGACAAGGCCTGGGTGGCGGATGGGGTCATCAGCGACCATTGGGCGCCGGTCTCGCCATCGGGAACGCTCGACGGGTTCGTCTGGCGCACCCCCGACGAGCGCATCGCCGCCCCAATGGAGGGTGCATCGGTTACCCCCGCGGCGCCTCCAACCGAGGCGATCGCCGCGCCCGCTGCAGCGCCTGCGCTCGCGCCGGCTCCGCGGGCCATCGAGCCGCAGCCCCCCGCTGCGCCCGCACAACCGCCAACCGTCGTTCCCGCGCCGCGAACGGGCGTCATCATTGATCCCGCATCGATGGCGCCCGACGATCCGGGCCCCCAGGAGCACGAATCGAAACCGCGCCGCTCCTGGCTCTACGCCAATGAATGAAATCGGCCGCGCGCGGGCCGATGTCGCCGGCGAGGGCGGAATTAGGGCCACGCCCCTGACCTCGGTCGTCATCGTCGGCGCTGGTCACGCCGGGGTTCAGGCCGCGGCGAGCCTGCGGGAACACGGGTTTGACGGCGAAATTGTCCTTCTCTCCGCGGAGAAGGATCCGCCCTATCAGCGTCCGCCGCTGTCAAAGGCGTTTCTCAAGGGCGAGATGGACATCCACGGCTTGCCGCTGAGGGCCGAAGCGCACTTTCGCGAGCAGCGCATCGACTTGAGACTCGGCGTCGGCGCAACGCGGATCGACCGCGCTTCGCAGCAGGTGGAGCTCAGCGACGGCGGGACGATTGCTTACGGACATCTCATCCTCGCCACCGGCGCGAGGCAACGGCGGCTCGACGCGCCGGGGGTCGATCTGCCCGGCGTCTTCGCGCTCCGCGACATCTCGGACGCGACCGCGATCCGCGAGCGTCTTACCGCCAAGCCCAAGGTCGTCATTATCGGCGCCGGATTCATCGGCCTCGAAATCGCCGCGACCGCCGTGGGCCTCGGAGCCGAGGCGACGGTCGTCGAAATCGCACGCCCGATGGGCCGGGCGGTCTCACCGATCATGTCCGATTTTTTCTTGGCCGAGCACGCCGCCTTTGGCGCTCGCTTCCGGCTTGGCGTCGGTGTCACCGCGATCAAGGGCCGCGAACACGCGGAAACGGTCATTCTCAGCGATGGCGAGACGTTGAGCGCTCACATGGTCGTGGTCGGGATCGGCGTCGTCGCGGAGGACGCGCTGGCGAGGGAATGCGGTCTCGAATGCGATAACGGCATCGTGGTCGACGAGTTCCTGCGCACCTCGGATTCGGCAATTTCGGCGATCGGCGACTGCACCGACTTTCCGCACGCGGCGCTCGGATTCCGAACGCGGCTCGAAGTCGGTGCAGAACGCGGTCGATCAGGGGCGCTCGGTCGCTGCCCGTCTCGTCGGCAAACCTAAGCCCTACAATGAACTGGCCTGGTTCTGGAGCGATCAGGGCGACTTGAAACTCATGATCGCCGGCCTTGCGCACGGCGTCGATCAATGGGTTGTGCGCGGCGATCCGACGACGCGGGCGTTTTCGACCTTCGGCTTCCGCAATGGCAAACTTGCGGTGGTCGAATTGGTCAATCGCGCTGGCGATCACGCGGCCGCCAAGCGCATCATCGGCACGACGAAGACGCTGACGCCGCAAGAGGCGGCCGATCCGGCGTTCGATCTGCGGGGCTTAGCGAAACGCTAGGCAATCCGCGGAATGTCAGGGGGATCATACGCTTGAACAAAGCCAGACTGCCTGACATCGGCTTTGAATCCTACGACAGCATGGAAGGCCTGATCGCCATCGATCGGAGTGCGCCTCCGGCGCGTTTCTCCTCCTGGCCGGGCGCCAAGCTTGTTCACGCGGTCTATCCCGGCCTGCTGGTCGCGGGCACGATCGCCTTGGCGTCGACGTGGCTCGCGCAGCACTACACCGCGCCGGTCATGCTGTTCGCGCTTCTGTTCGGCATGGCGTTTCATTTCCTGCATGAGGAAGGCCGCTGTGTCGCCGGCATCGAGTTTGCATCGCGATCCGTGCTGCGGCTGGGCGTCGGCATGCTCGGCGTGCGTATCACTCTCGGTCAGATCGCTTCCCTTGGGCCGTGGCCGGTTGCGACGGTGATCGTCGGCGTCACGACGACAATCCTGCTCGGATTCCTCTTAGCCCGCCGCTTGGGCCTCTCCTCGACGTTCGGCGTCCTTTCGGGCGGCGCGGTTGCGATCTGCGGCGCTTCGGCGGCGCTCGCCATCGCCTCCGTCCTGCCGCGCAGCGACACCCGCGAGCGCGACACCATCCTCACCGTGGTCAGCGTCACCGCCCTCTCGACGATTGCGATGATCATCTATCCCGTCTTCGCGGTTTCGATCGGCCTCGACCACAGACTGGCCGGAATTTTTATTGGCGGCACGATCCATGACGTCGCGCAAGTGGTGGGCGCCGGGTACACGATTTCGAACGAAACCGGCGACATCGCGACTTATGTCAAGCTGTTGCGAGTGGCGATGCTGCTGCCGGCGGTATTCGCGATCTCGTTTCTTTATGCGCGAAGCGGCGGCAAAGGCGAGAGCGCTCGGGCGACGCTGCCCCTGTTTCTGGTCGGTTTCGCAGTCCTCGTCCTGGTCAATTCCATCGGCCTCTTGCCGAAGGTCGCGATCGGCCTCGCCAACGACGTTTCGCGTTGGTGTCTGGTCGCGGCGATCGCGGCGCTTGGCATGAAAACCTCATTCAAGGCGCTGTTTGCGGTCGGCTGGCGGCCGGTCGGGCTCATGATCGCGGAGACGCTGTGGATCGGCGCGCTGGTTTTGTTTTCGGTCAAAATGATCATCTGACAGGCGCCGGCGTCATGGTCGACCGCAAGTCGCCACAAAGGAGGGCAAACTCGCGGTGGTCGAATCGGTCAATAGCGCCGGCGATCACGCGGCGGCGAAGCGCATCATCGGCACGACGAAGACGCTGACGCCGGAGGAAGCGGCCGATCCCGCGTTCGACTTGCGGGGGCTGGCGAAGCGGTAGGGGACGGGCGCTTCGCTCTGGGGACTCAGCGAAGTCTCCGCACCAGGCGTATGCCGCAGCATCAATGAATTATTTCCCTTGATCGCTTATGCCCTTCCGTCGTGAATCGGGCTTGCTACTCATGGAATCCCCAATCGGATACATCGCCTATATAGATGAGGCGGGTGATGATGGAATCAAGAAAATTCGGACTGAAACCGAAAACGGCAGTTCGGAATGGCTGGTTATTTCCGCTGTAGTTATCCACGCTGAAAACGAACCAAGGCTCATCCCATGGCTAAAGGACACGATCGCAGGACAGAAACGTGGTCATCAAATCCAGCACCTGCATTTTTATAAACTAGACCATGCGGGTAAGATCGCTGCGTGCAGATCCTTAGCGGAAAGGAATGTGTACCTATTCTCCACTCTTTCATATAAGAGAACCATGGAGAATTACAGAAACCAAGCACCGGAAAAGGTTAACATTAACAAGACAGCTCGCTTCTACGCGTGGATGTCCAGATTACTATTGGAGCAAGTCACTAATTTTGTTGGGCAGAGAACGTTCATCGACTACGACAGGACTACAAGACTAAGGATTGAATTTTCCGACAGGGGCGGTTTGGAGATTAAACAATTCAGGAACTATTTCGATTATTTACAAAATCAAAGTACCACTAATTCTCTGTATATCGGTAAATATGACCTTGATTGGTCTGTCGTGGATAGTAGAGAAATGCATTCCTTCGCGAACAAAGATCGGGCAGGATTGCAGTTGGCCGATACGGTGGCAAGCGCCTTCTACTGCGGCCTAGAAAAGCTTACGAACGAACCGCCAAACTCAGAATACGCGAAGCTACTAGAGCCGCGAATGGCTTTTGACGACAAAAGGAGGATACTTGACTGCGGCGTCAAGATCATGCCGAAATGGGTACCCGATCGCTTAACAGGCCCGGCAAAGGATTTGGTAACTTACTATGCCAAGAAGTAAAGCGGCGCGCCCCCGGACCCTCTTGGCTAGCCAGTGAAGTAGCCCGCTTCCCCCGCAGGCATCCAGCTAGTTGCCCCCGTTCGGGGACCGGGCAACTCCGGCGTTGCGCGCCTACCTTATATACCAGATTCCCCTTTAAGAATCAAGTTTTTACTAAGCCATTGGCGGGAATCGGGTTTTCCCTGTTAGGTGCCGAGGTCGGTGCCGCGATAGGTCAAGCGCTTGCCAGTGATACCTAGCAATGCACCTCCTGCGCGCCCTTGATCGCCGCCGAATCCGGCGCGTCCGACGACCACGCCGCCGCCAAGCGCATCATCGACAGGACCAAGACGCTGACCCTGGAGCAAGCGGTCGATCCGGCGTTCGATCTGCGGGGCTTGGCGAAGCGATAATCTCTCGTGGCTCGAGGGCCTACGCGGCCTCTGGCGTCGGGGCCAAGAAAAAGCGCATCATGACACGGGAGGCGTCGAGGCCGACGGTTTGCGTATAGCTGCCGCGCGGATCGCCGCCGAACCAGGCGTGCCCGCCGCCTTCGACCAGCCATTGTTCAGCCACCGGCCGGCCTTCGGCGTCCTTGAGCGTCGCGCGGCTGACCCGGCCGCCCTCGATTTGCCAGTCGAGGTCCGTTCTCGTGAGCGGGCTCCCGCCGCGCTCGACCTCGTCGAGGATGCGCTCGCCGTTGACGGGATTGACAGTCGCGTCGGCCAGCCCATGAAAGATAATCTTGCGGCAGCGTCGATCGCTCGCGGCGAGAGGCTCGGAATTAGCGGCCGCCGTTCCCTTCATCGCGGCGAACGCGGACACCACGTCGGCGGCCGATTGATAGGGCAGGCCGGAGTGAACCCCGACCGCGTCGAACACATCCGGATAGGTTGCCGCGAGAACTTCAGCCATCGCGCCGCCGGCCGACAGACCAGCCGCGAAAATACGCTCCCGCCGGACGTCGAACTCCTTGGCCAGGGCTTGCGCCAGCCCCGCCAGTTTGGCCGGTTCGCCTGAGCCTCGGCCCTGATGGCGCCGGTCGAACCAGTTCCAGCAGCCGGAAGGGTTGGCGCGCCGCGTCTGGTGCGGATAGGCGACGATGAGGCCGAACTCGTCGGCGAGATCGTTCATCTGCGTCCCCAACGCAAAATCTTCCGGGTCTTGCGTGCAGCCATGCAGCATGAGCACCAGCGCCAGCTCCCGCCGCTCGTGATCGGCCGGGATATAGAGCCGATAGTTGAGGGACCCCGCGGGGCCGCGATAGGCGCGCCTCAAGAATCGTTCGCCGAGATCCGGCGCCGGTTCGGGAGCTTCGGGAACGCTGGGCGGGATCATCGGCCGGATGCGCAAGGCGCGCAAGGTTTCGCCCAACGGGCGCCGCGCCGCAGGCGCCAAGGCGGAAGCCGATGGGCGCTGCGGCTGAACTTTGAGATCGCTCTCGGGGCCGTTCGCCGCCTCGCCGGACAGCGCCTTGCGGATAAGAGCGGTCGCCCCGCCAAGATCGGAATTTCGCACGTGGGCGAGGACATCGCCCATAGCGTCAAGCAAGCGCAATTTCATCATGGGTTCCTGTCGGAATGCGTCAGCGCAAGCGATCGGCGAGCGCGGTTTTGACCTCCGGAGGCGCGTGCAGCGCGCCGAGCACGGTGATCGATTCGATTGTCGCCCGAGCGAGATCGGGCGTGACGTCGTCCGCGATGACCGTAAGGCCGAGGACGCGAATTTTGAGCTTTTCGCCTGCCGCCTGAACGGCTTCGAGGTCCTGCCGGGCGAAGGTCCGCAAGCCCAGTTCAAGCGTCAGCCGCGAAGCGGCCTTTTTCGCCGTGTCAGCATGGGTTGCGAGCTGGTTGCGGATCGCGGTGCGGATGAAATCCGAGCGATTGGAATAGAAGCCGTCGCGCACCAGAAGGTCGATCGATCCGAGATCGACAAAGCCGAGGTTGATGGTCAGCTTCTCACTGTCGGGCGGCTTGGCCGTTTGCAGGCGTCCAGACAAATGTTCCATCCATATGGATGTTGCGTGGATGTTATATGGATGGTGCAGCCGCTTTTGTCAAGGCTGCCCGGGCGGCCACTGGATATAACCCGGTTGCCCTTGGAGGGTTCCGGCAAGGCCCGCGCCATCTGAGCGCCGACTTGCTCGAGTTGCAGATAAGGAGGCTTATGTACCTGAAAAGATTGAGTCGCGTGCAGAAACGCACACCTTGAGGGCGCGCACGGCGTCGGCGTGGCCGAGCGCCCGAGCGGCTCAGTTTTCGGCGGCTCCGAGGCCGGCTGGAGCGCTCAGGGGAGGCCCCTCACAGCTTCACCCACTTGCCGTTGGCCTTCGACGACTTGACCGCGGCCTCGATAAACGCAAGGCCTTTGACGCCGTCGTCGATGGTCGGGAAATGCGCGGACTTGAGCGGCTTCTTGCCTACCCGGGCTGCTTTGATGGCCAGCGCAACCTCGGAGTAGATGGCGGCGAAGGCTTCGAGATAGCCTTCGGGGTGGCCCGGCGGGATCCGCGTCACCCGCGCCGCCGCTTCACCAGCATCCGGCCCGCCGCGGGTCACGATGCGGGTTGATTTCTCGAACGGCGACCAGAACAGAGTGTTCGGATTGTCCTGCCTCCAATGGAGGCCTCCCTTGGTCCCGTAGACGCGCAGCATGAGACCATTCTCGTTGCCAGGCGCGACCTGGCTCGCCCAGATCGCGCCGCGCGCGCCATTGGCGAAGCGCAGCATGATTTGCGCATTGTCGTCGAGCCGGCGCCCGGCGCCGAACGAAGTGAGGTCGGCGGCAAGCTCGGCGAGGTCGAGCCCGGTCACGTAGTCAGCAAGATTATAAGCGTGCGTGCCGATGTCGCCGAGGGCGCCGCCCGCGCCCGAACGTTTCGGATCGACGCGCCATTCGGCCTGCTTGTTCCCCGTGGTCTCGGTCGCGCCAGTCAGCCAGTCCTGCGGATATTCGGCCTGAACGAGACGGATCTCGCCGAGCTCGCCGGCGCGGACCATCTCACGCATGCGGCGCACCAGCGGGTAGCCGGTGTAATTGTGGGTCAGCGCGAATACGAGGCCCGACTTTTCGACCGCGGCGCGCATTTTTTTTGCTTCCGCCAGGCTGACTGTCAGCGGCTTGTCGCAGATGACATGGACCCCGGCCTTGAGGAACGCGTAGGTCGGGCCCGCGTGGACGTTGTTCGGCGTGACGATGGCGACCGCCTCGATCCCGTCTGCGCGCCTGGCCTCGGCCTTCGCCATGCTCTCGTAGTCGTCGTAGATCCGGTCCGCGGCGAGGCCAAGCGCCTGTCCCGAGCGCCGGGCCTTCTCGGGTGTCGACGACAAGGCGCCAGCGACGACCTCGTAGTGGTCATCGATGCGGGAAGCGATGCGATGAACGGCGCCAATAAAGGCGCCCTCGCCGCCGCCGACCATCCCAAGTCGGATCCTGCCGCCCTTTTTGGCGTCGCGGCGTCCCTCGATGGCCATGCTCGTGTCTCCTCCCTGGCGCGGCGTGAAGCTCGCGCTCGATTGCTTTCAAACGGGTTTTGTCGTCGCCGTCGTCAGTCGAGAACGGCCGCCGCCAAGGCGCGCGTCGACCGTCGAGGTCGGTGGGGGCGCCCGAGCGGAAAGCGGCGCTGGCCGCTGTCGAGGGGCACCGCAAGATAGAGGGTGTATCGGAATGGGTTCGCGGGCGGGTCCATCTCAGGCGCCATGCTCGCATAGTCCCGACAAAGCGGGCAATAGCTTTTCGCCTCGGACTTGGGTCCGCTCGCTTATCGGCCGGTCTGCGCCTCCGCAAGATCCGCCGCTTTCCGTGTGCCGCGCAGGCCTTTCGAAATCGCGACCGGTCGCCAAGCGCGCGCTTACAGAACAGTAACCTGCAGGCTTTAAAACAGATCCGGTTCGAATGATTTGGACCTATCCGTCGCGCCGTCGCCGCACCGAAGCGCCCGGCGCCCGCCATGATGGCCGCCCAAGAGCATCGATCAAAGGTCGGCCGGAATGCGCCACGCGCTCTGCGGAATTGTGCCCCTTGTCAACCCGCGGCTGCTGGCTAAGCGCGCCGCGCGCCCTTGCGGCGCGCTTTCCCCAACGACATCGGCCCGACCATGAAAATAACGCGGTTCGTTGGATGGCGAGTTCGACGCGGCTTACGCTCTCGTCGCGGTCTTCCTGGGCGCTGTGGCGCTGACCGCGCTGGAATCCTTTGCTCCCGATCAAGCGCTCAGCGCGTTGCGCTCCCTGATTCCTGGCGAAACTCCGTTCTTGCAGCTTCTGCTGCTTGGCTGGATCGGCGTCGCGCTAGGCCGGTTGACGATCAAGCCTGCGCCGGGCCCAGCCGAGCGCGGCGGTCAAGCCACGGCGGCGCGCAGAGACACGGCCGAAAAGGACGAAAAGGTCGACGGGGTGCTTCGCCACGTTGCAAAGGTGCTGCAGGCTTACCTCAGTGACAGCGAAAGCTTTTCCGAACGGCTGGACGGCGCCAACCAGCGGCTGTCGCGGCATGAATCCGTTGGCCCGATCAAGGAGATCGTGTTGGCCCTCATCGAGGACAATCGCGATATGCGCGATCGGCTTTACAACGTCCGGAACCAACTCGAAGAGTTGCGCCTTCAGGTCATGCAGCTGCAAACAAACCTCGAACGGGCGGAAGAAGCCGGACTGCGCGACGTCGTGACCGCGATCGGCAATCGCCGGTTCTTCGACGCTTGTTTCACGGAGGAAATGGAGAAGGCGCGAAAGCTGGGCGACCATTTTTGCCTCGCGCTTGCCGACATCGATAAATTCAAGCACGTCAACGACCGTTTCGGCCATCTCGTCGGCGATCGCCTTTTGCGCCTGTTCGCTAACATCCTCGTTCAAAATGTGCGCGGACAAGACAAGGTCGCCCGCTTCGGCGGCGAGGAATTCGCGCTGATCTTCCCGGGCGCGCGCCTCGCCGACGCGGTCACCGCCGCCGAACGGATCCGGGGCATTCTCGAAGTCCAAACAATGGACCATAGAGCCGAGCGGCGAGCGCATCAGTAAGGTGACCGCGTCGTTCGGAATAGCGAAGCTGAGGGCTGACGAGTCCGCGAACGACCTGCTGCAGCGCGCCGACAAACTCCTTTATGAAGCCAAGAGCCGCGGCAGAAATTGCGTCGTGGCCGACCATCAATGCGACGACGCCTCGGGCCGACCGCCATCTTACAACAGGCGCGCCGCGTCGGGCTAACCCGCTCATCGAGATCGCGCGACCATGTCAGACAGCCGTGACGACGCGTTTCAGCGCGCCCTCGACGAGGCGCGGCGTATGGATCACGCGCCGAACGACAACGCTGAACCAACGCCGAGACCTCGCGTGGGCGTAGGCGTCCCATTTGGCGCGGCGCCGGGGTCCGGCGGAAAGGCGCGGTTCGGTCTGGCGCTGGACTGGACAGACGAGCCAGCAGACCGGCCCCCGCCGCCGCAATCTCCGCCGCCCAATGCGGCCAAATATCCCGCGGATATGTCGGCCGAGATCACGGCGGAGCTCGGCCTTGGCTCGCCGCTAAACCTCGGTCAGCTCACGGCCCGCTGGCGCGACTTCGTCTGGCGCAATCATCCCGACCGGCAGCCTCTTGACGCGCGAGAGCGCGCCAACGCTCGGGTGGCGATCGCGAACACCCTCTACGATCGGGCGCGGCGCGAGCTCGCCAAGGCGCGGTAGGCGTCCCATCCGCTCCGGCGGTCAAACAAGACCAATAAACGCGAATAAATGCTAGGGCGTGTCCTCAAATAGGGATGGCCAAGGGATTCGCGAATTATTGAAAGCGTGATTTATGGGGAGGCTTCGATTTTGGAGGCTTTCGATGCGGCGGTTATGCTTTGCGCGCTGATCAGTTCGCGCGGATTGAGGGGCTGCTCCCCGGTCGCTCGGGCAGTGTCGGACGCAACAGCGAACTGGGCGATCGGCTTTTTGTCGAGGCGGTGATCTGGAAGTTTCGCTGCGGTGCGCCGTGGCGTGATCTTCCCGAACGGTTCGGAGGATGGAAGAACGTCCATACCCGGTTTTCGCGGTGGGCGAAGAAAGGGGTTTGGGAGAATCTCTTCAAAGCCTTGGCGGACCAGCCGGACAACGAATACGCGATGATCGACGCCACGATCGTGCGCGCGCATCAGCATAGCGCGGGCGCGCCCAAAAAAACGGCGGCGAAGAAGCGATCGGGCGATCGCGGGGCGGATTGACGACCAAGATCCACGCGATCGTTGATGCGCTCGGCAATCCGCTGGCGATCTGCCTGACCGGCGGACAAGTCCACGCCATCGCCCAGGCCGTCGCGCTGCTGGCCGAAGTCGAACCGCAGGCCCTCATCGCCGACAAGGGCTATGACGCCGACGGCTTCATCGATGCTCTGACCGTGCGCCGCATCGAACCCGTGATCCCGCCCAAGGTCAACCGCAAATCCCCCCGCCGATGCAACTTCAGCCTCTAGGCCGAACGTAACCTCGTCGAGCGTTTCTTCAATGCTCTCAAACAATTCCGAGCCATCGCCACCCGATACGAGAACACCGCGCGGAATTTCCTCGCAGCTATCCATCTCGCCTGTGCCCTCGCTTGGCTTAAATGAGGACACGCCCTAGCCGAGGAGCACGAAAGGCGGTTGGACGTCATTGGCCTGAGCGCGTGGGCGCAAATATCGTACGGTCGATGTCGCCGACCTTCGCCGCCGCTCGCCGATTTGTCCCACCCGCACCGGCGAGAGCGACCGGCGCTGCGGCTCTGGGTGACGTCCTTCGGCCAACGGGCGAGTGCGCGAAGTTTCACCGCCGAAAAGTTGTATCGCACCAGTATTCACTGTGGAAATACTTGAGATAATCACTTTACGCGCCGCTTTTATAACGTTAGGTGTTGGTTCGGTTCAGGGTCGGATCGGGATTGAGGGAGCTGATTTGATGGAGGCCGAAGAGTTTTCGGGGTGGCTTTGTGCGATTGCGGGCTTGAGCGCAGCGAGGCGAGGCGTTGGAGGCGCTCAAGAGCGTGGAAGGTGGGGAGGCGCGTTCGGGCTCCGAAGTTTCGCTGGAGGCGCCGTTAGGCAAGAAGGCGAAGCGAGACCGTCGCGAAGACGCGCTCGGGACCGCCGGGTATGAGCGGGTGGAAAGCCAAGGCTGCCCGCATTGCGCGGGGCGCGCAATCATCGGCTGGGGCCGCTCGCATGGGCTTTTGCGGTTCCGCTGCAAGAGCTGCGGGCGCACCTTCAACGCGCTGACCAAAACGCCGAGGGCGCATCTGTGCAAGAAGGAGCGCTGGCTGGATCACGCCCGAGCGATGATCGAGGGCAAGAGCCTGGCGAAGACCGCGGAACTGTGCGGCGTTCATCCGACGACGGCGTTTCGCTGGCGGCATCGGTTTCTCCGCGCCCCCGCAAGCGACAAGCCGCTGAGGGGCATCGTCGAAACGGACGAGACTTTCGCCCTCGAATCCTTCAAGGGCCGATGGTCCGACCTGCCGCGAAAGAATTGGGCGCACCCGTACTCGACCATTGCGACGTCAAAGAGGGCGCCTTTATCGATGCGGTGTTCGCGGAAGCCGAAAAGTTGTGGGACGGCGTCGACTTCTTCGTCCATTGCATCGCATTTTCCGACAAGGATCAGCTCACCGGCCGTTATATCGACACGACCGAAGACAATTTCACCAAATCGCTCGCCATCTCCTGCTATTCATTCACCGCCCTTGCCCAACGGACCGAAAAGCTGATGACCAGCGGCGGTTCCATGCTGACGCTGACCTACTATGGCGCAGAAAAGTGGATGCCGCACTACAAGCGCGGCGCTGTATAAGAACGGCGTGGCGTTCAAGAAGCGGCGCGCCGTGCCGCTCTGCCTATGGCGTGGAAAATGCTGAACCAACGTTGGACCCCCGAGAGCTGGCGGATGAAGCCGATCGCGCAAGCGCCGGTCTATGCTGATCGCACGGCGCTGGCCGAGGCCGAGCGCCAGCTTGCCGGCTATCCGCCGCTGGTTTTTGCAGGCGAAGCGCGCAAACTGAAGAAGGCGCTCGGCAAGGCGGCCGCGGGCGAATCGTTCCTGTTGCAGGGCGGCGATTGCGCCGAGAGCTTCGGCGAACATTCGGCCGACAACATCCGCGATTTCTTCCGGGTGTTCCTGCAGATGGCGGTGGTGATGACCTTCGCTGCCGCTTCACCAATCGTGAAGGTCGGGCGCGTCGCCGGCCAGTTCGCCAAGCCCCGCTCGTCCGACTCGGAGACGATCGACGGCGTCACCCTGCCGGCCTATCGCGGCGACATCGTCAACGACATCGAGTTCAGTTCGCAAGCGCGCGAGCCCGACCCGCGCCGGCAATTGGAGGCCTATCGCCAGTCCGCGGCGACGCTTAACCTTTTGCGCGCCTTCGCCAGCGGCGGCTACGCCAATCTCGAGAACGTCCATCGCTGGATGCTCGGCTTCGTCAAGGACAGCCCCCAGTCCGAGCGCTACGAGGAGATCGCCGACCGGATCACCGAGACGCTCGGCTTCATGCGCGCCGTCGGCCTCGACCCCGAGGCGCATCCGGAATTGCGCTCAACCGACTTCTACACCTCGCACGAGGCGCTGCTGCTGGGGTACGAACAGGCGATGACGCGGCTCGATTCAACCTCGGGCGACTATTACGCGACCTCCGGCCACATGATCTGGATCGGCGACCGGACGCGCCAGCTTGGCGGCGCTCACGTCGAATTCTGCCGAGGCGTGAAGAACCCGATCGGCCTCAAATGCGGCCCCTCGCTCACGCCGGACGAGTTCATCCGCCTGATCGACGTGCTCGATCCCGATGAGGAGCCGGGCCGCCTGACGCTGATCTGCCGCTTCGGCGCGGACAAAATCGACGCCGCGCTGCCGCCGCTCTTGCGGACGGCCAAGCGCGAAGGCCGCAAGCTCTTGTGGGTCTCGGACCCGATGCACGGCAATACGATCAAGACGTCGACCGGCTACAAGACGAGGCCGACCGAACGCATCGCCCAGGAAGTGCGTAACTTCTTCGCCGCCTGCAGCGCTGAGGGTGCCTACGCGGGTGGAGTTCACCTCGAGATGACGGGCAAGAACGTCACCGAGTGCACTGGCGGGGCGCGCGTCATTTCGGAAGCGGATCTGCATGATCGGTATCACACCTTTTGCGATCCGCGCCTCAATGCGGAGCAATCGGTCGAAATGGCCTTCATGGTCGCCGATCTTCTGAAGGCGCAGCGGCTCGCGGCGCCAGCGCGGCCGGTTCGGGCGGCCGAGTGACCGCTTGCTCCATGCCCGCGCAATCTTGCGGCGGCTCGGCTCGACGCGCCGAGCGCCGTCTTTAAGGGCGCGCGCGGTGCGGCTGTCCGAATACGCCGTCGGTCGGGATAACAATTTCACGCTGCTGCGCTTTTCCGCGGCCATGACGGTGCTGTTCGCGCACAGCGTCGCGGTGTTGGGACTTCCGCCGGAACGCGAATTTTTCTTCAAGCGGCTTGGGTTCTCGCTCGGCGAAATGGGCCTCGACATGCTGTTCGTGACCAGCGGTTTTCTCGTCGCCGCGAGCCTGGTCGTGCGGCAAGATCTGATCGCCTATCTCTGGGCGCGGATCCTGCGGGTCTATCCCGGCTTGTTGGTTATGCTTGTTCTAACCGTGTTCGTTCTTGCGCCTGCGCTGACGACTCTGCCGCGCGATGAGTACTACGCGTCGCCCTTGACGTGGGAATATTTCCGCAAATGCGCGACGCTCATCGGCGGCGTGCGCTATTCGCTTCCGGGCGTGTTCGAGACTATGCCGCTCAAAGGCGAGTTCAACGGTTCGCTATGGACGATGCCGGTCGAAGTGCGCATGTACCTCTACCTCGCCGCCATCTGGGTGGCCCTTGCGGTCGTTCCTGCGTTGCGGCTTAAGGCGATGCGGGTTGTCTTGCCGATCTCCGCGGCCGCGCTGATCGCGATCGTGCTCAGCGCGCGGTTGACCGGGGGCGCCTATAACGGCGCGAACATTCGCGTCTTCATGTTCCTTTACGGGTCGAGCCTCTTCCTTTGGCGCGACCGAATACCGGTCGGTCCCTGGCTGCTCGCCGGGATTCTGACAGCGCTTGCGTTGGCCTCGTTCGACAAGACGGTCTTTTTTGTCGTCTACGTGGCCTGCCTCGCGCCGCTCGTCCTTCATCTGGTCTACGTCCCGGGCGGCCGCATCCGGGCGTTCAACGATTGGGGCGACTATTCCTACGGGGTCTATATCTACGCCTTCCCGGTCCAGCAGACGCTGGCCTTTCTCTTCCCAGCGATGTCGCTCGCCGCGATGATGGCTTCGTCGGCGGTCGTTTCGGTCGCGATCGCGATCCTGTCATGGAAGCTGATCGAGGAGCGCGCGCTTGGCCTGAAGGGTGATTTCGCGGAGGCGACCTCGCGCGCCTTCAATCTCGGCCTGGCGAAGATCGCCGCCGTCGTGCGCTGAATACCTGATAAGAGTTGTAGAAAAGGAATTGGTTTTTCTCGGAGAACGCGACCTAGGCTCGCTTTGCGCCTTGTTTGGCCCCGAAAAAAGCTTGGATTTCCTTGGATTCTCTCGTCAGAAATGAGCCTTTTCAATGGGTTACGGGCGATTTCCGCACAGGATTTCTTACCTGTCCCTTTCCCGGCGCGGCCGTCCTTTGGCCGCTCCGGTGTGGATCGATGAGATCACGGGTCCGCCGGATTGGCAAGAAAATGTCGGTTTTCTCGAAAAAGGACTTCTTTTGACTTTCGCCCAACACTCGGCCGACGAGAAACCTTGACGGGAATCGAGCATCGGATCACGGAGGAACGCGATGCGCTTCCGCCCGGACGGCCCTGATATCCCTGACGAACTCGTTGCCCTGCAGGAGAAGGGCGACACAATCTTCATTTGTGGCGCCGGCGTCTCTCGAATGGTCGGCCTGCCTAGCTTTGGCGGGCTGGTGGAGAGCGTTTACAAAGAACTCGGGGAAGATTGGCAGCAACATCCGGCCGAAAGGGAGGTCATGGAGGCGGGCGGCCGGCTCGCCAATCAATACGACCGAGTGCTCCGAATTCTGGAGCGGCGTCTGGCTGCCTCCGATCTCCCTCAGCAGCACAGAATGCGGGAGCGTATCCGCGCCGCGGTGCGTCGCGCTTTAATGCCTCCAGATGAAGCCGATCTCAGCAGCCACTTGGCCTTATTCGAGCTCTCCCGTGATCGGGAGGGCCAGCCGCGCATAGTAACGACCAATTTTGACACGCTATTCGAGCGCTCGTGGTTTCAGAAGCACGGCAAGGTCACTACGAGCCACGCCAACTCAGCGATGCCGCAGCCGAAGGCCTCTGGATTTCGGGGCGTCCTGCATCTTCATGGACGGCTTGCCGATAAATGGCCGGCGCTGAGCTTGACTGAGACGGACCTGGTGCTGACGAGCGCCGAGTTCGGCGATGCCTATCTTCGCTCCGGGTGGGCATCGCGTTACGTCTATGACTTGGTACGCGCTCACACCGTTGTCCTGGTGGGATATGAGGCTGATGACCCGCCAATGCGCTACTTGCTCGAAGTGCTGGAGTCCGACCGCGAACGCTTTTCCGATCTCCACAACGTCTTCGCTTTTGCCCCTTCCGAACCCCGCGACGAGACGCTAACCGCGGAGCTTTGGAAGGCGAAGGGCGTCGAGCCCATTCTTTATCGTCCCAATGGGAACGATCATTCGCCGCTTTATGACTCTCTTCGCGAATGGAGACATTACGACGCCGACCCCACGGTTTGGCGGCGGGAGCAGCTAAGGCCGATGTTGGCCGCAGCTCCCAAATCTCGCGCGAAAGAAGATCTCCAACGGTGCGCTTCTCTCCTTGGTCATGGCGATGCGTCACGGCTGCTTCGGGAATTGTCACCCTCCCCGGATTGGCTTGCTCCTCTGTCTGAACACGCTGTTTTCGGGCCTGACAAAGCACGTCCCGGCGAGTGGATCGCAGGTCGTCTGAACGATGCCGAGATGATTCGAGCCAGTGTTGAACTTACCGCTTTGGACGATCAATCCATCTGGTATATCGAGCACGCGATTGAGCAAAACCGAGGCGATCTCTCTGCCGTCCGACTGACGGCGTGGCAGCTGATCCTAAGGGCGAAGCGACGGAACTCGGTCGCGGGATTCAAGCTACGACTGGTTCCGCATCTCGCGAGACCTTCGTCAGGGCGATGCTGGCCATGACAACCGGCAACTCGTCCGGCGCATCCTTCAACCCCGGCTTAAGATCGGAAAACCTTTTCGGCTGTATCAAACGGGGGATCAGCGGGAGCGGGAGGCGTTGAGCGACCTCCTGTATATTGACTTTAAGTCGGAAGGGCATCCGAGCCCGGGAGAAATACTGCAAGATTGGCCGGAAAATCTTTCCCAGGAGGTCGCGCTGTTTAGAGTCCTGGAACGAGGACTCATAGAGGCTATAGAAGAGGCTTCTGATGTTGGCTATCTCGACATTTGGGATCGGGCGAGTTGGGACGTGCCGTCCGTGGCGCCACATCCGCAGAACGCTCACCGCACCGGTTTTTTCCCCATCACGCGAACGATCGCCGATCTCTGGAGCCGCATCGCTGCCAAGGATCCAAATAAGGCAAGAGGGCTTGTTATAGGGTGGGAAAGATCGCCTAACCTTCTCTTGCGGCGCCTGTATTTCTTCGCCGTTGCTGCGGAAGCAGTCTTCAGCGCGGACGAAGCCTCGTCAGCATTGGCAGCGATTGATGACGAGATGTTTTGGGGCGGCGGCGCGCAAGTTGAAATCATGCGCCTCGCCACTGCAAGGTGGCAAGCCTTTGGAGCGGCTGACCGCGAAAAACTTGAAGCACGAATTCGATCTGGCCTTCCCCGCGAACTATTCCCGCCGAAAGCGTTCACTGACGACGTCGAGTGGGCAATGGCAAAAGACAACGCTGCCTTCAAAAGGCTCACACGGTTGAAAGCGGCGGGCTGGCCCCTATCTGCGGCCAGCCAAGCCGCTATTGACGATATTGTGGTCCGGCGCCCCAAGTGGATACCTTCCCCCAACGACCGCGACGACTTTTCCGTCTGGCACGAGAGCGGCTGGGGACGAAATGCGCAACCTGAGCTTTTAGCCGGGGTTAAGGAGGACGCGCTTGTTGCTGAAGCGATGCGCCTTCAGCGCGAGCGTGTGTACGATCAAGGGGATCTCTGGCGGGTTCTCAGCGCTGCCGATCCGGAACGGGCTCTTCGCGCGCTGAAATTGGAGGCCGAAGCGGGCAGCTTTGACCCCCTTGCATGGCGCGACCTTCTCTGGGCTGCGTCCGATAAAGGCGAAACCGCCCTGCAATTTGAAGTGGCCGATACGGTGCTGAGCATGCCGCCGGCTACGCTTGGAGAGGTGCTCGCGACCGCAACCTCATGGCTTCAGAAGCGCCGAAAGGAGCTAAAAAGGGAGCCGTCCGATGAAGCAACCTTCTTGCGCGTCTGGGACCAGCTTGCGGCGCTTGCATACTCCCAAGAGGGCGCTGCTATCGAGGAAGTTGAAAGGGACTTGTCATCAACCGCGATAAACGACCCAGCCGGCCTGCTCGCTTGGACGCTTCTTGATCACATCGTTGACCAGCGGCCGACGCAGGACAGCGGATTACGACCAGAGTATTCGAAGCGTCTTGATCTCGCAGTGAACGCGCCCGGGCGTGCGGGAGTTCTTGCGCGAGTTCTGCTCATTTGTTCCTTGACCCAAATCGAATGGATCGATCCGAATTGGGCAGCAACAAATCTTGTGCCATGTCTTTCTTGGGATCAGCCGTACGCTCCAGCCATGTGGCGTGCCTTTGCTAGTAGCGGAAATGTCGGCACGTCGCGTTTATTCAATGCTGTGAAGGAACCAATGTTAGAAGCCTTCGCGCAACCGGAACTCGACGACCCCGAACGTATGATGAGCCAACTCCTGTCTATCGAGTTCGCTCACCGACGAGGCGAGGCGCTCGATTACGAGCTTACGCCTGCCGAGATTAAGCGCGTACTAAGCGCCGATGCGCCCAGCGTTCGCGCCACGGCCGCATGGCTGTTATGGCGAGCGATGGGTGATGAGCAAGGTGAGCCCGCCGACAAAGGCGCTCGCTGGCGGCAGGCCATCGGTCCGTTGTTCCGGGACACCTGGCCGCTGGACGCGAGATTTCGTGACGAGCAAGCATCGCAAAATCTCGTACTGATGACGCTCGAGTGCGGAGACGAGTTTGATGACGCCGTCGATACAGTCATTGACTTTATCGTCCCCTATCAGCTTTATCTCATCGCGCATGCCCTTCGTTTGCAGAAGGAGCATGAGGCGCTCTTGCGACAGCACCCGGCCGCCGCGCTCAGATTGGCAAACGCGTTGATCGATCCCGGGATCTATCCTGTGCCCAACGACCTCGCCGACTTTCTCCAGCTCTGTGTCGATGCAGACCCAAGCGTGACGGCTGAGGCGACCTACACTCGCCTATTCGGCCTGCGGCGTTTGCAGAGCGCGTGAAACTGAGTACCTGGGTCCGAACTACCGGATTTGGAGTCGTGGTGGGGCGTTATTGCCTCTTCCCCGCAGGCCTTGCGCCGCGCTAAATCTCCCCCATGCCCTCCTCCGCCGACCGCCTTGTCATAGCGCTCGCCCAAATCCCCGCGATCGTCGGCGACATCGCGGGCAACCGCGACCGGTTGCGCAACGCGCGCAAGGAGGCCGCCGGCTTCGGCGCGGACATCGTGATGGCGCCGGAACTCTACCTCTCCGGCTATCCGCCCGAGGATCTGGTGCTGAAGCCGGCGTTTCAGGAGGCTTGCCGGGCGGCCTGTGAGGAGCTTGCGCGCTTGACCGCCGACGGCGGGCCGGCGACGCTGGTCGGCCTGCCCTGGGTCGACGAGGACGGCAAGCTGCACAACGCCATGGCGCTCCTCGACGGCGGGCGGATCGAGGCGGTGCGGTTCAAGGTTGACCTGCCCAATTATGGCGTCTTCGATGAAAAACGCGTCTTCGCGCCGGGACCGTCGCCGGGACCGATCGTCTTTCGCGGCGCGCGCGTCGGCGTTCCGATCTGCGAGGACATCTGGGGTCCCGACCCGGTCGAGTGCATCCTCGAAACCGGGGGCGAAATTCTGCTGGTGGGCAACGCCTCGCCTTATGAGCGCGACAAGCTCGCCATCCGTCAGAACGTGGCGGTCGCGCGCGTCGTCGAAAGCGGGCTGCCGCTCATCTATCTCAACATGGTCGGCGGTCAGGACGAGCTCGTGTTCGACGGCGGCTCGTTCGCGCTCAACGCCGACCGCAGCCTCGGCGCGCAATTGCCCGCCTTCCGCCCAATGGTGGCGCGCACTGTATGGGAGCGCGGCGAGGGCGGCTGGCGATGCGTCGAGGGTCCGCGCGAGATCGTCGAAGAGGGGGACGAAGCGGACTATGCGGCCTGCGTCATGGGTCTGCGCGACTATGTCGAGAACAACCGCTTTCCGGGAATCGTGCTCGGCCTCTCCGGCGGTGTCGATTCGGCTCTATGCGCCGCGATGGCCGTCGACGCGCTGGGGGCTGAGCGCGTGCAGGCGGTGATGCTGCCCTATCGCTTCACCTCGAACGAATCGCTCTCGGATGCGGCCCAATGCGCGAAAGCGCTCGGCGTCCGCTACGACATCGTGCCGATCGCCGAGCCGGTCGAGGGCGTGGAGCATGCGCTTAAGCGCATGTTCGAGGGCCGAGCGCGCGACATCACCGAAGAGAACATCCAGAGCCGCGCGCGAGGCTTGGTTCTGATGGCTATCTCCAACAAGACCGGCGCGATGGTGGTGACGACCGGCAACAAATCGGAAATGTCGGTTGGCTACGCCACGCTCTACGGCGACATGAACGGGGGCTTCAACCCGATCAAGGACCTCTACAAGATGGAGGTCTTTCGCCTCGCCGCGTTGCGCAACCGCTGGAAGCCCATGGGCGCGCTCGGACCGGATGGCGAGGTGATCCCTGAGAACATCATCGTCAAGCCGCCGAGCGCGGAACTGCGCGAGAACCAGAAGGACGAGGATTCGCTGCCGCCCTATCCGGTGCTCGACGGCATTCTGCATGGCCTGGTCGAAAAGGAAATGCGCGTCGCCGACATTGTGGCTGAGGGTTTCGATCCGGAGACGGTGCGCAAGATCGAGCGCCTGCTTTATCTCGCCGAATACAAGCGCCGCCAGTCGGCGCCGGGGGTCAAGGTGGGGTCGAAGAATTTTGGCCGCGACCGCCGCTATCCGATCGTCAACCGCTTCCGCGACCCGGGCCTTAAGGCGCAGAAACCGGACGCGTCGATCGCGCCGACCAAGTCGACAGGCATGAGCGAACGGTTCGAGGAGTAGAGGCCGGAAGCGCAGGTCGCCCGAAACGCTCGGTGTCTCCCTTGTTGGACGGCGCTCGTTCGCTCGACGCCTTTCGCGGTTAGAGCGCGCTGTCTTTGCCGGGAATGCCTAAGCCATATTCGCTGGATTTGCGCAATCGTGTGATTGACGCGGGCGGAGAGGAGCGAGATGAGTCGTCGCGCAGCGGCGCGCGTTACGAAATCAGCGAATCGCAGAGATCAAATGGCTTGAACGGATTGAACGGGATGGCTTGCGAGAGCCCGTTGGACACGGCCCGGGCTTCCAAGTTGCCGCCGCACCGGTGGCCTGTTCGACGGGCCCATCAACGGCGAACGCTTCCGCGTCTATAGTGAACAGTTCCTCGCGCCCACCCTCAAACCGGGCGACGTCGTGATCTTCGACAAGCGGTGCTCCCACAAGAGAAAGGCCGTACGACGGGCGATCTGAGACGTCGGGCGCGCCTCGTGTTCCTGCCGAAATATCTGAATTCCCCGACCGCGCTGTCGGCCTGCCAATTCCGTATATTTCGCCGAAATGCTGACGGGAACCCTCGCTGCCCTGGCGATTAGGCATAGCTCAGCCATCGTGCGCTCATCGGCTTCGATTGCTCCTTGGCGGCTCTTGGCCAAGTCTCGACGAACCGGACGTGGCCATCTTGAACCAACGAAAACTCAGTCTCTAACCACAGTTAGGTCTGGGGCGGCCGGGTTCTTCATCCCGACAACGTGGTAGCCCGCGTCGACGTGGACAATTTCGCCGGTGACGCCGCGCGACATGGGCGACAAGAGGTAGACCGCGCTGTCGCCGACCTCCTCGATGGTGATCGAGCGGCGCAAGGGCGAGTTATATTCATTCCACCGCAATATGTAGCGGAAGTCGCCGATGCCAGAGGCGGCGAGCGTTTTGATCGGGCCGGCCGAGATCGCATTGACGCGAATGCCCTTCTCGCCCAAGTCAGCCGCGAGATAGCGAACGCTGGCCTCGAGCGCCGCCTTGGCGACGCCCATCACGTTATAGTGCGGCATCCACTTTTCTGCGCCATAGTAGGTCAGCGTCAGCATGGAACCGCCGCTGGTCATCAGCTTTTCGGCCCGTTGGGCAAGGGCGGTGAATGAATAGCAGGAGATGGCGAGCGATTTGGTGAAATTGTCTTCGGTCGTGTCGATATAACGGCCGGTGAGCTGATCCTTGTCGGAAAATGCGATGCAATGGACGAAGAAGTCGACGCCGTCCCACAACTTTTCGGCCTCCGCGAACACCGCATCGATAGAGGCGCCCTCTGTGACGTCGCAATGGCCGAGTACTGGGGCGCTCAATTCTTGCGCCAGCGGTCGGACCCGCTTTTCCAGCGCTTCGCCCTGAAACGTGAACGCCAATTCGGCCCCCGCAGCGTGAGCGGCTTTCGCGATGCCCCATGCAATCGAACGATTATTCGCCAGGCCCAAGACGACGCCGCGCATCCCGCGCATAACGCCCGCGGTTGCGCCGACTGAGAGGGTTCGCTCCATCAAGGCCTCGCTCGTCCCGGACGGCGACCATTACGACGTCCCGGCATCAGGTTATCCCTTAACCTCGCTCCACCCGCATTGGAAGGACAAGGCTTTCGTCAGCCGTTACAAAATGTGTGAGTTTGGTTGTCCACGCGCTTGGAACCTGGGCGTCTTCGGGTTAGAATTATTACGTAGCGTTAACGCTTGTTGAGGCTCACACAAACTCTCGGTGACCGCAGTGCCGCCGCTAAGCGATAGTCTGGCTGACCTGTCTGACCTGCGCCAGTTCGGGGTAGCGCTGACGCGAGATGACCGGCTCGTCCTTGACCATGCTTCTGCGGTCGTGCTTGTTGATGGCTTGTTCAGACAGGCTTCGCTCGAAGCGGTGGGCGCGGGTGTTCGATACGAAGCAGACCGAGCAGCTCGCGACAATACGCGCGTGCGTGCGTTTGGTCAGTTTGTTCGACTTCATCGCCGGCATGTTCGTCGCCTAACCCTCGACGATGGGGAGCCGGCATGGGACGAGAATGCGGAAAGCGCCCACCGCAAAACGCGCGCGAGCGAGATCGGCGTGGCGGCGGCGGTCCGGGCGCTTCCTTTGGACCTCAGAGAGTCGCTGTTGATCGTCGTTCTGGCTGGTTTCACCCACCAGGAAGCGGCTTCGGCGCTTGATATCTCATTGGCCATGCTGATTGCGCGACTGACAAAGGCCCGCGAGCGGGTTGCTGCCTCAACCCACCCGCATCCGGCCGCGGCGCCCAGAACGGCTCCGCACTTGCGCGTTGTTAAGTGATGGAGGCTTGGCGCATCGCGGATCTGCACGCCTACGTGGACGACTGCCTTGAGCCTGACGAGCGTCTGGCGTTCGAGCAGCAGATGGCGCAGGATCCCGCACTTGCGCGCCGCGCCACGCTGTGGCGAGCACAAAACAGCGCGATCCGTACGGCCTTCGACGGCGAGGGCGCGAGAGCCTTTTCGATCAGCATCGTTCGTCATCAGAACGAAACTCTGGCTAAGGCTGGTCGGTCGGCTGCGGTCGGCGGCAAACCGTCTCGCGAGCAGCCGACGCAACCGTCATCGCCCACGATAGCCGGCGCCTCGCGGTTTTCGGCGAAGGTCGCCGCGCCCGATGCATTTCGACCATCGCTCTTATGGCGGCTGGGGCTCGGGACGTTGTTTGTCTGCCTTGCCTGCGTTTGGGCTCCGGCCGCGACCATCGTCCCCGCCAAAGGACTTGGAGAGGCCGGCGTTGCGGCTTTCCAAGCATTCGCCCGCCCGGGGGTCGAGCCGGTCGAATTCGCGACCAGCGACAGGACCGGAGCGCAAGCATGGCTGACGGCGCGGCTCACGCATCCCGTCACCGTGCCCGCCACTCCTTCCGCCGTCAGGCTCGCGGGAGCGCGGATCGCTCCTTATCCGGGCAGCCCGGCGGCCTTTCTGGTCTACAAATCGCAAGACGGGGCTGTCGGGTTATTGATCCAGTTTCTTGATGCGCCTGCAACAAGAGCGCCCCAACTTCTCGCGGCGGATGGCGGCGCCGCAGCGATATGGACGTGGCGCGGCCAGGGATTCGCCCTGGTCGGCGACCTGGACGAAGCGTCATTGCTAAGGATCGCGACCGAGTTCTTCGACCCGCCCGTCGGGGCCGCTCAGACCCCGCCGGAGCGAGGCTGGTAGGGCTTCTGATCGCGCATCTTCTGCATCAAGGCGGTCAGCTCCGCGTCCGGCTCGTTCGGCAGGACGATCCGAAGCGTCGCCAGCAAATCCCCGCTGGCCTGCTCGGCTCCGCCGGGAAGACCTTTGCCCCGCAATCGCAGCACTCGACCGCCGTTAGCGCCGGGGGCGATCGAGACTTCGACCTCGCCGCTTAACGTCGGCGCCCGGACGCGTGCGCCCAAAATGGCCTCGTAGAGGGTAATCGGCAGATCCAGCCTGAGATCGCGCCCCTCCACCTTGAACAGCGGATGAGCGGCGTATCGAATGGTCACGATAACGTCGCCGGGCGATCCGCCGCGACGGGCGGGGTGGCCCTGACCGCGCAACCGGATGGACTTCCCTTCTTCGATGCCGGCGGGGACTGCGACGTCCAGCGTCCTCCCCGTCGGCAAGGCGACCCGGATCGACCCGCCATGGGCAATCGTCGTCAGGGGAACCGCGACCGTGACGCCAATATCCTCCCCCCGGGTCGCCGCTTGGCCGCGCGCGCGGGTGCGGCTGGCCCCAAACAGTTCCGACAGGATGTCTGGATCGATCGAACCGTTTTCGGTCGAAAACCCGCCGGCGCCGAAGTCGAAGCCGAAATTGCGAAATTCCCCGCGACCCGCGCCCCCCGCGTGCTGGCCAAAACCGAAACCCTCGAATTGCGGCGCCCGCGGCTTGCCGTCCGCGTCGATCTCGCCGCGATCGAAGGCTTTGCGCTTCGTGTCATCGCCAAGGACTTCGTAGGCCGAGCCTACTTCCGCGAAGCGCTCTTTCGCCTTCGGCTCCTTGCTTTGGTCGGGGTGATACTTCTTGGCGAGCTTGCGAAACGCGGATTTGATTTCCGCCGCGCTCGCCGTCTTCGCTACGCCAAGAACGTCATAAGGATCACGCATTTATGAGCCCATCCCTTGGCCTGAGCCTTCATGAAAAGCGCAAAGGCCAATGTCTCGTCCGCACATTTGGCCCTTCGTCCTGCCGCGTGCAAGGCCGACCGGCGGGAGCGCCGGTTGGCTAGCAGGCGCGGGGCGCGATATTGTTTGCATTGGCCTTCCTTTTCTTCTGCGGAGCGTAGGTGTTTTGAACGACTTGAGCACGATCGACTTTACCGAGGCTGCGGATCCGTTCGCCTTGTTTAAGCTTTGGCTCGAGGAAGCGGCGCAAACGGAAATCAACGATCCGGGGGCGATGACGCTCGCCACCGTCGACGCGAACGGCTTGCCCGATGCGCGGATGGTCCTGTGCAAGGGAGCGGATCAGCGCGGACTTGTCTTCTACACGAATATCGACAGCGCCAAGGGGCGTGAATTGAAAGGGCAGCCTCGGGCGGCGGCGCTTTTCCACTGGAAATCGCTCGGCCGCCAGGCCAGGTTCCGCGGCGCCGTCTCCGAAGTGACCGCGGCCGAGAGCGACGCCTATTTCGCCTCCCGGCCGAGAGGGAGCCAGATCGGCGCTTGGGCGAGCCAGCAGTCGAGGCCCCTCGCCTCGCGCAGTGATCTCGAAGCGGCGGTTGACGCTTACGAACGACGGTTCGGAAGCGGCGAAATACCTCGACCCGACTACTGGCGCGGATATTGCCTCGAGCCGGTCGAAATCGAGTTCTGGCGCGATCGCCCGTCGCGGTTGCACGATCGGATGATGTTTAAACGGTTGACGCCAAGCACCCCTTGGAAAAAGCGGTTGCTTTATCCTTGACTGCTTAGGCCAGTCAAATCCGTCCAAGTAAAAGCAAACAAATGAAAGCGGATATAAACAAAATTGCTTTGGTTTGTTTTTATTTATTTTTCCGAATCGAGACTTTAAAGCGAAAGCGATTGTTGCAGAATCTGTTTTTCAGGCTTGGGCGCCGGACGCGCTTCCTTCGCGACGCATCAAGCTCCAGGGTAGCGAAGGCTGGCCGGCGAGCGGCTCTCCGGAACGATCTTTTCAACCGCCCGGATCGCCTAGTTGTGGAGCCTCGACAGTTTGTCCTGGGTTAGGGCGAGTGTGCTGATTGGCGTTTTTGATCTGAGACTGCCGTGGGGTCGACGCCAGTTATAGCGGCGGAGCCGGAGGGGCGGCTCAGCGGCGCGCTCGTCGGAGGTGCTGTAGGCGCGGGCGTAGGCCCATTCGCGCGGGCTTGTCTGGACGAAGCGCTCGGCTTCGCCATTGGTTCTGGGAGATGCTTGATCCTGAGCCGGCGCAGCGCCTTGGCGTATCGGAAGGATCGGAAGCTTGAGCCATGTCGGTCATGACGCGCTGGATCTTGACGCCGAGGCTTCGAAAGAGAAGCGCAGGGCGTTGAAGAGAAAGCGCAGACAGGACGCGCGCTTCTCGTCGGGGAGGATTTCCCAAGTAGGCGAGGCGCGAAGGGTCGTCGATCGCCAGATGCACGTATTCCCAGCCGACCCCGCGGGTGTTGCTCTGGCCGGTGCGGTCGCCGGTGATCCGGTGACCGATCCGACTGAATTTGCCGAGCTTCTTGATGTCGATGTCGATGATCTCGCCTGGAGCGGCCCGTTCATAGCGGCGAACCGGCTCGGCCGGCCCGAGCGCCGAGAGCCGGTTGAGGCCGAGCCGCTTGAGAACGCGGCTGACGTCGGCGGGCGAAACGCCGACCTCGGCGGCGATCTGCTCGCCGGTGTGGCGCTGCTTTCGCAAAGCCTCGACCGCCGCGCAGACGGCAGACGTTGCTTGGCTTGGCGATGAAAGGGGCCTCGACGAGCGGTCGCGCAAGCCATCCACGCCCTCGGTCTCGAACCGCTCGATCCATTTGGCGACGGTCTTCGGCGTCGTGTTGAACTGGGGCGCGGCGGCGGCCTTGGACAGCCCGAAATCCACCACGGCGCGAACCATCATCTCTCGACCTTTGGCTGTCAAAGGCGCATTCTTGCGCGTGTCCATTCGGCCCTCTCCGAATCACTGAGGTTTGCCAACCTCAGCGTTCACGCTCCAAACCGAATGGACAACTTCCTGAAAACTCACAGCTAGAGCGTGATTTTGTTAGGCTGAAGCCGATCCGGCGTCGGTGAGGTAGTTGGCGCATTCGGCTGCGGTGAAACAATCGAGCAGCGCGCCGATCTGTCGCCAAGCGTCGTCGATTGAGCGCGCCTCGGCTTTGCGCAGCAAGGTTTTCATCTTGGAAGGCCTGCTCGATTGGGTTGAGGTCTGGGGAGTATGGGGGCAAGAAAAAGAACTTGGCGCCGGCGGCTCGGATCGCTCTACGCACGCCTTGGCCCTTATGGCTGCCGAGGTTGATGGGGTGGACGCCCCCTGACGGCATCGCTGTGCCAAAGTGGTGTCGTTGATCATCACTTGACGGAGGCGTCCATGTCCGAAGCTAGTGCTCTGTATCCGGCCTTCAGCTCCAGATCGCGCAGCTTCCTGGCGTGCAACGATGGCCGGGCCCAGGCATAGCTTTCGCCTTTGCTCAGCAAATGCCAGATGGTCACCGCGCGCTTGCGGGCTGTCGCGACGGCGGCGACATGGTGACCGCGGCGGGCTCGCACGCGCAGGAAGAATGCGCGCAACGGACCCGGCCCCCGCGCCGCCGCCCAGGCGGCCTCGACGAGCATGCCGCGCGCATGTCCACGGCCCTGCTTGGTGATCCGTCCGTGATAAGCCGGTCCCGGCCGCGATTGTCTGACGCTCGGGTTGAGGCCGAGGTAGCTGACGAGCTTCTGCGGCTGCTCGAAGCGCCCAACCTCGCCGATCGCCGCCATGATGGCGAGCGCCACCACCATGTCGACGCCCGGAATTGTCATCAAGCGTTTGGCGCCCTCATCCTCTAACGCTGAACGGGCAGGGTCACGCTCGATGGCCTTGAGGTCATCGCCGAGCCGATCAAACTCTCGCAGATGCCGTTCGACGGCAAGCCGTTCGTCCTCCGGCAGTACTTGTTCAAAGAGCCATGCCCGTCCGCTCGCCCCACACAAATCCGCGTGCGGGCAGGATGGGATCATACGATTTCCTGGTGATCACCTCGGGTTGGCGATTTTGGGCCACCAGTGGAAGCCGGCTTGGCTTTTGATTTTTTGTCGCTCCGCAGCGAGGGCGGCGCAACGTGCGGAGATGACCTCGTCGAGCGTTTCGAGGTCGGGAATGTGCTTGTTGACGATCGGCTCGTCGACCAGCGTCCAGAGCGTTTCGGCCGGCTGCACTTCGGGGGTATAGGCGGGTTGGAAGACGAGACGAACCCCTTCCGGTACGACAAGGCCGGCTTCACCGTGCCAGCCGGCGTTGTCGAGCACGAGCACGATGATCCGATCGCGCCCTGCGCCGGCTTCCTCGGCGAACAAGCGCAGCAGCGCCTCGAAGAAAGGCTTCGATACGCCGTTCGAGACGTACCAGAAGACTTCACCGGTGGCGGGTGAGACGAAGGCCGTCACATAAAGCCATTCGAACCGATGGTGGCCGTGCGAGATCGGCCGTTTGCCCACAGGCGCCCAGAACTCGCCGCGTCACCGGCTTCAGGCCGATCCGGTGTTCGTCGGTCGCGAAAGTCTCGATCGGCGTGTCGGGATGGCGCGCCGCTTCCTCGGCGACAATGTCGGCCACTTTTTTTTGAAGTCGTCCTGCTCCTCGAGCGTCGCCGCCTTGGGGTTGCGCGGCCGCGGCTTTTGGATCGACCAATCGATCGCCCTCAGCGCCTCCCAGCCACGCTGCGCGGCGAGCGACGCCAGGCCCAACTCGCCCGCCATCCATTGCGCAACCTTGGCGCTCGTCCAAACCCCGCCGTCCGGCGGAGGATCGGCAAGACGAGCGCCAAGCCGATCCAACACCTCGGGCCTCAGAACAGTCGCCACCGCGCCGTTGCCGCGCCGGAGATCGCCCAGCGCCGAAGGCCCGCGCGCGTTGTAGCGCTCCAGAAGCTGCTCGATCCAGCGGCTCCCAAACGAGGTCATCGCCGACACTTCCCCGATCGTATGGCCCTTCGCCAACAGCCAGATCGTCTGGAAATGCCGCGAAGACGTCGCGTCCCCGCTGGCTTCGTAACGCTCCTCCAATGCCGCAACGCTCAGATGACCGGCCACATGCGCCATGCTCGCCCCCAGCGAATCATGGCTTTCCTATCTACCAGCGGGAAATCCAACTGAGAATCCTTCCCCGCCGAGTCAATCACCCGGAACTCGTATCAGATGGCTGTGCAGGATCGACTGGATGATATTCTTCAAGCGCGATCGCTGCCGGACGATCTGATTGCGCCGGGTCACCTGCCGGCGAAGCGCCTGCGTCGGCTCGTCTGGAATCCAAACCTCAGGCAGAAAGCCGCTTGCATAAAGTTGAGCGAGTACGCCGGCGTCGATCGTATCGGTCTTGATCTTGGCATGAGCGATGATGCGCACTTGCTTTGGATTCGCGATCACAACTCTTTTGACATGAGGCGCGATCACCGCTGCAACGCGACGCCGCGTTGCCGGTCGCTTCGACAACGACTACGTCCTGCTTGGTGAGCTTCTTTGCGAAAGCCTCGAGAAGAGGCTGGCGCATGTCGACGCGCCCCAGTCGTTTGAGCTTGCCGTCGTCCCAGGCGACCACCTCGGCGAAGGCGCGGTGGATGTCCAGTCCGATGATGCGCATGCTCCCTCCATCTTTGGGGGCTGGCGGGCGACACGACATCTACTGATCCGCGCTCGCGGCGCATCCGGGAAAGTCGCAAGGGGCGGCCATGTAATGAGCTCGGGCTCTCGGCCCACTGTCTATCGACGGCCTGCCCGCACCGTGCTCCCGGCGCCCCGTGTCCCGGATGGGCTCACCATATCGCCGTCTCCCTTCCGGGAATAGGCGGACAGCGGGTTGATGCGGTT
>CAWEZX010000012.1:0-313905 GCA_963813555.1 uncultured Alphaproteobacteria bacterium | reverse complement strand
ACAACCCCATAGAGTTTCGCATTTGTCTGTTTGTAGAGCGCAGCAAACGCGGACGCATCGCGCGCCGCCATGCGGTTCAAGAGATCGCCTAGATCGTCTCCGGCCCCAGCCTGCGCTCGCCCGCCTGGCGCTTCTCCCCGGATCGTCATTCCGCATCCTAGATAGCGCGCGGCGCGGGCGCAAACCGGCGCGCCCGGGTCCGCCGCACACGAAAAAGGGCGGGCGCCAAAAAGCGCCCGCCCGCCGCTTCCCCCGTGAGCCGTAGGAGAAAAACTCAACTGGGGAGCAGCACCTTGTTGATCACCTGGATGACTTCGTTCGACTGCATCACGTTCGGGATCGTGACTTCTACCTTGTCGCCCTTGGCGTCGATCACCCAAAGGTGGCCGGCGCCGCGGGCAAAGGTGAGTTCCTCGCCCTGGACCGTCTTCAGCATCGCTTTGCCGCCGCCCTGCTTGATCTTGGCGTCAATGTCGGCTTCCCTAAGGTGGCCCGGCACGACATGATAGGTCAGGAGCGAGGTCAGCATCTGCTTGTTTTCGGGCTTCAGCAGCGTGTCGACGGTGCCAGCCGGCAGACGAGCGAAAGCCTCGTTGGTCGGTGCAAAAACGGTAAACGGCCCGGCGCCTTCCAGCGTATCGACGAGGCCGGCCGCCTTGACCGCGGCGACGAGCGTGGTGTGATCTTTCGAGTTGACGGCGTTTTCGATGATATTCTTCGATGGATACATCGGCGCGCTGCCCACCATCTTGGTCATTTCGGCGAACGCTGGCATGATGTAAGAGGGCGCGGCGAGGCCGACCCCGGCGGCGAGCGCCGCGGCGCAGCACAAAATCTTGGCGTTCATGTTGGTCTCCTTGATCGTTCGAACCGATCGTCTTGTGGTCGGTCTTCGATCGGCGTGAATGGGTTACGGGGCCGCCCTCACGGGGTTTCATCGCCCTTTGAAAAAAAGCGGCCCAACAAAAAACACGATTCCCGCCCGAAACACTGGGTCAAGCTGAAGCGTAGTAAAGATCGAGGCGTTAACCCGCTTATTGGAGACCCAATTGACGTCACTTTCTTCCGCCCTGCCCGCGCGCGCCGCGCCGGAGGGCCGGCTCATCTTCAGACATTCCGCGCTGGTGCGCGTCTGCCACTGGGTCAATGCGATCTGTTTTGTCGTGCTCCTGATGAGCGGCATGCAGATCTTTAACGCCAGCCCGTTGTTGACCTGGGGGCATACGACCAATTTCACCCGGCCTTTCTTCTCTCTCTCGGCGCGCGAGGATGACAATGGAGATCCAACGGCAGGCGTGACGACGATCTTCGGACACGCCTTCAACACAACAGGCGTGCTGGGCGCGTCGCGTGGGGACGACGGCGACCTCGAAGAGCGCGGCTTTCCCTCCTGGGCGACGCTGCCTTCCTACCAGGATCTGGCGATGGGACGGCGTTGGCATTTTTTCTTCGCCTGGATTCTCGTCCTCAATGGGCTCCTTTATTTCGCGAACCTCATCCTGAGCCGCCACATCCGCGAGCTCTGGCCGAGCCTGGCCGATTTGAGGGCGATCCCGCATGCAATCGTTGAACACCTGCGGCTCCGGTTTCCGTCAGGCGACGAAGCGCTTCACTACAATGTGCTGCAGAAGCTCGCGTACTTAAGCGTCGTGATCGCCTTTCCGATCCTCGTTCTTGCCGGGCTAACGATGTCGCCGGCGGTCGATGCGGCCTTCCCGTGGCTCCTCACGCTGTTCCATGGGCGACAAGCGGCGCGCGCCGTGCACTTTTTGCTCGCCGCCTACCTCGTTCTGTTCGTCATCGTGCATCTGGTGATGGTGGTCCTCTCCGGCCCCATCAACAACATGCGCTCCATGATCACCGGCCGCTATCGGATCAAGGAGACTCAGCCATGAGCGACGAGGGTCTGATCCGGCCGGCGCGCCCGAGCCTCACCCGCCGTAGGCTTCTCATTGGCCTTGGAATTGGCGCTGCCGCCGCGCCTCTCTCGGCCTGCAGCTTCGACACCGGCTCGCCTGCGGCGCTCAATATTCTCGAGAAAGCCGAGGCGCTGACCAAGGCCGCTCAGCGCGCCCTGCTTGGACCGCAAACCGCGATGGCGCGCGAATTCCCGCCCGGCGCGATCTCGTCCTATTTCAAGCCGAATGGCTCCGTCGATTCCGAAGATCCCGCCTATGTCGCGTTGCGACAGGGCGGGTTTAAAGACTGGAAGCTCGAAATCGGCGGACTTGTCGACCGGCCGGCGAAGCTCTCGCTCGCGGATTTGCGCGCCCTGCCCTCCCGCTCGCAGATCACCCGACATGATTGCGTCGAGGGCTGGAGCTGCATCGGCCAATGGAAGGGCGTCCAATTGTCGGCCGTGCTCTCCGCCGCTGGCTTGAAGCCGCAGGCCCGCTACATCGCGTTCTTCTGCGCCGACACGCTCGAGGAAACGCTCGACAACACCGGCCGCTATTACGAGACGATCGGCCTCATCGACGCCTTTCATCCGCAGACCATCCTGGCTTACGAAATGAATTACGCACCCCTCAAGGTCGAGCATGGCGCGCCGCTGAGACTGCGGGTCGAGCGTCAGCTCGGCTACAAGATGGCCAAATACATCATGCGCATCGAGGCAATCGACGGCTTCGCCCATATCTCGCGCGGCCGCGGCGGCTTCTGGGAGGACCGCGGCTATGAATGGTACGCGGGGATTTGATCCGAAGCGGGCGGGCGCGATTTTGATATGGGCCGTCGAACCTTCTCAAGGCGGCGTTCGCCGCTCTCTAATGCTGCTGAAGCGGTGACACGGTATAGATCCGGTCGAGCATTTTCAGCATGATCGTGTTGGCCGTCGGCTGGCTGTCCAGTGACAGAGTGAGGTTGGTCCAGACCACCAGCGTGACGGGCATTGTCACGTCCGCATTTTTTACTTGTCAACCGAGCCAGCCCTCCGTTGGCCCGCGCTAGCAAAATCAATAATTTGCATGTCAGGCAGTGAGACAAAAATTGCCCAAAAAGTGCCTATACTGGGCGAACGTGACAATGCCGTGTGCGCAGCTGCGCGAGGAAGCCGCGCGCGTCTCCGCACGCGCCGTCGTCGCATCGGGAGCGCAAGATCAGAACGCGACAAACGACGCTGTAGCGACAACCGCCGCTGTGATTTTTTCTGGCCAGCCGCCTTTATGATTAAGGGCAACGGCGGCAACGCACAGGAAGTCGCCCAGCTTAAGGGCGACATGAACGCGATCGAACAAGCAAACATTCAAAAGAAATGTGGCATCCAATTCAATAAAGGCGGCCCCGCCGCGAGCTGATCAAGTCACTGAGCGCCGGCCAAATGACGCGGGAGGCGTAAGGATGAACTATCGCCGCGGCTTCATTCGGCTGTGGGTTGTTCTTTCGCTGGCCTGGATCGTAATGATATGGTCGCTGGGCGTTGATGGCTACGGGTTTTCGTGCATGCATGAAGGCGGGCCGTGGTGTGACGGTCGATCTGTGTATGACTTACGCAGTGGCCTCGAATACCTTTTGGGGCCACCGTCCTTTGTGCTGATCTTTGGGGCGGCGTTAGGCTGGATTGTCACGGGGTTTAGGCGGCGAGGCCCCAGCGCGAATTAAGAAGGAACCGCGACAGGCCGCGGCGCGCTCATTGAGCGAACGCAGCCCCAAGCCCCTGCGGATAGGGCTGCGCCGGTTGAAACGCGCTGACCCCCGATCCCATGAGCAAAGCCGCCAGCGGCGACGTGACGGATGGCCCCATAGGCGCAATCGGCGCAGGCAATGCGCCGCCCGATCGAACGATGTTGCCGAACCTGCCGACCGCGGCGTTGGTCATGCCGGCCGCTGCCTTGCGAGCGCCAAGCGTCGCAGCGGTGCCGGCGAGCGGGGCAAGCGCGCCCAAGCCGCCACCTGCGACCCCGCCGCCGAGCGCGGCGCCACCATGCATCATCGCGAGGAGCGAATTATTCGGTGCGAGGGCTCCGAACATGCGCAAACCGCGTTGTGTCACCGTTCCGTTGGCCGCCTCGTTGAGCGCCGCGAGCTCGTCAGGCGTCCAGTTCGACCTGCTGTCTCGCACCTTTGCGATGGCGTCGCGCGTCGTCTTATCGAGCGCTGCGCCGGGGAAGGTCGCGCGGGCGTCCTTCGACTGCGCGTTTCCAACGCCTTCCTCGAGGTCGTTCGCTTTGCTGTACTTCGTCCAGTTCGACCGGGCGTTATCCAGGGCCGCCGCTGCGGCTCGCGGGTCTCCAGAAGCCACGTCGGCGGGCGTGAGGCCGTTCACAAAGCTGTCGATATGGCCTTTTACGAGGCCCCCGAGGCGAGACGACGAATCGTTGAGCGGGTCGTACATCGCCGCGGCTTTTTGCCTTAACAGGTCGAGATCGCGAAGCGAGGCGCCGTTTACGGGGATCGACGCCGCTGCGCCGAGCGGTGCATTCGGCTGAGGCCAGCCCTCGATATGGTTCACGATCGCCGCGCCTTTCGGCTGCAAGGCCGGGTCGTATGCGTTGTTAGCAAGCAGGGTTTTGAGCCCCGTGCGCAATTGGTCGAGTGCTGTCGGGCTCACAACCACGCCGGCCTTGTCCGCCTGGCCATAGGCGGCCTGCGCTGTGTCTTTCAGCGCTTGAGTCGACGGCGCTGCGGCCGGTCCGGCGAGAAGCCGGGCAACGCCGCGAGAGGCCGCGTTGCCACCGGCGACGGCGCCGCGCGCGATCGCGTTGCCACCGGCGCCAGCCAAAGCGCCTAGGACGGCGTTTGGCGCGACGGGCTGGTCATTCCCGGCCGCGTTGATTCCGCCGACCGTGGCGCCGGTCGCCGAGGCTTGGGCGAGCGGAGAGGCCGCGAACCGGGCAAGGCCAAAGGGCAAAGCACTCGCAGCCTCGCCGAGGGCCGCCGCGCCCCTGCCGATCGCGCCGGCTGGCAACGCCATGCCCGCGATTTGCTCGGCCGTGCCGACGCCGCCCGGCGACTGCGCCATCGCTTGCGCCGATTGGCCCCGCTCGGCATTGAGCGCGGAAGCATAGTCCGGCGACCGCCCGGTCAGTCCGTCGAGGCCAGCGGCGATCTTATTGCCATAGCCGAGGGTCATTCCGTCGACGACGTTGCGCACCGCGTTATCGGCCGTCCTACCGATCGCCGCGGCGCTGTCGGCGAGGCTGGCGTTCGCATAAGGGTCGTCAAGGTTCGACGCCTGGCCCCAAGCTCGAGGCCCGTTTTGCTGTGTGGCGACGGGCTGCGGCGCGAAGTCCTCCCAAGGTTTGCCCCCGCCGGTCGACGGCTGCGCGGTCTGATATTTTGTCCATGGGCCGGCGGGCGCTGGCGCTGCGGCCGCGGTCGGACGTTCCCACGGGTCTGTCGTAACTGGGGCCGCAGTCGCGATGGGGCGCTCCCACGGGTCTCTCGTAACCGGGGCCGCAGTGCTCGTCGGCTGCGGGGCGAAGTCCTCCCAAGGTTTCCCGGTCGACTGCGCGGGCGCCGGCGACGGCTGCGCGACTTGATACTTAAGCCAGGGGCCGGCCTGCCCCGCGCTCGCCGAAGGCGCGTCGAACTGATCGAAATTGGGGCCAGCCGGCTGCGCGCTCGCGGCTGGCAAATTGACCGGGATCGAAGCAGCCGCCGCGAGTGGGGCCGCATTGGGGCCCGCCGCCGCTGGCTGGCCCGGCGCGCCAATAGGCATCGAAGCATCGAACGACGGCGCATAAGCCGCCGGCGCGATTGGCGTCGGGCTCACGGGGCCACTTGCGGGCATCGTGAAGGTTGGCGACGCTGCTGGGGCCACTGCGGCGCCGAGGTCAGCGGGCCGTGCGGGCGGCAAGGGCGCGCTCGCAAACGATGGCCGTGCTGGCGGCAATGGCGCTCGCTGAAGCGCTTGAGGAATGATTGCCGCGAAGCGAGTTGGCGAGGGCTGAGCTTGGGGCGCTTGAGCTTGGGCTTGTGGCGCTGGCGGCCTGCCTAACACCTGCCCGAAAAGGTTTCCGAGGGCTTGCCCGATGCCCGGCGCGACGCCCGACCAATCGGCTTGTGTGTAAATTGGGTCCGTGCTGCGACCGTTCATTCTCGTTGCCCGCCAAGTCGCCGCGAGACGCCGCGGAGATGGCGGAAGTCTATCACAAAAGGCGAGGAATTTTAAGCAACTAGCATCGGTTCCTATGGGATTCCGGGTTGGAATGTTCCTAAAAAAGGCTTGGAATCTGAAAACGGAAAATTGGTCGGGGCCTTTGACGAAAATGGGGCGTGCATGGTGGGGGTGATGCCCCAGGGGTAGGGTCCACCCCCACCGCCCTCAGAAATTGCCCCCCACAAAATCCCCCTCGCGGCGAAGCACAACGCCCCGAGCCGATCGGCTCGCCGCGCGCCGGATCGAAGGCCAAAAGCCATTTTTGAAAATGGGGGGTGATTTGGCCACCGGACCGGTCGCCCCGCTTCGAGCAGCACAATGCCAGCCGTGAACGCAAGCCCGCCAGCGGGCCGCGCAGACTGCGCCCGCCACGATCGATCGGCCGGTGCGATGACCGCTCGACCGGTCGCCCCGCGACCCGGACCGACAGACCTTCGCAGCCGACCCCAAAGCGCGCGAGTTGCCCACAGAGTTGCCCATGGCCAATTTGCCTCGAGGTACCGCGCTCGAGAGCCAGAAGAAAGTTAAATGTTATCAGAGGCTTATTTGGTGAGCGCGGTGGGAATCGAACCCACGACCCTCTGATTAAAAGTCAGATGCTCTACCTATTGAGCTACGCGCTCGCCTGAAGCGCCCGAAGGCGCGGCGCGTCCCGTGCCTACAGCCTCGCCGGGGACGGGTCAACGCCGATGTCCGCCTTGAGCCGCGCTCCTCGCGCCGCACGAAGCCGCGCAAAATCATCGCCGGCATGGTGCGAGGATCGGGTCAAAGGCGAAGACGACACCAGCAGGAACCCCTTGGCGAGGCCGATCGCCGCATAGTCGGCGAACGCCTCCGGGGTGACGAACTGCTCGACCGCATGGTGTTTCGGCGTCGGCTGCAAATATTGGCCGATGGTGAGAAAATCGACATTGGCCGAACGCATGTCGTCCATCAGCTGCAACACTTCGTTGCGCTGTTCGCCGAGACCGACCATCATGCCCGACTTGGTGAACAGCGAAGGATCCAGCTCTTTGGCGCGTTCGAGCAGCCGTAACGAAGCGAAGTAGCGCGCGCCGGGGCGGACGGTCAGATATTTCGACGGCACGGTTTCGAGGTTGTGGTTGAAGACGTCCGGCTTCGCCGCCACAACAGTCTCGATCGCGCCCTCCTTGCGCAAAAAATCAGGCGTCAGCACTTCGATCGTCGTTTGCGGGGCGGCGCGGCGGATGGCGGCGATCGTGCGCGCGAAATGCCGCGCGCCGCCATCGGCAAGATCGTCGCGATCGACCGAGGTCACAACCACGTGCTTGAGCCCGAGCCTGGCGACCGCGTTGGCGACGCGCTCGGGCTCGTCCCAGTCGAGGGGACCCGGCAGGCCGGTGCGCACGTTGCAGAAGGCGCAGGCGCGGGTGCAGGTGTCGCCCATGATCATGAAGGTGGCGTGGCGCTTGTCCCAGCATTCCCCGATGTTGGGACAATTCGCCTCCTCGCACACGGTCGTGAGCTTGAATTCGCGCACCAGGGCCAGCGTCTCTGCGAAGACCGGCGAGCCGGGGGCGCGAACGCGAATCCAGGGCGGCTTGCGGGCGACCGGCTGGTCCGGCCGGTGCGCCTTTTCGGGATGGCGCACGGACCTTGTGCGTTCTTCGGTCATGTCAATGAGCCGGGTCATGCAAGGTTATGTAGGACTGGCTCGCGCAGCGGTCAAACGTTGCGCCTTCAACTCAAACCCCGAAGTCGCCCAGACGCGCCGCGACGGCGCGGGCGAACACGCAAGTAAAGGCGCATAAACGCGAGTAAGCGCGCATAAACGCCAGTAAAATTGCTGGCGTTTACTAGCGTTTATTTTTTCGAATCGAGACTTTTCAATGCGTTACGAGCGATTTAAGTAAAAAAATCCGGAGCCCGGCTCGGACCCCGCAGGAGCTGTCTCGAGCGGGCCCGCCTCCCTCATGAATTCGGGCGCCTCCGCGAGGTCCGCCCCCGCCTCATCGACTTCGCCCGGCTCATCGTCGGGAATTGCGCCGATTGTCTTCAAGTGCGCCTGCACCGCCGCCGCGATCACCTCGATTGACCTAACGGGAAAACGCCTCAGAATAGCATACATTCTATAAAACCGAAAGCAAATGTTGTCAGGCTTTCTTTTTCCCGGAGAAAACGGAGCGGAATCAACGGCTTATCGTGCTCTGTGCACCCAGTCGCGGCTTTCGTCCACGCGGCGTATTGCGCGCTGGCTCGAATCAGCGCCGCTTAAGAAAAGGGAAGCCGGATTGTCGAAAATATTCAAAGGCTCTGGCTCCATATTAGAAGTATGTCATCCGGAAATAGGCGATACAACCCATGCTTCTCTGGTTGCTTGACAAGGGGCATCCTGACTCACTGCTAGCGTAGTGAAATATCGATAATCATCGGATAGCACGCTCTTGTTCATTTCAAACGACTCGCGCATACGTTCTAACCTTCGACGTGGCGTAACAACCGCCGATATCTTCAGCGAGGCGATCGGGCAGTGTTAAGGCACGTATCCTCGAATATCTGCTATAGGGCAATCGCGCTTCTCGCGCTATGTGGCTTAGCGGTCGCGATCGCATATCACTACGAGCCAATAAATGACTCCGAACAAAGCAATACTGACAACCACGGTAATCACCAAATACTCTCTAAGTACAACGGCACAGAAAACGCCGAAGAAACCACAGCCGAATATACACTTTTGCTTGCTATCGCAACTTCTATATTGGCTGGAAGCACGGTATTCCTTTGGAAATCGACTAGGGATTCCGTCAAAATTGCTGAGCGTTCTCTTCTTGAGCTCGAAGCCCCCTTTCTCTCTGTCAAGATTATCGATGTTGGCATAGAGAAGGTTCGCGGACTCCCCGAGCACGAATTCGGCGTTCTCAGGTTCTCTATCGCCAATTATGGAAGAACGCCCGCCATTCTCAGGGAAATTGTCGATGACATTCGTTTAATTTCGATGGAGGACGGAGTTCCTCCTGTTATGAATATCGATCGACGAACAAGAAATTCTCTTCCCAGGGGAGTTATTTCTCCTCCACAATTGGAGTCCCAGCCATTTATCAGGTATTTGTTGAGCGACCTCAACGAGGGCTTGGCCCGCGCAGGTCCAAGCCCCCTTATGAGGAATGAGGTTGTATTTTATGGATTTGTCCGATACGAAACAATATTTGATCAAGCGTTCAGGATGGGTTTCTGTTTCTTCTTCGATAGATTTAGCGACAGATGGGTATTGGGTGGAGAGGGCAATTATAACTATCTGAAACGCGAGACTCCACTTGGCAACTCTGTTATCTCCTGAAAAAGAGAACCGCATTCATCGGCCCTCCCCGTAGGGGAGGGCGCATAACCCATTGAATAAGCACCGTCGTGTCGGCTTGGCCCGATGGCAAGCAACCGGAGAAGCATAGATACAACAATGCCGGGCGTGGGGACACAAAGACGGCGGCCCGGTAAATCTGGATCCGATCGAAGCGTTGATTCGGCGGATGAGCAGGCCATTCCGCTTGCCTCGGCGCGGACCAATCAATTCAATCCAGCGCCTCGAACCGGCTGCGCCAGTGCAAAAGGCCTGACCTCTTGTCGCCGACGCGGACCATCTGCACGGCGCCGATGACGATTGCGTGGGTGTGGCGCTCGACAATCTCCTCGACGCGGCAGTCCAGCGAGGCGAGCGCATCGACGAGGGCGGGAGCGCCTGTCATGAGCGAAGACCAATCGCCTTCTTTAAAACGCGCTTCGCCCACAACGCCGTTTCCGCCGGCAAAACGCGAGGCCAGCGCTCCATGCTGGGCCGCAAGGATATTCACCGCGAAGGCGCCGGCTTGGGTCAATACGGCCAGCGTCGACGACGAACGCTCGAGGCAAACAACGAGCGAGGGGGGCGAAAGGGAGAGCGAAGCCAGCGCCGTCGCGGTGCAACCGGCGCGCTCCTCTCCGTTCGAACATGTCACGATCGCGACGCCAGAGGCGAATTCGCGCATCGCGAGGCGAAAATTCGCACTCTTGGCGTCCGGATGCGCGGCGCTCATCGCTTCAGCGTCACTAAAGGTCATCGTCAACTGGCGGAAGCGTCAGAATGGTCGGGGGCGCCCTTGTACCGGTCTGCTCACGCCAGCGCAAACAAACGGGCTCTGGCGCTCACGTCGGTGTCGAAGCTTATGAAGGGCGAACACCCCCTCGACCCCCACAAAGGGTCGTCTGCGCTTGCAGTCGCTCGCGGGGTGGGTCAGTATTTCACTTGAAAAGCAGTCGTCCTTACGTGGCGACGGGAGGAATACGCATGACGCATCGGCTACGTTTTGGCGCCTTTCTGGCGCCGTTCCACAAGCCAGGCATCAATCCGACGCTCGCGCTGCAGAGCGATCTTGAGCTCATCCAATGGCTCGATCGCTGCGGCTATGACGAAGCGTGGTTCGGGGAGCATCATTCGGCGGGAACGGAGATCAGCGCTTCGCCCGAAATCTTCATGGCCGTGGCAGCTGAACGGACGCGCCACATTAAGCTTGGCTCCGGCGTCGTCAGCCTGTCTTATCACAATCCCCTTTGGGTGGCCGAGCGCATAGTCCTGCTTGACCACCTCACGCGGGGGCGCGTTATGCTCGGAGTCGGACCGGGCTCGCTGCCGACCGACGGGGCGATGATCGGCGTCAAGCAGGCCGACACAAGGAAGTTGCTCGAAGACAGCCTCGGCGTCATCATGCGACTGCTCAAGGGCGACGAGCCGGTCAGTTTCAAGAACGAACGCTGGGAGCTGGTCGACGCGCGCCTGCACCTACGCCCCTACTCGAATCCGCTATTCGACGTGGCGGTCGCAGCGGTCGCCTCGCCGACGGGTCCTCGGCTCGCCGCGCGTCACGGTGTTGGCCTGCTCTCCGTCGGGGCGACCACGGCGGCCGGTTTCGATGCGCTGGCTCTTCATTGGGAGGTGATGCAGGACCAGGCGAAGGTGCACAAGACGCATGTCGACCGATCAAAATGGCGTCTCGTCGGCCTGTGTCATGCCGCCGAAACGATCGAGCAGGCCTATCGCGATGTCGAATATGGCATCGAACAATGGTTCCAATATTTTCAGGCTGTAGCCGCCTTCCCGCAGATGGCGGTTCCCGGGAACAACGTCAAAGAAATGATCTCGTTCATCAACGATTCCGGTTTCGGCGCGATCGGCACGCCGGACATGGTCACCGCGCAGATTGATCGGCTGATGACGCAGTCGAACGGCGGCTTCGGGGCCTATCTGATGCTGGCGCACAATTGGGCCGATCCGCGCGCCACGCTACGCAGCTACGAGTTGATCGCCCGCCAGGTGATGCCGCATTTCCAGGGCCATGCGCAGCAGACCCTGGACGCCGCCGCACGCGCGCGCGCCGTGCGCTCCGACCTTGCCGCGCAACAGCAGAAAGCGGTTGAAGTCGCGACGGAAGCTTACGCCAAGGATAAGGCAGCTCGTGTGGGCTGAGACGGACCGGGCGCCGAGCGGTGATCGGTGAGGCGCAGGCTTTGCTTGAACCAATTGGAAGGCGACGCAGGCAAAATGCTACGGGAGTCTGATCCCGAAGGTCTGAAGGGTCAGGACGCCAGCCGTCTTAATTCGCACCCGCGTAAGCAAGATGGGACCTTCCGCTTTGCGTAGGATAACGATTTCGATGGTCAAGTCGGGAGGTTCGGCTCTGGGTCGACGGCAGTTTAAGCAGATTCCGTTTGGCTAACCAACGGATAGGTTTTTTGCGGTTGGCTGCCTGCGCCGATTCGCAAGGTGTATGACATGGCGGGAAAGTCTCCGATTATGGCGAGCGATGAACAACGCGCCGGCCTCTTGGCTGTTGCCGGTTCGCGCGATCGCGGCGAGGCGGACCGCGCCCGCGCCGTGCTTTTGACGCTGGCTGGTTGGACCAGCCCCAAGATCGCGGAGGCGTTTGGCGTGCGCGAAGATACGGTTCGGCTGTGGCGCAGCGACTTCACCGCCGGCGGTGTGGCAGCGCTGAAGACCAGCATCGCGCCGGGCCCGCCTCCAGTGAAGAGTGAAGCCGCCATGCGCGTCGCCACCCCGCTGCTGGAAGAACCTGTGGCCGACCGGCGCAACTGGACGATCCCCCGCCTTCGCGCCGAGATCGAAGCGCGCGAGGGCGTGCGCATCAGCCGTTCGCAACTGTCCAAGGCCTTGCGAAAAAAAAGTTCCGCTGGCGGCGGCCCCGGCACACGCTGAAGGGACGTCAGACGGAAAGCGAGGTGGAACGGGTGGGGCTGCGCCTGCAACTGCGCAAACAGCAGGCCGAAGCGGGCGACATCGTTCTTCTCTACGGCGATGAGAGCGAGGCGCTGACCCATCCCTATCTCGCCCGCGCCTGGGCGAAGTCGGGGGCGGACTTGCGTGTGCCGGCGCCGGGGCAGGCCAAGAAGGTCGCGATGCTGGGGTCGCTCGATCCCCTCACGCGCCAACTCATCGTCCATACCAGCCCGACCAAGCGCAGCGGCGATTTCATCGCCCATCTGGAGCAACTCGACCGTCTCTTTGGACCGCAGCCCGGGCGACAGGCCAAGCCGGTCGTGCTGGTCGAGGACAATGGTCCGATCCACACCAGCAAACGCTCGCTCGCCGCCCTGGCCGCCCGCGCGCACTGGCTCACCGTCGAATGGCTGCCGAAATACACCCCCGAACTCAACGACATCGAGCCGGTCTGGCGCGATCTTAAGGCCCATCACCTCGCCCACCAGACCTTCACCGACGCCGACGCGCTCGACCAGGCCATCCATCACGCCGTCATTGATCTCAACCGCGAGCGCATCCCCAATCCGTTGGCCAAGCCACGAATCTCTGCTTAACTGATCGAGTTTCGACCTAAGGCGGACGTGCGACGCAACCGCCTAGTCGGCGCGCCGAGCGCGCGATGGAAAGAACGCCTAGCGCATCTCGCCAGCCGGCGAACACCCGCGCTCCCTCACGTCCGCGTCAGCGTGGCGATATAAAACCCGTCGGTGCCCGTCGTTCTCGGGCTCAGACGAAAACCGGGGCCGAGCGTGGACCGATGCTCGGCGAGCGCCGGCAAGCCGGCCGAACGCGCCTGCTGGGCCGCGTCGATCGGCAGAAAATCGTCGTGGCGGGCCATGAACGCGGCGATCCGGTCCTCGTTCTCGGCCCGCAAGACGGAGCAGGTCACGTAAACGATGCGCCCGCCTCGCTCGACGAAACGCAGCGCGCTTTCGAGCGTTTCGTCCTGATCCTTGACCCGCTGTTCGAGCGCGCCGGGGCGGATGCGCCACTTGGCGTCGGGGTTGCGCCGCCAGGCGCCGGAGCCGGTGCAGGGCGCGTCGATCAGAACGAGATCGCACCGCCCTTTGAGGTCGCCGAGCACGTCCGCTTGACCCCTCGGCGCCCGCACCTGGACATTGCGCGCGCCCGATCGGGCGAGCCTGGCGAAGATCGGCGCAAGGCGCCTGGGGTCGGAATCGGCCGCGTAGATCTGGCCCTGATTGCCCATCGCGGCGGCGAGCGCCAGCGTCTTGCCGCCAGCGCCCGCGCAGAGGTCGAGCACCTGCATGCCGGGCTTGGCTTCGGCGATCAGCGCGGCAAGCTGCGACCCCTCGTCCTGCAGTTCGACAAGGCCCTTGACGTAAGCCGGATCGGACGCGAGCGGCGGCGCGCGCCCGTCCGGGCGCATGGCGATGCGCAAGCCGACGGGAGAGAGCGGCGTCGGCTGAGGCATGAGATAGGCAAGCGCGGCGAGCGCCTTGTCGCGCGTCGCCTTGAGAAGGTTCGCACGCAGATCGACCGGCGCCCGCTCGGCCAGCGCCCTGCCCTCCTCCGCAGCGGACGCGCCGAAGCTCGCCTCGAGTTGCGGCATAAGCCACTCGGGGAAATCCCCGACAACGTGGGCGGGCGCGCCCGAAAGGTCGGCGGCCTTAAGCCGCGCGTATTCGGCTTCCGTAAGCTTGGCTGACGCGTGGCCTTCGCCAGAGAACAGGGCGGCGATCGCGTCGGCGTCGAGGTCGCGCGTTTGCCTGAGCGCGCCCAGGATCTCGGCGCGAGGACTTGGCTCGCCCATGATCCAGGCGGATGAGCTTTTCCGGCGCAGCGTGTCATAGACGAGGCCTGATATCGCCGCGCGGTCGCCCGAGCCAGCGAAGCGGTGCGACAGGCCCCAATCTTTCATCGCGTCGGCCGCCGGTCGGCGACGGGTGTCGATATCCGTCAAAACTTCGATCGCGGCGGCGACGCGGGCGGCGGGGGTCATGGGGGAGGTAAACCTTTGGGGTATGGAATCCCGGTTCATATCCCCGGTAAGCGCGCAATCCTATATCTCGCTGCTGTTCCGCGGACAAACCAGCAAGACGGTGGAGCTTGGGTTCGGAACTAACTAGAACAGTTTTCGCGCCGTCGCCGAAGGTCATGCGACCGCGTGTATGCGCAAGCGGCTCGCCAGATCAGGACTTTCCGATGAATGATGCGGCAAAACTGGAAGCCCGGCTCCTGACCGCCGCCGAACTCGAACTCGTCGCCGCGACCCGGACGCCGGAAATCGAGAGCCAATCCGTCGATGAGCTCAAGGCCGCCGCCCGTCGTCTACGCGAGGCGCATGATCGCGCCAAGGCGATCGGAACGCGTCAGGCGCGCGAGATGCGCGGCAAGGCCGACCCGCGCGGCGCGAAGCCAGCGGCGGACAATTCTGGAACCGTCGCCAAGGCGCAAGCTTTGCGCGACGCGCTCGAGCGGGTCGAGGCGGAGCTGCGCCGCCGCGACGCGGCGCTATAGCGTCAAACCCAATCGGTTGGAACGGTTTCGACCCTTTTGAGACGGTCACTGTCTGCTCAGCGGTGGTCCGCCCTCGACCCTGAGCTGCCCTTTGAGGGTGACCAAAACGAATAGGGCGGGAAGCGCGAGAAAGCGAGCGTAGGCCGAATGCGGAGCTTGCGCCCAGCGGATCGTTCTTTGCCTCGACAGTGCCCCCTATACAATTCGAACGAGCGCCTCAGCCTACTTCTCCGAAGATTCGCCTCCGATGAAGCTCAAATACGACGCGAGGGCGGCGATTTGATTCGGCGACAAAGACCGCCCGACTTTCGGCATAGGTATCCCCGAAGCGTCTTGGCCCTGGCTCCACTGCTCGAGCCGACGCTTGAGATAGCTGTAAGAGAGCCCGCCGAGGCGCGGAATCTCGCGGACGCCCTGCGCTTCGGGGCCATGGCATGCCTGGCAAGCGGCAATGTTCTCGTTGGGAACGCCGTCTTCAAATATAATCTTACCCTCGGCGGCGAGTGCGCTGTCGCCGTCCTTCGCGGCCTCGGACGGAAGCGCAGCAAAATATGCGGCCAGGTTTCGTAGGGTCAACGGATCGAGATGCGCGGTGGCGTTCCACATATACTTGGTCGAAAGGAACTCATCCCGCCTATGGGTCGCAAAGGCTTGGAGCTGATTTACCAGATAGTCCGCCCTCTGCCCGGCCAGTCGGGGCGCCTCGTAATAGCCCTGCGCAGACGTTCCATGACACCAAGTACAATTGCGAACCGACAGATCATCCGCCAGAAGCGGTCCAGTTGTGGCGAGTGAAATCGCAAGGACCGCCATTTTCGTACGGAAGTGCTTCATCATCCCAGGTCTCTTGCGTGACGAATTCAGCCAGGTTGACGCAACAGAACGCCACGTTTTACCTGAGCGCGCTGACATATTCGGCGAGCGCCTGCACCTCTTTCGGGGTCAGATTCGCCACCGTCGGCCGCATGATCCATGATATGTCCTGACGCCCGCCCTGGCCGCGTTCGCTGCTCCAGATCGACAGGGTACCGACCATGTACCAATAGAGCTGGCCTGCGAGACGAGGTATTTCGCGCTGCCCCCTGGCGTCGGGGCCGTGGCACGCGGAACAGGCGGGAACATTCTGATCGGGCAATCCATGCGCGAAGATCTCTTTCCCTAAAGCGGCGTCGCCCGTGGGCCCGCCGCCAACCGGCGGAGGATTCAAGGTGCTCATGCGCGCGGCCAAAGCGGGGATCATGTCGGGCGTTATGCCGTGGGCCACATTGGCCATCACGGGGTTCACCCGCCGGCGCTCGAGGAAGGCGCGCAACTGATTTTCAATATATTGCGGCTGCTGCCCGGCGAGGCGCGGCATGGCGTAAAACCCGCGAAAACCCTGGGCGGACGGACCATGACAGGTCGTGCAATATTCGAATTTCGCTTCAATGCCGCCGGCCTTCGCGTGGACATCTCGGGCTCCCGCCGGGGCCTGACCGGCCGTAGCCGCCAAAAAAACCGCGAGGGCCGATGTCAACGCCACGCGCGGACGAACAGCTTTCATCTTTCTCGCCTCCCCGCCTCTTCCTTTTTTCGCCGCCCGGAATCTGCTCGCCAGCCGTGAACATTTCCGCCGATCTTACAAGCCTCTCTCTTCGTGCGCTCGGGAACATTCGCAGCACAGGCGCTGCTGCTGCTCGGCGACCGCTTTCCTCAACGGCCGCCCTCGTTTGTCAGCCCCCGAGCGCCCCTCTCGCTGCGCTAACTGGGTGGCGCGCATGGCGATTACGCTGCGCTCGAAGCTTTTAGCGATTGTTGGCATGGTTCAAAAGCGAATGAAAGTCGAAATGCGTTTGGATAACAGAAAAGCTTGCGCTTTTCGAATGGCGACTGGAAAATAGCCGGGAGGGGCGCTCCTTCCGATAGCGGCGCGAAAATTTTGGGAGGGCAGATCATGAAGGTTGTCAAGGCTCTCGCGCCGGCTGCGGTGTTCGCCGTTATCTTCTGCGCCGGCACCGACGCCGAAGACAGCAAGACTAGCGGCCCTTCGCAGCCCGAAGGCGTTCCAGCGAAGGAATTTAAAGCCAAGGCGGGCTATTGTGAAACTTGTCATGGGCTGTCGGCTCGCGGCTTCATAGGGACGAATCCCATGCCCAGACTCGCGGGCCAGCAGCCGGACTATATAAAGAACCAATTGCAGGCGTTCATCGATCGCCGGCGGCTGAACCCGGTAATGGGCAATGTGGCCCATGTCCTCAGCCCCGCGATGGTCGACGCCCTGTCCACACATTTCAAGGATCTCGACCCGCCGCCCTATGGCGGCGCTCCGAGAGACCTCATGTCCGAAGGGGAAAAGATCTACCATGAAGGCGTTCCCAGCGCGGAGGTTCCGGCCTGCGAGGCGTGCCACGGCCAGGACGCCCACGGCAATGACCAGTTTCCGCGCCTGGCCGGCCAGCTCGACGGCTACGTGATCGCCAAGCTGGCGAACTGGTCCAAGGAGCGTGGGCAAGACCCGAACAATCCGGACAATTCGCAGGTCATGGGCCCGATCGCCGAAAAGCTGACCAAGGAGCAGGTCGCCGCGGTCGCCGCTTATGTCAGCGACCTCAAATAATTTTTGCTCAGGTCGGGATTTTTTCGACGATCCGACCGAACAGCCGGAGTCATGCTCCGCTCCGTTCAATGCTTGATGGCGATCCAGCTTGGAACCAGCCGCGCGGATCAATCGAGACCGTTTGTGACTGGACTCGCAAAAATCTGCTTGGCAAGTAGAGTATGACAAGTAGAGTATCGTGAATTGTCAGCGCTGAGTCCGCCGACCGGGCGGCGCTGGCCACGAAGCGATCGAGTGCCCCAGGGGGGCGGATGGCAAGAGCGACGGTTCGCGTGACCGCAAAGGCGTTTGGCGCCTCAGCCTTCGTCGCTGCGGCCGCGGCCCTTCTCACGGTCAGCGCCGGCCCCGCCGAGGCCTTGCCGAGTTACGCTCGCCAGACCGGCCAGCCGTGCGCCACCTGTCATACCGCCTTTCCCGAGCTGACGCCGTACGGCCGGCGATTTAAGATCGGCGGCTACACGGCGGGCGGCGGCGACTGGAAGGGCCCGCCGATCGCCGCGATGTACATGCCGACCTTCACTCACACCCAGTCGGCCCAGGATGCGCCTCCAGCCCCTGGACTGCACACCAACGACAATCTCGTCTCGCAGCAAGTCTCGGGCTTCATCGCCGGCCAGCTTTACGGCAATCTCGGTTCGTTCATCCAGATAACCGGCGACCCGACCGTCGCCGGTACCGCGTTTGTGGACGCCTCCGACGTCCGCTACGCCGACACGCTCAAGCTGTTCGGCAAAGACACGATCTTGGGCATCGACGCCAACAATACGCCGACCGTGGAGGACCCATGGAACACGACGCCGTCATTCGGTTGGCCGCAAATTTCTTCGACCATCGCCCCCGCCTTTGGTCCGCCGCTCACTCACATCGAGAACGGGTACGGTCAGATCGTCGGCGGCGCGGGCGCGTACGCGTTCTGGAACGACATGCTCTATGCCGACTTGACTTTCTACAAGGGACTTCCGGTCCCTGTCCTGCAGGCGTTCAACACCGGCAATTCGACCACCGATGCGCTGTCAAACGTCGCGCCCTATTGGCGTCTCGCGATAGAGCCGCACTGGGGCGACCTTTTTTGGGAGGTCGGTACGTTCGGCATGTACGGGCGGGTCACTCCAGGCCGCGTATACGGCTACGGCACGGACGATTTTCTCGACGTTGCCTTCGACTCGCAACTCCAATATGCCGGCGATCAATACAGCATCACCGTAAAACTAACCGACATTATGGAATGGCAGCGGTTGAACTCGTCATTCTCGCAAGGCATATCGTCGAACCTCAGCAACACCCTCAACAGCTTCAAGGCCAATGCGTCATTCGTCTGGGATCACACCTACAGCCTGGGCCTTGGCTATTTCAACATCGCCGGATCCGGCGACTGCAATCTCTACGGATCGGGCAACAACCCCAATTGCGCGCCCGCGAGCATCGGCGAGTTCAACAACAGCTACATCAGCAGTCCGAACGGCAGCGGCCTCATTCAAGACCTTGCCTACCTCCCGTTCAGCCACGGCGCGCCGTTTCCTTATTCGACCTGGAATGTGCGGCTCGGCCTGCAGTTCACCGAGTACCTGCACCTCTACGGCGGCACGACCAATTTCGACGGCTCGTATCTGGGCGGCACGCATAACGCGCAGGGGAATAATTCCGTGTTCGCCTATGCGTGGATTGCGTTTTGATGGATGGCGCTGGGCTCGAAGTCAGGGCAAGCCACGCGCGTCGGCATTGAGCGAATCGCTGGCGCTTGAGCGGCGGCGCCCGACGTCGTTGAGGCGGAAGCGCGCGAAAATCCATCGAGGCTCGCGGCGACGATCGATCAAGCCGCGTGACGAAGCCGGATATACGTCAGCAGTTGTGACCTTGAACCGTGGCCCGCAAAATCGATTGCATCAGGCGGGGTCCATATACATCCAGACATGGCGGCTTTGGCGCGCATTCCGGTCCTTCCAGAGGCGACCCATGAAGGCGTGCTCTCCGCACAAAGCAGTCGCTTCGTAGTTGACAATTGGGCTTTGACTTTAACCGCACATCAACGACAGGAACGAAAACGAATCGGCCGGCCACAAGCCCGTGCGGGCGGTAGCCGCGCTACTGCCCCATTCCCGGGAGCGTCCCCATGCCCTTGCACAAGATCGTCAGCATCACTTCCTCGGCGCCGCCGGCGATCGACGCAAGACGACCGTCGCGGAAGGCGCGGCTCACGGGGGTCTCGTTCATATATCCCATGCCGCCCCAATATTGCAGGCAGACGCTCGGCAATTCGCGTCCGAGTTGACCAGCCTTCAGCTTCGCCATCGTCGCGAGCTGCGTCATGTCGGCGCCCTCGATCATCGCCTCGGCGGCGCGATAGATCAGTGAGCGCAGGAGCTCGATCTCCGTCTGCAATTCAGCGAGTTTGAAGTGCACCGTCTGATTGTCGAGGATGCTGCGGCCGAAGGCCTTGCGCTGCCGCGCATAGGCGATTGTCTCGGCGATCGTGTGCTCGTGCGCCTTGAGGCAGGCCGCCGCGGCCCACAGGCGCTCTTCCTGGAATTGCATCATCTGGTAGACGAAGCCCTTGCCCTCGTCGCCGATGCGGTTGCGCTTCGGAACCCTGACGCCCTCGAAGAAAATCTGCGCCGTGTCGGAGGCGCGCATGCCGAGCTTGTCGAGCTTGCGCGCAACCGTAACCCCCTTCGCTTTCATCGGCACGCAGATCAGCGATTTGTTGCGATGTTTGGGACCCTCGCCGGTATTGGCGAGCAGGCACATCCAATCCGCTTGGGCGCCGTTGGTGATCCACATCTTGCCGCCATCGATGACGTAATCGTCGCCGTCCGATCGCGCATTTGTTTTTATCTCGGCCACGTCCGAGCCGGCGCCCGGTTCGGACACGCCGACGCAGGCGACCACGTCGCCAGAAATCGCCGGCGCAAGGAACTCCTGCCGCAAGGCGTCCGAGCCGAACCGGGCGAGCGCGGGCGTGGCCATGTCGGTATGGACCCCGATCGCCATCGGAACGGAGCCGCTGTGCACGGCCCCTAGTTCTTCCGCCATCATCACGGCGTAAGAATAATCGAGGCCCGCGCCGCCGAATTCGACCGGCTTATTGAGTCCGAGGAAGCCGAGATCGCCGAGTTTCTTGAACAATTCATGCGTCGGAAGCTGACCAGCCGCCTCCCATTCATCGACATGCGGGTTGATCTCGGCGGCGATAAATCTCTGCAGCGTCCGACGCGGCTCTTCGTGCTCGGCCGTGAACAACATCGCTCGCCCTCTGTTCCTGCCTGTAATATCCTCGATCGAACCGAGCCATTATCGTCATTGCGAGCGAAGCGAAGCAATCCAGGCCGCCGCAACTGCTCTACGATCGCAAGGATCGCCGCGTCGCTTCGCTCCTCGCGATGACGGCTTGGCGCCATCAATCTATCACCAAACTGCGCCTGTCGCCCGCGCGAGTTATCCAGTGACCTACGTCACCAAGCTGATTTTGCGCTACTAAATGGGTGAGTCACCTCGGCCAAATATGGCGCAACATTGATGAGTTGGTGACTTCAATTCGGTCTAGCGTCTGAAGTAATTTTGCGTCCAGCGCAGTCGCTGCCACATTCAATTCATCATAGCGAGTGGCAATTTCCTCTACAAAAGTGGGCCTCCTTTGTACCATTTGACTGCGTTCCAGATCCTTCGCCGCTTGCGCATCACTCAAGGCTTGATACCATAATTTTTTAACGGCCACGCTTACTTTCTCTTGCTCGCCAACACACTCACGGAAGTATATTGAAACCTGCGTATTCACTACAGCATCCTCGGCAAAAATTTCTTTACACCAAGGGCCATACAATTTGTAAGCTTCCAAGAACGACTTAACACCATCTTGGTCTGTGATGTCGCCTAAATCGGATCCAATCATACTGTGGTACGCTACTATTCTATTCATTGCCGTGAAAATTAGTTCCGCCTTAGATCGGTATAGCGCCTTTTCATCCCTCATTTGTTGTAGAGTACCATTCAGAAAAGCCACGAGAGCTCCGCTGAGGAGGGCTGTGACGATTGAAAGGACTACAGTTCCTGTCGGTGACATTCCATCCTCCGCGTGGACTCACGTCATAGACGTACATCTCATGTACACCTCTTTATCCGGATGGCTTTGGCCTTTGTTTGAAATTGTTCTAATTGCGAAATGATCGCAAACGCTTGCGGCCGGATTGGCGCTTCTCTACCTCTGGTTCAACCGTCGGCCGCATGCCGGCGACAGCCGAGAGACAATTCATCATGCAGATTGCCGCGACACCGGATTACGATACGATCGCGGCGCTGGACCAGATGAAGAGATCGGTCCGGACGGCCTTTTGCGGCGTCATGCAATCGACCCGACTTCCGCCGATGGCGGCGCTCAGTCTCGCGGCTACGGCGGTCGGCTTGCTCTATCTCGAGGTCGCGGCTGCGCATTGCGGGGATAATTCCTGCCCTTGCGGCTGGGAGCCGCCCAGCGCAGCCGATCTGGAAGCGCTGCAAACCTCGCTCGCGCTCGCAACGAAGCAGCACCGTCCCGATTTCTGCACAGTCCAGGTCGCGGGCAACGCTTGAGGATAACGAGCGCCGGGCCAGCGCGCCCCCGCGACTTGGCAAAGGCGGGCGAGGAGAGACCTGTGGCGGCCCTGAAGCGCTCAGAAGCAGCAGCCGCAAATAGGCCGCCCAGCAGTTAGCGCCATAAGAGCCAACAGAATTGATCGAATCGCACCTTTCTGCGATTCTTCGAGCGCCACTCGGGACGCAGGCCCGCGCGCCGGGGGCACGGGGAACACTCGCAGATGTCCAAAAGCCTTCGCCTCATTGTCGCCTGCGCCGTTCTGGCCGGCCTTGCCGCTTGCGCCGCGCCGCCGCCTGCCCCTCAAGTCACCGCCCCGCCGCCGAAGCCACTCGACGCCAAGACGCAGCTCGAGAACCACACGTGAGCAAGTCGAATCGCGGCGCGTTCGCGCATCCCGCCCGGCGCGCCGAACAACTCACGGCAAGCCAGAGCCAAAATCAGACAATCTGCCGATATCGAGCGGGACGTCCTGTGTCTCTTCCCATTTGAGATCGCGATAATTGAAGCCCGCAATTAGGCTGGGTTTGATGACTTCGAAATAGGGAGAGACATCGAAATCGCGCGGCACATAAAGGCTATGATGGCGGACCCGCATGACCTCCTCCATGCAATCGGGACAATCGCCGCGCGCCGCGTTGAAGTAGGTCACATCGGGGAGGACAGGATATCCAATCGTTTCGAACGACTGGGCGATAAGTCCGGAACAGATCGCGCGCGTTGGATCGCCACTGCCGAATGCGATCATGTGGCGGCGCCACGAACTCGGAACGGGGGGCGTCGGCAAAAGGTATCGTGCGAGATCGACGATGTTTCGCTTATCATAAGCGTGCCCGACCTGCGCGGTCGCATAGGCGACGACACGCTTTACGTCGCTTTCAGATAGGCCGACGGGTCGGCAGACGCGACAGTGGTATCCCGCGTATCTTTGAAGGCCGACCGAACGCACCCCCTCCGTGAGATCGGCTTCGACAAACGTACAGTCGTCTCTCGGTCCCCTCGTTCCTTGGATCGCATCGCCGACAAAAAGCGCAGCATGAGACCATGTCGATTGAGTTAGATATTTTATCCCCGCGGCAATGACGCTTGTGCCTTCGACAAGGAGAACGTCGGCCGGACGAAGCGCGCGCTTAAGGAAGTCCTGGTTCGTCGGCGGAGACGTGCCGTGCACATGCCTTTCCCTGGACAGGAAAGCCGCCAATCGGTGACCTAACGCCTCCAGCATCTCGTTGTTCTTCCATGCCGAATGATGGCGTCTGGCGGTTGTGTCCTTGGAAACGCGCAGCGTGGCTCCGGGCTTGCGAGTTGGCTCAAAATCGCGTGGTGAGATTCGTCAGCCATAGCGGCGACCATTCGACCAGCACCGTTTCAAGACGCCGATCGAGACCGCTGACAATCATCACGCCGAGAACGATCAACAGGGCGCCCAACGCGATTTTTGCCCCTTTGCCGCCAGCGATCAACCGAGCGCGCTGCCGCGCCAGCGCTTGTCGCGAAGCCAACCCGATGCCGACCAGCGGCACGGCCGCGCCGACGCCGAAAGCGATCATGGTCAAGGCCACCTGCCCCGACGACTTTCCTTGCGCAGCAAGCACGGAGGCGGCGCCAAGCGTCGGGCCGACGCAGGGACTCCACACCGCGCCGAGCAGCAGGCCGATCGCGAACTGGCCTGCCGGTCCACGCGACTGCACGGCGCTGGCGCGATGATCGGCCCAGTTGCTAATGGGGCCGCCGGCGGTCGCCAGCCGCACCTGCAGCGAGGGCATGGCGAGCACGACGCCGACCCCGATCATCAAGATCGCGCCAACGTTCCGAAATATGTCGGCGTCAAGCCCGAGGGCGAAGCCGACCGTCGCGACGAAAAGGCCGATGGCGACGAAAGAAAGAACAACGCCCGCGGCAAGCGCCGCCGGCCCCATTCGGTGCTCGCTCGCCGCCGCGCCGAGCACGATCGGCAACAGCGGCAGGACACAGGGCGAAAGAACGGACAGAAGCCCCGCCAGAAAGGCGAGGCCCAGGCTCCCGAGCATCATGGATCAATATCCTCAGACGGCTTTGTCGAGCAGATTGGCGATGGACGCCCGGTTGGTGTCGCCAACCGAGCGGCCGGTTTCCTTGCCGTCCTTGAAGGTGATCAACGTGCTCTGCATGTGAGCGCCAAACCGCCTGACGGCGTCCTTCTGAGAGTCGAAATCGACATGGAGCACTAGCAGGTTCTGGAATTTGGCGCCCTTTTCTAGGTTGGCGAGGATAGGGGCCTGGGCCTTGCAGGTCGGGCACCACGTCGCCTGGATTTCGACCAGAATGGATTTGCCGTCCTTCTGGGCGGCGTCAAACGCTTGCGGCGTGTAGGAGACTGTCTCGGCGGCAAAAGCGGGAGCGGCCAGCAGCGCTCCGGCGACGGCGGCGGAGGCGAGAAGACGGCGTCGTGAAATCATGGCGACGATCCCTTTCGAGGGGCGTCCGTGGAGCAATCCCACGGTCGTTTCCCTATTCGGACGAGAGGCCGGATCCGTTACAGGCGCTGGTCGGTATCAGGAAAATGTGACCCGGGATTGCGGCGCGCGCCTCGGCCGCGCTCGCCGGGCGTCATCATGCTGTCCCCCACCCGCGGGGCCGGACACCTACCCTCAGGCGACGTCTGCTTCAAACCGGGCCGGCGCGTCGGCGCCCCTGAGACAAGGGGCGACGAACAGCATCGTGCTCCACGCCCCTCGCAAAGTGCGGCTCGCCACGATGACCCAGAAGGTCGCCAAACACACCGCGAGTCCCGCGCCGACGAAGCTGAACAGGCTGAGCCCGGTGACGCGCGCGAGCGCGAGCGTGGCTAAGGTGTAGACGGCGAGCGGGAAGGTGAAGCCCCACCAGCCGAGATTGAACGGCAGGCCCTCACGCAGATAGCGCACGGTCTTGAGGATCGCGAGGCTCAGCCACCAGACGCCATAACCCCACAGGATCAGGCCTCCGATCATTCCCAGGCCAAAGGCGACCTCGCCTACGGACGCGAGCCCATTGGCGGCGAAAATCTTGGGGGCCGCGGCGCCGAGCACGACGAGGCCCAGCGCTCCCGTCCCGATCGGCCCAAGCGCGAGCCAGGCGGAGACGCCCATGTCGCGCTCGGGCAGCTTGTGCAGCGCAAGCCTCAGGAACAACAGCACGAGGACGCTCATGGCGAGCGGCACCGAGCACGCCCAGAGGACGTAGCTGAGGATGAGGGTGAGAAAAGCCTCGGGGGCCGCGAGATGCGGCGCCAGCAGTCCTCCGCTCGCAGCGGCGACCTCCGAGGCCACAATGGGGAGCAACCACACCGCCGTCAACTTCTCGATCGAATGCTCCTGGCGGGTGAACATGAAATAGGGGATGGCGAGGCCGCAAACGACCGACATCGCGGCGTCCGCCTGCCAAAGGGCGCGCGCGACGCTGGTGGCTAAGCTCGAACTGATGAAGTCGGGGCCAAAGGCGAGAAAGCCATTGACGATTGTCGCGAGCCCCATCGGGATCGCGCCAAAAAACATCGACATCACCGGGTGTCTGAAAATCAGCGCCGCCTCGCCGGGGAAGAGAGCCCAGCGCGCGCCGTAGAGAAGGCTGAACAGCGCGAAGAGCACAATGTTGGCGAGCCACAAAGCCGCCGCGACCGCACGCAGGCCCGGAAGGGGAAGCGGAAACTGGTTCAATGTCAGCGCCAGCGCCCCGGTCCCCATGGTCACGGTGAACCAGTTCGGGGTGAAGTTGCGCACGATCTCCAAAAGCGGTTTGGCGTCCCCGCGCGCCAGGGGCTGAAGCTGGATATCGAGGACGGTCATTGGTTTTTCTCCTGCACGAAGACAAAATAGTTTGCGTCAATCAATCATTCCAATAGATGATTTCATTCATTATCATCTAATTTATAGATTGAATGAGGTCCCCATGACGCTCGAGCAGTTGCGCGTTTTCATCGCCGTCGCGGAGCGTGGACACGTGACGGAAGGGGCGCGGGCGCTCAACTTGGCGCAATCGGCGGCGAGCCACGCGATCGCTGCGCTCGAGGCCCGCCATGACGTCCGGCTGTTCGACCGCGTCGGCCGGCGCATCACACTCACCGAAGCGGGCGCGGCGCTGTTTGTCGAAGCGCGCCGCATCCTCGCCGAGGTTGAGCACGCGGAGCGGACGCTCGCCGAATTCGGCGCGCTTAAGCGCGGCGCGCTGAGCCTGCATGCGAGCCAGACAATCGCCGGCTACTGGCTGCCGCGGCGCCTCGTCGCCTTCCAGCGCGCCTATCCGCGCGTCGAGATCAGGCTGACGATCGGCAACACCGCCGAGGTCGCCGAAGCGGTCGAGAGCGGCCTAGCGGAACTCGGCTTTGTGGAAGGCGCTGTTACAAGCGAAAGCCTGGAAAGCCTCGTCGTTGCGAAGGACCAGCTGGTCCTCGTCGTCGGCCCGGATCATTCCTGGGGTGATCTTGAATCGCTGGCGCCAGCCGATCTTCTTCAGGGAGAATGGGTGTTGCGCGAGGTCGGATCGGGCACGCGGTCGGCGTTCGAACAGGCGCTGAGGCGGCTCAGCGTCCGGCCCGAGAAGCTCAGGATCGCGATGGAGCTGCCCTCGAACGAGGCCGTGCGCGCCGCGGTTGAGGCGGGCCTGGGCGCGACCGCGACCTCCGCCTCAGTCGCCGCTTCGAGCCTGGAGGCCGGCTTGCTTCGGCAGGTCCGGTTCAAGCTGCCGGACCGCGAGTTTCATGTCCTGAGCCATAAAGATCGCCGTCGCAGCCGCATTGCGGGCGCCCTGTTCTCGATCCTCGCCGCGCGGAGCGCCTGAAAGCTCACGCCCCGGACGGATGATAGTTCGGGCTTTCGCGGGTGATGGCGACGTCGTGGACGTGGCTTTCGCGAAGTCCGGCGCTGGTGATGCGCATGAACCGCGCCTTGCGCTGGAAGTCGGGAATCGTCTCCGCGCCCACATAGCCCATGGCGGCGCGCAAGCCCCCGGCGAGCTGATGCACGATCGCGCCGGCCGAACCGCGATAGGGCACCTGCCCTTCCACCCCTTCAGGCACCAGCTTCACCTGATCCTTGACGTCTTGCTGGAAATAGCGGTCGGCCGAGCCCTGCGCCATCGCCCCCAGCGAGCCCATGCCGCGGTAGCTCTTGTAGGAACGGCCCTGATAGAGGAACACTTCGCCCGGGCTCTCGTCGGTGCCGGCGAGCAGCGAGCCGATCATCACGCTATCCGCCCCGCCCGCGATCGCCTTGGCGAGGTCGCCCGAATATTTGACGCCCCCGTCGGCGATCACCGGCACGCCAGCCCCGCGCGCCGCCTCCGCCGCCTCGAGGATGGCGGTCAGTTGCGGCACGCCGACGCCAGCGACAATGCGCGTGGTGCAGATCGAGCCCGGCCCGATGCCGACCTTGATCGCGTCCGCGCCGGCGTCGATCAGCGCCTTCGCCCCCTCGCGCGTCGCCACATTGCCGGCGATGATCGAGACCTTGTTGGTCGCGCGCTGGATGCGCCGGACTTGGCTCAGGACCGGTTCGGAATGGCCGTGCGCGGTGTCGACGATGAGGCAGTCGACTCCGGCCGCCATCAGAAGCTCCGCGCGCTCGAACCCCTTGTCGCCGACCGAGGTGGCGGCGGCGACCCGCAAGCGCCCATCGACATCCTTGGCCGCATTGGGATGCGTCGTCGCCTTCTCGATGTCCTTGACGGTGATGAGCCCAACGCAGCGTTCCGCATCGTCGACCACCACCAATTTCTCGATGCGGTGCAGATGCAGAAGCCGGCGCGCCTCGTCATGGCTCACCCCCTCACCGACCGTCACCACCTTGCGGGTCATGAGCTCCGTCACCGGCTGGCGCGGATCGTCGGCGAAGCGCACGTCGCGGTTAGTGAGAATGCCGATGAGCTTCGCGGGCTTGCCGTCTGTTCCACGCTCGACCACCGGAATGCCCGAGATCGAGGCGCGTCGCATGAGGGCGAGCGCGTCAGCGAGCGTTGCGTCGGGAAAGATGATGATCGGATCAACCACCATGCCGCTCTCGAACCGCTTGACCTTGCGCACCTCTTCCGCCTGATCCGGGGGCGCGAGATTGCGGTGGATGACGCCGATCCCGCCCGCCTCCGCCATGGCGATCGCCAGCTTCGCCTCGGTGACGGTGTCCATCGCCGCCGAGATGATCGGCAGGTTGAGCCGGATCGCTCGGGTGAGCTGGGTTCCGATATTCGTTGCGCTCGGCATCACCGCGCTCAGGCCCGGGCGCAGCAACACGTCGTCGAACGCAAGTCCTTCGGGAATCGTTTCGGCTTCAACGATCGCCATCGCCATGCTTCCTTCGCGGGATTGAAAGGTCGACGGATCGAGACTCACGTCCGCCGCATGGCGCGGCTGCCTAACATGGCAAGCGGAAAGTTCCTAGCAAGCTCCCGAAGTTCAAATCACGGCGTTCGCGTTTCAGAATCGAAAGCGCGGCGGAAACGCCCGCCGCGTTCTTCTCGGCAGCGCGCACAGGAGCGGGAGCCGCGCTTCGCCCCTCGTGAGGCAGCTTGTCCGCGACGACGTCAACCCGCTTCATCTCCAGCCTCTTGATGCCCGGCGCTCGCCGGCGGCATTTTCGGATTTTGTGTCTGTCCCGAACAACAGAAGCAGAACGGTTGACCGCTTGACCAGAGCAATTTACAGGTTTACGTTGGTAACGTGAAAGCGAAATAGGGGATTGCGATGAAAACATTTGTCATTACGATTTGCCTGTTCCTCGGTGCTGTAGGCGCCGCGAATGCCGATCCGGGGAAGTGCCAATCTGTTACAAATCCAAAATGTTTCCTCATGGGAGCTCCCGCCCCTGAGATTGGCTCCGGCTCGGCTGCTGTGGCCATGCTGGCTGTTGGGGGCCTGCTGCTGGGAGCCAGGTTTTTGAGGCGTAGGCAGACCTGACCCTGTTCATCGCGGAGCCGTAATTCACAGATTTGACGTCAGACCGGCGATCCGTACCGCACGTTTTGATCCCAACAAAATCATCGCCCCCGTCAGGCGTGGGCGCCAAGCTTAGAGCGGAATCCGATCATCCTGTATCGTCCTGATAACCACAGGATTTGAAGTAATTTATACATACCGAGGGCTCGAAGATTTCGGCGCAGGTTTCGAGGGCGCGCATCAGACCCGCGACGGTCCGCTCGGCGATTTTGCGCAGGAAGGCCTTGAGCTTGGAGAAGGCTTTTTCGATAGGGTTCATATCGGGACTGTAGGCTGGAAGATATCGCAACTGCGCGCCCGCCGCCTTGATCAGTTGCTCGACCCGCGGCCCCTTGTGAGCGGGGAGATTGTCCATGACGACGGTCTCGCCGGGCGAGAGCGTGGGGACGAGGCATGTCTCCACCCAATCCTCGAACAGGGCGGCGTTGATCGGTCCGTCGAAAGTCCTTGCCGCCGTCAGGCCGCGAAGGCGAAGGCCGGCGACCAAAGTCACCGTTTTGTAGTGACTGTGCGGGATGGCCGACCGCAACCGGCGCCCGCGCCGGCAACGTCCGCTTTTGCGCGCGAGATTTGTGGAGGCTCCGGTCTCGTCAATGAAAACGAGTTTCGTCGGATCGAGATCGAGCTGTCCCGCGAACCATTCCCGGCGTCGATTTTGCACGTCCGCGCGTTGTTGTTCCTCGGCATGCGCCGTTTTTTTAAAGGTGATCTGGTGACGGTCGAAGAAACGCCACAGCACGGAGACCGCAAAGCGCTCGCCGCTATTGGCGATCAGCTGCTCCCGGATCTCGAGCAGCGTTATGTCCGGCCTGCGCCGGATCAGGCCCAACAGATAGTCGCGATGCGCCTCGATTCGGCGGGAGCGGCGGTCGCCGCCGGAAGGCGCCGGCCAAATCTCGCCCGTGGTATTGAACCGCTTTACCCAGCGCACCGCGCTCGCCACGCTCACTTTGAAACGCGCGGCCGCCTGATTGCGCGACAACCCGCCCAAGACCACCGCCTCGACCACGCGCTCGCGAAGATCGTTGGAAAGACCCATCCCCCGCCGTCCCCATTCTCGCAGTGAATGAGGAAGCAGAAATTAACCGATTCGGGAATCCCCCCGCCGATTTAATCCGTTCGGATACTGCTCTAAATTCGATCCACGAGCGGCGGTGATGTCGATTTCGCCAATCGCGCGTCCCGGGTGGTCAGATCGCGCACGTCGAGCCCGGCGCAAGGCGAAATGGATGTGGACGCGTTTCCTCGCCTGGGCGGAGGGACGGGAAGGCCGCTGGGAGCTGCGCGATGGCCAACCGGTTCTGATGGCGCCGGAACGCGCTGCGCACGCGCTGACCAAGTTTTCAGCGTAAAGTGCTTTGGGAGACGGCGTTCAGCGCGCGGACCAAAAGCGCGGCGGGAATCTCCGCCGCGCTCTTTTGTGGCCGCGCGGCTGGTGGAGCCGCGCCGGCGCTCGACTGTCAGTGGGGCAGTTTGTCCGCGAGCACTTCCACCCGCTGGATTTCCGGCATCTTGACGAACAGGTCCGGCGCCTTCGACGTGAGTTGCTTGGCGAGCTTGCCCTGGAGATGGGCGTCGCGGCCGCGCTCGTTGGCGAAGGCGTCGAAGATGCCGAACATCCTCGGCCCCATCCGGATCGCGAACCAGGCCGTCGTGTCCGGCTCGTCGCTGACCATGGTCCTTGCGCCGGACAGGAAGGTCGCCACCTCCTGCTCCTTGCCGGGTTTGGCTTCGAGTTGGACGTATAGCGCATGTTGAGTCATTTTGCTCTCCTCTCGTTTGCCCGCATTAGGGTCTATAGAGCGAAAATTTGCTGATACGATGGCAGGCGGGCAGATTCCGGACGATCGCCATCATGACAATCATCGACAAAGCAAGAAATAGATCGCAAGACCATCGCGCCTTATCGGCGCCAACCCTGGGTCAATACGACGGCCTTAGTTTGATTTCCGTTGTTAGTGGTTCAATCTTACGCAAAGTATGATGAGGTCTTGCTTTCGTCGATTAGGCCGCCAGCGCAATTCTCCTCGACTGCGCTGGCCGAGCGGGCGGAGGACCAGCGCCGGGCGAGCGTCCCCTCGCCGGTCCTCGGCGATCCACGGCGGCCCTGAGGAGATAGCCCTTGGTCGCTCGGCGATCTCGTCATAGGCCCAGCCTTCGCGCAGCTCGAACGCCTGATGCCCGCCTTGCGCCTCGTCGGAGAGGCGATCGGGCGCGGAGAGCTCAAGGCCGTCGCCCCGCTCATCAAGGTGATCGACCGGCTCGACAAGCATCAAGAGACGGTCGTGGCGAAACATGAGTACGGGCCGGAAGAGCGGCAGCGCCTGATCGACAAGATCAACCGCATCGCCGACAATCTCGCGCCCGCCGGCGGCGAGCCGGACGTCCCGACGGCGGACGCCCAAGAAACGGTTCATGAAATAAATTCCGCAATTCCGAATTCCGCCGAACTTCCCTTGTAAGCCATTGAAAGGGCTCGATTCGGACGAGAGAATCCAAGGAAATCCAAGCTTTTCCAACCCCTCTTGAGGAGGCTTCCAGACCCCAAAGGCGGGGCGTCCAAGATAAACCAAATCCGGTGCGGGCGAGCGCGCGCCTGCGACACCGGGCTTAAGCCGCCTCCGCGCCGCTGATGCTCTCGCGTCGCCTCAGGCGCGCCGCGTCGAGCAGCATCTGCCCCGCCCAGCGGTAGACGTTGCGCTGTCGAATAAGGTCCCGCATCTCCCGCATCCGCTCGCGCTGAACCGCCGGGTCCATCCGCAGCGCGAGGTCGATCGTTTCGGCCATTCCATGGGTGTCGTAGGGATTGACGATCAGCGCTTCCGACAGTTCGCGCGAGGCGCCCGCGAAGCTCGACAGGACGAGCACCCCCTGCTCGTCGTCGCGGGCGGCGACGAACTCCTTGGCGACGAGATTCATGCCGTCGTGCAAGCTGGAGACGATACACAGATCCGCCGCCCGAAAAAGCTCGAACACCTCGACCGGCTCGTGGTGGCGAATCAACAGAACGATCGGTCTGTAGTCGCCATCCCCCCACCGGGCGTTGATCGCCTCCGCCTCCCGAGCCGCTTCCTCCTGGAGGTCTCTGTAGGTGGTGAGCTTGCTGCGCGTGGGCGCCGCCGCCTGAATGAAGACGAGCTTGCCGCGCCATTCGGCATGGGATTGCAGCAGAACGTCGACCGCCCGCATGCGGTCGACGATGCCTTTGGTGTAGTCGAAGCGCTCGATGCCAACCGCGATCCGCGTATCGGGGTTCAGCCCGAAACGGCTCCTGACGGCCCGGCGGCATTCTTCCACCGGCGCTTGCCGCGCCAGCGCCGCCGGCGGCCACTCGATGGAGATTGGATAGGGGCGAACGAGAGTTCTCGTGACCCCCGAGCGTCACCGAGCTTCGTTCTCGATCGATGCGGCTCTCCATGAAGCGGTCGACCGCCTCGATGAAGTTGTTGCAATGGAATTGCGTGTGGAAGCCGAGGATGGAGCTTCCGAGGAGTCCGTCGATGATCTGCTCCCGCCACGGGCAAATGCTGAAGGTTTCCGGGTTTGGCCACGGAATGTGCCAGAACGCGATGATCGTCGCGCGAGGCAGGCGCTGGCGAAGCATGCGCGGCAACAGGGCGAAGTGATAGTCCTGCACCAGGACGATCGGGTCGTCACGGTCCGCCTCCTCGACGACCACGTCGGCGAAGCGCTGGTTGACGGCGACGTAATGCGCCCAGTCGCTTTCGCGGAACGTCGGCCGCACGAAGGCGATGTGGCAAAGCGGCCATAAACCCTCGTTGGCGAGGCCGTAATAATAGCCGTCCTGCTCCTCGTCGCTGATCCACACCCGGCGCAGGGCATAGGCTGGACTATCGGGCGGCACCGCGACCCGGTCCCGGCCGTCGACCGTCTCCCGGTCCGCCGATCCTGAGCCATGCGCGACCCAGACTCCGCCGCAGGCGCGCATGACCGGCTCGAGCGCCGAGACCAGGCCGCTTGCCGGGGTTTGCACCACGATTTCGCCGTTGGCGCGGTTGTGGATGTAGGGCTCCCGGTTCGAGACGACGATCACCTGCGCCCCGGGCAGCTCCTGGTCGAGAAGCTGATGCAGCGTTTTGGGCGACCATTCCACGTGGATGCCGTCGGCATATTTTCGCTCGAGCCGGAGCTCCGACAGCATCCCCTCGATATTCAGCCCCACCGGCATTTCCGTGTGCCGCGGGCCATAGTCGGCGCGGCCGAGATTGAAATTGGTGATCGCGTGGCGCAGCGACTTGTTCCACCCTCTGAGCAACGCGAGCACGATCGCCGTCGCCAAAAGCCCCAGCCCGGTGGCGACGCCGATGAGCGCGAGCGCCATATAGAATTCGGCCTCGTGCGCCCGCCGCTCGATGAACGAGAGATCGTGCACGACAAGGAGCGAGCCCTCGCTATCTTTCGTGGAGAGCGGAAAGAGAGCGACCGCGACAGCCGGCTCCTCTTCGCGCGAGACAGTGAACGTGTCGACTTTCGGCAGCGGCGGCTTTGGGCAATGGATGGCGCTCGGCATATCCTTGGTCGCGTAAAGCATGCGCCCCTCGGGACTGCAGAAGCCCAGCGCCTCGAGCCGCTCGTCTTCCACGAGCTGTTCGAAGAATGGCTGCAGATCGCCTGGGGCCTTCGCCACGAGACCTTCCGCGACACGCTCGTGGATGGATCGGAACACCAGGCGAGCGCGCAGTTCGATGTCGCGTTGCGACCATTCGTCGACAATGACCGACGCCATCTGGGTCATCGCGGCGATCAGCACTGCGACCGCCGCCAGCCCGAGAAGGGAGTAACGGACCGAGGGAACCCGCAGCCACGCCGATGTGCCGGCTCGCAGATCCGCCCACCAACGAGCGGCAGCGCGAGCGAACCGCCGCAAGGCGCCGCCGACCATCGCGGGTCTACGCAGCCCGGCGCGAGCCGCTTCGCCGCGTGCATCGGGTCTGCGATCGAGCCCGCGCGCCGCTTCAACTGCGGCCGGAGATTGCCGACGGCCGTTCAACGGCCTCGCCGCCGCACCGGGAAGGCCCCCGCTGCAATCAAGCAAGCTAGCGCATTCTGCTCCACGCAAGGCTCCCGACGCCAACCGGCTGTTTTTATGGTTCCAAACCGCACACGGATGGCTGGTTTGTCAAGGAAGAGGGACCCACGCGCCGCCGAAAAAGCCGATTGCCGACCGAACGCGCCTCGGCGTCATGCCGACACGGCGCGACTCTACGGGGCGCCGCTAGGTTTGACGCCGGGTGACCCTGTGATTGCCGGCGGCGGCAATCAACCCGTCCTTGATATTCTGACGTTCCCGCTGCCCTGAAATGGCTTCAGGAAGCCTTCGCCTTCGAGTAAGGCGAGCGGCAACATCGCTGTCTCGACCCAGCGGGCCATTGCTGGACGTATTCTGAGACAATTGCGATCGCCGCGCCCGCCGATTGGGGTGGAGAGTTATCCCCGAGCCGCCCGACCTGACATCAGTTCGCTCCGCGCAGCCTTGGGACTTTAAATGCACCGCCCGCCATCGACCTCCAGCACTACCCCGGTCAGGAAGTTCGCTTCGTCGCTGGCGAGAAAGAGCGCCGCGGCGCCGATGTCGTGGGGCGTCGAAAAGCGGCCGAGCGGCACCGTCGCCTTGAAGGCCGCGCGCTTCTCGGGCGTGTCCTCGCCCATGAACATCGCCAAGAGCGGCGTCTCGCCCGCGACCGGGGCCAGCGCGCAGACGCGGATCTTGTCGGGCGCAAGCTCGACCGCCATCGACTTGGTCATTACATGCACCGCTCCTTTGGAGCCGTTGTAGACGGTCAAGCCCGGGCGCGGGCGCAGAGCCGCAGTCGAGCCGACGTTGATGAAGACGCCGCCGCCGTGAGCGCGCATGTGGAGAATGAAGGCCTGGGCGGTGAGCAGGATCGATTTGACGTTGACGGCGAAGATGCGGTCGAACTCCGCCTCCTCCACCTCCATCAGCGGCTTGTTCCGATGCGTCGTGCCGGCGTTGTTGACGACGATGTCGACCCGCCCCAGCGCGTCGATCGCCGCGTGCGCCGCGCGCTCCACGTCGCCGCGGTTCGAAACGTCCCCCTTGAGCGCCATCGCTGAGGACCCGAGCCGCTTGGCGGCCGCCTCTGCGACCTCGCCCTTGACGTCCAGGCACGCGACCCGCGCGCCTTCACGAACGAACGCCTCGGCGATGCCATAGCCGAACCCCTGCCCTGCCCCCGTCACCAGCGCCGCCTTGCCCTTCAGTCGCATTGATCCGCCTCTTCGCCGATGGTCCGTGATCGCTTTCAGCCGGCCTTGCGACCCGCCGCCGCAAGCTCTTCGTCGATCTCGCGCGCTCGCTGAACGGCCGGGCGCGATCCAACGAGAGACCAATAGCGCTCAAATGCTGGTCGCTTGTCGATCATACCGAACACCATGCCAGATCCGATATGCGATCCGACATAAACGTCCGCGGCAGTGAAGCGGTCGCCCGCGATGTACTCGGAGCGGCTGAGCTGATCTTCGAGCGCGGCGAGCACTCCCTCCTGGGTGCCGTAGCCGACCATCCGCACTCGCTCCGCCGGCACGACGAGTTTGAGCGCCTTGTTGGTGTTGGCCGCCTCGATCGGTCCGGCGCCGAAGAACAGCCAGCGATAATATGGCCCGCGGAGGCGCGAGCCCGGCGGAGGCGCCAGATCGGCCCGCGGAAAAGCGTCCGCAAGATAGGCGCAGATTGCCGCAGCCTCGGTGACGATCGTATCGCCGTGCCGCAGCGCCGGCACCTTGCCCATTGGATTGATCTTCAGATACTCGGGCGCTTTCATCGATCCGGCGTAGTCGAGAATTTCGGCTTTGTAAGGTTGACCCACTTCCTCCAGCATCCATCGCGCGATGCGGCCGCGCGACATCGGGTTGGTGTACAGAACCAATTCGTCCGCCATTGCTCGATCTCCCGTCGGTTTCGCGCCTAAAGGCCCGTTCGTTGAGGTTTGCGTCGACGATAACTAGATTAGCGAAGAAGTCCCGCCTTTCCCGACATATGCTGGATAAGTCATGCGCATCGAAACCGACGTCAAGCTCGATTTCAAGGACGTCCTCATTCGCCCCAAACGTTCAACGCTCAACACCCGCAGCGCCGTCGACGTCGACCGCGCCTTCCGCTTCCTGCATACCGGGTCGGAATGGAAGGGTTTTCCGCTCGTCGCCGCCAATATGGACGTGACCGGGACCATGGCGATGGCGCGCGCGCTTGGCAAGCATGGAGCGCTCACGGCCCTGCACAAGCATTACCCGGAGCCGAATCTCGCCGAGTTTTTCGCCAGTCCGGACGGCGCGCACGCCTTCTATTCGCTCGGCACGACCGCAGCAGACGTCAAAAAGCTCGCGACAGTCGCCAAGGCGGCGCCGATCCGCTTCATCTGCCTCGACGTCGCCAACGGCTATGCCGAGAAATTCCTCGACACGGTCAAGCGGGTCCGGGACGACTACCCGCGCGCCGTCATCATGGCCGGCAACGTCGTTACCGGCGACATGACGGAGGCGCTGATTCTTGCTGGCGCGGACATCGTCAAGATCGGCATCGGTCCTGGCTCGGTCTGCACCACGCGGCGGGTGACCGGCGTCGGCTACCCGCAGCTCTCGGCGATCATCGAATGCGCCGACGCCGCGCACGGCCTGAAAGGTCAGGTCTGCGCCGACGGCGGCTGCGCTGTTCCCGGCGACGTCGCCAAGGCGTATGGGGCGGGCGCCGATTTCGTCATGCTGGGAGGAATGCTCGCCGGCCACGACGAATGCGACGGCGAAATCCGCTATGCGGAGCGGGACGGCGAGAAGGTGCCCATCGGCATGACCTTCTATGGCATGTCGTCCGAGACAGCCATGAAGAAGCACTCGGGCGGGGTCGCCCATTATCGAGCCGCCGAGGGCAAGACGGTCGAGACCCCCTATCGCGGACCTGTCGACGGCACGATGGGCGAGATCATGGGCGGGGTGCGCTCGATGATGACCTATATCGGCGCGGCCCATCTCAAGGAGGTCTCGAAGCGCACGACCTTCGTACGCGTCAGCGCGCAGACCAACGACGTGTTTGGGGGATGACCGCGCGTCCGGGATCCCTGTTGCAGCCGGGCGTGGTCGCCCGCGCCCGCGCATGCTAGAATGCCGCCTATGACCGCCGCCGCCCTGAAAGCCGAGGATAGCGCGCCCTTGCCCCTCGCCGGCGCGACGCGCGCCCAAATCTTGCGCGCGCTGACCGAAATCGGCACGCCCGAGCGCGAGCTCAAGATGCGGGTGTCTCAGTTGTGGCACTGGATCTATCATCGCGGCGCGCGCGAGTTTTCGGCGATGCGCAATATCGCCCGGCCGGTGCTCGACCGGCTCGCCGAATGCTGCACGCTCGCCCGGCCTGAGATCGTGGCCGAACAGCTCTCCGCCGACGGGACGCGCAAGTGGCTCTTGCGCTTGGCCCCAGCCCATCGCTTCGACAAGGGAGCGGAAATCGAATGCGTCTACATCCCGGAGTCCGACCGGGGCACGCTCTGCGTCTCGAGCCAGGTCGGCTGCACCCTCAACTGCTCGTTCTGCCACACCGGCACGATGCCGCTGGTGCGCAACCTGACGGCTGCCGAGATCATCGGCCAAGTGCTGGTGGCGCGCGACCGGCTCGGCGATTTTCCCGGCGGGGTTGCGCCGGCTGATGGGCTCACCCCCAAGGGCGAGGGCGTGCGCGCGGTGTCGAACATCGTCTTCATGGGCATGGGCGAGCCGCTTTACAATTTCGACGCCGTGCGTGACGCGATCGCCGTTCTGACCGACGGCGACGGCCTCTCCATATCGAAGAGGCGCGTCACCGTCTCGACTTCGGGCGTCATCCCCGAGATGGCGCGGCTCGGGACCGAGTGCGGAACCATGCTCGCGGTTTCGCTGCATGCGACCAACGATGCGCTGCGCGACAAACTCGTGCCCTTAAATCGCAAATATCCGATTCAAGCGCTCATCGAGGCATGCCGCGAATACCCCGGCGCCTCCAACGCAAGGCGCATCACTTTCGAATATGTGATGCTGAAGGGCGTCAACGACTCCGTGGGCGAGGCCAGAGCGCTCGTGCGCCTGCTCAAGGGCCTGCCCGCCAAGATCAACCTCATTCCGTTCAACCCCTGGCCTGGAAGCACATTCGAGTGCTCGGACTGGGCGACGATCGAGCGCTTCTCGGAAATCGTGTTCAACGCCGGCTACGCAAGCCCGGTGCGAACGCCGCGCGGCCGCGACATTCTCGCCGCCTGCGGCCAGCTCAAAAGCGAGAGCGAAAAATTGCGCGCCCGCGCCCGCATGATGCTAGAAGAAAGTTTGGCGGTTGGACAGGACTGAGGCGCTCGCTCGCCGGCCAAGCGAAGGGCGCCCTTCGGTGAATTGCGCGCCAATCCAAGCGGCGGCGCCCGACAATTGTCAGCCGATCGCGGGCCGCGCTCGAAACGAATGACGCACGACATTACAAGCAGCGAGATTTTGCGCCCGCCGAAGCGCAGTGAGCGCCTCAGGCAGCGGGCGGTCTGGATGTATTTCGTCGAGGAAATGACCCAGAGCGCCATCGCCGACGCGCTCGGCGTCGGGCGGGTCACGGTGGTTAGAATGCTGGCGGAAGCGAAGGCGCTGGGCGAAGTGCGCATTGCGCTTTCGCGCGGCGACGCGGAGCTTGGCGGTCTGGAAGCGGCGCTGTGCAAACTGCACGGATTGTCCGAGGCGATCGTCGCGCCGCTCTCCTCGGATTCGGCCGACCCGACGGCGCCGATCGCCGCGGCGCTCGGGGATCATGTTTCAGCGCTGCTGCGCAACGACATGAAGATCGGGCTTGGATGGGGCCGCACACTGAACTCTTCGCTCGAATATCTAAGCGAGCGCTCGCTGAAAGGTCTGAGCGTCGTCTCGCTGGTCGGCGGCGTCACCCATTTCATCCACGACAATCCGGCGGAATTTCCCTCCGCCTTCGCGCGCGCCTTCAGCGCCGATTGCTACCTCATTCCTTCTCCCGCGCTCGTCGATAGCCCGGCCACCAAGGCGGCTTTAATCGAACGCTGCGGGCTCAAGTCCGTCTATGATTTCGCCCAAGCGCTCGATGCGGTTGTGGTCAGCGTCGGTTCTCTTGGATCGGAAGCGTCAATCGCGCGCTTCGCGCTTATCGGCGAGGCGGACAGGAAAACCTTGGGCGAATACGGCGCTGTCGGCGAGATGCTGTGCAACGTCTACGACGACCAAGGCCGGATCGTCGATCACCCTCTCAACCAGCGCGTGATGTCGGTCCCGCTCGAGGTCGTGCGCGCCGCCCCAATTCGCGTGCTGGCCGCAGGCGGCGCGCACAAGCTCGCGGCGATCCGCGGCGCGCTCAAGCTGCTGAAACCGACCACGCTGGTGACCGACGCGGCGACTGCACGGAGGTTGACGGAGACGCCGAAGTAGGATCGCCGCGATCGGCGCCTCTCAGTCTTGCGACCACTGACCTGCCCAGACCAGCTCTTCAATCAGCGCTGCAACCTCGTGGCGCGCTTCGAGATGCGGCATATGGCCGACATGGGCGAAGCGGTGCAGCGCGACGAGGGTCTTGGTCGGGGCTTCTGGGGTTAAGAGAAGGCCGCGAATATCGATCGCCTGACGCCCGCCCGCCAGAATGGCCTTGGCGAGGCGGCGCTGATCCGCGACTACGGGCCGCTCCCGATGAAGTCGCAAAGTGGTCCGAGCGAGCGAGGAGCCCAACGCTTCAGAATCCGCCACCAGCATGTGCAGCCAAAGCGTGGCGTGGGAAAAGGAGCATATCCCCGTCACGCTGGGTGACATTCCCACGATTTCAAGGCAGGATAGTAGGGTTCAGGAGGGAACGTCGATGACCAAAGCCGTCAATTATACACTATTGCTGAGTTCAATCTGCATCGGGGCATTCGTAGCCGCTGGGGCAGTACAAGCGCAGGAGGTCAAAGGAGGGTCGAAGGCGATGGCCGCGACCGCGACGATCACGCCGGTGTCGCAGCAGCAGCTCAACAACGCCCATAAAGACGGGATGAACTTCCTTCACACCAACGCCAATTACGAGCAGACCCGTTTCTATCCGAACGCGCAGATCAACCGCGGGAACGTCGCGCATCTGCACCCGGCCTGGATCTTCTCCACCGAGGTCAAAGAGTTGCTCGAGACCTCGCCGATCATTGTTGACGGCGTCATGTACGTCACCACGTCATACAGCCATGTCTATGCGCTCGACGCCAAGACCGGAGCGGAGATCTGGCACTTCAAGCCCAAGCTTGGCCCGGTCACGACATTCTGCTGCGGCCCCAACAATCGCGGCGTCGCGGTTTATGAGGACAAGGTGTATGTCGGCACCCTCGACGCGAAGCTGGTCGCGCTCGACGCCAAGACAGGCTCGGTCGTCTGGCAGCAACAGGTCGGCGATCCCGAGAAGGGCTACAGCGAGACGATGGCGCCGACCGCCGTCGACGGCAAAATCCTGATCGGCACCAATGGCGGCGAATACGGCATCCGCGGCTTCGTCAAGGCCTATGACGCCAAGGACGGCAAGCTCATCTGGACCTTCGATACGATCCCCGAGAACTCTGTCGGCGTTTGGGCGACGAAGGACGCAACGGGTCGCGACGAGCATCGCGACATCGAGGCCGAAAAGGCGGCGCTGGCCAAGAATGGCGACCCGTACAAAACGCTTGGCGGCGGGGTGTGGCAGAATCCGTCGATCGATCTGGCGACGAAGCGCATCTATTTCGTCGTCGGCAATCCTTCGCCCGATCTCGACGGCGCGCCGCGTCCTGGCGACAACCTCTACACCGACTCGCTCGTCTCGGTCGACCTGGACACCGGCAAGTACGTTTGCCACTTCCAGTACATTCCGCACGACCTCTGGGACCTCGACGACGTGAGCCCGACCGTGCTGGTCAACGCGGCGGACAAGTCCGGCAAGATGGTTCCGGCAGTTCTGCACGCCGGCAAGACCGGGTACATCTACGTGAACGATCGCAAGGACTGCAGCCTCATCCGCTACTCAGAGCCGATGGTGTCGCAGGAGGGCCGATGGACGCTGCCAACGCCGACCAAACCGCTCGATCCCAAATCGGCGCGCATGTTCCCGGGCGCCAATGGCGGCGTCGAATGGTCGCCGATCGCGACCGATCCGAACCGCGGCATGGCCTATGCGATTAACCTGCATCAGCCGATGACCTACACGGTCGCCAACGCGCCTTATCCGGACGGCAAATTGTGGCTCGGCGGCGCCTTCACGATCATCCCTGGCGAGGAGAGCTTTGGCAACGTCACCGCGGTCAACTACAACACCGGCAAGATCGCCTGGCAGGTCAAGACGCCGCAGCCAATGATTGGCGGCATTCTCGCCACATCCGGCGGCCTTCTCTTCACCGGCGAAGCTAACGGGTGGTTCAAAGCTTACGACGACGCCACGGGCAAAGTGCTCTGGGAGTTCCAGACTGGCGCGGGCGTCAACGCGCCTCCGTCTTCCTACATGGTCGGCGGCAAGCAATATGTCGTCGTGGGTTCAGGCGGCAACGCCCAGATCGACTCCAAGCGCGGCAACAACATCATCGCCTTCACGATCGAATAAATATCGCGCTTCCTTGGCCGCTTCGCTCGCTAAGCGGAGCGGCCTTTCCGTTTGACCTTGAGGCGACGCCGCGCGCAAATGGGCGCGATTTTGGCGCCGCGAAGGATTCCCTCTCATGTTGCGTAGCGTTGTTGTGGCCGCGCTCCTCGCCGGCGCGACCGCCGCTTGGGCGGATTCGATTGCGGACAAGGCGGAGCTCTGCGACGCGTGCCATGGCGTAAAGGGCATCCCCGAAGACAAGGCGATCCCAATCATCTGGGGGCAAACCGAGGGTTATTTTTATCTAGAGCTCCGCGACTTCCAGAAGGGCGCGCGCAAGGACGATCGCATGTCGCCGATCGCTCAAAGCCTGTCCAAGGAAGACGCGCTGGCGCTCGCCCAATATTTCTCCGCCAAGCCATGGCCAAAGACTGGGGCGCCTGACGCCTCCAAGGCGGACACGGCGAGCGCAATGACGGCGATCAAGTCGGTGGTGTGCACAAGCTGCCACTTGGAGCAGTTTCAGGGCGATTTATCTATTCCGCGCCTCAGCGGACAGCAGCACGATTATCTCGCCAAGACGATGATGGATTTTCGCAATCGCACGCGCGCCAACAATCCCGGCATGTCCGATCTTATGAACACGGTGACGCCGGAGCAGATCGCCGCGATGGCTGCCTATTTGGCTGGGCTTTGAGGCGAGCCATTCGAGGGGGGAATGTCGCATTGCGCACGATCACGACTCCCCTCTCCTACGGGAGAGGGGTTGGGGGCGAGGGTTCGCTCGCGAAGCGCGCGCTTGGCGGCGGCTCCCTCATCCGGCCGGCTTCGCCGGCCCCCTTCTCCGAGAGGGAGAAGGGGAAGGCGCTCGGGATGACAACGCGACCAAGTCGCGGCGCACCCTAAGCAGAGATTCGTGGCATGGCCAACGGATTGGGGATGCGCTCGCGGTTGAGATCAATGACAGCGTGATGGATGGCCTGGTCGAGCGCGGCGGCGTCGGTGAAGGTCTGGTGGGCGAGGTGATGGGCTTTGAGATCGCGCCAGACCGGCTCGATGTCGTTGAGTTCGGGGGCGTATTTCGGCAGCCATTCGACGGTGAGCCAGTGTGCGCGGGCGGTGAGGGCGGCGAGCGAGCGTTTGCTGGTGTGGATCGGACCATTGTCCTCGACCAGCACGACCGGCTTGGCCTGCCGCCCGGGCTGCGGCCCAAAGAGACGGTCGAGTTGCTCCAGATGAGCGATGAAATCGCTGCTGCGCTTGGTCGGGCTGGTATGGACGATGAGTTGGCGCGTGAGGGGATCGAGCGACCCCAGTATCGCGACCTTCTTGGCCTGCCCCGGCGCCGGCACACGCAAGTCCGCTCCCGACTTCGCCCAGGCGCGGGCGAGATAAGGATGGGTCAGCGCCTCGCTCTCATCGCCGTAGAGAAGAACGATGTCGCCGGCTTCGGCCTGCTGTTTGCGCAGTTGCAGGCGCAGGCCCACCCGTTCCACTTCGCTTTCCCTCTGACGGCCCTTCAGCGTGTGCCGGGGCCGCCGCCAGCGGAACTTTTTTTTCGCAACGCCTTGGACAGTTGCGAACGGCTGATGCGCACGCCCTCGCGCGCTTCGATCTCGGCGCGAAGGCGGGGGATTGTCCAGTTGCGCCGGTCGGCCACAGGTTCTTCCAGCAAGGGGGTGGCAACGCGCATGGCGGCTTCACTCTTCACCGGAGGCGGGCCCGGCGCGATGCTGGCCTTCAGCGCTGCGATCCCGCCGGCGGCGAAGTCGCTGCGCCACAGCCGAACCGTATCTTCGCGCACGCCAAACGCCGCCGCGATCTTGGGGCTGGTCCAACCAGCCAGCGTCAAAAGCACGGCGCGGGCGCGGTCCGCCTCGCCGCGATCGCGTGAACCGGCAAGAGCCAAGAGGCCGGCGCGTTGTTCATCGCTCGCCGTAACCGGAGACTTTCCGGCCATGTCATACACCTTGCGAATCGGCGCAGGCAGCCAACCGCAAAAAACCTATCCGTTGGTTAGCCAAACGGAATCTGCTTAGCGCTCCAGAAGCTTCGCCGCCCGCTCATACCCAAGCTCGCGGGCGATGTCGGCGGCGGTCTTGCCGCGGTCGTCCTTGAGGTCGAGCGCGGCGCCGTGTTCGATGAGCGTCTTGATCGTGGCATCGACGTCGTCAACCCCCGCGGACGCATCATGGCCCGCCGCCCACATCAACGCGGTGAGACCGTGAGCATAGCGGCGATTGACGTCGACTCCGGCTTGAAGAAGCAGCGCGACAACCAGGGCGTAGCCGTGGCCGGCGGCATAAACGATCGCGGCCGAGCCATCGTCGTCGAGCGCATTGGGGTCGGCGCCGAACTTCATGAGTTGAGCGACGCTTTCCGTCGAACCATTAAAAGCTGCGGCGGCGAGCGGGCGAAGGCCCTCCCGTCCGGGAAGGTTGGGATCGGCGCCGCGCTCGAGCAGCAATGCGACCACCGCGCCTCGATCCTGCTCGGCGGCGTCGAGCAGCGGCGTCGAGCCATCGACAGCCCGCGCGTTCACGTTGGCGCCGCGCTCGAGAAGCAGCTTGATGAGCGGCAACTTGTCCGCTTCGGCGGCTTTGGCGAGCGCGGTTTTGCCCTCCCGATCCTTGGCGTCGATCGCCGCGCCGCGATCGAGGAGCGCGCGCGCTTGCGCCTCGCAGCCAAGCCGCGCGGCGGCGAATAGCAACGTCGTCGCCTGGTATTGGTCGCCCTCTTGCAGCGCCTGCACCGCCTCGGCGGTTTCGGCGCAGCGGTCCTTGGCGAGCGACAAGCCTGCGGCCGAGATTAAGGCGAAGCTTGCCAGAGCTGACAGCCGCAGAAGCGCCGCTACGCCAATGAGCAGCCGTTGCGCTGTCGAAGCGTCATGCATGGGTCCTTCTCCCACTGGGGCGCGTGTCACGCCAATGGACCCGCGGGACGCAAAAATCCGACTTCCGCGCCGTTCCAGTTGAAGAGGCGCGGCGAGACGAAGCGCGCGAGGCGCGCGGCTGTCTCCTCGTCGAAATTGCCGAAGCGTCGGATGAGCGCCGCGATCATCACCTGCGCCGCGCGCCCTGCTCCATCGTCGGCCTTGACCGCAAGGCCGAGCCCGGCTTCGGGCAGTGCAGCGCAGAATACGCCCTCGGCGCCCGACTTGGTGAAGGCGCGCGCGCCGAGCAGGCTCATCACCTCGGTGTCGAAGCGGCCTCTGCCCGCGACCGTCAACGGATGCGCGGCGACCGCGGCGCGAATGCGCGCCGCGGCGCTGCGGCGCTTGGGCGAGAGCCCTTGGCCGGTCCCAAGGCGCGCAAAACCAAGGGCTAGCGCGAGCAGCGGCACTGCGTAAGTCGGAATGGCGCAGCCATCGACGCCGCGCACGTCCTCGCTCAGGCGTGCGCCCGTCATCGCTTCAATCGCTGCCGCGACCTCACGCTGCACGACATGACCCGGCGCGACATAGCCCTTCGGATCCACTTCCATTGTCCAGGAAAGACAGACGAAGCCCGCGTGCTTGCCCGAGCAATTGTTGTGCAGAGCGTTCGGCGTCCGGCCCGAGCGCGCCAGCGCGCGCGCTTCGTCCTCGCCGAGCGGCCAATGAACGCCGCATTCCAGCACGCGCTCATCGAACCCGGCTTTGGCGAGCATCGCGCGCGCGGTCGCGACATGGTCCTCGCTTCCCGAATGAGATGCGCAGCTGAGCGCAATCTCCTTTTCGCTCAGACCCAGGCGATCCGCAGCGCCGCATTCGACGAGCGGCAAGCCCTGCAGCGCCTTGACGGCGGAGCGCGGATAAACCGGCCGCTCGGCGTCGCCAAACGCCATCACCACCCGGCCGTCCGCATCGACGACCGCGCCGGCCCCGCGATGGACGGATTCGATCCGTTTCCCCCGCATGGCCTCGACGACCACGGGATTCGTCATCGCTATTCTCCTGCTTGCTGCCATAAGGCAGCAGGCAAGGTCGGTCGGCAAGACGGTTTGCCTGTCGTGTTGCGCCTTCCCCGCCCCCGTCCCTTCGCTTACGAAGGGACGCGCCCGATGCGAGGACAAAAAGAAATGAAGGTTCGCGAGGTAATGACCTATGGCGTGATCGGCGTCGGCGAGAGCGCGAGCATTGCCGAAGCGATCGAGACGATGTTGCGTTCGCGGGTGAGCGCAGTGGTCGTGTTCGACGCCGACCATGCTCTAAGCGGGATCTTGAGCGAGGGCGACCTCCTCCGCCGCAGCGAGCTCGGAAGTGAGCCCAAGCGCCCGTACTGGCTCGAGCTTCTGATCGGCAGCGGGCGGCTCGCCGAGGCTTATGCGCATGAGCACGGGCGCAAGGTGGGCGAAATCATGACCCGTGATGTCGAGACCATTGCAGAAGATGCGGAGCTCAGCGAGGCGGTGGATCGGATGATCCGTCGCCGCATCAAGCGCCTGCCAGTGCTGCGGGGCGAAACCGTCGTTGGCGTGATCGCGCGCTCCGACCTCCTCAAGGGATTGCTGGCCGCGACGCCCTCGACGAACGCCCCGCATTCTGACGCCGAAATCAAGGCCGCGATCTTGGCCGAACTCGACAAGCTTGAGTGGGCGCCGCGAGCCAGCGTGCGCGTCGAGGTTCAGAACGGCGTCGTCACCTTCGGCGGCTCGATCATCGACGAACGGCTGCGCAACGCGCTCAAGGTCATCGCCGAGAACACGCCCGGCTGCGCCGCGGTGCACGACCACATGGCTTGGATCGAGCCGAATTCTGGGATCGTCATTCCGTCGGAAGGGGACGACCCGAAGGCTTAGAGCGCGAGCGCTCCTAATCGGCGACGGCGCCGTGCTTGGCCGCGAACTCCACATTTGCCGGCGTCCCCAACCCCGGACCCGGCGCTTCCGCGCCTCTGCACGCGGCGAGAAAGAAAGCGACCGAGCGGGCGGCGTAGGGACCAATCTCGGCCCGCAGCGCGGCCAGATCCTCGCCGAACAGGGCTCTCACCAGCATCCGCAATACGATCAAGTCGAGGAACCGGCGCGCCGTCTCCGGAAGCCGGTCCGGCGCGAAGGCGGGCGAGGCTCCGATGTCGTCGGACCCGGCAAACTCCGCAAACACGCGGGCCACCGCTTCCGCCTTGCGTTCGCGCCCCATGCGGCTGACGTCGCTCGCAAGATCGGGAAACCGCCGCGCTTCGGCGACCGCCACCCGTATGAGCTCGATCGTTTCCGGGATCAGAACCGTGGTCAGAATGACGGCGGCGAGTGCCTCGAGCCGCTCCTCGATCGAGCCGCCGGCGCAGGAAAAGTCGTCGAGACTGGTGTTTCGGCGCACAAGCCGCTCGACGACGGCGGTGAACAAAGCCTGCTTGCCGGGAAACCTGGCGTAGATGGTTGGCTTTCCGGCGCAGGCGACCTCGGCGATTTCGTCTACGCTCGCGCCGCTGAAGCCCCGCTCGAGAAAAACACGGCCCGCCGCATCGAGGATTCTCTCCTCGACCTCGCCGGCAAGTCCGCGCGGCGGGCGACCGCAACGAACAGCGCGCGCCGGTTGTGGCCCCGCTTCCGCTTCCATCACCTGTTCGACCTTCATCCCGCGTCCTTCGCCAAAACCGCGATCGCTAAAAAGTGCGCTCACGCCTCTTGACTTAGGTAGGGCGCCGGCCAAAGTAAAGTGAACGGAACAGTTTCGTTTCGGGCACGTTTTATCCGCGCGGGAGTTTCTGGCATGGCGCGCAGGAATCCGGACCGAGGGCAGCAGATGTACAAGGATGCGCCTGAGGCCGAAGCTGATTGGGACAAGGTCTCGCCACCGCGTTCCGGGGGCTCGGCGAGCCCCAAGCGGGACATTATCGCCTTGCGCGCCCCGCCATCCGAGACGCCCCTCGAGGCTGAGCGCCCGGCGGAGCCCGCCGAAAAGGCCGAGCGCCCCACCAAGCCTGTTGAGAAGGAGGCCAAACCGGGCCAGCAGCCCGATGCGCAACAGGAAAAGCCCAGCGAAAAACCGCGCAAAGGCTTCCTCCGACGGCGTCCGATCCTGTCGGCGGTCGGCCTGATCGCGCTCCTGCTGGCGGCGGCGGCCGGATATCTCTACTGGGATCAAACCGCGCATTTCGAGTTCGACCGACGACGCCTTCATCGCGGCGCGCCAGTTCGCGATCGCGCCCCAGGTCGCGGGCTACGTCACCGCGGTGCCGGTCACCGACAACGAGCATGTCAACAAGGACGGCGTGGTCGCCCAGATCGACCAGCGCGACTATCGCGCGGCGCTCGCGCAGGCCGACGCCCAAGTGGCGGCGGCGCAAGCCGGCATCCAAAACACCGATGCGCAGATCGCTACCCAAGACGCGCAGATCGCCGCGAGCAAGGCGCAGGTGGGCCAGGCGCAGGCGAATATGGAACTCTCGCAGGTCACCTGGGGACGCGACAAGCCCCTCGTCAAAAAGGGCTGGGCGACGGAGCAGCAGGGCACCATTGACGTGCAGACTTCTCAAGGCCCAGCAGGCCGCCGTCGACAGCGCGCAAGCGAGCCTCAAAGTGGCCCAGCGGCAAATCGACACGCTGAAAGCGCAGCGAGCGTCGGCGGAGGCGAACCTCGCACAAGCGCAGGCCCAACGCGACCAGGCCCAGCTCAACCTCGGCTATACGACCGTCATAGCCGACCAGCCGGGTCGCGTCGTCAACCTCACGGGCGCCGTCGGGCAATACGCGCAGGCCGGCACGAACCTCGCCATGTTCGTGCCGGATGAGATCTGGGTGGTGGCGAACTACAAGGAGACGCAACTCGATCGCATGCGGCCGGGACAGCCCGTCGACATGGAGATCGACGCCTACCCGGAGCGCGATTTCCACGGCCATGTCGCCAGCGTCCAGCCCGGCTCAGGCCCGGCCTTCTCGCTGCTGCCGCCCGAAAACGCCACCGGCAACTACGTCAAAATCGTCCAGCGCGTGCCCGTCAAGATCATCATCGACAATCCGCCGTCCGACGTGGCGCTGGGGCCGGGCATGTCGGTCCTTCCGACCGTTCGCGTCGACCCGTCGCCCTCGCTCTATGAGAGGCTGAGGGCGCGCGTCGAGCAATGGTGGAGGCGGGTGTGACCGACGCAGCCGCGCGGGCCGGCGCTCCGCCGGCCGCTGGGAGCGCAGCTTCCACCAACCCGTGGCTGATCGCCGTCCTGGTCGCGCTTGCGACCTTCATGGAGGTGCTCGACACCACGATCGCCAACGTGGTCCTGCCCTACATCGCCGGCGGCATGGGGGTCAGCGATGACGAAGCCTCGTGGGTAGTGACGACTTATCTGGTCGCCAATGCCGTTAGCTTGACGGCGAGTCCGTTCCTCGCTCGCACCCTCGGCCGCAAGGTCTTCTTCCTGATCTGCCTTGGGCTCTTCAGCATAAGCTCGATCCTGTGCGCGCAAGCCTGGAATCTGGACTCGCTCCTCTTGTTCCGCCTGCTGCAAGGCTTGGCCGGGGGCGGCATGGTGCCGGTCTCGCAGTCCATTCTGGCCGCTTCATTTCCGCCGGAGAAGCGCGGGCAGGCGTTCGCGCTGTTCGGCGTGGCGGTGGTCGTCGCGCCGGTGGTCGGCCCGACGCTCGGCGGCTGGCTCGCCGACAATTGGACCTGGCGCTGGTGCTTTCTGATCAACGGCCCGGTCGGCCTCGCCACGATCGCGTTGATCGCCATCCTTCTGCCCGCGGACAAACCCAATCAGGGGCAGGCCGCCAGGTTCGATGTGATCGGCTTTCTTTTGGTCGCGACTTTCCTCGGCGCGCTCGAGATCGTGCTCGATCGCGGCCTCGAAGACGACTGGTTCGGCTCAAACTTCATCGTCACCTTCACGATCGTTTGCGCCATCGCCTTCGCGCTCATGATCCCATGGGAGTTGAGCAGGAAGGATCCGATGATCGACATGCGCATGGTGGGGTCGCGCCAGTTCGGCGCCTGCTTCCTGGTGATGGCGGCGACCGGAGCGATCCTCTACGCGACCACCCAGTTCCTGCCGCTCATGTTGCAGACGGACTTCGGCTACACCGCGACCTGGGCCGGTCTTGTCCTCTCGCCGGGCGGCCTCGTCACCATGGTGATGATGTTCGTCGTCGGGCGGATCTCGAGCCGGATCCAGCCGAAATACCTCATCATGACCGGCGCAATCTTCGTGGCGATCTCGATGTATCAGATGACCAACGTGTACGGCGATCTCGGTTTCTGGTTCTTTGCCCACACCCGCATGGTGCTTGGGGTCGGATTGCCGCTCATCTTCATCCCGATCATCACCGCATCTTATGACGGGGTCCCGGCGAACAGGGTGGACATGGCGTCTGCGCTGATCAATGCGGCGCGCAACACGGGGGGCTCGATCGGCGTCTCGCTCGCCTCCAACGTGCTCAACCACCGCGAGCAGTTCCACCAGAGCCGGCTGATCGAGCACGCGATTCCGTCGAGCGTCGGGTATCAGACCACGCTGCAACAGGCGGTGCACTATTTTCTCGCGCAGGGCAGTTTGCCTCCCGAGGCGCACCAGCAGGCCCTCTCTTGGATCGGCCAGCAGGTGCAGGCGCAATCGTCCTACCTTGCCTATATGGACGTCTTTTGGGTGCTGACGCTACTCTCGCTCGCGGCGGTGCCCCTCGCGCTGAGCCTGCGCAAGGTCAAGCTCGGCGGCGGCCCGGCGCCTGCGGCGCACTGAGGCTTTATCGGACGACCGATATTCATGTTGTTTTATAGTAATTTATGACAATAAGCTCATAATCAATCTGAGTTTTTTGTTGCGCCTGAGTTAGCGATGTGGGGCAAGAGTATCGTGGCGGTCCCTCCTGTGGCGGCTCCGTCAGCCCCAATCCCGGGCCGAGCTTTGAGGAAGGGCGCGCCGAACAGTCCGAGCTCCGTCTCAGCGTGAGACTAGCCCGACTTCACCAACTGGCGCTGATTTTTGCGATTTTTCGCGGAGTTTTGTGACTGCAAGCCATTGGAGTTGTTGGGTCAGTCGGGCCGGAAATGGCTGTAGTGCCGACCAAGTCCCTTGCGCGGCGAGGGGCGCGGCGCGAGTTCTGGACATGTTTTTGCGCCACAAGATTTGCCGCAAGGACGGCAAGGAGCATCGGACCTGGTCGGTCGTTGAGAACCGGCGCGTCCGGAGCGGTCGCGTGGTTCAGCGACAGGTGCTCTATCTCGGGGAGATCAACGACAGCCAGCGGGCGGCGTGGAGTTGGGCTGTCGAAGTCTTCGACGAAGGGGGGCGATCGAAGCAGATCGCGTTGTTTCCCGAAGATCGTCCTGCCCCGGTTCTCGATTGCGACGTGGTTTCGATTCGGCTGAGCGCGATGCGGTTGCGCCGACCGCGTCAGTGGGGCGCCTGCTGGCTGGCGATGGTGATGTGGGATCAGCTGCGAATGGACGATTTCTGGCGCCCGGCGCTGCCGCTCTCGCGCGAGGGAACGGACTGGCTGAACGTCCTGAAGACCTTGGTCGCCTATCGGCTGATCTCTCCGGGCAGCGAGTGGCGGCTTCACCGGCACTGGTTCGAGCACAGTGCGATAGGCGACCTGCTCGGCGAGGACGTCGGGCTCGCGCAACCCAACAATCTCTATCGCTGCCTGGACCTGCTTGTCGCGCACAAGCCGGCGCTGTTCACGTTTCTGCGCGAGCGCTGGAAGGACCTGTTTCAGGCTGACTTTGAAGTGCTGCTGTATGATCTGACCAGCACGTATTTCGAATGCGATCCGCCGGAGAGCGGCAAGCGGAAGTTCGGCTACAGCCGGGACAAGCGCTCCGATTGCGTGCAGGTCGTGATTGCGCTGATCGTCACGCCGGACGGCCTTCCCCTGGCCTACGAAGTCATGGACGGCAACACCTCGGACAAGACGACGTTGCGGGCGTTTCTGACCAAGATCGAGACGCAATACGGCAGCGCCAAGCGCACCTGGGTGATGGATCGCGGCATCCCGACCGAGGAAGTCCTGGCGGAGATGCGCGGCTCGCCGACGCCGATCCGCTATCTGGTGGGCACGCCCCGCGGCCGGCTGACGAAGCTGGAACAGGCGCTCGCGGCCAAGCCGTGGGAAGACGTGCGCGAGAGCGTGCGGGTCAAGCTGATCGAACAGGATGAGGAAACTTACGTCCTGGCCCGAAGCCAAAGCCGGCGCGACAAGGAGCAGGGGATGCGGCGGCGTCGGTTGAGGAAGCTGATCAAGCGGTTGCGCGAACTGCAACGACAGGACCTGACGCGCGACGAGCTGCTGCTCAAGCTCGGCGCGGCCAAGAAGGAAGCCGGCAAGGCCTACGGGTTGTTGGTGATCCATCCGCCGACGAAAGATCAGCCGGTGACGCCGCAAACGTTCCATTTCACGCTGGACCGCAAGAAGCTCCGCCTCGCGCGCCGCCGCGAGGGCGGCTATCTGCTTCGCTCCAACATCAGGAGCGACGACCCCGGCCATCTCTGGCGGCTGTATCTGCAATTGGCCGAGATCGAGCAAGCGTTCAAGGAACTGAAGAACGATCTATCGATTCGTCCCATCTATCACCAGTCAGACGCCCGCATCGAAGCTCATATCTTCGTGGCCTTCCTGGCCTATTGCCTGATGGTGACGCTGAAGCAGCGGCTGAAGGCGCTGGCGCCGGGGCTGACGCCGAGGGCTGTGCTCGAAAAGCTTGCCGCCATCCAAATGATCGACGTCGAGTTGCCCACGACAGACGGCCGCACCGTCGTCCTATCGCGCCATACCGAGCCGGAAAACGATCAGTGGCTTTTGCTGCAGCGCCTGAAGCTCGACCTCCCCGCCCAGCCGAGGCCGAAGATCACCGCTCCGATCCCCCGCCAAGCGGCTTGATCGCTCACCTCCCGTAGTGCCGACCTTTGGACTCGCCCCCCTGCGATTCCAATGCCTTCGCCTCGCCCACCCCCGCCAGTTGGTGAAGTCGGGCTAGATCAGCGTGAGACTAGATCAGCGCGAGACGCCGACAGCGTCAGGCGAAGGCGGCAAGGGAGTTCTGGGGCCGATCCTTTCCGGCCGAAAACCGAAGGGGAAGCCATTCAATCGCCTGCCCCGTTTCGTGGTACAGGATCCAAGTCTGCCCGGTAACCGTATCCAAGAGCAGGGTTTCGGGAAAAGTTTGAGATTGTGAAGCCGGGACTGCAACCATTTGATAGCGGCCGACCTGGGGACCGGCTTGCGGCTCCTCGCCCTGCGCGCTTGCACTGGCCGCCAAGAGCGCCGCGAGCAACGCGACTGCCGTCTCATACGATTTCCTGGTGATCACCTCGGGTTGGCGATTTTGGGCCACCAGTGGAAGCCGGCTTGGCTTTTGATTTTTTGTCGCTCCGCAGCGAGGGCGGCGCAACGTGCGGAGATGACCTCGTCGAGCGTTTCGAGGTCGGGAATGTGCTTGTTGACGATCGGCTCGTCGACCAGCGTCCAGAGCGTTTCGGCCGGCTGCACTTCGGGGGTATAGGCGGGTTGGAAGACGAGACGAACCCCTTCCGGTACGACAAGGCCGGCTTCACCGTGCCAGCCGGCGTTGTCGAGCACGAGCACGATGATCCGATCGCGCCCTGCGCCGGCTTCCTCGGCGAACAAGCGCAGCAGCGCCTCGAAGAAAGGCTTCGATACGCCGTTCGAGACGTACCAGAAGACTTCACCGGTGGCGGGTGAGACGAAGGCCGTCACATAAAGCCATTCGAACCGATGGTGGCCGTGCGAGATCGGCCGTTTGCCCACAGGCGCCCGAGACTCGCCGCGTCACCGGCTTCAGGCCGATCCGGTGTTCGTCGGTCGCGAAAGTCTCGATCGGCGTGTCGGGATGGCGCGCCGCTTCCTCGGCGACAATGTCGGCCACTTTTTTTTGAAGTCGTCCTGCTCCTCGAGCGTCGCCGCCTTGGGGTTGCGCGGCCGCGGCTTTTGGATCGACCAATCGATCGCCCTCAGCGCCTCCCAGCCACGCTGCGCGGCGAGCGACGCCAGGCCCAACTCGCCCGCCATCCATTGCGCAACCTTGGCGCTCGTCCAAACCCCGCCGTCCGGCGGAGGATCGGCAAGACGAGCGCCAAGCCGATCCAACACCTCGGGCCTCAGAACAGTCGCCACCGCGCCGTTGCCGCGCCGGAGATCGCCCAGCGCCGAAGGCCCGCGCGCGTTGTAGCGCTCCAGAAGCTGCTCGATCCAGCGGCTCCCAAACGAGGTCATCGCCGACACTTCCCCGATCGTATGGCCCTTCGCCAACAGCCAGATCGTCTGGAAATGCCGCGAAGACGTCGCGTCCCCGCTGGCTTCGTAACGCTCCTCCAATGCCGCAACGCTCAGATGACCGGCCACATGCGCCATGCTCGCCCCCAGCGAATCATGGCTTTCCTATCTACCAGCGGGAAATCCAACTGAGAATCCTTCCCCGCCGAGTCAATCACCCGGAACTCGTATTATCCATGCGCGGTCTCTCCGATGGCGATAAGCCGAGGCTGCGCTGCTCTCGGGCGGTCGGCGCGGACCTTCTATCCGCTTTCCACGCTCAGGCTCAATCATGAACAAGAGGGGCGACGCCCGTCTTGTCCGGAGGGCAGTCGCACCGACGGGATGGCCTCGACCTAAGCAGATTCCGTTTGGCTAACCAACGGATAGGTTTTTGCGGTTGGCTGCCTGCGCCGATTCGCAAGGTGTATGACATGGCGGGAAAGTCTCCGATTATGGCGAGCGATGAACAACGCGCCGGCCTCTTGGCTGTTGCCGGTTCGCGCGATCGCGGCGAGGCGGACCGCGCCCGCGCCGTGCTTTTGACGCTGGCTGGTTGGACCAGCCCCAAGATCGCGGAGGCGTTTGGCGTGCGCGAAGATACGGTTCGGCTGTGGCGCAGCGACTTCACCGCCGGCGGTGTGGCAGCGCTGAAGACCAGCATCGCGCCGGGCCCGCCTCCAGTGAAGAGTGAAGCCGCCATGCGCGTCGCCACCCCGCTGCTGGAAGAACCTGTGGCCGACCGGCGCAACTGGACGATCCCCCGCCTTCGCGCCGAGATCGAAGCGCGCGAGGGCGTGCGCATCAGCCGTTCGCAACTGTCCAAGGCCTTGCGAAAAAAAAGTTCCGCTGGCGGCGGCCCCGGCACACGCTGAAGGGACGTCAGACGGAAAGCGAGGTGGAACGGGTGGGGCTGCGCCTGCAACTGCGCAAACAGCAGGCCGAAGCGGGCGACATCGTTCTTCTCTACGGCGATGAGAGCGAGGCGCTGACCCATCCCTATCTCGCCCGCGCCTGGGCGAAGTCGGGGGCGGACTTGCGTGTGCCGGCGCCGGGGCAGGCCAAGAAGGTCGCGATGCTGGGGTCGCTCGATCCCCTCACGCGCCAACTCATCGTCCATACCAGCCCGACCAAGCGCAGCGGCGATTTCATCGCCCATCTGGAGCAACTCGACCGTCTCTTTGGACCGCAGCCCGGGCGACAGGCCAAGCCGGTCGTGCTGGTCGAGGACAATGGTCCGATCCACACCAGCAAACGCTCGCTCGCCGCCCTGGCCGCCCGCGCGCACTGGCTCACCGTCGAATGGCTGCCGAAATACACCCCCGAACTCAACGACATCGAGCCGGTCTGGCGCGATCTTAAGGCCCATCACCTCGCCCACCAGACCTTCACCGACGCCGACGCGCTCGACCAGGCCATCCATCACGCCGTCATTGATCTCAACCGCGAGCGCATCCCCAATCCGTTGGCCAAGCCACGAATCTCTGCTTAGCGAGAGCGAGTTGCTTTTGGATTGGGGCGGCGGCCGAAAGGGAATCGCTAGGACGACCATCTCTTGCAGAAAATCAGAAATCAGGGTAAGCTTGCCCCATGACCAATCCGGCTTCCGCATGGCAAAAGACCGCAGGCTCCCGTTCCGGCGCTTCGAACCGCCAGGACAAAAGCCTATGAAAAAATTTTCTTCGATTTATCCCGCGTAACCCATTGATAAGTCTCGATTCGGACGAGAGAATCCAAGGAAATCCAAGGAAATCCAACCCTCATGATCGGGGGTTTTCGTTAGCGTAAGGCGACGGCCCAAGAAAACCCAAACGGACCGACCGGACCAACGTCGTGGCCCGGCCGCCGAGTAGGAGCCAAACCGACTCCATCGAAAATGCGAAGCGCCCTAGCCTCAGGCGCGTCTTCACGCTCGCCCCTCGTCCGCCTCCGCCAGAACCTTGAGCCCTTCGCGGTAGGTCGGATAGGCGGGACTAAATCCCAAAATCGCCTTGGCCTTGGCGATCGAGACCCGCTTGTTGTCGGCGTAGAATTCCCGCGCCATTGGCGACAGCCGGCCCTCGTCAAACGGCTCCTCGGCAGGGGGCCCGAGGCCGAGCAGGCCGGCCGCATAGGCGACAACCTCCTGCGGCGGGGCGGGCTCCTCGTCGGCGACGTTCCAGACCTGACCTTCAAGTCCGCGCGTGAGGACGAGGTGGGACATCTCGGCGATGTCGTCGACATGGGCGCGGTTGAACACCTGGCCCGGTTTGACGATCCGCCGCGCCTCGCCCCGCCGCAAGTTGACCAGCGCATTGCGGCCTGGCCCATAGATGCCCGCGAGGCGCAGGATGTCCGCTTGGGCGCCTCGCGCCCGGGCTGCCGCCGTCCACCGCGCTTCGTCCTCGAGCCGCGCCAGTCCGCGCGCCGTGCGCGTCAGCGTCGCGCTCGCCTCGTCGACCCAGCCTCCGGCATGATCGCCATAAACGCCGATGGTTGAGTAGTAGACGATGCGCCGAAGCCCCTGCGCCGCGGCGATGGCGGCTGCGAAATGGTGGAGCGTCGCGCCCGGGCCGTCGCGCGGCGGGATGGAGACGACGATAGCCTCGGCTTTGCTCAGCGCCTGCTGGACCCCACGGTCCGCGCAGGCACCGTCGAACCGATAGGCCTCGACGCCTTCGCGGCGCAATGCGGCGACGGCTTCCGCCGTCCGCGCGGTTCCGCTCGCCTCAATCCACGGCTCGCGCTGAATGAGCCGCCGGGCGCAATAGCCGAGGCCGAAGAAGAACACCCTCATCCGTGAACCTCGCCTGGCGTGGCCAAGCCCCTTCCCCCTTTGGGGGAAGGTGTCGCCGGAGGCGACGGATGAGGGCGCTGTTACTCTCATCCGACCCTTCGGGCCACCTTCTCCCAGAGGGAGAAAGGCAACCGCGCTACTTCTTCTTCGGCATATAGAGGTCGGTCAGCGTCCCCGCGAAGGCCTCGGCCGACATGGCGAAGGTCTCCGAGAGCGTCGGATGCGGATGAATGGTGAGACCGACGTCTTCGGCTTCGGCGCCCATCTCGATCGCCAGCGCCGCCTCGGAGATGAGGTCGCCGGCGTTGGGCCCGACGATGCCGCAGCCGATGAGGCGCTGCGTCTTTTCGTCCCATAAGGTCTTGGTCAGGCCCTCGTCGCGGCCGAGCGAAAGCGACCGTCCGCTTGCGGCCCAGGGGAAAACGGCCTTGCCGTATTTGACGCCCTTGGCCTTGGCCTCCGTCTCCGTCAGGCCTGCCCAGGCGACTTCCGGATCGGTGTAAGCAACCGACGGGATCGCCTTGGCGTCAAACGAGGATTTGTGTCCACTCGCGACTTCCGCCGCGACTTTGGCCTCGTGTGTGGCCTTGTGCGCCAGCATCGGTTGGCCGACGACATCGCCGATGGCGAAGATATGCGGCACGTTGGTGCGCATCTGGCGGTCGACGGCGATATAGCCGCGCTCGTCGGTGGCGACGCCCGCAGCGGCGGCGCCGATCCGGGCGCCATTCGGGCGTCGTCCGACGGAGACCAACATCGCGTCGAACGTCTCCGTGTTCGCGCCGCCGGGGCCTTCATAAGTGACCTTGAGCCCGTCCGGCTCCGCGCGCACCGCCGTCACTTTGGTTTTGAGCAGGATCTTGTCGTAGAGCCGGCCAATGCGCTTCGCCAGCGGCGTCACGATGTCCAGGTCAGCCCCCGGCATCAACTGGTCCATCATCTCGATCACGGTGACGCCGGCGCCCAGCGCGTGATAGACCGTCGCCATCTCAAGCCCGATGATGCCTCCGCCGAGGACCAGCATGCGCTTGGGGATGAAGCCGAGGTCCAGGGCCGACGTCGAATCCCAGATCCGGGAATCGGTGGGAATAAATCCTGGCGCGGCTGGCTCAGAGCCGGCGGCGATGATCGCCTTGTTAAAGCGGACGACCCGCGCGCCCTCCGCCGTTTCGACGCGCAAGGTGTTCGGCGAGGTGAACTTGCCCTCTCCGGTCACCGCCTTGACCTTGCGCTGCTTCGCAAGCCCCGTCAGCCCAGTCGTCAAGCGCTTGACCACGCCGTCCTTCCAGCCGCGAATGGCCGCAAGATCAAAGGTCGGCTGGCCGAAGCTCACGCCATGCGACCCCATCGCCTTGGCGTCGTCGATGACCTTGGCGACGTGCAGGAGCGCCTTGGACGGGATGCAGCCGACATTGAGGCATACGCCGCCCAGCGTCGCGCGCGAATCGACCAGAACGACGTTCTGCCCCAGATCGGCGGCGCGGAAGGCGGCGGTGTAGCCGCCGGGACCGGCGCCCAAAACCAGGGTATCGGCCTCGAAGTCGGCCTGCCCGCCAGGATCGGCGGCAGGCTTCGGCGGTGGGCCTGCGGGCGCGGCGGCCTTGGGAGCGGGCTCCTGGATTTCGACGTCGGCCTGAGCCGGGGCCGGGACGGCGGCTTTCGGCGTCTGCGGAGCCCCGGCCTGCTTCGCCTCACCCCCACCCTCTGCGTAAGACGCGAGCACATCGCCCTCGCTTAACCGGTCGCCGACCTTGACTCGGATTTCGCCGATCACGCCATCCTCCGGCGCCGGCACATCCATTGCGGCCTTGTCGCTCTCGAGCGTCAGGATCGGCTCGTCCTTGCGCACGCTCTGTCCCGGCGCGACAAGGATTTCGATGACCGGCACGTCCTTGAAGTCGCCGATGTCGGGAAGTCGGATTTCTCTCGCCATGCCTGTCTCTCTGTCGGGCCGCGGTCATAAGATAATGCGCCGCATGTCCTCCAAGAGGCCCGCGAGATGGCGCATGAAGCGAGCGGCCGCAGCGCCGTCGATCACCCTGTGATCGTAAGATAGGCATAGCGGCAGCACGAGACGAGGCTGAAACGCCATTCCATCCCAAACCGGAGCCATCTTCGAACGCACAACGCCAAGAATCGCGACTTCAGGCGCGTTGACGATCGGGGTGAAGGCGGTCCCCCCGATGCCCCCCAGCGACGAGATGGTGAAGGTCGCCCCCTGCATTTCGGCAGGCGCGAGTTTGCCCGCGCGCGCCTTCTCCGAGAGCGCGCCAAGCTCGCGGGAAAGGTCGATGACGCCTTTTTGGTCAACGTCCTTAACGACCGCGACCACGAGGCCATCTGGCGTGTCGACCGCGACGCCAATGTGCCAATAGCGGCGCAGAATCAAAAAGTCGCCACCGGGGCTTAGAGCGGCGTTGAATGTCGGGAACGCCTTCAGCGTCGCAACCGCAGCCCGCATGAGGAGAGGCAGCAACGACACGCGGTAAGGCTTTGACTTGTCTTTCTTTGCGTCTTCGTCGAGCGCCTTTCGGAAGGCGTCAAGATCGGTGATGTCCGCTTCGTCCGTATGCGTGACATGCGGTATGTTGACCCACGAGGCATGCAGCCGCGGGCCGGAAATCTTCTTGATCCGCGACAGCGGCACAGTCTCGATGGAACCGAATTTCGCGAAGTCAACCTGCGGGACCGGGGGCAGCGCGGCGCCGCCTGCCGCTGACGTCGCCGCGCCCTTTGAGAGCGCCGCCTTCAGATCGTCGCGCGTGATGCGGCCTTTCTCGCCCGTCCCTTTGATCAGATTGAGGTCAAGGCCGAGTTCGCGACCGAGCCGACGAACCGCGGGGCCAGCATGGACCCCGGAGAAATCAGCCGCGGCGGGGCCGCCGGCGGCCTTAGTCGGCCTCGGCGGCAGATCGCTTGGCGGGACAGGCGACGTATTGGGCGCTTCGGCGGCATCCTCCTCTTCCTTCGCTTCCGCCTTGTCCTCCTGATCCGACGAGACCGGCCCGGCCGGTCCGCCGGCGTCCAGCTTCGCGATCAGAGAACCCATGGATACTTTGTCGCCGACCTTGACCAGAATCTCCGTGATCTTGCCGGCCGCCGGCGACGGCACGTCCATGCTGGCCTTGTCGGATTCGAGCGTCACGACCGGCTGCTCCGCCTCGACCGTGTCGCCGGCCTTCACGAGAATCTCGATGACCGGCACGTCCTTGAAGTCGCCGATGTCCGGGATTGCGATGTCGATCGGCGCAGCCTTCGAGGGCGCTTGTGGGGCGGCTGCCTTGGCGGGCGGGGGCGCAGCTGCCTTTGCGGGGGCCGCTTCTGTTCTCTCAAGTCCGGCCGGCGACGCGGCTGCTTTGCTGGGCGTTGCGGACTTCTGCGCTGGCTCGCCCGCCTCAGCCTCGACGCGCGCGATGAGCGTCCCCATCGACACTTTATCGCCGACTTTGGCTACGATCTCGGCGATGGCGCCGTCCACCGGCGAGGGCACATCCATCGCCGCCTTGTCGGATTCGAGCGTGATCAGCGATTGATCGACTTTGACGACGTCGCCGGGCTTCACCAGCACCTCGATGACCGGTACGTCCTTGAAGTCGCCGATATCGGGAACTTTCACGTCAATTTTCGCCACCCGGCGCCCTCCTCAGCGAACAGATTCTCTCAAGGAAGCCGAAGTTTTCAGCTTCGCGCCGGATTCGGCCCCTCCGGATCGATGCCGTATTTCGCGATCGCTTCGGCCACACGCCGGGTGGGCAGCAATTGTTCGTCCGCCAGCGCCTTCAAACTGGCGACCGCGACATGGTACCGGTCGACTTCGAAGAACGAGCGCAGGCGACGGCGATAGTCCGAGCGTCCGAAGCCGTCGGTTCCGAGCGTCTTGTAGCGCGCGGGCACGTAGGGGCCGACCCCGTCGGCCAGCGCCTTCATGTAGTCGGTCGAGGCGATCACCGGGCCCGTTCCGCCGGAAAGCGCCCTGGTGACATAAGGGACCTTCGCCGGCTCCTCGGGATGCAGCATCGACCAGCGCTCGGCGTCCAGCGCCTCGCGACGAAGCTCGGTGAAGCTCGTGACGCTGAACACTTCGCTCGAGATTCCATGTTCCTCCGCCAACATCTCGGCGGCGTCCTCCACCTCGCGTAGGATCGAACCCGCGCCGAGCAGCCGGACCTTGAGGTCCGGCCCCGCACCGGCGGCCTTGGCCTTCACCTCCCGCAGCTTATAGATGCCGCGCAGGATGCCTTCCTCCGCGCCCTCCGGCAGCGCCGGATGCGGATAGTTCTCATTCAGCGTCGTGATGTAGTAGTAGACGTCCTCGTTATCGACGTACATGCGCTTAAGCCCGTCATGGACGATAACGGCGAGCTCATAGGCGTAGGTCGGGTCGTAGGCTACGCAATTCGGGATGGTCGACGCCAGAATATGGCTGTGGCCGTCTTCATGCTGGAGACCCTCGCCGTTGAGGGTGGTGCGCCCGGACGTGCCGCCGATCAGGAAGCCGCGGGTCCGCATGTCGCCCGCCGCCCAGGCGAGATCACCGACGCGTTGGAACCCGAACATCGAATAGTAAATGTAGAAGGGAATCATCGGCACATTGGAGGTCGAATAGGACGTGCCCGCGGCGATGAACGAGGCCATGGCGCCCGGCTCGTTGATTCCCTCCTGGAGGATCTGCCCCTTCGGATCCTCACGATAGTACATGAGCTGATCGGCGTCCTGCGGTCGATAAAGCTGGCCAACTTGGCTGAAGATGCCGACCTGACGAAACAGACCTTCCATGCCAAAGGTGCGGCTCTCGTCGGGAACAATCGGAACCACCCGCGGGCCGAGAGTCTTGTCGCGCAGAAGCGTGGTCAGAACCCGGACAAAGGCCATTGTGGTCGAAATTTCACGTCCTTCCGCGGTCGCCTTCAAAAGCGCATCGAAGGTGGTGAGCGGCGGGATAGAAAGCGGCTCGCTCTTGCGTCGACGGGACGGCAGATAGCCGCCGAGCGCCGCGCGCCGCTCGCGCAGATAGCTCATCTCCTTGCTGTCTTCGGCAAAACGCAGGAAGGGAATCTTATCGAGATCGGCGTCTGAGAGAGGGATCTGGAACCGGTCGCGGAACGCCTTAAGCGCGTCGTGGCCGAGCTTCTTGGCCTGGTGAGCAATCATCTGCCCCTCGCCAGCCGCGCCCATTCCATAGCCTTTGACGGTTTTGGCGAGGATGACGGTGGGTTGGCCCTTGTGCTCGACCGCCGCCTTGTAAGCGGCGTAGACTTTGACTGGATCGTGGCCGCCCCGGGTCAGCGCCCAGATTTCGGCGTCGGTCCAGTCCTCAACCATCGCCGCCGTTTCGGGATAGCGGCCGAAGAAGTTCTTGCGAATATAGGCGCCGTCCTTCGACTTGAAGTCCTGGTATTCCCCGTCGACGCATTCGTCCATGAGCTGCCGGAGCTTGCCCTCGTGGTCCTTGGCGAGCAGTGCATCCCAGCCGGAACCCCAGAGGCACTTGATGACGTTCCAGCCCGCGCCACGGAAGTCGGCTTCCAGCTCCTGCACGATCTTGCCGTTGCCGCGCACGGGCCCGTCAAGTCGCTGGAGATTGCAATTGATGACGAAGATGAGGTTGTCGAGCTTCTCGCGGCCAGCAAGCGAGATGGCGCCGAGCAACTCAGGCTCGTCCATCTCGCCGTCGCCGCAGAACACCCAAACCTTGCGAGGCGCGGTGTCGGCGAGGCCCCGTCCATGCAAATAGCGCAGAAACCGGGCCTGATAGATCGCCATCAAGGGACCGAGACCCATCGAAACGGTCGGGAACTGCCAGAAGTCCGGCATCAGCCAGGGATGAGGATAGGAGGCCAGACCCTTTCCGCCGACCTCCTGACGGAAGTTCACCAGCTGATCGTCGCTCAGCCGGCCCTCAAGGTAAGCCCGCGCATAGATGCCGGGCGAGCTGTGCCCCTGGAAATAGATCAGGTCGCCGCCATGCGTGTCGTTGCAGGCATGCCAAAAATGCATGAAACCGGTGTCGTAAAGGGTTGCCGCCGACTGGAAGCTCGCGATGTGGCCGCCGAGCTCGGAGGATTCCTTATTCGCCTTGACGACCATCGCCGCGGCGTTCCAACGGACGTAGCGGCGGATGTGTTGCTCGATTTTGCGGTCGCCCGGATGCGGCGGCTGATCTTCGGGCGAAATGGTGTTGACGTAAGCCGTATTGGCGGCGAACGGCAGCTTTGCGCCCTTACGTCGAGCGGAAGTGACCACAGCGTCCAGTATGTCGTCGACCTTGCCGATTCCCTCGAAAGCTTCGACGGAATCGAGCGCGTCGAGCCATTCGTCGGTCTCGTCGGATTGGTCCTTGACCCTGTCGTCCATTGGGGCCGACCTCCCTCTCGCTCATACGAAAGTCGTAAGCGAGCTTAGCGCTGTCTTCTCACGCGTCCGCGGAATTGGCAATCGCGACGGATAGCGCCGCTGCCATGTCGATCGCGCATGTAGCGGCGGCGCATTGGCCGGCGCCCGGCCGGCGCGGTAGAAGGGTTTCGCGCGCGTCCGATGAAGGACGCCTGAATCGCCGAGGGAGCAGGATTTGGCCGGCGTTACGACCCATGTCCTCGATGTAACTATCGGCCGGCCGGCGGACGGCGTCCAAGTGGAGCTTTACGAATGGACGGGCGGATCAGAGCGCAAGCTCATCGCCAACGTCGCGACCAATGCCGACGGCCGCACTGACAAGCCGCTGATTAGCGCTGACCAGGCTCGAGCCGGTCGCTTCGAGCTCGTGTTCCACGCAGGAGATTATTTCCGCCGCCGGCGCGCAGAAATGGCTGACCCGCCATTCCTTAACGTGATCCCGATCCACTTTGGCGTCGCTGATCCCCAGGCACACTATCACGTGCCGCTCCTCGTCTCGCCGTGGAGCTATTCGACCTATCGCGGCAGCTGACGGCGGGCGGCGTGCTGAGACGCGGAACCGTCCTCTACCCGTATTCGTCACGTTTTTTTTGCTGCCGGCCGGTTGAATAAGCCTCCTCACTATATTATAAGTAGGCTTATGTTATCGCTTGCTCACAAACGAGCCCTTTCTCCCGAGCGAGAACTGGGCTTCGCGCTTCATGACGTCGCCCGGCTGCTCAAGACCTATTCCGACCAGCGGGCGCGGGAACTTGGCACGACGCGCGCGCAATGGGCGGTCCTTTCGCGCCTGCAGCGCTGCGAGGGCGTCAAGCAGAACGAACTCGCCGAGGCGCTCGACCTCGCGCCGATCACGCTTGGGCGCCTGATTGACAAACTAACCGCCGCCGGCCTTGTCGAGCGGCGTGACGACGCTACCGACCGCCGCGCCCACCGGCTCTATCTCACTGATAACGCCGCGCCGGCGCTCGTCAGCCTCGTCGCGCTCGCTGAAGACTTGATGGGGCGCGCGCTGGCGGGCGTCGACGAATCGACCATCCGCGCCATGCACGATGGCCTGATAACCATAAAAGCCAATCTCAAGAACGAATTGATTGCCGGAGCAGAATCAAAGTGACCCAACCCAAGCCCGCTGCCGGGCGCGATCCCGCGCAGGAGGATGATTCCCCAGCCTCGCCCCAGCCGGCGCAGCCCCTGCCTTTCACCCCGCCGAAGGGAGCCGCCGCGCAGTCGGCCGCGCGCGAATCCGCAGCGCCGCAAACACCGTCCGGCCAGCAGCCCTCGCAGCCTATCCAGTTCACGCCGGCGCGAACACCCACGCCGAGCCCGCAAGCTCCTCCGCCCGCGCCGCAGCCGTCTGCAGCGCCTTCGGCGGTCGAGACGCCGATTACCGTCAAGCGCAAGCGCAGTGGGACGGGGCGCTTCGTCATGCTCGTCGTCATTCCGCTCGTCGCGCTCGCGCTCGGCTTCACCTGGTGGCTTAGCAGCGGCCGCTATGTCTCGACCGACAATGCGTACGTAGGCGCCGACAAATCCCTCATCACGCCGCAAGTCACTGGCGCGATCGTCGCTGTGCATGTGGTCGAGGGGCAAAAGGTCAAGGTCGGCGATCCGCTCTTCGACATCGACCCTAAGCCCTACGAGATCGCCCTCGCCCTCGCGAAGGGCAAGCTCGAAGCGGCAAAGGTCGAGTTCTCCAACCTGCAATCCGCGTATGCCAGCAACATCGACCAGATCAAGATGGGTCAGGACGCGGTGCGCGTGCGCCAGGCCGACTTCGACCGCAAGAACGACCTCGCCATCTCGCGCTCAGGCACAGCTGCCGATCGCGACACCTCGATGGCCAATCTCATTCAGGCCAAGCAAATCCTCGAATTCGTCAACTGGCAGCAGGCCACCGTGAAGGTGAAGCTCGGCGGCGGCCCCAATACAACGATCGACCAGTTCCCCGACTACATGCAGGCGCAAGCTGCGGTCGACGACGCGGAGCGCAACCTTCGCAACGCCAAGGTGCTAGCGCCTATCGACGGCGTCGCGACACAAGTGCCGGAGATCGAGCTCGGGCGCGTAGCAGCGGCTGGCCAGCCGGTGTTCGCGGTCGTCGCCAACACGGGCCTTTGGGTCGACGCGAATCCAAAGGAATCGGACTTAACTTACGTCCATGTCGGACTGCCCGCGACGGTGAGCGTCGATACGTTCCCCGACAGGGAATGGAAAGGAACGATCTGCTCGATCGCGCCTGGCACCGGCGCTCAATTCGCCATCCTGCCGCCGCAGAACGCCAGCGGCAACTGGGTCAAGGTCGTCCAGCGCGTGCCGCTCCGCTTCTGCTTCGGCCCGAAGGAGGACACGACGGGCTTGCGAGCGGGCATGAGCGCCTATGTGACCGTCGATACGGGCCGGGTGCGCACGCTCGCTGGCACGCTCGAGGGGCTCAAGCTTTGGGTGGTCGGTTACATCGACACGCTCTTGGGCGCGAGAACCGCCGTCATCCGATGAACGCGCAAGCGCCCGCCCCGCCGCTCTACGAGACCATTTCGCCGACGCTCAAGTGGCTCTTGACCGTCTGCATCATGATGGCCACGATCATGCAGGCGCTCGACACGACGATCGCCAACGTCGCCCTGCCCTATATGCAGGGGTCGCTCGCCACGACGCAGGACCAGATCAACTGGGTGTTGACGTCCTATATCGTCGCCGCCGCGATCATGACCTCGCCGCTCGGCTGGATGGCGACGCGCTTCGGCCGCAAGAAGCTGTTCATCGTTTGCACTGCCGGGTTTACGGTCGCGTCGATGCTCTGCGGCGTTGCGCTCTCGATCGAGCAAATGGTGGCCTATCGGCTGTTGCAGGGCGTGTTCGGCGCGGCGCTCGTGCCCTTGAGCCAGGCCGTGATGCTCGACATCTTCCCGCCGGCCAAACGCGGCTCGGCAATGGCGATCTGGGGCATGGGCGTCATGCTCGGTCCGATCATGGGCCCAACGCTCGGCGGCTGGCTTACCAACTCTTATTCGTGGCGATGGGTGTTTTTCGTCAATCTGCCATTTGGCATTCTCACCACAGCAGGCCTTTGGGTCTTCATGAGTGAGACGCCGACGCGGCGCGACGTGCCGTTCTCCTGGTTCGGCTTCTTGAGCCTGTCACTCGGCATCGGCTCTTTGCAAATGATGCTCGACCGCGGCGAGCAGCTCGGTTGGTTCGAGTCGCCCGAGATCTGGATTGAAATGATCCTCGCGGTTGTCGGCTTCTATTTCTTCCTCGCCGATTGCCTGACGTCCGCACGGCCGTTCATCAGCGTCCGCATCTTCAAGGACTGGAATTTCTCCATTGCGCTGGTCTTCATGTTCCTGGTTGGCATCATGCTGCTTGCGAGCATGGCGCTGGTGACACCGTTCATTCAGAACCTGCTCGGCTACCCGGTGCTGTCGAGCGGCTTTCTGCTCGGCACCCGCGGCATCGGCACATTTGTCGGGATGTTCCTCGTCGGCAGGATGAGCGGCAGGGTCGAACCTCGGATCATGATCTTCATCGGCCTCGTGCTGGCGGCGGGGTCGCTCTGGCTCATGGTCGGTTGGTCGCTCGACGTCCCGGCCAACACGATCGTGATCAACTCGATCGCGCAAGGGTTGGGTCTCGGCTTCATCTTCGTGCCCCTCAACACGATCGCCTTCGCGAGCCTGCCGGGTGAATTGCGCACTGAGGGCGCCGCGCTCTGGACGCTGATCCGCAACATCGGCTCGTCGGTCGGCATCTCGGTCGTCATCGCGCGTCTAACCAGCATGACCACCATGTTCCACAGCCAGCTGGTCGAGCACGCGACGCCGTTCAACGACGCGCTGAGGATGCCGAACGCCTCGATGGTTTGGGGACATGGGCTTCCCAGCATGGCGATGCTTGAGGGGATCATTACCCAACAGGCGGCGATGATGGCCTATTCCAATGACTTTCTGTTTATGACCTTCATCGCGCTCTGCGCCTTCCCACTGCTGGCGCTCATCCGCTCGACAAAGTCTGTTGCGACGGCCGCTTCGCGTGAAGCCGCGGCGCATGCGGTGATGGACTGAGGGCGCAGGACGAGGCGCGAGAGGGTGCCGCGCTTGGCGAAGCCCGTGATTTGGATTGTTTCGACCCGTCGCGATCAGGCCTCGAATCCCCCCTGTCCGGGCTATTGGATTCGCTTGGATTCCCTCGCCCGAAATTAGCCTTTTCAATGGGTTACGCGGCGTGAGGCGTACTAATGTTTTAATCGTCGCCTTCCCTCGATGAAAATGGGTCCGAAGGTTCAGACGGAAATCGCCTTTCGTGTGCCTCGCAGGATCAACTCATAGGAGCAGCATATCAAAAATTCCGATTTTCAGCAAGGAATTGTCGCCCGATTGTCGCCCAATTCGACCGCCTCCTTTCCGCGCCCGCCGCCGGCTGACGCGTCATATCAGTAAGCGCGCTCAGGATCGCTCTGCGCGCTTTAGGGGCGCGGGCCGTCCATTGGGAACACCGTGGCCGGCCGTCATCGGCCGACCACTCGCATTCCACCACGGCGAAGGGCGCGGCTTTCGTCGCGATGTGAAACCCCGCCGGCCCCGCCGCCTCGAACAGCGCGTCGATCGTGCTCCAGCCTGGCTGGCCGCCGGCGCCCAAAGCATTTATTCAATCCGATGAGCGGCCATTAATCGGCCCGCAGATGTGGTCTATCGCGATGAAGGAAGCCGACTCGCGCGTCGAGGCCCGGGTATCTTTTGGTTGCTGGAGAACGTAATGACGTCGAGCGCCTCATCGTATCCGTACGACACCGTCGTGAGGATTACTGATAGAATAGGGGCGCAGGAATGGCAGGGATCCGGTGTATTGATTTCACCGAACGAAGTGTTGACGGCGAGCCATGTCGTTTACATGCAGGGAGTGGGGACTGCCACCAACATCACCGTCACGCCCGGTTATAGCGACGGCAGTAGTCCTTACGGCTCCGCTTCCGGCGCGTCCTTTAACTATTTCCCGGTCGACGATGCAAACGACCTCATAAGCAACCAGCAATCGCAGTCTGACTACGCAGTCATCCATCTTTCCACACCGTTCGAAGACATTGGAACCATGGGGATCGAAGCGAATTTCGCCGGCGGGAGCGCCAATATAACCGGATACCCGGCCTCTGCGAGCGGCGCTCAGGTCACCTCTTCGCAGTCCGTTACCGTCAACCCGAACTACACATTGCTCGATGGAACCTCGATTGGCGACGGCTCCAGCGGAGGACCGGTCTGGATCGAAACCAGCGACGGCCCGGAAGTCGTGGGACTCGTCTCGAGCAGCGCGTCCGACGGAACGGGCTATAATGTCCAGATCACGACCTCCGTGCTCGATCAGATCGAGGCGTGGGTCGCCGAGGACGACGCTTCAGGGACTGGAGGGGCCGGCGCGTCGCCAGCACCTCTGACACCTCCAAACTTTTTCAATAGCGACGATAAAGCTGACATCCTTTGGCAAAACACGGACGGGGATGTCGCGCTCTGGAATTCAACTTCTGGCTCGGGCGGTTTCACCTCTGAGGATCTGGGCGTCGTCGGCGGCAGCTGGCAGATTGCTGGAACCGGCGCCTTCAACGGAGCGAGTGAGGCTGGTCTTTTATGGCGCAACGCCAACGGCGATACGGAGTTGTGGAATCCGAACGGCTCCGGCGGCTTCGTTGGCGAGGATCTGGGCGTCGTCGGCACGAGCTGGCAGGTCGCCGGGACCGGCGATTTCACGGGGAGCGGTGAGGGCATTTTATGGCAGAACTCCAATGGCGATGCGGAATTGTGGAACGCCAGCGGCCCGGGCGGCTTCGTCGGCGAGGATCTAGGCGTGGTCCCGTCGAGCTGGCAGATTGCCGGGACCGGCGACTTCACCGGGAAGGGTGAAGACGGCATACTGTGGCGCAATGCCAACGGCGATACGGAGTTGTGGAATCCCAATGGCTCAGGCGGGTTCACCGGCGAGGATCTGGGCGTCGTCGGCGGCGGCTGGCAGATCGCCGGCACCGGCGACTTCAGCGGGAAGGGTCAAGACAGTATTCTGTGGCGCAACACCAATAGCGGCACGGAATTGTGGAATCCCAATGGCTCGGGCGGCTTCGTTCGCGAGGATCTAGGCGTGGTCCCGTCCAGCTGGCAGATTGCCGGGACCGGCGACTTCAGCGGCAACGGCCAATCTGGGATTCTGTGGCGCAACACCAATGGCGACACAACCCTGTGGAATCCCAATGGCTCGGGCGGCTTCACCAATGAGGATCTGGGCGTCGTCCCCACGAGTTGGTCGGTGCACAAAATTTTCGCTTGAGTTGGGGCAAAGAGAGTCAGGCGACCATCCCCCTCCATTGGGTCCAAGCCGCGATTAGTCTAGGCGGGCGCCGCCGCCTTGAGCACGAGGTCAGCGAGGCGTTCGGCTGCGTCCGGGACGCCGATCGATTTCGCCGCCGCAGCGGCGGCCTCGAGCTTCGCTGGCGCGGCGAGCGCGTCGCGCAAGATCGCGGCCAACCGCTCCGGCGTGAACTCGCTCTGCGGGACGACTGTCGCGCCGCCGGACTTGGCGAGCGCCGCCGCATTCGCGGCCTGATCTTGATCGAGCGCATGCGGAAACGGGACGAGCACGGACGCCCGCCCGATGACCGCGAGCTCCGATACGGTCGAAGCCCCGGCGCGGCCGATAATGAGATGGGCGCTGGCCATCCGCTCCGGCAAATCGGGGAAGAATTCCGCGATCTCGACCGGAAAGCTCATCCGCGCGCAAGCCGCCGCCACGCGCGCACTGTCCTCGCCGCGCGCCTGCTGGGTGAGGCGGATCCATTGCCGCTCGTCCGCGTTCATCAGCGCAAGTGCCGCAGGAACGACATCCGCCATGACGCGGGCGCCCTGCGAGCCGCCGGTCACCAGAAGGTTCAGGCGCCGTCCCACGTGTTCGGTATAGGGAATCGCAGCGGCGGCGATCACCGATGGCCGAACCGGATTGCCGGTCACATGGATCTTCGCCGGGTCGACGCCCCTCAAACCTGGAAAGCCGCAGGCGATAAAATTTACGCGCGGGCTCAAGAAACGATTGGCCCGTCCCATTACCGCATTCTGCTCATGCAGGACGATCGGTATCCTGAGGAGCCAGGCAGCGAGCAGCGGCGGCACAGTCGGATAGCCGCCAAAGCCGACCACGGCGCGCGGCCTGATGCGACTGAGCTTCACGGCGGCCGCCGCGAGGCCCGCGCCCAAGGTCAGCGAGGCGCGCGCTTTGGCGAGCGCGCCGACCTCCGTCGTTGTCGCGGCGGGGAAGGCGTGAATGGCGCGGGCAGGAAAATCGCCGCCGAACTTGAGCGCTCGGCCGTCCGTCGCCAGTTCGACTTCAGCGCCGCGTTTGATCAGCGCCCCAGCCAGCGCCGCGGCGGGAAAAAGATGTCCGCCCGTGCCGCCCGCCGCCAGCAGGATCGAGCGCGCCGAATTCATCCCTCAGTCGCTGCAGGATGGTCGAGATCGGCAGCCGGGCGTTTGCGTGTCAGCGCGATCAGGAAGCCCATGCCGAGACCCAGCGCAAGGAGGGACGAGCCGCCGTAGGAGATGAATGGCAGGGTCATTCCCTTGGCCGGCATGGCCCTCAAGTTAACCGCCATGTTGATCCAGCTCTGCACTCCAAACATGACCGTGAGCCCAGCAGCCGCGAGCCGGCAGAACGGATCGGGGTTGCGCGCCGCGAGAACGAGGGCGCGCAGGACGATAAAGGCGAAGAAGGCGATCAGCGCCATGCAAGCAATCATGCCAAATTCTTCGCCGGTCACCGCGAAAACGAAATCCGTGTGCGCGTCAGGCAGGATTCTCTTGTAGACGCCCTCGCCTGGGCCCCGTCCGAACCAGCCCCCGGAGAGGATGCTCTGCAACGCCGTGTCGACCTGAAACGTGTCGACCATGCCGCCGGTCGAATTCGGGATCGAGAAAGCGCAGCACGCGCTCGTGTACGTGCGGCGACAATCTGAAAACGGCGAACCCGCCCGCCATGCCCATCCCGCCGACGGCGACCACCCAGAACCAATGCAGCCCTGCCAAGAAGAAAAGCGCTGTCCAGACGACCGCCACCAGCATCGTCTGACCGAAGTCAGGCTGTAAGATGAGCGGCACAATCGTGATGGGCAACAGCAGGAAGGACAGAAGCTTCGCTGGAATCGCGGTCGGCCCGATCCGCCCACCTTCGGTGAAGGCCCAGGCGGCGAGAACGACGAACGCCGGCTTGATGAACTCCGACGGTTGGAGGCCGAAGATCCAACGCCTCGCTCCTTTGACCTCCGCGCCGAACATGAGTGCGAGAATGATGAGCGCGAACGACACGACGAACGTGAGCAGCGCCGCGCGCCGCACGTGTCGCGGCGAGAGAAACGAGGTTGCGATCATCAGCGCCGCCGTCGGGATCAGCATCAAGGCCTGACGGTTGACGAAGTGGAAGGTGGAGAGATTGAGCCGCTCGGCGACCGCCGGACTTGCGGCCAGCGCCATCACCAGGCCGATCACCATCAAGGCCAGGAACGACCCGATCAGCCACCGGTCGGCGGTGCGCATCCAGTCCGCAACGGGGCCGCGTTCCGCTCTTGAAACCATGAGCTCTATCTCCCCCTTTGCGTGCGCGTTCCCGCCGCCGCACGTTGCTCAAGCCATTTGACGACGCACGTTCGAAAGGCGTCGCCGCGCGTCTCGAAATTCGCGAATTGATCGAAGGATGCGCAGGCCGGCGAAAGCAACACCGCTGGCTCGCGTGCTGACGACTGCGCCGCGTCCTCCGCCGCCGCCTCTATCGCTGCGCTTAAAGTCCCATAGCGTTCGAAGGGAACAGCACCTTCGAGCGTGCGCGCGAACTCGTCGCTCGCCTCGCCGATCAGATAGGCCTTGGCGACCCGCGGAAACAGCAGCCTCAGCGGCTCGACGCCGCCCGCCTTCGGCCTGCCGCCCAGAATCCAATGGATATCGCGGAACGACAGCAGCGCCTTCTCGGCGGCGTCGGCGTTGGTCGCCTTCGAGTCGTTGATGAACAGCACCCGGCCAAGTCGGCCGACCTCTTCCATGCGATGAGCGAGCCCGGGGAAAGTCTCGAAGGCGCGCGCGATGCGATCGCGCTCGACGTCGAGCGTTCTCGCGGCGGCGTAAGCAAACGCCGCGTTTTGCCCGTTATGGGCGCCGCGAAGCGCCCGCGCTTGCGCAAGATCGACCGCCGGCGCAGCTTCGCCGCGCGCCATGACGCGATGCTCGCTGACCCAAATGTCGGCGAGCGGAGACTCTGTCCCCGAGACCGCTGTGACGCGCGGCGCGCCAGCGCGCGCCTTCAACCGTGCATAGATGGCGCGGCTTGGCTCATCGTCGACGCCGACGAGCGCAACTTCGGCCTGCGCGACCAGCCGCTCCTTGATCGCGGCGTAGCGCGCGAGATCGCCATGCCGGTCGAGATGATCGGGCGTAATGTTGATCAGCAGCCCGACGCTTGGCGCGAGCGAAGGCGCGAGATCGATCTGATAGGACGAACACTCGACGACATGCGTACGCCCAGCCGAGGGCGGCGGCAGATCCAGAACCGGCACGCCGATGTTGCCGCCCATCGCAACGTCGCGCCCCGCTTCCTTGAGCACATGCGCGATCAGCGCGGTGGTCGTCGATTTGCCGTTGGTGCCGGTGATGGCGACGAACGGCGCATCCGGCGCCCTGACGCCGCGCTCGCGCACAAAGAGTTCGACATCGCCGATGATCGGAACGCCGGCTTCGTCCGCAAGGTTGACTGTCCAATGCGGCGTGGGATGAGTCAGCGGCACGCCGGGCGCGAGTACGAACAACCGGAACCCGCGCCAATCGGCATCCGTGAGATCGAGCAGCGCAACGCCTGCAGCGGCCGCGCGCTCCCGGGCGTCCGAGTTGTCGTCCCAGGCAGCCACTTCGGCGCCGCCGGCGACAAGCGCCCGCGCCGTCGACAGCCCCGAGCCGCCGAGACCGAAGAGGGCGACGCTTTGTCCGCGCAGGGTCTCGACCGGCGTCATTGTCACCTCAGCTTCAGTGAGGCGAGGCCGATCATCGCGAGCACGAAAGCGATGATCCAGAAGCGCATGACAATCTGCGGCTCCGACCACCCGAGCTGCTCGAAATGATGATGAATGGGCGCCATCCGGAACACGCGCCTGCCGGTGAGCTTGAATGACACCACCTGCACGACGACCGAAGCCGCCTCCATGACGAACAAGCCGCCAACCACGGCCAGCACGATCTCGTGCTTGATCGCGACCGCGGTCGCGCCAAGCAGGCCGCCCAGCGCCAGCGATCCGGTGTCACCCATGAAGATTTGGGCCGGGGGAGCGTTGAACCAAAGGAATCCGACGCCCGCGCCAATCAACGCCCCGCACACGACCAAAAGGTCGCCTGCGAACGGCACGTGATTGATGAGAAGATAGTGCGAGTAGAGCACATTGCCGGCGATATAGGCGATGACGCCGAGCGTTGCAGCGCAGATCATCACCGGCACGATCGCGAGTCCGTCAAGTCCATCCGTCAGGTTGACCGCATTGCCGAACGCGACAATGACAAACGGGCCGAACAGAAGGAAACCCCAACCGAAATCGAACACGAAGCCGCTCACGAACGGCACCGCAAGCCTGGTCGCGCCATCTACGTCAACCTGCATCAGCGCGTAACAAGCGAGCGCCGCGATCAGATATTCGCCGAGGAGGCGCGCACGGCCCGAGAAGCCGCGGTCCGACTGCTTCGTCACTTTCAGATAATCGTCGTAGAAGCCGATCACGGCGAAGCCTGCAGTGACGAACAGCACGATCCACACGTAAGGGCTTTCGAGATTGGCCCACAGCAGAGAAGAGACAAAGAGCCCGAACAGGATCATGAGGCCGCCCATGGTCGGCGTGCCCTTCTTCTTGAGAAGATGCGAGGCCGGTCCGTCGACACGGATGGGCTGTCCCCCGCCCTGCTTCAGACGCAACGCGGAGATGATCGCCGGACCGAAGAAGAAAACAAGAAAAAGCCCGGTTCCCGCGGCGCCAAGGGTGCGGAAAGTAAGGTATCGGAACAGATGGAAAACACCTGGGAGCTCCGCCAGCCAGGTCAGCATGTCCTAACCTCCCGCGCCGTGAGCGAAGCGATCGCGCAGCGCCGCGACGAGCGGACCCATCCGGCTGCCGTTGGAGCCTTTGATCATCGCGATGTCGCCGCCGCGCAGGACGCGGGCGACTTCGTCTATCAGATCGCTTGACCGTTCAGTCCAGGCGGCCCGCATCGACGCTGGCGCCGCCTCGAACAGCGCGCGCGTGAGCGGCCCCGCGCCGAACAAGAGATCCACGTTGTTGGCGCTGAGGTCGCCTGCCAGCTCGGCGTGCATCGCAGCCGCCTCCGGCCCGAGTTCGAGCATGTCGCCGATGACGGCGATGCGGCGCCCTTTCGGTCCAGGCTTGGCCGCGGCGAGCAGAGCCAGCGCAGCCCGCATGGAGGCGGGATTGGCGTTGTAGCTTTCGTCGATAATGGTCGCCGGACCATCAGGCGTTGGCACCGAGAAGCGCTCGCCCCTGCCCTTCTGCGGCGAGAAGCGACGAAGCGCGACGGCGCAGGCCGCAAGGTCAGCGCCAAGCGCGTCCGCCGCGAGGAGCGCGCTGAGCGCGTTCTCTGCCATGTGGACTCCAGGCGCGCCGAGTTCGAACACCAACTCGCGCCCAAGAATGCGCGTCCTCACGCGCGAGCCGCAGTCGATCGCCTCAACCCCAATGAGCCGGGCGTCATAGTCGGCGCCGTGGCCAAAGCTCAAGACCCGCGCGCCGCGTAACGCAGCAGCTCTCGCCAGCCGCTCGAATTGCGGGGCGTCGCGGTTCAAGACCGCCGTTCCGCCGGGTTCGAGGCCAAAAAAGATTTCCGCCTTCGCATCGGCAATCGCTTCGATCGACCCAAGGTGCTCAACGTGGACTGGGGCGATCGTCGTCACGAGAGCTGCATGCGGCCGCGCCATGCGGGTGAGCGGGGTGATTTCGCCGGCGTGATTCATGCCCATCTCGAGCACGGCGAAGCGAGCGTTCGAGGCCATGCGCGCGAGGGTCAGCGGCACGCCCCAGTGATTGTTATAGGACGCGGCCGAGGCGTGCGTCGGGCCGCAGGCCGTCAGCATAGCGCGCAGCATCTCCTTGACGGTCGTCTTGCCGACCGAACCGGTCACTGCGACGATCTTCGCTTTCGAGCGCGTGCGGGAGGCGACGCCCAACCGCTCCATCGCGTTCTGGGTGTCCTCAACCGCGAACACGGGGCCGAGAGCTGCGAGTTGCGGCGCTCGCTCGCGCGACACGACGGCCGCCGCGCCGCCAGCTTCCATGGCGCGCGCGACGTGATCGTGACCATCATGCGCATCGCCTTTGATCGCGAAGAAGAGGTCGCCCGTCTCGAGGCTCCGGCTGTCGATGGAGACACCCGTGACACTCGCGCTGAGCGGCGCGCTGGGGGCGGCGCCGAGCGCTGCGCTGAGTTCGGCTTCCCTCCAGAGCGCCGTCATGGCGCGTCCTCAAGCGCCGCGCGCGCCTCGTCGGCGTCGGAGAACGGCAGTGTCTTGTCGCCAACGATCTGCCCGGTCTCGTGGCCCTTGCCGGCGACTATGAGCGCATCGCCGTCGCGAAGCATCGCGACCCCTGCGCGAATGGCCGCCGCTCGGTCGCCGATTTCGATCGCCGAAGGCGCGGCGCCTAAGATCTGCGCCCGGATCGACGCGGGATTCTCCGAGCGCGGATTGTCGTCGGTTACGATTGTTACGTCAGCGCAGCGCGCGGCAATCTCGCCCATGATCGGCCGCTTGCCCGGGTCGCGGTCGCCGCCGCAACCAAACACCAATACGAGACGCCCACGCACGAATGGCCGCAGCGCGGCAATCGTTTTCTCGAGCGCGTCGGGCTTATGCGCATAATCGACGAAGACAGTCGCGCCGCGGACATCGCCGATGCGCTCCAGGCGGCCCGGCGCGCCTTCCAGCTTGTGCAGCGCTTCGAATACCGCATCGGCCTCACTGCCGGTGACGATGCACAGTCCGGCGGCGACCAGCGCGTTGGAGATCTGAAAATCGCCGGCCAGCGGAAACTCTGCGCGCCAGCTTCTGCCGCCGAATTGAAGATCGAGCACCGAAGACAGTCCGTCGCGCGGGGCGGAGTTCAGTCGGATCGTCTCGCCCTTAGCGCCGACAGTGACGACCTTGAGGCCGCGCGCCCGCGCCGCCATAATCACCTGCGAGGCGATGGCGCTGTCGGCGTCAATGACGGCCGGCGCCCCGTCCGGCAAAAGGTCCCGGAACAGCCTGAGCTTGGCGGCCAGATAGTCCTCGACCGTCGGATGATAGTCCATGTGGTCACGCGTCAGATTGGTGAATGCGCCCGCAGCGAGCCGCACACCATCAAGCCGCTTCTGGTCGAGACCGTGCGAGGAGGCTTCGATCGCGAGGTTCGTGACGCCCTTTGCGGCGAGCCGATCGAGAAGCTCGTGCAGCGCGATCGGGTCAGGCGTCGTCAGCGATCCGTAGACCGTCAGCAAGCGTGACACGACGCCGATCGTCCCGATCGAAGCAGCCTCTCGCCCGAGCGCATGCCAGATCTGGCGCACGAACGCGACGACCGAGGTTTTTCCGCTGGTGCCGGTGACCGCGACGATGGTTTCGGGCTGGCGGGGATAGAAGCGTGCAGCCGCATGAGCGAGCGCGGCGCGGGCGTCGGCGACTTTGACGAAGGCGGCGTTGGGGGTCTCCGCCCAACGCTCGGCGACGATGGCGGCCGCGCCCTTCGCCACCGCTTCCCCCACGTGCTTGAGTCCATCGTCCTTCGCGCCGGCGAGCGCGAAGAAAACGTCGCCTGGCGCTGTCTTTCGGCTGTCGAACGCCAGCCCCGCGATCGCTCGCGACGCGAGCGCGCGATCGGCGTCCTTGAGCTCGAGGATGTCGCCAAGCCGTCTCATCGCCCGCGTTTTACTCCTTGCCGGTCTTGTCGGCGTCGGCTCCATACCCCAACCGGGCGATGATGGGGAATGGCTGAGTTGGCGGCTCCTTCATGGGCGGCACGCCCTCGAGCGGCTCGACGCGACGGATCAATGCGCCGGCGACCCGCCCCGCATTATAGGCGGCGGTATGGAATCCGTGGTCCTCGGGCGCGGGCTGCGGATCGTCATATATGGTCAGATAAAGGTACTTCGGCTTGTCGGCCGGCGTGATCGCCATGAAAGTGTTGAAAACCCTGTTCTGCGAATAGCGCCCGTGGATAATCTTGTCGGCGGTCCCCGTCTTGCCGCCGACGTAGTAGCCTGGAATGTTGGCGAAACTTGCGGACCCGTGGGTCGCGTTGGACCGCATCAGGTAGCGCATGGACTCGGAAGTCTGCTCGCTGATCACGCGATGGCTGGCCTTCTCCGCCTCCTCTTCGGTGCGCGGCAGAAAGGTCGGCGCCATCATCTTGCCGCCGTTGACCAGCGCGCAGACCGCCATCACCGCCTGAATAGGCGCCACATTGAGGCCCTGGCCGAAGGCGATGGTCATTGTGTTGAGAAGCCCCCAGTGCTTGGGCACCAGCGGCTCGGCGCTTTCCGGCAATTCAGTGCGCAACCGGTCGAGCTGCCCCATCTTCTTCAAGAAGGCCTTATGGCCTTCAACGCCAATCATCAGCGCGAGCCGCGCGGCGCCGATATTCGAGGAATGGGTGAACACTTCGGGCACGGTCAACATGCGATGGGTGGCGTGAAAATCGTAAATCGTGAACCGCCCGTAGCGCAGGCTCTCGCGCGCGTCCACATGCGAGCCGAGGGTGACTTTGCCCGAGTCGAGCGCCATGGCGAGCGAGAGCGCCTTGAAGGTCGAGCCCATTTCGTAGACGCCGACATTGATGCGGTTGATCTTGCTCGGGTCTTGAGCATCGCTCGGATCATTCGGATCGAAATCGGGCAGCGATTCGAGCGCGATCACTTCGCCGGTGTTGACATCGATGATCATGCCCGCCGCCGCCCTGGCGTGGAAGCGGTCCATTCCGTCTACGAGTTCGTCGCGCAAAGCGTGAGTGGCCTTCAGATCGAGCGACAGGCGGACAGGCTTCAGGCGGTCGGGGTCAACCGTGAATCCCGGGACATGCGGATCGGTCAGGCTCTGCTCGTCGAGATATTTCTCCATGCCGGCGATGCCGACATTGTCCTCGTTGACATACCCGATCACATAAGCGCCGATCGGACCGTTTGGGTAGACGCGCTTGTTCTCTGGCAGGAAGCCGACGCCGGGCAGGCCGAGGTGAAAGATTTCGGCCTGCTCCTTCGACGTGATCTGCCGCTTGACCCAGATGAAACCCTTCTTCGAACTCAGCCGCTGCCGCAGCTCCCTCGCATTGACGTCGGGCAGCACGGCGGTGATGAGTTCGACCGCCTCGTCGATGTCGATGATCCGGTTCGGCTCGGCGAATACCGACATGGTCTTAATGTCGGTGGCGAGGATCGCGCCGTTCCGGTCGAGCAGATCGGGCCTGGCGCCGGAGACCGCGTCATCGGCCGCGGTTTTCAGCGTCTGCGGCGGATCATGCGATAGGCCGAGCACCAGGAGCTTTACGCCAATTCCGGCATAGGCCACGAAGAGCCCTAGCGCGATGGTGCGCACGCGCGCGCTCGAACGGTCAAGGCGCGTCGAAAGAAGCTCGCGGGCGAAGGCCTTCAACTTCGCTTTGGTTGCGCCTGCTGGTTGCGGAGGGCGCGCGCCCGGCGGTTCCAAATCGACGCCGAAATTCTTCGGCAGATAGCGCCTGAGCCAGCCGATCGCGATGTCGGCCAAACCGTCCAGGAACTTGAGGCGCTGCCTCGCGCGGGTCCTGGGTTTCGCTGTCGAGGCGCTCGGGGTCTCGGCCATTTCTCACTGCACCGGCGGAGTCGAGACGGAGGCGGTGACTGCCGGGGTCGAGTTGTCGGCTGTGAATCCAAGCGATTCGAGCGCGCGGCCGATTAAATCGACCTTAGGCTGGGCGTCCGGCAATTCGCTAACGGTCGCGATCTGGCTCAGCGCCAGCGGCCGGAGGCCAAGCTTCAAATCGGCGAGAGTCTGCACCCGGTCGGGCCGGGCAAGATGCGCGAATTCGGCCCGCAGGAGACTGATCGCGTCTTTCTCCTTGCTGATGAGATGATGCGTTTTGACCAGCTGCTCGGAAGCGTAGATCGTCCGGTATTTGACGCCATAGACGTAAGCGGCCGACCCGATCAGGGCGGCGATGGCGAAAGCGTGCAGGATACGCCACATTTTTACTTTCTCCCCCGTCGCGCCGGCAGTCGAGCCAGCGCCTCGATCCCCTCGTCCCGTCCCCGCGCGGGCGCGCTGGTGCGCACGCCAAACCGCAATTTCGCTGAGCGCGAACGCGGGTTTGATCGCGCTTCCGCTTCGCTCGGCTCGATCGGCTGGCCGCGCGGAACTTCGAACGTCGGCTCGGCTAAAGCCGGTTCGCCGGGCAAGCGGCGCGAGGCCGCCCGCCCGCGCCCCGAGCGAGCGGCCAGAAACTGCTTGACGATCCGGTCCTCGAGCGAGTGGAAGGTCACGACCGCGAGGCGCCCGCCGGGTTTGAGCAGCCGCTCGGCGGCGCGAAGCCCGCGTACAAGCTCGGCCAGTTCGTCGTTGACAGCGATGCGCAGCGCCTGGAAGGCGCGCGTCGCGGGATGAGTCAATTCTCCGCGCGGTGCTGGCGCAACCCGGGCGATGAGCCCGGCGAGCTCCAGCGTCGAGGTGAACGGCTTTGTGTTGCGATCGGCGACGATGGCGCGGGCGATCCGGCGCGCGGCGCGCTCCTCGCCAAAATGAAACAGGATGTCGGCGATCGTCGCCTCGTCGTCGTCACGCAGAACATCGGCGGCCGAACGGCCGCTCGCTTCCATGCGCATATCGAGGGGAGCGTCGAAGCGCAGCGAAAACCCGCGCGCCGCCTCGTTGAGCTGCATCGACGAAACGCCGATGTCGAGGACGACCCCGTCCAGTGGATCGAGACCGAGACGCTCGGCGATCTCATCGAGGTCCCCGAAGCGCGCTTCAATGAGCTCAAGCCGGCCGTTGGAGGAAGCGACGAGCGCGGCGCCGGCCCGAACGGCCGAAGGGTCGCGATCGAGTGCGATCACCCGCGCTGCGCGGTCGAGAAGCGCGCGCGCATAGCCTCCGGCGCCGAACGTCCCGTCGACATAAAGGCCGGAAGCACGAGGGCTGAGCGCCTCCATCGCCTCGTCGAGAAGCACAGGCACATGGCCGGGCGCCGCGGGCGCGCTGAGGCTCATCCCGGCGGCCCCTGGGGCGCGAGCGCGTCGCGCTCCGCGCGCAAGCGCCGGACCCGATCCCGCGCCTGTTCGAGATGGGCCTGAAAGCGCGTCGGCTCCCAGATCTGGAACTTGTGCCCCTGCCCGACGAACACCGCCTCGTCGCCCAGCTCCAGCGCCGTCTTGAGCCGGCCTTCGAAGAAGACCCGCCCCTCCGCGTCGAGACGCAAGACCTCGCTCATGCCGAGAAGCGCCGTTGCGAAAGCGTCGCGGGCCTGCGAATAGGGCGGCATCGTCTGAAGCAGCGCGTCGATCTCGGCGATCAGCGCGTTGCCGCCACAGTCCAGCGCCGGCGCATCGAGCGACGGATAGGCGTAGACGCCGACGAAGCCGTCCTTCGCCAGCACCTGACGGAATGAGGCGGGGATCGAAATCCGCCCCTTGGCGTCGAAGCGATGGGTGAAATTCGAAAGAAATCGATCCACCAGGCAGCCCTTCGGCACGCGAGCAAGCCCGCCCCAGCCGCGTAGCGGCGTTAGGCGACGGCGCCGGGGCGCAGTCGGTTGACGGGATAGCGTGGGATAGCATGGGACCCCATGGGTATCAACGCATTAGGGGCTCAAGGTTAATCTTCCGTTAGGACGGAGACGTTGTGCGGATTATTTAGCCGCTCGCCCACAATCACGCGCGCGGAAGGAGTGTCGGCGGGCGCCTCCCATGGCGCGCTGTCCAGGCGGGCAATTGAAACGAGGGGAGAAACCGTCCGCGCGGGCAAAGCAGGAGACGAGCGAACTCAATTTTTCCGCGAGTCACGTTTGGGGAAAACAGGAAGCTGTCCTATATACGTTTCTTATCTGCCGAATGTAAACCCGGCGCCGCCAAGGGCGCTCCGAGACTGAAAAGGAGAGAATGGAACGAGCTGAGGCAAGGGGAACGCCGCGGATGGCTAAGCAGATTCCGTTTGGCTAACCAACGGATAGGTTTTTTGCGGTTGGCTGCCTGCGCCGATTTGCAAGGTGTATGACATGGCGGGAAAGTCTCCGATTATGGCGAGCGATGAACAACGCGCCGGCCTCTTGGCTGTTGCCGGTTCGCGCGATCGCGGCGAGGCGGACCGCGCCCGCGCCGTGCTTTTGACGCTGGCTGGTTGGACCAGCCCCAAGATCGCGGCGGCGTTTGGCGTGCGCGAAGATACGGTTCGGCTGTGGCGCAGCGACTTCACCGCCGGCGGTGTGGCAGCGCTGAAGACCAGCATCGCGCCGGGCCCGCCTCCAGTGAAGAGTGAAGCCGCCATGCGCGTCGCCACCCCGCTGCTGGAAGAACCTGTGGCCGACCGGCGCAACTGGACGATCCCCCGCCTTCGCGCCGAGATCGAAGCGCGCGAGGGCGTGCGCATCAGCCGTTCGCAACTGTCCAAGGCCTTGCGAAAAAAAAGTTCCGCTGGCGGCGGCCCCGGCACACGCTGAAGGGACGTCAGACGGAAAGCGAGGTGGAACGGGTGGGGCTGCGCCTGCAACTGCGCAAACAGCAGGCCGAAGCGGGCGACATCGTTCTTCTCTACGGCGATGAGAGCGAGGCGCTGACCCATCCCTATCTCGCCCGCGCCTGGGCGAAGTCGGGGGCGGACTTGCGTGTGCCGGCGCCGGGGCAGGCCAAGAAGGTCGCGATGCTGGGGTCGCTCGATCCCCTCACGCGCCAACTCATCGTCCATACCAGCCCGACCAAGCGCAGCGGCGATTTCATCGCCCATCTGGAGCAACTCGACCGTCTCTTTGGACCGCAGCCCGGGCGACAGGCCAAGCCGGTCGTGCTGGTCGAGGACAATGGTCCGATCCACACCAGCAAACGCTCGCTCGCCGCCCTGGCCGCCCGCGCGCACTGGCTCACCGTCGAATGGCTGCCGAAATACACCCCCGAACTCAACGACATCGAGCCGGTCTGGCGCGATCTTAAAGCCCATCACCTCGCCCACCAGACCTTCACCGACGCCGACGCGCTCGACCAGGCCATCCATCACGCCGTCATTGATCTCAACCGCGAGCGCATCCCCAATCCGTTGGCCAAGCCACGAATCTCTGCTTAGGGAAGATGTTCATCGGCAGTTCATGCCCATGCGTCCAAGCTGCGAGGCCCGAACGGGAACTTAACCCAATCGTCTTGGGAGAAACTCTGTGATGAAAACGTTTGCTGCGATCGGCTTTGGCGCCGTCATCGTCTTTTTGCCGCTGGCCGCCATGGCGCAATCCAAGGGATCGGCCTTGCCCGAACAAGTCGCCCAGGCCGATACCGCGCACCCGGGCGGGTCTCACAGCAGGCAGATGCGCCACCGCGCGAACACGCACAAGGAGAGGGCGCGCGCGGGAGCCGAACATATGCGCATGATGCGCCACGCTCCGGCAGCTCCCAAGAGCTGATCGATCCGCGTCAACGCGCGCGGCCAGCCCTGGCTCGACTGCGCGCGCCGCTTGGATGCGGAATGCTAAATTATGCGACCGGGCAGGGCTTCGCGCCCCAAATGTCCCGCGCATATTCTGCAATCGTACGGTCGCTCGAGAACTTGCCCGAACCCGCAATGTTGAGAATGACCTTCTGCGTCCATTCGTCCGGCTCGCGGTAGAGGTCGCAGAGCTTCCCGTCGGCCTGAAGGTAGGAGGTCAGATCGGCCAGGTGCATGAACGGATCGCCATGGGTCAGCAGCGCGCCGCGCAGCGGCTCGAAGATCCCGGGCTCGTGCTGGCTGAAGTGATCGGAAAAGATCAGATCGAGCGCCTTCCGGGTTTCCGGCTCGTTTTCGTAATGCCAATAGGGGCTGTACCAGGGCCGGCTGTTGGCGGCTTCTTGAGCGGTAAGGCCGAACAGGAAGAAATTCTCTTCTTCTGCCTCCTCGGCCATCTCGATCGTGGCGCCGTCGCGCGTCCCGATGGTCAGAGCGCCATTCATCATGAACTTCATGTTGCTGGTGCCGCTCGCCTCGTAACCGGCGGTTGAAATCTGGTTCGAGACGTCGGCGGCGGGAATGCAGCGCTCAGCCAGTGTGACATTGTATTCCGGTAGGAACACAACCTTGAGCTTGCCGCGCATCGCAGGATCAGCGTCGATCGTCTGGGCCAGGTTGTTGATGAACTTGATGATGACTTTTGCAAGATAATACGCGGGCGCCGCCTTGCCGGCGAAGAAGAACGTGCGCGGAGGGACATCGAGACCCGGATTCTCGTGCAGACGCTGATAGAGAACCACGATCCTCAGAGCATTGAGGAGCTGGCGCTTGTATTCGTGAATGCGTTTGATCTGGCAATCGAAGATGGTGTCCGGATCGACGGAAATGTCGGTGTGCCTTTTGACCCAGTCGGTGAAGCGCGCCTTTGTTATGCGCTGGGCTTTTTGAACTCCCGCACGGAATGTGGGGTCGTTCGTCAACGGGCGAAGCTTTTGCAATTCGGAGAGATCGGTGATCCAGGACTCGCCGATGGCGCCGGAAATCGTTTCGGCGAGAGAGGGATTTGCAAGCCGGAGCCAGCGCCTCGGCGTGACCCCGTTTGTCTTGTTGTTGAAACGCTCAGGAAACGCGTCGGCGAGGTCTTTGACCGTCGTTTTGCGGAGGAGCTCGGAGTGGATCGCGGCCACTCCGTTGGTGCTGTGGGACCCGACGATCGCCAGATTCGCCATACGGATGTGCCTGGTCTGGCCCTCCTCGACTAGGCTCGTTCGCGCCGCGCGCCCGAGGTCGCCAGGATAACGGGCGCGGATGTCGTCGAGCAGCCGACGATTGATCTCGAAGATGATCTCGAGTTGGCGCGGAATGAGGAACTGCATCCATTCGACCGGCCAGCGCTCCCGCGCCTCGGGAAGCAGAGTGTGGTTGGTGTAGGCGAGCGTGCCCCGCGTGATGTCCCACGCCTCGTCCCAGCCGAGATGCGCCTCGTCGAGCAGAATGCGCATGAGTGTCCGGCACGGCGAGGGTCGGATGAGTGTCGTTGAGCTGAATGGCTGCCTTTTCGGGCAAAAGCCGCCAATCGGAATTCGACTCCCGAAATCGCCGGATGGCGTCCGCCAGCGAACAGGCGACGAGGAAATATTCCTGCATGAGCCTGAGTTCACGCCCCTGAGGCGTATGGTCGTCCGGATAGAGAACGCGGGTGAGCGATTCCGCGTTGAGCGATTCGGCGATCGAAGCGACGAAATCGCCGCCGCTGAATTGCTGAAAATCGAACGCGTGCGCGGCGGTGGCGCTCCACAAACGCAGCGTATTGACCGTCTTGCCGCCATAGCCAATCACCGGCCGGTCATAGGGGACGCCGATGAGGGTCGAGGGGGTGTTTGGAATCATGCGCAGCTGGCCTGCGCGCAATTCAAACGAGCAGCCGAACGTTACTGGGACGCCCTCCGTCGGACGCACGATCTCCCAGGGATCCGGGTGATTGAGCCAGTTATCCGGGCGCTCTTCCTGCCAGCCGTTGCGAATCTTCTGCTGAAAGATGCCGTGCTCGTAGCGCAGTCCATAGCCCATCGCGGGCAGCTGCATCGTCGCCATCGAGTTGAGGAAGCAGGCGGCGAGACGACCGAGACCGCCATTGCCCAATCCCGCGTCGGGCTCCTCGTGAAGGATCTCCCAGCACTCACGGCCGTCTGCGCCGAAACTCGGCCCCACTATGGGATCGAGCAGGAGGTTCATCACATTGTTGCCAAGCGAACGGCCGATGAGAAACTCGATCGAGACTTAATAGACGCGCTTCGGATTCTCGCGCGCATAGGTCTTGTTGGTGCGCAGCCAGCGGTCTGAAAGAATGTCTCGTACCGCGCGCGCAGCGGCATTGTAGCGCTCTTGCGTGTTGGCCGTTTCGGGCTCGACGATGTTGTCGTACTTCAGATGCCGCTCATAGAGCGCATCTGGCGCGCCTGAAAAGAGGGCCGCGCTGACGGCGTAGCTTTTGAGGCGCGCGGCAGCGTCCGGCGAACCTTGTGCCGCTCGACTAAGCTCTTGCACGTCGTTCATTGGCGCAACCCTCCCCGTCGAGGAGGGTCATTGATACCCGGCGCTTGTGACGCTCTGGCGACGCCGAGGACGTTCAGACGTTGTCGCCCTCGGTCGAGGCCACGCCCCGCGCCGCGCCTTGGCCCCCCCATGTCCAGTTCTTGATTTCCGGCATGTCGTCGCCATAGCGGCAAATGTATTGGCGATGGTCGATGAGCTTGTCGCGGATCTCCTGCTTGGCGTAGGCGGCGCGCTCGCCAAGCTTCGGCACGCGGTCAATGACGTCGCCGACCAGATGGAAACGATCGAGGTCGTTTATTACGCACATGTCGAAAGGCGTGGTCGTCGTTCCCTCTTCCTTGTAGCCGCGCACATGAATGTTGTCGTGGCCGGTCCGCCGATACGTCAGCCGGTGGATGAGCCAAGGATAGCCGTGAAAGGCGAAGATGATCGGTTTATCGACGGTGAAAAGCGCGTCGAAGTCGCGGTCGGCGAGACCGTGCGGGTGTTCGCTTGACGGCTGTAACGTCGTGAGATCAACGACGTTGACAACGCGTATTTTCAGTTCGGGCGCGTGCTGGCGCAGGAGCTTGACCGCGGCCAGAGTCTCGAGCGTCGGGACGTCGCCGCAACAGGCCATGACGACATCCGGCTCGCCGCCACGATCGTTGCTCGCCCACGGCCAGATGCCGAGCCCTGCCTCACAATGCTTGATCGCCTCATCCATGGTCAGCCATTGCGGAGCCGGCTGCTTGCCCGCCACGATGACATTCACGTAGTTGCGGCTGCGCAGGCAATGGTCGGTGACGGAAAGCAGGCAGTTCGCGTCAGGCGGTAAATAGATCCGCACCACTTCGGCCTTCTTGTTCATCACATGGTCGATGAAGCCCGGATCCTGATGGGAAAAGCCGTTGTGGTCCTGACGCCAGACGTGGCTCGACAACAGATAGTTGAGCGAGGCGATCGGCCGTCGCCAGGGGATGTGACCACAAACCTTCAGCCATTTGGCATGCTGGTTGAACATGGAATTGATGATGTGGATGAAGGCTTCATAGCAGGAGAAGAAACCGTGCCGCCCGGTCAGCAGGTAGCCTTCGAGCCAGCCTTGGCACTGGTGCTCGCTGAGCATCTCCATCACGCGCCCGTCCGGCGCGAGATGGTCGTCGTATGATAAGGTCTCGGCGGCCCAGGCGCGGTTTGTGACCTCGAGCACGTCTTGCCAGCGGTTGGAATTGTTCTCATCCGGGCTGAACAGGCGGAGGTTGCGCGAGTCCAGATTGAGTTTCATCACGTCGCGCAGAAATTGGCCCATGACCCGCGTTGACTCTGCGTTTACGGAGCCAGGCGAAGGCACGGCGACCGCATAGTCGCGGAAGTTGGGGAGCCTTAGGTCGCGCAAGAGCAGGCCGCCATTGGTATGCGGATTGGCGCTCATCCGGCGTGTCCCTTGCGGGGCAATCGCAGCAAGCTCGCCTTTGAGGCGGCCCTTGTCGTCGAACAGCTCCTCGGGGCGATAGCTCTTCATCCATGTCTCGAGAATATGGACATGCTCCGGATGGCCGCGCATCGCGCTCATCGGCACCTGATGCGACCGCCAGTAGCCCTCTTCTCGCTGGCCGTCGATCTCCTTGGGACAGGTCCAGCCCTTCGGTGTCCGCATGACGATCATCGGCCAGATCGGGCGTTTGGAAAATCCATTCTTCCGCGCATCAGCCTGGATGCTGCGGATTTCGCCGATCACTGTTTCGAGCGTGGCCGCCATGACCTCGTGCATCGGCCCCGGCTCATGCCCCTCGACGAAATGGGGCGCATATCCGTATCCCCGCAGAAGCGAGTTCGAGCTCCTCGTGACTGATCCGCGCCAGCACGGTCGGATTGGCGATCTTGTAGCCGTTGAGGTGCAGGATCGGCAGCACGGCGCCGTCGCGCACGGGATTCAGGAACTTGTTGGAATGCCAGCTCGTCGCGAGCGGTCCAGTCTCCGCTTCGCCATCGCCGACAACCGCGGCGACGATGAGGTCGGGGTTGTCGAAGGCGGCGCCGAAGGCATGCGATAGCGCGTAGCCGAGCTCGCCACCCTCGTGGATGGAGCCGGGCGTCTCGGGCGCCACATGGCTCGGAATCCCGCCGGGGAAGGAGAACTGGGTGAAGAGCCGCTTCATGCCCTCCGCATCCTGCGAGATGCCTGGATAGACTTCGCTGTAGGTGCCTTCGAGATAGGCGTTGGCGACCAGCCCCGGACCGCCATGTCCGGGGCCAGTGACGTAGATCATGTCCAGATCGTGCTTCTTGATCAGCCGATTGAGATGCGCGTAGACGAAGTTGAGACCCGGCGTCGTGCCCCAATGCCCCAGAAGGCGTGGCTTGATGTGCTCCTCCTTGAGAGGCTCGCGCAGCAAGGGGTTATCGAACAGGTAAATCTGACCGACGGACAGATAGTTGGCGGCGCGCCAGTAGGCGTCGATCAACGCGGCTTCGTCTTTCGACAGCGCGGCTTTGGTTTTCGACGCGCTTTCCTTTTTCGAGAGACTGGTCGTGGTCGCCATCGTCAGCTCCTCACCATTTCGTTGTCGCACGGTCTAAAGGCCTACCGAGACCCGATATCATTTGCGTGACGACAGGCTTTTTAGCGACCATCGTTCCCCACGGAGTGGAGGTCGGAGTAGCCCGCGACGCATCTACCCTGAATTCCGCCACGGCAATCGGCCAGTTGGTCCTATGGCTTGGGCTTGAGCTTGGGCTCGCCCTCGACTTCCCACTTTGCGTGCAGCCAGTGGTCAAGCTCGCGTCCGTCCGGCCTGCCTTCGTCGACCCAGATCAGGTAGGCGCGTTCCCTGATCTGATCGTCTTTCGATCCATGCTCGCCCTCTACTGAGGGCAGCGCATCTCCGCCCGAGCCCGCATCCGCAGGACGCCCGCTCGTTTCACCCGGCGGCTTGTTGGCCATCGTAAGCATCTCCTCCGCATCATTTCAGCTCGCCCCGGCGATCGGCGCCAGGGTGTGCCGGTTTTGTGACAATTAAGCGACATACGCCAAAACCCCTCTTCGGTTCATATCGAGGCCGCGATCTGCGGGCTAGTTCCACCGATCGCGAACGCCTCTCGGCCCGGATCATGCACGCCCCTAACATGTGGACAAGGGCGCTCCGTCTTCGTCGTACTCCACGGACCAACCGCCCTGTCTCGAGCTCGCGCTAGCCGTGGTCCGAGCGGCGGAGTAAACTCACCGGTCGCCCGCAGGATCGGCGAATTGGCCAAAGATAACTCATGGATGCGCACGCCATTCCGCTGAAGACGACCGCAATCCGTTTCCTCCGGGCCGTCAAGACCTTTGCGCGATCCGAGGTTGGCTGGAAGGCCAAGCTCATCTTTACCGCTCTGGTCCTGCTCCTTGGCGCGGCGAATGCGCTCAACGTCGTCAACAGCTATGTCGGCCGAGATTTCATGACCGCGATCGCCGATCGCGACATGTCCGGCTTTGTCCGGCAGGCTTTTATCTATGTTGGCGTCTTCGCGGGCTTGACCCTTGTCGCGGTGATCGCTCGCTTCGGCGAAGAGCGGCTCGGGCTTCTGTGGCGTGACACGATGACTCGCGAGACCTTGCGCCGCTATCTCGCCGACGGAACCTATCAACGCCTCAACGCTTCGGGAGCGATAGCCAATCCCGACCAGCGAATCTCCGAAGACGTTCGCGCCTTCACCGTTACGACGCTTTCCTTCGCGCTCATGGCGCTCAACAGCGCCTTCACAATTGTTGCCTTCTCCGAGGTTCTGTGGACCATCAGTCCGCTCCTGTTCGGCGTCGCCGTGCTTTACGCGGCGGCCGGCTCACTCTTCACCTTCATTCTGGGTCGCCCGCTGATCAGACTGAACTACGACCAGCTCGACAAGGAAGCGAGCTTCCGCACCAGCCTCATCCATGTCCGAGACCACGCCGAAACGATCATGATGGGCCGAGAGGAGGAGTCGCAAATGGCTCACTTGCTCAGTCGGCTCGACGACCTCGTCGGCAACTTTCGCAAGATCACCTCAATCAACCGCAATGTGGGTTTTTTCGCCACCGGCTACAATTGGATGATCCAGATTATTCCGGCCCTCATCATCGCGCCCGCCTTCATCGAGAGGAAGATCGAGTTCGGCGTCATTACTCAGTCGGCGATCGCCTTCTCCACTCTTGTCGCCGCCTTCTCTCTTATTGTGACCCAGTTCCAGTCGCTGTCGACCTACGCGGCGGTCGTGGCGAGGCTGAGCGCGCTGGTGGAGGGCGTTGGACAGACGAACGATCTCCAATCGGAACTGGCGACGCCTGGCCGGTAAGCCGGCTGATCGGCGCGCGTCCCGGCTTGCCGAATCCTCGCCGAAGAGGGCTTTGAAGAGAGGGTTGTCGGGCGCGACCCCATTGCACTCGGGCGAAAAGCTGTTCAACTGGGCGGCACCGCCTGACGCGCCAAGAAGGGAATCCCATGTCCGTCGCGCAAGTCCACGCCGACAATGCCGCGCAGGCCGAATATTGGAGTTCGGTCGCGGGGCCGAAATGGACCGACCATCAGGAGCATCAGGATGAGGTGCTGCGTCCGGTTTCCGACCGGCTCGTCGCCGCGGCGGCGCCAAAGCCCGGCGAGCGCATCATCGACGTCGGCTGCGGCTGCGGCGCCACGACGATCGAATTCGGCAACCGGGTGGCTCCCGGCGGCGAAGTCCTGGGACTCGACATTTCCGAGCCGATGCTCGGGCGCGCCGGCGAGCGCGCGCCGAAAAGCCTGCCGATCAGGTTCGAGCTCGCGGACGCCACGGTCTACCCATTCGAGCCCAAGAGCGCCGATCTCGTGGCCTCTCGGTTCGGCGTCATGTTCTTCGCCGATCCGGCGAAATCGTTCGCCAACCTGCGCAAGGGCCTCAAGCCTCGCGGCCGACTCGCCTTCGCCTGCTGGCGGGAAGCCAAGAAAAACCCCTTCTTCGTCCTGCCGCTGCGGGAAGCTGGCAAGCATGCCCCTCTCCTGCCCGAGACGGACCCCGAGGCGCCCGGACCCTTCGCTTTCGCCAGCGAGGCGCGCGTGCGGGGGATCCTTAGCGACGCCGGCTACGCCGACATCGCGCTCGCGCCGCAGGATCTCGAGCTCGACATCGCCGTCGGCCGGGAACTCGACACCGCCGTCCGCGCCGCGATGACGATCGGGCCGACGAGCCGAATGCTCGACGGCCAGAGCGAGGCTGTTCGCGCCGCAGCGGCCGCGGACATTCGCAAAGCCCTGGCCGCCCACGCGCGCGGCGACAGCGTGCCGCTCGGCGCGGCGATCTGGATCGTGACGGCGACCAATCCGGCCTGATAGAGGCGCGGGTGCAACTCAAACGCGAGCTAGCTGCAAATGAATCCAAGGGAATCCAAGGGAATCCAAGGAAAATTGTTTGTTTTTCCTTGGATTCCTTTGGCCGAAACGGGACTTTTCAAAGGGTTACAGTGAATCCAAATAAAAAAAGTAACTCCCAAGCACCCCCTATTTTTTCGCAGTCGCGAAGGCTTCAGAGCGGGCCCCCGCGAGAACGAAAGTGAATCGCAGAGCGAACAAATAGGAATCGGCCGCCGCCTTGAGCGCGCTCCAAGCCTGATTCTCGCCACCTTGGGAGTTACTAAAAAATTTCTCTTCCGCTGCGGCTCGCGTCTGAGGTTGTGGGTGGGTGAGCCGGTCCCGCGCGTGTTCGACCCTCCGTTTCTCACTCAGCGATCGGCTGATGTGTGATCTGCTTGAAGAGGAATTGTATAGCACAATTTTTCTATTTTCGCAAGAACTGTCCCGGCTCTTATAGCGTTAGTTGTTGATTTGGGTTATGGTGGGGGTGGGGTTGGAGATTGTTCGATGAAGGGTGAGGAGTTTTCGACTTGGCTGTCGGGGATCGTTCGATTGAACGAGGATCAGCGGCGGGCGGCGCTCGCGGCTCTGCCGGAGGGGGTGGGTCGGAAAACTGCGATGCTGACGGCGGCCCGAAGAACAAGGCCTTGAAGGCTCGCCGTCGGCCGGACGCGTTGGGCGTAACAGGCCATGAGCGGGTGGAAAGTCGAGGGTGTCCGCATTGCGCGGGTCGCGAAATCGTGGCCTGGGGACGCTCGCGCGGACTGGCGCGGTTCCGCTGCAAGGCTTGCGGACGCACCTTCAACGCCCTGAGCAAAAGCCCAATGGCGCATCTGCGCAAGAAAGAGCGTTGGCTCGATCACGCGCAGGCGATGATCGAAGGCAAAAGCCTGGTGAAGACGGCCGCGCTTTGCGGCGTGCATCCGACGACGGCTTTCCGCTGGCGTCACCGGTTTTTGGGCGCTCCCGCCGCGGACAAGCCGCAAAAGCTGAGCGGAATCGTCGAAGCGGATGAAACCTTCATCCTTGAATCTTTCAAGGGGCGGTGGTCCGATCTGCCTCGCAAGGCTCGCAAACGCGGCGGAACGGCCCGTCATCCGGGCCCCTATCAGGACAACATTCCCGTGCTCGTCGCCCGCGACCGAAAGGGCGCAACTTTCGACGCCGTTCTGCCAAACGACGACAGCGCTTCGATCGCCGCCGTCCTGACCGGTGTCGTTACGTCCGCAAATCACTTGATCGGCGATGGCGGCAAACCGCTGGCCTCCTTCGCCCGCCAGGCCAACATCCCCTTTCACGCCGTTCCTTCCCCGGGAAAGCCTGTCCCCGCGGCGCCCCACCTGCATATCAACAACGTCAACGCCTACCACAGCCGTCTCAAGCAATGGCTCAATCGCTTCAACGGCGTCGCCACCAAGAACCTGCCAAATTATCTCGGCTGGCGGCGCGCCCTCGAAGCCTGGGATCGACAAATCACGCCACAAAACTGGATCAAGAGCGCCATCGGAATCGGCCCATACCAACAACTAACGCTATAAGAGCCACTGTCCCGGTCCGGTAGTGGGGCCAGGATGACGCGGCTAACGAATGCCTTTTCAAAGAAACTGGAAAACCACGCGCACGCGATGGCGCTTCACTTCCTCTATTACAATTTCGTCCGTATCCATAAGACGCTCAAGGTAACGCCAGCAATGGCTGCTGGTGTGACGGACCGACTTTGGGAGATCGCAGACATGATTGGTGTGCTAGAAACATGGGAATCCTTCAAAGAATAAATTGACAAGTGGATAATTAGTTTGGCCAAGCCAACCCAGCGCAACAAGCCCGGCGCTCACGGGCCAGTGTCCTCTCCACGTTCCAATAACCCCAATCCAAGTCCCAACGATAAGGGACATAGCGCTGAAAACCGAAAGCAATCCTGGCGTGAAAGGATCTCCGCTTTCTTCGCTCATCGAAAGCCCACCGCTCCTGAGAAGCGCCAATCTTCGTGGCTTGAGAGATTCGCCGTGCTGTTCGCCGCCTTGGCTTTCTGCGCTACCGGCTATCAAGGGTGGATTTCCAGAGACAGCGAACACCGACAGTTGCGCGCTTACGTCGGGCTCGTACCCGGCGACATCGAAAACTTCGGGGATCTTAAGAAACAAACCTTCACTTTTGGGCGCAAGAACTATGGACTTACGCCAGCATACGACCTGGTCGTTACCGAATTCGGCGAGTTTGCTACCGTCTTCGGAACACCACTCCCTCCTTCTCCCTTCCCTTCTCCTCCGGACATCCTCCGAGGAAATGTAACTCTCTTCCCCAGTGGAGAACTTCCAATGCACCTCATTGGCGCCGCTGTCGCTCCACAATCTCTGGCTCAAGTTGTGGCAGATGATAACTGGCGCTTTATCTATGTTGGAACCGTAAAATACCGTGACGCCTTCGAAAAGATTCATTTTACCAATTTCTGCTGGGCGTACAAGCGAAACGCCACGACTGCAAAGGACGTAGATTGGTGCCAAGCACACAATGACTCCGAGTAGCAAAGCCGCTGATCGCCCGCCACGGGCCGCCTTATTCAAACTGGCCCACTACCCCCGGTCCGTGTCCCGGTCCGGCCCCATCCGTCTTTGACGGACGCTGGGATGACGACAAGGACAGAAACGGATTCCCGCCAAACGCCCGGCGCTCGCAGGGACCGGCCCTCACGCGATGTCCCGCGCCCACAAGAACGCCCGCATGATGAAATTGGCTTGTTCGGTTCCGTAGGCGTATTCCGCGCCGACCGGGCAAGCCCGGCGCGCCCGGCAGCCAAAGGCCATGCAATCCCCGCCGGCGGCGCTTTTCACGTGGCCGACACAGGCGGGGACATCGTAGCCTGTGTCTGAGAACGCCCCAACGGGGCAGGTTTTCAAACACCAGCGTCCGGAGCAGGATTCGCACGGGCTCGGGACCGCCGCCGGCTCGGGGACGGCGAGCTTTTCGCTAAGCCCGAGCGCGCCGCGGTAGGAGTGCCAAAGCCCATGGCGCGGATGGATCAGAATTCCGATCGGCGAAGGATGGACGGGCTCGGCGCGGCGCGCCCATTGCTGGAACGGCCAGAACGGCGGCCCGCCAAAGGGGAAGAACGCTTTCGCGCCGAGTTCGCGCGCCAGAGCCTCGATCACCCGCCGGCTCCAGCGGTCGAGCGGATGCTCGGCGCGATCGCTCGCCTCAGGCGACGCGGTGAAGGCGCTCCAACCCTCGCGCCCGGCCATGCCAGCGAGAACAAGCGTGCGAATGTCGGCGAGCGCGCCGTCCCGCTCGTTGTCGCCAAGCCGCAACGCCCCGCGAGGAACGAGGCCGGCTTGCGCGACGGCGCTGAAAACCTCCTCGATCGTCATGCGGCGATCAAGGCGAAGCGCTCGTCTTGCGTGAAGCACGCCTCAGGCGCAAAACGCCCGGCGCCGCGTCCCGAGCGGTCGGCGCATGAACATGAGGAGCCTTTGCTTTGGACGCGGCTTATGTCGATCTCGGCGAGGATGTTTTTCGCGCGACCGCGCTCACGCGCGGCCCCTGGTATGCCGACCATCAGCACGCCGGTCCGCCGTCGGCGCTGATCTGCCGGGCGATCGAACGCGCTGCGGCGAGCGACGGCTTTACGCATCTCGGACGGCTTACCGTCAATCTGTTCAGGCCCGCGCCGGTCGGCGAATGCCGGGTCGAGGTCGAGACGGACTACGTGGGCCGCAACGCCGGCCACTATTCGGGCCGCTTGACGGCGCAAGGCAAGGATCTCGCGCGTTTCACCGCGCTCATGCAGCGCGAGGACGATCTGCCGATTCCGGACGGCGCGCCGGGCCATCCTCCGCCCGGCGCGCCGAAGCCGCCCAGCCAATGCCCGGTCGTCACGATGCCGTTCGCGGACCGCACGCTGGGCTATGGCGACCTGGTGGAGAATCGCATCGCAGACGGACATTTCTTCAACGGACCTTGCGCCGCCTGGTTTCGCATGAACCATTTGCTGGTCAAGGGCGAAGCGCCGACCCCGTATCAGCGGGTGGCGGTCGCCGCGGATTCGGGCAACGGGATCAGCGCCGCGCTGGACTTCGGCAAATATCTCTTCATCAATTGCGATCTGACCATCAACCTCTTTCGCCGGCCTGAGGGAGAGTGGGTCTGCCTCGAATTGCGCAGTCTGTTCGGCGGCAACGGCTGCGGGCTGGCCGAGTCTGCTCTTTATGACGAACGGGGAATGATCGGGCGGGCGACGCAGAGCCTCACCGTCAGGCCGCGCTGAGCCTACTTCGCCCTGAGCGCCTCGACGCCCGGCAGCGCCTTGCCTTCCATCCATTCCAGAAACGCGCCGCCGGCGGTCGAGACATAGGTGAAGTCGTCGGCGACCTTGGCCTCGTTGAGCGCGGCGACGGTGTCGCCGCCGCCAGCGACGGAGGTCAACTTGCCTTGCCTGGTGAGCGCGGCGGCGGCCTTCGCGATCGCCATCGTCGCTTTGTCGAAGGGCGGCGTCTCGAAGGCGCCGAACGGGCCGTTCCACACGAGCGTCTTGATTTCTCCCAGAACCTTCTCGACCGAGGCGATCGACTTCGGGCCGATGTCGAGGATCATCTCCTCCTCGGGAACATCATCGACATCGACGACGCGCGCCGGCGCGCCCGCCTTGAGTTCCTTCGCGACGGTCGCGTCGACCGGCAGCAGAATGCGGCATTTGGCCTTCTTCGCCGCCGCGACGATCGAGCGCGCGTTCTCGGCGAGATCCTTCTCGCACAGCGACTTGCCGACAGGTTTGCCCTCGGCGAACAGGAAGGTGTTGGCCATGCCGCCGCCGATGATGAGGACGTCGACCTTGCTCACGAGGTTGCCGAGCAGGTCGAGCTTGGTCGACACTTTGGCGCCGCCGACGATCGCAGCGACCGGGCGCGCCGGATCGCCCAGCGCAAGCGCAAGCGCCTCGAGTTCCTTCTGCATCGCCCGTCCCGCATGCGCGGGCAGCTTGCGGGCGAGTCCTTCCGTCGTCGCATGCGCCCGATGGGCGGCGGAAAAGGCGTCGTTGACGTAGACGTCGCCGAGCCTGGCGAGTTCCGCGACATAGGCCGGATCGTTCTTCTCTTCGCCCTTGTGGAAGCGAGTGTTCTCCAGGAGGAGCACGTCGCCGTTGTTCATTTTGGCGATCGCGTCGTCGGCCGTCTTGCCGATGCAATCGGTCGCGAAAGCGACCGGCCGCTTGATGATGTCGGAGACGGCGGCGGCGACGGGTTTGAGCGAATTCGCCTCGTCCGGACCGCCCTTCGGCCGGCCGAAATGAGCAAGCAGAATGACCTTGCCGCCCTTGTCCGCGATTTCCGCGATGGTCGGCGCGACGCGTTCGATGCGCGTCGTGTCGGTCACCCGGCCGTTCTCCGTCGGAACGTTGAGATCGACGCGCAAAAGCACGCGTTTGCCGGCCACGTCGGCGTCGTCGAGCGTGCGGAAAGGTTTGCTCATGGATGAGCCGCTTTCACGAGCGCAAAAACGATCCCAGCTCCCGCGGTCCACGTGGCCACGAGCGCAACAATCAGCATCCACCAAGTCGGAAGGACGGAAACCCTGCCGCGCGCCTCAGCTAGTTCAACCTGCAGCTTCTGAACGTCGATCTGCTTTGCGCCGGTCAGCAGGATCTCGGTGATTTTTGGCTCGAGCCTTTCTAATATTTGCTCCAGCCGAGCAACGCGCTGTTCGAGCATTGGACCCTCCGGCCCTCCGGTAACCAGCTTCAGTTCGGCCATCTAAGCACATTACCCCACTTCAGGAGTCGCCAGCAGCCGAACGATATGCCTTTCCTGAAAACCACAGTTTTCACATATCAATTCCACGACCCTGTTGTTGTTCTCCGACGCCAAGCCCGGCACCAAGCTCTCGTCTGGCCACATTCGAACCAAGAATCGCTCGTTGCGGCAGCGCAGGCAACGCAGGTCCGGAAACCGGTTACGCAAAACCGCGCGAGCGTCCTCCATTTCCTTTTGCCAAGCATCCGGCGCGATTTCGCTCATATCCTGTCTCGATCAGATCAGCTTCGCCATCGCGACCGCGGTGTCGGCCATGCGGTTCGAGAAGCCCCACTCGTTGTCGTACCAGGACAGCACGCGGACGAAATTGCCGTCGATGACCTTGGTCTGGTCGAGGTGGAAGACCGAGGAGCGATCATCGTGGTTGAAATCGCTCGAGACATTGGGCTCGTCGGTATAGCCGAGGATGCCCTTGAGCGGGCCGTTGCCGTCCGCGGTCGTCTTGATCGCGTTGTTGATCTCGTCCGGACTAGTCTTGCGCTTGGCGACAAACTTGAGGTCGACGACCGAGACGTTGGGCGTCGGCACGCGGATCGCGGAGCCGTCGAGCTTGCCCTTAAGCTCCGGCAGCACGAGACCGACCGCTTTGGCGGCGCCGGTCGTGGTTGGGATCATCGACAGCGCCGCGCCGCGCGCGCGGTAGAGATCCTTGTGCAGCGTGTCGAGCGTGGGCTGATCGCCGGTGTAGGAGTGGATCGTGGTCATAAACCCGTGCTCGATGCCGATCGCGTCGTTGAGCACTTTCGCGACCGGCGCCAGGCAATTGGTCGTGCACGAAGCGTTGGAGACGACAAGATGATCCTTGGTCAGCTTGTCGTCGTTGACGCCATAGACTACCGTCAGATCCGCGCCCTCCGCCGGCGCCGAAATGAGCACACGCTTCGCGCCCGCCTTGAGGTGGGCCGCTGCTTTCTCGCGAGCGTTGAAGATCCCGGTGCATTCGAGCGCCACGTCGACGCCGAGCGCCTTGTGCGGAAGCTCGGCCGGATCCTTGATCGCCGTCACCTTTATCTTATGGCCGTCGATGACGATCATGTCGCCCTCGACCTTGACCTTGTGAGGAAAGCGCCCGTGGACGCTGTCGTAACGCAACAGGTGGGCATTGGTCTCCACCGGACCCAGATCGTTGACGGCGACGACCTCGATGTCCTTGCGGCCCGATTCCAAAATCGCGCGCAGCACCAGACGTCCAATCCGGCCGAAGCCATTGATCGCAACCTTGGCAACCATCGCAATATCTCCTCTCGCGCCGGGCCAACGGCATGGCCGCCGGCGCCTCGCAACTCAAGTCGCTGAAGCCGCGCTTATTGTCCGATCCCCGACCCAAAGTCCACAATGGAATCGAGGCCGGCGGCTACTCGGCGATGCGATCCGCGTTCAGGCGTGAAGTCTGCTGAGCGCCGCCTCGACCACCGCCTCCGGCGTGATCCCGAAATGCTGATAGACGGCTTTATAGGGCCCGCTTTCGCCGAAGCTATGCATGCCGATGAACGGGCCGTCGCCGATGATCGCGTCCCATCCGAACCTCACCGCAGCCTCGACGCCGACCTTCACCTTGGCCGAGCCGATGACCGAGCGGCGATAGCCCTCCGGCTGCTCGAAGAAGGCCGGGAAACAGGGCATCGACACGACCCGGGCGGCGACTCCCTTCTCCTTCAATTGCACCTGCGCGGCGACGGCGAGGGACACTTCGGAGCCAGAGGCGAAGATCGACACTTCGGCCTGTCCCGACGCCGGAGAAATCTCGTAGCCGCCGCGCGCGCACAAGTTCTCCGCCACATGCGTGAGCCGCAGCGCCGGGAGGCCCTGCCGCGTGAGCGCGAGGATCGAGGGCGAATGCTCACGCTCGAGCGCGGCTTGCCAGCACTCGACGGTCTCGACGCTGTCGGCCGGGCGCCAGATATAGAAATTCGGCATCGCCCGCATCGCCGCCAGATGCTCGACCGGTTGATGGGTCGGGCCATCCTCCCCGAGACCGATCGAATCGTGAGTGAACACATGCACGACCCTGATCCCCATCAGAGCTGCGATCCTGAGCGAAGGGCGGCAATAATCGGTGAAGCAGAAGAATGACGCCCCGGAGGGGACAAAGCCGCCGTGCACGGCGATGCCATTGCATGCCGCAATCATCCCGTGCTCGCGAACGCCCCAGTGGATATAGCGGCCGGAGAAGTCGTCGGGCGTGATTTCCTTCTCGTCGGCGAACTTGGTGTTGTTGGACGGCGTAAGGTCGGCCGAGCTGGTGATGAGCTCGGGCACGGCGGCTCCGATGACGTCGAGCGCCGCTTGCCCCGACTTGCGGGTCGCGAGCTCCGGCTTTTCAACGACGAGCTTCTGCTTATAGGCGTCGATCACCTTGTCGAGGTCCGGCGGCAGATCGCCGCGCACCCTGCGTTCAAATTCGGCGCGTTGCTTTGCGTCAAGCGCTTCGACCGCAGCGTTCCACTTTTCGCGCTGCGCTGAGGCGCGCGATCCCGCCTTGCGCCAGACGGCCAGAATGTCGTCTGGTATGACAAACGGCTCGTAGGGCCAGTTCAAGTTCTTGCGCGCGCCTGCGACCTCGGCCGCCCCCTGCGCGTCGCTATGCGCCTTGCTGGTTCCCGCATGGGTTGGCAGGCCAAAGCCGATCGTCGTCTTGCAGGCGATCATGGTCGGCTTCTCGGAATTCTGCGCCGCATGGATGGCGTCGAGGATCGCCTTGGGATCGTGCCCGTCAATGTGGGTCGAATTCCAGCCCGCCGACTGGAAGCGGGCGACCTGGTCGATGTTGTCGGCGAGGACGGGGACCTGCCCGTCGATCGAGATCCCATTGTTGTCCCAGAAAACAATCAGCTTCTTGAGCTTGAGATGACCGGCGATGCCGATCGCTTCCTGGCTCACGCCTTCCATCAAGTCGCCGTCGGAGGCGATGACATAAGTGTGGTGATCGACGATGCCCGGAAAGCGCACGGCCAGCATGCGCTCCGCGATCGCCATGCCGACCGAGGTCGCAATCCCCTGCCCTAGCGGGCCGGTTGTCGTCTCCACGCCGGGAGCGCACCAGTATTCGGGATGCCCCGGCGTCCTCGAGCCGACTTGGCGGAACTGTTTGATGTCTTCGATCCCCAGTCCTTTGGCGCCGCCGACGCCGGTCAGATAGAGCAAGCTGTACAACAGCATGCAGCCGTGGCCGCCGGAGAGCACGAACCTGTCGCGATCGGGCCAATGGGGATCGGACGCGTCGAATTTCAGCACGTCGCGCCAGAGAACGGTCGCGACATCGGCGCACCCCATCGGCAAGCCGGGGTGGCCGCTCTTGGCCTTCTCCACCGCATCGAGGGCGAGAAAGCGGATCGCATTGGCCATCGCGTCATGAGACACGCTCGTCGCGCTAGGGGACAGTGTCGTTGTCGCCATCGGGAGTCTCCTCAAGAAATGGGGCGCCGGCAATTCGGAGTTCCGAGCTCGGGCAGTAATTTGACCCCGAACGGAACGGGCGCGACAATTAGGGGTGGTCGCACGAACCTGTCAATTGCGACCGCGCCCGCGTTGACGTTCCGTTCAAGCATCGCGTAAACAAAGCGTCACAATGGACGGAATCAAAACCTCCATGGAATCGCTTGAGATCTCGCTCAAACGACTCTCGTCCGCGGTCGAAGCGCTCGAATGGGCGACGGACCTGCGCATGCGTCACGACGAAGCGCGCGCAAGCACGCAAGAGGAATTCGCGCTGATGCAAGACGATCGCTCGCGGCTTGCGGTCGAACTCGACGCCGCGGTCGACCGCTCGCGGGCGCTGGAATCCGCCAACGCCGAAGCGGCTAAGCGGCTCGCCCACGCCGCTCAGGCGATCGGACGTGTTCTCGGCCAACTGGCGCCGGACTCGGAGCCCTGAGGCCGGTTGGCGGTGGAAAAGGCGCGCGCCATGTCACAGGTTTCGGTCACCATCGACGGGCGGAAGTATCGCCTTGCTTGCAACGAGGGCGAAGAAGCACGGCTCGAATTGCTCGCCGGCGTGATCGATGACAAGATCGGCGAAATGCGCAAGACGTTCGGGGAGATCGGCGACCAGCGTCTCGTCATCATGGCCGCTTTGACCCTCGCCGACAGCCTGACCGAAGCGCGCGACGAGGCTGCGGCCCAGCGCAAGCGTTCGGACGACGCCGAGCAACGCGTCCAAGCCTTGGCTCTGAACCTCGATGAACTCGGTTCAAGGCTCGAGTCCCTCGCCGCGCGCCTGGCCGGCGCTGAGGCTTGATTTTTAACCCTTCCCGCGCCACGCCATTTTCGCCTGTCAGGTCGGAGCCGCTTGCGCGCTGGGCGCAATACGGGTATACGCCCGCATATGAAGTCGATTTGCTATTGTGCAGCGGTTCGAACCGCTGCGCGAAAGACGACGGCCCTCTACAACTCGATCCTCGAGCCGGCGGGGGTCACGCTGGCGCAGTTCAGCCTTTTGAGAAAAATCGAGCGCGCCGGAACGGTTTCCCTGACCAAACTCGGGCGGCTGGCGGAACTGGACCGATCGACGATTGGACGAAACGTGAAGGCTTTGGAAAAACTTCGGCTGGTGCGCGTGGGCCCCGGGGAGGACCAACGCGAGGCGGCGGTGCGGCTCACGCCCGCAGGAGAGCGAGCGTTGCGAATCGGCGCCCCCCTGTGGGAGGAGGCGCAGCGGCGGGTCGAGGCCACTTTGGGCGCTGCTGGAGCCGAGCAGTTGCAAACGCTCGCACTCGGCCTTTGATTTTTTCGGGAAATTGCGGGTAGATACCCGAGGGGAGTTGAAGATGGGCATATCGGGGCCGGCTGTACGGATTTCGGACGCCGCTCAGCCGCCGCAGAAGTCCGCAGCGTTCTCAGTTTCCAACCCGCTCGCGGCTGCCATGGCCAAGCGGAACCTGTACTATGGCTGGGTTGTCGCGGGAGCGACCTTTCTTGTCATGCTGGCGACGGCGGGAGCGATGGGCGCGCCGGGCGTCATCATTCAGCCGCTCGAGAAGGAGTTCGGCTGGAGCACGGCCGAGATCTCGGTCGCCCTTGCTGTGCGGCTCGCTCTGTTCGGGCTGATCGCGCCGTTCGCCGCGGCCTTCATCAACCGCTTCGGCGTGCGGCCGGTCGTCGTGTCGGCGATCGCGTTGATCGTCGCGGGCATCGTCGCATCGATGGCGATGACCGAGGTGTGGCAATTGATCGCGCTCTGGGGCGTCATCGTCGGCATCGGCACCGGCATGGTGGCGCTGGTGCTTGGCGCAACCATCGCATCGCGCTGGTTCGTTCAGCGACGCGGCCTGGTGGTCGGGATGCTGACGGCGAGCAATGCGACCGGACAACTGATCTTTCTGCCGCTGATCGCGAAGCTGACGGAAGCCTATGGCTGGCGCAATGCGCTCACCTTCGTCGTCGCCATGCTGCTCGTCGCCGGGTTCGTCGCGCTCGCGCTGTTGCGCGACCGCCCGGCGGACTTGGGGCTTGCTCCATTAGGAGAGCGCGCGCTTCAGCCGGCGCCGAAGCAGGATCTGAGGCTCGTTGCAATGATGGCGTCGCCGCTGCGCGCGCTCTACGAGGCCAGGTCGAGCCGCACCTTCTGGGCGCTGTTCGCAACCTTCTTTGTCTGCGGCTTGTCGACCAACGGCCTGATCCAGACCCACTGGGTCTCGCTCTGCGGCGACTATGGCATTGCGCCGGTCGCGGCGGCCGGCGCGCTTGCGGTGATCGGCGGGTTCGATTTCGTCGGCACGATCCTGTCTGGCTGGCTGTCGGACCGATACGACAACCGCTGGCTCCTGTTCATGTACTACGGACTGCGCGGCCTCTCGCTGATCGTGCTGCCCTTCACCGATTTCTCAGTCGTCGGGCTGTCGGCCTTCGCGGTCTTCTACGGTCTCGACTGGGTCGCGACCGTGCCGCCAACCGTCCGGCTGACCGCGGAGCAATTCGGCGCGGAAAAGGCGAACCTGACCTTCGGCTGGATTTTCACCGCTCACCAGCTCGGCGCGGCGACGGCGGCTTTCGGCGCCGGGTTCGCGCGGACCGAGTTCGCCACCTATCTGCCTTCGCTCTATATCGCGGGCGTCGCCTGTGTGATCGCGGCCGGTCTCGTGCTCACGATCGGGCCGCGACGCAAGGAAGCGCTGGCGACGGCATAAGGAAAGAGGGCGCGACCAGAGCGGACTTGTAGACGCGCTCGCTGACCGCGTCCGCCGCGCTCAGCGAGCGCGGCAACAACCGACCGCGTCAACCCAAGCGCAATCTGCGTTAAAGCGCCCTGCCCTCCCGCCGCATTAGCCTGAGCACCGCAACGAGCGTCGCCTTAAGCGAGGCCATCACGATGTTGGGATCCATCCCCACCCCATGGACGGGCCGTCCTTCGGCGTCCTGGATCTCGACATAGCTCGCCGCCGTCGCATTGGCGCCGCGGCCGACCGCGTGCTCGTGATAGTCGATGAACGAGAACTCGACCTTGAACGCCTTCTTCAGCGCATCGACAAAGGCGTCGATCGGGCCGTTGCCCTCGCCCTCGATCGTCATCGTCGAGCCGTCGGCCTTGCGCAGCGTCGCGACAAGCTCGCGGTTGTCCGGGCTGGTCGGAACCGTCTGCTGCTTGACAAGCGTCATCGGCGGATCGTCCAGGAGATAGGCTTGGCGGAACAAAGCCCAAAGCTCGGACGAGGTCAGCTCCTTGCCGTCGGCGTCCATCCGCTCCTGGGCGATCTTGGAGAACTCGACCTGCAGCGAACGGGGGAGATCAAGGCCGTAATCGGCGCGCAGGATATAGGCCATGCCGCCCTTGCCGGACTGGCTGTTGATGCGGATTACCGCCTCATAGTCTCGGCCCACGTCCTTGGGGTCGATCGGCAGGTACGGCACTAAAAACAAAGGATCGTTGCGCTTGTCCTGCGCCTCGAAGCCCTTCTTGATCGCGTCCTGGTGAGAGCCGGAGAATGCGGTATAGACCAATTCGCCTGCGTAAGGGTGGCGCTGGTGCACCGGCAGTTGGGTGCAATGCTCGGCGACGTCCCGGATCGCGTTGACGTCGCTGACGTCGAGGTCCGGATCGACCCCTTGGGTGAACAGGTTGAGCGCCATGGTGACAATGTCGACGTTGCCGGTGCGTTCCCCATTGCCGAACAGCGTGCCCTCGACCCGCTCGGCGCCCGCCATCAGCGCCAGCTCCGCCGCCGCCACCGCCGTGCCGCGGTCGTTGTGCGGATGGACGGAGAGGATCACGCTCGAGCGGTCGGATATGCGGCGGCCGAACCACTCGAACTGGTCGGCGTAGGTGTTGGGCGTCGCCATCTCGACCGTCGCCGGCAAGTTGAGAACGAGCCGCTTCGAAGGCGTCGGCTTGATGACGTCCTTGACCGCCTCGCAGATCTCGAGGGCGAAATCGAGCTCCGTGCCGGTGAAGCTCTCCGGCGAATATTCGAACTGAAAATCCGTGCCCTTAACGGCGTCGGCGAGCGCTTTGACCTGCCTGGCCGCGTTGACCGCAATCTCGGTCACCCCCTTGCGGTCGGTCTTGAAGACCACGTCGCGCTGCAAGGTCGACGTCGAATTGTAGAAGTGGACGATGACCTTCTTTGCGCCCTTCACCGCCTCGAACGTGCGCTCGATCAGTTCCGGGCGGCACTGGGTCAACACCTGGATGGCGACGCCGTCGGCAATTGCGCCGGACTCGATGATCGAGCGAACGAAGTCGAAATCGGTCTGCGAGGCGGAGGGAAAGGCGACCTCGATCTCCTTGAACCCGATGCCGACCAGCAGCTGGAACATACGGTTCTTGCGTTCGACGCCCATCGGCTCGATCAGCGCCTGATTGCCGTCGCGCAAGTCGACCGAGCACCAGATCGGCGCCTTCTCGATAATTTTCGAAGGCCATTGCCGGTCAGGCAGGACGATAGGCGCGTAGGCGCGGTATTTGGAGATTGGCATCTGTGTCATGACGAACCCTGGAAGACTTGTGGCGGGCTTAAGCTGAAATCAGCTGGCCGACCTTGCCTGTCGTTTGAAAGGCGGATGCGAAACTATGTGTCCCGACGCGTCTAGCGCGCCGGGCGGCTAAGGATGAGGGTCGTCGATCCCATTCGCATGGGTCCCTTGAACCAGAGACGGGCGAAAAAATCAACCCGCCGCATTCGTCGGAATGGACAAGCGCCCTGGCCCGAGCCAGAAGCCGGCGACCGCGTGGAGAGAGAATTGACCGCATTTCCTATTCTTCAGTTCGGCGCGAGCCGCTTCCTGCAGGCGCATGTCGACCTGTTCGTCAGCGAGGCTTTGCCTCGCGGCGAGGCCATGGGACCCATCGCCGTGGCGGGGACCACGGGGAGTCCGGAAAGCCGCCGGCGCGTCGCCGCCTTTGCCGCCGGCAAGCCCTATCCGGTTCTCGTCAAAGGCCTCAGCGAGGGGGCGATCGTCGACGAAAGCGTCGAAGTTAGGAGCGTCGGCGCCGGCGTCGACGCCGAGACCCAGTGGGAGGAAATCGAACGCCTGTTCATCGCCGCGCGCTGCGCCATATCGAACACCGCCGATCGCGGCTACGAGACAGACCCCGACGACCGCCCCGACGCCGGGCCGCCGCGATCGTTTCCGGGCAAGCTCGCCAAGCTTTTGCTCGCGCGCCATCGCGCCCACGGCCAGCCGATCACGCTCTTCCCCTGCGAACTGACGCCGGCCAACGGCCGGGTTCTGCGCGGCGTGGTGCTCGACGTGCTCGAGCGCTGGCAGGCGCCCGCAAACGTGCGCCGCTGGGTCGAGCAGGAATGCGTCTGGGTCAATTCGCTCGTCGACCGCATTGTTTCGGAGCCGCTCGAGCCGTTGGGCGCGGTTGCCGAGCCTTACGCGTTATGGGCGATCGAGAACCAGCCTGGGCTGGAGCTTCCCTGCCGGCACGCGGCGATGGTGGTCGCCGGCGATCTCAAGCCCTATGAGCGGCTGAAATTGTTCATTCTCAATCTCGGCCACACGTATCTCGCCGAGATCTGGGCTAGGCAAGGCGGCGCGCCGGGGCTCACGGTCCGCGAGGCGATGGCGGATAAGACGACCCGCGCCAAGCTCGATGCGCTCTACGACGAAGAAGTGCTCCCGGTATTCGCCGGGATCGGCATGGGGGATGAGGCGAACGCTTACCTGAAGACCGTGATCGAGAGACTTTCCAATCCCTTTCTTGATCACCGCCTCTCCGAGATCACCATCAACCACGAGGCCAAGAAGCGGCGTCGCTTCGGCGGCCTGATCGAGCTCGCCGGAGCGAACGACGTCCGGGTCGGGCAGCCCCGTCTGAGCGCCGCGCTCGCTGACGACCGTTAGGATGACGCGCGATCCGCTCGCATCGGGCGATCTCATCGCCGAGCGGCGTTTCGCCTACGCGAAGGCTGCGGCGGAAGAGGGCGACTGGGGCGCGGCGGCGGAATTGTTCGAGCAGACGCTCGAGCGCGCGCCGAATTGGGCGGCGGCTTGGTTCGCGCTCGGCGAAACGCGGGAGAAGCTCGGCGACCTCGACGCCGCGGCCGAAGCGTTTCGAGCGACGCTCGCCGCCGATCCCGCCGACGCGCAAGGGGCGAAGGCGCGCCTCGCGCTCATTGGGCGAGGGGATGCGCCACGCGCGCTGCCGCAGGCCTATGTCGCGCGCCTGTTCGACGATTATGCGCCGCGCTTCGACGCCCATCTGACCAAAAATCTCGGCTATCGCGCTCCTGCCCTCATCGCTGACGCTTTGAGCGCGGTTGCGCCGGGTCGCTGCTTCGCCTGTGGCCTCGACCTCGGCTGCGGCACTGGGCTTATGGGCGAAACGCTGCGCGGCCGCGTCGGCCATCTGACCGGCGTCGACCTGTCGGCGGCCATGATCGCGAAAGCGCGCGAGCGCGGCGTCTATGACGAGCTCGTGGTTGGCGAGGCGGCGACGCTGATGCGCGAGCGGCCGGGGGGCTTCGATCTGATCGTCGCGGCGGATTCGCTCGTCTATATCGGCGACCTCGCCCCCCTGTTCGCAGCTGTCGCGGCCGCGCTGGCGGCGAACGGCCTGTTCGCGTTCTCGGTCGAGACCCACGAGGGCGCTGGATTTAGGCTCAAGCCGACGATGCGGTTCGCTCACGGCCGCGAATATGTCGAAGCGACCGCCCAGGGGGTGGGCTTGGCGCCGCTCCTCATTCGATCCGCATCGACCCGGCGCGAAGCGGGCGCCGACACGCCCGGCCTCATTTGCCTGTTCGAGAGGATGGCGCTGCAGGCTCGCTCATAAGATCGCGCGCCACCCTTCAGAACAGCCGCCACGGATTGCCGAGCGCGCGCAACCCCTGCCGCTCACCCGGGCTCCGGCTTGCCCGCGCATTTGGCGGCCGATAGGCCATCCGGCAATGACCGGCGCAATAGGACTGGCCTTTGGCCGGCGTGAGCCCGCAATAGGCGAATTCCCCGCTTCTCGGATCGCCGAGCGGCCATCGACAGGCGAATTCGCGAATCTCCTCGAACCTCACCCGTTGCATCTCTCCCACTTCGGCTTCGCCAAGCGCCCACGCCGCCCGCCTCTCCTCCCCGTCCCCGGGCTGTGATTTGGGGGTGACCCGGGGACCGCGAGCGAGGGAGGCGCACTTCGGGTTACCGACGCCGTGTGGTTGGCGAATAGCAGCCCATTGCGCTTGATGCGCGCGAGCCCCCGTGCCGCGCGCGGAGGCGCGCCCGCCGCCATTGAGTTTGATCCCGATCCGACTCGCCTTGCCGATGACCGCGTTTCGGGACGCCACGCCGAGCGCCGCGGCGATGACGCTCGCGCTCCTTCCTTCGAGAGCGAGCCTTTTGAGATCCTCGACCGCTTCGGCTGTCCACAGCATTTGCACGCTCCAATAGCTATCGCTGCGGCGTCCCACCGCGCGGAATGGTCTGAGAGCGGATATTCTTTTCCCTGGCGGACGCACAGATGCCGCGACCGCCTTAGCCCGTCAGTTTTGGAAGAATTTCCAATTTCTTCAGCATCTTAAAAAAACGAATCAAGGCGCAATCTCGTATTTGGAATAGTCCGACATGATCCAAGAATACGGTATGTTAGCCGCGCAATGCGGAATACGCGTAGTCTTGTTTCGAACGGAGGGGAGACCGTGATGCTCAGCGGGAGTCCGGACCGGACGAAGTCCACGCGAACGCCGCCATACACGTCCTTCCGAACGTTCAAGACGTTCATCCAGGATCTTCATGAGCACGGCATTCCGTCACGCATCGACCGCAGCGTATTGACGCGCTTTTCAGGTGTCGTCGGCACTCAGCTGATGCACGCGCTTCGGTTCCTCGGCTTGATCGAAGAGAATGGACGCCCGACGGAGCGCCTCAAGGAGCTTGTGAACGCTGACAGCGCTGGGCGCTGGACCGAGACCTTCCTGGAGCTCCTTCGGCGGGAATACGCCCCGATGTTCGCAATCGACCTGGAAACCGCGACCCCCTCGCATTTCAACGAAGCGTTCAGGAAGGCTTTCCCAGCGGCGGACGCGGTTGTCCAAAAATGCGTGACGTTCTTTCTCTACGCCGCGAGCGATGCGGGCGTGAAAATAAGCGGCCGCGTGCTCAAGGGCCGGAAGCCACGGTCTCTGACGCCGCGCCGGAAACCTGCGAAACCTGTGTTTTCACATCCGCCGACGAAGGAACTCGAACTAGAACCCCCGGAGCGTCAACCGCTCGCGCCCCGCATCGAGGGCAAGAAACCGTCAGAAATCCTTCTCATGCACCTCGACCCCAATGAGATGGACGATGAACAGCAAGCGGCGGTCTGGACCCTGTTGAAGCACTTCAAGTCGAAGGGATTATGAAAGCTCGTGGCGCCGCGCGAGCCCAAACGTCGGGATAACGACGTTCCGCCCCGGCGGCCCTTCGAGACTTTGCCCAAAGTTCGTTTGCGCTGGCGCTTATTCAGGTCAGGCTTCAGCGTGGGCCTTCCGCCGCCTACGGGTGAGAGAGCGCGGTCTCAGCTTCCGTCGCCCGCTTCTCGCGCGCCCGGATGATCGCGGCGTTGAGCTCGCCGCCGAACACGAACAGAAGCGCCACCCAATAGAGATAGACCAGCGCGATCATGACCGAGGCGAGACCGGCGTAGGTCGAAATGTAGTTGCGCAAATACTCGCTCAAATAAGCGCCGAAAGCCTCGCCGAAGGCGATGCTGGCGACAAAGGTCAACGCGACGCCCGGCAGGATGTCGCGAAACCCGACCCGGTGGGCGGGAAGGATGAGGTGCGCAAGAATGAGCGAGGTCGCCAGCATCAAGGCGGCGATGCCAATGCGCAAAAACGTGAGCAGGCTGTGCGCCTGCGCCACCGCGGGAAAGAAGGCCCCGAGCGTGTCCACGATCAACGGCCCGAGCACGACCAGGAAGGCTAACGCCAACAGGGCGATCGACCCGATCAACACCAGCCCCAGCGACTGGAGGCGCAGCATCCACCAAGGCCTCGGCTCAACGAGGGCGTAGGCGCGATTGAGCCCGACCCGCAGCGCTTCGATGGCGCTCGAAGCGAAATAAAATGAAAACACCGCGCCGAAGGTGAGCAATCCGCCGCTGCGCGGGGTGGTCAGAACCCGTTCGACCTCGTCGGCGATCGGGCGGGCCACAACCTCCGGCCATTCGGCGAAGACAAGCTTCGCCGCCTCGTGCGCAAGGTCGGACGAGCCAAAGAACCCGGCGACCGCGGCGACGAAAATGAGGAACGGGAACAACGAAGTCAGCAGCGTCAGGCCGATATAGCTGGCGATCGCCCAGCCGTCGTCGGCAGCGAATTTCTCCGCCGCTTGCCAGACAATTCTGAAGGGTGCGCCCACCTTCGCTCAAGCCTCCCCTCGCTCGCGGCCATTTTGGCCCGGCGCGGCGGCGAGCGCCACCCGCACGGTCACGAATTCCCGCGCGGCGGCCCCGCGAGACACATTGCAACGGCGAATGCGGCGACGCATGCTGCGGCGCAGCAACGTCGCCCATCTGAAGGAAAGACGCCGCCCATGACCCTCGACGACCTTGCCCGCCAAGCCCATTTCGCTACCGAGGGCGTCATGGATCGCGCCTTGACCTCGTTACGCGAACGGGTGAGCGAAAACGGCAGGCTCAGCGCCGACAGGATCGAGGCCGAACAGCATGCCGTCCACGGGCTGGCGTGGCTTGCGACCTATGTCGAAGCGATCAAGGAGGTGGCGGCTTACGCCAGGCGCATGCAGGCGGAGGGCAAACACGGCGAGACCGAACAGCTCCTGACGCGCATCGGGCTTGGCGAATATCTCGCCCAAATCTTCGGCGCCATCCCGATGAACCAAGGCGAAATGGCGCGCCTCACCGATTTCGGCCTCGAGACGCAAGAGATCGCCCCCTTTCGCAACGAGGCCGTCGAGGCCCTGATCGCTTCCGGCAATACGCGGGAGAACCGCGCCGCCCTCGCCGCCGTGCTCCGTGAGGCGCGCGAAGGCGCGATCGGCGATCCCGGCCTTGACGAGACCTTCGAGGCGATCCGCGGCGAGATGCGCCGCTTCGCCGACGCCGAGGTCGTCCCGCATGCCCAAAGCTGGCATCGCGCCAACGCCTATATCCCGCTCGAGGTCATCGCCGGCTTAAGCGCCATGGGCGTCTTCGGCCTCACCATTCCCGAGGCTTACGGCGGCATGGGGCTCGGCAAGGTGGCGATGTGCGTCGTGTCGGAGGAGCTGTCGCGCGGCTATATCGGCGTGGGCTCGCTTGGCACCCGGTCCGAGATCGCCGCCGAACTCATCCTGGTCGGCGGCACGCAAGAGCAGAAGCAGAAATACTTGCCCGGGATCGCGAGCGGCGAGATTTTGCCGACGGCCGTCTTCACCGAGCCCAACACCGGCTCCGACCTGGCGTCCTTGCGCACCCGCGCGACCCGCGACGGCGACGACTATGTCGTTAGCGGGGCCAAAACCTGGATCACGCATCCCGTTCGCGCCGACCTGATGACGCTGCTCGTCCGCACCGACGCCAACGAGCGCGGCTACCGGGGCCTGTCGATGTTCTTGGCCGAAAAGCCGCGCGGCAGCGACGCCGATCCGTTTCCCGCAAAGGGCATGTCGGGCGGCGAAATCGAAGTGCTCGGCTACCGGGGCATGAAGGAATACGAGATCGCCTTTGACGGCTTCCGCTTAGCCCCCGACGCGCTGCTCGGCGGGGTGGAAGGCCAAGGCTTCAAGCAATTGATGGAGACGTTCGAATCCGCGCGCATCCAAACCGCCGCGCGCGCCGTGGGCGTGGCGCAATGCGCCTTTGAGCTCGGCCTGCGCTACGCCAAGGAGCGAGTGCAGTTCGGCAAGCCGATCATCCATTTTCCTCGCGTCGCCGACAAGCTGGTGATGATGGCGGTCGAGATCCACATCGCCCGCCAGATCACCTATTTCGCCGGGCGCGCCAAGGACGAAGGCCGCCGCTGCGACCTCGAGGCCGGCATGGCCAAACTGCTCGCCGCGCGGGTCGCCTGGGCCGCGGCGGACAACGCGCTCCAGATTCATGGGGGCAACGGATTCGCCCTCGAATATCCGATCTCGCGGGTCCTCTGCGACGCGCGTATTCTCAATATATTCGAGGGCGCCGCCGAGATTCAGGCCCAGGTGATCGCGCGGCGGCTGCTTGAGGGCGGGAACTAGAGCCTTCAGCGATTCGGTCGAATCGCCGAAAGCTCTGCGCTTCCTTGATTTCGCGCGCTTTTTTGCGAAAAACCGGTTTCCACTTTTTCCTGAGCCGCGCTCTAACCGCCTCCGCGATCGCGGGGCTCAGATCCGCTCGATCCGCACATGCGCGAGGCCCGCCTGCCGAAAGCCGAGCACGCTGGCGGCGGCGGGAGAGACGTCGATGATGCGCCCACGAATGAACGGCCCCCGGTCGACGATTCTTAAGATGGCGCTGCGGCCGTTGTCGAGATTGAACACCTTCACTCGCGCTCCAAGCGGAAGAGTTTTGTGGGCTGCAATCAGCCCGCTGAAATGTGGATTTTGATAATATGAGGCTATACCCAATTCGCTGGCAGACGCCACACTCGTAAATCCGATGAATGTCGCACACATCAAAATGACTTTCCGCATTCACTACACCTCCTTGTTCTTGACGTTACAGAGGTTGTCTGGCGGGCGGATGGGGCAAAAACAAGGCACGCTTAATTTTCCACTCGGCTAAGTTCAAGACAACTTCATGGGTGATAGGGGAATATGCAGCGCGGCGAACCGCTCGCGATGCGATGATCCGCGAGGCGCCAAGCCGTTGCCGGGGACGAGACGGACGTGGCATCCTCAGCGAGGCTGACGAGACCGCCACATCGTTTCCGGCCGGCCGCGAGACTTGGATCTTGCGCGCGAAAAGTCCCGAATTTCGAGCCGACGCCAATTTTTCGGCCATATTCAAGGCCCATATCGAGGATGGACTGAACGGCTGAGGGCGCGCCAAACGATGTTAGACCTGCCGGCCCGGACCGATAGCCGCGGCGATACGTCCGCGCTCACTGAAACGTTTGCAAGGCATGCAAGCGCGCCGGGCTTCGCGCTGCCGTTGCAGGGCTTCGGCCTCGCGGCGCGCGTGCTTGCGGTGACGATCGGATTCGTCCTTCTGGCGATGAGCCTGTTCTACGTGACCCGGCTGACCGCCCATCGCGAGATGTGGCTGCATGGCAAGATCAGCGCCGTCCAGACGACCGTCGAGGCTTTCGGGCTCGCTGACCCAACCCCGCCACCCCAGGGCCCGTCGCAAAAGATCCTCCATAGCGTCGAGGTGAAGTGGCTTGCGGTCGAGACGTGGGCGGGACGCCGCGAGTTCGCTACCGCGGGCGGACCACTGGCGAGCGCCGAGTTGATCACCGCCGACGACAGCTCCTATTTCGAGAGCCTGGCGGCCACCTTTCACGCCCTGTTCGCCGCGCCCGGGACGGTCGTGAAGCTGAGCGCCCCGGCCCAGGCGAACGAACCGGCGATCGAGTTCGCCTTCGACGAGACGCCGCTGATTCAGTCGCTGCGGCGCGTGTCGGCCAATTTTCTTACCATTTCGCTGATCATCGCCGCTGTCGTCACCTGCGTGCTGTGGGCGGCGCTATGGCGCATGGTGCTGCGGCCAGTGCGCCGCCTGACGTCCAACATCATCGCCTTCGGCGAGAGTCCGCAGGACGCCTCGCGGGTGATCGAGCCGAGCGGGCGGGGCAACGAGATCGGTCGCGCCGAGGCGGCGCTCGCGGTCATGCAACGCTCGCTCGCGCATGAACTGACGCAGGGCAAGCGCCTAGCCGAGCTCGGCATGGCGGTCGCGCGCATCAATCATGACCTGCGCAACATGCTGTCCGCCGCGCAGCTCATTTCCGATCGTCTGGCGACGATCCCCGATCCGCTCGCCCAACGGCTGGCGCCGCGTCTGGTCGCCACCCTCGATCGCGCGATCCAGTTCTGTCAGTCGACGCTGACCTATGGCGCAAGCCGTGAACTTCCCCCATCGCGCCGGCGCTTCGATCTGAGCGAGCTGGTGCGACAGGTCGTTGAGTCGGCGAAAGCCGAGAACGACGCCGCGATCGACTATAACATCGACATTCCGCCGCGGTTCTGCATCTATGCGGACCCGGACCACAGCCTGCGCGTGCTCGAAAACCTGAGCCGCAACGCGGCTCAGGCGCTGATGGTCAAGGGCGCTACGGACGGACGTCCGAAAGCCATCCGCTTTGCGGCCATTCGCACCGATGGGCTGGCGCTGATCGAGATCAGCGACACCGGTCCCGGATTTCCGGCCGATCAAAGCCAGCGCATTTTCGAACCGTTCCACAAGTCGACAAGTGAGGCTGGCGCCGGCCTTGGCCTCGCGATTGCGGCGGACCTGGTGGCGCGAAACGGCGGGGCGATCACGCTCGCGCCGGTAAAGGCGGACGACTTCTATTGCGGCGCGCGGTTCCTGATCAAACTGCCGACAGCCGAAGGCGCCGGGCGCAAGGCCATCCGGGTCCTGCCTGAGCCCCGAGAGCTGCTTCCATAATCTCCTTCCCATAGGCGGACACTTCCCTCTTAGGTCTGCTCTTGTGAACGGCATCCCAGCCTTACTTTTGGCGCAACGATTCCCGCAAAAGGGAAGCCCGTACGGGCCAATCGTGTTTGTACTAAAAGATGAACGGGGAGATGATTATGAGCCACAAGACCGTCGCCGAAGTTATTGTCGAAACATTGCAATCAGCCGGGGTCGAGCATTGCTGGGGTGTGCCGGGCGACACGTTGAACTATGTCACTGACGCAATCCGGCGCAGTGGGATCAAATGGGTCCACGTGCGCCACGAGGAAGCTGGCGGCTTCGCGGCCGGCGCTGAAGCGCTTCTCAGCGGCAAGCTCACGGCCTGTGCAGGTTCTTGCGGTCCAGGGAGCTTGCACTTCATCAACGGGCTGTTCGAATCCCATCGGAACCGCGCGCCGGTCGTGCTCATCGCCAGTCAGGTCACGAGTGATGAGCGGGACTTCGACTTTCCGCAGGAAGTCGATTTCGCGCCGATCTATCGGACTTGCAGTGTTTTTTGCAGCGAGATCCGCTCGCCTGGCCAAGCTGCGGCGCAAGACAGCGATGGCTGCGCAAGCCGCCTTGTCGAAGCGCGGCGTCGCGGTGCTGATCCTGCCGGTCGACATTTCCAAGGCGGAGGTCGCCGACGAGCGGGCGCTCGTCGTGCACCGGACGACGCCAGTCGTGCAACCGAGCGACGCCGAGCTCGATCGCGTCGCCGAGGTTCTCAACGCCGGCAGGAAGATCGCGATTTACGGCGGCTCGGGCTGCGAAGGCGCCCACGACGAGATCGTCGCATTGGCCAACCGACTGAAGGCGCCCATCGCCCATACGTCGCGAGCCAAGGACTTCCTCGAGTACGATAATCCCTCCAACGTCGGCATGACCGGCGTGCTCGGCGTCGCCTCCGGCTACCGGGCATTGATGGGCTGCGACACTCTGCTGCTATTGGGCTGCGATTTCGTCTGGCGACAATTCTACCCCGAGAACGCTCACATCGTTCAGGTCGACATCGATCCTACTCACCTCGGCCGGCGTCATCCTGTGGAGCTGGGGGTCGTTGGCGACGTCAAGGCAACGGTCGCCGCGCTTTTGCCGCGCCTTGACGCATGCACCGACCGTAAATTCCTCGATGACTGCTTAGCGCACCATGCGAGGGCGATGGAAGCGCTCGACAAGCGCGCAACGACTGGGCATGGCGGAAAGATTCACCCGCAGTATCTTGCCAGTCTGATCGACCAGCACGCCGACGCGGACGCGATCTTCACCGCCGACGGCGGGTCGCCGATGGTCTGGCTACTCCGCCACGTCAAAGCCAACGGAAAGCGTCGTACGCTCATGAGCCTGACACACGGCACGATGGCCAACGCTATGCCTCAGGCGCTCGGGGCGAAGAAGGCGTTCCCCGGCCGCCAAGTGATCTCGATGAGCGGCGACGGCGGTTTGTCGATGCTGATGGGCGGTCTCTTGACCGCCGTTCAGGAGAAGATCCCGATCAAGGTCGCGGTCTTCAACAACGGTTCGCTAGGCTTCGTCGAGTTGGAGATGAAGGCCGAAGGGCTGCTCGACGCTTACACCAATCTGGAAAACCCAGACTTTGCTGGCGTGGCCGAGGTGATTGGCTTTCACGCGAGGCGTGTTGAGCGTGCCGAGGACCTCGACGCAGCGGTACAGGATTGGCTCGCAGCGCCCGGTCCTGCGCTCCTTGATGTCGTCACCAGCCGCGTGGAGCTGGTCATGCCACCGCATATCGAGGCCGCCCCGGTGTTCGGTATGGCGCTTTATTCGGCCAAGGCCGTTCTGGCTGGCCGCGCCGACGATGTCTGGGAGCTGGTGACGGAAAACTTGTAAGGGCGCGCTGAGCCGCGACGGCGGCGCCCATTGCGCCATTCATGAGCGGCGATAGGTAGGGGGCGCCGGGCGGCAGACCTTATCCACCAGGTCAGCCTGCGCCGCGCCGGACGGGCGTCGGGTCCGATCGGGTTCGCCGCCCGCACACGCTGATCGACGCCCCTATCATCCTTACTGCGGAAGGGAGTTGAGCGCACCGCTTCCGAAACGTCGAGGGCTCGGATAAGACTGCCTGGCGCGCTAGATGGGGAAGGGCAGATGTCGGTCGTGACGCCAACGGCGCGAACGCAGTCGATCGCCTTCCTGTCTTCGGGCGCGAAGGAAGCCAACGATGCGCTGGAGAGGTTGACCGCTCTCTACGGCAATAGCCCGCTCGACAAGGCCGATGTCATCGTCGCGCTCGGCGGCGACGGCCTGATGCTGCAGACCCTGCACATGACCATGAAAGCGCCGAAGCCGATCTATGGCATGAACCGGGGGTCGGTCGGCTTCCTCATGAACGACTATTCCGACCAAAGTCTGCCCGAGCGGCTCAGGGCCGCCCTGCCGTCGATCATCCATCCGCTCATCATGTGGGCGCGGGACCTCAGTGGGGCCACGACGACGGCGCGCGCGATCAATGAGGTTTCGCTCTTGCGCCAGACCTATCAGGCCGCAAAATTGCGGATCGAGATCGACGATCAGACGCAGCTCGAGGAACTGATCGCCGACGGCATCCTGGTTTCGACTCCGGCGGGCTCGACCGCCTACAACCTTTCCGCCAACGGACCGATCCTCCCGCTCGGCGTGCCTCTGATGGCGCTGACGCCGCTCTCGCCGTTCCGCCCCCGCCGCTGGCGCGGCGCCCTCTTGCGGGACTCCCAACGGGTGACCATCGAGGTGATGGAAGCCGACAAGCGCCCGGTCGCCGCCGCCGCCGACCATTTCGAAATCCGCCGCGTGGTCCAGGTCGACGTGGCGATGGACAAGGCGACGTCCCTGGTCCTTTTGCATGATCCGGGCCATTCGCTCGACGAGCGGATCCTGCGCGAACAATTCCGCTATTAGGCCCTGCCCGATGGCCAAAGCCGCACGGGTGATCCGCGAAACGCTGCTCGCGAGAGGCCGGTTCGATCTGAGCCGCACCGAGATCGAAGTTAAGGAGGACGACGGCTCGACGCGCACGCTGTCGCATGAGGTCTATCGCCATGGCGCCGCCGCGGCGGTCCTGCTCTACGATGCGCAGCGCCGCGTCGTCACGCTGGTCAAGCAGTTTCGCGCCGGCGCCTATCTGAGCGATGGAGCGCTGGCGACGATCGAGGTCTGCGCCGGCATGCTGGACGGCGACCCGCCGGAAGTCTGCGCCGTCCGCGAGGCGCTCGAGGAAACGGGCATTGCGATCCCCGCGGCCGTTCACGCCTTCGACGCCTACATGAGCCCGGGCGGCATGAGCGAAAAGATCGCCTGCTTCGTCGCTCCTTATGGCGAGGCGGATCGGACCGGAACGGGCGGGGGCGTCGACGACGACGAACATATCGAGGTGCTCGAGATCCCTTTCCGCGAGGCGATCACGATGATCGAGCGCGGCGCGATCGCCGACGCCAAGACGATCGCGCTTCTTTATTATGCGAGGGCGAACGGGCTCATGGGCTAGAACCCCAACGCCTCCGCGAACCTCGGGCGGCTTCCCGATGGTGGTTTCAGGCGCCATCGAGCGGTCATTGTCTTCTGCAAAGCTCGATCTGCGGAAGCAAATTGGGGAGGACGATATGGCGATGTTCGACACGCTGATCGACGATCTAGCCGGCCGTTTCGGGCTTGGCGCTAACGCCCGGATGCTCGTCAAAGAAGTCCTGACGATGATCTCGACTTCGCAAGGAGGCCTGGGCGGTTTCCTCGATAGACTTAAATCCGGCGGCCTGACCTCGGAGGTCGCCTCCTGGCTCGGCAGTCCAAATGCGGCTCCCATCGCCGCCGCCCCGATCGAACGCGCGCTTGGCGCGACTGCCCTTGGCGGCATGGCGAGCCGGCTTGGGCTCGGCCAGAGCGCGCTGTCGACCGCGCTCGGATACGCGCTGCCGAGAATCATCGGCCTTTTGACGCCGGGCGGCGTCGTTCCGGCGGGTGTTCCGCCGGAGGTCACCGCTTTTCTCTCGCAACCGCGTCTCGCGGCGGTGACGGAGCAAGTGGCGCCGAAGCGGATCGACGTTCTTCCGGCGAGCGCGGAGACCGAGTCCAGCATCCGGCGTTGGCTATGGCCGGCGCTCGCCGCGCTGGTCGTCGTCGCCCTCCTTTCCTATTTCTGGTCAACCATCAACCGGATCCCGCCCGCTCAGCCTGTCGCCAATGCGCCCGAGCCGGCGACGCCCCCGCCGGCGGCCGTCGCACAAGCGCCGCCGCCCCCGCCGCCTGCTCCTGCGCCAATGGCGCAAGCGCCCGCTCCGCCGCCCCCCGCTCCAACGCCTGCGCCGCCGGCCCAGACCTCGACGCCCGCTTCGACTGACGCGCAGGCGACGCCTCCGCCGCCAGCGCCTACTGCCTCCATGAAAGCGGAAATGACGGCTTCCCCACCCCCACCGCCGGCGCCTGCCCCGGCGATGAAAGCACAGGGGACAGCGCCTCCTCCGGCGACTGACACGCAGGCCACTGCTCAGCAGGCTGCGCCTCCGCCCGCGCCCGCGGCTCCGCCTGCGACGACCGCACAGGCGCCTGCAATGTCTCCGGCTCCGGCGGTCGCAACGGCTGAACCAACCACGCCCGCGCCCGCCACCACGCCGACCCGATTCTCGCTCAGCAACGACAATGGCGCCGTGCACGCGTCAGGCGTGGTCCGCGACCAGGACGCGAAGACATCGATTACCGACGCGCTCAACGCGGTCTTCGGCGCCGACAAAGTGAAGAGCGACATCGGCGTCGACAAGAATGCGACGACGGCGCCGTGGCTTGGCGCCTTCCGCGGCGCGCTCGACACGATCAAAGGCGCGAACGTCGACGCGATCTTCCAGGGCGACAGGGTCAACGTGGGCGGCGGCGCCATGAGCGAGTCCGCGCGCGACAAGGTCATAGCAGCCTTGAAAGGCGTGCTCGGCGCGGGCGTCACTGTTGGCGCGCTCTCGGACAAGACCGCGGCGGCCGTCGCCATCGCGAACGACAGAGCGACGACCGAACTCGCGTCGCTTCATTCCGGCTTTGGCGTCAAGGACCTGCTTTTCGCGCTCAATGACTCCGCGGTCAACTTCGCCTCGAACAGCGCGGAGGTGCCGGATTCGATGGCCCCGTTCCTGAAGACCGCAGCCGCGGACTTGAAGCAGCTCAAGGCCGGCCATGTGCTTGAGATTGCGGGCTACACCGACAACACCGGCGATGCGGCGCTGAACCTGGCCCTATCCCAGAAGCGCGCGGAGGCGGTGCGCGAGGCGTTCATCAAGTACGGCGCGGACCCGGACACGCTGGTCGCCAAAGGCTACGGCGAGGCCGACCCGATCGCCAGCAACGACACCGCCGAGGGGCGGCTGAAGAACCGCCGGATCGAGTATCATGTTTTGAAGGCGCCGACCTAACCTGGGTTGTCGATCGGGGTTAAGGCGCCGCCTTCCCTTCTCCCTCCGGGAGAAGGTGGCCGGCGCAGCCGGCCGGATGAGGGAGCCGGGCCTAGGCGCGGGCGCTCGAAACCCTCACCCCCGACCCCTATAGGCGGTACTTCCCGAAGGACCCGCCCGCGCGGATTTTTCGTCAATGTCCCTGCCTGGAACGGCGGGTTCGACATCGAGGTAGACTGCATTGCTGCCGTCCAGATGTCGAACGGGCTTTCCATCCCCCGCAACATTTCCAGCAAAAAGACAAATGACCGAGGAGACAATTCCCATGAAGGCGATCGTGGTGACGGACCAGGCTGCGGGAACGGCCGGGATGACGCTGGCGAAGCGGCCCAAGCCGCAGGCAGCGATAAACGACGTCGTCGTTCAGGTTCATGCGTCGGGATTCGTCCCGACCGAGTTGGAGTGGCCCTCGACCTGGACCGATCGCCGCGACCGGGACCGAACACCGTCGATCCTCGGCCACGAACTTGCCGGAGTGGTCACCGCCCTCGGCTACGGCACGACGGGACTGTCGGTAGGACAGCGAGTGTTCGGCATCGCGGACTGGCATCGCGACGGCGCCCTGGCCGAGTATTTGGCGATCGAGGCACGCAACCTCGCGCCGCTGCCGGGTGACGTTGACTTCACAGTGGGCGCGAGCCTGCCAATCTCGGGCCTCACCGCGTGGCAGGGACTTTTCGAGCACGGCCGCCTTCGGGCGGGGCAGAGCGTCCTCGCGCACGGTGCGGCCGGCGCAGTCGGGTCGATGGTGACGCAACTCGCACGAGAGGCCGGCGCTTACGTCATCGGCGCCGGACGCGCCGCCGACCGTCAGACGGTGCTCGACTTCGGCGCGAAGGAGTTCGTCGACCTCGACAACGACGCCCTCGAAGACGTCGGCGAAGTCGATCTGGTATTCGATGTCATCGGCGGCGACATCCAGAAGCAGTCCGCACGCCTGATTCGAGCCGGGGGAACGCTGGTGACCGTCGTCGGGCCGGCCGAGGCGCGGCCCGCCGACGGCCTGGCGGTCGACTTCGTTGTCGAGTCCGATCGTGCCCAACTGAGTGAGATCGTCCAGCGGGTGCGGGACGGACGACTGCGGACGAACATCGGCAGCATCTCGACCCTCGACGATGCCGTCGCCGCCTTAAACCCGACCGAGCGACGCAGGGGGAAGACGATCATCCGCGTTCGTCCGTGAGGACTCGGGGTGTACCGCGCATATATCTTGTCAAAGTCGGCGCGGTCGCCTCGCTTCCGCACGGAAAGAGAGAACTGGGTGCAGCGCGTGGTTGCCGATGGCCATGCGGTTTGCATCCTGCCAGAGCCGCGCAACGGCGGCTCAAGCTATTCCGAAAAACCTCGGATGGAGATTTTGCAGCATGGCGAAGCTCGTCTTCGGCCTGAACCAGTCCCTGGACGGCTACGTCGACCATCAGGAATTTGCGCCTGGTCCCTCGCTATTTCGTCACTTCATAGAGCAAGTGCGCGACCTGACGGGCAGTGTGTACGGTCGCCGTATGTACGAGGTCATGCGTTATTGGGACGAAGAGCGTCCTGAGTGGGGCGCGGAGGAACACGACTTCGCAGCGGCGTGGCGGAGCCAACCGAAATGGGTCGTGTCGCGCTCGCTGAAGTCAGTCGGCCCCAACGCCACTCTTGTCGCTGATGACATCGAGGCGGTGATTCGTGGGCTGAAGGCTCAACCCGCTGGGGAGATCGAAGTCGCCGGGCCGGACCTGGCGCGAAGCTTGACCGACCTTGGTCTCATCGATGAGTATCGACTCTATCTCCACCCCGTGGTGCTTGGTCGCGGCAAGCCATTCTTCGCCGGCCCCCGGCCGCCGCTCCGCCTCGTGGCAAGCGATTACATTGGCGAAGACGTGATCAGGTTGACGTATGTTCCCGCCTGATCGCGCAACGCGCCCGACGGTTTGGTCCGCTTTGAATTTCCTTGCGATTATTTGCGCGGATCGTTCATGTGTGCGCGCAGCACGGTGTTGATTCGCGTTTGCCAGCCGCGGCCCTGCCGCCGATAGGCCTCGACCACGTCCGCATCGAGGCGCAGCGTCTGATTGACCTTCGGGCTGACCTTTCGCGGACGGCCGCGTCGCCTAGCGATTGCTTGAGCCGCGTCTGCGCCGAAGATCTCGCCGACGAGGGGCAGCGCCGGTCGCGCCCGCTCGAAGTCCTTGCGCGTCCATTCGGGACTTTCGTCATCGGACCGCGATGCCGCGTCGTCTTTTTTCGTCGCCATAGCGCTTGATCTCTCTCGAATTGGCCTTGCGAAAGCTGATGACCTGCATCGCGTCGCCGCGAAAAGTGATGACGGTCACATGAAGCCGCCGACCCAATAGCCCCATCACGCGAAGTCGTCGTTCGCCATAATCTCTGCGATCGTCCTCGGCCGCCACGGCGGTTTCCCAGTCGAGGTCCGCGACGCGATCAAAACGGCAGAGACCGCTCAGCAATATTGCGGGCGCTCTTGACTGGATCGAACGTGATCCGCATTCAATTTTTAGCTACAGCAACAAATGGCGGGGGTCAAGCCGATCCTACAGCCCAGCCGCCCGCTTCGCCGCGGTGATCGTGTTGGCCATCAGCATGGCGATGGTCATCCGGCCGACGCCGCCGGGCACGGGCGTGATCGCGCCGGCAACCCCGGCGGCCTCCGCATAGGCCACGTCGCCAACGAGACGCGTCTTGGGCTTGCCGGAAGCGTCGCGCCCGGGGGCAGGCACGCGGTTGATGCCGACGTCGATCACGATCGCGCCCGGCTTGACCCAATTCTCCCGCACCATCTCCGGCCGGCCGACGCCGGCGACCAGAATGTCGGCGCGGCGCGCGACCGAGGGCAGATCGCGGGTGCGCGAGTGGGCGATGGTCACTGTGCAGTGACGCGCCAGCAGCAGTTGCGCCATCGGCTTGCCGACGATGTTCGAGCGGCCGATGATGACCGCCTCCATGCCGGGAAGAGTGCGGCCAAGCCGCTTGCAGGCCCGGTCAATGAGGATCATCGCGCCGGCGGGCGTACAGGGAATCAGCGCGCGGCTCGTATCGCCGATCGACAAGAGACCCACATTGATCGGGTGAAAGCCGTCGACGTCCTTGGCGGGAGCGATCGCTTCCAAGACACGCGTCGAATCGATGGCCTCGGGCAGCGGCAATTGCACGAGGATGCCGTGCACGGCCGGATCGGCGTTGAGGTTTTGGATGAGCGCCAGCAACTCCGCTTGGCTGGTGTCGGCTGATAGGTTGTGCTGGATCGAATAGAAGCCCCGAGTTCTGGCCTCCCTGCCCTTGCTTGCGACATAGGTCTGGCTCGCCGGGTTCTCGCCGACCAGGACGACAGCGAGACCTGGCGTCACGCCACGCGAGACGAGCGCGCGGGCCTCCTCGCCGACCTGAGCGAGCACTTCGTCGGCGATCGCCGCGCCGTCGAGCACGAAGGCGGAAGCCTCGGTCATGATGGTCCTTGCGCAGGCATTCGAATGAAGCGTCACTCCGGCCGGAAGATGAAGCGGGCTTCGTGGCGGGCCTGCGCTCCCGGCTCCAGCACGCGCATGCCTGGCTTGTCGAACAGATCGCCTGTGAACCCATCCGGATCGCTGTAGCCGGTGCAGGCCTCGAGACAGAGGAACGGCGCATGAGGCCGCGTCCATAGCGCCGCGTGCGGAAAGCTCTCGTACTCCATCGTGATCGACGCCCCCGAGGCGTCGATGAAAGCCAGCGACCGGCTCGCACAGTCGAGGAAGCAAAGCGCGTCGTGGGCGAACAGGGCGTCGGACAGCGGCAGATTGCGGCCACACATTGAAATTGGACGCATGGTCTTGCCGATCAGGCCGCCCGGCTCCAGGCGCGGAACCTCGGGCTGCTCGGCTTTCTCGAACTGAACCAGCGCGCCGGCGCGTCCCGCGGCGCCGAGTGGCCAGCGGAAACCCGGGTGCAGGCCACAGGCGTAAGGCGCGCGCCCAGCGCCGGAATTGGCGACTTCGATGGCGATTGCGAGCGCGTCGGCGCTCAACCGGTACTCGAGCGCAAGCGCGAAGGCGAACGGATAGATTGCGCGCGTGCGCGCATTGTCGCTGAGCGTGAGCCGCGCAAAGTCGGACCTCACAGTTTCGACGGCGAAGGTCTCGAACCTGGCGAAGCCGTGCAGGCCAAGCGGGTAGCGGACGCCGTCGACCCGCTCCTCACCGTCCCGCGTCCAGCCAACGACCGGGTAGAGGATCGGACTGATGTCGCTCCAGATCGCCGGATCGCCGGGCCAAAGCAGGTCACGGCCGGCGACCCGCCAGCTTCGCGCCTCGGCGCCAAGCAGCGCAATCGTCGCCTGCGCTTCTCCATGAGTGAGCGTGATCTCCGTCACGGCGCGACGCCCGCGAAAGCGGCGGCGCCGATGAGGGCGTCCCTGACCCCGGATGCGCAAACGATGAGCGCATTGCCCTTGGCGAGACCGTCGCCTTTGAGAAAATCGCTCACGTATCCTCCCGCTTCGCTGACGAGCACGATTCCTGCAAGACAATCCCACGCATGGATATGATGCTCGACAAAGCCGTCGAGCCGTCCGGCGGCGACATAGGCGATGGCGAGAGCGCCGGAGCCGGTTCGCGACGGCGAAGCGCCTGTGGATGCGATCCGCCGCAGAAGCTCGACATATTGCTCCGGCCCTGCGCGGAGGTTCCAGCCGACCTCGACAGCGGAACTGGTGAGCGCGCTCGCGCCCGATGCGCGGATCGGCGCGCCGTTGAGACGCGCGCCGCCGCCGCGCCGGGCCGCAAACAATTCGGCGCGCATCGGATCGTAAATGACGCCGACCTCGGCCCTGCCGGCGGCGACGCAAGCGATCGAGACGCAGAAATGAGGGACGCCGCGAGCAAAGTTTGCCGTGCCGTCGATCGGATCGACAACCCACATAGCGCCGCCCTCGCCTGCGGGACGCGCCTTGCTCTCTTCGCCGATGAACCCGTCGCTTGGAAAAACTTGCAGCAGACGCCGCGCGATGAATGCCTCTGTTTCCCCATCCACCTCGGTCAGAAAGTCGTGCGGACCCTTGAACCCGACCGTGAACGACCGGTCGAGAAAGCGTCGGCGGGCCATCGCGCCGGCCTCGCGCGCGAGCGCCTGCGCGGCGAGCAACCGCATGTCCATGAGCGTCGAAGCGCCTTCGGTCATCGTATCTCCGTCAAAAATGGCTGTACGCGCCGCGCGCAAAGACGACCGAATTCCCATCTGGGCCGATAAAATCCGGCGGCCTCCAACCCTCGACCGCTTTGCCGATGAACGTCAATGGCACGCCGGCAGCCGCTGCCGCCGCCTCGAAGGCGGCCGCGGATTCGGGCGGCGCCGAGGCGAGGAGTTCATAGTCGTCGCCCCCAGTCGCCGCGACTTCGAACAGGTCGGGGTCGGCGGCGACCGCCGCCCGCGCCGCCGGCGACAGCGGCAAGCGATAGATCGGCACCCGGGCGCTGACCCCGGAGACCTCCAGCATCTTGGCGAGGTCGCCGACAAAGCCGTCCGAAATGTCCATGCCGCCGTTCGCATGCGTGGCCATCGCGTCGATCAGCTTGAGACGCGGCTCGGGGGTTAGATACCGCTCGAGCAGGAACGCCTTGTCGGCTTGCGGAATGTCGGGGCCCTGCCCCAGTCGAACCTTCAGGCCAATCGCGGCGTCGCCGATCGTGCCCGTTACATAGAGGCGGTCGCCGGGCCTGACGCCCGTACGCCTGGCCATCCGCCCGTGCGCAACCGAGCCAATCGCGGTCACGCTCAGCGTCGTCGGCCCGGGCGTCGCCACCGTATCGCCGCCGATGAGCGGGCAATTGAAGGCCGAAACGTCGGCGCCAAGACCCTCGGCGAAGGCCGCCAGCCAGTCGTCGCGCCAGTCAGAGGGCAGTGCGAGGGTGAGCAGAAATCCGAGCGGCCGAGCCCCCTTGGCTGCAAGGTCGGAGAGATTGACCCGCAACGCCTTGCGCGCGATCGCCCCCGGGGGATCGTCAGCAAGGAAATGGACGCCCGCGACCAGCGCATCGGCGGTCAGCACAAGGTCTTCGCCGGGCGGGGGGCGCATCAGCGCCGCATCGTCGCGGAGCTCCAGGCCCGCCGGCCCCGCCAGCGGGGCGAAATGGCGGGCGATGAGATCGGCTTCGCCAAGGCGGGGGGACATGGAAAGCGCGAAATCCTGACGGGCGCGCAAATGGCTGGGCGCGAACGCTGGTCTGTTAGCGCATTCGAAGGGCGGTGTCGCCTGAAGGTGCGCGCCAAAAATCGAGCCTGAACGAAGAGGCGACCCGCGCCGAAATGAGCAGTTGAGCCCAATCGCCTCGGGGCGCCTTCTTTTCAGCCCAATGTTTCCGCTAGAGACCGAGCCTATCCGTCTTTGACTTCCCTTCTCGTGCGATCTGTATTGGAGTTGGCGCCATGATTCTGGGCAAGCGGCGCGCGCTGATCTGCGCCAGCGTTTTTTGCGTTGCGGCTACGATCGGCGGCGCGGCGCGGGCCGCCGAGGTTTACCCCGGCTGCGCTCAGCCGGGCCCGATCGGGAAGGTCTGGTATGTCGATCCAGCCAACGGCAAGACGCCGGCTGACGGCGGCGACGGCTCGCAGACCGCGCCTTGGAGCTCGCTTCAGGGCGTCGTCTCCTCAGCCCCGACGGCCGGCTACACCCGGCCTTTGCTGAGCAGCATTCCCTATGTCCACCGGCAACCTCTGCCGGGAACCACTCAACGCGTTTACGCGGATCAGGCCGGCGCTGTCGTGCACCCGGGCGACGAAATCTTGCTGATGAGCGGCCAATATGGCAATATTTCTATTGGCGCTTACGCCGTTCAGGTAACCAACTCGGCCTTCGTCACGATCGCCGCCGCGCCGGGTCAAACTCCGGTGTTGTCCTCACTGGCTATCCTTGCCTCATCGAATTTTGTGTTTTCCGGGCTAAAGGTTCAATCCCTCGGCTCTAGCGGACGCGGGCTGATCAATATCAGTGATGGGGGCGCAACACTCCCTACGTCTAACATTATCTTACACAATTTAAATGTATCTTCTGCGGACCCTTCGGTTTACGCAACTTGGACCCAGGCCCAGTGGGCCGCGAATACTCGGGTAGGGGTCAATGTAAAGGGCGGTAACACGACCTGCGTCTCGGTCGTCGACTCGCACATTACCGCTAACCATTTCGGCTTAGCGGTATTCGCCAACAACATGCTGGTCACTCGCAATGAGATCGATCATTTCGGCGACGACGGGATCGATTACGGAGCGAGCAATATCTCGATGACTCATAACTTTATCCACGATCCCATGGAGTGGAATATCGGAGCCCATATAGACGGCATGCAAGGATATCCTGGTACGTTCAGCAACGTCGTGATCGATAGCAATCGGATCATCCGGCAGACCGATCCAAATCTGCCGTTCTCCTCCTATCTCCAGGCCATCGACGCCTTCGATGGCGATTGGGCGAACCTCACGGTGTCGAACAATGTCGTCGTGACCAGCTCCTGTTGGGGCATCGGCTTCGCTAGCGTGCACGGCGGCAAGATCATCAACAATACGGTCATCGCAGACGGCTTGATTCCCGTGCCCTGCAAGCCGATTGTCAGCGTCGGCGACAAGACCCATCAGGGCTTGCCATCCAACGACGTGGTCATCCGCAACAATATCGCCAACGGCCTCAACATTTATAACGTCAACCCCAACATGACGATGGATCACAACATCTGCCTCACGATCGACGGGAGATGCCAGATCATCACCTATCTGAACGGCAAGCCGAATTGGGGCGTCTCCAAGCCAGGCGTCTACGGCGACCACAACACCATCGGCGGGCGAGGCGCCGCGAACGAGTTTGTCAGTTTTGATCCCCGGAAGTTCGTCTTCGACCTCAGGCTGAGACCGCAGGCGCGGGCGATTGGAGCCGGCAACCCTGCCGAAGCGCCGAAGGTCGACATCGCCGGAACGCCGCGCAAAATTCCGATCGACGCCGGCGCGTACCAATTGGCCCCGGGCAAATAGGCAGTGTTTGCCTAGCAGCCTGTCGGACTGCGCTCATTTTGGCTGACGATCGCGTGGATTGTCGCGGTTTGGATGTGGGTGGTAGTCCGATCGAGCTTTTCGGTGGCTTCGACTGAGCCTTGGGGAGCCTTGACAAGCCTCGGCCTAGGGCTGGTCGGCGCGCCTCGTAGGCGTTCGGCCCCTCTCAGGCGGGGCTGAGCGAGAACATTCGCTTCAGATTCCAAGCCATGGTCACGAGAGTCCACTCGCCGCGCACTTTTTCGAGCCCACGCAGGGAAAATTGACGGAATCCGAGCACGGATTTGATGATGCCGAACACGGGTTCCGGCGTCTGTTTGCGCAAGGCGTAGAGCGCGCGGCCTTCCGGCGTCTTCAGTTTATGGGCCATCGCCTGGACCGGCGTCGGTTGTTCCGGGGCTGCCGGCGTCGGCGCGAAGCGCACGCTCAGCGGCGGATGATGCGGCTGGCGGCCCATCGCAATCACCGGCTCGACGCCCGCCCTTGCACAGGCGTCCACATTGCCCGCGCTGAAATAGCCGGCGTCCGCCAGCAGATGTTCGACCTTCCCCAAATTCTCGGGCAACGCGCCGATCTTCTCCAGTATGGGCTCGACTTGGCCCTTGTCGTTGGGCGTCTGGACCACGTCGATCGCCACCACCAGCAGGCTGCCCGTCGCCACCGCCGCTTGCGCGTTGTAGCTTTGTTCGAAACCACCGCCGGCCGCCGGCATGATGCGGGAGTCCTCGTCGGTCAGATTGACCTGATCGCTCGGTCGCGGTCCTTCGGCCGCAGGTTGCGGCGGCTTGCCGCCCGGCTTCTTTCCCGTCGCCGCGGCCTTGGCCTCGCGCGCCGCCATTTTGGCCTCGTGCTCCGCCATCTCGCGCGCATGACGCTCCTTGGCCCGAGCCTCGATCTTCGCCCGCGCTTCGGCGATCTTACGAAGACGCTCCTCGCGCCGCGCCAGTTCGTCCGGTATCGACATGCCGTCGGGAACGTCGGCCGCGTCAGCCGCTTCGGCTTTGGTCATCAGATCGGCGACCTCGGCCTTCAATTGCGCCTCGATCTTGCCTGCGTGTTCATGGGAAAGCGCGCTGTGCCGGCTTGCGTTGGCATGGATCTTCGTCCCGTCCAGGCCGATCGTCCCCATCTCCAGCACCCCCATCTCGCGGGCGAGTTGAAGAACGTCCACGAACAGCTTCTCGATCTCTTTCAAGAAGCGCCGCCGAAACGTCGCGATCGTGTCGTGGTCGGGATGATCGTTCGCGGCGATGAAACGAAACGCCACCGAGTTGTAGGTCGCCCGCTCCAGCTTGCGGCTGGAGAACACCCCCGTCGCATAGCCGTAAACCAGAAGCCCCAACACCATCCTGGGATGATACGAAGCCGAACCCGAGCCCCGATAGTCCCGGCTCATCCTGCCGAGATCCAGACCGTCGACCACTTCGACAATGAACCGAGCCAGATGTTTCTCCGGCAGCCACTCGTCAACCGAAGGCGGAAGCAGATATCCCGTCTCTCGGTCGATCGTACGAAAATTGTCCATCTGACCCGGTTCGTGGCGCAAGGAGAATCAACGCCGTCATTGTACCTCGCCAAACACCGCAGGTCCTTCCAGAACCCACGTCGTTCATTTAAGTCCGACAGGCTGCTAGAAGGTCCAATCGGTTCGACCCGCATACCCCCTACTCATCGAACGCCGCTCCCGGCTGAACGCTTTCCGCCCCTCGCGACCTCAACCATGCATCAGTCGCCCATCAGGTCGCAGTTGCGCTTCGGCTGGCGCTTCCCTAAAGCACGGGCCCACGATGACGCCGGGGCCCAAATTTGACTGACGTGTTCCAACCGCGATCCGACTTCCTGCGCGTCATGCAGGAGCGCAGGTTCATTCACCAATGCTCCGATTTCACCGGTCTCGACGAGAAAGCCCGGTCAGGCTCGCTCGTTGCTTATATCGGCTTCGATTGCACCGCGCCGTCGTTGCACGTCGGGTCGCTCGTGCAGATCATGATGTTGCACTGGCTTCAGGAGACGGGGGGCAAGCCGGTGGCGCTGATGGGCGGGGGCACGACCATGGTCGGCGACCCGTCGGGCAAGGACGAAAGCCGCAAGCTGCTGACCGTTCGGGAGATCGAGGCCAACAAGGCGGGCATACGCACGGCCTTCTCCCATTTCGTCCGCTTCGGCGACGGCAAGCGCGACGCGATCATGCCCGACAACGCCGACTGGCTCGCCGCGCTCAACTACATCGATTTCCTTCGCGATGTCGGGCGCCATTTCTCGGTCAACCGCATGCTGGCCATGGATTCGGTCAAGCTAAGGCTGACCCGCGAGCAGGAGCTCTCCTTTCTCGAGTTCAACTACATGTGCCTGCAGGCTTACGATTTCACCGAGCTATACAGGCGCTACGGGGTGACGCTGCAGATGGGCGGGTCCGACCAGTGGGGCAATATCGTGACCGGCGTCGATCTCGGCCGGCGCATGGGGCTCGAGCCGCTCTATGCGTTGACCTCGCCGCTCATCACCACGGCTTCGGGTGCGAAAATGGGCAAGACCTCCGCGGGGGCGATCTGGCTCGATGAGACGATGCTCGCGCCTTACGACTATTGGCAGTTCTGGCGCAACACCGGCGACGCCGACGTTGGCCGGTTTCTCAGACTGTTCACGCTCATGCCGCTCGACGAAATCGGCCGGCTCGAACGCTTGGCCGGAGCCGAGATCAACGAGGCGAAGAAGGCGCTGGCCAACGAAGCGACCTCGCTGCTGCACGGGCGCGTGGCGACTGAGGCGGCCGCCGCCACGGCGCGCAAGACCTTCGAGGACAAAGAACTCGCCGAGAGCCTGCCGACGGTCGACGTGCCGGGTGCGGAGTTCGAAGCCGGACTCGGCGCGCTCAGCGCCTTTGTGCGCGCTGGCCTCGTCGCCTCGACTGGCGAAGCGCGCCGCCAGATCCGCGGCGGCGGCTTAAGGGTCAACGACGCCACGCTGGGCGACGAGAAGGCGCTCATCACCCGTGACGCGCTGAAAGCGGGCGGAATTGTCAAGCTGTCGCTGGGCCGCAAGAAGCATGTGCTGCTCAGGGCGATTTAGCTACCGCGCCGGCCGATGCGTCGGCGCGTCGGCCGTCTCCGCCGGATCGCGGGCGCCGCTGCGAGACGTCGTCCCGTCGATTGCGCCGAGCATGCGGCGCAAGATCCCAGGGGCGATCGCCGACAGCGGATTGACGGTGAGCGTCGGACTGCTCATCAGCCCATGCACGCGATAGCTGAGGCCGAAAACACCGTCGTTGTCTCCGCCGCTGAGCAGGACGCCAACGAGCGGGATCTTCGTCAACATGGTGTTGACGGTATAGGCCGGCACGAATGAGCCGCTAACGTCGATTTGGTTGTGTTCGAAATCGATCGCGCCTTGGGTCGTAAGTCCGACGCTTGGATTGTAGATGACCCCGTCCCGAATCGCCAGCTTGCCCGGAGTGCGCTCAAAGGACGCGGTCATTTTCTCAAAGCGGACGCGCGACGCATCAATAGCGGCGCCTCCGCCTTCTGATGCGCGCTGCGGCCCGGCGCTGACCAGCTGGCGAAACGCTGGCTCGTCCCGCAGGACGAAATCGGTAAGAGTCGCCTCGCCGGCGCTCAAATCGCCGCGAGAGCGCAGAAGCAGATTGAGATCGCCGCCTTCGAGATGCGAATAAAGATTGGCGAAACGGAGAAGCGCGCCGGCGTCGGATGTCATGATCCGCGTTTCCTGCCCGCTTCCGGTCGCCATCACCGCCCCGCTGCCGATGCGTCCGCGCAAACTTCCGAGTTGAGTTCTGGCCGCCGCGCCGGGACGCGGTGAGCTCCATGCTGGTGATCGCCTGTTTGTTGGAGCCCCTGACGCTCGCGATCTTGGCGTCGATGTCGAAATCCTTCGTAGCGATTTGTCCAGAAGAGGTCCCATCCAATAACGACTTGACGAATGCTCGGGCGTCGAGCGTCGTCCCGCGCACCGAAGCCTTGAGCGAAGCCGGGCCATTGATGACGTCGACCTTGAAATCGTCGCCCGGCGCGATACGCGCCTGAGTGATCGTGGCGGTCTCCACGGCGCCGTCGGGGTCCATTTGAGCCGATCCACGCAACATCGGCACGCCGAGTTCGATGGCGATATTGCTGAGCGAAGCACCCTCTGGCGTAGGCTTGATGAGGAACGTCGCCTTGCCTGGTCTTCCGACCGGCTTCGAGAGGCCCGGAACAGGATTGTCGACGCCCGCCGGCGTCAGGTCGATTTCGACCTCCGCGCTGGCGCGAGTCAGGGGGGCCTTCAGCTTGACCGGCAGTGGACCCGTGAGCCACGAGCCGAAATTGAGACCGCGCTTGGCGCGCGCGGCCGCGTCGAGGGCGAAGGTCACCGTCGCCGTGCCTTCCTCGCCGGGCGCGCGGGCGACCTCCACGTGGGTCGCGGCGCCGAGGAGCTGGCCGTCGCCCACAATCTTGAGCACATTGCGATCGGCCTCGAACGTGGCTGTCGCCGAATTGAGCCTTTCATCGGCAAGAAACTTCTCGATCTGGAGATTGTCGAGCGCTCCAGAAGCGTGGAACTGCGAGTCCTCGGGCCGCGCAGTCTTTCCCAACTTGAGATCGAGGACGAGATCACCTTCCGCCTGCCCTTTGACCGTCGCAGGATCGATCGCAAAGCCCGCCTGGCGGCGCAACGGTTCGCGCATGAGCAGATCGGCGAGCGCGTCGGCCGTTCCGGTCATATGCGCCTGGGCGGACGCGTCGACGATGGGTCTCGGCGTCGTGTCGGGGACGGTGAAGGAGAGGTCGTTCGCCTGCACGCGCCGCGATGGCGACAGGACCATCGTCGCGTGATTGCCCGAGACAGTGAATTCATGGCCAGTAAAGGATCCGGCACCCTCATCGGTCATCATCGCTGGCAAGCCGGGCAAGAGGTCGACGCCGATGTCACGGGTGGTGAACTCGCCGTGCAGGCTCTCGCGCGGCAAGCCGCGCTTATGCGCCATTGCGTCGAGGTCGGCGGCGGTCCAGTTGGCCTTCATCGTTCCCTGGATGCGCCCGCCGTGCAGATTGTGGGCGCACCATTCGCGTACGTCGGGATTGATGAATTGTGGCCACAGACGGACGAGATCGGATGTGGCGCTGGGGCCAGCGTTGATGGCGAGTTTGAGCGAGGAGCCCTCCCCGTCCGGCGCTGTCTCCGCTTTGACCGCCACGTCGACGGTCGGCCCGCGCGCCGTGAGGCCGTCGACGATGAACTGGGACGTCGCTTCGAGGAAGCGGGCGTCGAAGACCATCGAATCGAGCGCGACCGGGTTGGCGCCCGGCCGCTCGGGACCGAATTGCGCGCCGCGCGACTCGAGATGCGCGGTCCAGATCTTGTTCGCGTCGGTCGGCGGCGCCACCCAGCCTTGCGCGTCGACATGCGTCAAGCCAGCGAGAACCTGAACCCTGTCGAACTCGATACCGCCGCGCATCCTCATCCCAGGCGACGGCGCCGGTCGCTTCGTCGATGAAAAAGGGGACGGCGTCGGGGTTGTTGATTCGTACGCGTCCGGCGCCGATGCTGAACCGACCGCTGAAGGCGCGCAGCGTCGACTCTGGCGTGAGCTCGGCGTCGAGCTTGATTGCGATTGGCCCCTCCGCGGTCAGGGGCGGAGGCTTCTTGTCGAACGCTTGGAGGTCGGCGAGGCTGAGGTCATGCGCCTGGATTGACAGGGTCGTGGCGTCCACCTCCGAAGCCTGCGCCGCAATTGTCCACGGTCCCGCCCGACCGGTCGCCGAGATCGTGGCCTGCGCCCTCGGGCCCGAATGATCGAAAGTGACGGCGAAATCCTTGTAGACGATGGAGCGCTGCGTCGCTTCGTTCTGGATCTCGAAATGACCGTTGGCGAGGGTCAGCCGGTCGAGCGCCTGGGTGGCGCCGGTCATGGCCTCAGCGGCGGCGCCGACGAGAGCGGCAAGCGCGGAAGCGCCTCCGCCGGCCGCCACCGCGCCTGGCAGAGGGATTGGGGTCGCGCCAGAATCATTGGCGACCGCGAGCGACAGGGCGCCGTCCGCCGCGACTCGCATGCGCAGGTCGAGCCCATCGAGCTCAAGCCGGCGCACCCGGACGTCGAGCAGCGCCGCAGAGAACGGATCGAGGCCGACTTTGCCGCTCGGCGCCGAAAGGACCGTTCGGCCCGCGGCGTCGCGCACTGTCAGGCCCTTGAAGCCCAGACCCACGCCCCACGAATTGTGCATGAGATAGGTGGGGCCGAGAGCGATGGCGTAACGGTCGCCAACGCGCTCCTGGAGGGAGGATTGGATCTTCTCGTGCATGCCGACCAGCCGAAGGGGCCCTCGCGCCAGCATAGAAGCCAGCGCCAGTCCGCCAACGATGAATAGGGCTGCGGCGAACTCCACGGTCCGGAGGCAAACGTGGGTAATGTGGCGAGCGCCGATCCGGCGCCAGCGCGAGGGGAGGCGAGCCCCTTGAGCGTCCGCCGCCATCCCGCGCATTGCGGCCCGGGCGCGAGCCCGCGTCGTCATGGTATATCGAACGACCAATACCGGTCACCCTCCGTGGCGCGAGCAACGTAAGCGCAATCTTCGTTGATTCGAAGGCCCCGAATCGGCCCGTCCTTGGCGCTTGTCCGAGACGGCCGGTTGAAATGGCGGACGCCCCGAGACAATGTGAGCCCGACGGCGAAGTCGCGTTCGGCGGCGACGGCACTGACCCAATAATGAGACGAAACGAGGGCGATATGGCGAAGGAACCGGCTGAGGGCGATCCAGCGCCCGATTTTCAACTGCCAACCGACGGCGGAGGCCGCGCCAGCCTGGCGGACCTTAAAGGCAAACCTGTCGTGATCTACTTCTACCCCAAGGACGACACATCCGGCTGCACCGCCGAGGCCATCGCCTTCAACGGTTTGCGCGCCAAATTCGCCGCCGCCGGCGCGACGATCATCGGGATTTCGCCCGACAGCGCGAAGAGCCACGACACGTTCAAAAACAAGCACGATCTGAAGATCGCGCTCGCGGCCGACCCAGAGCGCTCGGCGATCGAGGCTTACGGCGTGTGGAAGGAAAAGAGCATGTACGGCCGCAAATATTTCGGCGTCGAGCGCTCGACATTTCTCATCGACCGCAATGGCCGCATCGCCAAGGCCTGGCGCAAGGTGAAGGTGCCGGGCCATGCGGACGAGGTCCTCGCAGCCGCCAAAGCGCTCTGAGGCGCCGGCGACTTTCCCGGTCTGACCTTTCCTCTCGCGCGACATCAGTTCTTCGCTGGCATTAGCGCCCGTTGCGCCTTTTCGCCGGGCGGAGCGTTGGGTGGATCCGAATGACCCCTTGCGGACAGCCCCGACAACAGCACCCGATGGCGAACCGAGAGAAGGGAGACAAAGCCTCATTGCTCCGGCCTTCGTTGAATACTTAGGTAATGGAGTGGAGAACATCTGCGGGACGGCCGTTTGTAGACTTGGGCCGACAAGTCCTGCCCTTACGCAAGCATGGGTTATTTGTTTGAGCCTGCCGCTGCGACAAAGCGCGCCGTCTCTTGTCGGTAAAGATGCATATGTTCAAAAAACGACAAGCAGATCCAGGATATGGATCAATGGCGGCCAGAAACGCGTCAATCAAGGAGCAAAGCTGCCCGCAAAATAACCCCTTCAAGGCAGGCCGGTGGACAAGTTCGACATCAGCGGCTCCTTACAATTCGTTAAGGAATCCGACCTTCGCGATCCATTAACCTTAATGAGCTTTGCTTGGCGGTCTAGGATCCTTTTCGCCAGGCTGGAGCGCTGGTTCATGTCGTCGCGAGAGGATTACCCGGAGCTGGCGCGGCCAGCGTCGCATTCTGGCCTTTCAGTCTATGGTCTTTCGCTCTCCTGGGGCGAGGCTGTCGGCGCCGTGCGGCTGGGACGAGCCGGCGTCTGGGCGATTGCGGCGCTTGCGCTTCTCTCATTCACCTGGGCGGCCACTGTCACGCTTTACGTCGTCTTCCACGATGACCTGATGGGGGCAATCCTCGCGCGGCAGGTGGAGATGAGGGCGGCTTACGAAGACCGTCTGGCCGAGGCGCGTGGACGGCTTGATGAAGCTGCGAGCCGGCAATTGCTCGAGCGGAATTCCTTCACGAGCAAGGTCAACGAAGTCATGGCCCGGCAGGCCCGGCTTGAACAGCGCGGCGCGATCGTCGTCGCGCTTGCCGAGACGGAGGCGCGCGGCTCGTCCTCATTTGGGCGGCGCAAATCTGCAGCGCTCCCGGACGCTCCCGATGCAGTCGGAGCAATCCGGGCGCTTGGCCCGCCGACGGCGGCCGGGCCAAGCATAGACGGCGCGGCGCGCGCTTACGCCCCTCTTCCCGATCCCACCACCGAGTTTCGGGGCGTCAAGCCTCATCCGATTGACGAAACGGGCGAGACCTTGAGCGCCCTGCCCTCGGACGCGCCTCTCACGAAGGCAAGCGTATCGGCAGCCGCAGACCATCTCGACCCCTCGGCGCGTCTCGCGCTCATCGAGGGATCGCTTGACCAAATTGAAAGCGGCCAGACGAAGGCTCTCGCCACCGTCGATCGCGCGGCTGAACGTTCTGCCTCGCGCGACGCCGCGATCGTCGCCGAGACCGGGCTCGATCCAGCGAAACTCTCTCTGCCCCATGGGCAAGGCGGCGTCGGCGGCCCCTACATCCCAGCCGAAATCGATGCGAGCGACCCGGCGCTCACCCGGGTCGCGCGCGACGTGGCCACGGCCGAACGCCTCAAGGCGCTCATGTCCTTTGTGCCCCTGCGGATGCCGCTTTCCGGCGATCCCACCCTCACGTCGCCCTTCGGCTATCGCGCCGATCCGTTCCTCGGCCGTCTCGCGCTGCATCCGGGCGTCGATCTCGCCGAGGCTTACGGCGCCGAAATCCACGCTGCCGCCGCTGGCCGCGTCGTACACGCGGGACCGGCTGGCGGCTACGGAATCATGGTCGAAATTGATCACGGCAACGGGCTCGCCACCGTCTACGCACACATGTCGGAAGCGCTGGTCGAGGAAGGTGAGGCCGTCGACAAAAGCGCCGTACTGGGCAGGCTCGGTTCGACCGGCCGCTCGACCGGGCCGCATTTGCATTATGAAGTGCGTGTCGACGGCGAGCCGGTCGACCCCGAGCGCTATTTGCGCGCCGGCGCCGATCTGGCGGCGGCGGAATAGCGCGGCCCGCAGTTCCTCTTTCCAAGGCGCGCCGCTAAACAGAGCCGCATGCTGGACGTTCTGCTGTTTCGCGCGCTGAGCCTGCTTGGCCTCGCCATTCTGGTTGCGCTGGCGGCGCGCCGCCTGCGTCTGCCCTATACGGTCGGCCTCGTGCTTGCCGGCGCAGCGCTTGCCACCGCTCGCGTCAATGCCGGGTTGGTGCTGACCCACGACTTGATCTTCGACGTCGTGCTGCCGCCGCTTCTGTTCGAGGCGGCCCTGAACTTGCGCTGGAGCGATCTGAAACGCGATCTCGTTCCGGTTGTCGCACTGTCGACCATCGGTGTCGCTTTGTGCGCGGCCGTGGTGGCGGGCGGCCTCACCGCCTGGCTCGGGTGGCCGCTCGAATCCGCCCTGGTTTTCGGCGCGCTGATCAGCGCGACCGATCCAATCGCGGTCATCGCGCTCATCAAGGAATCGCGCGTCACCGGCCGGCTCAGCCTGCTTATCGAAGCCGAGAGCCTGTTCAACGACGGCGCGGCGGCGGTCCTCTTCACCCTCATACTCGTCTGGGCCGCGCATGACCCGGTAAACGCGCAAGGGTCGTTCGCAGCCATTACGACGTTTCTCGTCATCGCCGGCGGCGGCTTGGCCGCCGGGTTCAGCGTCGGGCTGATTGCGGTCATGATCGCGGGAACATCCGACGATCATCTGGTCGAGACGGCGCTGACCGCGGTCGCCGCCTTCGGATCGTTCCTGATCGCCGAACATTTCGGCGCCTCGGGCGTGCTGGCGACGGTCACCGCCGGCTTGACGATGGGCAATCTTGGCGTCCTCACCCAGAAGGAGAGGTTCGGTCTCTCGCTCACCCCGCATGGACGGGCGTTCGTGCTCGAGTTCTGGGAGTTCGCCGCCTTTCTCGCCAATTCGCTGGTGTTCCTGCTGATCGGCTCGGCGTTGGCAACCATCGATTTCGCCCGCGAGGGGTTGTTCGCGCTCACGCTGGTCATCGCGCTCGCGGTTCTAGGCCGCGCGGTCGCGGTCTATCCGGTCTGCCTGGCCTTCGCGCGCACCCGCTGGGCGATCCCGCTCAACCAGCAGCACCTGATGTGGTGGGGGGGCCTGCGCGGCGCGCTGGCTTTGGCGCTCGCCCTCGCGCTGCCCGCCGACCTTCCCCGGCGCGACGACATTCTCATTTCGGCTTTCGCGGTGGTCGCGTTTTCGGTGATCGTCCAAGGCCTGACGGCGCCGCTCGCGCTGAAGGCGCTTCGACTTGCTCCGGTTAGGCGCAGGCGCCCTCCGAACAGAGATGCTCCCGGTCTGACCCGTTAACCCGCCCTGAAAATGACAAAGGCCGCCGGAGCTCGGCGGCCTTTGAAATGGATCGCGATTCCGCCCCGGGTCAGGCCGCGGCGGGGGCGCTTATGCGAGCCCGGCGCCAGCCGAGGAAGCCAAGGCCGGCGAAACCGGCGATCAGCATCGCCCAGGTCGACGGCTCGGGAACCGCCGCGGTCGCAAGCGCCGCTGCCGGAAGCGCGCCGTTGAATAGGTTGTTATTGTGCAACTCGCCGCCGCCAAGGAATTCCTGCGCGAACACCGAACCCTCGATGTTGCCGCCCGCAGTGATCTTTACCGCGGCGTCAGGCGCCAGAATCGAGGTGCCCCACTGCCCGAGATTGACCGTCGTCGCGTCCTCGAAATTGAACAGCGCATCCTCCTGATCGGTGTTGAAATGCGTGCTGCTCGGGTCGCTGAAGTTGCCGGTGACGTTGATGATGTAGGACGTCACGCCCTTGCCGGTGAAGCTGAAATCGTGGTTTACGAGGTCGCTCTCGAGCTCGGACCCGCTGATGTCGAACACGACGAGGCCAGTGTTCGAGCCGGCGTTGAAGGCGCCCTTGACGAAGGACGTCCCCGTCGTCGCAGTCAGGTTCGAGAGCTGCGTCGAGAGATCGGTGAGCGGGTCGGTGTAATATCCGAGCGGATTCGGCAGCGTGGTGTAGCGCTTGCCGCCGCCCTCAGAGTGCGGTTTGCTTTTGGATTGAGGCGGCCGAAAGCGAACGGCTCGAACGACAATCTCTTCCAGATAATCAGAAATTCAGTTAAGCTTGCCCTATGAACGATCCTGCCCTTCCGCATGGTCTCGACCGCGGGCGCCCGTCTGGCGCTGCTGACGCCACGGCAAAAGCGCCGAGAAAAAGTTTTCCTCGATTTATGCCGCGTAACCCATTGATAAGTCTCGATTCGGACGAGAGAATCCAAGGAAATCCAAGGAAATCCAACCCTCATGAACGGGGTCTTCGGGAGCGAAACGGCGACGAGCCAAGAAAATCCAAACCGATCGACCGGACTGAACGTCGCGGCCCGTCGCCAACCGCTCCTTTGCTCAGGCGCAGCTAGGCTTCGCCCTCCCGGCCCTCAGGTCGAATCTCCCGTGAGGAGCTTCGCTTTCTTGACCTTCGCCCCCCGCAGTCGTGCGACTTCGATCGTGTCGGCGCCGAGCAGCGGCCGGAGATAGTCGAAAAAGGCCGGAGTGACGTCGTTGCCGGCCGCGTTGATGAGATGATCCTCCATCACCCGCGTCTTTCCGGCGACCGTCTCGAGCGGAATGAGCGGGTAGTCGACCGCATAGTTCGCGACGCGCTGAATGGCGACCGACCCGTCGCCTGCGCCGCCGAGCGCATATTGCACCGCTTTCTCGCCGACCTCGCGCGCCTCGCGCTGATCGACCTTGCTCACGCAGCCGACGAACGAGCGCTGCAGATAGCCGAACGTGTCGCCGCGCACTCTCTTGATGCCGAGCTTCGACTTCACTTCCTCGCATAAGAGGTCGGCGAGCGCGCCGGTGCCGGACAGCTGAACGTTGCCGTGCGCGTCCTTCTCCGTTTTGCCCATGAGCTTGCTGATGATCGCCTCGCCCTTGTCGTCGTGGATACCCTCTGAGACGGCGACGATGCAGCGCCCGTGGCGCTCGAAGGTCGCCTTGACGTCGGTCAGGAACTTGTCGACGACGAAAGTGCGCTCTGGCAGATAGATGAAATGGGGGCCGTCGTCGGGATATTTGCGCGCCAGCGCCGATGCTGCGGTGAGGAAGCCCGCGTGCCGGCCCATCACCACCGCGCAATAGACGCCCTTGAGCGCAAGATTGTCGAGATTGGCGCCGGCGAAGGCCTGGGTCACGAAGCGCGCCGCCGACGGATAGCCCGGCGTGTGGTCGAAACCGACAAGGTCGTTGTCGATGGTCTTGGGGATATGGATGGCGCGAAGCCCATGGTCGGATTTCCTCGCCTCCTCGGCGACAATGCGCACGGTGTCAGAGGAATCATTGCCGCCGATGTAGAAGAAGGTGTCGATCGCGTGGGCTTTCAGGACCTTGAAGATTTCCTGGCAATATTGGCGGTCCGGCTTGTCGCGGGTCGAGCCTAAAGCCGCAGCGGGAGTCGCAGCGACAGCTTCGAGGTTGGCGACCGTCTCCTGCCCGAGATCGACGAGATCGTCATTGACGATGCCGCGCACGCCCTGCAGCGCGCCATAGACATGCGTCACGTCGGGATACCGCCGCGCCTCCAGCGCAACGCCGGCCAGCGACTGGTTGATGACCGCCGTCGGCCCGCCCCCCTGGGCGACAAGGATCTTGTGCGACATGGCTTCAGCCTCCCTTTTCAAGAACGCGGGCTCAAGCCGCGCTGCGTGCGCGGTCCTCAAGGCTTTAGGGGGGGCCTCTGTCACGCGCAAGGTTGCAGACGCTGGCCGCGGCGGGAAGATCGCAAGACCAGTTCACGAGCGTATCCGACACCTCTATCTTGGCGACGACATCCCGGGGGCCACGCGCATGCGCATCCACGTCATCAATCCGAACACCACGCGCTCGATGACGCTGAAGATCGGCGCCGCCGCCAAGGCCGCCGCTTCGCCGGGCGTCGAAGTCACCGCCGTCAATCCCGGCTTTGGGCCGGCCAGCATCGAGGGCTATTTCGACGAGGCGTTCTCCGTTCCAGGCCTCATCGAGGAGATCGGCAAGGCGCGCGACGCCGACGCCTTCGTCATCGCCTGTTTCGACGACACCGGACTTGAGGCGGCGCGATGCGCGACCGTGGCTCCAGTCGTCGGCATCGGCGAAGCCGCCTTTCATCTGGCGAGCCTCATCGCCGCAAAATTCAGCGTCGTCACGACGTTGTCGCGCTCGATCGCACCGATCGAGCACAACCTCGTGAAATACGGGCTCCGCACCCGCTGCGCGGGCGTGCGCGCCGCAGACGCGCCAGTCTTGGCGCTTGAAGATCCGAACTCCGGTGCGCGGCGTCTCATCGAACGGGAGATCGAACGCGCGCTCGCCGAAGACGGCGCCGAGGCGATCGTGCTCGGCTGCGCCGGCATGACCGATCTTGCCCGCGACCTCGAGCGCAAGGCGGGCGTTCCTGTGCTCGACGGGGTTGCTTGCGCGGTCAGTCTCGCGGAAAGCCTGGTCCGGCTGGACTTGAAGACATCGAAGCGCAATACCTATGCTGCGCCGCTCGCCAAAACCTATACGGGCGAGTTCAAGCGCTTCTCGCCCGGCTGAGGGACGACAACCGCGGCGTCGGGCGAAACCGCGAGAACGAATACGGGTGGGGTATGGCGTGTTTGCGGTTTGGGGAATTGCGGGCGTGTCGATGCAATCCCCCGAGATCAGGGGCTGGACACATAACATTCGTCGCGCTCTCCCCTCGTCGTTGAGGGCAGACTGTCATTCGCGTCGATTTTAAACGGAGGACTCATGCTCAAAGCAACCGCATTCGCGCTTTTCGCCGCCTTCCTGGGCGCGCAAGGCGCCGCCGCCCAAACGATGACCCTGACCAGTCCGGACATCGCTCCGGGTGCGAAGATTGCCGACGAGCAGGTCTTCAACGCCTTTGGCTGCACGGGCGGCAACATCTCGCCCGCGCTCTCCTGGTCAGGAGCGCCGAAGGACACGAAAAGCTTCGCGCTCTCGGTTTACGACCCCGATGCGCCGACGGGCAGCGGTTTCTGGCACTGGGTCGTCTTCAACATACCGCCGGACGTAACGAGCCTTCCCAAGAACGCGGGCAATCCGAAGGGCGCCGAAGCGCCTAAGGGCGCGGTGCAGAGCCGCACGGATTATGGCGTTCCCGGCTACGGCGGGCCCTGCCCGCCGAAAGGCGATGCGCCGCATCACTATCATTTTACGATCTTCGCCGTGGACACACCAAAGCTGGACGGGGATGAAAACACCTCCGCCGCCGTCGTCGGCTTCATGCTCCACTTCCACACGCTCGCCAAGGCGGAACTGACGGGGGTCTGGGGGCATTGATCGACTGGCCGAAGCTTGTCGGTCAGACGATGCAGATCACATAACACCGACGCCTCGCACGCGGCGCCTGTCCTGCCGCGCGCGAGCCGCCACTCAAAGACTTCACGCCGAAGGAGCCAAAATGCGCCACCTGCGCTTGCCGCAGCCGCCCGCCACCCCGAATGGCCGAGTGGCGGCCGCCATCGCCGAACTCTCCATAGATGACATCCGCTCCGGTTATGAGCGCGGCGCATTCACCGCGCAGGACGTGGCCGCGTCTGTCCTGTCGCGGATCGCCGTCCTCGAACCCTTCCTCAACGCCTTCATCTGGATCAACGAGCGAATGGGGGAGGACGCTGAACGCCTCGACGCGGCTTTCGCGGCTGGACGTAAACGGGGGCCGCTCCACGGAATCCCTGTCGTCCTTAAAGACAACATGAACCTGGCCGGCGTCCGCACGACCGCGGGATATGCGGGCTTCGCGTCGGACGACCGGGTCGTCGACCGCATCGCCGGCGCGTTCAACGGCATCGATCTCATGCCCGCGCGCGACGCGACGCTCGTCGCGCGTCTTCGGGAAGCGGGCTCCCTCATCGTCGGCAAAAGCAACCTTCCGGATTTCGGCCTCGACGGCCTGCGCGCCAACTCAAGCCACAACGGCGATACGCTGAACCCTTACGATTCCGAATTCGCGCCGGGGGCCTCGAGCAGCGGCAGCGCGGCGGCGGTCGCGACTGGAATGGGCGTCGTCAGCATCGGCACCGACACGGCGGGCTCGATCCTGTTCCCGGCGTCGGCGCAAAGCCTGGTCGGCCTCAAGCCGAGCTTCGAACTCGTCCCGGGCGACGGAATCTATCCCGGCCTCGCAAGCCACCACGACGTCGCCGGGCCAATCGCCAAGAGCGTCCGCGACGCGGCTATCGTGCTTGACGTCTTGGTGGGCGCAGGAGGCTCGAAATACACCGACAGTCTGCGCAAGGGGGCGTTAGCGGGGAGGACAATCGGACTCTTCGAGCCGGGTCAGTGGGCGACAGACCTGCATTCCGCGATCGCCGATCACTATCGAAAGATGGTCAACATCATCGAAGGTCTGGGCGCTCGAACCGTGCCGGTGGTCTTCGGTGATACAGATTGGGCGAGCCTCTGGAGCAAGCGCACGTATTTTGACACCTGCAACGCGTATTGGGCGGGAGTGGACGCCTTCCTTGCGGGGCTCGGCGGCGATGCGCCCGCATCACGATCAGCCTTCCGGGAGCGCGCGGGGTTCGACATAGGACTGGGAACGACGGCACCGCTCTTCGGCCTTCTGGCGAACCCGGAGGCGAACGTGCCGGCGGACGACCCGAGGCTCACGGCTGTGATTGAGCAGGCCGCAGCGCTGCGGAAGCGTTACGAAGAGATTCTCGCGCAGAAAGGCATCGACGCGCTCTTTGTTCCGCGCTCCGTGAACCCGCTTCCCGATCTCGACGCCAATACGGTTGCCTATCTTGGGGATCAAGTGGTTGGCACGCAGGTCAATGAAATGGGACTTCCGGCCATCACCGTCCCCGCCGGATATCTGGCCGATAACCGTCCCGTCGCGCTCGACATTGTCGGCCGCGGCCTCCAGGCCGACGGCGAAATCCTGGCTTACGCTTTCGATTTCGAGCAGGCGACCCGATTGCGCCGACCGCCGCCCGAGATATGAGCCGCTTCCGGTCCGGAATGTGACCCCGATCTCAAGCCCGGACATCGTGACGCCGGGCTTGATCGGTGGGCGGCCAGAGGAACGCCCGGGCGCCTCGGGGCCCGCAATCCACGCGAGCGCGCCGCTTTGGTCGACCTCGACCGTCGGCCGAGTGTGCGAGCGTCGCTAGAGAGCGTGCGCTGTCTTAAGAGCGTCGGCGAGATCTTCGTAGTATTCGCACTCCTTCGATCCGCAGAGTTTCTCGATCGTCGCCAATTGATCCTTGGCGAGGTCGAACTTGCCCTGGATGACATAGGCCTCGCCAAGATACTCGCGCACCTGCGAATAGTTCGGGTCGAGAGCGACAGACTGCAGATAATAGCCGATCCCTTCGTCCGTACGCCCGAGTTTGCGTGTCGCGTAGCCGCGATAATTGAGGGCGCGCGGGGTATTCGGGTCGTTCAGGAGGTCAAGCACGTCGATCGCCTCCTGGTACCGGTCGGCCTTAGCGAGCGCATAAGCGTATTCGGTCAGGTCTGAATCGGGCAAAACGCCGCTGTGTCTCTCCAGGCACTTGTGCGTCTTCCTGTCCCAAACCTGACCCGGAGCGCATGTCGTAAGATCGGTCTTCTTGACGCCGCGATGCTCCTTCTTTTGGGCCCCGGGCCCGCCGCTGGCGCCCGCACTGGCTCCCGTATCGCCGCTATCCTCGCCTCCCGCCGCCATAGCGGGCGCGGCGAATCCTAGCCCGATGGCGAAAACTCCACAGAAGAAGATCGACGCAAGACCACGATGGCTTTCGTGAGTGGATGGAAAAGAAGCGGTCATGATTGGGTCTTTCCGTTGGAGGGGAGCCCGGGAAACGCTTGAGCGAATGAATTTATTCGCAACGAGTCCCTCGCTCAAGCTGCGAAAAGTTCGCAAGTCTCCTGTTGGCCCCAATATTGCGCCCTAGGCCGGTGAATCCGGTCGCCGAGCTGCTACGCCGACAACAGCCGCGGAGTCATCGAACGAGCGCGCCCGTATAAACGTCACGAATTTCCGCGTTGAAATAGGGCCAAGCGAATCTTGCGCAAGCAGCTCTTCAAAGACGGTTTGAGGAACGTCATAATTTTAGTAGACGGCTCGGCTGCGAAACTCGACCTCCAGCGTTCGCGATCGAGGATCATAACCGACAGACCGCAAACTCGATGAATTGACCCGCCGCCGACGCATGGGTTGGTCCGAGCCGATAGGCCTGCGAAATCTTGCGCCTCAGGGCATCACGTAGGTCGCTCGCCCCTTGCCGATGAGCGCGGACGGAATGGCGCCCGGCTCATCGACGGAGAAGACAACAATCGGGATGCCGTTATCGCGCGCGAGCGCAAAAGCGGCGGTGTCCATCACCTGCAACTTGCGGGCGATCGCCTCGTCGTGGCTGAGTCGATCGAAGCGCGTCGCGGTCGGATCCTTCTTCGGATCGGCGGAATAGATGCCGTCGACCTGCGTCGCCTTCATCACCGCATCGCATGAGAGTTCAGCCGCTCGCAGAGCCGCGCCGGTGTCGGTGGTGAAGAATGGATTGCCGGTCCCGCCGGCAAGGATGATCACGCGATGCTTGACCAGATGCGCAAGGGCGGCTTGGCGCGAGTAAGGCTGGCACAGCGACGGCATGGCGACCGCAGAGAGCACGCGCGCCGGCTGGCCGATCTGTTCGAGCGCCCCCTCCATCGCCAGCGCATTCATCACCGTCGCGAGCATGCCGATCGAATCCGCTCGTGCGCGCTCAATCCCCTTGTCCGCGCCCTGAAGTCCACGAAAGAAATTGCCGCCGCCGACGACAACCGCGACTTGCACCCCTAGGTCCGCCGCTGCCTTCAGATCTCCAGCAATGCGCTGAAGAGTGGGCGCGTGCAGGCCATGCGTGTCCGGCCCCATCAGCGCCTCGCCCGACAGCTTGACGACGACGCGCTTGAACAGCGGTTGCGGCGCTTTCGTCATGCCCGGGCTCCCTCCTCAAACCACCAACCGCGCTGCCCGCCGCCGCGCGATCGCCTGTCAGGCTCACCTATGCGATAAAAAAAGCGGCCCCAAGGGGCCGCTTGATATCGCCGAGCCCTCAGGCCCCTTCCACCGGCTTCTCGATACCTTCGCCCAGCGCGTAGCGGACGAAGCCGGCGACGACGATCGGCGCGCCGACCGTCTTTTCGGCCTCCTTGATCGCCTGAGCGACAGTCTTTGCCGGATCATGGACATAGGCCTGATCGAGGAGGCAAACTTCCTTGTAATAGGTCTTCAGACCGGATTCGACGATCTTCTCGATCACGTTTGCGGGCTTGCCTGCGTTCTTCTCCACCAAGACGGCCCGCTCGCGCGCAACCGTCACCGGGTCAACCCCTGCGGCCTCGAGCGCGACGGGACTTGCGGCGGCGACATGCATGGCGATCTGCCGCCCGAGCGCGCTGAGCCGGGCCCGATCACCGGCGGATTGGAGCCCGACGATGACCCCGATTCGGCCAAGCCCGTCGGCGACCGACCCGTGCACGTAATAGCCGATCGCGCCTTCGCCCACTCTGAGGCCCTGCGCGCGACGCAGCGTCATGTTCTCGCCGATAGTGGCGATGGCGTTGCCGATCGCCTCGCTTACCGTGCCGCCGCCCGGGTAGTGCGCGCCGAGCGCCGTCGTCGCGTCGACGTCGGGCGCATGATCGAGCGCGACCGCAAGCACGCCGCGCACCAGCGCCTGGAAGTCATCGTTGCGAGCGACGAAGTCAGTCTCCGAATTGACCTCGACGAGGACGCCAAGATTGTCCTCGACGGCGACGCCGACGAGACCTTCGGCCGCCACCCGCCCGCTCTTCTTGGCGGCTTTGGCCAAGCCCTTCTTGCGCAGCCAATCGACCGCCGCCTCGATGTCGCCGTCGGTCTCGCTCAGCGCGTTCTTGCAATCCATCATGCCCGCGCCGGTTTTTTCGCGCAGATCTTTGACCAATCCCGCGGCAATCGTCGCCATGCACGTCCCTCTTTCGCTCTCAAGCGCCGCGCGCACCTTATTCAGCGGCCATCAGCGCGCGCGCTTGTTCGCTCCACTTATCTCGCTCGATGCGGCCGTTGAACCTGAGATCGGCGTCGAGCTTGGCGGACTCCTCCGGCGTCATCGCGGCGAGCTGCCAATAGTGGAACACGCCATGTTCGTTGAGCTTCTTAACGATCTGGGGCCCGACCCCGGTGAGCTTGGCGAGATCGTCCGGCGCGCCGCGCGGGGCGGCCAAGAGCTCGAACTGATCGGTCAAGGTTTCAGGCTCGCTCACCAAGGCTTCCGGCTCGACCGTCGCCGGCAGCGATTCGGCGACCGGCGCCTCGGCTTCGCCCAGATCGACGCCCTGCGCGCCCTGGCCGCGCGAGATGCCGTCGATCGCTGCACGAGCGATAAGTTCGCAATAGAGCTGAATGGCGCGGCCCGCGTCGTCATTGGCCGGGATCGGATAGCTGATGCCGTCCGGATCGCTGTTGGTGTCGAGGATCGCGATCACCGGAATCTTGAGGCGGTTGGCCTCCTTGATCGCCAGCGCTTCCTTGTTGGTGTCGATGACGAACACCAGATTGGGAACGCCGCCCATGTCCTTGATGCCCCCGAGCGCAGTCTCGAGTTTGTCGCGCTCGCGCGATAGCATGAGGCGCTCCTTCTTGGTCAGACCTTTCGCGCCCTCGCCCAGGAGCTCATCGACCTTGCGCAGGCGCGAGATCGACGCCGATATCGTCTTCCAGTTGGTCAGCATGCCGCCGAGCCAGCGGGCGTTGACGAAATATTGCGCCGAGCGCTTGGCGGCGGCCGCAATCTCATCCGACGCTTGGCGCTTGGTGCCGACGAACAGCACCCGCCCGCCCTTGGCGACGGTGTCGGAAACCGCCTTCAGCGCCTGATGCAGCAGAGGCACTGTCTGGGCGAGGTCGATGATGTGGATCGAGTTGCGTGAGCCGTAAATATATGGCGCCATCTTCGGGTTCCAGCGGTGCGACTGGTGGCCGAAATGCGCGCCCGCCTCGAGCAGCTGGCGCATGGTGAAATCGGGCAGAGCCATGGAGCTTCGTCCTTGTCCGGTTGAGCCTCGGCGGATCATGTGAAGCGAGGAAACCTCGCCACCGGAGCGGAGCCTTGGATCAGGAACCGCGTAAAATCCGCCTGTGGAATGGGCCGGCATATAAGCGAGGGCTGCGAGAAAGGCAAGCGGCGCGCACGCCATGGGGCGCGTTCGCTTCAACCTGTTGGCGAGTCCGTCGTCATACTGTCATGAGCACCCATCAACGCTAGCCCGGGATCAACCGGGTGGGCAACGCAAATTCCGATTGCCTTCAACGCGGCAACGGTGTTTGAAGTTTTTCGCGTCCGTTTGGCCGCTTCAAAGCGTAGGTCTCGACAGGCGCCAGCCGGAATTCGCTCATGTTCAATTCCATTGCGTCCGCCGGGCGGCGGGCCCTGCCGAACCAATGGGATCTCATCGCGTTCGCCGCGATTCTGGCGGTTCTGACGGCAATCGCGAAAAGCTACCACGGCATTTCGGCGCCCCTGCCCGCGCCCAGCGAAAGCCCGGTTTCGCTCGACTACTGGCAACTCCCTTATTACGCGCTGAGAACGACATTGCGGATGTTCGCCGCGCTCGTCGCCTCGCTCATTTTCACCTTCACCTACGCCACGCTCGCGGCCAAGAGCAGGCGCGCCGAGATGATTTTGATCCCGGTGCTCGACATCCTGCAGTCGGTCCCGATCCTGGGCTTCCTGTCCTTCACCGTGACCTTCTTTCTCAACCTTTTCCCCGGGAACACCATGGGGGCGGAGCTCGCGGCTATCTTCGCGATCTTCACCAGTCAGGCCTGGAACATGGCCTTTTCCTTCTATCAGTCGCTGCGCACTGTGCCGGAGGATTTGAACGAGGTGGCGCGCGGCTTCCGCCTGACCGGCTGGCAGAAATTCTGGCAGCTCGAGGCGCCATTCGCGATGCCCGGCCTCATCTGGAATACGATGATGTCGATGTCGGGCGGCTGGTTCTTCGTCGTGGCCTCGGAAGCGATCACGGTCGGCGATAAGACGATCACGCTGCCGGGAGTGGGGTCCTTCATCGCTAAGGCCAACGATGCGGGCGACTGGTCGGCGATCGGCGCGGCGGTGCTGACCATGGGAATCGTCATCTTGCTGTACGATCAGTTGCTGTTCCGCCCGATCGTCGCCTGGGCGACCAAGTTCCGCGTCGAATTGTCGGTCAGCCAGGAGGTCGAGTCCTCTTGGGTTCTGAACCTCATCAAGCGCACGCACTGGCTGCGACTGAGCGTCGCTCCGGCGTTCGCTGCGCTCAGAAGCGTGAGCCTCTGGCCTGTGCGTTTCCCGACCATTCTGCCGGCGCAGAAAACATCAAAAGAACCGTCGCGGGCTCTCGACGCCATCTGGATCCTCATCGTCATCGTCGTGGCCGCGTGGGCGGCGTGGCTCACCGTTTCTTATATCGCCACCGAAGTGAATTGGGGCGAGGTCGCGCATGTCTTCGTTCTGACGTTTTATACCTTCATTCGCGTCGTGCTGCTGATGCTGCTCGCCACTCTCATCTGGGTTCCGATCAGCGTCTGGATCGGTCTCAGGCCTCGCTGGGCCGAGGCCATTCAGCCGATCGCTCAATTCCTTGCCGCTTTCCCGGTCAACCTTCTGTTCGGCGCAGCGGTGAGCCTCGTGCTCGCCTACAATCTGAACCCGAATATTTGGTTGAGCTTCCTCATCGTGTTCGGGACCCAGTGGTATATCGTCTTCAACACAATCGGCGGCGCGTCCGCCTTTCCCAATGATTTGCGCGAAGCTGTGGCGAATTTTCGCATTCGCGGCCCGCGGTGGTGGACCCAGGTCATGATTCCCGCCATCGCCCCCTATTATTTGACCGGCGCGATCACCGCTTCGGGCGGCTCGTGGAACGCGTCGATCGTCGCCGAATACGTCAGGTGGAAAGATCACACGGTCACCGCGGAGGGCGTCGGATCCTACATCGCCAGGGCCACGGACAAAGGCGACTTTCCGAGAATCGTGCTCGGCGTCGCGATGATGTCGATCTTTGTAACGCTCTCCAACCGCCTTTTCTGGCGCCGGCTTTATGCCTACGCGGAGCGGCGGCTGCGCCTCTGACCGTATCGTTGATTAGGGAGTTCGGCCCATGTTGGACACCGCCGTCACGACGCTCTTGAACGTCGACAAGGTCAGTCAGGTCTTCGCGACCGGATCGGGCGAAGCGCGCGCGCCAGTCTTGAGCGACGTCTCGATGAGCCTGAAGACCGGCGAGATTGTCGCTTTGCTTGGCCGGTCGGGGTCGGGCAAATCTACACTCTTGCGGCTTATCGCCGGGCTCACCCGTCCGACTCAGGGAACGGTGAAGATTGGCGGCGTGCCGGTCGACGGGCCAGCAAAGGAAGTCGCGATGGTGTTTCAGAGCTTCGCGCTCTTTCCCTGGCTCGACGTCCTCGACAATGTCGAGATCGGACCCCGCTCCAATGGCGTGCCGCTCGATGAAACCCGCAAGCGTGCTTTGAAAGCGATCGACACCATCGGCCTCGACGGATTTGAATCCGCCTACCCAAAGGAGCTGTCGGGCGGAATGCGTCAGCGCGTCGGCTTCGCGCGGGCTCTCGTGATGCAGCCGAAGATCCTCTTGATGGACGAGCCGTTCTCAGCGCTCGACGTGCTCACCGCCGAGACCTTGCGCACCGACCTGCTCGATCTTTGGCAAGAAGGGCGCATACCGATCAAAGCCATCCTGATGGTCACCCATAATATCGAGGAAGCGGTTTTGATGGCTGACCGAATTCTCGTGCTCTCGTCCAATCCCGGCCGAATCGCCTCCGAGATCCCGGTCACGCTCTCCCACCCGCGTGATCGGCTGGACAACGATTTCCGCGCGCTCGTTGACAAGATCTACGCGCTGATGACCCAACGGCCGGACCCGACGAAGCCGGCGGCGCGCGAAGCCGCTACGGCGATCGGCCTTGGGCTCGCTCTTCCCCGCGTATCGACCAATTCGCTCGCCGGCATGCTCGAGGAGATCGCCGCTCCGCCCTACGACGGAAAGGCGGACCTGCCGCATCTAGCTCGACTCGCTGCAGCTCGAGATCGACGACTTGTTCCCGCTCGGCGAGACCTTGCAATTGTTGCGCTTGGCGGAGTTCGAAGACGCCGACATCAAGCTGACGCCGCTCGGCCGGCGCTTCGTCGACATGGACGTCGACCAGCGCAAGAAGGTGTTTGGCGACCAGGTTCTGGCGCACATCCCGCTCGCCTCGCATATCAAGCGTGTGCTCGACGAGCGTCCGACCCATCGTGCGCCCGCCACCCGATTCCGCGAGGAGCTCGAGGATTACATGTCCGAGGATTATGCCGAGCGGACATTGAGGGCGATCATCAATCTCGGCCGTTACGGCGAGCTCTTCGCTTATGACGAGAACAGCCAGACATTCAGCTACGAGAATCCGCAATAGCGATCTGCGGATTCGGCTCCTCGCTTGGTTTTGACTTGCCTTGAGTAATGCGCTGCAATACCCATATTGCAGTGCGAGAGCGCATTAGGTCCATGGGAGACGCTCGATGACGCCCACCTCCGCTACCCTTGCCAAGAGCGACAAAACCGTCGAGCCGCCGGCAGCGGCCTCAGCCACTCTTAACCTGGGTGGAAAAGCCGTCGAACTGCCGATCCGTAAAGGCTCTGTCGGCCCGTCGGTTATCGACATTGGCAAGCTCTACGCCCAGACCGGCATGTTCACTTACGACCCGGGCTTCACCTCGACCGCGAGCACGGAATTGGAGATCACCTACATTGATGGCGACGAGGGCGTGCTCCTTTACCGAGGCTACCCCATCGACGACCTTGCCGAGCACGGCGACTTCCTCGAGACCTGCTACCTGCTCCTGTATGGCGAGTTGCCGACCGCCGCGCAGAAGGCCGACTTCGACTATCGTGTCACCCGCCATACCATGGTGCACGATCAGATGAACCGTTTCTTCAACGGTTTCCGCCGCGACGCGCATCCGATGTCCGTGATGGTTGCTTGCGTCGGCGCGCTCGCCGCCTTCTATCACGACTCGACTGACATCACCGATCCCTGGCAACGCGAAGTCGCCTCGATCCGGATGATCGCGAAAATGCCGACGCTCGCTGCTATGGCGTTCAAATATGCGATCGGCCAGCCATTCGTCTATCCGAAGAATGAACTCGATTATTCTGCGAATTTTCTGCGCATGTGCTTCTCGGTTCCGTGCGAGGAGTACAAAGTCAACGCCGTGCTGGCTCGGGCGCTCGACCGCATCTTCATCCTCCACGCCGACCATGAGCAGAACGCCTCGACTTCGACGGTGCGCCTGGCCGGATCCTCCGGCGCCAACCCATTCGCCTGCATCGCCGCCGGCATCGCTTGCCTTTGGGGTCCGGCTCACGGCGGCGCCAACGAGGCGGCGCTCAAGATGCTGGGCGAGATCGGACGGGTCGAGAACATTCCCAAATACATCGCCAAGGCGAAGGACAAGAACGATCCGTTCCGCCTGATGGGCTTTGGCCATCGCGTCTACAAGAACTACGATCCGCGCGCCAAGATCATGCAGAGCACCGCGCACGAAGTGCTCAACGAGCTCGGGGTCAAGGACGATCCGCTGCTTGACGTCGCGATCGAGCTTGAGCGCATCGCGCTGCACGACGATTATTTCATCGAGAAGAAGCTCTATCCGAACATCGACTTCTATTCCGGCATCACGCTGAAGGCGATGGGCTTCCCGACCGACATGTTCACCGTCTTGTTCGCGGTGGCGCGCACCGTCGGCTGGATCGCCCAGTGGAAGGAGATGATCCAGGATCCGGAGCAAAAGATCGGCCGCCCCCGCCAGCTCTACATCGGCAAGACGCTGCGCGAATACCGGCCCACGGGCAACCGCTGAGGCCTTGGAGAGAAAGCGCTTCGTTTTCTGCCCCGCGGCGCTTCTATCTTCTTGCCGATCGTCTCGGCTGAGCCTTGCGTTTGGGCTTCGCGGCTGCAGGAGCGGGCGCCGGAGCACCTTTGAGAGTCGAGCCGATCTGGTCCAGCGTTTTCGACGGCAGAAATTGCGGATTCTGATAGAGCGTTTCCAGCGTCGATTGATCGATCTCCGTGAGATCGCGGATCGTGTTGTCGCCGTCGCCTTCCTTCCAGGCGCTATCCCAGAGCTGCGCCAGGCAGATTGCACAGTCGGCCATCACCTTGATTGTGTCCTGGCCGAGCGCATCCCATAGAGCGTCCGCTCGCACCGCAGCGTTCTTTGGCCCGTGACCAGCGAAAATCTCCTTGCTGAACGGATTCTAGGTTTGTCCGCAATGGGGCGGTCCACGTGGCTTTAAGTTGTGTGACCGCCATCACTGTTTTCGTTGCCCCAGCCACATATTGGGGCAGGCTTGGAGGAGGCGCGCGACGGCGGGCGGGCGGTTCACGAATGCGGAAAATTCCGAGATCATTTACATTCCGAGCGCGTCTGAACGGCAGGAATGGACTTCGCTCACTTCGGCCCTGTTGGAGCAGCTTTCGGCCATTGGAGGGGGCCGATGAGTCTTTCGGCGTTGGGTGATCGTCTCCTTGCGGCGTTCGCGAGGGCGACAAGCGCATTCGCGCCCTGGCACAAATGGCCATTTCTGATCGCCATGCCGACGCTCGCCGGCATTCGCGTCATCATGCGCGAGCGCAATCTGTTCGACACCGAGACGGCGCCGCCGAAGTTGACGCCGCCGGAGGGCGGCGTCACCGCTCACCGAACCGCCGACGGCTCCTTCAACAGCCTGGATCAGCCCTGGATGGGCATGGCCGGCGCCCGGTTCGGGCGCAACGTGCCAATCAAAGACACGTTCGCCCCGGCTCCGACGTCGTTATACGAGCCGAATCCCCGCCGAATCAGCAACGAACTGCTCGCTCGCCGCGAGTTTGTCCCTGTGGCGCTATGCCGTGCTGCCGCAGGTGCGCGAGGGACTGGTCGAACATCGTCGGCGTGCTCGGCCGCGTCTGGATGGCGATCACCTGGTTCGTGATCGGCGGCGGCCTGATCTGGTTCGGCCTGTTCGACCTGCTCTTCGCCATTGTCCTCGGGTGGCTCTACTACCGCTACTGTATCGCCGTGCTGATGAGCCGACCCTGAGCCGTTTGCGCTGGTCGCGCTTCGACTGGGGCGCGTCAGGCGTGAAAGTGGGCTCAGCGATGTCCGATGCCGCCCTCTCCGAACGCCGCGCCGCCGCCATGGAAACCTCCGCCCCCTCCAAAGCCATGGAAACCTCCGCCCCCCCCAAAGCCATGAAAGCCGCCGCCGCCAGCAAAGCCGGGCGAAGCGGGCGCGCCGATGTGGGAGAACTCCGGCCCCACCAAAGCCATGAAACCCGCCGCCGCCAGCAAAGCCACGTGAGACCGGCGCGCCGATGTGGACTCCTGTGGCCCCGCCAAGCCCATGCAAACCGCCGCCCCCAATAAAATCTGGCGACGCTGGCGCGCCGATGTGGGGAACTCCGGCGCCGCCAATGCCGTGAAAGCGGCTGCCGGTAAAGCCGGGTGAGGCAAACGCGCCGATGTGGGGAACTCCGGCGCCGCGAAACTGATGAACGCCGCTGCCGAACCCATGAAAACCGCCAGCGCCGAAACCGGGTGAGGCGGCCGCGCCGCCTGCGTGGAGACTACTAGACGGGGCCTGAACGCCGCCGGCGCCAAAGTGACGAAAACCTGGGCCACCGTGGAAGGCATGAAAGGCCGGAGCGCCGACGCCATGCAGACCGGCGGACGGGTGAGCCCCGCCGGCGCTTAGGCTTCGAGGAGACGCGACGCGATGGCCAAGGTAATGGCGCCCTGAAACGCCTTCGCGATGCAGACCGGCGGACGGCGCGCCGCCGGCCTCTAATCGCCGAGAGGGCTCCAGGCCGGGGGACACGGGGTTCCACGCCCGGGGATGCAAAACGGCGAAGCCGTGGCGATGGTGTCGCCGGAACGCTGGGCCGCCAAAGTTGTTAAAAGGGCCGACCCAACCAAAGCCATTGTTCCACTCGTCGCCGCATCGATACCAGCCGCGGCCGTTCCAGCCGTCGGCGTAGTAGCAATTGCTGCCGAACGAATTGAATTGAGCTGTTTGCACTGGCAATAAATGTTCGAGCCAAGAACCAGCGCTTCCGACAACGCCCGCTTCGGCGCCGTTGGTGAAAGACGCCAAAGCCAGCGCCAAATAGGCGAGAATGCGCAAAGTCGAGCGAGACATAACTCATTGTCCACGGGAGAAAAACTACGGTCCGGCAACCCTGCCCGCAAAATCAATAAGACGCTATTATCTGTTTAATTGGACGCCATTGTCCGATCGTCAATCTCAGTTGACGAAAAGGTGATCCAAAACAACCGAGCGCTGCTTTAGCGCGCGTCAGCCCTTCTTGTGCCGGGCTCGAAACGCCTTCGCCCAGCCGGCCTTCGCCTCCTGGCGACCGCGCGCTACTGCAAGCGCGTCGGCTTCGACGGGCTTCGTGATTACCGAGCCCGAGCCGATATAGGCGCCGTCGCCGATCGTTACAGGGGCGACCAGAGACGAGTTCGAGCCAACAAACGCGCCGGCGCCGATGTCGGTCCTGTGCTTGGCGAAGCCGTCGTAGTTGCAGACGATGGTTCCGGCGCCGATATTGGCCTTGGCGCCGACGCGCGCGTCGCCAATGTAGGTCAGATGGTTGATCTTGGCGCCCTCCTCGATCGTCGATTGCTTGACCTCAACGAAATTGCCGAGTCTGGCGTTAGCGCCGATGTCCGCGCCCGGCCTAAGCCGGGCAAACGGCCCAACGATCGCGCCGCCCGCGACCCGCGCGCCCTCGAGATGCGAGAAGGAGCGGATCACCGCGCCATCCTCGATGCTGCATCGGGGGCCGATCACGACATGGGGCTCGATGAGGACGTCGCGGCCGATCTTCGCGTCATACGACAGGAACACGGTCTCGGGGGCGGTCAGCGTCGCGCCCGCGGCCATGGCGCGGCGGCGCAGCCGGTCCTGCAGCGCAGCCTCGGCGGCGGCGAGCTGCGCCCGGTCGTTGACGCCCATGACCTCTCTCTCCTTTGCGATCAGGGCTCGCGCCATGAGGCCGCGCGCGTTCGCGATCTCGACGATGTCGGTGAGGTAGTATTCGTTCTGGGCGTTGTCCGGCGTAACCGCGGCGAGAAGGTCCAGGGCTTCGGCGCCGCTGAAGGCGATCGGCCCGGCATTGCACAAGCGTGAAGCGCGCTCTTCAGCGCTCGCGTCCTTCTCCTCCCGGATCGCGATCAAGCGTTCGCCGCGCTCGATTAGGCGGCCATAACCGGCTGGATCGGCGGCCTCGAATCCGAGCGCCACGACCTTCGCGCCTGAGGCCAGCTCCGTACGCATCCCCGCCAATGTCGAGGCCTCGATAAGCGGAATGTCGGCGTAGACAACGAGAATATCGTCGTAACCGCGCTCAATCTGATCGCGCGCCGCCAGAACCGCGTTGGCGGTGCCGCGCCGCTGAGACTGGACGACGACTTTCGCTTCCGGCGCGGCTTTTAGAGCCTCAGCCGCGACGCCGTTACCATCCGATGCAACGACGACCGCGATGTCGCCCATCGCGCCCCCGAGGACGGCTGAGAGCGTGTGCGCCAGCATCGAGCCGCCCGCGAGCTCATGCAGGACTTTGGGCCGGCTTGAGCGCATGCGAACCCCCTCGCCGGCGGCGAGCACGATGGTCAGACAGCGGCGGGTGTTGGGGCTCATGGAACGTCAACTCTCTGGTCAGGCGTTAGCGAACGGAGGCTGGCCGCTCCGAATCCCTCAGTTCGGCGCCACTATCGCCGCGGGCGAGCGCGGTTTAAAGGCACAACGCAACTCGCATCAACGCCATTTTACCGGGGCGGCAAAAAGCGTCTCGCTGCGCCGCAAAAAACGATATACAACCGCAACGCCAAGGACGGAACGCGCCGGCTTGCAAGGCGCTTTTCACCTCCTCACGGGCTGATTTTTCATTTTGGCTGGCAGCGACGCCGTGTCGGACCGTTCGTTCCGGCGGCGGATGATGACGAACACGATGGCGGACAGGCAGCGTCGCGAATTCTTACAGCTTGCCGCGGGCGGAGCGCTTGCGGTTTCGCTGGCTGGGCCAGGCGCGGCGCCCACCGCTGCCGAACCGCTGGGCCAGCCCGTTCCCTTCTCCGCCGACAGCGTGGTGAAGATGGCGGTGGAACTGGCTTCGAAGCCGTTTAAAGAGCCCGAGGCGCCGCCGCTGCCGAGCGTCTTCTCGGCCCTCACCTTCGATCAGTACGCGGCCATCCGGCGCGTGCCAGGCGCCGCGATCTGGAGCGACCAGAAACTGGGCTTTTCGCTTGAGCCACTGCATCGGGGTTTTGTCTACACGACTCCAATCGGCATCAACATTGTCGAAAACGGCATGGCGCGGAAGGTGATTTACGACGCCGCGAATTTCGATTTCGGCCGCTTGAAGCCTCCGTCCGCTCTGGGCGACCTCGGTTTTTCCGGCTTGCGCATTCTCAAGTCCTCCGACCAGGGCTTCGAAGACGTGGCGATCTTCCAGGGCGCGACCTTCTACCGCGCGCGGTCGCACGCCCAGCCCTTCGGCCTCACCGCGCGCGGCCTTGCAATTCGGACCGGCGATGACCCGGGTGAAGAATTCCCACTCTTCCGCGAGTTCTGGATCGAAAAACCCAGCCCAGGGGCCAATACGCTCACCATTCACGCGCTGCTCGATTCGCCAAGCGTCACCGGCGCCTTTCGCTTCACGCTGCGCCCCGCGGAAACAACCATCATCGACACTGAGATGACATTGATCGCGCGGACGGCGGTGGACAAGCTGGGATTCGGAGCCATGGCCGCGTCCTATCTGTTCAGCCCCCTCGATCATCGACGGCCCGACGATGTCCGGGCCGCGGCCTACGAGTCGACCGGGCTGCAAATTCTGTCTGGAACCGGCGAATGGCTTTGGCGCCCGGTCTCCAATCGGGAAACCCTGCAAATCTCCGCCTTTTCCGATGTGAACCCGCGCGGCTTCGGTCTTCTGCAGCGCAGTCGCTCATTCGATGCGTTTTACGACGACGAAACGCATTGGGAGTTAAAGCCGTCGCTGTGGATCGAGCCGATCGGCGATTGGGCGGCGGGCGATCTTCGTCTTTTGGAAATCCCGACCAACTCGGAGACCAATGAGAACGTTATCGCCCAGTGGCGTCCCAAGACGGGCATGGCCGCCGCCACGACCCAGTCGATCGCCTTCCGGCAGTTCTGGTGCTGGTCGCCGCCATCGAAGCCGCCGCTCGCGTCTTGCGTGTCGTCGCGACACGGCAAGGTCGGCGCCCATCAGCGCTTCGCTATCGAGATGGCTGGGGAAATATTCGCCGACCCGGCGAAGGCGGCGGCGGCGACCGCGGATGTTCAAGCATCCCCGGGCAAAATCGTGTCGGTCCGGCTTTTTCCCTACAAGGACAGGCATTCGGTGCGCGTCGTTTTCGATCTTGACCCTGGATCGGAAACCTATTCAGAGCTACGTCTGACGCTCAGAGGCGACAATCAGGCGGCGAGCGAAACATGGCTCTACCGTTGGACAGCCTGACGCTCACACCGTCCGACGCCGAAACGGGCGACGCGAGCTCGTCGCTTGGCGGCTCCATGCCCGGCTTTGCGCCGCTCGCCATGCCGGCGCAGTCGTTCCGACGATTCTCGCGCAGCGATCGCCGCGCGCTCGTCGCGCCGCGCCTCGCCAGGCCGCCAATTCTGACCCGTCTCGCCGTGTTCGGCGGCGCCTTGGCGCTCACCGCGTATGGCGCCTATCAGATGTTCAAGGTCGTTTCGATCGGCCCGATCACGCCGCTTGAGTCGGTGATCGCTGTCTTGTTCGTCCTGACCTTTTCCTGGGTGACGCTGTCGTTCTCGGCCAGCATCGTCGGATTTGTCTGGCTTCTCGCTCATCGACGCCGGCGTGAGCCGCCGCCACGCCTACGCGAGCGAACGGCGGTCGTGATGCCGATCTACAACGAGGCGCCCTCGCGCGTGTTCGGCGCCATGCAGGCCATCTTCGAGGATGTCGAACGCACCCGTCAGGGCCACGCATTCGACTTCTTTTTTATCTCCGACACCACCGACGCCAACGTCTGGGTCGCCGAGGAGCGCGCGTTTCTGACGATGCGCGCGCGGCTGCCGCAGGCCCGCCTTTACTACCGGCGGCGGCGCAAGAATTGGAGTCGCAAGGCCGGCAACATCGCCGATTTCGTCACCCATTGGGGCGGCCACTACCCGCATATGGTCGTGCTCGACGCAGACAGCCTGATGACGGGGGAAGCGATCGTGGGCCTGGCGGCGGCCATGGAGGCGGATCCCGACGCCGGCATCATCCAGAGCCTGCCGCTCATCATCAACCGCAACACGATGTTCGCGCGTCTGCAGCAGTTCGCCGCTCGGATCGCCGGCCCGGTCATGGCTGCGGGCCTGAGCGCATGGATGGGGCGTGACGGCAACTACTGGGGCCACAACGCGATCATCCGCACGCGCGCGTTCGCCGATCATTGTGGACTTCCGGACCTTCCGGGCAAACCGCCGTTTGGCGGCCACATTCTCAGCCACGACTTCGTCGAGGCGGGGCTCATGCTTCGCGCCGGATATACCGTCTACATGCTGCCCGACCTCGGCGGCTCCTACGAAGAGAGCCCGCCTTCCCTGATCGATCTTGCTGGCCGCGACCGCCGATGGTGCCAGGGCAATCTCCAGCACGCGCGCATCATCGGCGCGCGCGGCTTCACGCTGGCGACGCGACAGCATCTCGCCAACGGCATCATGGGCTATCTCGCGTCGCCACTCTGGATGGCGCAATTGCTCGTCGGCATCATGCTGGTGCTGCAGTCTCATTACATCCGGCCAGAATACTTCACCCGGGACTTCTCCTTGTTTCCGGCTTGGCCTCGCTTCGATTACGAGCGCGCGCTGCGATTGTTCGAACTGACGATCGGCATCCTGCTTGCGCCAAAGTTCCTTGGCCTCGTGATTGCGCTTATCGAGCCGAAAACCCGCCGCGGCTCAGGCGGCGCCTTGGCGCTTATCGCCTCGACAATCGTCGAGATCATCATCTCCGCCGCATTTGCGTCGATCATGATGTTGATCCAGTCGGGATCGGTGGCGCAGATCCTGTCGGGGCGGGATACCGGCTGGAATCCGCAGCGTCGGGACGACGGCTCGATTCCCCTCAAAAGCATCGCGCGCCGGCATCGCGCCCATACCGTTCTGGGCCTAATCACCCTGTTCGCGGCGATGCTGATCTCGCCCTCCCTGGTCATCTGGATGTCGCCGACGATTGCCGGACTCATCTTTTCCATTCCGCTCTCCTGGGCGAGCGGAAATCTGTCGCTCGGCCTTGGAATGCGGCGCGTTGGGCTTCTGCGTACGCCAGAGGAGACATCGCCGCCTGCTGTGGTCGGGCGAGCCAATGCGCTTGCCGCCGAGCTCGCCTTGACCGGGGGTGACCACGACGACGCGCTCCAGGCGATTTGGGCGGATCCGGCGCTCAAAGCCGCCCACGAAATCTTTCCTTACCGAGGCGCCTCGGCGAAGGCGGGGCGACGTCGAGGTCGAAACCGCGGTCGCGGCGGCGAAGCTCAATGACGCTCAGACGCTCGAAGAGGCCCGCGCCTGGCTCTCGCCGCGCGAACGGCTCGCGGTCCTCAACGACCGGGCCCTGATCGCCATGCTGGCTCGGCTGCCAAACGCGGCCGCCCGGCCGAATGCAGCCTGAGGTCCATCGTCAAGGGATTGATGCGATCAAGGCGTAGCTTCAACGGGCGAAGGGTGCCACACGGCTAACTGAATACACCGCGATTTTTCAATGAGGCGGTCCGTTTCCAAATAGAGCTTTTATTCGCCATCTAATCTACTTCTTATCCAGGTCCAGGCATCTTTAGGGAGTATCCCTTGATAAGGTCTGTTAAGAATCGCAACAAGCATTCTTCCGCGCCCCTTTATATGTTCTTTTAATTCATCAACTATTGCTTCTGGAGTCTTTTCTGTATGGATAAGCCAAGTAGATTTCATATAATGCCACCATTTTCCTTGTTTCTTTATCGAACTGAATAGTTCATCATAACTACCGGTTGGCCCAGTTAGATCGAGTGTGATGATGATAACCTTTTTCATAATTTGTCTGACTCCGCCGAAGACAGGCGGTCCAATGCCTCGACGCCAATTTCCATCCCCTCTTCTCCAAGAGACCCAGGTCTTTCTTTTATCCTCCGAATTGTATTCTTAAAACTTTTCTTAGTCTTAAACCATCGGAAACCGAAAAAAATGTGCCGAGATAACCAAGGATTGTAATAACTAAGAAAGTTTCGTATATCTTGCCTGCAGGAATCTCTACTGTCAGAATAGCGATCGTAAAAGAAAGGGCTGTAGCCAAACAAAACAATCCGATCGAGAAATCCTCTCCCACTGCGAGAGTTTCCCTTTCCAATTGATCGAGATCTTCGAGCGAAACTTCGTAGCAAACCAATCCTGTTATGGGATGGCTCTCCACGATTAGTTCGCGCTTATTTGTCCGAGCCATCGCACCCAGCCGATCGAGCCCCAGAGGTAAAAGTCTGTTTGAAAAGCTGTTGATGGGAAGCATGGAGCGTGATTCAAGCTTGGGATGTGGACCCCAGCGACGCGCGGCCGAATGGCCAGAATCGAGCAGAAGACCAAGCGCTATCCGAGCGATTTGACGGATGAGGAATGGGCGCGGATAGCCCCTTTCCTGCCCGGCGCGTCGAAGAAGGGGCGACCTGTTGAGGTTGACCTTCGCGAAGTTCTGAATGCGATCCGCTACATGGCCCGCTCAGGCGGCGGATGGCGCATGCTGCCGAATGATTTCCCTCCTTGGCAGACAGTCTACTGGTGGTTTCGCCGTTTTGTGCGGCGCTTCATGTTCCAGACGATCCACGATGTTGCGCTGATGCTGGACAGGGAGCGAGTGGGACGCGAGGCCAGCCCGACGGGCGGGGTCATCGACAGTCAGTCCGTGAAAGCTCCGGAGGCAAAAACAAGAGGTTACGACGCGGGCAAGAAGATCGTCGGGCGCAAGCGCCACATCGCGGTGGACACCGATGGGCGGCTTTTGATGGTCAATCTGACGCCGGCGGACATTTCCGACAGCGCCGGGGCCCAGATGATCCTTGACGGTGTCCGCAAGCGTTGGCCATGGCTGAAACATCTATTTGCCGACGGCGCCTACGACCGCACGCAACTCATGGATAAGGCGGCGTTCCGTGATTTCACCATTGAGATCGTCAAAAGGTCCGATACCGCCAAGGGCTTCGAGGTCATCCCACGCCGCTGGGTCGTCGAACGAACATTCGGATGGATGACGCGTTGGCGCCGCTTGGTGCGCGACTACGAGGAACGCATCGACTGTTCCGAAGCGATGATCCACGTCGCTCTCGGAAGTCTCCTGCTCAGGCGCATCACTCACAAATAGGAGTTCTCAAACGGACTCTAAGAAACTTTAGTTTTCCATGCGCGGTGAGTCGAGGGCATTCTCCCTGGATAGCGGGTGGTTGTCCAAAAGCCCCAGGCTCGAATCCACTACTTTGCTCGCGTGCTCAATCTCGGCGTACTGGCGAGACGCGCTCGAGCGCCGTGATCGACAGGAACCCGCCGATCCATGAGCCGAGCGCCGCGAACAGCACATACGCCCAATTCGAGGTATAGCTGATGACTGCAAACGCCGCGAGCAGATACCAGACGCTGCTCCAGGTCGCCGCCGCGAACCTCCGGCGGGCGGAAACGGCGGCGTTGAAGAGCACATAGACGGCGTCCGTGAACGCGGTCGTCAGAACGACTCCCCCGGCGATCACCGGATCGATGGTTGGTAGAACCATGCTTCCCTCGACGTTCGAGCGACGAGCGGCCTCTTCGCTGAACTCGCCGCTGCGCTGGCAGGCGCCGGCGCGCAAGACGGTCAAATCTCCATGGGCGACGGCTCGTGCGCAAGCTCTCCGCTCATCGGCGGGGCGCGGAATGGACGATCGAACAGCGGAAACAGCAAGAGCCCAGCGAGAAAGCCGCCGACATGGGCGATCCAGGCCACGGGCATGTCGGAGAGGCCGAGCGTTAAAGCTCCGGCGCCGAAAATGAAATTCGTTCCGAACCAGATCAGAAGGAAGATGAGCGACCGGCGCTCGAGGAAGACGCCGCGCAAGCTCGCCGGCGGTATCGTTTCGATTTCTGGCCGGTCAATCGAGCTGAAAGCGCCGAGCGGCGCTCCAGGCTGAAACATGAAACGGGTCGCCGCGCCCATGAGGCCGGAATCCGATCCCGAAGCGCCGATGAGCGGGGAGAAATCCATCTGCGAGACCGCCCACTGAGCAAGCGCGCTGGCGATTGCGGTCACGGCCATGAACATGAGGAATCTCGGCGCGCCAAACCGGCGCGCAATCGGCGGCCCGAACGCGACCAGCCAGATGCTATTGAGCAGAACATGGGTCCACGAGCCGTGCAGAAAGGCATAAGTCAGAAGCGTCCAGGGCTTCGCTCCGCCGGTCAGCACATGCAGTTCCCGGATCTGTCGCGCCTGCTGCAGCGCGGCCGGGTCTGTATTCACCCGGCTCAAGAGATCGATCAGCCGCTCCGGCCAGATGGCGATGGTCAGCCGGCCTGGAATGAACGCGTAATTCCGGATGACGCTGTCCTGAATCGCCTCGGGCGCCCAGTTGAAGGCTGCGTAAATTCCAATGAGAACAGCGATGAGGCCAAGGACCACAACGGGCGCATTGAACATCGGTTCGCGGCGGCGCGCGATCCAGCGCGGTTCGTCTGCGCTCATACCCTTTCGAGCCTTTCGGTCACCAACCTCGACGCCCCGCATCGAAGCCGGGACCGACGCCGGGCAGGATGCCCCACCCGAGGCCAGTCTAAACCGCCGTGGTGGCTTTGGCGAATTTGGGCTCGAGTCGACGAGTCGCAAGGCGTCATACGAGCCGATCGCGTCGAATAGCCGATATTCATCGGCCCGCAGCGTCGGTGTTGCCGGCGAAGCCGAATACGCATATGGCGCTCACACGGCCGCAGGCCCAGGCGCTTTGCGTCAGGAGATTGAGCAATGCTATCGAGCGGCGAGGACATTCGCGACGCCCGTCTTGGCGCCCGACGCTTCAGGGCGCCAAGATGACCATACATATTCCAGCCGATGCGTTAACGGACTTTTGCGCCGAGGTTTTCGCTTGCGTCGGCTGTCGATCCGAAGAGGCGGAGCGCGTCTCGGCCTCGCTTGTCGACGCCAATCTCACCGGCCACGACAGCCATGGCGTCATCCGCGTGCCGCGTTACGTCGATTGGGTCCGCACAGGCGATCTCATTCCCAACCAATCGATCGAACGTCTTGTTGACACCCCGGTCATCGGCGTCGTCGACGGCCGCTTCGGCTTCGGTCAGACGATGGCGCCGATGGCGGTCGACATCGGCGTTGAAAAGGCGAAGGCGACGGGCCTTTCCGCCATCTCGCTGCGCAATTCCGGCCATGTGGGCCGGGTCGGCGAATGGGCGGAGCGCGCCGCCGCGGCAGGATTGATCTCGATCCATTTCCTCAACGCCGCGGGCTCGATCCTGGTCGCGCCGTTCGGGGGACTGGAGCGCCGGCTCTCAACAGCGCCGTTTTGCGTCGGCGTTCCGCGCGAGAACGCTGAGCCGATTGTGCTCGATTTCGCGACATCGCTGGTCGCGGAAGGCAAGGTCAATGTCGCGAGCCACGGCGGCAAACCGCTGCCGCCCGACGCGTTGATTGGCCCCGACGGAGCGCTCTCGGGCGATCCCACGCTGCTCTACGGCCCGCCGACCTCAGACGGCGTGCGCGACCACCGTCACGGCGCCGGCGCAATCCGGGCCTTTGGCGAGCACAAGGGGTCTGGCCTCGCGCTGATCTGCGAACTGCTCGGCGGCTCGCTCACCGGCAATGGCGCAACCGAGCCGGACCGCAAATTCGCCAACGGCATGTTCTCGCTCTATCTCGACCCCAAGCGTGTCGATCCCTCGCATGTCTTCGACGCCGACATGACGCGCTATCTCGATTGGTTCCAGCAAGCGAAAACCATTCCCGGCGAAGCGATCCTGACGCCCGGCGAGCCCGAACGCGCGGCGCGCGCGAAGCGCGGGAAAGGCGGCGTGCCATTGCCAAATGAGGCCTGGGCGGCGATCGTCGCGGCGGCGCGGAGCGTCGGGGTAAACCGCGACCTCTCGTTCTGAGAAGCGCGTCGCCTCCCCGGCTGTGCCGATTTCGGACGGACTGCGCAATTTAAGAGTTAACGCGAAGGTACCGCCGGGACGCCTGCCCAGGCGATGCCTGGGAGCGCGCCCCTTCCGCTGCGAAATGGCACGGTCCCTGCCTCGTTTCAGGCGAGCCCGAGCCAAAGGCTCAATTGCGACCCGTTCCGGGACGGGCGCCAGGGAAAATTGTCGAGGATTCAGCGTGAAGCTTGCCGCCACGATGGAGATCTATGGGTACTGGAACCGGTTGCGGGGCGCGCGCAGCGCGCCCGAGCGCAACGATGTCGACCCCGGCGCGATCCGTGGCGTGTTGGCCGACACGTTCATGCTGGATTTCGACGATCAGCGCGGCTTCCCGTTTCGGATCGCCGGGTCGAGGGCCAACGCGATTTTCCTCAAGGAGCTGAGGGGTCTCTCGTTTCTCCAGCTTTGGCGCGAGGCTGATCGCGACGAGATCGATTCGATTCTTCATTGCGTCGCTGACGAGACGCAGGCTTTTCTCATCGGCGCCGAGGCCGGGCCGCCCGGTCTCGGGGCCGTGGACGTCGAGGTCATTCTGCTACCCCTTCGTCATCATGGATTTACCCATTCCCGCGTCCTCGGCGGCCTCGCCGTCCATTCCGCTCCCGAGTGGATCGGGCTATTTGGGGCAGGACCGGTCGCCCTCAGGTCGTTACGCGCGCTCGATTCGTCCGCCGTAGAGAGGCCAGCGTCAGAAAGCGCGGCGGCGGCCAGCTTTTCGCTCCGCGATATGCCCCGGCGTTACAAGCATCTGTTTGTCTATTCCGGCGACCGGCCCGCCACCTGACGTTTGGACATGCGGGGCGCGTAACAGCGCCTTAATTCCTGCGGCCTATGGTAAGCGCGCTTGCCGGCCGGACTGCAATTCCTTGAGGGGCTCAAGGGAAGCGTTTGGCCGGCGTCCGAGAATCCAAGGAGCACGCCGCCGTGGGCGCATTGGCATGGAAACTCCCGGAGCCGACGCAGATTGAGCGACGGCAGGAGCAGCCCGTCAAGGTGCGCCTCCTGGGGCGATTCATGCGGTCCGACCGTAAAGAGTTCGATTGCGAATCGATCGACGCCTCCCCGAGCGGCATCGCTTTTTCCTCCAGCGCCGGAGTTCAACCCAACGAGCGCATCGTCGCCTACCTCAACCAGATCGGACGCGTCGAGGGACGTGTGGCGCGGATCTTCCCCGGCGGAATTCGCAATCCAGATGAGCGTGCCCCCAACCAAACGCGACAAATTGGCCCGCCAACTGGAATGGCTCGCCAACCGCCAAGCGCTTGGGTTGCCCGAAGATCGCCGCCATGAGCGCATCGCGCCGCGCGATCGGTACACGATCCTCAAGCTCCCGAACGGGCGCGAATTCACCGCGACCCTGATCGATATCTCAATGTCGGGGGCGGCGCTCAACGTCGATTGTGAGCCCCCGATCGGCGCGCGCGTCACTGTCGGCGCGACGCCGGCTGAAGTCGTCCGTCACGTCAATTGCGGCATTGCGGTTGAATTCCTAAGCCCGCTGCCAGCCGACGAATTCGGAGAAAACGCGACGCTCTGATTCGGCCACCCGACGCGCGCGTCATTCGCCAGAGTCGATCGGCTTCATCCCCAAGGCGAACCGGCGCCACTTGTCGACATAGTGAGCGGCGGATTGACGAAGCTTCGCTACTGTCTCCTTGTCCAATGTCCGGGTCGCTCTGGCGGGCGACCCCATGATCAGAGAATAGTCGTCGAAGGTCTTGCCCTCGGTCACCAATGCGCCGGCCCCCACCAGGCATCCGCGGCCGATCCTGGCGCCGTTGAGAACGATCGCGCCCATGCCGATCAGCGAGCCTTCGCCGATGGCGCAGCCGTGCAGTATGGCGTTATGGCCGATCGTGCATTCTTCGCCGATGGCCAGCGGCGACCCCATGTCGGTATGAAGCGTGCAGGACTCCTGAATGTTGGAGCGCGCGCCGATGTTGATGGGCTCATTGTCGCCCCGCACGACGGCGCCGAACCAAACGCCGACATCGAGCCCAACCACGACATCGCCGATCACGCTGGCGTTGGGCGCGATCCAGAAGAAGCCCTCAGGCGGCAGCGTCGGCCGGCGGCCGTCGAGCGAATAGAGCGGCACGCGACCTACTCTTCGTCGTCGAGATCGACGTCGAGGATCGCCATTTGCAGCGTGTAGCTGGACGCCGCGGGGTCATCGGCGGAGATGACGCCGAGAAAGTCCGGGCCATTGTTGAGTTCGACCGAGTCCGCTTTCTTGAGCCGCCCGGCGATCGTCAATTTGTCGTTCTCGAACAGACGGCGGAGATATTCTTGCAGCACGGGACGCCCAACCGGCACTTTCATCGCGAACGCGAACGAGCGGTCGCCGTCCTCGTCGTCGACTGTGATCGTTCCGAGCTTGCGTTCACCGAGCGAAACATCCGCCGCTTCAGCGGACTTTGAATTTGGCGCGACCTGAAGCGTCGGCGCGCCAAAAGAACGGCGCAGGAACTCGCGCAGTTTCACGATCTCGGCTTTGTCCATGATGTCTCCCCGGCTCGAGCGCGGCGCGACGAGGCTTGGCACGAAGACATGCGGCGTTGCAATACGACAGTTTGGCCGCAATCCTCATTTTTGCAACAATGAGGGACGCACTCGCCTGGGGGCGGAATTTCACGCCGTAGACGAAAGCGGTCTTCTATCCGGCCGCCGGCGCCACGACCGCGTCGCAGCCCTACCCTTCGAGCGCCTTCTCGGCCAGGATCTGATTCATGTCGCGCGACGGCTCGGCGCAGCCCGCTTCGCCGACGATGCGCGCGGGAACGCCGGCGACCGTCTTGTTGTGCGGCACCGGCTGAAGCACCACCGAGCCCGCGGCCACCCGCGCGCAATAGCCAATCTCGATGTTGCCGAGGATCTTCGCTCCCGCGCCGATCAGCACGCCATGGCGGATCTTGGGATGCCGGTCGCCGGTCTCCTTGCCAGTGCCGCCGAGAGTCACGCCTTGCAGAATCGAGACATTGTCCTCGATCACCGTCGTCTCGCCGACCACGAGGCTGGTGGCGTGATCGAGGAATACGCCTTTGCCGATCCGCGCGGCGGGATTGATGTCGACGCCGAACGCCGCCGATGAAAGGCTCTGTAGGCTCAGGGCGAAATCGCGCTTGCCCGCCTTCAAGAGCCAATGAGACAGACGATAGGCCTGCAGCGCCTGATAGCCCTTGAAATAGAGCAGCGGCTCCATCATCCTGAGGCACGCAGGATCGCGGTCTGCGACCGCCATAATATCGGCGTGGAACGCCTCGCCAATCGTGGGGTCGCGCGCGATCGCTTCCTCGAAGGTCTGGCGGATCAGCGCGGCGGGAAGGTCCCGATGATCGAGTTCGAGAGGCGACACGATGCGACACTGCCCCTTCGAGCGTTTCGTGGTTGAGAATGTTCACGGAGAGAAACAACGCGAGCTCAGGCTCACGCCGTAACGCCTCCTCCGCTTCCTGCCGGATGCGAGCGAAGAGCGGATCGGCGCCCGCGATCCCGACAACCTTGGCGTTTAGACCTTGCGCCATCACGAAGCTCCCAAACTCGGTTTACTTTGGGGGGTAGTTTAGCACAAGCGCCAACCCAGGCGAAGGCCGACGGTGGACGCATGCGCGCTGTCCCCTCCTGGGCGGATTCAGGAGCCTAGGGCGCTTTGCCTTTGGATGGAGTTGGTTTGGCTCCTTCTCGGCGCCGGGCCCGCGAGATTGGTCCGGTCGATCCGTTTGGGTTTTCTTGGCGCGTGGCCGTTTCGCCGCGAAGACCCCCGTTTATGGGGGTTGGATTTCCTTGGATTTCCTTGGATTCTCTCGTCCGAATCGAGACTTATCAATGGGTTGCGCGGCATGAAGCGGGAAAAATTTTTCTCGCCGCTTTTGTCCTGGCGGTTCGAAGCGCCGGAACGGGCGCCCGCGGTCGAGGCCATGCGGAAGGGCAGGATTGTTCATAGGCCAAGCTTAACCTAGTTTCTGATTTTCTGCAAGAGATCGTCGGCTCTTATAGCGTTAGTTGTTGGTATGGGCCGATTCCGATGGCGCTCTTGATCCAGTTTTGTGGCGTGATTTGTCGATCCCAGGCTTCGAGGGCGCGCCGCCAGCCGAGATAATTTGGCAGGTTCTTGGTGGCGACGCCGTTGAAGCGATTGAGCCATTGCTTGAGACGGCTGTGGTAGGCGTTGACGTTGTTGATATGCAGGTGGGGCGCCGCGGGGACAGGCTTTCCCGGGGAAGGAACGGCGTGAAAGGGGATGTTGGCCTGGCGGGCGAAGGAGGCCAGCGGTTTGCCGCCATCGCCGATCAAGTGATTTGCGGACGTAACGACACCGGTCAGGACGGCGGCGATCGAAGCGCTGTCGTCGTTTGGCAGAACGGCGTCGAAAGTTGCGCCCTTTCGGTCGCGGGCGACGAGCACGGGAATGTTGTCCTGATAGGGGCCCGGATGACGGGCCGTTCCGCCGCGTTTGCGAGCCTTGCGAGGCAGATCGGACCACCGCCCCTTGAAAGATTCAAGGATGAAGGTTTCATCCGCTTCGACGATTCCGCTCAGCTTTTGCGGCTTGTCCGCGGCGGGAGCGCCCAAAAACCGGTGACGCCAGCGGAAAGCCGTCGTCGGATGCACGCCGCAAAGCGCGGCCGTCTTCACCAGGCTTTTGCCTTCGATCATCGCCTGCGCGTGATCGAGCCAACGCTCTTTCTTGCGCAGATGCGCCATTGGGCTTTTGCTCAGGGCGTTGAAGGTGCGTCCGCAAGCCTTGCAGCGGAACCGCGCCAGTCCGCGCGAGCGTCCCCAGGCCACGATTTCGCGACCCGCGCAATGCGGACACCCTCGACTTTCCACCCGCTCATGGCCTGTTACGCCCAACGCGTCCGGCCGACGGCGAGCCTTCAAGGCCTTGTTCTTCGCGGCCGCCGTCAGCATCGCAGTTTTCGGACCCACCCCCTCCGCCGTCGTCAGAGCCGCGAGCGCCGCCCGCCGCTGATCCTCGTTCAATCGAACGATCCCCGACAGCCAAGTCGAAAACTCCTCACCCTTCATCGAACAATCTCCAACCCCACCCCCACCATAACCCAAATCAACAACTAACGCTATAAGAGCCAGATCGTCGGCCGAGCGGTTCCCTTTCGGCCGCCCCAATCCAAGAGCAACTCGCTCTAACTAATTTGTCGGCGCTTGGGCCTCAATCGGGACAGTCTGTCGTCTGATGGATCACGCTGTTGCCAACGCTGTCGGACCGCGTCGTGGTCCGGGCGCTGCACGGGCGGGCCTGGGGCTGGGACGACAACCGGTCCGGACCCGGGCCCAGCGCTGCTGGCGCCTACGCCGCCGACCGCCGCACCCACCGCACCGCCTATGACCGCCCCTGCAATCGCGCCGCCGGCCGCGCCGGTTAGAGCACCGTCGCCGTCAGCGAGGGCGAGAGTCCGGGGACCAAATCGCCAGAGTGGACAAGTCCGATGATCATGCCGCGCATCATACCCGCCTCGCTAAGCCTGAGCGTGCACGGAACGGAACGCGGGATCGCTTAGTGGTTCCGTCGGCTTGTCGTTCCGGTCGAAAGCGCCTTCTGGCAAACGGAACAATGATTATAATCCGCGCATTTATGGTACTCGTCGTTGGTCTAGCGACGATTCGGATAGGAAGATGCGTCTGCTGCTCGCGATAATCGTCATTATTTACCTGATTGGGGTCGGGGTTGTTCTTTCTCCGATCATTCGATCTACGTGGAATACCGAGCCGGCGTCAGCGTTAGCGGACCATGTCGTTCAGGCGCTGCCGGACGCTCTCGCTTGGCCGATGAAAGCGGCGCGCGCGTTCGCGGGGGGATCCTAAACGCTCGGCCGATCATGATGCCGTGCTGCTCGAGGCCGGCCGAAAGCTCGGCCACATTCGCGTCAGCACGGAATCCCGCTTGATCGCGGCGTGCCAGACGACGGCGCCGAGATGCGCGGCCAGCACGAACGCAAGCATCCAGGCGAACACCAGATGCGCCCAGGTCGCCGCCACGGCGAGGAACCTATCCTTGGCCACGAGCCTCGGAAGCTCGAACAACCCGAACCAGCGAACCGCCCTTCCGCCCGCGGTCGACGCCAGATAACCGCTGACTGGCATCGCGATCATCAGGGCGTAGAGCGCGAGATGCCCGGCGCGAGACGCCACCTGGGTCAGCCTGCCGAGCGGCTCGGCATAGGCCGGCGCGCCCGCGATGAGGCGCCAGACGATGCGAAGCGCGATCAGTCCAAGGACAGTCACGCCGATCGACTTATGGAAGAACAGAATTTCGATGCGCATTCCGCCGCCGCTCGGCAAGAGCGACGCCCAGACGCCGAGCGGAAGCGCGACAAAGATGAGAGCCGCCATCAGCCAGTGAATCGTGCGCAGCCCTGGATCGTAGGCCGCGACCGGGCGCGGCAGCGGATGCACTTTCATTGAACTGGACCCCTAGCGGGGAGTTTGGGTTCATTTGACTGGAGAACGCGACAATCTCAAGGTCGACACTCTCCGGATCGTTTACCCGTCGATGATCGCCACCGCGCGCATCCAACCTGCGGAAGCGCGCTCGATCTTGGTCGGGAAGCAACAAACGGTGAAGCCGGTCGGCGGCAGCGCTTCGAGGTTGTGCAGTTTCTCGATATGGCAATAGCCGATGTGACGACCGGCCTTGTGCCCCTCCCAGATGAGCGAGGCCTCATGCTCTTCGCTATAGCGCTTGGCGGTGTGAACGAACGGCGCCTCCCCAGCACCGCGCGCGTGCGAGCCGAACAGCGCCGCGTACGCTACGTCGCGCGCGCAACGCCGCCTCGTTCATGCAAACCGCAAAGATCACAGAGGCGCCTATCCGTCCCGCGTCGCCCGCCGCGCGCTGCGTAACACGCTCGCCACTAGCGCCGCCGGCGCCGCCAGCGTCAGCATCAGTCCAACGAGCCAGCCCGGCGCTTCGCCGGACAGCGTCAGCGCGCTGATGAAGGCGACCACGCAAAGGATGGCCGCGGCCAGAAGCTCGTCATCGACGAAGAGAGCGATCAGTTGCTTGACGATCGCGCCAATCATGCGAGCGCGGTTCCTCTTGGCTTGAGAAGCGCGACCAGACCGAAGGCGACGGCCAGGAACAGGGCGACAAAGGCGAGGATCGCCGCGTCGCCGCCCGGCCACGCGACGCCCAGAACTCTCGCCGGTCCAGAACAGGCCGAAGGCCGAGAGCATCACCCCGACCGCGAATTTGAGCCCGTTCTCCGGCACGCGCGCAAGCGGTCGATGGATCGCCGCCCCGATGGCCGCCACCGCGACGCAGGCTGCCAGCGCGCCTGCGCTCGCGAACCCAAAAAGGCCGCGCGCCGCGCCGACGGCGATGACGATGAACACGACTTCGATCCCCTCCAGCAGCACCGCCTTGAAGGCGGTCACGCCGGCAATCCAGTCGAACCCGTACGCCTGCCGCCGCTCGGCTTCGCTCAGTTCGCGCGTCTCGCGGGCAAAGGCGGCGTCCTCGTCGTGCAAAGCGATGACGCCGATGGCGCGCAGGATCGCTTTGCGCAGCCAGCGCAAGCCGAACAGCAGCAAGAGCACGCCGACGACGAACTGCAAGGCTCGGATCGGAATGTAGGACAACATCGGCCCGAGGGCGGCGACAATGAGCGCGAGCGCGGCAAGCGCGGCCGCGGCGCCGGTCAGCGCCGGCCGCCAGCCGCGCGCGAGTCCGACGGCGAGCACGATGGTCAGCGCCTCGACCGCCTCAACGAAGGAGGCGGCGAATGAGGCGCCCGCGACCGAAACGATCGTCGTCAGGTTTGGCATCGCGAGACTGCCAGATCCGTGCGTCGCCGTCCGTCAACTCGTGCGCCTGGCCAGCGAAAGCCATAACCCCCCGCCGATGAGGACTGTTCCCGAGAGCCGTCCAAGCAATTTGACGCGGCTCGGCTTCATGAACCAGGCGCGGCCCATGCCCGCCGCGACCGCCCACGCGCAATCCGAAGCGCCGGCGACCAGCACTGAGGCGACGCACATCGCAGCAAGCTGTGGCCCCGCCGGCAGCCGTGGATCAATGAACTGCGGCAGGAAGGCGGTGAAGAAAACGATCGTCTTGGGATTGGACAGGGCGACAAGCAAGCCGCGAACAAAGCGGGTGCGGCCGCTCTCCAGGAGCTCCTGGCCCCCCTCCCCCGCGTGCCGCCACGCCTGCACGCCGAGCCAAATGAGGTAAGCGGCGCCGGTCCAGCGCAGGGCGTTGAACAAGAGGTCTGCGTGGGCATGGACCCAGCTGAGCCCCAGCGCGATCGCCGCCAGCAACAACGCGTTGCCAAGAGTTCGTGCCTGCCACCGTGGTTAGCGCGGCGCGCACGCCACGCGTGGCGCCAGTCGAAATGACCAGGGTGACGATCGGTCCCGGCACGATGATCAGGACGACAGTGATTAAGAGAAAGGCCGTGAACAGTTCGATATTCATGTTGGCTGTCTCTCGCCGGGCAAGCTCAATCTCGACGTCAGAATTTCTCGAACTCGTTTCGACTCGGAAGCAGAGCGCCACAAGGTGTCGATGACAGGACATCCCGGCGCTTCGCCGGCTTCACATTGCCGCACGGCGGCAGCGAGCGCTTTTTCCATCGCTCTGAGGTCGGCAATCTTCGCCCGGACCTCTACAAGATGGCGCGTCGCCAGCGAGCTCGCCTCGGCGCAGACGCCGCCGCCATTATAGGCGGACAGGGTCAGCAACGTGCGAATTTCGTCGAGGGTGAAGCCCAGCTCCCGGGAACGGCGGATGAATGCGAGCGTCCGCGTTTCGGCGGGGCCGTAGACTTGTCGCCCGTTTGCGGAGCGCGGCGGCGGGGGCAGCACTTTGACGCGTTCATAATACCGGATGGTCTCGATATTCACGCCGCTCCGTCGGGATAATTCGCCGATCAGTAAAGCCGCGCGTGATCCGGGGGTAATCGCGTGCATCGAAAATTTCTCTTGATCCTGTAGCGACTACAGCTCGTAGCATCGTTGACATGGCGAGCCAAGCTGAGACGAAGAGCCGGACTGCGCGGCCGGAAGACCGGTTAACGGATATCCGCGTCCAAAGGTTTGTCGCCGTTGGCGCTGTGTTGGGGGCGTTCGCGGCCTCGTCATGCTGTGTGGCGCCGCTCGTCCTGTTCGCCCTCGGCATTAGCGGCGCTTGGATCGGCAACTTCACGCAACTCGCACCTTATCAGCCTTACTTCCTGGTCGCGACGGCGGTCTGCCTCGGCTCAGGTTATTGGCTGGTATATCGGTCGGGAAAGCGCGCATGCGTGGATGGCGAAATATGCGCCCGCCAGTTGCCAAACCTGGTGGTCAAGGCCGGCTTGGTTCTCGCAACGATTCTTGTCATCGGCGCGCTGGCGCTCGACTTCCTCGGACCGCTTATCCTCCAGTCATAAGGGAGATCGCTGCATGATCAAGTTTATGGGCGCCGCGATTGCCGGCGTCGGCCTCTTTGCCTCGTCCAGCGTCTTTGCCGGTGAAAGCACCGTCACGCTAGCCGTCCGGAACATGACTTGTTCGGCCTGCCCGTTCATCGTGAAATCAAGCCTCGAAGCGGTGCCGGGCGTCGCCAAGGTCGCTGTTTCCTTCACGGACAAGACTGCGACTGTGACCTTTGACGACGCCAAAACCGCGGTGCCGGCGCTGATGACTGCGACGACGAACGCGGGCTACCCTTCGGCGCCTAAGAGCTGATCCGATGGGCGGTTGCGACGCGACGACACGCGGCGGTCGCTTGCGCTCGCTTCGAGGAAGACCGCGGTGATCCTGGAATCCGTCCTCACTTGTCCAAAATGCGGCGTGGCGAAACATGAGACGATGCCAACCGACGCATGCCAGTATTTTTACGAATGCTCCAGCTGTGGAACGTTGCTTCGCCCTGAGTTCGGCGATTGTTGTGTTTTCTGCTCTTACGGGTCTGTGCCTTGCCCGCCGCTTCAGCTAGCGGGCGCCAAGCGCTGTTGCGAACTCACAAACCAAGTTGTGCGCCAGGCGTGATCTTTGGCCCCGTTCGAAGTCTCCAACGCGCCGACATCATCTACTCCTGTTGAACGCCGGATCGCCCCCGATGCGCGCTAACTCGGTCGTCACGCCTTCCAGAAGAGGCCAATGGTCAGCGCAACGCCGATGGCGACGACGCCGAGCTTCAGCAACCGCTCGTTAACGCGTCTCAGCATCAAGGCGCCGGCCCAGCCGCCGAACGAGGCGCCGATCGCGGTGACAAGCGCGTGTAGCCAATGCACGTCCCGGGAGAAGACGAAGATGGCGACCGCGGAGGCGTTGATAACGCCGGCGAGAATATTCTTCGCCGCGCCCGCGTTGCGGACCGCCAAACCCATCATGGTCAGCGCGGCCATCATCAAGAGGCCGATGCCGCCGCCGAAGTAGCCGCCGTACACCGCGATAAAAAACTGCGCCACGCTCGCGGCGCGAGGCGACAAATGCCCTTCGCCGGGCGGCGGCGCCTGGCGAAAAAAACTGCCCCAGGCGAACAGCGCAGTTGCAAACAGCACCAGCCACGGCACGAGGCGGGCGAAGATCGACGGCGGCGTGGCGAGGAGGATGAGCGCGCCAAGTCCACCGCCGATGAGGCTGATGACGAATAACCTTCGCATCGTCAGCCCGGTCGGGCTCCCCGCGTCCGCCCGACCTGTGAAGCCGGTGACGAGCTGCGCGGGGAAGAGCGCAACGGTCGAGGTGATGTTGGCCGCGCGCGCGTCCATGCCGGTCAGCATCAGCGATGGAAGGGTGATGAACGAGCCGCCGCCGGCGAGCGCATTCTGCACGCCCGCCCATATCGCGGCGATGAAGAGGATGATGAGGGCGATCATTGCGTCGTTCTCTCCGGCCTGGTCAGCGCTTCCGTCGAGGGCGGCAAGAGGTTCTAATCGCGAGGCGGACGAAAAGGAAAACCCGGTCCGGCGCGCTGATGATGCTGCGCTGGATCGCGCGCGTCGGCCCCAATCACGCAAAATCCCGCGCCGCGCGCTTGTGCTCGGCAATCAGCGCGGCGAGATCGAGTCCGACCGGCTCCCCGTCGACAACCCGCCATTCGCCCGCGATCATCACGCGGTCGGCCCGGTGCGCGCCGCAAAGAACCAGCGCCGCGAGCGGATCATGCGCGCCCGAGAAGCGCGGCTCGTCGAGCTTGAACAAAGCGAGGTCCGCCTCATAGCCTTCCGCGATCCGGCCAATGTCCGAACGCCCGAGGCAAAGGGCGGAGCCTTCAGTCGCCCAGCGCAGCACATCCCGATGCGTTACCTTGTCGGCGCCGTAGCGCAACCGCCCGATCATCAGGGCGTGACGGATCGCCTCCATCATGTTGGAGGAATCGTTGGACGCCGAGCCGTCGACGCCGAGGCCCAGCGGCGAACCCGCGGCCTCCAGCTCGCAGGTGGGACAGATGCCGGATGCGAGCACCATGTTTGACGCCGCGCAATGACTGACGCCAACATTCGCCTTGCCGAGCCGCGCGATCTCCTCAGCATTGAAATGAATGCCGTGCGCCAGCCAGACGCGGCTCGACATCCAGCCCGTCGCCTCAAGAAGATCGACGGGCCTCAGGCCATACATCTTGAGGCAGAACTGCTCTTCATCCCCGGTTTCGCACAGATGGGTGTGAAGCTGGCAATCGTAGCGCTCGGCGAGCCGCGCGCTTGCGCTCATGAGATCTTTGGAGATCGAGAACGGCGAACACGGCGCGAGAGCGATGCGGATGTGCGCGCCTGGCTTCGGATCGTGGAACAGTTTCAGCACCCGTTCGCTGTCGGCAAGAATCGTATCTTCGGACTGCACGACGCTGTCGGGCGGCAGGCCGCCGTCCTTCTCCGACAGGTTCATCGACCCGCGCGAGACGGTCATGCGCATGCCAAGCATGCGCGCCTCCTCGACTTCGATGTCGACCGCGTTCTCAAGGCCCTCCGGATAGAGATAATGATGGTCGGCGGCGGTGGTGCAGCCGGAGAGCAGGAGCTCAGTCAAGGCGAGCCGAGACGCAAGCCTCAGATGGTTCGGCTTGAGCCGCGCCCAAATCGGATAGAGCGCGACAAGCCAAGGGAACAACGGCTTGTTGATGGCGGAAGGATGGGCGCGGGTCAGGGTCTGATAGAAATGATGGTGGGTGTTGACGAGTCCCGGCAGCACGACATGGCGCGAGGCGTCGAACGTTGCGTCGATGCGCTCCGGCGTCTCGCCTCGCGCCACAAGCTCTGCGATCCGCGTCCCTTCGACGACGAGCCCGCGCTCGGCGCGGTCGGCAAAGATGGCCAACGGGTCTTTGATCCAAGTGCGCATGAAGCTCCGCGCCTCCGACAGTCCTCGGGGCTTCCATTGGGATGGGGCGGCCCAGAGCCTGTCAACCGGAGCGGCGGCCGCGTCGTCTCAAGCGGGAACGAGGCCGTGGCGCAGCATGATCTCTTTCACCCGCGCCGGATCAGGCTTGCCAGGACCGCTCACAGCCGTCGCGATCTCCTCGAAATAGGCGCGGCCGATCGAACCCGGGTTCAACACGATCAGAGCGCGCGCCGTCTCGTCGTGCACATTTTCGCTGTAGTGGACGGCCCCGCGCGGTATTCGCAGACAGTCGCCGGCGCGCAGTTCATGCGTCTCGCCGTCGACCCGGCCCGTCAATGTCCCCGACAGGCCGTAGATGACCTCGTCGACATCGCGGTGATAGTGCGCGACGGGGACGCGGGCATTGGGCTGCACGGTCATCTCAAAGATCACGAGGTCGCCCGAGCCCTGCGTCTCATCCACCAGGAAACGCAGCTCCAACCCACCTATCCGAATGACGTCGGCAACAGCGCTTTCCATGGCAGCCTCCCTATCGTAAAATGCTTTTACGTTCGCTTCGTAAAATGTTTTTACAACAATGTCAACACCTCCCGATCGTGAATTTCTCCGCGCCGACGTTTCGGATGAAGGGCCGCCCTATGTCGGCGCGCTGCTGCGGCAATGTCTCGAGCACGTGCGAGCCCGAATTGAGACGGACATCAAAGCCGCGGGGTTCACCGACGTACAGCCCGCCCATCTCGCCGTCTTCAGCTTTCCTCCGCCCGACGGGATGCGGCCATCCGACCTCGCGCGCCGGATTTGCATGTCGCGGCAAGCGACCAACCACATCATTGGACAGCTCGAAGCGCTGGGATATCTCGAGCGGCGAGCCGGGCGGAAAGGCGAACGCCGCCGCATCTATCTGACCCCCCGCACCTGGGGGATGGTCAAGGTCGTCCACGCCACGCTGCTTGAGATTCAAGCGGAATGGGCAGCCGAGATCGGGCCGGACGGCTTCCGCGATTTCATGGCGACGCTGCGCCGCTTCGCGGCGCGGGGCTGCGTGGCCAGCTGACGGCTTGGGGCGGACGAAGGTCGGCGCGCGAGACCTCCTCCTTCGCCGCCGCGCCGGTCGGTTCAGAAGACAGCCTACATCGGCGGATTGACGCCATTCGTCCCGACGGCGACGAAGCCTGTCGCGAGCGCGCCATCGTCGCCGCGCTGGGCGGGAACAAAGACGGTCGCGCCGGGCTTCAGGTCCGCCTCGGTCGCCGGGCCGAAAGTGACGATCGGAGTTCCGTCGGGGACGGAGATTTTCTTCTCCTTGCCGCCGCTATAGGAAAGATCGAGCGTTCGCCCATCCACGCCCTTGACCGCGTTGGTGACCGTCGCATTGGTCATCGTGCTTTTCGGCTTCAGGTCCCAAGGGTAACTGCCCTCGCCGGTCCCTTTCATCGCGGCCGGAAAGACCAGGACCTCGACCGCCCCGTCTCCTCCGGCAGCGGTGGGGAGCGAGGCGATGCCGACAAAATCTCCCGGCTTGATATCTTCGACCGAAGCCTTCGTGACGCCCGCAATCTTCACACCGGGCTTCAGCATCAGCATGGCGTTCGGGCCTTCGCGGGTCTTCACTGTAAGCGTCGATCCCTCGAGACCAACGATCGTTCCGCGCACCCGGACGTTTTCCGCCGCCTGCGCGGGAGACAGGACCGCGATTCCGAGGAGCGCCACGACCGCAACGGCGCCGCCGAGGGCTTGGGGCAATTTCAGATTCATTTTTCTACTCTCCACGATGGTTTATCAAAATCGTTTGTTGTTGCGACGCCCGACGCAATCGACCGCATTTGGGGCATAACATGATAACGGTCGAAGCCCGCAGTTTATTCGGCACGCGCGAACGATTTCGTATTTTTGTGAGAGCGCCCAATCGCCTAAGGCTTCCCCTCGCCCACGAGCTTCCTCTTGGTTGGTCCGCGAGCGCTGACCACCTCGGCGTGGCGACCGCGAATGATCGCCATTTTGGCGACTCCGGTCATGGCTGAACCGGCGTCGAGATTGAGGCGATATCCGGCGATCTGTTCCGCGTGTGAGGCCTTGGGACGGGCGTCGTTCGGCGTATGGCCGTGAACGACGAAGTAGCCGCTGAAGCCCTCCGGCCCCGGGCGATGATCGAGGAATGGCCGGCGCACCCACGCCCAATGACGATCCTCGTCGAGCTTGGCAAGCGGCGTGTTCCAGGGAGCGGCGAGAAAAGCGTCGAGTTCGACTTGCGGGTTGACCCCTGCGTGGACAAACAGAACATGACCCGAGCGCCAGCTTTCCCGCGAAGACGCGAACCAGTCGCGCACGCGAGGAGGCAGCGACGCGCGCGCGTCGGTCAGGATATCATCAAGATACTCCGGCGCCTCCCCATTCTTGACGAACTCGGCCATCGTACTGTCGCCGCCATTGGCGATCCAAGTTTCGAGCGCGTCAATCGCATCGTCCCAAGGGGTATCGGAATCGAACGCGAGCCGCATGATCGTCTCATGGTTGCCCATGAGCGCGATCCCTTCGTCGGCGCCAATCCGCTCTTTCGCCCCGGCTGCAAGATCGATCGCGCCGAGACTGTCGGGTCCGCGATCAATGAGATCGCCGAGGAAAACGATCGCGCGCTTGTCGCGAAGCTTAGGTTCGCGCGCAGCCTCGTTGATGAGCGCAGCAAGAAGGTCGGTCCGCCCGTGAATGTCGCCGACGGCGAAAACCTCTGCCTCCGGGCTTACGCCCAGCGGCAGCGAAAATCCTCGACGCTCAACGACTACGGACATGGAACGACACCCGGCGCGAGAGGGGCCCCGCAAGCATTGCACGGCGGCGCCCGCGCACGCTAGGATTGCGCCATGTTTCTCAGTTTCTTCGCCAATCTGCGTCAAGCGCATGTGCCGGCGACGCCCCGCGAATATCTCGACCTGATGAACGCGCTCGATGGCGATCTGGCTCAGATGTCGGTCGACGAATTCTATCGCCTCGCGCGCGCCCTCCTGGTCAAGGACGAGCGCAATCTCGACAAGTTCGACGTCGTCTTCGCGGCGACCTTCAAGGGCGTTCTCAATGTCGCCGCTGCGGTCGAAGCGCAGGACCTGCCGGAGGAATGGCTGCGCCGGATGATCGAGCGCTATCTCAGTCCAGAGGAACGGGCTCAGATTGAGAAGCTTGGGTTCGACAAGCTGATGGAGACGCTGCGCCAGCGCCTCGCCGAGCAGAAGGCGCGCCATCAGGGCGGCTCGAAATGGATCGGCACAGGCGGGACGTCGCCATTCGGCGCCTATGGCGACCATCCCGAGGGCGTGCGCATCGGCCAGGACAAAGGTCGCCGGGGCAGCGCCGTCAAGGTCTGGGATAAGCGAGAGTTCAAGGACTTCGACGGCGACGCGGAGCTCGGGCCGCGCAACATCAAGCTGGCGCTGCGACGGCTTAGGCGATTCGCCCGCGAGGGCATGGCCGAAGAACTCGATCTCGACGGTACGATCCGGTCGACCGCCGACAAAGGCTATATCGACGTCCAGCTGAGGCCCGAACGCCGCAACGCCGTCAAGGTGCTTTTGTTTCTCGACGTCGGGGGCTCGATGGATTGGCACGTCGAAGCGGCCGAGCAGCTGTTTTCCGCCGCGAAAAGCCAGTTCAAGCGGCTCGACCATTTCTACTTCCACAACTGCCTCTACGAGAGTGTGTGGAAGAACAACCGCCGCCGGCACGACGAGCGCATGCCGACGCGCGACCTCATTAATTCGTACCGCCGCGATTATCGGGTCGTCTTCGTCGGCGACGCTTCAATGAGCCCGCACGAGATCATGGCTCCGGGTGGCTCGGTCGAGCACCTCAACCCGGAACCCGGGAGGGTATGGCTCAAGCGCGCGATTCTCGCCTGGCCGCGCAGCGTGTGGATCAATCCGACGCCGGCGAGCGCCTGGGATCATTCGCTGTCGACAACGATGATCGCCGAAATCTTTCAGCATCGGATGTTCCCGCTGACCCCCGACGGGGTCGAAGCGGCGATGCGGGCGCTCGCCGCCTAACGCTTGCGCCTTACCAAGCGGCGCCGCGCGTCATTCCCTCACCACCAGCACCGAACATTGAGCATGGCGCACGATCGTCTTGGCGTTCGAGCCGAGCAGGTAGTCCGACATGACGGGACGATGCGAACCGACCACGATGAGGTCGGCGCCCCATTCGGACGCTTCCTGCAGGAGCTCATGATAAATCCCGCCCGCCCGCGTCGCGACGCTTTTGCGCTCGGCGGGCAGAACGACACTGGCCAGAATCGCATCGAGCGCATCTTCGGCCTGCTTCGCCTGCTCAACGTCGAAATCGACCGGCACGTACTCCATGAACGTGGCCGGCATGACCGGCTGGACATTGACCAGCCTCAATTCGCCGCCGCCCACGTTCGCCAGCTCCACCGCCTGCGTCAGCCCCTTCGGAATTGGCGTCGGCTCCGCGAGATCGATCGCGAGAACGATGCGCATGTACATGGCAATTCCTCCTTCGACGCTGGAACCAATCCTCAGGCTCGAATCTGAGGCGCTCTTTCTTGTCTGGCAAGCTTGGTGGAGCAAATAGCGCCAGGCCCTGCCCGACTAGCCTCATGCGCTGGCCGGCCAGTCGCGGCGTGACCCGCGACGATAGTCATTGTTCCTTAGTCGATCGGTCGCTATAAGGCCGCGAAATTCCATGCGGAAACAGGAATCGCCAATGAACGACGTGTCCGTTGAAAGCTATAAGCCGTCGGACGACGAACCGTTCATGAACGATCGCCAGCGAGAATATTTCCGCCGCAAGCTGATCGCGTGGCGCGAATCGATTCTGGCCGAGAGCCGCGATACGCTCGCCGCCTTGCAGCAGGAAAGTGAAAACCATCCCGACTTCGCCGACCGCGCGTCTTCGGAAACCGATCGCGCGATCGAGCTGCGCGCCCGGGACCGCCAACGCAAACTGATCTCCAAGATCGAGGCCGCGCTGGCTCGCATCGATGATGGCTCGTACGGCTACTGCGTCGAAACCGGCGACCCTATTTCGCTCAGGCGCCTCGACGCGCGTCCAATCGCGACTCTGTCGGTCGAGGCGCAGGAGCGCCACGAACGGCGCGAGCGGATTTATCGCGACGAGTGATTTCCTGTCGCGCCGCCAACACGGCTTACGCGGGGTAAGGTCGCCGCGCGATTGTAATCGCCCGTTGACCGCAAAGCGCGCTTGCAGACGCGATCGACGCCCGCTCTTCGACAGGCTATCGGGCCTCCGGCCGCAGCTAGCGGCTGCTCGGGTCAGTCGGGCTTTTCGCGGCCGAGCAGACGCGCCATCTCCGCTTCGAGCGAATCGAGGTCGGCGAAAGGATCGTCGACTTTGGGCGCCGGCTTGGCGCTCGACGCGGCGTTCATCTTTTCCGCCGGCGCGCGGGCGTCGGCTGGTTTCTGGGGCCCGTCGGGCGCCGGCGACGAGGGCGAAGTCTTCGGAGCGGGCCGCGCCTCAACGGAAACCGTGCTTGCCGGCGTGACGGTCACTGTTGGCCCCGCGGGTGGCGCCGTCTTCGCCGGGGCGACGGCGGGCTCGGCTTTTGCGGCCACGACCGCCGGCTCCGGTTTGTCCGGACGGCGGGCCGGCGCGGGCGTGACGGGCGCCGGGGCCGGCGGATTGCCCGGGCCTCGCGGGGGAGTCATTTCCGTCGCGCGAGCGGCGGTCGCCCGATTCGCCGCGACGTTGCTGGGGATGATCGGCGGGGGCATCGTCGGACGCGGCTGTGTGGAACGCGGCTCCGCTTGACGTGGCGGGGGCGAACTCGCCGCCGCTGGTCGGACTGGCTCCGCCGGTTGCGCCGCCGCAGGAGAAGGGGGGGCCCGGCGCGCCTGCTCCGGCGCCGTCGGTTTGGGCGTGGGCGCGGGAGCGGGAGCGGGAGCGGACGGTTGGGCGGGCGGGGGCGGGGGCGCCTTCGCGACGACCGGCGCCGCAGTGGGCGCGGGCGGCGAAACCGGGGCCTTGGCGGTCACAGGCGCCGGCGCTTCAGCCGCCGCCTGCGTAGGGAGCGGGGCCTGCCGCATAGGCGCGCTCGGCACGAGCAGAGGCGAAGTCTGGGTGTTTTCGCGCGTCGGCGCCACCGCGCGATTGATCTGCAACTCGACCAGAACGTCGTTCGGCCCGCCGATCATGACCAGATGTTCGACATTGTCGCGCCGGACAAGCACAAGCTGCCGCTGCCCGTCGAGGCTGAAAGCGTCGACCAGCCCGAGCCTCGGCTGGCGGGTGCGTCCGCCCGGAACGCGCAGCCGATGCGCGAACGCCAGCCGGTAAACGATCGCTAAGACGATGAGGGCCGCGATGCCGCAAGCCAAAAGGAACCCGATCTGAAGGACCCGACTGTCCGCGAACGGAAGCTCATTCAACCACTGCATGCTTAATCCAAGACTTCCGCCGCCGGGCGCCCGACCAACCGCTCTTTAAATTCGCCTGCCGAACGAGGGTTTAGCCTGCGCCCCGTGACGCACGGCCGCCCGCGGCCCAATCAGCCGGCCTCGCGCGCCGCCCGCGCGCGCCGAATCCGATCGACGCGCGCCCATTGTCACATTTCATAACAAAATGCGATCCCGTTGAAAACTGCGGCGCTCGCCGCACTTTCGCCCAAGGTTCGCTGTCGGCCGTCAAGACAGGACGTGCGGCCCATGGTAGCACACCCTGACGGCGATCGAACTCGGGCCACGTTCGCGTTCGTCCGTACTGACGCAATGTCCTTAGGGGTCTGATCCTCAAATGAAATCTCCGCCGCCTCCACCGGTGGATAAAATCGAACGAACGGTCAATCCGGTCGCGCTGGCGATTTTGCTCGTGTGTCTAGCCGGCGCGCTTCTGGCCTTGTGGCTTGCGCCGAGCGCCATCGGCGCGACGTTAATGACCTGGATGATCGTCATCCTCGCCGTCTGCGGCGCTTTCGGATTGCTGCTGTACGCCTTCGGCATGTTGCAAGTTCCGACTCGAGCGGCGCGCTTCGACACCACCAGGGCGATCGCCGACTCCAATCCGGACGGCGTCCTCGTCACCAACCGTGAATCCCGAATCGTCTACGCCAACGATGCCTATCGTGCACTTTCAGGCGCGCCCGCGGCAAGCGAACTGCGCCCGGTCGAACGCCTGTTCACCGGCTCGCCGGACGTCTCGGAATCTGTTTATCGCCTGTCGCAGGCGGCGAAATCCGGCGGGCGGGCGAGCGAGGAGCTTCGTCTCTCGCCGCCACCGAGCGGCCAGGGCGAGGTCGCCTGGTATCGCATTCGTGTTCGTCCGCTGGAGGGCCTCGCGAGGAACGGCCTGATGGTGTGGACGGTCTCGGACGAGACGCGCGACCACGACCGGCATGAAACCTTTTTCCAGGACCTTCAGCACGCGATTGATTATCTCGACCACGCACCGGCTGGCTTTTTCTCTGCCGAACCCGACGGCGCGATCGCGCATATGAACGCTACCCTGGCTGGCTGGCTCGACTATGATCTCGCCCAGTTCAGCGTCGGCCGGCTCAAGATCGACGACATCGTCGCCGGAGACGGCGGCGCGATGCTCGCCATCATGTCCGGTCCGCCAGGCGACGTGACGACGCAGCAATTCGATGTCGACCTCAAGCCGCGCCAGGGCCGGCTGCTGCCTGCGCGCATCCTCCACAAAGTCGCCTTTTCTGGCGATGGGACCCCGGGCCCGTCCCGCTCGCTGGTGATCAATCGCGCGCCTGGCGACATCAAAGGCGAAGACCTGCGCGCGGCGGAGGTGCGCTTCGCCCGCATTTTCAATTCGACCCCGGTGGCGATCGCGGCCGTGGACGCCGCAGGCGCAGTGTTGCGTCCCAACGCCGCGTTTGCGCGCCTCGCCCAGGCCGCGTCCAAGAGCGAAGCCGCCAAGGGGCGGCTATCGATTTTTGACCTTGTCGCCGGGCGCGATCGCGCCCCCTTGAGCGCATCGATTGAGGCCGCCGCCCAGGGCAAGGGAGAGATCGCGCCCCTCGACGTCTTGCTGGAGGGGACGGGCGCCGTCCGCTCGGCGCGACTGTTCGTCTCGGCCGCCGATCCGCGCAGCGACGAGGGCGCGAGCGCGACCATCTTCGCGCTCGATACCACCGAGCAGCGCACCCTGCAAGAGAACCTCGTGCAAAGCCAGAAGATGCAGGCCATCGGCCAGCTTGCCGGCGGCGTCGCGCACGACTTCAACAACGTGCTGACCGCGATCATTGGTTATTCCGATCTCCTGCTCGCCAATCACCGCCCGACCGATCCGTCCTTCCAGGACATCATGCAGATCAAGCAGAACGCCAATCGCGCGGCCGGGCTGGTCCGGCAATTGCTCGCCTTTTCGCGCCGTCAGACGCTCCGTCCCCAGACGCTCCAGCTCAACGACGTGCTATCGGAATTGCAGATGCTGCTGCGCCGGCTGGTCGGCGAAACGATCCAACTCGACGTCGTGTACGGGCGCGACCTGTGGGAGGTGAAAGCCGACCTCAACCAGTTCGAGCAGGTGATCGTCAATCTCGTCGTCAATGCGCGCGACGCCATCCACGACGGCGGCAAGATCACGTTACGCACGCGCAACTCTCCGGCCTCCGAATGCGGCGGACGGAAGAGGTGGATGTCGCCCCGGCGGATTATGTGCTGGTCGAGGTCGAAGACACTGGGCACGGCATTGCGCCCGAGGTCCGGGCAAAGATCTTCGAGCCGTTCTTCACCACCAAGGATGTCGGCAAGGGCACCGGCCTCGGGTTGTCGATGGTCTATGGCATCATCAAGCAGACGGGCGGGTATGTGTTCTGCGACAGCGAGCCGGGCGCAGGCGCGACGTTTCGCATTCTGCTTCCCCGGCGCCTGGGCGATGAGGTCGAGGAGCCAGTCAAGACGGAGGTCGCCAAACCCGCGGCGGATCTGACCGGCCGGGGCGCGATCCTGCTGGTCGAGGACGAAGAGGCGGTGCGCGCTTTCGCCGCGCGCGCGCTCGCATCGCGCGGCTACACCGTGCTGCAGGCGGAGACCGGACTTGACGCCTTGCGCGTCGTCGAGACAGCAAGCGAGCCGATCGACCTCATCGTTTCGGACGTTATCATGCCCGAAATGGACGGGCCGACCATGCTGACCGAGCTGCGCAAACGCGGATTGTCCGCCAAGGTCGTGTTCGTCTCCGGCTATGCCGATGACGCCTTCGCGCGCAATCTCCCGGAGGGTCAGGACTTCGTGTTCTTGCCCAAGCCTTTTTCGCTCAAGCAGCTCATCGAGACCGTCAAGGGCCTCATGAATTGACGAGCCCCTCTCGCCTCGCGAAGCCTAACCCTGGAGCATGAAGTCGATGCGCTTTGAAGGCGCCGCCACCTATGTGGCGGGCGAGGAACTGAAGGCCGCCGTCAACGCCGCAATCGCGCTCGAGCGTCCGCTCTTGGTCAAGGGCGAACCCGGCACCGGCAAGACGCTGCTGGCGCAGGAGATCGCTGGCGCGCTCGGCGCCCCCTTTATCGCCTGGTACGTCAAATCGACCACACGCGCCCAGCAAGGCCTGTACGAATATGACGCCGTCTCGCGACTGCGCGATTCGCAGCTCGGCGATCCTCGAGTGTCCGACATCGCCAACTATATTCGGCGTGGCAAGCTGTGGGAGGCCTTCGTTTCGCCCGTTCGCCCGGTGCTGCTGATCGACGAGATCGATAAGGCGGACATCGAATTCCCCAATGACCTTCTGCTCGAACTCGATCAGATGGAGTTTCACGTCTATGAGACTGGAGCGACCGTGCGGGCGCGGTTGCGGCCCATCGTCATCATCACCTCCAACAATGAGAAGGAGCTGCCGGACGCTTTCTTGCGCCGCTGCTTCTTTCACTACATCCGCTTTCCCGACGCCGAGACGATGCGCAGAATCGTCGAATTGCACTATCCGTCGATCAAGCCGCGGCTGGTCGACGAGGCCATGCGGTCGTTCTTCACGCTGCGCGAGACGCCGGGACTGAAAAAGAAGCCGACCACTTCGGAGCTGCTCGACTGGCTCAAGCTTCTCTTGAACGAGGACATTGCGCCCGAGACGCTGCGCGAGCGCGACGCCAAGAAACTGATCCCGCCGCTGCACGGCGCGCTGCTCAAGAACGAGCAGGACGTGCACCTGTTCGAGAAGCTTGCCTTCTTGAGCCGCCGGGAACGATAGGGAGCGACGCTTCCGTTCTTCCTCTTGATACGATCATAGTTCCGCCGGCTCGCTCCAGTAAGGCGCTGGCATGTGCGCCAAGTCCGTTCTCATCTCAGGCGCCGGGATCGCCGGGCCGACGCTTGCCTTCTGGCTCAACGCGGCCGGGTTCAAGACCACGATTGTCGAGCAATCGCCGGGCTTGCGCGACGGCGGATACGTGATCGACTTCTGGGGTCTAGGCTACGACATCGCCGAGCGCATGGGGCTCGCGAGCGACCTCGATCGCGTCGGCTATCGCATGCGCGAGATGCGGATTGTCGACGCTCGCGGCGAACGCATAACGGGCTTCGGGACCCGCGTTTTCCGCGAGTTGACCGGCGGGCGATTCATCACGCTGGCGCGCGCCGATCTTTCCCGGCTCCTGTTCGAAACGGTACGCGGACAGACGGAAGTCTTGTTTGGCGACGAGATCGTCGGCCTGGAAGAACGCCCCGACCACATGCAGGTGAAATTCAGACGCGCCAACACGCGCCCGTTTGACCTCGTCGTCGGCGCCGACGGCCTGCATTCGAATGTACGCAGGCTCGCGTTCGGGCCGCAGCAGCAGTTTGAAAAGGATCTCGGCTATGTCGTGGCGGCCTTCGAGACGCGACATTATCGCCCGCGCGACGAGGACGTCTATGTCATCTACAGCGAGCCTGGGCGGATGGCGGCGCGCTTCACCCTTTGTGATGACCGGTCGCTCATCCTGTTCGTTTTCATCCACGATGACGATTCTTCGCCGACGACGCCTGACCTCGCGGCGCAAAAGGCGACGCTTAGCCGCCGATTCGGCGGCGGAGGGTGGGAGTGCGGGCAAATTCTGGCGAGTCTCGAGCGCGCGCCCGACCTCTATTTCGACCAGGTCGCGCAAATCAAAATGCCTTCCTGGTCACGGGGCCGGGTGACGCTGGTCGGAGACGCCGCGTTTTGCGTTTCCCTGATGGCTGGCCAAGGCTCGGCCCTTGCAATGGCCGCGGCGTACACGCTCGCCGGCGAGCTCGCCAAAGACGCCGGACAGCACGACGAAGCGTTCAATCGCTACGAGACGCTGCTGCGCGCGTTCATCGACGCAAAGCAGAAGGGCGCCGAGCGTTTCTCCGCCGCCTTTGCGCCGAGGACCCGCTTTGGACTGTTCCTGCGCAATCAGGTGATTTGGGCGTGCGCCATTCCGGGCGTGGCGAAGCTCGCATTGAGCCGAGACATCACCGATACCCTCAAGCTTCCCGATTATGCTTGGCCGGCGCTTGCCCGAGCCGCGGCATAAATTGTCCTGCGGGCGTTTCTCGGTTTAAAAATTTGAGGCGATTGACCAGCGCTCGCCCAGCGCCCCGTCCGGTGATATGTATAGCATGAAGCACAGGAACGGACGGCTGTGACACTTGGCCCGGGCATTTTCTACAAGTCGCGAAGTAAGCGCGCGCTGGCTTATGAGCGGTATCGTTTGGACGGTGAGTTGGTCGTTTGTGAGCGCGTTACGCCGAACGCGCGTTCACCCGGCGCCCCGCAGGTGAAGCTTTTACAGACTTGGTCGGTTGACGAGTTCATAGCCGCCAATGTGCCGCCGCCGGCTAAGGAATCCTTTCAGGAATTCCTGAAGGAGAAACACAAGCCCTAACGGCGAGAAGCGTTCGGCCGACGTGATCGGCGCCGCCGTCAAGGTCATTGCCCGAAAGAACGTCGAGATCACGCGCGGAACCCGTCGTCGCCCGGCGCCGCTTGCCAAGACTTGAGCGCTTGCGCAATCTTCGCGCATGCGAAGATTGTTTCTCGTTCGTCACGCCAAGGCTGAGCCGTCCTCCGTGGGGCGCGAGGATTACACGCGCAAGCTGACCGAGCGCGGCCGCGTCGACGCGAAGCGGATGGCCAAGGCGCTGGCTGCCCGCCGTATTCTTCCCGAGCTCCTCATCCATTCCGGCGCGGCGCGCGCGAAGCAGACGGCCGAAATTTTGGCCGCCGCTTGGCACGGCAAAGTCGAGCTGGAAGAAGACGCCGGGCTTTACGACGCGAGCCTCACGACGCTTCTCGACCGTTCGCGCGCGCTCGCCGACGCGCACAAGCGCGTGGGACTGGTCGGCCACAATCCGGGGCTTGGCGAACTGGCGACCGCGCTGACGGGCTCAGGCGCTGAGCCGGCAGTGAGCCGCCTTTCCGCGAAATATCCGACCGGCGCGGTTGCAGTTTTGGACTTCGCCATCCGGCGCTGGGAGGAGGTCGAGCTCAATTCGGCGATGTTGGCGCTTTACCTTACGCCCGCGGAACTCGAGGCGGACGCGGATTAGCCCCGTGCGCGTCAACCCTGCCGCGGGTTGACGCGCGAATTAGCCCGGGCTGACGCCGGGCCTGGACTATGCGCGCTATTTCCAGGTGATTGAAGCTCGCGGCGCGTCCGGGCCGCCTAGCAGCCTGTCGGACTTAAATGAACGACGTGGGTTCTGGAAGGACCTGCGGTGTTTGGCGAGGTACAATGACGGCGTTGATTCTCCTTGCGCCACGAACCGGGTCAGATGGACAATTTTCGTACGATCGACCGAGAGACGGGATATCTGCTTCCGCCTTCGGTTGACGAGTGGCTGCCGGAGAAACATCTGGCTCGGTTCATTGTCGAAGTGGTCGACGGGCTGGATCTCGGCAGGATGAGCCGGGACTATCGGGGCTCGGGTTCGGCTTCGTATCATCCCAGGATGGTGTTGGGGCTTCTGGTTTACGGCTATGCGACGGGGGTGTTCTCCAGCCGCAAGCTGGAGCGGGCGACCTACAACTCGGTGGCGTTTCGTTTCATCGCCGCGAACGATCATCCCGACCACGACACGATCGCGACGTTTCGGCGGCGCTTCTTGAAAGAGATCGAGAAGCTGTTCGTGGACGTTCTTCAACTCGCCCGCGAGATGGGGGTGCTGGAGATGGGGACGATCGGCCTGGACGGGACGAAGATCCATGCCAACGCAAGCCGGCACAGCGCGCTTTCCCATGAACACGCAGGCAAGATCGAGGCGCAATTGAAGGCCGAGGTCGCCGATCTGATGACCAAAGCCGAAGCGGCTGACGCGGCCGACGTTCCCGACGGCATGTCGATACCGGACGAACTGGCGCGGCGCGAGGAGCGTCTTCGTAAGATCGCCGAAGCGCGGGCGAAGATCGAGGCTCGGGCCAAGGAGCGTCATGCGCGCGAGATGGCGGAGCACGAGGCCAAAATGGCGGCGCGCGAGGCCAAGGCCGCGGCGACGGGAAAGAAGCCGGGCGGCAAGCCGCCGCAACCTGCGGCCGAAGGACCGCGACCGAGCGATCAGGTCAATCTGACCGATGAGGACTCCCGCATCATGCCGGCGGCCGGCGGCGGTTTCGAACAAAGCTACAACGCGCAGGCGGCGGTGGCGACGGGCAGCCTGCTGGTGGTGGCGATCGACGTGGTCCAGACGCCCAACGACAAGGGCCAAGTCGAGCCCATACTGGAGAAGATCGGCGCGTTGCCCGAGAATTTGGGGAAGGTCGAACATCTGCTGGCGGACGCCGGCTATTTCAGCGCGGGCAATGTGGACGCCTGTGCAAGGGCGGGCGTCGAGCCGGTGATTGCGATGGGCCGCCAGCCGCATCATCCGCCGCTGAGCGTGCGCTTCGCGCCGACGCCGGCAGCCCCGGAACAACCGACGCCGGTCCAGGCGATGGCCCATAAACTGAAGACGCCGGAAGGCCGCGCGCTCTACGCCTTGCGCAAACAGACGCCGGAACCCGTGTTCGGCATCATCAAATCCGTGCTCGGATTCCGTCAATTTTCCCTGCGTGGGCTCGAAAAAGTGCGCGGCGAGTGGACTCTCGTGACCATGGCTTGGAATCTGAAGCGAATGTTCTCGCTCAGCCCCGCCTGAGAGGGGCCGAACGCCTACGAGGCGCGCCGACCAGCCCTAGGCCGAGGCTTGTCAAGGCTCCCCAAGGCTCAGTCGAAGCCACCGAAAAGCTCGATCGGACTACCACCCACATCCAAACCGCGACAATCCACGCGATCGTCAGCCAAAATGAGCGCAGTCCGACAGGCTGCTAGTCGGGCCGAAAGTCTAAACGGCAGCGCCGCTTCGTATTGAGACAAGCCCGGCTCGCCGGCCCGGGATTCGCACCGCAAGGCCCCACTGTCCAAACCGATGGGCGCCGCCTAAATAGGCTCGCCGGTTCGTGCGGGGATAGTTCCTTGCCAGGTTTCAGCGATTTTCTCTTTGAGGCAGGGCTCGTCGCTCGTTCGATCGGTGATTATTTGTCCGGCGGCGCCCTGCGCGTTGGCGTGACCGGGCTTTCGCGCGCTGGCAAGACGGTATTCCTCACCGCGCTCGTCAACAATCTGATCGCGGGCGCGCGCCTGCCTGTGCTGGCCGCCTCCGCTGAGGGCCGCATCACGCGGGTGCGGCTCGAACCGCAACCGGACGACGCTGTGCCGCGCTTCGCGTACGAGGAGCATCTGGCGAGCCTCTCGGGCCCCGACCGACACTGGCCGCAGTCGACTCGCCGCATCGCCCAGCTCAGACTTACGATCGAATTCGAGAGCGCAGCGAGCTGGGGGGCCCGGCGCTCAACTCTCACGCTCGATCTCGTCGACTATCCGGGCGAGTGGCTGCTCGACCTGCCGCTCCTCGACAAGAGCTACGCGGAATGGTCGCGCGAGACGCTGGCGGCAAGCCAGAACTCCGGCCCGCGCGCCACTGGCGGAGCAATGGCGAGCGGCGATGGTCGGCCTCGACCCCCAAGCCCAGGCCAACGAGGACGCGGCGCGCCGCATCGCCGAATTGTTCACCGCCTATCTCAAGCGGGCGCGCGACGACGTTTACGCGCTCTCGACCCTACCACCCGGCCGGTTTCTGATGCCCGGCGATCTCGCCGGCTCGCCGGCGCTGACCTTCGCGCCGATTCCGCTAAGCGACGACGCGGCGATCGCTTCCGGTTCGCTTGCGGCCATGATGGCGCGCCGCTACGAGGCCTACAAAGCGCATGTCGCGAGGCCCTTTTTTCGCGACCATTTCGCCAGGCTCGATCGCCAGATCGTGCTCGTCGACGCGCTCTCCGCGCTCAACTCGGGTCCAGCCGCGCTAAACGATCTCGAGAACGCGCTCACCGAGGTGATGCGCGCCTTCCGCGCCGGGCGCGCGTCGGTTCTCAGTTCTATCTTCCGTCCCCGCATCGACCGTATCCTGTTCGCGGCGACCAAAGCCGACCACCTGCACCATAAGAGCCACGATCGGCTGGAGGCGATCTTGCGAGCCTTGACCGCAAAAGCGATCGCGCGCGCGGAAGGGGTCGGTGCGGAGATCGACGTCATAGCGCTCGCCGCGGTCCGCGCCACCCGCGAGGCGCAAATCAAAACGGGCGGCGAGACGCTCGACGCCATCATTGGCGTGCCCGAAAAGGGCGAGACGATTGGCGGGCAAATGTTCGACGGCGTCGCCGAAGCGGCTGTCTTTCCCGGCGAATTGCCGGATGATCCGAATGCAATCTTTCAGGGCGATGCGATCGCTCTCCCCGAAGCGGATAACGACTGGCGATTCGTGCGCTTCCGCCCACCCTTGACGCAGCGCAGCGAGCCTGCGCCACAGATCCGCCTCGACCGCGCGCTGCAATTCCTGATCGGGGATCGTCTGGCGTGAGCCCGCGCCCGCCCCGCCCTCGCGCCTTTCGCCTCGACGACTCGCGTGTAGCGGTGGACAGCCAGCCCGCGCCGCTTACGCCTGAAGCCTTCATTCTCTCGCAGCATGACCCGATCCCCGCGGGCGTTCCGGCGCCGATCGATGAAGCTGAGCTTGAGATCGAAGCGGCGCAGAAATCGGGCCTCATCGCTCGCTCGCGCGTGACCCTCGGCGGCCTGGTCTGGTCAGGGATCGGCGGCCTCGTCTCGCTCGCCTTGGGCCTATGGGCGACCGACCTGATCGAAGGGCTGTTCGCCAGGGCGGAGTCGCTCGGGATCATCGGGGTCTTGTTTGGCCTTGTGTTCCTCGTCGGCGTCATCGGTGTCGCGGCGCGCGAAATCGTCGCACTGGGGCGCCAGACGCGGATCGCGGAAATGCATGTCGCCTTCGCCAAGGCGCGCGCGGCCGACGATCGCGTCGAGGCGCGCCGCCTCGTCGGCCGGCTGGTCACGCTTTATAGCAATCGACCCGAAATGGCTCGCGCTCGCGCGCAAGTCGAGGAGGCCGCGCGTGCGATCATCGACGGACGCGACCTCATAGACTTCACTGAACGCTGCCTCCTGCAGCCCCTCGACGATAAGGCGCAAAGCGAAATCGCCGCCGCCGCGAAGCGCGTGTCGCTCGTGACCGCAATCAGCCCGCGCGCGATCCTCGACGTCGTGTTCGTCGTCGCCCAGATCGTGCGCTTGGTTCGGCGCATCGCCGAAATCTATGGCGGCCGGCCGGGCCTGCTCGGCCTCATCAAGCTCGCCCGCTCGATCGGCGCCCACATCGCCATCACCGGCGGCATGGCGGTCGGCGACAGCCTGCTGCAGCAGCTCGTCGGCCACGGGATCGCGTCGCGCATCTCCGCTCGCATGGGCGAGGGCGTGCTCAACGGCCTGCTCACGGCGCGCGTCGGCCTGTCCGCGCTTGCCGTCTGCCGTCCGGCGCCCTTTTCGGTCGACAAGGCCCCCGGCGTCTCCGACGTCGCCCCGTTCCTGTTCAGCAAGGGGGAGTGAGCCCCCTTCTCCCGCTGAGCTTGTCGAAGCGTTGGGAGGGGGTGGGGGATGAAGGGCGGAGGCGAACCGCTCGGCCTTGTGCTATGCGTGCTCCCGACCAGGGAGCGTCCGATGATCGCCGAGATTTCATCGCATCGAGAAGAATTGCAGCAATTGTGCCGCCGGTTCCATGTGCGCCGCCTCGACCTCTTTGGCTCGGCTACGGGCCAAGAATTCGACCCGGCGCGCAGCGATCTCGATTTCCTGGTCGAGTTCGATTCCCCCCCGGCGGCTACGCGGACATCTTTTTCGGCCTGAAGGAATTGCTGGAGGAACTTTTCGGGCGACCAGTGGACTTGGTCGCCGCCGCTTCGATCCGCAATCCCTATTTCCGCGAGAGCGTGGAGGGCGCCAAGGTCCCGCTCTATGCGGCGTGAGGCCAAAAGACATCTCTACGACATTGCGCAAGCAGCTGAGCTGATTGCGCAATTTACGGCCGGCAAGACATTCCGGCATTATCTCGAAGAGCCAATGCTCCGCGCCGCAGTTGAGCGCAAATTTGAAATCATAGGCGAGGCCTTGGCGCAGCTCGCCAAGCGCGATGCGTCGGCGGCTGCGCGCATTGGCCAGTTCCGGCGGATCATCGCTTTTCGCAACATTCTGGTTCACGGCTACGCCGATGTGGACGATCAACTCGTCTGGGACATTGCCGAGAGCAAGCTCGCCGACTTGCGCAGGGAGGTCGCAGCACTGCTCCACGAAGCGCGACAGCTTCTAGGACCGCCGCCCCCTCACTCCACCGGCTCAAGCCCGCTCGGGCCGACGCTCGCCAGCACCCCGGTGTGGACGTCGAACCAGTAGCCTTGCAGCGCAAGCCGGCCCACGGCGACCGCCTCGGCGATCCACGGGAAGGTCATGAGATTGGCGAGCGAGAGCCGGACCACCTCGGCTTCGATCCGTTCGAGCCGCCCCTCGGGCTTGTCCCCCGCGGCGACCAGCGCCGGCTTGCCGATCTCCACCCAGGACGCGATGAAGTCGCGCGCCTGCGGCGGCGGCCCGACGGTCATCGCTTTGATCCCGCCGCACTGCCCGTGCCCGAGCACCACGAGGCGGGGAACCTTCAGCACCTTGACGCCGAATTCGAGCGCCGCGCTCGTTCCGTGATGGCCAGGGTCCGGGCTATAGCGCGGCACCAGCGCGGCGACATTGCGCACCACGAACAATTCTCCCGGTACGGCGCTGAACACGGTCTGCGGATCAACGCGCGAATCCGAGCAGGCGATGACCATCGCCTCCGGGCTTTGCCCCCAATGGGCCAGCGCCTCATAACGCGCCCGCTCGGCCGGCCAGACGTCGGCGCGAAATCGGCGATAGCCTTCGATCAGCGGGTCCATAGGGTCGGCCTCGCGCCGGACGGCGGAAAATGCTGCACTGCGATAGGGCGCCGCCGCGCGCGGCGCAAGGACGCATGGCCCAGCGCTTAACCTCGACTGCGGCCCGGCGGAATTTTTGGGTTGACGAGCGGAGCCCGGGACGGCAGAGAAAGGCCGCTCCTCCGCCCGCGGCAGGGAGGGGAATGCGCGCGTAGGCTTCTTACGCCGCGCCGTCTCTCGGCGACAAGGGAACGGAATCGTTCCGTCGCGCCAATAACATATGATCTATCTGATCTTAAGTCGGCAGGGCATGACGCCATGAAACACGCAATGCTTTCGCTGGATTATTTCGCTCTGGCCAAAGAGGCAAAGGCCATCAACACCGCGGAGGCCGCAAAGGTCGTTCGCATTGCGCTCTTGGCGGACTGCGCCACCCAGCACCTTGCCAGCATCATGCGCGCCATTGCCGCCAGAAATAACGTACGGGCGGAGGTATACGAGGGGAATTACGACGGCGTCGACCTCGAGATCCTCGATCCGAGTTCTGAATTATACGTATTTTCCCCGCAATATGTCGTCATGCTCCTGTCGAGCGAAAAACTGAAGGCGCGTCTTTACGCCAGCAGCGACCGGCGGGGGTTCGCCGACGAGACCATCGGCAGACTGGAAAACCTGTGGGGCGCGTTCCGGGCCCAGAGCCAGGCGACGATCATTCAGAGCACGTTCGTGCTGCCGAGCGAGCGCGCCTTCGGCAATTACGAACTGAAGGTCGCCGATTCCGTCGGCTCGATTTTCACGGAGATCAACTACCGGCTGGCCGCCAAGGCGCGCGAGGCCAAGAATGTCCTTTTGAACGACGTCGACTTTCTCGCCGCGTCAGTCGGCCGGACGCAGTGGTTCGACGCCCGGATGTGGAACATGGCGAAGACGCCTTGCCGGCTCGAGCACCTTCCGCTTCTAGCGCAATCGCTGCTCGACACTGTTTTCGCCGCTTCGGGCATGTTTACGAAATGCGTGGTCCTCGACCTGGACAATACGCTTTGGGGAGGCGTCATCGGCGACGATGGTCTCGAGGGCATCGCGCTCGGAGAGTTCGACGAGGGCGAAGCTTTTGTCGCGTTCCAGACGTTCATTCGCGAACTGAAACGGCGCGGAATTATTCTGACGGTGGTCAGCAAGAACGAGCATGCCGCCGCCGTGCTGCCGTTTCGCGAGCATCCCCACATGGCGCTGAAGGAAGAGGATATCTCCGTCTTCGTCGCCAACTGGGACAATAAGGCCGACAACATTCGGCTGGTCCAAAAGACGTTGAATATCGGCTTCGATTCGCTCGTCTTTCTCGACGACAACCCGTTCGAGCGCAATATCGTGCGCGAGTTCCTGCCCGAAGTCGTCGTGCCGGACTTGCCCGAGGACCCGTCCCTCTATCTCCAGACCCTGGCCGGCATGAACTTGTTTGAGACCGCGTCCTTCTCCGAAGCGGACTTGCAACGGGCCGACCAATATCGGGAGGAAGCTCAGCGGGAAGAGGGGGTGGGAACGGAGAAGAGTGAAATCGTCCCGCGCTTGACGCCCATTTTTCGCGACGCCTCCGACAACGACTCCCTGGTGGTCAGCGAGGGCAAGCCTGCTGCCGGCAAGGCCGCCTATTGCGGAGACTAACTTGCAAGCAAGGGATGACCGCTTGTTGAACGACAAGGCTCCGCGGAAGGACAACAACTTCGGGGCGCTCCGTCTCTTGTTCGCGTCTGTGGTTATCCTCTCTCACTCGCCGGAAATACTTGACGGCAACCGGAGCCGCGAGCTGCTGACCAACATGTTCGGCACCCTCAGTTTTGGCGTATTAGGGGTCGACGGCTTTTTCATTATCAGCGGCTATCTCATCACGAAGAGCTTTCTCTCCTCGCCGACTCTGTTCGATTACCTGAAGCGTCGGGTCCTGCGCATATACCCAGCGTTCATCGTCAGTTTCTGGCTATGCCTGATCGTCCTCGCCCCGGTCGTCGGAGCGGGATTATCGCCGTTCCATCCGACCGCGCTCATTCGCAGCGCTGTGCGAATGGCGATTCTCTTGCATCCGAACGCGCAGGGAATCTTCCCGGGCATGCCCTACGCGGCGCTCAATGGCTCGATGTGGACGATTCCCTATGAGTTCCACTGCTACATCCTGGTCATGATTCTAGGCGTCACTGGCCTTTTGAAGGGATCGCTGCGTTATGTCTTATTCGTTGCGGTCCTGGCTGCCCTCGCGATGGCGGGGCATGCCGAAAACCGGCCTTCGCATGGCGTCGCCGCTACGCTTCTGGGCACGCCGGATCTAAATCTTCAGCTCGTTCCCATGTTCGGCGCGGGGGCCCTCTACGCCCTCTTCCAGCGCAACATTTTCTACAGCCACGCTCTCGCAGTCATCGCGGCGGCGGCGCTGATAATCTGCCTGTTCTTCGCGCCTGTTGTCCCTCTCGCGCTCGCAGTTTTGGGGAGTTATCTCATCTTCTGGTTCGCCTTCCGTTGCCCGGTTCTCCCGATCAGCCGATTTGCAAACAAAACCGATTTATCTTACGGCATTTACCTCTACGCTTGGCCGATCCAATCGACGATCGCGTTTTTCACCGACCGCTCAATCAATCCTTGGACGCTCTCGGCAATCTCCTTGGCGCTCGCGGCGGCGGCGGCGTGGGCGAGCTGGACCTTCATTGAGAAGCCGGCTCTGGCGCTGGCGCACCGCCAAACACCGGGATTGCAGCAATCGCAGTTGAGCCCGAATCGTCCGCACGAGGGCGCAACCTCACCGCCGACGCGATCGACGGTCTCGACCTCTAATATCCTAACCAACAAGCGAGAAGACACATGATCCGCGTAGTCGCCGTCATAACCGCCAACCCGGGCCGCCGCGAGGAGCTTCTGGCCGCCTTTCGCGCCAACGTTCCGAATGTGCACGCGGAAAAGGGGTGCATCGAATATGCCGGCCATACCGACGCTGCGGACATCGGCCCATTTCAGGCGAAGTTCGGGCCGGACACTCTTGTTGTTCTCGAATCCTGGGAAAGCGCCGAAGCGCTGAGGGATCACGTCGCAGCGCCGCACATGAAAACCTACGCGCAACGAACCAAGGATTTGATCGCCAACCGGGCAATCCACGTCCTGACGGCAGCTGATTAAATGCTCGCGAGCGTAGGGCTGAGGCGCAGCGGTCCAGACCCCCGCCCCGGTCTCGGTGGCGGTCAGGAGGCGCGGCAAACCGCCTACGGGAAAAGCCTCAGCCTCGCCGGAGTGCTCGCGGCCGTCCCCACGGCCGGCAAAAAGGGCCCAATCTGTCGTTGGAAGTAGGAAGCACCATCGCGAGCATCGCCGCCCTCACCAGAAAGCGGGCGACGCATCGAGAGAAGAGGACGCCCATGGGTCGAATCCATCAGCCAGGCGAGGCCGCCTTTCGATCGATTCTCCCAGAGGAGGTCGACTGGGAGCCGTTCCCGGCGTTCCCCCCTTCGGTCCGCCTCGCTACCCTTGTCGGCGACCCCAAGGAGCCTGGCCCGTACGTGATCCGGGTCAAGGCGCCGTCGGGCATCAAGCTGATGCCGCACCGGCATCCAGAGGACCGCATCTACACTGTCATCTCGGGCATATTCTACATCGGCCTCGGCGAAAAGTTCGACGGCAACAAAGTCAAGGCCTATCCGCCCGGCAGCCTCATCGTCCTGCCCGGCGACACTTGGCATTTCCACTGGGCGAAGTCCGGCGAGTACGTGACGCAGGTCAACGCCATCGGTCCGCTCGGCCTCGAATACGAGGATCCTGGCGACGATCCGCGCGGGCAAAATCGTCCGCGCGCGGTTCCCTGAACGAATTCCGCGTCCGGGTGAATCCAACTGCCCGGAGGATTCGGCGCCGAGTTGTGGCTTCGTCCTCGACACCGAGAACACTCTGGACGGGGCGCAAGCGAAGCGGGTGAGGTTAGTTGCGCCGCCGGTCGGGGAGCCGGACCAACCAAGCGAGAACGACAAATGATCCGCGTAGCCGCCGCATCACCGCCAACCCGGGCCGCCGCGAGGAGCTTCCGCCTTTCATGCCAACGTTCCCGCGGTACGGGCGAAAAAGGGGTACGCCGACCATATCGATGCTGCGGACATCGGCCCATTTCAGGCTAAGTTCGGGCCGGACACTTTTGTCGTTCTCGAATCCTGGGAAAGCGCCGAGGCGCTGAAGGATCACATCGCAAACCTCCTAAGCGTGGCCTACGCGCAACGAACCAAGGATCTGATCGCCAACCGAGCGATTCACGTCCTGTCATCGAGTGAATAGAAGATCCATTCCGGACGAATCCGAGCGCCGGGTCCTATGCCTCTGCTAGCGCGCCGCGCAGGGTTTCGGCGCATTGTCAGGTGAGAGATGTCCACGAAAGAATTTGATGGCCAGTATTATGAGGTTGCGAAGCCCGGCTCCGTCTCCGAAAAGCTTGTGGCGGTCGCTCGCGACCGAATTTATGCCGATTTCTTGAGACTGTGCGCACCGAACGCTTCGGACACAATTCTCGACGTCGGGGTTTCGGACGTTGTTGGCGACGCCGCCAATGTCATTGAGCGGCGCTACCCCGCGCAGGACAAAATCACCGCTGCGGGTTTGGGACGGGGGGACGCGTTCAAGGTCTCGTTCCCGAAAATTCAGTACCGCCAGATCGCCGCCAACCAGGCATTGCCTTTGCCTGATGGTTCATTCGACGTTGTCACCGCGAATGCTGTTCTCGAGCACGTCGGCAGCGTCGAACATCAGCGTTTCTTCGTCTCCGAATTGATGCGCGTCGGCGGACGCGTCTATGTCACCGTGCCACATCGATTTTTTCCGGTGGAACATCACACCGCAATTCCCTTCCTTCATTGGTTCGACGCCACATTCCCCCTGGCCTGCCGAGCTTTGGGCAAGGAGACCTGGGCTTCCTCGGAAAATTTGATCCTTATGTCGCGACAGCGACTTAAAGCCGTTTCCCCCAGAGATAGGGCTGTCGAAATCGGCATGACCGGAATCATGCTCGGTCCATGTAGCTCCAACCTTTACTTGTTTGCGTCCGATCCGCGATCCCGATCGGTCTGAAGCACGCGCAGCCCGTAATGGAGGCCCCTTCGGAATGGGGCGCGATCCTTTCGTCTATCTTCGACCACGCGCAACGAGCATCCGCATCCAGTCACAGTTTTTCGGTCTTCTCGACTCCGTCTTCATCTGCCGTTGTTGGCTTCTCGGTCCGGTTACGGAGCGATGAAAAGCAAGATGGATCTGTCGCTTCGGCCGGTTTCCGGGAGCGGAGCGCGAGGGTTGCCTCGCGCGAGCTTGACCTCGCCGCTTCATCCGGTAACGTCGCGGCCGTGGATGAGCGGATCGCCTAAGCGCGGATTCCGCTCGCGCCGGCCGGAAACGATCCGGGACGTCCGAGAATCCATTCTTCCAGGGAGTGTCCCCGATGACGTTTTCCGCCGCGGAACGGCGACCGAGCGATTCACCTGTGGGCCAATTCCTGCCTCGCGATTGGCTGGCATTGCTGGCGATCTGCCTTCTGGCGGTCGCGATACGCGCCAGCGTCATGGCCCTGCTCCCGAGCATACTCCATCCCGACGAGCGCATGTGGCTCGATGCAGCGAACCGCCTTGTCAACCACCAAGGGCTGGTGACTTGGGACTTTCAGGTTGGCGAACGGAGCTGGCTGTGGCCCGGGCTGATGGCCGGTTTCATGGCCCTAGGACAGCTGTTCGGGTCCCCGCCTGACGCCGGCCTCGGCGGCGTCTCCGTCCTGATCTGCATCGTATCACTGTCGCCGGTGATCTGCGGCTTCGTCTGGGGCCGCAACGTCGCGGGCTTTCCCGGCGCGGTCATAACGGGCCTATTGAACGCCGTCTGGTTCGAGCTGGTGTATTTCGACACCCATCCTCTGTCCGAGAGCTTCGCCACCGCAGCGCTCGTGGCCGGCCTTTGTCTGGTCTACCCCGGCCGCGGCCTTCCGTCCGGACGGCGAATGTTCATCGGCGCCGCGATGTTGGGCCTGGCGGCGGTTCTGCGCCCGCAGCTTGTCCCTGCCGTCGCCATCGCCGTCATCGCCGTCGGCGGGATTCGCGAGCGGGCGCATTATCCGACCCTGCTAGGCGGTCTTGCGCTCCCGATCGTGCTGAGCGGGCTGCTCGACTGGGTAACCTGGGGCGCGCCATTTCACGCTCTGATTATGTATGTATATTATTCGGCCAAGGTCTCCTCCGCGGCCGGCCTCAACCCCGTCTATTCCTACCTCGGCTGGGAATGGGTTTCCTGGGGCCTCTTCGGCGTCGTGATCGTCCTTTGCGCGCTCTACGGCGCATTGAGGCTGCCCCTGCTGTTCTGGGTGGCCGCGATCATCTTCGTGGTCCATTCGGCTTTCAGCCACAAGGAGTACCGGTATATCTCGCCGGCCCTGCCGCTGATAATGACGCTGGCCGGCGTTGGCTCGACGATGGCGGCCGACTGGCTGGCGGACAGACTCGGCGGACCTCAGATCCGGCGCGCGCTGATGGTCGCCGTGCCGCTGGTCTGGACCATTGCTTCGCTCCTTCTAGCGACGTCGCCAAATCGGATCTGGTTCTGGGTCCGGTCCCGCGGCTCCATTTTGGCGATGCGCGCGATCAACGCCGACGGGCAAGCCTGCGGCGTCGGCATCTACCCCGGCAAGCTCTGGTGGCGCGCCGCGGGCTATGCCGGTTTGCGCCCCAATATCCCGCTCTTTAACGCCGGAGATACAGCGAATCCAATCGCGCCCAACGCCTATAATTACGTGATCAGCTTGCAGCAACGAAGCAAGGAGCTCGGACATCCGCTCGATTTGCCGGTCGACTTCACAAGCCTCGGCTACAAGCAGGTCCAATGCTGGACTGACCCCTACGATCGAGCAATGACCATGGAGCGCTTTTGCCTTTGGCGGCGCGCAGGAACTTGTGATTCCCAATCGGCGAAGCTTCTCACTCCGGATGCCGGAGAAGCGTTTGAGGAGCTCCTATCCCGTTAACTTTACATGACGCGGTTGTGAACGATGGTTTAGATGAAAATGATTTAATCTTCAAATAAGTAAACTATCATCCTATATATTGAGTTTATATAACTATTGCAACTATTTGGTATTATTAACCTATATTGACACGATTAACAACCTCGGTCCTGACTGGACGTGGGCAAAGGTCTATCCGAGTTGCAGAATAATGAGCCTAAGGCCCTGAAATCGCTTGGTCACACGCAAAAGAGCACGCCTGCGGGCGGCGATTTCGAGTTGATGAACGGCGGATAGGGCAAGGGCGCCATAGACGTCGTTTTCGCGTTGGCGCGGGTTCGGCCGTCGAGGTGGGCCGGGCGCACTGTGATCCGCGTCACACCCTCTTAGGCCGAGTTATGGTTTACTCAGCAAATCAGATGGACCCGCGGGACACGAAAATAGTCGCGGGTGCGGAGATGCAGCGATGTTACGAAATTTGGTGAGCCCCAACCTTTACGACGAAGGCGCGATCGACGACCGGAATGCGCGCCCGTTGACGATCGCTCTGGCGACGATCGTGATGGTGTGGATGCTGGCGTTTGGATTGGTTTCCGTGTCGGCTCATATTGGCGCGCACTCGCGCGATCTCGCCGACGGCTCTGCGCCGGTAATCTCGACGATGGTCCGGTAAGGACGGACGCGGAAAGCTGGAAGGCTGTTTGGGCTTGGTTGTCGGCCGCGCTTCAAAGCAACGCGTCGGCGTTCGCTGCGCCGCTCAGACGGATATGAGCTTTACCCGCTTTTTCATATGACCTGAACTCACGCGCGCGCTTGCATCCAAGCGGGCCTTCGCGTATGAGGCGGCTTGTTGAAAACCGCCCGGCCGAAAGGGCTGCCGTGGCGGTTTTTTCGCTCGTTCCGATGCCAACGGGGCTTTCCGCCCCGCCAAATTCAAAAGGGCGTCAAGCCTTAAGGAGAGCCAAATGCCCAAGTTGAAGACCAAATCGGGCGCGAAAAAGCGCTTCAAACTTACCGGGACCGGCAAGGTCGTCTACGCCCAGCGCGGCAAGCAGCACGGCATGATCAAGCGCACGGCCAAGCAGATTCGCGATCTGCGCGGCACGTCGGTTCTGTTCAAGACCGACGGCGAGAAGGTCAAGAAATTCTACCTGCCGAACGGCTGAACCTTTTCCCGGAGATTTGAACCATGTCGCGCGTAAAAAGGGGCGTCACCGCCCACGCCAAGCACAAGAAAGTGCTTAAAGCCGCCAAGGGCTTCTTTGGCCGGCGCAAGAACACCATCCGCGCCGCCAAGGCCGCGGTCGACAAGTCGATGCAATACGCCTATCGCGACCGAAAGAACCGCAAGCGCGAGTTCCGCGCGCTGTGGATCCAGCGCATCAACGCGGCGGTGCGTGAGCACGGGCTGACCTACAGCCGCTTTATTTCCGGCCTTGCCACGGCGGGGATCGAAGTCGACCGCAAGGTGCTGTCCGACCTCGCCATTTCCGAGCCGGCGGCATTCGCCGCGATCGTCGAGCAGGCGAAAAGCTCGCTGCCCAAGGCCGCCTGAAGCCGTCTTTCACCCTCCCCGCCCCTGACTTGATCCGGGATCGCGGGGATGGCTTGGGCGAGGGCCGGAAGCTTCCCTGCCGAGGCGGGAGAAGGCTGCGACCGCGCCCCGCCGGGAGTCTTAGAGGAATGTCGGACCTTTCCGCCCTTGAACAGGAGACGCTGGCCGCGATCGAAAGCGCGCCGGATGAAAGCGCGCTCGAGGCGACGCGCGTCGCTGCGCTTGGCAAGAAGGGATCGATCTCCGCGCTGCTCGCCACCCTCGGCAAGCTTGCGCCGGATGAGCGGAAGGCGCACGGCGCGGCCATCAATGCGCTGAAGGATCAGGTCACGGAAGCGCTAGGCGCGCGGCGCGCGGTGCTCAAGCGCGTGGGCCTTGAGGCGCAGCTCAAGCGCGAGGCGGTCGACGTCACGCTGCCGGTCCCCTTAGCCAGCGTCGAGACCGGTCGCGTCCATCCGATCAGCCAGGTGATGGACGAGATCACCGCCATTTTCGCCGAGATGGGCTTCGCTGTCGCTGAAGGGCCGGACATCGAAAGCGACGATTACAATTTCACCAAGCTCAACTTCCCGCCCGGCCATCCGGCGCGCGACATGCACGACACGTTCTTTCTGGAGGCCGACGACAAGGGCGAACGCAAGGTCCTACGCACGCACACCAGCCCGGTGCAGGTGCGCACGATGCTCAGCCAAAAGCCGCCAATCCGGATCATTTGCCCTGGACGCACCTATCGGCGCGACGCCGACCAGACGCATACGCCAATGTTCCACCAGATCGAGGGCCTGGTCGTTGACGATCGCGCGACGCTCGCCAACCTCAAGTGGGTGCTGGAGGAATTCTGCAAGGCCTTCTTCGAGGCGCCCCACATCGGCATGCGCTTCCGCCCGAGCTTTTTCCCCTTCACCTCGCCGTCGCTCGAGGTCGACATTCAGTGCCGCCGTTCGGGCGGAGAGATCCGCTTCGGCGAGGGCGAGGATTGGCTCGAAATCCTCGGCTGCGGCATGGTCCACCCCAACGTGCTGACGAATTGCGGCATCGACCCCGAGGTCTACCAGGGCTTCGCCTGGGGCATCGGCCTCGACCGCCTGGCGATGCTCAAATACGGCCTACCGGACCTGCGCGACTTCTTCGACGCCGACCTACGCTGGATCAATCACTATGGTTTTAAGCCGCTCGACATCCCGACGTTGGCTGGAGGATTGAGCGGGTGAGTGCCGACGCTCTTGCGATGGAACGGATATCGCTTTTTCTTCTATTCAGCCGACGGCGATGAGCCCCCGCACGTTCATGTCGTCAAGGGAGAACACGAACCGAAGGTCTGGCTAAGCGACTGCTCAGTCGCGATCAACCTCGGCTTTCCCGCCCATGACCTTGGGGACGCCATTCGGAAGGTCCGCGAAGAGCGCGGCGCGTTCTTAGAGGCTTAGAATGACTACTTTGCAGATCGAGGTTGAGGACGCACAACCGGTGGCGGTTGAATGCGACGATCGTCATCTCACGGTGACGCTTGCTGACGGTCGTGTGCTCCGGACTCCTCTCTGGTGGTATCCGCGGCTCTTGGCCGCGACGTCCGAACAGAAGTCGCAAGTTGAACTTTCGCCGCTCGGAATCCATTGGCCTGACATCGACGAGGACATCAGCATCGCGAGTATGCTCCGTGGCTCGAAGGCTCCAGGCGCGAAGGAGCCTGTTTCCCGACAGAGCTGACCGGCAACGCACTCTGGCACTGCAAACTGATCCGCGATGAAATTCACCCTCTCCTGGCTCAAAGTCCACCTCGACACCTCGGCTTCGCTCACCGAGATCGTCGACATGCTGACCCGCATCGGACTTGAGGTTGAGTTGGTCGAGGACCCGGGCCGCAAGTACGACGGTTTCGTCGTCGGGTCCGTCATCGAAGCCAAGCAGCATCCCAACGCGGACCGGCTGAAAGTCTGCATCGTCGACGCCGGCGGCGACCCGGTGCAGGTCGTCTGCGGTGCGCCGAACGCACGCACCGGCATGAAGGGCGTGTTCTCAGCCGTCGGCACCTATATTCCCGGCAAGAAGCTGACGCTGGCCAAGGGCGTCATCCGCGGCGTCGAGTTCGAACGGCATGCTGTGCTCGGCCGCGGAGCTCGAACTTAGCGATGATCACGACGGCATTATCGAACTGCCCGACGACGCGCCGGTCGGCGTGGCTTACGCCCGCTTCGCGGGGCTCGACGATCCGGTCATCGACGTCGCCGTCACGCCAAACCGTCCTGACGCCACCGGCGTCGCCGGAATCGCGCGCGATCTTGCCGCGGCCGGGCTCGGCAAGCTGAAAACGCCGGCGCCGAAACCTTATGACGGCGGGTTCGACTGCCCGACCCGCGTCCAGCTCGATTTCGCGCCCGCTGACAAGCATCTCTGCCCGGCCTTCGCCTTGCGGCTCGTCCGCGGCGTGACCAACGGCCCCTCCCCCGAGTGGATGCAGAAGCGGCTGCGGGCGATTGGCTTAAGGCCGATCAGCGCGCTCGTCGACATCACCAACTACATCACCTTCGACCGCGGGCGCCCCCTCCACGTGTTTGATTTCGCAAAGGTCGCCGGCGATCTCGCGGTCCGGCGCGCCCGCCCGGGCGAAAGCGTGCTCGCGCTCGACGGCAAGGCTCATGCGCTCGACGAGAGCATGGTGGTCATCGCCGATAAGAACGGCGTCGAGTCGATCGCCGGAATCATGGGCGGCGAGCATTCCGGCTGCGACTTAACGACGCGCGACGTCCTGATCGAGAGCGCGCTATGGGACCCAACGAATATCGCCCACACCGGCCGGAAGCTCGGCGTCACGACCGACGCGCGCTACCGGTTCGAGCGCGGCGTCGATCCCGACTTCTGCGTCCCCGGCTGCGATCTCGCGACCGAATTCGTGCTCTCGATCTGTGGCGGCGAACCTTCGCGCATGGTGGTGGCGGGCGATCCGTCGACGCCGCGCCGCTCGGTTGCGTTCCAGTATAGCGAAGTGAAGCGGCTCCTCGGTGTCGACATCCCGCGTGAGGAAGGCGAGGCGATCCTGCGCCGGCTGGGTTTTGGGGTCGAAGACGGGCGGGTTCTCGTGCCCTCTTGGCGCCCCGACGTCCAGGTCAAGGGCGACGTCGTGGAGCAGATCCTGCGCATCGCCGGCGTCGACCGCGCGCCGCCCGCGCCCCTGCCCCGGCTCGACGACGGCGTGCCAAAACCGGTGCTCACGCTCATGCAGAAGCGCACCCGGCTCGCCAAGCACACGCTAGCCGCGCTGGGCTCACGCGAGGCGGTCACCTGGTCGTTCGTCTCCAAGGCGGCGGCGGAGCTGTTTGGCGGGGGCTCGCGCTCGCTCGCGCTCGCCAACCCAATCGCGGCCGACCTTTCCGACATGCGCCCGAGCCTCATTCCGGGCCTCGTGGCGGCCGCTGAGCGCAACGCCCGGCGCGCCATAAGCGACGTCGCGCTGTTCGAGGTCGGGCAAGTATTTCTGGGCGCCGGAGAAAATGACCAGCGTGTGGCAGCCGCGGCTGTGCGGCGTGGCCGGGCCAAAGCCGACTCGGAAGGCCGCGATTGGCGTGGCGGCGGGCTCGTCGACGTCTTCGACGCCAAGCGCGACGCGATGACGCTTCTCTCGGCGCTCGGCGCCAACCCAAACGCAGTGCAGGTCGTTCCCGGCGGCCCGTCGTTCTTGCATCCGGGACGTGCGGCGACTCTCCAGTTCGGGCCAAAGACGGTCGTGGGATGGTTTGGACAATTGCACCCGAGCGTGTGCGAGGCGCTCGACGCTGAAGGACCGATCGTCTCCTTTGAGATCATTCTCGACGCCATTCCCGCGCCGAAGGTCAAGCCGACCAAAACCAAGCCGAAGCTGAACCGCTCGGACTTCATGCCGGTCGAGCGGGACCTTGCCTTCGTTGTCGACGAGGCCGTCAGCGCCGCCGACATCGTCAAGGCGGCGGAGAGCGCCGAACGCTCCCTGGTCGCCAAGGTTGGCGTGTTCGACGTTTATCGCGGCCTGGGTCTGCCCGAGGGCGCAAAGTCGATCGCCATCAACGTGACCCTGCAACCGCGCGAACGCACGCTGACCGAGACCGAAATTGAAGCGGCGGTGTCTAAGATCGTGGCCGAGGTGTCGAAAAAGACCGGCGCCGCGCTCAGGAGCTGAAGCCATGGCCGCCCGCGTCGCCGTCGCGCTTTCGCTTGCCGCTCTCGTTTGGGCCGGGAGCGCGCAGGCCGACGACAATCCGGCATGCGCCCAATATCGCGAGCCGATGGCGTACAACCTGTGTCTTGCTCAGCACGGACCCAAGGCGAACGGCGTCGGTCAACTTCACGGCGGCGGCCCTCAACCCGGCCGCGCCGCGCAGGATCGGGTTTGGTACGGGCAGACACACCGCCGCGCGCCGACCACGCGCTTCTATGGCGCGCAGGGCGCCCAGCGCGTCCATGGCCGTGTGCACATGGAGTTTCGCGTCCAGTAAGCGACAGCTGAAGCTTGCGAGCGCGACGCCCGAGCCCGCGGAACAGCGCAGGCGCCGCGCTCCTAGCCCCGCGCAGTGGGAGATCAACGCGGGGACCGCGCTTTGCCGAAGCCCCAGGCATGGCCACGCGGAATCTGTATTGGGCCAGGCTACGCACCTGGCAATCCGACCGTCTTTTTCGCTTCGACCGGCGGGTGAGACCTTACCAACCCTTTTCTCATATACGACGGCGGGGGCTTAAGCTGTGATCCCGGTCACACATCGAGCTCGAAACGCCGTAATACTCCGCGATCTCTCGAAAGGCGGCCAATATTTCACCGAAGCCCCCTCCCCATTTATGTCGGCCCAAGGTCGTCGCCGCCGCGGGAAACCTGCTTGACGCAGGAGCCTGCGTCCGCCACACCAGCGGCGATCATCGGCGGGCGCGATGATGGTTATAAATTCGCTTTCGGCACACCCCTGCTTCAAAACGTTCGATCCCGAATCCTGCCGGGTTCTCGATCGTCATGGCGCCTGGCTCGAGACCCCGGCGGGCGCTTGGGTTGTCGGTCATCCGGCCAACGACCCCGATGTCTATTTCGTCATCACGGGCCGCCTGAGGGCGGCGCCTCACGGAGTGCGGCAGGACCTTTTGTTCAACGACATGGAAGCGGGTTCGTTCTTTGGCGAACTGAGCGTTCTCGAAGGCGCCCACCACTCGCTCGGCGCCTTCGCGGTCAAGGAGTCGACACTGGCAAAAATGCCGAGCGCGGTCTTCGTCGAAACGATGTTCACGCACCGCCCGCTAGGCGAAGCGGTGGTTGCGACGCTGGTCGCGCGCAATCGCGCGATGACCCGCAAAGTCGGCGAGGCCGCCCGAATTTATGGGAACCGCCTCCCCTGTGTCGGCCCAATGCGGTTGCGACCGCGGAAAAGCCGCTTTGACGTGGCGGCCGATGTCCGTCACACCAGCGGGAATCATCGGCGAGCCCAACGATGGTCATAAGCTCGCTTTCGGCGCACCCCTGTTTCAAAACGCTCAATCCCGAATCCTGCCGGGTTCTCGATCGCCATTGCATCTGGCTCAAGACAAATGCGGGCGCCTGGGTTCTCGGTCAGACCGCCAATGACCGCGACGTTTATTTCGTCATGACCGGCCGCCTGAGGGCGGTGCTGCACGGCGTGCGGCAGGACCTCATTTTCAACGACATGGAAGCGGGTTCGTTCTTCGGCGAACTCGCCGCTCTCGACGGCGGCGCCCGTTCGCTCAGCGTCTTCGCGGTCAACGATTCGACGGTAGCAAAAATGCCGTGTGCAGTTTTCGTCGAAACAATGTTCACCCACCGTCCGCTCGGCGAAGCGGTGGTTGCGACGCTGGTCGCGCGCAATCGGGCGATGACCCGCAGGGTCGGCGAACTCGGCGCGCTCGACGTTCGCAGCCGCGTCCACGCCGAGCTCCTGCGCCTCGCGCGTCCCGATCGCGAGGATCCGAAGCGCGCCATCATCCTCGCCCCGCCGAACCAGTCGGAACTCGCCTCGCGCATCAATACGCGACGCGAAACCGTGTCGCGCGAAATCAACGCCATGGAGCGCGAGGGCCTTATCGAGCGCCGGCGAGGCGCGATTGTCATCCACGACGCGCTGCGGCTCAGCGCCAGGCTTGAGGCGACCGCGATCGGAGCATAGCCAAAACCGGCGCCGCCGCCGATGACAACAACAGTTTGCCCGAGCAGTTCCGGTTCGCCTCGAAGTCGATAAGACGGGGGCCGACGTGGTCATGAATTCCCCGTTCGTGACGCCGCCTCTGCTAGTCCTGTTCACCGAGAGTTTGGACGTAGGTTTTGCCGTAGGGGTAGAAGAGTTCCTTGCGCCCTTGGCTCCACGCGGCCTTGAGTTCGGGCGTTGTGATGTCCCAGTCCGGCCGGCACTTCCTGGTGACGGTGCGCAGGTCCTGGCGGAGATCTTCGAGAGTGGGCCGCCCGAAGAACCAGTAGCCGTTGTAAATCCTGTGAATGATGAGACCAGGCTCCAGCACGATCACATGGGGGATCATCGGATTGTGGTCAGGGTCCGTATATTCGGCGATGTCGAGATCTTTCTGGATCACGCGCCGCACGTCGGAAAGGAAAGGCCAGTGCGCCCCGATGCCGGTGCGATATTCGTTCGTCTCAGTGATGTTGTCGGTGCTGATCGTAACGAGTCGGCAATAGCCGACCTCGAGCTCGCGGTGCAATTGGACGAGCCCTTCGGCCTGCCGGCGGTCCTTGGGGCAGTAGCCTCCGCGGCTGAGCACCAGAACCATAGGATGTTGTCCTTGCAGTTCTGATAGCTTCCGGCGTTTTGCGGTATGGTCGGATAGCTCGTAGTCGGGGAAGACGGCCCCCGGAACAATGTCTTTTCGCATAGGACATCCTCCGCAAGCTGAGTGGCGCCCGCTGACCCGCGGCGACGCGCGCGTCGGCGGCGATGACGAAGCGAGCGTCGCTTCGCATCCATCCGCGCCTAGAGCCGCACGCGCGAGCGGATTTATCGCAATCATCGGACGTACGCCCGACAGGCTGCTCAAGGCAAGCGCATCCTGCGGCCCCGTCTTGTCATTCCCGTGCAAGCGGGAACCCAGAAGTCTCGGCAGAGGTTGCGCCGGACGCGTGGCGGCTCCTGCCCCGCGCGCCCGTTTCTAGCCCGCAAACCCGAGGCTGGCGAAGCATCATTCTCGGGTCGAGGGCGCCGGGAGGGACACTGTCCCGGTCGCCGCTCCTATCATCACGAGCGGCGCGTCGACGTGAAGGTAAAAGGAAGGCAAGGGCGCCGCCAAATTCTCCTCTGGCCCCTCAACCCCTCGATTTTCGCGTAGGGCGATTTGGGACGGCCTTTTGTGCTATGCCGAATGGCAGCCGAGGGGCACCATGAGCGAGACACGGAAAATTGCGGCAATCCTGGTCTCGGACGTGGTCGGCTACAGCCGGCTGGCGGGCGCGGACGAAGATCGAACTCTGGCGCGACTGCGCGCGCTGCGCAGCGATCTGATTGATCCCACAATCTCCGTGCATCATGGCCGGATCGTCAAGCGCACCGGCGACGGCAGCGTCATCGAGTTTCGCAGCGTGGTCGACGCGGTGCGCTGCGCGGTTGAAGTGCAGCACGCTATGGGCGAACGCAACGCCGAAGTGCCGGAGGACCGGCGCATCCTCTTTCGCATTGGCATTCATCTCGGCGATGTGGTCGAGGAGAGCGACGGCGATCTGATGGGCGACGGCGTCAACATCGCCGCGCGGCTGGAGGGTGTTTGCGAGCCGGGCGGCGTCTGTCTCTCCGAGGACGCTTACCGCCAGGTCCGCGACAGGGTTAAAGAGGAGTTCGCCGATCTTGGCGAGAGAGAACTCAAGAACATCGCACGGCCGATCAGGGTCTACGCGGTCAAGATCGGCTCTGAAAGCGGGGCGCAAGCGCTGCCCGCGTCTCCGCCGGACAACAAGAAGCCGCCGCGCCTATCCTTCGTCGTGTTGCCGTTCGTCAACCTCTCCAACGACCCTGCTCAGGACTATTTCGCCGACGGCATCACAGAAAATCTCACCACCGAACTGACGCGCATCCGCAACAGCTTCGTCATCGCTCGCAATACGGCCTTTTCCTACAAAGGCAGACACCTCGATGTGAGGCAGATCGGACGCGATCTCAATGTGCGCTACGTCCTCGAAGGATCAGTGCAACGCGGTGGCGATAGGGTTCGCGTCAACGCCCAGCTGATCGACGCGGAATCCGGCGCGCATCTCTGGGCCGACAGGTTCGAGGAAGAAGTCGCCGACCTGTTCAAGCTGCAGGATCATGTGGTCGCAAGACTTGCCCGCACGCTTCAGATAGAGCTGGTCAACACCGAAGCCCAACGCAGCCTGCACGATCGTCCGCGAAATCCCGACGCCATCGATCTGACGATGCGCGGTCTCTCGCTTCTCAACCAGACCACCACGAAAGCCTCTTCTTACGAAGCCCAAGACTTGTTCGAGCAAGCGTTGACTCTCGATCCGGCCAACGCCGACGCTCTCGCGGGGGCCGCTAGAGCCGACATGTCGAATTACATTTACGGTTGGTCCGACCAGCCGGACCTGTACGCGCGGGCGATGCAGCGGGCTAATCAGGCTCTTCTGCTCAATCCGAACCACGCCATCGCGCATTATACCAAGGCCGTACTGATCATGATTAAAGTGAAAGCGAACGACGCGGCTTTGGCAAACGAGGTCATTGCTGAAGCCAAAGCATCGCTTCGCGCCGATCCCAGTTTTGCCAGGGCCTACCATCCTATGGCCGTCGGGGAAATGTTGCTCGGCCGCCACGAGCACGCGATGTCGACTCTCGAACAGGCCATGCGGATCAGTCCACGCGATTCATATCTCGGAGCCTGGCGCATGGAAATGGGCAGACAGCTTCTGGCGCTGTGTCGAACCGATGCGGCGGTTCAGGAAGGCCTCAAAGCGATCGACTTGGGGTATCGCAACGCTTTGTCTTACGCTGCCCTTGCGGCGTTCTACGGTGCGGCAGACAAGACGCCGGAGGCGAGCGCCGCGCTGGCCGAGGCGATGAAATTGAATCCCAAACTCTCCGCGGCGTGGCTTGACGTGCGCACGTCAGCCTTTATCGACTCGCCGCCGGGATTCCGTGAAGCGCTGATCAAAGCCGGGCTGCCGGAGGAGTGAGGAAGGCCAGCGGTCTTGAGCGATCCTCGCCGGTGAATCGGCGCGGCGAAGACCCGGAAGCGCGCGCTCGCAAGATCGCCCACTTCGTCGCCTTGCTGGAGCGCGGCGAAACCATCCACGGCTGACCTTTCAACCGCCAAGCGGCGCGAGACACTCACGTTCTGAGGAGGCCGCGAAGCGGGGCGTCCGACAGTGGCGTGCAAGGGTCCGTTCGGCGGGCTTTCCACCGATTTGCCCCTTTAATGCAATTGTATTGGGGCGTAAGGGGCGCCAACGTCGGCCTCGTCCTGAGCTGCGCAGAGCCCAACGTCTCGAAGGACGGGGAATGAGCAGCTTCGGGTTTCTGCTAAATCTGTCGCCGCGGTGGGCCACGATTGGCTTTGAAGCTATGCGCGGGACGCATGCACCGGGATGATCGACCAAGGGTCGACGAGCTATCGGGGGCGAAATTTGCGCACGAAAGCTATTGCTGAAAAACAGGATGTGTGCTAATAATATTTCTGTCAGCCCGCTAGGCAGAATCTCGCGCCGACCAAGCGGGGCGAGAACGCGGCAGAGAGGAATGCGATTTGTGATATTTGCGCCACAGTGGTGACGCCGGAAAGGATTTTTTTATTTGGATTCGCTCTAACCCATTGAAAAGTCCCGATTCGACCAAAGGAATCCAAGGAAATGCAAGCTTTTTTCCTTGGTTTTATTTGGATTTGCTTGGTTTTACTTGGTTTTGTTTGGCGATCTCGCCGAACTCGCGGTCGCGCGGGTCAGCTCAGGCCCGGATGGCGGCGAGGAAGCGCGCCTCCTCGGCCAGCATCCGCCACCAGTGCGCGTTGCGCTCCCAGTTCCAGCCCGCGGTCGGCGACGGCGAAGGCAGGAGCCAGAGGCGGGTTCGGCCGATGCGCTCGGGCTGCTCGCCGAAGCCGGCGGGCCGGCGGAGATACCGGCGCCCGGCAGTGAGGCTCGTGAACGCCAGCCAGGTCGGCTCCGCGGCGATGATCTTGGCCTCGAGTGCGGCGCAGGCCTCATGGCCGAGCGCGCCGGGCGGCAGGTCGCGATCGATGCCGCTTGCGTGCTTGGCGATATCGGTGAGGCCCATGCCCCATCGCGGCAGTTCCGGGTATTCCTCCGGCTTCAGCAGTCGCGGCGTCAATCCAATGGCGTGGAGCGCCGACCAGAACCGGTTCTGCGGATGGGCGTAGTACGCGCCGCGCGCCGCCGAGACATTTCCCGCCGCGGTGCCGCAGAAGACGATTCGGAGCCCAGGGGCCAGCAGGTCCGGCAACACGTGCGCGGGACTGATTGAGGCGTCGGACATCAGATCGTCTGGTTGTAGGCGCCGACTTCCGGGTTTTCGCGCAAGATCCGGTCGACCGCCTCGAACATTAAGCGCATGCGCGCTTCCGACGCCGGGCTCTCGACGACGACCACCAGCTCGGGCTTGTTCGACGAGGCGCGGACCAGCCCCCAAGTGCCGTCTTCGACCGTGACTCTGACGCCGTTGACGGTGACAAGGTCGCGAATTGCCTGCCCGGCGAGCGGTTCGCCGCGCGCCTGCATCGCCCGAAAACGCGCGACGACGCGGTCGGCGACTTCGTATTTGACCTCGTCCGCGCAATGCGGCGACATCGTCGGCGAGCCCCAGCTTATTGGGAGGTCGCGATAGAGATCGGCCATCGACTTTCCCGGATTGCGGTCCAGCATGTCGAGGATGGCGATCGCGGTGACGAAACCGTCGTCATAGCCGCGCCCGATCGGCGCGCTGAAGAAGAAATGCCCCGACTTCTCGAAGCCGGCGAGCGCGTTCAAGTCTCTGACCCGCCGCTTGATGTGCGAATGGCCGGTCTTCCAGAAGTCGACCTTGACGCCGTTGGCGCGAAGCTTGGGATCGGTTGCGAATAGCCCGGTCGACTTGACGTCGACGACGAAAGTCGCCCCCTTGTGGAATGTCGACAGATCACGCGCCAGCATGACGCCGATCTTGTCGGCGAAAATTTCCTTGCCCTCGTTGTCGACGACGCCACAGCGGTCGCCGTCGCCATCGAACCCGAGCGCAAGGTCGGCCCCGCTCTCCTTCACCGCCGCCGCCATCGCATGCAGCATCCGCATATCCTCGGGGTTCGGATTGTAGCGCGGGAAGGTGAAGTCGGGCTCGCAGTCGAGGGATATGACCTCGGCGCCGAGCGCGCCCAGGAGTTGGGGCGCGAACGCCCCGGCGGTGCCGTTGCCGCAAGCCGCGACGACCTTGAGCGAACGGCGGAGTTTCGGCCGGCCGGTCAGATCGGCGATGTAGCGTGCCGGAAAGTCGGGCACAAATTCATATCCGCCGCCGGCTTCCGGGCCGTAATCGCCTGCGAGAACGATGTCGCGCAGGCGCGCCATCTCCTCCGGTCCGAAGGTCACCGGCTTCGCCGCGCCCATCTTGACCCCGGTCCAGCCATTGTCGTTGTGGGAGGCGGTCACCATCGCCACCGCCGGTGTATGGAGCTCGAACTGGGCGAAGTACGCCATCGGGGTGATTGCGAGCCCGATATCGCGCACGTATGCGCCGCCGGCCATCAGGCCGGTCGTCAGCGCCAACTTGATCGAGGCGGAATAGCTGCGAAAATCATGGCCGACGACGACCTCGCGCGCAACGCCAAGCTCCTTTAGCAGCCGCGCGAGACCCAACCCGAGCGCCTGCGCGCCCATGAGGTTGATCTCTTTCTCGAACAGCCAACGCGCGTCGTATTCGCGAAAGCCGGTCGGTTTCACCATCGGCTGCGATTCGAAGCCGTACGTGTTGGGAGAGAGCTTGGGTTCGGGTTTGGGGAACACGTCGGGCCTCGGCCACAGGATGCGCCGGAGCGGCGCTCGGCTGTCTGAGACCGGACTTAGAGGACCCGAACAAGCGAAGCAACCGCTGCGGTTGGCGGAGGAGTCGGCGAAGCCTCCCCTCCGCGAACGACGCTCACTCGGGTCGTGCGTCGCCAGGCAAGCAACCGCAAATTCCGATCAAAGCCGAGCCGAAACGATTTCCGTTTCATTTTGGTCTTGTCATTGTTTATTTAGCTAACCTTATTGGCTTGAGTAATGCGAGTGAGGCGCCCATCCGATTGGGTGCGCTTGACGCTAAGGCGCGACCTGCTAAAACTTGAGCTGTCGTCCTCCTGGAGGGCTGGAGCGCTGGGGGCGTCTGCCTCCTGCCAGGGGACCAGCAGTGTGTGTTCACTCGGGCGCGCGACCGGGATTGTGCTTCCAGCGGACGGAGCGATTTGCTGGGCCCGCGCTCCTCATGAGCGCGTTTCATAACGGCCGCTCCCTCGGCCCAACGTCTTTCAATATTGTCAGGGCGAAACGAACAGGAGGGGCACAGAGCGCGAGCGGGGTTCGGCGCGCTTTTGCTGATGATGGAGTTCGACCGTGATGTTATCCGACCTGCGCTCGACCGGCCTTCTGGCGGTCCTGCGCCGCGAGCTTCGCCCCCTATTCGGGGAATTGCGCCGTCTTTATTTCAAGAAGCTATGGGGAATGGATATCGGGCCTAATTGCCGAATCTCTTTTTCAGCCAAATTGGACCAGAGTTATCCGCATGGAGTCCATATCGGCGAAAGCACGGCGATCAATTTCGGCGCCTGCGTTCTAACCCACGACACCGTGCGCCGGCTTCACTTGCAGACTTGGATCGGCAAAGAATGTAATATTGGCGCGCACAGCATCATTATGCCCGGGGTCAAGATTGGCGACAATTGCGTGGTCGCTGTGGCGAGCGTAGTGATGAAGGACGTGCCGTCAAACTGCCTGGTCGCGGGAAACCCCGCGCGCATCATGGAAAAGGGCATTCAGACCGGTCCTCTGGGCATCATCAATCGCACGATCCGCGCGGATTTCGGAGGGCCGGCATCGGCGGCTGACGAAAAAGCGGCTTCGTGAATCTCATCGGCGGCCTGACTTAACTTGTGGAACCGATGACGGTAATCGATCTAAGTGGCCGCGTGGCCATCGTGACCGGCGCGTCTCGTGGAATTGGGCGAGCCGCCGCCGAAAGCCTGCTCAAGGCTGGTTGCAGCGTGGTGCTCAACGCGCGCGCCTCAAATGAGGCGTCAGCGAGTTTCGCCGAGATCGAGGGGGCGTACCCCGACCGTGTTACCGTGGTTTACGGTTCTGTGGCCGACAGCGCCACGGCGACCGCGCTCGCCCAGAGCGCGATGTCGCGATACAAGCGCCTCGATATCCTGGTCAACAACGCCGGCGTCCTTCGCGACAAGCTGATCGGCATGATCTCGGATGCGGAGATCGCTGAGCTTTTCGACGTCAACGTCATCGGATTGATTAAAATCACCCAACTTGCCGCACGCCTCATGGTGAGGCGCAAGAGCGGATCGATTATCAACGTCTCGTCGATTGTGGGGAGAAGAGGAAACGTCGGCCAAACCGTTTATTCCGCGACAAAGTCCGCCGTCATTGGGGCGACTTTTTCCGCCGCTAAGGAACTCGCCCCAGTGAACATCCGAGTCAACGCCGTGGCGCCGGGTCTGATTCAGACGTCAATGATCGAATCGATCCCCGAGGATAAACGCAAGAGCCTGGAATCGCAGATCGCCATGGGTCGAGTCGGCAGTTCGCAGGACGTCGCCAATACGATCTTGTTTCTCGCCTCCGACCTTTCATCTTATGTGACCGGACAGGTCATTGGAGTTGACGGCGGCCTCGTCATATGAGGCGCGCTAGAAAAAGCGTCGAAAGATCACCTTTGTCGGCGACATTTGGAGCCGCGCGTGTTGCCGGTTCGCTTGCTGTGATCCTTGCGCGTCGGCTCGAGACGAGCGATTGCTATGGCTTTCTGCCATAGAACGGCGCTGGGATCGTTAATTTGGAGGCGGAGTCAATGGCGGCGGTGCGAGACCGGGTCTATAGCGCGTTCAAGGAGAGTTTCGATCTTGACGACGAAGCCAACACGGGAAAGCTCGTTTATCAAGATTATCCGGCTTGGACCTCGGTCGGCCACATGATCCTCGTGGCCGCGCTAGAATCGGAGTTCGACACCATGCTGGAGACGGACGACATTCTCGAAATGAGCAATTTCGAGAAAACGGTATCAATTATGAGCAAATACGCCAATGACGCTTGAGGCCCCCAGCGCCTCGGACGTTCGGACTTGCGATGCAGCAAATTCTAATGGACGCTTTGGACCGTTCTTGCGGCGGACTTCTTCCGCTAATCGCGGCGGCCGAGGCGTCGCCCGCGATTCATGATGACCGCAACGGCATCTGGCTGACCCGCGAAGAGCTTCGCGCGGCGAGCCTCGATCTCTCCGTGAAAATCGCCTCCAAGCAAAAAGGCTTGGTTTTTCTTTGTTGCGGCGTCAATTCCGAAACGGTGATTGGTCTGCTTGCGGCAGCTACAGCCGGCCACGCAACCGCGCTGATCGATCCCTCGCTTCCCGAAGACACGCTGAAGGCTCTGATCGAAGCTTATCAACCCGAACTCGTTCTTGGGGCGCGCGACTTTGGCGAAAAGCTGCGCGCCGCCGCAGACGTCACGGCGGCCTCGGGTTCGCTGGAGTTTCGCGCGGGCGTCATCGAATGGATTGCTAGAGACTGCGGGCCGTCATTCGTCGCCATCGACTCCGCGTTGCAGCTGCTTCTCTCCACGTCGGGGACAACGGGCAGCCGGAAATATGTGCGGCTGTCGCGTGACGCAATTGCCGCCAATGCCCGCCAGATCGTCAAGGCGCTGGCGATCGACGAACGCAGCGTTGGGGTCTGCCATCTGCCTCTGCACTATTCCTACGGGCTTTCCGTTGTCACCTCGCATCTGACGGCCGGCGGCCGAATTTGTCTCGTCAACAACTCGATCACCTCGGCGAGCTTTTGGCCGAAGGTCGGCGGCGTCGGCGGGTCACATTTCCCCGGCGTGCCCTTTCACTATGCTGTGCTCGCGCGTCTGGGCCTGAGCGCCGTGCCGGATTGCGTCAAAGTGTTCACCCAAGCTGGCGGAGGGCTGGATCTCCGCGTCCAGACGAAGCTTCATGATTGGGCGACGCTGCGCGGAAGCCAGTTTTTCGTGATGTACGGACAGACCGAGGCCTCGCCGCGCATGGCGACTTTGCAGCACGCGGAGTTTTCTCGCAAAGCCGGGTCGGTCGGCGTGGCGCTTGCCGGCGGCCGATTGTCGATCGTTGACGGTGACGGCGCCCCGCTGCCCGCCGACGCCGTCGGGTCAGTGGTGTACGAGGGCCCGAATGTCATGCTCGGCTACGCCATGTCCAGGCCCGACCTCGGCAGGGATGACGAGATGAAGGGACGCCTGGAGACCGGCGATCTCGGGCGACTGGACGCCGAGGGATTTCTTTACCTGACCGGCCGAACCAAGCGTTTTGCGAAGATCGCCGGATACCGCCTGGGGCTGGACGAGATCGAACAGGAGCTATTCGCCATCTGCCCGGTCGCCTGCCTTGACCTTGGCGAGAAGATCGCCGTCGCCCACGAGCAGGAATCGGAAACGGCGCTCAAGGCACGTGTTCGTGAGCTTGCCGACACTTACAAGGTGCCCTCCTCAAGCTTCGCGCTACGCAAGATCGTGCAAATCCCGCGCGCCGCGAGCGGCAAAATCGATTATGCGCGACTGAAGGATCTCGTAAGTGTTTGAGCGTCTCCTCAACCAGCCGCCCTATTCGCTGAGGCAATCTGCGAAGGAGCCGCTTCTGCTCGAAGGGCTCAACGAGCTCACGCGCTATCACTACGAGAAGAGCCCCGAATATGCGCGAATTCTCGAGGCGGCCTGGGGCGGACCGAGAACCTATGGCTCGATCTCGGAGGTTCCCTATTTGCCCGTCAGCCTGTTCAAGGAAATGGAATTGAAGAGCACTTCGCAACCAGCAATGGTCATGCGCTCGAGCGGCACGACCGGGCAACGAACAAGCCGCATCATCATCGACAACGAGACTGCGCGGCGCCAGTCCGAAGCGCTGGTGGCGTCGTTCCGCCCAATTCTCGGAAGCCGCCGTCTGCCGTTCCTCGCGATCGACACGAAGGACGTGATCAAGCCGACCGATCTCACGGCGCGCGGAGGCGGCGTGTTGGGCATGATGAAGTTCGGCGCCAAGACGACCTTCGCCCTTGATGCGCAACTGGACCTCGACAAGGAGCTTGTCGCGACTTTCGTTCGCGCGCACGGCGGCGAGCCGTGTCTCATTTTCGGCTTCACCTTTCTCGTTTGGGACAAGCTGTACCGGGCCTTCGCCGATGGCGAGCTTGACCTTTCGCGCGCGGTCCTCATTCACTCGGGTGGATGGAAAAAACTCGAGGCGCAGAAGGTATCCAACGCCGAGTTCCGGTCCGCGCTCATGCGCCGGTTCAATCTGAGCAACATTTTCAACTTCTATGGTTTCGTCGAGCAGATCGGCTCCGTGTTCATCGAGGGCCCGGACGGATTGCTATATCCTCCAAATTTCACCGACGTCATCGTGAGGAGGCCGCATAGTTGGGAGACCGCTGAAGTTGGCGAAGAGGGCGTCATCCAGGTTGTCTCGTTGCTGCCCCGCTCTTACCCCGGCCATAGCGTGCTGACCGAGGACATGGGCGTCGTGGCGACTATTGATGCAGAAGCTGGCGGCCGTTTCGGCAAGGCCATCCGCGTTTCCGGTCGCGCCCCAAAGACGGAGCTGAGGGGCTGCAGCGACGTGATCGCCGCGTGAGCGGTAAAGCGAGGACAGATCCATGACCGACGTGCTCGCTCACAGCGCTCGCGCGGATGACGAGAAGGCGGACGAGGATGCGCTGCTGGCGAAGCTCGATGCGACCCGCCAAAGTTTAGCGGCGCCGTTCGCGCCCGAGCGTGTCGATTTGGTCGCGAGCGTTGCCGAGACCCTTCTCGGCCCACGACAACCGGCCGCCTCTGGCCCTGCCGCCCATTTCGCCTTCTGGACCCGCCGCGCGGCGCTCGCCAGACTCGCCGCCAGCTTCGCGGCGCGCGTGCCGCAGCACACGCTGGCGCGACCGCGGGGCCTTGTCTTTCATCTGCCGCCACAGAACGTCGAGACTGTCTTTCTCTATTCGTGGGCGCTCGCTTATCTGGCCGGCAACGCCAATATCGTTCGGCTACCGCATGAAATCAGCGCCCGTATGCGCGCGATCGTCGACCTCTTCCTCGAACGGCTCGCGGCCGCGGGAGACGAGTTGCAATTGTTCGTTCACTATCCGTCGCAAGGCGACCTGGGAGCGAAGATTTCCGCCCTCAGCGACGCGCGCGTCGTCTGGGGCGGTGACGCCAAGGTCGCGCTGTTCGCGCCCCTGCCCTTGCGTAACGGCGGAAAGTCGATTTGGTTCGGTGACCGGTTTTCGTTCTCGACGCTCAACGGCGCCGCTCTCGGCAAACTGGACGACCGCGCCATTCGGACGCTCGCCAAGAAACTCCACAACGACGTTTTCGTTTTTGACCAGATGGCCTGCTCGTCTCCGCATGCGCTCTACGTGGTCGGCGAAGCGGCAACGCATTGGGCGGCGGTCCGGCGCCTCCTCGACGCATCCGCGCTCGAATGGACGATGGACGATCCCGCGGGTCGCATCGGGCACGCAATCGGCAAAATGACGGCTGCGTTCTACGCCGCGGGCACCGGACGCGCCTCGTCGGTCAGCTGGCGAGATACGCACCTGACAAGCATCGTGGCCAGCGCACCGGAGCGTCAGGATATTCGGGTCGGCGGAGGCTTCCTCAGCGTTGTCTTCGTCCGCTCGCTCGCCGAGGTCGCGAGCTTCATCCGCGAGAGCGACCAGACGATCACCTATTTCGGCTGGGAACGCGGCGAGATCGAAGCGGTCGCGGCGTCCCGGACCGGGCCCGGGGTCTCGCGCTGGGCGCCGATCGGGACGGCGCTCGACTTCGATTTCATCTGGGACGGCTACGATATCCCGTTCGAGTTGACGCGGCTGGTGCGCATCTCCTGAACAAGGCCGCCTACTGGCGCAGAATAAGCATCCCGTCGCGCTGTTCGACGCTAACCAGCCGCTTGAGAAAACTTTCCCCGAGCAGATTCACCTCGCCCGCCTCGGGGGTCAGAATGAGCGCCTCGACGTCGTTCATATAAAGACCGTCGAGACTGAGGCGGCGCAGAACCGTCGGCGAAGCGGTCGACTGGCCGTTCGCCGTCTGGATCGCGCGCTTGCGCCCTCCTGAGGGGACGAGTCCAAGCCGCGCGGCGGTCGAAGCGGAGACGAAGACGTCGCTCGCGCCCGTGTCGACAAGCATGTGCACTGGCAGCCCGTTGACCAACGCGCCGGCCGCATATTGACCGCGTTCGTCAGCCTGCAACACCGCCTCCCGATAACCGAACGATTCGCGCTGAGAGGGTTCCCGCGACGACCCTTCGGCCGCAAGACCAGTCGGCGCCCGAGCGGCGGATGCGGGCGTCGAAGCTGGCAGGCGGTTAAGAAAGTAGAATGATCCAAGCAGCGCTAGCGCCGCACCCACTATAGCCAGGAAAACCACGCGCCCAAACATCGCGCCTCCGCCCGGCCTCCATGGTGTCGCGTCGCCGGCCCCGGAAGTATCCCGCGGAGAGGCGAAGATCGGATGAATCTGTTCGCGCAATCTCGGAGCATTTCGCTCGGAGCTCACCCGACCGACGAGCCAGGGCCCCCTCGCCAGGCCTATCAGGGCGGAGCGACAACGGTCGCCCGATTGCGACCGATAAAGCGAATGTCCAGAACTTGGCCCGCAATCGCGGCGCCGAGCCGAGTCGAAAAACGCAACGGCGTGCAGGCGCGTATCGCCGCCAGCATGGAATCGGCAAGCGCGGGGTCGTCAGCTCGGCCGCCGCTCGACCGCACGAACACGATCCTGGGCTCACCTATAACGGCGCCTTCGCGCGTGAAGCTGATGCGAACCGTGACTTGATCGTCATTGTGCGGCGGACGCCAGCAGTCAGCGATCCCTGTCACGACGCCATGGACGCGCGTGACGAGCGGCGGCTGCGCCTTGACGGCTAGCGCTCGAGCCCCGCGCGCTAGCGCGATCGCTGTCGCGGGACCGTAGCCGAGGCTTTGCCCACAGCGCCGATTCCGGCGCCAATATCATTTGCCGTCGGCGGTCGCGCCGCGGGACCTGGCAGCGAGCCTTCGCCCATTGGCCGCATGCCGAGGGCGGCCAGCAAAGCGCGGTCCTTGTCCTCGCCTGGCAGCGGCGTGGTCAACAACTTCTCGCCGATGAAGATCGAGTTTGCGCCGGCCATGAGGCACATGCAGCTCGCGGCTCATCTCCTGCCGGCCGGCGGCCAGGCGCACCACCGAGCGCGGGCACACGATGCGGGCCACAGCGATGGTGCGCACGAACTCGAGCCCGTCGATGGGCGCGGTGTCGCCAAGCGGGGTGCCCTTGATCGGAACGAGGGCGTTGATCGGCAGGGACTGCGGGTGCTCGGGCAGGTTGGCCAGGGCCTGCAGCAAGCCGGCGCGATGCGAGCGGCTCTCGCCCATGCCGACGATGCCGCCGCAGCAAACGTTGATCCCCGCCCCGCGCACGTGCACCAGGGTCTCCAACCGCTCGTCGTAGGCGCGGGTGGAGACGATCCGGGCATAATCCTCGGGCGCGGTGTCGAAATTGTGGTTGTAGTAATCGAGGCCAGCGCCCCTCAGCGCGAGCGCCTGCTCGGGCGTCAGCATGCCCAGGGTGGCGCAGGTCTCGAGCCCCAGGGCCTTCACCCCCGAGATCATCCGCGCAAGCTCCGGCAGGTCGCGGTCCTTGAGCTCCCGCCAAGCCGCCCCCATGCAGAAGCGCTGCGCCCCGCGCGCCCCGGCCCGCGCGGCCTCGGCGATCACCGTCTCGGCCGCCATCAGCCTGGAGGCCTTGAGGCCGGTGTCGAAGTGGATCGATTGGCTGCAATAGCCGCAGTCCTCGGCGCAGCCGCCGGTCTTCACCGACAGGACCTGCGAGAGCTGCACCTCGGCCGGATCGAAGACGGCGCGCTGAACGGCCATGGCGCGGAACATGAGTTCGGGCAGCGGGAGGTCGAACAACGCCTGGACCTCGGCCCGGGTCCAGTCGTGGCGAATGCGGATCTCCGCGTCGGTCGAGGGCGTCATCCGTGATTCTCTCCGGAGCCAAAAGGGTCCCAAACGCTGGTTCGCGCGCTTCGGTCATGGAAGCCAGCGCCTATGCTTGGCCAAGACCAGCTCGATTGGCAAGGTTGGCGCGCGCGCAAAGCGTGGCAGTAAGACGCTGCCTGAAAACGACCGTTGGGCGAATCCAGTGCTGGCGCGTCATGTCCATCGGGCCAAGCCAATGGCCTCGCAGCTCATGACCCGTGGAAGCTTGTAATAGCCCTCAAAGGTAGCGGTTGAGTAGGTTTTCATAATATTCCTGCCGTCCTGATTTCGGCTTGGGCTCAATTTTCTCTTTGGCCACCCGCGCCGCGATCGACTCGAGCGTCGCGCCTTTCGCCAGCATCGCCTCGGCCTCGGGCTTCTCCCAACCGGCATAGCGCTCGGCGCGAGCCATGTCGAACTTTCCGTCTTCGATCATGCGCGCGGCCGCGACCAGCGCCGCGGCGCAGACGTCGATGCCGCCGATATGGCCAAGCAGCAGATCAGCCGGATCAATCGACTGACGCCGCACCTTGGAGTCGAAATTGAAGCCTCCCGGTGCGATTCCGCCTGACTTCAAGATGAAGTAGAGCGCCGGAACGAGCTCGGCCGCATTGTTGGGGAATTGGTCGGTGTCCCAGCCGGACTGATAGTCGTTGCGGTTGGCGTCGACCGAACCCAGCATTCCAAGCGAAGCCGCCAGCGCGATCTCATGCTCGAAGGAATGGTGCGCAAGCACCGCATGGCCCACCTCGATGTTGAGCTTGACCTCCTTCTCGAGCCCAAAGCGCTGCAGGAAGCCGAACACGGTGGCGACGTCGAAATCGTACTGATGCTTGGTCGGCTCCTGCGGCTTGGGCTCGAGAAGAATCACGCCCTTGAAGCCAATCTTGTGCTTGTATTCGACGACCAGGGACAAGAAGCGGCCGAGTTGATCCAGCTCGCGGCGCAGATCGGTGTTGAGCAGCGTTTCATAGCCCTCGCGGCCGCCCCATAGCACGTAGTTGGCGCCGTCGAGCTTGTGCGTCGCGTCGAGAACGTTCTTCACCTGCGCGGCGGCGTAAGCGAATACGTCAGGGTCGGGATTGGTTGCAGCGCCGGCCAGGTAGCGGGGATGGCTGAAGAGATTGGCGGTGCCCCAGAGAAGTTTAACTCCGGTCTTCTGCATCTTCTCGGCGAAAAGATCGGTCATCTCAGCGAGGTTGCGGCCGAACTCGGCGAGGGTTGCGCCCTCCGGGACAACGTCGCGATCGTGGAAGGCGAAGAACGGAAAGCCAAGCGTCGTGAACATCTCGAACGCCGCGTCCGCCTTGGCGCGCGCGCCTTTCATCGTCTCGCCGTCCCAGGGACGCTCGAAGGTCGGCGCGCCGAACATGTCGGTCCCCATCCAGGCGAAGTTGTGCCAGTAGCAGACCGCTGGGCGCAGGTGCTCGGCCATGGTCTTTCCCATCACCACGCGTGACGGGTCGTAGTGTCGGTAGGCGTATGAGTTGTCGCTCTTCAGCCCCTCAAAACGCACCGGGCCGATGTCGCCGAAAAAGCGCTTGCTCATGGTCGTCTCCTCAGGTGTCAATGATCTAACTGGCGCGAAAATCGCGCGCGAACCGGGTCAGCGCCTTCAGCGCGATCGCGGAGTCTTCTACAGTGATCAATTCCAAGGGATTGTGGCTAACGCCGCCTTTGCAGCGAATGAACAGCATCCCGGCGGGACAGAGCCTGCCCATGGCCATCGTGTCGTGGCCCGCTCCCGATGGCAAGAGCCGGGGCGAGACGCCGATCGCCGCCACCGCCTTCTCCAGGCCGGCCACGATGCTCGGATCGCAGTGATAGGCGTTCGCCTCGTGCGGCATGGCGATGCTCGCGCGCACCCCGCGCGCCCCGGCAATCGCAGAAATCCGCGCGTCGAGGTCGGCGATAGCCGCGGCCCGACGCGCATCGTCAGGCGCGCGCACATCAATCGAAAAATTCACCACGCCGGGAATAACGTTGGTCGCATCCGGCCAGACATCGAAACGCCCGACCGTCGCGACCAGATCGGCCTCGCTGCGCGCGCGCGCCTCGACTGCAAGCGCCATCTCCGCTGCGGCGGTCAGCGCGTCGCGACGAAGCCGCATCGGCGTTGCGCCGGCATGTCCTGCGACGCCGTCGACCGCGACCTCGAGCCTCGTCGCGCCATTGATCGCGGTCACGATCCCGACCGGCAGCCCCTCGGCCTCGAGGATCGGGCCCTGCTCGATATGGGCCTCGACAAAGGCGACGACATTCTGCGCTCGAATGGACGCGGCTTGTTCGGGATCGCCGCCGAAGGCTTTGAGCGCGTCACGCATCAAGACGCCGCCGGCGTCCCGCTGATCCAGCGCGTCCTCAGGGTAGTTTCCAGCCAGCGCGCGCGAGCCGGTGAGCGTGGTGCGAAAGCGAACGCCTTCCTCGTCGCCGAAGGCCACAATTTCGATCGCGTGATCGAGGCGCTCGCCGCGCCCACCGAGCGATTCGACGACAGCCAGGGCCGCCAGCGCCCCATAGTTTCCATCGTAGCGGCCGGCATCGCGCACGGTGTCGATATGTGAGCCCAGCATCAAGGCTGGCGCGTCCGCCCGCTTGCCTTCATAGCGCGCCACGACATTGCCTGCGGCGTCGATCCTCGCCTCGAGCCCCGCCTCGCCGCACCAGCTGATAAAGGCCAGCGCGGCGCGGCGATGCGCCTCCGACAGAAAAAGCCGGGTCAAGCGCCGCGGCTCGTCGGTGAAGGCCGCGAACGCCTCGAGCCTCGCCATCAGCCGGCGGCCGACGACAAGATCGGCGTCCGAGATCAGAGCGTCCATTAGTTCTGCGCCGTCTCGACACCAAGCCAACGGGCCAGCGTCTTGCGCTCGTCATCGGTCATTTGGCTGAAGTTGTTGGGCGGCATTGCGTGGGTCAGCACCGCCTGCTGCCGGATGGCGGGGGCGAAACGCGCGATGTGCTCGGGCGTGTCAAGAAGGACCCCTTTAGGAGCTTCGCCGATCCAATCCATCGGCTCAGGCGCATGGCACATCATGCAACGCAGCTGCACGATGTCGACGACCTCCGGCGGCGCCTTCGGCTGATTGAGGCTCGCTGTTTCGGTCGGCAGCGCCGCCAACCCCATCAGCCCGCGCATGCCCGGCGAAGCGGTCGCGGCGACGCCGGCGGCGCAAAGGATGGCGAACGCGGCGGCCGCCCAAGCCCACCAGGGCGCACGGTCGTGATCCAGATGCCACACGTTATAGAAGTAGCGCACCATCGCGCCGGCAACGATGATGCAGGTGACGATGGCCGGGATCGCGCGCGGATTGGAGAAGGTCGACGGATAGTGGTTCGACAGCATCAGAAACAGCACCGGCAAGGTGATGTAGTTGTTGTGGGTCGACCGCACCTTCGAGCTTTTGCCCCATTTCGGATCGGGCTTCTGTCCAGCCATCAGCGCGGCGACGCTTTTGCGCTGGTTGGGCATGATGATGAAGAACACATTGGCGGTCATGATCGTCGCCATCAGGGCGCCGGTATGGATCAGCGCGCCACGCCCGGAAAAGACGAGGGTGAAGACCCAGCTCGTCGCCACGACATAGCCAAATCCCACCAGCGCGAGCAGCGGCTCGTTAGCGGCAAGCGGCGATCGGCACAGGAAATCGTAAACGATCCAGCCAAGCGCCAGCGCTACGATTCCGATCAGCGCCGCCTGCCACGGCTCGAGCGGCATGACCGCGGGATCAATCAGAAAGAGCGACGACTGGCCGTAATAGACCCAGCACAACAGCGCAAAGCCGCTCATCCATGTCCAATAGGACTGCCACTTGTGCCAGATGAGATGCTCGGGCAGCAAAGACGGCGCGAGCATGTATTTCTTCATTTCATAGAAGCCGCCGCCGTGCACTTGCCAGGACGTCCCCGCAACCCCCGGATCGTCCTTAGCGAGCTTGCGCAAGCTGGCGTCGAGATGCATGAAGAAGAACGATCCGCCGATCCAGGCGATCGCCGCGGTCACATGGAGCCAGCGCAACAGCGCCGAGCCCCATTCCCAGCCGAAGGTCGCCAGCGCATCCATCACCCTGCCTCCTCCGGGCCGCACGAAATGCGTCCGGCCAGATCACGATAAAGGCGGCCGCGCGATTTGGGTAGGGAGTCCAGCGCCGCCCCGCTTCGGCGCGCCGCCTCGGGCCAAACAGCGAAAACCCCCGGGCGCCAGGAGGGCTCGCCCGCCGCAGTGTGTCGAGCCTGAGACGCCGGCTACTTTGCCCGTTCCTCCGCTTCGCGCCATTGGCCGGGCACTATCACATCTTCTACCAACTATCTCGGGTCCGCGGCCTCGACGGTCGGACCAACAGAGGCATACAGTTCCCCGAAGTGTTGGGTCGCAGGTCGTTGCTGAAATTTATCCTTGAGCCTCAGAAACGGCGTTTCTACAAATTCATACGACACCGCGGCCGCGATAAAAATCACCGCAATGAGAGCGACTGCATAAAGATGGAATGGCGTGTGGATCTTAAATGATTCCCCTAATATGAAAATTGGCCAGTGGTATAGGTAAAGGCCATAAGAGATTTTCCCCGTATACCTCACTGGCGATGAGGCCATAAGTCCAAAGATAGGCCCTCCATATTGCAAACAAACGATCAGGAGCGCGGTAACGGTCGAAGCTACCAAAGGAGCGGCAAGGAACGCATAGGACGACGAATCGGCAAAGAACCCGATCCCGACGATTGCCGCCAAAAGGACGGGGGCAGCAAGCGCGTGTGGGCGCCAACGATCGATGGGAAGGAGCGCAATAATGCAGCCAACAAGCAAGCCGACGGGTCGTATCCCAAGACAGTATTGAAGCGTTGAATCGGAATAGCCGCCCTTCCAAAGGACCACCCTTGCTACGACCATCGCGGCAAGCGCAGCGCTGATCCAAATCAACGGCTTGCTTCTAACTAAGAACAGGAGCGCAATCGGCCAAAGCCAATAGAATTGCTCTTCGACGGCCAAGGACCATGTATGGCCCATGAGATCGAAGGGGCCGAAATGAAACACGTTATTCCAATTCTCTAGCAGGCTGTTGAAAAAGTCCGCCGCGCACGGTCGAAACCGGGAACTACAACGGAATCCAAGGGAGTCCGAAACAGAATCGAACTGCGGCGGAAATGAGTTTTTCAACAGCCTGCTAGCTCTTTTGACCTGCTCCGCGGTCGCCTAGCGCGGCTCGGACGCCGGGTTCTACGGCGCGACCGGATCCCGCAGAACGACCGCGGAGCACGTTGAGCGCCTCGCGCCAGGGGGCAACCTGAAGCGACATGCCGACCAGGATGATGGCGGCCTGAATGATGAACTGGGCCGAGGTCGGCGCGCCCATGCCGATTATGACCTGCTGCAGTTGCACAAGAAAAACCGCGCCGATCGCGCTCGCGGCCACGCTGCCCGCGCCACCGAGCAGAGAATTGCCGCCGAGCACCACGACAGTAATGGTGGGGAGCAGATAGTTATGGCCGACGAGCAGGCTGGGAACCCGGAGATATCCCGCCAGGAGGACGCCGGCCAGGGCGTAGAAGAACCCGGCGGCGGCGTAGGTCGCGGTCTTGTAGCCAATGACGCGTACGCCAGCCGCGCGCGCGGCCCGGGGGCTTACGCCCACAGCGACAAAACGCCGCCCCGTCGCCGACCAGCGCACGCCGATCTCGACAACCATGAGAGTGACGAGCGTCAATAGCGCGAGTTGCGGAACGCCGAACAGCCGCGCCACGGCGAAATCGCTAAGCGCCGAAGGGACCGCCTCGGTTGAGGTTCCCTTGGTCAGATAGAGCACGGCGCCATAGAGCAGCGCGTTGACGGCAAGCGTGGCGACCAGCGGTGTGACAAAGAACCGCGTGATCGCGGTTCCGCAGATGAGTCCTGAGACGGCGCCGCCGGCCAGCGCGACGGCGATCCACGGCCCAAGCGCCGCGTTGTCGCCCGCAGGGAACTTCGTCACAAAGACCGCCGCCAGGGAAATGACTCCGGGCACGCTGAGGTCCAGACCCCCCTGCTGGACGACGAGGGTTTGACCGATCGCCGCGGTCGCCAGAATCGAAGCAAAGCAGAGGACGGTCAACGTGGCGCCGGCGGACACGCTGCCCGGGGCGACGACAAGACTCACCGCGTAGAGAATCACGGTGGCCGGCACAATCAGCAAGAACTGGGCGGGCAAGATTCTGGAAAGGCTACCCATCATGAACCTGGGCCGAGGATTTGTGGAACGCGGCATCGCTCCCAAAACGTCATGTCAGCCGCGCGTCAAAAATGAACCCGCCGACGCCTGGTGTTTCCATCGGACGACTTCTGGGCGGCAATCCCGCGACGGCGCGTTCGCTCGGCGCCATCGCGCCACAGTCTGGACCAGGTGCATGGCTCCGGTAGGCATCCAGGGGCCGCATCTCGTCGAACGCACCGCAGCGAGCGCAGGCATATCGATACCGCGGCATTAGCGGAACTCCGGATCGGTTGGGCTTCTCGCGTCAGCGCCCTTTACCCGGGGCATGGGAAAAATTCGTGGGCAGGCGCTGATAGGGAACCATTCGCGATTCCCATGGCCGGAGGCGAAGACTGCGCGCTGGCCCGCATCCTTCAGGCCTTTCGCCGCCATGTCCACGTGGTCCGGCGGATAGCCGCGGCCAATCGGCCAGCGTCCTGATGGCCGCGTCGAGCGGTGATCTTCTCACCCTCGTTAAGGACACCGGCGTCGAGATGCTCGCGGATGGTTGGGTCTATCGACAGAACAATAGCGTTCCGGATAACCGTCCTCTCCATCCACACGCTTCCTCTTTCGCTATTCGTTCTCGACTTTTTGAAATCGTAGCGAATTTATTCGACCGACTTTGACGTATTTCTGTTTTTGGCGTTTAGCTCAACGACATTACAACGCTAACAGATGAAGATGCGCGCTTCAAATCAGCAAGCGTAATGACCCCCATCTCTTGGTGTGATGGAGTGATACGAGTTCCGGGTGATTGACTCGGCGGGGAAGGATTCTCAGTTGGATTTGCCGCTGGTAGATAGGAAAGCCATGATTCGCTGGGGGCGAGCATGGCGCATGTGGCCGGTCATCTGAGCGTTGCGGCATTGGAGGAGCGTTACGAAGCCAGCGGGGACGCGATGTCTTCGCGGCATTTCCAGACGATCTGGCTGTTGGCGAAGGGCCATACGATCGGGGAAGTGTCGGCGATGACCTCGTTTGGGAGCCGCTGGATCGAGCAGCTTCTGGAGCGCTACAACGCGCGCGGGCCTTCGGCGCTGGGCGATCTCCGGCGCGGCAACGGCGCGGTGGCGACTGTTCTGAGGCCCGAGGTGTTGGATCGGCTTGGCGCTCGTCTTGCCGATCCTCCGCCGGACGGCGGGGTTTGGACGAGCGCCAAGGTTGCGCAATGGATGGCGGGCGAGTTGGGCCTGGCGTCGCTCGCCGCGCAGCGTGGCTGGGAGGCGCTGAGGGCGATCGATTGGTCGATCCAAAAGCCGCGGCCGCGCAACCCCAAGGCGGCGACGCTCGAGGAGCAGGACGACTTCAAAAAAAAGTGGCCGACATTGTCGCCGAGGAAGCGGCGCGCCATCCCGACACGCCGATCGAGACTTTCGCGACCGACGAACACCGGATCGGCCTGAAGCCGGTGACGCGGCGAGTTCGGGCGCCTGTGGGCAAACGGCCGATCTCGCACGGCCACCATCGGTTCGAATGGCTTTATGTGACGGCCTTCGTCTCACCCGCCACCGGTGAAGTCTTCTGGTACGTCTCGAACGGCGTATCGAAGCCTTTCTTCGAGGCGCTGCTGCGCTTGTTCGCCGAGGAAGCCGGCGCAGGGCGCGATCGGATCATCGTGCTCGTGCTCGACAACGCCGGCTGGCACGGTGAAGCCGGCCTTGTCGTACCGGAAGGGGTTCGTCTCGTCTTCCAACCCGCCTATACCCCCGAAGTGCAGCCGGCCGAAACGCTCTGGACGCTGGTCGACGAGCCGATCGTCAACAAGCACATTCCCGACCTCGAAACGCTCGACGAGGTCATCTCCGCACGTTGCGCCGCCCTCGCTGCGGAGCGACAAAAAATCAAAAGCCAAGCCGGCTTCCACTGGTGGCCCAAAATCGCCAACCCGAGGTGATCACCAGGAAATCGTATGACGCGTGGGACGCAATCCCCAAAATGACGTCCAGTGAAATAGTCGGTCGCACTCCGGGTGCTAGCAGCCTGTCGGACTGCGCTCATTTTGGCTGACGATCGCGTGGATTGTCGCGGTTTGGATGTGGGTGGTAGTCCGATCGAGCTTTTCGGTGGCTTCGACTGAGCCTTGGGGAGCCTTGACAAGCCTCGGCCTAGGGCTGGTCGGCGCGCCTCGTAGGCGTTCGGCCCCTCTCAGGCGGGGCTGAGCGAGAACATTCGCTTCAAATTCCAAGCCATGGTCACGAGAGTCCACTCGCCGCGCACTTTTTCGAGCCCACGCAGGGAAAATTGACGGAATCCGAGCACGGATTTGATGATGCCGAACACGGGTTCCGGCGTCTGTTTGCGCAAGGCGTAGAGCGCGCGGCCTTCCGGCGTCTTCAGTTTATGGGCCATCGCCTGGACCGGCGTCGGTTGTTCCGGGGCTGCCGGCGTCGGCGCGAAGCGCACGCTCAGCGGCGGATGATGCGGCTGGCGGCCCATCGCAATCACCGGCTCGACGCCCGCCCTTGCACAGGCGTCCACATTGCCCGCGCTGAAATAGCCGGCGTCCGCCAGCAGATGTTCGACCTTCCCCAAATTCTCGGGCAACGCGCCGATCTTCTCCAGTATGGGCTCGACTTGGCCCTTGTCGTTGGGCGTCTGGACCACGTCGATCGCCACCACCAGCAGGCTGCCCGTCGCCACCGCCGCCTGCGCGTTGTAGCTTTGTTCGAAACCGCCGCCGGCCGCCGGCATGATGCGGGAGTCCTCATCGGTCAGATTGACCTGATCGCTCGGTCGCGGTCCTTCGGCCGCAGGTTGCGGCGGCTTGCCGCCCGGCTTCTTTCCCGTCGCCGCGGCCTTGGCCTCGCGCGCCGCCATTTTGGCCTCGTGCTCCGCCATCTCGCGCGCATGACGCTCCTTGGCCCGAGCCTCGATCTTCGCCCGCGCTTCGGCGATCTTACGAAGACGCTCCTCGCGCCGCGCCAGTTCGTCCGGTATCGACATGCCGTCGGGAACGTCGGCCGCGTCAGCCGCTTCGGCTTTGGTCATCAGATCGGCGACCTCGGCCTTCAATTGCGCCTCGATCTTGCCTGCGTGTTCATGGGAAAGCGCGCTGTGCCGGCTTGCGTTGGCATGGATCTTCGTCCCGTCCAGGCCGATCGTCCCCATCTCCAGCACCCCCATCTCGCGGGCGAGTTGAAGAACGTCCACGAACAGCTTCTCGATCTCTTTCAAGAAGCGCCGCCGAAACGTCGCGATCGTGTCGTGGTCGGGATGATCGTTCGCGGCGATGAAACGAAACGCCACCGAGTTGTAGGTCGCCCGCTCCAGCTTGCGGCTGGAGAACACCCCCGTCGCATAGCCGTAAACCAGAAGCCCCAACACCATCCTGGGATGATACGAAGCCGAACCCGAGCCCCGATAGTCCCGGCTCATCCTGCCGAGATCCAGCCCGTCGACCACTTCGACAATGAACCGAGCCAGATGTTTCTCCGGCAGCCACTCGTCAACCGAAGGCGGAAGCAGATATCCCGTCTCTCGGTCGATCGTACGAAAATTGTCCATCTGACCCGGTTCGTGGCGCAAGGAGAATCAACGCCGTCATTGTACCTCGCCAAACACCGCAGGTCCTTCCAGAACCCACGTCGTTCATTTAAGTCCGACAGGCTGCTAGAAGGGGTCGTCGCGAAGCGCCTCGACGCGCCTACTTGCCCGGCGACCTCGGCGCGTGGGTCAGTCTTGATGGATCAGCGTGTGGGCGGGCGAGACGACATCGCAGGCTTACCCCGTCCCAACAATTGGCGGTAGAGCCCGTATCCACAGGGGACGGCCTCGTAGGTAAAGTGCAATTGGCCTGCCGGATAGCCAACTTCTTAAGCATCGCTGCGACGTCGGGACTGTTGACGATTTCCCCGAAGAAACGAACTTCGCTGTTGCGTCCAACTTCGGCAATAGCGATCGCAATCGTCGCCTTGTGGACATCGAGCGAGACATAAGCGCCATAATTCATCTGGTCCGTCTTCTGTCTTGAGGATCGGCACCCTCGCGGTCCAACCCTCGTTCAGATTGCACAAGTTGAGGCGGATCACTGGAAAAGCCGCCCCAACAGAAACGGTCATATCGTCTGGCTCTATCTGCTTTTCACGTTGAGCCTGCGCGATATCGAGGACTTCTCGTGGAGCGAGGAATCACGGTCTCCAATGAGACTGTTCGACGATTCCGTCCGAACGCGCCAGGCGCGAATGCCGGACTATGGATGGACCCCAAAACGCCTCGCTCCACGAGATTTATTCGGCTCCGACTTTACGATTGAGGCTGTCCAGCGAAAGTTATCGCGAATTAATCCAGCGGACAGGGTCAGGTAATGGCGCCGCCGCATTTGACGACGTCTCGCCCAAGATTAAGCGACGTCCGCGCATAGAATTTACGCATCGCGCGCGGCGGTCGACTTCCTGCTGCGCAACCCAACCCAATCCCAGCCCCAAATCAGGGAGGACGCGGATGAATCCCTTCAAAGGTTTTGGCGGAGCGGTCAGTCTTACCGCGCTTCTATTAGACGCCACGGCGCTCGCCGGCGGCGCTCTCGCCGCCTCCCCCAATGAAAACCCGAACACGCACTCTCTTTCGGTGACCGAGACGCCGTTCGGAACGATGCCGGACGGCCAGAAGGTCGAGATGTATCACCTGAAGAACGCCAGCGGCATGGAGGCGGACATCATCACCTATGGCGGCGCCGTCCAGGCGATCAAGGTCCCCGACAAGAACGGCAAGATCGCAGACGTGGCGCTCGGCTTCGATAATCTGAACGACTATCTCAAGACCGACACCTACTTCGGCGCGCTGATTGGCCGCTACGGCAATCGCATCGCCAAGGGCGAGTTCACGCTCGACGGCAAGACCTACCATCTGCCGATCAACAACGGCCCGAACACCTTGCACGGCGGGCCGAAGGGCTTCAACACCAAGGTATGGGCCGCCTCGCCGATCCAGACGCCCAACGCGGTCGGCGTCGAGCTCAGCCTCTGGTCGCCGGACGGCGATATGGGCTTTCCGGGCGATCTCGCGGTCACCGCCCGCTATACGCTCGACAACAACAACGAATTGCGCATCCACTACTCGGCGGTCACCGACAAGCCCACGGTCTTGAACCTCACCAACCATACCTACTTCAATATGGCCGGCGCCGGAAACGGCGCGGTGCTCGACCAGGTCGCGATGATTAACGCCAACAAGATCACTCCGGTCGACAGCACGCTCATTCCGACCGGTAAGATGATGGACGTGGCCGGAACCGATCTCGGCTTTACCACCCCGACGCCGATCGGCGCTCACATTCGCGCCGACAACCAGCAACTCAAATACGCCGAGCCGAAACAGGGCGGCTATGACTTCAACTACGTCCTCAACAATCCCGGCGATCTCGACGCGCTGGCCGCAAGCGTGACCGATCCGAAGTCCGGACGGACGATCGAGATGTACACGAATGAACCCGGCGTCCAGTTCTACACGTCGAATTTCCTCAACGACGTGCACGGCAAGGACGGGAGAGTCTATCCGCATTGGGGCGCCTTCACGCTCGAAGCGCAGCACTTCCCGGATTCGCCCAACCAGCCGAACTTCCCCTCGACTGAGCTCAAGCCGGGCGAGAAGTACAGCCAGACCACGATCTACAAGTTCCTGCCAACGAATCTGCCGTCGTAAGAACCGCGCCCCGGAATGGCCCGCGGCCTTTCGGGGCGATCTTTCAATCCAGGGGGCGACGTCTCAATCCAGAGGAGCACCCAAGATGGTCGATAGGATCCAAGTCAACGAACGAGTTCAGCTTCTGCCAAAGGTGTCGCGCCGCAGCCTCTTTAAAGGGGGCTTGAGTTCGGGCGCCGCGCTGCTCGCGCTCGGCGCCGTCGGCCGGAGCCCGGCCGCATTCGCGGCCGGGGAGTTAGGCGCTCTGCCGACTCACCCGACGTGGAAATTCGTGTTCGTCAACCATGTGACCACCAATCCGTTCTTCGTTCCGACCCAGTACGGCATCGCCGATGCGTGTTCGCTGCTCGGCTGCAGCTATCAGTGGACCGGGTCGCAGACGTCGGTCGCCTCTCAGATGGTTAACGCCATGGATACGGCGATCACAGCGAAGGCGGACGCGATCGCCGTCTCGCTGGTCGACGAGCACGCCTTCAACGAGCCCGCCAAGAGGGCGCTCGAAGCGGGAATCCCAGTCTTCTCCTACAACGCAGACGCCAAGGGCAATGACCGCCTCGCCTATATCGGGCAGGACCTCTACGCCTCCGGTCAGGCGCTCGGGCGCCGGATCGTCGAGCTCGTCGGGGAGGGCCCGGTCGTCGGCTTCATCGCGACGCCAGGGCAACTCAACATCCAGCCGCGTCTCGACGGCGCCAAGGACGCGATCAAGGCCTCGGGTAAGAAGATCGACCTGGCGGAGGTCGCCACCGGCCCGACCGTCAACGAGGAAGTCTCGCGGGTCGACTCCTATTACGTGGGGCACAAGGACGTGAAAGGCGTGTTCGCTGTCGACGCCGGCAGCACCATGGCGGTGGGCAAGACGATGCAGAAGTACGGCCTTGCCGCCAAAGGCGTGCATGCCGGCGGTTTCGACCTGTTGCCGGAGACGCTTGACGCCATCGCCAAGGGCGATCTCAACTTTACCATCGACCAGCAGCCCTACCTGCAGGGCTTCTACACCGTCATGGAGATGGCGATGTTCAAGCTCTCCGGCGGGCTCTCGGGGCCCGCCGACATCAACACCGGACTGAAGTTCGTCACCAAGGCGAGCGTCGAGGCTTACCGGTCGACCAAGAGCCGTTACGAGGGCAACTCGTCGGTCGAAGCCGTCATACCCCGGTCGGGCCCGATTAGCGCGGCCTGACGATGGGCGCCTGATGCAGGACGTCACGAAGCGGGCCGGCGCCGCGGACCCGCATCGGGATGACACGCCGCGCCCGAGTCTGCTGCGTCGGGCGAGCGGTGCCGTGCTGCGCTGGCGCGAGGCGAGCATCCTGCTCGCCTGCGCCCTGCTCGCCGCCTATTTCCAGTCGACCAATTCCGCCTTTCTTTCGCTCTCCAACATCCAAAACCTGATCGACTTCACCGCGACCACCTCGATCATCGCCGCCGGCGAGGTGATGGTGCTCGTCTGCGGCGAACTCGATCTGTCGGTCGGGATGGTCTATGCGCTCGTCCCCTTCATCATGCATTTCCTGGCTGCGGACGGCGCGCCGTCCGGCGTGGCGATGGTCCTGGCGTTGGCGGCGGCTGGGCTGGTCGGACTTGTCAACGGGGCGATCACCACCTTTCTCAGCGTGCCGGCTTTCGTCACCACGCTCGGAACGATGTTCCTCATCAACGGCTTGACCTTGACGATTTCCGGCGGATTCCCCGTCGAACCTCATGCGGGCGCCGCCTTCACCTCCGCTTTCGGGGGCGTCGCCTGGACGAGGCTCGCCTGGGCGCTGGGGATCGCGATCGTGTTGCAGTTCTTGCTCAACCGCACCCGCTTCGGACTGCACACCATCGCCACGGGCGGCAACCTCACCGCCGCGGCGGAAGTCGGCATCAAGGTCAATGGCGTCAAGATTCGCAATTTCGTCTTATGCAGCATGCTCGGCGGCTTCGCCGGGATCATCGACGCGTTCCGCATCGGTTCGATCGACCCGCTCGCGGGGGGATCTGAGATCATGTTTATGGCCATCGCCTCGGCGGTCATCGGCGGCACGCTCCTGACTGGCGGCTCTGGAACCGTCATTGGCGCTCTCATCGGCGCCCTGGCGCTGGCGATCCTCCAGGACGGCTTCACCCTCTCGGGAGTGAGCGCCTTCACTTTCGACATGATCCTCGGCGCAGCCATCCTCGTCACCATGGCGGTCAACGTCCGCCTGACCATGTGGCGGGAACGAGGAGGAGGATGATGGCGACGCCGATCGGGCCGGAGGTGCTGCGCGCCGAGCACGTTGAGAAATCCTTCGGGCGGATCGTCGCGCTGAGGGACGTCAACCTGACGCTCCGCCGCGGCGAGGTTCTGGGACTATTGGGAGACAACGGCGCCGGCAAGTCGACCTTGATGAAGATCTTCACCGGCTACTACCAGCCGAGCGCAGGCCAATTGTACTTTGAGGGCCGGCCCGTTCAGTTCCGCTCGGTCAGCCACGCCCGCTCGCTCGGCGTCGAGGCGGTGTATCAGGACTTGGCGCTGGTCAACGAGCTCAACGTCTACCGCAATATGTTCCTTCAGCGCGAACCGGTCTTCGGCGGGGCTTTGGGAATTCTCGATGAGCGCCAGATGCGCCGCCGGGCGATCGCCATGCTCGAGCGCATGCGGGTCAGGATCCCCTCCGTCGATGTCGACGTCGCCAAGCTGTCGGGCGGGCAGCGTCAAGCCGTCGCGATCGCGCGCTCCGTCTACCAAAAGGCGAAGCTGCTCCTGCTCGACGAACCGACCGCCGCAATGGGGGCGAAGGAGTCGGCGCTGATCCTCGACCTGATCCAAACGCTGAAGGAGAGCGGGGAGATCGCGATGATCATCATCGCTCACAACTACGCGCAGATCTTCGACGTCTGCGATCGTATCAATCTGGTCGAAGAGGGCGTGATCACGTTCGACAAGCCGACGGCCGAGACTTCCGTTCAGGAGATGACCGACAGAGTTGTCCGCGAGTACCGGTCCGCGCGCGAGGTCACGCGGCTGCAGCCGCCTTGAGCATATCGGCACGGCAATCGAGGTTCGCATTTGTGGGAACTCGCCCGCGCGGAATTCGGCGCCGGGCACAGTCAAGCCAGGCCACGGGCGCGGCGTGAAAATCGCGACCCGATGAGCGCTTTCGCCCACTCATTCAGTCGATCAAGGTAGAGATAGACGACCGGCGTCGTGTAGAGCGTAAGCCACTGGGAGACGAGCAGACCGCCGACGATCGCGATCCCCATCGGTCTGCGCAGCTCCGCGCCCGCGCCGGTTTCGACGGCCAACGGAAGCGCCACAATCAACGCGCAGACCGTCGTCATCATGATCGGGCGGAAGCGCTGCAGGCAAGCGTGGTGGACCGCGTCGACCGGGCTCATCTTTTCCTCACGCTCGGCGACCAGGGCGAAATCGATCATCATGATTGCGTTCTTCTTGACGATGCCGATCAAGAGGAGGACGCCGATGAGCGCGATCAAGGTCAGATCGTAGTCGGTCGCGATCAGGATCAGGAGGGCGCCCACTCCGGCGGCCGGGAGGGCGGAGAGAATGGTGATCGGGTGGATGAAGCTCTCGTAGAGCATGCCCATGATGATGTAGATCACCGCGATCGCCCCCATGACCAGGAGCGGCGTGGTGACGAGCGAAGCCTGAAACGCCTGCGCCGTGCCCTCGAACTGCCCAACGAGGGTCGGCGACGCGCCAAGGCTCGCCTTCGCCGCGGTGATGGCGTCGACCGCCTGGCTCAGCGACGCGCCTTTGCCGAGGTTGAACGAGAGCGTCACCGACGGAAAAACGCCCTGGTGGTTGATGGTCAGCGGCTCGACCATGCGCGTCACATGCGTCACCGCTGACAGCGGGACCTGGCCGCCCGTCGCGTTCGTGACGTAGATGCTCGACAGAGCCTGGGGTCCGGACTGAAATTTCCTCTCAACTTCGAGGATCAAATACGCCTGCTGGGTCGGCAAGTAGATATTCGCGATTTGAGCCTGCCCGAACGCATCCTGGAGCGCCGCGTCGACATTGGCGACCGGGACGTTAAGGCTTGAAGCCAGATTGCGATCGACCTCGACGACGACATGGGGCGAGTGGATCTGCTGGTCCGAGGCGACGTCGCTAAGTATCTTCATGCCCTGGAGCTTTTCGAGCAAAATCGGCGGATAGCGATTGAGCTCGTCCGTACTCGTGTCGGTCAGGGTATACTGGTATTCCGCCTGCTCGAGGCGCGCTCCAATTCTGACGTCCGGCACGGACTGCATGTAGAACTTGACGCCAACCACCTTGGCCAGTTCAGGCCTGAGCCGGGCCATCACTTGCTGCACAGACGGGCGCTGATCGAACGGCTTGAGCTGAGCGAACATTCGCGCCGTGCTCTCGCTCGGGTTGCCGCCGGTCGCGCCGGCGAAGCCGACGATGCCGGCGACGGCAGGATCCTTGAGAATGATCGTGGCGCACTCGTTCTCGATTTTCTCTATCTCGTCGAAGGCGGTGTCCTCGCGCGCCTGCGCCACGCCGATAAAGATGCCGGTGTCCTGTTCCGGCAAGAACCCTTTCGGGATCACAACGTAGAGGCACACGGTCAAGCCGATCATCGCGATGGTGACGAGCAGCATCGGAAATTGATGACCTAGCGCCCAAACCAGGCCTCGGTCATACACGTCCCGCACGCGATCGAAGCCGCTCTCGAGCCAGCGGCTGAAGCGTCCTTGCTGCTCGCCGCTCTCTCGGGTCAGAAACTGCGCGCACATCATCGGCGTCAGGGTCAGCGACACGAAGCCGGAGAGGAATATCGCGAGAATCGTCGTCATCGCGAATTCGTGGAAAAGCAGTCCGACCACGCCGGCCATGAACAGGACGGGAATGAAGACCGCCGCCAACGACAGCGTGATGGAGAGAATGGTGAAGCCGATCTCGCCCGCGCCGTCGAGGGCGGCTTGGAGGGGCGGCTTCCCCACCTCGATGTGGCGAACGATGTTCTCGATCATCACGATCGCATCGTCGACAAGGAACCCGATCGCGATTGTCAGCGCCATGAGCGACAGGTTGTCGATGCTGTAGCTGAGCAGGTACATCCCCGCGAACGTGGCGACGATCACGACAGGCAACGTGATGCTCGGGATCACGGTCGCCCAGAACTTGCGCAGGAACAGGAAGATCACCACGACGACAAGCGCAAGCGCCAGCACCAGTGTGAACTCGACGTCTAACACCGAGGCGCGGATTGAGAGCGTCCGGTCGGAGACGAGATCGACGTGGACCGCGCGGGGGATCGACTTCTCGAGCTGCGGCATCATCGCCTGAATCCGGTCGACGACGTTGAGCGTGTTGGCGCCGGGCGCCTTGAAGACCAGTAGAACCTCGGCCCGCTTGGTCCCGAACCAGGCGCCCGTGCGGGGGTTTTGCGGTCCGTCGACCACAGTCGCGATATCACCCAGCTCGACTGGCGCGCCGTTGCTGTAGGCCACGATCACCTTCCGGAACTGGGCTGCGCTGGTCAGCTGCTGGTTGACGTCGAGCGGAAACTGCGCGTGGTGGCCTTCAAGATTGCCCGTCGGTTGGAGCGCGCTCTCGGAATTGAGCGCGGCGCTGACCTGCGCGAACCCCAGTCCCTTCGCCGCGAGCGCTTCGGGATTGAGCCGGACCTGCACGGCGGGCTCGGCTTGCCCGGCGATGACCACCTGGCCGACGCCGCTCACTCGCGAGAGCGACTGGCCGAGGAGGATGTTCGCGTACTGATCGAGCTCCTGGATCGGATAGGCGTCGGAATGAACAGCGTAGATGAGAATCGGCGCATCCGCCGGATTGGCCACCTTGTACGTCGGCGGGGTCGGAAGAGTTTTCGGGAGTAAAGCGGTCGCGGCCTGGATCGCCTGCTCCACGTAGCCGGCGTCTGCGGTGATGCTCGTGCTCAGGTCGAACTGCAGCGTGATCGACGTCGAGCCGAGCCCGCTCGTCGAGGTCATCGACGACAGCCCGGGGATAGCCGTGAACTGGTCCTCAAGCGGCGTCGCCACGGTCGAAGCCATGACGGTCGGGCTCGCGCCCGGGAACCTCGCCGAAACCGAGATCGTCGGGAACTCCACGTTGGGCAGTGCGGCGACCGGGAGGAGCGTGAAGCAGACGGCGCCGAACGCGAAGAGTCCCGCCGTCATCAGCGCGGTCGCGATCGGCCGGCGGATGAAGATTTCCGAAATGTTCATTTCGTGGCGCTCGACGTCGCCTTGGGCGGTTCGATCGCGACTTTCACGCCGTTGGCGAGATTGTATTGCCCGTTGACGACGACGCGTTCGCCCGGCGAGACGCCTTTCGTAAATACGACCAACCCATTCTGGCGGGCGGCGACCAGGACGGGAACGCGGTGGGCGACATTGTTGGCCGAGATCATATAGACGTAGTCGCCCTCGGAGCCCGACATGACGCTTTCAGCTGGCGCGGTGAGCGCGCTTTTGCGCGCCCCGGTGACAAGAGCGACGGTAACGAACTCTCCCGGCCAGAGCGCTTCATTGTCGTTGGGGAACGTCGCATAGAGGGTGACCGTACCGGTCGCCGCCGCGACCTGATTGTTGATGAAAGTGAGCTTGCCGTCGTCGAGCTCCTTTCCATCCTCCGACAGGGCGCGCACGTCGAGCGGGCCCTTCGCCTGGGCGACGCGAACTGCGTCCAGATCGTTTTGCGGAATCGGAAAACTGACAAAAATCGGATGAATCTGGGTGATGTTGACGAGGCTCGTGCCCGACCCGGCCTGGACGTAATTGCCCGGATCGAGCAGCCACACCCCGGCGAGTCCCGTGATCGGCGCATCGATGTGGGCGTAGGTCAGGTTTAGCTGGGCGCTTTCGACATTGGCTTCGTCGAGTTTCACCGTCCCTTCGTCCTGCTCGACGAGGAATGCCTGGTCGGCCGCTTGCTGCTTTGCGATCGAGTTTTCCGTCAGGAGCTGTTGAAAGCGGGCGAGGTCCGTCTTGGCTTCGGCGAGAAGCGCCTGATCGTGCGCGAGCTGGGCCTGAGCCTGGTCGAGCGCCGCCTGGAAGGGACGAGGATCGATCAGGAAGAGAGGGTCGCCCTGTTTCACCACTTGTCCCTGGCGAAAGTTGGACTTCATGATCTGGCCGTTCACCCGCGACTGAACGGCGATAGTCTCGATGGGCGTGACCGTGCCGAGCGCATCGATCACGATGGGAACGTCCTTCTGCGAAATCTCGCTGGTCACGACCGGGACTGGCTGGTCGTGCGCCGCCGCGGCCTGTGCAGGGTCCCTCGACCGGCTGCCCGCCAGGTGCGCCGCAACGGCGCCGATGAGGACGATCCCCAGCCCCAGCACGATCGCGGAACGCGCCTTCACTCTCTGTCTCCCTGTGTTTCCCGGATGCGGCTTCCCGCCTGATCCTCGAAGATTACGCGCACAGACTACGCGTGGTTCCCTGCCCGGACGTTGCCGTGACGTTACAACGCCTTAAGGCCCGATCAGAACTGCGTTACCGACAGGTTTTTCGCCGGGCGCTTTGCGACGGCAGGCGCCGTCACGATGACGAAGATGGGGAGCGCCGTCCGCGTCGGCCTCCGCGCCGCCGGGCGGTGTCGCGCACCGCATGTGGCGCCAGTGAGGCCTCTGGCGGCCCGATTTTGAGCGCGAGCGGGGCCACTCGGCCTTGGTCGAAGTTTTTCTGCGGCATTTCCGCGGAATTTCTCAACGTCGCCCGAATCGTATTGTACACACCAGCCTTTTGGCCTCCAACTTCTGATAGCGCGCGCTTCGATGCGTTCACTTTGAACCGAGTCCCACGCCGACCCCTTTGTCCACGAATTGCAGCGTGTAGACTTTCTTGTAGTCAATGCCGGGCCTTACGATTCCCGCCTCCACCATTTCGTCGAAGAAGTCCTTAACTCGGGCATCGGTCATGGCGCCGATGCCGACCTTCAACGCGTCGCCCGAGTCGACAATGCCGTATTCTTTGAGCTTGGCTATCGAATAGGCGATCTGGCCGTCCGTCATTCCCGGATTGGCGCGTTTGATCGCTGCATTGGCTTTAGCGTTGTCTCCGTAGAAATAGTGACACCAGCCGATCGCTGAAGCATTGACGAAGCGTCGCACGAGATCCGGATTCCGCTCCACCATGTTGCGCCGGGCTTCGATCAACGACGAATAGGTGGAGTAACCATGATCCGCGAGCAGGAAGACATTGGGTTTGAAATGCCCTTGCTGCTCGATCGCATAGGGCTCCGACGTAAGATAACCCTCCTGGATCGAGTGTTTGTTGACGATGAACGGCGCGGAATCGAAATCGTATGGCTTGACGTTCGCATAACTGAATCCCCAGGCTTTGACCATCCAGGCGTAAAACGAGTACAAGCCGCCGGCGCTCACGTAAGCTGTTGACGCTTTCGGCAGGTCGGTCCACTTGTCCAAGCCGACGCCTGGATGCGACATGAAGATCTGCGGATCCTTCTGAAAGTCGGCGGCCACCGCGACAATTGGAATGTTGCGCTGCTCGGCCAGAAAATCGCCGAGCAGATCCCCGCCCTGGAAGAAGTCGATCTTGCCCGCGAGCAGGAGCATCCCGCCATTGCCTTCCGGGCTGCCGGGCTGAATCGTGACGTCGAGTCCGTATTTGGCGTAGGTGCCGTCGACGACCGCTTGGTAATATCCTCCGGCCTCCGGGTCGGCCAGCCAATTCAAACCAAGGGTGACTTTGTCGAGCGCGAAGGCGCGATCAGACGAGGCGACGAGGGCTGAAAAAGCAGCCGCAAGAGTGGCGATAGACACCGCGCATATCTTTAGTGTCGCCCCGGCAAACGCGAGTTGCTTGACCTTCCGCTCCGTGCGCATGCGTGAACCCCTTTCCCTGCTCATTGTCCTTGCGCGCGTCGCTTCTGGACGTTGTCGAGGTAAACGACCCCAGCGATCAGGAGACCCTCGATCACCATCTGCCAGAAGGGATTCACGCCAAGCAGGTTTGCGCCGTTGCCGATGGTGGTGAACAGGATTGCACCAACCAAACAGCCGCCAATCGTCCCGCGTCCGCCGAACAGGCTCGCGCCGCCGACGACCGCGGCGGCGATCGCCTGCAGTTCGGCTCCCATGCCGGCGTTCGGATTGCCCATCGTCAGCCGGGCGACGAGCAGCATGCCCCCGACTGCGGCGAACAGCGACGCGAGGCCGTAGGCCGCGAGCGTCACGCGCGTCACGTTGACGCCAACGCGGCGCGCCGCCTCGATGTTGCTGCCAAGCGCGTACATGTAGCGCCCGAGCCGCGTCGCCCCGAGCAGGAACTGGGAGGTCGCCGCAAAGACGAGCATCACGACGAACATCGTCGGTATGCCGAAAATGGACGAGTTGGCGAAGTTCCCAAGGGAATCGGGCAGCCCCGCAATGGTCATGCCGCCAGAGACCAGCATGGTGAGTTCGCGGTAGGCTTGCAGTCCGGCGAGCGTGACGATGAAGGCTGGAATGCCCAATCTGTCGACGGCCAGGCCGTTGACGATTCCAATCGCAAGGCCAAGCGCAAGGGTTATGGGGATGGCAAGCGCCAGGCTCACCCCGTTCGCCACCAGCATTGCAAAAGCAACGCCAGTGAATCCTAGGACCGACCCCACGGACAGGTCGATGCCGGCGGTGATGATGGTGAACAACTCGCCATAGGCCACGATCGCGTCGATCGAGACCTGCCGCATGATATTGAATACGTTTCCTGAGGTCAGGAAGTAGGGCGAGGCGAACGCCAGACCGATCCACAGCAGCACGGCGCAGCCGAGCACCCACGTCTCAACCGGAAGCCGATGCCAGATTTCCGCCGCGAGAGCGGCGCGCGAACCGGACCTCGGCGTCGGCGCGGCTATCGTCGCCATTTCGCCCATCTCCTTTTGGGGCCGGGTCCCCGAGGACGGGGCCCGGCGCTATTCGCGCGGGTCAGCCTCCGAGGTAGGGGGAGAGCTGGTATTTCTTTGGGTTCAGCAATCCCGCCATCTGCGGGCTGTCGATGTTCTCCTTGGTGACCACATGCACGCCCGAATTGACGTGGTGCGGCAGCACCACGCCGTTCGCGGCGGCGAGCGCGTACCAGACGCCCGCATAGCCCATCATGTACGGGTTCTGCACGATCAACGCGTCCAGATTGCCGTCGCGCACGAATGCGATCTCCTGGTCGGAGGTGTCGAACGCGACTGCGCACATCTTCGACCCGAGCTTCTTCTCTTGAATCGCCCGGCCTGCGCCGTCGCCCTCCAGTTCATTGTCGGCGAAGAGCCCGGTCAGCTGCGGATGGCTGGTCAGGATATCCTCGGCGTCGGACAGCGCGCGCCCGGGATCGTTGTTGCCGACGCGGTGAGCGACGATCTTGAGCCCAGGATATTTCTTCAGTTCGTCGACGAAGCCCTTGTCGCGGTCGTTCAGCGATTGCGCGCCGGCGAGCGCGGTCATGTAAGCGACCTCGCCTTCATCCTTGCCGGTGCGGACCTTGACGCATCGCGCGAGTTCGTCGGCGGCCTTCTCGCCGCCGGTGACATTGTTGGTGGCGAGAAAGGTTACGTACTTGTCAGTGTTGGCGTTCGAGTCGATCACGATCACTGGAATGCCGGCGTCGGTCGCGGCGGCGATCGGCTGGGCGAGCGCCTGGGCGTTGGTCGCGGCGATTACGATGGCGGTCGGCTTCGACTGGGTCGCGTTCTCCATGATCGAGACTTCCTTGGCGACGTCGGTCTCGGCGCTCGCGCCCAGCTTCGAAATCGTCACGCCCAGCTTCTTGGCTGCGGCGTCGGCGCCGTCGAAGACCGTCGCCCAATATTGGGACGTGGTCGCCTTCACGATCACCGGGATGCGGACGTTGGCGAAGTCGGTCGCCGCGGCCGGGGTTGCGGCGAGGGCCAGGGCCGTCGTCGCCAGCAGAGAAAGTTTCAACATGCGCATTTCCCTTTCCTTGGATCGCCCCTCAGCCGATGAACGCCTCCTTGGTTTGGCTGTATCCCGTCATGTATTTGATCAGCTCCTCCTGGGTGGTCTCAGCGACTTGGGTCACGTGGACAACGCGGCCCTGAAACATCACCGCCACCCGGTCAGCGACCTCGAGGATTTCGATGAGGTTGTGGCCAATGTAGATGACGCCGATGCCCTCTCGAGCCAGCTTGCGGGCGAGTTCGATGACGTGTTCTCGCTCCATCACCGCCAACGCCGCGGTCGGTTCGTCGAGGATGACAACCTTGGATTGCCAGTAGAGCGCGCGCGCGATCGCGACCGCCTGACGCTGGCCGCCGGACAGGCGCGAAACCGTCCGCGCCTTCGGCGGAATGCGGCTTTCTACTCGACTCAGCAGGGCGTCGGTCTCGTCGCGAATCTTGCGATTGTCGATCACCGCCAGCAGGCCGAGCCAACGCCGAACCGGTTCGCGCCCAAGAAAGATATTGGCGCCGACCGAGAGATCGTCGGCGAGCGCAAGATCCTGATAGACTGTTTCGATCCCAAGCTGGCGCGCGTCAGCAGGCCCACGAAGGTCGAGAAGCGCGCTGTTGAGCCGTATTTCGCCGGCGTCAGCTTTGTACACGCCAGAGATGTGCTTGATGAGTGTCGACTTGCCGGCGCCGTTGTCGCCGACCAGCGCCAGCACTTCCCCCGGCTGCAGCGAGAGATCCGCCCCAGAAAGAGCGCGCACCGGTCCGAAGCTCTTATGAAGACCGGTGATTTCGAGCAACGGCGGCACGTTTAGCACCCTTGTGTCGATGACGCGGAGGATCGCGCGGACAGGAGCCGAACGCGCCTCCCACTCACGACGGATCGAATTCGACAGAGAAATTTCTATTGCATCCCGATTTTCGGGGCAGTTTCCGAACGGTTAAAGCGCGTTAATTTGCACCGTCTTTTGCTGGCTTCGATCGCAAGAGACACAAGTCCGCACAGAGGGTTCGCGGGATCATGTGACTTGGTTTCGCTGAGGGGCGCCATGCGGCGGGGCTGTTGAACGTGTAGTTCCGTGTGAAGACAATCTGGGACGAACGGTGATCCGAAGCACACGGCGACGCAAAAACGGCAACCCCCGGATCACGACTCTGATGCCGCCGAACGCGAACCGAGATTGACGTCGATGACGGTCGTCTTGGCGCTACGAAGAACTTGTGCGCCGCGAACGGTCTTGGATTGCAACCCCTGATCGGCCAGCGACAGCGCGGCGCCGACGCGTCCATCGTGGCGATCAGTCGCGCACCTGGGCCTCAGCACGAGTCTTGCCCGCGGTTGGGGGCTGAAGCAGTTGGCCGACCGTTTGGAGGAGACGCGCTCGCCACCGATGCGGAACCGTTCGCACGCTCATCGGCAGCGACCGCGGCGGCGAGAAAGTCGTCCCCCTCGAACCCCGGGGTTTGGCGTTAGCAAACCCACAGGCGGCCACAAATTCGGGAAGTACCTTCAACTCCTCAATCAGAGCATCATCGGTAAGCGTGACCTGACGGCCGCCTGTCGCGAAACATCTGGATTGAATTAGGTGTCCACCTGGATCGGAGGTGGACATCAGATGGCGGCGCAGGGCGGAGCTGGGGAGCGGCGGCGAACGAGAAGCCTCGACGAGCGCAAACGGATCGTCGAGGAGGCCGTCGCTCCTGGGACTTCTGTGGCTGCGGTCGCGCGTCGGCATGGGTTGAACGCCAATCTCGTTTTCAAATGGATACGTCGCTCTCGCGAGGGCTGGCGCGATCGGCGGCGCGAGCCGGCGAAGGAGAAGCCTGGCGTGGCCGCGTCGCTGGATACGATGGCGCCGGCCTTCGTTCCGGTGAAGCTGATTGAGTTGGACGCGCCCTCAGCGCCGCCGCCTTCCGATCTCATGGCGAAGCCGGCTCGTCAGACGCGCCGAGGCGCAGGGCGCGGCGCGATGGAGATCAGCTTGCCGAACGGCGCCAAGGTGTCGCTCGACGCTGACGTCGACGCCGAGGCGCTCCGTCGCGTTCTGTTGGCGCTGGGCGTCGCTTGATGCTCCAGTTCGCGCCGGGCGTGAAGGTCTATCTGGCTTGCAAGCCCGTGGACATGCGACGGGGCTTCGACGGGCTGGCCGCGGATGTCGCGCAGACGCTGCGCGCCGACCCGTATTCGGGGGCGGCGTTCGTGTTTCGCAGCAAGCGCGGCGACTACGTGAAGATATTGACCTGGGACGGCTCCGGCCTGTGTCTTTTCGCCAAGCGTCTGGAGAAAGGGCGGTTCGTTTGGCCGCCGATCGTCGAGGGCGCGCCGCACCTGACGTCGGCTCAACTGGCGCTGCTGATCGAAGGAATTGATTGGCGCAGGACTGTTGCGCCTGAAGCGCCGGAACGCCCGAGTTTCCTTTAGACTCCGCGCTTTCTTGAATGCGTCGGCGCACATATTGTGATAGCCGAAAGCATGTCGCGCTCCGCCGCTGATTTGCCTGAAGATCTCGCCGAACTGCGGCGGTTTGCGGCGGCGCTCGCCGCGGAAGTTCACGCCAAGACGTTGCTGATCGAGAAGCTGCGAATGCAGCTGTCGATCTTGCGGCGCGCGCGCTTCGGGCGGTCGTCGGAGAAGCTCGACCGCGAGATCGAGCAACTGGAGCTGTTGCTCGGCGACATCGAGGAGAGCGACGCCGAGCGACAGGCGCGAACCGAGGATTCCGACGGCGAGGCTTCTTCCGCCCTGCCGTCGAAGAAACCGTCCGTCCGCAAGCCTCTGGCCGATCATCTGCCGCTCGAGACGGTCATGCACGAAGCGCCCTGCGTCTGCCCGACCTGCGGCGCAACGAAGTTCGGCCGGAGGGGCGCCGATGAGCGCATGGTCCTGGAATATGTGCCCTCACACTTCAAGCGCGTGCTGCATGTGCGCCCGAAGATGAGCTGCCGCGCCTGCGAGACGGTCGTGCAGGCGCCCATGCCGACGCTGCCGATCGAGAAGGGACGCCCTGGGCCGGCGCTGCTCGCCCACGTCCTCGTCTCCAAATATTGCGACCATCTCCCGCTGCATCGTCAGGCCGACATTTACGGGCGCAGCGGGGTGGAGATCGACCGCTCCGTCATGGCGGGCTGGGTCGGTCATATGGCGGCGCTCTTGGAGCCCCTGGCTGAGCGGATCGCGCGTCATGCGCGCGCCGGCGCCGCGCTCCATGCCGATGATACGCCGGTTCCCGTGCTCGATCCCGGCCGTGGCCGAACGAAAACCGGCCGACTGTGGACGGCGGTGAGAGACGAGAGCCCCTATGGATCGACGGCGCCGCCGGCGGCCTTCTATCTCTACTCGCCAGATCGCAAGGCCGAGCGCGCCCACGCCTTGCTCAAGGGCTGTCGCGGCCATCTCCATGCCGATGCCTACGCGGGCTTCGCCGGACTTTATGAAGCCGATCCCCTAACGGGCGCGCCCGCCCGCTGACGGAGATCGCCTGTTGGGCGCATGCGCGGCGCAAGATCTACGACATCCATGTTGAAACGAAATCGCCGGCGGCGGCGCAGGCGCTCGAAATGATCGCGCGGCTATTTGCGATCGAAGCCGGCATCAAGGGCAAACCGCCGGCCGAGCGCCTTGCCGCGCGTCGCGCAAAGGCGACGCCGATCCTCTCCGAGTTGCGCGCTTTCCTCCACGCGACGATGCAAAAGGTCAGCGGCAAGAGCAGTCTCGCCGGCGCCTTCCGCTACGCCGCATCGCGCTGGACCGCGCTGACGCGCTACGTCGATGACGGGCGCCTCGAAATGACCAACAACGCCGCCGAGCGCGCAATGAGGCCTCTGGCACTCGGAAGAAAAAACTATCTGTTCGCCGGCTCGGATGAAGGCGGACGGCGCGCCCAGCACAACAGCGCAAAGCCGCTCATCCAGGTCCAATAGGACTGCCACTTGTGCCAGATGAGGTGCTGGGGCAGCGCGGCGGGCGCGAGCATGTATTTCTTCATTTCATAGAAGCCGCCGCCGTGCACTTGCCAGGACGTCCCCGCAACCCCCGGATCGTCCTTAGCGAGCTTGCGCAAGCTGGCGTCGAGATGCATGAAGAAGAACGATCCGCCGATCCAGGCGATCGCCGCGGTCACATGGAGCCAGCGCAACAGCGCCGAGCCCCATTCCCAGCCGAAGGTCGCCAGCGCATCCATCACCCTGCCTCCTCCGGGCCGCACGAAATGCGTCCGGCCAGATCACGATAAAGGCGGCCGCGCGATTTGGGTAGGGAGTCCAGCGCCGCCCCGCTTCGGCGCGCCGCCTCGGGCCAAACAGCGAAAACCCCCGGGCGCCAGGAGGGCTCGCCCGCCGCAGTGCGTCGAGCCTGAGACGCCGGCTAGTTCGCCCATTCCGCCGCTTCCCGCCATTGACCGGGCATTATCACATTTTCCGCGAAGTATCTCGGGTCCACGGCCTCGACGGTCGGACCGACAGAGACGGCGCTAAGGGCGCATACCGTTCCCCGAATTGTTGCGTCGCAGGTCGTTGCTGAAATTTATCCTTGAGCCTCAGAAACGGCGTTTCTACAAATTCATACGACACCGCGGCCACGATAAAAATCACCGCAATGAGAGCAACTGCATAAAGATGGAATGGCGTGTGGATCTTAAATGATTCCCCCAATATGAAAATCGGCCAGTGGTATAGGTAAAGGCCATAAGAGATTTTCCCCGTATACCTCACTGGCGATGAGGCCATAAGTCCAAAGATAGGCCCTCCATATTGCAAACAAACGATCAGGAGCGCGGTAACGGTCGAAGCTACCAAAGGAGCGGCAAGGAACGCATAGGACGACGAATCGGCAAAGAACCCGATCCCGACGATTGCCGCCAAAAGGACGGGGGCAGCAAGCGCGTGTGGGCGCCAACGATCGATGGGAAGGAGCGCAATAATGCAGCCAACAAGCAAGCCGACGGGTCGTACCCCAAGGCAATATTGAAGCGTTGATTCGGAATAGCCGCCCTTCCAAAGGATCACCCTTGCTACGACCATCGCGGCAAGCGCAGCGCTGATCCAAATCAACGGCTTGTTTCTAACTAAGAACAGGAGTGTAATCGGCCAGAGCCTCTCGGATTTCGTCCCCATCGTGGCTGAAGGCTGATCGAACTAACTGAAACAGCACAAGCACTGCGAGAGCCGGCGTAAGGCGAAGCACCCGGCGCGTGTAGAAATTCGAGAGTGAGATGCTTCCGCTCTGCCGGAACTCGTGCAGCAGGATTGAAGTGATCAGGTAGCCGCTGAGAGTTTATCCGGAAACATCACGCCGGATTGCACAGCTTTCGTAACATGAGGCGGATGGAGGCGAGGCGGAGGAAGGCGAGCGCTTTCTGATTGAAGTTCTCCCAGTCTCTGGCGAGCCTGCGGCATCTTCCGAGCCAGGCGAAGGTGCGCTCGACGATCCAGCGCTTTGGCAATACGACGAATTTCCGGGCCGTGTCGGCGCGTTTGACGATCTCGACGTTCACCCGCGACAAGACCTTCTTCAACGCGCGCCGGAATGTCGGCCCCTGATAACCGCCGTCGGCATAGAGCTTCAGCAAGAAGGGAAACATGCCGAACAAGCTCGCCGTCAACAGCGCGCCGCCGTCGCGGTCCTGAACGTCGGCGGCGTGCACGATGGCGTGCATCAGCAAGCCTTGCGTGTCGACGAGGATGTGACGTTTCTTGCCCTTAATCTTCTTGCCGGCGTCGTACCCCGGCGGATCGTGAGGCCCCCTTTTTCAGCGCTCCTGACGCTCTGGCTGTCGATGATGGCGGCGGTGGGACTGGCCTCGCGCAAGGCTTGCTCCCGACACTTCACGTAGAGCGTTTCATGGATGCGATCGAGCGTGCCGTCCCAGCCCCACAGGTCGAAATAATCGTAGACCGTGCTCTTGGGCGGAAGGTCCTTCGGAATCGCGGCCCACTGGCAACCCGTGCTCAAAACATACATCAGCCCGTTGACGACCTCGCGCATGACCACCGTGCGCTTGCCGCCGCCGCGTTTGCCCGGCGGGATCAACGGTTCGACGTGCCTCCATTCCTCGTCCGTCAGATCGCTTGGATAGCGAAGCTTGCTCCGGTCGTAGCGACCGCGATTTTCCGTCGACCACATCGGCGATCCCCCAGAGAATCAGATCGCCACACTTGAATCACAAACGATTCCAATGATTCAATAACTCACCGGATAGGCTCTGAGAACAAAAAATATGTCAACGCCGATCCAGCCCCCCGGCATGGCCGGGCGATAGGCGTGGGTGGCGATGACAAGGGATACGGCGACCGCGCACAAGCCATCCAATGCTGGGTTGTAGCGCATTCTTCCCCTGTATAATTTCTAAACCTCCCTGTTGTTAACCACGCTGTCTCGCGCAGGCAAATTCACAGTTTCTTGAAATGGCTCCGTTCGACGAACATACCCTCAACTTCTATTCCCGCACCGCCCCAATAGGGTGGGCGCGTCAAAACGAAAACCATTTTCGTATCATTAACCGGCTTGAAACACTATCAGAGTTTTAAATCGGGGCGACAAATCGAGGCTTTTCCGTTGTCCAGCAAAAGCCCAAGTTTCGGCCGATTTGCAGCGCAGACCCCGGCCCGTTCCCGTTTCCACCGCCGTCGATCCGCGGTCCGCCCGTTCAACAAAGGTCGCCCATTCCGATGAATCCTGCCGACGTAGCCGCCGCAGCCGCGACTCCGGAAACGAGCATATTCGAAATGTTCTGGTCGGCTCACATCGTCGTCAAAGCGGTGATGCTGGGCCTGTTCCTCGCTTCGCTGTGGTGCTGGACGATTATTTTCGACAAGACCCGCCTGTTTCACAGATTCAGGAATGAATTGGAGAATTTCGAACAAATCTTCTGGTCGGGCCAATCGCTCGAAGAACTCTACACTTCGCTTTCGAGCCAGCCCAACAATACGGGCGCGGCCGCGCTGTTCGTAGCGGCGATGCGAGAGTGGAAGCGCTCATTTCAGCAGGCCGCCGGCTCATTCCGGGGCCTTCACGCCCGCATCGACAAGGTGCTCGACGTCTCGATTGCGCGCGAGGTCGAGCGTCTCGAATCCAACCTCCTCGTTTTGGCGACCGTCGCCTCGGCCGGACCGTTCATCGGCCTGTTCGGCACCGTGTTCGGCATCATGAACTCGTTTCAGTCGATCGCAGCGTCGAAAAACACCTCCCTTGCGGTCGTCGCGCCCGGCATTGCGGAAGCGCTGCTGGCGACGGCCATCGGCCTATTCGCCGCCATCCCGGCCCTAATCGCCTACAACAAGCTTCAGGGCGACGTCGCCAAGGCGCAGGCGCGGCTGGAAAGCTTCGCCGACGAATTCTCGTCAATCCTCTCCCGGCAGATCGACCATCATTTGTCGATCGAAAAGGTTTCCTGAGACGGAGCGACACGATGGCTAGCTCCCCTGTCGTTAATGGTCGCAAAAGCGGTCGAGGGCGCCGCGGCGTACCCCGCTACGGCGCGATGGCGGACATCAACATGACCCCCTTCATCGACGTCATGCTGGTGCTTCTGATCATCTTCATGGTCGCCGCGCCGCTCCTAACCACCGGAATTTCGGTCGACCTGCCGCGGGCGAGCGCCACCGCGCTCAATGTCGATCGCAAGCCAATCGCACTCTCGATCAACGAGCAGGGCCAGCTCTACGTGATGGACCAGCCGACCGCCGACGCGGATCTGGTCGCCAAGCTTCAGGCGGCGTCGCAGAGCGATGTCGATCAGCGAATTTATCTTCGCGCCTCGAAGGCGGTGCCCTACGGGCGAGTGGCGGAAATCATGGCGGCGGTCACCTCTGCCGGGTTCAAGAAGGTGGCTCTGGTCACCGAGCCGATCAAACAATAGCCGGGAGCGGCGTTGGAAGAGCGGCGGTCATATTGGAGTTTCGCAAGCTCGAGCGCACTGCATGGAGCGCTGCTGGCCCTGCTCCTGCTCGGGTTCGCCTCAGCCCCAAGATTTGCAGACAGCCCCGAAGCAATTCCGATAGAAACTGTCTCGCTGAGCGAACTCAACCAGATCGCCAACGGGCAGAAGGACGCCAAGCCCGCGCCGCAGTCCGCGCCCACCCCGCCTCAGCCGGCCCCGGATTTGCGCGCCTCAACGGAGCCGCCGCCCCCCCCGGCGCCCGACAAGGCCGAGCCCCCCAAAGCCGAGACTCCGCCCAAACAGGCGCCGCCGGCCAAAGCGGAGACGCCGCCTCCGCCGGAGCCTGAACCGATGCCGCCCGAACGGCCCGAGCCGCGGCCTCCGCCTAAGCTCGCGATCCAAGAAGCGCCGGTTGAGCCGCCGGTGCGGCCTAAATTCGATGACCCTCGGCCGGAACGGCCGAAGGAGCCGGCGCCCGAGAAACCGAAGCCGTCGCACAATTTTGACCCGAACGCGATCGCCAAACTCATCGGGCAAGGCAAGACGATCGCTTCGGCCCAGACGGCCGCGGCGACGCCCCAGGGGTTGCCCCATCACGATGCGGCGCGCATGTCGATGTCGATGGCCTCGGCCCTCGACGCCTGGCTGACCGAAAGCTACCTCAATTGCTGGACGCCGCCGCCGTCTATGCCCGATGGCGACACCTACGTTGCGGAAATCAAGGTGGTCTTCAACTCTGACGGATCGCTCTCGGGGCGTCCAGTCTTGCTCAATCCGCCCGGGGACCGAGCTTGGCGCGCGCATGCGGAAAGCGCGATGCGCGCGGTGCGGAAATGCGACCCGCTGAAGATTCCCGCCGAATACATGCCGTATTTCGAGCAATGGAAGGTGGAAACCATCCATTTCGATCCACGAGAGACACAAGGATGACGGGCGCGCCCCGCCGCTTAGGTGAAAACTGAAAACGAGATCCGACGCCCATGCGCATTTTCTTTAGGCCTAGTACGGCGCTCATCCTCGTCGCGATTGTGGCGAGTGTTTATGGCTACGAGCGCCTGCGGCTGCGCAATCCACACCGCCCCACGGAGGCCTCTAGGACGGTGCCTCTGCCTCCTGAGCCGCCGACGCCGCCCCCCGTCGTTGCAACGGCTCGCGCCGCATTGACGACGGCTCCAATCGAACCGCCCGCGCGCATGACGCCGGCGCAGCAAGCGGGCTTCAACTCTTGGCTGATCAAGACCTATCTCGCCTGCTGGAAGCCGGCGCGGCAGCCGGAGGACGCCGATGCGTATGTCGCGCAGGTGCGCCTCGCCTACAACCCGGACGGCTCGCTGGCGAAGCCAGCAAAGCTCGTCAACCCGCCGTCAGATCCGGCTCTCAAGCCGCAAGCGAAGAGCGTCATGGCCGCGGTGCAGAACTGCAACCCGCTTCCGGTGCCGGCCCAATATCGCCCGTTTTATGCGCAATGGAAAACCAAGACCATCCACTTCGATCCTCAAGTCGCCGTACGGTGAGACCGCTCGGCGAGGCGGGATTGTCGTCTTGCGAGATCGCCCGATGAATGTTGTTTGTTTCGTCTCTCGCCGCCACGCCCTTGCAGCCTTCGCGTTCGGCCTGGCCGGGCTCGCCGGCGCGCCCGCGATCGCCGAGGGCGACATCTATGTGCACGCGGGAGCCAATTTCAAACCCGTAACCATCGCTGTGACTCCGTTCGCTGGCGAAGAGACGGGCGACAAGATCAGCGGCGTTGTCACCGCGGATTTTGCCCGCTCAATCTTCCTTCTCCCGCTCAATGCCGCGAACTTTCCTGAGAAAATCGCCAATCCCGACACGCCACCCAATATGGACGCTTGGAAGACGTCAGCCGCCCAGTTCGTGCTGACTGGGCGGGTGCTGCATCAAGACGCCGGGCATGTCACCGCGCAATTCCGTTTGTGGGACACGGCGACCGGCGAGCAGGTCGCCGGCCAGCAATACTCGACCGACGTGGCGAACGCTCGCCGCGTCGGGCACATGATCGCCGACGCCGTGTTTTCGCGCGTGACTGGCGAGAAGGGATTTTTCGATTCACGAGTCGTCTTCGTCGATGAGACGGGGCCGAAGGAGAAGCGGCGGAAGCGGCTGGCGATCATGGACATGGACGGCGCCAACGTCAAATATCTCGACGGCGGCAAAGAGCTGGTCGTCACCCCGCGCTTCTCGCCTTCCGCCCAGCAACTCGCCTATATGTCGTTCGGCTCCGGCGATCCTAAGGTGACGCTGCTCAATATCGAAACCGGACAACGCGAGTCCGTCGGCAATTTTCCCGGAATGACGTTCGCGCCGCGCTTTTCGCCGGACGGCCAGCTGATTGTGATGTCGCTCTCCGACGGCGCGAGCACCAATCTCTACTCAATGGACCTGCGATCACGCGCCACCACGCGTCTCACCGAGGGTTCGGCGATCGACACTTCGCCGACCTATTCGCCCGACGGCTCACAGATCGCGTTTGAATCCGATCGCGGCGGCTCGCAGCAGATCTATGTGATGAGCGCGAGCGGTGGTCCGGCCAAGCGCATTACGTTCGGCGAAGGCCACTATTCGACCCCGGTCTGGTCGCCTCGTGGCGACTTGATCGCGTTCACCCGCATCAACAACGGCTCGTTCGGCATCGGTGTAATGAAGCCGGACGGCTCGGGCGAGCGAATCCTGGTCGAGGGCTTCCATAACGAGGGTCCGACCTTCGCCCCCAACGGCCTTTATCTGATGTTCTTCCGCGACGCTGGCGGCTCGGGTGGACCCAAGCTCTACATGACCGACATATTCGGCCACGCTGAATTCCTTGTGCCCACCCCGAATTACGCCAGCGATCCATCCTGGGGCCCGCTGATGCAATGAGGCTGGCCGGTCGGCGGCCTCGAGCGCCTACCGGCTTACCTTTTCGTCGCGTCCTATTTCAGCTCGCCGTTCGATGCGTTGCGATCGATCGGCTCTTTTCCCTGTCGAAGGAAATCGAGCATATCCAGGAAAATCCAGACGAGCCGCAACGCCGGGTTCCTTGTGACGTCCGGGTTCAAGGGACCTTCAATCGGGAGCTCATGGGCGGGATCGCGCTCGATCGCCTTTCGATAAAGGCGCCATGTCGCGTGGCCAAGCACCGGCAAGACGACGGCGAGGCCAAAGAACAGCGGCAGCGATCCGAGGATGAGCGCCGCTGCGACGATCAGGCCCCAGAGCGCGGCGGCGAGCGGATTGGCGCGGGTAACGCGCAACGAAGCGTTAAGCGCCGGCACGAGACCGACGTCGCGATCAAGCATCAGCGGGAACGAAACAACGCTGATCGCAAGCGCAAGTGCAGCGAAGCAGAAGCCGACCAGCACCCCCACGACGATCAAGGTCCACCCGCGACCGGTGCTCAGGACGTCCTGAAGGAACGGGATCGCGGCGGTGGGCGGATTGGGTCCATAGAGCCAGACATAGATGAGTTCGGCGGCGAACATCCAGGCGGCGAAGATCGCAAGCAGGAGCAGGCCGAACGCGAGGATCGAGGGCAGCGCGGGCGAGCGAAGGACTGTGAAGGCGTCACGCCCTCTCACGGCCAGCCCGCGTTCGCGCCGGCGGCTCATCTCGTAAAGGCCGATGGCGACGAACGGGCCAATGAGCGCAAAGCCGGCCGCGAGCGGAAAGGCTAGATGCAGCGCGTTGCCGAGTGAGGTCATCGCGAAGAGCGCAATTCCCGCGACAGCGTAGAACAGCCCGACGAATATTGGATACGTGGGCATCGCAAAGAAATCGTCGAGCCCCTCCTTGAGCGCGGAGAAGCAGTCCGCCGGGCCGATCCGCCGTACTCGCGGGGTCGCGGCGACGGCGTCGGGTCCGAAATAGACGTGGAAAGCGGAAGTCATAGCTGTTCCTCCATGCATCGTCTGCGCCGGGCGAGATTCGGGCGTCAGCCAGGGAGGACCGTACGTCGCGAAATCTCGCGCGGACTGATTGCGTATAACATACGCTCAATCGCGAAATTTGTTACTTGCAATCGAAAAGGACCGGCATGCGCACACTCTCACCCAGCCGTCGCCTGTCTCGCTTTCGCGGCTGGCGCGCGCCGCGACCCGACCGTCTTGGTCAGAACGACGATGACGGCGAGCGTCGCGGCATAGACGACGACCTGCAGCACGGAGGGCTGGTCGGAATAGCCGATCAGCGTGTGATTTCAATTTAGAAACATTTCAATTCTATTTGCCGGCCGCCGCTACTGGGTTCAAGGCGGCCGCGAGGCCGATACGTAGCTGAGGTAGCACCCGAAGCTAGCCAGCGTCGTGCCGACAGGGGGCCTGCGGCGCCGCGCGTTGGCTGCCGTTATCGATTATCGCCCACTGCCGTCCTCCCGGGCGAGCCCTGATATGCAGCTGTCAGACCGAAGGTCCGCGCCTCGCCCTCAGCCGAGTCCCTTCGCTGGATTGGACCAGACTGCTTCAGAAATAGCGGGTGATTCGTAGGCGTCCGGCGAAGCCGTTGCTGTCGCCCTGCCACGCGCCGGGGACAAAGACCTGGTTCGGTTCGCCGAGATTGTATACCGTTCCGAGCGCCCCGGTCGGGGTCTCCTGGTTCACGGCTTGGTACGTCAGTTCGATATCGAAGTTGAGGTTCGTCGCCGGGTTCCAGCCAAGATCCGCGCCCGCGATCCAGGTGAACGCGTGCGGCGACAACGGCCCGCCGACGGCGGAGATGGAGCACAATCCGGCAAGGACAGCGACTCCGCTGCAGCCGTCCTGGCTGTTCCAGTTGATCCCGCCGATCGAGCCTTCGAGGTCGACGTAGAATTGGGGCGTGAAGTGATGTTCGATCAATGTTGAAACGGACCATGCCGTCGGCTTCGCCCATGCGTTCGTGACGGGGATGAAGAATGCGTCGGCAAGATACATCGGCTGGCCGTTGCCGTTGACCTGGCCGTTCTCGGCCCACATCCCGTCCGGCAAGCCCGAGTACCAAGTCGCGTTCTGCGTGAAGGCCCCGGTGAAGAGTACGTCGTCGCCGTCGCCCAACGACGGCAGGTTCACCTTAACGCCAACGTCGACGCCCCAGCCGATCTTGTTTTCTCGGCCGTCGCATGCGCTCGCGAAGTCCGGACCGCAGACCGTCTCATTGTCGAAGCCGTTGGCGGAGACGTTGACATTATGGATGACGCCGGAGAGCTGCGCCTCTCCCCAGTCCTGCTTGACATGGAGCGAGCCGACGATGTCAGGCCAGCGCTGGCCGCCGAACGTGAGACTGCCGGGGTTGAACGGACCCAAGGGGCCTTCGTTCAATCCTCCGGCCCCGGTCAACTGCGTTCCCCCGCCGGAAGCCCCCACTGCGCCGGGGCCCTCCGCCGACAAGGTGGCCGTGAAGCCGCCGCCGAACGAAGCCGTATAGGCCAAAAGCAGCGGCTCGTTATAGCCCTTGCGGTCCGGCGAGAAGAAGTTGGCGAAATTGTCGCCGCCCGCAGTAAATGAAAAGAACGACTGCGCCACACCGGCGGTGATTCCCGCCCAGGTGAGATAGCCGGTGTTGAGATAGGCGATGTTGTTGATTGGGCGCGGCTGCAGGGCGTCGAAGCCGTTGGAGACGTCGATGTCGAGATCGAAATGGCCAATGAGGGGCCCGTAGGCGGTGTTCGAGGCAATGTCGAAGGCAGGGTTCACGCGGGTCGACCAGCCGGTCGCGTCACGGAAGAAGGTCGTATTTTGCTGGGCGTTGCTCGCGGCGACGAGCAGCCTTGGCGTCGCGATGGTCGAAATCGCCGCCGGCAACGCCGCGCCGGTGACTGCCGAATAGACCGGAGTCCCGGCCCAATTGTATTGGGTGTTAAGATTGCCGCCCGCGAACTGCGCGGTAATGAAGCCACTGAATTTCACGCAGGTGTCTGAACCCGGCAACGTCCATCCGGCAATGCTCCCAACGTTGCAGACTTTCACGTATTCAACCGGCGCGGCCTTTCGGGTCGGCAGGTCGGCCCCTTCGGCCCCTGTCACGATGACGACGCCGGCGGCCGAGCCGAGGAGCAAGTTCCTGAGAAGCGTCATTTTATATCCAGTTAAGTCAAGTATCGACGGGTTGAATTCCTGACGATTACAGCCTGGACTCCGGGCGCATAGGCGCGAACATTCGAGCGCCGAAGCGCTCCCTTCAACAAGTCATTATTGCGCCCCCTCGGCCAACAGATTCGGCGTCTGCGCTTCTCAAATACTATTTGGAGCCAAAGACGAATGACAAGGGTAATGAAGCGAGATTAGAAATAGTTCAATTTAGAATTATTTAAAATCACTCGGGCGGCCGCGCCTGTTCTGCGAGCTCTGAGCGCGGGTTTGGCAGCGGCGTCGCGCCGCCAAATTTTGTTAGCCCCGCGCGCATAAAATCCCTTGCGCCGAGGCGCGATTCGCACAAATAATGATGTTGCCCAATACGCACGTGCCTGTGGTCGTGTGGCGGTCGGCGGGGATCTGGACAAGAGGCCAGTTAACCGCCCTTGGAAGACCGGCAGCCGGAGGCGAACCGGCGTACCCCGCCCAACGGGGGACGCGACTTGAAGCAACGACGGACCGGGCTTTTTTGGTCTCTGTCGGCCCTCCAAAGGTCGGCGCCCAAAGAGGCTTGTCTATCTTGCCGGGCGTGCGGACGGGACACTTCCTCGTCCAAACGATGGCTCTGATGGCTTGAGGCTACTTGGCCTCGGGCGCGTCTTGGCCACGGCGTAGCAACTGACCGCCCAAGCGGTCCGTCGATGGCTTTTTGCTTAAAGCCTGTCGCCGGATTCGCGCAGCGGTCGCGTCGGCGGGTCAACGACTGCGCGTCGCGTCTCCAACACGCGGGGCGCAAAGTCGCATCGCCGGCAATCCTTCATTTGCCACGCGCGGACGCGTCCGCGCGCTTGGGGGATGCCGCTCATGACTGACCGCATCAAGGAGTTCCTCGCTTGCAACCGCGAAGACGGCCCGCGACTGGTCGTCGATCTCGACGTCGTGCGCGAGAATTATCTCGGCTTCGCCAGCGCCCTGCCCGACACGCGCGTGTTCTACGCCGTCAAGGCGAATCCGGCTCCGGAGATTCTCGATCTGCTTGCGGGCTTAGGCTCTTGCTTCGACACCGCCTCGGTGAATGAGATCGAGCAAGCGCTGGCCGGAGGCGCGACGCCCGACCGCATCAGCTTCGGCAACACGATCAAGAAAGAGAAGGACATCGCCCGCGCCCACACGCTCGGGATCCGCCTGTTCGCAGTGGATTGCGAGGCCGAGGTGGAGAAGATCGCCCGCGCGGCACCAGGCGCGAAGGTGTTCTGCCGAATCCTGTGCGACGGCGCGGGCGCGGAATGGCCGTTGTCGCGGAAGTTCGGCTGCGCCCCGGAGATGGCGGCCAGCGTGCTCGAGCGCGCGCACGGGCTCGGGCTTATCGCCCATGGGCTCTCGTTCCATGTCGGCTCACAGCAGCGCAACCCGCGCATGTGGGATCGGGCGCTGAAAATGTCGGCTGCGATCTTCCGTGACCTCGCCGAGCGGGGCGTCCAACTCGCCATGATCAACCTCGGCGGCGGCTTTCCGACCCGCTATTTGAAGGACGTGCCCGCGATCAAGACATACGGGCAGACGATCTTCCGCGCCCTGCGCCGGCATTTCGGCAACCAAATTCCGGAGACCATTATCGAACCTGGCCGCGGCATGGTCGGCAACGCCGGAATCATTGAGGCCGAGGTGGTGCTGATCTCGAAGAAGTCGGATGAGGACAAGAGTCGCTGGGTCTACCTCGATATCGGTCGGTTCAATGGCCTTGCGGAGACGCAAGACGAGATGATCCGCTATCCGATCCGCACCGCTTTCGACCACGACGCGCTTGCGCCTTGCGTCATCGCGGGGCCAAGTTGCGACTCGGTCGACGTCTTGTACGAGAAGGAGCCCTACCTGCTGCCGGTTTCGCTTGAGATCGGCGCCAAGGTCATGATCGAGGGAACGGGCGCCTATACGACGACTTATTCCTCGGTCGGCTTCAACGGCTTCCCGCCGCTCAAGTCTTATGTGATCTAAGAGGGATGCGTTACTCCCCTCTCCCGGTGGGAGAGGGGTTGGGGGTGAGGGTTCGTCGAGGGCTTCGAAAATGGCTGCGCCGGACGGCATGCTAAGCGCTAATTTCTCCACCGCCGATCTCCTTCAGGCCGGGGAGACGTGGGCGGAAACGCGCATCCCGAACGCGCCTCTTGAACCCGAGACATGGAAGGCTCTCGAAAAGCTTTGCGAGGAAATACTCGAACCTGCTCAAGCCCAGTTTGGGCGTCCCATCATCACCTACGGATCCGCATCTCAAACAATTGATTCGGAAGATTCCGGCCGGATTTATCCCAGCGGCGACCAACACGCCGGCCGCGAGCGAAAGCCAAACGGTGATCATGTTTGCTCGCGGTTGGGACAAGCGGTAGATTTTTCCATGCCCGGAGTCTCGTCTGTGGTCTTGGCTTGTTGGCTGGCCGAGAACCTGCCCTTCGATCGTAGGCTCACGCCGAGATCCATAACGAAACAATGGTTGGCAGATCAAAGCCAGGCCAACTTTCCGGCCGCGAATCGTATGGACTGAATGTCAAGCCGCACGCGCGTCGGCCTGCCCATTCCAAGCTTCGCCAGCGGTCTGCGCCGCTGAGAATGGGGGGCGATGCGCCCTCCGTCCTGCCATCCTAACAACCCGCCGTCACATAAGCGTCGTTCGCTTGACCGGTTCTCGATCGCCGCGCGAGAACGTGAGCGTGAGCCCGCCGGCAGCAGGAACGGTCAGTCGGCCTCGTAAAGACCCGTTGGGATGTAGGAATGAAACGGATGCTTCGCGGCGCAGCCGCATTGGCGGTCATCGCGACCCTCACCCAGCCCGCCGTCGCCGCCGACCTGCCCCTCGTGACGACGCAGCCGGATCCGCCAGCGGACGTCGCGCCCTATTTCATCGCCGACATGGATTCCCGCTGGACCAGTCCGGAATGGTCCGCCGATGACATTGCCGCGCTACGACAGAAGATCAAATACGTGTTCGTCATCTTCAACGAAAACCGCTCGTTCGATCACGAATACGGCACGCTTCCGGGCGTCAACGGCCTCTATTCCGACGGAAAGAATCCGCGCTCGCCCGCCGATACGCCCGGCTTTACCCAGACCTATCTCGACTCCAACACCGGCGAGACGGTCACCGTTCAGCCGTTCCGAGTCGGCCCCGAGCAGAACTCGACGATCAAGGACTCAACCGACCACTCCCATCCTGGCTTCGCCGCCAAGATCGACGTGCAGAACGGCGTTCCGAAGATGGACAAGTTCGCTGAGGTCGAATGGCGTCGCTACGCGCGCTCGGGCGGCGGCGCACGCGAAGCGATGGGCAAGCAGTTCGCGCGCCTCGTCATGGCGCATATCGACTGCGACACCATCCCCTTTTTCTGGCGCTATGCGACCCGCTTCACCATCTTCGACAACAACTTCGCCACCGAAGACACGCCTTCGACGCCGAACGCAGTCGCCGTGATCGCCGGCCAATCAGGCGAGACCCAGTGGGTCAAGCACCCGAGCAAGGCGCAAGATCCGACTCAGGACGGCTTCACCGGACCGATTAGCGGCACGATCAACGGCAAGACCTATTCGGGAACCGCGACCACGCAAGGTCCGCCTTTGGTCGAGGATCCTCAGCCGTGGTGGGGCTCCGAGTTCGACTCTACAACGGCCAATCGCGAACCGGCAGGCGCTGCGGGGAAAGAATCCTACAATTCCGCCGACATCGCCTCGAACCTCACTTTCGCCACCCTGCCGCTCACTTTCATGGGTGGGTGGATCAACTGGTTCACCGATCAGGATCGCAATCCAGCCTTCGACCTTCTCGACGTGACGAAGGACATCCCCTTCATCGGCGCGCTCGGCGGCGCGCCAGTGCAATGGCGGTGGTATCAGAACGGCTATGATCACGAGCCGACCGACGCGGGAAGCGAGGCCTCGCACCAGAACTACGTCAGCCATCACAACGGCGCGCAATATTTCGGCTATATCGCCAACAATCCGGGCGAGCAGGCCAATCTGCGCGGCGAAGGCGACTTCTTCTCCGACATGGCGAAGAACGTGTTGCCGCGCGCCGGCGGCGTGTTCTATATCCGCGGCGGCTACTACAACCTCAAATATCCGAAAGACTCGGCCGTCATCCAGAATCCGAACTACCCGAACAAAAGCGGGCTCACGCCTACGGAGCTAGCGGCGATCAAGACGGCGAAGTCCGGCGACGACGATCATCCGAGCTATTCCGACAGCCAGCTCTCGGAAGCCATGGCCGCGCGCGTCATCAACGCGATCGCCGCCAGCAAGGGCATCTGGGAGCACAGCGCCATTGTCATCACCTATGACGAATCCGACGGCCTCTACGATCACGTCGCGCCGCGGATCCTCAGTTACGGTCCCGACGAGCTGCCGCTCGCGCGCGGCATCCGCATACCCCTTCTGCTCATCTCGCCTTATGCGCGGGTGCACGCGGTCTCGCACGCCGAAGGCGACCACAACGCGATCATCGAGACGATCAACGCGCTATTCGGCCTGCCGGCGCTATCGAGCCTGCCGGATGAAAAGGAGGCGCTCGCAGCCGGCGATTCGCCCAAGTTCAACGCCTTCGGGCCGCCCGGCTTTGAACAGAAATATCTGGGGCCGCGCGATGAGGAAACGCCCGCAACCGCAAGCCTGCTATCCGGTTTCGACAAGGCGCGGATCACCGGCGCGCTGCCGCCGTTGCCGGGTTCCTATGCGATGATCCCCGACGCCGACATCGACTCCTTTCCCCACTACGGCGGCAAAGGGTGCGCGGCGATCGGAGTTACGCCCGAAGACGTACGGCAAGGTATTCCGAACGTGCTTCCGGAGGGGTTCAATTCCCTGCCCGCGACGCTGCCGGCGTACAATTGAGCCGCGCGCGGGCGCAATGAGACTGCTCCGCGCCGCGGTTACGTTCGCCCTTGCGCTCGCCCTAAGCCCCCTCGCCCACGCTGGCCCGGTTGTCGATCGCATCAAGTCAGCCGGTGTGATCCGCTGTGGCGGCGTCCCCCGTCCGGGGCTGGTCGGCCAATCGCGCGACGGCGCGCCCTCCGGCCTCTATCTCGACCTTTGCCGCGCGATCGGCGCGGCGTTGCTTGGGCCCGAAGGCAGGATCGAGTTCCACCCTTACGATTCCGACCGCGCATTCGCGCGTGTCGAGATTGACGCCGACGATCTTTTCTTCCTCGATGGATCGGATATTGCCGATCATCGCCTTGCCGGCGCCGTGACGCTCGGGCCAGCGGTCTATTTCGTCTCCACGGCGGCGATGGTCCATGGGCCCGTGCCGATCCGGCAATTGAGCGATCTCGCCGGCAAATCCATCTGCTTCTATCAGGGCGACAACGCGCATCTGAATCTTGAAGCGTCGATGGCGGCGCGGCGCCTCGACTTCGTCCGCATGGGCTACATGGAATACGGTGAGCTTCATGACGCCTACAACGCCCGGATCTGCGAGGCTCAAGTCGGCGAGAGCGGGGATCTGGCCGCCGCCAAGCTCGAAGAGCACGCAACGCAAGCGAGCCGCATCCTGGCCGAGCCGCTCGCAACTTTCCCGGTATTCGCCGCGACTCCAGCGAGCGACCCGCAATGGTCGGCGATTGTCGCCTGGGCGATCCACGCCTTGCAACGCGCCGAATTGCGGGCGACGCCCTGGGCGGCGGCGGGCCTCATGTCTTTGGGCGCCGAAGGGCGAGACCTCGGCCTCGCCGACAATTGGCCAAAGCGCGTCGTCGGCGCCGCCGGCTCCTACGCCGAGATTTATGCCCGCAATCTTGGCGAGGGGTCGCCTCTCAAGCTTCCACGCGGCCCGAATGCGCCGGTCGAACTCGGCGGCCTGTTCGTGACGCCATATCGCGAATAGAGCGAGGCGTCGTAGGTTGAAACATCGACGGTGGGCGCATGGCGAAAATAAGCGCAGGCATCCTTCTCTTCCGCAAGACTGCCGCGGGCGTCGAAGTGATGCTCGTGCATCCCGGCGGACCATTCTGGGCGAAGAAGGACGCAGGCGCATGGTCCATCCCCAAGGGGCTCGCCGACGAAGGCGAGGACCTCCTCGCGGCGGCGAAGCGCGAATTCCTCGAGGAAACCGGCGCGGCGGTGGACGGCGAGTTCCTCGATCTCGGCGCCCACAAGCAGCCCGGCGGCAAAACAATCTTCGCCTGGGCGCACGAAGGAGACTTCGATCCGGCGTCGTTGAAGAGCAACACCTTCGCGATCGAATGGCCGCCGCGCTCGGGGCGAATGGCGGAATTCCCAGAGGTCGACCGAGCCGCATGGTATTCGATCGAAGAAGCGTTGGAGAAGATAAACAAAGGGCAAAGGCCGATCATCGCCGCGCTTGAAGCCGCGGTGGTTCAATCGGATCGCCGCTAATTCCGCCCAATCAGAAAACTTGCCATTCGGTGCTCATCGTGAAACACGCGCTGCCCGAGACCTTTCGTGAACGGACCCGCGCATGGCGTTTTGGTTGGATATCGCCGCCTTTCTCGTCAAGGCCCTCATCATCGTCGCGGCGGTCGGCGGCCTCGCCGTCCTGATCGCGCGCCTCGCGCGCTCGAGCGAACCGAAGGACCAGGAGATCAAGGTCCGCTCGCTCGACGAGCGTTACGACGACATGCGCGACGCCATCAATGGCGCGCTGCTCGACAAACGAGAGCGCAAGGCGCTCGCCAAGACGCGCAAGAAAGAGGCCAAAGTTGCCGCCAAGGCCCGCCGCGGCCAGGAGCCTGGCAAACGCATTTATGTGCTGTCCTTCAAAGGCGACATGCGCGCGAGCGCGGTCAAGCGCCTCGGCGCGGAAATCGACGCCCTCCTCATCGCCGCGCGACCGGGAACGGACGAGGCGGTGATCCGGATCGAAAGCCCGGGCGGCACGGTGACTGGCTACGGCCTCGCGGCGGCCGAGATTCTGCGTCTGCGCGAGCGCAAAATCAAAGTCACCGCCTCGGTCGATCAGGTGGCGGCGAGTGGCGGCTATATGATGGCCTGCGCCGCGGACCGCATCGTCGCCGCGCCCTTTGCGATTGTCGGTTCGATCGGCGTCGTCGCGCCCGTGCCGAACCTCCATCGGCTCCTCAAGAAGAATGAGATCGACTTCGAGGAGATAACGGCAGGCGAGTTCAAGCGCACCGTCTCCGTGCTGGGCGAGATCACGCCCGCCGGGCGCGAACATTTCCGCGAGAAGCTCGACACGACCCACCATGCGTTCAAGACCCATGTCGCGCAGTGCCGCCCGAACGTGGACATCGACCGCGTCGCCAACGGCGACTATTGGTTGGCGCGCGAAGGGCTGGCGCTGGGCCTCGTCGACCAGATCATCGACTGGCGACGATCTGCTGTTCCGCGCCCGCGACAGCGCGCGTCTCTACGAAGTCTCGACTGAAGCGCGCAAGAATCTTGCTTCAGCAGATCCTGAGCGGCTCGGGACCACGGCGCAGAAGGCGGCGGATGCGGTCATCGCTAGGCTGGCTGCGCGCTAGTCCGCGCCTTCACTTGAGCTCGTAGCAATTGATGATCGTGCGCGGATTGCGCGTCACGTCGTAGAGAACGCCGCACTGGACAAGCGCATTCACGCCTTGGTGGCGGAACAGCATCAGCGAGGTGCGGTTGTCGTAGCCGCTCGCGTAGCCGGCGATCTCCCACCCTTGCGCGAGCAACTGGTCGATCGTCAGCGGCGCCTCAGCCGCCATCGCGGCTGGACGCCGCCAGCATCGTTGCGAGGAAAGGCCTGAACGCATGCGAAGCTCTCCTTATGCGCCCGCGCCCGTCTCGTTCTTTTTAGGCGCGCCCCGAGGTTCCCTCAATTCAATCTTCCGAGAGTCCGGCAGCCGGGCCAACGCCCTCTCGTCGAACGAGATCGCGAGGCCCAGTGCTCGACCTCGTCATCGGCCGGATCGCGGGCTGCGCCAAATAGCGGCGCGTTCATTCGTTCTTTATGGTGGCGCGCCGGCGCGGCGCCGGGCTATCAGCGCCGGCCAACCTTCGCGGCGGGAGACAGGCATCGCATGACGGACGTAAAAGAGAGCCCAGCGCCGGAAGATCGCGCCAAAGCGGAGCCGCCGCGCGAGCGGCCCGCCGGAAGCGCGACGGCTGCCGCGGCCATCGTAACCCTCATCCTCGCCGCAATCGTGGGCCTCTCGATCTGGTATCTCGCACGGCCTCAGCCGCTCATCATCCAGGGCGAAGCGGATGCGACCCGCATCGACATCGCCGCCCGGGTCGATGGGCGAGTTGGCAAGCGTCCCGTCGAGCGGGGCCAAAACGTCGCAGCCGGGCAATTGCTGTTCGAGATCGACAATCCGGAGCTGATCACCAAATGGCGCCAGGCCCAGGCCGGCGTCGATGTCGCAAAGGCTCAGCTCGCCAACATCCTGGTGGGAACGCGCGCGGAAATCGTTGCTCAAAAGAAGGCCGCGCTTGAGAGCGCCCAGTCCAACTTCCAGCTCGCCGACAAGACCTACGCCCGCATCAAGGACCTCGCCGGCACAGGCAACGCGCCGCTGCAACGGCTCGACGAGGTCACGAACTCGCGCGAGGTGGCGAAGCGGGATCAGGACAGCGCCCAACTCGCCTATGAGGAGGCCGTGAACGGCGCGACCAAGGAAGAGCGCGAGATCGCTCGGACCAACGTGCTCCAAGCGCAAGCAAGTGTCGACACGATCAAGGCCGACGTCGACGAGCTCACGGTCAAGGCGCCGATCGCCTCGCAGGTCTATCAGATCGGGGCGGAGATCGGGGAATATGTCTCTCCCGGCGTGCCGCTTCTCTCGCTGATACGACCTCAGCGACGTCTGGCTGCGGTTCAATCTCCGCGAGGATCTGGTCAAGGGGCTCAAGGTCGGCGACAGGTTCAAGATGCGCGCGCCCGCGCTTGGCGACCAGGAGATCGAGGCGGAGATCAAGCTCATCGAGACGCGCGGCGAATATGCGGGATGGCGCGCGACGCGCGCCACCGGCGATTTCGACTTGAGAACCTTCGAGGTGCGCGCCTATCCGGTCTCGCCCCTTCCCGCCCTTCGGCCGGGCATGAGCGTTTACGCCGAGTGGCCGACGGGCGAGCACAAATGAGGGCGGCCCCAAAGCCGGGACTGCTTCTGGTCGCGACGCGCGAGTTGCGCTGGATGCAGCGCGACGGCGTCGCGCTCATCTTGACCGCTTGTCGTTCCGGTCTTCGCCTTCGCCATCCTGACGCTGACGTTCAGCAATGCGGTCATTCGCAATCTTCGGGTCGCCATCGTCGACGCCGACCGCTCCGCGACTTCGCTCATCTATGTGCAGTCGATCGCCTCCGCGCCGGGCGTAACGGTCGCCGAGCGATCGAGCGACATGAGAAGCGCCATGCAGGCGATCCGCTCCGGCGAGGCGATCGCCGCCGTCTACATCCCCGAGAATTTCGAGCGCGACCTCCTCGCCCGGAAGCGGCCGCAGGTGGTGTCGCTGTACAACCGGCAATACTTTACGCCCGGCAACAACGCGGCTTCGTCGATCTCGAACGCCATCTCGGCGGCGACCGCTGCTCTGCCGCGCCAGGCGGACGGCGGGGGGTACAAGCCAGGCGTCCTTGTCGCCGAGCAATATGTCCTTTCGAACCCGGCGCTGAACTTCGCCCAGTTCCTGCTGCGGGCTGTTCTGCCGACTGTGCTGCATGTCGCGGTGGCGATTGCCGGCGGCTACGCCGTCGGCTCCGAATTCTCCCAACGCAGCAAACGCGCCTGGATGCGCGCCGCTGGCGGCCGGCCGCTGGTCGCGGTCATAGGCAAGTTCCTGCCTTTGTTCGCCATCTTCATCGTCATGATGGTGGTGGACGCCGCCATCATCCACGTCCTCTACGGGGTGTCCTTCCGAGGCGATCCGTTGCTCGTCGCCGCGGCGGCCTGCCTTCTGCTCATCGGCTATCTTTCCTTTGGAGCTTTGCTGGTTCTGCTGACTCAGTCGCTCCCGACTGGGTTGAGTCTTATCGCCCTATTCTGCAATCCCGCGTTCGGCTTCGCCGGCGTGGGCTTCCCGGTTGTGGCGATGGGAGCTTTCGCCCAAGCTTGGGGCTCAATCCTGCCGCTTCGCTGGTATCTGCAGATCCTGTTCGACCAGGCCGCGCGCGGCCTGCCGGCGTCGGATTCCGTCAAGCCCTTTATGATCCTTGCCGGCCTCGCCTGCCTCTATTTCGCGCTCGCATGGGCGAGACTGCGCGCCATTGCTAACGCGCCGCCGCGAAGTGAGGAGACTCCGGTCATCCGCCTACGATACGGGCGAGGCGTCGCCATAGCGATGAGCAACGAGGTTCAGCGCATTCTTGGCGACAGATCGGTCTTGGGCCTGATCGTGCTTGCGCCGATCGCGTATGGAGCGCTCTATCCGCAGCCCTATCTCGGTGAGGTTCTTCGCGCCTTGCCGATCGCCGTGGTCGATCAGGACCAAACGGAGCTCAGTCGCAACCTCGTGCAGGCCTTGAACGCGGATGAGGCGATCACGGTCAAAATGGGGAGCGACACAATCGCCGACGCCCAGGCCGCCCTCGACCGCCACGACGTTTTCGCCATCCTCGCGATCCCCAAGGACACGGAGCGGCAGGTCTTACGGGGTGAGAAGGCGCGGATCGCGGCTTATGTCGACGCGGCCTATTTTCTCCTCTACAGCCGGACCTTGCAGGGCATATCGGAAGCCGCTTCGACAGTCTCCAGCAACATAGCGACGCGCGGCGCGCGAAGCGAGGGCAGCCTCGTCTATGCGGCGATGGCCCGCAGCAGCTCGCCAATTGATTTTCTGTCCCAGCCGCTGTTCAACCCGACGGGCGGCTACGCGAGTTACGTCGTTCCCGCCGCCTTCATCCTCATCCTTCAACAGACGCTGCTTTTGGGCGTCGCGTCGCTCGGCGGGGCGGCTTACGCGCTCGGCGGCGCCACGAACCGGTGGCTTCGATCCGGGGCGCGGGCCGTCTTCGGCCAGGCGTTCGCGCATCTCTGCTTCGCGCTGCCGGGACTTGCGCTCTATCTGATCATCCTGCCGCGTGTTTACGGCTTCTCGACGCTGGGGCGACTCGGGGATCTCATCCTGATGGCGGTTCCCTTCGTGCTCTCCGTCAGTTTTCTCGCCCAGTTCGTGAGCGCGTGGTTCACACGCCGCGAGACCGCGATTCTCATCTTCATCGCCGTCAGCCTGCCAATCTTTTTCCAGGTCGGCGTATCCTGGCCGGTCGAAGCCCTTCCTGATTTCATCCGGACCGCAAGCCGCATCATTCCCAGCACGTCAGCCATCGACGGATTCGTTCGCATCAATCAGATGGGCGCAACCATCCTTGATGTGAGACGCGACTGGACGACCTTATGGATTCTCACCATCGTCTACGGGCTGCTCGCTGTGCTTGCGACCCATTTCGCTTCCCGGAATGAGGCGCGGACATGAACGCTAGAGGCCGGACGGTCGCGATCCTGGCGACGGTGCTTCTCATCGGAGCGGCGGGGGCCGCACTATTTTGGTTTGAAACGCAGCGCAAACCTATGCCTCCGCTCATCGGCGTCGTGCACGAGACGGAGATTCGCATCGCGCCGGAAATTTCGGCGCGACTAGCCTCTTTGCCGGTGAAGCCATTGCAGCCGGTGCGCAAGGGCGATGTGATCGCTGTGCTGTCGAGTCCGGAGATCTCAGCCTCGCTCGAGGAAGCGAAGGCGAACGCGGAATTGGCGCGCGCCAACCTCGCCAATGTCGTAGCGGGCGTGCGCCAGGAAGAGCGCGACACCGCGACGCAGAATGTGGCGATCGCAGCCTCCAATGTCACGCTGGCCAAGGAGCAGTTCGCGCGCGTCTCGGTGCTGGCGGCGAAGAACTACGCGAGCCGGCAGCAGTATGATGAGGACGCCGCGGCCTTGAGCAAGGCAGAGGCCAGTCTCGTTCTCGCCAATGCGGCGTTGGACCAGACCAAGGCTGGACCGACGAAGGAAGAGCTTGCCGTCGCGCAGAGCCAGGTCGCGCTTGGGCTGGCGACGGTCGCCGACCTTGAGGCTCAGCTCGCCAAGACCACGCTGACCTCGCCCGTCGACGGGATTACGAGGCTTCTCGTCGCCGAGCGCGGCGAAGCGATCTCTCCCGGTCAGCCGGTCCTGACGCTCGCCGTCGCCGGCGACCGCTGGTTCACTTTCACGATCCGCGAAGATCGCCTTCGGCGGCTTGACGGTGGGTTCAAAGGTCGCTCTGCGGACGGCCGCCGGAGACCGTTTCGAAGCCAAAGTCACCGAGCTCAGGCCTCTCGGAGAATTCGCGGTGTGGCGGGCGGCGCGCGCGGTCGGCGACCACGACATCAATAGCTTTCTCCTTCGCGCCGATCCGATCGGCCCGACCCCGAAGCTCGAGCCGGGCATGACGGTGTGGATCGACGAGGGGCAGGCGATCGCCGCCCGCTGAGAAGGGCGACTGCGCGGCTCGGGCTCCAATGCCTTCGCCCACCGCCTTGCCTCCCCTGCCCTGCCCTGATATGCCCGCCGCAATCTCCGAACAATCCAAGGATAGTCGCATGGCCGCGCGCCAGTTCATCTATCACATGCGAGGTCTCGCCAAGACCTATCCAGGCGGCAAGAAAGTCCTCGACAACATCAACCTCTCTTTCTACCCGGACGCGAAAATCGGCGTCCTTGGCGTCAACGGTTCGGGCAAGTCGACGCTTATGCGCATCATGGCCGGGATCGATACCGAGTTCGTTGGCGAAGGCTTCGTCGCCGAGGGCGCCAAGGTTGGCTACCTGCCGCAGGAGCCTAACCTCGACCCCACGCTCGACGTAAAGGGCAACGCCATGCTCGGCGTCAAGGAGAAGCAGGCGATCCTCGACCGCTACAACGAGCTCGCCATGAACTATTCCGACGAGACAGCGGACGAAATGACGCGGCTCCAGGACGAGATCGAAGCCAAGGGATTGTGGGATCTCGAGAGCCAGGTCGAGCAGGCGATGGACGCGCTCGGCTGCCCGCCGGACGATTCCGACGTGACCAAGCTTTCCGGCGGCGAGCGCCGCCGCGTCGCGCTCTGCCGCCTCTTGCTGGAGAAGCCCGACCTGCTGCTGCTCGACGAGCCGACCAACCATCTCGACGCGGAAACCGTCAATTGGCTCGAAGGGCATTTGCGCGCCTATCCGGGCGCGATCCTCATCGTCACTCACGACCGCTATTTCCTCGATAACGTGACAAGCTGGATTCTCGAGCTCGATCGCGGCCGCGGCATCCCTTACGAAGGCAATTATTCGGCCTGGCTGAAGCAGAAGCAGAAGCGGCTCGAGCAGGAGGGTCGCGAAGACGCCGCCCGGCAGCGTGCGCTTGCCGAGGAAAGCGAATGGATCGCCTCATCGCCGCGAGCGCGTCAGACCAAGTCCAAGGCGCGCATCGCCGCATATGACGAGCTGGTCAGGAAGAGCAACGAGAAGGCGCCGACCGGCGCGCAGATCGTCATTCCCGTCGCCGAGCGCCTCGGCCAGAACGTCGTCGACATCGAGAGCCTGTCGAAGGGCTACGCCGACCAGCTGCTCATCGACAAGCTTTCGTTCAAGCTGCCCCCCGGCGGCATCGTCGGCGTCATCGGCGCCAACGGCGCCGGCAAGACGACGCTGTTCCGTATGATCACCGGCCAGGAAAAGCCGGACTCGGGCGCAATCAAGATCGGCGAGAGCGTTCAGCTCGGCTATGTCGACCAGTCCCGCGACGCGCTCGACGCCAAGAAGAACGTATGGGAGGAAATCTCCGGCGGCTACGACGTCATCACGCTCGCCAAGCGCGAGATGAACAGCAGAGCCTATGTCGGCGCCTTCAATTTCAAGGGCTCCGACCAGCAGAAGAAGGTCGGCCAGCTGTCAGGCGGCGAGCGCAACCGCGTGCATCTTGCGAAAATGCTGAAGAGCGGCGCGAACCTGCTTCTGCTCGACGAGCCGACCAACGACCTCGACGTCGACACGTTGCGCGCGCTGGAAGAAGCGCTGCTCGACTTCGCTGGTTGCGCCGTCATCATCAGCCACGACCGGTTCTTCTTGGATCGCATCGCCACCCACATGTTGGCCTTCGAGGGCGACAGCCATGTCGAATGGTTCGAGGGCAATTTCGCCGACTACGAAGAAGACAAGAAGCGCCGACTCGGCATCGACAGCGTCATCCCGCACCGGCTGAAATATAAGAAGTTTTCGAGGTAAGAGGGGGCAGCCTTCGGCCCTACCTCACCTTCTCGCTGAGCCACATCTTGATCAGCGACTGATAAGGCACGTCGCGCTTGTGCGCGGCGATCTTGATCTCCTCCAAAAGGCTCACCGGGAGCCTGAGCGAGATCGCGGTTGTGCTCGGCTGGAGGTTTGGAAGTCGCACGCGCTTGGCTCGGCTCCAATCCAGACTCCCTGTCGAGTCCTTGCGCTCCCAGTAGGCGCGCTCCTCAGCTTCATCCGCGAATACAGGAGAGATTTTACGAGTCTTTTTCATACGCCATCCTTTCGCGCGCACTCATGTCGCGGGCCGAAATGACGCGAATTAAAGTGGCCTCACGACGCAGAATAAAGGTGATGTGCAAGCGTCTCTTCTCATTGGTGCAACCGAGGGCATGAAATCGCGCCTCAGCAAAACTATGCCGATCGTCTTCGAGAATTAACAACGGCTGATTGAAGAAAGCTTGCTCCGCCTCCGATTGTGTCACGCGATGCTTGTCAGCGCTTTTCCCCGCGTTTCCCGCGTCCCAGTCGAAGCCGACGACGCGCGACCACTCGATCATCAGGGTATATGATAGTCATATACGCCCCCGTCAAGATTTTACGCCGCCGCTCCCACAAATCGTCTCGCCCCCTTCACCCATGAACGTCGCCCTCGACGGCGAGCCGCGAGCGTCCTAAAGTCGGCGTTTAGAAACGTTCTAAATCAAAAATAGACCGCCGGACGGCGGGCCGAAGGGCGGACCTCCGCCAGCCGATCGTCGCAACGGGGTCGAACCGATCGACGGAGGGAACATGTGTCACCTTTTTGCAACCCAGTCCCCGGACAGCTACGCCTTCGAGACGCGCTCCATACGGCTTAACGGCCAGAGCACAAGCATTCGGCTGGAGAAAGTGTTCTGGGAAATTCTTCAGGACATCGCCGCGGCCGAGGGGATGTCCGTGCCCCGCTTCATCTCGACCCTGCACCAGGAGATCCTGCTGCTTCGTGGGGAAGTCCCCAATTTCACCTCCCACCTCCGCTGCATCTGCGTCACCGCCCGAACTTCGGCGGAGCCCGGCGGAAGAGCGCGCGCGGAGGCGGCCTGAAGCCAATCGGCGTAGTAAGCCGATAACACCCGCGCGCTTGCGGCTCGGCTAGCCTTTGCCAACTCTCGCCGCGCAAGCGGCGCCTGTGGTCCTGAGCAGACATGGCGAAAGCGATCCACACGATGATCCGCGTGCTCGACGAGTCGCGGTCGCTCGCTTTCTACAAAAAGGCGTTCGGCCTCGACATCGCCGACCGGCTCGACTTCCCCGACTTCACCCTCGTCTATCTCTCGAATTCCGAGGCGCCCTACGAAGTCGAGCTGACAATCAACAAGGACCGCACCGAGCCTTACAATCTTGGCGACGGCTACGGCCATGTCGCCTTCCTTGTCGGGGACCTCGACTCGGAGCACCGCCGTTTCGAGGCCGAAGGCCTCAAGCCGCGCAAGATCGTCGAGTTCAACAAGGACGGGAAACAGATCGCGCGTTTCTTTTTCGTCGAAGATCCTGACGGCTACAAGATCGAGGTGCTGCAGAAGCACGGCCGCTTCAGGTAGCTCGCGACCAAACAATGCAAGACAGGAGGAGACACCCCATGACGGCAACTGACACCCCTCCCGCAAAGGGCGCCCTGTCCAGACGCGGATTCCTGCAACGATCGGCGAGCGGTTTCGCAGCCGCGATCGCGATCACATCGACCGGCGCCCTCCTCAACGCCTCCGAGGCGTGGGCGCTCGACGTCAAGGGCCTCAAGCCAGAGACGATGAAGACCCTGATCCTCGTCGCCCGGGACATCTACCCGCATGACAAGGTCGCCGACCGCTACTACGCGATCGCGATGAAGAGCTACGACGAAAAGGCCGCGGCGAACCCGCAAGTGAAGGCTGAGATGGAAGCGTTCGTCGCCGCGCTCGACGGGGCGGCGGGGGAGGGAGGCTATGTCGGCCGCCCCTGGGAGGCCGACCGCGTCGCAATCCTCAAGAACCAGAGCGCGGATCCCACCTTCGAGACGATCCGCTCGGGCCTCGTCGCCTCGCTCTATAACCAGAAGGAGATTTGGCCGATCTTCGGATACGAGGGCGAGTCCTTCTCCAAGGGCGGATACATCCACCGCGGCTTCAACGACATCACCTGGCTCTGACCGCACGAACAAAGCCCAATTCACGCGAGGAAACGGACATGGCAGCGAAATTCGATCAGAACGACGACCGCGTCGTCGTCATCGTAGGATCGGGCGCGGGCGGCGGGACGCTCAGCAACGAGCTGGCGCAGAAGGGCGTCAAGGTCGTCGTGCTCGAAGCGGGCAAGCGTTACGAATACGAGGACTTCATCAACGACGAATGGGACAGCTTCACCCAGCTTGCCTGGAAGGACATGCGGACCACCTCCGGCGACTGGCGGGTTCACAAGGACTTCCCCAATCTGCCGGCCTGGATCGTCAAGGCCGTCGGCGGAACGTCGATCCATTGGGCCGGCGCCTCCCTCCGTTTGCAGGAGCGCGAGTTCAAGGACGCCTCGACTTACGGCCACATCGGAGGCGCCAATCTCCTCGACTGGCCGATCACCCTCGCCGACCTCGAGCCCTACTACGCCAAGGCCGAGGACAAGATGGGGGTGACCCGCACCAACGGCATCCCGGGGCTGCCGGGCAGCAACAATTTCAAGGTCTTTAAGGCCGGGGCAGACAAGCTCGGCTATAAGGAGTGCCACACCGGCCGGATGGCGATCAATTCGCAAGAGCGCGACGGCCGCAATGCCTGCCAGCAGACCGGATTCTGCTTCCAGGGCTGCAAGTGGGGGGCGAAATGGTCGACGCTCTACACCGAGATTCCCAAGGGCGAGGCGACCGGCAACCTGGAGGTTCGCCCGGAATTGCATGTCGCCCAGATCGAGCACGACCCCTCCGGCAAAGTGACCGGCGTCACCTATTTCGACGCCGACGGCAAGCTGCAGCGACAGAAGGCGCGCATCGTCGCGGTCGCGGGCAATTCGCTCGAAAGCCCGCGCCTCCTGCTCAACTCCGCCTCGTCGAAATTTCCTGACGGGCTCGCCAATTCCTCGGGCCAGGTCGGGCGCAACTACATGCGTCACACCACCGGATCGGTCTACGCCATTTTTGAGCAGCCGGTGCACATGTATCGGGGCACGACGATGGCCGGCATCATGCGGGACGAGGCGCGAAACGATCCAAGCCGCGGCTTCGTCGGCGGCTACGAACTGGAGACGCTCTCCCTCGGCCTTCCCTTCATGGCCGCCTTCCTCGATCCGGGCGCCTGGGGCCGCGAATTCACCACCGCGATCGACGGCTATTCGAATATGGCCGGGATGTGGATCGTCGGCGAGGACATGCCGCAGGAGACGAACCGGGTCACGCTCAGCAATCAGAAGGACAAATGGGGCCTGCCGGTCGTGGACGTGCATTTCGACGACCACCCGAATGACGACGCGATGCGCAACCATGCCTATGGGCAGGGCAAGGCGATGTATGAGGCGGTCGGCGCGACGCGCGTCTTCCCAACGCCGCCCTATCCTTCGACCCACAATCTCGGCACCAACCGGATGAGCGCCGACGCGCGCGATGGCGTCGTGAACAGTCATGGCCAGACGCACGACATCAAGAACCTGTTCGTCTCGGACGGCAGTCAATTTACTACCGGCGGAGCCGAGAACCCGACGCTCACGATCGTGACGCTTGCGATCCGTCAGGCCGACTATATCGCCGACCAGATGAAGTCGAACGCGATCTGAGGCGGAGACATAAGGAAGGGGCTGAGCGGCGCACGCCGCGCGGCCCCCCGCCCCGCGCCCTACCCTAATTAGGTCCGCCACCTCCACCCCCTGCCCCCGCGCGGCCTCGGCAAGCCTCGTGTCGAATGTGGCGAGCGCGGCGCCCGCGTTCTTTGCGCTCCACGCCCATCCCAGGCGTCGATCTCGACGAGATCCTGTGCGTCGAGGAGGAGCGCCAGGTCGGCGCCGACAATTGCGTCTCCTACCGCACCCTCAAGCTCCAGATCCCCGAAAGTCCGATGCGGCCCCATTTCGTCAAGGCGAGGGTCAAGGTCCACGTCTATCCCGACGGCTCGCACGCCCTCTTCCACGGGCCAAGATGCACCGGACGCTACGACGGCAACGGAGCGCTCAAGGACAGCCACGATGAAAAACGCGCCGCTTAAATCCGCTCGGCGGCGCGGGCTGTGGAAATGCGGACAAGGCATCCGCCTTGCCCACAGTTCCACAGCAGAACAGAACCAGAAGAAGCGGACAGATGATGTGCTACCAAAACTGGACAAGTTCATTCGCTATCGACAGGAGCGGTTGGAATCGCGGCCGTCGAACCGGTCGTCCAGAGGGGCGACGATACGGGGGGCAATCAAGAAAATCCCTTTGGCTATCTATAGGCGATATACCTCGCTCCTCCCTCTCGTCTCACCTCCCCGAACCAGCTGCAAGGAATCCTGATGATCGTCGTCTTTGACATTGGCAACGTTCTGTTGCGCTGGAATCCGCGCAATCTCTACCGCAAGGTGTTCGACGACGAGGAACGCATGGAGCGCTTCCTGGCGACCGCGCTCGGCATGGACTTTGTCTCGCACACGGACGTTGTCGCGGATTTCGCCGCGGCGCTCGAGGCGCGGGGCAAGAGCTTCCCCGAATTCGCCGGGGAACTCAGGATGTTCCGCGAGCGCTGGATCGAGACGCTCGGCGGGCCGATCGAGGAGAATGTCGCGCTGCTGCGCCGATTGCGCGCGTCCGGCAAGCCGGTCTACGCGCTCAGCAACTTTGGCCGCGAAACCTTCGCGCTGGCGGAGCGCCACCACGATTTCCTGAACGAATTCGACGACCGCGTCATCTCCGGCCATGTCGGCGTCATCAAGCCGGACCCGCGCATTTACGAAATCCTGTTTGAGCGCGTCGGGCGACGGCCGAGCGAACTCTTGTTCATCGACGACTCGATCGCCAACGTTCGGGCTTCCGAAGCGCTCGGCATGCCGGCGATCCATTTCCGCCCCGGCGTCGATCTCAAGAGCGAGCTCGCCGACCGCGGCGCCTTGCCCTGAAGGGTCGGAAGCGGTCGCGGGCGCACATGCGTCACGGCGGCTGTGGCGCCCGGGGTCTGCCCGAGGAGCTTCCCGAGGAGCCCGTTGGCTCAATACCGAACGTCGCAGGTCGAGTTAAGTTCGGGACGCCAATTGGCAACCTCAGCCGCCGCAGTCGGTTGCGAAATAGCTACGTCTGAGCAAGGGCCGATGCTTCTTGGCGTCGTGATCAGAAACGACCCTTTTGAAAATCCAAGGCGCCGGCCTGGTACGGCATACCGTCCATGCGATGGAACCGAATACGTGTGCTCGCGTTTATCCACCGGGTTTGCGGGACACGTCCGCCCACCCGCGGAGAAACACTGACATGCCCGGGAACCTGATCTATTACGCGCTTGTCCTGATCGTTATCGCGCTCCTGGCAGCGCTATTCGGGTTCGGCGGCGTCGCCTCGACCGCCATGGGCGGGGCGCATCTCCTGATATGGGTGGCGGTTATCATCGTCGTTGTGGGCGTCATCTTCGCGCTGATGCGTCGAGCATAACGCGACTGGCTCCGCACACGAACCCAGCCGGCGTTGGAGGCGGATGCGCGTCCTGCATCCGCCTCCAAGCTCGTCGGCCCGCGAGTTTGAATTGATGCTGGTCCGGACGGTTCAATGCCCCGGATCTAAGGATCCCGCGCTTTGGCTTGTCAAAGGCGACCATACGAGAGGTCTGCGCGGTCACGCAGGCTGATTCCAGTGCCGGCGATCCACTTCCGCCCCGGCGTCGATCTCAAGAGCGAGTTCGCCGCCCGCGGCGCCTTGCCCTGATCGGTTGACAATTGGGGTCATTGATTTTGCGCGCCGGGGCTGCTCTATTCGGCGCCGGCGCGGCGAAGCTTTGTTGCTCGCCCGCTGGGGAGGCGGAGTGACGACGGAGACCCGCAAGCTCGCCGCGATCCTCGCCGCCGACGTTGTCGGCTTTTCGCGTCTCGCCGGCGCGGACGAGGACCGCACTCTCGCGCGGCTGAGGGCCCTGCGCAGCGACCTCATCGATCCGACCATCGCCGTGCATCACGGGCGGGTCGTCAAGCGCACCGGCGACGCGCGATCATCGAGTTTCGCAGCGTGGTCGACGCGGTGCGCTGCGCGATCGAAGTGCAGAATGCGATGGTCGAGCGGAACTCGGGCGTGCCGGGGGAGCAGCGCATTGTCTTTCGCATCGGCATCCATCTCGGCGACGTGGTGGAGGAGGACGACGGCGACCTGATGGGTGACGGGGTCAATATCGCCGCGCGCCTGGAAGGCATCGCCAAGCCCGGCGCCATCTGCCTCTCGGAGGACGCCTACCGGCAGGTCAAGGCGCGGCTCGACGTCGCGGTCGCCGACATGGGCGCACAGCACCTCAAGAACATCGCCGAGCCGGTGCGCGTCTATTCGGTCGAGGTCGGCAAACCTGCCGCCCCGCCCAAACCGAAGCCGGCCCCGCAAAGCCGGCTCATTCCGGTTGTGGCCGCGCTTGCAGCGCTGCTCGTCGTGGCGGGGGCCGCGGCCTGGTATGTGATCGCGGGCAGACCCGCGGCGACCGTCGCGTCGTCGGAAACGGCGCAGGCGGCGCCTTCCGGCGTGCCGACGGTCGCGGTCCTGCCCTTCGCCAACGCGACCGGCAATCCCCAATACGATTTGCTCGCCCGGCGCATAGGTCAGAAGGCAAAGGATATTGCCGGAAATAGGGCGATCTGGCGCATCGTCGGCCGCACCGGGGCCGGGAGCGCCGCCGACCCGATCGAGATCGGACGGCAGTTGAACGCCGACTATGTCGTCACCGGAAGCCTGGAAGCCGGCGGCGACGCGCTGCGCGTGACGTTTGAAGTCGACGACGTTCATTCCGGCGCGCGCGTCTGGTCCCGGACGATTTCGCCGATCCTCGAAAACGTCAACACCGCTGCCGCCGAGGCTGAAGTCGCTGGCCACGCGGAGTAGCTGTTGCGCAACGCGATCCTGGACGTCGAGCGCGCCCGCCTTTCGTCCGCGGGCGACATCGAGAAGACGACCTGGGGTTGCGTGCTTCTAGGCTTTGGAGCCGACACCAGGCCGGACACGGTCGCGAGCGCGCGCGCTTGCCTTGAAGCGGCGGCGAAAAGAGAGCCATCGAACGCCAATGTGTGGTCAGCGCTCGCCAATGTCATCCAGAACCAGAGGATTTGGGGCTGGGGGTTGCCGCCCGAGGAAGCAAGCGTCGAAAAGCGCTCGCATCTGGCGGACCGGGAGTTGCAGGCGAGCGTCCGCGCCCAAGATCTCGCGCCCCTGGACCTCTTGGCTCAGCGCCGCGTTGCGGCGGGCTATTACGCCAAATGTCAACCGGAGCGCGTTCTGGTCGAGGCGGAAAAAGCGGCGGCGCTCGGTCCCTACGACGCCGGCAATTTGGGAACCCTCGGGTTGTACGTGGCCTTTACCGGTCACTGGGACGAAGGGACCGCGCTGGCCGAAAAGGCCATCAAGCTGGCGGGGCCCTCCGCCGTTCCGTACTGGTGGTGGCCGAAGGCGAAGCGAGCCTGGTTCCGCGGCGATTATCCCGAGGCCTATGAAGACTTTCAGCGCGCGTACATCGAATTGTTCTGGCTGTCGCATCTCGATCTCGCCTACACCCTGCCGTTCCTCGGCCGCGTCGACGAAGCCAAGCAGCATGTCGCGGCGCTTTTGAAGATGGTTCCCACGATGACCATTCGCGAAGCCGACGCGGTCTATAAGCTCGTCTGCTTCGACGCCGCCTATCGGGAGAAGATGGTCGGCGCGCTACGGCAAGCCGGGCTGCCCGAGTAGAGGCGCTTCGCCTCTCTGCAGGCGCATCGACAATTGCCATCAACAAATGCTTGAGTTTACAGAAGGCCATGATAAAATGGTGTAATTTTCAGAAGCTGCGCTGTTTTCTCATCAGGCAGGCGCCGCCATTTTTTCGGAGTTGCGTAACTGCCCAGCCGGGTGAGTTCTGAATTGTCACAGGTGGCGGGGATTTTTGGGTTTGAGGGTTTTTGGGAGAGTCTTTTCGAGGAAAGCATGATTCCCTTGCGGCATGATTCTTCCTCCGGAAGTCGCGTCCCTGATTGCGTCGCTTCAGCGGGAGCTGGAAGCGTTGCGGGCTGAGAATGCAGCGTTGCGGCAGGAAGTCGCTGAGCTTCGGCGCCGGCTGGACACGAACAGCACGAACAGCAGCAAACCGCCGTCGAGCGACGGGCTGAGAAAGAAGCCGGTGAGCCTTCGCGAGCCGTCGGGGCGCCCGAGCGGCGGGCAGAAGGGGCACAAGGGCGAAACCCTTCGCCAGGTCGCCGAGCCCGACCGGATCGTGACGCACGAGGCTTTCGCCTGCCGCCATTGCGGCTGCGCCCTCACCTCCGCGATGGCGGCGGGGATGGAGCGGCGTCAGGTGTTCGATCTGCCGGAGCGGCTGATCGAGATCACCGAACACCGGGGCCTTGTCTACGCCTGCGCCGGCTGCGGCGGGCGGACCCGGGCGCCTTTCCCGACCGGGCGATCGGACCGGCTCAATATGGCGGGCGCGTCCGGGCCGTGGGCGTCTATCTCAACGCCCAGCAACTGATCCCGGAGGACCGGACGGCCGAGACGCTCAGCGATCTCTTTGGCGCGCCCGGGCTTTGCGCGGCCAGCGTGGCGGAATGGACGCGGGCGAGGGCTCAAGCGCTGGCCCCCGTCGTCGAGCGGATCAAGGCGATGATCCGCGCCTCCCGCGTGCGCTGCCTCGACGAAACCGGCCTGCGCGTCGGCGGCAGGACGCAATGGCTGCATACCGCGGCCGCTCCGGCCCTCACCCTCTATCGCGCCTGCGGCAAGCGCGGCGAAATGCCCGAGGGGCTCGAGGGCGGCGTGATCGTCCATGACGGCTTCAAGCCCTACCGCAATCTGGACGGGGCGGCCCGGCCGCCCGCCCATGCGCTCTGCAACGCTCACCATTTGCGCGAACTCAAGGCTCTCATCGAATTCGACAACGAGCCCTGGGCGACAAAGATGCGCGATTGTCTGCGCGACGCCTGCCGGGCGGTCGCAGAAGCCCGCGCCGACGGGAAAACGGCTCTTTCCCCGCAAGCGCTCGAAGCCTTCCACGCCCGCTACTGGGAGGCCCTGCGCGAAGGCCTGGCCTTCCATCGCAACCTGCCCCGCCTGAAAAAGGCCGGCCCCAAAAGCGGCCGAACGAAACGGAGGGCCGGAGACAATCTGCTCATCCGCCTGCACAGGTTCAAAGACGACGTGCTCAGGTTCCTCATCGACTTCGACGTTCCCTTCACCAACAATCTCGCAGAACAAGCGCTCAGGATGATGAAGGTGAAGATGAAAATCTCTGGCGGTTTCCGCACCCCCGAAGCCGCTCAAGCCTTCGCAGCCCTGCGCTCGGTCATCGCCACAGCCAGAAAACAGCGCAAGACCATCCTCCAGGCCCTCGCCGCCGACCCCCAATCCCTCGCCAACGCCCTTACAGCCTGAAAACCCGGCTGGGCAGTTACGGAGTTGCAAATAAGGAGACCTAACGCATTGAAAACAAAGCACCGCGTGCAGAACTGCACACCCAGGCGCCGCGCCCGTCAATCCCCTTTCAGCCTCTCTGGCTCAAGCGCCGCATCCCGCACATGGACGATCGCCGTGGCGTCGGCGTAGAAGCGCCGCCAGCCCGGCTCGCGGTCGAGGACGCCGACGATCCGGTTGCCGGGAGCGAAGATCGTCCAGGCGATGTCATAGCGCTTGAGCGTCGTCTCGACGGCGTCGCGGTCACCCCTCTGGAGCCGGTCGTAAAGGGTCAGCATCGCGTCGCCGTAGAGTTCCGCGCGGGCGTCGATGAACGGCCGCACATGCTCAAAGATGAGATACCCGCCGAAACCATAATCGTTGAGCACGGGCTTGCGCCTGAGCTCCGGCGGGACCGCGCTTAAGGCCGAGATCGGCGCAGCGGCTCCGTCGGTCCGCGCGATCGGCGCCGTGAGCCGCGCGCCCCCGATCGCCAGCGCCGCTGCGAAGGTCCCCGCCAGCGCGATGCGCGCGACGCGCCGCCGCTCTTCGCCGACAGGCGCAGCGCCGATCGCCGCCGCGATCGGCCGCGCCAGCAACATCGGCGCGACGATCCCCAGCAACACCTGATGGCGCGAATGCTGCAGCGCCATGGCGACGAGGGCGATGATGAGCGCGGCGCGGATCGGCGGCATGGCGAACGGCCGGGTCAGCGCGAGCCCGAGCAGGGTCAGCAGCGCCAGCTCCATCGTTCCGATATGGCTGAAGTCCTGCGGCTGCCATTCGCTGATGTGCGACAGGTTCTCGACCGCCATCAGACGGAACGGAAGGAGGAGCGCGTCGAACCCATAGGGATTGATGAGCGCGGCGGCGAGCGCCGCCAAGCTGAACATCGTCCAAGCGCGCGCACTCGCAAGACGCGCTCCGACCGGCGCCTCCGTCACCGCCTCGAGCGCAAACGGCCCGATCAGCATGAGGCCGAATATGAAGCCGCCGTGCATGTTCGCCCACGCGGTCATCAGTGCGGCGAGCGCAAATGGCGGCGCGCGGCCGCGGTCTCGCGCATTGAGAAGACCCGCGCTCCAAGCGGCGGCCAGCGGCAGCACCAGAATATGCGGGCGCGCAAGCAGGCTGATAGTCATAAGCCCGACGCCGAGCGCAACGGCAGCGATGAGCGGCGCGCCGCTCAGCTCGCGTGCGGTTCTCAATCCCACGATCAGCGCGGCGGTCGCGGCGGCGGCGCCGGTCAACAGCACGACGCCGTTCCACCCAGCGAAGCGGAACGAGAGTGTCAGCAGGATTTCCGACAGCCATTCATGCGCCGTCCACGGCGCGCCCGGCATCGAATAGCTGAAGGGGTCGGCGCGCGGCGCGGCGCCGTGAGCGATGATCCATTCGCCTGTCGCCACATGCGACCAGGTGTCGCCGTCGCCAAGCACGTGGGGCGAGAAGGCGGCGAGCGTGAACAGAAAGATCGCGATTGCAGCCAGGCCCAGCCCGGCAAGTCGGGCCTCGGTGGCGTCATCGCTCGCGGAGCGGACAAACGGCAAGGCGAAGGACATCGCCCAAGCTTGCCAAAGCCGCGATAATGCCGCGTTAAATCGAGGGCGTTGGTTGAATGACGCGCGTCACAGGGTAACGACGCGATTGCCTCGATCGCTCCGGGAGCCCAGATGACGAGCCCGCGGGCGCGCCTCTCGGACGGTCCTCATCGTCCGCAGAGCGCGCCCGAGGCGAAGCCGCCGCCCTGTTCCGCGGACGCGTAACTGCCGCCGGAGCAAAGCGACGAATTGCCGGCGCATAGCGAGGCGAAATTGACCGCGTTCGAGGTCAAACTCGCTCGGTTTCCGCCTCCCCCCTTCTTGACCTGAGCGGTTTGACCGACGTTGCTCAAGTCGACGCACTCGCAGCGTGGCCCGCCAGGTCCGCCGGCGGCGCGCGTGCAATTGCGGACCTGCTGGCCGAAGGTGACACCAGACCGGCGCGGACAGACCAGCGCCTGCCCCTCAACGAGCGTCACACGCGACTGAGCGCTCTGGACGCGGATGTCGAGTACGGTGCCGCGCACGCCGATCGCCGCGGTCGGCGTCGATATGATATAGGCGCTCTTGTCCAGTTTGCCGGTCGTGAACCGGAACACCCCTTTGGCCAGGTTGACCGCCATTTTTTGCCCGTTCGCCTCGCCGACGTAGACGAACTGATCGAGCGTCACGCGCGAAACCGGGCCCACCCCCAGATTTGTCGAATTGAGGAAGACGAGCTTGGCCGTCGAATCCGCGCCCGTGCGTACGACTTCGTTGCGATAGACCGTGTCTCCGACGGTCAGCGGCGCCATGGCGCCGGCGAGGTCGCGCGTGACATCATTATGCGCGACCGTGGTCGAGCCAATGTGTTCCTGCGCGCGAGTTCCCCCGAGGCCGGCTGCGAACGCGCAAAGCGCAAAAACAACCAATCGCAAATCGCGCAATTACGGAACGCCTCATTCTCCGACGGGAGCAGCTCTGCCGCCGACGCCAGCTCCAGCCATCATTGGGCCAAACCCAGCGAAGTCAAGTCAATTACGCTCGCGGCGACGCTATGGCCCCATCACGACCGCGCTCTGCGCTTACGAAGGTGGGAACCGCGCGTCCGTCATCGCGTCGCCTATCGAGCGCCGGCAACAGCCGGCTCCCGCTCATCGAACAGGAGCAAACGGCATCGAGTCCGGCGCAAGGTAGGTTCTCATACCGAAGACGAATGCCGGTGAGCGGACCGAGACGTAGGGGTTGTGTGCGTCAAGTTCTGCAAAGGCGGTCATGTGGGCTGGGTCAAGCGGCTTGGCGCAGTTGGATTTTCTTGTGCTCCTTGAGGTCGTTCATGTTGAGGTCGCGATGGGCCTCGAGCCCGTTCTCGTGAGTCTCGACGGCGAGAGCTCGGATGAGGCGGCAGCAGGCGTTTGAATTGGGACGAGCGGCTCTCCCGATTGGCCATCTCGACCGCCAGAATTTGCCGGCGACCGTCCAGTCGATCCCGATGGCGATCAGCACCGCCTGGCTCATCACTCCGCCGCCTTCTCGCCCCTTTTTCGTAGCGGGCGTCGAGGATGAGATAAGGAAAGGGTTCGGCGAGGGGGCGGTTGGCGAAAGCGTCGAGACTTTCGTCCAGACGCTTGTTGATGGCGGAGATGGCCGAGGCCGAGAAGGCATGGCCGCAGAGCTGCTCGGTGATCGCCTTGACCTTCCGGGTTGAGACGCCCTGCACGGACATCTCGGCGAGCGTGGCGACCAGCGCCTGCTCGGAGCGCTGACAGCGTTCGAACAGCTCGGTCGAGAACCGACCGTCGCGGTCCTGCGGCGCGCGCAACTCGAGCTTGCCGACCCGGGTAACGAGGGTGCGGGTATAATAGTCGGAGCGATAGCCGAGCCGGGCAACCGTACGCTCGCCCTTCTCGGCTCCGAGCGCGTCCGTCATCTCGGCTTCCAGCATCTCTTGCATCACCGCGCCAACGATCTCGCGCAGCCCGTCGGGGCTCTTGGCGAATAGCTCGTTGACGGCGGCGATCGCAGGCTTAGCTTCACTCTTGGTCATGGCGGGGCTCCTCCGAGGGAATCGGTGACTTGAACATCACCAGCCTGTCATGACCGCCTCTCGCCTTCAGCGATTTCGCAGAACCTTCAACACACCACCGCGCTGGGAAGCAGAACCCGCGCCACGGTCCTCGGCTTCAGCCACGCTCTTCCCGGGCTGGCGCAGTTGCGCGCCGCGAAGTAGATTGCCGGGCAAGACCCTAGGCGTCCTCCAGAGGCGTAGCTTGCCGCATAGCTGATCTGATGCCGTCTTCCGATCGTCCGGTTCCGCCTGTTGTCGAGTCCAAATCAGCAACCGGGCCGGCAGATCCAATTCTTCACGCCTTGCATCAGCGCGTTCGCCAGCAGGAAATTCTGGCCGAGCTCGGAGTTGGCGCGCTGCAGGGACCGGGGTTCGAGCAGCTTCTCGCCGATACGGCGCGGCTAACCGCCGAAGGCCTTCGCACGGAATTTTGTAAGGTTCTCGAATATATTGCCGCTGAAAACCGCTTTCTGGTCCGGGCGGGGGTCGGTTGGGAGCCGGGCGTTGTCGGCGTCGCTAGCATCGGCGCGGATCTCGCCTCACCGGCCGGATTCGCGCTTAAAACCGGCAGGCCCGTGATCTCCAATCATCTCGGAAACGAGGAGCGCTTCAGAACGCCCGATATTCTCGTCAGACATGGCATTCATCGCGCCATGAACGTTATCCTGCAAGGAGACGGTCGACCCTTCGGCGTGTTGGAGGTCGACAGCCAATCGGATGACGAGTTCGTGGAGCATGATCTCGCGTTCCTGCAGGGCGCCGCCAATATCCTGGGAATGGCGATCGAGCGTGAGCGGCACGAGCGCAATCTGAAGGCCGCACTGGAGCGGCATCAGTTTCTCGTCAAGGAGATGAACCATCGGGTGAAGAACAGTCTGGGGCTAGTCGTCAGCATGCTGCGTCTTCAGGCGCGCGAAAACAGCGAGCCGGAATTCGTCCAACACCTCGAAGACGCGACGCTCCGCGTCGGGGCCATCGCGAGGGTGCATGAGCAATTGTATCAATCGTCGGACATCGAGCGTTTTGACGTCGGACGATACATCGACGCGATTTGCAAAGACCTCAACGCCAGCTTCGCGCAATGTGAAATTCACGTTAAAGCGCAGCCTGGGATCGTAATCTCGACCGATCGCGCAATTTCATCTGCGCTGATCGTCAACGAGCTCGTATCGAACGCCGTAAAGCACGCCTATCAAGGCCCTGGTGCGGGCAGCGTATGGGTCGACATCGCCACGACGGGCGTTGACAGCTTTTTCATCGCGGTTCGCGACGAAGGCGGCGGACTGCCCGACGCCTCCGGGTTCGGCAAGGGAAAGGGCCTAGGCGCCCGCATGGTGCGGGTGCTTGCGGAACAGTTGAACGGATCGTTGAACGTCGTCGCGCACAGTCCCGGGGTAGAGTTCGTACTGACCGCGCCGCTTGCGCCGTAGACGCAACAGTCATTCTTTCACGTCGCTGTCGAGACGGTCAAGCAATTCAAGAAGCCGATCGGGAACGGGCTCGACAACCACGGAATCATACATTGCTTTCAACTGATCTGCGATATATTGATCTGCTTTCTCGGCCGCTTCGCGCAGTGACGCCGCAGCCTTTGTCGCCTTCCTTCGCGGTTTTCCCAGAGATTTTTTCGGCATTAACGAATTTCCGAGGCGCGTTTTTGACGGGCTCCGACCCATAGTCTGTGAGGCGCGCGTTTCATTCGGCACGAGAAATCTGCGTTGGACAAGCCGAGGAAGCGCATCGAATATTGATCCGGTCAGTCCGGTGCGGTTTGGTCCGAGGTCTTCACGATGTCCTTCAGCGGGGCGACCAATCGCCATATGATCCCCTCGCCTTCGAAAGTAAGCACCGACGAGCCGCTTAGGCCCGCGCCAGTGAGACGCTCGATCACGACTGTGCCGAACCCCGTGATCGGCCTCGGATCTACGCGAGGTCCGCCGCGTTCGCGCCACGTCATCTCGAGCATGGGCTCAGCTCCGCTCTCGTTGATTTGCCAAACGAGAGAGACTTCGCCTCCCCCTCTCGAGAACGCGCCGTGTTTGAGCGCGTTCTCGCACAGCTCACGCAAAGCAAGGCCAAGCGTTTGTGTTGCATTGGGGCTCAGCAAGATCTGCGGCCCTTCGCTCGCGAAGCGCCTTTCCCGGCAACGCGCCGTTTGCGTCCTTACCAGCGCCTCGAGCGGGACACCACGCCAATTCCGATCGGTCAGTAAATCCTGACTGGCGGCCAGCCCGAGTAATCGCTCAGAGTATCTCTCCTGAAAATCGTGGACCGTTTTCGCGTTCGCCACGCCATAGCGGGCAATGGCTTGCGCGACAGCCAGCAAATTGCGCGAACGATGGTTGACCTCGGCCATAAGGTCCCGGATATTTCCCTCGCGCTGTTTTTGATCATCAATGTCGGTGGTCGTGCCATACCACCTTATGACGACTCCTTGTGCGTCGAGCAGCGGCGACGCACGACTTAGGTGCCACGCGTATCCCTTGCCAATGGCAAATAGGCGATGCTCCATCTCATAGGGGACGCCAGCTTCGCTGGCGCGAAGCCACGCTTCCGCGGTCGCCCGCCGATCATCGGGATGAATGATTCCTTCCCAATCTGTCCGCCCGATCGCTCCATATTTTTCGCGGCGCGCATTGGTGTACTCGATGCGGCCATCGGGGCCCGCCGTCCACACCAGTTGAGGCAGGCTGTCCGCAAGAAGCCTGAAATGTTCTTCGCGGCTTCTGAGTTCCTGCTCAGTGAGACGGTGCTGCTCTGTTCGCAGGGCGAGCAGCTCGGAGGCTCTAGCTAAGGCGTCGGAGAGGCTGTCAAACTCGCGAACGCCGGTAGGCCTCCGAGCGACCTGTGCGCCGGTCAAGACATTCTCTGTCTTCGATTCCAGTTCTCGCACCTGTCGCGTCAGAGCCCGACCATTCAGATAGGACAACAGGAGGCTGCCAAATATCGCGAGAGCTGCCAAGATCGATGTGAGGAGAAACGCGCTGGGGCCAATTCCCAACTTGCTTGCATCCGCGGCGACGCCAACGGTCCAACCGCCCGCCACCGGCGCATAGGCGGAGACAATCTCTTGTCCGCTGATAGAACTGTGCGTAACGGTCGATTCAGGAAGACGCAGCGTCGCGTCGCGAAACTCCGGGCTACCCAGCTCCCCTGGACGACCTGATTCACTCGGGATCCAGGCGACAATGACGCCCTTGCTATCGACGATCCCCGACAGCCAGTTTGGCGGGAAGTTCTGACGCTGCATCAGATCGTAGAATTGTTTCAGCGAAAGAAGCATCGCTATTTCATAGACGGGTTTGCCATCGAGAAAGACCGGAGTTTCAATTGAAGCATTTGCGTCACTCAAAGCGGCGCCCGCGTTGACATCGGAGAGAAAGGCGGAGCCCGATCCTATCGCTCGACGAACCAATGCGACACGATCGGGTAGCTGAGGCGATCCCGAAGGCAACGGTGGAATGCTCAACACAGGATCGCCGTCTGCGGTCGAGACGATCAAGTTCACGTCGGGCGCTTCAGCGAGGGCATCTCGAGCTTGCTCAGCGAAGCCCGTCAAATCTCCGTGCTGAAGGAGCCTCGAATGTGAGAGCGCAGCTGACAGCAGGAAATAAGCATTGACTTGACGCCCAACGGTGTCAGCGAACGCGTAAGCGTCGCCGATCAACTGACCCTGCTGGGCTTCACGTTCGGCATGGGCGATCCATCCGACCATTATCAACGCGAAGGCGACTAGGGGCAGAACGATGACAAGCGTCGACACGCCCAAACGCCAACTCAGCGAACGGGACTTGGCCATAGCGCCCGTCCTGTCAACCAAATCCTTCAGAACAGTAAACGCCTCCGTGTGGGGGCGTTTCGTCCACCCCACCCGTCCAAAAAGCGACGGCGCCCGTCGTCGTGTCCGAGTCCCGACCCCGACGGCCCTCGGCGGGCCGCCGACGATAGCAATCATGGCGCGCGGCAGTCTCGCCTCATGCGGCGTCGGAGCGGCCCTTGAACTCGCGTGCTTGTTGAGCCGATAACGTAGCGGCCACGGCGCCAATGCCGATGACGATCCCCCCTTGGTCGTCCAAGACATGGATCTGTCTTCCTCGTTTGCTTTCGAGCTCAGCCATACGGAAAACCCGGCTCCAAACAGTTTCAAGGTCGGCGGCCAGATGACGTTCGCGGAAAAGCCGCGATCCATCCCCGCCGATCAGGCAGAATTCATAATATTGCACGACGTTTCCTCGTCCAGACTCCCTTGGTCCATAAAACGCTCGACGAGAATGAAGGTTCCTCGCGGGCGGAGGTTTTTTTGCTCTTTCACGGCCGCATCGACGGAGCGTCGGGCGTCCGGATTTCGATCAGCCGGCCGCCGCTTTCGCCATCGTTTTTTGCGACTTTCGATCGAAGAACAAGGCCTGGCTAATGACCGCCTTGACCGAATCTGCACTGAAGGGCTTGGTTATGAGAAATGCCGGCTCAGGCGCTTGCCCCGTGAGAAAACGCTCGGGAAAGGCGGTAATGAAAATAACTGGGACTTCCTGAGTTCCTAGGATTTCGTTGACCGCGTCAAGCCCCGAGCTTCCGTCGGCAAGTTGAATGTCTGCTAGGATAAGCCCGGGATGACTTTTCAGCGCCGCACGCACCGCCTCCGTATGGGTCCGAGCAATTGTCGTGACGTCGTGGCCCAGTTGCTCGACGAGCGTCTGTATGTCGAGGGCTATAAGCGGTTCATCCTCAATAATTAATACAGTCGTACGAATTTGATCGGAGATTTCGCGCCCCGCGCGCTCAATAAGATCAACCGCTTTATCTTCCGAACAATCAAGAGTTTCCGCAATTTGGCTCGGACTGAACGACTCCACAGAGTTCAGCAGAAAAGCGATGCGCGGCTCAAGAGAGATGGCGGCGAGATTCCTGTTTGCACCAGATTCATCACCAAAAATCTGGCGATCAACATGACTGTTGAGCGGCACGTTGCGCCAGTTACGCAGGAACAACTTATATAGAGCGACTTTAGCATCGAGTTCAGCGTCGAAACAGTCAGGGTCCGCCAAAATCGCCTCGAGCGCGGCAGCGACATAGGCGTCGCCGGCCGCTTGCGTTCCGCACAGCGCCCGCGCGAACCGACGCAAAAACGGGATGTGCGGGGCAACGGCGTCCGAGATCGACATGTCGTTCCTCCTCGTCATGAAACGCTTAGATGGCGCCGGGGGACTTAGTTCACAAGCTATCGCGCCAAAAGCAAGCCCCCGTCGCGTTGGCGGAGCCCGCAAGGGTGCTGGAGAAGATTATCGGTCATGGAACCAAATTCTGCGGCGCGCAGATCATCAACGGAATAGGGGTCGCCCGAAACCAATGGGCTGGCGTTTTGTTCCCAAGTGAGGAATAAAACTTCAACCGGCCTACACCGGCGGTAATTATCGGGCCCTCGGGTCACGCTGACCCGGGCTCAGAGCGGCGTTGGACGAGGCGAAAGCGCTCCTAACGAGTGCGGCTCAGCCTATATGTGATACATGGGCGCCCGATCGTCAACGGATGATCGCGCGCGCATTTCGGCAAGTGTGCTGTGATCGAGCACACTCGCGATGGCGTTGCGGGCTTGGACCATGATGAGGCGGACCGAGCACGATTTGAGATCGCTGCAATCCTCGCAGGGTCGAAAGGCGGTGACCGAAGCGCACGGAATGGGGGCCAGCGGACCATCTAGGGCGCGCACAATCGCGCCCACGCGAATCTCGTGGGCAGGGCGCGCCAGAGCGTATCCTCCGCCCTTGCCTTTCTTGGAATAGACAAGACCGGCGTGCCGCAACTCGGTCAGAATATGATCGAGGAACTTTTTCGAAATTGAGTTGGTTTCGGCGATGTCCGCGACCTGCGCCAGTTCGCTGGGCTCAAGTCCCGCGAGATGGACCATGGCCTTCAGGCCGTACTTCCCCTTCTTCGTGAGCACAATCTTATCCTAGCCCTCGGGCGCGAAGCCCCCTGTTCGGTCGATGGAGTGCCAACAGAGCGCGTCATCCTCAATAGTCCGGCAATTCTCCGACGGCCAGCGTACAGGGCGCGCACGGAAAATACGACGACCGTTGGGTCGAGCGCCGCCTTAGGTGTGTAAGTATCCCCCGGCAAAGCCGGGGGCTTTAGGATTTGAACCGCTCAAAGCGGTAGGAGGGTCGCTGACGCGGCCCTTGATGTTTGGAGCCGCCTAAAGGCGGCTTTTTCAGCGCCAGAGGTTCATTTGTTCGAGCCTCTGATCTTCCTTCTCTTGGTTGCGGATGTAAGCCCGGATGGCCTCCTCGTCACGGCCGACCGTATTGACGAAGAACCCCCGCGCCCAGAAGTGCTGCCCCACGAAGTTGCGCTTGCGCTCCCCATATACCCGGGCCAGGTGGATCGCGCTCTTGCCCTTGATGTACCCGACCACCTGCGACACTGCGTATTTCGGCGGAATCGACAACAGCATGTGCACGTGATCGGGCATCAGATGCCCTTCCTCGACCCTCGCTTCCTTCTGAAGCGCAAGCTTGCGCAAAACTTCGCCCAAGTGTCGTCGCAGCTCCAGATACAGCACCTTGCGCCGACATTTGGGAATGAACACCACATGATATTTGCAGGTCCATGTCGTGTGGCTTAGGCTCTCGTAGTCGTCCATCGGTGGAGTTCCTTTCGTGTGAGTGGCTGCTCACGTTGGAACTTCACCGGTGGACCGCCGGAAACGTCAAACCTCTACTGCCACCCCGGCAGAGCCGGGGGGTCTCCCGCTTACGCTAGTCCTGGCATTTGCTAGGTGTGAGTTTTCAGGAAGTTGTCCATTCGGTTTGGAGCGTGAACGCTGAGGTTGGCAAACCTCAGTGATTCGGAGAGGGCCGAATGGACACGCGCAAGAATGCGCCTTTGACAGCCAAAGGTCGAGAGATGATGGTTCGCGCCGTGGTGGATTCGGGCTGTCCAAGGCCGCCGCCGCGCCCCAGTTCAACACGACGCCGAAGACCGTCGCCAAATGGATCGAGCGGTTCGAGGCCGAGGGCGTGGAGGGCTTGCGCGACCGTTCGTCAAGGCCCCACTCATCGCCAAGCCAAGCAACGTCTGCCGTCTGCGCGGCGGTCGAGGCTTTGCGAAAGCAGCGCCACACCGGCGAGCAGATCGCCGCCGAGGTCGACGTTTCGCCCGCCGACGTCAGCCGCGTTCTCAAGCGGCTCGGCCTCAACCGGCTCTCGGCGCTCGGGCCGGCCGAGCCGGTTCGCCGCTATGAACGGGCCGCTCCAGGCGAGATCATCGACATCGACATCAAGAAGCTCGGCAAATTCAGTCGGATCGGTCACCGGATCACCGGCGACCGCACCGGCCAGAGCAACACCCGCAGGGTCGGCTGGGAATACGTGCATCTGGCGATCGACGACCCTTCGCGCCTCGCCTACTTGGGAAATCCTCCCCGACGAGAAGCGCGCGTCCTGTCTGCGCTTTCTCTTCAACGCCCTGCGCTTCTCTTTCGAAGCCTCGGCGTCAAGATCCAGCGCGTCATGACCGACATGGCTCAAGCTTCCGATCCTTCCGATACGCCAAGGCGCTGCGCCGGCTCAGGATCAAGCATCTGCGCACCAGGACAAGTGTTTTCTTGCCGGATCTGCGCTATTTTCCTCTCGCGCATTGGGTGACCGCGCGGCGAAGAGCAGGGCGTGAGGCGCAAGCCCTGCCGCGCAGCCTTCATCGTCGCACCTCGGTTGCGGCGCCTGTGCGCACCCGCTTGGGACCATGCGGATTCCAACCGACGACGAAGCGAGCGTAAGCCGTCTCGGCTTGCTCGACCCATCGGCGCTCCTGATCGCGGTGGCTCTTGATATTGTAGGCGTGGGCTGCGCCTTTTTGGCCGCGTTCGGCTCTGTATCCGGCCTTCAGCTCCAGATCGCGCAGCTTCCTGGCGTGCAACGATGGCCGGGCCCAGGCATAGCTTTCGCCCTTCCTTAGCAAATGCCAGATGGTCACCGCGAGCTTGCGGACTGTCGCGACGGCGGCGACATGGTGACCGCGGCGGGCTCGCACGCGCAGGAAGAATGCGCGCAACGGACCCGGCCCCCGCGCCGCCGCCCAGGCGGCCTCGGCGAGCATGCCGCGCGCATGTCCACGGCCCTGCTTGGTGATCCGTCCGTGATAAGCCGGTCCCGGCCGCGATTGTCTGACGCTCGGGTTGAGGCCGAGGTAGCTGACGAGCTTCTGCGGCTGCTCGAAGCGCCCAACCTCGCCGATCGCCGCCATGATGGCGAGCGCCACCACCATGTCGACGCCCGGAATTGTCATCAAGCGTTTGGCGCCCTCATCCTCTAACGCTGAACGGGCAGGGTCACGCTCGATGGCCTTGAGGTCATCGCCGAGCCGATCAAACTCTCGCAGATGCCGTTCGACGGCAAGCCGTTCGTCCTCCGGCAGTACTTGTTCAAAGAGCCATGCCCGTCCGCTCGCCCCACACAAATCCGCGTGCGGGCAGGATGGGATCAGATGGCTGTGCAGGATCGACTGGATGATATTCTTCAAGCGCGATCGCTGCCGGACGATCTGATTGCGCCGGGTCACCTGCCGGCGAAGCGCCTGCGTCGGCTCGTCTGGAATCCAAACCTCAGGCAGAAAGCCGCTTGCATAAAGTTGAGCGAGTACGCCGGCGTCGATCGTATCGGTCTTGATCTTGGCATGAGCGATGATGCGCACTTGCTTTGGATTCGCGATCACAACTCTCTTGACATGAGGCGCGATCACCGCTGCAACGCGACGCCGCGTTGCCGGTCGCTTCGACAACGACTACGTCCTGCTTGGTGAGCTTCTTTGCGAAAGCCTCGAGAAGAGGCCGGCGCATGTCGACGCGCCCCAGTCGTTTGAGCTTGCCGTCGTCCCAGGCGACCGCCTCGGCGAAGGCGCGGTGGATGTCCAGTCCGATGATGCGCATGCTCCCTCCATCTTTTGTTCGTTCAAAGCGGGAGCTGGCGTTGCTTGGGTCGTAGGCGGCGAAGTCGGGCATCTGCTCGAGGTTGCCCTTGGAGACGAAGATGTCGCTGAGACCGTCATTGTTGAAGTCGGCGAATTCCGCGTGCCAGGCGGTCGAGGGCCGCTTGTCGCCGCCCGTATAGGGAATATGCGCGGTCACGCCGACTTCGCCGGCGATGTCGCGATAGACCGGCGCTTCGCCGCGCTCCGCCGCTTCGGGGTCGAGCTTCTGCAATTTCTCGTCGCCCATCGAGGTGAGGAAATATTCCGGGTAACCCGAGCCGTCGAGATCGCCCTCGGCGATGCCCATGCCGTAGATCGACAAATGCCGCCAGCCGTCGGCGCGCGAGTAGAGCCTCGGCGTCTTGCCAGGGTCGATGCGCCACATCTGTTCTTCGCCGCCGCGGTAATATTGCCGGTCGTTGGAGACGCGCAGCGACGGCACGCCCGACTTGTTCCAGTCGGTGAACAGCATCGAGAGGGCGCAGAAGCCGGGCGCGAGCGGCGTGCGCACCGAATAATCGGGTTTATCGCCCGGCTGCGGCCGATAGAGCGAGTTGTCCGCGCACGTGCCCCAGGGCGAGCCGGGGGCGTCGCGGTCGACGTAATGGCCGATCGCGAGCGTCGGAAATTTCTGCCCCGGCTCCCACTCGGCCGCGAACGAAGTCGTCCAGCCTGAATCGCCGTCGAAATTCCATTCGTGATTGGCGAGGGTGAAGGTGCAGTCAGGGCCGCCCTTGAGCAGGAGGTTGCCGCCGACCCTGAGCACGAACAGATCCATGTGGCCGTCGCCGTCGATGTCGAGCGGATAGGCGCCAATGACGTTACTGAGAAGTTTGGGATCGGCGCCGATGTCGAGCGCCTTCTCCTCGAATTTGAGCGGCCCGCCGGCCTTGGATTTGTTGACGAACAGTCGCGCCGGATTCTTGCCGTCGGCCAGGAACACCGAGGGAAAGCCCGAGCCGTCGCAATCGAACGCCGCCCCGCCGCCGCCAACGAAGAACTCCCACGGACCGTTATAGACGCTGCGGAGGCCTGCCGCCTCCGCCTCTTCATGCATGACGGGTACGTCGTCGAGCGGCTTTTGCCGCTCATCGCCGGCGCGCGCCCCCGCGAGGCCGGCAAGAAGCGCGAGAATGCACAAGACGATCCGCGCCTGGCTCGCCGAACGACCTCGCTTCAACCTGCATTTCACGCCGACCTATGCGTCGTGGCTCAATCAGATCGAACGCTGGTTCGCTCTCATTACCCAACGTCAGATCCGGCGCGGCTCCTTCGTTTCCGCCAAGGATCTCGTCGCCAAAATCCAGACCTTCGTCGAAGCCTATAACGCCAAAGCAACGCCGTTCGTCTGGACTGCGACGAACGAGCAATTTCTCAACAAGGTCGAACGTATATGTAAAGCTATCTGCGGGACAGAACACTAGCTGCGGAGCCTCACCAGGTTGTCCTGGGTTAGCGTGAGTTTGGTGATCGGAGGCTTTGCGCCAGGACTGCCGTGGGGTCGACGCTAGTTATAGCGGCGGAGCCGGAGGGGCGGCTCAGCGGCGCGCTCGTCGGAGGTGCTGTAGGCGCGGGCGTAGGCCCATTCGCGCGGGCTTGTCTGGACGAAGCGCTCGGCTTCGCCATTGGTTCTGGGAGATGCTTGATCCTGAGCCGGCGCAGCGCCTTGGCGTATCGGAAGGATCGGAAGCTTGAGCCATGTCGGTCATGACGCGCTGGATCTTGACGCCGAGGCTTCGAAAGAGAAGCGCAGGGCGTTGAAGAGAAAGCGCAGACAGGACGCGCGCTTCTCGTCGGGGAGGATTTCCCAAGTAGGCGAGGCGCGAAGGGTCGTCGATCGCCAGATGCACGTATTCCCAGCCGACCCTGCGGGTGTTGCTCTGGCCGGTGCGGTCGCCGGTGATCCGGTGACCGATCCGACTGAATTTGCCGAGCTTCTTGATGTCGATGTCGATGATCTCGCCTGGAGCGGCCCGTTCATAGCGGCGAACCGGCTCGGCCGGCCCGAGCGCCGAGAGCCGGTTGAGGCCGAGCCGCTTGAGAACGCGGCTGACGTCGGCGGGCGAAACGTCGACCTCGGCGGCGATCTGCTCGCCGGTGTGGCGCTGCTTTCGCAAAGCCTCGACCGCCGCGCAGACGGCAGACGTTGCTTGGCTTGGCGATGAGTGGGGCCTTGACGAACGGTCGCGCAAGCCCTCCACGCCCTCGGCCTCGAACCGCTCGATCCAATTGGCGACGGTCTTCGGCGTCGTGTTGAACTGGGGCGCGGCGGCGGCCTTGGACAGCCCGAATCCACCACGGCGCGAACCATCATCTCTCGACCTTTGGCTGTCAAAGGCGCATTCTTGCGCGTGTCCATTCGGCCCTCTCCGAATCACTGAGGTTTGCCAACCTCAGCGTTCACGCTCCAAACCGAATGGACAACTTCCTGAAAACTCACAGCTACTGCTATCTTGGGATCGCTGTTCAAAAGGCGAAGACTGCTGTCTGCAGCCCACGACATTGCCAGTCTGATCGATCTGAGTTATGCCGGATTTGCAATGTCCAATGATGAACCCTACTCAAGCACGCTTATCGAAAAGAGCACTGCGCCGCTCGGAGTTGATGTTGGGATGACGATCCAAATCTACCTTCCGCCGCAATTGGTGGAAGGGCGCGCTCTCGAACACGCTCGGCGTTGGTCCTAGCCCCATGTCGTACGTAAGAAATCCACGATCGAATAAGCTCTTATCTCGTTATGGATCGCGAGCAAAAGACAATAACGTACTTTATCTTGCTAAGGTATATTTTCTTCTAAGTGGAATAGGCGCTTTCGGTGTTATTGATAGGGTGATATATGGCGAATGGGAAGGAAAAACTGGAAGTAGCGTCAGCCGAATCCTAAATCTGATTTTCTTACTTTCTTCTGCCTTTATTTATGGGTCGGGCGTCCGCAAAGCGAAAATCGTCCCGTTTAATCGGTTTATCCCACTTATGGCCGCGAGCATTCCACTGATCTCGATCACCTGGTCTATCGATCCGAGCGTGAGCTTTAGGCAGGGAACAGAGTATTTTTTTGCCGTGCTCGGTGCGATTGGCCTCGCCGAAGTCTCGGATGGTGACGAGTTGATGCGCCTTGTGTGCCTAGTCTGTAGTATTGCGGCAGTTGCGTCAGTCCTCCAGTTCTTTGTCTTTCCCGATCCTCCGGGAGCCGACTTTCGCGGAATATTTTCGCAAAAAAATGTGCTTGGTCAGGTCATGGTGGGCGGCGTGATTGCTGGTCTGCATGGCGTACGGCTCAAAAGCAGACGGTCGTTTCGATACGCCTGCGTTGTTTCCCTATGTACAATTGTCGCATTAATGAGCAAGTCAGGAACATCGGTTTTCGCAATTTTCGTATTATTTGGTATTGACATTTTCGGAAGACTTTACCTGAAGAAAGGTGTGGGCAGAACAGTGGCGACGGGCTTGGCAGTTGCATTAATTCCGATTACGATCTACTTTGCAATTAACTCGAGCGTGATTCTAGACGTGCTCGGAAAGGATAGCAGCCTCACGGGGAGAACTCTAATTTGGCCTTATGTCATAGATGCAATAAGAGAGAGACCGATATTTGGTTGGGGATTTTGGGCGTTTTGGTCGCCATTGAATGCTAGGTCTTTTGAAATTTCTCGGGAAGTTGGGTTCGGATTTGGTATTACGAGCGCGCACAACGGCGTTCTGGAACTCCTGTTGCAGATTGGCGTTAGCGGAACAGCGTTTTTCTTATTTATTTGGCTGCGAAATTTTGTGCTGGCAGCGAAAAGCTTGAATAGGTCGGGAGGACAATTCGCGGTTTCTACGCTCATGCTCCTTATAAGCATTGGTGTCATTGGCGTGAGCGAAGAGGTCCTTGTCTCCGCCCAGCAGATTTGGACAGTCTTGTTCTTTGCGATGGGGTTAATTTGTGAAAAACAGTTTCGGCTTGAGCGTGAGCGGAGAAAAAGGGCGTGGCCACGACTCGCGGTTGGCGGCAGCAGAAGCGTGCCATCAAGAAGCGGTTTGGGTGGACTACGAGAGCCGGGGTCTCGCGCGCCGTCGGGTAGCGGATCGGCTGTCGTAGGAAGGACAGGCTTCCTGGATCTGTAATTTGTGGCAGGGCTTCTCACAGGGCAAGCATCCTCCGTGACGGCGATCCGCATTCGCGGTGTCCTGGTTCGGGCAGATGTGACGGAGCGATTGAAGAAGGTGAGCGGTTTCCGAGTAGTCTGGCGAGGCCGCGTGAACTGAGGCCTTTGGCGAACGATATCGACGAAGGTCTGCCGGTGAGCGTCCGACGCCCTTCAAGGTCCCGACATGGAAGGTGTCTTTGGAGAGACCAGAAAGAAGACAAATCGCTTCCCGTTTGATGAAATATGGGGTATGCTGGCGAACGCGCATCAAAGTCGAGACCCCGCGACTTGTGTCCAACTCGCCCGGAACCGCAGCCAGGATCGTTCGCGAGGTCGACTCCCAACCTCTCCCTGCCCGGCGCGGACGCCCCGGAATCCACCCGCGGCCTTCGAGGCCGCAAAAACGCGCTTCCGCTTCCCGCGGGGAGCGTCGGAAGGTAACTCCCAAGCTGTGAGTTATGCGGAGAGGGCTTGGGTGAGGGTCGCGGGTTTTGCGGCGATGGTTTGGAGGATGTTCCAACCTTGCTTTCGGGCGGTGGAGATGACGGCGCGGATGCGGGCGAAGGTGCGCGCGCCGGCCATGGTTCGGAAGCCGCCGGAGATTTTCATCTTGACCTTCATCATCCGCAGGTCGCGCTCGGCCTCGTTATTGGTGAAGGGGACGGCGAAGTCATAGAGGAACCGCAGGACATCGCGTTTGAACTTATGCAATCGGATCAGGAGATTGTGTCCGGGGCGACGCGGCGCTCGCCCGCGGGCTCCGATTTGTCTGGCCAGGGGCGGCTGGCTTCGATGGAAGGCGAGCCCGCGCCGGACGATGGCGACGTAGCGTTTGATCAGCGTGCGCAGGACGAGGGCCGGCAGCGCCGTCGCGCCCTCGTCGACGGCGCCGCGCACGGCGCCGTTGGCCTCGACGAGAAGATCGCGCATTTGCCCGGCCCATTGCTCTTTGTCGATGTCGATCAGGGCCTTGAGTTCGCGCAAATGATGGGCGTTGCACAGCGCGTGGCGGACGGCGGGCAGCGCGTAATAGGGCCTGAAATGATCGTGGACGATGACGCCGCCGCGCAAGCCCTTGGGCGCGTCGCCGCGTTTGGCCGTCACCCGATACGAGGTCAGGGCCACGGTCGAGGCGGTATGCAGCCATTGGCCCTTGCCGGCGACGCGAAAGCCGGTTTCGTCGAGATGGCGCACGGGAGCCTGAGCCACGAGCGCGGCGATCTGCGCCGCGAGAGCCCCGAATTCCTCGGCCTTCCTCTTGCCCCAGGCGACGACGCTGTCGGGGCAAAGCGTCGCTGCGCCGAACAGGTCGGCCATCGCCTGGGCGGCCCGGTCCTCGGGAATGAGCTGCTGAACGTTGAGATAAACCGCAGCCGCTCTGACCCGCCCCCCATACTGAGCCGGCGAGATCAACCCCTCGGGGAACGCCGCCGTGGTTCGGCCGCGGCAGCGGGCGCAGCGGTAAATCATCGCCTGATGTTCGGTGACCTCCAGTCGCCGCTCAGGCAGATCAAACAAGTAGCGTGCTGAAGGTTCTGCAAAATCGCTGAGAGCGAGAGGCGGTCATGGCAGGCTGGTGATGTCGAAGTCACCTGATTCTCTTGGGAGAATTGCCGCCATGACCAAGGTCCAAGCTAAAACCGCGATTGCCGCCGTCAATGATCTGTTCTCGACGAGCCCTGACGGGCTGCGCGAGATCGTGCGCGCGGTGATGCAGGAGATGCTGGAAGCCGAAATGACGGATGCGCTCGGGGCGGAAAAGGGCGAGCGCACCGCCGCGCGGCTCGGCTACCGCTCCGGCTACTACACCCGAACGCTCGTCACCCGGGTGGGCAAGCTCGAGTTGCGCGTGCCGCAGGATCGGGACGGACAGTTCTCGACCGAGCTCTTCGAGCGCTATCAGCGCTCCGAACAGGCGCTGGTGGCGACGCTGGCCGAGATGTACGTGCAAGGCGTCTCGAGCCGGAAGGTGAAGGCGATCACCGAGGAACTGTGCGGCCACGCTTTCTCGGCCTCCGCCGTCTCCGCCATCAACAAGCGCCTGGACGGGAGCCTCGACGCCTTTGCCAAGCGCCCCCTCGCCGAGCCTTTCCCTTACCTCATCCTCGACGCCCGTTATGAGAAGGTGCGCGAGGGCGGCGTGGTCACGAGCCAGGCCGTGCTGATCGCGGTCGGAATCGACTGGGACGGGCGACGCCAGATCCTGGCCGTCGAAATGGCCAACCGCGAAAGCGGCTCGTCCTGGAAGGACTTCCTGCTCGGACTGCGCCGGCGCGGCCTCGACGGCGTCGAGTTCGTCGTCGCCGACGATCACGCAGGCCTTCGCGCCGCCATCCGCGAGGTCCTCCCGGAGGCGGCCGTCCAGCGATGCTACGTGCACTTCCTCCGCAACGCCCTCGATCATCTGCCACGCAAGGCCGACGACGACTGCCTGCAGGAGCTGCGCTGGCTTTATGACCGGCGGAATGTCGAGGAGGCCCGCCGCGATCTTTCCGCCTGGATCGCCAAATGGGGCGCCCGTTATCAAAAGCTCGTCGATGGGGTCGAGGAAACAATCGAGGACACCTTCACCTTCTACAGGCTGCCGCGCCAGCACCATAAGCATCTCAAGAGCACCAACATGCTTGAACGCCTCAACGAGGAAATCAAACGCAGGACCCACGTCGTGCGCATCTTCCCCAATGCCCAGGCCTGTCAGCGTCTCGTCCGCGCCTTAGCTGTCGAAACCCACGAGAACTGGCTCGAAGCCCACCGCTACCTCAACATGAACGACCTCAGGGAGCACAAGAAAACCCACCTCCGAAAAGCCGCCTAGCCCAGCTAGATCGTGACCGCCTATTGCAGAACTTGACGCACTCAATCATCAAACACCTGCCTCCTCTCAACGCCCGTGATCATCGTCCTCGTCAGCCCGGCGAAGCACTGGCGACACCCTTCCGCCTCATGCCGCTCGATGACATCGGGCTTTGCCGCCGCCTTCAGCGCGCCGCCGGCATGGCCCGCCTGGCCGCCGCTTGCCTTGCCCGACTTGCCGCGCGTGCTGCCGGCCACGCGCGGCGGTTTCGTCAAGCCGTCGCTCGACGGCGGCTTGCTGCTGTTCGAGCTGTTCTTGTCCAGCTGACGCCGAAGGTCCGCGACCTCCTGGCGCAACCCCGCGTTCTCGGCCCGCAAAACCTCAATCTCGCGCCGCAGTGCGTCGATCAGGTCCTCAATCTCGGGGCGGAGAATCATCCATCCCTTGACTTATCTTTCCCGACCCCGTGTCCCGAAAAATCGCACGCCTTCCGGCATTTCTATCAAACCTGTTGCAAATGAGACTTACCCCGCCTTGGGAGTTACACGAGGAAGCGAAATCCGCGCTAAGGCTTTGAGATCGCACATTTGGCGGAAGAAAAAAGAAGCTCGACGACCCTCTTCTCGGGCTTTGGGCCGAAAATTTTCAGCGGCAAAAAGCGGCGCTTTGCCAGCCCCTTCTCGCACACACCGCATGCCCTGGGAACGACGGATGGAAGGTGAGGGTCCGCCATTTGCCGAAAGGCGCCTTGGCGGCCAGGCGCTGGCCTTTGGCGCATCGCCCGTGCGGCAGGGTCATGTTGGTCCTGAGCCTGTCGAAGGATCGCCCAGGTCTCGTCGATGAAGACGAGCCGGGCCGGATCGATCGTCGCCTGACGCGCCTTCCACCGCTCACGCCTGGCGACGTCCGGGCGGTCCTGTTCTGAGGCGCGAAGGCTTTTTTTGAACGTCACGCCTTCATGGTGAAGAAAATGCCAGAGCGCATAATAACTGACCACCAAGCCGATCGGCAAGCTCCTTGAGCAGAGCCCGCAGCGTGAGATCCGGTTTTTCGGCGATGCGGGCGAGCAGCCAGTCCTCCACAACATAGGGCCGACGCCCGCCCATTTTCAGCGCAGCCGGACTGCCAACGGCGCGCTGTCGCTGCGACCACTTCACAACGCTGGCGACGGTGAGGCCGTTCAGGCCATCCCCCTTCTGGATCTCAACCGCGGCTTTCATGGACTCGAACACGCCAAGCGCCGTCCAAGGCGACGGATCGCCGCCCGCCCCGCCGTCTTTCGCCGGAAGGCCCACGACCTGCTCGGTTTCCTCCCTTACGATCAGCATATCATCGACGACCGTGCCGACATCTTCTGCCGTAATGTAAGCGCCTCCCAGTTTTGCAACGCACCTCCCGAGCGTTCGGAACAACTGCTCGCGAGAAAAATCGCGCCGCTTCGGAGCGAGCGTCGCTTTGCCGCCTCCGATGCCGAGATCCGCGAACGCGTTCTTGTGGGTCATTCCTTCGGAGAGTCGGAGGGCATCGCTCAATGCCTCGTCTTCGTGTCGATAAACCCAAAGCGTGCGCCGCCAAAAGCGGGGCCTAACCTGGTTGAATGAATCGCTATGAACCCGACCGCCTGATCGTCTTCAAAGCGAAGCACTCTCTCATGCGTCGGGATATTCAATTCGACAACGGAAACTTGCATAAGGGACCCCTTTGTCATGACGGCTCGGTCGCCGCGTGCGAAGGCCGCGTAGGACGGAAAATTTGCGGCGGCGCGTGGATCACGGTTTCAGACGATCTCGACAGCCATCGCCGTCGCTTCGCCTCCGCCTATGCACAGGCTCGCAACGCCGCGTTTCAATCCGCGGGCTAAAAGCGCCGAAATGAGCGTCGCAATTACACGCGCGTCGGAAGCCCCGATCGGGTGCCCCAACGCGCAGGCGCCGCCGTTCACATTCAGCACATCCCGCGAAATTCCGAGTTCTCGCATCGCGATCATGGCGACGACCGCGAAAGCCTCATTCACTTCGAACAGGTCGACCTCATCGAGTCTCCAACTCGCGCGCTCAATCGCTTTGCGGATCGCGAAACCGGGGCGGTGGTAAAGTATTGAGGCTCGTGCGCATGAACCGCGTGGCTCACAACGCGCGCGGCCACGCCAAGGCCGCGCTTGCAAGCGGTGGAGCGGCGAACTCATGACGAGCGCCGCCGCGCCATCGGAAATCGATGCGGCGTTGCCGGCAGTGATGGTTCCGTTTTCGCAGAAGGCAGGCTTCAGGGTTCGGACTCGCAAGGGATCGACTCTGAGCGCGTGTTCGTCGTGCGCCACGCGCTCGACCGTTTTGGCGCCCTCGACATCTACCGGCGTAATCTCGCGCTCAAAGAGGCCTTCCCTCGTCGCGGCTTGGGCGCGACGGACACTTTCGATCGCGTAAGCATCCTGTTCGTCGCGGCTGAATTGATAGTGACGCGCGGCGTCCTCCGCGAATGCGCCCATCAGTCTGCCGGGTTGGTAGGCGTCCTCCAAACCGTCAAGATACTTGCTGTCTTTGACGACATCGTGCCCGACGCGCGCGCCGGCGCGATGCTTGGAGAGAAGGTATGGCGCATTGCTCATACTTTCCATGCCGCCGGCCACGACGACCTCGGCGCTTCCCGCAAGGAGTGCATCATGGGCCAAGATTGCCGCCTGCATGCCCGACCCGGCACATCTTGTTGACCGTGACGGCGCCGACATCGAACGGCAGGCCCGCGCCAAGGGCCGCCTGTCGAGCGGGGGCTTGGCCGAGGCCGGCCTGAAGGACGCAGCTCATGATCACCTGATCAACGGCGCCCTCGACGCCGCCGGCGCGTTGCAACGCAGCCTCTATCGCCATCGAGCCGAGCTTCGTCGCCGCAAGCCCGGCGAGAGCGCCCTAGAATCTCCCCATAGGGGTCCTGGCGTAGGCGGAGATGACGATGGGATCGACAGTGGTCATGAGATGCGTATCCTTTCGTGGAAGCCGTCAAAGCGCTCTGGCTATGACCATGCGCTGGATGTCTGAAGCGCCCTCGTAGATTTGGCAGACGCGGACATCTCGATAGATCTTGGCGAGCCGTATTCTTCGAGGTAGCCGTAACCGCCCAGGGTCTGGATCGCAGCAGAGCACCCGGCCTCCGCCGTCTCCGAGGCGGCAAGCTTGGCCATCGATGCTTCTTTCAAGCACGGCAGGCCGGCGTCCTTAAGGCACGCCGCGTGAAGCACGAGCTGGCGCGCGGCCTCGAGCCTGGCCGCCATGTCGGCAAGTCGAAAGCCAACGGCTTGATGCTCGATGATGTTCTTGCCGAACGTCTTTCGAGACTTGGCGTATTCGACGGCTCGGTCGAGCGCCTCCTGCGCCATCCCGACGCTTTGGGCGGCGATGCCGATCCGGCCAACCTCCAGGTTAGCCAAGGCAATGCTGTATCCCTGCCCGACCTCGCTGAGGCAAAACGCGTCGTCGACCCTTAGGCCGTCCATCAGCAGCGCGCAGGTGTCCGACGCGCGCTGGCCGAGCTTGCGCTCGACGTTGCCGACTGTCAGTCCGGGCGTATCGGCCTGGATCAGAAACGCCGTCATTCCGCGCTTGCCTATGCTGGCGTCCGTCACGGCGAAGAGCAGAGTGAGGCCCGCGCTGAGGTGATGAATTGCTTCGAGCCGTCAATTCGCCAGCCGCCGCCGTCCGGGACCGCTTTCGTGCGCAAAGCCGCCGCGTCGGATCCCGCCTTGCTTTCCGTCAGAGCGAAGGCCCCGATCGATTCGCTTGTGCAGAGTTTGGCCGCGAAGCGCTCCTTCTGTTCCTCATTCCCATGCCGCAAAAGGGCGGCGAGCACCGGCGCGTTGTGGACGCTGACGATGGTTGAAAGACCGCCGTCTGCGCCGGCGAGCTCCATCAGCGCCAAAGCGTAGGACACGTAGTCGGCTTCAGCGCCGCCGTAAGCCGCGGGCGCGACCATCCCCATAAGGCCAAGGTCCGCGAGCTCGGCGAAAATCGTCCGCGGGTAGCTGCCGGCCTCCTCCCAGCCACGCGACTTCGGCGCCACGCGATCTCGCGCCCAAGCGCGGACCGTCGCGCGAACTGCGTTTTGCGTCTCTCCGAGTATCATGCCGAAACCTTCAAGCCGCCCGGCCGAGAACGCCGTCACCGCCCTGATCGAGGGCCGCGCGCAGGCGGCCGATTGGCGCCATCGTCTGCTCGAGCGCGAGCGCTTTGACGGGCCCGAAGCCGCGAATCTCGCCCGGAGCGCGGGCGAGCGCGATGGACGCCTCCAGCCGCTGAGTCGTCATCTCGGACGATAGACCGGCGATCAGGGACGCGTAGATCTCCACCAGGCGGCGCTCCGCCCGCCGCTCCTCGGTGCGCCCGAACGGATCGAAGATCGTGCCGCGCAAGATCTTGAGCCTCGCGAGCACGGCGAAAACTCCGAAGATCCACGGGCCGCACTTGCGCTTCTTTGGCCGCCCCGTCGCTGGATCGGTGCGCGAAAGTAGCGGCGGCGCAAGCCAAACCGAGACGCGATCAACATTCGAGAACTGCGAAGTCAGAGCCGCCTTGAAATCAGTGCGCGCATAGAGCCGGGCGACCTCGTATTCGTCTTTATAGGCCATCATGCGATAGGCGGTCTCGGCTACGGTGGTCGCGAAGCGCTCGTCCACGTCGCCGGCTCTGACGCACGCCTGCGGCGCCTCATCGACAAGTTTGCGGAAGCGCTCGGCGTAGGCGCCGTTTTGATACTCGCGAAGATCCTGGGCGCGCCTTTCGACGATCTTGTCCAACGACAGCGCGACCGGTCGCGCCGGTTCAAGGCCGGCGACCCTCTCCACATCCTCAAGATCGACAGCGGCGAGACGACCCCATACGAATGTCCGCTTGTCCATTTCTACGGCGGCGCCGTTGACTTCAATGGCGCGCAAGAGCGCCGCCTCCGACAACGGCAACAGTCCGCTTTGCCAGGCGAAGCCGAGCAGCAGAACGTTCGCCGCGACGGCGTCGCCGAAAAGCCCCTGGGCGATTCGTGAAGCGCGCAAGGCCCGCGTGCGACCCTCCAGCGACCGCCTTTGAACCGACGCCAACATCTGGGACATCGGTAAACCCATGTCGCGCTGACGGATCACATCCGCCGTCGGCGCTTCCTCGAGGTTGACGACGGCACGTGTGCGCGCCGCGCTCAGACGGCTCAGGGTTTCGGCCTGAGCGGCGGCCACGAGATCGTCCGCGAGGAGAAGATCCGCATCGGCCGGCCCGATCCGCACAGCGGGAATTTGGTCCGGATTGGAAGCCAGCCTGATTTGGCTGAAGACCGCGCCATTCTTCTGCGCCAATCCCATGAAATCGAGGACGGACGAAGCTTTGCCGTCGAGGTGTGCCGCGACGCCGAGCAACGCGCCGATCGTGAGCACACCCGCGCCGCCGACGCCAGCGACAACGATGTTGTAGTCGCCGTCGACCGCAAGCGGCGTCGGCGTCGGCAAAGTGGGTGAGCGCTCCGTCTCGACCGCCCCGAGGCCGCCGGTGTCGGGCTTGCGAAGCCGGGCGCCCTCGATTTCGACGAAGCTCGGGCAAAAGCCGTTGATGCAGGACAGGTCCGTGTTGCACGAACTCTGGTTGATTTTCCGCTTGCGTCCGAACGCCGACTCAAGCGGCTCCACCGCGATGCAATTGGACTGTGTGGAGCAATCGCCGCAGACTTCGCAGACACGGTCGTTGATGAACAGGCGTCTCGGCGTTTCCAGGAGTTCTCCCTTCTTGCGCCGGCGCCGTTTCTCCGCGGCGCAGGTCTGCTCGTAGACGATCGCCGTGACTCCGGGCGCCTCGCGCAGGTCCTGTTGAACCGCGTCGAGATCGTCGCGTGAATGAACCTCGACGCCCGGAGCCAACAGCGGAGAATTCCTCCACACTTCGGGAGTCTCCGACACGAGCGCCACGCGGGCGACGCCCTCGGCGAGCAGCTGTCGTATGACCCTTGCCGGATCGATCAGGCCGTCCGCCTTTTGGCCGCCGGTCATGGCCACGGCGTCGTTATAGAGGATCTTAAAGGTGATGTTGGCGGAGGCGGCGACCGCCGTGCGCACGGCGAGTAAGCCGGAATGCTGATACGTGCTATCGCCAATATTCTGAAAGATATGGCCGGTCTCGGAGAATGGCGCAGCGCCCATCCACTGGGCGCCTTCGCCTCCCATCTGGCTGAACGTGCCGGTCCTTCGCTCGGGCATGGACAACGCCATCACGTGGCAGCCGATCCCGCCTCCTGCGATCGATCCGTCGGGCACGCGAGTCGATGTGTTATGCGGACATCCCGAACAGAAATAGGGCTTGCGAACCGGAAAGCTCATCCGAGCGCGCGCTCCGACACGAGCCTCCAGCGTCTGCAACCGATCAGCGAGGCCGTCTTCCACGCCGCACGCCGTCAGCCGCTTGACCACGGCGCGCGCGACCATAAGTGGGTCCAATTCGAAGGTCTCGGGAAGAAGCGGCGCATTGTGGTCGTCGCGCTTGCCCACGACGCGAGGACGCGCGTCGGAGGGGAGATGATAGAGCGAGTTTCTGATCTGAGCCTCGACGAGGTCGCGTTTCTCCTCGACAACGAGAAGCTCCGGGCGACCCTCGGCAAAGGATCGAATGCCGGTCGGCTCCAAGGGCCAGCTCATCGTTACCTTGTAGACACCGACGCCGAGCCGCCTGAGGTCGGCTTCGTCCAAACCAATGTTGGCCAGCGCCTGCATCAGATCCTGATGGGCCTTGCCGACCCTGACGACGCCCAGGCCGCCCCGACCACCCGCGACAACTCGATCAAGATTGTTCGCTCGGGCCCAAGCCAACGCCGCTGGCAGACGCTCCTCGATCAGACGGCGTTCAAGCTCGACCCTTTGTTCGGGCCACGCGACGCGCGGATCCCAGTTCAGCCCGTGCGAGGGGACCACGAACTCGGCGGGGCGCTCGAATTCCGGATGAGGGTCGGGAAGCTCGAACGCTGCCGGACTCTCGACGACCTCCGCGATCGCCTTCATGCCGACCCAAAGGCCGGAAAAGCGCGACGGGGCAAAGCCAGACACCCCCAACGAAAGGATTTCGGAAATCGTTGCTGGCTGGAGGATCGGGATGGAGACGGATTGGAAGATCCCGTTGGTCCGACGCGGGAACATTGACGACTGCGCCGCGTGGTCGTCGCCCACAACGGCCAGGACTTCCCCGAGCGCCGACGCGCCAAGAATATTGGCGTTGCGGAACACGTCTCCTGTTCGATCTACGCCCGGCCCCTTACCATACCAAACGCCGAAAACGCCATCCACTCGGGTTCGACCGAAGGCGGCGTGCATCTGCGCGCCCCACAGCGCCGTCGCCGCCAAGTCCTCGTTCAGGCCGGATTACGTCGTTGTGGTCGAAGGCGAAATCTACTGTGTCGTTGAGACCGGGGAAGTTCTGCTCAAACCAGCCGAAGTGAGATTGCCGAGGCTCTCGTGATAGCGAGCATGGTTGTCGTGCTCGACGAAGGCCGCGACCTGGCGTTCGAGATCGCCGGTCCGCCGCGTCGATATCGATCGTACCCGCGGTAAAACGACGATCTGGGAATGCCGAGCTTTTCCAGTGTGCGTCGAGCCGGCCAAGGCGATTGCTCGACCAGCCGGATAATCTCTGTCTTGTCAGATGCGGAATGTGGTCCCGTCGCGGAGGTGGTTGGAATTGGGTTGGCGTAGTCTCCGGGTTGCCTAACCCGAACAATTCCGGCGTTGGCGCGCTGGAATGGAGACCACGCCATGACGAAGGATACCACGAAGGAGGCGGGTGTCGCCGCCGAGGTTTTGCTTTTCGATGATTGGTTCGACGCGATCGAGGACGGGGTTCGGGCTGGCGTTCGCGGGTTCATCGAGACGATGCTGGATGAGGAACTTGCCGGCGTATTGTCGCGCCCGCGATATGGCCGACGCAAGCCGAGCGAGGATGGCGAACCGCCGCCAATCGTCGGCGTCCGGCACGGCCACCGCAAGCGCGGGCTGACCGGGACCTTCGGGAGAGCGGAGATTTCCGTGCCGCGGGCTCGGCTGATGGGCGCGGACGGCAAGACGAGCGAATGGAAAAGCGCCTCGCTTCGCGCCTACCAGCGCCGCACCAAGGCGGCCGACGCGCTGATCGTCGGGGCCTATCTTTCCGGGACCAACACCCGCCGGGTTCGGCGCGCGCTGGCTGCGGTGTTCGCCGGGCCGGTCGGCAAGGACGTAGTCAGCCGGGCATGGCGCAAGGTGAAGGGCGACTGGGACGCCTGGAACGTGCGACCGCTCGGCCAGGAGCCGATCGTGCGGTTGATCCTCGACGGCACGCTCGTACGGGTCCGGCTCGACAGACGCGCGACGTCGGTCTCGCTCCTGGTGGCGCTCGGCGTGCGCGCGGACGGCCAGAAGGTGCTGCTGGCGATCCGGAGCATGGGCGGGGAAAGCGAGGCCGCCTGGCGCGCGCTGCTCGACGATCTCGTGAAGCGCGGATTGAAGACGCCCGAACTCGTCATCGCCGACGGCGCGCCGGGTCTGGAAAAGGCGCTGGCGGCGCTCTGGCCGGATGCGCCGGTCCAGCGCTGCACGGTTCACAAGCATCGCAACCTGCTCGCTCACGCGCCCGAGCGTCTGCACGAGGAAATCTCCAACGACTATCGCGACATGATCTACGCCGCGACGAGACAGGAGGTCGAAGCCCGGCGCAAGGCGTTCCTCCGCAAAATGGCGCCTGAAATGCCGCGCCGTCGCCGACAGCCTCGAGGAGGCCGGCGACAGGCTGTTCACCTTTACGCGCTTCCCGCCGAGCCAATGGAAGTCGATCAGGACCTCGAACGCGATCGAGCGCCTGCATGAGGAGTTCAAGCGCAGGATCAAGACCCAGACCGTGCTGCCCTGCGCCGAAACCGCCGCCATGCTGTTCTGGGCGCTGCTCGCCTCCGGGCAGATCACCATGCGCAAGGTCGACGGATGGCAGACCCTCGCCGAGAAGCCATCCGACCAGACAATTGACCTCGCCGCATGATCGGATAGCTTCATGTCGCCCGAAGACGCGTCACAAGTTCCAACACAACTCGCGACGGGACCGGCCGCTTCGCTCCCTGTCGTTTGCAACGGATGCATCGGCCACTGCTCTAGGTGGTGTGGACACTTATCGCATCCATAGGGTGATAGCGGCGAGAGTTAGGACTGCGCGGTAATTGCGTGCGGTCTTTTCGAAGCGGGTTGCGACACGGCGGAAATGCTTGAGTTTTGAGAAACAGCACTCCACCAGATGACGCTGGGCGTAGAGGTGCTTGTCGAGCGGATGTTTGCGCGCCCGCGACGGGTTGTTGGGGATGACGGCGGTCGCCCCTTTGGCGGCGATGGCTTGGCGCAGGGGATCGGCGTCATAGGCCGTATCGGCCATGACGACCTCGGCAGGCAATCCCTCGATCAACGCGGCGGCTTGCGGCGCATCGCCCTTCTGACCTGCGGTCAGCGTGAACCGCACCGGACATCCCAGGCCGCGAACCGCCATATGGATCTTCGTGCTCAGGCCGCCGCGCGAGCGGCCGAGCGCTTGATCTTCAGACCCCCTTTTTTCGCCCCGGCGGCGTGCTGATGCGCCCGCACGATGGTGGAGTCGACGATCAGATATTCAAAGTCTGGATCTTTGGACATCGCCTCGAAGATCCGCCGCCAAACCCCCTTGATGCTCCATCGACTGAAGCGTCGGAACACGCTGTTCCAATCGCCAAAAGCCTCCGGAAGATCGCGCCAGGGAGAGCCCGTACGCACGATCCACAGCACACCTTCCACGAACATCCGATTGTCGCGCCCAGTCGAACCTTTCTGCTCAGGTCGACCAATGATCAGCGGCGCCATCCGCTCCCACGCCGCGTCGCTCAAAACCAACCGGTCGCTCTGAGCTGGAGGCCGGATTTAGGACCATTGGCTAAGGTGTGAAAAGTCCTGCTCTGTCGCAACCCGGTGGAGCGAGAAATGACGAAGTCACGCAAGAAGTTTGATTCGGCGTTCAAGGCGAAGATTGCGCTTGAGGCGCTGCGCGAGGATGCGACGGTTCCGGAACTGGCGCAGCGGCACGGGGTGCATCCGAACCAGATTTATGCCTGGAAGAAGCCGGTTCTCGACAACGTCGCGAGCCTGTTTTTCGCGAGGGGCGAGCGGTTCGGGCGATGGCGAGGAGGAGCGCGAGCGTGAGACGGCCAAGCTTTACGCCAAGATTGGCCAACTGACGGGCGAACGGGATTTCTTGGCCAGGAGGCCAGGGCGATGAGCGCGCCCGATCGAAGAGCGATGGTCGAACGGCCTGGCGAGGACCTGTCGGTGCGCCGGCGATGCGCGCTTTGTGGGGGTGGCCCGCTCGGGGGTCTACCGCCCCAAGTCTGTCGTCGGGGCGGACGATCTGGCGGTGATGCGCCGCATCGACGAACTGCATCTCGAACTTCCCTTCTAGCACTACTTTGGCAAATTCATTCGAGCGCTCTACGGAGGGTTCGCTTGCAGTGGGGGCATCGATAGGGCGGCGCGCGGGCGAGGCTTGCGATCACGGCTCGCCGGATTGCTGGCAACGTCGGCTGCGGCGGCCCCCGTAGGATTCTTTTTCCCCCGCTCGCTTCGGCGAGGCGGCGGGTTTGCAGATAGGCGTAAGCGATCATCGTCATCAACCCATGACGATGGAGGCCATGCCAGGAGCGGCCTTCGAAGTGGTCGAGGCCCAGTTCTTCCTTGAGCTGCTGATGGGCCTGTTCGCAGACCCATCGCGCCTTGATCGCGGCGGCGAGCGTCTTGATGTTGGCGTCAG
>CAWEZX010000011.1:0-436928 GCA_963813555.1 uncultured Alphaproteobacteria bacterium | reverse complement strand
TCATCGTGCGCGAGAGCGGGATGTCGAAGGCCCGGATTTCGCCTCCCTTTGGTTTCGGGATGTGGAGGATGCGAGATCGGAAATCGACGTGCTCGGCCCTCGCGCGCTTCAGTGCGTCCGGCCGGCTTCCTGAGAGCAGCAGGAACCAATGGAATTCGCGGCGAATGGGGTTATCGAGGGCACCGAGCTGGCCGGCCCAGGGCGGCAGCTCATTGAGGCCAAGCCCGGTGTTCCGCCGCTTCTCGGAGTTCCAGTCAACCGCCGTCACCGGGTTCTCAGCAGGCAGCGAGCGCGCCGTCTCGCGCGCGCGTGCGTGATTATAGATCGCCCGCAGGCTGCGCATGCAGCCGTTCGCAATGTAGGGATCGTTCTCCTTGGTGATCTTCTCGTGGCGCGCCGTCACGAGGCTTGGATTGTTGCCCAGCACCCAGAGCGGCTGGTCGAGCCAGTTGGCCATCAAGCGCTCGACGTGATCGCGGCAATTCTCGATCGTTCCCTCGCTTCGGCCTTTCCGCTTGAGATGAGCATCGCGATACCGCGTCCAGGCAGCCCGCAGCGTAAGATCAATATCAGGGGACCCTTCTGGCCTGCCGGTTGTCAAATTGGGAGCCTCCGCCTCTCCCGCCTCCTTGGGCCGAGGGTCGACTCCCTTTCCGATCAATCCCAACAGCGCCTTGGCCTTGGCGCGGGCTTCGCGTGTCTTGACTTCACCAACTTCACCGACCTTGAGACGCAGCGATTGTCGCTTGCCGTTCTGGCGCAGGTCGCCCTGCACCATGAATGTCTTGGTTCTCTTGCCGACCATCAGGAAGAAGCCCGGGAGCTCAGCGCCCCTGACGATCTGCTGCCCCGACGCGGTGAACTGAAGGGCCAAAATGGCCTTGTCGGTCAGAGCTAGACGCATCAGTTCCCTTGGATTAAAACGGCGTTAGAACGGCAAAGTCAGGTACGGCTGTATGAAGGTCCCGCCTCGCGATTCTACGCTATGATGCGAAAACGACAATAGAATTGTCGATTTGTGAGCGTGCCGTGGTAGTGTGTCGTATCATGGAAAACCGTGGCGAATGAATACGAACATACTACGAATCTGGGGGTCGGGAGTTCGAATCTCTCCGGGCGCGCCATAAAATCAAAGACTTAGAAGAAACGGTGCTCCCCAGCAAACAGCGTTGGGGAGCACCTGGGGAGCACCAACCGGCATCATCTTCTCGCGGGTCACCCTTCACCCGATCGCCGGCGCGAAGCAGGATGCGGCAATTGTGCGCATGCGGTAGGAGGAGGCGGCGGACCGCCCAGCGTTGATGAGGACGCCGGGCGGACGTGACCTCGAACCATTGGATCGCGGCCAATGGCCGACAAGGCCGATCCGGAATCTAAGGCGTCGCGAGCGCGAAAGAAAGCGCCGGCGGGACAATCGCCTGAGGCCGAGATGGCGGATATCCTCGGGCGAGCGGCCCGGCAGCAATTCTACAACGTGACCCCAAAAGAAATGAACGGGCTTCGCGTGGAGGAAATTCGGCAGCTGCATATCGCGCGACTCTCGCAACTGCCTGCGCGACCCATCCGGACGCTACCCACGCCTACGCCGTCAACGCTGGCGCGAGAGGCCCCGCCCGCGCCGACACAAAGGCCCCGAAGCAAGGGAGGGCGGAAGGGCAATCCCGACAAGGCCGCGATTTATGCTCGCTATGAGCAGCTCGTCGCCGCGGGAAACCCAAGCGCCGCCAAGACCGCGGCGCAATGGGCCCGCAACGAGCATCTAAGACCTGTGCATTCGGACACAATTCTGCGCTGGGCCCGTGAAGCGCACCCTCCGGCGAAATCGACGAAATAGAAATTCTCTATTTCGTCGGAGCCGGGGGCGAAATCCATTTCGTCCGTCCGCTTTTCTTGATCCCCCGCCCCCTGTGCCGCAAGCTTCTGCGCGACCTACCGTATCGCCGTAGGTTCTGCGGAGAAGAGCGCGTCTTGAGCGAGAATCCTGATCATGACCACAAGCCAACTTGGCTTGAACCGATCATCTGAGCGTTGCGGCGTTGGAGGAGCGGTACGAAACGTGCGAGGACGCGACGTCATCGCGGCATTTCCAGACGATTTGGTTGCTGGCGAAGGGACATTCGACCGGCGAGGTGGCGGCAATGACCTCGTTCGGCCAGCGCTGGATTGAGCAACTTCTGGGGCGCTACAACGCGGTCGGACCTTCGGCGTTGGGCGATCTGCGGCGCGGCAATGGCGCGGCGGCGAGGGTATTGAAGCCCGAACTGCTGGAGCGGCTTCGCGCTCGTCTTGTCGATCCGCCGCCCGACGGCGGCGCGTGGACGAGCCGCAAGGTCGCGCACTGGATGGCGGGGGAACTGGGCCTGGCCTCGCTCGCCGCGCAACGCGGCTGGGAGGCGCTGCGGGCGATCGACTGGTCAATCCAGAAGCCGCGGCCGCGCAACCCCAAGGCGGCGACGCCCGAGGAGCAGGACGCCTTCAAAAAAAGTGGCCGACATCGTCGCCGAAGAAGCGGCGCGCCATCCCGATACCCCGATCGAAACCTTCGCCACCGACGAGCACCGGATCGGCCTGAAACCGGTGACGCGCCGAGTTCCGGGCGCCGATCGGCGAACGGCCGATCACCCACGGCCATCATCGTTTCGAATGGCTCTATGTAACGACATTTGTTTCGCCGGCCACGGGCGAAGTCTTCTGGTCCGTCTCGAACGGAATATCGAAGCCGCTGTTCGAGGCGCTTCTGCGCCTGTTCGCCGAAGAGGCCGGCGCCGGCCGCGAGCGGATCATCGTGCTCGTGCTCGACAACGCCGGCTGGCACGGTGAAGCCGGCCTTGTCGTACCGGAAGGGGTTCGTCTCGTCTTCCAACCCGCCTATACCCCCGAAGTGCAGCCGGCCGAAACGCTCTGGACGCTGGTCGACGAGCCGATCGTCAACAAGCACATTCCCGACCTCGAAACGCTCGACGAGGTCATCTCCGCACGTTGCGCCGCCCTCGCTGCGGAGCGACAAAAAATCAAAAGCCAAGCCGGCTTCCACTGGTGGCCCAAAATCGCCAACCCGAAGTGATCACCCGGAAATCGTATCACCCATGTGTCCGGTACAAAGTATCACCTATGTCGGTAGTGTGTTGGTTCTGCGAAATCGCTGAAGGCGAGAGGCGGTCATGACAGGCTGGTGATGTCCAAGTCACCGATTCCCTCGGAGGAACCCGGCCATGACCAAGAGTGAAGCTAAGCCTGCGATCGCCGCCGTCAACGAGCTATTCGCCAAGAGCCCCGACGGGCTGCGCGAGATCGTTGGCGCGGTGATGCAAGAGATGCTGGAAGCCGGAGATGACGGACGCGCTCGGAGCCGAGAAGGGCGAGCGTATGGTGGCCCGGCTCGGCTATCGCTCCGGCTATTATACCCGCACCCTCGTTACCCGGGTCGGCAAGCTGGAGTTGCGCGCGCCGCAGGACCGCGACGGTCGATTCTCGACCGAGTTGTTCGAACGCTGTCAGCGCGCCGAGCAGGCGCTGGTCGCCACGCTCGCCGAGATGTCCGTGCAGGGCGTCTCAACCCGGAAGGTCAAGGCGATCACCGAGCCGCTCTGCGGCCATGCCTTCTCGGCCTCGGCCATCTCCGCCATCAACAAGCGTCTGGACGAAAGTCTCGACGCTTTCGCCAACCGCCCCCTCGCCGAACCCTTTCCTATCTCATCCTCGACGCCCGCTACGAAAAGGGGAGAGAAGGCGGCGGAGTGATGAGCCAGGCGGTGCTGATCGCCATCGGGATCGACTGGACGGTCGCCGGCAGATTCTGGCGGTCGAGATGGCCAATCGGGAGAGCCGCTCGTCGTGGAAGGATTTTCTCAACGCCCTGCGCCGACGCGGCCTTAACGGTGTTGAGTTCGTCGTCGCCGACGATCACGCCGGCCTTCGCGCCGCCATCCGCGAAGTTTCACCGGAGGCCGCCTTCCAGTGATGCTATGTCCACTTCCTCCGCAACGCCCTCGACCACCTGCCCGCGTAAGGCTGACGACGATTGCCTGCAGGAATTGCGCTGGCTTTACGACCGCCGTTCGATCCAGGAGGCCCGCCACGACCTTGCCGCCTGGATCGCCAAATGGGGCGCGCGTTATCCCAAGCTCGTCGCCTGGGTCGAGGAAACCATCGAAGAAACGCTCACCTTCTACCGCCTGCCACGCCAGCACCATAAGCACCTCAAGAGCACCAACATGCTCGAACGCCTCAACGAGGAGATCAGGCGAAGAACCTATGTCGTGCGCATCTTCCCCAATTCAAACGCCTGCTGCCGCCTCATCCGAGCCTCGCCGTCGAAACTCACGAGAACGGGCTCGAGGCCCATCGCCACCTCAACATGAACGACCTCAAGGAGCACAAGAAAATCCAGCTGCGCCAAGCCGCTTGACCCAGCCCACATGACCGCGTTTGCAGAACTTGACGCACACGACCCGCTCCCGCGTCCCGCTTTTACGCGAAAAACGCGTCATCAATGATGCCAGAGGAGCGCGATCAACAGGATGATCGGAATGGAAACGCCGATCAGCCAGAGAAGTAGTCCTCTTCCCAAACCGACATCCAGATGCTCCGTTTTGCCGGGCGTTGCGCCGGACGAGGCACGAATGTCCGCCGAATCCCAAGGGTCTAACTGGTGCCGCGAACGCGCTATCGACAGCGGCGACCTCCAATGACCCTTTCGGAACAGAATAGCCAAGACGTCCGTTTATGCGGTGTGTTGCATGAAGGAGGTCGCAATGGACTGGAACCGGGTAGAAGGAAATTGGAAGCAAATGAAAGGCGCCGTAAAGCAGCAGTGGGGTAAACTGACAGACGACGACCTCACTCGGATCAACGGCAATCAGGAAAGGCTCGAAGGGATCATTCAGGAGCGGTATGGAATCGCCAAGGATGAGACCCGCAAGCAAGTCGACTCCTGGTATCAAAATCAGAGCTGGCAATAAGGCGCGTTTAGGCCCCGACGGAAACGTCGGGGCCTTTCGCTTGCTAGCGTCTGGGATACTCGCCTAAGCCTGGAGGCGCGAGCGTACGGAAGCCATGCTTTGCCCAATCAACTGTAGTCGCGGACGTCAGTGTCCCAAAGGTTGGGAGGAACAGGAAACGATCACCGATGAAAGGTCCCGGCTTCCTTTTCTGGGGAAGTTCGCCGCCGAAGGCTCCGTTACTTCGCGCCCGCGCGTGGAACGCCACTGACCTTTGAGGAATCGCCCACTGGCTGGCCGGGGGGCTCGCCTTCCGTCCGCTTCCGTACAAGAGGATCGGAATCGAGAATGCCTTCTGCGGCGAGCCAATGACGTTCAGCCTCGCCTTCTGGGCATCCTTTCTCAAGCCATAGAAAATAAGCAATCTCGCGGATACGATCGTTGCGATCTGTCATCGTTGCCTCCGGCGCGCGCGCTGTTGCGCCTGCGGGTGACGGCCGCCCTTTTTAGCCGCTGCCGACCGGCTTGCCGGCGGTCGTGCGGCCGATGCGGCGCCGCCGATCCGTCCTCCTATGCGCGCGGCGGGATGGTCAGTCGATTTTCCTCGACCCGATCCACCAGTCCGCTTTCCGCCGCCATCGTCCCTATTGACCGTCGCCCAAGCGCGACGTTCGGCCTCCTTCTCAGGAACGCCCCGACTTTCATAGCTTTGCTCGATATGCCGCGCTTTCCGTTCTTGCTTGTCCGTGTATTTCGACTTACCTCCCCGAGGCATTGGACATTCTCCTGCGCTGCGCTACAAACTATTGTCAATAAACACCTGACTTTGGGGAAGGTTCCTCACCCCGACGCTGATAAGCGATTCGGTTATTGCGGCGGTTGACGTGGCGAAGTTTCGAACCCGACCCCCGTTGAGCCGCGGAACATGCGCGTACGGCGGTAGTTAGGTAACGGATCTTCTCGGACGGCGCGGCGCGACACGCCTCTCGGCCGATGGGCCAAAGGCCTTTCAGGCCGCGCCCATCGCAACGTTGAGGCTTTCGCCGGCAAGCTCGCGGCGGCCGGCGTCGCGATTTCGATGGACGGACGCGGCCGCTTCATGGACAACATTTTCATCGAACGGCTGTGGCGCTCGATCAAGTATGAAGAGGGGCATCTGAAAGCCTACGCCGATGGCCGCGAGGCGCGAGCCGGCATCGGTTCCTGGATGACCTTTTACAATTTTCGGCGCCCGCACCAGGCGATGAACAACCTAACGCCAATGGCAGTGTGGTGAAGTGGCCCTGGATTTTGGGACCAGTGGCATAGTTGGAAGAAGTCTGCTCCGAATTGGATGGGACGGAGCGGCAGATGACGAAGACGAGACGGAAGATTGACGCGGCGCTGAAGGCGAAGATCGCGCTGGAGGCGCTGCGGGAGCAGGCGACGGTCAGCGACCTGGCGCAGCGCGCCATCAGGTTCATCCGAACCAGATCTACGCCTGGAAGAAACAGCTGCTGGACCATGCGGCGGGGGCGTTCAATTCAGGGGTCGGCGTAGACACGGAAGCGGCGTCGGCGCGCGCGATCGAGAAGCTTCCCGCCAAGATCGGCCAGCTGACGATCGAGAACGATCCCCGATCAAGTCGGGGACAAGCTTTTTCGCCAAGAGGTTGGGCAAATGAGCGCGTCGAACCGTCGAGCCAAGCTCGATCGCGATCATCCCGATTTATCCGTACGCCGGCAATGCGCGATGCTCGGCGTGGCGCGCTCGGGCGTCTATCGCAAACCGCGCCCGGCCAACGACAACGACCTCGAGGCGATGAGGCGCATTGACGCGCTGTTCACCGCGCGTCCGTTCTTCGGGGCCCGGCGCATCGCGCGGACGCTGAGCGAGGAGGGCTTTCCGATCGACCGCAAGCGCGTGTGGCGGCTGATGCGGGTGATGGGGATCGAGGCGCTGGTTCCGCGCCCCGGCGCCAGCAAAGCCGCGCCCGGGCGCAAGATATACCCCTGCCTGCTGCGCGGCCTGAAGATTACCGAGCCGAACCCCGTGTGGGCGGCCGACATCACCTATATCCCGATCGGCCGCGGCTTTCTCTACCTGGTCGCCGTCATCGACTGGGCGAGCCGGGCGGTTCTCGCCTGGCGGCTGTCGAACACCATGGACGCCTCGTTCTGCGTGGCGGCGCTGGAGGAGGCGCTGGCCCGATACGGCAAGCCGGAAATTTTCAACACCGACAGTCAGAGGATAAACGCCAGTTTCCGGGCGGCCTGACTCAAACACCGATCGGCCGACTGGTAGGCTGGCGCCGCAAGCCGCCCGGTGCGGTCTGACCCGCACTCCGATCGACCAGCCGTGTCTTTCCCTGGACCTGTCGACCGCCCGGGAACGCCTTGCGGTGAGGCTTTGCCTCGCCGATGCCTGTGACCCGAGAAGGGCCTGACCTCCATGGTCTCGTGACTGTCCTGTCCGCGCATTCGGTCCCGGCGAAGCCATTCATGCATGGTCATGTGGAGGCTGGGAATGGCGGTAACCGGAGGAACACGTCGCATCGTCGGCGGCGTCGATACCCACAAGGATCTTCACGTCGCAGCGGTCGTCGACGAACAGGACCAGGTCATCGGAACACGATCCTTCGCCACGACTCGGCAAGGCTATCGCCAGATGCTCGCCTGGATGCGCTCCTTCGGTGAGTTGCAACGCGTCGGCGTAGAGTTCGACCGGCAGCTACGGCGCAGGGCTCCTGCGCTTCATGCAGCAGGCAAAGGTCGCGGTCCTCGAAGTCACGACCCCCCGACAAGCAGGATCGGCGTCGACGCGGCAAGAACGACGATCTCGACGCCCAGAACGCCGCCCATGCCGCCTTTGCAGGTCAGCGGACCGTGACGCCGCGAAGCCGGGACGGCATGATCGAATCCCTGCGGGTTCTGATGGCTTGCCGGAAGACCGCGGTGAGCGCCAGGCGTGTCGCCCTGCAGATGATCCACAACACCATCGTCTGCGCCCCTGATGGCCTGCGCGATCAACTGCGCAGCCTGACCCGCATGCAGCTCGTCCGCACGCTGGCCTCCTGGCGACCCGATCTTACCGCTTATCGCGACTTGGATTCCGCCTATCGCATCGGCCTCAAGTCGCTGGCCCGCCGTTACCTCGAGCTGCATGATGAGATCGCAGATCTCGATGTGATGATCGCCGCCATCGTCGACGAGCTGGCGCCGAACCTCGTCGCCCGCAATTCGATTGGCCACATTGGCGCTGCGCAGCTTCTCCTTACGGCCGGCGACAATCCAGAAAGATTGAGGTCAGAGGCCAGCTTCGCATCGTTGTGCGGCGTCAGTCCGGTTCCGGCGTCGTCGGGAAAGACCGTCCGGCATCGGCTCAACCGCGGCGGAGATCGCGCCGCCAATAGCGCGCTACACATCATCGCCATCGGACGCTTGCGGACCGACCAGAGAACCAAGGACTACGTCGCTCGCCGACTCGCCGAAGGACATTCCAAGCTCGACGCCATTCGAGCCCTGAAGCGCTACCTCGCCAGAGAGGTCTTCACCCTCATCACGCAGCGCCGCAAGGAAATCAACGCCACCCGAATCGCCGCTTGACAAACAGAAGGGCGTCCAGGGCAGCCAGTTCACCAGCGCGGATGTCACCGGCGTGCCGATCGAGGCTGACGTGCGCATCTCGATGGACGGACGCGGCCGCTGGATGGACAACGTGTTCATCGAACGCGTCTGGCGCTCGCTGAAATACGAGGACGTCTATCTCAAAGGCTACGCCGACGGTCGCGAGGCGAAAGCCAGCATCAGCGATTGGATCATTTTCTACAACGAGCGCCGCCTTCATCAGGCGCTCGGCTATCGCGCGCCGATGGCCGTCTGGCGTGACGGCGCGCCGCCCGGGGCCTATGGACATGTGGACAACGCAAACGCGTTGACCACATGCCCACAGGCGGATCAGAAACAGCAGCAGACAGAACCCTTGGCGGCTTGATAAAGGACAACCAGCAGACGCACTTCCAACTTAGCCGCCGCCAAAAACGGTCCCGCTGCGCGGGGCCACTTCACGTACGCACGATCCACAGCACACCTTCCACGAACATCCGATTGTCGCGCCCGGTCGAACCTTTCTGGTCAGGTCGACCAATGATCAGCCGCGCCATCCGCTCCCACGCCGCGTCGCTCAAAACCAACCGGTCCATCACACCCAAGACTGCCTCCCACAAGCAGCCTTGAATTTGATTTGCTCCTAAAAGGGAATCGCTAAAGTCCACACCACCTAGAGCGATGGCTGATCAGGTTGCGTCGTATCCAGCTGCGGCAAAGTAGTTCCTGCATTCGGAGGAGTGGACATACTCGATGCAAGCGGGGTTCGCAGTTTGCGTGTCGTCCGATATCCGGCTGCCTTAGCTTTCTTGCGCTGAAATCGAAATCCGGCTAGCGCGATTTCGACGAGCTAATGCGCAGATGCCGCTTGCCCGCATCCAGGAAGTAAATTGAACGAACATGGACGCAAAGGCCCTAGACCGCCCGCTGATCTCAGTTCATTTTCCGAAGGCCTCTGGGTCGTCAATTCGGACCGCCCTCGTGGCGGCTTTCGGCCCGCAGGCAGTGCAAGGCTCGTACGACTGTGATCCAGTCGACCCAAAAAACCCGATGTGGGTTTACCCTGACTGGTTCTTGCGGAGTTCGACCACACGATGTGAAACCGTACACAGTCGTGCATGGCCACATGCCGATTACTAAATACGATCTGCTTCCCTCAGCATATCGTATTGTGATGCTAAGGGAGCCCGTCGAGAACCTAATCTCGATCTATTATTATTGGAGAAGTCTTTTTTCCACTGGATTTACTTCGCATGCCGTATTTGAGTTTGTTAAGAACCAGCGCATGTACTTGCTTGAAATGGCTGAGATACCGTGTATGCGTCGTTTGACGTCGAGCACTTATTTCGGTGGATTTGACATGGGGCGATTTGACGTCATTGGGACTCACGACCACAGAACCGCCTTTGTCGATGCCGTGTCGAATTTGATCGGCGTTCCGCTGTCGGCCCAAATCCGGGAAAACGTGACCCCGCCATCCGAGGAACGCGACAATATCCTGGCCGACGCCAGGGTGATCGCAAAGCTGCGCAATCTGCTGCAGGACGATATCCGATTCTTTGATGAGTGTGTGGGGCGTTCAAGTGGCCGCAGACGTTTCTTTGCGTTGCGTCCCTTCGTTCGCCATCCACGTCGCGGAGCGGGAACGCAGGGTAGGGACAGATAGCGGCATAGAGCTTGACTGATGGCGCTTGGAGATTCAGGTGCGGTCACGGTGCGGGGCGGCGCGACGTTGCCTCAGGCTGCGACACGATTGGGCGCTATTGCTTTGTAGGCAGGGTCGGCCGTCGAACAAGGAAGCGGTGAGACGCAGAGCCGCGCTACTTAATTAACGGTTGCAATAGCGGGAAAGCACATGGTCGAATGGAATACGGCAGATGGAATTTTCAAAGTGTTGTCCCCGGAACGATCTATGGAGTTCACTGGCGAACGCATGACGACGGCGATCGAAGGCGAGATCGAATTCGAGCATTTCCACCGCTACTGTTTGGCCCGCGATCTATGCCCTGGGTTTGACGTACTCGATGTCGCCTCGGGCGAGGGCTACGGCTCTTCAATTCTCGCGACCGTCGCCCGGAACGTCACTGGAGTCGACGTCGACCCGGCGGCAATCGCTCACGCCCGAACGACTTACCCCGGGGAGAACCTTCGCTTCGTCGAGGGAAGCGCGCTTGACTTGCCGATCGGCGACGCCTCAGTCGACGCCGTCGTGTCGTTCGAAACGCTGGAGCATGTTCGCGAACACGCTCGGTTCATGGCGGAAGTCAAGCGCGTGCTACGTTCCGGCGGAAAGCTTATCGTCAGCACGCCTGAACGCGCGGTTTATTCCGCCCGCGGCGAGCCAGTGAACAAGTATCATTTGCTCGAATTGACTGCAGCTGAATTCGACTCCTTGCTTCGCGCCAACTTCAGACATGTCCTCATATTAAGTCAGCGAGCCATTTTGGGCTCTCTCATTGTGGCGGCCGAAGGCGGCGGCCCCTGGCGAAGCTACGAACGGCGATCACTAGAGTATATCGAGGCCAGCGCTGGGTTGACGCGCGCGCCTTTCTTGGTCGCGATCGCAAGCGACAAAGAACTTTCCCAGACCCCTTCCTCGGTCTACTTGGATCGACGGAGGCCCGGGGAAGTCATTGGGGGATACTTGCGATTGCCGGCGTACCAGTCGCAAGCAGCCGAGATGAGCGCCGAGATCAAGCGCCTGAGCGACGCGGCGGCGTCGGGCGATGCGGAGATCAAGCGCCTGAGCGACGCGGCGGCGTCGGGCGATGCGGAGATCAAGCGCCTGAGCGACGCGGCGGCGTCGGGCGACGCGGAGATCAAGCGCCTGAGCGACGCGGCGGTGTCGGGCGACGCGGAGATCCGCAGCCTGAAGAGGGCGCTTGATGCGCGCGATATTGAGCTGGCCACCGTCAAGAGCGAACGCGACGCCAAGATTATTTGGTTCAACCACGAGCAAGATGCTCAGGCCGCTAAATTCGCCGTTTTGCAGGGTCGGTTCGACAAGCTGAACTCGATCCCTCAGATGGCGGCTTGTCGACAACGTGGTTCATCTTCCCCGCACTGTCGGCCGCCTTGTCCGCTCGCCGGTTGTTCGGATCGCCTTCCACAAGAGCGGCCGGCCGCGCGGCTGGCTTCGGGGCCTGGGGTTTCAATCCGGCACGATCCAAACTGCGGAGACTGTCGGCCGGATCTCAGGCGAGCCAGCGCTGTTTGGCGGGCAAGGCGCAACCGGGGCCTCGGGCGAGGGCGCCCTTCTGGTCGGGCAGGGCGCGCCGTCGGTATCTCACGAGAAAGCGCCGCCGGCTCCCGACGCGTCCGCGGCGGCCGTCGATCCGCAGAAAAAGACGATCCTCATCGTCAGTCACGATGCCTCCAGGACCGGCGCTCCAATCCTGGCGCTGAACCTTATCCAGCGGTTTTCCGAGCGGTACAACGTTATCGGCTTGATTCTCGGAGGGGGAGAGCTGATCAACCACTTCCGACAGGCGAGCGCATCCCTTCTGGTGGCCGACCGCGTGCACATGACGGACGGAGAACTCGACAGGGTGATTGCGGACATCACGTCCAGTCGCCCTTTGTCATTTGCGATCGCAAACAGCGTGGAATCCCGGAGGGTGCTCAAGCCATTGAGGGTGGCGGGTGTTCCGACAGTCTCGCTGATCCACGAGTTTTCGGCGGACACACGTCCTCGTTCAGCGTTTCCAGACGTTCTGTCGCTATCGACCAGGACGGTGTTCTCGACAAGGGCGACGCTTGAAGACGTCGTTTCCGATTTCTGGCTGTACCCAAGCTCATCTGTCCACATTGAGCCTCAGGGTAAGTGTGTTGTTCCCGCAAGCTCACATGCCCCCGAAGAGACGGCAAACGAAAAGACCTGGTTGACACGGAATTCTGCGTCCGCAGGGAGTAGGCCGCAAGTTCCTAGTGATTGGGGTCGGCACGATCAGTCTGCGAAAGGGCGTCGATCTTTTCTTTGACTGTGCGACGATCATTAAAAACGAACCGGGAGGGGAAAGATTCCAGTTCGTATGGATAGGTGATGATCCTTACCCGGAAACGCCCTACTCGCTTTCGCTTTTCCTAGCCGATCAATTCAAGCGGGCCAACCTCGAAGTCGCAGATGAAGATCGTGCGCGCCACGAGCCAGATTGAACTTGCCTATGAACTTGCTGATCTTCTGATTATCTCATCCCGTCTCGATCCGCTTCCAAATACGGCCACGGAGGCTCTTACGTCGGGGCTTCCGGTTCTGTGCTTCGAGAAGACGACCGGCATCGCGCATTTCCTGAGTGAAAACGATCTTGGCGAGCCATGCGTGGCAAAATATCTCGATACCCGTGATCTAGCGCGCAAAGTGCTCGCGTTGGCGGATGACGACGAGTTGCGCGCGAAAGTGTCGGAACGCTCTCGCGCCGGCGCCGAATCCGCGTTCGACATGAACGCCTATGTATCGAAGATCGAGGCTATTGCGGAAGAAGCAACGGACAATAAATCGCGGCTCAGGCACGAAGTCGAGACGATCTGGGCGTCCGGAAAATTTCGGAGCGACTTCTTTAAGCATGCTGGCCTCGATGGCCTCGGACTCTCCGAGGAGAAAATCATCGGGAACTACCTCTATCACATGGCGTCTGGGCTCGGTATTCGAAAGCCGATGCCCGGCTTTCACCCCACGGTTTTTTCCATGCTCCACGCCTCCGAAGGACCGGCGAAATACGATCCATTTGTCGACTTCCTGCGAAAGGGGCTTCCCGACGGCCCGTGGCTTCAAAAGGTCATTCAAGACGGCGGTCAGCAAAAAGCCAGGACGCGCACCGCGCTACATTTGCACGCATTTTATCCCGAGCTCATGCCCGGCATCGTCAAACAGTTGAATTTCAACGCCTCCTCCCCGGACCTGTTCATTAGCGTCGCTACGCCCGAAGGGTCCGTGGAGGTCCGCAAGGCCTTGGCCGAATATCGGGGACGAGTTTGGGATTTGCAGGTCACGCCAAATCTCGGTCGCGACTTCGGCCCCTTGCTGACGCAATTCGGCAAGGCGCTCTGCCGCGACTACGATATTATAGGGCACCTGCATACAAAGAAGAGCGTACACGTGGCCGATCGGCCATTTGCCGAAGCCTGGAATACGTTCCTTCTAGAGAATCTGCTTGGTGGCGAGCGCAGTGGCGCGATGCTCGATGCAATCCTGTCGCAAATGGAGCTTGATTTTGGAATTGGCCTCGTGTTCCCCGATGACCCGAATGTCATTTCGTGGACTCAGAACCGTAGGCTCGCCGAGGATCTTGCGACGCGCATGAAGCTGGGCGCTCTCCCTGAGCAATTCAATTTTCCGGTCGGGTCCATGTTCTGGGTTCGATCCTCGGTGCTGTCGAGATTCATTGAGCTGGATCTTGCCTGGGGTGATTATCCGCCCGAACCAATTCCCAATGACGGCACGCTGGTGCATGCGATCGAGCGACTCTTCGGCGTCGTGCCGGCGACGATAGGTATGAGCTGCGCGGTCACGAACATCCCGGGCCTGACGCGCTGAATTACGGAGGCGAAAGGCCAGCCAGCTCCGACTGAGCGACAGCTCGCCTCGAATTGGTTTCTGTAAGAGGGCCGCATGCCAAGACTAGACTGGAACGTCCACCAATGGGACGGCGAATATAATTGGGAGTTGAAAGGCGAGGAGTGGAGTTCGTCGTGGGGATCTAGTGAAGCTCAGTGGTTTGGGTCTTTGTATCCGCGGCTTCACAAGTATTTTCCTGCGGCTAGAATATTAGAAATCGCTCCCGGTTTTGGAAGATGGACCCGCTTCCTGTTGAATTATTGTGATGACTACACCGGCATAGACCTTTCCGATGAGTGTGTGAGAGCATGCAAGCAAATCTTCTCAAACGTGGAAAGAGCGCGCTTTTTCAAAAATGACGGCCTGTCATTGGAGCATGCTGCAGCACAATATGATTTGGTTTTTTCGTTCGATTCTCTCGTACACGCCGACATCGAAGTATTCGATAGCTATATCCCCGCGATCTTGAGTCTCATGAAACCTAATGGGATAGCATTCATTCATCACTCAAACTTAAAGGATAGCGGAGAGCCTACAAATCTGCATAACAGGTCTGAAAATGTTGAAGCAGAATATATTAGTTCAATTGTCGAACAGAATGGTGGATCGGTTTTAATCCAAGAGAAAATAAATTGGGGTAGCAAACTACTAATTGATTGCTTGACAACCTTTGTGGCTGGTCGTCATCAACGTGAGCCAATTTCAATTGATAATTATAACTTTATGGGTGAAGCAGAACACTGCAAGCGTATCATCAATCAATACTGTATGAAGCTGACCTAACGTTGAAGGGAAGCTGACCTAACGTTGAAGGAGTGCGACCATCTGCGGAACTTTCTTGCGCAGGAATCCATTTACGTAGCGACATTCGAGATCATCTTCCGAAGTACTCAACGGGCGCGAAGAGGCTCAACACAAATCGAGGAACATCATAAACAGTGATTGGCTCGAAAGAGGGGCGGGTCCGTTCCCGGACGCGCTTGCCGGCGGTGGATGTCCCTGCCCTTGATCGCCTGACCGCCGCGGAGTTACAGCGAGCGAAGTCCAGCACCTCCCTTCCACGAGAGGCGAGCTACCCGAAAGAAATTCAAGGCCGATCGGAGGAAAGGGAAATAACAACCACTGACTGGCCAAGCGGCGGGCCTCCCCACGGCGCTTCGCTGGCGCCGATGAATATGGGCTCGGAATAACCTAATGCTTCTGCCATCCGCGTGATCATTGGGCGCTCAAGCATCATGTTGAGATGCGAACGTCCCCCAGCCCGACGACTATTGACCTCCCCCTCGAAAGCAAACCAATGGCTAGGCTCGACGACTTCGAGGAAGCTGAAGACGAGCTTTCCACCCCGCTTGAGCACCCGTCTCGCGTCTTCCATGTAAAGATAACTCTCGGACGGTAGAAGATGCGTGAATACGCTAAAGGCCGTCACGAAGTCGACCGATTTGTCATCGGCTGGAAGCGTTAGCGAACGGTTCAGGACGAACCTGTAGTTCGTTGGGCTTTTGGTGGCGGCATAATCGAGTAACGCTTGCACGATATCGACGCCAAGATAGTCGATTGCGAATGCCTTTCCGAGCGCATGCGGCAGGCGCCCACTGCCGCACCCGAGGTCAACGACTGACATTCCGTTCGCGAGGCCGGCCCAGCGGAGAAGATGACCCTCTACTTGGCCGATCTGATCGTAATACCCGCCGACTGCGAGGCTCATCGCCTCCTCGATCGGATGCTTGGCTATGAGGTCGGCGACCAAGCGTTCGTAGTCCTCGACAAAATGAAATTCGGCCACCGCCTTCTCCCCTTTGCGCCTGTTTCATATTCCGCACTCCCCCATTGGAGGCATGAGCGACTTGTCTTGGTTGTCAAGCGATTTGCCGTGGCCGACGGTCTCTGAGGATTGCGCTGAGGATGGTCAAGAGAGCTTTCGCGCGACGATACGTAAACGTCAAAGAAAAGCTGCGCGTTCAAATTTGCCGTCGGATGCATATCGATCCGATACTTTAGCGTCCAGCGTGGATCAAGCCGCTAGATGCGCCAATAGGCGTCTTCAGATAATTCAAGCCGGTGTCCGCCTACCGCTGGGGCGGCCGCCAACTAACATCCAGCGATGGAACTCCCGCAGTCTGCAAAATATCACATCAACCCGCGCATCGATTTCAGGCCATGGAATTTTGGATCGAGATCTGGCCATTTGCGGTCTTTGTCCGACATTTCCTGTGGCTCGGCCGGCCAGTCGATGCGGATCGCGGGGTCGTTCCAGCGCAACCCGCGCTCGGCCTCCGGCGAGTAGAGGGCGCTGTGGAGATAGAACGCCTCGACATTGTCGGTCAGTGTGATGAAGCCGTGTCCGAACCCGCGCGGGATGTACAACATCGAGCGGTTGTCGTCAGTCAGTTCGGCGCCAAACCATTTGAGATAGGTCGGCGACCCAGGACGCAGGTCGACGATCACGTCCCAAAGCGCCCCCTTGATCGCCCGCACCACCTTCACTTCCGCGGCGGGAGGTAATTGGTAGTGCAGGCCTCGCAAGGCGCCCTTCTTCAGGGTCAGCGAATTGTTGGCCTGTACGAAACGCGTCTCGAGGCCCGCCGCTTCGAACTCCTTCTCGCAAAAAACTCGGGCGAAGAAGCCGCGATCGTCGCCACGCTTGTCGAGCTCAATCCGATAGGCGCCCTCAAGCGGCGTCTTGAGGAATCTCACGGGTGTCAGTTCCTAAGGCGTGAGAACGAAAACGCCAGCGCAGATCCGTACCGAGACGCTCGGCGGCCATGTGGCGTTCGAGCGTCTTGAGCCGCATATACGGCGAAGAGCGGAAATCCTTGTCCGCGAAGCCCATGCCGACAAGCCCTTCGCGCAGACGCGTGATGGACTGATCCAATGACACTTGCGGAATGGAGTCCGGCGCCAGTGAACGGAACAGCGCAAAGTCCACTCGATAGGATCTCTTGTCGGGCGGTGCGTTGGTGTTGATCGAAACTTTAGTGCCTGGCGCCTGGCGCGCCACCGCCTCGGCCAATTCACGCACCTGATAATTGCTCTCGTCGCGGCCTGCGTTTACCGCCAGAAACTCGCCGCCATTTTCGCGCTTGCGGCGAATCGCCCACAAAATCGCACGCGCCATGTCCTCAACGTCGATGAGCGGGCGCCAAGGCGTGCCGTCGCTGAGAACCGTAATCTCGCCCGATGTGATGGCGCAGGCGACAAAGTCGTTCAGCACCAGGTCGAGCCGGAGGCGATCGGACATGCCGCAGGCGGTAGCGAAACGGAGCGACGTGACGAGCATGCCGTTGCGGCCAAGCTCGGCCATGGCTTTCTCCGAGCCGATTTTCGACCGCGCATAGGCCGTCAGCGGGTTGGTCGGGTCGCTCTCCTTGCGCGCGCCCCCTTCCGCGTAGCCGTACATGCTGCAGCTCGAGGCAAAGACAAAACTCTTAACCTTCCGTTCCGCCGCTAGCCGAGCGATCCGCGTGGTGGCGTCGCGATTGATTTCACCGGTGACGGCCTCGAATTTATTTCCCATCGGATCGTTGGAGATTGCGGAAAGATGCACCACCGCATCGACGCCGTCGAGCAACTCTGCGGGAAACTCCCGGATATCCCCGAACACTTGCCGATCGAGCAAGGCCTCGGGCAGGAGGCCCGCGCCAGCCAGGCTATGGCCGAAAAATGCCGTGTCAAAGCCGATCAGCTCAGCGTCTGGTAGCCTGTCACGAAGGAATCCCGTAAGGACCGGCCCGACATATCCCATGTTTCCAGTAATTAATATCCGCATGATTGTCCAATCTCCGCTCGATCTATTTTCCATGTCGACTTGCCGGAGGTCCAAAAGATCTTCCGGGTGACGCTTATCCTATAACCCACCATCGGTCGCCAAAAGCTGCGAATGAAAAATAGACCCTAAGCTCGCCGCCGCGACCCTTCTGCACCGGCTCCTCACAGAGCCTGACTTGAAGTGTCCATCACGCGTAAACAGGACGATCGCATAATCCCGGTCATTGGCTTCGACTTAACATCCATTTCTTTCACGAAACGCGTTGCACCCGCCTGCAGTATCGCCGGGCTCATCGCTCATTCGCGGCTCCAGCTTATTACCATCTTTCTTTAGAAGATAGGCGAGCAGCAACAGATTTTTTTATTCGTCGTCCGCTCCCCCAAAATCCGATCGGGGGCGGTTGGAGGAGGGTAGAAGGAGAGGAGCGCCTTGCGTGCACCGTTTGAGAGCGGTTAGGGAATATAGTCGCGGCTTTTCTGAGCGGGGAGGCCTTTTTGAGTGGCCCGCCGGTTGGCTTAAATGGAGACAGGAAGAACAACAGGCGCGCGGATCGCAAAAACCCTTGGAGCGATCCTTGTGGGTGTACAACGGCCCTCGCTATGGTTTTAGCGGGTTTACTTAGCAGTTACCTTGTGTAAAACGGGTCAAGAAACACCAGCCGCCGGTCTGAGCCGACGCGGCAGAATCTCAGGCATGGGCATGCAAATGGTTCAAAATGTTGTTCTTTTTCAAGGTGATAATTCAAGCAGCGATCCGGAGTTGTGGGAGACGAACGGCACGGCGAGCGGGACCTTTGAAATCCCCGTCTCCGGAGCGAATGCTTCGGGGCTTTCGCCCAGCAACCTGACCGTCTTCAACGGAGAGGTTCTGTTCGAGGGTATCGACTCGAACGACAAATTCGGATTGTGGGTGACGACCGGCACAGCGACGGGCGCAGTGGAGCTTACCGGCACTTCCGGGCTCTCTCCCAACAGCCTGACAGTGTTCAATGGCCAGGTGCTGTTCGACGGCACATCGGGCGGCGTCTCCGGGTTGTGGACCACGAACGGGACCGTCGCCGGCACGCACGAACTGACCGACGTCGCGGGCGATCCGTCCGACCTGACAGTGTTCAATAGCCAGGTGCTGTTCAACGGCACATCGGGGGGCGTCTCCGGGTTGTGGGAGACGAACGGCACGGCCACCGGCACGCACGAACTCACCGTCTCCGGGGCGCTGACGACGGGACTAGGCTTGGATCCGAGCGACCTGACAGTCTTTGGTAGCGAAGTCTTTTTCTCCGGCATCAACACGAGCGGCCAGGTTGGGTTGTGGGAGACGAACGGCGCCGCGACGAACGAGATCGCCGTAACCGGCGCGAGCCCTTTGGGGATCCATCCTGAGAACATGGTTGCTTACAATGGCGAGGTGCTGTTCAGCGGCGTGGACGCCAGCGGAGACGTCGGGTTGTGGGAGACGAACGGCGTCGCCACGAACGAGATCAGCGTCTCCGCTTTCGCTACGGGGCTCCATCCTCAAGACATGACCGTTTACAATGGCGAGGTGCTATTCAACGGCATCGACGCCAGCGGGCAAGACGGGTTGTGGGTGTGGAACGGAACCAGCGCGACGGAGCTTGTTGTCCCGGGAACGGGCGGCCTCTCGGACCCGTCCGGATTGGATCCGATCGGGTTCGAAGTTTACAACGGCATGGTGCTGTTCAATGGTATAAACTCAAGCGGCCACCATGAGTTGTGGGAGACGAACGGCACGGCCGCCGGCACACGCGAGCTGAGCAGCGGCCTCGGGGCGTCGACAGGATTGGCCCCATTCGATCTGACTGCGGCTGCGATTGCAACCGCAACGACGCCTCCGGACTTTTTCAATAGCGACGATAAGGCCGACATCCTTTGGCAGAACGCCAACGGCGACATCGAACTCTGGAATTCAAACTCCGGCTCGGAGAGTTTCACCGGCCAGGACCTGGGCGTCGTCGGTGGCGGGTGGCAGATTGCTGGAACCGGCGACTTCAGCGGGAACGGAGAAGCGGGTCTTTTATGGCGCAACGCCAATGGCGATACGGAATTGTGGAATCCGAACGGCTCCGGCGGCTTCGTTGGCGAGGATCTGGGCGTCGTCCCGTCGAGCTGGCAGGTCGCCGGGACCGGCGACTTCAACGGGGCCGGCGAAGCCGGTATTCTATGGCGCAATGCCAATGGCGACACGGAATTGTGGAACGCCAACGGCTCGGGCGGGTTCACCGGCGAGGATCTAGGCGTGGTCCCGTCGAGCTGGCAGGTCGCCGGGACCGGCGACTTCACTGGGAAGGGGGAAGATAGTATTCTGTGGCGCAACACCAACGGCGATACGGAGTTGTGGAATCCCAATGGCTCAGGCGGGTTCACCGGCGAGGATCTGGGCGTCGTCGGCGGCGGCTGGCAGATCGCCGGCACCGGCGACTTCAGCGGGAAGGGTCAAGACAGTATTCTGTGGCGCAACACCAATGGCGACACGGAATTGTGGAATCCCAATGGCTCGGGCGGCTTCGTTGGCGAGGATCTAGGCGTGGTCCCGTCCAGCTGGCAGATTGCCGGGACCGGCGACTTCAGCGGCAACGGCCAATCTGGGATTCTGTGGCGCAACACCAATGGCGATACGGAGTTGTGGAATCCCAATGGTTCGGGCGGCTTTGTCGGCCAGGATCTGGGCGTCGTCGGCACCAGTTGGTCCGTGCACAAAATTTTCGCTTGAGGTGGGCAGTTAGGTCAGCCGACCCGCCCTCCATTGGGTTCAAGCAGCGAGTAGCCTGCCGCCATGGCGAGTTCAATTTGTCCAAGGCTTTGGGCAGTGAGGGTCAATCACAAGGCGCAATAGCAACGGCAACCGGTTGCGCTATCGCGACGGGCAACTGCTGCGGGAAAAGGCGACAACTGGCCTAGGGGCCGCTTCCAACGGGCTTCGTTAGCTCTCAAACTGCCCCAACTCACAGCCTGGTTCCGACTGGGATTCCCGAATCGGTTGAGGAGTGATTCAAGGTGGCGAACAAAGAAGGTTCGCATGCGCATTCTGCTTGGAGCGGCGACGGGGGACCGACTTCGTCCGCATGGGGCCCCGAGGGGGGGCCCGAGGGCTCGAATTCGCCCTCGGCTCGGACAGCGGCGGCCCCTATCCACTCGGACCTTTGCCTGCTTTTTTTAAGCGGCAATCTAACCTCTGCGCGGCCAGGAGAAATGGTCGGATTCGAACGGCAAACACGAGACCAATCGTGTCAAGGGCCTGAATTTTTGAATCGATGCGGCTGTGGTTGGGGCGCATTAATTATTGCCCATTACTACAAAGATGTTGGTGATGACTGAGTTTCCTTAGCCGCGGCGGAGCGTCCGAGGCGCTCAAGTTCCCGGTTGGCGTGCCCCTCGGGCGGCAGCAAGGACTTGGGTAGCCGGGTCTTAACGCTGTTACCGCACGGAAAATCCGGCCCAAATTGAGGTAGCTCTTGCCAACTTCCGGTGCCTCTGTTAGCGAAAAAACAGAATGCGTTGGGTGATGCTGAGCGGCGGTGCCTGCGGTTCAAGGGATAGTCCGACAAGAAGCTCCAGTGATGCGGCGGATCGCAGCGGCAAGACTGTGCATCGGCAAGGCTAGCAGGTTATGACGACCATACTAGGAATGAGGATACGAAATGCTGCCAAACGTTGTTCTTTTTCAAGGATCGGACTCGAGCGATACCCAAGGTCTTTGGGAAACGAACGGCACGGCAAGCGGAACTTTTATCGTGTGGAATGGGCCGCTTCCCTACGGATTCCAGCCCAGCAGCTCGTCGCTTTTAGACCTGACAGTCTTCAACAATCAGGTGCTATTCACCGGCCGAGATGCGAGTGGCCACTTTAACTTGTGGACGACCGACGGCACGAAGGCCGGCACCACTGAGGTCACCGGCATAGTCGGGGCGAGTTCGGGAGGGCTCTTCACTGCGACAGTTACGCCGGGCTTCACAGTTTTTGGCAGCGAGGTGCTGTTTCGCGGCATTGATTCGACCAGCGACACTGGACTGTGGACGACCAACGGGACGGCGGCCGGCACGACGGAGGTCGCTAACATCAATGGGGCGGCGTCTGCGGGTGTAAACCCGACCGACATCACCGTCTTCAACGGGAAGGCGCTGTTCAACGGGGCGGACACCGCAGGTCACCTCGGTCTCTGGACGACCAACGGGACCGCAGCGGGAACGCAGGAACTGGGCGGATTAGCCGGCATCTCTGGGGCGGCGACGACCGGACTGGACCCGACCGACATGACCATCTTCAACGGCGAGGTACTGTTCAACGGCGTCGACGCCAATGGCCTGAGCGGGCTGTGGGTGACAAATGGGACCGCCGGCGGCACGCAGAAGCTCGTGCCCGGAACGGGCGGAGCCTCAGACCCGTCCGGACTGAACCCGACCGACTTGACGGTCTTCGACGACGAGGTGCTGTTCAGCGGCTTGGATTCGAACGGCCATGCTCAGTTGTGGGAGACGAATGGCACGGCCGCCGGCACGCGAGAGCTGACCCCTGGCCCGGGCTCTTTAGGACTCGATCCGAGCGACTTCACGGTCTTCGACGGCGAGGTCCTGTTCCGCGGCCTTGACCAATTTAATCTCCCGGAGTTGTGGGTGACCAACGGAACCGCGGCCGGCACGCACCAGCTAGTGACGACAGGCTACCCGCCGCATGTGGGTCTTAATCCGTCCAATCTGGAGATCTATAACGGCCAAGTCCTGTTCTCGGGCACGAACTCAAGCGGACTCACCAGCTTGTGGACGACGGACGGCACGTCAGCGGGGACAGCGGAAGTGGCTCCCATTTCCGGAGCGCGGCTGACTTACGGATTGCTTCCGGTTGACCTGACTGCGATTGGAACCGCAACGACGCCTCCGGACTTTTTCAATAGCGACAGCAAAGCCGACATCCTTTGGCAGAACGCCAACGGCGACGTCGAACTCTGGAATTCAAACTCCGGCTCGGAGAGTTTCACCGGCCAGGACCTGGGCGTCGTCGGTGGCGGGTGGCAGATTGCCGGGACCGGCGACTTCAGCGGGAACGGAGAAGCGGGTCTTTTATGGCGCAACGCCAATGGCGATACGGAATTGTGGAATCCGAACGGCTCCGGCGGCTTCGTTGGCGAGGATCTGGGCGTCGTCCCGTCGAGCTGGCAGGTCGCCGGGACCGGCGACTTCAACGGGGCCGGCGAAGCCGGTATTCTATGGCGCAATGCCAATGGCGACACGGAATTGTGGAACGCCAACGGCTCGGGCGGGTTCACCGGCGAGGATCTAGGCGTGGTCCCGTCGAGCTGGCAGGTCGCCGGGACCGGCGACCTCACTGGGAAGGGGGAAGATAGTATTCTGTGGCGCAACACCAACGGCGATACGGAGTTGTGGAATCCCAATGGCTCAGGCGGGTTCACCGGCGAGGATCTGGGCGTCGTCGGCGGCGGCTGGCAGATCGCCGGCACCGGCGACTTCAGCGGGAAGGGTCAAGACAGTATTCTATGGCGCAACACCAATGGCGACACGGAATTGTGGAATCCCAATGGCTCGGGTGGCTTCGTTGGCGAGGATCTAGGCGTGGTCCCGTCCAGCTGGCAGATTGCCGGGACCGGCGACTTCAGCGGCAACGGCCAATCTGGGATTTTGTGGCGCAACACCAATGGCGATACGGAGTTGTGGAATCCGAACGGCTCGGGCGGCTTCGTCGGCGAGGATCTGGGCGTCGTCCCCACGAGCTGGTCGGTGCACAAAATTTTCGCTTGAGATGGGGCGAACAAGGCCAGACCCGCGCCCATTTAGGCCAACTAGGAGGCCGTCCAGATAGCGTCTGGACGGCCGGCTCCACGATCTGCTTTCGCAATCGGTGCCGGCTGCGATAACCGGCGCGCTTCAGCTTCTGCCGCATGCTCTGCGTCATCTCGCCGCCGACCTTGCGCGTGGTCTCGGCCGGATGCTTGGCTCGCCCGGTAGCGACATAGGCGTGGATCTTCCGGGTCGCGAGCGCGAAAAGATTGTCCTCACTGCAATAGCCCGCGTCCGCCGAAATCTCCCTGGGCTTGCGTCCGAGGTTGGCCCGGACGGCATCGACCAAGGGAACAAGTTGCGGACAGTCGCTCATGCTCTGCGTCAGTCCATGCGCCACGATGATTTGCTTGTGTTTGGAGGCGTTCACCTTGATCTTCGTGTCGTCGAGCGCGACATGCCCCAGCTTCGCCAGCCCGGCTTTTTCCGCCAGTTTCAACACCTGCAAAAACGGTCTCCCCAGCGTCGGCGGATGACGCTTCCTGAAGTCGGCGATCGTGCGAAAATCTGGCGCGTCGTGCGCCACGATCATCATAAAATCGCCCCGCTCGGCGCATGCCTTCGCGATCCTCCGCGAGGAATAAAGACCAGAGCAATAGGCATAGAGCAGCAGGGCTGTCATCATGCGCGGATCGAACGGCGGCTGACCAAGCCCGCTTTTGTAGCTTGCGACGATCTCCGACAGATCCAAGTGCTCGCGCGCCAAAGCGACGACGAACTGCGCCAGATGGTCCGCAGGCGCGTAATCGGCGATCGCCGCCGGCAAAAGTTGTGTCTGATCAATTGTCCAAGGACAAAAATGTCTGCTCATGCCGCAAAGGGAATCAGTTCGTCCCGAAAACGCCACCACTACTCGGACACGCTCCTAGCGCTTCGTAGTTCGAAACGCAGAGGCGCCGTCCACAAAGCCGAGTGGCGGGCAGGACTATGTCCGAGCGAGTGGTGAAAGCGGTACTTTGTGCAAGAGTCCGCCCCGTGCTCGACGGCCCCTGATGCGCAACCGTCTACAGACGTGGTCGGCGACGACGACCGAACGGCACATGCACGTCGTCTCGTTCGGATCGACCGCCGCATCTCGGCGCTCGCATGGGTCAATTCAGCCGGAATTCGGCGCCGATCGCCTTGAATTCTGCGGGCTTGATGAGGCGCGTGTGCGCCACCGTTACCGAGTGAAGCAGGCCGTCGAGCTCGCGCGTCCAGAAGTCGAGGAATTTCTTAAGCTCGGGGAAGTGCGGATGCAGGTCGTGCTGCTGCCAGATGTAATTCTGCAAAATGTCGGGGTGGTCGGGCATGCGATAAAGGATGTTGGCCGTCGTCAGACCAAACCCCTCGAGCTGACGGCGGAAATCGGCGGTGGCCATGCAGATTCTCCTGATTCCCTAAGGACGATGGTGTCATCTCCAACGTCTCTTGGCAACCCTGGGTTCCGCAAAACTCGTGCCAATTCAATCTGTTAGCAGCGAATACGGGTGAGTGCTAGTGACGAGCGGCCCCCCCAGACTTCGAAGCTTTCGAGTTCTCCCGCGCCGCGTTGCGCAGCGATGACCAGGGAGCCGGCGATTGCGCCTCACGCGGCCTTTCGCTTCTCGCCATAGGTTCCGTAGAACGTCTCGCCGCGCTCCGCCATCGCCATGAGCCTGTCGCCGGGCTCGAAGCGGGGTCCATATTCCGCCGCCAGTTCTTTGGCGCGCGCGACGAAGGCCTTCAGCCCCATGCCGTCGATGAATGATAAGGCGCCGCCTGAATAAGGCGCATAGCCGAAGCCCAGGATCGAGCCGACGTCGGCCTCGCGCGGATCGGTGACGATGCCCTCGGCCATGCAGCGGGCCGCCTCGAGCGCCACAGTGAAGAGGAAGCGCTCCTTGAGGTCCTTGATGCTGACGCCGTCGGGATCGAGTCGCTTGCCGACGATCTTGGAGAGGCCCGGCCACAGGCTCTTCGGCCCATTCGCCGGGTAGTCGTAGAACCCCTTGCCATTCTTGCGGCCGAAGCGGCCTTCCTTAACCGCCATCGCTTCGATGAGCTTCTCTTGCGCCGGATCGACGGCGTTCGCGCCCAGATCAGTCTTGGCCGCCTGAAGGATTCTCCAGCTCAGATCGATGCCGACTTCGTCATTGAGCGACAGCGGCCCGACCGGCATGCCGGCCATCTTGGCGGCGTTCTCGATCATCGCCGGCGGCACGCCTTCCATCACCATCGCGTGGGCTTCGACCATGTAATTGCCGACGCAGCGGTTGACATAGAAACCGCGGCAATCGTTGACCACGATTGGCGTCTTTTTGATCGCGCGGACGAAATCCATCGCCGTCGCCAACGCCTTCGCCTCGGTCTTCTCGCCCGTGATGATCTCGGTCAGCATCATCTTCTCCACGGGTGAGAAGAAATGCACCCCGATGAAATGCTCTGGTTTCAGCGACGTCCCGGCGAGCGAGGTGATCGGCAGGGTCGAAGTGTTGCTGGCGAAGACGATTTCGGGGCCGACGACGGCCTGCGCCTTCTTCGTCGCCTCCTCTTTGACTGCGCGATCCTCGAACACCGCCTCGATGATGAGATCGCAGCCCTTGAGCTGGGCATAGTCCGCGGTCGGCGTGATGCGCGCGAGCAGCGCCTCCTTGTCGGCGGTCTTGGCGCGGCCTTTGGCGATCTGGGAGCTGATGAGCTTGTCCGAATAGGCCTTGCCCTTGTCGGCCGATTCCTGATCACGGTCGATGAGCACGACATCGAGCCCGGCGCTAGCCGAGACATAGGCGATGCCAGCGCCCATCAGGCCCGCGCCGAGCACGCCGACCTTGCGGAGGTTCGTCGGCGGAACGTTCGCTGGGCGCCGCGCGCCCTTGTTCAGTTCACCCATCGATAAGAAGAGCGAACGGATCATCGCCGCGGCCTCCTTCGACAAAAGGATGTTGGCGAAGTGCTTGGCCTCGACGACGAGCGCCAAGTCCATCGGCAGTTGCAGGCCCTCGAACACGCTCGTCAGAACCGCCTTGGCTGCCGGGTAGTTGTCGTAAGTTTCGCGGCGATAGATGGCGTTGGCCGGCGGCCAGATCATCATGCCCTGGGCCGAATAGATCTTGCCGGAGGGAAGCTTAAACTTCGGGTCGTCCCAGGGCGCCTTGGCGTTCGGGTTGGCCTTCACCCAGGCCTTGGCGTGCGCGACGATCTGATCGGCGGGCGCGACCTCGTGCACGATGCCCATCTTCTTCGCCGCGGCAGGGTGGATTTGATCGCCCTTGAGCAGCATCTGCAGCGCGTCGGGCGTCGGCATCAGCCGCGCCACGCGCTGCGTGCCGCCACCCCCAGGGAAGAGCCCGACCTTGATCTCTGGCAGTCCGACGCGCGCCTTGTCGGTATCGGCGACGATGCGATAGTGACACGCCAGCGCCAGTTCGAAACCGCCGCCCATGCACACGCCGTTTATCGCGGCGGCCACGGGTTTGCCGCAGGTTTCGAGCCGACGGTAGACGAGCGACAACTGCTTCGTCCCGTCGACGAAGGCGCGCATCGCCGCCTCTTTGCCATCCGTCTTGACGCGGCGGCCGAATTCGTCGCCCGCGGTCTTGAGCATGGTCAGGTCAGCGCCCGCCGCGAAGCCCTCCTTGCCGGAGGTGAAGACAGCGCCCTTGATCGCTTCATCACTCCCGATCTTGTCGACGATCTGGCCGAGCTCGCCGATGACCTCAGCGTTAAGCACGTTCATCGATCGGCCCGGCATGTCCCAGGTGACCAGGGCGACGCCGTCGGCGTCGGTTTCGAGACGAAAATTGGTCAGGCTCATGGAAAATCTCCGTCTCGCGATCAGACGCGCTCGATGATCGTGGCGGTCCCCATACCGCCGCCGATGCATAGCGTGATGAGCGCCGTGCCCTTGCCGGTGCGCTCGAGCTCGTCGAGCGCGGTTCCGAGGATCATTGCGCCGGTTGCGCCCAGCGGATGGCCCATCGCGATCGCTCCGCCGTTGACGTTGACCCTGCTGGCGTCGAGGTCGAACGCTTGCCGAAAGCGCAGCACGACTGAGGCGAACGCCTCGTTGATTTCGAAGAGGTCGATGTCGTTCAAGGTCATGCCGGACCGCGCCAGCACTTTTTTCGTCACATCGACCGGGCCCGTCAGCATGATCGCCGGCTCCGAACCGATATTGGCGAAGGCGCGCACGCGCGCCCGTGGCTTAAGGCCCGCTTTCGCGCCGGCTTCACGGGAGCCCAGGAGCACGGCGGCGGCGCCGTCGACGATGCCTGACGAATTGCCGGCGTGATGGACGTGGATGATGCGCTCGACGTCCGGATGCGCTTGAACAGCGACCGCGTCGAAGCCGCCTTGCTCGCCCGGAATGACGAATGAGGGCTTGAGCGAACCCAGCGACTGCATGTCCGTGTTCGGCCGCATGTGCTCGTCATGGTCCAGCATCGTGAGGCCGTTGACGTCGAGGACTGGCGCGATCGAGTTCTTGAACCGGCCCTCTTTCCAGGCCGCCGCGGCGCGCTTCTGCGAACTCGACCGCGTAAGCGTCGACATCGTCGCGCGAGAAACCGTATTTGGTCGCGATCAAGTCCGCCGATATGCCTTGCGGCATGAAATAGGTGGGAATCGCCAGCGACGGATCAGCTGGCCATGCCCCTCCAGAGGCGCCGATGCCCACGCGGCTCATCGATTCGACGCCGCCGCCGATCGTCAAGTCGTGCTGTCCGCTCATCACCTGAGCGGCGGCGAAATTGACCGAATCGAGGCCCGACGCGCAGAAGCGGTTGATCTGCACGCCCGGCACCGTGTCGCCAAAGCCCGCGGCCAGCGCGCCCATGCGCGCGATGTCGCCGCCCGCTTCGCCGATCGGATCGACGCAACCCATTACTACGTCGTCGACATCAGTTGGGTCGAGATGGTTGCGATCCTTGATCGCCTTCAAAGCCGTCGCCGCCAAATGGAGCGTCGAAGCGGTATGCAGCGAGCCATCGGGTTTGCCGCGTCCGCGCGGCGTTCGCACGTGATCATAGATGAAAGCGTCAACCATTTTGGTTCTCCCTGCGGCGCGAGCCGCGCGATGCGTTCAAGTTTCGTGATCGGGATGCTGGCGGTTGCCGATCGCCGCCTCATCGAGCTTGAGCCAATCGCTGATCTTCTCGACCGGCGATACGAGCGCCCCATTAAGCCACAGAACCTTCGAATTCGACACCAAGCTGGATCGTCGGCGCGACGGTGTCGGGTTCGTCGAGACTGCCGATTGTCACCGCAATGCGATCGCGCCTTAGGGGCCGATAGGTGAGGGCCGTGCCGCACTCGGCGCAGAAGCCGCGTTCTGCGATCGACGAGCTTACGAAGACTTTTGGCGCGCCGCGCGTCCAAACCAAGCGATCAAGCTTGACTCCGCCGAAGGCCATAAACGGGCCGCCGCTCGCCTTCTGGCACATTCGGCAGTGGCAGATGTTCACGCCGGTCGGCTCGGCGACGAGCCAATAGCGCACCGCGCCGCACTGGCAGCCACCCGCCACGCCAGCCGCCGCATCGATCGCCATCGTCCGAAACCTCCCAAACGCGCGTTCAGAACGCGTCCGCCGGAAGCGCCATCAGCGTCGCGGCGCCGGCGCTGAGCCGCGCCAGATGCGCCGCAGTTTCCGGCAGCATACGCTCGTTGAAGAACTTGGCGAGGATCAATTTCGCGTCAAGGGTGGCGGTGCTCTCCGACCTCGCCTGACGGGCCAGCACCGCCTTGACGATCCGGGCCCACATATAGCCGAGCGCTGTTAGGCCCATGAGATGCATATAATCATAGGAGCCGGCCCCGGCGTTATCTGGATTCTTAAGGCCGTTGGCCGAGAGCCACATCGTGGCTTGCTGCAGATGACCGAGCGAGGACTTGAGGCCGCTCAGGTAGGGCGCAAGCGCCGCATCATCATTGTTGGCGGCGACGAAGCCGTTGATTTCGCCGAAGAGCGCCATCAGCGCGCGGCCGCCATCCTTTGGCAGCTTGCGCGCGACGAGGTCGAGCGCCTGCACGCCGTTGGCGCCTTCGTAGATCATCGCAATGCGCGCGTCGCGCACGAACTGCTCCATGCCCCATTCGGCGATATAGCCGTGGCCGCCCAGCACCTGCTGCGCCTTAACCGCATTCGCGAATCCGTAATCGGTGAACACGGCCTTCAGCACCGGCGTCATGAGGGCGAGCCGATCGTCGGCCGCCTGTCTTGCCTTCGCATCCGGGGTGGAGCGCGCCTCATCTTGGGCAAGCGCGGTCCAGACCAGGAGCGCTCGAGCCGCTTCATTGAAAGCGCGGACTTCAAGCAGCATGCGGCGGACGTCGGGATGGACCAGAAGGAGATCGGCCGGCTTGTCCGGTTCGACTGGACCTTTAAGCGAACGGCCCTGCCGGCGTTCTTTCGCGTAGGCCGCGGCGTTCTGATAAGCGACCTCGGAAATCCCGAGGCCCTGGACGGCGACGCCGAGCCGCGCGCCGTTCATCATCACGAACATCGCCGGAAGCCCGCGATGCGGCTCGCCGACCAGCCAGCCTCTGGCTTCGTCAAAGTTGAGCATCGCTGTCGCGTTGCCGTGAATGCCCATTTTGTGCTCGATCGAGCCGCAAACGACGCCGTTGCGCTCGCCGATGCCGCCATTTGCATCAGGTAGGAACTTCGGCGCCAGGAACAGAGAGATGCCCTTGACGCCAGCGGGCGCGCCTTCGATTCGCGCCAGCACCAGGTGAATGATGTTGTCGGCAAGGTCATGTTCGCCGGCGGAGATGAAGATCTTCTGGCCGGTGATGGCGTACGAGCCGTCCGCGGACGGGACCGCACGGGTCTTGATGAGGCCGAGATCGGTGCCGCAATGGGGCTCGGTCAGGCACATCGTGCCTGTCCACTCGCCAGTGGTCATCTTCGGCAGATAGCGGGACTTGAGGTCCTCGCCTCCATGCGTCATGAGCGCCGCCACGGCGCCGTTGGTGAGGCCGGGGTACATCCAGAAGGCCAGGTTGGCGGAATTGGCGTACTCGCTAATTAGGACCGACAGGAAAGGCGGCAGACCCTGGCCGCCGAAGTTGGGATCGCCTGCAAGACCAACCCATCCGCCCTCGACGAGGCTCTTGTAGGCTTGCTTGAAGCCCTTGGGGGTGGTGACGCTGCCGTCCTCGTGCCGCTTGCAGCCCTCAAGGTCGCCAACACGGTTGAGCGGCTGGACGACCTCCTCGACGAATTTCGCTCCTTCGCTCAAGACCGCCTCGACAACATCGGTCGGCGCGTCGGAGAAGCCTGGGGCGTTGGCATATTTGGCGTAGTCGAAGACGTCGCTGAGCAGGAAAAGGGTATCGTTCACCGGCGCCTTGTAAGTGGGCATCGTCAACTCCAACAGAAAGCGAAAGCCGACCGACGGCCGCCGCCCGGCGCGCGTCCGCCACGATAAGGTTCACATATGAACTATCTCTGGGGCGATTGCAAGGGAAATGATGTAGAACATAGACATTCTGTATTACATTCGTCCCACGGATGATGCAGTTGCAAGTCGCGGATTTTTTGCGGAGTTGCGTAACTGCCCAGCCGGGTTTTCAGGCTGTAAGGGCGTTGGCGAGGGATTGGGGGTCGGCGGCGAGGGCCTGGAGGATGGTCTTGCGCTGTTTTCTGGCTGTGGCGATGACCGAGCGCAGGGCTGCGAAGGCTTGAGCGGCTTCGGGGGTGCGGAAACCGCCAGAGATTTTCATCTTCACCTTCATCATCCTGAGCGCTTGTTCTGCGAGATTGTTGGTGAAGGGAACGTCGAAGTCGATGAGGAACCTGAGCACGTCGTCTTTGAACCTGTGCAGGCGGATGAGCAGATTGTCTCCGGCCCTCCGTTTCGTTCGGCCGCTTTTGGGGCCGGCCTTTTTCAGGCGGGGCAGGTTGCGATGGAAGGCCAGGCCTTCGCGCAGGGCCTCCCAGTAGCGGGCGTGGAAGGCTTCGAGCGCTTGCGGGGAAAGAGCCGTTTTCCCGTCGGCGCGGGCTTCTGCGACCGCCCGGCAGGTGTCGCGCAGACAATCGCGCATCTTTGTCGCCCAGGGCTCGTTGTCGAATTCGATGAGAGCCTTGAGTTCGCGCAAATGGTGAGCGTTGCAGAGCGCATGGGCGGGCGGCCGGGCCGCCCCGTCCAGATTGCGGTAGGGCTTGAAGCCGTCATGGACGATCACGCCGCCCTCGAGCCCCTCGGGCATTTCGCCGCGCTTGCCGCAGGCGCGATAGAGGGTGAGGGCCGGAGCGGCCGCGGTATGCAGCCATTGCGTCCTGCCGCCGACGCGCAGGCCGGTTTCGTCGAGGCAGCGCACGCGGGAGGCGCGGATCATCGCCTTGATCCGCTCGACGACGGGGGCCAGCGCTTGAGCCCTCGCCCGCGTCCATTCCGCCACGCTGGCCGCGCAAAGCCCGGGCGCGCCAAAGAGATCGCTGAGCGTCTCGGCCGTCCGGTCCTCCGGGATCAGTTGCTGGGCGTTGAGATAGACGCCCACGGCCCGGACGCGCCCGCCATATTGAGCCGGTCCGATCGCCCGGTCGGGAAAAGGCGCCCGGGTCCGCCCGCCGCAGCCGGCGCAGGCGTAGACAAGGCCCCGGTGTTCGGTGATCTCGATCAGCCGCTCCGGCAGATCGAACACCTGACGCCGCTCCATCCCCGCCGCCATCGCGGAGGTGAGGGCGCAGCCGCAATGGCGGCAGGCGAAAGCCTCGTGCGTCACGATCCGGTCGGGCTCGGCGACCTGGCGAAGGGTTTCGCCCTTGTGCCCCTTCTGCCCGCCGCTCGGGCGCCCCGACGGCTCGCGAAGGCTCACCGGCTTCTTTCTCAGCCCGTCGCTCGACGGCGGTTTGCTGCTGTTCGTGCTGTTCGTGTCCAGCCGGCGCCGAAGCTCAGCGACTTCCTGCCGCAACGCTGCATTCTCAGCCCGCAACGCTTCCAGCTCCCGCTGAAGCGACGCAATCAGGGACGCGACTTCCGGAGGAAGAATCATGCCGCAAGGGAATCATGCTTTCCTCGAAAAGACTTTCCCAAAAACCCTCAAACCCAAAAATCCCCGCCACCTGTGACAATTCAGACTCACCCGGCTGGGCAGTTACGGAGTTGCAGATAAGGAGGCTTAAGTACCTGAAAAGCTTAAGTCGCGTGCAGAATCGCACACCCTGCCTCGCGTGCAAATTTCCGGCCGCGGTCTAAGCAGAGATTCGTGGCTTGGCCAACGGATTGGGGATGCGCTCGCGGTTGAGATCAATGACGGCGTGATGGATGGCCTGGTCGAGCGCGTCGGCGTCGGTGAAGGTCTGGTGGGCGAGGTGATGGGCTTTAAGATCGCGCCAGACCGGCTCGATGTCGTTGAGTTCGGGGGTGTATTTCGGCAGCCATTCGACGGTGAGCCAGTGCGCGCGGGCGGCCAGGGCGGCGAGCGAGCGTTTGCTGGTGTGGATCGGACCATTGTCCTCGACCAGCACGACCGGCTTGGCCTGTCGCCCGGGCTGCGGTCCAAAGAGACGGTCGAGTTGCTCCAGATGGGCGATGAAATCGCCGCTGCGCTTGGTCGGGCTGGTATGGACGATGAGTTGGCGCGTGAGGGGATCGAGCGACCCCAGCATCGCGACCTTCTTGGCCTGCCCCGGCGCCGGCACACGCAAGTCCGCCCCCGACTTCGCCCAGGCGCGGGCGAGATAGGGATGGGTCAGCGCCTCGCTCTCATCGCCGTAGAGAAGAACGATGTCGCCCGCTTCGGCCTGCTGTTTGCGCAGTTGCAGGCGCAGCCCCACCCGTTCCACCTCGCTTTCCGTCTGACGTCCCTTCAGCGTGTGCCGGGGCCGCCGCCAGCGGAACTTTTTTTTCGCAAGGCCTTGGACAGTTGCGAACGGCTGATGCGCACGCCCTCGCGCGCTTCGATCTCGGCGCGAAGGCGGGGGATCGTCCAGTTGCGCCGGTCGGCCACAGGTTCTTCCAGCAGCGGGGTGGCGACGCGCATGGCGGCTTCACTCTTCACTGGAGGCGGGCCCGGCGCGATGCTGGTCTTCAGCGCTGCCACACCGCCGGCGGTGAAGTCGCTGCGCCACAGCCGAACCGTATCTTCGCGCACGCCAAACGCCTCCGCGATCTTGGGGCTGGTCCAACCAGCCAGCGTCAAAAGCACGGCGCGGGCGCGGTCCGCCTCGCCGCGATCGCGCGAACCGGCAACAGCCAAGAGGCCGGCGCGTTGTTCATCGCTCGCCATAATCGGAGACTTTCCCGCCATGTCATACACCTTGCGAATCGGCGCAGGCAGCCAACCGCAAAAAACCTATCCGTTGGTTAGCCAAACGGAATCTGCTTAGCTGCGGCGCTTGGCCGATCAGACGGGACGGCAGGGCACGATGGCGATCGGATTGAACGTGTAGACCGGCTCGCCGCGCTGATTGAACGCAGTCCATTTAACTCGGGCGATCCCTTGCGGTTTCGACCGTGACGGCGTGAGCTCGACAACCTCACCTTCCAGATGGATCACATCATCCGGGCGCACCGGGGCGAGCCATCGCAGTTCGTCGACGCCGAGGCCGAGCAAAGGGTGCGGCCCGAACGGACGCGTGTCGACCGCCAATCGCATGGCGATCGCCGCAGTATGCCAGCCCGAGGCGACAAGACCCCCGAACACCGATCGCTCCGCGGCCGCCTCGTCGAGATGGTAGGGTTGGGGATCGAATTCGGAGGCGAACCGCTTGATGTCTTCACGCGTGACTTGCTTTTCCGGGCTCTTGAAGCGCATGCCGAGAACGAGATCATCGAACCATTCGACCATCGCCCGCTCTCCGATCGCACCGCCGCTGAATTTAAGAGAGTGCGATTGCGACGCGATCGTACGTGGCCGGCAAAAACCGCGCAAGACGCCGTCTCGATTGCTCCGTGCGGCGCCGGTTTGCTCGAGCCTCGTCCTCGGTTAATGTGGCCGGAGGCGCCAACGGTGAGGTTCCGAATGGATCGACCGCGCCGACTTGAGAGGCTCGGACGGGCGGCGCTGCGATGGGCGGTGGCGGCGTATGTCTTGACGACGACTGGCTTCGCCTATTCGGCCGGACCCTCGCCCACGTTGACAGCGGTCAAGGCGCGCGGATCGTTGCTCTGCGGGGTCAACGAAGGATTGCCCGGGTTCTCGAACATCGACGAACGCGGGATCTGGACTGGATTTGACGTCGATTTCTGCCGTGCGATCGCCGCCGCCATTTTCGGCGATCCGAAGAAGGTCAAGCTCTTACCTCTGTCGGCGGACGCCCGGTTTCAGGCGCTTCGGGACGGAAAAATCGACGTTCTGGCGCGCAACTCCACCTGGACGATGGGGCGCGAAACCGAGTTCGGACTGACTTTCGTCGGCGCTACCTATTACGATGGACAGGGATTTATGGTCCCCCGCGCGTTGCGCATCAATTCAGCGCTCCAACTCGACGGCGCCAAGGTTTGCGTGCAGAGCGGCACAACGACCATCGACAATCTCGCCGACTTCTTCAGCAGCAACGGCATGACGCTCCAGGAGGTCGTATCCTCATCGACTGACGAGTTGATCAAGAATTACGACACCGGACTCTGCTCAGTCCTGACCAGCGACCTGTCCCAACTTTACGCGTTGCGTCTCCGTCTCGCCAAGCCAAGGGACCAGATGATTCTGCCAGACGTGATCTCGAAGGAGCCGCTCGGGCCGGTGGTGCGCGACAATGACCTGCGATGGATCGGTCTCGTGAAGTGGGTCTATTTCGCCATGGTTAACGCCGAGGAGCTTGGGGTCAGTTCACGGAACATTGATCAGGCGCTGAGGTCACAGAAGCCTGAGGTCAAGCGTCTGGTCGGGACGAGCGGAGATTTTGGCGAGGAAATCGGGCTGACCAACGCCTGGGCGGCCAACATCATCCGGTATGTCGGGAATTACGGCGAAGTCTTTGATCGCAATCTTGGCGCGAAAACCCCGCTCGCCATACCACGCGGGCTCAATCAACTGTGGAACGCAGGCGGCATTCAATATGCTCCGCCGATCCGCTGACGGATGTCAGGCACGACAGGGCGCTAGCGGCCCTCACACTCCCGCTTCATCGAAGCGGATGGAGTGGCGTAAGCCTCCTGACGATCAACGCTCCAGTAGCGTAATTCGTCGAGGGGGATCGGCTCGCCGGTCACCGCGCAGCGCACGAAGGCGCCAGGGCGTAGAATGCGGAAATCGCCGTCGAGAAACTCAATCTTCGCTTCGCCTGCGTCGACTGGCCGCCGCTCGAATCGGTTCATTGCATGGGTCCTGATTTGACTGTTCTATGCCACGACGGATGCGACAAGGGAACCGCCGTTGTCCGTGGACGCGCAAGTGCTCTGGACAAGAAATAGCCTGTCTGGTAAAGCCCCGGCAACTTGCGGGCCGCCATGTCAGTGCGTCCGCGCGCCAATTTTCGGATCTTTCGAGGCTGGGCCTCAAAACTTAGGATAGTCCGTGCAGGTACTTGTTCGCGACAACAATGTCGACCAGGCCCTCAAGGCCCTCAAGAAGAAGATGCAGCGCGAGGGTATATTCCGCGAAATGAAGCTTCGCGGGCACTACGAGAAGCCCTCCGAGAAGCGGGCGCGCGAGAAGGCTGAGGCGGTTCGGCGGGCGCGCAAGCTCGCTCGCAAGAAATTGCAGCGCGAGGGCCTGCTTCCGATGAAGCCGAAGCCGGTCCCCGGGGCGCCGCGGTCGACCGGCTGATTAGCGCCGGCTTGATGTCGGGCGGCGACATAGCGGCGTAAGACTTTGGCGTTTAGCGCCCGTGGCCGCTGAGCGGCGGGGTTTTCGATTTGGCGTTGCATATCATCGATCAGCGCGCTCTTTCCGCGGGGGCCTTTGGGGCCGTCCCGGTTGCTGACCCGCGATGATGGGACGGTCTTCATGCAGGAGCGTTTGGGCCGGGGCTGGATTGGCGGCCATTGCGCTTATGCTTGGAGCATGCAGCGAGACACTCGGCGGGTTTAACACGCACGTGGCGGAGGTCGACGCCGAACCTGGCGCTCAAGCCTCCAATGCCGGCAATATCGCTTCGCTGACCGACGTCATCCAGCGTAATCCACGTGACGCCGCAGCTTACAATACGCGGGGCGTCGTCTACGCCCAACTCGGCAAATATTCCAGCGCGATCGACGATTTCAGCCATACGATTGAGCTCGATCCGCATTTCTCCGGCGCTTACACCAACCGCGCGCTCGCCTATCGCCAGACCAAGAAGGACGATCTGGCGATGCAGGACTTCAATCAGGCAATCGCCGTCAATTCGAATGACGCGGCTGCTTATCTGGGCCGCGGCAATCTCGAGCGCTCGCACGCCGACTACCCCGGCGCGCTGAACGATCTGAACCAGGCGATCCGGCTGAACCCCGAGGGCGCGCAAGCCTATCATGCGCGCGGCCTCATCTATCAGCGCCAGGGCGACAACGTTCAGGCGATCACCGATTTCAACAATGCGATTGATCGCGACCCGTTCGCCGGCGCGCCGTACCAGGCCCGGGGTCAGAGCCTGATGGCCACCGGCAAGTACGATGCGGCGATCGAGGACTTCAATGCGGCGCTCAACGTCAACGCCAACAACTCGGAAGCTTGGTCGGGCCTCGGATTTTGCTACGAGAAGTTGAACAATCACGCGAAAGCGGTCGAATCCTACCAGCGGGCAGTGTCGGTTAATCCCAACAATAGCGAAGCGCGCGCAGCCTTGCAGCGACTGGGCTGAGACGCGCCTATCGCCCGAGCAAGCCTTCGCGAGCGGACGCCTATTCGCGGCTTTGAGGACCACCGCGGGCAGGGGTGTGCGATTCTGCACGCGACTCAATTGTTTCAGCGGCTTAGGCCCTCTTATCTGCAACTCGAAACAACTCTGAGCATCGTGCATAGTACGTTATTGATATGTTAAATATTGGCATGCTCGACCAGTAGAAGAGGCCGTTGCTCACGCTTGCGGGTTGGGCTCGTGCTTAAGGAAATCCTCGAGCCAGTGGATATCGTACTGGCCGTTCTGCACGTCTGAGTTGCGAACGAGCGTGCGAAACAGCGGCAGCGTCGTCTCGATCCCGTCCACGACGAATTCATCGAGCGCGCGCCTTAGCCGCATCAGAGCCTCGGTTCGCGTCCGGCCATGGACGATCAGCTTCCCAACCAGCAAATCATAATAGGGCGGGATCACGTAGCCCTGATAGGCCGCCGAAATCGACGCGAATGCCGAGGCCTCCGGGGGGGTGAAAGTAACTGATCCGCCCCGGCGAGGGGGTGAATGTGCGCGCGTGCTCGGCGTTGATGCGGCACTCGATCGCGGCGCCCAGGAAGCGAACATCGTCTTGCGCGATCGAAAGCGAAGAGCCGGCCGCAATCTTGATTTGCTCATTGATGATGTCAATTCCGGTGACCATCTCCGTGACCGGATGCTCGACTTGCACCCGCGTGTTCATCTCAATGAAGAAGAACTTCCCGTCCTCATAAAGGAACTCGATCGTCCCGGCGCCAACGTAGCCCAATTCAGCCATCGCCCTGGCGACAATCGCACCGATGCCCTCGCGTTGTTCAGGGTTCAGGGCCGGGGAGGGACCTTCCTCCCACACCTTCTGGTGGCGACGCTGAAGGGAGCAATCGCGCTCGCCAAGGTGAATGGCGTGGCCCTGCGTGTCGCCGAGCACCTGAATTTCGATGTGGCGCGGCTTGGCCAAGTACTTCTCGATGTAGACGGAATCATCGCCGAACGCGGTCCTGGCTTCGATCTTGGCCGCGCTGATCGCCTCGGCAAGATCGTCAGGCCTCCACGCGATCTTCATGCCGCGGCCGCCTCCGCCTGCCGCAGCCTTGACGATGACTGGGTAGCCGATCTCGTCGGCGATTTTGCGTGCTTCGCTTTCGTCCACTACGCCGCCATCGGAACCCGGGACGCAAGGCAGGCCGAGACGGGCGGCGGTCCGCTTGGCCTCGATCTTGTCGCCCATCAAGCGGATGTGCTCCGCCTTCGGACCGATGAAAGCGATCTCGTGCTCGTCGAGAATATCCGCGAAACGCGCATTCTCGGCGAGGAAACCGTAACCAGGATGAACGGCGTCGGCGCCAGTGATCTCGCAGGCCGCGACAATCGCGGGAATGTTGAGATAGCTGTCGCGCGCCGGCGGCGGGCCGATGCACACGCTCTCATCCGCGAGCTTGACGTGCATCGCGTCTCTGTCGGCAGTTGAATAGACCGCGACGGTCGCGATGCCGAGCTCCTTGGCCGCGCGCATCACTCGCAGCGCAATTTCGCCCCGGTTGGCGATCAAAATTTTATCGAACATCGAGGCGAGCTCCCTGATCGCTCGCAACCCTCAGGGCTCGATTCCGTATCGCCGTCATTCAACAATCATCAACGGCTGGTCGTATTCGACCGGCGAGCCGTCGTCGATCAGAATGCTGACGACTTTGCCGGCGCGGGGCGCGACAATGTCGTTGAAGGTCTTCATGGCTTCGACCAGCAGCAACTTGTCTCCAACTTTCACCACCGAGCCAAGCTCGACGAACGGCTTGGCTTCGGGACTGGCCCGCAAATAGGCCGTCCCGACCATCGGCGATTTCACCGCGCCCGCTAGATCTGCCGCAGGCGGCTCCATTGCAGGCGGAGCGATGGCTAAGCCATGCGCGGGATTGGCCGCGATGGGCGCCGGTTCGGGAATCGCAGCTGCGTTCGTCTGAGCCGCCGGCCCACGCTGGCGCGCCAGACGCACTTGCAGGTCTCCGAGGCTGATCTCGATCTCGCTCAGATCGTATTTCGCCACGATCTTTGCGAGCTGGTCGACCGCAGCGACGTCGACAAGGTTTTGCGCAGACCCGTCGGTCGGCGCGCCGGACGGCTTCTTCATATTTTTCGCTCGCACGGGGGAACGGAGGCGCCTATCACCAAAAGGACTTTCGTATATCCCGCCGACTTGGACAAAGAAAGTGCGATGACGCCCTGCCGTTTATGCCCGGCGCGCCCATACGCTGACGTCATGAAACGCCACACCGCCGTAGGGAGCGACGCTGTCGTCTCCGACGAGGACGTTGATTCCCCACCCGTCGAGAAAGGCGGAAGGTGGCCAGATGCCTTCGCTGACGAGCACTCCCGGCTTCACGTTTTCGGATATGCGCGCATGCAAGCGCGTTCGGCCGCGCTCATTGCCCAGTTGCACGACATCGCCCTGCGAGACGCCAAGCTTTGTCGCATCCGACGGATTGATGAGCACCTCGGGTCGATGTTCCCGCGAACGCGACGTCGGCGTCTCGGTGAAGCTCGAATTGAGGAAGTTTCGGGCCGGCGAGGTCGCAAGCTTGAATGGGTGATCTTCATCAGCCTCCTCGTTGATCGACCAGTAGTCGGGCAGAGTTGGCATCGTTTGCCAAGGGCCACGCAATCCGTCATTGGCGATGGGCGGGTCTGTCCAATTCGCCTTGAACCGAAATTTTCCGTCGGGAAAGCCAAAGCCGGTGAGGAAGTGCGACTCCTCGAATGGGGGTTGCAGATCAAGCCAGCGGTCACTTTCGAGCCGCGCAAGATCGCCGTAGCCCGATTCCCGCAGCGTCCAATCAATGATCTCGCGCGGCGACATCGAGAATGCGGGATGTTCGGCCCCGACCCGCTGAGCGAGCGCGGCCAGCACATCGTGATTTCGATCGGCAGCCCTCGGGCGGATCGATGACTTTGGGGGCGAACTGCAGGTGCTGGTGGCCCCCGGCCGTGTAGATGTCGTCATGTTCGAGAAACATCGTCGCGGGCAAGACGATGTCGCCATAACGCGCGGTCTCGGTCATGAACTGTTCGTGGACACAGACGAAGAGATCGTCGCGCGAAAAACCGCGGCGCACCTTCTCCTGATAGGGAGCGACGGCGAGCGGGTTGGTGTTCTGAATCAGCATGGCTCGCACAGGCGGGCCGTTTTTCAGCGCCTCCGTTTCGCCAGTCAGTATCGCGCCGATCCGCGACTGATCCATTCGACGAACGTTCGTATCGCGAACATCCAGACCCTCGATCATCGTCTTTCGAAGCTTGTACACGCCGCTGTTGCTGTGGAAAGCGCCGCCTCCCTCGTGCGCCCAGGCGCCGATGACGGCGGGAATGCACAGGGCGGCGTGCATGTTCACCGCGCCATTGCGTTGGCGCGAGAAACCGAAACCAAGGCGGAAGAAGTTACGCTTCGACCGCCCGAGCAGAGCGGCGAATTCCTCGATCTGCGCAACGCTGACGCCGGTGATTGCGCTCGCCCACGCCGGATCGCGGGGCTGCAAATGCGCCTCGAGCTCGTGGGGCGCGTCGGTGTATCGCTCAAGATAGTCCCAGTCGGCCAATCGGTCGCGAAACAGGATGTGCATCACCGCGCAGGCCAGCGCTCCATCCGTGCCCGGCCGCACGCACAATGCGAGATCGGCTTGGCGCATCGTTTCGGTTTCGTAGATGTCGACGACGACGATTTTCGCGCCGCGTTCCTTGCGTGCGCGAATGGCGTGGGACATGACGTTGACTTGCGTTGCGGCCGCGTTCGTTCCCCAAATGACGACGCAATCCGACTTCGCCATTTCCCGCGGGTCAGCGCCGATCAGTCGACCGGTTCCGGCGACATAGCCTGGCCAGGCGATCCCAACACAGATTGTCCCATGGAAGCGGGAATAGCGCTTCGCGTGCGTGAGGCGCTCGATCCCATCGCGCATCACCAGACCCATCGTGCCGGCGTAGAAGTATGGCCACACGCCTTCAGGGCCAAGTTCGCGCTCGACCGACAGGAAATTTTCGGCGACGCGGTCGAGCGCCTCTTCCCAACCGATCGGCGCAAATTGTCCGCTTCCCTTCGGACCGACGCGGCGAAATGGCTGAGTCAGCCGATCAGGGTGATGAATTCGCTCCCAATAGCGAGCGACTTTGGCGCAGACCACGCCCGAGGTGTAGGTCTGACCGCGCGCCCCGTGGATCCGGCCGATGCGCTTTCCGTCGATCACCTCCACGTCGAGAGCGCAAACCGAGGGGCAGTCATGGGGACAGACTGAGGGACGCCGCGTAACCTCGGTGATCGCGTTCATGAGCCTCTTACAGTCGTCATACTTCAAGCTCCCCGGCAGACACTAGTCCACGACGCGCTCCGATTGAAGCGCTCGCGTCCCGTCGAACCGCGGCGATGCCGATAGGCCCGCTTGCGTTTGCAACCGAATACAACTATTAAGTTGTATTCGTTCAACCCGGTTGAGTCGGCCTTGGCGATTCGCTTGTTTCTCAGCGCCTGTGTGGGATTGGTAGCGCTCGGGGCGGCCTGGGCCGAGAGGGGGTCAAAGGCCGAGGCACCCCCGCCGCAGATCCACTACGCGCCGCGCGAAAATCTCGAGAGCCTCGATGCTCGGGAGATTGGCCGTGCCCAATTGTCTATCGACATGGCGGCATACGTCCTGTCTGACCTGCAAATCATCGGGGCGCTGACCGATGCTGCCGAACGCGGGGTCGTCGTCCGCCTCTATCTCGACAAGTCTCAATTCGCTGAGCACGGGCCCACACGGGGAGGACCCATCGAAGCATTGCTCGCCCATCCGAACGTCGTCGCGCGGGTCAAAGGCGAGGGTGTTTTGATGCATTTGAAAGCGTACGCCGTCGATGGGGAGTTGTTGCGTACCGGTTCGGGCAACTTCTCCCGATCGGGGCTCGCGAGCCAGGACAACGACGCGATCTTCATCACCGATGCGCCGGTCGTCGACGCGTTCGAGGGCAATTTCGAACGCATATGGGCGCGCGCACAAAACATCGCGGCCCTTTGATGCGGCTCGCTGACGACCTGAACGGCCTTTAGCGCGAATCGACGCGCGTCTGGGGCAGCCCCGTCGGGGTATAGCGCTCGTAGCGTTGATTGAACGCCTGCGCGTCGAAGACGCCGACAGTCTCCATGAGTCGAGAGGTCGTGTCGCCTTGCGCAGACAGAATCGACGACACGTGCCAGCGCCAAGTGGACGGGTCGTCAGTGCTGGGGCCTGTGGCGACCTCGCTCACTCCCGCCGCGTAGCCCACGCCGCCTCCAATTGCGGTGAGAGCAAGAATGAGGGACTTTCGCATTGTCTCCTCCATGATCCGGGCTTCGATTTCCGCGCCGCGCCTTTAGGCATCTCCCATGCATGCAGCGCTAATTAATCAATAGTAAACACGAATTTGTGGCCCGGCTAGGGCGATTCGCTCTTCAAAGCCATTTCGCGCAAAGCATTGTTCGCCATGGCGCGAGTTATACGTCTGCCTTGTGTCAAAGCTTCGTCGTCGAGCGCGGTGACAAGCTCTCGCGCGGCTCCAAGCGAACGCTCGATCCTCAGAGCAATGTAGGCAATTACATGGGGCTCCACCTGAAGCTGGCGATCGCTGAACAACTTGAAGAGAACCGCCTCGGTCAGTTCGATGTCGGGCGCGGCAAGGCGCACAACAGGCGCCAGTCGAAGCCGCGACAGCAGGTCGGGAGTCCTCAGTCCCCAGGCGTCTGGGGCTGTACGGCAGGTTATCATGAGCCACGCGTTGCTTTGCAGCGCCGTGTTTATCAGGTGAAAAAAAAGCGCTTCTGCGCGCGTCGCGCAGTCGGCGTCTTCGATCAACACCGCATGGGCCCGGGCGCAGGCCTCGAGGCTCCGTTCGTCTAGCCCCTCGCCAGCAAGACTGATGGCGCCGGTCACGCGCGCCCAGATCGCTCCGAGATGGCTTTTTCCCGCCCCCTCCGGCCCGACGAGCATCAACATTCGGCCAGCCCAGTTCGGCCAAAGTTCGATCGCTTTCAGCGCGTCGAGGTTGGACGGCGCTGGGAGAAAATCTTCGCGAGCGAAGCTCGTCGCATGCGGCCAGCGAAACGTCAGCTGCCGAGGCGAAGACATCAGCGGCTCTCCGGTTCCGAGCGGCCGCGATAAAACGGACTCGTTAGATAGAGGGCAATGAGATGACGGGCCACAACGCCGATCGCCGCTGCGGTTGGAACGGCGATGAGCAGCCCCAGGAAGCCGAATAATTGCCCGAAAGCAAGCAGAGCGAACATCAACCAGACCGGGTGAAGCCCGATCGATTTGCCGACGAGCTGCGGAGACAGCACGTTGCCCTCGAGGAACTGACCCGTCCCAACAACGCCGAGCGCCAGCAAGAACAGCTTGAGACTTGGCCATCCCTGAAAGAGGGCGACGCTGAGGGAAAGCACGAGCGCGGTCAGCGACCCGACATAAGGCACGAAGCTCAAGACGCCAGCGACAACGCCGATGAGAAAGCCGTAATCGAGTCCGACCAATGTCAAGCCGACGCTGTACCAGACCCCCAAGAATAGGCAGACGATCGACTGACCGCGGATGAAACCCGCCAACGCATGGTTTATCTCTCGGGCGATCTTTCGCAGACTCTCGCGATGGTCGAGCGGGAGCCAGCTGTCGAGCTTCGAGATCATCCGGTGCCAGTCAACAAGGATATAGAAGGCGACGACAGGCGTGACGATCAACAGCGATAGGAAATTGAACAGCGCGGCTCCGCCCGACACCAGGCGTGTGAAAGCGTCGAGAAGCCATTGTGCGCTCCGCGTGACGAAGTCACCGACCGATTGCTGAATTTGCGCGCTCGACAATTGTTGGCTGAGCCCGAAAGCGTCCAGCCAGTGGCCGCCATATTTCGCAATGAACGCGTTTCCTTCTTCCACTGCGAACGCCTGCAAACGCATCGCATAGCCTGGCAGGTGCTGAGCGAAGGCAATGAACTGATTTCCCAACACCGGGACGACAAGAATGAAAAAGAGGACGACGGTCACGACGAAAATAGTGAGAATGAGAAGCGACGCGCCGAGACGATTGAACCCAAACCTCTGAAGTTTGAGCACGATGGGGTCGAGAAGATAGCCGAGAACAATACCGGCCGCGAACGGCGTTATTGTTGAGCCGAGCAAATAGACGACAAGCAAGAGGGCCGCGACTCCGAGCCCCCAGAAGAGGATCTGGCGCTGCAGGCTCACCGCCCGAACCTCATGACATTTCGGCAGCCGCGCTCGCCGGCTGTAGCAAATCCCATTTTCCGCCCCAGGGGTCGGCAAAGACCGCTACAAGCCCATAGGGCTCGTGGCGGGGCGTTTCCAGGAAATTGACGCCGCGCTTGAGCAGCTTCTCGTAATCCGCCCAGAAGTCCCCGGAGTGAAGGAAAAAGCCGACCCGCCCCCCCGTCTGGTCGCCAACGCGGGGCCTCTGACGCTCGTCGCTCGGAACAGCGAGCACCAGCGCCGCGACCGCGCCCCGCGAAGGGGTGACGACAACCCAGCGCTTGTTTGGCGAGAGGGGGGCGTCCTCAAGGACCGCGAAGCCGAGGACGTCGCGGAAGAAGGCGAGCCCACCGTCATAGCTCGGAACAAGCACCGTTACGGCTGCGAGAATTTGAATCATGGCTGGACGCTATCGGCTCATATGGTCCAGCCACTGGGCGACATAGACGCCGCCCGAGGCCAGGGTTGTCGCGGCGACCATCCATTCAAGGGAGGTCTGCAGAAGGTGCTGGTCGAGGCCGTAGGCGCGGACCCCAAGCGCGAAGCCAGCAAGCGTGATCTGCGCGACCGTATTCAGCTTCGACACCCAGACGGGACGAATCTCAACTGGCTTGTCGAGCAGCCAGGAGATCAGCACGGCCATGAGAATCATCACGTCTCTAGATACGACCGTGATGGCGATCCAGGCCGGCAAACCGGCGTATATGGCGAGCGAAACATAGATCGAAATCAGCAGCGCTTTATCCGCGAGGGGATCAAGATAGGCGCCGAGCTCCGTCCGCAGATTGAATTTTTTGGCGATAAAGCCGTCGATCGCATCCGATACGCCAGCCAGAATAAAAATCAGGAACGCGGGAAGGAATTGCTGCGCGATAACCATCATGACCGCCAGTGGCGTCATCAGCATTCGCGCCAGCGTCACGAAATTGGGTAAATTGTTGAGAACCGTGCCAATATTCATCAAGTATTGACGCCCTGGCGTCACCGCCCAGTCATCCCCTCCCTTGGTCTTCGCCACGCGCGCGGATAACCAGGGCTACGGATAACACGAAGTCGCCCGCATTGGGAAACTGAGCTGCCCCCTTGCGCGTCGCGGAGTGCACAATTACCCCGATCCTGTCTGAAACCCTGCGAGTTGGGATGTCCGAAAGCCAAAAGCCGCTAACCTACGCCGAATTGGGGGTCGACATCGATGTCGGCAACCGGATCGTGAATTGAATCCGTCCGTTCGCCCACCGCACACGCCGTTCGGGGGCGGACGCGGAGCTTGGCGGATTCGGCGGACTGTTCGATCTCCGCGCGGCGGGGTTCGTCGACCCGATCTTAGTCGCCGCCAACGACGGCGTCGGCACAAAGTTAAAGATCGCCATCGAGAGCGGCGTGTACGACACTATCGGCATCGATCTGGTCGCCATGTGTGTCAACGACATTGTCGTTCAGGGCGCCGAACCGTTGTTTTTCTTGGATTATTTTGCGTCCGGCAAGCTCGACGAGGAGGTCGCGTCCGCCGTCGTGCAAAGCATCGCCGAGGGATGCGCGCAATCCGGATGCGCATTGATCGGCGGAGAGACGGCGGAGATGCCAGGCCTCTACGCCCCGGGCGATTTTGACATCGCCGGCTTCGCCGTTGGCGCCGCCGAACGAGGGACGCTTCTCCCCAGGCCAGGACTGAAGCGAGGGGACCTTGTATTTGGTCTGCTGTCGTCCGGCGTCCATTCCAATGGATTTTCGTTGGTGCGGCGCGTCGTCGCGCGGTCCGGCATTGGATGGGACGCTCCCGCCCCGTTCGATCCGCAACGCTCGCTCGCTGCGGCGCTGCTGACGCCGACGCGGCTATATGTGCGACCGCTGCTTCAGGCGCTGCCGCGAGCGCGAGGTCTACACGCGCTCGCCCATATCACCGGCGGTGGTTATCCGGACAATCTGCCGCGCGTGCTCGATGACAGTCTCGCCGTCTTGCTCGATCTCAGCGCCTTCACGCCGCAACCCGTTTTTTCCTGGCTTGCATCGGTCGGCCGTCTTGGCGCGGCGGAGATGCTCCGCACCTTCAATTGCGGCTTCGGGATGGCGGCGTTCGTTTCCGCAGACCATGAGAAAGAAGCGCGCGAGGCGCTTGCTGGCGCGGGCCTGTCGCCAGTCCTGATTGGGGAGCTTGTTCCCGCCGAAGGCGAGCGCCTCGTAACGCGGGGGGAGCTGAAATTGTGAGCCCCCGGGTGCGAACGGCGGTTCTCATCTCGGGTCGCGGATCCAATATGAGCGCCTTGATTGAAGCTGCGCGATCGCCAGACTTCTCGGCTCAGATCGTGCTGGTTCTGTCGGACGATCCGGCCGCGGCCGGCCTTTCGCGCGCGCGCAAGCTGGGCGTCGCCGCCGAGGCGGTCGACTTTCGAGGCTATACCGGCAAGCCGGCTTTCGAGGCGGCGCTCGAGACACGGCTGCTCGCCGCCTCAGCCGAAATCGTCTGCCTCGCCGGGTTCATGCGCCTGTTGAGTCCGCCATTCGTCGACCGATGGCGGGGACGTATGCTCAACATTCATCCCTCACTGCTGCCGAACCTGCGCGGCCTCAACACCCATGAGCGTGCGCTCACCCAAGGGCTCGCCGAACACGGCTGCACGGTCCATCTCGTTACCGCCGAACTCGACGCCGGACCGATCCTTGCCCAGGCGCGCGTGCCGGTACTCCCGACGGACAACGCCGGCGCCCTTGCGGGGCGCGTCCTCAAAGAGGAGCACCGGATCTATCCGCAAGCCCTTGACGCGGTCGCCCGCTCGCTGCGTGCCATCACTTCGGAAGGTTGTGAGCGCTGAGCGGTTTGGCCGTCGCCACGCAGCCGTTAAGCAAGGCGGGCGGGCCGCGCTTGCGGGGCGCGGCGATTGGATCAATATGGCGTTGAGGGAAAAGGAGGTTTGTTTGGCCCCCGCGGTTGCGACGAAAGAGCAGCATTTGTCATCGGTTGCGACCATCGCGGCCAATGATGAAGCGCCGCCGTTGTTATCGTCGCCCGAGCGGTTCATCAATCGCGAATTGTCGTGGCTCGAATTCAACCGAAGGGTGCTGGAGGAGGCCGCCAACTCGAGCCATCCGCTGCTCGAGCGGCTGCGTTTCCTCTCGATCTCCGCCAACAATCTCGACGAGTTTTTCATGGTCCGCGTGGCGGGCCTGGTTGGCCAGGTTCTGTCCGGGGTGGCGGAAATTTCCGATGACGGGCGCACCCCGGCCGAGCAGCTCGAACGGATCAGCGAGCGGGTCGCCGCGTTGGTCGCTTCGCAACAGTCGCGGTGGAAGACCTTACAGTCTGAGCTCGCCGCCAACGGCGTCGTGATCCTTGAGGTCGGCGATCTGACCCGTCGCGAACGAGAGTGGCTGCAGGAATATTTCCTCTTGCACGTATTCCCGATTTTGACGCCGCTTGCGGTTGATCCGGCGCATCCATTTCCGTTCATTCCCAATCTGGGATTCACGCTGGCGCTCGAACTCGTGAATCCACGTGACGACAAGACCATGAGCGCGCTTGTCCGCATTCCCGGAAGCGTCGAACGTTTTGTTCGATTGCCTGATGGTCCGCTTGGAGGCGCCGCGCGCTTTGTGATGCTGGACCGGTTGATTGTCGCGTTCATCGGGCTGCTGTTTCCAGGCCACGATGTGTTGGGCGAGGGGGCGTTTCGCGTCATTCGCGATAGCGACATTGAAGTCGAAGAGGAGGCGGAGGACCTCGTTCGCCTATACGAGAGCGCGCTCAAACGACGCCGGCGCGGCACCGTCATCCGGCTCGAGATCGAAGCCAGCATGCCAGAATTGTTGCGCGCGTTTGTCGCTGGCGACGTCGACGTGGTCCCGTCCGGGATCGTGCTCATCGAGGGAATGCTGGCGCTCAACGATTTGTCGCAATTGGTCGCGATCGATCGCCCAGAGCTCAAGTTCTCGCCTTACAACCCACGCTTTCCGGAACGCGTCAAGGAACTCGGCGGGGATTGTTTCGCCGCGATCCGGCAGAAGGATCTCGTCGTCCACCATCCTTACGAATCTTTCGACGTGGTCGTCCAATTCCTCAATCAGGCAGCGCATGATCCCAACGTGGTTGCGATCAAGCAGACGCTCTACCGCACGTCGGCCGACAGCCCGATCGTGAGGGCCCTCATCGAAGCGGCGGAGGCCGGAAAGTCGGTCACCGCGCTGGTGGAGCTAAAGGCGCGCTTTGACGAAGAGGCCAACATCCGCTGGGCGCGGGATCTCGAGCGAGCAGGCGCGCAAGTCGTTTATGGGTTCATTGAGCTCAAGACCCACGCCAAGCTGTCGATGGTGGTGCGCCGCGAGGGTGGAGCGCTGGTCAGCTACTGTCATCTTGGCACGGGCAACTATCACCCTGTGACGGCCAGGATTTACGCCGACATTTCGCTTTTCACCGCCGATGCGGCGATTGGGCGGGATGTTGCGCGCATTTTTAATTTCATCACTGGCTACGCCGAGCCGGACGGGCTCGAGCAGATGTCGATTTCGCCGATCACGCTCAAGAAAACGCTGCTGCGCAACATCGCCGATGAAATCGACTACGCCCGACTGGGCCGGCCGGCGCAGATCTGGATCAAATGCAATGCGCTCGTCGATTCTCAGATCATCGACGCGCTCTATGCGGCCAGTCGCGAGGGCGTGCAGATCGACATCGTGATACGCGGAATTTGCTGCCTGCGGCCGGGCGTGCCGGGACTATCCGACAACATTCGCGTCAAGTCGCTCGTCGGCCGATTCCTGGAGCATGCGCGCATCTATGCGTTTGGCGCCGGCCATGGGCTGCCCAGCCCGAAGGCGCGAGCGTTCATTTCATCCGCCGACCTCATGCCGCGCAATCTGGATCGGCGCGTCGAGGCGCTGGTTCCACTGCTCAACCCCACGGTGCACGAGCACGTCCTCGAGCAAATCATGCAGGCCAATCTGATGGACAACCAGCAGAGCTTTCGGATCCTGCCGGATGGCTCTAGCGAGAGAATCGTTCCCGCCGAGGGCGAGGAGTCTTTCAACGCGCACAAGTATTTCATGACCAATCCGAGCCTTTCGGGCCGCGGCAAGGCCTTGATGGAGTCCTTTCCGATGGCGCTGCGCAGGCGCCTCTGATAGACGCCCTCTCCGGCGATACGAGTCGCCCCGACAGGATTGGTTATGCTCGACACAGTCCCGACACGACCAGCCACGCCCGACAGCGCGCGAGGACGATTGCCCGGCGATCCGGTGGCGATTGTCGACATCGGCTCGAACTCGGTGCGCTTGGTGTCGTATGAGTCGCAGTCGCGCGCGCCGACGCCGACTTTTAACGAAAAAGCTTTATGCGGTCTTGGCAAAGGCGTCGCGATGACCGGGCTTCTGCCCGAGGACGGCATCGTTAAGGCCCTGGCCGCGCTTCAGCGCTTTCGCGTTCTCTGCGGTACGATGCGAATCTATGACGTGCGTAGCATTGCGACCGCCGCCGTGCGCGACGCGGCGAACGGGGCTGAATTTCTCAATCGCGCGGAGCGCACTCTTGGTTGCAAGATCGAGCTCTTGAGCGGCCCGCGAGAAGCAAAGCTATCGGCGCTTGGCGTCATAAGCTCGATTTATAAAGCGGACGGCGTCGTTGGGGATTTGGGAGGTGGTTCGCTCGAGCTCACCGACATTCGGGGCGGCAAGTGCGCGCCAGGGGTAACCCTGCCGCTGGGCGGCTTGTCGCTCATGGATCTCTCGGAACGGTCGCCGAAGAAAGCCGCCAGGATTGTTCGTGAGAAGCTCGCGGCGGTTAAGGCCCTTCAGGGGTTGGCCGGGCGCACGTTCTATGCGGTCGGCGGCACCTGGCGCGCTCTGGCGCGCCTGCACATGCGGCAGCGGCAGTATCCAATGAACGTGATGCACAATTACGTGATCCCGTCCCGGGACGCGCTCGAATTCGCCGCGCTGGTCGAACGGATCGAGGTGGACGCGCTGCTATCGATTGAATCCGTATCGTCTGCTCGCAGGCCGCTCTTGGCTTACGGCGCCGCTGTGCTGGAAGAAATCATCCGCCAGTCCAATCCGAAGGAGATCGTCGTTTCCGCCCTTGGCGTTCGCGAGGGGCTCATCTATTCCCGGCTCACCCCTCAGGAGCAAGCGGAAGATCCCCTCATCTTATCCGCGCGCGAGTTCAACCACTTGCGCTCGCGCGCGCCGGAGCATGCCGAGGACCTCTACGCTTGGACAAGCCGCCTCATCGAATCAACCCACCTCGAGGAGGACGACCAGGATCGGCGACTGCGCCACGCGGCATGTCTGTTGTCGGATATTTCTTGGCGCGCCCACCCGGACTATCGGGGCGCTCAGGCTTACGATCTGGTGGCCAACGCAGCTTTCATCAGCGTCGATCATCCCTCGCGCGCGTTTCTCGCGCTGGCCGCTTCCTACCGGCACCTGTCCAATGAAAATCTTGTTTCGCCGCAATCGCGCACCCTGGTGACCGCGCGACAACTTGATCGGGCGCGAATTCTCGGCGCGGCAATGCGGATTGCCTACAATATTTCGGCCGCGATGCCTGGAGTGCTTCCGCGCGCGCCGATCGCGTCCGGAAAGGGTCGCGTGATCCTGACTCTGCCGGCCGATCTCGCGCCGCTCAACGGCGAGCGACTCCAGTCGCGCATGCGGCAATTTGCGCGTCTGATCGGGGGCGAGCCGGAGATCCGGGCGTCCGCTTGAACTTCGCCGAGGCTGCGGGCACCCAGACGGCGACGGCAAAGTTTCCGCGGTCCCAATACGACAAACGCTTCAATACGTATCGAAGCGCCAAACGGATTCTTTACGGGCTCACGGGCAAGCTCGCCCCCACACGCATTCGTCCCTTGCGCCACTGCTCAATCAGACATGCATTCATTTCGTACTGACAGCCGATTTTTTCGCGACGCTCTCGAAAGGGTCGTCAAAATGGACGATGCGCCGACCGCGCGTTCGCCGAACCCGGTCGCCGCGGAGCGACACGAGACCGAACGGACTTGCGGCGAAAAGCCGTTCCTGTTTGAGCGGCCAGAGGTCGAGCCAACGCGCGTCATTGGGCGCCTGGTGGCCTTGAACGGAACGCAGGGCGTTGTCAGCTGCCCGTTGAAAGTAGACGAGGATGAGTGGTCGGTCGGCCATCTCATCACCATCGTCCACCGGACTTCGCGTTTGGTAGGCACGGTCTGCGAAGTTGCGACCGATGACGGCCGGTGGTCCGAAAGCGAGGCCAACGCCGCCCGTGTCACTATCGAGTTGAACGGCGAAATTATCGACGGTCCCGACGGCGCCCCTTTTTCCATCGCGGCGTGCGATCGTTTCCCTCGCTTGGCGCGCCCGCGCACCGCATCCGCGCAGACGACCTCCGAGCCATCTATACGTTTCGCGGCCGGCAGGGGGTCGAAATCGGCAGGCTAAGTCAAAATGAAGATATCCCTGCGGAGATCGACGTCGGGGAATTGATCCGTCGTCACTTTGCCGTTTTAGGATCGACTGGCGTCGGCAAGACGACTTCGGTCAGTCTCTTGCTGAAGAAGTCGCTGGCCATGAGGCCGAAGCTGCGCATCATCATCTTTGATCCGCACAATGAATACGCAGCCCATTTTCCCGGACTGGCGCAAATCATCGATTCGGAAAGCCTGGAGCTGCCATTCTGGATGTTTCGTTTCGACGAACTGGCTGACGTTGTATTTAGCGGCCGACAGCCGCACGCGGACGAACGGGATGCGCTCTACGAGGTTATCCGTATCGCAAGGGCGAAATATCAGGCCGACTTGGGTTCGTCGACTGGGACGAGCGCGGTGCGCCGGCAGCCAATCGCCGAGGGAAATTCGGTAACGTCCGATGCGCCGACTCCGTACCGCATCGTCGACGTCGTCGCTATCATCGAGGAATGGCTCGGCATGCTCGATCAGCGGTTTCCCCGCTCCGATTTGCGGGCTTTGCGCCATCGACTTGAGGGGCTAAACCGCGATCCGCGCTATCGATTCATGTTCGGCAGGCTGGTGGTCGAGGACGACATCGGCAAGGTGATATCCCGACTGTTTCGCATTCCGACCCGGGGGCTGCCGGTCACGATCGTCCGGCTTGCCGGCCTGCCGAACGAAGTCACCAACTCGGTCGTGTCGGTACTGGCGCGGCTCTCCTTCGAGATCGCGTTCTGGTGTTCAGGCGCCTACGAAATCAATGTGTTGTGCGAAGAAGCGCACCGCTATATTTCCGCCGAGAACAGGCAGACCTTTGGTCCGGCGAGGCTGGCGATCGGGCGGATTGCAAAGGAAGGACGGAAGTATGGCGCCTCGCTCGGCGTCGTCACGCAACGGCCTTCGGAACTGGACCCGACCGTGCTGTCGCAATGTTCGACCCTGTTCGCCATGCGTCTCGCCAACGAGCTTGACAAGGGGATCATTCGCGCCGCAGCGGGTGTGTCGGCGAGTAGCACGATCGCCTTCCTGTCCTCGATAGCTGATCGGGAGGCGATCGCGTTTGGCGAGGCGATCGCCACGCCGATGCGAATGAAATTCGCGGACATTTCAGCGTGCGCTGAGGACCGGCGCGGCCACGCTGCGGGCGAGCGCGACGCGGATCCGATCGATTTAAGGAAGCTCGCCGCTCAATTGCGCGGCGACTCGGCATAGGCGCGGCGCTTTTCGGCGCCAAATCGGACGAGCGGGATACCGTATTAGGTAATAACATATATAACGCGTATAATCTTGACAGACGTAATGGCTTGCATTGCGGCGTTGCCGGCGATTGGATATTTGCAATCGGCGCGCATGAACGCCATATATGCGCCAGCATCCCCGGTCGAAGCGACCATTTCTGAGCCGGGGCCATCAGATCCCCACCGGCGGTCCTTGAAACCGTCAAGGCGAGGAGAAGTCACTCATGGCGGCCGACCAGGAGACCGTCGATCGTGTACGCTCGATTGACGTCGACGCGTATAAATATGGCTTCATCAGCCCGATCGAGTTGGAACTCGCCCCGAAGGGCTTGAGCGAAGGCACAGTTCGGTTCATCTCACAAAAGAAGGACGAGCCGGAGTGGCTGCTCGATTGGCGACTTGAGGCTTTCCGTCGTTGGGAAACGATGGAAGAGCCCAAGTGGGCGCGCGTCACCCATCCGCCGATCGACTATCAAGACATCTATTATTTTGCCGCGCCAAAATCGGGGCCGGCGCCGAAGTCGCTCGACGAAGTTGATCCTGAACTGTTGCGCACCTACGCCAAACTCGGCATTCCGCTCGTCGAACAGGAGATCCTCGCGGGGGTCGAGAAGCCAAGGGTGGCAGTCGACGCCGTCTTCGACTTGGTTTCGATTGCGACGACTTTCAAGGCCGAACTCGCCAAGGCCGGGGTCATTTTCTGCTCCTTTTCCGAGGCGGTCCGAAATCATCCCGAGGTCGTGCGCCGCTATCTCGGCACGGTGGTGCCGAGCACGGACAATTTCTACGCTACACTGAATTCGGCTGTATTCTCCGACGGCTCCTTCGTCTATGTGCCGCCGGACGTGCGCTGCCCAATGGAGCTATCAACCTATTTCCGTATCAATGAGAGGAATACCGGGCAGTTTGAGCGAACGCTCATCATCGCCGACCGGGGAGCCTATGTCAGCTACCTCGAAGGCTGCACGGCGCCGAAGCGGGACGAGAACCAGCTTCACGCTGCTGTCGTCGAACTTATAACGCTCGATGACGCGGAGATTAAATACTCAACAGTGCAGAACTGGTATCCGGGTGACTCCCAGGGTCGCGGCGGGATCTATAATTTCGTGACCAAGCGCGGCGACTGCCGCGGCGCCCGGTCGAAAATCTCTTGGACGCAGGTCGAGACCGGCTCGGCGATCACCTGGAAATATCCGTCCTGCATCTTGCGCGGCGAAGCCTCGCGCGGCGAATTCTATTCGATCGCGATTTCGAACGGCTATCAACAGGTCGACAGCGGAACGAAAATGATTCACCTCGGCCGTAACACCACGAGCCGCATCATTTCTAAGGGCGTCGCTGCCGGCAAGTCTCAAAACACCTATCGAGGGCAGGTGTCGGCGCATCGTCTGGCGACGGGAGCGCGCAATTTCACCAATTGCGATTCGCTACTGATCGGACACGAATGCGGCGCGCACACGGTGCCCTATATTGAGGCGAAGAATGCCTCGGCGGTCATCGAGCACGAGGCGACCACGTCGAAGGTTTCGGAAGATCAGCTATTTTACTGCCTGCAGCGCGGGCTTTCGGCCGAGGAGGCGACGGCGCTTATCGTCAATGGCTTTGTCCGGGATGTGCTGCAGCAGTTGCCGATGGAATTTGCTGTCGAAGCGCAGAAGCTCATCTCAATCAGCCTCGAGGGAAGCGTGGGATGACCGTCAATTCGACGGGCCCCGCGCGAGCCGAGGGCCGCGGAATGCTGGAAATCAAGAACCTGACCGTCTCGGTCGAGGACAAATTGATCCTCGACAACCTTAGTCTTACCGTCAATGCGGGCGAAGTCGCAGCGATCATGGGTCCGAACGGCTCGGGCAAATCGACGCTCGCCTATGTCATGGCAGGCAAGCCGGCCTACGAGGTCATATCCGGCGAGATTACGCTGGACGGAGTCAATCTCCTCGAGCTCGAGGCGAACGAGCGCGCGCTGAAAGGACTGTTTCTCGCGTTCCAGTATCCGACCGAGATTCCAGGCGTCGGCGCGATGACTTTTCTGAAGGCGGCGTTGAACGCACAGCGACGGGCGCGCGGAGAAAGCGATCTCACCACGCCTGACTTTATGCGGCGCGTGCGCGAAGCCGCGCAGGCGCTGAAGATCGATCAGGAGATGCTACGGCGGCCGCTTAACGTCGGCTTTTCCGGAGGCGAGAAGAAAAGGTTCGAGGTGCTGCAGATGGCCCTGCTCGCGCCGCGGGTCGGCGTCCTCGACGAAACCGATTTAGGGCTCGACATCGACGCGTTACGAGTCGTCTCCTCGGGCGTCAATGCCCTTCGCGATTCTAAGCGCGCTTTCGTCGTCATTACGCACTATCAGCGGCTGCTGGATCACATCAAGCCGGATCTCGTGCATGTGATGGCCAAAGGCCGGATTGTGGCTACCGGCGGCCCCGAACTTGCGCTCGAACTCGAGCGCAACGGTTATCGCGATTACGCGGAGGAGGCTGCGTGATCTGCCCATGACCGCTCATGTCGTCAATCGATCTGCCGCCGAAAGGACGCTGGCCCGCCAGTTCGCTGAGCAGGAAGGGCGTGAGCCGTCACCGGCTCGCGCCGCCGCTTTCGCGCGATTCGCGCGGGCTGGATTGCCGACTCGGCGGGTCGAGGCTTGGCACTACACCGATTTGCGCGCCTCGGTGCCGGATGCGGCGCCGATCCTGCTCGCGCCCACGCAGGCCGAGGTCGATGCGGCCCGCGTCCAGCTCGCCCGGCGCGAGCGGTTCGTTTCGGGGGCGCAGGTTATGCTGCTTGGCGGACGCTTTATCGCGGAACTTTCGGATCGCCTCCCGGCCGGGGTATCCATCGTGGAAGGGCTGGTCGGAGCCAATGTGGTCGATGATCCCTTGGCGGCTCTCAATGAGGCGCTGAGCCCTTCTGGGTGTACAATTTCGGTCGCGCGCGAGGCAAAGCTCGCCGAGCCCATCACAGTCGTGCATCTCGCGAATGAGGCCTCGTCCTACTCGGTCTATTCGCGGATGGCGATCGCGGTCGAGGCTGGCGCGCACGCGTCGTTCGTCGAGATATTCGACGGCGCTCATGGAGGCGTCCAGCGACACGCGGCGACGATCATGACGCTAGCCGAAGGCGCCAGGGCGAGACACGTCGCGGTCGTCGGCGATGAGGCCGGGCTGCACATCGAGACCCAGATCTGCGAACTCGCGGAATCCGCGGAACTTAGCGCTTTTGGGCTTGTTTCCGGGGGTGAGCTCTCGCGCCGACAGATTTTTGTCAGGATGACCGGAAATCAGGCCAAGGTATCGCTTGGTGGACTGGCGCTTATCGACGGCGCTCGACGCGCCGATACGACGCTGCAAGTGGTTCATGCGGCGCCGGCCGGGATCAGTCGCGAATTCTATCGCGCGATCGTCGACGACGACGCGGTCGGCGTGTTTCAGGGAAAGATTATCGTCGAGAAAGCGGCGCAAAAGACCGACGGGGCCATGAAGTCCCAGGCTATTCTCCTCTCTCCGCGGGCACAGATGAACGAGAAGCCTGAGCTGGAGATCTTCGCCGACGACGTCGTTTGCGGACACGGAGCGACGGTCGCTTCGCTCGATCGCGAACAATTGTTTTACTTGCAATCGCGCGGCATCCCGAACGGCGACGCCAAGGCGATGTTGCTCGAGGCCTTTGGAGGGGAGTCCATCGACCGAATCGACGACAAACTGTTGGTCGATCCGTTGCGCGCTCGACTCGCCGCCTGGCTCAGAACGCGGCACTGAGCCACCGAAAATGTTTGCGGTTGAATATCGGGCGGAATAGTGAAGGCGAAGACGTGAATAAGTTGGCGCAACCGACGTTCGAAACTTACGACGTTGAGACCATACGCGCGGATTTCCCAATCCTCGCCACGCGTCCATATGGAAAGCGGCTTGTCTATTTGGATAACGCGGCCTCAGCTCAGAAGCCGAAGCAGGTCATAGACCGCCTCGCTCACGCTTACGAACACGAATATGCAAACGTCCATCGCGGACTGCACTATCTCGCGAATGCGGCGACCGAGGCGTATGAGGCGGCCCGAGAAACAGTGCGACGGTTCGTCAACGCCGCGTCGCACGAGGAGATCGTTTTCACGCGATCGGCGACCGAGGCGATCAATCTCGTCGCGTCGAGCTTTGGTCAGGCGCACATCGGCGCAGGCGATGAGATTGTTCTGAGCGTGATGGAGCATCACTCCAACGTCGTGCCTTGGCACTTCCATCGTGAACGCAAGGGCGCGGCTTTGCGCTGGGTTGACGTTAAAGACGACGGCTCTTTTTCGCTCGAGGCGTTCGAACACGCGCTAAGCGACCGAACGAAAATTGTCGCGATGACTTAAATGTCCAACGTTCTTGGGACCGCCCCCCCGATGAAGGAGGTCATCAAAATTGCACACGGGCGAGGGATTCCCGTGCTGGTCGATGGTTCGCAAGGCGCGGTGCACCTTGACGTCGACGTGCGCGACCTGGATGCCGATTTCTACGTTTTCACCGGGCACAAGGTCTATGGCCCGACCGGAATCGGGGTGCTTTATGGCAAGCGCGAACTTCTTGAGAAGCTGCCGCCGTACCAGGGAGGCGGCGAGATGATCGAGGAAGTCACGAAGGAAACAGTCTCCTACAACCATCCGCCGCATCGGTTCGAGGCTGGCACCCCACCGATCGTGCAGGCGATCGGGCTTGGAGCGGCGCTCGATTACATTGAGGGAATCGGGCGAGCGCCCATCCGCGCCCATGAGGAAGCGCTGCGCGTTTATGCGCATAAGCTCCTGTCTTCGATAAATTCACTGCGCATCATTGGCGTTGCCGAGGGGAAAGGCCCTATCGTCTCATTCACGATGGAAGGCGCGCACGCGCATGACATCGCGACCTTGATCGATCGATCGGGCGTCGCCGTCAGGGCCGGAACGCATTGCGCCATGCCCTTATTGCAGAGGTTCGGAGTGACCTCCACCTGCAGAGCCTCGTTTGGGCTCTACAATACTTTCGACGAAGTCGAGGCGCTAGCGGAGTCTCTGATCCGCGCGCGAAAGCTCTTCCAGTAGGGAGATGGGCATGGACGAGGCGCAAGGCCGCGCGAAAGACGTCGAGACTCCCGCCTCCCCCGTCGAACGCAATGCGCTGTTCAGCCCTCCTTCAGAAATGGAGCCTGAAGAACTGGGTCTGTTGACAGATTCCATCGTTGCGGCGCTGAAAACAGTCTATGACCCGGAAATTCCCGCGGACATTTATGAGCTAGGGCTGATTTACAACGTTGATATAGACGACAGCCGGTTTGTCAGCATCCAGATGACGTTGACCGCTCCCGCTTGTCCGGTAGCCGGCGAAATGCCGGCGTGGGTGGAGACTGCGGTTAGCGCCGTCCCGGGCGTCGCGGGCGCGAAGGTGAACATGGTGTTTGATCCGCCCTGGGATCAGAGCCGCATGTCCGACGAAGCGCGCGTGGCGCTCGACATGTGGTGAGCGTCCGGAATTGCGCCGACCGACCGCGCCATCCGTCGATCCGTTGATCGTCCTAGGCAGGTGCATCAACAACCTAGGGATCTAAGGAATGGACCCTGGGAGCGCCAAGCGGTCGTCTTGGCTTAATGACCGGTGGGTACGCCGGATCATCTACCAAACATTGCTCCTCGGTTGCGTCGGAGCGCTGGCTTGCGGCGCGATGTGCAACGTCGTGCTCAATATGCGCGCGCGCGGTATTCCGATGGGCTTCGGATTCTGGAACGACGTCGCTGGCTTCGACATCAATCTCCACCTGATCAATTACTCTAACCTGTCCACGTACGGGCAGGCCTTTTGGGTCGGGCTGTTCAACACGCTTCTTATCGCGGTCATCTGTATTCCGCTGGCGACGCTGTTGGGGTTTGTTATTGGTGTGTCGCGGCTCTCGCCCAATTGGCTGCTTTCACGATTTGCGCTCGCATACACCACTGTCATGCGCAACACGCCGCTGCTGCTGCTGTTGCTGTTCTGGTACAACGCGGTCCTGAAGTCATTGCCCGGACCTCGGCAGTCGATCAGCATCGGCGACGCCGTCTTTCTTAACAACCGTGGCCTCTATTTGCCAATGCCCGTCGCGCGGGAACCCGCCGTCTGGTTCGTGGGAGCGGTTCTGGCGGCTATGGCCGTTGCGATTGGATTTCGCGTGTGGGCGCGGCGGCGACAAGACAGGACTGGCGCGCAAGCGCCGACTGCTCTCGTTGCCGCAACGCTCATCCTCGGGTTGCCGGCAGTCGTGACCGCGGCCGCCGGAACACCGTTCGCGTTCAATATCGCGCGGCTTTCCGGTTTCAATCTTAAGGGCGGACTGCAGGTCATTCCTGAGATGGCTGCGCTCGTTTTCGGCCTCGTCACCTTTACCGCCGCGTTCATCGCGGAGATCGTTCGCGCGGGCGTCTTGGCGGTGCCGGTTGGTCAGAGCGAAGCCGCTGGCGCGCTAGGCTTGCATCGCGGCCTGTCGATGAGGCTGGTGGTCATACCGCAGGCGATGCGAACTCATAACGCCGCCGCTCACATCGCAATATCTGAACATCGTCAAGAATTCCTCGCTTGCCGTGTTCATCGGCTATCCCGACCTCGTGCAGATTTTTGCTGGCACGGTTCTCAACCAGACACAGGCGGCGGTGCAGGTAATGGCGATCACCATGGCGGTCTATCTAGTCATTTCGCTTGCGGTCGCCACGGCGCTCAACGCCTTCAATCGGCGCTACGCGCTGAAAGGGCGGTGAGCTTGGAGTCTCCAGCATATATCCGTGAGGCGTCCGAGCCGGTTGAACCGCGGCCGGCAACGTGGACCGGGGCGCTAACTTGGGTCCGAGCCAATCTCTTCTCATCGATTGGATCGACTCTCGTGACTATCTGCTGCGTAGCGCTCGTCGCGTATTTGCTGCCACAATTGGTCGCCTGGGCGGTTACGCGGGCGCTTTGGAGCGCAAGCGACGGCTCCGTCTGCCGCCAACATCAGGATGGCGCCTGTTGGGCGTTCGTTGTCGCGAAATGGGACTACTTGCGTTTCGGGTCTTACCCCGTGGCCGAACGCTGGCGAGTTGATGTCGTGGAGGCGATTGGCGCCGCTTTGATGATGTGGTTGCTGTGGGTTAATGCGCCTCGGAGAGTTTGGGGCGCTCTCCTGTTTTTTGTTGTCTACCCAATTCTGGCGCTCATTCTTTTGCGCGGCTCGTCACTGCTCGGTCTGCCGATTGTCGATACGCTGCTGTGGGGGGGTATTTTCGTTTCGCTGCTGACGGCTGTCGTCGGAATCGTCTTCTCTTTGCCGCTCGGCGTGCTTCTTGCGCTCGGACGGCGTTCGCCGTTACCCGCAGTCAGGGTGGCGAGCGTTGTTTTCATCGAGTTCGTGCGCGGCGTACCGTTCATTACAATCTTGTTTATGGCCAACAATCTGTTGCCATTGTTCCTGCCAGAAGCGTGGGCGCCGGACCGCCTCCTGCGTCCACTCGTAGGCATCATCATATTTTCTGCTGCTTATATGGCGGAGGAAGTGCGCGGCGGTCTTCAGTCTTTGGGCCAGGGACAATACGAAGGCGCAATGGCGCTTGGGCTGAACTACCCGCGCATGACGGCCCTCGTGATACTGCCCCAGGCGCTGACTTTGGTGATACCGGGTATCGTCAACAATTTTATTGGCTTGTTCATGGACACGACACTCATTTCGGTCGTCGGCGCCACTGATTTCCTCGAGGCAATGAATAACGCAATTAAAGATCCGATCTGGGCTGGTCCTACAATCATGGTGACGGGTTACGCCTTTGCGGGAATGTTCTATTTCGCCTTCTGCTACGGGATGGCACGGTACTCGGCCCACGTTGAGCGAATCCTCGGCAAAGGGCGCAACTGATGTCGAGCTCTTTGGCCAGCGTCGATCAAAGTGATGCCGCCGCAATCCGATTTACCAGTGTTCACAAATGGTACGGCAGCTTTCACGTGTTGCGAAATATCAACCTGATCGTCCAACGCGGGGAGCGCATCGTCGTCTGCGGTCCGTCCGGCTCCGGCAAATCGACGCTGATCCGGTGCGTCAACCGACTTGAGGAACATCAGCGTGGATCGATTGTGGTCGATGGTGTGGAGTTGACTGACGACATCAAACGGATCGATCAAGTGCGACGGGAAGTCGGGATGGTGTTTCAGAATTTCAATCTGTTTCCGCATCTCACCATTCTGGAGAATTGCACGCTGGCGCCGATCTGGGTGCGCAAAATGCCTAAGCATCACGCCAACCAGCTAGCAACGCAGTTGCTCACGCGTGTGAGAATCCTGGACCAAGCGCACAAATATCCTGGCCAGCTCTCGGGTGGTCAGCAGCAGCGCGCGGCAATTGCGCGCGCTTTGTGCATGGCTCCGAAAATCATGCTGTTCGACGAGCCAACATCGTCGCTCGATCCGGAAATGGTCAGGGAAGTGCTTGATACGATGACGTCGCTGGCACAGGAGGGTATGACAATGATCGTCGTGACGCATGAAATGGGATTCGCGCGCCAAGTTGCCGATCGCGTAGTGTTCATGGACCGAGGGGAGATTGTGGAGGTCAATATGCCCGTGCCTTTCTTTGAGCACCCGCGGCATGAACGCACCAAGATGTTCCTTAGCCAGATCCTGCACTGAAGTTGCACTTGGCCAAGTGAGCTTGATGCTTGCAAACAAGCGATGGCTTTTTGCCAAGTGTCACGCACCGTAAAGCCAATCGTAACGTTCGGATAGACCGCGTGATGCCAACAAGCGCATCGTTGCGTCCCGAGCGAACGCGAATGGGCCACTCATATGGTATATATGGCCAAGTTTGACTGCTTCGCGTTGAACTCGAGCTGCCCTCGCGACGCGATGGCACGAGTAAAGCGAGAGGGCAGTAACGATGTCCGGCACTTGAGCCAGGATGCGTGCGAGCGCGCCAGCATCCTCGACGGCTTGTGCGGCGCCCTGCGCAAGGAACGGGACCATTGGATGAGCCGCGTCGCCAACGAGCGCGACGCGCCCAAGCGAAAATGAAGAAATCGGGGGACGGGAATAGATTGGCCAAACCCGCCATTGAATCGGTGCGTTCGTCAGTGAGCGCGACTCCTTCGACCACCTCGTGAATGCGCGTTGAAGATTTGGATGGCTGCCCGCGCCGTTCTCTTTGTGATCAGCACAACCTGTCGGCAACGATGATTTGATGGTTGCAACCAGGTTGATAATAGATCCCCGTCGCATGGGATACTGAATGAGATGCGCCTCCCTCCCAAGGCGCAGAATTATATTGCTCTGTGTCCAGTGAGGATCGGTCTCTTCGGTGTCGAGAATTGCGCGGTAAGCAACGCGTCCGGTAAATTTAGCCTGATTTTGGGCTCCGAACCCCAATTGCTCACGAACCTGGGAGCGTATGCCATCGGCTCCAATAAGGAGATCGGCGCGATCACGCGCTTGGGTCTGGCCGCTGGTCAATCCTACTGAAAGACGGCCTCCATCGTTCACGAAGTCGAGGACGGTCGTGCCGAGCGAAAGTTCGACACCCGAGTGGCTTCGAACGGCGGTGAGTAGCGCGCGCTGCAAATCGGCGCGGTGAATTACCAAGTACGCGGCGCCCCAGCGCCGTTCCGCTTCGTCCAGCGGCATTCGCATAAGTTCAGTGTTATCTGAACCCCGCAGCACGAGAACGGCATTCGGCCTCGACGCAAACCGCAGCACCCCGTCCAGCACGCCAAGTCGAGACAAGACGCGCGTCGCGTTCGGGGTGAGTTGCAACCCCGCTCCAAATTCCTCGAGCGTTTTGGTTTTCTCGTAAATCGCGACCGTGAAGCCGGCTTGTAACAGCGCTATTGCTGCAGAAAGTCCGCCGATTCCTGCACCGGCGATGATCGCGCGACGCGACAAGCTTCACGCGATTTCGCGCAACTCGCACTCGGCAGGGGAGCAGGGCCCGCCCAGCCCACCTTCGTAGACGAAGCGGGTGGAACAATAGGAGCAGATCGCCTCGCCGTCCGAGCCCATGTCAATGAAAATGTGAGGATGGTCAAATGGTGGACTCGCACCGGTGCACATAAATTCCTTCACGCTAACCTTAATCGAAGGTACGCCGAGATCATTGCGAAAGTGGGGGATTGACCGGTCCACCATTGAGGCGGTTCTCCTAAAAGGCGCGTACCTTAAAACATGTTCGAAACGCCAACGCCAGCGCGCGTTCATTGGCTGTCATCGTCAACCTTGGGTGTTGCGGGGAGCTTATTAAGTGTGGGTGTACTATAACGGTCGCAATTTGAATTCACATATATGATAATATGAATATATTGTCGATAAACGCTCGATTCACGGTCTACGAGGGATCAACGTCCGTTTCTGTGGGAGGACGCGTCAACTTAGATTCCCAAGTCCTTGGCGAAGCACGAGAAAGCCTTGAGCTGGAGGCCGGATTTAGGACCATTGGCTAAGGTGGGAAAAGTCCTGCTCTGTCGCAACCCGATGGAGCGAGAAATGACGAAGTCACGCAAGAAGTTTGATTCGGCGTTCGAGGCGAAGATTGCGCTTGAGGCGCTGCGCGAGGATGCGACGGTTCCGGAACTGGCGCAGCGGCACGGGGTGCATCCGAACCAGATTTATGCCTGGAAGAAGCCGGTTCTCGACAACGTCGCGAGCCTGTTTTTCGCGAGGGGCGAGCGGTTCGGGCGATGGCGAGGAGGAGCGCGAGCGTGAGACGGCCAAGCTTTACGCCAAGATTGGCCAACTGACGGGCGAACGGGATTTCTTGGCCAGGAGGCCAGGGCGATGAGCGCGCCCGATCGAAGAGCGATGGTCGAACGGCCTGGCGAGGACCTGTCGGTGCGCCGGCGATGCGCGCTTTGTGGGGGTGGCCCGCTCGGGGGTCTACCGCCCCAAGCCTGTCGTCGAGCGGACGATCTGGCGGTGATGCGCCGCATCGACGAACTGCATCTCGAACTTCCCTTCTACGGCTCGCGGCGAATGACCTTCGAACTCAACAAGGAAGGCCGTGGGGTCAACCGCAAGCGGGTGTGGCGGCTGATGCGGGTGATGGGGATCGAGGCGCTGGTTCCGCGCCCCGGCGCCAGCAAAGCCGCGCCCGGGCGCAAGATATACCCCTGCCTGCTGCGCGGCCTGAAGATTACCGAGCCGAACCCCGTGTGGGCGGCCGACGTGACCTCCATCCCGATGGCGTGCGGCTTCCTCTATCTGGTGGCGATCATCGACTGGGCCAGCCAGGCGGTTCTGGCATGGCGGCTGTCGAACACCAACGATGCCAGCTTCTGCGCCGCGGCGCTGGAGGAGGCGCTGCTTCGGTTCGGAAAGTTGCGGATTTTCAGTACCGATCAGGGCTCCACTTTCACCGCCGAGGCTTTCGCCGGCAAGCTCGCGGCGGCCGGCGTCGCGATTTCGATGGACGGACGCGGCCGCTTCATGGACAACATTTTCATCGAACGGCTGTGGCGCTCGATCAAGTATGAAAAGGGGCATCTGAAAGCCTACGCCGATGGCCGCGAGGCGCGAGCCGGCATCGGTTCCTGGATGGCCTTTTACAATTTTCGGCGCCCGCACCAGGCGATGAACAACCTAACGCCAATGGCAGTGTGGCGCGCCGGCATGGACGCAATCGAGGCGGCGGCGAGGGCTGTGGATATGCCGCTTCGCTTGGACAACGCAAACGCGTTGCCCACATACCCACAGCAGAGACACAAGCAGCAAGAGGCGGCTTAATTCTTGAAGGACAAGCGCAGGCGAGATTACACCTTAAATCCAACCCCCCGTGGTCCCACCAATCGGGTCCAGTTCACCTCGAACGTGCACTTGGTTTTGCGCACCTGGGGGTTACATGAGCTGTCGTGGCGCGCATCGAAGGGACCACGGCATGAATAGTGTTTGGCAATGGCGATGTCGTTCATCGTCGTGATGGTAGCGACTTAGGCGGCAAGTGCGGGCCCGTCCGAATTCCGCGAACGTCGTTCTTGGGGCGTCGGCGAGAATAATGATACGCAAAGATTGCCGATTTAGTACGCTAGAACGAATACGAATATGGCGATTGGCGTAAGAACGAATCATGAATATCCGGTTCGTTTCGAGGCCCCTCGATGCCTGACTTTCCCTCCTCGCTGACCGAGTTTCAGCGCCAGTTTCCCGAAGACGAGGCCTGCGCCGCGTGGCTTGTCGCGGCGCGGTGGCCGTCCGGTTTTCGATGTCCGGCGTGCGGCGGCGCCAAGGGTTGGCCGCATGGCGGCAAGGCTTTCACCTTCGAATGCGCCGCGTGCGGCAAGCAGACCTCGGTGACGGCCGGAACGATCATGCACGGCTCGAAGCTGCCCCTGATCGTGTGGTTCTGGGCCGTCTACCTCATGGCCACGCATTCGAACGGGATTTCGGCGCTGCAATTGCAAAAGCAGCTCGGGCTCGGCTCCTACAAGTCCGCCTGGCTCATATGCGCCAAACTGCGCCGCGCCATGGTCGCGCCGGGCCGCGCGCTGCTCGCCGGCCTGGTCGAAGTCGACGAAACCGAGCTTCCGCTGCGGACCAAGGCCGACAATTACAATAGATTGAATAATACGGCCTCAAGTTGATCATCAGACCGTCTTAGAAGTATACTTCTAAAGTAGCTTACAATATTATTATTAAATTGTCGCCCGTGAAGAACTTGCTTTGACGCACCGGGCCGGAGCGGGGGTCAGGTTGGTTGAGCGCTCTGGGCGAGTTGGGCTTCAACGAGGATTGCGGCGAAGAGGACGCGCCAAAGGGCTGCGAGCCAGGCCAGCAGCCTTCGGAAGTTGTAGCCGGCGGCGGCGAGCACGGCGTTGGCGGCGTCGCCTTCGGTTCCGGCGAGATGTTGCGGCCCATGCGGTGCTCAGCCTTTGCGTGTCCGATGACGGGTTCGACGGCCGAGCGTCGGCGCAATTCGCGCTTGATGGCATCGGTGACGCCGCGCCTCTGGCCTGAGGTATAGACCTTGAAGCGCATGTCGGGCGGGGCGTTGTGGCCGCGATAGCCGCGGTCGGCGACGACGCGGGTTAGAGGCGCGCCGAGCTGCGCCTCGATTTCGGGCAGGACGGTCGCCAATGTGTGGCCGTCCCTCGGGTCAAGCCCGAGGGCAGGCTCCAGGATTGCCCGGCAGCGCCTTCACGTGGGCGAACTGACCGCCCTTCGAGCGATGGAGCGTGGTGGCGAGCGAGACTTTGACGCCGAACTCGTAGGGGCGATGGGCCTTGCCCTTTGCCGATGCTTTCGACCTCGGGCGCGTGCAGAGAATAGACCTTCCGCCCGCGCTGATGCTGGCGCTGCTCGCGCACGGCGAAGGCCAGCGACAGGGGTTGAGCGAAGATCGCGCGCAACTGAGCATCGTCGCCCGTCTTGCGGATGAGATCGCGGCCGATCCGGCCGAGATAAGTTCGTATTGTCCTCAGCGCCCGGTTGGCGCGCTTGAACTGCTTGGCGTGGGCGTAGCGCTGATGGGCAATCAGCGCATGCTTGCCGACCCGCTCATAGGACTGGCGAAGCGGCACGCCGGTCTTCTTCGCCAGCCTCACCAGCCGCTCACGCGCCCGATGCATCAGCTTGGCGTCGGTCGGGAAGGCGACCGCCTTCGGCTGCACGGTCGTATCGACGATGACGCGCGAGAAGTCCGACGGCTTGGCCGCGCCGGTGCGGGTCGCCGTCGCGAGGCTCTCCTGGATCAGCGCGGTCAGCTTCTCCTCGCCCATCCGCTGCCGTCAGCGCGTCAGCGACGAGCGGTCGAACGGCGTTCTGTGCTGAAAGAATTCCTCGCCGCAGAACAGCTGGAAATACGGGTTCTCGATCCAGCGCTCGCACAGCGCCTCGTCCGAGAGATCCTGCATGGACTTGAGGATCGCCAAGCCCGCCATGAGCCGGGTCGGCAGCGGCGGATGACCGGCCTTGTCGGTGTAAACCGCGCCGAACCGCTCCTCGAGAAACCGCCAGTCGATGACCTGGCCGAGCTTCGCAGAGCGGGTGGCTCATGTCCACGATCTGATCGAGCCGCGCACGGAACAGGTCGTTCTGTCCGCTCTCCCGTCGCGCCTTCGGCCGCATCGAATCGCCCCCCCCGCCCGCTGACAAAGGCGAGGGAATCACGCCTAAACGCAAACTCGCAATTTGCAAGATAACCGGCACCCGAACCGCCAATTCTAGCAAATGCAAACACTTCCAAATCGCGGGAGGCGCCAGAAAATCAGGGCCACTCAAGAAACTTCACGGAGGACTAAATTGTAAATCGAATCATAAATGTAATGTTAAATTGCACTATTTGAGACAATTTCGAGCAAACCTTTCGTTACGCTGCCAGTTGTTGGCAGAGTCGGGATTAAGCAGGCTTGCAAAGCATGGTAGATATCGACTTTGCCAAAGAACGGCCCCGAATTCGGGCGCAATAAATCGTCGATCTGTGCTCGCCAACCCCCGTTCTCGCGATCGATAAATCGTGTGGCTATAAAATTCCAGATTTTACGATACCATTGCTCATAAATGGTATCGGCCTCGATGGCGTTTAAGAATGCACTGGCCGCCGCGCCTTCGCAGCACGGCCACCAATAGCGGTCGCGGATCAGCGGACTGCCCTCCCAATCCAGCGTATAGTAAAATCCACCTTTGAGCTTGTCCCACCCGTCCAGAACTGCCTGGCCGAAGAGCGCCTTCGAACATTGAGGCAGCCAATTAAGCTTGCGACCGCCAAGCTCCCACAATTGGAGCAGTAAGCGAGACCATTCCAGCGAGTGGCCCGGCGTGGTGCCGTACGGTCGAAGCATTGGGCTGCCAGCATAAGCCCTATTTATGCTCCATGTTTTAGTAAAATGTTCGGGGAGCCGCCAACCGTTTGCAGCAGCATAGCGGCCGACGATGAGGTCGGCGATTCGTTCCGCCATGCGCAAGTAAGTTGAATCGCTTGTAGCTTCGAAGGCCGCCATCAGCGATTCTGTTAGATGCATGTTTGAGTTCTGACCGCGATAGGAATTGAAGGACTGCCAATCACGGGTGAATTCCTCGGCAACAGCCCCGTATTGCTCTTCCCAGAACCGCTCTCTTATGATTGTTGAGATGTCAGTGATAAGTCGATCGGCGTCTGGATGGCCTGCGACTCTGGCGCTCGCCGCGGCCAAGAGAACAAAGGCATGACCGTAGGCCTGCTTGGTTGGATCCGTTGCCCCATTATAGCCGATACTCCAATAGTACCCTCCGTATTCAGAGTCACGGTGGCCGTTCCACAAAAAATTCATTCCATGATCGATTATGTTGTCCGCGCCCGGGCGACCCATAAGATAGGCCATGGCGTAAGCGTGAATGATTCTGGAGGTTGCGAACAAATACCGGGCCGGCTTGTCGGCGGCGCCGTAACCGGGCGCTGTGGGTCGCCCCTCGTCGTCTAGATCGTAGAAACCGCCAAGCGGATTTATAATTCGTCGCTCAAAAAACGAAAAAAGCCCTTCGGCCTCCCGCAAAAGCCACGCGCGATGGCTCGCTAGGGCCATCCATTTGGTGTTCGATAGTTCGGGGGCGGGACTGAACATATCTAACGTTAATTGGCGTTTCCCGCCCCATACCGAGAGCGAGCGGTCAATACCTTGACGTTTAGCACGTCTGGATAGACCTTGTAGCACATCCAAGGTTGGACAAGAGTATGCGAGAGAAAAGAACGAACGTATTAATTCTTGGTTCTGGCGCACGAGAGCATGCGTTGGCCCGGGCCTGTGCCAAATCGCCGTTAATCGGTAACCTCTTTGTAGCTCCCGGCAATCCGGGTTGTACAACCGTCGCCCAGATCGTGCCGTTGAGTCTGGGTGAACATTGGACGGTGATCGCCTTTTGTCAAAGGGAGAATATTGATCTGGTGGTGGTTGGGCCCGAGGCGCCGCTGGTGTCTGGATTGGCAGACGACCTAATAAACTCAGGCATTTTGTGCTTTGGGCCAACGAGAGACGCGGCGCGGCTCGAAGGGTCCAAAGGATACGCCAAGGACTTCTGCCGAGAGTTTGGCATACCGACGGGCGATTATCGTCGATTCCATGATCCCAATGAGGCGAAGTCGTATATCCGCAGCCGTGGTGTGCCGATCGTAGTTAAAGCTGATGGGCTTGCTGCGGGTAAAGGGGTCGTCGTTGCGAAGACGCTTGAAGAAGCAGAGGCCGCAGTCGATGCGTTACTGTCCAGCGCCCGGGGAGTGGCAGGATCGGAAATCGTCGTCGAAGAGTTTCTCGATGGAGAGGAGGTTTCGTTTTTTGCCCTTAGCGACGGGCTAGTCGCGTTGCCTTTCGCCTGTGCGCAGGATCACAAGCGCGCAGGCGAAGGCGATAACGGCCGAAATACGGGGGGGATGGGCGCCTATTCGCCGACTACTATAATAAACTCCCAACTAAGCCAACGCATAATGTACGAGATTGTAGAGCCAACATTGCGAGGAATGAGAGAGAGAGGATCACCCTTTCGAGGGGTACTATTTGCAGGATTAATGGTCAATAAATGCGGGCCAAAACTGATCGAATTTAATGTCCGTTTTGGAGATCCTGAGGCGGAGGTTATCTTGCCACGCCTTACCGATGACTTGTTGCCGTTTCTCATTGCCTGTGCGACCGGAACTCTGCAGCGCGACCCGCCGAGGTTTTGTTCGGATACGGCGCTGGCGGTTGTGATGGCTGCGCGAGGCTATCCGGGCGAGCCGCTACGAGGATCGAGGATTGGAGGGATCGAAGATGCTGAAGAGATGCCAGGAGTTGTCGTTCTCCACGGCGGCACGCGCGAAATCGATGGTGCCATCTTCGCGGACGGGGGCCGAGTCCTAACGATTACCGGGCTCGGCAGCGACGTGACGAATGCGCGAAAACGAGTATATGCGGCTATCGATGAGATAAAATGGCCAGAGGGATTTTTCCGACGCGATATTGGTTGGCGCGCGGTAGCTCGCGATAGCAAAAGGTAGGCGCTGTGGACGGAATTTGAGATCAGATGACAAATATTCATCGAGCAAAAGCAGCTTAGCCCTCTCAGGCGGCGGCGAACGAGGAATCGCGCACGTCTTGGTGCTGGAAGCTTTAGACGAAATGGCGATTGCCCGGTGGCCATTGCTCGTAAATCTATGGGCGCAGTGCCGGTTTTGGGTCACGTCCGTCAATGTGGTGTAATTTTCGGGTGTAGCAGAGGGGGTTATTGGTCAGGCCGCCTTGGGTGTAATCTGCAACGGCTTAAGGTCGGCGGTCTTGTCGGCCGGCTCTGCGAAGCCCTCGATCTGCATGTAGCGATTCTGCGTCTGCCAATCGTCGTTCTGCTCCAGGAGAACGGCGCCGACGAGCCGCACTATGGATTCCTCATTCGGGAAGATGCCGACGACGTCGGCTCGGCGCTTGACCTCCTTATTCAGCCGCTCCAGCGGATTTGTCGAATGCAGCTTCGTTTGATGCTGCACGGCGAAGGTCATGTAAGCGAGCACGTCATGCTCGGCCTCGTCCATCAACCTGCCGAGTTTCTCGAACCGGGGCCGTAGCTGATCGGCGACGTGCCGCCAGACCTGGCCCGCCGTCTCGCGGTCGGGCTGGAGGAAGGCCTGGCGGATGGCGGCGGCGTCCGTGGACGCTACCCGGTTGATCGCAGCGAAGTCGTGTACGACAAGGGATGAGTACCGGCTGTTGTTGAATCGATGGCCATTCCCGCATTGTTTCGTCCAGTCATATTTTGGCAATGAGCTGCTCATCGCCAGCGGGGCTGAAGATCCGTTGCGATATCACCTGCTGTTCAGCCTTGCGGATATTGTCTTCGCCGTGGACGTGACGTTTGGCAGTCGATCGCCTCAACAACAACTCAGTCGCCATTTGCGTCGATATTCGCCGCCGCCCAAATAATGCAAGGTGCGATCATCGCTCAAAAGATCGAACTGCGCGCCCCGGACATCCTCCTGCGGCCCAAGGTCGAGCATTCCGCGGTCTTGACTTTTTTCGAGGCGGCCAAGTCTTGCGGGTCGCCGAAGGCAGCAAGGAGGAGCTCAAACTCAGGCTGGGAGCGGATTAAGGAGTACGGGACTGCGTAAAGACAACTCCGGGAGCGAGCTTCGCGCCGCTCATTAGTTCGCGACCACTCGTCGTAGCCTTACCAGGGCGTCGCCCCTGCAGAATTCGTATCGCGCCCTCGCCGCATGCAACGCGCATATCGTCGGAAAGAAGCATCCCGGGCGTGCCAGTCCCTGTTGTCAGCTCGGCGCGCAAAAATTTAATGTTCTCATTGATATGTCCAACTATAACTTGGGAAAAAGCGCATGGTAAAGGCGACAGCCCGTGGATCTGATTGCGAACGGCTTCTGCGCTTTGCGTCCAATCAATCTCCGCCTCACTTTTCTTGATTTTGTGCGCGTAACAAACGCCCACGGCCCGTTGATTCCGAAATTCCAATAGGCCGACCTCCATTGACCGCAGGGCGTCTAGCGATAGCTTAGCGGCTATCGTTGCAAGACGAATTGTTAGGTCTCCAGCCGTCTCATCGGCATGTATTGGGATGATTTCACGGATTGCTATCGGCCCCGTATCGAGACCAGCATCCATGCGCATCACGTCAACGCCAGTTTGCGAGTCGCTGGAGATGATGGCCCGCTGGATTGGGGCGGCGCCTCGCCAACGCGGCAGCAATGAAGCGTGCAAGTTCACGCATCCCAGCCTGGGAGCTTCGAGAATAGGAATCGGCAGCAATATGCCATAAGCGGCCACAAGAGCTACATCCGCCGCAAGACTGTTAAAAATCCTCTGAGTTTCGACGTCGAGTAAGGAAGTCGGCGTCAGGACTGGGATTCCAAGAGAATTGGCCGCTGCATGAACTGGCGTCCTCCTAATCTCGAGCCCTCGGCCACCGGGCACAGGGGCGCGGGTGTAGACGGCCACAAGTACATGATTGCTTTTGGAGATTTCCAACAACGCTGGAACCGCGAATTCCGGCGTGCCCATGAAGACAACTCGCATCGTTCGTGAACAATGCTCCAAATTTTTCAGTATCGAAACCCTCATATTGCCGCACATTTTTGCGCAATGCGAAGGAAATTCGTTTCCAGTCACGCCCCGCGTTGATCGCGAGATGATGGCAGCGCCGGTGAGCCACCCCGGGCAGCGCGAGCTTTTAGTGAGAATTGGCCCTTCCAGCCGCGAGTGAATTATCGAGAAAGATGTGGATCGAACGCACGATCGAAACGCACGGCTAGCGACTCCATGCGCTCTCCAAGTCGAAGCTCTAGATCATGAATGTCGGCGCGATTGGGAAGGCCGCCGATCGTCTCCCGCAGGCGATAGTGATCGTCATGCAACAGCGCTAGACGCTCAGCAAGACGCAGAAGCGCGGATTCGTTGGCCGACTGCGACACGTCGAGATCGTGTTGGTGTTGCGAAACCGCGATTTCGAGAGTGTGAAGGCGAGTCATAAGTCGCCAGACAAATGCGGCGGCGCTTGCGCCGATCGACGCTAGTCCGGCGACGGCCCACTGAAGAAAGCCCGAGGCTGGACTTTCCGGTGAATTCATTCCGTCCTCCGTGGGAGTTGTTCGCGTCGCCGCCCGAGGAGTGGTTGCGCATCCAACCAAACTAGCACTACTTTGGCAGATTCATTCGAGCGCTCTACGGAGGGTTCGCTTGCAGTGGGGGCATCGATAGGGCGGCGCGCGGGCGAGGCTTGCGATCACGGCTCGCCGGATTGCTGGCAACGTCGGCTGCGGCGGCCCCCGTAGGATTCTTTTTCCCCCGCTCGCTTCGGCGAGGCGGCGGGTTTGCAGATAGGCGTAAGCGATCATCGTCATCAACCCATGACGATGGAGGCCATGCCAGGAGCGGCCTTCGAAGTGGTCGAGGCCCAGTTCTTCCTTGAGCTGCTGATGGGCCTGTTCGCAGACCCATCGCGCCTTGATCGCGGCGGCGAGCGTCTTGATGTTGGCGTCAGCGGGCAGATTCGAAAGGTAGTATTTGCGCTCGCCAGAGGCGCGTCGCTCGCCAACCAGCCACGCCTCTTCGCCGGGCATGTGCTGCGCGCCCTTGTCGTGGATGCGCTGCTCCGGACCATCGGCGATCCGTACGCGAACGGCGGCGAAGGAAGCCGCCAAGGGTCCTTTGGTTCCCTTGCGCCAACTGACGAGCCGCCACTTCGCCCTGGCGAGCACGTCTTCCGCCGGCGCCGAGAGCTGATCGGGGATAGGACGCTTGCGCGGGCGCCCGCGTCCGGCGATCGGAAATGTGAGCTTGACGTCGCTTGGATAGACCTTCTGCTGTTTCGGGATCCCGACCGCCCACTTCAGGCCCCGCGCATCCAGCCCCTGACGGAACGGCGCGGACAGACCATATCCTGCGTCAGCCAGAACCATCGCGAAGCGCACGCCCGCGGCCCGGACGCGGTCGATCTCGGCGAGCGCGATCTCCGGCTTCGTGCGCGCGACGCGACGGTCCTCGGGCACGCGGGTCTTCGTCATCCGCTCGGCGTCGCCGGTCCAGCTTTCCGGCAGGAACAGGCGCAGGCCGATCATCACCGGAACCTCGTCCCGCGCCAGCGTCAGCGACACCAGCGTCTGGCAATTGGCGGTCTTGCCGAGCGCCGAGGCGTATTGCGGCGCCACGCCGACCGACTTCGATCCTTTCTTCGGCAACGCGGTGTCGTCGACGACCAGCATCGCATTGGCTCCGCCAATCAGCTTGTCCGCCTGGACAGCGAGTTCCTCCTCCAGCGGAGCCTCGCCCCAGACCGCGCTCGAAATGAAGTGATGCAACTGGTCGTAGTCGCCCGGCGCCAGACGCGCCGCCATCGGCTCGACGCTCTTTCGGTCCCCTGGCCCGATTAGGCCTTCCACATAAAGCGGGAACATCCGTCTGCGCGCCTTATGCCCAAGCCGGGCAACAAACGGCGCAAGCCATCGCTCCAGATCTCCATTCCAGCCCGCCACGCCGTCGCCTCCGCAAAATCGCGAAGCCGACGATCGGGCGAAATTCCTTACAAACTCTCAATCTGCCAAAGTAGTGCTAGGCTGTGTGGACGAATTTGATCAAGCATAGGCCAGCGGCTGGAGTGCGCCCCTCGGGGTGGACGTGATGAAGGATTTGGATTGACCGTCGGTGCTGGGCTTTCTGAGGATGAAAGCCATGACCAAGCATCGTTCCGATAGTGCGGCATTCAAGCGCCAGGTCGCGCAAGAGTTCATCGCCGGCGAGACCCTGCACGGATTATCGAAGCGGCACGATGTTTCGCGTCAACTGATCCGCATTTGGGTCGGCAAATACGAGGCGGGCGCCCTTGATGAGGACGCCCAGGCAGCGGACATGCTGCAGGAGTATGAAGCCAAGATTGCAGCGCTCGAGCGACTGGTCGGGCGACAGGCTCTGGAGATCGAGTTTCTAAAGGGGGCGCTGAAAAGCGCACCGCGGCCGAGAAGCGAGATTACGTCTGTCATGGCCGGCCCTATGGTCTCTCCATCGCGCAAGGATGTCGGCTGATGGGTCTGCCCCGATCCACCTTCTACGACGTGCCGGCTACCCCTCTCGATGATACCGGAATCGTCGGTCGCATGCAGACGATCTGCGACGAGTTCGAGGCTTACGGCTATCGGCGGGTCGGCGCCGAGCTTCGCCATCAGGGCGTCATCGTCAACCATAAGAAGCTCCGCCGATTGATGCGCGAACATGACCTGCAGCCCAAGCGCAGGCGTCGCCACGTGGCCACGACCAACAGCGATCACGAGAGCCCGATCTATCCCGATCGCGCTCATGATCTGATCGTCGATGGGCCGAACCAGCTATGGGTGGCGGATATCACCTATGTCGCGATCACCGCTGGCTTCGTCTATCTGGCGGCGATTCTCGACGCTTGGTCGCGTCGCGTAGTGGGCTACGCGATCAGCCGCTCGATTGACGCCAGGCTCGCCGTTGCCGCGCTCAAAGCTGGCATACGGGCGCGCCGGCCGCCCGCAGGGTGCGTGCATCATTCCGACAGTCAGAGGATAAACGCCAGTTTCCGGGCGGCCTGACTCAAACACCGATCGGCCGACTGGTAGGCTGGCGCCGCAAGCCGCCCGGTGCGGTCTGACCCGCACTCCGATCGACCAGCCGTGTCTTTCCCTGGACCTGTCGACCGCCCGGGAACGCCTTGCGGTGAGGCTTTGCCTCGCCGATGCCTGTGACCCGAGAAGGGCCTGACCTCCATGGTCTCGTGACTGTCCTGTCCGCGCATTCGGTCCCGGCGAAGCCATTCATGCATGGTCATGTGGAGGCTGGGAATGGCGGTAACCGGAGGAACACGTCGCATCGTCGGCGGCGTCGATACCCACAAGGATCTTCACGTCGCAGCGGTCGTCGACGAACAGGACCAGGTCATCGGAACACGATCCTTCGCCACGACTTGGCAAGGCTATCGCCAGATGCTCGCCTGGATGCGCTCCTTCGGTGAGTTGCAACGCGTCGGCGTAGAGTTCGACCGGCAGCTACGGCGCAGGGCTCCTGCGCTTCATGCAGCAGGCAAAGGTCGCGGTCCTCGAAGTCACGACCCCCGACAAGCAGGATCGGCGTCGACGCGGCAAGAACGACGATCTCGACGCCCAGAACGCCGCCCATGCCGCCTTTGCAGGTCAGCGGACCGTGACGCCGCGAAGCCGGGACGGCATGATCGAATCCCTGCGGGTTCTGATGGCTTGCCGGAAGACCGCGGTGAGCGCCAGGCGTGTCGCCCTGCAGATGATCCACAACACCATCGTCTGCGCCCCTGATGGCCTGCGCGATCAACTGCGCAGCCTGACCCGCATGCAGCTCGTCCGCACGCTGGCCTCCTGGCGACCCGATCTTACCGCTTATCGCGACTTGGATTCCGCCTATCGCATCGGCCTCAAGTCGCTGGCCCGCCGTTACCTCGAGCTGCATGATGAGATCGCAGATCTCGATGTGATGATCGCCGCCATCGTCGACGAGCTGGCGCCGAACCTCGTCGCCCGCAATTCGATTGGCCACATTGGCGCTGCGCAGCTTCTCCTTACGGCCGGCGACAATCCAGAAAGATTGAGGTCAGAGGCCAGCTTCGCATCGTTGTGCGGCGTCAGTCCGGTTCCGGCGTCGTCGGGAAAGACCGTCCGGCATCGGCTCAACCGCGGCGGAGATCGCGCCGCCAATAGCGCGCTACACATCATCGCCATCGGACGCTTGCGGACCGACCAGAGAACCAAGGACTACGTCGCTCGCCAACTCGCCGAAGGACATTCCAAGCTCGACGCCATTCGAGCCCTGAAGCGCTACCTCGCCAGAGAGGTCTTCACCCTCATCACGCAGCGCCGCAAGGAAATCAACGCCACCCGAATCGCCGCTTGACAAACAGAAGGGCGTCCGTGGATCGCAATATGCCGCCGAGATCTACCGCCAACTCCTCGCCGAGAATGGCCTCGTTGGTTCAATGGGGCGACGCGAAAATCCATACGACAACGCCAAGGCGGAGAGCTTCATGAAAACATTGAAGGTGGAGGCGGTCTATCTGATGGCCCACGAAACCCTCGAGGACGTCACAGCCGATCTTCCCCGCTTCATCGATCAAGTCTACAACACCCGTCGTCTCCACTCCGCGCTCGGATACTTGAGCCCGGCGCAGTTCGAGGACCAATACGCCCAGCAGCTGGTCAAACCCGCCACCTGAAACTGTCCACCCCGAGGGGCGCACTCCAGGCGAAGGAGACGATTGATCTGAAGTTTCGGGCGGTCTTTTCGCAGCGTAGCGCGACGCGCTTGAAGCGCTTGAGCCGTCCGACGCCTTGCTCGATGCGCGCGCGGGCCTTGTAGAGGGTGCGTGCGAAGAAGGCCGGCTTGTTCTTTTCGTTGGCTTTGTGGGGGATCACGGGAGCAATGCCGCGCGCTCTCGCGGCGTCCCGGTTGGCCTTGCTGGCGCGGGGAGGGGACGGCGAGAACTTCGCGACGAAACGCTTGCCGGGGCGCTCAAAAAACGCTAGCGTGAACGGTGGAGCGAGATAATGCGCGGGACACGCAAAAAACGTGCCAACTCGGCACGCCCTAATCGGCGGCGCTCCCATGGAGCGCTTCTGACGGGACTGGCTCTTGCGTTAGGCGCCACGACGGTCGGCTTGTCCGGTGCGACGTGGAGCGGATGCAGCGGCGCGGCGACGGCCTAGGTCGTAACCGGGCACGTGCGGAATGGACCGATAGGAACCTCCGCGGAGAACAGACAGTAGCCTTTGTCGCAGAGGACAGCGCGAGGCTGAAGGTCGGGCCGGATGTCGAGCAGGGTTTCGACCTGACGTCCGTCGAAGGCTTCGCCGCCCGTCAGGTCGAAGGCGATGATGTCGCCGGAGGCGTCCGATTTTGCGTGGATTTTCGTGGTGAAGCCGCCACGCGAGCGCCCCAGCGCTTGCCCTTCTTGCCCCCTTTTGCGCCGGCCGCCGACACATGAGCGCGCACGACGGTGGAGTCGAACATCTGAATGAGATGCGCCGTGGAACTCATCGACGCGAGCGTGTCGAAGAAGGCCTCGAAGACCCCAGCCTTGCTCCGGCGTTGACGGCGTCGGCTGGTCGAGGAAGGGTTCGAGGCGACGCTGAGCCGCAAACACAATCCGAACTCCGCCCGCGCGCGGATTTTCGACGGCGTGGCGGAGGCGAAATTGATCGCCCTGACCGGCTCGCCGGCTCCCGAGGGGTTCGCCGGTTGGAGTTTGCGTTTGCTCGAGGCGAAGGCCGTCGAATTGAACATCGTCGAGAAGGCCAGCGACAACACGATTGGAAGGACGCTCAAGAAAACGCTCTCCAACCTCACCGCAACCGGCAAGGGGTGATCGCGCCGGACGCCGACGCTGGCTTTGTCGCCGCGATGGAGGACGGGCTGGAAACCGATCAGAAGCCGCGCGACCCCGATCGCCCTCTCGTGGGTGTGGATGAAACGTCCAAGCCGCTGATCGTCGAGACGCGCGCGCCGGTCCCCGCCAAGCCCGGACAATCCGCCCGGCGCGATCACCAATACGAGCGCAACGGGGCGGCCAATCTCCGCATGATGTTCGCGCCGCTGGAGGGCTGGCGCCGGGTCAAGGCGACCGACCGCCACGCCGCCGCTGATTACGCCCAGGTTCTCAAGGACCTATCCGACGTGCATTTTCCCGACGCCGAACAAATCAGGCTGGTCCGGGACAATCTGAGCACGCATACGGCGGCCTCGCTCTACCCAGCCTTCCCCGGCCCGAAGCGCGCCGCCTCGCCAAACGGTTCGAATGGCGTTACACCCCTAAACATGGAAGCTGGCTCGCTATGGTCGAATCCGAACTCGGCGTTCTGTCGAGCCAATGTCTGAGCCGGCGCACTCCAGACAAGCCGACCCTTCTCAGAGAGGTCGCCGGCTGGCAGGACCATCGCAACAAACATCACGCAAAGGCCGACTGGCGATTCACTGCCCACGATGCCCGCGCGGATTTGGCTCGCGTCAACCGCAAGACGGCCGCCTATTTCTTTCATCGGCTCCGTCAGATCATCGCCAGACGATTGGAGGATTGCCTGCCGGTCGAAGGGCTTGCCGAGGTTGATGAGAGCTATTTTGGCGGCGTTCGCAAAGGCAAACGCGGGCGCGGCGCCGCTGGCAAGGTCCCTGTCTTCGGCATCCTCAAGCGCGGCGGCAAGGTCACCACCGTGATGATCCCGATGTCCGCAAGGACACGCTCCTTCCGATCCTCCAGCAGAAGGTCGTGTTCCGGATTCGATCGTCTATACCGAGAACTATCCCGCCTATGACGTCCTCGACGTCTCCGAGTTCCATCACCCACAGGATCGACCACTCAGACGCCTACGTTCTCACTCGCCACAATCACATCAACGGAATCGAGAACTTCTGGGAGCCAGGCCAAGCGCACGCTCAGCCGATACAACGGCATTCCGAAAGCCCACTTTCCCCTCTCTCTCAACGAGACCGAATTTCGCTTCAACTACGAAACACCCAGCCAGCAATTGCGACCCCTCAAACGCTGGGCCAAACGCAAGGCCTAGCCAACCCGATCTGGGACAGCCCCAATTTTCTTCCCTTTGTTCCCGTGCCGCGCCCGGCGGCTCGTGGGCGCATGGCTGGGTTTCGGCGACTTGGAGACGTCGCCCGTGAAGAACGCGCTCATGCGCTGGCGAGGGTAGAGATCTGATCGTCGGGTTCGGCTGCGAGGGCGGCCAGGAAGAGGCGCAACAAGCGCCTCAGCCATTCGATGAGGCGTCTGAAGTTGTAGCCGGCGGCGGCGAGCACGGCGTTGGCGGCGTCGCCGTCGGTTCCGGCGAGATGGTTGCGGTCCATGCGGTGGTCGGCTTTGGCGTGTCCGGTGACGGGTTCGACCGCCGAGCGTCGGCGCAATTCGCGCCTAATCGGTTCGGTGACGCCGCGCCTCTGGCCTGAGGTATAGACCTTGAAGCGCATGTCGGGCGGGGCGTTGCGGCCGCGATAGCCGCGGTCGGCGACGACGCGGGTCAGAGGCGCGCCGATCTGCGCTTCGATTTCGGGCAGGACGGTCGCCAAGGTGTGGCCGTCCCTCGGGTCAAGCCCGAGGGCAGGCTCCAGGATTGCCCGGCAGCGCCTTCACGTGGGCGAACTGACCGCCCTTCGAGCGATGGAGCGTGGTGGCGAGCGAGACCTTGACGCCGAACTCGTAAGGGCGATGCGTTTTGCCCTTGCCGATGCATTCGACCTCGGGCGCGTGCAGAGAATAGACCTTCCGCCCGCGCTGATGCTGGCGCTGCTCGCGCACCCGGCGCGCCAGCATGAGCGGATGGGCGAAGACGCTCTCCAGTTCGCCTTCGCCCTTGATCTTGCGGCCGATGTCGCGAACGACCCGGCCGAGATAGGTGCGGATCGTCTTCAGCGCCCGCTTGGCGCGCTTGAACTGTTTGGCGTGGGCGTAGCGCTGATGGGCGATCAGCGCTCTTTTGCCCACCCGCTGGTATGATTGGCGTGAGCTCAACGCCCGCCTTCTTCGCCAGCCTCACAAGGCGCTCGCGCGCCCGGTGCGTCAGTCTCGCGTCGGTCGGAAACGCCACCGCCTTCGGCTGCACGGTGGTGTCGACAATGACCTTGGAGAAGTCCAAGGGCTTGGCCGCACCGGTGCGCGTCGCCGCCGACAGCTCTCCTGGATCAGCGCCACCAGCTTCTCCTCGCCCATCCGCTGGCGCCAGCGCGTCAGCGACGAGCGGTCGAACGTCGGCTGGTGCTGGAAGAACTCCTCGCCGCACAATAGCTGGTAATAAGGGTTCTCGACCCAGCGGGCGCACAAGTCCTCGTCCGAGAGATTGCGCATGGGCTTGAGGATCGCGAGCCCCGCCATCAGCCGGGTGGGCAGCGGCGGCTGGCCGGCTTTGTCGGTGTAGACCGCGCCGAACCGCTCCTCCAGGAACCGCCAGTCGATGACCTGGCCGAGCTTCGCAAGCGCATGCCCCATGTCGATGATCTGATCGAGCCGCGCACCGAAAGAGATCGTTCTGCCCGCTCTCCCGTCGCGCCTTCGGCCGCATCGAATCGCCCCCCCGCCCGCTGACAAAGGCGAGGGAATCACGCCTAAACGCATCACGCAATTTGCAAGAAATCAAGCCGGCAAACGCTGCCTTCCCGCAATTGCAAAGACTCGCAGAAACCCGCTATCCCATGGAAAACCAGGCGTCTCCCGATTCTTCACGCAGGACTACAGAGTTAGTTGTAATTAATCTAGTCTCTAGGCATCTCGCCAATTTCTCAACCGAAGTTCTTGCCTATGGCGACCCCGTGCGAGAAATCGACGTAGGAACCGAAATTGCAGTTGTGCGCGCTTGTAGCTTGCCAATCTCGCCCGCAACTAGTCGGCCGAGATCCTCTGGGTTTTTTCCGACAGCTTTTACGGCTTCAGGCATTGCCGCAGCTATCCGTGCAGCAGCTACCGCTATGGCCGGCGACGTGACCGAAATGGATCGTGATGATAGGTTATCAGCGGCCTCGGCAATGAGAACTCCTGCTTCGGTCTGCGCCGCTTGACGAAGCGAATCAACATAGGCAGATCGCAAGGTCACACCTGTCCACCTTTTCATCAACGCAACTCCAAAGGTTACAGCGACGCCGACTATCGTCGTAACAACGGCGGATATTATTGGACGCAAAAACTCAACCATTGGCCCAAGAGCGATTGAGGATTCTGGATCGGTCATAGAATTCTCCCAGGTGTCCCGAGCTGTCTTTGAGACTCTCACAGTGCAGGAACTGATCGTTGGGGGCACCAATTCAACTTCCGCGTATTGCTTTTCAGGGATTCAGGCGAGGAGACCAATTGGCCACGTCCCAATAAAGGCACTTCATCGCCGCCGGTAATTATTGAGGCCGCGGTCAAGGAGGCTCGGCGAGCGATGCCGATTGCTCAGCTCGCTAAGTAGCTTTGCTTCCGTCTGCGCGCCGGCGATTCCGTCGGCTGAGATTCCGGCGTACATCTGAAAACTTGCGACGACCTGTCGCGTCTCGAGGCCATAATCCCCGTCGATAGTAATGGGATATCCGAGCGTTTTTAGCGCCTGCTGAAGGCCCGTGATCGTGCGGACATCCGGCTTGGCCGGCACGGTTGTGAGCACCGACGACGTCGAGCCAACAGGCGAAAGCAGACACGGCTTTTGCGGAACCCACACGTCGGGGAAATGGCCCTTACGATGTTCATCATCGACCAAGCTAACAAATCTCTCCATGAAGATAGGGTCGTCCGATGGATCGTGATGGCCGCCGCCCGCGGCACCGAGATCATGATGCGAGGCGATGCCCGGCCCGACGCCAGCTCGCGCATGGCGAAGCGGAATTTGCAAATGATGGCATAAGTATGCGCAGATGCATGCTGTGGTCGCGAGCAAAAACACGTCAAAACCACGACTCCCGAACCCACCCATCTCGATACCGACGGAGCGTCGGTTGAAAGTGCACGCGTGCCAGGCATTGTCGGCGAGGTCCACCATTTGTGTCGCCTCACCTCCGTCCTCGCGGACGACGTAGTGCGACGACACATTCGAGCTGCTCACTTCGAACCATCGGATGGAGCCGTCGTACCCGCCCTCGCAATCGTGCACTACTATGAGGTCGACGCGCGTGCCGCGACGACTTCGAGAAGTTGGGGGAGGGTCTCCACCGAAGCGTGGGAAGTAAGTCCATCATCACCAAACTTTCCTTCGCGCCATATGCCCTGGCGCGCGCCAAAAGTGGCCGACCGCGATGGATCGAGCCCCGCTCGCGAAACTGAAGGAGTTGGCTGGCGTTGCTCAAGGCGATAGCGCGGCGAACCCTATCGCCGTCCATACGCCGACGGATTCGACTCCTTTGACAAACTCGATTCCGCTCTTCAGCGAAGTGAGTTTTTCCAATTGGAAGTCGTGATAGACACGGGCGCCATTAGGTTAGTGTGTTTACGTCTTCCTCACGCGCACGGAGGTAGCGGTCGAAGGCCCGCTCGAGATCGGGCTTGGCGCCGGAGAATTCGAGGACACCGTAAGTGTTGCGCTTCAGGTCGATGGCGGGATCGAAACCGCTGTCGAGGAACATCTGCCACCGAGCCTGATAACCACGGTCGCTCTTGCGACCGTGGAACGGATGCTCGATTGTGCTGTGGACGAATCCGAGCTTTCCGTTCACCTCGAAGGCGGCGCGGGTCGCCCACGAGGCGATTGAATTCTTGTAGCCTTCGCTCACACCTACTGGCACGGAGGCCTTGTAGTTGCCGGCCATGCTGAGCGCCATGTGATAGTCGCCGGAGCCCATGGCGCCGATTTCGAGCAGCCCGCCAATGCGGTCGAGCACGCGCCGCTGCCAGCCCCATGCGTAGCCGGGATGCGGATAGGTGTTATAGCCCCGGTTGAAAGACCAGAAAGCGGTGCTGGTTGCGACAACTGGCTTGCCCGCGTGCCAGACAGAGGCGAAGCTCTTGTGCGTTTGCACGTGCTCGTCATGGGGTCCAAGATCATAAGCCGTGTCCCAAGGCTGAATGACGGGATAGAGATCGAGCGCCGCTAACGCTTCGGTCGCCCACCCGGCGCGGCGGAAGGTGATGTCGGCGTCGAGCGTGGCGATCTTCTCGGCGGCAGCGGGCAAATGCGCTATGGCGGTATTGAGTAGGCACTCCTTCGACCAAGCCATAGTGGTAGCGCGAAGCGGGATATGGGTGACCCGGGCCGATGCCAGGTGCGCTAAGTCGTAGCCGCGTGAACCATAGGCGCATTCCGCCAACATGATATGGACATTGGGTTCTTTTAGCCAGTCAGCGACTGCCGCACTCGCGAGCATGATGCGCGACTGCCAGCGCAGGGCGATTGGCTACGCAGGCGACAATAAAGAGCGTTTCCATCGGGTCTCCAGGCGGCCGACATTATGCATCAGACAAGTGGAAGCGGAAGCGAGCTGTGGTCGACGAGAAGTTTCTATTCGGTCGCGTTTCGCGTTGCGGGTTTGAAAGTGAGCCAGCCGAGGAACGCAATGAAGATGAGCCACCGGCGATCATCGGCGCAGTTTCCGGGAAAACACGAAGGAGTGCCTGACGCGTTTGAACGCTCGGTGAGCGGCTCACTCAGCGCGTCAATTCGGTTTACAAATACTCGCTCCACGTCCTGAATGATGTTCGGTTCCGGCCGCTCGGCGATCGCAAGCCAAGTATCAGTAGCATCGGGGTCGATCGCAGCGAACGTCCAGAATGACCCGTATGCTAGCGTAAGCGGGAGACCCCCCGGCTCTGCCGGGGTGGCAGTAGAGGTTTGACGTTTCCGGCGGTCCACCGGTGAAGTTCCAACGTGAGCAGCCACTCACACGAAAGGAACTCCACCGATGGACGACTACGAGAGCCTAAGCCACACGACATGGACCTGCAAATATCATGTGGTGTTCATTCCCGAATGTCGGCGCAAGGTGCTGTATCTGGAGCTGCGACGACACTTGGGCGAAGTTTTGCGCAAGCTTGCGCTTCAGAAGGAAGCGAGGGTCGAGGAAGGGCATCTGATGCCCGATCACGTGCACATGCTGTTGTTGATTCCGCCGAAATACGCAGTGTCGCAGGTGGTCGGGTACATCAAGGGCAAGAGCGCGATCCACCTGGCCCGGGTATATGGGGAGCGCAAGCGCAACTTCGTGGGGCAGCACTTCTGGGCGCGGGGGTTCTTCGTCAATACGGTCGGCCGTGACGAGGAGGCCATCCGGGCTTACATCCGCAACCAAGAGAAGGAAGATCAGAGGCTCGAACAAATGAACCTCTGGCGCTGAAAAAGCCGCCTTTAGGCGGCTCCAAACATCAAGGGCCGCGTCAGCGACCCTCCTACCGCTTTGAGCGGTTCAAATCCTAAAGCCCCCGGCTTTGCCGGGGGATACTTACCGCTTTCTCGAGGCGGAATTCCTAGGCTCAGGACTTATTAAATTTCTTGCATCGGGTCGGATCGGCTGATTCATAGGCGAGGCGAGGAGACTTCGCCATGGCTGATTTGTTTTTGCTTTCTGAAGCGCAGATGCGCCGGATCGGGGGGGTCCACTGCCGCACGGCATTGCGCGGGTGGACGATCGTCGGATCGTCAGCGCCATTGTTGTTCGTGGTCCGAAATGGGCTTCGCTGGCGTGACGCGCCGGGGGAGTATGGCCCGCATAAGACGATCTGCAACCGCTTCATTCGCTGGAGCCGGCGGGGAGTGTTCAACAAGATCTTCGCCGAGTTGGCGCGCAAGGGCGCCAAGCCCGAGCGGATCATGATCGACGCCACGCATCTGAAGGCGCACCGCACCGCCGCCAGCCTTTTAAAAAAGGGCCTGTTCCCCGACGTATCGGGCGCACGAAAGGGGCTTGAACTCCAAACTTCACGCGGTTTGCGACGGCAAAGGTCGACCGCTCGTGATGTTGCTCAGCGAAGGCCAGATGAGCGACTTCAAGGGCGCGGCGCTGATGCTGCCCGCCATGCCCAGAGCCAAGGAGCTTCTCGCCGACAAGGGCTATGACGCCGATTGGTTCCGCGAGGCGCTCGCGAAGCGCAAAATCGCCGCCTGCATCCCCTCCAAATCCAACCGCAAAGCCCCGATTCCCCTCGACGCCGTCCTTTACAAACAGCGCCACAAAATCGAGAACATGTTCGGCAGGCTCAAGGACTGGAGACGCGTCCACACTCGATACGACCGTTGCGCCCACGCCTACTTCTCGGCAATCTGCATCGCCGCAGCTGTCATCTTCTGGCTGTGATCAATGAGTTAAGTGAAGTGGCCCCGCGCAGCGGGACCGTTTTTGGCGGCGGCTAAGTTGGAAGTGCGTCTGCTGGTTGTCCTTTATCAAGCCGCCAAGGGTTCTGTCTGCTGCTGTTTCTGATCCGCCTGTGGGCAGTGGTCAACGCGTTTGCGTTGTCCACATGTCCATAGGCCCGGGCGGCGCGCCGTCACGCCAGACGGCCATCGGCGCGCGATAGCCGAGCGCCTGATGAAGGCGGCGCTCGTTTTAGAAAATGATCCAATCGCTGATGCCGGCTTTCGCCTCGCGACCGTCGGCGTAGCCTTTGAGATAGACGTCCTCGTATTTCAGCGAGCGCCAGACGCGTTCGATGAACACGTTGTCCATCCAGCGGCCGCGTCCGTCCATCGAGATGCGCACGTCAGCCTCGATCGGCACGCCGGTGACATCCGCGCTGATGAACTGGCTGCCCTGGACGCCCTTCTGTTTGTCAAGCGGCGATTCGGGTGGCGTTGATTTCCTTGCGGCGCTGCGTGATGAGGGTGAAGACCTCTCTGGCGAGGTAGCGCTTCAGGGCTCGAATGGCGTCGAGCTTGGAATGTCCTTCGGCGAGTTGGCGAGCGACGTAGTCCTTGGTTCTCTGGTCGGTCCGCAAGCGTCCGATGGCGATGATGTGTAGCGCGCTATTGGCGGCGCGATCTCCGCCGCGGTTGAGCCGATGCCGGACGGTCTTTCCCGACGACGCCGGAACCGGACTGACGCCGCACAACGATGCGAAGCTGGCCTCTGACCTCAATCTTTCTGGATTGTCGCCGGCCGTAAGGAGAAGCTGCGCAGCGCCAATGTGGCCAATCGAATTGCGGGCGACGAGGTTCGGCGCCAGCTCGTCGACGATGGCGGCGATCATCACATCGAGATCTGCGATCTCATCATGCAGCTCGAGGTAACGGCGGGCCAGCGACTTGAGGCCGATGCGATAGGCGGAATCCAAGTCGCGATAAGCGGTAAGATCGGGTCGCCAGGAGGCCAGCGTGCGGACGAGCTGCATGCGGGTCAGGCTGCGCAGTTGATCGCGCAGGCCATCAGGGGCGCAGACGATGGTGTTGTGGATCATCTGCAGGGCGACACGCCTGGCGCTCACCGCGGTCTTCCGGCAAGCCATCAGAACCCGCAGGGATTCGATCATGCCGTCCCGGCTTCGCGGCGTCACGGTCCGCTGACCTGCAAAGGCGGCATGGGCGGCGTTCTGGGCGTCGAGATCGTCGTTCTTGCCGCGTCGACGCCGATCCTGCTTGTCGGGGGTCGTGACTTCGAGGACCGCGACCTTTGCCTGCTGCATGAAGCGCAGGAGCCCTGCGCCGTAGCTGCCGGTCGAACTCTACGCCGACGCGTTGCAACTCACCGAAGGAGCGCATCCAGGCGAGCATCTGGCGATAGCCTTGCCGAGTCGTGGCGAAGGATCGTGTTCCGATGACCTGGTCCTGTTCGTCGACGACCGCTGCGACGTGAAGATCCTTGTGGGTATCGACGCCGCCGACGATGCGACGTGTTCCTCCGGTTACCGCCATTCCCAGCCTCCACATGACCATGCATGAATGGCTTCGCCGGGACCGAATGCGCGGACAGGACAGTCACGAGACCATGGAGGTCAGGCCCTTCTCGGGTCACAGGCATCGGCGAGGCAAAGCCTCACCGCAAGGCGTTCCCGGGCGGTCGACAGGTCCAGGGAAAGACACGGCTGGTCGATCGGAGTGCGGGTCAGACCGCACCGGGCGGCTTGCGGCGCCAGCCTACCAGTCGGCCGATCGGTGTTTGAGTCAGGCCGCCCGGAAACTGGCGTTTATCATCTGACTGTCGGTACTGAAAATCCGCGGCTTTCCGAACCGAAGCAGCGCCTCCTCCAGCGCCGCGGCGCAGAAGCTGGCATCGTTGGTGTTCGACAGCCGCCATGCCAGAACCGCCCGGCTGGCCCAGTCGATGATCGCCACCAGATAGAGGAAGCCGCACGCCATCGGGATGGAGGTCACGTCGGCCGCCCACACGGGGTTCGGCTCGGTAATCTTCAGGCCGCGCAGCAGGCAGGGGTATATCTTGCGCCCGGGCGCGGCTTTGCTGGCGCCGGGGCGCGGAACCAGCGCCTCGATCCCCATCACCCGCATCAGCCGCCACACTCGCTTGCGGTCGATCGGAAAGCCCTCCTCGCTCAGCGTCCGCGCGATGCGCCGGGCCCCGAAGAACGGACGCGCGGTGAACAGCGCGTCAATGCGCCTCATCGCCTCGAGGTCGTTGTCGTTGGCCGGGCGCGGTTTGCGATAGACGCCCGAGCGCGCCACGCCGAGCATCGCGCATTGCCGGCGTACGGATAAATCGGGATGATCGCGATCGAGCTTGGCTCGACGGTTCGACGCGCTCATTTGCCCAACCTCTTGGCGAAAAAGCTTGTCCCCGACTTGATCGGGGATCGTTCTCGATCGTCAGCTGGCCGATCTTGGCGGGAAGCTTCTCGATCGCGCGCGCCGACGCCGCTTCCGTGTCTACGCCGACCCCTGAATCGAACGCCCCCGCCGCATGGTCCAGCAGCTGTTTCTTCCAGGCGTAGATCTGGTTCGGATGAACCTGATGGCGCGCTGCGCCAGGAGAGGCGCGTCTTGTCGCGAAGCAGGCCATCGAAGCCCTCCTCGATAAAGCGCTCCTGCCAGCGCCAAACACAGGTCTTGGACTTGCCCGTGCGCCGCATAATTTCGTTTGTGCCGACCCCGTCTGCGGTCAACAGCACGATTTCAGCCCGCCAGACGTGTTTCTGCGGCGCGTTGCGGTCTTGAACCAAGGCTTTGAGTCGACGAATATCGACAGACGAAACGGAGAGCGATCTTCCAGCGCGCATCGCGCAAACTCGCACGTCCAATCCGCCGTAGGAATCCCATCCGGGACTCAAACCTTAGGTTCGATCCACTAGCTCTTGAGCCACGATTCGTGCTTGACGCATTCGACTGTCTGTCCGGGGATCACAGTTCGTTGCCCTCCTCATCGAGCGCACCGGTCTTGATGCTGGCGATGAGCTTTACGAGTTTCTCGTTGATTGGGATTGGCGCGCAGGCGAGCGGGCCGCGGATCCAAATAATAATGCCATTCTTGGAGCTGTCATGGGTTGCAAGCAGCGCGCTGTCGCCGGGCGGCAGGCCGTCCGGCGTGGTGGGGCTTCCAACGTAGAGACCTTCGACGAAATGGAATTGCCCGGGCGTCAGTGCGCTGAAATGAGTTCTGGCGTCGAAGTCGGCCCTGAGCTTGACAAGCGGCTTGCATGCCGGCGAACGCGTTCTGTCCGCCGCAAGCGCGGCACCTCCAATCTTTGGATCGAAACCGAGGACAAGGGCAGCGATGACGGCGATCCGTAGCATGGAGGTCTCCTTCTAAATTACGAACTAAATTACGAAGCCAAACGCAAAAGGCACGCGAACGCTTCCCATCTTGCCTCCTAGATGTCGTGACTACGGAGATTGTCCGTCGTCGTTGCAGGACTAAGCGGCGGCTTCTCGCCGATCACCTCGAGAGATGGATTCCGCAATCGTCGAAGATCTTGTCGTCGATGGTGACGATGCCTCTGTGAAGGTCGGGTCGCCACAGTCGAACCGCAATCCCGGCTGACGGTTCATCCCTTCGAAGGCAGTGAGAATGCAGAATCGTCCAACTCGTAGCCGGGATCGTCTGACGCTCGCTGCTCGACGACGCCGGTTCGCTTCGCTCCTAGCCCGACTTCACCAACTGGCGGGGGTGGGCGAGGCGAAGGCATTGGAATCGCAGGGGGGCGAGTCCAAAGGTCGGCACTACGGGAGGTGAGCGATCAAGCCGCTTGGCGGGGGATCGGAGCGGTGATCTTCGGCCTCGGCTGGGCGGGGAGGTCGAGCTTCAGGCGCTGCAGCAAAAGCCACTGATCGTTTTCCGGCTCGGTATGGCGCGATAGGACGACGGTGCGGCCGTCTGTCGTGGGCAACTCGACGTCGATCATTTGGATGGCGGCAAGCTTTTCGAGCACAGCCCTCGGCGTCAGCCCCGGCGCCAGCGCCTTCAGCCGCTGCTTCAGCGTCACCATCAGGCAATAGGCCAGGAAGGCCACGAAGATATGAGCTTCGATGCGGGCGTCTGACTGGTGATAGATGGGACGAATCGATAGATCGTTCTTCAGTTCCTTGAACGCTTGCTCGATCTCGGCCAATTGCAGATACAGCCGCCAGAGATGGCCGGGGTCGTCGCTCCTGATGTTGGAGCGAAGCAGATAGCCGCCCTCGCGGCGGCGCGCGAGGCGGAGCTTCTTGCGGTCCAGCGTGAAATGGAACGTTTGCGGCGTCACCGGCTGATCTTTCGTCGGCGGATGGATCACCAACAACCCGTAGGCCTTGCCGGCTTCCTTCTTGGCCGCGCCGAGCTTGAGCAGCAGCTCGTCGCGCGTCAGGTCCTGTCGTTGCAGTTCGCGCAACCGCTTGATCAGCTTCCTCAACCGACGCCGCCGCATCCCCTGCTCCTTGTCGCGCCGGCTTTGGCTTCGGGCCAGGACGTAAGTTTCCTCATCCTGTTCGATCAGCTTGACCCGCACGCTCTCGCGCACGTCTTCCCACGGCTTGGCCGCGAGCGCCTGTTCCAGCTTCGTCAGCCGGCCGCGGGGCGTGCCCACCAGATAGCGGATCGGCGTCGGCGAGCCGCGCATCTCCGCCAGGACTTCCTCGGTCGGGATGCCGCGATCCATCACCCAGGTGCGCTTGGCGCTGCCGTATTGCGTCTCGATCTTGGTCAGAAACGCCCGCAACGTCGTCTTGTCCGAGGTGTTGCCGTCCATGACTTCGTAGGCCAGGGGAAGGCCGTCCGGCGTGACGATCAGCGCAATCACGACCTGCACGCAATCGGAGCGCTTGTCCCGGCTGTAGCCGAACTTCCGCTTGCCGCTCTCCGGCGGATCGCATTCGAAATACGTGCTGGTCAGATCATACAGCAGCACTTCAAAGTCAGCCTGAAACAGGTCCTTCCAGCGCTCGCGCAGAAACGTGAACAGCGCCGGCTTGTGCGCGACAAGCAGGTCCAGGCAGCGATAGAGATTGTTGGGTTGCGCGAGCCCGACGTCCTCGCCGAGCAGGTCGCCTATCGCACTGTGCTCGAACCAGTGCCGGTGAAGCCGCCACTCGCTGCCCGGAGAGATCAGCCGATAGGCGACCAAGGTCTTCAGGACGTTCAGCCAGTCCGTTCCCTCGCGCGAGAGCGGCAGCGCCGGGCGCCAGAAATCGTCCATTCGCAGCTGATCCCACATCACCATCGCCAGCCAGCAGGCGCCCCACTGACGCGGTCGGCGCAACCGCATCGCGCTCAGCCGAATCGAAACCACGTCGCAATCGAGAACCGGGGCAGGACGATCTTCGGGAAACAACGCGATCTGCTTCGATCGCCCCCCTTCGTCGAAGACTTCGACAGCCCGAACTCCACGCCGCCCGCTGGCTGTCGTTGATCTCCCCGAGATAGAGCACCTGTCGCTGAACCACGCGACCGCTCCGGACGCGCCGGTTCTCAACGACCGACCAGGTCCGATGCTCCTTGCCGTCCTTGCGGCGAATCTTGTGGCGCAAAAACATGTCCAAGACTCGCGCCGCGCCCCTCGCCGCGCAAGGGACTTGGTCGGCACTACAGCCATTTCCGGCCCGACTGACCCAACAACTCCAATGGCTTGCAGTCACAAAACTCCGCGAAAAATCGCAAAAATCAGCGCCAGTTGGTGAAGTCGGGCTAGGTGGGCCTTCACTAGCATCACCCTTCTGCCATGACCAAGCCTGCTCTGTGCGTTGCGTAAGGTCTGTTTGAGCTTGTCGTCCAAGGTCGTCTCATAGGCGCGCGGCGGGGCATCGCCTTGCCGCAACCACAAATCCACCCTCGCGTCTTTGTCCTGCGGGATAAAGGCGATGAGTTCGGCATGTGCGGGCAGAGTTGCCAGCGGTGCCGAAATAGGAAATCCCAGCATCGCATTGACTTGATATGGCGTTACACAAGCGAGCATGACGATGAGGGCGGGAATGGTAATCTTGGCTACAAGCGGCGCGGCAGACGAACGGAAGAGCCACGAGGCGATAAGCGCGGCCATGAGCAGCATGGACCCGAAGGAGGCGGCGAAAGCGCTAAAGAAACTCACGGCTTCGCTTTCTTGTGCAGGTCGGTGATCGGTTCAATAGGCGGCCCCGAGAGGATAATCTTGCCATCGCGGTCCATCTCGGGTTGCCCGACATTGTCGAGCCGAACGTCACCGGCAAATAGGACGGTGACCCGCGGATTGAGGCTGGTGACTTCGACGCGGACAGGGATCGACTTCGCACCCCTGGCGAGCTCGCGATCGGAACAGAGGTTGAGCCCGACGTTCCATTGCCGTGGCTCGATGCAGCGCAACGTGGTTGTCTCCTTATTAGAATCCGCACGCACGACGGAGCCGTCAGCGATCGTGATTAGAGATGTCGAATTGCTGAGGCTGTCGCGATCGAGCGCCGCGTATCCGACCTGGCGCAAGCCGTAGAACACCGGTTTTTTTGAAGGACCGACAACCCAAAGGTCGACGTCTGAAATCGAGGCGACCGGGCAATCGGCGGTGATAGGAGATTCCGCCTTTGGCTTGACGCCGTCGGCCTTGGCCTTGGTCGGCGCGACCGCAACGATAACCACGCTGACCATGCACAAGAGAAGATCGGCAATCCCGATCCAGATCGGCGAGCGGTCGTGTCTCATCGGGAGAACAGCATTTCGGGCGCGACGCTCGTGATCGCGTCCGTGGTGAACGCGGGAAAGAGAGCAAGTGTGAGCTCCGATACGACACGGGTCATCGCTGCCCCCTCCTAATGCCCGCTTCAAGATTGAACGTCATGATGGCTATAAGAGCTGCTGCGGTCCCGCCGCTCGCCGTGGTGAAGAGTGAGGTCGCGAGCGCCGTGAAGCTGGTTGCGCCGCCAGCGAGTGACTTAGCCTGCAGCGAAAGCCCGATCGCCGTGCCGACGAAGCCCGCTATGACGCAAAGTCGCTCGGCTAAGTGACCGTAATCAGATGAGGGAGGATGGCCGAAAGACGAGCGGGCGCCAGTCCAGCCTCTATCGTCCGACATCGGTTCTCCAAGTCGCCACGCCTCCCACCCGAGCCAAGCTGCCGAGCCGACGAACAGCGCACCAATCACGCTCGTCATCATACTCATGTCGTTCGCCCAGATAATCTGCGGCACGCCATTAACCCAGGCAAAAAACGCTACCCCGGTGCAGGTCAGGCAGAGGATGAAATGCGACAGAAAGGTGAGGCGGGGGGTGTACATTAGACTGCCTCCGGTTCTCGTTAAGACGAACTATTTCCTACAGGGCAGACGCGCCTGATCGAACAGTCCTGATCAAGGGCGGCCATGCCAAGATCGGTGAACCGTTCCTGCCAAAGCCGGAGCGATTCACCCGCTCACCGCGGCTCCCCTTCTCATACCCCATGGACGAACCGGCAACCCAGGCAATTCGAGGCCGCCTGCGGGGAGAGCAAACGCGCCCGCATTCGGATTGCCTGCGACGCCCGAATTGTCATAGAGCAGCGTGCCCAGCAGGTTGTTGTCGCTGTCGTAAGTTCCGATGCCTCCTATGCCCTCGAGCGGCCCAAGTGGCGGTGTCGTGATCGATCCGCCGCTGCCCGCGACCGGACCTGCGGTGAAATTTGTTCCTGACGCGACAGTGCTGCATGCGGTCGCGCAACTGACGCTGTAAGCCGTGCCTATCCCGCCAGCGCCCGTCGTCGTCTGTGTGATGGTCAGGGTTTGGCCGCTGATCGTGATGACCTCGCCCGGCGCGATTACACCTCCGGTGAGCACCGACGGCGTGAACTTAGCCGTTGTCCCGCTCGTTGAGCCCACAGCCCCCTGGCCGGTGAACGTGAGCGGAAACGTGCACTGGCTTGTCGAGCCATTGCCGATCGCCGTGGGATAGGCATTGATGATCGCGCCGCCTGCGATGTCGAAGCCCATCGTCGGGACTTCCGGCAGCGCGCCGCCACCCGTGCCGAGAGCGCAGACACCGCCCGTCGCAAAATGCCCGTTCGTGTAGCCGGAGCCGGCCGTGAAGGGAAAGCTCTGGCCGCCCGGATAGCCGATCAGGCCGGAGATGAATCCCGTCGAGGCGAAAGGGTCGCCGTAAGACGTGAAGGTCGATCCCGAAGCCCATTCGCCGACGCTGCTGAACGCTCCGTTTGAATATGTTGGCCCGAGCACGCATTGGATAACGGTTGCGGCGACAATATTGCAGGTGAAGGCTCCGTTCTGGGAGATGTTGCCGGTCGAATTGCCGATGTCTCCGCCGAAATCATAGGTCGATCCGAGGTTGCTCGAGATGTCGTCGGTGACTGCGGCCGAACCAATCCTGAACGTCCTCACCAGGGCGCCTATTCCGGTCGGGACGCATTGCCCATTCGGGTAAATGTAGGCCGTATTCGCGGGCGGATTTGTGTTCGTCCCCACTAGTTCCATTGCACAGAGGTTTTGACGGTTTCAAGTTCAACGGAGCACTGGGAGGTCCTTGGGCCCGACCAGGAGCTCGATGCTGCGGGCGACGCCCGGGGTCCGCCTGATGAGGCCGGCGCGTTCGAGGGTGAGCACCATCTGGTGCACGCTGGGCGGCGAGACTTGGAAGTGCCGCTGCATGTCGGCTTCCGCGGGCGGTTGGCGGAAGATACGGCTGTAGGCGTAGATGAAGGCCAGGTATTGACCTTGCTTATCGGTGAACGGGGGAGCCGGGGGCACGTGTCAAACAATTGATTCAGAGCCTGATTCGTCTGGGCCTCGCGATTCGCGAGGAGACCCGGATGAACATACGCTACCATGTCGAACTGAGCGAAGCCGAGCGATGTGAACTCACCGCGCTGGTGGGCAGCGGCAAGCATTACGCCCGCAAGCTCAAACGAGCCCAAATTCTGCTCGCCGCCGACAGCGGGCTCAGTGACGACGATATAGCCGCTGCTGTGGCTGTCGGCGGCTCGACCGTTTACAGGACCAAGCGCCGCTTCGTTGAAGGCAATCTCGAAGCCGCCCTGAACGAGGAGCCGCGGGCAGGCGCCGATCGTAAGCTGACCAGCAACGAAGAAGCCCTCCTCATCGCCACCACATGTTCGAGCCCGCCCGAAGGTCGCGCCCGCTGGACGCTGGAGCTGCTGGCTGGCGCGATGGTCAAGCTGACCGACCATGACAGTCTCTCGCGCGAGACGATCCGCCGACGCTTGGCCGAGAACCATCTCAAGCCTTGGCAGAAGGACATGTGGTGCATCCCCAAGGTCGACGCCGAGTACGTCGCCCGCATGGAGGATGTGCTCGACCTCTATGCCGAGCAGCCTGACCCGAAGCGGCCGGTGGTCTGCTTCGACGAAAGCCCCACCCAGCTCATCGGCGAAGCGCGCCAGCCGATTCCGGCCGCACCGGGACGGCTCGAGCGCTTCGACTACGAGTATCGCCGCAACGGCGCCGTCAATCTCTTCGTCTTCCTCGATGCCCATCGCTCTTGGCGCAGGGTCAAGGTCACCAATCATCGCACCGCTGACGACTTCGCCCTTTGCATGCGCGAACTCGTCGATGTCGACTTCCCAGAGGCCGAGCGCATCCGAGTCGTCCTCGACAACCTCTCCACCCACACCGCCGCCGCTCTCTACGCCGCCTTCCCGCCAGCCGAGGCGCGCCGCGTGCTCAGGCGGCTTGAGTTCCACTACACGCCCAAGCACGCCAGCTGGCTCAACATGGTTGAGATCGAGATCGGCGTGCTCAAAGGCCAATGTCTCGATCGCCGCATCGAAAGCTGCGACCGGCTCGTTGCCGAGATCGACGCATGGCAGTCCCAGCGAAACCAAAGCGGCGCTCGAATCAACTGGATGTTCTCCACCGACAAGGCCAGAACCAAAATGGCGCGCGCCTATCCCGATCCCTCGCTCAAAGAGTTGTAATCACTGTGCAGGAGAACTAGGTTATTGACGCCGCAGGTGTTCAGCGCCGCTGCGGTCCCGTAGGTTCCTGTCGTATTGATGTTGAACTTGAAGTCGATGCAATTCGATCCGGTTCCCGCCGTGCCCGAGCAGCCACCTGTCACGGTCTCCGTTGTAGAGACGCCAAGAGATCCAGAAGCGGTGAAGGAAAACGTTTGGCCAATTTGTCCAGCACCAGTTGCTGTAGACTGGGTAGGTGGTAAAGACACAGAAAGAATGACACGATTAGCGGAACACCCAGCGCAAGTAATAAGCATTCCGGGGACAAAAGGACGCGCACCTGCACTCAAGCCTCCTGTGAACGTGATCGTCGAGCCTGATATAGTACCACTGTGAGACGCCGCATAGGTATTGCGGTCATCAAAGCACGGAGAAACACCACCGGCCGAGGCGTCGCAGCCGGTGAACGACGCCCGCGACAGAGTCGCCGAGGTCGCTTTTTCCGGATGGCCGCTCAGCGCAGCTCCCATTTCGAGGCCAAAGCGATGACCATAGCGAAGCGCGCCAGTGACGCCACCACCCGTCTCGACGGCAGCGCCGCAGCAACCCGCGCTACCGTCTTGCATGCTCAGATCATCATACGGCCCGACATAGGTCGCATTGCCAGGCGTGTAGAACATCGCGTTATGGATCGCGATGGCTGAACCGACATTCGTGAAGCTCGGGCCCGGCGAAGTCAGGTTGTATGTCGAACCGCTTGCGCCCCACGTCCCGCTCACAAGGCCCACAATCTCCGTCCCAATCGGCAGTGCGCAAAGGGCCGCGTATGGATTGCATTCCAGGGCTTCGCCTTCCCACATCGGCCCCGTGGCGGCGCCGCTCAAGGTTAGCAAGGCAGACGCTCCAGACGCGCCGCTGATCGTTCCATTGAACTCGGATCGAGTTCGCGGCGTCCTGCATCCATTGCTCGCACTCGAATGTGCCGAGATTGCCTTCGCCGCCGTAGAAATCGATTGGCCCCTGGCTGCGCCACATGCCAGTCGTGAGCATAGGGAGGTTCGTCGGGGTATTGTGAAGGGCGGACATATTCTGCCCGAAAATCCAATTGACCTGTTTGGCCCAGCTTAGGGTATTGCCGGGCCAAGGCGGCAGCGGGCATTGCTGGCCCATCGAGATTGCATTGATTCCGCCAGTGTTTGCCGCAATCGAAGACAACACACCGCCGGTCTTCGTTCCATCGCCGACCCAATCGATCTGCTCATATCCTCCGCCAGTATTGTTGCCGCTCATGATGTTCGACCATTGAGCGACGATCGACGCATTGGCGACCGGCGCAGTCGCAAACGTGACCGAATAAGCCCCCGTCACATAGTTCACCCATCCGGCTGACACGCCGGCTCCTACGCAATTGCCAACCTGCTCGTTATAGGCGAACGTGTTGGAGTCTTGGCAAGCGAACACACCGTTGACGAGCACCTGAAAAGTCCCGACCTTGATAATCGGCGCCCCGCCACCTGTGCCGCCTCCATGCTGAAGAACTGGGATGACCTGCGGCTGCACATTGCCCGCCGGATACAGAGCGCCAGTGCTCGGTCCGAACGCCATTGTCTCCGCACTCACGGGAGACCCAAAGTTCTGACTGAGAGACCACGTCGATGACGAAAACACTCCAGCGAGCGCTCCGCAGCCTGTCAAACATCCGGTCACGCTCACGTTGGCTGGGATGTTCACCCCACCATCGGACAGAATCATCGAGGTCAAACCGCTGGGCGCGAGAGATCCCGTCGTGACCGAATTGACGGTCAAGGTGGACCCCGAAATTTGCCCGTTGATGATCGCGCCATTGCCAAACGCGCCGTTCAACTGCAAATTGTTGTGCGTGATCGTCAGGGCGGTCCCCGCGCTCACGGTCTGACTCGGCGAAACCGAATAGGTTCCCGTCGACCCGCTGCCGGTCAGCGAAGGCCCCCAAGGCCCAGTCTCTGCGGTGATGGAAGCGATCGACGTAATGGTCAGCGTGTTGCCGGAAATACCTCCAACACCATTCGTCGAAACAGTCGCGGTTCCTACACTTCCGCCATAGGCGAGACCTGACGAGAAGGTCGCGGTCGAACCGTCGCCGATTCCGATGCTCTGCGTCTGAGTCAGGTTGTTATAGGTGACGTTCGAGAAATTGGTCCCGTTCTTGAACATGGAGGCAATACCGATCGGCGCGCCTCCGAGCATGCTGCTCGCGTTCTGCGCCAACCAAGCAGTTCCGTCCCATGCCCCGCTGGTCGTGCTGGGGAAAACGCCGAAACGGTCGACAAGCAACTGCGTCGGCTGAGATGGCGAGAAGGAACCAAGGATCGGAGGGCCGGGAATAAAAATTCCGTTTGATGCTTGGGTCGCGCCAGATCCCTCAGTCGCATATCCCGAGAGAGACAAAAATCCAGGGAAAAACGATTGATTGGGCAAACCGGGGCCATTAGAAAGCTGCGCCGCGCCATTGCCTTCGCCGAAGACCGCGATATTGACGCCGACGAAAACAGCGTTCGGAATCGTGGCGTAGCTCGTTCCATTCGCTGCGCGGAACGCGACATAGTAGGGGCCACCAGCCGGAATATTGACAATGCTCCCGGACCAAGTTTGCGCGCCCGTGTTGACGGTCTGGGGAGACAAATTCGTCCAGGCGCAAGCCGCGCACCCGCTGATCGGAGGCCCCGCAGGGGTCGACGAGACTTGGGCTTGGATGAATGTCGGATCGCCGTTGAGAAGAGCGTGGCTATATGCCCCGGTGAATTTCATCGTGCCGAGATTGGTCGAGAAATTCGTGATCGGGTAGATAGCGCCCGTCCCAGGATTGTCGACGCTCAGCGCCGCGCCGGGCGCAATAGCGCCTCCACTGCCAATCCCGGTCGATGTCATCGTCTCCGCCGAAACGGGCCCGTTGGCGCTGTTCGATAGCGTGTAAGTACCGGTCAGGCCCTTGCCCGTTCCGTAGCTGATGATTTGAACCGGCGTTGTGATGCTTGAACCACCGTCCGAGATGAACTGTCCAGGGATGATCGCGGATAGAGTTGATGTCATCGCCTCTGAGGAGATCCCAGGATAATAATTGGCTGCGTTGCCAACCGTCCACGCCGGAGACGAACCGCCGGTTATGCAGAGCGGATATTGCGGAGAAATGGACACGCCACCGTCAGAGACACATTGCCCCTGCGCCAGCGCGCCTGATGTCGTGCTGTCAACCGTAAGTGTGTTGCACGCGGCCCCAGATCCGCACGCGGCGCCAGACGGCCCCGACAGATGCGCGCTGCCCGTCCATGCTGTCGCCATGCTGTTGACGGTCAGCACGTTGCCGGCGATCTGGCCGTTGAACGAGGTTGTTCCGATCGGAGTAGCCGGGTCGAATGTCCCCGCTGTCATGGCGACGTTGCTGAGTGTGCCGCCTGGATTATTGAGCGAGTAGTGTGTCGAATTGACTTGGGCCGCGATCGTCGGACAGGTGTTCGGGCAACCGGCGATCCCCGCACCCGCAATGACCGTGTTATTGGGGATAGCGCTTGTCGAGCCGGTTTGCGTCGCGTTAATGGTCAGCGCCGTGCCCGCGATCGATCCGGTAAATTGCGCGACGCTGGAGTTGGCCCAGATGCCTCCGTCATTGAAGCGGTACAGCGAGCGCCAGGCCCCACCATAGGTTGCGGCCCAAGTCTGAAATTCCTTCGTCTTCGTGCAAAGCTGCGCCATGCCTGTGCTAGAGGGAGCACCAGCCGCTGTCATCGGAAACGGAGCGCCCTCGAACATGCCGACGTTGGCGATCATGCCGCCCCAGCCGATGGCATTGTTGCCTGTTAGCGCGGTGGACGCGGCCGATGATGCCCCGATGAGGTTGATGAAGTCGGCCATTGCGGCGCTCGTGTGCGCGGTGACGGTTCCGCCGCCCGGCGCACCGCCGCTTGGCGCGATGTTGTAAAAGAAGCCTTCCGCTGCGTACATGTTGACGGGAGAACCCGACGAGCCGACTGCGCCGCTCGCCGAATTCGTTTGTGGGGCAATGGTCTGGCTAACGTTGACCGAATAGGTCCCGGCCCCGCCGACACCCGTCCCATAACCGATGACCGTCTCGGCTGAACCGCCTGGGACCGTGATGACATCCCCGACGACGACCTGAGAAGTCGGCGTGCCTGACACCGTCATCGTAAAGCCGCTGCCGAGCACGGTCGGCGAGAACGCCGCCGTGACATTGAACGAAGCCTAAGTTGTCGTGAGCCCATAGGTGCCGACCCCGCCGACGCCTGTGCTGCCGAACGTGCCGAACGGGCTGATGACCGAGTAGGAGGTTGCTCCGGTGACATACATGCCGGGCATGATGACGCCGACGAGAGAGCCGCCCGTCCCCGATGACGCGCCTGGATTGTTTGTCTGCGGGATACCAACAGGGCCGCTGAGAGGGTTGCCCACAATCGTCGTTCCCAACGTCCCCGCAACGGCGACGTAGGTCTGATTGAACCCACTTGGCGAAGCGCCCGAGACAGTGAACTCGGACCCGACAATGAAGCCCGGATTCTGGCTCGTCGTGAAGGTGACGAAGCCGGTCGAACCTGAATAGCCGGCACCCGAGATCGCGTAAGAGTTCATCGCCGTCACGGTCAGCGCCGGAGTTCCGGCCGATTGCGCGCCCGTTATGGTATAGCCGGTGAAATTGGTTGCGCCCTGATTCAGCCAGGGCGAGACCGCAGGCGATCCGGGTAGCGCATTGCCGAGATAATCGGTGTAATAGGCGTACGCGGCGCCGGGAAAGTTCGAAATCCGCTCCGAACTCGCCGATGACGCCGCAAGCGCGCTGGCCGGGTTTGGTCTGGATGCCGGTGCCGACCTGCGCGCCATAAGGATTTGTGTGAGAGGCTGTCGCTAGGGTGATCGCGCCGCCCGCGCCAGAACTGACGGTTCCCTCAGTGATTGCGCCAGTTGGGCAGGTCCCTGTCTTGTTGGTTATCGTCCCGACGAGCGTTGTGCCGGCTGTCCCTGCAATCGCGGCGTAGATTCCATTGAACCCGCTCGGCGTGAACCCGGCGAGAGTAAAGCTCTGACCTGGATTGAGCCCATGCGCCATGCCCACATTGACCGTCACGGTGAATTGTGCGCCCGTCGGCGTGTTTGAGACGCAAGCGGTCGCAGCGGCAGCCGGTATCGATGACGCTCCTGTCGACTGAGACGCCCCGATCGCGGGGATCGCGGCAAAATTGACCCGAGGGGAAAGACCGCTCGCATTCTCGCCGCACAAGAAGCCGGGGTCGACCGTGTAGCCTGCGGCCGCGACAAGAGTTGTTTTCGACAGAATCACCCCTGCCGGCTCGCGCGCACCCGCGCCGTTGGCGGTCGGACATCCGTCCGAAGCGGTCCATTTGTAGAGGCCAGCGTTGTAGTTCGACCCAGGGGTTATACTGAGCGGATTGCCCGCGCCAAAGGGTTGCGACCCGACCGTTGGCAACCACCAGAAGAAATTCTGAGAACCCGATCCCTGATCACTGCGTTGGACAGCGAGTGAAGGCGAACCAAGGTTTGGCGAAGTGAGAATGACCCCATTAACAGTTCCAGCGCTGCCGTTCCCGAAGAGCCATTTTTGCCCGCCGCCGAAACTAGGGTCGACCGTGAACTCGTGATAGAGAGCAAATGAATTGGTGACCGTTGACGGAAGCTCGAAAGCTCCAATTGATCCGCCATTTGGCTTCAAGCCGACATTGACGGAACCGTAGGAGTTGGACTGCGAGAAGGCGGCAGACGGCTGCGGTGTGATCGGAGGTGGCGTCAAAGGGCCGACAACCACTGCCACGATGCCGCCGACGCCGAGGGTTGTAAGTTGTGCCCATGCCGGCATGCGCCAGATCGGCCCGAGGAGGGCCAAGGCGAGGAAGGAGAGGAAGCGCTTCATGATGGCCTTTGCGAAGAAAGGCGAATTCGGAATCGAGCGGGGCGCCGATGAGTGGGCTAGCCTAACCCCGCGCGATGCTCAGAATTGCGTATAGCTCATGCTACCGCTCATCTGTACTGCAGCGGAGGTCACGGCGCAGAGCGCGTCGCCAGACGGCACTACGAGCACCGGCCCCAGGCCGTTGCCTTTGGCGATGCCAAATTGCGCCGCAAGGTTATAGGCGCCGGTCATTGCTGTCGTTCCAGTGCCGCAGTTCGAACCGGTGCCATATTCGAGCATGATGTTGCCAGCCCCGCCGGCAATCACATCCCATGCGGTGACATAGATGGCTTTGCCGGCGACGGCGGCCACGATCTGAGTTGTCGTCGCAATCGAAATGTTGATCGGAACCGAAGCGCCGGCCTGGATGATGCTGGTCAAGCTTCCGCCGGTGTTGGCCCCGTTGCTCGGTATCGGCACGCCGCCCGTGACGCCCTGGACGGCCTGCGCGCTCGTTGCGCTCGTGCCAGCCGCGGTCACCTCCTGATTGGCGGCCGTGGCGGCGCCGGTGGGCAGCACGGATGAAAGAACGTCGGCGTTGACGCCAAAAACGTTCAGAGCCGTCGGGGCCGAGCCCCAAGCCGAGCCAGATGCGCCGACTATGTTGCCGCCGCTGACCAGGATGCCATTGTACGTCGCCGATCCCGGCGCGGCCGCGCCGGTAGCGCCGACTGAAGCGTTGGATCCGCCGCTGCCTCCTCCGCCGCCGCCAACGCCCGCGCCGGTGGGCAGACCCGTGCCGCCCGAGATGTTAAGCGCGGTTGCGCCCGCCGTCTCGATCGCGGAAATAAATGTGTTCGGTCCGACGGTGAAGGCCATCCACCCGCCGGCAGGGATAACGTCGTTGCCAATCGTCGCCGTGACCGTCGAGCCACCAAGCGTCACAAAGGCCGAATTCGCTCCCGTATTGTAAACGATGACGACCGTCCCGCTCGGGAGCGCCACACGCGCCGACGTCGAACCGACAGAGAGTTGCGCGTAGGCAGGCGTGGGCTGGAACCCGCTCAGGGAAGCCGAGAACGATCCCGAAATCTTGCCCGGGTTCGCCGCCGTGAACAGCGGACCGACGCCCGGCTGGATCGGGACTATTCCGTGGACATAGGTACCCCCGGAATCTTGATAGGTTTGCGCGTATGCAGGTGCGCCAGAAAGCAGAGCAGCCGCGATAGCGGCGCCACTGAGATTGCGCTTCATGTCCAGCCCTATTGGAAAGAGGAAGCCGTTAGGCGGCAGAGGGATTTGCGAGAATAACGGAGATCGAGAGGCGCACCTGGCCGCCGGTGAAGCTGCCGGATGTCGCTGTGATTGTGAGCGTTGTGTTTACGTAAAAGGCAGTCGGACCGATCAGCCCGAAGTTGGTCGAGCCAGCCGCTATGCCGAGAGCCGATCCGAATTGCGTCAAGTTGCCAGCGACGCCGACCTCATAGGATGGCGCGCCGGTGATCGCGGTGAGGACGCGCGCGCCAACCGCAACCACGATGCAGTCGGCGGGGATCGGAACTGAGGCGTTGGTCGACGCCCCCGACAAGGTGATGACCTGCTCGATAACCTGCGCTTGGATGCTGGCTCCGTGCGGCGCCGCTGCAATGTTCGCGAGCGCCTGCATGAACCCCTGATCTATAACCGTCCATTCGCCGGCGGCGTTGCTCTCGATGCCTATGAAGCCATAGGCCTGATTGACGACAGCAGAAGCGGCGCCGTCGATCGTGTCCGTCCCGGCGGCGCTGACCGTAAGCGTTTTGGTGACGGAGCAATTGCCCGTTTCGTCGACGATCAGGAGGCGTGTGCCGGTCGGATAGGCACTCGAGGCCGGCAGGGTAACGACTCGCAAGGCATTGAGCGCCGTGTAGGCGACCATGCGGTCAGTTCCCAGAACGGTGTATGCGGCGTCGCTGACGGCCGTGCGCGAGCTGGTGGTGACCTCAGATAGCTTCGCTGCGGGCCATCCGCCAACGGTCGAGCCGTCATTAATCACAAGCCGATTGTTGGTCGTGTCCATGACGACCTCGCCCTGCGCCCCGGTGAAGGCAACGACTTGAGATGCTGTGCCGCGGCGAAGTTGAAGCTGCTCGCTCAAGGAACCGTCCCTAAATTGACGACGCCGCCAACAGCGTCATTGGTTGATCCGAAATCGTCAGAAACGGTGAGCGCGCCGGTCGTCAGGCCAAGGTCGACAGGAGTCCCGCTCAGGAGTTGCGTCGCGATCGGATGAGCGACCGTTACTGTTACTTGACCAAGGTCGATCATGTCTGCGACCGGATCGGACGCCACATGCCCGAAGTCATCAGAGACTGTTGGGGCCGAAATGACTTGGCCCAGATCGAGCGGGAACCCGTTCTCAAGCTGCGCTGCGATCGGATGCGTTGATGGCGGTGCAGCGACGTTGAAGACATAGGCGGTGACTGTTGATAGATCCTCGGCCCCGCCGCCTAGGATGTTGAAGCTCTGGAATTTGAACCAGAGCGTTTGACCCCACAGGTTCGTCGGCAAGTCGTAGCGAACGACCGCGCCATCGAGCCGCGCGAACAGCGCGCCGGTCGAGTGCGGGGCCGGCGAAGAGCCGCTCAACCCGCGGGCAAGCCCGGTCAGATTGTAATTGCTCACTGTCGTCAGCGTCGCCGAACTCGTAGGCGATGAGTTCCTGGTCGACGAGAGACAGCGTAGCGCCAGCCTGCGCCGCGGCTTGGCTCGTCCCGGCGAGCGTGCCTGCGCTCTCGGTTAGGTCGACCGCAAGCGTATCGACCGAGTCCCATCCTGCCGCTGCAGGAAGGCCCGATGTTAGAAAGCCTTGGCGCAGCGGCGCGGTGAGGACCGCGATCTGTGCATAGGTGACATCATCGACCGATACGTAGACGTTGGCGCCACCCCATTGATTCTGTCCGCCGCCGTCAATGCCCGAGGCGCCAAGCCAGACTTGCGATACGCCCGCGGTCAACGCGACCGGCGGCTGATAGATGAGCGGCGTGTTAACCGGGACCGCGGGAACCCCCCAATTCGGCTGAAACCCTGTCGCGGTGGCGGTTGGATTGAGCGCCGGATTCGAAACGCCCGTCACCAATTCTTCGCAGGTGAATGCGAGCAGGCCCTTATCGTCCTCTTCGATCTCGATAACGCGGACTGGGTAATTCGACAGGCCGAGATTCGCGTCCGTTAGGGTGACGATGTCCATCGGATCGAGCAGGCAATATTCCCAGGACAGCTTGAAAGTGAACTTTGTCCGGACGTAGAGTTCACGCTGCAAGATCGTCTGCGCGATCTTCGGCCCCATAACGAACTCATCACATATTTCGTGCGCCTGAATCGTCGACCCCACGTGCGGGCCGAAAATCTCGATCTGGCTTTGGTCGCGCGCCTCGACCGGAACCGCTGAGTATTGATTCCCGCGGGATAGAACTTCGACGCGCTGGACGGTCGCCAGCGAGAACACGTCTGCCCGCTCGACCCGGACCGGATCCTTGTTGCCCTGCTCGTCGATGAAATCGAGATCGGTCAGCACATAGACCGGATCTAGATTTGGCGTGAAGCTCCCCGCGGCGCCGGCGGTGTAGGTTATTACGACAGGCTTGCCCTCATCTTCGGGCCCGAAAATGTAAGAGCCGGCCACCGACATGCCATATTGGCCAGCGAGCGCCGGGATTTGCGCGCCGACGAAGACGAACGGGATGTCGGAAAAGGCGTAGACGACTCCGCCGTCCGCAACGAACTGATCGGGAGCGGCGACGGTGATGATCGCTGGCAACGAAACGCCGGATGATACCGGGATAGGAACGGGAACCGAGAGCTGCGTGCTCAAGGTGATCTCTTGCCCCTCGGAGATCGCCGTATCCGCATAGGGAATGAACTTGAGCAGTCCTCCGCTCCATACCGCGGCCGTCGAGAAGATTTGGAGCCATCGAGTTAGGATGCCTGACGCCTGCTCCTGGCTGACCAGTGCCGGAGAGAACGCGTAGCCCATGGCGCGGCAGTAGGCTTGAAACGAATTGGGGTTGGTGAACAGAGACCCCGAGTCAATGCTGGCCGGATTGAGCCCGGCGCCGTACTGAGCATTGGTGAGAAAATCTTGGATCACCAATGCTGGATCGGCATCGGTTCCATTCGCGCCGCTACCGGCGAGAACGCCGATGATCTCGAAATTGTGGTTCCCAACCGCGGCGCTATTACCGAGGTTATAGCCCGCCGCCCAGGCGATCGCCGTGCCCTGATAGGCGAGCGCGTTGAACGGATATAACTCTTGGAGATAGGGCCAGACGAGCTGCGGCGTCGTACCGTTGAAAATGCCGATGCCGAGCTCGAGCGCGACATAGATCGAAAGGTCTTTCCCGATCAGCCCTGTTCCGGCGATCGGCCCCTCGCATAGAGCCATAATGAGATCGGCCGTGTAAGTGTAATTCGCGGACGCTGCGGCGCCCCCGCCGAACGCGCCGCCCTTGCCGCCGAGCCCCTTGCCGCTGCCGCCCGGCACCGCGCGAAAGTTCTCGTACCAGATGAGGTTCGGCGAGATCTTGTTGCGGCCCCAAACGATAGGGATTGGCAGGATGGACGTCGACGTTTGGATCTGGAGCGCGGTATAGTCCGGCTTTGCGTTGCTAGAGCGTTTCAGGAAGCCCACGGCTCAATTACCCCAATAGCTCGCGAATTTCGCGGTCTTGATCCGCGAGGACAGTTCGGAATGGCTCTCGATTATGTCTTCGATCACGCAACCCGCGTTGGAGAAGGCGTGGATGATGGCCAGAGGCCTGACCCGCGACACGATGCCGGCATGAGCGAAGCATCGTCCGACGCGGAAGAGAATGATGTCGCCAAGACCAGGCGACCGGACCTCATGCGAGCGCGCGAACAGAAAGCCCAGATAGCGCTCTTCGTTCCGGTGCAGGAACCAGTCTCGCGTATAGGGGCGAGGATCGAAGGGCTCGACGAGCCCCAGGTCGCAGTAGACACGGACGAGGATCATCGCGCAGTCGACGCCGTGCCCCTTGACGTCCGCTGCATGATGGTAAGGCGTGCCCAGCCACGAGCGCGCCTCGGCGACGACGTCTTCTCGCTGCGCGGCGCTCACGGCGTCAGGAGCACGGAATCGTCATGCCCGCGGCCGGCGAGGTAGGCAAGAGTCTTGGAAAACCGTTTCTCGGCGCTCGCCAGCATTTTATCGGAGGGCCGTGCATCGGCGACTGGCCGCGCCTTCAAAGGCCTGTCGCTCATAGGGGCATTGTCAGTCCGCGCTCGGCGGCGAACAGCTCGAGGACTATGTCCATCCGACCATTCGGCCAGTTCGTCTCTGTGTCGTGAATGTTCTGGAGGTCGGTGATCAACTCGAGGTTGGTTTTGAACCACTGAGGCATCGCGAAGAGCTTGGGCAGGTCGCGGGCGTGATAGCCTTCCATTCCCGGGTCATAGTGATCATCTCCGATCAGTGGACCTACGAAGCACATATGGGCGCCTTCGCGGTACAGCCCGCGGCCCTCGACCGGGCAGCGCGAGCGCTGCTTGCGATGATGGCGGACGACGCGATCGAAGATGTCCTGACGATTCTTTGTCCCACGGCCCCAGCCCTCGTCCGTGAAAAACTGTTCCAGGCCATCAATTTTTGGCCCAGATACGGGGTCGCCCAAGAAATCTCGTTCCGGTTTCATCGTTGCCTCAATAAGCAAGCTGCGGCGGCGGCACGTACGGAAATCCGCGGAAATTGATGAGATTGTTGAACTTGCCCTGACACGTGCCCTGCGTGTGATCGCAGCCGAAGGCGACGTTGAAAGCGTCGCCCGGCGCCGGCGCGAACGGCAACGGGTACATGAGATTGTAAGCGGACCCAACCGCTACACTTTTGACCGTCGTGCGCACATTGGCATTGGCGCCGGACGTGAAAACGAGCGACCCCTGAGCATCTCCCGCCCGCGCGCCCGAAAAGTTGATCGTGCTCGAATTCGACCCGGCGCCGACCGTTCCATTGATCGAAAACGTTCCCCGGATGATGCCACATCCGGCGTCATAAAGGACATGCAGGCAGGTGGGCGAAAACAGATTCTTCGGCATGTCGTAATCAAGGATCACGAGATCCGACGCGACTGTCAGCGTCGCCTGTGTCCTGCCGACATTGTCGACCGTTGAGACCCGCCCTTGGAAAAGGCGAACGCCGCCGACGACCGACCCAATCGGCCCGGTCAGAAAAACCCGATCCCGGAAGATAGGCGCCCCGTCAAACGCGCCGTCGCGCAAAGCGACAATGAAGGGGGCGCCGTTGATCGTATCCGTAGGCCGAGCGGCGATGGTGATCTGCTGCTTGTCAACCTCGAGCCCGACCGATCCCTTATATTTCAGACCGGAAACGAGCGGCCCTTTCGCACTGAAAACCGACCCATTGAAGGACACGTCATAGTCGACGGTTGTCCAGGTGTATTGCGTGCCGGTCGTGGTGATGAAGGTAAAGCACTCGGCAAAGACGACCTGCGCGTCCGGCGAGGCCATGGCCGCCGCGACGAGCGCCTGAACGGTAGGAGTGGTGGCCTTCATGACCAGATCAGCTTCCAGAGACCGGCCATGAGCAGGTACATGGCGGTGGCGCTGGCCGCAAAGCTAACGACCCCAACCGCGATCATGACGTTCTCACCGAGCGAAACTTGACGCTCTCCGCCTTCCAGAGGTCCGACATGAATTCCTCGAAATCGATCTCGTCGGAATCAAACCGGCACTGGAAGGCATAGGAAAAATTGGCGCCGATCAGGACGCCCGCTCCTGGCGGCGATGTAAAGACCAGCGAGTTCGGCTGAGAGAGGGACCAACCCGACGGCTGATTGATGCCGTTGAGAAAGACGTTTCCGACGCCCAGCACCCAGCCAACGGGCTCCAGGAAAGCGCCTATGAAACGTGACATGGTGAAGGTCGTCGTTACCCCGTCGCCCGTGGCGAAGGTCGCGTTCGTCGCCGAGCTGTCGGTCGGATCCGCGTAAAGAAAGGTCCCGAATTGCCCTTGAAGCTGCAGGAAGAAACCCATGAGGGTCTGCAGCGAATTGGCTCCGAGCGTTGGATAAGTGTTCGCCGTCGAGTCCATTGCTTCGAATGTCAACTCGAACCGCCAGATCGGGTTCTGATAGAGAGCGTCGCGAACTTCTCGCCCGGACACATGGTTTGCGACCAATGTCGAAAACACCGGCTTCTTGTGCACGCTCCAGCCGAGGCCGGCCAGCGTCGGGAACGAGGGCGGCGTAGTCACGTCACGGCCTGACCGTCATCAGCCGAACCGTTCGGAGCGTCCAGAGCATCGTCATGAACTCCTCGAAATCCTGCACGTCTTCGGCGAAGCGGCAGAGCCAGAGAATGCCGAAGTCGCCTGTGATGGCGACACCAGCCCCTGGCGGCGACGTGAACGTGATCGCCGGTAAATATCCGCTTGACACGGACCATCCGCTCGGCTGCAGCACGCCGTTGAGATAGGCCGTTGAGACGCCTGACGTCCCATAAACTGGCCCGCTGTAGCCGCCGATTGACGCCACGAGGGGAAAGACCGTCGTCGCCCCGTCGCCCGTCCCGATCTGCTGGCCGGCAATCGCGCTCAAGCCCGGCGGCGCAATCCAGAACGGCTCATCCGCGCCGCTCGCCTGCTCGAAGAATCCAACGATCGCCTGCAACTCTACAAACACGGCGTCGGACCGCAGCAGTTCATAGGTCAGTTCGATGTCAAAGTACGGATTGGCGAACTGCTGAGTCCGCGTCTCCCGACCGCTCACATGCTGCGCGAGCGCAGTGCTGAATTTCGGCTTGATGTGGACCGACCAACCGAGTGTCGTGAGATTGGGGAAGGTGGGAAACGCAGGAGGCGTAGGCGGCGGACTCGGCGCAGGTGGCGGCAGCACCGCGCGCGTGGTTCCGACCCACAGCCCCTGCGGCCAGTTTCCGGCGTCGCCCCAAGCGCTATTCAGGATCGGAAATGTCGGGAATGGCCGCGCGTCCGTGTTCCAGACGCAGCAGAAATTCCAATTGAGCATCGGCAGGCCGCCGACCGTCTCATTGTTGCCGTCGACGTTCCAATATTCGTAGACCGCCTCGAGCGCTATCGACTGAATAGTGTCATCGCGGCGCGGCAGATAGCCAAGTTCGTTGGCGGGATCCCAAATCGACCAGTATGCAGTTAAGCTCTCAGTCGACTTCGGATCGAAGAAGACGTTCGGCTGGTTGGTCGACTTGTCGCAGGCGGCAAACCCGTATTCGAGCGTGATGATCGACTTGGAGTTCGGCGTCCACTCGGTCTGCGGTCCATGCGGGGCGAAACCGTGGCCGTCGCCGTTGTCATAGATTGCCTGGTGATTGTTATTCCACCACCACCGCAATTGTTTGTTGGCGAGAATTTCCTGTTGAGGAAAATACTCGTTGCGCGCCTGCGTCAGCCGGTCGCCCTCGGGCAAAGACACCTGCAAATCCGTGCCGTTTGGATCGAGGCCACGGCCGCTGTTGTCGCTGTCGTTGTAGAAATAATCGAAATACTGTCCGCCCTCGATATTGCCCTTGAGATAGGGCATCGAATAAATCGTCGGCGGACCGCTCAGCCCCACGCCGTTCAATTGCGTCGGACCCGGAGGCCACGTTCCGGAGAATTTCGGTTCTTTCCAATTCTCCGCGTCCTGGCCGCCGTCGCCCGTCGTCCAATCGGACAGCGGCATGTAATTGTCGAAGCTGACGAAGTCGATGTTGGGATTGGCCCACAATTGATCGAGGTGCGGCCACTGGCCGTTCTCACCCGTATGCTGCCAGCCCATCCAACTCGACCAGTCCGCCGAGTAGGTGATCAGGTTCTCGAGAGTTGCCAGGTTCTTGTTGAGCCCAGCATTGTCGAATGTCGTCCGGACGTCATTGGCCAACGCGTTCAACTGCGCGACCATCGGATAGTCCCAGATCGCGTTGCCTAAGCCGTCGGTCGTCCCTGCCTTCGTCCAGCCGGGGCCGCGCAGGATCTCGAGACCGCGAAGCTCAGACCCGATCACGAAAAGGTTGACCCCGCCGGCGACCGCGCAGAGATTCGCATAATGCAGGATCATCCGACGATAGGTCCAATCGAACAGGCCGGCCGCGCCTGTGTAGCCGACCGTCAGATTGGTCGTGTCCCGCTGAAAATCCCCGACACCCGCATGGCCCATGAAGGTCGCGACATCATTTGTGGCCGTCTGGGCGAGATCGCCCGGCGAGGTGATCCGGCCACGCCACGGAAACCCGGCGCTGGTCCCCAGCAGGAAGGGGTAGAAGACGACCTTGAATCCGCGGCTTTTGAGATCACGGAGACAGCGCACCACGCTCGGATCGCTGGGTGTGCCGCCGTAGACGAAGTTTGTTGAACCGGGGAGCGAGGGGAGGGGGATTAAGCCCGGGAAGTCCTGCTCGGTCAGTCCTGACACTTTCCAGTTGACCGGCGCGAAGGCGCGCCCGCTCCATTGTTCGAACTCGCCCAGAATGAAGTTGGTCGACGGGTAGATATTGCAGCTCGACGCGTCTTCCGAATTGAAGAACCACGCGATAACCAGGCTGACCGTCGTGCATTCGGGGTGGTCAGCCTGGAATTGGGCGATCGCGTTCGTATAGTCGGTCGGTTCACCAGGCGAACTGCTGAAAAAGTTCATTATGGTGGCGTTATTGAGCCCGCTCGACCCGCGCTGCAGACCGATCGACGAGATCGTGTCGTAAGCGAACTCGCCCGTCGACGGCAGCAGATGGACGCCAGTGACGGTTGGGAAGGTCATCCGCGTCCGTTGAGACGCTTAAGTCCGAGCGCCGCGCCGTGCCGCACTGCCTGGTCGAGGGCCTTCGCCATGCCGGGTCCGTTAGATCGCATCCATGACGCGACGGACGGGCCGTCCATCGCATTGACATGGAAATGGGTCGTCGGGTGGATGGCGAGACTGCCTCCCCCCGCACCGCCACCGTTCGAGCCGTTCGCCAGCATCTCGCGCAGCGCGCCGGCAGGCCCAGCGGGCATAACGAGCTCGTTCTGGTGAATCAGCGCCAGTTGGTCTCTCGGCACCTGCCACATGCCGATATCAGCGGACACAACTCCCCCCGCCATGCCCGCGACTGTCGCCTGGGCCGCCGCGGCGGGGCCGGCTGCAAGCGGCCCCATGAGGGGCGCCAGAAATCCGAACACACCGGCAAATGTCTCCGCGGCGGAGGAGAGGATCGATCGGACCATCGATGCGCCCTGCGCACCCAAGGACGCAGCAGCTCCGCTCTGCTCGGCGCCGGTGCGCGCCGCGACGCCCGCCGTGGTCGCAGCCGTCTTCATCGCCTCCGACAAGATGTAACGCTCGACGGTCGTTTCGCACCACTCGATGAACTTGATCAGCAAATCATCCAGCACGCTCTTAAACGCCGTGTGCCAGGTGGTCGTCCCGGTCACGAGCCCGCGCAATTGGGAATTGAACGCCTGCGCGATAGAGTTGCCGAACGCCTGATAATCGCGCTCCTGGTCCTGCAGCGCCGAGCGGGTCAAGGCCGACATCTGATCGTCGCGGCGACGCGCCGCTTCGATGATCATGTCGTCAACACGCTGTGTTGCGGCAAGCGATTGCTCGCCGAGAGCATTCTCCCTTTGCAGCGCGGCGACTTCGGCGGCGTACTCCGCGTCGAGGGCTTGCTGCGAAAGGGAGAGCTTTTGCTGCTGGGTGATTTGGAAAGAGCGCGCTTCCTCGGAATAGAGGGCCAGATTCTGCTTTGTGGCGTCCGCCAAGATCCTCACTTCTTCCGAGGTTGCGAGTTGCGCGGCCCTTGCTGCATCGGCATATGTGGCGTCGTCGCCGGCTCGCAATGCCGCGGCGGCGCGGCCTGCGTCGGCGGCGAAGGATTGCTGGAGGGCCTTCGTCGCGTCCAGTGCGTCGCGATAGGGCTGCAGGCGGCTAGGGTTGAACGCTTGGGACGACGCGGTGGCCAGAGACGACAATTGTGCGTTGATTTCCCCGAACGGAGCTGAAAAGCTTTGTAGGGCGTCTTTCGCTTGACCGACCCCCGATACGAAATCGTTGATCGAAGCGCTGAAGCTGACGGAGACATTTGCGTCGGCCATCGCTGATCCTTGACCTTACGTTGGTTCGTCAGAGTGCGCCGTTTGGGAAGGCCGCCTTCAGCTCCGCAATCGTCGGCTGGCGCAGTGGGGCGTCGTCGTTTGGCGCACGATACTTGAGCGCAGCGGCGACAAGCCAGTGAACGGGCGGGTTGCGCCGCCATTCGGCTCGCAGCGCGAGGAGACGCGGCATGGTCAGTTGGTCGAGCGCCTCATCCCAGCTCCAACCGGTGTTGGAGACGACCTGAGCGATCAGGGCGTCGAAATCGACTTTCCCATGTCTTGCGACGCCTCCGACGTCGTAAGCGGAGGAGAGGTTTGGTCTTCGATTTTGCCCGGCTGAAGCCCGACCGCCCTGGCCACTGACGGAAAGGCCTGGATCAATTCGCCGACCGAGAACGCGAGGTCGACAAATTTCGCGAAGGAAAGCTCCGGCTCGACGAAAGAGACCGCCCGCCAGGTCGCTTCAGCAAGGCGATCGAGCTGAGCCTCGTTGAGACGCGCGACGGACTCGCCCGACATCGAAGAGCCGCCGGCCGCGAGATAGATGTCGAATAGGGCCGGCTGGATGGCCTTGATCGCACGGAACGGAAGATGCGGAACCGACCAAGTCTTTCCGCCGAGCGATATGGCGAACGCCTCCTCACTCACGCTGCGTCTCCGAAGTTGAAGGTCATGACCTGACCGGCTGCGTTGGCGAACGCCTGGAACTCGAAGTCCGGCTTGGAGAAGTCCTCGATACTGGTGTCGAATGAGAACTTGCTGGCGACGCACTGGTTGAGCGTCACCGAGAACTGCGCGTTCGTCGTCGGGTCGGTCGCGAATAGCAGCGCCGAGAAGGTCGACGTCGGTCCGACTAGCGGGTTTCCGATCGTTAAGCTCTGGGTCGTCGTCGCCGTTTGTGTATAGGTGTATGAGATCAGGACGCTGGCGCCCGCATCTCCCAAGTAAAAGGTGTAGACGCCGGTCGAAGCGTTGAACGTGTACTGCCCTGCCGCGGTCAACGTCGCGACGTTGAGCAGCGGCAGGCCGCTTGCGGCATAAACAACCCCCTGGTCGGCCGCGAAGTGCGTCGAGTTCGTGACGGCGACCGTGTACGGGCTCGCGGCGGGGACGCTATGCACCTCAGCGAACTGGGATATCGTCGAGCCCGCAGCCGGGACCTGATTGTAGAACAGGCGACCGAGGGCTTGCCCGCTGAATCGCGCCAAGGTCGCCTTGCACGTGACCTTGCGCGTACCGGAGCCGACCGCGACCGGGAATGCGTATTGGCCGTAGAGCTCCTTGACGCTGACCGACGTGTCGACGCTGACCTTCTGGACCAGCCCGAAGTTGATCGGGGTCGGATTGGGGACGTTCAGTTGCGTGCCGATCAGCACGCCCGAGCCGAATACGAACATAAGGGTGAACTCCGTTATGGGGTCGGTATGAAAATCGCGCCGCTGCTGTCAGCAAGGCGCAGCGCATTTCCTAGGAAGGTTCAGCGGGGCAAGGGACGGAGCGCCTTCACGGCTCCACCAGCCGCACCGCGACCACCGCGAGACCGTCGCCGTCGAGGTCGCCTGTGTCCCGCACCGGCACGCTCGTGATTTTGCAGTCGTATACGGCGCCGCCGAGGGTCTGGCGGCCGAGGCCGATGTTGGAGCTCGCAGGCGCAAGCGCCGCGTCGATCGCGTCGAGAGCATTGTTGATCGCAGTCGCTCCCGGCGTCGTCGGGTCGCGGGCGTCAAAATAAAGGAAGAGCTTGGCCTCCAGCGTCCGCTTCGGCGTCGCGGGCGAGGCCCATTGATAGGTTTCCGGCCCCGATTCGAGCTGGAAGAACGCCGGGCGCAGCGCGGCAGGAACTTCGCTCCACAGCTTCATCCGCCGTGACGCGAGGCCCCAAGGATAAGCCGAGGAAACGGCTGCGAACAGCGCGGAGAAGGCCGCTTCGCGGGTCATGCGCTCTCCCATGCCTCGGCTGCGGCGTCGGCGAGCGCCGCGAGGATCTCGTCTGTCATGTCCTCGAGCGAGGAGCGCAAATAGGATCGCTCAGGGATCACCGAGCCAGGGTGCTCGACCTTGCGCGCGAAGTGCTGACCATCGCCGGCGAGGAAAGCGAGCACGTCGCCCTTCGTGGGCAGGATCTCGTGCGCGCTCGTCTTGCCGCCGTACTCCTGAATTGCCGCATATTTCACGTCGCCTTCGGAGCCGACCGAAGCGAGAAAGCCGTCCGCGTCGGCAGTTACGCTGGCCGCGATCGAATCGCTGAGCGCGCCGGAACGTATGTTCAATACGGCGCCGGAAAGCTTGTTGTTTTTGACCAGATCGGCCAGCGCCGCCGCGAGTTCGGTCGCCTTTGCGCCGAGCGCGGCTTGCAATGCGGCCGGATAGGCATCGAACCGCGCGCTTGTTTCTTCGAGACCTCGGACCTCGAGGGCGGACATTAGAGGATGACCCGCTTATAGGGTTGCAGCATCGCTTGGATCGGCGCCGACATTGCGCTCGTGTCGTAGGCGATTGTTTCCTGACCGCCTATCGACTTCGATCGGAGCCCAATACGCTCGGCGGCGCGAAAACGCTCAGCAGCCAATTCCAAGGCCGCCTGTGCGATATCCTGCGGGACGTAGCCGTAGGAGATGGAAAGCGATTGTCCGGCGTCCGCTGCGGAAAAGGTATAAGTTCCGGCGCTGACCGCATATTGACCAGCGCCCGGCGAGGCTGAAACTGGCGTCAGCGGCGCGCCGGTCGCAGTGTAAGTTACGCCAAGATCCGATCCCCAAGATCCGTAAGGCGAGAACGCCGAGAGCTGGAGGGGAGCGGCGGCGGGAACTGGTTGCAGCCTCGTTTTGGACTGCATATCCGGCGTTGTAGGACACGACGAGACTTTGCCGTCCCGAGCGGTATTGATGGCCGAATAAATCGAGCGCCTGAGGCCGGCCTGGCGGAATCCCGTCGCCCGCCTCAAGGGCGTAACCGACTGACGCCTCGAGGTCGGAGTTCTCGTCGGGCGGAACGGCGATTCCGCGCCATGTCACGGAGGTCACATGCAGCACCGGCCAGTGCCTTAGAGTGACGCGATTGGTCTCAAGATCGATCGTCTCCGCATAGGAGAACGGCAGCAGGCTGGGGCGGCTCAGCGACGCGTAGATCGAGCGGCTTGCTGCTGTGACCAGCGCAGCGAGCGTCGCATCATTCGGGCCCGGCGCGGAGGGCAATCCGAGCCAGGCCTTCAAGGCTGCGAGATTGGTCAGATCGAATGGCGACATGCAACGCTCGCAAAGACGGGCCGAAAAACGAAACGACCGCGCCAGTACGCCTCGGACGCGCCGAGGCGCTTGGCGGGGCCGAGCGTCAGCCGTTGCCGATGTTGGTGAGGATGCCGATGCCGAACGAGGCGTATATGGCCAAGACCTCTTCGGTGTAGACGCCGAACTCGCGGCGACGAGTGCGGACTGGCCAATCGACGCGATAATAGTCGCGACGCGTCAGGACCTCGGCGACATTGGGCGTCTCGTTTGATTGATACCACGCCGGCAGCCGCTCGCAGTACGCCAGGATTGTTCCCGGCGGCAGGTCCGGATGAACAGTGCATCGGAATCTCGACGCCGGTGAACGGATTGTAATACCAGCGCACGACGCCAGACGCGGTGAACTCGTAAGGCGCGGACTGAGAGGCGTCGACGTTGTAGCGAACAAGCGGTCCGGAGATGTTGTTCAAGCACTTGTTAGTAATGTTCCGCTGCTCTTGCGCGTTGACGTAAATCACCGTCGGCGACAACCGATAGGTGTTCCACATCTGCAGCAGCATATTGTCGATCTCGTTTATGGAGCCTCTGCCCGATGGCGTTAGGAACGTGCCAGTCCCCGCCGGGCCAGCCGGCAATGCTTGCACGAACGAGCTCGTCGACGGGTTGAAGCCGTCCGTCAGCAATCCGTCGAACGCTAGCCCCGGGTTGCGAGAATTGTCAGCAGTGACGACGGTCGCAGCCTGCTGACCGGTGGTAAGCGGCGCGCTAAAGGCGGCGCTGTTGATTGTGGTGATCGCCTGTAGCGTCTCCGCGCCGGCGGCGCCTACATACCACGCATAAGCGACCGCGCCGTTGACGACCGGGGCGGTCGCGAACAGCGTCTGGCCGGCCCCCACCAACTGCGTCGCGTTGGTGCTCCGCAACGAGGAGCCGCCGCTCAACGTATAGGTGTTGCCGTCATTGCCGGTGATGGTCATCGCCGTCGCGACGCCGCCTGGGAGTGTCGAGTTACGGTAGCCTTCAAAGGTCAGCGCGACGACAATGACCGAATAGGTCGTAGCCGGCAGCGTTCCGCCCGTGCCCGAGGCGCTTAAGGTCGGCGTGCCGGGCTTGCCAAGCGCAAGCGATGTGTTGCCCCCAAGCAGCGCGGTCTCCTCCTTGCGCATCGTTTTCTGCAGGATGCGCAGAGTGGCGGTGGCGTTGATGTCTTCAAAGCCCTGCGCGGCAGCCTCGGCTTCGAAGGTCACCGTGTCTTCCTCGCCAAGCGTCACGTAAGGCAACGTGATGGAGATGGCCGAATAAGACATGCTCGCCGAACGCTGTCCTTCCGGAACCCAGCCCATTGCATCGAAGCCCGAACCGGTCGTGCCGAAAATCGAACGCCAATGAGCCGCGTCGCCAGGGTTGAGGCGCGCGACGCGAGGCAGCGAATTTCGGAGCGGCGTAATCGTCGGGTAGAGGTTCTTCGCTGGCGCCTGCAGGTCGTACGCGGTCAGGCCGGTCGAGATCGTAACGTTCTTGGCGAGCGAGTCTTTCATCAGACCCAGCGTCTCCTGGGTCGTCAGCGCGATGTTCATGAGATCAGTCCTTTGGCGCGGATAGGGGTTAACGAGATAAGTGGGGGTGGAAGGCGGACGCGATCACGCGCGACCGATGAGACCTGCTGTGGGGTACCCGGGATCCTGAGCCTTCGAGGGCGTCTCGATCGCGCTGAATCACCGCAAGGCGATGGGCGATAAAAGACGCCGTTCACACGATGGGCCGGCGTGTCGGTGGCGAGACGCGATCACTCGCCAACCTGCATGAGGAGATTGACGTTCCCGAACTTCACTCGCAACTTGCGCAGAGCGATTTCTTGATTTGGCGCGAGCGCCGTCGCCTTGTTGAAATAAGGCAGAAGCGCGTTCTCGACCGCCAGGATATCGACCCCTGCCGCGATTGCGTTGGTCGGCGCGCTCGCTGCACAAATCGTCTGCGCCTGAGCGTAAGCATTCTTGGCGTCGGCGTTCATCGTCGCCGAGGCCGGGCCAAGCGCCGGCAGGGCGTTGCACACGTTGTCGTAAGCGGCGTTGACAGCGGCCGATGCGGTCGGGGTGAGCTGTCCCGTGGAAGTGCAGCCTGCGAGTGCGGCGCAGACACCTAAGAGGGCGAAGATGGACTTGAAGGGAGTCATTGGAGCTTCCTTTGAGCGCGAGCGGAACGTTGGATTGCGGCTCAAGCCGCGTTGGCGACGATCCGCTACGAGCCGCCGCCCGCGGGCCGCGAAGATTCGCGGCGGTCGAAACTTCGAGCGGTAAACCGATCGCCGCCGTGAGCGAGGCGACGGCCCGCTGAGCTTCGACCGCCGCCTCGCCGACGCCGCGGCGTCAGCGATTCGTGGGTCCGTTCCAAACCCCGCGGCTGTGGCGGAGCGTGAGGACTTCCAACTGAGGTGAATGGACGCTTAGGGCAGCTAGGCCAGCTGCGGCGGTTCAGAAGCGCGGCGCCGTGGGATTGGCGAGGCTGAGTTTGGTTAGCGCGAGCGCGCGCTCCTGAGCTGGCAGCGAGGCTAGGCGCCGGACCGCGTCGTCCGCGCTGACCAGGGCCTCGTCGGCGCCGTCGGCCGTCTTGGTTACAGAGCGCAGCGCAGCCTTGGCCGGCAGCGGCTGAGCTTCCAGCGCCGCGATGCGCTTCTTCATGTCCGTGAGCGCAGGCGTCAAATCGTCGAGCGCCTTTCGCAAGCTTATGTTTTCCTCGGCCGCGCGCTCGAGTTTGAGCGTGGCGCGCGTCAGGGCGGCGGCGGCCTTGGCGAGCGCATCGGGCGCGTGCGGCGCGCTCCGCGGGCGGGAGAAAGCGATTGCTTTATCGGCCGTTTCCGTCCAGTCGTCGGGCACCGCGCTCTCAGCGCCGATCGCCTTGGCGCGCGCAATAATGTGCGCCTTAACGTCCGGTTTCTCGCCGCTTCGGCAACAATCCCTGACGGCGTTCGCGACGTCTTTGGCGGACCGGATCGGATAGGAGCCATCGGGCATGGCGACGCCCTCTTCGGCGTCTTTCTCACGCTGCGCGGCCGAGAACTCGCGCTTGTCGGCGTCGAGATCTTCGTCGGTAGCATCGACTTCCTCATTAGCCGGGTCGACTGCCTCGGCGCGCGAAGTGAACGATCGCTTTTCGACCACTCCGCCTTTGATCACGTCGAAGGTCGCGTCAGGTACGCAAGGCAGATCGACGAGTGAGATTTCATGCGGATCGGCGGTGTAACGGGTCAGTCCGCTGTCGGGGTCCGCCCACCGCTTCACATAGCGGCCGCCCTGGCTAAATCCAGTGTACACTCCCTCTTGAACTTTTCGCCATTCGTCGTCGTCGACGACTTTGGCCACGACTGTGATCCGCTTCGCATTGTCGTCGAAGGCGATGTCGGTCAGCTTGCCGGCGGCGATCGGGGTATGCATGGCGCGAACGGCGCCGAACGATTTGCCGCCGCTCGCCGCCGCTGCTTCCGCGGACCATTTTTCGAAATAGGGCTTGCTCGACGCGTAGTCGAAAATCTCGCCAGAGCGATCGGGCGTCTCGGCGGTTGCAACGCCCGTTACGAGGCGTCGATCGAGGTCGACCTTAGCGAGCGGCAGGAACAATTCGAGAGCGGACATGCAGGCTCCGGGAAGCGCTGAAAGGCTTCGCCCGTTTGCGTGGGCGGCAGTTAGGAAGTCAGGAGTCAGGAAGTCGGAGGAGCGAAGAGTTGGCGCGGCCTCATCGCCGCCGCCATTTCTCCCACTGTAGCTAACTATGCCATGACCGGCGTAAGCGGTCAAGGAAATGTTCTCTTTTTGTTCTAAGGCCGGGATTGCTGAGGTTGGCGGGCTTTAACGCTATGTGGACGAGGTCAGGCGCAGCAAACTATCGTGAGGCGCTCGGTCTAATAGACCGTCGAGCGCGGCGGAAACGGGCCGCGCGGCAGATACCGCCGCGGGCAGCCAGTGCGCAGAAGATAGAAGATCGCATTCATCGCCGCGCGCATATCCGTCTTGCTCGGCCGACCACCGGTCTTCGCCGCCGGGATTGGCGGCTCCAGATGCTCCCACTGCGCGTCCGTCAAATCGCTCGGCAGCCCTGTTCCGGACTGCTCATAGGTCGCCCTATGCGCCTGCGTCCACATCCCGAATCAAAGCCTGCCAGCAACCTTGGAGGCGGTGAATCACGCCGACAGCGCAAACCCCATAACTTTTGGGTCAGGCTCTGACTCCCAATTCGAAGAATGCATCAAGGAATAATAAGAATGCATCAGGGAATAACATTGAATAGGTTAAACGTTGGTCGGTTGACTGCTCATTCCAGTTCGTAGGAGAGCCTTCCGCTCGCGAGCCGTGTTTGGACGATCTCCTTCCTGTGCGCATTTTCAAATTTGTCATGCGGAATGATGAAGGCCAGAGCGACTCCGCTCTTATCATCGATAGCGTCGGCCGGAATTTCGGAGACTCGGTAGCCAACCAGATCAATTCCGGGCCCTTCATCAATCGCGGGAGAATCGGGTTCTCTTTTGAAATTTCTATCGTAGCACCAAGTAAAAGCGACAATCCATTTGTTCCCTTGGCCCTGGGATTGGAGTTCGAATAAGAACTGGCGTGCCTCCGCCAGGGCTTCAGGACTCACATCGATTTGCTTCGGCGACACGAAATCAGTCGGGCGAAAGCCATAGGGGTTAGTGAACGTGTCAGGAACTCATTCGAGTGCGCCTTTTGCGGGTTGCTTTGTACTGCTAGAATTGTGGTTGGCGGACCGGAGGACAGCCGCCATCCCCTCGGAAGGTTCTTCTAAACTTCATATCGTTGAAGCACTCGTAATCACAGATAGAAAGTTTGTTTCCGTATTCGTCTGTGGCGACGGTTATGCCGGTCGCAATGCATATTGGAACAATTGCAGCGCTGTGCGCGGGGCTGTGGTTGTCGCCCCGCGCTGGTGTGGGATCGACACCGCCCGCATCCGACCTCACCGCATCGTTGCTCGCGACCTGGACGCCCGTCGGCCGTGGCTTGCGCGCCGGGCTGCCCACAGTGGCGACCGCATTATCGGCCGAGGCGAATTGTCCTCGCTCGTCGTGATGCGGATTGAGTTTTCGCAGCGCCTTTTGCGCGTTGTCGTCGCCGATGGGCCCCTTCCCACCCGCCGGCGCCAGCCCCAGATCTGCTCGCGCCTCCTCGCGCGTCTTGATCCCCGCGGTCACCAGGATCTGCAGCGTCTGCGCCTGCTCAAGCGGATCGACTGCATCGTCGCCGACCCACACGAATTCGAGGGCAGGCTCGTTCATGCAGACGTGGATCACGTGGTCGAGGGCGCTCTTGATCCAGGTTTTGAGCGGCACGAGGCCCTCTTGCGTCGCCTGGAGGCGCAGCGTCTCGCTCGTCGCGCGATTGACCTGCGCGACGAAGGCGGAGGCGGGGACCGAGAAGGCGTAGCAGATGATGCGCGCCAGCCATTCGTCGTACTGATCCTTGAGCGGGGGCTGTCGCGCTTCGATCAGCTTGAAGTCGGCAGGCATGAACTTGGTCTGGCGTCGGCGCGCCAGATTGCCGCTCATCAGGGCGTCGAAATAGTCCTGGAACGAGCGGATCTGGTCGGCCGTCCATTCCTTGGGCAAGGTGGCGAAGGCGTCCGGCGAGGAGCCGGCGCGGTAATAGTCGAGGGTCGAGGCGTCGCGCCTGAGCGCGATATTGACGGTAAGCGCGATCTGCTCGACCGGGCTCATGCCATAGAGCCGATGGATGCGCGGGTTGCGCGGCAGATAGAGGAGCTCCTCGGTCGAGAAGTCGGCGGCCGGGATGCCTTTGAGGATCTGCTGATAGGCGGGATCAGGCGCCTCCGGCGGGCGCCCGTCCTCGCCGATCAGCGGCTTGATCGTCGCCCCGTCGATGATGTCGAGCGAGTAGAGCGAGCCGCCTCTGGCGTAGCGTGGATAGATGGTCGCGGCGTCGATGACCAGCATCTCCTCGAGCAGCATGCGAAGCCAGTCGGCGAACGAATGGCGCCGGTCGGGGCGGACGAAAAAGCGCGTGACCGCCTCGATGCTTTTCGAGGCGTCGGGCGCATCGCAATGCGCCCGCGCCCGCACCGCGTAGCTCTGGCCGGCGATCTGGTCCTTGCGGGTTTCGATCACCGAGCGCAGAAGCGGCAGCGCATCGGCGAGCCCGCGCAATTCGCCGAATGAAACGCCGTCTTCGGAGCGTGGGATGTAGTTGAGGTTGGCGCCGAACGGATAGTCCCATTGGCGCCCCTTGACTTCCGGCGGCGCCATCGGCGCGAGCGGCTGCAGCGGGCCGAACCACGTGTCCGGCGATACGCCAGTGATCACATAGCGCGTCGCATCTGCGAGGCGGGCGAAAACGCTTGGAGGCAGGGGCCGTCTGAGGGCGTCCGACATGGAATCGGTTTCCTTGGCGAAATGAGCTTGAGGGCTTGGAGCGGTAGAGCGCCTTCGCCTTCCGTTAGGGATTGGCAGGCTAGTTTTAGCGATCGCGCCTATTTGTCGTTGCGAGGAGCGAAGCGATGCGCCGATCGATCGTGCTGGTTGCGATCGCCGTTGGGCTGCCGGCGTTGGCCGACGCGGCGCCGCGCTGGACTTTTTGCGTCGCGTCGTCAAAAAGCGGCGCCGATGTTTGGATCACCGACGTCTTCGTCGCCGAGCGCGATCGCGAGCAACTCGAGCGCGCGTTCAAGGCCATGATCGAGCGCACCGACCCGCACGCCGACGCCCAATGCCCGCAGCCCCGCGAGGACAAGACGGAAGCCGTCAACGCCCAATTCGAAGCCGAGGAATTCAACCGCAAGCTCGGCGCGACTTTGCACGCAGTGCTTGCCGGCGGGTTCCCGGCGCGGCGGGCGGGTCGCTACTCGGAAACGCGCGTGATCGCCGGCTCCGGGTCGCCGGACCATTCCATTCGGTAAACGGCGCCGGGAGCGACCGACTGCACCGCGTGCGGTCTCAACGCCGCGATGCAGGTTCCCCCCGCGTGTCGCACGGAGGGGTAGATGATCCCGTTGAGCCCTCGAGCTTGCGCCGCGTCGGCGATCGCGTTTCCGATCGGATATCCAGAGGCCGGGTCAGGATCGAGACACGGGTGGCTCGGGGTTTGTCGGAGATCGACGAACTCTCCGGCCATGCTGGCGAACATTTCGGCATATTCGACGACGCCCTTCAACCGCCCCGACCGCGTCAGGAACTCGGCCATGTGATAGGCGACTTCGCGAATGCAGGTCTCGACATCGAGCGCCGCGTACCAGGCACCGCGGGCCGCATTGAAGCGGTTGGCCTCGCGCGGCTTCCAATAGGCGAAGGCGGCGTTGACGAAGCTGGCATAGGGCACGCCGTGAATGAACTCGCCACGCCCGATCCCCTCCGTTCCTCGGCTCTCCGCCAACAGGCGATTGCTGGTCGCCCCTTCGATTTCGGCGAGCGCCGCGGCGTCCTCGGCTGAAACAAGCTTCTCCAGCACCGGCGGGCGGAGACGCGCCGTCGACACGAGCCGGACGGTTCGCGGAAAGGCTTCCCGAACGACCGTCAGGCCGTCGAGCATGCGTCAAAAGGTCACAAGCCGCCGCGGACGGCGTCGATGGTGCGGCGGACCTCGAGCATCCTCGGAATGCCGCCTTCGATCATCGCCTCAATTGGGGTTTCGCGCTCGAACAGCGGCCCGCTGTTGCGCCGTCGCGCCCATTCGTCCGCCGTCTCGTCGGCAAACAAAAGGTGAAGTCCTTTGTAAACGCCAATCAGCGCGGAGACGCGCGTCAGCTGGTCCTGGCTCAAGGTCGGGCGATAGCCGCGCTTCACGCGGTCGAGGGTGCTTGGCGAAACCCCGAGAAGAGCAGAGGCTTCCGCGTTGGACAGGTCCCAGGCTTTCATGAGTGCGAGGAACGCTTTGAGGGCGACTGAGGACAGGCGTGCCCGGTCGCTCTCGTCCGCGAAGGTCTGCGGTCCGAAGTCGCCCGGCTCTCCTCGTCTTGCTTCAACGATGGCGGCGTGCATCTCGCGTCTCCTGACGAGAAGATACGCGTCATTTGACGCGATGTCCAGCAATTTATGTTTCGCAGCAGCGAAGCTCGCCCGCGAAGACAAGACGAAAGCCATCAACGCCCAATTCGAGGCCCATGAGTTCAACCACAAGGTCGGCGCGATTTTACGGGCGGTAATTGTAGGCGAATTGCCGCGACGGCGGCGCTCGCCACGTGTCGATGTCGCGGTCAAGCCGCATGGCCTCAGTCCGAGGGCGTTGAGTTGCGCGTAGCCATTCGCAAGCGCGCTGCGCGCGCATCTGGAAGCTAGATTTGTCCAGAAATCACCGATTTCAGGGAATTGAAAAAGTGATCAAAGGTCGACTGGAGAGGTGGGGCTTGGTAGGGACGGTCGCTGCCGAAGCAACCGTCCCTACCAAGACACCAATTATGCCGCTTTGCTTCTAGTCGCCACTTTTGCGTCGCTAAGAAGCCTGCGGATAGCCTCTCCATCGCGATCGATGAGCATGATGTAGGCGCGCACGCCGCCAATAGGGCGCGAACGCCCTTGCTCCCAATCTCGAATTTGAGTCACGCTAAATCCAAACTCCGCCGCGAAGTCCTCCTGCGAGAGTTTGAATTTTTGACGAACCAAACGGACGTTGATTTCAGCCGGAACATGGAGGCGCGCGGCCGTCCTTTCGCCGCGAGCAATGCTAACGGCTTCCAAAGCCGCTTCGATAAGTCTCTTTCCTGTTTTGCTCATGACGCTATCCCTGCCAATGATCTAATTTTCTCCTTAGTTGCCTTCCTGTATTCATTTGCGATCCTCCCTAAAACTTTCTTCAGTTAGTTCTTTTCGCCAGGTGACAAGTTTAACCTCGCACCTTTGTCCAACACGTCCAAGAGAAACACCGGAACGTCATCGGCCGCATAATAGGATATGACCCTGTAACCCGACCTCTTGCCCATCCCGGCTTTCGCAAAGCGAAATTTCCTGGCACCACCGGTGCCAGGAATCAATTCGCCTCGCATCGGCTCCTCCGATAAAAGGCATGCGATTTCATGTCTCTCGTCTTCTGTCAGACCTGCTATTGAGGCTTGACGCGCAAACGCCTCAGTTTCCATGACGCAATGCATCGTCAAGCCCCGAATAGACTACATAACTTACGTAGTCCCTAATTGGGTCCATGTCAAAGAACTTTTTTTTGGCGATGTGTGTCGCTCCCGGTTTGCGCATCGCTATGTCCGCGATATGCGCTGTCCGATCGCCGTGAGAAGCGACGGCAGGCGATGATCCTCGCGCCATGACCTCCTTGGTTCTTCTCGCGCCGCGAAGCCGCCCCGAAAGCCCGCCCCAAGCCCCCCCGCAGGAGACGACTTTAGCGAAGCGTCAACCGTCGGAACTTGAATCTCTACCCGCCCGCCTTCGCCGTCCAAAACTCGTACATTCCCCCTACGCTTCCCCGTCCCACGCCGAGCAGGTCGGCCAGCGCCCAGACCAGCGCGTCGGCGCGGTCGGGCGAGAAGCCCATCGCGCGGCGGTCGAAATCGGGAGTCAGCGCGCAGAGTTGGTCCTCGAGCTTCATGAACGTCCCGGCATGGAAGACGAGCCCGCGCTCGTAGGCCGCCGCGATCGGCTCGGCGCGCAGGAACTTGCCCCGCGTTGCGTGGACCGCGCGCACCGGTAGGTTGGGCTCGCTCTGGCGCAGGACCTCCGTCACCATGTCGCCGCCGTTGTTGATTTCGGCGACCACACGGTTCGCCTTGAAACCGCGAAAGGCGGCGCCGACCCGCGCGCCCCACGCGCCCGGCGTCTCGCCCTGGCTGGTGAGGTCGGCCAGCACGTAGAAGAGGCCGCTCTCCGCCCGCGCGGCGACGATGATCCCGCATTCGTCGGATTTTGAGCCTGAGCGCGCCGGCGGGTCGACCGCGACCACGATCTCGGCGAATTCCTTCGGCGCGGCTTCCGGCGCAACCCGTTGTCGCTCGAGCAGCGCCCGCGACCACAGAGCCCCCGGCGTCTCCTCGACAATCTCAGCGAACAGCTCCTGCCGGCCGATGGCGCGGCCCTTGTAGCGCGCGGTGATGCGTTCAAAGAACGCTCGCGCCAGATGAGCCCGGTTGTCGAAGGTCGAGCCGCGGGTGACGATTGTGTCCTTGCCGGAGGCGAGGGTTTTGATGATCTTGCTTGGGCGCGGCGTGGTGGTGATGATCGCCTGCGGTTTGTCTCCGAGCCTCAAGCCCAGCATCGCCTGATCGAAGGCGTCGGGCTGGCGCCAGGCGGCGAGCTCGTCGCACCACAGCTTCATGTGCTGCTTGCCCCGCAGCCGGTCGGGCTCCTCGGCTGAGAACAGCGTGCTCACCGCGCCGTTCGGCCATTCAAGTCGCAGATCCGCGGCGAGGAAGCGGGGGCGCTCGTCGCGCCGGCAGCAGGCGAGAATGCCGGATTCGCCTCTGACCATGATGTCGCGGGCGTCCGCGATGGTCGCGCCGATCAGGTTGACGATAGGGTAGGTCTTGATCCAGGTGCGCACGGCCTCCGCGCCAGCCCGCGTCTTGCCGGCGCCGCGTCCGGCGAGGATGAGCCAGATGATCCAGTCGCCGTCCGGCGGGGCCTGGTCGGGGCGGGCCCAGAACGCCCAGTCATGGAACAATTGCGCGCATTCGCGCGGCGTCATTTCCCCGAGCAGTCGCACGCGCGTGTCGAGTTCGAGGTTCAGAAAATCGGAGGCGCGCTTGATGCGGCCGCCCGTAACGGGGCGGGGGCGCGCACGTCCGGCGCGCCGCGCTCCGGCGGATTGCGCCGATTCGCCGGTCATTCCGTGGGCTGCTCCGGCTGGAGGCGATCTGCGATCTCATTGACCTTCTTCAAAAGCCGCGCCCGATCCTCTTCGCCATATTGTTCGGGGATACGCCTCGCGTTGGTGAATCCGTGATACCGGTCGAGCCGGTCGACGATCTTGAGCGCGCGGTCGATCGCCTTGAGGTCGCCATTCTGGATGCGTTCGAGGAGCTTGAGGATCATCTGCTCGAGCCGGGCGATCTGGAGCCGGGCGAATTCTTCGGCCGGCGCGATCCAGCGATTGCGCAGTTCCTGACGCAGGATGTTTTCGGTGCGCTTCCGGGTCAACTGTTCGGCCGCGCTGATCTCATCGACGCCAGCGCCGGCGATGAGCGAGGCGAGCACACGCTGGGCGCGGGTAGGCCCAGAGCGTTTGGATCGGGTGGATGAGTTCGCGTCGGTCATTAGGGCCTTGAGGAATTGACGGAGGGCGCCCGCGCAGGCGAACGCACGCCGCTATTCCGGCGGTCGAGACTTCTAGCGGGCGGGCGGATTTGGCGGAGAACGAGAGCGGCGCGGCCGCGTTCCGGCGCGATTCTCGAACTTGCCTCACTATGCCGCGACCGGCGTCAAAGCGCAAGCATTTGTTCTTGTTTTGTTCTACAGACGTGTGTTCCATTACGTATTATCTGAACAATATCAAACTGTTGCGCGTCGACGCTGTCATTGTGGCCGATGCTGGCGTGGCTCGGATCGCCGAGGCAGCCGACGCGGGCGGTTGGGAAAGATAATTGTTAATATAAGCAATAATATAGCGTACAAAATTAATGGCTAATATGAACGTTTGCTGCTAGCCGTCGGGAAAACCATCACATCGAGAAAAGCGGTGGGGCGTCAACTCGTTTTCGCAATCTTCGGCCAATCTGCAGATCTCGGTCGCCGCGGGGCCCGAGGGCGATAGGTCGAATCGAGTTGCAGATAAGGCGGCCCAACCCGTTGGAATCGCACGAACGCGTGCAGAAATGAACACTCCCATCCTATGGCCCCACGCTGGCGCCGTCCGATTTGCTCACCGCCCAATCCAGCGACCGGCAAAGCGACGAGAATTCATGTAATTCTTCCGGTGCGCTTTGGCTGAAGCGGAGGGCGAACCGTGCTGATTGTCCACTATGCCGTCAAAACCGAGCCGGTCGCCGGGACAGCCGCGAGCGTCCGGCTCGAGCGGAAGATTCTCGACCCCGTCGAGTCGATTCCGCCTGGCGCGGTGTGGATCGATATGGTCGAGCCGACCGTGGACGAGGACCGGAAGGTGGAGGGCTATCTTGGCTCCAAGGTGCCGTCACGCTCCGATCCCGACTTCGCCCAGCCCGCCGAATCCTACTATGCCGAAAATGGCGTGCGCTACCTGCACGCCTGCGTCGTCAGTGAAGCTGAAGGCACGCCCGACGTCGCTGACGTCACCTTCATCCTCGGTCCAAAAGCGCTCGTCACCGTGCGGTACGATCCTGGCGAGGCCTTCGAGCTCTTTGGTCAGAAGCTGGGCAAGATTCCTGCGCAGGCGCTTCACCCCGACGCCGTGGCGGCCGGCCTTATCAGCACCATCGTTGATCGCTCAGCTCGGGCGCTGAACAAGGTCGGCGTGGAGCTCGATTCCATCGCGAGCCGGGTGTTTCGTGCCAAAGGCGACCAGAGCGCGCGCAGCAAAATCTACTCCGAGACCCTCGACGCGCTCGGCCGCGAAGACGAGAAGATCTCGAACCTGCGCGAAAGCCTGGTCGAGCTTGAGCGGCTCCTGTTGTTCCTGTTGTCGGAAGGGCGCTCCGCGGACGCGCCCAAGCCGGTGCGCGAGGCGACGAAGTCGGCTTTGCGCGACCTCCAGTCGCTCGAGCAGGACGCGAGCTTCAAGTCGCAGAAGGTGCAGTTCCTGCTCGACGCAACCCTCGGCTTCATCAACCTCGCGCAGAACGATATTATCAAGCTGTTTTCGGTGCTGGCGGTCATCTTCATGCCGCCGACGATGATCGCCTCGATTTACGGGATGAATTTCAAGGCCATGCCTGAGCTCGACTGGGCTTGGGGTTATCCTGCCGCGCTCATCCTCATGGTGCTGGTCGCGGTCGGTCCCTACGTGTATTTCCGCTGGAAAAAGTGGCTTTGAGCGGGCAACTGCGCGCGATCGGCCCACCGCCGGAATCGACGGGATGATGTCAGAAGTCAGTTGACTTTGCAGACCCCCTTATCATTCTGGCCCGCCGGGTGGCCCGGCGGCGGGCCGAGCTTGAGATTCGCGAACGCGGGGTTGTCCGCGGCCGGGAATGGCGTCGCCCCGGCCGGATAGCAGTCGGATGCAAGCAGAAACGCCATCGCCGCGGCGCTCTCTTCGGGCGACAGGGAGGCCGGAGCGTTCCGTGGCATCAACGAGAAGACGATGTAGCGGATAACCGACAACGTCCAACCATTCCGCTTCGCCGTCCCCAGAAAATCAGCGCCGGCGACCGAAGGGGCGGCTGTGCCCTGCAGGTTCTCGCCGTGGCAGGCCACGCATTTCTGCGCATAGATCTGGGCGCCCCTCGCGGCCTGCGCCTCTGTGTAGAGCGCGGGCGGCGCGGCGGCGGCAGGCGCAGTCGCGGCCGGCTGAGGGGCAGGCTGCGGCGCGTTGGCCTGCGCAACGGCCGTCTGGCTCGTCGCCGCGGCGGCGGCGTGACCGCCGCAGGACTTGGCGACTACGGCGGCCGCGGCGGTGCGCAGCGTCACAATCCCGTTTTCGATGGTGACCTCGGTTCCGCCTGGATTTTCAGGCAGCGGGTGTGTCCCGTCGCTCGCAGGCAAAGCGATCCAGGCAAGATAGCCGCCGTGCGTGCCATAGGACGGCGCCGCGGACGGCGTTGCGCATGCGTCTTGCTGCGTCGCGCCGGCCGGTACGCCAAGCTCGGTGTTCGCCAGCGCACCTTCCAGCCCGCCGAGCACGCCGAAATCGGTTGGCCGGCCGCGCGCCACTTCCAGGTAGGTGAGCGCGCGCGAGACTGCGATCTCGTAGTCCATCAGTTCGCGCGCCTTGAGCGAATCGTGCAAATGCACGATGGCCGCACGCATGTTGGCCTCGGCGCCATGCAGCGGGTCGACCCAGACCGGCTTGTCCTCGCGATCCAGCAAGGCGTCGACATGGCCGATCGCTCCCGCCGCGTCGTCCGCCGCGCCGGCGCTGGCGTCGTAGCCCTCGCCATGCACGCCGGCGAGCGCGTTTATGGCGCGCTGGCTGGCGCGGCGATAGACGTTGCGGTCGGTTGCGTAGCTGGCGTCGGCCTGCACAAGCTCGGCAATCGCCGCCTTCACATCGGCGAGAGCTGCGAGCGCCTGGGCATGGTCATCCCCGGCGGCCGTCGCCGGGGAGGGCGCCGCGAGCGACGCCGCCATGCCAAGCAGAAACGCCGGCCCGACCAAGCGGACCGGCGCGAAGGTCCCGAATGAAAAGCAACGCACGCGGGGCTTACTTCACCGTGAAGACTGAGATGATCGCCGGCTGCCCGGTGGCGGTCAACTCGGGGACGGCGGCATTGCCGGCCTGCCCGGAGGCAACGACGATGAACTCCTTGCCGTTCGTCTCGTAGGCTTCCGAGGGGGCCTGGATCATGGCTCCTGTGTCATAGCTCCAGACCAGACGTCCGGTCTTCGCGTCGAAGGCGTTCTCGGCGCCGCCGAGGTTGCCGGAAAACACGAGACCTGACGCGGTGACCAGCGCGCCGCCGTAGTTGGGCAATTTGAAGGGATGGCGCCAGTTGAACACTCCGGTCGATACGTCGATGGCGTTCATCTGCCCGGTGTTCGGGCCGACGAGCTTCGGAAAGGCGCCGCCCAGGTAGAACTGGCCGGCGATGTAGACGACGTCCTTGGTCGCGGTCCAGAAGCCGCACTCGTTTTGACTTGGGACATAGAACGCGTTGGTCGCAGGATCGTACGCGCCGCCCTGGTACTCGATGCCGCCGAGCGTGTTCGGACAGGCGATGTTGCCTTCAAGGCTCGGCGGAGTCTTCTGTCCCTTCTGGAAACTGGCCGCCGTGTGGTCGACGAGCTTTCCGGTCTCGGCGTCAAGAATCCAGAAATTGCCTGCCTTGTCGCCGGTCGCGACCAGCTTGCGCGTCGCGTCGTTCACCTTGCCGGCGAACAGCACGGGCTGCATCGGCGGATCCCAGTCGTGCGTGTCGTGGGGGATGAACTGGTGATACCATTTCAGCTTCGGCTTGGAACCGGAAAGGTCCAGGGCGACCATCGAATCCGAATAGAGGTTGTCGCCCTCGCGCACCGACCCAAGGAAGTCCGGGCCGGGGTTGCCGAGATTGAGGTACATCGTGTGGGTGTCGGTGTCGATGGTCACGCCACCCCAGGTGGAGGCGCCGCCGCGCTTCCAGGAATCGCCGCTCCACGTGTTATGGCCGGGTTCGCCGGGGCCGGGCACCGTTTCCCAGCGCCAGACCACATGGCCGTCCTTCGGATCGTAGGCGGAAATGTTGCCGTTGCCGCCCCAATCGCCGTTGGACACGCCAAGCAGCAACAGATCCTGGTTGGTGTTCGGGTCGTGGTACGGCACCGGCGCCATCGTGTAGAATGCGTTGGCGGTGTCATCCACCGTCACCTTGTCCCACACCTTCTCGCCGTTCTCGGCGTTCAGCGCGATCAGATGGCCATCCAGCGTGCCGATATAGACATTGCCGTCAAGCAGCCCGATGCCGCGGTTGGCCGCGAAAGAGATAACGTGCGGATTGTTGGCGAACTTCCATTTGAGCTTCCCGGTCGCTGCATCCAAGGCATAGACGTGGTCATGGGCCGAGGTGACGTACATCGTCCCGTTGTAGACGATGGGTGAAACCTCCAGCGGTCCCGGATCGTCGAGGGTGAATTTCCACGCAAGCTGCAATCCGCCGACGTTATCCGGCGTGATCTGAGTCGCGGGGGTGTAGTGGTTGCCGGTGTAACTCTTGGCCGGCAGGATCCAGTTGGCCGTGTCGCTCGCGGCGTTCAGGAATTCCTCTGGCGTCGGCGTCAGTTGCGTCTGCGCCCTTGCCGGCGTGAAGCCCGCCACCGCCAGGGCGCCGAACGCGATAACCGTGAAAAGAGCCGATCCGGCCTTCAACCGAGTACGGAAGTTCATTGCCTCTCCCTTCGCTGTTCCCTCTTGGGCGGCTCAGCAGCCGCCCGCCGCCCTGATCGCAGTGAGATCTGCGTCAAACCAATTTTGCGTCAAAAATCCTCCCGCACGCAACCGATTTTTTCCCGGCTGAATGTGGTCGGTTTCCTGATGGTCAGGGCATTCTTTCCTGATTCCGGCGCGGGGAAAAGCAGTAACCACGCATCCGGTCGTCACGTTTTTGTGAGGCACGGTTTTGGTTATTTCGATCCAGCGGATGGCTCCGAGTTGTCCGTCGTCCCGGCGGTCATCTCCATGCCGCCGACGATGATCGCCTCGATTTACGGGATGAATTTCAAGGCCATACCTGAACTCGAATGGCATTAAGGTTATCCGCTGGCGCTCTGCTTCATGGTCTGCGCGGCGGTGCCGCCCTACTTGTTTTTCCGGTGGAAGAAGTGGTTGTGAGGCAGGCGGGCGGTTGCCAACGACCGACTAGCGGGCCGGCCTTTCCGAAAGTCGTCTGACACGCTGCCTTCATCCGCGGCGGATAAGGCTCCGCGCTCGGAGAGGAAAATGACTGCACAACCGGCGCGAATTGATCTGGCCGACCTCGGACCGGGTGTCGCGTGGGCGTTCGAGTTCGACGAGAACGGGCGTGGGCGTCTGCTCGAAGGCGATTGCTCTTTTGATCTCACGCACGGGCGCCGGTTCGTGTGGGTGCATCTGATCCTCGCGAACGCCCGCACACACGATTGGATCGGCGCGCAGGACGCCCTTCCTCCCGAGGCCCGCGAGGTGTTTTTATCCAAGGATCGCCATCCGAGGCTGCACTGGGGTGGGGAAGCCCTGTGGGGAACGCTGCACGACCACCGCCACGAAGACCAAACGGCGGGACTGGAGGCAACCGACCTGCGTTTCGCGTTGTGGCCGCAGTTCCTCCTGACGGCGCGCCACCACGCAGCGCGCTCCGCCATGGCGGTTCGAGACCAGGCGGAAAAGGCGCCACCTTTGAGGATAGCGCCGCACTGTTCGAGAGCCTTCTTGTGGCCGCCGCCGACTCGATCGGCGAGGCTGCGCAAGAGATCGCCGCGGAGTTGGATCAGATCGAAGACCGCGTTTTGTCGGACGCCTTGAGCGATGAAAGCCCGGCGCTCTTGCGGTTGCGGAGAGGCATTTCTCGCCAAGAGCGACTGGTTCAAGCCGCTCACAGCGTGCTGGCGCAACTCGAACAAAACCGCGGAGAGAGCGTCCTTCAGGCGTATCGCGACCTGGGTTCCAGGGTGCGGCAGCGGATCGACGCTTTCCGGGCCGACCTCCATCTGCAGGCCGAGCGCGCGCGGCTTCTGCAGGAGGAAGTGGCGGCGCAGCTCGCGACCGCGACCAATCGCAACCTTTTCGCTCTCACCGTCGTCACGACCCTGCTGCTGCCTCCGGCCTTCGTGACGGGCTTTTTTGGTATGAATACGAAAGGGCTGCCGTTCGGCGACTCGGACTACGGAACAGCGTACGCCACCATTCTTTGCCTACTCGCGGCTGGCCTAGCCTATATGTTAATCCGTCGTTATAGGGCGGTCTCTTGAAGCGGCTTTGCCCCGGGAGTTTCGCTGGCGGCGTTTCGCGCAGCGTCAGGCGCTTTACCCCACCTGAAACCACGCTCCCACTCCGGCCGCGCGATGTTCGGGGATCGCCGATTTAAGCGGCCATTTGCCTGGATTGTCGGCCACGAACGCGATATGGGCGGTGCGGCCGGGCTGGATGAGGATGGTGTCGCGCCAATAGGGCTCCCAGCCGTCGTCCATCGAGTGCAAAAGGCGCGCGACGTGGCCCCAGAGTCGGATCGTCTGGACGACCGCAGTCCTGTTGGCGAGCACGAACACGGCTGGCGTGCCGCGGGGAATGACGTAGGCGGGCTTCGGCGCCCAGTCGATGAAGGTTGCGCCGTTGACAGAGAAGGCCTGCGAGCCGCCGCCGCTGATCGTGAAATCGCAGCGTTTTGCCGATTCGAGGGCGATTTCCGCCGGTAGTCGGGGATTCCCGGCGAGTCGCGGGGGCTCGGAACGGGAGGCGAGGGGCTCGCCCTCGGACACGACCGCAATGAACGGGCGGTCGGCCGCGTCGGCCTCGCCGCGCAGGTTCAGTCGGACGCCGGCGCCGGGGTCGCGCGGCATATCGAACATCAATTCGAACCGGGCGCCAGGACCCATCGGAAACTGGTTGTTGAGCGGTTCGAACGGCTCGCTCGGCTGGCCGTCGACCGCGACGATCAATGTCTTTGTGCCGACGATCGCGACTGTCGCCAGACGCGCCGTCGCCGCACTGCCGAGACGCAGCCGTACACGCGCCCCGGGCTGGCTCTTGAGCTTCAACGGGGCGGCCGCGCCGTTGGCGAAAACGATGCCGCCCTCGCGCCCGCTTGCTCGGCCGATGGCGGGATCGGCGAAATCGTCCTTGATCCGCCCGCTCGCGTCGACGTTCCAGTCGGACAGAATGACCGCCGCGTCGAGATCGACGTCAAGCGTCTTCGCCTCGTCTACGATGATCGGACCGAATAGCCCACGCCCCTGCTGCCCGACGTCGGTTGCGCCCGCGTGCGGGAGATAAAGATTGAAGCCGGAATCTGGTGGGACGAAGCGGATCTCGGCGCTGGCGCCGGGTTTGAGCCTCTCTTGAGTGAGGCCGCCAATGCCGGCAGCGGTGTTCGCTGCGCGTAAGCCCGGCAAGCTCAGCGTTGTCGACTCGGCGAGCTTGTTGGCGAACTTAACCCTCAGCTCCTCGCCCTGCTTAAGCCTGATGAGAGGACCTGGAATCGCGCCGCCATAGGCGCAAGCCGCCGCCGGTTCGGCGGGAGGCGGGGCCAGCTGAAGCTTTGTCGGCGCGGCTTCGAAATTCAGAAGCCCCTCAGCCGCCGGAGCAGGAGTATCCGCCGCCGCCCGACCGCTGAGGCGCCAAACCACCGCGGCAAGGGCGCCGCCTAAAACTACGCGACGGGTGGCAGTCACCCCATCTGTCCCGTTTTGGCGCCTCGCGCTCGGCGCAGAGAATGCAGGCGAATAGTAGGCGGCGAAGAGGGCGTATCCATGCGTAAGGTTGCCATATCTCTAGGTTTTGCCGCCATTTGCGTCGCGTCTGGGCGATTTCTGTTCGCGCCGCTCTTTTTAGCCGAGCCCGTCGACGGCGCAACCGGGGTTCTGTTCGCGGCAGGCCTTTTCACCATCGCCATCGCTGCCGTCGCTCGCGAATAAGCCCGAATGAGTCGATGTGTCGGCGAAGTCCCTATTTTTCTATGGCGCGCGGCGGACAAGCTGATATAGAGCGCCCCCAAAGCAAATCGGCCTCGTCAAGCCGGCGCTTGCGGCGGGCGTGGCGGAACTGGTAGACGCGCCGGATTTAGGTTCCGGTGACGCAAGTCGTGGGGGTTCGACTCCCTCCGCCCGCACCATTTCCTTCGCGACCGCGAACGCGCCCGGGAGCAATTTGACGATCGGACGATTGGTGATTATCGGCCAGTCGCGGTCCTTGGCCGCGACGACCACAAGGCGGAACGCAAGATGCAAGTGACCGAGACGCTGAGCCAGGGACTTAAGCGGGAATACGACATTTCGCTGCCGGCGAGCGACTTGGCGGCGAAACTCAATGGGCAATTGGCGGACCTGAAGGCGAAGGTCCGCATCAATGGCTTCCGCCCCGGCAAGGTGCCGGTCGAGCATTTGCGCAAGGTTTACGGCAAGTCGGTGATGGCCGACGTCATGCAGGAAGCCATCGCCAGCGCGAACAAGAAGATCGTCGACGACAACCATCTGCGCCTTGCTCGCGAGCCAAAGGTCGAGCTCCCGAGCGATCAGGCGGCTATTGAGGCCGCGCTCGAGGCCCGCGGCGATCTCAACTTCAAAGTCGCGCTCGAGGTGCTGCCGGTGTTCGAGATCGGCGATTTCTCGCAAATCTCGGTTGAGCGTCTCACCGCCGACGTCGAGACCGCCGACGTCGAGACCGCGCTCGACCGGCTCGCGGAGGAGCGCCGCTCCTACAGCGAGAAGTCCGCGGGTTCGACGGCCCAGGTCCATGACCGGGTCACTGTCGATTTCGACGGAACGATCGACGGCGTCCCCTTCGAGGGCGGCGAAGGAAGGGACATCCAGGTGGCGCTTGGCTCGAATACGTTTCTACCCGGATTCGAGGACCAGCTTATCGGCGTCGCGGTGGGCGACAAGCGCACCGTTCACGCGACTTTCCCGGAGGCTTACGCTGTGCGTCCGCTAGCGGGAAAGACCGCCGACTTCGAGGTGACGGTGAAGGCCGTCGCCGCTCGGGATCCGTTCGCCCTCGATGATGAATTCGCTAAGAGCCTTGGCACTGAAAGTCTCGACAAGCTCAAGGAGACGATTCGCGATCGGGTTGCCGCCGAGTACGCACGCGCCTCGCGCGACAAGCTTAAGCGTCAGCTGCTCGACAAACTCGATCAGCACTATTCCTTCGAGTTGCCGGAGGGACTGGTCAACCAGGAGTTCAATTCCATCTGGGAGCAAGTGACTCGCGAGCAACAGGCGTCGGGCCGCGGTTTCGCCGAGGAAAACACTACAGAAGAGGCGGCGCGGGCCGACTATCGCAAGATCGCCGAACGGCGGGTCCGCCTCGGGCTCCTGCTGGCCGAGGTCGGAACGAAGGCGGAGGTGAAGATTTCGGACGAGGAGATGACCCAAGCGCTGGTGGCTCGGGCGCGGTCGTTCCCGGGTCAGGAAAAGCAGGTCTGGGATTTCTACCGCAACAACAGCCAGGCGTTGGCCGAGTTGCGCGCTCCGATTTACGAAGAGAAGGTGGTCGACCATATCCTCGGCCTTGCCAAGGTTGAGGAGCGCAAAGTGACCAAAGAGGAGCTCCTTAAGCCGGTCGACGACGAGCTTCCGAGCGAGCCGCGGGATTGAAAGACAACGGGCCCATGCCTGCCTCCGACTGGGACAGCCGCCTCTTTTCGGGACGGCCTGGGGCGCCTATGTTGGATCGCCGCCGGCAGTCGGCCGCCGGTCAAGTCCGGTGAAAGAAAGGCTCTAATGCGCGATCCCGTCGACTATTACACCAACAACCTCGTGCCGATTGTTATCGAGCAGTCAGCGCGTGGCGAACGTTCGTTCGACATTTTCTCGCGGCTGTTGCGCGAACGCATCATTTTTATGATTGGTCCGGTCGACGATATATCGGCTTCGCTTGTGGTCGCCCAACTCCTCTTTCTCGAAGCCGACAATCCGAAAAAGGAAATTGCCCTCTACGTTAATTCTCCCGGCGGCGTCGTTACGGCGGGGCTGTCTATTTACGACACGATGCAGTTTATTCGTCCCAAAGTGACGACAATGTGCATTGGGCAAGCAGCGTCGATGGGTTCGCTTCTGCTCGCCGCCGGGGAGAAGGGTTCGCGGTTTGCGCTGCCCAATTCCCGCATCATGGTCCATCAGCCGTCCGGCGGTTTCCAGGGGCAGGCGTCCGATATCCAGAGGCACGCCGAGGATATTCTCAAGGTCAAGCGGCGGCTTAACGAGATTTACGTACATCACACCGGTCAATCCTACGAAGCCATTGAAAGAACGTTGGATCGGGATCATTTCATGTCGGCGGAGGAGGCGAAGGCCTTCGGCATTGTCGATGAGGTGACGGTGAAGCGCGCGGTCGAGTTGGAAGAGGTAAAGGCATAGCCTGGAGGCCGGTCGAGCCGCGAGTTTTTCTTGTCTCTGGCGGTCTGCCGTGATGATTTTTGTGGCGTGGCCTTGATTTTGCGTACAATTTGGTGGTTGCTTGCGAAAATCTCGGTCTGACCCAATTGGAAGGGGGACGCGAGGCGGGGTCCAAGGCTACGTTTCGTTAGGGTGGTTTGGTTAGGCTGCTCGGTCAAGCGTTTGACGACTCGCTTCGGCGGAAGCGGCCTAAATGGAGAAAAGCGATGGCCAAGGCCGAAGGCGACGCCAAAAATACGCTCTATTGCTCGTTCTGCGGCAAGAGCCAGCATGAAGTGCGCAAGCTCATCGCTGGGCCAACCGTGTTCATCTGCGATGAATGCGTTGAGTTGTGCATGGACATCATCCGCGAGGAGAGCAAGACCGCCCTGGTCAAAAGCAAGGATGGCATTCCGACCCCTCGCGAAATATGCAAGGTTCTCGACGATTACGTGATCGGTCAGCCGCAGGCCAAGCGCGTGCTGTCGGTCGCGGTCCACAATCACTATAAGCGCCTCAATCACGCCACCAAGCACGGCGACGTCGAGTTGGCGAAATCCAACATTCTGTTGATTGGCCCGACTGGTTCGGGCAAAACGCTGCTCGCTCAAACTCTGGCGCGTATCCTCGACGTGCCGTTTACGATGGCCGACGCCACGACTCTCACCGAAGCCGGCTATGTTGGCGAGGACGTCGAGAACATCATTTTGAAGCTGCTGCAGGCTTCCGACTACAATGTCGAACGGGCGCAGCGGGGCATCGTCTACATCGATGAGATCGATAAGATCAGCCGCAAGTCCGACAATCCATCGATTACGCGCGATGTGTCGGGCGAAGGCGTGCAGCAGGCGCTGCTTAAGATCATGGAGGGTACGATTGCCAGCGTTCCGCCGCAGGGCGGACGCAAGCATCCCCAGCAGGAGTTCCTGCAAGTCGACACGACTAATATCCTGTTCATTTGTGGCGGGGCCTTTTCTGGTCTCGAGCGAATCATCTCGGCGCGCGGAAAGGGCACTTCGATCGGCTTTTCCGCCAAGGTTCAGGCGCCCGACGACCGGCGCACAGGCGAAGTGTTCCGTCAGGTCGAGCCAGAGGATCTGCTGAAATTCGGCCTCATCCCCGAATTCGTTGGCCGTCTCCCGGTCATCGCGACCCTTGAGGATCTCGACGAGGACGCTCTGAAGAAGATCCTGACCGAGCCTAAGAACGCGCTCGTCAAGCAGTATCAACGCCTGTTCGAGATGGAAAACACCGACCTCACGATACAGGAAGAGGCGCTGGGCGTGGTCGCCAAGAAGGCGATCGAGCGCCGCACGGGCGCCCGCGGCTTGCGTTCGATCATGGAAAGCATCTTGCTCGACACAATGTTTGAACTGCCGGGTCTCGATGGCGTTGAACAAGTCGTGATCGGTCCCGAGGTCGTCGAAGGCAAGGCGCGTCCGCTTTACATCTATGCCGAGCGGGCCGAGCGCGCGAGCTGATCTCGTCTCCCAGGTGCCGTGCAGCTTGAAAGTTGCGCGGCGGGCGACCATCTTTCAACAGGGCGCTCAATTCTCTCTTGCCGTGCGAGTGCGGGAGTTGTGCGGTACGGAGCGGCGCGCTTCCGCCCGCGGAGACGTTGCGGGCGCTGTAGTTATTCTCTGGGGACCTCGTCGAAGGTCTTAAACGAAGAAAAGCGGAGCGGACGTCCGCTCCCGAAGTTCAGGACAGCCATGACTAATCAGCACAAGTCAATCGTCCCCGGAACGCTCGACGTCTATCCCGTCCTCCCATTGCGCGACATCGTCGTGTTCCCGCACATGATAGTTCCACTGTTCGTCGGCCGCGAGAAGTCGATTCGTGCGCTTGAAGAGGTAATGAAGTCCGACAAACCGATTATGCTCGCGACCCAGAAAAATGCGGCCGACGACGATCCGGCGCCCGACGCGATCTTCTCCGCCGGCACGCTGGCGAGCGTGCTCCAGTTGCTCAAGCTGCCCGACGGGACGGTCAAGGTGCTCGTCGAGGGCTCGACGCGCGCGCTGATGACCCGGTTCGTGTCTGCCGACGATTTCTTCCAGGCGGAGGCCCGGGCGATCGCCGACGAGCCGATCGAAAAGATCGAGGCCGAAGCGCTATCGCGCTCGGTCGTCTCCGAGTTCGAGAGCTACGTGAAGCTCAATAAGAAGATCTCGCCCGAGGTTGTGAGCGCGGTCAATCAGATTGACGATTACGGCAAGCTCGCCGACACCATCGCGTCGCATCTTGCGGTCAAACTCTCCGACAAGCAGGCAATTCTGGAGATGCGTTCCGTCGCAAAGCGCTTCGAGAAGTGCCTTGCTCTGATGGAGAGCGAGATTTCGGTGCTGCAGGTTGAGAAGCGCATCCGTACCCGCGTCAAGCGGCAGATGGAAAAGACTCAACGTGAATACTATCTCAACGAGCAAATGAAGGCGATTCAGAAGGAGCTCGGCGACGAGGAGGGCAAGGACGAAATGTCCGAGCTCGAGGAGCGTATCAAGTCGACGAAGCTTACTAAGGAAGCGCGCGAGAAGGCTCTCGGCGAGGTCAAGAAGCTCAGACAGATGTCCCCGATGTCGGCGGAAGCCACGGTCGTGCGCAACTATCTCGATTGGCTGCTGTCGATCCCCTGGCAGAAACGGTCGAAGATCAAGAAGGATCTCCCGACCGCGCAAACAATTCTTGACGCCGATCATTTCGGCCTGGACAAGGTTAAAGAACGCATCGTCGAGTATCTTGCCGTCCAACAGCGCGCCAACAAGCTGACTGGGCCGATCTTGTGTCTCGTCGGGCCGCCGGGTGTTGGCAAGACCTCGCTCGGCAAGTCGATAGCGAAAGCGACAGGGCGCGAATTCGTGCGCATGTCACTGGGCGGTGTGCGCGACGAAGCGGAGATTCGTGGCCATCGGCGGACCTACATCGGCTCGATGCCGGGCAAGGTTATTCAGTCGATGCGCAAGGCCAAGACGTCGAATCCGCTTTTCCTGCTCGACGAGATCGACAAGATGGGCATGGATTTTCGCGGCGATCCATCGTCAGCTCTGCTCGAAGTTCTTGATCCCGAACAGAACTCGACCTTCAACGATCATTATCTTGAGGTCGACTATGACCTCTCCGGCGTCATGTTCGTGACGACCGCTAACACCCTCAACATCCCGCCCGCCCTCATGGACCGTATGGAGATCATTCGAATCGCTGGTTATACGGAAGACGAAAAGCTTGAGATCGCCAAGCGGCATCTTTTGCCGCACTCGATGGCGAAGCATGGACTCGAGGCCAAGGAATGGATGGTCGAGGACAGCGCTATCATGGAGCTCATCCGGCGCTATACGCGAGAAGCCGGCGTCCGCAATCTTGAACGCGAGCTTTCGAATCTTGCCCGCAAGGCGGTGAAGGACATCCTCACCAACAAGAGCAAGACGATCGTCGTCAACGGCGAGAACGTCGCGGAGTTCCTTGGGCCGCCCAAGTACCGTTATGGCGAGATCGAAGCCGACGATCAGGTCGGACTCGTAACCGGGCTTGCCTGGACAGAGGTCGGCGGCGAATTGTTGACGATTGAAGGGGTCATGATGCCCGGCAAAGGCCGCATGACCGTGACCGGGAATCTCAAGGAGGTGATGAAGGAGTCGATTTCGGCTGCAGCGTCCTACGTGCGTTCGCGCGCGGTTGATTTCGGAATCGAGCCGCCCTTGTTTGATAAGCGCGACATCCACGTGCACGTGCCTGAGGGGGCAACGCCCAAGGATGGGCCGTCGGCGGGCGTCGGCATGGCGACTGTCATCGTCTCGATGCTGACTGGCATTCCTGTGCGGCGCGACATTGCCATGACCGGCGAAATCACACTGCGTGGGCGCGTCCTCCCGATCGGGGAACTCAAAGAGAAGCTGCTCGCGGCGCTGAGAGGCGGCATCAAGAAAGTCCTCATACCCGAGGACAACGCCAAGGACTTGGCCGAGATTCCGAGCTCGGTGAAGAACGGCCTCGAAATCGTGCCTGTTTCCCGAATGGACGAGGTGCTGGCGCACGCCCTTGTCCGTCGGCCGACCCCGATCGTATGGGAGGAGGATGTGACTGCGCCGCCGCCTTCGGGGCCGCCCGAAGAGGACGGTAAGGGTCTGGTCGCGCACTGACAACTCATCCCCCGCGCGCCGCGGACTGGCGCTTCCAGCGCCGGGAGGCCGGTTGCAGGGTAAAATCGCCGCGAATTCTCCGGGATTCGCGGCTTTTTTCTGCGTGTGGGCCAGTTTTAGGCTCTTTTTTCGTCGTTGGTGCCGGGGAACGCTTGCGTTCCTTCGACGAAACAGCGAGCTATGAGTTGAACTCTGCTGTCGATTCGCCTGGGGCGGCGATGAGCGCCTTCGAGGGGGAGGGACGGGTATGAGCGGGCGGCGGCGCGAAGCGCCTCGTCACAGCGGCGTCAAAGGCGCCGGACTTCAAAACTGGCGCCGAACAACCGAGCGTCGAACGGAGAGGCCAAAATGAACAAGCTTGAGCTCGTCGATCACATCGCTACGGAAGCGGAATTGACCAAGGTGTCCGCCGCCGCCGCGCTTGAGGCTGTGCTGGAAGGCATCACCAAAACCTTAAAAAAGGGCGAGGAGGTGCGCCTCGTCGGGTTCGGGACCTTCTCAGTGCGCGAGCGCGCCGCGGGTAAAGGGCGCAATCCGGCGACGGGCAAGGAAATTAAAATCGCGGCGTCGAGAAACGCGCGCTTCAAGCCCGGCGCGGCGTTGAAGGACAGCCTTAACAAGAAGTCGGCCAAGAAATAGATCGATTCACTGCAGTCTGCGGCGTGCGGTCATGAGGCCGCTCGGTTGTCCGCGCGCCGCTTTTCACGCGTAAGGGGTCGCTAGCGCTTGGCGAGCCTGCCACGAGCCTGTTATCTTGATGCTGCCGGACGAGCGACCCGGTGGCGTCAAGGGCGGTTAGCTCAGTTGGCAGAGCATCTCGTTTACACCGAGAGGGTCGGCGGTTCGAGCCCGTCACCGCCCACCAGTTTGCTCTCGCCGGGGCTGTCCGCGCTGGTCGCGGCTTTCGCCCTGGTGCTGGTCGCGGTCATACCAGCCGCGGCCCAAGAGCACGGCGCGTCGATGAGTTTTCGCGTTGCGCCGCTTGAGTCCCACGAATGCGGCCGACATTGTCCTGACGTCATCGTCGCCGATGGCGTGATCGAGGCTCAGACGCCACAAGCGTTTGTCAATTTTCTCAAGTCAGGCAGTTCGGACTCCAAACTGCGTCGGATTGTTTTTTTTAACTCCCGTGGCGGAAATGTCGTCGCTTCGATGGTATTTGGCCATATTCTGCGTGGGCTGCGCATCGCCGGCGTCGTCGGAAGGTTCGAGGCGGATGGCGATCCGGGGCCATACGTCGGCGAATGCCTGTCGGCCTGCGTCTACGCGCTAATGGGCGCCGTACGCCGTGTCGCACCCCCAGGCAGCGAGGTTGGGCTGCATCGTATGTCGATTGTCGAAACTGAGGGCGGCGGCTTTTTTGGATCGCATGTGAAGCGTAGCTTCGCCGATCCGCCAATGGTGGCCGTGCTCGGGCGCTACGCACGGCGAATGGGCGTCGACCCCGCGCTGGTGCGAAGGGCGGAGTCCCTGCCCCCGGACACTGTCCACGTTCTCACGCGCGACGAAATGCGGCGCTGGTCATTGGCGACGGGACAATTCTGAACTGTAGGCGCGTGGCCCAACCCAAACAATGAGCCGAAACTGGTCCGCTTTGGGGTCTTGCGGCCGCATGCGATCCTTGACTTGGAAGCGAGCCTGGCTTATCCGGTCGCCCTCCCGCGGGGGAGTAGCTCAGTTGGTTAGAGCGCCGGCCTGTCACGCCGGAGGTCGCGGGTTCAAGTCCCGTCTCTCTCGCCATCTTCTCGCTTTTCTATCAATCGCTTAGTCTCGGCCAACGGGTTGGGCTCGCCTTGGGTCGCGCCGCCTGTCCAGTCGAAGGGCGAATCGAAGCCTTTCGCCTTGCATGCTTCGCTGCGCTGCGATACGCCTTGAAGGACAGGCGCGAGGCGCCCGCCGTTGCGGCCGCATGCTAGGTGCGCGCGCGATAATCTGGAGAGCGAGGCCATGCCTAGCCTTATTTCCGATTACATGCCGTTGGTCGTATTCATAATCGTCGCCGCCCTCATAAGCGGAGCGTTGCTGATCGCGCCATTTCTCGTCGCATACCGGGCGCCCGATACCGAAAAGCTTTCGCCGTACGAGTGTGGTTTTCCTCCGTTTGACGATGCCCGAATGCGCTTCGACGCGCGCTTCTATCTGGTCTCGCTCCTGTTCATCATTTTCGATCTTGAAGTCGCATTCCTATTTCCCTGGGCGATCGTCTTCCACGACCTCGGCGCGCTGGGATTCTGGTCAATGATGATCTTTCTGGCGGTGCTAACCATTGGATTTGTGTACGAGTGGAACAAAGGAGCGCTGGAATGGGACTAAGCGCTAGCCCATCGGTCGCGCTTGGCTCGACCGACCTTCTCAATCCGCTGACCGGCAAGCCGCTCCGACCCGAGGACCGGTACTACGGCTCGATAAGCGACGAACTTGCCGACAAGGGCTTTCTCGTCACGACCACTGACGACCTCATCCAATGGGCGCGCACCGGCTCGCTGATGTGGATGACTTTCGGGCTTGCCTGCTGCGCCGTCGAGATGATGCAGGTCTCGATGCCGCGGTTCGATATCGAGCGCTTCGGCTTTGCGCCGCGAGCGAGCCCTCGCCAGTCCGATGTGATGATCGTCGCTGGGACGCTGACCAACAAGATGGCGCCGGCTCTGCGGAAGGTTTACGACCAGATGCCGGAGCCACGCTATGTCATCTCGATGGGCTCCTGCGCCAACGGCGGCGGCTACTACCACTATTCCTATTCAGTTGTGCGCGGCTGCGACCGCATCGTGCCCGTTGATATCTATGTGCCGGGCTGTCCACCCACCGCCGAGGCGCTGCTCTACGGCGTGCTGATGCTGCAGAAGAAAATCCGTCGCACTGGGACCATAGAACGTTAAGGGCACGCGGGAAGGGCCAGGCTCAGCGAATGGACGACCAACTGCAAGCCATAGGGGCGAAACTCGCCGCCGTGTCGCCCGGCGCGGTGGTCGAATCCGACTTCGCGTTTGGCGAGCTGACGTTGACTGTCGATCCGGCGCGCATCGTTGAAACGCTCCAATTCCTTCGAGACGATCCTGCGGCCCAGTTTGTTTCGATCATCGATATTTCGGGCGTTGATTATCCACAGCGCGAGAAGCGCTTCGACGTCGTTTATCATCTGCTTTCGCCGAAGCTGAACCAGCGGGTCCGGGTCAAGGTCGCAACCGACGAGGAAACTCCGGTCATGAGCGCGACCGCTGTCTATCCTGGCGCTGACTGGTTCGAGCGCGAGATTTACGACCTTTTCGGCGTGGTGTTCGACGGCCATCCGGACTTGCGGCGGATCCTGACCGACTACGGCTTCGAGGGTCACCCGCTGCGCAAGGACTTCCCGATGACCGGTTTCGTTGAGGTGCGCTACGACGACGCGGAAAAGCGTGTGCGCTACGACCCGGTGCGGCTCAATCAGGAATTTCGTCAGTTCGATTTCCTGAGCCCGTGGGAGGGCCCGCCGCTGCCGGGGGATGAGAAGGCGAAAGATGGCGGTCGGCAGTAGGCAGTGGGCAGTCGGGTCATGAACGAGCAGAGCCTTCGCAACTTCTCGATCAATTTCGGGCCGCAGCATCCTGCGGCGCATGGCGTGCTGCGGCTTGTACTCGAGCTCGATGGCGAGGTAGTCGAACGGGTCGACCCCCATATCGGACTCCTGCATCGTGGCACCGAAAAACTCATGGAGGCGCGCACTTACCTGCAGAATGTGCCCTATCTCGATCGGCTAGACTATGTCGCGCCGATGAATCAGGAGCACGCGTATGCGATGGCGGTCGAGCGGCTCTTAGGCATTTCCGTTCCGCGCCGGGCGCAGCTCATCCGCGTGCTCTATTGCGAGATCGGCCGCATCCTGTCGCATATGCTCCAGGTCACCACGCAGGCGACCGACGTCGGCGCGCTGTCGCCGATCCTCTGGGGGTTCGAAGAGCGCGAGAAGCTGATGGTGTTCTACGAGCGCGCCAGCGGCTCGCGCATGCATGCGGCCTACTTCCGGCCCGGCGGCGTGCACCAGGACGTGCCGCGCAAACTCGTCGACGACATCTACGCCTTCTGCGATCACTTCCTGAAAGTCTGCGACGATCTGGAGGTCCTGCTCACGGGAAACCGCATTTTCAAGCAGCGCAATGTCGACATCGGCGTCGTCAAACTGGCGGACGCCTGGGCCTGGGGCTTCTCGGGGGTGATGGTGCGCGGCTCGGGCGCGGCGTGGGACTTGCGCAAGGCGCAGCCCTATGAATGCTACGAGGAAATGGACTTCGACATTCCCGTCGGCAAGAACGGCGACTGCTACGATCGCTATCTGATCCGCATGGAGGAAATGCGCCAGTCGACCAAGATCATGCGGCAGTGCTGCGAGAAGCTGAACTCGGTTGGCGGCGAGGGGCCGGTCAAGACCGACGACGGCAAGGTCGCGCCGCCTCGGCGGGCTGAGATGAAGAGGTCGATGGAGGCGCTGATCCATCACTTCAAGCTCTATACCGAGGGCTACAAGGTCCCTGCAGGCGAGGTCTATGCAGCGGTCGAGGCGCCCAAGGGCGAGTTCGGTGTCTATCTCGTGTCCGACGGCTCCAACAAGCCCTATCGCATCAAACTTCGCGCGCCCGGCTTCGCGCATCTGCAGGCGATGGATTTCCTCTGCCGCAAGCACATGTTGGCCGACATCTGCGCCATTCTCGGTTCGCTCGACATCGTGTTCGGGGAGGTCGACCGGTGATCGCGGTCGGCGGGCGCGCTTCAGTATGACGCCGCATTCGAGGAACGTTTGACCGATGTCCGTCCGCCGCCTCGCTGACGAGCAACCGACAAGCTTCGAGTTCACGCCCGAGAACATGGCGTGGGCGGAGCGGGAAATAGCGAAATATCCTCCCGGCCGGCAGGCGTCGGCGGTGCTCGCGCTGTTGTGGCGCGCGCAGAAGCAAAATGGATACTGGCTTCCCCGGGTCGCTATCGAAAAAGTCGCAGCGATGCTCGATTTGCCGAACATCCGAGCGCTCGAGGTCGCGACCTTCTACACGATGTTCAATCTGGCGCCGGTCGGGCGCCACTACGTGCAAGTCTGCGGCACCACGCCGTGTATGCTGTGCGGCTCAGATGACATCAAGGCGGTCTGCCACAAGCGCATCGGCGAGCAGGGCCATGTGACCTCGGACGGTCTGTTCTCCTGGATCGAGGTCGAATGCCTCGGCGCTTGTTGCAACGCGCCCATGGTCCAGATCAATGACGACTATTACGAGGACCTGACGCCGGAGAGTTTCGCGAGGCTTCTTGACGATCTTGCGATGGGTCGGCCGGTCAAGACTGGCTCGCAAATCGGACGTGTCTCGTCCGAGCCGGTCGGAGGTTTAACTGCGCTGATGACGCTCTACGGCGTCGACGGGCGTGGCGCGCCGCATGCGCTCACGCCTGCAAATGATCAGCCGCCGGTTCCTCTCGACGAGGCGGCTGCGGAGGCTCACTCCGAGGCGGAGGCCGCCCACATCAACGCAACGCTGGCGACCCTGCCGGCGGACGCTACGGCTCGGCAAAAGGCCGACGCGGTCGGCACTCGGCCCCTCGCCCTCGAGGCCCCGCGCGGGGGCGGTCCCGACGATCTGCAGCGGATCAAGGGCGTGGGTCCGATCAATGAGAAACGCCTGCACGACCTTGGGGTCTATCATTTTGATCAGATCGCCGCGTGGGTCAGAAGCGAGATTCGGTGGGTCGGAACCTATCTTTCGTTTCCCGGCCGCATCGATCGTGAGCAGTGGGTGGCCCAGGCGGCCAAACTCGCCGCGGGCGGCAGCGGACCCACGGTCGAGCAAACCCACCCACGCCTTCCGACCGGGAAGATCGAGAACTGAGCGATGCTGGAAGACAAGGATCGCATCTTCACCAATCTCTACGGGTTTGGCGATCGCGGCCTCAAGGGCGCGCGGGCGCGAGGCAATTGGGATGGGACCAAGGCGATCATCGACAAAGGGCGTGACTGGATCATCGCCGAAATGAAGGCCTCCGGCCTGCGCGGTCGCGGGGGCGCGGGCTTCCCGACCGGCCTCAAATGGTCGTTCATGCCAAAGAGCATCGATCCCAAGCGCCCGCACTACCTGGCCATCAACGCTGACGAATCCGAGCCGGGGACCTGCAAGGACCGCGAGATCATGCGCAATGATCCGCACACGCTGGTCGAGGGTGCGCTGCTTGCCTCGTTCGCCATGGGCGCGCACGCGGCCTATATCTACGTGCGCGGCGAATTCATCCTGGAGCGCGAACATCTCGAGGGCGCGGTCGAGGAGGCCTATGAGGCTCGGCTGATTGGCAAGGACAATATTCACGGCTGGCCGTTCGATCTTTACGTCCATCATGGCGCCGGGGCCTATATCTGCGGCGAAGAGACGGCGATGCTCGAATCGCTCGAGGGTAAGAAGGGTATGCCGCGCATGAAGCCGCCCTTTCCGGCGGGTATGGGGCTTTATGGCTGTCCGACGACGGTCAACAACGTCGAGTCGATCGCCGTGGCGCCGACCATCCTCAGGCGTGGCGCGTCGTGGTTCACGAGTTTCGGGGCTCCGAACAATTTCGGCACCAAGGTCTTCAGCATCTCAGGTCATGTCAACGCGCCGTGCAATGTCGAGGAAGCGATGTCGATCCCGTTCCGTGAGCTGATCGACAAGCACTGCGGCGGCGTGCGCGGCGGTTGGGACAATCTGCTCGCCGTCATTCCCGGCGGAGCGTCGGTTCGATTGCTGCCCGCGGATTTAGTCCTTGATTGTCCGATGGACTTCGACTCGCTCGCCAAGCTCAAGTCCGGCCTGGGCACGGCCGCGGTCATCGTGATGGACAAGTCGACCGACATTATCCGCGCGATTGCGCGTTTGTCGTATTTCTACAAGCACGAGAGCTGCGGCCAGTGCACGCCATGCCGCGAGGGGGCGGGATGGATGTGGCGCGTGATGGAGCGCATGGTTCAGGGCCGCGCGCAAAAGCGCGAGATCGACATGCTGCTCGACGTCACGAAGCAGGTCGAAGGGCACACGATCTGCGCGCTTGGCGATGCCGCGGCCTGGCCGATCCAGGGGCTCATCGCGCATTTCCGTCCCGAGATCGAAAGGCGCATCGACCAATATGCGGCTAATCCGGCTGCCGAGCCGATGCGAGCAGCGGCGGAGTAAGGCATGACGAGTCACATCGCTCAGCTCAACATCGGCCGGTTTCGCTTCCCGACGGACGATCCGCGCATGGCGGCGTTCATGATGAACCTCGATCGCATCAACGCTCTCGCGGAGCGCAGCGAAGGATTCGTGTGGCGCCTCAAGGACGAGAGCAACAACGCCACCGCCATCCGTCCGGAGAGCGACCCGACCATGGCGGTCAACCTGTCGGTGTGGGAGAGCGTCGAAGCGCTGGAGCGTTTCGTCTGGGCGACAGTTCACAAGCAGTTCTACAACCGCAAGGGCGACTGGTTCGAAAAGTACGGGGCGCCGCATTTCGTCATGTGGCCGATACCTGCCGGGCATATTCCAGACGTGGAAGAGGCGATGGCTCGGCTTGAGCATCTCACGCGGAACGGCGATGGCGATTTCGCCTTCGGATGGAGCCACCTCGCGTATATCAAGTTGTGGATGAGCCGGAAATGCGGGTAAGAGCGCGAGTCGGAGGCAATCTCTGGGGGGGGCCGATCACGTCCGCGAGCGCCGATGGGATGACCATTGACCGCATCCTGGTCACTCGCATGCTCGCCCATTTGCGCGCCGGCCATGGGGCGAACCGCGCATGAGCAAGATCGTCATCGACGGGAAGGAAATCGACGTTCCCGCCGAATATACCCTGCTCCAAGCGTGCGAGATGGTTGGCGCCGAGATTCCGCGGTTCTGCTATCATGAACGCCTGTCGATTGCCGGCAACTGTCGCATGTGTCTCGTCGAAGTGAAAGGCGGACCGCCCAAGCCGACGGTTTCCTGCGCGATGGGGGTAAGAGATCTCCGCCCCGGGCCAAACGGCGAGCCGCCGGTGGTCTTCACCAATTCGCCAATGGCCCGCAAGGGGCGCAAAGGCATAATGGAGTTTCTCCTGATCAACCATCCGCTTGACTGCCCGATCTGCGACCAGGGCGGCGAATGCGATCTGCAGGATCAGGCGATGGCCTATGGCGCCGACTCGTCCCGCTTCTCTGAGAACAAGCGCGCCGTCGAGGACAAATATATCGGGGCGCTGGTCAAGACCTCGATGAACCGCTGCATCCAATGCACGCGCTGTGTGCGTTTCGTGACAGAGGTCGCGGGCGTTCCGGAACTTGGCGCTATTGGCCGCGGCGAGGACATGGAGATTACCTCCTATCTCGAGCACGCGCTGAGCTCCGAGCTGCAGGGCAATGTCGTTGACCTCTGTCCGGTCGGAGCCTTGACCGCGAAACCGACCGCGTTCCACGCCCGTCCGTGGGAGTATGCGAAGACCGAATCGATCGACGTGATGGACGCGCTTGGCTCCGCAATCCGGGTCGATTCGCGCGGTCGCGAGGTTGTGCGCATCCTGCCTCGCGTCAACGACGCCATCAACGAGGAATGGATTTCCGACAAGACGCGACACGTTGTCGACGGATTGAAGGCCCAGCGGCTCGATCGTCCATATTTGCGTATCGACGGCCGGCTCCGACCAGCGAGCTGGGCGGAGGCTTTTGCCGCGATCGCCGGCAAGGTTGCCGCCGCTCCTCCGACCAGGATCGGGGCAATCGTAGGCGACTTGGCGACCGTCGAAGAAATGTTCGCGCTTAAGTCGCTGCTCGCCAAGCTCGGCTCGGCCAACATCGACTGCCGTCAGGACGGCTCGAAACTGCACCCGAAGTTCGGCCGCGCGTCCTATCTTTTCAACTCGACGATCGCCGGCGTCGACCAGGCCGACGCTATTCTCATCGTCGGCTCGAACCCGCGCCTCGAGGCGCCAGTCCTCAACGCGCGCATCCGCAAACGCTGGCTCAAGGGCGGCGCGCCCATAGGGGTCATTGGTCCCATGGCCGATCTAACCTACAGGCACAGACACCTGGGCGCCGGACCGGAGACGCTCGCGCAGGCATGGGATAAGCCGCCAGAGGATGTGGCTAAGCCAATAATGATCGTGGGTTCCGGCGCTTTCGCGAGGCCCGACGGCCTCGCCGTTCTGGCGAGCCTGGCGAAAGCCGCCATCGCCGCCGGGGTTGTGAAGGATGAGTGGAACGGTTTCAATGTGCTGCACAGCGTAGCCTCGCGCGTTGGGGGGCTCGATCTCGGCCTCGTTCCGGGCGAAGGGGGTCTCGACGCGCTAGCTATGGCCAAGGCGAATGCGCTTGACGTGCTCATCAACCTTGGCGCGGACGAGATCGACATTGAACCGGGAGCTTTCGTCGTCTACGTCGGCACGCATGGCGATCGTGGAGCCCATCGGGCGGATGTCATCCTGCCGGGCGCGGCCTATACCGAAAAAACCGGCATTTACGTCAACACTGAAGGGCGACCGCAGTTCGCCGAGCGCGCGGTGTTCCCGCCCGGGGATGCGCGCGAAGATTGGTCGATCCTGCGTGCGCTGTCGGACCCGCTTGGCGCCAAGCTGCCGTTCGATTCACTTACCCAACTGCGAGCGGCGCTCGCCGTCGCTTACCCCTTGCTTGTGCGCTTCGATGCGGTCGCGCCGGCGGATGCCGGCGTCTTCGGCTCGATCGCCGCGCTCGGCGGGGCGGTGGACAAGGCGCCGTTCGTCCCGGCTGTCTCTGATTTCTATTTCACCAATCCGATCGCGCGCGCCTCTCGCGTCATGGCCGAATGTTCGGCTCTGGCCCGGGGGGGCGTTCAGCGCGAGGCGGCGGAATAGCATTGATGAGCACCGCTTCCCCCAGCAGACCGTCGTCGTCGCCCTCCCTCGCCGTAATTGGCGTCGCCGCAGCCATTGTCGCCGTCGTCGTCATCGCCCTTCTGGGGTGGCTGATCAGCGGCGGCCATTTCGCGGCGTTCGGGCACTGGATGCACACGAGCGACGTCGGGACGGCGCTTCGCTACATACTCGAGAGTCTGGTGCTGCTTGTCTGCGTGCTCCTGTCGACGGCGGCGCTGATCTACATTCAACGAAAGATCTGGGGCGCTGTGCAACTTCGCCGGGGCCCGAATGTCGTGGGCCCGTGGGGCGTTCTCCAGCCGTTCGCGGACTTCTTCAAGTTCATCCTCAAGGAGCCGATCATCCCGGCGAGCGCCAACAAGGGCGTGTTTCTGCTGGCCCCGCTCGTATCCGTCGTGCTCGCCTTCGCCGCGTGGGCGGTGATTCCGGTCTCGGACGGATGGGTGGTCGCGGACGTCAACGTTGGGCTCCTCTATCTCTTCGCCGTTTCCTCTCTTGGCGTGTACGGCGTCATCATGGCGGGGTGGGCGTCCAATTCGAAATATGCGCTGCTCTCGGCGCTACGCGCAGCCGCTCAGATGGTGTCCTACGAGGTGTCGATCGGTTTCGTGATCGTGACGGTGGTGCTGTGCGCGGGCTCGGTCAACTTGAGCGACATCGTCCGCGCCCAGGACACGCGGTTTGGCTTGTTCGGCTGGTACTGGCTGCCGCTCTTCCCGATGTTCATCGTCTTTTTTGTGTCCGCGCTCGCCGAGACAAACCGGCCGCCGTTCGACTTGGCCGAGGCGGAGTCGGAGCTGGTCGCCGGCTACACGGTCGAGTATTCCGCCTCGCTGTTCCTGCTGCAGTTCCTGACTGAGCTCGTCGCGCTGCTTACCATGGGGGCGTTGGCCACCATCCTTTTCCTTGGCGGATGGCTGTCGCCGTTGCCGTTTCCGCCGTTCACATGGATACCGGGCGTGATCTGGTTCCTGATAAAGGCGTGGGCGGTCGTCTTCTGCTTCTTGATGGTCACCGCCTTCGTCCCGCGCTATCGCTATGATCAGTTGATGCGCTTGGGGTGGAAGGTGTTCCTGCCGATTTCTCTGGTGATGGTGGTGGTCGTGGCCGGAGTGCTCGAATTTACTGGTCTCGGGGCGAACCCCTCGGGCCCGTTGCACTGAGGGGAGGGAAAGCCAATGGCTCTCAGGCTCGCTCAGTCGGCTAAGTCTCTGTTCCTGACAGAGTTCCTTGCCGCGTTCGGGCTGTCGATCCGCTACATGTTCAAGCCTAGGGCGACGCTGAACTATCCGCATGAGAAGTCGCCATTAAGCCCCCGCTTCCGCGGTGAGCACGCGCTGCGCCGCTATCCAAACGGAGAAGAGCGATGCATCGCGTGCAAGCTGTGCGAGGCGATTTGTCCGGCCCAGGCGATCACGATCGAGGCGGGGCCGCGGCGCAACGATGGCACGCGGCGCGCGACCCGCTACGACATCGACATGGTCAAGTGCATCTATTGCGGGATGTGCCAGGAAGCCTGTCCCGTCGACGCCATCGTCGAGGGGCCGAACTTCGAATTCGCGACCGAGACGCGCGAAGAGCTTTACTACGACAAGCAACGATTGCTGGCCAACGGCGATCGCTGGGAGCGGGAACTGGCGCGCAACATCGCGCTCGACGCCCCGTATAGATAGCGCCTTCTCCCATTTTAGGGGAAGGAAGTTGACCATGGCCCATCGAAAGACGGGTGTTGTCAGCGAACGCCTTTTGGCTGGTGGGACGAGATGTCCACGCCGCGATGGGCGCACCACGAATGCGGTGCTTCGCGCCGACCGGTCTCGCCTCGGGCCCCTTCCGACAGGGAGAAAGGGCGATCGGGGCAGGGGGCTTACGACTAGAGGCGGATGATGCAGGCCGATGCCTTGTTCTTCTGGATTTTAGCGCCGGTTCTGGTCGTGTCGGCTTTCGCCGTCATCATCGCCAAGAATCCAGTGCATTCGGTCCTTTTCCTCATTCTTTCCTTCGTCTGCGCGGCCGGGCTGTTCCTGCTCATGGGCGCTGAGTTCCTGGCGATGATCCTGGTCGTAGTCTATGTCGGGGCGGTCGCGGTGCTGTTCCTGTTCGTTGTCATGCTGCTCGACGTGGACTTCGCCCGGCTGAGGCAGGGCTTCGTCGAATACCTGCCGCAGGGGTTGCTGATCGCGTTGATCGTGGCGATCGAGCTTATCTATGTCGTGTCGGGTCTCGGCCCCTCGCAGCGCGCCGCGGCCGCGGCGACGCCGGAGCCCATGCTCAGCAACACGGCCGCGCTCGGCGAGGTGCTCTACACCCGCTATTTCTATTTCTTCCAGGCGGCTGGGATGATTCTACTCACCGCAATGATCGGCGCGATCGTTCTCACTCTTCACCACAAGCCGGGCGTCAAGCGCCAGGACGTCGGCAGGCAAACGGCTCGAAACCCCGAAACCGCGGTCGAGGTGCGCAAGGTCCCCTCGCGCGCCGGCATTTGAAGGATCACGCGGATGGGAATCGGCCTCACCAACTATCTCACCCTCGCCGCGATCGTGTTCACGATCGGCATCGCCGGCATTATCCTCAATCACAAGAACATCATCATCATCCTGATGTCAGTTGAGCTCATCCTTCTGTCAGTCAACATCAACCTCGTCGCCTTTTCGACCTATTCGGGCGATCTGACGGGGCAGGCCTTCGCGCTCTTCATCCTGACGGTCGCCGCGGCCGAAGCGGCGATCGGCCTTGCGATTCTGGTGGCCTATTACCGCAATCGCGGCTCGATCGCGGTTGAGGACATCAATTCGCTGAAGGGCTGAGACCGGTGTACCAACTGATCGTCTTCCTGCCGCTTCTCGGTTTCCTGATCGCCGGCATTTTCGGGCCCTGGATCGGCGCGCGCGGCGCCGAATATGTCACCTGCAGCCTTCTGGGCGTTTGCTGTGTTCTCTCCTGGATCGCGTTCGTCATGGTCGCGGGGGGATCAGACGCGCATGTCGCGATCGGCAATTGGTTCACCTCTGGCAAGCTCGTCGCGGCCTGGGCGTTGCGCATCGACACGTTGACCGCCGTCATGCTGGTCGTGGTGACGACGGTGTCGTTCGTGGTCCACGTCTATTCGATCGGCTACATGGCCGACGACCCGTCGCGGCCGCGATTTTTCGCATACCTCTCGCTCTTCACCTTCGCCATGCTGATGCTGGTGACGGCTGATAATCTGGTTCAGTTGTTCTTTGGCTGGGAAGGCGTCGGCTTGATGTCCTACCTGCTGGTTGGCTTCTGGTATGACCGGCCTTCCGCCAACGCCGCGGCGATCAAAGCGTTCGTCGTCAACCGGGTCGGGGACTTCGGCTTTTCGCTCGGCATCTTCCTCACCTACTACCTGACCGGTTCAATCGCCTTCGATCAGGTGTTCGCCGCCGCGCCCGGTCTTGCCGGCAAGACAGTGCACTTCATCGGCTTCAATTGGGACGCGGTGACGCTCGCCTGCCTGCTCCTGTTCATGGGCGCGATGGGCAAGTCGGCGCAGTTCCTCCTGCACACCTGGCTTCCGGACGCGATGGAGGGCCCGACCCCGGTCTCGGCCCTCATTCATGCGGCGACCATGGTGACGGCGGGCGTGTTCATGGTCGCGAGGCTCTCGCCGTTATTCGAAATGTCGCCGGTCGCGCTCAGCGTCGTCACCATTGTGGGTGGGACGACTGCGTTCTTCGCCGCCACCGTGGGTCTCGTGCAGAACGACATCAAAAAGGTTATCGCCTATTCAACCTGCTCGCAGCTTGGTTACATGTTCGTCGCCCTCGGGGTGGGCGGCTATAGCCTCGGCATTTTCCACCTTTTTACCCACGCCTTTTTCAAGGCGCTGTTGTTTCTGGGCGCGGGCTCGGTCATCACCGCGATGCATCACGAGCAGGACATGCGTGTGATGGGCGGACTGCGCAGGGAGATCCCCTTCACCTTCTGGATGATGACGATCGGAACGCTTTCGCTGACCGGGGTCGGCATTCCGCTGTCGCCGATCGGCTTTGCCGGCTTCGTTTCCAAGGACGCGATCATCGAGGCGGCGTTCGCCTCGCGCCGTTACGGCGCGATCTATGGGTTTTTATGCACTGACATCGCCGCCGGCCTGACCGCCTTTTATTCCTGGCGTTTGATGTTCATGACCTTCTTCGGCGCACGCGGTGATTGGGCGGCGAGTCTCCCCGGCGCGGATGACGGTCATGGTCATGGAGATCATGCCCACGCTGATCATTCCGCGCATGAATCGCCGCTGGTGATGCTCGCCCCACTCGCAGTGTTGGCCGTCGGCGCGACTCTCGCGGGCATGACCTTCCGCTATCTCTTTATCGGCGGGGGCTACGAGTCCTTTTGGCGCCAATCTTTGTTTCTCGGTCCGGGCAATCACCTTCTCGAAGATATGGAGCATGTGTCGGCGTTGGTCTCGCTGTCGCCCAGCCTATTCATGCTGGGCGGGCTCCTCATCGCCTATTACATGTATATCGTCGACCGCGCAGCGCCGCGGCGGCTCGCCGCCGAGTTCCCGGCGCTTTACCGTTTCCTGCTCAACAAGTGGTACTTCGACGAACTCTACGACTTCGTCTTTGTGCGTCCAGCCTTCGCGATCGGCCGCTTGTTGTGGAAGGGCGGCGACGGCGCGATCATCGACGGCTTTGGGCCGGACGGCGTCTCGGCACGCGTTCTTGACGTCACCCGTAATGCGGTGCGACTGCAAACCGGCTACGTTTATCATTACGCGTTCGCGATGCTGCTTGGCGCAGCCGCGCTGACGACCTGGTATCTGTTCGGAGGAGTCACGCGATGAACGGCTCCTGGATCCTCTCCGGCATTCTGGCGTTGCCGCTGATTGGCGCGCTGTTCATTCTGTTGCTGCCGGGCGAGAGCGAGGCGACCAAGCGAAACGCGCGCTGGATCGCGCTGTTTGCGACCGTAATCACGTTCGCGCTGAGCCTGGTCGCCTGGGGCCGCTTCGATCCGGCGCAGCCCGGCTTTCAGCTTGTCGAGGAGCGCGACTGGTTCTCACACGTGATCCTTTACAAGCTTGGCGTCGACGGCGTTTCGATGCCCTTCGTCCTGCTCACGACCTTCCTGATGCCGATCTGCATCGTGGCCTCTTGGAGCCCGATCCAGACCCGCGTCAAGGAATACATGATCTGCTTCCTGGCGCTCGAGACGCTGTTGCTCGGCGTGTTCGTCGCGCTCGACATCGTGCTCTTCTATGTGTTCTTCGAAGGCAGCCTCATTCCGATGTTCATCATCATCGGCGTGTGGGGCCATGGCAACCGCGTCTACGCGGCGTTCAAGTTCTTCCTCTACACGCTGACCGGCTCGCTCCTGATGCTGCTCGCGATCATGGCGATGTATTGGACGGCGGGCACGACCGACATCACTGTGCTCCTCAAGACTTCCTTTCCGCAGGGCATGCAGAAATGGCTGTGGCTCGCTTTTTTCGCCTCGTTCGCGGTCAAGATGCCGATGTGGCCGGTGCACACCTGGCTACCGGACGCACATGTCGAAGCTCCGACTGCAGGGTCGGTGGTGCTGGCCGCCATTCTTTTGAAATTGGGCGGTTACGGCTTCATCCGGTTTTCGCTGCCGATGTTTCCCGACGCCTCGGTCTATTTCACCCCGCTCATTTTCGCCCTGTCGGTGATCGCGATCATCTACACCTCCCTGGTCGCGCTGGCGCAGGAGAGCATGAAGAAGCTGATCGCCTATTCGTCGGTGGCCCACATGGGCTTCGTGACGATGGGAATCTTCGCCGGCAACACGCAGGGGATTCAGGGGGCGGTCTACCAGATGGTGAGCCACGGACTCATCTCCGGCGCTCTCTTCCTTTGCGTCGGTGTCGTCTATGACCGCATGCACACCTACGAGATCGCCGCCTACGGCGGCCTCGTGCAACGCATGCCCTTTTATGCGCTCGCCTTCATGGTGTTCACCCTCGCCAATATCGGATTACCCGGCACCTCCGGCTTCATCGGCGAATTCCTGACGCTGATCGGTACGTTCCAGATCAACAACTGGGTTGCGTTCCTCGCCACGTTCGGCACCATCCTGTCGGCGTGCTACGCGCTCTATCTCTACCGCCGCGTCATCTTCGGCGTCATCGAGAAGCCGAACCTGATGGGCATCACCGATCTCACGGGGCGGGAGGTCGTGACGCTGTTGCCGCTTGGCCTGCTCACGATCTTTTACGGTGTGCACCCGCAGCCGATCATCGACGCCAGCGCGGCTTCAATCGAGCAGATCATCAGTGGCTTCCAACACGCAGTCACGATGACGAAGTCGGCGGGGCTGTGACGGCTCAAGGCCCTGCGCCCCGCGTCAACTGTCTTTGGAACGAGCGACACTCATGCACGAGACGGCCATTTCTCTTCCCGTGATCTTGCCAGAAGCGGTGCTGGCGGCGGGGACCTTGGCGCTCGTGCTTTACGGCGCCCTGCGCGGCGAGCGGGGATCGGCTCTGGTCAATGAGATCGCCGTCGGCCTGCTCGGCCTGGTCTTGATTCTGATGGTGGCCAGGAATCGCCCGATGGGCGTCACGTTCTACGGCTCCTTCGTCGACGACGCCTTCACCCGCTTCATGAGCGCGCTTGCGCTGGTCGGTTCGTTGGTGACGCTCTTGTTGTCGGTCGAGTTCATGCGCCAGGAGCGGATCGGCGGGTTCGAATACCCGGTCCTCATCCTCCTTTCCACCGTTGGCATACTGATGCTGATCTCGGCCAATGACTTCATCGCGCTCTACCTCGGTTTCGAACTGATGAGCTTGGCGCTCTACGTGATCGCGGCCTATCGCCGCCATGACCTACGCGCGACGGAAGCTGGCCTCAAATATTTCGTCCTCGGCGCCTTGTCGTCGGGCATGATGCTTTACGGGATCTCGCTCATCTACGGCTATTCCGGCTCGGTCGCCTTCAGCGCGGTGGCGAACGCCATACATGATCATGCGAGCATCGGCGTGCTGTTCGGGCTGGTGTTCGCTCTGGTGGGGCTGGCGTTCAAGATCTCTGTCGTGCCGTTTCACATGTGGACGCCCGACGTCTACGAAGGCGTGCCGACCCCGGTGACAACGTTCTTCGCCACCGCGCCCAAGATCGCCGCGATGGCGGCCCTGGTTCGGGTCGTGATCACCGCTTTTCCCGGCATCGCGAACGACTGGCGCCAGATCCTCACCTTCGTCTCGATCGCCTCGATGGTGCTTGGCGCCTTCGCCGCCATCGGCCAGCGCAACTTCAAACGGCTGATGGCCTATTCCGCGATCGGCCATATGGGATACGCGCTGGTCGGGCTCGCGGCGGGCACGGTCGAGGGCGCGCAGAGCGTCATCATCTATATGGCGATCTACGTGGTGATGACGCTGGGAACCTTCGCCGCCATCCTGTCCATGCGGCGCAATGGCCGTGCGATAGAGACGACGGCCGATCTTGCGGGCCTGGCGCGGACTGATCCCGCCATGGCCTTCTTCCTGGCGACGATGATGTTCTCGCTTGCCGGCATTCCGCCGCTTGCCGGCTTTTTCGCCAAGTTCTACGTCTTCGCCGCCGCCATCAAGGCCGGTCTCTATGGCCTTTCGGTCATCGGCGTCCTGGCGAGCGCCGTCGCCGCCTATTACTATCTGAGGATCGTCAAGCTGATGTATTTCGATGAGCCGGCAACGGCGTTCGACCCTCCAGCCCCGGTCGCGCGCATCGTGCTCGCGCTTTCCGCGCTAGCAATTATCCTGTTCGTGTTTGCGCCGTCACCGATCACCAATGCCGCGATGGCGGCTGCGCAGTCGCTCTTTTGACTGCCACCCTTAATCTGGATAGTGCGCATCGAGGCTGGCGCATCGCTCGATTCGGCGCGATTGATTCCACTAACGAGGAGGCGCGTCGCCGCGCGCTGGCCGGTAACGCCGACCGCTTGTGGATCGTCGCCGACGAACAGACCGCGGGGAGAGGCCGCCGCGGCCGCGCCTGGATCTCGCCGAAGGGCAACCTTCACGTCAGCGCCCTGATGATCGATCCTTGTCCGCCGGCGGTCGCGGCGCAACTCGGCTTCGTCGCCGGCGTGGCGCTGGTGCGCGCCGTGAGGGATCTTGGCGCCGGCGACGTCGGTCTCAAATGGCCGAACGATCTGATGTCTCGAGGCGCGAAATGCGCGGGGATCCTCATCGAAGGCGTCGGCCTTGGGGGCGGGCGGACCGCCTGTGTGGTCGGGGTCGGCGTGAATTGCGCGCATGCGCCGGCAGACCTTGGGTACGCAACCTCATGTCTCACGCGAGCGGACGGACAAGCGGTTAGCCCTGGTGAATTGTTAGCGCGTCTCGTCCAACGATTTGGTGAGGCGCTCGACGACTGGCGCGCCGGACAGGCGTTCGATCGCATTCGCGCCGCCTGGCTCGATTGCGCCCTCGGCCTGAGCGAACGGATCGCGATCCAAAACGGCGCCGGTAAACGCGAGGGGGTGTTCGAGGGAATCGACGCGACTGGTCGCCTGCTCATGCGCTCTGAGCACGGGCTCGAGACTATCGAAGCGGCCGACCTCTGGCTCTCGCCTCGCATGCGCGCCCCGCCGCCGGCGGTTTTGTCGGCCTCTCACCGGCCGGAAGGCCGAGCCTAGATGGCGGACGGCAACGAGTTCGTGTTCGCCCCGCTTGGCGGCTTGGGCGAGATCGGCATGAATTGCGCCCTTTACGGCTATGGACCGGCGAACGCGCGCCAATGGCTGATGGTTGACCTCGGCGTCGCTTTCGCCGGCGAGGACTTGCCCGGAGTCGATCTCATCATGCCGGATCTCGGCTTCATCGAGAAGGCGAGGAAGGATTTGGTAGGCGTCGTCATCACGCACGCGCACGAGGACCATATCGGCGCCCTTGCCGAGCTTTGGCCGGATCTGGGCGCCCCCGTCTATATGACGCGCTTCGCGGCCGGACTCGCCGAAGCGCGCCGGCTGGGCGAGCCAGGCGCGCCGAAGATCCCCTTGAAGATCGTTGCGGCCGGCGACAAGGTCGTGATCGGCCCGTTCGAGGTCGAATTCATCGCCGTCGCCCATTCGATACCCGAAAGCTCGGCGCTTGCGATCCGCACGCCCGCCGGGCTCGTCGTACACACCGCCGACTGGAAGATTGACGCGACTCCGATCATCGGCGTGCCAACCGATGAGGCGCGCTTCAGGGCGCTTGGCGATGAGGGCGTGCTGGCGCTCGTTTGCGATTCGACCAACGTCTTGCGCGAAGGGGAAAGCCCGTCGGAGCGCGACGTCGCCAAGACGCTGGCCTCACTCATTGGAAATGCGAAGGGCAGGGTGGTCGTGACCACCTTCGCTTCCAACGTCGCCCGGCTGCGCTCGGCTGCCGAGGCCGGCCTCGCCGCCGGGCGGCAGGTCTGCATTCTCGGGCGGGCGATCGAGCGTGTCGTCGCCGTCGCGCGCGAGTGCGGGATGCTGGAGGGCTTGCCGCCCTTCTTAGGCACGGACGCTTTCGAGCGCCTGCCGCGTGAGCGGATTTTGGCCCTCGCCACCGGCAGCCAGGGCGAGCCGCGCGCGGCGCTCGCGCGCATCGCGGGGGACGACCATCCGACTGCGGAATTGACCGCAGGCGACACCGTCATCTTTTCCTCGCGCACCATTCCCGGCAACGAAAAGGCGGTCGGCAAGATCATCAACGCATTCGTGACCGCGGGAATCGAAGTCGTAACCGACCGCACCGCGTTGGTGCACGTCTCCGGCCATCCACGTCGGGCGGAGATGGCCAAAATGTATGGCTGGGTCCGTCCAAGGATTGCCGTACCCGCGCATGGCGAGCCGTTGCACCTGAGCGAACACGCCGACTTCGCCAGGGCGCAGGGGGTGCCGCAAGTCTTGCGCGCCTTCAACGGCGATCTCATCCGGCTTGCGCCCGACGAGGTGCGCGCATTGGGCAAGGTGGCGAGCGGGCGGCGGGTCAAGGACGGCGCCATTCTATTGCCGGCGGATCAGGAATGCGTCGGCCAGCGCCGCAGACTCGGTTTTGCCGGCGTCGTCTCGATCGCGCTCGCGCTGACGCCAAGGGGAGAAATGGCCGGCGACCCGGACGTGATGATCGCGGGCCTGCCGGATCGCACGCGCGAGGGCGCGGCGATTGACGCGCTGATCGACGACGCAATCTTCCAGGCGTTCGAGAGTCTGCCGCCCGGCAAGCGGCGCGACCCCGATGTCGTCTCCAGCGCGATCGAGCGCGCGGTGCGCGGTTCGGTCAACGCCGTCTGGGGCAAGAAGCCACAAGTGCACGCGCTGGTGGTGGAGGTGTAGCCCGAGTGCTCGACCGAATTCCAAACCTCATCGAACTCGAGGCACTGTCGGTTGTCATTGACGGATGACCGCGATAAGTCTTGGGAGACATTGCAAAGAATGCCTTTGATCTAGGAAATTCGAATGAAAGAGCTGGCGGGAAAGACCGCGTTCGTCACCGGCGCGGCGTCAGGAATTGGACTCGGCATTGCCGGCGCCCTCGCGCAGGCGGGCGTAGTAGTAATGCTGTGCGACATCGAGGAAGCGGCGCTGGCGAAAGCCGTCGAGGGATTGAAGCGCACCAACGCGGATGTCGACGGCGTCAGAGCGGACGTTTCGGTAAAGTCCGAGCTCAAGGCTGCGGCCGATGCAACGATCGCTCGCTACGGCAAAGTGCACATTCTCGTGAACAACGCAGGCGTGGGCGGCAGCGGACCATACGGAGCTTGGACTGAACTCGGGATGGGACTGGACGCTTGGCGTAAATCTCATGGCCGTCATCTGGGGTATCGAGATTTTCGGCCCGTTGATCGAACGACACGGCGAGAGCGGACACATCGTGTCAACTGCCTCTATCGCTGGGCTGGTCTCCTCTGGCGGCACAATCGCGTACAACGTATCCAAGTATGGCGTCGTCGCTCTTTCGGAGGGCTTGCGTGCTGAGTTCGCTCCGCGTGGGATCGGCGTGTCGGTGCTCTGTCCCGGGTTTATTCGAACCCAAATCATGGACTCATTGCGCAACCTGCCGGAACGCTTCGATCGCATCCCCGATGACAGATTGGCGGCGATTCGATCAATCGAACCGTTCAAGATGATACAGGAGCGCGTCTCGAATGGAATCGATCCGTTCTATGTCGGCGAGCTGGTGCGGGAAGGCATTGAAAACGACTGGCCGTACATCTTCACTGACGTCGAATTCGAGCCGGCGGTCGAAGGCCGTTTCGCCGCGATCAAGCAGGGGTTCGATCGGATACGCGGACGTGAACCGCGCCGCTGAGCGGGCGTAATTCGGCGCGCGTTCCTACGCCTCATCTTGAGAAAGTCATGATCGGCAAGCTGAACCACGTCGCCATCGCCGTCCCCGATCTTGAGAAGGCGGCGCAATCCTATCGCGAAACGCTTGGCGCTCGCGTTTCCGCCGCTAAGCCTGAGCCTGATCATGGGGTAACGGTCGTCTTCGTCGAACTGCCCAATACGAATGATCGAACTCTTGCAGCCTCTGGGCGCGGGCTCCCCGATCGCCAAATTCCTCGAGCGCAATCCTGACGGCGGCATGCACCATCTCTGCTACGAGGTTGAGGACATCATCGCCGCCCGCGATCAGCTCAAAGCCAAGGGCGCGCGCGTACTCGGCGACGGGAACCCGAAAATCGGCGCGCATGGCAAGCCGGTGCTGTTTTTGCACCCGAAAGACTTCGCGGGCACGCTGATCGAGATCGAGCAGGTCTGACGGATGAGGCGTTCCGCCGTTGGAGACGGCATGAGTCGCCTCGGCGCGGACGGCCTGCTCCTCAGCACCGCCTTCCTGTGGGGCGTAACCTTCGTCGCGCAGAAATACGCCACGGCGACCATGCCGGCGCTCGCCTTTGTCGCCGCGCGCTTTGCTGTGTCGGCCGCAGCGCTTGCGCCGTTCGCGCTCTGGGAATTCCGCCGGAAACCACATGCGCCGAGTCGTGACGAATGGCGCCTCGCGCTTGCGATCGGCCTCACGCTCTTCCTCGGCACGAGCCTGCAGCAGGCAGGGATCGAGACGACCAGCGCCACCAACGCCGGCTTCCTCACCGCCTGCTATGTCGTGCTGACGCCCTTCGCCGTCTGGGCGCTTAGCGGCGCGCGTCCGCGTGCGATCGTGGTCGCCGCGGGCTTCATATCGCTCGTCGGCGCCTGGCTGCTCGCCTCCGGCGGTGCGCTCGGCCCTCCGAACTTTGGCGATGCGCTCGTGCTCCTCGCCGATTTCGCCTGGGCGACGGGCATCGCGTTGACGCCGGTCTTCCTCGCCCGATCCGGCCGGCCGCTGCTGCTTGCCTTCGTGCAATATACGGTCTGCGCCGTCCTCGCGGCGCTCTGCTCGGCCTTGTTCGAATCGATCTCCCCGGGCGCGCTCGTCGCCACCGCGCCAACGATCCTGTTTGCCGGCATCGTCTCGGGCGCGCTCGCCTACACGATCCAGATCTTCGCCCAGGCGCATACGCCGCCCGCAGAGGCGGCGCTCATCCTGGCGCTGGAGAGCATCTTTGCCGCTCTCGCGGGCGCGCTCCTGCTCGGCGAGCGTCTGACCGCGATCGGCGCACTAGGCTGCGCGCTGATTCTCGCCGGCGCGCTGGCGGTGGAGATTCGGGCCGCTATTCGGGCGGAAGACGGTCAGCGGAGCCACGTGACGAAAGTAGAAAAGCTTTCCCTCCCCGAGGCCAGGCGCATCGCGCTCGCGGCCCAGGGCTTCGCCGGCTCGCGCCCGGAAGCGGTCACGACGGCGCGATGGCTGAAGACACTCGATCAGCTTTCCCTTCACCAGATCGACAGCGTCAACGTCCTGGTCCGCGCCCATTACCTGCCCGCCTTCTCGCGGCTTGGCCCTTATGACCGTTCCCTGATCAACTCGGCCGCCTGGGGAAGTCGGAAGAAGCGGCGGCTGTTCGAGTACTGGGCCCACGAAGCCTCCCTGCTGCCGATGTCGTTGCATCCCCTGCTGCGCTGGCGGATGGCCCGCGCGGATCGCGGGGACGCCGGCTGGAAGGGCCTGCGGGTCTTCGCGGGCGAGCGCCGCGCCGAGGCGGAAGTCCTCCTCGATCGCATCCGCAATGAGGGTCCCCGCGCCGCCTCGGACTTCGAAGAGAAGCGTGGCCGGTCGGGCTGGTGGGAATGGGGCGACGCCAAACGGGCGCTCGAATGGCTCTTCTGGGCGGGCCGTATCACGACGGCGACGCGGCGCGGCGGGTTCGAGCGCGTCTACGACCTGACCGAACGCGTCATTCCGGCCGAGATCCTCGCTCTGCCGACTCCGGACGAAAAGGAAGCGCACCGCGCCCTGATCGAGCGCGCGGCTCACGCGCTTGGGCTCGCCACGACGCAGGATCTGCGAGACTATTTCCGTCTCGGTCCGGACGATGCACGACAGGCGATCGAGTCGTTGGTCGAGGCCGGCGTTCTCGAGCCAGTCGAGGTTCCGGGCTGGTCCCGCGTCGCCTATCTTCACCGGGACGCTCGCAGGCCGCGCCGCATGTCCGCGCGGGCGCTTCTGGCGCCGTTCGATCCCCTTGTCTGGGAGCGCTCGCGCACGTTGCGGCTTTTCGACTTCCACTACCGGATCGAGATTTACACGCCGGTCGACAAGCGCCAGCACGGCTATTACGTTCTGCCATTCCTGCTGGGCGACCGGCTCATAGGCCGCCTCGACCTGAAGGCTGACCGCCAGGCCGGACGATTGCTGGTCCATGCGGTGCATCTCGAGTCGCACGCGCCCTCGGACGCCATGGACGCGATCTCCGCGGAGCTTGCCGCGCTGGCGGGATGGCTGGGGCTGCCGGAGGTTTCATTGCCCAGAAAATCAGGCCGCGTTTGACAATCCCGGCGAGAGCAGCGCGGCAAGGGCTGCGGTGTCAAGGGTATGATAGAGGCTGGCGATCCGTTCGCCGTCGAACTCGACGAGATCGACGCAGTCGAAGACATGCGAGCGACCGGTTTCGATGCAAGTGATTTTCGCCTGCCAGCGGATCGCGGCCTTGTTGCCCTCGACGATGAGGGCAAGCTCCTTCCAGTTTTCGTATCTGAGGGTGCTGGCGAAATTTGTCAGCGCCTGACGTATGGCTTCACGGCCCTTCATCGGTTCTCCAAAGCCGGGAATCGTCGCGGCGCTTACCTGCAAAGTGGCTTGATCGGAGAAAGCCGAGGCGGCAGCGTCGGCGTCCTCCCGAACTCGCGCCAGATAGGTCGAGCGTACGACATCCTCAATCAGATCCTTGGTCAGCATGCTTCCCTCCAAAGTTCGCAAATCAATTGCCGAATATCGCTCGGTACTTTTGGAAGATCGGCCCATCGGCGGAGACTGTCAATTTGCTTTGGGATGCCCCGGTACTCGGCGCTGACTTTCGCTCTTTCGCCCGCTATAAGCCGCCTTCGCAGCCCAAAGCCGTCATGGCCCGGGCTTGGCCCGGCTATCCACGTCCTGCCGCGCGCCGGCGCTGCAAGGCTACTTGCCCTGCTCGGGTGGCGGCGTCGCAGCCGAACCGCGTGGATAACCAGATCGAGTCCGGCCATGACGGGTCTTGGCGTTGCCAGTCCCAAAGGTCCTCATGTCCGGTTCAACCTTATGCAGCGCCGCGCTCGATGAGCGAAGGCGGAGAATTCTGTTCCGCGCCTGGAGGCGGGGCCTGCGCGAGATGGATCTCCTGATGGGCCAGTTCGCCGACATGAACCTGCCTGCGATGAGCAACTCGGAAATTGAGGAATTCGAAACCCTGCTCGACCTGCCGGACCCGCAGATTCTCGCCTGGATCACCGGGAGCGAGCCGATTCCGGCCGAGCGCGACACGCCGCTGCTTGCGCGCGTCGCGGAAGCGCCTCGCGCGTCGCTGAAGAGGGATGGGCGCGCATGAGCATCGTCGCAGCCCAGCATCCGCTCGCTCCCGCCATTCGCCGCCTCGAGGAGGGCGGCGCCGTCACGCTGGCGCGCGCGCCTGAGGGCTACGATGCGTTCGTCGTCGCCGAGTTGACGCGCGCGCTGGCGAAAGACGGCGAGCAGCGCGCCGTGACGCTCGCCTTTGTCGCCCGCGACGGCCTGCGCGCTCAAGCCTTCATCGACGCACTGAGCTTCGCCGCGCCCGAGATCGAGGCGCTGCATTTTCCGTCCTGGGATTGCCAGCCCTACGACCGCGTGTCGCCCAACGCCGCGATTTCGGCCGAGCGCATGACGGTGCTCGCGCGCCTCGCGCGGACAAAGGGCGCCGCGGAGAGGCCGCGCGTTCTCGTCGCCGCGGTCAACGCGCTGACGCAGCGCGTGCCGCCGCTCGCGTTCATCTCTTCAGCCGCCTTCTCGGCCGCGTCTGGCAACAGCGTGCGGATGGAAGACCTCGCCCGCTGGCTCGAGGCCAACGGCTACGCGCGCGCCAGCACCGTGCGCGATGTCGGCGATTACGCCTCGCGCGGCGGCATTCTCGACCTCTATCCGCCGGGCAGCCCGGCGCCGATCCGGCTCGATTTCTTCGGCGACACGCTTGAATCGATCCGCGCGTTCGATCCGGAGACACAACGATCGACCGCGCAATTGCGCTCGCTCGACCTGGTGCCGATGAGCGAGGCGCGTCTGACGACCGAGTCGATCAAGCGGTTCCGCCAGGCTTACGCCCAGGAATTCGGCGCGCCCGCGCCAAACGACGATCTTTACGCCGCGGTCAGCGAAGGACGGCGCGCGATCGGCCTCGAACACTGGCTGCCGCTGCTCTACGACAAGCTCGACACATTGTTCGACTATGTCGGCGATGCGCCGTTTGTGCTTGATGCGCGCGCTGAGGACGCCGCCCACCAGCGTATCGCGCTCATCGCTGACAATTACGCCGCCCGCCGCGCCGCCTACGCCGAAGATCCCGGCAAATCGGACTATAAGCCGCTGCCGCCCACGCGGCTTTATCTGAGCGAAGGCGAGTGGAAGGAGCGGCTCGCCGCGCAACCGCTGGCGCGTCTGACCCCATTCGAGGGGCCGCCGGGCGCAGGCGATATCGTTGATTGCGGCGGACGGACGGGGCGCAATTTTGCTCCCGAGCGCCAGAACGAGAACGCCAACGTGTTCGACGCCGCCGTCGCGCATGTGCGGACGCTGCGCGAGCGGGGCTTGAACGTGATCGTCGCCGGCTGGAGCGACGGCTCGCGCGAGCGGATGAGCCACGTGCTGGCCGAGCATGGACTCAAATCGCTCGAGTTCGTGTCGTCCTATCATCAGGCGACGACGGCGCGCGGGGGCGCGCTGCCGCTCGCTGTCGTCGCGCTCGAACAGGGGTTCGAGGCGCCGGACTTCGCCATCATCGGCGAGCAGGACATTCTCGGCGACCGGCTTGTCCGCCATTCGAGACGCAGGCGCCGCGCTCACGATGTGCTGGCGGAAGCGAGCGCGCTGACCGCAGGCGACCTCGTCGTTCATATCGACCACGGCGTTGGCCGTTTCGTCGGCCTCCAAACGATCGAGGCGGCGGGCGCGCCGCACGACTGCCTCGAGATCCACTATGCGGGCGGCGATCGGCTGTTCCTGCCGGTCGAAAATCTCGAACTTCTGTCGCGCTACGGGTCGGAGACGGGCGAACTCGACAAACTTGGCGGCGCGGGTTGGCAGTCGCGCAAGGCGCGCCTGAAAAAGCGCGTGCGCGAGATGGCGGGCGAGCTGATCCGCGTCGCCGCCCAGCGCATGACGCACGCCGCGCCGCGCCTTACTGCCACTGAAGGTCTGTACGACGAATTCTGCGCCCGCTTTCCCTATGACGAGACCCCTGACCAGGAGAGCGCGATTCAGGCGACGCTCGACGATCTGGCGGCCGGCCGGCCAATGGACCGGCTGGTGTGCGGTGACGTCGGCTTCGGCAAGACCGAGGTCGCGCTTCGCGCCGCCTTCGCCGCGGCGATCAACGGCAAGCAGACCGCGATCGTCGCGCCGACGACGCTGCTGTCCCGCCAGCATACCCAGAACTTTCGTCAGCGCTTCGCCGGCTTGCCCGTCAACGTTGGCCAACTTTCGCGCATGGTCGGAGCGGCCGAAAGCCGCGAAGTGAAGAAGGGCCTCGCCGAAGGGGGAGTCGACATCGTCGTCGGCACCCACGCGGTCTTGGGCAAGACCGTGAGCTTCAAGGACCTCGGCCTCGTCGTCGTGGATGAGGAGCAGCATTTTGGCGTTGGGCATAAGGAGCGGCTCAAAGAGCTGCGCTCGGAAGTGCACGTGCTGACGCTTTCCGCCACCCCGATTCCGCGTACGCTGCAACTGGCAATGACCGGCGTGCGCGAGATGTCGATCATCGCCACGCCGCCGATCGATCGGCTCGCGGTGCGCACCTTCGTCTCGCCCTTCGACGCGCTCATCATTCGCGAGGCTCTGCTGCGCGAGCGCTACCGCGGGGGACAATCCTTCTATGTCTGCCCGCGCATCGAGGATCTCGACGAGGCGGCGGCGTTCCTGCGGCAGAACGCGCCTGAGTGCAAATTTGTCATGGCCCACGGCCAGATGGCGGCGCGCGAACTCGAGGATAAGGTCGGGGCCTTCTACGACGGCAAGTACGACATCCTGTTGTCGACGGCGATCGTCGAATCCGGCCTCGACATTCCGCGCGCCAACACGATGATCGTGCATCGCGCCGACATGTTTGGCCTTGCCCAGCTCTACCAGTTGCGCGGCCGCGTCGGCCGGTCGAAGATTCGCGCCTACGCCTATTTCACCACGCCGGCCAAGGCCAAGATCACGCCGCAGGCGGAGAAGCGCCTCCAGGTGCTGCAATCTCTCGATACGCTGGGCGCCGGCTTTCAGCTCGCGAGCCACGACCTCGACCTGCGCGGCGCCGGCAATCTTTTGGGCGAGGAGCAGTCCGGCCACATCAAGGAGGTCGGCTACGAGCTCTATCAGCAGATGGTGCGCGAGGCGGTCGAGCGCATCAAGTCGGGCGAAGACGCGCCGGCCGAGGACATGTGGTCGCCGACCATCCAGCTGGGCGCGCCGGTGACGATTCCCGAAGCTTATATTCCCGACCTGCCGACACGGCTTGCTCTCTACCGCCGCCTCTCAGCCCTTGAGGACGAGGAGGAAATCGACGCGATGGGGGCGGAAATCGTCGACCGCTTCGGCCCGCCGCCGCCCGAGGTCGGCCTGCTCATGAACCTCGTACAGATCAAGGCTTTGTGCCGGCGCGCCAATGTCGAGAAACTCGAAGCCGGCCCGAGGGGCCTCACGCTCGCCTTCCGCCACAAATCGTTCGCCAACCCCACGGCGCTGGTGAGGTGGGTCGCCGCCCAGGGCGAGCGCGCCCGCGTCCGCCCCGACATGCGCATCGTCGTCACCGACGATTTCGAAAAGCTCGCCGACCGCCTCGAGGGGACACTGATGGTCTTGCGCGAGATCGCCAAGATTGCGGGGAAGCGGGGGTAGGGAAGCGTACTGGCCGTGGTCCTGCCTCCTCGAATTGTAGGACGCTGCCATCACCGATATTGTGCTATGCAAGGGGACTCGCTTTACTCCCTGTAAAGGCGACTAACGACGATAAGCGCAGCAAATGCTCACCCGCATCGAAATAAGTGGTTTCAAGTCGTTTGAGGGCTTCGGTCTGAATCTACGACCCCTCACGGCAATGGTAGGGCCGAATGCGAGCGGCAAATCAAATCTTTTCGACGCGCTCCGTTTTCTTTCTCTATTAGCACAACACGATACTCGCACAGCGATGCAGGATCTACGAGGAAAGCCGGAAGAGCTTTTCAGGAAATCTTCGGCGAGTAGTTCTGAATGTATGATCTTCGCTATCGAAGTGCTACTCAGTCGAAAAGGAACTGATGCTTTCGGGACCACATATGAGACGCCAGCTCAGCGGCTGAGGTATGAACTTGAACTTGTCTTATCAAAAGGAATTGATGGAACACCCAAGGGAGTAGTGGTTCGGAGGGAGGAATGTTTTCCAATTGCTAAGAAAGACGATCAAGCGAATTACTTCTCAAAATCAAAGATAAACTATAATTCACGGGTATCACCTTTTATACGTGTAGCAGAGTCAGATAACGCAATCGAGGTTCGTCAAGACGGACGCCAGAAGCACGGCCGTCCTTTACGATTTTCTCTGAGAGAGGCGTCGAGAACCGCTCTATCAACAATTACTACCGCTGAATTCCCGCATCTATACGCGCTTCGCCAAGCGCTTTGTGACCTGCGATTTCTTGAGATCAATCCGAGCGCAGCAAGGAGGTCAAACGATATATATGAAGACCGAGTTTTAAGGCCTGACGCGTCTAATCTTTCGGCGGTGCTTGCACGTCTCAAAGATGAAACTTCGTCAGAGAGTTGTGCAAATGGGGTATTGTCAGATATCGCAGCGGACCTTGCGTATCTTATTCCTTCTGTTCGGGACGTTGAGGTAAAGACCGATGTTTCAAACAGGCAATACTCTTTTGACTTGAAATTTATAGGTAATACTGAGTTCAGCTCCCGAGTAATATCCGATGGTACATTGAGAATGCTTGCGCTGCTGTCAATCTTAAATGATCCTGAACGCCGAGGGACACTGTGTTTTGAAGAACCGGAAAATGGCGTGCATGAGGGCCGTGTCGGGCGATTGGTCGAATTTTTGAGGAACGGTGCGCAATTATCAGACGAACAAGAAGATGATTCGTTTCAAATTTTGATCAACACACACTCTCCTAAAGTTATGGAGGCGTTGCGCGACGAAGAAATCGTAGCCGCGGACACCATTGTGACAGTTGATCCAGTCACCGAGATTCGATCGAGTAAGACGCGTATGCGAACTGGGGTAACTCCTGGCAGTGATTTATTTGATCCAGAAAAACATCTTTCGAGATTTGAAGTGGAGAAGTTACTCCAGCGGCATGCGGACGCTGCATGACATATGTCAGCTGGGCTGTGCTATATGAGGGCGGTTCGGATCAGGATTATTTCGATGTCCTTTTACCTAGATTAATGGAAGAAATTGTATCAACCGGTATTGGGAAATCGTCAATTCCTGGTAGTCCAGCGGTAGTATTGGCACGAGGAGCCGTTGAGAAGGTCGCACAACAGGCTTGCGAAGCGAGGGAAGCGTTCATTTGTGTTTTATTCATTCTGATGCAGGAGGCCGAAACCTCGAGAGATCGTTGGAGCGGCGCTCGTTATCATACTGCGAGAAGATGCACGAATTCTGCGAGTGGCCACCCGAAAGATGTATCGTAATTGCGCCGAGCAAAGAGACAGAGGCTTGGATACTCGCTGATGGTTCGGCAGTCACGGCAACCCTCGGCTACTCAGGTACTCCATGGTCAATTGGGTTGCCTGCAACGGCAGCTGACGCAGAGAGGCTGGCGGATCCAAAAGCAACTCTCAGGCAAGCGATAATTCAAGTGCGCGGGAGGAGGCGGTCAATTAACGTTGGTGCGTTGTTTCCCGCGATCGCGCAGAGGCAATCGCTCGACGAACTCCGCAGAACAAATTCATTTGCTGTTTTCGAACGGAAACTTCGCCTAGCTCTCGCGCACATCGGTTGCATAGGCTGGCCACAGGATTGAGGCGTTATTGGCGTAGTGCAAGGTCGCCCCTGGCGCGGAAACGCGCGAAGTGGTCCCCGGCCTCAACGTGGACCTTGACGCCGCCGGCGACGTCGTGGGTTTTGACATCGACGGCGCGTCCCGTGCCTCGACTTGACGACGCTGGAGACAATCGCCCTTCCGACAAAGACGACGGGGGCCGCGTAAACGGCCAGCGAGCGGGTCATCCGGCGGTAGCGATCGATTTATGCGGGTGGCGGCGATCGCCGCGTCTGTTGCTGCGCCGCACGTAATTGATGATCGCTTGCGGCGTTTCGTGCTTCACCTTGAGCGCCGCGATCAAGGCGTCCTCTGCAGACACGGTCACGCTTTGCCGGTCGCCGGCGACGTTGATGCCAACCGTGAATTCGAGCGTCATATCGGGGATCTTCCTGCCGGCTTCCCGCCGGTCGGACTATGGGCCTGTTCGCTGCGCCATGCCAAACAAATTCCGGCGGCGCGTCCGTCTTCGCTCTTTTCAGTTCGCCGGGCGCGGCGAAGCTCCAGGCCGTCGGCCGAAACTTCACTCTTGGAGCAAGGGGCTTTGCCAGCACACCGGCGGAAATAGATTACATCAAACATATGTATAATATTTCGAGCACCCTCGGGCCGAGTATTTTTTCGAGTTGCAGATAAGGGCGCTTAAGCGATTGAAAAGCTTAAGTCGCGTGCAGAATCGTACACTGGCGTCAAGACCATAGATTGGCGCGCGGTCCCCCGCGGGTTTACCCCGCCCTGGCCTCGCTTCCGTGGCCGTGACGGCCTATATGGATCTGGCCCCTCCGAGGCGCGAAAGACCGACGAGGCGGCGCACTTCTCCGAAGTCCCTCCACGGAGACGCCCAGATGAAAGAGCCTCGAAAGCCGCCGCGCAAGTCGCGCGCCGAAGCAGAGGAAAAGCTCGACGAGGAGCTCGAGGAGTCCTTTCCCGCCAGCGATCCGCCCTCCAACACGCCGACCTCGGCCGGCGGCCCGGCGCGGGCGAAGCGTCCCGCGCCTGGCAAGCCAGCGCGCCGCGGCTGATCGGGTTTCGGCGGGCGTCCCGCGCCTGGCTCGCTACTCCGTTGACCGGATGATGAACGTCCCGGTGTCGTGATGCGTCTCGTCGTGCTCGGTCACGCTCAGCCTGTCGACCACGGCAAATCTTGGTCCTTTGCGCATTTCGTCGATGAGGGCTTCGACGGCGGCCGGCGAGCCCCGAACCAGCGCCTCGACCGCGGCGTCGGACCGGTTGCGCACCCAGCCGGTGACGCTGAGCCTCAGGGCGGCGCGGCGGGTGAATTCGCGATAACCGACGCCCTGAACGGCGCCGTCGACGAGAACGCGCCGGACAATGGCGCCAGTTTCGGTCATGGTGCGTTATCATCCTATCGGACAATGCGGCCCGATCGGTCGATGATCGGGCGCGCCGGATGCGGAGGCGCTCATGACGCTCGAACAGGTTTTCGACATCGCTAAGCGTAAGCGGTATCTCGTCGTGTCGACGGTCAACGAATCCGGCGCGCCCGAGGCGGCGCTCATGGGCTTCGCGTTGACGCAGGCAAACGAGGTCGTCTTCGACACTCTGTCGATCAGTCGCAAGGCCGTCAATCTGGCGCGCAATCCTGCGGCCGCGCTCGTCATCGGTTGGGACGACAACATTTCTCTTCAGATCGAAGGCCCGGCCCGTCGGCCGGTCGGTGACGACTTGGCGACCGCCAAGGCGGCCTATTTCCGCGAATGGCCGGACGCCCGCGCTCGCGAGAATTGGCCCAACATCGCCTATGTCGTCGTGCGGCCAAAGTGGATACGATACTCCAACTACGCCGCTGGTCCCCCGGTCGTCGAGGAGTTCAGGCTCTAGCAGCCGGATCCGCGGGAACTCCCTGGCTCTTCGCCCATTGCCCTGACCGTCGTCGACGTTTATACGCGGGCCCCCATGCTTACGCCGATTGGTGTCGGCGAGTGAGCTCAAGGAGCCTCGATGATCCATGTCACCTTTCCCGATGGCGCGCAGCGCCCGTATGAGCCCGGCGTCACGGGCCTCGAAATCGCCAAATCGATTTCCCCCTCTCTCGCCAAGCGGACTGTGGCGATGGTCCGCAATGGCGAGCTTGCCGATCTAGCGGATGCGATCAACGAGGACGCAGCGCTCGAGTTTGTCGGGCGCGACGATCCGCGGGCGCTCGAACTCATCCGCCACGACGCGGCGCACGTTCTCGCCGAAGCCGTGCAGTCGCTCTGGCCAGGAACGCAGGTCACCATTGGCCCGGTGATCGAGAACGGTTTCTACTACGACTTCTTCCGCAACCAGCCGTTCACGCCCGAGGACTTTCCGGCCATCGAAAAGCGGATGCGCGAGGTCATCGCTCGCGACAAGCCTCTTTCCAAGCGCGTGGTCTCGCGCGCGGAGGCGAAGAGCCTGTTCGAAAAGAAAGGCGAAGCGTTCAAGATCGAGTTGATCGACGCCATTCCCTCCGATCAGGAGGTGAAGCTCTATAGCCAGGGCGAGTGGACCGACCTTTGCCGCGGGCCGCACATGACGTCGACCGGAAAGGTCGGCGACGCCTTCAAGCTGATGAAGGTGGCGGGCGCCTATTGGCGCGGCGATTCGACGAGGCCGATGTTGTCGCGCATCTATGCGACCGCATTCGCAAAGAAAGAAGAGCTCGACGCCTATCTGAAACAGCTCGAGGAGGCCGAGAAGCGCGATCATCGCAAGCTCGCCCGCGAGATGGACCTGTTCCATACCCAGGAGGAAGGGCCGGGCTCGATCTTCTGGCACCCGAAAGGCTGGACCCTGTTCCAGATCCTGGTCGCCTATATGCGCCGGCGTCTGGCCGCCGACTATCAGGAAGTTAACGCGCCGCAGGTGCTCGACAAACACCTATGGGAGATCTCCGGGCATTGGGGCTGGTATCGCGAGAGCATGTTCATGTGCCGCCCGGCTGGCGATGAGGCCGAGACCGAGGATTTGCGCGTCTACGCGCTGAAACCCATGAACTGCCCCGGCCACGTGCAGATCTTCAAGCACGGGCTCCGCTCCTACCGCGAGCTGCCGTTGCGATTCGCCGAGTTTGGCGCCGTGAACCGCTACGAGCCGTCGGGAGCCCTGCACGGCCTGATGCGGGTTCGCGCCTTTACCCAGGACGACGCCCATATCTTCTGCACCGAAGAGCAGCTCGCCGAGGAGTGCCATAAGATCAATGAGCTGATCTTGTCGGTCTACGGCCATTTCGGTTTCGATCGGATCGTGGTGAAGCTCTCCACTCGCCCCGAGAAGCGCGTGGGCGCCGACGCCATGTGGGATCACGCCGAGGCGGTGATGACGCGTGTGCTGGACGAGATCCGGCTGCGCCACGGCAACGTCGTCACGACCGCGCTCAACCCGGGCGAGGGCGCTTTCTACGGGCCGAAATTCGAATATGTGCTGCGCGACGCTATCGGCCGCGACTGGCAGTGCGGCACGACGCAAGTCGACTTCAACCTGCCGGAGCGCTTCGGCGCGTTCTATATTGCGGGCAACAGCGAAAAGACGACGCCGGTGATGATCCATCGCGCCATCTGCGGCTCGATGGAGCGCTTCATTGGCATTTTGCTCGAACATCACGCCGGCCACCTGCCGCTATGGCTCGCGCCGGTGCAGATCGTCGTATGCACGATCACCAGCGACGCCGACGACGCCGCGAGTTGGTTTGCAGCCGCGGCGAAGAAGCGGGGCCTGAGAGTCGAGACCGACCTGCGAAACGAGAAGATCAACTACAAAGTGCGCGAACACTCGTTGGCGAAGGTTCCCGTCCTCATCGCTCTCGGCCGCAAGGAAGCAGGCGAAAACACCGTGTCCTTGCGCCGCCTCGGCTCCAACGCGCAAGCGTCGATGGGGGTTGAAGAAGCGCTCGAGGCGCTGGCCAGCGAGGCTGTGCCGCCGGACCTGCGAGGATGATCCCGGGTTGGGCCGGACGGCAGGCCAGCCGATTGGCTTGATGGGGGCGCCCGGCGCCACTTTGCCTCCTTCCGTTTTGACCGCAAAAGCTCCATGATAGGTGGAGGGGTCAAGGAGCGACTATGTCGTTTGAGGCCAGACCGATCGTCGCGCGCGACGCGCTGCGCTTTCGATTTCGGGGCGGGGATGTCGCGCTCCACCGCTTCTCCCCACGCGCGACTGTCCTTGACTGGCTGCGCGAGGAGATGGGAGCAAAGGGAACGAAAGAGGGCTGCGCCGAAGGGGATTGCGGCGCCTGCACGGTGGTTCTGGCGCGGCTAAGGGAGGGCCGGCTTACGTATCAGCCGTTCAACGCCTGCATTTTGCTGTTGGGCCAGCTCGACGGCGCGGAGCTCATCACGATCGAGGATCTCGCCTGTGGGGGCGAACTCCATCCAGTGCAGCGGGCGATGGTCGACACTCATGGCTCGCAGTGCGGCTTCTGTACGCCTGGCATCGTGATGAGCCTGTTCGCCGCCTACCACTCCGGCGCTCCTCTGACCTACGCCGGGGCCTGTGACCAGCTCGCGGGCAATCTCTGCCGATGCACCGGCTATCGTCCGATCATCGCGGCGGCGTTGGAGACCTGCACCGGCGCGCCAGCCGACCGATTTGCGGCGACGGCGCGACAACGCGCCGAGGCGCTCGCCGTGCTCGCTGATAGCAGGGACGTGTTCGTCGGCGACGAGGCCGCGTTCTTCGCGGCGCCGGCGAGTCTCGATTCGCTTGCCTCGCTTTATGCGCGCTTTTCCGATGCGACCCTGGTCGGCGGGGCGACCGATGTCGGGCTTTGGATCACCAAGCAATTGCGCGACCTGAAACGCGTGATCTGGCTTGGCGGAGTCGCGGGCTTGGGCGACCTCGGCAAGAGCCCAGACGGCGCGCTCTCGCTTGGGGCGAGCCTGTCGCTCGAAGACGCCGTCCCTTTGCTTGGCGCCATTCATCTCGATTTGAGCGAGCTATTGCGTCGTTTCGGCTCGAAACAGGTTCGCGCGAGCGGAACGGTTGGCGGCAATATCGCCAACGGCTCGCCGATCGGCGATCTGGCGCCCGCCCTGATCGCGCTTGGGGGCAGGGTCATCTTGCGCAAAGGCGCCGAGACCCGCATGCTGCCGCTGGAAGACTTTTTCGTCGCTTATGGCAAGCAGGACCGCGGTCCCGGCGAGTTTGTAGTGGGGGTCGAGGCGCCGCCACTCGCGGCCCACCAGCGCTACCGCGCTTTCAAGGTGTCCAAGCGCTTCGACGAGGATATTTCCGCCGTCATGCTCGCGGCGCGCATTGAGGTCGAGGGGCGGAAAATCGTCGGCGCCCGCATCGCCTGCGGCGGCATGGCGGCGACACCGAAGCGCGCCGCGAACGCCGAGCGTGCGCTTGCCGGGGCGAGTCTCGACGAGCCAGCGAGTTGGCGTGCGGCCTGTGCCGCCCTGACGCGAGACTTCTCGCCCCTGACTGACCAGCGTGCGAGCGCGGCCTATCGCATGACCGTCGCCGCCAACCTCCTCGAGAAGGCGCTCATGGAGATCTCTGGCGGAAGTGCGCCGACTCGGATTGGAGCGCTCGATGTCGTCGGTTGACATCGCCGGCGTCGCTCTCGCGACCGCGGTCGTTCACAAGCCGCTGCCGCATGATTCCGCCGTGCTTCATGTGCAGGGCGCCGCCAACTACGTCGACGATATTCGCGAGCCAGAAGGCACGCTGCACATCGCGATCGGCATGGCGGGCAAGGCCTGTGGCAAATTGAAAAGGCTGGGTCTGGAGGCGGTCCGCGCCGCGCCGGGCGTCGTCGCCGTCCTGACGGCCGCTGATATTCCGGGCAAGAACGACGTCGCGCCGGTTTTCGCCGACGAGCCGTTGTTCGTCGACGAAGAGGTGATATTCCACGGCCAGGCGCTGTTCGCCGTCGTCGCCCGCAGCCGCGACGAAGCGCGGCGGGCGGCGCGGCTCGCCAAGGTCGACATCGAGGCGAATACGCCATTGGTTACGATCGCCGACGCGCTCGCAACTTGCGCGCGCGTGCAGGACGATTACGCCTTCGGTCGCGGCGACGCTGCCGCGGCGATCGACAAATCCGCGCACCGGCTGGAGGGCCAGCTTTCGATCGGCGGGCAGGAGCATTTTTACCTCGAAGGGCAGGCCTCATTCGCCTTTCCTGGCGAAGGCGACGAGATGACGGTGCACGCTTCGACGCAGGATCCGACCGAGACGCAGCACATCGTCGCCCGCATCCTTGGCATACCGGATGCTTTCGTCACCGTCGAAACGCGCCGCATGGGCGGAGGCTTCGGCGGCAAGGAGAGCCAGGCCTGCGCCTGGGCGGCGATCGCCGCGCTCGCCGCGCGTGTGACGGAGCGGCCTTGCAAGATACGCCTTGATCGGGATGATGATTTCGCCCTTACCGGCAAACGCCACGATTTCCGGGCCGATTGGCGGGTGGGTTACGACGATCGCGGCATCGTCGCCGGCTATGACGTCGCGCTCAATGCGCGCTGCGGCTGCTCCGCGGATCTGTCACCGGGCGTCTGCGACCGCGCGATGTTTCACGCTGGCAACGGCTATTGGTTACCCGACGTCTCGATCCTGTCGCGCCGGCTCAAGACCAATACCGTCTCCAACACCGCCTTTCGCGGCTTCGGCGGCCCGCAAGGCATGATCGCCATCGAGCGCGTAATGGACGCGATTGCACGCGAGCGCGGCGCCGATCCGCTTGATGTCCGCAAGGCCAATCTCTTGCGAGGGGGCTTCGATCGCACGCCCTACGGTCAGGCGGTCGAGGACTATGAAACCCAGCGCACAATCATCGACGAATTGGAGGTCTCGAGCGGCTATCGCGCCCGCCGCGAGCGGATTACGGCTTTCAACGCCACGAGCCGTGTCATCAAGCGGGGCATTGCGCTGACGCCGGTCATGTTCGGCATCTCGTTCACGCTGATCCCGCTTAATCAGGCTGGCGCGCTGGTGCATGTCTATTCCGACGGTTCGATCCATCTCAACCACGGCGGGACGGAGATGGGACAGGGACTGTTCACCAAGGTGGCGCAGATTGTGGCCGAGGAGTTCGGCGTGCCGCTGCATTTCGTGCGCATAACCGCAACCAATACGGCCAAGGTTCCCAACGCCTCGCCGACTGCCGCTTCGTCAGGGACCGATCTCAACGGCATGGCGGCGAAGATCGCCGCCGGCACGATCAAGCAGAGAATGGCGGCTTTTGCCGCTGATTCGTGGAAGGTCACGCCCGAGGCGATCGAGTTCCGCGACGGACGGGTCTTCGCGGGCAACATTTCGATGAGTTTCGGCGAGCTCGCCAAGGCCTGCCGGCTGGGGCGGGTGCAACTGTCGCACGCCGGCTATTACAAGACGCCGGAGATTCATTGGGATCGCCTCAGGGCAAAAGGGCGGCCGTTCTCCTACTTCGCCTACGGCGCCGCCTGCTCGGAAGTCGCGATCGACACCCTGACCGGCGAAATGCGGGTCTTGCGCGCCGACCTATTGCACGATGTCGGCGCTTCCATCAATCCGGGCATCGACATGGGACAGGTCGAAGGGGCATTCATTCAAGGCATGGGCTGGCTGACGACCGAGGAGCTTGTCTACGACGCTAACGGGCTGCTGCAGACGCACGCGCCCGCGACATATAAGATCCCCGTCGCCTCCGACACGCCGCCAATCTTCAACACGCGGCTTTTCACGCGCCCCAATCCGACGTTCAGCATCTACCGTTCGAAGGCCGTGGGCGAGCCGCCGTTGATGCACGGAATATCGGTATACTCCGCCATTCTCGACGCGGTGCACGCAAACAATCCGAGGGGTCAACCGAAGCTCGATCCGCCCTGCACGCCGGAATCGATCCTCAAGGCGGTCACCTCGCTGAACGGGCCTTGAGAGTGTCGCCATGAGGGCCTTCCGCCGCCTCATCGATGCGATCGAAGCCGAGGGCTCTGCGGCGCTGGTGACGCTCGCGCGGGTCGAGGGTTCGAGCCCGCGCGAAGCGGGCGTGCGGATGGTGGTGCGGCCGTCGGGCGGCTTCCACGGCACCATCGGCGGCGGGGCGCTCGAGTTTGCCGCGCTCGAAGCGGCAAACGAGGCTCTGAGAACAGGCCGCGGGCAAGCACGGCGCCGGTCTCTCGCTCTTGGGCCCGAGCTTGGCCAGTGTTGCGGCGGGCGCGTCGAATGGCGAGTCGAGACGTTCGATAAGCGCGATCTCGATGATCTTTCGGTATTGGCGATTGCTGAAAGCGGCGGTTCAGCGACGCTCAGCGCGCGCTTGGGGCCGGACGGACGGGTTCAGCGCACCCTCGGGTCAAGCGCGGGCGAGCGTAGGTTGGCGCGTCTCGCCGAGAGCTGGACGGAACAGTTCGGCGTGCCTGCGCGCGCAGTCTATCTGTTCGGCGCCGGCCACGTGGGGCGGGCACTGGCGCTCGCGCTCGCGCCGCTGCCTTTCGCGGTGCGCTGGATCGACCCGAGGCGCGACGCTTTTCCGGCGCATGCACCCGCGAACGTCACGCTCATTCATGCGCCGGAGCCTGCCGCCGAGGTCGCGAGCGCGCCCGATGGCGCGATCGTCATCGTGATGACGCATTCACACGCGCTCGACCTCGAAATCGTCGCCGAGGCGCTGAGGGTCGAGCGCTTCGGCTATGTCGGCCTCATCGGCTCGGCGACGAAACGGGCGCGATTCTTGAGCCAGATGCGCGCCGCGGGCCTTACGGAGGTCCAGCTTGCCCGTCTTGTCTGCCCGATCGGGGTTCCGGGCCTCGAATCCAAGGACCCGGCGGTGATCGCCGCCTCGACCGCCGCGCAGTTTCTGATCGTCAGCGAGAAGTTGGCGGCGGAGGAACGGGACGCGCCGGACGTGAAACTCCGCACCGGTTCGCCGGCTTCGGCACGTTAGAGCATGGTGCGATTTGGCGGAGCCGCCGTCGCGAGCCCGACCTCCCGAGTCTTAAGCCTTGGATTTGTCCAGGACTTGATCCGGGGACCAATCTGGGCATGACCGCGCCCTGTTTTAGGTTCAACGTTATGTAAGTTTCATAATTATATCAAATACTTCCACTGATAAACTACCAGTTGAGATGCGGTTCAAGCCCACGCCAACGCAATTCGCCGTTGCGAGTTGCAGATAAGGAGGCCTAAGCCTTTGAAATCGCTTCGTCGCGTGCAGAATTGCACACCCCCGCGGACCGCTGGGCGAGAGGGGCCTGGCGAGGAGGCCGCCAAGATCGCCCGGCGTCCCGCGTCGCGCCGACAGGGACGACGAGAGCGCTGAACTCTTGGGCGGAAGCAGCGTCTTGCAGCGCGCCGATCCCGAGCGCGGCAGGCTAAGGGCGGCGCTTGCGCGCCAGGCGTTTGGCCTTCGCGGGCGCTTTGGGTTTAGGCCTCGTTTCAACAAGCGCGGCAATGCGCGCCTGGACATCGGCGCCGTTCGACTTCATGCGCTCGGCGATGCGACCGACTTCGTCGTCCGAAAGTATGGCCGGCCGGCCGAGTGAAAGGGCGATTGCGTAGAGTCGGGCAAATGTTTCGAGCTCCCGCGCCCGGACGAGCGCCGCCTCGAGCGTTGGGCCCGTGGTCAGCGCACAATAGTTGCTGAGCAGGACCGCATGGCTCAGGTCCAGGGCCTCCAGCGTCAGGCTCGCCAGTTCCTTTGTGCCGGCTGGCGCATATTTGGCGCACCGGACGATCGGCGCCCCAAATAGTGCGATCATCGAATGCGCGGCCGGGATGGGTTTGCCCGCCATGGCCAGAGCGGTGGCGTACGGTGACTGGAAACGCACGATTCCGCCGATATCGGGACGGGCTCGCACAATATCGAGATGAATGCGCCATTCGCCTGTCGGCTTCATCGGGCCCTTCCAGGCGCCGTATTCGCCGACCAATGGCATCAGCGCGATCATCGCTGGCCGCAAGCCGCCATAAGTCGCCCCGCTCGGCGTGATGAGCACCGAATCGTCGAAGCGCGCCGAGATGTCGCCGCGAGCCGCCAAGCCCAAAACCCACGACGTTTGCGCTGTATGTGATGATCAATTCGCGCAGCGCCTTCTCAGTCGTGGCCATGTCCCCGCCTTCGTTCAGCGCCGACCCGCGTTTCCATTCCGCTTTTGAGGGAGGATTGCGCAGGAAATCAAGCTGCAAGCTGTTGATTGAAGCCTTAAGGCAGATCCCGGTCCGGCGGGACTTGTTCAATCCTATCGCGCTGGCGGGGCTCGACAGCGTATATTGCATGTGTCCCCGTCTCGAAGCGGCGGGCGCGCGCCCTGCGTCAACCTGGAGGCTAAGTGTCGCGAAATCAGTCCGCAAATCTGTTTGACCTCATCGCGGCGCGAGCGCCGCGTCGGGACAAGCTCGCTCTCGAGACCGGAGACTCCTCCGCGCTGACCTATGGCGAACTGTTCAAACGCTCGGCGCAGGCGGCCAACGCGCTGGTCGGGCTCGGGGTCAAGCCAGGCGACCGGGTCGCAGCGCAGATCGAGAAATCAACCGACGTGATCGTGATTGCCCTCGCTTGCTTTCGTGCCGGCGCGGTGCTGTTGCCGTTGAACACCGCATACACGCTCGCCGAGCTGGAATATTTTCTGGGCGACGCCGAGCCCGCGCTGACCCTTTGCCGCCCCGACCAGCTCGAGCCAATTCGTGTGCTTGCGCAAGAGCTCAATCTGCGTTCAGCCGAAAGTCTCGGCGTCAAGGGCGATGGAACATTCGCCGAGGCGATCGCAGCCGCGCCGTCCGCGTTCGAGACGGTCCCGCGGGAGAGCGGCGACCTGGCCGCGATTCTCTACACCTCCGGCACCACCGGTCGATCGAAGGGGGCGATGCTAACGCACGAAAATCTATCATCGAACGCGCTGACTCTGATCGACTGTTGGCGCTTTGACTCTGCCGACAAACTCATTCACGCGCTGCCCGTTTTTCATACGCATGGGCTGTTCGTGGCGGTCAACGTCGCGCTGCTGTCTGGGGCGACGATGATCTTCATGCCCAGGTTCGATCCGGAAGTGGTGATCGCGGCGCTGCCGGAGGCGACAGTGATGATGGGCGTCCCGACTTTCTACACCCGTTTGGTCGACCATTCCGGCCTCGATCGCGACCTCTGCGCGAACATGCGTCTCTTCGTCTCGGGCTCTGCGCCGCTGCTCGCCGAGACTCATGCCGCCTGGCGAGAGCGGACCGGCTTCGCAATTCTCGAGCGTTACGGCATGACCGAAACCAACATGATCACATCAAACCCTTACGGCGGCGAACGCCGCCCGGGCGCGGTCGGTTTCGCGCTTCCAGGAGTGAGCGCGCGGATCGCCGACCTCGAGAATGGCACGCCGGTTCAGGCTGGCGAAATCGGCGTCATCGAGGTCAAGGGCCCTAACGTCTTCGCTGGCTATTGGCGGATGCCCGAGAAGACCGCGCGGGAGTTTCGCGCTGACGGGTATTTCATCACCGGTGACTTGGCCCTTTTTGACGACGATGGCTACGTCCACATCGTCGGGAGGGCCAAAGACTTGGTGATTTCCGGCGGCTTCAACGTGTATCCGAAGGAGGTCGAGATCGAGATCGACGCGATCGAGGGCGTGCTCGAGAGCGCTGTCTTCGGTGCTCCGCATGCCGATTTCGGCGAAGCCGTGACCGCGGCCGTCGTCGCACGTCCGGGCGCGACCTTAAGCGAAGCGGCGATTCTCTCAGCGCTCGGCCACCGCCTGGCCAAGTTCAAGGCGCCCAAACAGATCGTCCTCGTCGACTCTCTGCCGCGCAATGCGATGGGCAAGGTGCAGAAGGCGGCGCTGCGGGAAGCTTACAAGGAGATCTATCGCAGTGTCTGAGAGAATGGCGCGGCCGCGCGGTGCTCGAAGGGGCGCTCTCGCGAGAACGGGCTTGGGCCGCGCCGGCCTCGCCGTTGTTTCGCCTCGGCGCCTTTCCGACGCGTCTTAAGGCGCAAAACGAAAGGATTGTTCCGCCACACGCAAGCAAAGGCTTCGCGACGAGGGCCGCAAGTCTTTGAAATCCTTAGGCGCGAAATCAAGCCGTTTCGCGGAAGCCTGTCTTTTCAACCCCTTGACCGCCATTTTGCTTCGTGCCTTTGCGCGCGAAAACCGCCGCTGTCCATTCCGGCGCCGGCGCCTGACCGGGTAGTGTGTTGAAGGTTCTGCAAAATCGCTGAAGGCGACAGGCGGTCATGACAGGCTGGTGATGTCCAAGTCACCGATTCCCTCGGAGGAACCCCGCCATGACCAAGAGTGAAGCTAGTCTAAGTCTAAGCCTGCGATCGCCGCCACTCGTCGAGGCCCCTTTCATCGCCGAGCCAAGCGACGCCCGCTGTCTGTGCGGGGGTCGAGGCTTTGCGCAGACAGCGCCATACCGGCCGGCCGGCGAGCAGATTGCCGTCGAGGTCGACGTTTCGCCCGCCACCGTCAGCCGCGTTCTCAAGCGGCTCGGCCTCAACCGGCTCTCGGCGCTCGGGCCGGCCGAGCCGGTTCGCCGCTATGAACGGGCCGCTCCAGGCGAGATCATCCACATCGACATCAAGAAGCTCTGCAAATTCAGTCGGATCGGTCACCGGGTCGCCGGCGACCGCACCGGCCAGAGCAACACCCGCGGGGTCGGCTGGGAATACGTGCATCTGGCGATCGACGACCCTTCGCGCCTCGCCTACTCGGAGATCCTGCCCGACGAGAAGCGCGCGTCCTGTCTGCGCTTTCTCTTCAACGCCCTGCGCTTCTTTCGAAGCCTCGGCGTCAAGGTCCAGCGCGTCATGACCGACAACGGCTCAAGCTTCCGATCCTTCCGATACGCCAAGGCGCTGCGCCTGCTCAAGATCAAGCGTCTGCGCACCAGGACAAGTGTTTTCTTGCTGGATCTGCGCTATTTTCCTCTCGCGCATGGGTGACCGCGCGGCGAAGAGCAGGGCGTGAGGCGCAAGCCCTGCCGCGCAGCCTTCATCGTCGCACCTCGGTTGCGGCGCCTGTGCGCACCCGCTTGGGACCATGCGGATTCCAACCGACGACGAAGCGAGCGTAAGCCGTCTCGGCTTGTTCGACCCATCGGCGCTCCTGATCGCGGTGGCTCTTGATATTGTAGGCGTGGGCTGCGCCTTTTTGGCCGCGTTCGGCTCTGTATCCGGCCTTCAGCTCCAGATCGCGCAGCTTCCTGGCGTGCAACGATGGCCGGGCCCAGGCGTAGCTTTCGCCTTTGCTCAGCAAATGCCAGATGGTCACCGCGAGCTTGCGGGCTGTCGCGACGGCGGCGACATGGTGACCGCGGCGGGCTCGCACGCGCAGGAAGAATGCGCGCAACGGACCCGGCCCCCGCGCCGCCGCCCAGGCGGCCTCGACGAGCATGCCGCGCGCATGTCCACGGCCCTGCTTGGTGATCCGTCCGTGATAAGCCGGTCCCGGCCGCGATTGTCTGACGCTCGGGTTGAGGCCGAGGTAGCTGACGAGCTTCTGCGGCTGCTCGAAGCGCCCAACCTCGCCGATCGCCGCCATGATGGCGAGCGCCACCACCATGTCGACGCCCGGAATTGTCATCAAGCGTTTGGCGCCCTCATCCCCTAACGCTGAACGGGCAAGGTCACGCTCGATGGCCTTGAGGTCATCGCCGAGCCGACCAAACTCTCGCAGATGCCGTTCGACGGCAAGCCGTTCGTCCTCCAGCAGTACTTGTTCAAAGAGCCATGCCCGTCCGCTCGCCCCATACAAATCCGCGTGCGGGCAGGATGGGATCATACCAACGGCTGGGGAGGCTGACTCGTTTTAGGGGATTCACGAATCGGAGAAAATCTGAATCGATGGGGCTTTCTTGGGCGGGAGGTCCTCGATGGCGGCGGCGATTGCGATTGTGCGGCTCGATATGAGCGCGTCTGAGCTTCGGGCGGCGGCGGGCAAGGAGAAGAACGCCGCCGCGGCGCGGCGGATGTTGGCCTTGGCCATGGTGCTTGAAGGCTGCGACCGGACGACGGCGGCGCAGACATGCGGCATGGATCGGCAGACGCTGCGCGACTGGGTTCATCGCTACAATGACGAAGGGCTTGCGGGACTGCGCAATCGCGCGCCGCCCGGCGCCCAGGCGAAGCTGACGGCCGAGCAGAAGAGGGAGCTGGCGAGGCTGGTCGAGGTCGGCCCGGATCGGGCCGCGCATGGCGTGGTTCGCTGGCGCCGCGTCGATCTTGCGCGATGAATTGAAGCGTCGCTTCGGAGTGGACTTGCACGAACGCTCGGTCGGCCGGATTTTGGCGCAGCTCGGCTACCGCCGCCTTTCGGTTCGCCCGCGCCACCCGGAGGCCGACGAAGAGGCCCAGGAGACATTTAAAAAAACTTCGCCAGCGTCGTTTTGGCCCGGCTTCCCGACCAAGCCAAAGACAAGCCGCTCGAAATCTGGTTCCAGATGCTATGCGGCCGGGGCCTCGGCCAGACTGGGAGCCCCAACTGGAACCGGAGCGCCCTCATGTCGTCGTATGCCTCACCTCGAAGGATCGTCTATCTCGCCCTCGAACTCAGCGCGTCGTCCTGGGTCATCGCGTATCGATTGCCTGCGAATGAGAAGGCGAAGCTGCGCCGGCTGGAGGCCGGCGATAACGATGGACTGCTTGCTTTCATCGCCGACCTGCGCAGTCAGCTCCACTCTTCAGATGACGCGGAGGTGCTTGTCGTCAGCTGCTTTGAGGCTGGACGGGATGGGTTTTGGCTGCATCGACTTCTATCGGCGCATGGGGTGATCAACCACGTCGTCGAGCCGACCAGCATCTTGGTGACCCGAGGCGCGCGGCGCGCCAAGACCGACCGGTTGGACGCTGTCGGGCTCTTGCGCGTTCTCGCCGCAAGATTTGCTGGCGACGTTGACGCCTGCCGGACGGTCAATGTGCCCTCCGTAGAAGAGGAAGACGCAAAGCGGCCGCATCGCGAGCGCGAATTCCTCGTGCAGGAGCGCATCCGCGTCGAAAATCGCATCGCCGCGTTGCTCGCCACCCAGGGCATCCGGAAAAGGCCATCGCTCCGTTCCTGGGGAGCGGACGTAAACGCCCTGAGAACCGGCGAGGGCCGACCCCTGCCAACCCATCTGGTCGCAGAACTGAACCGCTTGCGTCGAGGGCTGTCGTTGACGCTCGAAATGATCCGTGAGCTCGACGCCGAGCGCGAGATCGCGCTCGAAGAACAACAGGATCCCGCCAGCCAGACGGTCAAGATGCTTTGCACGGTCCGAGGGATCGGCGTGAACTTCGCTTCAGTCCTGACGAGAGAGGTGTTCTACCGAACCTTCGACAACCGGCGACAGATCGCCAGCTACCTGGGTCTGACGCCCACGCCTTTCCAAAGCGGCGGCATGGACCGTGATCGACGCATAAACCGCGCCGGCAATAGCCGAGCTCGCAAGACGCTTGTCCAACTCGCCTGGCTTTGGCTCCGCTACCAGCCAGAGAGCAGCCTGGCGGCATGGTTCCGGCAACGCGTCGGCACGCTCCAGGGTCGGGCGCGCCGCGTCGCAATCATCGCCCTGGCGCGCAAGCTCTTGATCGCGATCTGGCGTTTCGTCACCCTGGGTCTCGCGCCGGAAGGGGCAATCATCACCGCATAGAGTTCCCTCGCTCGTCGACGAGCGGGGATAGACGGAGGATGTGACCGTCTTCGTCATTGGGAGCATGTGCCTCCCGCGTTTCAGGTGGGTCACATCAGCCGGGATCGAAGCCTCGTGCATGAGGCATTGGGGTTGCGATTCAAAGGTCGCGCCGCAGCGCGCCTGCGATCGGACCGTATGTAAGGTTATGCAGCGCTTGCTGCGTTCAAGACGATCCCCAATCCGTCCAGTCCAACGCTCAAACGACGATCGCGCGAAAAACTCGCGGAATGCTTGACAGGAGAAACCTCATGTAAAGATGAAGCGCGCATCGGCCAGCAAGGCACGCTGACCCGGGTTTGGGCGAAACGGGGGACGCGCCCCCGAGCCCCGCGCGACCAACGTTATCAATGGGCCTATCTCTTCGGCGCTGTCTGCCCCGAACGGCGCGCCGCCGCCGCCCTCGTCATGCCGACCGCCAACGCCGAAATCATGTCGCTGCACCTGGCCGAGATTGCCAGGAACGTCGCCTCCGGCGCTCACGCGGCGCTGGTGCTCGACGGCGCCGGCCACCACATCGCCGGGGACCTCGCGGTTCCTGCCAACATCACCCTCGTCCCCCTGCCGCCCCGCGCGCCAGAGCTCAACCCGATGGAAAATGTCTGGGAATATCTGCGCGCCAACAAGCTCGCCCACACCGTCTTCGACAGCTACGAGGACATCGTCGACGTCACCTGCCAAGCGTGGATGTTCTTCGAGAACGACAGGGAACGAATTGCAACAATCGCAACCCGATCATGGGCAACGGTCAATGTCTGAGTCCGGTGGTATCAGATGGCTGTGCAGGATCGACTGGATGATATTCTTCAAGCGCGATCGCTGCCGGACGATCTGATTGCGCCGGGTCACCTGCCGGCGAAGCGCCTGCGTCGGCTCGTCTGGAATCCAAACCTCAGGCAGAAAGCCGCTTGCATAAAGTTGAGCGAGTACGCCGGCGTCGATCGTATCGGTCTTGATCTTGGCATGAGCGATGATGCGCACTTGCTTTGGATTCGCGATCACAACTCTCTTGACATGAGGCGCGATCACCGCTGCAACGCGACGCCGCGTTGCCGGTCGCTTCGACAACGACTACGTCCTGCTTGGTGAGCTTCTTTGCGAAAGCCTCGAGAAGAGGCCGGCGCATGTCGCCGCGTCCCAGTCGTTTGAGCTTGCCGTCGTCCCAGGCGACCGCCTCGGCGAAGGCGCGGTGGATGTCCAGTCCGATGATGCGCATGCTCCCTCCATCTTTGGGAGCTGGCGGGCGACACGACATCTACTGATCCGCGCTCACGGCGCATCCGGGAAAGTCGCAAGGGGCGGCCATGTAACGAGCTCGGGCTCTCGGCCCACTGTCTATCGACGGCCTGCCCGCACCTTCGTGCTCCCGGCGCCCCGTGTCCCGGATGGGCTCACCATATCGCCGTCTTCCTTCCGGGAATTGGCGGACAGCAAGGCGCCGACGATCCCATACCGGATAATGGGCAAGTCGAGCGCTTCGTCCAGACAAGCCTGCCCGAATGGGCCTACGCCCGCGCCTACAGCACCTCCGACGAGCGCGCCGCTGAGCCGCCCCTCCGGCTCCGCCGCTATAACTGGCGTCGACCCGATGGCAGTCCCAGATCAAAAACGCCAATCAGCAAACTCGCCCTAACCCAGGACAACCTGTTGAGGCTCCACAGCTAGCCAAGCCGTCCGGATGCGTGCGCGAGGATCGTGTAGACTTTGCCGGTGTTGGACAAGAGATAGGCCCGCCACTGTGAACCGTCGCGGTCGCCGTGACTGATCTTCGCCAGCAGGCGCTCGAACTCCTGTATGTAGCGGGTCGCCGTGTCACGGAACTCGGAGTCGGCGCGAAATCGACGTCGAATCTCGTCGAACGCCTGTTGGCCGGCCTCGGTATAGAGGCGACGCGACACAGCGCCCGCGTCGCCGCGCCGCCATCGATCCCACATTTCCACCGCAGCCTCGTTGTCGATGAGGCTGGCGATCTCTCGGCTTAGCGCTTCCAGTGTCTCCGCCCCTTTGGATGTGACCTCCTCAGGCTCGTCGCGGGAGGCAGCCGCAAGCAGGTTCGAAAGCCATCCGGGCTGTCCACGATCCGCGGCCGACGCCGGCGCTAAGGCTGCCGGCGTTGTAACCGGCCGTGGGGCGCCCGCAGGCGATGCAGGCCACGACTGCGTTTGGGGGCGCGCGACAGGTGGGCTCAGTTCCAAGGCGCTGGTCCGCCTTAACGTCGGGTTCTCTGTGGCAGGCTCGGCGACGGCTTCGGCGACGCGCGTGAGCGCAGTTTCGCGCGACGACCCGCCCTCGACCTCGCGCACACCCTCGCCGGCGCGCGACAGCGCCTTCTCATAACGCGCGCCTGAGACCGCTGTCGTCGCGACAGCCAGCGCGCCCGGCTCGGCAACGTCGTAGGTCGCGCCTGATTCTGACACCAGTGCGGCAAGCTCCTTCAGCGCGCGGATCTGATCAGAAACAACTCGCCGCATCGCCTCGGTGGTTTCGCTTGTCTCCTGCGGCAGATCCAGGACGCCGCGGCGTAATTCCTGCCGAGTCTGGTCCAATTCTCGTTGTACCTGGGTCGACATGTCCTTCACTTCGGCGACCGATTGACGGAAGCGGTCAGCCGCGTGATCTAGCGCGCTGGTCAGCTGCGCGTTGGTCTGCTCGAGTGTCGCTTGCATCGTCTGGGCGGTTCGCTCGCGCTCCTTGGCGGCCGTGTCGCGAATGGTTTCAAACTGGCCCGCGACCGCGATCGACGCGCCCCTTGTGGCGGATGCAAGTGCGGCGCTGATCTCTTGGGCGCGAGATTGCGCCCGGGCAAAACTGTCTTCGACGTTGGCCGCGAAGCGCCCGAGCGTGGTCTCAAAGGCGTCGCTGCGACCCGAGAGATCACCGATGAGCGCCCGCAGGCTGTCGTGGCGGTGTTCGAGGGCGAAATCGAGCGACTGTTGCTGTTGTGCGAGATCCCGTCCGACCGCCCCGAGAGCTTCTGCATGCTGTGCGAGCTGCCGGGCGAGCGTGCTCGCGTCGGACTGGGTGGTGGCTGAAAGCCGTCCCAACGTGGAGACTTGCGAGGCGATCCCGCCGAGCGCGTGTTGGAATTCCTCGACTCGTACTGCGAGCCCGGTCTGAACGGCCGTGAGCCGGTCCCCTGCTGATCCGATCGCCTGGTCGATGACCGCGCCGGTTTGACCGAGATCGTCAATCACGGATGTCAGTTCGGTGCGCAGCCGGTCGCCGGTGCTGGAGAGAGAGACAACCGAGCTTTCAGCGCTGCGGGTCACGGTTTCCTGTAGCGAGGCGCCGGACGCTTCCACCTGCTCGGTCAACCGTTTCAACAATGCGTCGATCGTCTCGGCCGAGCGGTGGGTGGCGTCGGTCACGACCTTGCGCAGCGCCTCGCTCGAAATCGGTCACCTCGGAGCGCAACTGCCCGGTCAGCGCGCTCAATGCACGCACCGGGTCCGCTGCGCTGCCGTTGACGGCGGCAATAAGCTCGTCGGTGCGGCGGGTCAGCAAAGTCGCAAGGCCGGCCATCTGCTGATCAAGCGTATGCATCGCTCGCTCGCCGACGCCGACGATTTTCGCAGATACATCCTCACCCCGTTCACCGAGGGTAGCCACCAGATCAGCGCCCTTGCCTTCGATGACCTCGCGCAAGTCATCGACCCTTGCCCGAATTGCGCTAGCGACGCTGGCTCCTTGCGCCGCCCAGATCGATTTCGGCATCTGACGCTGCTCTCGTCAGGACTTCGCTCATTACCTGAATACGAGTGACGAGCCGTTCATCGATGGTCTCCGCGTTACGATTCGCCGCCTCCACCATATCGGCCAATCTCAGGTCAATGACGCGCGTGCTTTGATCCGCGGCCTCGGCCAGAGCGGCCAACTGCTGATCAAGCGTATGCATCGCTCGCTCGCCCACGCCGACGATTCTCGCAGATATATCCTCACCCCGCTCACCAAGGGTGGCCACGAGATCAGCGCCTTTGCCTTCAATGACCTCGCGCAAGTCGTCGACCCTTGCCCGAATCGCGCTAGCGACGCTGGCTCCTTGCGCCGCCCAGATCGATTCGGCTTCTGACGCTGCTCTCGTCAGGACTTCGCTCATTACCTGAATACGAGTGACAAGCCGTTCATCGATGGTCTCCGCGTTACGATTCGCCGCCTCCACCATATCGGCCAATCTCAGGTCAATGACGCGCGTGCTTTGATCCGCGGCCTCGGCCAGAGCGGCCAAGCGCGCGTCAAAGATTTGCGCGCTCTCGCGTGTGGCGTCGGCCACAACGACTTTGTGGGAGTCGAATGCGGCGCCAATCGACGCCTTGTGCAAGTCGAGCATTGTCGTCACTCGGTGGGCGTGTTCGCCCACCTTGTCTTCCAGCTCAGCACGGCTCGAGTCGAGGCGCCGGCTCAGGTCCTGCATCGGCGCGACGACTTGGTCCTTGAATTGATCGACGCTCACTCCGAGCGACCGCGAGACGTCCTCTACGCGACCGGTCAACGTCGCATTGATGTCGCGGGCGACAGTCGACAGCGTTTGCGTCAGTTCATCCGCCCGCCTTTGCAGCGTTTCGCCAATTTCCGCCGATTTGGCGCTCATGCCTTCCGTGATCTCGCGGCCGCCATCGCCGAGCGCCTTGGCGGTTTCAAGCGTGGTGCGGGCGAGGGTTTCGGACAGCGCGCGGCCGCGCTGCGCGAGCGCATCCTCGATCCGCGCCAGGAGGCCTTCAAGCGTCGACGAGACTTCGCGAAGTTTTGCCCCGCCACGCTCCTCGACGGCTTGCAGACGGTGGTCGAACAGGGCGGCCGCCTCCTCGTTTCTCTGGCCGAGCTTCTCATCAATCGCGCCGCCGCGGCTGACGAGAGTCTCCTCGATGGCGACCAGCTTGGCGCCGAGATCGGTCGCGAGAGCCGACGACCGATCGCCAATCTGCGCGACAATTTCCCGACTTCGCCCGTCGATCGCGCCTTCGAAGCGCGCAAGCCCGTCGCCGAGCGAAGTCTCGATGCGCCGCGAATGGGACGCCAGGGCAAAATCGACCGCATTGTGATGAGCGGCCGAAGCGATTTCAAATTGCTCCAACCGCTCTGCCGAGTTCGTCGCCAGCTGCCCACTGTAGTCGGCAAAACGCTTGTCGAAATCGTCGCGCCGGGCGTGCATCATCACGTCGATCGCATCGAGATTGCCGGCGATGCGAGCGTTGAGCTCGTCGGAATGTGACCCTAAGCGGTCGATGACGTTATGCCCGCTTTCGCCGACCAGACCATCCAGCGCTTGGAGATACTCGCGCATGTGTTCGGTCTGTTGCGACACGGCCTCCACGAGGCTGACGCCGCGGTGGTTGACGAGGCGGTCGAAGGCCGCGATCCGCTCGCTCAGCGCATCGTGCACGTTGCCCGCTCCGTTGGCGGCTGCGGCCGCGGCGTCGCTAGCAAGCGACGCGAGACGATCGTTGATTTGCGCCGTCTCAGAGACCAACCTGCTTACGGATTGAGTTGCTGACGCCTCGATCTGCGCTTGGGCCAGGGCGCCCTCGGCTGAAATCGCGCCGACGAGGCGACGCGTCGATTCGTCGAACAGGGCCTCGAGCGCTTCGTTCTGGCCATTGACCGTCCCGCGCAATTGGGTCTCGCGGGAGTCAAATTGCTCGCCCCACCTCGCAACCGCTGCGTCAAGAATCTCGGTTGCGTCTTCCGCGCGATCCCGGATCAGGGCGCTGAGTTGTTCACTCGACCCGGTGAGCCTATCTTCAAGGACTTGGCCGCGGACCACGACGGTGTCGTGCAGACGGTCGGCCGCGTCGTTGAGCCGCACGACGAGGTTGTCGCCGTGTACGACGATGGTGTCGGAGAGCCGCGCGCCGCCGCTCTCAAGCCGCTCGATCAGCGAATTCGACCGGGCGCCGAAGTCGCGGGCGACCGCATCGGTCGTGAGACCGAGCTGATCGGCGACGGACTCGCCTTGGGCGCGAATTGCTTCGACGGCTTGCGCGCCGCTGGAGCTCACTCGGTTGACGACGTCGTCCGAATACGCGTGGACGGCGCCGCGCGCGGAAGCCGAGGCCTCGGAGAGTTTGTCGGCGATGGAGTCGCCGTGGAAGCGGATTGCGTCGACGGCTTGCTCGCCGCTTGCGTTGATGCGAGCGACAAACTCGTCCGCGTATTCGGCGACGGCGCTGCGCGTCGACGCCGAGGTCTCGGAGAGTTTGTCGACGATGGAGTCGCCATGGAAGCGGATCGCCTCGACTGCCTGTTCGCCGCTCGCGCTGACGCGAGCAACGATCCCGTCCGCGTATTCGGCGACGGCGCTGCGCGTCGACGCCGAGGTCTCGGAGAGTTTGTCGACGATGGAGTTGCCGTGGAAGCGGATTGCCTCGACGGCCCGTTCGCCGCTTGCGCTGACACGAGCAACGATCCCGTCCGCGTACTCGCCGACGGCGCTGCGCGCCGACGCCGACGTCTCTGATAGTCGGTCGGCGACGGAATTGCCATGGAAGCGGATCGCCTCGATGGCCTGCTCGCCGCTTGCGCTGACGCGAGCAACGATTCCGTCCGCGTACTCGTCGATGGCGTTGACCGTCGCCGCCGAGGTCTGGGCGAGTTGATCGGCAACGGAGTCGCCACGGAACCGGATCGCCTCAACGGTTTGCGCCCCGCTTGCGCTGACGCGGCTGACGACGTCGTCTGCGTAGGCGGCGACGGTGCTGCGCGTCGCCGCCGAGGCCTGGGCGAGTTGGTCGGCGACCGAGTTGCCTTGAGCGCGGATCGCCTCGACGGTTTGCGCCCCGCTTGCGCTGACCCGGCCGACAACATCGTCCGCGTAGTCGGCGACGGCGCTACTCATGACAGCCGACGCCCCGGCGAGTTGAGCGGCGACCGACTTGCCGTGCGCGTTGATGGTGTCAGCGGCCTCAGAAAGGCGCACCGCGACAATATCTCCATGCGTTCGGAGCGTCTCCGCGGCCTCGGCGCTGCTGGCGGAAACGCGGTTCACAACAGTGTCCGCATGGGCGGCAACCGCGTTGCTCGCTGACGCCGCGGCCTCGGACAGGCGAACCGCGACAGAATCGCCGTGGGAGCGAATGGCTTCGAGGGCCTCTGCGCTACTGGCGTTGATGCGGCCGACGACGTCGTCGCCGTGGACGCCAAAGGCGCCCGTCAGCCCCAGCGACGCCTCGGCAAGTTGATCCGCGATCGCGTCTCCGTGTCCCTTGATCGCCTCGACGGCTCGCGCGCTGCTGCCGCTGATGCGCCCGACCACATCGTCGGCATGGGCGCCAACGGCGCTCCGCGCGAATTCGGCCGCGTCCGCGAGACGGGTCGCCACCCGGTCGCCGTGCGCGTCGATCGCCTCGACGACAGAATTCTGCGAAATCTGGATGCGTTCGATCAAATCGTCGCCCTGCTCCCCTAAGCGGGACAGCAGGTTGTCGCCGACCGACTTGAGACGGTTGTCGACCTCCGCCACTCGCGCCAAGATGTCGCCCGCTGCTCTTTGGCTCGTGTTTGCGAGGCGTTCGGCCAGATTTTCGCCGACCGAGCCAATCGATACGCTCATCCGTGCGCCTTCCGCGACGATGCGCTCGAGCGTCGCGGAGCCGGTGCGGTCCATTGCGAGAGTAATATCATCCGACGCCGCCCCTAGCGACGTGGTCAGCTTCTGGCCGGCCTCAACGAGGCGCTCGCTCAAATTGGCGCCGGCGACGTCGAGGTCCCCGGCGATGCTGTCGTGAGCTGTTGCTATGGCGTCGCGGACCCGCGTTCCGCTGGTCACGATCGACTCGCGCTGATCGGCCATTTCGGCGATGAGAAGGCGGATCTTGCGCTCATTGTCGGAATAAGAGCGCTCTAGCGTGGAAACTTCGGATCGCACGCGGGTTTCGAGCTCCGCGGCGCGCCCTAGCGCGCGTTCGACGCCATCCCCCATCGACGTGAGCTCGCGACGGATGGCCTGGGAGAGGTTCGCAACATGCTCGCCCGCCATCGTCTCGGGTTCTGCCAGACGCACAGCGACCTGGGAGATCGCGCGCGCCGATTGGCGTAACTCGCGCAGGCGCCGCGATAGCGCGGCAAAGGCGAACATGAAGATGATTGGCCCGAGCGCCGCTAGCAAAATTAACGGCGTCTCGGGTCGCAGGAGCATCTCGAGCGGTCGCCTCGAAGCCGAAGGCCACACAGAGACATAGCCGTAGAGCGCACAGATCGTCGCCCACAGGAGTGAAGCAATCAGGGCGAGTATGAACGGCGTCCGGCTCGCTGGACGCGCATTCATTGCCTGCAGAATTGCGCCGACATTCTCGCGATCGTCGTTTGCCGGCGCCGCCGAGGGGATCGCCGGTTTTGTTTCGTTCTCGGGGGCGCCTGGCGCGGGCGGGCCCGCGCGAAGGAGTGCCGGCGCATCGCCAGCGAGCTGGCTAGGCCTGAGAACGGGCGTTGCGGTCGTCGGTTTCGCTGGAGCGAGCTGAGGTGGGAAGGCATTGTCGTCCGAAGTCAGCCCCGCCTCGTCGTCGTCCGTCAAATTCAAGGCGCTTTCGATCGCCGACATCGCCGCCGAGACCGGATCCGTCGCCGGATTTTGTTTTGCCATCGCGTCCGCCTCACTCCATCGCGCCGATCAATGCAATGATCGACCTACGCGCCAAGCGTTTCCCCCGGCTCGCCGCCGCCCAAACGCTTTGAATTAACCACGTTGCAGTCTACCGCCGAGCCTCAACGATGGAAACCACGCCGCCTGCGCAACTTGCAAACGTCGTTAACGCTTCGGTTACCATGTTTTTCCATTGTGTTCAGCGATTAAGGATGGCGCCATTGACGGCGGTCCTCCGGGTTGGCTTCCAACGGACCAGGGCGCCATGGTTGAGACCTCGGTCGGCGATCGCGATCCCCCTCTGGATCTTGTTCATTTGGCGCGCCAGTGCCTGGGCGATCAGGAGCTTGAGGCCGAGCTCCTTGGGCTATTCCGGCTGCAAGCGCCGGCGTTGATGGCGCAGCTGTCTGATCCCTCGGTCTTGACGTTGGAATCTAAGGCAAGAATCGCCCATACGCTGCGAGGTTCGGCTCTTGCGGTCGGCGCTGGGCGCGTCGCCAGCGCGGCGTGGCGCATCGAGGAATTGGCGGCCGGCGGCGAGCAGGGGTCAGCGGAAACGCGTGCGGTCGCCGAACTCCTATCCTCAGTCGCAGAGGCCGTTGCCGAAATCGAGCGCATTCGGGGCTAGTCGGTAAGACCATCGACTGCGACGTAGGTACGTTTTCGGTCGCGGTCCGCGAATCACGCCTCAGGCGAGACTCCAAATACCCTTTCGGCGCCGCCGCGTACCCTTTCGGCGCCGCCGCGCTTGCTCTATGTAGGCGCGCTCTATATAGGCGGCGCTCGCCGACCGAATTCACGCGCATCCGAGGCGTGACGCGACATTCCAGGGAATTACTCTGTTCAATGGCGAAAGTTACTTTCATTGACGCGTCCGGACAGTCGCGCTCGGTCGAGGCTCAGGTCGGCTCGACGGTCATGGAAACGGCGCTGCGCAATTCCGTCCCGGGCATCGAGGCCGAATGCGGAGGCGCTTGCGCTTGTGCGACTTGCCATGTCTACGTCGCCCCGGAGTGGACGGAGGCGACGGGCAAAGCCTCCCAGATGGAGGAGGATATGCTCGACTTCGCCTTCGAGGTGCGACCCAACTCCGAACTCTCCTGTCAAATCAAGGTCAGCGAGGCGCTTGACGGCCTGGTCGTGACCACACCCCCCAAACAAGGATAAGAACAGAGGGAATCTGAATGACCGAAGTCCTATCCACCGACGTCGCGATCATCGGCGCCGGTCCGATCGGCCTCTTTGCGGTGTTCGAGCTCGGACTCCTCGACATAAGGGCGCATTTGATCGACATCCTGCCGAAGGCCGGCGGGCAATGCGCCGAGCTCTATCCAGAGAAGCCGATCTACGACATTCCGGGCTTTCCGATGATCAACGGACAAGAGCTTGTCGACAACCTCATGAAGCAGATCCATCCCTTCGGGGCCAAGTTTCACCTTGGCGAGATGGTCGAAGGAATGGAAGTTCTTGGCGCGCCCGAGCGGCCCTCGTTTCGCATCGGCACCGATAACGACAAGGCGATCGAAGCCAAGTCGGTGTTTATCGCCGCGGGCGGGGGGTCGTTCCAACCGAAGAAGCCGCCGATCCCGGGGCTCGACGCCTACGAGAACACCAGCGTCTTTTATTCCGTGCGCAAGATGGACCATTTCAAGGGGAGACGAGTGGTCATCGTCGGCGGGGGCAATTCCGCGCTCGATTGGGCGCTCAATTTGCATCCGGTCGCCGAGCGCATCACCCTGGTTCACCGCCGCGACGCCTTCCGGGCGGCGCCGCACTCGGTTAACGCCATGCGGGAGCTCGTCAATTCGGGCGACATGGAGTTCGTGCTCGGCCAGGTGACCGCGGTCAAGGGCGAGGACGGCCAACTCTCGGCGCTCACAATCCGTCGCGAGAACGGCGAGCACTACGACCATCCTTGCGACGACTTGCTGCCGTTCTTTGGGCTGACAATGAAGCTTGGGCCGATCGCCAATTGGGGGATCAACCTGCACGAGAATCTCATCCCCGTTGATACGGCGAAGTTCGAAACGAGCGTTCCGGGCATTTTCGCCATCGGCGACATCAATACCTATCCGGGCAAGCTCAAGCTGATCCTGTCGGGCTTCCACGAGGCGACGCTCGCCGCCCAGCGCGTGCATCGATACGTCTATCCGGACAAGAAACTGACGTTCCAATATACGACGTCGTCCACGAGCCTGCAGCGCAAGCTCGGCGTGAGCTGAGCCGCCCCGCGCTCGGCTGTCATCACCTCTCGGTCAGTTAAACCGAGCCGGTTCAGAACGTGATGCTCGTGCGCAGGCCAATCACGAGTTCGTTCTTGATCCGCTGCGCCGGTTCGTCCGGGTTGGCGATTCCTAAGCCCGGATTGATAAAATACTGGACGTCCGGTTGAATCTGCCACGAGGGTAGAACCTGAAACTGATAGGTCGCCTCGAGAAAGGTCTCGCTCGAGCGGATGGGCGTGTAGACCGAAGGCTGGAAGAATTGCATTTGTCGGTCGAAGCCGGATGCGCCGCTCGTCACCCACACAGTCCCCATTTCGACGCCGAAGGCATCGTTGTCACGCCCTGGCAACGGAGCGTGCAACGCGAAGCCCGCGTTGATGCTGGCGCTGACGAGGTTGCGATCCTGGTATGGCGTGAACATCGGACGGACGAAGACATTCAGGCTGCGATTGGGATTATCCTTCGAACGCCAGACCATCTGGTCCGCGACCCCATAGAGTGAGAAGTCGCCGTGATGCGTGGCCGGAATCCCATTGCGCAACGGACTGGCGAGAGGCAGGCCTATCGCGTCGGTTTGCTGGTCGTCGAACTTGGTGCTGTCATACCAGGCGCCGATCTTGTAGACGCCTGGCAGCGGACCGTCGGCGTTCGCCTTCCCCGACGCGCCCGAACCCAATGCGTATTGCAGTTCGGCGATCGCAAGCGTTCCGGTGTCGAGCGGGAAGCTCACGCCGTGGGGATTGCTCGCCGGCGTATTGGGCGAATCAAACGGGATCGGGCTGCCGTTGAAGACGCCTGCAAGCACGGTGACGCTGTCCGTCACCTGCGCCCGTCCGCGAACGCCCAGGCCCGCGAGCGGATAGGCTGGGCCGCTCGCGGGTAAATCTACCGTTGGAAGCCCCGGCCAACCGGATACGCCGTTAATGAAGAGGGAGTTCCCGCTCGGGGCGATAATGAATTCCTCATCAAGGCTCTGCTCCCCGATCTTGACGTCGAACTTGTCGCCGAATTTCTGCTGATACCACAGCTCCCAAAGCCGAACGCCCTCGGGCGCGTCGATGTCGCTCAGGGTCTGCAGGACCAACAGGTCGTCCTCGTTCAGTTGGCCGCCATAAACTTGGAGGCCGCTCACGTTGAGCGTGCCGCCCTTGAGACCGAACGCTTTCTCGGTGTCCATTTGCAGCGTGACGGTGGTCAGACCTTTTGGTTCAAGACTCTGCTGGACGCCGCCGCTGAGATTGCCGAACACTTCGACGTTCTCGAGTATGGTGAGCGTGACCCCGTACTTGGCCAGGGCCGGCCGAAGTCCCCCCATGTCGCCAAGCAGGTTCTGACTCTGCCACCCGCCGCTGAGCACCCCCCATGGCCCGGCGCTCACTGGCGTCGAAAGCGTCGACGCGTCTGCGCGGAATTGCGATTCGGCGAGCTGTGGCAGGGCGAACGGAGCGGGATTGAGCCGGATCGGCAGGTTCGGCAGGAGCGTCCCCGCAGAGGCGGGCGTCTGCTGAGATGGGTCCGCAAGCGGCGCCGCCGGCGGAGGGCTTAAGGGCGGGGTCGAGTCCGCGGAGGCGGCGCTGGCGAGGAGGGCCATCGCGAGAGCAAAAACATTCCTAAACGCGGCCCGGCGGCGGCCACGAACTTGACGATGAAGGGGGCTCAAACCCAAACTCCGAGCAGCTTGCCGAGCGGGAATCGTCCGGGATTTCGACTGCGCGGCGCCGCGATGTCAATGATCTTGCCCGAGAATAAAACCTTTCCAAAACTATTGGATGACAGCGGGTTAGGGGAGGCTTTTGGATCGGCGTCGGACGTCCGACCCGCGAGATCGCAAGCGCCTGACGACCCCCTCGATTTGTTTCTTCGCGGAAGCTGTCCGCGAGGGTGTGCGATTCTGCACGCGCCGAAGCGATTTCAAAGGCTTAAGCCTCCTTATCTGCAACTCGAATCGAATCGTCGCGCGACCCTGAGGGCGGAGCTTGTTCGGTGATCTTGAATCTCACTTATCTTGGCAGTAACCATACGTAAACGATTGATAGTAAACACTAATGTGTTTCACATTCATCCTCGATGCAACGCGATCGGGTCGAACGACGGTCGTCATCGCACGCTCCGCTTGATGATCAGCGGGGCGCCCGGCGTCTTTGCGAAGCTCACTCTCGAATCTCGTCCGCCGTGTCCCTCAGGGCCTCGTCGACCGGAGACGGCTCGTCACTGGTAGGAGCCGCGGCGAATGTTAGCGCCTTGGGCGGGGTCGGCAGGGCAAGGGGCGGGGGCTCGGCCGGCCTACGGGGCGGGGGCGGGCTCCCTGCCGCCAGCTCATGATAGCGGTCGAGCGCGGCGACGATCCGCAGATAGGTCGCGACCGCCTTCAGTTCGCCAAGCTCGATCGCAGCCTCGGCGAGTCTCAGCGCCTTCACGAGCCGCGCCACCTGCACGCGCGCGAAATGCTCAGGCCCGTCGAGCCGCCGTTCGGCAAGCGCCCGGTCGATTTCACGCCGGACCGTGGCGGCGCTGATCTTCAGCATTTTTGCGATCTGGCCACAGCTATACCCCGAGACCATCAGGTCGAAATAGCGCTCTTGACGCGCGATCCTCGTGTCGCGCCGGGTGCGGCGCTGCGCTCGAACGCCGGCGGCCGGTGTGGAGGATGCGGGATCGTCGGTCATGAAGTTCTCCTTTGCCGCCAGGCGGCGAAAAACAGGAACTATACCTTATTTTCTGTTTTACGGAAACAGTTTGTTTTGGCGCGTGGCGATAACAGGTTGAAATATCAAAAGAATTATCAGAAATTGCAGAGTCCGGATCAGGCGTCGCGGCCCCACAGGGACTGCGCGCCCGTCAATTGAAGGGCAGGCGTGCGCGGCGGGAGATTATGCCGCGCACGCCGATTGGTCACGGGTTCAGCGACCCCCCAGGCCGTCTGGCATCGGCTTTTGCGCCCGGACGCACGAGCTTTCCAGTCTCGTTCCCATCGCGCAATTGACAAAACTACCCACGCGCGCTCGGTTATCCTCGGGACTCGCGCCCCGCGACGAAAGAATGGAGCGCCCGAGGCGGATGAGAGAAAATCAGTCCGCGCTCGGCAAATCGAGTGGGTGGACTGAGCTGCGGACACACCATCGAAGCCGTCCGCGACTTTTGCTGCGACTAGCCTCGGACAAAGGAGCGTTGAGCATGGCGACCCCAGATGCGTTTCGCTATATGAGAATCCCTCTCAACAACGGATCTGGCGCCATCCCTGCCGTCGGGTTTGGCACGCTGATCGCCGATCCTCTCGTGACCAAAGAAGCGACTCATACCGCACTGAACGTGGGATTCCGACATTTCGATTGTGCGGAACGCTACCGCAATGAAGAAGCGGTTGGCGAAGCGATGCAGGCGGCGCTCAGCGTCGGGACGGTTCGACGGGAGGATCTCTTCGTCAGCACGAAGCTGTGGAACACCAATCATCGTCCTGAGCGGGTCAAGCCCGCCTTTGACGCCAGCCGCCGGCGACTGAAGATCGACAAGGTCGATTGCTATCTCATCCATACCCCTTTTGCTTTTCAACCCGGCGACGAGCTGGACCCGAGGGACGAGCACGGTCAAGTGATCTATGATTCCGGGGTGACGTTAATCGAGACGTGGCGGGCGCTCGAGCGGCTCGTGGACGATGGTGAGTGCAAATCGATCGGCCTAACAGATATTACTTTGGAGAAGCTGCGAGAGCTCGTCGCGGCCGCGCGGATCAAGCCCGCGCTGGTGCAAGCCGAATGCCATCCGTATCTCCCCCAATGGGACCTACTCGACTTCTGTCGGGAGCATGGGATTGTAGTTCAAGCAGGCGCAGCGTTGGGACACGGTATGGATCCCAAAGTGGTGGATGACCCCGTCATCAAAGCCATCGCGCAGCGCGTCGGCAAGACGCCTGGTCAAGTTGCGCTGGCCTGGGCCGTACAACGCGGGACTGCTGTCCTGACGACGTCGACCACACCTCGCCATATACAAGAGAACTTTGAGATTTCGACCCTGCCGGAAGACGCCATGCGGGAGATCCGGGAAGGCATAACGACGAGCATCCGGTTCAATCCTGTGGTGGGGACGGGCGTGCCTGGCTTCATTCCCCGGACCCGTTGAACCGTCGAAGTAAGATGGCGGGCGGCGATCTCGTTGCGCGGCGCTCGCTCAAGCCCGGCGATCTCGGCCCGGCAACTCAACGTAAAAAAGGCGTGCGCGGCAGGGAGATCGTGCCGCGCACGCCAAATGGTCACAGGTCGACACCCCTTAAGCCGCCGGTCACGCGGCTCGGTCGCCCGGACGCAATTAGCTTTTTCAGTCTCGACCCCTTCGCGCAATTGATAAAACTACCTAGGCGCACCCGATCGCCTGGGCTTTCAGCTCGCCACGAAAGTGATCGAGCGGCCACCCGCCGCGCACGATGCGGCGGTGAGGCGCAAACAAGCGCGATATTCCCTTTGCCGAGTGAGGCTCTCGCGCGTTATGCCAGAGGCGCCGGGGACGAGCGTCCGAGGCTAGGAGCGGCGCATGGCGGAATTGGCCGATGCCCTTAGCGAAGCGCCACAGTTCGACGCCGCCTTCCGGGCGACCTTCGCCGAGCTTCTGGCCTGGCGGCGCGACGTGCGCCATTTCCGTGCCGATAAAAAGCCGGATGAAGCGACGCTGGCCGACCTCTTCGGTCTCGCCGCGCTGGCGCCTTCGGTGGGCAATTGCCAGCCGACCCGCTTCGTGCGCGTCGACGATGCGGCCCGCCGCGCTTCCATCCGAGCCAATTTCGAGGCGGCCAATCGCGACGCGCTTGGCGCCTACGGTGGCGAAAAGGCGGCGCTTTACGCCAAGCTCAAGCTTGCGGGCCTCAATGACGCGCCGATCCAGCTCGCGGTGTTCTGCGACGAGGCGACAGAGCAGGGCCATGGGCTGGGCGCACGCACAATGCCAGAGGCGCGCCGCTATTCGACCGTCTGCGCGCTGCATGGGTTCTGGCTTGCCGCGCGCGCGGGGGGACTTGGCGTTGGGTGGGTGTCAATTCTCGATCCGGGCGCGATTGCGGAGGCGCTCGACGTTCCACGCTCCTGGACCTTCATCGCCTATCTGTGCGTGGGCTTTCCACGGGAGGAGCACCTGATTCCGGAACTCGAGCGCGCCGGCTGGCAGCGCCGCGAGGCTCATCCGGTTCTGCGCCGGTAGGGGTAGGCGCAATCGGCTATCCGGGTCGCACGAATTGAGGCCGAAAACGACCCGGGCTCAGTAGCGACTGCCGCCGAAAATCCCTCCAATTCTGCGGGTCCCAGAACCGGTCCAGAATCCCGGCGGCCGGCCTCCCAGACCGGGCGCTGATGGGAGTTCAGGCAGCCCCGCGCGTTGCCGCCAAGCGGGACTGCCGCCTGGATCCGACGCGGTGACTGGCGCGGGGTTGTCGGCGACGGCCGCCGGCGCGCGGGACGATTTCTTCGCCACATGTCGCACGCGCGCCGGCGCTTTCTCTGCGCGCGTCGCCGGGGGCTTGGGCGATTTCCGGATAATGGCTTGCCGTGGCGCCTGGGGCAGGGACGGCTTCGCGGCGAGATACTTCTGATATTCGTTTTCGCTGTCCGCCCGCAGCGCCGCGAGTTGCGGGGCGTCGAGAAACGACGTCGGCGCGAAGCCTCGCTTCTTCTGCCATTCGGCGAGCGCCGAGCGGGTCGCGTCATCCAAGGTTTCAGTTGAGGGGCCCGCATAGAATGCGAGCAGAGTCAGGCGTTGCTGAACCTCCTTTTGATCCGTGGCGCTGAGACTCAGCGTCCTTTCCGTTTCGGCGGTTCCCGTTTCGGCGCTGCCGCCGTCGACAGTCTCACTATCAGACGTCGCGCTTTTCTCCGATTGCCCGGCAGGCTCTCGCATAGCGAGCGTTTCTGGGACGCTCGCCGGGCTCGACCCTCCGGCGGATTGAAGATTGGCGATCCTGTTTCTCGCCATTTGGGCGAACATTCCGCCTGGAAAAGCGCCGAGGTAGGCCTGATAGTCGGCGGCCAGATTCGAATGCTGGGCCGATTCCCACATCAGATTCTCCTGCGACTGACGGCTGTCCGCCAAGTTCGGCGCGCCCGAGGCCCGCGCGGCGTCGCTCGTCGATTCCGGCGATGGTCCCGGATTGAGCGTATATTCGCCGATCAGCGAGGTATTAACCCAAGGCAACTGGTTGTGATGGGTCTTCTCCCACACGTCGTTGCGAACCCGGCTCATCACCGTGTCGATTGGAACGCCGAGGTCGGACATGTGGGCGAGAAACGCGCTGGTGAAAGGACTGTGCTGACCGGGCGGACCGTCGAGGGCCGTGCTCTTCGGGTCGCTGGCGAAAGCGATGAGCGTGCCGCGCGCCAAATCCCCGTCTATCCTGCTCAGGCCCCGTTCACCGACAAGCGCGCGCGTCTTGTGCTTGGCGAACTCCGCGGCGAAAGGATTGTCGCGGCAGGCGTCCAGGATGACGATGTTGACGCTCTCGTCACGCTTCATCTGCTTCAGCAGCAACGAGACGCTGATCGCATTCAGATCGAGGTCGGTCGGACTCTTGAGCACGATGTCGGTCGGGATCAGGTAGTTCTCCTCGTCGACCGAAATGCCGTGCCCGGCGTAATAGATCACCGCCGACGTTGCGTCGGGTAAATCCGCCGAAAACTCGGAAACCTTGGCTCTCATATGTTCGATGTCGAGGTCGTACCCATCAACGACCTGAAACCCGAGTTCGCGGAACGCGCCTGCGACGGCCTTTGCGTCGAAGACAGCATTGTCGAGCCGAGGCGCGCGCTCGTAAGCCCCGTTGCCGATCACCAGGGCGACGCGCTTGTCGCCTGGAGACGTCGCGGCGGAGGGTGAGGCGATCGCGAAGACACAGACGACCCCCGCCAAGACGGCCAAGCGCGCTGCGCTCAGGAACCGTGGCAAGATGTCGAAAAGTCCAGTCATTTGTTACGCCTCCTCTTCGATCGTCCACGACATGACGCGGATTCAACGACGATCACGGGGCTGAGAGCACGTCCACACGCATCAAACATATCACCTTCAGGAAGAGCCTGCTGTGTTCCGGGTCACACTTGCTGTGATCCGCATCACATTTCGTGCGCGACACCGCGCGCCCGCGGCCTAGGCGTCGGCTGGGTGTCGATCCTCGATCCGGGGACGATCGCGAAGACCCTCGACGTTCCGCGCCTGGACCTTCATCGCCTATCTTTGCGCAGGCTTTCCGCGGGAGGAGCATCCCATCACGGAACTCGAGCGCGCCGGCTGGCAGCGCCGCGAGGCGCATCCGGTTCTGAGGCGATAGCTGAAGGGCCGCCGAGCCCTAGGCGCCGTGAGCAGGAGGCCCCCGGCCAAAGCGGCAGCCGAATAATTTCATCGGAAATGTGTTTCTTGGGCGACGTACCCGAACATGGAGGACCATTGCCATGCACACCCTTCTTCAATTTGGTCGCCAAAAGAGAACCGGGTTCGCTTACGCGCTCTCGAGCGGGATCTTGGTTCTCGGCCTGGCGTTGGCGGCGCCTGCGGCTGGCATGGGTGGAGGCGGAGGCGGCGGAGGCGGCGGTGGAGCTGGCGGAGGCGGTGGTGGAGCTGGCGGCGGCGGAGCGGGAGCTGGCGGAAACGGGAGCGCTGGCGGCGGCGGAACAGCTCATCGCCCGAATGGCCAAACCGAGCTGGTCTGCCCTCGGGGCATGGTCTGGGATGGCAAGGATCAAAAGTGCCTGGCTACGCACAGCCGCGTACTCAATGGGCCCGGTCGGACCGAATACGCGGTTGCGCTCGCCAAGCCGCCGTCGGACGAAAGGCTGGGGTTGCGCCGACCGTAATGTCTGGACAATGTTTAGCTGCTGCGCGGCGGGTGCAGGTCGTCGACCCACTCGACCGTCTCCGGGTTGCGCTCCACGTTCGGCAGATCGAGGTTGACGACGACCGGCTCCTGGCCGCTGCGCACCAGTACGCAAGACAGCGGCGCCTCGTCGCTGGCGTTGATTTCCTGGTGGGGGACGAAGGGCGGAATATAGATGAAATCGCCGGGGCCGGCCTCGGCCACGAATTCGAGCCGCTCGCCCCATCGCATTCGGGCAAGTCCGCTGACCACGTAGATGACACTCTCCACCGGCCCGTGATGGTGCGCCCCGGTCTTGGCCTTCGGATGGATGACGACAGTTCCTGCCCATAATTTCTCCGCCCCGGCGCGCGCGTAGGTGATCGCCGCGGCGCGGTTCATACCGGGCGTCTGGGCCGTGTTGATGTCGAGTTCGCCCGCGTGAACCACCCGAACGCCGTCAAGACGCCATCTGGCGTCGTTCACGTCTCCCATCGTCGCTCTCCATGACGCGCAGCCGGGGCGGGCTCAGCGTTTGGCCTGAAACCTGTCCGCTCAAGGCGACCGGCGAATAGCAGCTCGCTTTTGGCCTCCGGGTGGGCAAAATGAAATAGGCAAAACGGCGCGAATTTGCGCCCGCGCGCCGCGCCATGCAAACTTCAAGTCTGGCGTTCGACCGCCTTCTGCTTGGGCGGCAAGTTGATGCGGAACGAACACGCGAGTTTTGGCGTTTGGGTTCCCGGAAGCGCGCGTGCGCCCGACGCCGCTCACAGGGGGATCGCAATCGATGGCCGAGGACCCGCTCGGACTGGCGCGCGCGCCGAAGGTAAAAGTGCCTGCGGCGGAGACGCCGAAGCCCGAGGCGTTGCTTGGGCTTGCAACCGGCGTGGTGGTTGTTTCGGCCCTTTATCTGGCGCGGGACGTGCTCATTCCCATCACGCTCGCGATTTTTCTGACTTTTTTTCTGGCGCCGGTTGTCAGGCTGCTCCAGCGGGCTCGCCTGCCCAAGGTCGCCGCCGTGGCGGTCTCGGTGGCGTTGGCGCTCGCGATCATCTTGGTGCTCGGCGCGATTATAGGCTCCCAGCTCAGATCGCTTGTCGAGAATGCGCCTCAATACCAGTCGACTGTGATCGACAAATATGAGTCGCTGCACGGCGCTGTAAACGGCCTCGTCAAACAAGTTACCGGCCGCCTGGGGGCGGTCTACCAACCCAAGACGCCTGCGCCAAGCTCCTCAGACGCCGCCACGCCGGATGAGCAGCCGATCCCGGTCGTAGTTCAGTCTTCGTCAAGCGGCTATCTCGAGACAGGCCGTCAGATTCTGGAGCCGGTTCTTTCGCCTCTGGCCACGCTCGCAATCGTTCTCATCGTGACAATTTTCATTCTCGTTCAGCAAGAGGATCTCCGCGACCGGATCATACGGCTTTTTGGCTCGAATGATCTTCATCGGACCACTCTCGCCATTGACGAGGCCACCCAGCGCTTGACGCGGTACTTTTTAATTCAGGCCTCGATCAACGCGGGCTTTGGTTTGTTGATTGGCGTTGGTCTATTTTTCATCGGCTTGCCAAGCCCGGTGCTCTGGGGGCTTCTCGCCGCGCTCTTGCGCTTTGTTCCTTACCTGGGGTCGATAACCGCCGCCGTGCTCCCCGTGGCGCTGGCCGCCGCGGTCGATCCAGGATGGTCAAGCGCGCTCTGGACGGCCGGGCTTTTTATTGTCGCTGAAGGCGTGACCGGACAATTCCTGGAGCCGGTGCTGTACGGCAGCAACACCGGGCTGTCTCCGACCGCAGTTGTCATCGTGGCGATTTTCTGGAGCTGGATCTGGGGACCGATCGGCTTGATCCTGTCGACGCCGCTGACGCTATGTCTGGTCGTCGTCGGTCGCCATGTCCGGCACCTTGAATTTCTTGACGTGTTGCTGGGGGATCGCCCTGCGCTTACGCCAGTCGAAACCCTTTACCAAAGACTGCTCGCTGGCGACCCTGACGAAATTCTGGAGCAAGCGGAGACGCTGCTGAAAGGGCGCGCGCTCTCATCTTACTATGACGACATCGCATTGAAGGCGCTGAGGCTGGTCGTGAACGATGTGTCGCGCGGAGTGATCCAGCCGGCGCGGCTTGAGAAAATCCAGGAAGCGATGCTCGGGCTGATCGAGGACCTTGAATCGCACGATGACGTCGACCCGGTGCTCACCGATGCGCAAGCCAAGGCCGCGGTGGTGGAGGTTGCTGGCGTCGCCCGCCCGGAACGCGAGACGACGACCCAACCTGCGCCAGAGGGACAGGTCCGGCAGGGTTCGAATCTCCCCGACGTCTGGCGCACCGAACGAAGCGTGCTGTGCGTCCCTGGCCGGGATCCACTCGACGGAATCGTGGCGTCGATGCTGGCGCAGTTGTTACGCAAGCATGGGCTCGGCGCGCAAAGCGCGCTCCACGACGAGGTCTCGAGATTTGCAATCAACAGGCTCGACACGACAGGTGTCGCCATGGTCTGCATCACCTACGCCGAGCTCGACGGCAGTCCGCCGCATATGCGTTATCTATTGCGTCGGGTTCGACAAAAATTTCCCTCATGTCCGATCCTTGTCGGTTTCTGGGATCCGGCCGACGCAATGCTTTCGGATCCGGCGGCGCAAGGAATGACGGGCGCGAGCTCGCTTGCGAGCTCAATTCATGACGCCGTGACAAAGACACTGGATGAGGCGCGCAGGGTGGAGCAACCCGCAACGGGCCAAGAGCACGGTGCTAGCGACGCCGGTGCGGACCAAGGCCTGCCGGTCGCCCGGGACGGTGTGGTTGCGGTTGCCGCAACTTCCGAGGGATGATGTCCCGAGCACGCGTTCGGAAGGACCGGCGTTTGACGGTCTTGATCGCCAAAGGCGAGCAAACAGCGGGCGCCTTTAGCCCCGGACTCGAGCGGCTGGCGACAGCTCACGCGTCGCCGTAGACTGCGGGCCATGACCGAGGTTTCGCCCGTGATCGCTCCGACGCGCCTGACGGCGCGCGCGCTCATCGTCGGCGAGCGCATCGACACCGCCGGGCTCGAGCGGCCTGACATGATCTCCTCGCTACCGCTCGCCTTCCGGGTCGGCGAACGGGGCATGGCGGCTTTGTTCCGCTTCGGCGTCGCCGTGATGGTGGGCTTAACCCCGCTCGAGGAAGAGGACCTGCTCATGAAGCTGCGTTCGCGCGTCAGCGGGGTCAGGGCGCTCGGCGACGACGAAACGGCGGTGCTCGAAATTGCGCACGACAGCGACGAGCAGAAGTCCTCGAGCGGGCCGATCCAGATCAAGAACCTGTCGCCGCCGCGCTTTCTCGTCATTGCTGACGCGCTCGCCAAGACCGTGGCGCTGGCGCGCGACGAGCGCGAGGTCAACGCCGTGTTCGACGTCGTCGAGCCGTTCGCCGAAAAACTCGCGGCGACCGGCAGGCCGCCGTTTCGCCGCCGCGCCATGCTGAGGCTGATCGGCCAGGCTCTGCTCGCCCAGCACCGCGTGTCGGGCCGCGTGGCGGTCGAGGAGAAGCCGGACGTGCTTTGGGACCACCCTGAGCTTGAACGGCTCTACGCGCGCCTTGCCGACGAATACGAGCTCACTGAGCGCGCCGACGTCTTGAAGCGGAAGCTCGAGGTGATCGGCGACACTGCGCAGGCGCTGACCGACATCATCGACGCCGACCGCGCAACGCGACTCGAAGCGGCGATCGTGATCCTGATCGTGCTCGAGCTGATCGCAGCCATCGTGCAGATCGCGCTCGCGCTGCGGGGGCGGTAGAGGATCTCGGCCGAGAGCGGGCTTGGCACGTTTCGCGACAAAGACGGGCAGGGGATTGGGCGAAGTTCGATCCGATGAAGCTGGCCACGCCGGAAGCCTTCGCGCGCGATCCGGGCGAGGTGCTGGCGTTCTATGATCTGCGGCGGCGCAACCTTCTCAACGCCAAGCCCAACGCGGTGCATTTCGCGCTTGCCAAGCTCGAAAGCGCACTCGCCGAGCGCGGGGGTCGTCTCACCCTAGTCACGCAGAACATCGACGATCTGCACGAGCGCGCAGGTTCAGCGTCCGTCATCCACATGCATGGCGAACTTTTGAAGGCCCGTTGCGGCCGCTGTGATACGGTTCACCCGTGGCTCGATGATCTGTCTCCCTCGGACGTCTGCCCCGACTGCGGCCGCGTTGGGGCGCTGCGTCCGCATGTGGTGTGGTTCGGCGAAATGCCGCTCGCGATGAACTTGATCGACCGGGCGCTGGGTAAGGCTGATCGCTTCGTCGCCATCGGCACCTCGGGCGCCGTCTATCCGGCGGCTGGCTTCGTCGCTGAGGCGCGCGCCCGTGGCCTGCGCACTTGCGAGATCAACCTCGACGTGGCCGACAATGCGCGCTTGTTTGACGAGCAGCGCTTGGGGCCGGCGAGCGAGACGGTTCCGGCATGGGTTGAAGAGCTTGTCGGGCCGTGACCCACATATTTACGCAGCGCGCAGCGATTGCGCGGCGGCGGCGATCCGGATCGCCTCTATGCCGATCTGGCGGAATTGGCCGACCGCTGAGGGAATGGCGCCGCAGAAGAAAAGGCCGGGCTCCGCTGTCGCTCGGCCGCTGACGAGCGGCGCTCCGCTTTCGCTCAGTACGGCCTTCACGTCGGGCAGCAGCGTGCGCAAGTCCGGGCGGAAGCCGGTCGCGAGAATGATCGCATCGAAGCGCTCGGCGGGCGATTGCCTGAAGCCGACGCTCTCGCGGGCAACGCTTGCGACGTCGCCGCGAAGCTTGATCCGTCCGTCGCGCATCGCATCGAGCGTGCCGACGTCGATGAGCGGCACACGCCCGTCCTCCTCGATGGATTGGAGCGGCCCCTTGGCGGAGCGCTTCAGGCCGAGTTTTTCGATCGAGCCGACCGTGAGCCGCAGCAAGGGCGCATTGAGGAAATCGGCCACGCGCGGCGGGAGCCATTGCTCGGCAATCGGAAAGACAAGGATCGGGACTCCGAACAGCTCGCGCGGAATAATATTGACCGGGCTGCGGACGGCGAGCGACACATCGACGCCCGCTTCGGCGAGGTCAAGTGCGATTTCGGCGCCGGAATTGCCGTAGCCGACGACCAGCACCCGCTTCCCTGTGAAAGAGGCCGGATTGCGATAGACGCTCGAATGCACGACCGGGCCGCCGAACGTCTCCATGCCCGGCCATGCCGGCGCGTGAGGATAGTCGGCCCAGCCAGTCGCGACGACGACGATGGGGGCGGTTCGCGAGTCTTCGCCCGCCTCGGCGCGCCATGCGGGCCCATCACGCCGCACCGCGCGAACGGGCGCGTTGTAGACCGGCTTCAGATTGAACTTCGCCGCGTAGGCCTCGAGATATTCGACGACTTGGGCGCGCGAGGGATAGCGGCCGAAAGCCTTCGGTATCGCCAAGCCCGGCAGGCCGGAGCGGGCGCGATCAGTGTGCAGATGGAGGCGGTCGTAATGGCGACGCCAGACCGCGCCGACCGCGTCGCTCTTTTCGAGGATCGCGGCGTCAAGGCCCCTCGCCCGAAGCGCCGCTGCCGTGGCGAGGCCGGCGGGGCCTGCGCCGATGATGATGGCGTCGCATGAATTGGCCATCGCGCGCCCTTGCCGAACGCCGAGCCTTCAGCCTCGAACCAGTAGACTAGCGCCTCGCGCCTCCGTTGTCACGTCGGGGGCGCAGCACAAGTGTAGCTGGCGGCTTCGGTGCGAGAGCCCTGACCGGAAAATCGAGCGATCGCCGGATGGGCGCACCAGGGGCGCTGCGCCACGGTCGGTGACCGAGAGCGCGTCGGGCATCACATGGGTGATGAGGGTCACCGGCACGCCGCGACCCTTAAGCATGCGTATGAGCTCCAGCACCTTGTGCTGCGTGCTGCTCGGGCACACCGAGATTGTTGGTCGGCTCGTCCATGATCATAGGGCGGGCTTCCCGATAGACGGCGCCGGCGATCGCGACCGCCTGGCGCTGGCCGCCCGACAGCTTCTCAATCGGCGCAGTCAGGCTAGGAAAGCGAATCTGCAGAGAGTTCGAGCGTCTGCCGTGACTGCTCGCGCATGTGCTTGTCGTCGAGCGTCTGAACGAGGCCGCCAAGGCGGCGCGTTGACGACCGCCGTCCCCGCTCCCAAGCGAATTATCGGGCGTAGAGACTGCGGTTGACGAACGGCGGCCGCGCTGCGAAGCTTGGTCGCGACAGGGCGCACAATCAGTCCGTGACGATTCTAAAACGTAGGGAGGAAATCGTGGAACGTCGTACGGCAATGAAACTCATGGGCGCCACGGCGGCGATGGCCGGGGCGGGGCTGCTCTCTGGCCGGGCGAACGCAGCCGACAAGCCGACGATCGCGCTTATTCCGGGCCTGACCGCAGACGGTTTCTACATCACCATGCACAAGGGCGCGGAAGCGGCGGCGAAAGCGGTCGGCGCGGAGCTGGTCTACCAGGGCGCGGCAGAATGGAACGTTTCGCTCCAGGTCCCGATTCTCGACGCGATCATCGCCAAGAAGCCGGGCGCCATCCTGATCGCGCCTACCGATAAGGTCCAGCTCATCAAGCCGCTTCGCAAAGCGTTCGACGCTGGCATCACGATTGTGTGTGTGGATACTTTCATCGGCACTGGCATGTTCCAGACCGGCTCGGGCGACGCCGACTTCCCGATCAGCTACGTGGCGTCGGATAACGTGCTCGGCGGCCGCATCGCGGGGCGCGCGCTCGCCAAGGCGATCGGCGACAAAGGCAAGGTCTATGTCTCCAACGTCAAGCCTGGCGTGTCCACCACCGACCAGCGCGAGGAGGGCTTCAAGCTCGAGATGAAGGAGCACCCAAACGTCCAGGTGCTCGAGACGCAGTTCAACGACGACGACGCAAACAAGGCGGCCGCGCAAGTCCAGGCGGTCATGGGCCGCGTGCCGGACCTCGCCGGCGTGTTCGGGGCCAACTTGTTCTCCGCCACCGGGACGGCCAACGGCGTCAAGCAGGCGGGCAAGGCCGGAGTGGTCAAGATCGCCGGCTTCGACGCGCCTGAGTTGGTCGTCGGTCTTCTAAAGGACGGCACCTTCGAACTCACCATCGCCCAGCACCCGGCCGAGATCGGTTACTTCGGCTACATTGCGGCTTACGCTCATCTCACCGGCAACCCCGTCCCGACATCGATCGGCACCGGCTTCACCGTCATGACCAAAGACAATATCGGCGATCCCAACGTCTCGAGGTTCCTCTACAAGAACTCTTGACCGCGCGAGTGGAGCGCGGTGCGCCGCCGGCCCCTTGTGGGCCGGCGTTTTTGCGTTTTCAAGGCAGTCCGGGAACCGCATGACGATAGCAGCGACGTCGCCGCCAGCGAGACTCTCGCATCCGATTTTGCTCTGGCTCGCGCAGCTTAGGGCGTGGGCGTTCCTAATCGTGCTCGTCGTCTTCTTCGAGGTCTGGTCGCGCGCGACCGAAGGGACGTCGTTTCTCTTCAACGTTTACAACATCCAGTCGATCCTAGTGTTCGCCACCGCGCCTCTCCTGCTCGCGCTCGGCCAGACTTTCGTCATCATCTCCGCGGGCATCGACTTGTCGCTCGGCTTCGTCATGGGTCTTTCGTCGGTGATCGCGGCGCACGGGTCCAACTTTTTCACCGCGGGGCTCGGCCTGCCGTCCTTCCTCGCAATGCTGGCCGCAATCCTTTGCGGGACGGCGATCGCCATCATTCCCGGCCTCGTCAACGGCCTTTTGGTCTCCCGCCTGCAGATCCCACCGTTCATCGGCACGCTCGGCATGTACGGGGTCGCGCGCGGCGCCGCCTATCTCTTCGCTGGCGGCATGACCGTCGCCATCGACAACGACTGGTATAGCGCCATCGGCAACGGGCGGGTTTTTGGGGTTCCGGTTCTGGTGATCATAACCGGCGTCGCCTGCCTCATCTTGCACTACTTGCTTTCGCAGACGCGCTTTGGCCAGCACACCTACGCGCTCGGCGCCAGTAAGCCGGCGGCGAACCGCGCCGGCATCGACGTCAAATGGCTGACGCTCAGAATCTATCTGCTCTCGGCGGTGATGGCGGGCGTTGCGGGCGCCATGTACACCGGCCGCTTCACTGCCGGCGCGCCTCAGGCTGGCGAACCCTTGCTGCTCGACTCGATCGCGGCCGTGGTCATTGGAGGCGCGAGCCTGTTCGGCGGCTCGGGCACAATCGCTGGCACGATCGCCGGCGCGCTCGTCATCGCGGTCATCCAGTACGGTCTAGTCTTCATCGATGTCGAGCCGTTCTGGCAGTTCATCGCCGTCGGCGTTGTCATCATCATCTCGGTGTTCGTCGACCAGACTCAGCGTCGCCTGATGGGAGGGCGAACCGTTGAGTGACGCCGAGCCGATCTTGTCCGTCCGGAACGTCTCGAAGGCCTTCGGCGCCGTCCAGGCGCTGAACGCGGTGTCGTTCGACGTCCACCCTGGCGAGGTCGTCGCGCTCGCTGGCGACAATGGCGCGGGCAAGTCCACCATCATCAAGGCGATTTCAGGCGTCTTCCGGCACGACTCGGGCGAGATTCTGCTGGGCGGCGAACCGATCGCCTTCGCGACGCCGCACGAGGCGCGCGAGAACGGCATCGAGACCATCTACCAGGACCTTGCGCTCGCGGACAACCTGTCGATCGGCGAGAACATCTTTCTTGGCCGCGAGCCGAAGCGAAAGCTGTTCGGCTTCCTGCCGATCCTCGATCGGGCGATGATGGCGGGAGCGGCGAAAGAGGCGATGGCGCGTCTCGATTTTCACGTCACGCGGTTGAGCGCGCCGGTCGCAGCCTTTTCCGGAGGCCAGCGGCAGGCGATCGCCATCGGCCGCGCCATCTACTGGAACGCCCGGCTCGTGATCATGGACGAGCCGACGGCCGCTCTGGGCGTGCCTGAACAACGCCGTGTTCTGGCGCTAATCAAGTCGCTGAGGGGCCAAGGCAAGGGGGTCATCTTCATCTCCCACAACCTGCGCGACATATTTGAGGTCGCCGACGAGATCGTCGTCTTTCGCCACGGCGAGAAGTCCGGCGGCCGCAAGCCGTCGGAGACGACGCACGACGAGATTGTGAAGTTAATGGTCGGTAGCTAGGGGCTAGATGATCCGCTCTCTCGCGCTGGCGACGGCTTGCGTGGCGCGGTAGACGCCTTTTCGGCTCTCTTCGCCTTCTTGGCCCTCTCGACGCCCTCCAGGACCAGCGCCCGCGCCTCGTCCGCGTCGCCCCAGCGAACGATCTTAACCCACTTATTGGGTTCGAGATCCTTGTAGTGCGCGAAGAAATGCTCGATCTGCTCGATCGTGATCGATGGCAAGTCCGAGTAATTGTTTACATGTGCGTAGCGCTGGGTAAGCTTCGCCGACGGGACGGCCAGCAGCTTCTCGTCGCTGCCTCCTTCGTCCTCCATGATCAAGACGCCGACGACCTTGCAGCTCATGACCGCGCCGGGAATGATCGCGCGCGTGTTGGCGACGATCACGTCGCAGGGATCGCCGTCGCCTGAGAGCGTATGGGGGATGAAGCCGTAGTTCCCCGGATAGCGCATCGAGGTGTAGAGAAAGCGGTCGACCTGCAGCGCGCCGCTCTCCTTGTCCATCTCGTACTTGATCGGCTCGCCGCCGATGGGCACCTCAATGACGACGTTGACATCGTGGGGCGGGTTCTTGCCGATTGATACAGCGTTCAAGTTCACGGCGGCCTCCCCAAATCGCTTCCGCTGGCGCTCGCCGTCATGGGCGATTTCGGCGGGCGTCAAACCCGTCTTATAGGAGGAACGAACGTTCAGCCAAAGCCGAAAGCGATTCGATCGCGCTGCTGACCGCCGAAGGTTTCGCGCGCCCGGCGCAAGACCCGGCCGCCCAGCCGGCGGTAAAACCCGACCGCCCGCTCGTTGTCCGCCAGCGCCCAGACGACGAGGTTCGAGAGTCCATGGCCCGCCAGATCCTTCTTCGCCGCTTCGAACATCCGCCGCCCGAAGCCGCAGCCCTGGCATTCCGGAGCCAGGTAAAGTTCGAAGATCTCGCCGCCGTAGCCGAGCGCGGGCACGCGATTGCGCCCATAGCTGACGTAGCCGACCACGGAATCGCCGAATTCGAGCACCAGAAGCGGCGTTCGGCGCGCGATCGCGAGGCGCCACCATGCCGGGCCCCTGCGGGCGATCATGCGCTCGAGTTCGCGGCCTGGGATGACGCCCCGATAGGCCTCGCGCCACGCAGCGTCGTGCACCGTGGCGATTTCGGTCTCGTCGCCGAGTCGCGCCGCGCGAATGGATATGACCGTCTCGACCATGGAGGGATGTTAAGTCCGCGCGCTGGCCCGCGGCAAGGTCTTGACAGCAGCGGCGGATGACTTTTTTGCTCGTTCGGGCTTGCCCGTGAGTTGGCGCATCGGCGCCGGAATTTTAGCGCAATCGCCGTTCAATGCGCTGCAAACGCAGGATCTGGAGATTCGAAACGATGGCGCCGCGATCGCCTCGGGCTTGCTTTCGGCTGGCCGCCGTCGGGATGACGGCTGCGCTTGCCTGGACCGCGGGCGCGCACGCCGACGTGCTGCACGCGAGCTACCGCGTCTCATTGATTGGCCTTCCGATCGGCGCGGTCAACCTCTTCGCCGACCTCACTCCGACGAGCTATTCGATTGCGGGCGACGCCAAATTGACGGGCCTAGCCAAGCTTTTCACCAATGCTCACGGCGCCTCCGCGGGCAAAGGCTCGATCGTCGAGGGCCATGTGTCGCCGGCGACTTTCGCCACGATTGCCTCAGATTCGCACATGACGCGCACGATTCGCATGGCGCTCGCCGGCAACGCGGTCACTGGAATCGACATCTCACCGCCGTTCGTGGACAAGCCGGATCGCGTTCCGCTTGGGCCAGGCGACAAGCGCGGCGTCGTCGATCCTGTCGGCGCGGTCGTTCTTCCGGCTCCGCCCTCGGGACCGATCCTGTCGCCCGCCGCGTGCAACCGCACGGTTCCAATCTTCGACGGCTATACACGGTTCGACATTACCCTCTCTTATGTCGGCGAGCGCACGGTGTCGGCGAAAGGCTACAAGGGCCCGGTCGTGGTCTGCGCGGCCCGCTACGTCCCGATATCCGGCCATAGCCGCGACCGGCCGGCGACCAAATTCATGGCCGATAACAAGGACCTGGAAGTCTGGCTGGCGCCAATCGCCAGCGACCGCGTGCTGTTCCCCTTCCGCGTCTCGGTCCGCACGATGATCGGCACGACGGTCGTCGAGGCGCAGGAGTTTCGCATCGAAGAAAGGTAACCGGCAGAACGCGAGCACGAGGAGCAGCCCTGACCGCGGCATGCTCCGATGCGGCTCCAGAACTTCGACAGAGCATGGTTCAGGGGCGCGTATCGCGTCTGTGGCCTCCCCGCCAAGCGAAGGACCGGCAAACATCGCTTGACGCGGTCGGCCAGGCTAGTTGAGTTCGTCCTCCAGCATCGGCAGCGGCAGCACCCCGATGCCCTCCTCCACCAAGGACTTGGCCTCGGCGAGGCTGGCGCGCCCGCGAATTGCCCGCTCGGGCTCCTCGCCGAGATGGATTGCTCTCGCTACTTGCGGGAACTTGGCGCCGACGTTGTCCGTGTTCGCCTCGATTTCGCGGCGCATTCGGAGGAAGAATTCCCGCGCCTCACGACGCCGACCATCACCCACAATATCCGGGCTTGTTTCGACCGCCGTACGCTCGCCACCGACGACGGCGGGGGCCATGATCGCCTTGTCCACACGGGTCGAGCCGCAATCCGGGCAGACGACAAAGCCCCGCTTACGTTGCTTCTCATAAGCGGCGCTGTCCGGGAACCAGCTCTCGAACGCATGTCCTTCGGCGCAGCCGAGCGCGTATTTGATCATTATTCAGCCCGCCAGAAGCGCATCGAGTTCACCCTCCGCCTCGAGCGCGTGCAAATCGTCGCAACCGCCGACGTGGGTTTCGCCGATGAAAATCTGCGGCACCGTCCAGCGGCCGTTCGCCTTCGCCGCCATAGCCGCCTGGGCGGCGCGATCGCCGTCAACGCCGATTTCCTCGAATGGAGCAGCTTTGGCGCGCAACAGCGCCTTGGCGGCGTCGCAGAAGAGGCAAGTCGACTTGGTGTAGATGACGATCGGCGGCACGCTTGAGACATCCCTTGGCGCGTCAATCTGCGCATTTAGCCTAGTTATATGGGAAATCACGCGCCGGTAACAACCCGGGCGAATACGAGCACGTCGACCCGCTTCGCGCCGGCCCTCAACAGCGCCCGCGAGGCGGCGTTGGCGGTCGCGCCCGAGGTTAAAACATCGTCGACGAGCACGACGTTAAGCCCTCGCACCGCCGCGCTCTCGGCGACGCGGAACGCGCCCTGGACATTTTCAGCTCTTTGCGCTCGGTTCAGGCCTACTTGGCTGCGCGTCGCCTTGACGCGCCGAAGCGCGCTCAGATCGCACGGTTTGCTGGTCCGGCGGGAGATCTCCGCCGTGAGCGCCGCGGCTTGGTTGAAGCGCCTTCGCCACAGCCGCAAGGCGTGCAGCGGCACCGGCGTCAGCAGATCGGCGTCGGTTAGCAAGTCGGCGCCGGCGCGAGCCATCCAACCTGCGATCGGCCGGGCGAGCTCAGCGCGGTCGGAGTATTTGAGCCGATGCACGAGCGTGCGCGCCGGTCCATCCTCGAATTGCGCAACCGCCCGGGCCCGGCCGAACGCCGGCGGGTCGGCCATCGCCTGCGGGGAGATGAGGCCCTGGCCGAGGTCGTGCTCGAATGGCGTGCCGAGGCGCTCGCAAAACGGGCGCTCGATGAAGCGCATCGCGCTCCAGCAGCGCGGGCACAGCGCGCCATGCCTATCCGTCGCGGCGCGGCAAGCAAGGCACGTCGGAGGATAAAGCGTGTCGAGCGCAGCTCGAGCCAAGCGCAAGGCGAGCGCGCCAGCGCGGCGCGCCCAAAGCGAGCCTTGAACTTCATCGCCGTCCAGCGCCGAAAAGGCCTCCATAGGCGCAAGATTAGCGCGAACCGAAGCGTTGCGCGAGAGGCGGTCTGGCGCATAAGAACGCCCATGTCCGGTCCGGCGGCGGCGCCGCAGATATTCGATCGAGGTTTGATCAATCGGCGCCTCGATCGCGCCTGGGCGCGCACGCGTAGCGGCGCTCAAGCGGACTTCCTGCTCGCCAGGGCGGCGGACGACCTTTGCGATCGTCTGTCGCTCGTCAAACGGCGCTTCGCTTATGCGGCGGACATCGGCTCACCCGGCCCGCATGGCGCGGTCGCGCTTGCAGCCGCCGGACAGATCGATTGCGTGATCCGCGTGGCCGCGACTGAGGCGAGCCTGGGGACCGGCGACTTTCTGCGGGCCGTCGGCGACCTCGAGCGCCTGCCGGCCGCGGACGGCCGCCTCGATTTGGCCGTATCGCTGCTCGCGCTGCAGACGGTGAACGATCTGCCCGGCGCGCTGGTGCAGATGCGGCGCGCGCTCAAAGCCGACGGCCTCCTGATCGCGGCGCTGATCGGGGGCGAAACGCTGACCGAGCTTCGCCAAAGCCTGACCATCGCCGAAAGCGAGATTCTCGGCGGCGCGTCTCCGCGCGTCGCGCCCTTCGTTGACGTGCGCGCGCTTGGCGGACTGGCGCAGCGCGCGGGGTTGGCCCTGCCGGTCGTCGATCTCGATCGCGCGGTCGTCCGCTACCCGCACATGTTGGCGCTTCTCGCCGACTTGCGCGCCATGGGGGGCTCAAACGCGCTGCACGCACGCAGCCGTGCGCCGCTGCGTCGCGACGTCTTGGCGCGGGCCGCCGACGTCTACGCCGAGCGCTTCGCCGATCCGGACGGGCGCCTGCGCGCAACCTTCGACCTCGTGTGGCTTGCAGCCTGGGCTCCGCATGAGAGCCAGCCGAAGCCGCTTGAACCCGGATCGGCGACGACGCGGCTCGCGGACGCGCTGAAACCCCGCGGCTGACGCTGCTCGCGCGGAGGCTGCGCCGATTTGAGGGACGGCGCCGGCGCGCCAAGGCGAGCGTCGCTGCGCCCGTCAACCCGCTTGCCGCGCCGGCTTTGCCGGGGCGCTGCCGCCGTCGAGAACCATGAGCGTCGAGGTCCCATGCGCCAGAAGGCGGCCCTTGGCGTCGACGACCCTCGCCTCGCAGGAGATGATGCGCCGCCCGTGGCCAACCGCGCGTCCTTCGGCGCGGACGTGGCCCGTGTCCTTGGCGATCGGGCGGGAGAAATTGGCCTTCGTCTCAATCGTCGCGTAGCTGGCGCCGGCTGGCAGCAGGGAGTGGGCGGCGCAGCCGGCCGCGCTGTCGATGAGCGTCAGCGCCCAGCCGCCGTGGACGATCCCGAGCGGGTTGAGAAGGTGCGGCCCTGTGTCGCCCTCGAAGGCGACGAAGCCGTCACCGATCTCGGTGAGCCAGAAGGAGAGCGTCTCGGCGATCGGGGGCGCTGGCAGCCGGCCGTCGAGGATCGCCTGGAGGAACTCCCGGCCCGACATCAACCTCGCCTCGGCCGGATCGGCGACGCCGTAAGCGCGCGGCGCGGTCGTCAACATCGCTGCCCCTATCCATGCAGATACAAATGATGTATCTACATACATTAATGGCGACGCGAAAGCAATCCGTTCGCAAGACCCTCGTCGCCGACGCGCGCGCGGCGGTTGACGCTTGCGCCGGATGGAACGCCCGGCTCGCCGCGCGGCGCATCACCGCTTTCCTGAGCCGTCGCATGCAGGAACTCAGGGCTGAGCCTCGTCCAGTTCGGGCTGATAGCGCAGGTCGCATCGGCGCGCGACGATACGCTTCGCGAACTCGCCCACCGCACCGGGCTCGACCAATCGACGCTGTCGCGCAACCTGCAGGTTCTCGAAGCCGCCGGGCTGGTCGAGATCGCAGCCGGCGACAAGGACGCGCGCCGGCGCGCTGTGTGGCTGACGGAGAAAGGGGCGGCAAGCCTCGAGGCGGGGCTCGCCGACTGGAAGCGGGCGCATGACGAACTCGCCAAGCGCCTCGATCCCGAGGCCGCCCGGCGCCTGGCTCTGGCGGCGGAGGCGCTCGAAGAGGGCTAGGCGGGTGTGTTGCTACGAAAGCGGCTTCAGCCGCTTTCGTATGGTTCATGCGCTGGCGGGGCGGGCCTTTCTAGCGTGACGATAGCCGGCGTGACGATAGCCGGCGAAACCGAGGCCGGCGAAACCGAGCAGCATCATGGCCCAGGTCGAAGGCTCGGGAATCACGGCGCCGTTGAGCGAGAACGCGGCGTTGAAGGTCGGGGGTATCTCGCCGCCGACAATGTCCGTGCCGACACGCAGCCAGTCGGGTGCGATGCCTGGGTCATCGCGCGTCCAGCTCTGCAGGTCGGTGAATCCCGGCGGGAACGGGGTCCCCGGTTTCGGAGCAGACAGCCACAAGAACGCGCCGTCCGAGAGCTGAACCTGAGGCACGAAGAAATAATGGTCGGCGGGGAGGATGAATGGGGTGCTGAGCGTTATGTCGAACTCGGTCTCTTGGCCCGTCACGGGACCGTCGCCGCCTGGGGGGGTGGTTGGGAGATGGATTCCGCCGGGCTGTACTGAGTTGTCCGCGGTGAAGCTCGCCGCCTTGACAGTGGTCGCGAAGCTGAGGTCGCGGCTCGCGTTGTCCCGGCTGGCGAACTCGACGTCGGACGGCGAATTCACCCGCGTCGGCACGTTCGGCGTTCGTACGGTGTCCGAGTCCTTCGGAAACACCCGGTAAATCTCGACGACGACATCGTCGACGGTCGCACCCACGGGCAACAAGCCGGTGAAGGTCGCATCGGTGATTGAAGTCTTTTTCGTCAGTACGAAGTCGTCGGCCGACTCGATCTCAGTTTTTCCGCCGGCATCGGGACGGGTCGCGGTCGCCATCTTTCCGTCGGGGTTCCCGGTGCTGAAGAAAGTGGTGTCAGCCGCCGCCGGCATCGCACAAAGGCAGCCGAGCAGCGATAGCGGAATCGTGAATCGCGCGTCAGTCATCGACATCGCGCTTCTCCCCGCGAGATGGGCCATCTCGGCCCCGGATGGGCGGTTTCCGGAGCCGAGATGTCCGTAATGTAAAACTTAATATGTATTGACAAATACTATTGGCGCCGGCCTCCACTTCTTTTCGGCTGGCAATTTCTTTATGTTCAGCTTGGTTGTAATCGCGCCATTGCAGAGCCCGGTCAATGGGCACTAATACCCAGACCATGAGTCGACTTCCGGTCATGGGTCTAAGCTTGCGGTGTTCGACGATTCGACGAGGCGCGCTCGTTCCGGGCGAGTAGCGACGCCTTTCCGCTTCGTCTGGCCGCGCCCTACCCGCGCGCGTTCCAATAATCCGCCTGCAAGCGAGCCGCTTCGTCCTCGAGCAGCGGGCCGACGACTTCGGTCGGCCGCTGTCCCGCGGCGAAGACAATCGTGCAGGGCAGATCGAGCGTCGGATTCTCCTCGTGCGCGCCGGTCTGTTCTTTCAGCGCCTTCTCGGTCTGGCCATAGACGACGCGGCCGATCCCCGCCCAATAGATCGCGCCCGCGCACATCGCGCAGGGCTCGGCGGATGTGTAGAGGGTGCAACTCGCCAGGACTTTGAGGTCATAGGCGCGCGCCGCGCGCGAGGCGAGCAGGCGCTCGGCGTGGGCGGTGCGGTCGCCGCCCTCACTCGTATAGCCGTTGCCCTGCTCCATCAGGAGCTTTCCGTCGCTATCGGCCAGCACCGAGCCGAACGGATGGTCGCCGGCGGCGCGCGACCGCTTGGCGACGCCGAACGCCCGGCGCAACAAGACCTCGTCAAAGGGGCGAGCGGACGCGGCGTTCATGTCGGAGGCTCCTCCTTGCGGGGGGAGTGGATAGCACGGGTGACCAACGCCAGGTGCTCGAGTTCGGCGGTTGGGGTAGGCTCAAAGCGCACACGTCAAGTAAGAAGCATTTGCTCAATGGTTTTTGGCGATACTTCATAACCCCATTGATCATAAGCCTGGTAGCGGCATTCGACGAAAATATCTTGAATGTCTTTGGGCGCTTCGGGAAAGTATGAGAGGTATTCGTTCCTGACAAAAAAGGCGTTTGAGCCCGACCCTGCGTTACAGCATATCAGTGTATAAGAATATTCGCTCAGCAGATCAGAGAACAATGCCAAAGAGGCGCCATAGTAGTCGGTTCTGGTCCATGTGTGATTTTCATCGTACCTAATAGTCCATTTGACTGGCGGGGGAAATTTTGCGTTATATTCAATTATAAATAGCTTAGGTAAAACACCAGAGCTTAAAATCTCCCGCGCAAAATAGTAATCATTCCCATCTAGCGTAAGCGGGAGACCCCCCGGCTCTGCCGGGGTGGCAGTAGAGGTTTGACGTTTCCGGCGGTCCACCGGTGAAGTTCCAACGTGAGCAGCCACTCACACGAAAGGAACTCCACCGATGGACGACTACGAGAGCCTAAGCCACACGACATGGACCTGCAAATATCATGTGGTGTTCATTCCCAAATGTCGGCGCAAGGTGCTGTATCTGGAGCTGCGACGACACTTGGGCGAAGTTTTGCGCAAGCTTGCGCTTCAGAAGGAAGCGAGGGTCGAGGAAGGGCATCTGATGCCCGATCACGTGCACATGCTGTTGTTGATTCCGCCGAAATACGCAGTGTCGCAGGTGGTCGGGTACATCAAGGGCAAGAGCGCGATCCACCTGGCCCGGGTATATGGGGAGCGCAAGCGCAACTTCGTGGGGCAGCACTTCTGGGCGCGGGGGTTCTTCGTCAATACGGTCGGCCGTGACGAGGAGGCCATCCGGGCTTACATCCGCAACCAAGAGAAGGAAGATCAGAGGCTCGAACAAATGAACCTCTGGCGCTGAAAAAGCCGCCTTTAGGCGGCTCCAAACATCAAGGGCCGCGTCAGCGACCCTCCTACCGCTTTGAGCGGTTCAAATCCTAAAGCCCCCGGCTTTGCCGGGGGATACTTACATCAAGGCTAAGTACGTCCAAATCTTTCGCTTCAATATTCTTTAGGCCCTGCTGCACGAGGCTGGAGAGATTTTTCATTGACACCCAAGCCTTCGAGTATGTGAATCGCTGTAGATTTAGCTTATGGTTGAAAGCCAACTCTTGTCCGCCTATCCAAAAGCCTCGCCAACCACTTGCGAGAAGGATTAGGGTGTTGTTCTCCGTTCCGTCACCAACGCCAAGCTCCCCGAATGTTCCGGCCCTGATGCCAAGCCGCTTGACAATTTCGAGTGTGATTCCATCCTCGTCGGCTTGAGAAAAATACTTAGCTCCGAACCGATTGAGCGGATTCTTCGTCGCACTTGATTCTTGCGCCCGTTGTGCTCTCAAAAGAAAATCGTGCTGTGATACTACAGCCTTCAGAGCTTTCCGAACTCTACCTCGGATAACTTTGAGCATCGGTCCACCCTTTCGATGTTCTACTGAGCGCGACTCGGAAATTATTGTCTGCTGAATTGGAAATCGGGAAAAGCTGGGTATATCCCTTGCCCTGACATCCGTAGCAGCGGTGTGAGGCGACATACACCCGGATCGAGATCCGTTCGCGTTTCGCTTCTTCATACCCTACTACCGACTTGACTGCGGTTATGACAAGGGGCCGGGGTGGGGAAGGGGAACCGGACGCGCCCACGTTTCCGGCCGGATTCGCGGCGCCGACGCCTTCGACTCGGGCAAATTGCCTAACAATCTCCCCGCTCGCGCCCCGCCATGAGCCATACAGGCCATGGCCGCCTATCCATTTGACACTTCAGCGGTCGTCGCTAGGGTTGCCGATTAACGCAGCGTCCGGCGATCGTCGACGCGGGAGGAAATCGCTGGTCCTCGAGCCACCGCCTCGCGAAACGGCGGCGGCGTAATTTTTGCGTCGCGGGGGTTTCAAGCTTGGCCTGCCGGCTCGGGAGCGAGGTGAAGTTGAGGTGAACGTCGAAGCTCCTCTCCGCCTGAAGCTCACCGGCGTCAGCAAGTCCTTTCCCGGGGTGCGCGCGAACGATAACGTGAACCTGAGCGTGAAGCTCGGCGAGATTCACGCCCTGCTCGGCGAGAACGGCGCGGGAAAATCGACCCTGGTCAAGATGATCTACGGTATCCTCGCGCCCGACGAGGGAGAGATCATCTTCGACGGCGCGTCCGTCCGCATCTCCAATCCGCGCGCCGCGCGCCGACTCGGCATCGGCATGGTGTTCCAGCACTTCTCGCTGTTCGAGGCGATGACGGTGTTGGAAAACATCGCGCTCGGCCTCGACTCGCGCCTCTCCGCGCGTGAACTTTTGGCCGAGTTCAATCGGGTGCTCGAAGCCTACCAGCTCAAGCTTGATCCTCGCCGCGTCGTCTCGACGCTCAGCGTCGGCGAGCGCCAGCGCATCGAGATCGTGCGCGCGCTGCTGCTCAACCCGCGGCTCTTGATCATGGACGAGCCGACCTCGGTGCTGACGCCGCAGGAAGTCGAGCAATTGTTCGAGACTTTGCGAAAACTGGCGGCGAGCGGCTGCTCGATCCTCTACATCTCCCACAAGCTGCACGAGATCGTGGCGCTCTGCGATACCGCGACCATCCTGCGCGGCGGCAAGGTGGTGGCGCATTGCGACCCGAAGCGTGAGACCTCGCGCTCGATGGCTGAGATGATGATCGGCTCGAACCTCAAGGAAATCACCAAGCCCGCCAAACGCGGCTTCGGCCCGTCCAAGCTCGCGGCGCAAGGCCTGAACCTTCCGAAGCCGAGTGAATTCGGCGTCGCGCTGCAGGATGTCGCGCTCAACGTCAGGGCCGGCGAGATCTTCGGCGTCGCCGGCGTCGCCGGCAACGGGCAGAATGAGCTATTGAGCGCAATGAGCGGCGAGACGCTGGCGCCGACGCCTGAGGCGATCACGCTCGTGGGGCGCGAGGTCGGGCAACTTGGCGTCACCGAGCGGCGCAACCTCGGCCTCTGCACGGCGCCGGAGGAGCGCAACGGACATGCGGCGGTCAGCGAGTTCTCGCTCACCGACAATGGGTCGCTGACCGGGCGTGACCGCATGGAGATGGTGCGCTTCGGCCTCATCGATCCCGGTAAGGCGACCAATTACGCCGCCGAGGTGATCGGCGCCTACACGGTGAAAGCGACCGGGCCAGGCGCGCTCGCCGGCTCGCTGTCGGGCGGCAACTTGCAGAAATTCATCATGGGGCGCGAGATCCTGCAGCGGCCGGAGGCGCTTGTCGTCTGCCAGCCGACCTGGGGGGTGGACGCGGGCGCGGCGGCGGCCATCCACCAGGCGATCGTCGATATCGCGGCGCGCGGCTCGGCGGTGATGGTCATCTCGCAAGACCTCGACGAACTGCTCACGCTTTGCGATACGATCGCCGTCATCAATCTCGGCCGCCTGTCGATGCCGATGAAAGTCGGTGAGGTTTCGATCGAGGAGATCGGCCTGCTCATGGGCGGTGTGCACGGCGACCCGACGGCGACGGTTGAAATGACAGAGGCCCTGCATGCGCATCCGGCTTGAAAAACGGCTGGCGCCGAGCCGTCTCATGCAGGTCGCGACGCCGATCGCCTCCGTGCTTCTGACGATGGCTCTTGGCGCGATCATCTTTCAATTGATCGGCTTCGACGGGCCGCGCGCGATTTACGAGACCTTCATCACCCCGATCGTTGCTTCGTACAAGTGGCAGGATGTCGCGACCAAGGCGGCGCCGCTCATCATCATCGCGCTGGGCTTGTCGCTCGGCAATCAAGCCAAGATCTGGAACATCGGCGCCGAGGGGCAGTACATCATCGGCGCGCTCGCGGGTGCGGGCGTCGCCTTCGCTCTGCCCGACGCGCAAGGATTCTGGGTCATCCCGTTGATGATCGCGGCGGGAATTGTGGGCGGCATGGCGTGGGCGGCGATCCCGGCGTTCTTGAAGACGCGCTATCGGGTGTCCGAGGTGCTGTCCACCCTGATGCTGGTCTATGTCGCGCTGCAGGTGCTCAACTATCTGGTCAGCGGCCCGTGGAAGGATCCGAACGGCCACAATTTCCCGCAGACCCCGCCGTTCACCCCGGCGCAACTCCTGCCGCACGCCATTGCCGGAACCGCCATTCCGCCGGGCCTCGTTGTCGGCATTCTGCTGACGCTCATTTTCTGGCTGCTCACGACGCGCTCGGTCTACGGCTTTTCGGTCCGCACTGTCGGCGCGGCGCCCAACGCGGCGCGCTACGGCGGCTTTGACGCTTCGCGCACCGTCTGGTCGACGCTCCTGATCAGCGGGGGCATGGCCGGGCTCGCCGGCATTCTTGAGGCTTCGAGCCAACTCGGGCAGATCAACTTGGGCTTCCCCTCCGGCTACGGCTTCACCGCGATCATCGTATCGTTCCTCGGGCGCCTCCATCCGATCGGCGTCTTTCTGGCCGCGCTGATCCTCGCCGTCACCTATGTCGGCGGCCAAGTGGCGCAGACGGTGGTGCACGTGCCCAACGCGACCGCCGGCATCTTCCAGGCGATGATGCTGTTCTTCATCCTCGCCAGCGACATTCTGGTCCGATACCGGTTGCGGATCCTTCGCGACGCGCCGCGCGCCGCCGCCGCGGAGGCCGTGGCGTGAATATCGGATTCTTCATTGACGCCCTCATCACCGTGGTCGGCGTGACGACGCCGATCCTGCTCGCCGCGACCGGCGAACTGGTGGTTGAGAAGAGCGGCGTGCTCAATCTCGGCATCGAGGGCATGATGCTGATCGGCGCAGTGACCGGCTTCGCCGTGACCCTTAATTATGGTCCCGATCTCGGCGATATGGCGCCGTGGTTCGGTGTGCTCGCCGCGGCGCTTGCGGGCGCCGCATCCTCGATGCTGTTCGCACTGCTGGTGTTGACGCTGGGCTCCAATCAGGTGGCGACGGGCCTCGCGCTCGCGATCTTCGGCATTGGCCTCTCCTCGCTTATCGGCGCGGGATATGTGGGCATGATCGTGCCGTCGTTCGATTCCGTCTTTCCCGATTGGCTCGCTGGCGATCCGCTGTGGCGGGTCGTGTTCGGCTATAGTCCGCTCGTCTATTTTGCGCTCATCATGGTCTTCGCCGTCGGCTGGTTCTTAAACCGCACGCGCGCTGGTCTGATTTTACGCGCGGTCGGCGAGAACGACCTTTCCGCTCATTCGATCGGCTATCCGGTGATCGCGATCCGTTACGCAGCGATCGCCTTCGGCGGGGCGCTCGCCGGAATCGGGGGTGCTTACTTTTCGATGGTCATCACGCCGATGTGGGCCGAGCAAATGACCGCGGGGCGCGGCTGGATCGCGCTCGCGCTGGTGGTGTTCTCCGGCTGGCGCGCCGGACGCCTCCTCGCCGGCGCCTACTTTTTCGGCGTCCTGATGACGCTCGAGCTTTACGCCAAGGCTTCCGGCTTCTCATTCCTGCCCTCCCAGTTCTGGGCCGCGATGCCCTATATCGCAGCCGTCGTTGCGCTCGCGGTCATATCGGCCCGCGAGGTCGCCGGCAGCGAAGCGCCGGCCTGCCTCGGCCGGCCGTTCTTGCCCAACGCTTGAGCGCCGAGGAAGTTCATCAGGGAGAAGACAATGAGCACGATTACCCGACGAAATCTCATGAAGACGGCCGCCGCGGCCGGGTTAGCGCTGCCCAGCTTGGCTCGCACCGGTTTTGCCGCCGAGCCGCTCAAAGTAGGCTTCGTCTATCTTGGCGCGATTGGCGACTGGGGCTGGACGTGGTCGCATGAACAGGGTCGCAAGGCGCTCGTCAACGCGCTTAAAGGTCAGGTGGTCGCCGACTACGTGGAGAATGTGAAGGAGGACGCGAGCGCGATTCCGGTGATGAAGGACCTCGCTCAGCAGGGCCACAAGCTCATCTTCACCACCTCTTACGGTTACATGGACCAGACGATCGAAGCGGCCAAGCAGTTCCCCGACGTCAAATGGGAGCATTGCACCGGCTACAAGCGCGCCGACAACGTCGGCACCTACAATTCGCGTTTTTATCAGGGCCGAGCCGTCATCGGGACGATTGCCGGCATGATGTCGAAGACCGGAACGATCGGCTTTCTCGGGTCCTTCAAGATTCCCGAAGTGGTGATGGGCGTGAACGCCTTCACGCTTGCGGCTCAGGCCATCAATCCGAAGATCACCACCAAGCTCGTGATGATCGACACCTGGTTCGATCCCGCCAAGGAGGCCGCCGCGGCGGAGACGCTGGCCAATCTCGGCTGTGACGTCATCGCCCAGCACGTCGACTCTCCGGCGACATTGCAGGTCTGCGAGAAGCGCAAAATCTACGGGTTTGGCTATGGCGCCGATATGTCGCGCTTCGCGCCGCGTGCGCAGCTGACGGCGAGCCTCGACCTCTGGGGCCCTTACTATATCGAGCGCGCGAAGGCGATGCTCGACGGCTCGTGGAAGTCGGACGACGTCTGGTGGGGTATGAAGGAAGGACTCCTGGGTATGGCGCCCTACAATAAGAACGTGCCCGAAAACGTGCGCGCGGCCGCCGACAAGATCATCGCCGACACCAAGGCCGGATCTTATGAGGTCTTCACGGGCCCAATCGCGGATCAGAGCGGCAAAGAACGCATCGCCAAGGGCCAGCGCATGGAAGACAAAGACCTTCTGGTGATGGACTGGTACGTTAAGGGCGTGCAGGGTTAAGCTCCGCGATCCCAACGCTCGGACTTGGAGCAGCGCGCTCACGCCGCGGTGTTGCGCGCTGTTCTCACATTTGACGGCGACGTAGAGATAGAGCGTGACGACGTATGTGAACTTTGGGCGCGCGATGTTGGAGGAAATACCTCTAGGGCGTTCGATTCAATTGTTTTTGGTCGATGGAACGCCAACCGGACTGGTTATCGCGTCCATTCACGGATGGACGGGATCAGTCCTTGTATCGACGCAGTCGACGTTCGCTAAGTTGCTCGCGCGGGCTGAAGTAGATCGAACAGGGGTCTATATCCTTTTCGGGCCTGACCCCTCCGATCCCTTGTCCATGCGCGCATATATTGGCGAGGCAGACAGTGTTAGGGATCGGATCGTCCAAAGCGCTGGAAACCGCGGATTTTGGGAGTCCGCAGTGGTTATAACAACCAGCGACGAAGCTCTTACGAAGGGTCACGTTCGTTACCTCGAAGCCCGACTGATTGAGCTGGCCTCAAAAGCGGGACGAGTGGTTTTGGACAACGGTCAATTTCCGACGTCGGAAAGGCGCTTTCTTCCGGAGGCCGATCGCGCGAACATGGAATCATTTCTGGCGAATTTGAAGGTGATCCTGCCAGTTGTGGGACTGGACCTGCTCAAGCCGAAGCCGAGTGCAGTCCTTAAGCCGGCAACGCAACTGAGTTCCGGCGAGGTACGCTTCGAGATCCGCCACAAGAGCGGAATACGTGCGACAGCGGTCGAGGAAGACGGCGAGTTCGTCGTCCTGGAAGGAAGCCAAGCCTTGAAGGACGCGGGTTATCAAAGCAACACGTATGGCGAGCTAAAGCAGGAACTCATCACGCAGGGCGTCCTAAAGGAATCAGCAAACGGCAGCAGCTACTCTTTCACGAAATCTTTTTCGTTCAAGAGCCCGTCGGCAGCTGCGGCAGTCGTGCTCGACCGCAACTCGAATGGTCGAACCGAATGGAAGGTCGTTGGGTCGAAATCTACGTATCACGAATGGCAGGAAGCAAACGCCGGCCCTGTCTCGGAGACTGGCCCAATACATTGACCGGACCTAGGCCAACTCGTGCACCCTCGCCTCCGGGCACACCGCCTTGGCGATCTCGGCCAGGTGCTGATGGTGGGTGAAGTAGATGACCTGGCCGACACGCCCCATGTCGGCGAACAGGCGCAGCGCCTCCTCAGCGCGGAAATGATCGAACGTCTCCATGATGTCGTCGGCGACGAACGGCGCCGGCGCCCGAGTCTTGGCGAGCTCATGATAGCCGGCGACGCGCAGCGCCAGATAGAGCTGGAACCGCGCCCCCTTTGACAATTGCGCCGCCTCTTTAGAGCCCCCATCGGCGCCGAGCGCGATCAGCGTCTCTGACTTTCCATTTGGCGCGGTCGTCAGCGCGCGATAGGCGCCCCGGCTGATGAGACGGAACGCTTCCGACGCGCGCTCCATCATCGCGCCGCGATGCCGGTCGCGGAAGAGCCTGAGCGCCTCGTCCGCCGCCGCGATGCCGGCGCGCAAGGTCAGGTAGCGCCGCGCTCCGTCATTGACCGCCTCGAGGATGGTGCGCCGCTTCTCCTCGAGCCGGGCGACCGCATCGTCGCCGCCGATGGCCTCCAGCCGCTTGACTGACTCGCGATGGGCGCTGTGCGCCTCGGCGTGCGCCTGATCGTCGTGCAGCGCCCGGGCCTTGAGCGCGGCGAGTTCCGCCGTGAGCGCGGCTGCGTCGGCCTGCTCAAGGATCGAGCGGGCTGCTTCAAATGAGCCGGCGACGTTGGCGTTAATAATCGCAGCTTTCTCGCGCGCGATCTCCGCCTTGAGCTCGTCCCGGCGTCTGCAGTCTTCGAGCTTGACGGCGACCTCGCCGAGCGTCCCGACGGCGAAGATCGACGTCATGGCTGAAGCCTGTCGCGCGTTGACCTTGAGCGCTTCCGCAATCGGCTTGAGGCGCCCGCGCGCTTCCTCCAGGGCGTCGACCTTTTCCGCGCGGCGACGCGCGTTCTCGCGCGCCCGAGCGACGCGCTCCTCGATCGCATCCGCGCGCTGGCGGACGTCGTCTGGAATGTCCTTCAGATCGAGCACGGCTGCTACGGCGCCGACTTCGTCGGCGAAGAGGCGCTTGTCGCGCTCCATCTTGGCGATGCGATCCTCGAGCTCGGCGCAGACGTTCAGGGCCACACGCAATTCGTCGAGCGCCTTCAGCGACTGCTTGATCCCGCCAAGCGCTGGCTCGCCCTCGGTCTCGCCAAGTGAGGTTCCCGCGCACGCCTCGCGCCACGCGGTGAGCCAATTGGCGTCTGCTTGCCTTGCGATTCTGAGCTTGGCCTCGGCGCGAGCAGCCTCAGCGCGGCGCTCTTCCACCTTCCGCCGCAAGGCGGCCAATTGGGCCTCGTCGCCCAGAGCCATTTCGGCCGCTTCAATCAGCGCCTTGAGGTCGCTGCTCTGGTCATGCACGACGCCGGCGGCGCGCAAAGCCGCCCTCAGGCGTTCGCGCATGCGCTCGCCCAGGTCCTCGGCGCGGCGCTCGGCGTCCTCTGAGCGCCGGAGCGCCTCGACCAGCGTCAACGCCTCGTTGCGTTTGACCCGCCAGGCGTCAACGAAGGCCAGTGGGTCGCACCCTTGCGGCAGAGCAGCGGGCGCAATCGCCGCGATCTCATGATCGAGCGCGCCGATCGCCTCCTCCGCCGCTTCCACGTCGGCTTTCGCGCGCCCCCGTTCCGCCTCAACGCCCTCGATCTTGATCGTGCGTTCGCGCAACGCAGCGAGCTCGCGCGCGCCGGCTATTCTCGCCCCGCCCGCCGCGTCGTCGCGGCGCATCGCCGCTTCGAAGACGTCGGCGCTCGCGCGATCGAGGGCCGCGCGATGCGCCGTCCATGCCACGTTGCGCGCAGAGCGAATTTCCGCCGCTGCCTCGTCGCTGAAAGGATCGGCCGCGCGCGCCGCTACTGCTTCGGCCTTCAGCCGTTCGGCTTCGCGGCTCTTGGCGCCCAGAAAGTCCTGAGCCTGTTGCCGGATAGCCTCGGTCTTCGACACGCGGCGGCGCAGTTCCGCTGTCTGCGCTTCGCTCGGGACGGCAGCTTGAGCCAAAGACTCCGCGTTTCCGCGCCAGGGCGCAAGCTCCGCAAAGGCGCCTTTGAACTTTCTCGTCAGCTTGTCGATCTCATCGCGCGCCGCGCGCAATCCGGCGGCGGAATCGTTGCGCCGCGCCTCCATGACCCGCGCTCTTAACGACGCGATCGCGGCGGGCAGGCGATCGTCGGCGCATTGCGGCAGCTCCTGCGACGCTTGAGCGAGGGCGCTTCGCGCCCCCTCCGCCGCTTCGCTCGCCGCCTCAAGCGTCGACAGCACGCCCGAGCGCGCGGCGATGAGATCCTCGAGCGCGCCCACGATCCGCGCCGGAAGCGGGAGCTTGCGCGGGTCGGCCTCGCCCTCGCGGCCGAGGCGGCGCAGGATGTCCGCGACCGCGTCGCGCTTGGCGGCGAGTTCGCCTTGCCGCACGGGGATGTCCGCCGCGCTATCGTATCTGCTGCGCAATTCGCGCCACCCGGCAATCCGATCCGCGATCTTAAGCGCGGCCGGGTCTGCGGCCATGCGCTCCAACTGGTCCTCAAGCGCTCGGATCGCGCTGTCGGCGCTCTCCTGCTGCACCGTTAACCTGATCGCCTCGGCCTGTAACCGCGCGACCTCATCGCGCCATCCTTGCGGGGGATTCGGCAGGGCCTCAAGCGGCGCGCAGCGGCTCTCCGCCTCGCGCAGCACCGCGAGATGAGACAGGGCGCCGAGCTGGCGCTGAATTTCGTCTTCGCGCGCGCGCCGCTCGCTGAGGCTCTTCGCCGCGGCCGCGTAGGTCTCTCTGGCCGCATCGCGCCGCCGGACGAGCTCGGCATAGGCCGGGGCGAGCGTATCGGCCTCATCGCGCTGTTTCTTCAGCTCGTCCAACGTGTGTTTAAGCCTGGCAAGCTCGGTCGTAGAAGCGCGCGGCCGGTAGAACTCGTCCGCCTTCTTCCGCAGCGACTCGAGCCGGTCGCTGATATCGGCGAGGCCCGCGCTGGCGGAGAACAGCAATTGCCCGAGATCGCCATGGCAGGCGAGGATCGCCTCGCCGCCCATCTCCAGGCTCTCATCGTCGAGCGAGAACATCATATGGAAAGATTCGCGATCGACGCCGGCGAGTTCCGCCGTCAGCACGCTGTCGTCGAGCGGCCGGTCGTTGGCGTCGACGAGGCTGTTTTTATCGCGCTTGAGGCGCGCGACTTCACAGTCACGCCCGGCGAGTTCGAGCCGCGCGCCGATCCGCATCGCATTGTAGGGATGCCAGTTCGGGACGCTGGCGCGTCCCTTTGCGGCGCCATAGGCCGACTGCTTCTCGACGCCGAACAGAAGATCGAGGATCGCCGCGGCGGCTGTCGACTTGCCGGTTTCGTTGAGGCCGTAGACGACGTGGAAGTCCGAACCGCCTGGCTGGGCGGCGCCGAAGTCGAGCCGATAGTCGCTGAACCTGCCATACCTCGTGAGGTCGAGGCGCCCGATCCTCACGCAGCGATGTCCCGATCCGCGGCGCGCAGATGGGCGAGTACGTCCTCGGCGCCTTCGCGCGCGACCGCGCGAAGCATTTTGGCGAATTCTGCGGGGTCCTGGCCCAGCAGGCTGTCGCGAGAGGCGTGCGGCAGGTTTCGGGTCAATTCCTCGGCGATCTCCCGCAGCGCATCCTGAAACGACTTCGATTGCGCGACCTCCGCCTCCATGAGCGCCCGCAGCTCGGCGACCGGATCGCTCAGCGGCGCGCTCTCGTTCGCACGCGGCGCGACGCATTCGAGTTCGATCTTGTCGATCCAGGTCTTGCCGATCGCCGCGCCAAGCGCGCGGGACTCTTCCGCCAACAGGTCGGCGTCGGAGCGAAGTCGCCAGGCGAGCGGCGTTGCGCCTGTGAGCGTGAGCCGCGCGACCAGATGCTCGCTCGGCGCCGCGGAGCGCGCGGCGAGAAGCCCCTTTTCGATCTGCGCCAGCGCCTCGCGCCGATCCTCGACGCCGGTCAGATCGACGCGAACGCGCTCAAACTGCGCAATGCTCGTCAGCCGCTCTTCGACCGTAATCTTGCGGTCATCACTAATGGCGACCAGCGTGGCAGACTTGGCGCCCGCCTCGTTGATGTCGCGCCCTTGGGGATTTCCCGGCATCACAATCGCCGACCGGCCTCGCTCCTCGAAACGTTGATGAATGTGGCCGAGCGCCCAGTAGTCAAAGCCCGCGCCATGGAGGTCCCCAAGCGCGCATGGCGCGTAAAGGCCGTGAGCCGGCGAGCCGCCGAGGCTCGTGTGCAGCATACCGATGTTGACGCTTCCGGGGGCCGGCGGGCGAAACTTCGGCAGCAGGCTCTCGGGCGCGTGCTTGTGCGCGAAGCTGACGCCATGCACCGCCACTTCTAGCCCGCCGCGGCCAAGCGACACGGCTTCCGTGCGCCCTGCAAAGACCCTGACCGATTCGGGCAAGGTCAGCTCCCTGGTGATGCGGGACTCTGCGTCGTGATTGCCGCGAATGACAAAGGTCTTGACGCCCGCCTTGTCGAGCCGCCGTAGTTGGTCGGCGAGAAAGCGCGCCGTCTTCATCGACGTTTGTTCGCCGTCGTAAAGGTCGCCGGCGATCAGTAGAGCGTCGACCTGTTCCGCGAGGCAGAGGTCAATTACGGCGACAAAAGCTTTTCGCGTCGCCCCGCCGATCAATTCGGCCAGCGCCGGATCGCGCAGCGCCAGCGTCGCCAGCGGCGAATCGAGGTGGACGTCGGCAGTGTGAACGAATCGGAAACCCATGACCTTATCGGAGCTAAACTCCGAACTGGGCAAAGTCACGCAGGCTGGCCTGATGGCAGTGGATAAGCCGCCCTTGTCGCTGCCGGCGCGTTCAGGCATAGACCCGCGGCTGAGGCGGGCGGGCGAGGGCCTCGCTATTGGAGTAGGATCCGAACTTGTTGAACACCCAGCGGAGCGGCGTGGCGCGCGGCCGAGTCGAGAACGAAAAGCTTGTTCGTATCAACCGATCGCTGCACGCGGCCTGGCGCGACGCCGTCCGCACGCCATGGCGGAATCTCCGGCGCCGCTTGCGCGACGCGCTGCCTTCGTCCAGCGAGGGACTTCCGGTCGCTGTCGACCAGACGACAAATCTCGCGCTTGTTCCCTACGAGGGGCGCTTGCCGCCCCCGCTCGCGCAATGCCAGGTCGTCGCGCCTTCCCAGTACCAGACGAGAATCCATCCGCTCAGCGTCAATTCGAGGAACGACGAGCGCCGCCACTATATCGATCATGCCGTCCATGCGCCGGCGTTGATGCTCGAGCATCTGGTCGATCAATACTGGTTTCCAGCGTTTGGCCTGCTCATTTCGCCCGAGGGCCAAATCTGGCGCCACTCGTTCATTGTCCCGTTTCAGGAGGGATTTCTGTCGTCGGTCAAGGCGATCGTCGACCGGCAGCTGCAGGACGGGACGCGCGCGCGCCGGCTGCAACTCGAGCGGCTCGCGCGCGCGCCCGTTATTGCCGGCGAGCATCTGCTCATCGCGGGTTCGGACAAGCACAATTACGGCCACTATCTGCACGATATCGTGCCGCTGATCGATCTCGGCGCGAAAATGGGCGTCCCGATGCTGACCTGGACGTTGCGGCCGTGGCAGCGGGCTCTGCTCGCCCGGCTCGAGATCCCGCAGGGCCTCATTCGCGAGATCGGGCCAAGACCCGTCTTTCTCGAACATGCGATCACTTCCAACAGGTTCAACGGTCTCAGCTGCCAGAACGCGCATCCGCAGAGCCGCGAGGCGTTTGGGCGAATCCTCGCCAACGTGCGAAAGCACGGAGCCGCGATGAGCACGCCTCCGCGCGTGCTCATCTGCCGCGGCTCGTCAAACAGCCGGAACGTCACCAATCGCGCGGCGATGATCGAGGCGCTCAAACCCCTTGGTTTCGTCGCGATCCAGGCGGACAAGCTCAAGTTCGACGAACAGGCGCTTCTGTTCGCACAGGCCGAGATCATCGTCTGCGAGTTCGGCGCCGCCTTAGCGAACGCGTACTTCTGTTCGCCGCAAACGAAGATCGTAGAGATCATCGCCGAGGGCCAGCACGACCCGTGGTCCTCGCATTTCTGCGCCATGCTGGGGCTTGAACACATCGTCCTGTTCCAGCGGCAATCCGTCGAGGTCCTGGCCAGCATGCCTCGGCACATGAAGGACTCGCCCTTCTCTTACGCGGTCGACATTCCGAAGCTGGTCGAGACCGTCGAGGCATTGGTTGGACGCCGGGGCGAATAGAGCGCAGTTTCGACCCGGAACTCGAACTCGCTTCGCTGGAACGAAGGTCGCAACTCCGCATGAAATGCGGAATTGCGGCAGGGTGGCTCGCCTATGCAGGTCAAGTATCGGTCGTTTACTCCAGCTCTTAATCCGCGGCGAACAAAGCTCGAAGTCCCCGGCTGGGGCGGCGAACGTCAGCCTCGAAAAGACGGATCGATGGAGCAAGCGTGGCACTGTCTTCCGTTCTCGGAAGGGGCGCGTTACGGAATCGAGTTGTTCTATCCGTATCAAAACGAGCTCCGCGTGAGCGTAAGCGAAGGGAAGCTTACGCTTGACGGCGATTTCGGGCCGCCGCCCGAAGGGCAGGGAGGCGAATGGCCGCCGTTCCGCGCCTTCGGCGATCTCTATTACACCTACCAGCTGTCGCTTGATCTCAAGGTCGACGAAGGCTGGGCGGTGCGGACGGAGCCGCACCCGCGTTTCTACACCGACCCGACGCACACGACCCCGATTGCAGTGCCGGCGCTCATACGTCGGTGGTGGCCCATGATCTTTTTCCTGGTGTTCAAATCGCCGCCCGAGGGGAAAGCCCATATTTTCCGATTCGGTGAGCCATTCGCGCAAATCCTTGTCGTGCCCGAGGAGGCGACGTTCGACCTCGTCCCGATGTCGGACGAGGAGGCCGCCGAGCGCGAACTGCAGTCGCGGCGGATCTTTCAAAGCCGAAGCACTTTATCCGCCGAGACGGAATGGACGTCGGCGACGAACACGGTTTTCGACGGCACTTACAGGCATATTCTCGGCGCCGCGAGCGAAAAGGCCAAGCGGCGCCGCTGAGCGAGGCTACTTTCCCGAACACCTTCTCCAAGACCGTCGTGAGCTCATAACAACGGCGCGCACGACCCTCGGCGCGCGCGTGGAGCCGTGACCTCAGTAGTAGTGATGGTGGTGGTGGTAATGATGATGGTAATGATGGTGATGGTGGTGATGGTGGTGGTAATAGTGGTGGTGATGATGATGGTGATGGTGATATTGAGCCACTACGATCGGCTTTTCTTCCGCGACACTGGCGTCGGCCGCGCGTTCGTTCTCGGCTCGCAGAACGTTCTCAGCATTCGGAATAGGGTCCAGCAACTCGGCAAATGAGCGAGCGGGTTGCAACATATTGACTTCATCGAGCGCGGACGCAGCCGACGCCTGGATGCCTCCAAGAAGGGCTAACGCTGAGGCGCCCCCAAGCAGGCCCATGATGGTCTTGTCCATGTTCTGTCCCTTTCTTGATTACGAGAGCAGCCCCGAAACAAAGTTATGGCACGGAAAGTTCCGAATTACGACATGAACCGGCAGGGGACGTCGCTACTCTCGGGCGACTCGCGCCGACACAGGCGGCGGCGCCGGCTTGTCTTCCGCGAAGCGCTGACGATAAACGCGAAGGTTTTCGCTGACCCTTTGGACGTAATCCCGCGTTTCGTCGAACGGAATGCGCTCGATCCAGTCGACGAGATCGACCGTCCCATCGCGCGGGTCGCCGTGCGCGGCGATCCACTGGGCGACACGACCCGGGCCCGCGTTGTAAGCGGCGAACGCGAGTTCGCGCGAGCCGCGTTCGTCTTCGATCAACTGACCCAAGAGCGCTGCCCCGAGCTGCGTGTTGAAGGCCGGATCGACGATGAGGCGGGCGTAGTCGAATTCGAGGCCGGCGCGCCGCGCGGTCACGGCGGCGGTCGATGGAAGCATCTGCATCAGACCTTTCGCCCCCGCTCCCGACGACGAATGCCAGATGAATTCGCTTTCCTGCCGGGCGACCGCATAGACGGTGGGGAGGTCCGCGGAGCCGGACAGCGGCACGAACGCCGGCATGCCGACAGCCGGAAACGCCATGGCCTCAAGGGGGTGGCCTCGCATCACGGCGATCTTGGCGAATTGAACTTGGACGCCTGCGTCGTCTTGTCGCTTCACCACCTCGGCCATCGCGGCAAGCTGCAACTCATCGCGCCATTGCCGCGCGGCGTCGAAGGCGAGCCCCGAGGCGAGATCGTCGAGCCCATCGGCATAGAGCGCCTGGACTGCGCGGACCGCCTTGTCGCGCCGATCGCCCTCGGCGGGCGCAACGGGCGGGCGCAAGGCGAGGCGGGTCTGGCCGAGACGTTGCGCGGCCAGCTGGCCGTAATAGGCGATCGGTTCGCTGGCGGCGCGCGCGTAGAAGCTCTTGGCGGCCTCGGAGTTACCCATCGCCTCGGCGGCTCGCCCCTGCCAATAGGCGGCGCGGGCGACGGACAAGGGATTCTCGGCCGCCTCGGCCGCGAAAGCAAAACGCTTCGCGGCTAAGGGAGCGTCGTGAAGGAAGCGCAAGGCGATCCAGCCGGCGTGGAAGGCCGCGTCGACCTCAGCCTCGGACGAGTCGGGCCGAACGGTCTGATCGCAGACTTCAAAAGCAAGTCGCGGCTCGTCGAGGTCCAGGAGCGCGAGGGCGATCATCTTTCGCTCGCTCCACCATCGATCCGGATTGACGAGCGCGGCGCGATCGTGCGGCGCGAGACTCAGCATGACCGCCGCCTCATACACGCGCCCTGCGCGGCGGGCGTACTGGATCCTGGAGAACAGGAGACCGGGATCGTTGCGCAAAGCCGATGGAACCGCCCTGAGCGACGCCACACTCACCGGCGCGCGAGCCGCCTCGATGCGGGCTTGGGCGAGCGCCAAGACCTCGGGACCGGCGAGGGCCGCAGCGCGGGCGCCAGCGCCGACGTAACCGGCGTAGAGCAGGCGGTTGGCCCGATACACATGGTCGGCCTTGGTGAGCGAAGCGCCGAATTCGCGCAAGACCACGCTCTCGGTCAGGGCGTCGAGATTGCCTTCGCGCCACAAGGCGCGGATGATTTGCGACGCCTCCTCGCCGTGGCCCGTCGCCAGCGCCGCGCGCGCCGCGGCGATCTTGCCCCCGTTCGATTGCGGCGGGTCGTCGGCGAAATATGTGGCGACCTCCGCCGGCGGCCGCGGATGAGCAGCGAGATCGGCTTCCTGCCGCTGGCGAATCCAGCCGCGGCTTGGCCAGTTCGGATGAGCCTCAAGGAAGGTGGCGAGCGACTCGAAGGATGGGCGCCCGTCGGCGCGCAAAGACGCCCATTCGAGCGCCGATCGCTCGGCCGCGTCATTGGCGGCAGCGGCGAGCGCCATGAGGCCCGCGACGTCGCCCTTCTTGTACAGGATCACGGCCTCGGAACTGTGCGGAGACGCCTGTGGCGAGGCCGGACTTGGCGCGGACTCTGCCGCAGGCGCAGCGGGCGGGGCGGGCTCGGCGGGGGATGGGCTGCTGGCCGTGGGCGGCGACGATGCGCCTGAGATGTCTGCATAGGCGAATTGCGCCGCCAGTTGGGCGTCGCTCAGGTCAGCCTCGGGCGGCGGCGCGGGACCGGCAGAAGGCTCGGCGCCGGCGAAGGAAGCGAATCCATCCCCGATGGTCGTCCGCGCATCTATCGCCGATCGCGCCGCGCCAGTGACAGTTGCGGTTTCTGTGGGCGGGGCGTCGAAGCGCGGACCGGAGGCGCGATCCAGCGCCGCGACCGCGGGCGGCGGCGGTCGCCCCTGAGGCGTCCAGGCAATCAGGCAAGCAGCGCCGCCAAGGGCCAGAAGCGGGCCGAATCGGAACATCTTCATAGGTCCAGTCCTCTGAAACGAGGATGGACCGATCTTGGTGACCAAGGTGTAAACCAAGATCTAAACCATGACGCTCGGCGCCCAGGGCGCGCTGCGAAAAAGTGGGAACCGGTTTTTCGCGAAAAGCGCGTGAAATCAAAGAAGCGCGGAGCTGTGGGCGATTCGACCGGATCGCCGACAGCTCCAACCCCTTTCGCCGGCGGCGCGTCAGGGCTATGTGTCCGCCAGCGCGCTGTCGACCGGAATCGAAGGGGCGCGAGACCAGTTGGGCGAGAGGCATGGAAAAGCGGGCGAAGTTTCACGGGTCGATGACAGCGCTGGTCACCCCGTTCAAAGACGGAGAAATCGACGAGCCGGCTTACCGCGCGCTGATCGACTGGCAGATCTCCTCCGGCTCGCATGGGCTGGTGCCGGTCGGAACAACCGGAGAAAGCCCGACGCTCACGCATAAGGAGCATCGACGGGCCGTCGACATCTGCATCGACGAAGCGCGCGGGCGGGCGCCGGTGATCGCCGGCGCGGGCTCCAACAATACCGCCGAGGCGATCGAGCTCGCCCGCCACGCCGAGCAAAGCGGCGCCGACGCCGTTCTGGTCGTCACGCCCTATTACAACAAGCCGACGCAGGAAGGCCTCTACCAGCACTTCAGGGCCGTCAACGACGCGATCGGAATTCCGATCATCATTTATAATATCCCTCCGCGAAGCGTCGTCGATATGTCGGTCGACACAATGAAGCGGCTTTTCGAGCTGCCCAATATCGTCGGCGTCAAGGACGCGACCGGCGACGTCGGGCGCGTGTCGCGCCAGCGGCACGCGATGGGCGGGGACTTTATCCAACTTTCTGGCGAAGACATGACGGCGCTGGCGGCGCTGGCCGCAGGCGGGCACGGCTGCATTTCGGTTTCGGCGAACGTTGCGCCGGGGCTCTGCGCCGAGTTGATGGAGGCGGCTTTCAAGGGCGACTGGGGCCATGCGCTCAAGATCCAGGACCGCCTGACGCCGCTGCACGCGGCAATCTTCGCCGAGCCGGGAGTCAACGGGGCCAAATACGGGCTCAGCGTGCTCGGCCGGATTCAGGACGAGACCCGCTTGCCGCTCGTTCCGGTTGGCCAGGCGACCGAGGCGCTCATCCGCCGCGCCATGGTCCATGCGGGCCTGCTGAACGCTTAAGGCCTGACATGGCGGCCGAAAAGGAGAAGCCAAACTACAAGGTCGTAGCCGACAACCGGCGCGCTCGTTACGACTATGAGATCGGCGAGACGTTCGAAGCCGGCTTGATGCTGACCGGGCCGGAGGTCAAGTCGCTGCGGACCGGCAAGGCGACGGTCGCCGAGAGCTACGCCGCCGTCGATCGCAACGGCGAAATCGTCCTCTACAACGCCAACATTCCCGAATACCTGCAAGCCAACCGGTTCAACCACGAGCCCAAACGTCCGCGCAAACTGCTATTGCACGCGAAGGAGATCGCCAAGCTGGCGAAAGGCGTCGAGCGCGAAGGCATGACCATCGTTCCGCTCCGCATCTACTTCAACGCCAAGGGCCGAGCGAAGATCGCCATCGCGCTCGGCCGCGGCAAGAAGCTGCACGACAAGCGTGAGAGCGAGAAAGTGCGCGACTGGAACCGCGACAAGTCGAGGTTGATGCGCGATCGAGGTTAGCGAATGTCCATCGAGGAGCTTCTCGCCAAGGATTTTGGCGCTTTCCCGGACCTGATCCGCGCCCACGCTCGCGAGCGCCCGGAGCATCCGGCGCTGATCGAGGGTGACGCCACCCTGACTTATCGCGAGCTTGCCGCCCTCATGGATCGCATCGCCTTTGCTTTGCAGCGCGACGGCGTCGGCGTGGGCGAAGCGGTGGCGATCTGCGCGCGGGCCTCGATCTCCTATGCGGCGGCCTTCTGTGGCGTCCTCGCGGCCGGAGCCGCGGTCGCGCCGCTTGCGCCGTCCTCGACCACGGCGAGCGTCACGATGATGATCGAGGACTGCGGGGCGAAAATCCTGTTCCTCGACCGGGAGACGGGACAGGCTCTGGAAGGCGTCGGGCGCGCAGGACGTTCAAAGCCGGTCGCCCTCGACGGCGGCGCCGCGGGCGAGCCCCTTCTGAGCTGGCTGGGGCCGGAGGGCGCGAAGCCGGCTGCGGCTGAGATTCGCCCAGACTGGCCGTTCAACATCATCTACTCGTCCGGCACGACGGGCGCGCCCAAAGGCATCGTCCAGCCCCATCAGATGCGTTGGCGACAGTTCACCCGCGCTTCATACAGGGGCGCGATGACACTCGTCTCGACGCCACTCTACTCGAACACCACGCTCGTCGTATTCATTCCGACTTTGGCGCATGGGGGAACGGCGGTTCTGCTGCCGAAATTCGATGCCGGGGAATTCCTTCGCCTCTCTGCGGAGCGCCGCGTGACCCATGCCATGCTGGTCCCGGTCCAATATCGCCGGATCATGGAGCGTCCGGACTTCGGGGACTACGACCTATCGAGCTACCTCGTGAAATTCTCGACGAGCGCCCCTCTTTCCGCCGCGCTGAAGGCGGACGTCCTCAGCCGCTGGCCCGGTGGCCTTGTCGAATACTACGGCATGACCGAAGGCGGCGGCTCGACAATGCTTGTCGCCCATGAGTTTCCGCACAAACTGCACACCGTCGGCCAGCCGATGCCCGGCCACGACATTCGTCTCATCGACGCGGAGGGCCGTGAGGTTGCGCAGGGAGAGATCGGGGAAGTGGTCGGAAGCTCCGACGCAATCATGACCGGATACCACAATCAGCCTGAGAAGACCCGCGAGGCGGAGTGGCGCGACGCCGAAGGGCGGCGTTTCATACGCACCGGGGATATCGGGCGTTTCGACGAGGACGGCTTCCTGATCCTGCTCGATCGGAGCAAGGACATCATCATCTCCGGCGGCTTCAACATCTATCCCTCGGACATCGAGGCCGAGCTCACGCGCCACGAGCACGTCGTCGAGGCCGCGGTGGTCGGAGTTCCCTCCGAACGCTGGGGAGAAACGCCGGTCGGCTTCGTCACCCTCCGCAACGCTGCGAGCGTCGACGGGCCGGCGCTGCTCGAGTGGGTGAACGCCAGGGTCGGCAAGACCCAGCGCCTTTCCGAACTGAGGATACTGCATAGCCTGCCGCGCAGCGCGATCGGCAAGGTTCTCAAGCGCGAATTGCGCGATCTGCCGCGTCAGCCGACGAGGTCCGGCTGACGGCGCCGCGTCGTCCCGACGAGGCCCTTCACGGACACAGAAAAAAGCGCGCGACTGGAACCGCGACAAGTCGAGGTTGATGCGCGATCGGGGATAGGGACGCGAAAAGCTTCGCCGCCCTCGATCACCTTTCGACCCCGCTAGGACGATCTGTGATCTCTGTCACAGCTTCTCTGCCAAATCCGTGCTTTGGGTCAATAGGTAGAATTCCCGTCTTGGCCGGGTCGCCTACCCCAGCCAAAAGGCGGGTATTGATCTTGACCGGAAATAATCTCAAGGGTTTAGTCGGGTCATGGACACTGGGAATCGTGGCCTTTTCCGGTAGCTGAGCGAGCTTCGATGAGCGACGACGTCGTCATCTTCATGTCCTATGCTCACGACGACGACCTCATCCTGTCGCAGGATCCGGACGAACCTGGCTTCGTCAGCTTCCTCGATCAGCAGCTGCGACTGAAACTGCGTGACCTCGGCGCGCGGCAGGCGAACATCTGGCGTGACCGGCGCCGCATCAGCCAGGGCGATCAGTTCGCCGACATTATCGACGACGGGCTCAAGCGGGCCGAACTTCTCGTCGTCGTCATGTCGCCGAACTGGATGCAGCGGCCGTATTGCCTCAAGGAGTTCGAAAGTTTCCTCAGCTTGCGCAAAGCCGCCGGCGTGACGAATCCCGCGAACTCGAATGCTTGTCGTGGGCAAAGGCTATGTCGATCGCAGCGCCCGCCCACCCGAACTGCAGGGGCAGGAAGGCTTCCTGTTCTACTCGCGCGATGATCAGAATGACGTCAGCGCCATCACGCCCTTTTTCAATCGCGGCAAGTGCAACGATCGATTCTACGCCGAGCTCGACGATCTCGCGAGTGGATTGGAGGAGCGCGTGACCGGGATCCTCAGTGTCGCCCCAACGCCCCAGGCGACGCATGAGACCGCGCCGATCGTCGCGCCAAACGGGCGCACCGTCTTTCTCGCCAAGCCCGCGAGCGACATGAAGGCGGCCTATGTCCGCCTGGTCACGGAGCTTCAGGGGAAGGGCTTCGCCATTGCGCCCGATCCTTCGGCGGACACGCCGAGCGACGGCAGCGCCGAAGCCTTCGTAGCCGATGCGCTGATTAAGGCCGAGGTCTTCGTTCATCTCGTCGGCGACAGCGGCGGATTTGCGCCCGAGGGTCTCGACAATATCGTGAAGATGCAGCTTGGGCTTGCCCGCGCGAAGGCCGCGCAGGCGGAAGGTCCGCCGGGGCAGAAGCTCAATCGCCGCATTGTCTGGGCGCCGAAAATTCTAGACGAGGGCGGGGCGGCTCCTGTTGGGCCGGCGGTCGAGCGCGATCCGCTCAAGGCCCTGGAGCGCTTCGATCAGCAGATCGCAACCGACAAGATCGATGGCGACATCTTAAGCAAGTTCATCGAATTCCTGTTCCAGTATCTGGCGCAGACGGCGCCGAAGCCGGTCGTGACGGCGGCAGCCGGCAACAAGCTCGATGTGTATCTTTCCTATCACTCGACGGATGAAGACTATGCGGGCGCGGTCGCGCAAGCTCTGCTCGAAAGCTCGGTGAAGCCGCGCATCCCGGTGGCCGATTCCGATGCGGACTCGCGCCGCTTCAACAGCGACCTGCTCGCCAAGTGCGAAGCGGTAACCCTCTGCTGGGGCAACGCCTCCGAGGTTTGGGTGCGGTCGGAAGCAGACAGGCTGTCCGACTGGCAGACGCTCGGCCGCAAGGGCCAGTTCGCGTTTCGCGGCCTGATCGCGGGGCCGCCGCCCGCGTCGCACAAGAAGAAGAGCGCGCTCTCGCTCATCTTCCAGGACGGCGAGTTCGACAAAGTGATCGACCTTGTCGAGAAGGGCCCGCCGACGGCGCAGTTGCTGGCGGACCTCACCTCAGCGCCAAGCTCCAAGCCGTGAGCGCGATCGAGACCAAAGACGCTGCGCCTGACGACGCCGCGCCACGTGAACCGATTCCCACCGCAGTCTTCACAGCGACTTCGCCGGATGACGGGACGCAGCTTTCCAACGAGCGGCCGTTTCCTGGTTTGCGCCCCTTCCGCTTTGCCGACCGCGGCTTCTTCTTCGGCCGCGAGCGGCAAGCCTTTGCTCTCTACCGGCTCGTCGAGAATGGCCGCTTCATCGCGGTGATCGGGGGATCGGGCAGTGGCAAGTCGTCGCTGGTGCTGGCGGGACTTCAAGCCCTGCTCGCCGATGAGACCGCCGACTCAGGCGGCCCGAACTGGGCCTTCCTCGACATGCGGCCAGGCGGCTCTCCGATCACGCGCCTCGCCTGCGCGCTCTCGAAGCTGGCGGCGAAGGACAGTCCGGACGAGACGGCGCGACGGCGCGATCGCATCGAATGGACGCTGCGCCAGTCGAGCTTCAGCTTCGACAGCGCGCTTGAAGAAGCCGGAGGCTTGGGCGGCCGATCGTTCATCCTTGTCGTCGATCAGTTCGAGGAATTGTTCCGCTTCGGGCTCGCCGGGCTCGGCTACCGCCGCGGCGGCCTCGAGGAAGCGCGGCGGCGCGACGAAGCCACTCAGTTTGTGCAGATCCTGCTCGACGCCGATCGCCGTCGCATCAAGAACGTGCGCGTGCTCATCACCATGCGCTCGGATTTCATCGGCGACTGCGCCTATTTTCATGGTCTGTCGGAGGCCGTGAGCGCGACACAATATCTCGTGCCGAATCTGACCCGCAGCCAGCTCGAGGACGCCATCCGCAAGCCGATTGAAAAGGCCGGAGGGAGCATCGAGCCGGAACTGGTGGAACGCCTGCTCAACGATTGCGGCGACGAACTCGATCAGCTTCCGGTGCTGCAACACTGCCTTATGCGGATGTGGGATCGGGCTGGCGCGGAAACCGGCGCCGGAGGCGCCCGGCGTCTCACAAGGCAGACCTATGAGGCCATCGGACGGATGACGGAAGCGCTGTCGCGTCATGCCGACGAGATTCTCGGCCAGTGCGATGGAAGGGAATTGGCGGTCGAACAGGCGTTCCGAGCGCTGTCGGAGTTCGACCGGGAGGGCCGAGCCATCCGCCGCGCGCTTCGGTTCGACAGGCTGCTTGCCGAAACCGGGGTGAGCGAGTCCGACCTGCGCGCCGTGCTCGATCGGTTCCGCGCCCCGAATTGTTCGTTCCTGTTGCCCTCACTCACCGCTTCACCGACGCTCGGCCCAGACGAACGGATCGACATCGGGCACGAGGCGCTGCTTCGCCGGTGGAAGCGGATCGCCGGCAAGACCGAGCCGGTCGACCCGAAAACCGGGCGCCCACCCCTGGGCTGGCTGGCCGAGGAGCAGATCGATGGCCAGCGTTATCATACGCTCTTGTCTCTGCTCGACGGCGCCGCTGGCGGCGAACGGGCGACCCTGGACGATCCGGAGCGGACAAAGGGCTGGTGGGAGCGTCTGCCGCGGACTGCGGCGTGGGCCGATCGCTACGGGGGCAAATTCAAGTCGGTCAAGCAGTTGATCGACGACGCCATCGAGGCCAAGACACGGTCGAGACGCAATCGGCGGCTGACCGCCGCCCTCGCCGTCGTCGCCGCCTTCGCCGCGGCCGGCTGGATGTGGATGGCGCACGAAAGAGCGCAGGAGAAGCTCGATAAGAGCGCGATGGCCTCGGCGAAGACGCTGCTTGAGGACGTGCTCCAGGCCTACAACGACAAGAGCCTCGATCTCGCCGGCGCCAGAAGTCTCGCGGCCATATCGGCGCAATTCCTGGATGACGTCCGCGAGTTCGAGCAAGACATCGGCGGCCGACCTTTTGTGGGGGCAATCGCTCGACGACGAAGCCGACCTCTATGCGATTCTGGGAAACAACGTGCGGTCTCTCGAAGTCGCAAAACGAGCGAAAGACGTTGCACAGTCGCTGACGCAATCGAATCCGCGCGCTCAAGAATCGCTGCAATTGCTCTACGACGCGACGATGCGCGTCGGCAATGCCCTCGTGGCTTTGCCTGGTCGCCACGAAGAGGCCATGCGTGAATACGATGAGGCGATCCGGGTCGCCACGACAATTGCTTCATTGAGCGGCGACAAGGGCGATGTCGACATCATCGACGCGCATTTGAAGATCGGCGATATCTACAAGGACAGCGACGTTAAGAAACATCCGCAGGCTCTGGCGGAATATCAATCTGGTCTTAAGACCTGCGAGGCCGCGCTCGCGAAGCAGCCGGACGGCTTCGATCTTCTGCGCAACAAGGGAAAGGCCTTCTACCGCATCGCCGAACTGCTTAGGGCCGACAACGCGCTCGCCGAGGCGAGAACCTATTACCAGAAGGCGTTCGAAGTGCAGAACGGCCTCGTCTCGCGCAACGCGCAGGAGGCGGTCGCCGCGCAAAAGGCGCCCGACTCGTCCCTGAAATCAAATCTGGCCGCGACCTACACCCACTGGGGACTTCTCGAAATGGGAGACGGGAACCTCGAGCTCGCCCTGGAAAAATTACGGCGGGGCGTCGCCCTCGATGAGGAACTGACAATGGACGAGCCCGGCAATCCACAGTGGCAAGAGTATCTCACGCCCAACTACCTCTATCTCGCTCAGACCCTTGAGGGGCTCAAGCGGCCGGACGAGGCGCTCACCTATTATCGCAAGCACGCCGACGCGAGGAGGACGCTTGCCTACCGCGCGGCGGGGCGGCCGAAGCCGCAGATGGAATTGGGCGCGGCGGCGAAGCTCCTGGGCGATCGCTCTTCGGGCCTGGCCCAGATCGAAGCCTACCGCGAGGCCGTGAGAACCTGGAACAGGGTGGTCGACGACCCGAGAATCGCCGAGGCCGCCGCCGGTCAATATGATGTCGTCCTCGGCCTCGCCCATGTTTTCGACGCCAAGAAGGATTGGCCCGACGCACAGGCCGCCTATCGCCTGGCAACGAAGGTCGCTGTTCTGAACTACGTCAAGGATCCCTCGGCGACGTCCTGGCGCGACAAGGCCGAAGAGGCCGAGAGGGCCTCGGTTGTGGCGGGAAAGGCGGCCGAGACGGCTCCGGCTGACGCGCCCCGTTAGCGCGGACTGTGATCAGATTGGCGCACTTCTTTTCCTTCTCCCTGTGAGAGAGGGCGGCGGGCCGTAGGGCGTCCGGCAGGACGCCCGTCCTTACCGGACGGGTTTTGGCCCGCCGGATGAGGGATCCGCGGGCGCCCTTCGCGCGCGAACCCTCACCCCAACCCCTCTCCCGTAGCAGAGGGGCGGATGGCGCCTTACGCGCCCGAGGACCCGCTCGCCTGGACCGGGGCCGAAGGCGCAGGTCGGATGGTCTTCGTCATCTGGTCGATCCAGGCGGCGTGCTCGCTCTCCATCAGGTCCTCGGCGATCGCGACCAGGGATTGCAGGGTCACGCCGCCGACGAGGTAGCGCTCCTTCAGCCGCTCGAGATTGGCCTTCATCGCGGCATAGCTGGCGGCGAGATACTTCTGGCGCTCCGCCAGGCCATAGGCGCCGACTGCTGCGCCGACCGTCGTCAGCGCGCCGGTCCAGGCGGCGAGCTCAGCGCCGTAAACGGCGGCGATCGCCGACACCGCGGCGACTGCCGCGCCGGCGATGAAGCTCCACAGCTGCAGCCGCTGATAGGCGCTCTCGTTCTTCTCCTGGCCTTTTTTATAGAACTCGATCTGCCCATCGATCCGGTTCGTGAGGTACCACTTGTCGATCATCGGACGCGACGGGCGACGGTCGTCGCCTGCCGCGCCGACCGGATCGTCCTCAGGCGTCAGCGAATCCCCGGCGGCCCGCGCCGCGAGCGCCTTGCGGCGCTCGATGAACGCGCTCGCCGCGTCCCCTTCGGAAGCCTTGTCCGGCGCGTAGTCGCCAACTCCGCCCGCAAAGCGGAAGCACTCCGACTTGATCGCTTCGGCGGTCGCCCGCGCCCGGAGCCAGCCGGATTCCGCGCCGACCGCAAGAGCCTGGCGCCCCACATAGAGCGACAATGCGGAAGCCACCGCCGCCGCGCAGGCGAGCGCGCGGGCGAACTCTTTATTGGCCAGCCAACCCGGAAGCCAGTCCGGCGAATTGGCTCCAAAGTAGCCTGAGGCCGCGCCCAGGACGCCAGTCGTAACGAGCGCGGCCATCGCCCAGAAATTCCAGCGCCCGCTCCTCTCCTGCAGCGATCGCGCCCGCTTGGCCCAGCCACGATATTCGTTCCACGCCTGCTCGATCATCGGATCGTCCGGACTTGGGTTGGCGTCCGCCTCCGGCCCGCCCCCGGCGCGACCCTATCGCGCTCCCACTATCGCGCCAACCGCTCCCGTCACGTTGCCGCCTTCAGCGCCTGGTCGAGATCGGCGAGAATGTCGTCGATATGCTCGATGCCGATTGACAGCCGGACGTAGTCATCGGTCACGCCGGTCGCGAGCTGTTCTTCGGCCGTGAGCTGCGAATGCGTGGTGGTCGCCGGATGGATGGCGAGCGAGCGCGCGTCGCCGATATTGGCGACGTGATAGAGAAGCTTGAGCGCGTCGATGAATTTTCGCCCCGCGTCGCTGCCGCCCTTGATCTCGAACCCGACAAGGCCGCCGAGCCCACCCTTGAGATATTTTTCCGCCCGCCGCTTGGCTTCGCCTTTCTGAAACGAGGGGTGGATCACGTTCACAACCGCAGGCTGCTTGGCGAGCCAGGCCGCGACCGCGGAGGTGTTGGCCGAGTGGCGCTCGATGCGCAACGGCAGCGTCTCCACACCCTGAAGCGTGAGGAAGGCGTTGAACGGCGACATGCAGGAGCCGAGATCGCGCAACAGGGTGGTGCGGGCCTTGAGGATATAGGCGATCGGCCCGAGCGGCTTGGCCGCTTCGCTCCACACCGCGCCGTGGTAGCTGGGATCCGGCGTGTTGAGCGTGGGCTGGCGCTCCTTGTGCTCGTCCCACGGGAAGTTACCGCCGTCTATGATGAGACCGCCGATCGAGTTGCCGTGGCCGCCGAGATATTTGGTCGACGAGTAGACGACGATCGCCGCCCCGTGTTCGAACGGCCTGGTCAGAATTGGCGCCGCGGTGTTGTCCATGATCAGCGGAACGCCGAGCGGACGGCCGATCGCCGCCACTTCGGCGATCGGAAAGGCGATCAGCTTCGGATTGGGCAGCGTCTCGGCGTAATAGGCGCGGGTGCGCGCGTCGGTCGCCTTGCGGAAATTCTCAGGATCGGCCGGATCGACGAAGCGCACCTCGATCCCCTGGTCCTTCATCGTGTTGGCGAACAGGTTCCAGGTGCCCCCGTAAAGGTCGGTCGAAGAGACGACGTTGTCGCCCGCCCGCGCCAGGTTCTGGATCGAAAAGGCCGACGCCGCCTGACCGCTGGCGAGCGCGAGCCCCGCCACACCGCCCTCCAGCGCGGCGACGCGCTTCTCGAGCACGTCATTGGTCGGGTTCATGATCCGGGTGTAGATGTTGCCGAGCTCCTTGAGCGCGAACAGATTGGCGGCGTGCTCGGCGCTCTGGAACTGATAGGAGGTGGTCTGGTAGATCGGCACCGCGACCGCGCCCGTCGCCGGATCGGCGCGCCAACCAGCGTGAAGCGCCAGAGTTTCGACTTTGTGGGACATGGTTTCTTCCCCATTGTTGTCGTTTGCGTCGCCACTTTTTCTGAGCCCGATGCGACGGACGAGGGCAATTCTATATTTACGACTGCATCCAGTTGCTTATATTTTAACCTGCGGGAATTAGGTGGAATAAATCGACCATAGCGAGTCCGTAGCTGCCCCGCAAGGCGACGCCTGTCCGTTGGCCCAAGGATTGCGAGCTTTCGCCTGTGCATCGTTTCGGCGACGGCGCCGCCCGTGGCGTCGAAATTCTTCCCGACTTCTGTATTGTCAGGGCGCGAATCGCAGGCCGCCGCACCGTGCGGCCGGAGGCGAAGCGAGGGCCAATGAGCATGCGCCAAGAACCGGACGAGCACGCGCGCAGATTTCACCTGCCGCACGCTCACCTCGAATCCGCCTTCGGAAACGACTGGTTCGGGAAGAAAGCGGAGGATTTCGCGCGTTTCTTCGGCACGCCGACGTTCCTTGTCGGGCAGACGATCATTGTCGCGTTGTGGATCTTGGCCAATGCCGTGGGCTGGACCCAGTTCGACATCTACCCCTTCATTCTGCTCAACCTCGCCTTCTCGACCCAGGCCGCTTACGCCGCGCCGCTGATCCTGCTGGCGCAGACCCGTCAGGCCGACCGCGACAAGGTGACAAGCCTCGCTGACGCGCAGCATCGCGAAGAGCTGCACCAGATCAGCGAGCAACGCCAGGGGCAAATGCGGGAACAGTCTGGCATGCTGATCGAAATGCTGCAGCAGAACACGGCGCTCACCGAGCGGGTGGAAACCCTGCTCAAGCAAAACACCGAACTCACCGAAACGATCAGGACCCTTGTCGAAAGGATCGACTCCGTGACCGCCGCGGTCCACACCTGCGTCGCGCCAGCCGCGCGCGACTGAACGGCCTCAACGGCCCGCCAAAACGATTACTTGTCGATGAACTCGATCGTTTGCTCAAGCGCGGCGGGCGAAACCCGGAACAGGCCGGTATAGGGCAGGCCGAATTCGAAGATGAGGAAGATCGCAAACGCGATCGACAGCGCTCCAAATGTCAGGGCTGCGGTGACCAGGGCGTTCGATTTGGCGTATAACCCGATGCCGAAAAAGAGCGCCGCCGTCCAAAAGACCAGGATCGCAATCAAAAACCACGACACAGGCCCGCTCGCCACCTGCAGGGAGATCAGCAACCGCGATTGCTCGACCATGCTGGCGTACAGGTTCGCCGTCGCCAGCGCCGCCTTCTGAGCGTCGGTTTTCGGTTGAAGCGTCGCGAGAAAGTCGCTGACCGCTTGCGCGTTGGCGAGGGGCGCCTCAACGGTCAGGGTGTTGGGATCGACGTCCCCGCTGCCCCAGAAGGTCTGATAGCCTTTGACGATACCCTCCTTGATCTTGTCGCGCAGGGGCTTGGTCTCGAGCCCATATTGCGCCAACGCCTGATCAAGCCGGAGGATCTGAGCGGAGAAGGTCTCCAAATTGGCCTTCTGCGTTGAATAGTAAGCGAAGCTGACGCCAATGAGTGTTCCGAGGACCAGCGCCAGAAGAAGGCTGACCAGCCCCGAGATCTGGCCGACCACGGCTTTCGTCTCGCCTGTCTTGTGCTCCTCCACGAGCCGCGTTTGCAAAGCGAGCCCGGCATAGCCGGCGACCATGAACAAGACGAAAATGAGTACGCAGATAAGTAGAATGCTCATTATCAGCCCCAGCCACACTGCCCGCGGGCGCCGTACCTGACCGGTTGGGGAATTTCAAGCGAGGCCGCGCAAGGGAAGCGCAAACGCGAGTTCGCGATCGATTGCATCGACCAAACCTATATAACAGAACATTTAGGTATTGTAGCCCACTCCGCTCCCTCGCCAGCGCCCATGGGCCTGGGCGCCTCGAACCAACAAGGCGGTGAATACGGCCGGGAAGGGTCGGCGGGCGAGGCCAAACCAGATTTGCGCGGAGTTGCAGATAAGAGGGCCTAAGCCGCTGAAACAATTGGGTCGCGTGCAGAATTGCATCCCCCCAAATCGGCCTTCGCGGGTCGCGTTTTCACCTGAAAACCATTGGCTCAACCTAACGCCGACATTGCCAACAATTCATGGGCCCCACAGCGCGCCGCCCTTCTAATGGCCGGACCGGTCTGCTAGTGCGCGTTCTCCTTTTTGCCGTCCGCTCAAGGTCCTGCTCCCCATGCGCATGTTGAGCCTCGCCGCCTTCGCCATCCTCGCGCTCGTCATCGGCGCCTTCAAAGAAGACGGGATGACTCTTTTGATCGGCGTCGCCTCGGCGCTGGCCGCGGTCGCTGCGCTGCCGCGCTGGAAGATGTCGACCTTTCTCACCGTCCTCTGCGATCTGTTCGCGATCGAAACGGTGCTGTTCGGCTTGGCCGACCTGGTCGTGCTCATGGGCTATTGGCCGCAGAGCCTCGAGGAATATGAGCTGCCGCGCTATCTGCCGTTGGCGACGGCTTTGTTCATTCTCGCCATTTTCGCCGTCTCCCATTTTCGCCTGGTGCGGAAGATGATGACGATCGCCGATCCCTTCTTCGCCGCGCGGACCCCGATCTCGATCCGACCCTTGCCATATCGGCCGTTCATCCTGCGGCAGGACGTCTACGCGCGCATCAATGTCTTCTTCCTCATCCTGATCAATCAGTTCCAGGTCGCGTTGGCGCTGCGCTTCAACTTCTTCCAGCGGGATTTCGGCAACGCCATCCAGGTCGCCAACGAAGCACACCGGGTCGCGTTCTGGTACCAGCTTATCTTTGTCTTCATCCCGCTGGCGACGATCGCGATCGTCGCCGGCATCATAGAGTTCTTCATCGCCTCCAATTTCGTGCTGCAATGGCGCCGCTGGATGACTGCCTCGTTCACCTCGCGCTGGCTCACCCACTCGATGCATTACAAGCTGGCGCTCGCCGCCAACGCCAACGACGATCCGCATCAAGACGTGATGACGGATACCCCGGGCCAGCGTATCACGACCGACAACCCCGACCAGCGCATCTCGCAGGACATCGGCGGCTTCATCAACGGCACCGGCACCGGCATCAATTCCGGCAACGTCGGCATCTACAACTACACCATCCAGGCGATCGCCTCGGCGACCAATCTGGTGTCGTTCTCGATCATCCTGTGGGGGATCTCCAACTCGCTGAAGGCGCCGATCTTCGGCCTGCAGATCCCCGGCTTTCTGTTCTGGGTCGCCGTCCTCTACGCCTGCCTCGCCACGGGCATCACCCAGCTCATCGGCCGGAGTCTGTCCAGGCTTTATTTCCGCCAGCAGGCGGTCGAGGCGAACTTCCGCTTCGATCTCGCCCGCATCCGCGAATACAGCGAGCAGATCGCGCTCCTCAAGGGCGAGGAGCGCGAGATCGACCGGGCCGGCGGCGTGTTCGGCGAGGTCGTGCGAACCATCCGTCGCATCATCCATGTCCGCACCTGGCTGATCGCCTTCAACCAGTTCTATGGCCAGATTTCCGTCATCATCCCTTATGTGGTGGTCGCGCCGTTCTACTTTGCCAAAATCGTCGATTTCGGCCGCTTCAACCAGTCGGCCGACGCGTTCGCCAATGTCAACGGCGCGATGAACTTCTTCGTTGACCGGTACATCGGCCTCGCCGATTTCCGCGCCACCATCGAGCGTCTCACCTCGTTCGAGGACGCCTTCGCCCGCGTGCTGGCGGACGACAAAAAGACGCCGCGACTTACGACGGAGCCGTCGCAGGCCCCGACAATGTCGCTGAACGACGTCGATCTCGCATTGCCCGATGGCCGCAGGCTGGCTCATATCGCCGACCTGGTCTTGGTTCCCCAGGAGTCGACGATGTTCGTCGGACCCTCGGGGATCGGCAAGTCGACGCTCTTTCGCGCCGTCGCGGGCTTGTGGCCGTACGGCTCTGGCGAGATCCGCCAGCCGGCCTACGCCAAGCTCATGCTGTTGCCGCAGCGGCCCTATATCCCGATCGGGCCGTTGCGGGAGGCGCTTGCTTATCCGCGGGCGAGCGCCAATTTCTCCGACCAGAAGCTGACCGAGACGCTGATCAAGGTCGGTCTTCCGTCGCTCGCAGACCGCCTCGACGACAACGAGAATTGGCAGATGCGACTGTCCGGCGGCGAGCAGCAGCGGCTCGCGGTGGCGCGCGCGCTGCTGGCCGAGCCGGACTGGCTGTTCCTCGACGAATCAACCGCCTCGCTCGACGAGAAGAGCGAGGCCAATCTCTATCGCGCGATTGTCGAAACCCTGCCGGGCACGACGATCGTCTCGATTGGCCATCAGGCGACGATCAATCAGTTCCACAAACGGCGGATCGTGTTCGACGCGCACGATGGTGCCCCGGCCACGGTCAGCGCCGAGCCGCAGCCTGCAACGTGATCGCGGACCAGGCTTAGAGCGAGCGGGCGAGCCGCATCGAGCCGCGCGGCCCCTTGATGACGAGATCGTCGTTGACCAAGTCCCATTCCGGGTTGCCGAGCAGCGCGGACAGAAATCCGATCTCGAGCGCCTTGACGTCCTTGGGGCAATCCTTTTTCGTCAGCGCAAAAGGCCCGACGGCGAGATGCTGGTCCTTGACCGGATACATCGTGGCCGACCACGAATTGCAACCGGTGTAGCCCGAACCGCGCAGCGTCCCGTCGATCTTCAGGCTGATGTCCAATCCGGAAGGCACCGGCTTGCCGTTAAGGTCCCGGAGCGACCAAGTCTGGTCGAGCGGAAAATTCTTCTGCAGCGGCGGCAACGGCTTGGGGGTCTCGTCCTCTTCGGTTTGCGGGCCATGGGACCCGGCGGCGTAAGCCGTAGTGGCGAAACATAGGGCTGCTGCGACGGCGGCTGCGACCGATACGGATTTCAACATGTGTCTTGGACCTCGATCTGCGGAGGCTGTGGCCCCTCTTTGAAAATCTCCCTCGCCGCGCGGCGCTCAGCGCGCGACGGCTCCCTTTGACCGTAGAGCTAGCATTTTTTGTGGCAAAGGCGCCCGCCTGCCCTTGAAATTGCGCCTGTCCAGCCAAAAATTATCGGCGTGAGGCCAGGGCGCTTCACAGCGGCGGGCGCAGCTGATGTCTGGGGCGCAAGCCGTCATATCGCTCAACCAAGAGGATGTGATCATGTTGAATTACGATCTTTCACCGTTCTACCGTTCCACCGTTGGCTTCGATCGTCTGTTCTCGATGCTCGACAGGGTTGCTGGCGGCGAGCAGAACGGGCCAATCTATCCACCTTACAACATCGAACGGACCAGCGAAAACGCCTATCGCATCACGCTTGCGGTGGCGGGGTTCGCCGAGGACGAATTGTCGGTCGAGACGCGCGAGAATACGCTGACTGTGCGCGGCTCGAAGGAGGTAAGCGCAAAAGCCGACGGCAAGCGCGAAGTCCTCTACCAAGGCATTGCCGGACGGGCGTTTGAGCGCCAATTCCAGCTCGCCGACCACGTCATCGTGACCGGCGCGGCTAGCGAGAATGGTCTCTTGCACATCGATCTGGTGCGGGAGGTTCCCGAAGCTCAGAAGCCGCGCACCATTGCGATCAACAAGGGTGCGAAGACCATCGAAGCCGTCAAAGCGCCGTCCGCCCAGGCTGCGTAAGCCGAGTAACGCTGAGCGCGGAGAAATCAGGGCGTCCCAATCGGGGCGCCCTTTTCGCGTCTACTCGAACAGGGCCGGGGGGACGATGCTCACCTTTGGCTTGTCGCTCGCCTTGGCGGCGGTGCTTGGAGGCGCGGGCGCTGCGGCCGGCGGGACATTGTCGACCTCGGTCGTCGGATAGGAGTCGATCCTCGGCTGATCCGAATCATGCCTTTCTGCCGGCTTGGACGCTGGCGAGCCCGACACATCCGGCTTCGCCGCTTCGCGTGGAGCCGGAGGCGGCAGGGGCGGGTTCTCAGTCGGCGCCTTGGTCGTCGGCGCCCTGCGTTGGGTAGAAACGGACTTCGGCTTGGGCTTCGTTCCGGCCGGCGGGCCGTATGGGCTGATGGCGGCCGGAATACGGACGTTCGTTGGACCCCCGTAAGCCGATTTCGCCGGAGGGGCGCCCGCAGGCGCGCCAGGGAATTCGCCGCTGGGCGGAGGTCCAGCGAGTCCGGGCGGCGGCTGGCCAAACTCTTCGTCGCGGGCGGCGAGCGCGGGTCCCCACATTCGACTGGGGGCGGCGAAGCGCTCAAGGATCACTCCGCTTCTGGCGTCGATGACGAGGCGCTGATAACCCGCGGGGCCGACGCTGACGTCGGCGAGATAAACTCCTGGCCGACGCATAAGCGGCGCTCTCAACATATACCCTTGCGCCTCCAAGCTCCGTTCGATCGCGCCCGGTGGCGGCGAGAACCGCCAGGGCGGCAGCCATTGGGCCGTCGCCGTAGGAGCGAAGGTGATGAGCCCGCCGAGCGCAGAACCCGCCAAGCTAAGGCGCAGCGCTCCATTCATCCTGATCGCCATGGTTTGTCGCTCCAGGGTTCTCCCTGGACGATTTGCGGCGCCGAATGCGGCGCGGTTACGGCAGCGCCGCGGCCAAGTCCGGGACTTCAGCGCAAATGCTCATGAACCGATCAATTTCGTTTGATTCGGTTTCGAACGACGCCACCAATCTCACCAGCGTTTCGCCATTTCGGGGCGCGCGTTCAGGCGCGAGCGATCGCGTGCTCCACTCGTGGAACAAAGCTCCGGCCGCCCGCCATCGCTCGACCATTGCTGTCGGCGCAACGACAAACACTTCGTTCGCCTCCGTCGGCCACGCGAGGCGCACGCCTCGCGTTGTCGCAAGACCGTGAGCAAGCCGGCGCGCCGAGGCGTTTGCGCGCTCAGCCAGCCGCAACCAGAGCCCATCGGCGAGATAGGCCTCCATTTGTGCGCCCAGAAAGCGCCCCTTGGACAAGGTCTGGCCGCCGCGCTTACGCTGAAAGGCAAAATTCGCTGCCTGCGCCGGATCGAAGAACAGGACGGCCTCGCAAGCGAGCGCGCCATTTTTCGTTGCGCCGAGCGTTAGAATGTCGACCCCGGCCCGCCACGTCATGTCGGCCGGCGTCGCTTTGACCGACACGAGCGCGTTGGCGAAGCGCGCGCCGTCCATATGTACGCTGATCCCGTTACGGCGAGCGATCGAACTGAGCTCCGAAACCTCGCTCGCGCCATAGACCATCCCCGCTTCCGTGGCCTGGGACAGCGACAACGCGCCCGGCTGCGCCGACTTCACCAGTCCGCGCGGAAACCTCTCCACGGTGTCCCGCAAGCCTTCTGGCGTGATCTTGCCGCCCTCGCCGGCGATCCCGACCAACTTCGCTCCCCCGGCGAAGAACTCCGGCGCCCCGCATTCATCATCGTGGATATGCGCTTCCTCGTGGCAGAAAACCGCATCCCAGGGATCGACAAGCGCCGAAAGCGCGAGAGCGTTCGCGGCCGTCCCAGTCGCCACCAGGAAGGCCGCGACCCGGGTCTCGAATACGTCGCTGAGAAGCGCTTGCGCCCGCGAGGTGAATTCATCGGCGCCATAGGCCGGCGCGTAGACACGCGACAACTCCACAATCGCGTCTAGAATCTGCGGCGCCACGCCGGCGCCATTGTCGCTGGCGAAATTCATGCTCGCTCCTGTCCGATTCAAGCGGGCAATCTGCGTCAAGTTGCGCCGCCCTGGCAATTCGCTCGCGCGGGGTAGAGCAGCGCGGTAAAAAATTGCGCGCTGACCGCTTGTGTCGGCGACCTATTTCTGTCATGGTCAAAAAATAGGACAGTTGTGCTGACCATTTTTTTGTGCGGTGAGGCTAAGGCTTCGGCGCCGGCAGAAGAGCAGGGCTCAAGCGTTGTCGGATCGAACGACAAAGACGGATCGAAAAAAATCCGACGCGTGACGCCATCGGGCTGCGCGTTAGCAGCCGCCTTTGTCCCTCATATGCCTAAAAATCTGCAATAACGGTCGCATAAAGTCCGCGACTGCCCGAGGAGCGGAGAGATGAACGCCACAACTCAAGCGACGCTCGACGAGTTCGCGCGGCGCCTTCGCGAAGGCCAATCCCGCTCGCGACCCTCTGACGCCACCGGCCCAGGGGCTTTACGATCCTTCCAAGGAGCATGATTCCTGCGGGGTCGGGTTTGTCGCCGACATGAGGAACCGAAAATCGCACGACATCCTCGAAAAGGGCCTGCAAATTCTGAGCAACCTCGACCACCGTGGCGCGGTGGGCGCGGATCCCTCGCTTGGCGACGGCTGCGGCGTTCTCACTCAAATCCCGCATGCGTTCTTCGCGCTCGAATGCGCCAAATTGGGCTTCGATCTGCCGGCGCGGGGCCATTACGCGATCGGCCAATTCTTCATGCCGCGGCAGACCGAGGCGCGCCGGCAGGTGCGCGGAAATCGTGGAGGACGTGGTCGCAGCCGAAGGCCTGCACATGCTCGGCTGGCGCGACGTTCCTGTCGACAATTCCGCACTGGGGGAGCGCGTCAAGGCGGTCGAGCCGGTGATGCAGCAGATATTTGTTGGACGCCCAGCCGACGTGGCCAGCGAAGACGATTTTGAGCGGCGGCTGTATGTCGTCCGTAAGGTCGTCTCCAATCGCGTGTTCGCGATCGGGACCCTGGAGATCCTCGAATATTACCCGGTCTCGATGTCGGCTCGCACCATTGTCTACAAGGGCATGGTGCTGGTGCGGCAGCTCGCGCCCTATTACCGTGACCTGTTGGACCCACGTTACGAGACCGCTCTGGCGCTCGTCCACCAACGGTTCGCGACCAACACTTTTCCGTCGTGGCAACTCGCGCACCCCTATCGCGTGGTCGCGCACAACGGCGAAATCAACACGCTGCGGGGCAATGTCAACTGGATGGCGGCGCGTCAGGCGAGCGTCAACTCCGAACTCTTCGGCGCCGATATCTCGAAGCTATGGCCGATATCTTATGAAGGGCAGTCGGACACCGCCTGCTTCGACAACGCGCTCGAGTTTCTCGTTCAAGGCGGCTATTCGCTCAGCCACGCGATGATGGCGCTGATTCCGGAGGCCTGGGCCGGCAATCCGCTGATGGACGAGGAGCGGCGCGCTTTCTACGAATATCACGCCGCGCTGATGGAGCCGTGGGACGGCCCGGCGGCAATGGCGTTCACGGACGGGCGCCAGATCGGCGCAACGCTCGACCGCAACGGCTTAAGGCCTGCGCGCTATTTCGTCACCGACGACGACCTTGTCGTTCTGGCGTCGGAAATGGGCGTTCTGCCGGTGCCGGAAGAGACCATCATCACCAAGTGGCGCCTGCAGCCGGGAAAGATGCTGCTGGTCGATCTCGAGCAGCACCGCATCGTCTCGGACGGGGAGATCAAGCAGACGCTGTCGCACGCCCAACCCTACAGCGCTTGGCTTCGCGAAGCCCAGATCGTGCTCGAGGAGCTCAATCCTGTCGAGCCGCGCGCCTTGCGCACCGACGTGTCGTTGCTCGATCGCCAGCAGGCCTTCGGCTATACCCAGGAAGATCTGACGATCCTGCTCGCGCCGATGGCGTCCACCGGCCAGGAAGCGGTCGGTTCGATGGGCACGGACACGCCAATTTCGGCGCTGTCGTCGAAGTCGAAGCTTCTCTACACCTACTTCAAACAGAACTTCGCTCAAGTCACCAACCCGCCGATCGATCCGATCCGCGAAGAGCTGGTGATGAGCCTCGTCTCCTTCATCGGGCCGCGGCCCAACCTGTTCGACCTTGACGGCGCGGCAAGGCGCAAGCGCCTCGAAGTGCGCCAGCCGATCCTGACCAATGAGGACCTCGAGAAGATCCGGAGCATCGGTCATTTGGAGGAATTCGTTCGACACCAGAACCCTCGACATCACCTATCCGGTGAAGAAGGCCGCAGCCGGCATGGGCGAAGCGCTCAGGCGGCTTTGCGAGCGCGCGGAATCGGCCGTGCACGGACGCTACAACATCATCATCCTCTCCGATCGCATGGTGGGTCCGGATCGAATCCCAATTCCCGCCCTTCTGGCGACGGCCGCCGTCCATCATCATCTCATCCGCAAGGGACTTCGCACCTCGGTCGGCCTCGTCGTCGAAACAGGCGAGGCGCGCGAAATCCATCACTTCGCCTCTCTCGCGGGCTACGGGGCTGAAGCGATCAATCCTTATCTCGCCTTCGAGACTCTGACAGCGATGACAATGGATTTGCCGGAGTCGATCAGCGGCTATGAGGCGGTCAAGCGCTTCATCAAGTCGGTCGACAAGGGCGTTCTCAAGGTCATGTCGAAAATGGGCATTTCGACCTACCAGTCCTATTGCGGCGCGCAGATTTTCGACGCTGTGGGCCTGTCCCGCGCGTTCATCGACGAATTCTTCTTCGGCACGGCGACTTCGATCGAGGGCGCGGGCTTGGCCGAAATCGCGCAGGAGACGCAGCGCCGCCACACGGACGCGTTCGGCAATTCTCCGGTCCTGAGCACGGCGCTCGAAGTCGGCGGCGAATACGCCTATCGGGTGCGTGGAGAAACCCACAATTGGACGCCGGAGACGGTCTCCCTGCTGCAGCACGCCGTTCGTGGTAATGCGCGTGAACGCTATGACGCCTTCGCCAAATTGCTCAACGAACAAGGCGCGCAGCTGCTGACGATCCGCGGGCTTTTCCGCATCAGGACCGCGGAGGATGACGGACGGGCGCCAGTTCCGCTCGACGAGGTTGAGCCCGCCGTTTCGATCGTCAAGCGCTTTGCGACGGGGGCAATGTCGTACGGTTCGATCTCGCGCGAGGCGCATACCACACTCGCGATCGCGATGAACCGAATTGGCGGCAGGTCAAACACCGGCGAGGGAGGTGAGGAGTCCGATCGCTACAAGCGGATGGCCAATGGCGACTCGATGCGCAGCGCCATCAAGCAGGTCGCCTCCGGCCGCTTCGGGGTGACTGCGGAATATCTTGTCAACTCCGACATGATGCAAATTAAAATGGCGCAGGGCGCAAAGCCCGGCGAAGGCGGACAATTGCCCGGTCATAAGGTCGATGCAGTGATCGCAAAGGTGCGTCACTCCACCCAGGGTGTAGGTCTCATCTCACCGCCGCCGCACCACGACATCTATTCGATCGAAGACTTGAAGCAGCTCGTCTACGATCTGAAGAACGTCAATCCGCAGGCTCAGGTTTCGGTCAAGCTGGTGTCCGAGGTCGGCGTTGGCACGGTCGCGGCGGGAGTGGCCAAATGCAGGGCCGACCATGTCACGATCTCCGGCTTCGAGGGCGGAACCGGAGCCTCGCCGCTGACCTCGATCAAGCATGCCGGGAGCCCCTGGGAGATCGGTCTCGCGGAGACCCATCAGACGCTGGTGATGAACGGCCTGAGATCGCGCATATCGGTGCAAGTCGACGGCGGCGTCCGCACTGGCCGCGACGTCGTGATCGGCGCGCTTCTGGGCGCGGACGAGTTCGGCTTCGCGACCGCTCCCCTGATCGCGGCCGGCTGCATCATGATGCGCAAATGCCATTTGAACACCTGCCCGGTCGGCGTCGCCACCCAGGACCCGGTCCTGCGCAAGCGTTTCGTCGGCAAGCCGGAGCACGTCATCAATTATTTCTTCTTTGTCGCCGAAGACGTGCGCGCGTTGATGGCTCAACTTGGCTACCGCACGTTCGACGAGATGATCGGCCAGCGGCAAATGCTAGACCGTGACAAGCTCAACGAACACGCCAAGGCGCAGGGGCTCGACTTTTCGAACCTGTTCTTCAAGCCGGCGCCCTGGCCGGAGGACACCATTTACCGAAGCGTCGCCCAGGATCATGGGCTCGGCAATGTGCTCGATCGCCGCCTCATCGCCGATACTCATGACGCGATCGAGCGCGGCAAGCACGTCCGTCTCGACCTTTCCATCCGGAACGTTGATCGGTCGACAGGAGCGATGTTGTCCGGCGTCATCGCCAGGCGATACGGGCATGCCGGCCTACGCGACGAGGCGATCCACATCAAGTTCAAGGGCACCGCGGGGCAGAGCTTCGGGGCTTTCCTCGCCAAGGGTGTGACCCTCGAGCTCGAGGGAGAGGCCAACGACTACGTCGGCAAGGGCTTGTCGGGCGGACGCATCATCGTCTACCCGCCGCTGGAAGCTACGAAGCTGACGCCGGAAACCTCGATCATCGTCGGCAATACCGTTCTTTATGGCGCAATTGCAGGCGAATGCTATTTTCGAGGTGTGGCGGGCGAGCGCTTTGGGGTCCGAAATTCCGGCGCCATCGCGGTCGTCGAGGGCACGGGCGACCATGGCTGCGAATATATGACCGGCGGCATCGTTGTGGTCATCGGCGAGACGGGACGCAATTTCGCCGCGGGCATGTCGGGCGGCATCGCTTATGTTCTCGACGAGGCCGGCACGTTCGCCCAGCGCTGCAACCTGGCGATGGTCGAACTCAATCCTGTCGCCGCCGAGGAGGAGGTGATGCAGCGCTATCTGCATTCCGGCGGCGATCTCGAGCATCATGGCAGAGTCGACGTGATGGGCGATATGAGCCGGTTCGACGCTGAGCGGCTGCATCAGTTGATCGTCAACCATGCGCGTTACACCGGCTCGACCCGCGCCCGGCGCATCCTGGAGGATTGGGAGGCCTATCTGCCGAAATTCCGCAAGGTGATGCCAGTTGAATATCGGCGCGCGCTGGCTGAGCTGGCGGCGCAAAGCGGACCGCAGATGCTTGTCGCTGGAGAGTGAACGATCCCGGCGGTAAGCTTCGCCGATCCTCGTTCGAAGGCGGCCGGTCAATTGTGGCCGGCCGTCGGTTAGGACAGCATCCAAAGGTCAGCGGCAAAGTTCTTGCAGGAAGAGGTTGGCGCGTTATTGAAGCGGACCGGAGCTCGGCCCGCGATCGGGAGCGGCGACGCGGCTTTAGGGTAACAAAATGGGCAAGGTCACGGGATTCCTGGAGATCGATCGCACAGACCGGCGTTATGCGCCGGCCTCCGACCGAATTCGCCATTATCGCGAGTTCGTTCTGCCATTGAGCGAGGAGGCGACGCGCAATCAGGCGGCGCGATGCATGAATTGCGGGATCCCGTATTGTCATATCGGCTGTCCGGTCAACAACCAGATCCCTGACTGGAACGATCTGGCGTATCGCGGCGATTGGCGGGAGGCGGCGCGCAATCTGCTCTCGACCAACAACTTTCCGGAATTCACCGGTCGCGTTTGCCCCGCGCCTTGCGAGGCCTCCTGCACGCTCAACATCCAGGACACGCCGGTAACCATCAAGACCATCGAATGCGCGATCATCGATCGCGCTTTCGAAGAAGGATGGGTGAAGCCGGAGTTCGCTGATCGCAAGACCGGCAAGACAGTCGCCGTCATCGGGTCGGGTCCCGCGGGTCTCGCTTGCGCCCAGCAACTTGCGCGCGCCGGCCACGAGGTCCACGTCTATGAGAAGAACGCCAAGGCTGGCGGCTTGCTTCGCTATGGCATTCCAGACTTCAAGATGGAAAAGCGCCACGTCGACCGCCGCATCGAGCAGATGGAGGCCGAAGGCGTCGTCTTTCACTACAACGCTTACGTCGGCGACACGATCAGCGCGCGGGAGATCGTCGAGAGGCATGACGCCGTCGCACTCGCGGGCGGCGCCGAGACGTCGCGTGATTTGCCTGTTCCGGGGCGTGATCTCGCCGGCGTTCACTTTGCGATGGATTATCTGCCGCAGCAGAACCGGCGCGTGTCCGGCGAGCGGGTCGGCGCCAATGAGCCGATCCTGGCCGGCGCCAAGCATGTTGTGGTCATCGGCGGCGGCGACACGGGGTCCGACTGCATTGGCACTTCAATTCGCCAGGGCGCGCTCAAGGTTACCCAGCTCGAGATCATGCCGATGCCGCCCAAGGTCGAGGACAAACTCCTCACGTGGCCGAACTGGCCACTCAAGCTGCGCACCTCGTCAAGTCACGAGGAAGGCGCCGAACGCGATTTTGCGGTGACGACGCTCGCCTTCGAAGGCGAGAACGGCGTCGTGACCGGCCTCAGATGCGCACGCGTCGACGAGAAGTTCAAGCCGATCGAGGGCGGTGAGTTCACGCTGAAGGCTGACCTCGTGCTGCTGGCGATGGGGTTCGTCTCGCCGGTCAAAGACGGCATGCTGACGGAACTGGGCGTGGCGCTGGACAAGCGCGGCAATGTCGAAGCCGACACAAACCTTTATGCCTCCTCCTGCACCAAGGTCTTTGCCTGCGGCGATATGCGGCGCGGTCAATCGCTGGTTGTCTGGGCGATCCGCGAAGGCCGCCAGTGCGCGGCAGCGATCGACGAAGCCCTGATGGGCTCGACGGTGCTGCCGCGCTAATGCGGCCTGACGCCAATTTCGTCCATGCCGCAGACGAAAATCTCGATAGCGGCGCATGGAGCTTTTGCGCGACCGTCAACCTGGACTGAGATGTTTTGACACAAAAAATGGGGCTGTTCAGCCCCATTTTGCGTCCTCCGGCTTTCCGTCGACTTATGCCGGGATGCGGTCGTCGTTAGGCGAGGGCTCGCGGAGCACGTAGCCTCGGCCCCAAACTGTCTCGATATAGTTGCGGCCGCTCGACGCCGTCGCCAGCTTTTTCCGCAGTTTGCAGATGAAAACGTCGATGATTTTGAGTTCTGGCTCGTCCATGCCGCCGTAAAGATGGTTGAGGAACATCTCTTTAGTCAGCGTCGTTCCCTTGCGCAGCGAGAGAAGCTCCAGCATCTGATATTCCTTGCCGGTCAGATGCACGCGCGCTCCGTCGACCTCAACCGTCTTCTGATCGAGGTTGACGGTCAGATCGCCGGTGATGATGACCGACTGTGCGTGTCCCTTTGATCGACGCACGATGGCATGAATCCGGGCGACGAGTTCGTCCTTGTGGAACGGCTTGGTGAGGTAGTCGTCAGCGCCGTGGCCAAGTCCCTTGACCTTGTCCTCGATGCCAGCCATGCCGGACAGAATCAGTATCGGCGTCTTGATCTTGGTGACTCGGAGCGAGCGAAGGACCTCGTATCCGGACATATCGGGCAGATTAAGATCAAGCAGAATAATGTCGTAATCGTATAGCTTGCCGAGGTCGATGCCCTCTTCGCCGAGGTCGGTGACATAGACGTTGAAGTTCTCCGACTTCAACATCAATTCAATGCTTTGCGCGGTCGCCGTATCATCTTCGATCAAAAGTACCCGCATGTTAGGCTCCCCGCCTCGCCCGTTGCTTCGTGACCGCGGTTATATACGTTGCATCGACACCCAATTCTCGCTCGCGAGACCTTGGACTGATTCGAATTGAACACTGACCGCCATTGGTTAACAAACCCTAATTCATTTGCGCAAGTCCCCTGACCCCATTCCGTATGATATTAGTAACAATTTGATAAGAAACGGTATTTCGCGGAGATAAAAATTAATGCATCACATCAACAAATCGATCTAACGGATTCAACGGATTCCGGGTTCGGCGGCGAGGTTGAAAACCTGTGCCCGCTCAGTGGAATATCGCGGAAAGGATTTCCGACCGTCCGCTCCGCGCCCAGACCCGATTGTTAACGACCCGTGTAAATGAAACGCTAACGCGATAAATCGGCGCCAACTTTTGCCGCTTCGCCCCAAACCGAACATGGTTTGGCAGTCAAGCCGACGAACCCCGGCGTCCGTGACGTAAGAAAGAAGAAACCTTCATCATGCATCGTGCAGCCGTCTCGTACTGGTGGCGGAGGACAGCGACGTCCTCTCGCGTTGGGCTGTGTTGGGGAGTGTGCAGGAATGAAGTCGCGGGACACGCTTATTCGTCTGAAGCGCTTTCAACTTGAGGAGAAGCGCCGCCGGGTTCGGCAGATCGAAATGATGCTCGCCGAGTTTACCCGCATGATCGGCGACCTTGACCGCGAGATCGCCAACGAAGAGAAGCGTGCTGGAATTGCCGACCCCGCCCATTTCGCCTATCCGACCTACGCCCGAGCGACGTCAGTCAGGCGCGACAATCTCAAGAGCTCGATTGCAGAGCTTCTGGGTCAGATCGAGGAGGCGAAGGCCACGCAGGAGGAAGCCGAGGCGGAACTCCTCAAGTTCGAGACGCTAGAAGTGCGCGACAAAACCAACGATCGCCTGGCCGAAGCCGTCGCGCGCGCCTGATCCTCCAGACCATCGACGCGCCGCTGCTTTGCGCGTCTAGCCTTTCGCGCAGAACCGACTCCTCTTCGCTCATTTCAGCTCCATCACGCCTTTTCGCGCGCTTTCTCTCCTACCCATCCGCGTTGCGGCTCGAGGGCCGATGATCTAAGTCTGTCCCGATGGGAAGAGACCGTCGGCTGCCGCATTGCGGGGAGGCTCGGAACGGACGCTCGTCGCGCCGCAGGTCGAGGGTCTTGGGGGGAAGTTTAATGCTGATAGCAGCGCCGACCGAAACGGACCCGGGGGAGACGCGCGTCGCGGCGACGCCGGAGACGGTTAAGAAATTCGTCGGACTCGGGGCGGAAGTCGCAGTCGAACACGGCGCGGGCGCCAAAGCCGGGTTTCCGGACGCTGACTACCACTCGGCAGGCGCGCGGCTCGTCTCGGCGGAGGAGGCGCTCGGCGCCGATGTGGTGTTGAAGGTCCGCCGGCCGAACGCCGATGAAATCGCGCGCCTCACGCCCAACGCGCTCGTCATCGCGACAATGGACCCTTACGGCCACGGTGAGGCGATCGACGCAATGGCGAAGGCGGGGGTCGCAGCCTTCGCCATGGAGCTCCTGCCGCGCATAACCCGCGCCCAGTCGATGGACGTGTTGTCGAGCCAAGCCAATCTGGCCGGCTATCGCGCGGTGATTGACGCGTCGGCCGAATATGGCCGGGCCGCGCCGATGATGATGACCCCCGCCGGGACAGTCCCGGCCGCCAAGCTGTTTGTCATGGGCGTCGGCGTCGCCGGCCTGCAGGCGATCGCCACCGGCCGGCGTCTCGGCGCTGTGGTCACCGCGACCGACGTCCGTCCCGCGACGCGGGAGCAGGTCGAGTCCCTAGGCGCGAAATTTGTCGCCGTCGAGGATGAGGAGTTCAAGCAGGCCGAGACGGCGGGCGGCTACGCAAAGGAAATGTCCGACGCCTACAAGGCCAAGCAGGCCGCCCTCATCGCCGCGCATATCGCCAAACAGGACATTGTCGTCACCACCGCGCTGATCCCCGGCCGCCCTGCGCCGCGTCTCGTCAGCGCCGACATGGTCGGGTCGATGCGCGCCGGTTCGGTCATCGTCGACCTCGCCGTCGAGCGGGGAGGAAATTGCGAACTCTCAAGGCCCGGCGAACTGGCGCTCAGCGATAACGGCGTCAAGATCATCGGCTATTCCAACGTCACGCGGATTCCCGCTTCCGCCTCGGCGCTCTACGCGCGCAATCTCTATGCCTTCGCCGAGACGCTGATCGACAAGGCGAATAAGTCGCTCGCGATCAACTGGGACGACGAGCTGGTGAAGGCGACGTGCCTGACTCGCGGCGGCGCGATCGTTCATTCAAACTTCATGCCTCAATAGACGCTTGCGCGCCTTGACCGCCGGAGAGCCCGATGGACAACCTAGACGCCGCGATTGAAAAACTTCGAGCCGCCGCGGACGCGGCGCGGCAGGCGGCGCAAGCCGCGCAAGCTTACAGCGACCAGCTCGCAGCGGCGGGCCACGCCGCTTCCGGCGGCGCTATTGATCCGTTCGTGTTCAGGCTCGCGATTTTTGCCCTGGCCGTCTTCGTCGGCTATTACGTGGTCTGGTCGGTGACGCCGGCGCTGCATACGCCGCTGATGTCCGAGACCAACGCCATTTCCTCGGTGATCGTGGTCGGCGCGTTGCTTTCGGTCGGCGTCGCCGCGGTCGACAGCGGTTCGGTGTTTGCCCGCTTCGTCGGCTTCATCGCGCTGATTCTTGCTTCCGTAAACATTTTCGGCGGCTTCCTGGTCACCGAGCGCATGCTGGCGATGTACAAGAAGAAGGGCTGACGCCGGTGAACGCCAACCTCGCCGCCCTGCTCTATCTCGCATCCGGCATTCTGTTCATTCTGGCCCTGCGCGGACTCTCCTCGCCGGCCACATCCCGTCAGGGTAACCGCTTCGGCATGATCGGCATGGGCGTCGCGGTCCTGACGACGCTGGCGCTACGTCCGCCGTCGAGCGCGCTCTCCTGGCTGCTGATCATCCTCGGCGTCGCTATCGGCGGCTCGATCGGGGTCTGGCGCGCCCGCACCATCGCGATGACGGCGATGCCGCAGCTGGTGGCGATGTTCCATTCGCTGGTCGGCCTGGCCGCGGTGCTGGTCGCGGCCGGAGCATTTTATGCGCCCGAAGCCTTCGGCATCGAGGAGGGCGCCATCATTCACCCGGGTAGCATCATCGAGATGTCGCTCGGACTCGCGATCGGCGCGATCACCTTCACGGGCTCGATCATCGCCTTCCTCAAGCTCGACGGGCGCATGTCCGGCGCGCCGATCCTTTTGCCCCAGCGCCACCTCATCAACGGCGGGCTCGGCGTCGCGCTCGTGCTTTTGATTGGGTTTTTCTACGCCACGCAGTCGCCGGCCTTCTTCTGGCTCATCGCGCTTGTCTCGCTCGCGCTCGGCCTATTGCTCATCATTCCGATCGGCGGCGCCGACATGCCGGTGGTCATTTCGATGCTCAATTCCTATTCCGGCTGGGCGGCCGCGGGCATCGGCTTTACGCTCGGCAATTTGGCGCTCATCATCACCGGCGCGCTGGTCGGCTCCTCGGGCGCGATTCTGTCCTACATTATGTGCAAGGGGATGAACCGGTCCTTCATATCGGTCATCCTCGGAGGGTGGGGCGGGGAAGTTGCCGGCCCAGCGGGCGCCAAGGAGACCCGTCCGGTCAAGCAGGGCTCGGCCGAAGACGCGGCGTTCATGATGAAGAACGCCTCAAAGGTGATCATCGTTCCCGGCTACGGCATGGCGGTCGCGCAGGCGCAGCACTCGCTCCGCGAGATGGCGACTTGCTCAAGAAGAATGGCGTCGAGGTCAAATACGCGATCCATCCGGTCGCTGGCCGTATGCCCGGCCATATGAACGTGCTGCTCGCCGAAGCCAATGTCCCCTACGACGAAGTGTTCGAGCTTGAGGACATCAACAGCGAGTTTCCGCAAGCTGACGTCGCTTATGTCATCGGCGCCAACGACGTCACTAATCCGGCGGCCAAAACCGACCCCAAGTCGCCCATCTACGGCATGCCGGTCCTCGACGTCGACAAGGCGAAGACCGTGTTATTCGTCAAGCGTGGCATGGGCTCGGGCTATGCCGGCGTCGACAACGAACTGTTCTTTCGCGACAATACGCTGATGCTCTTCGGCGACGCGAAGAAGATGACCGACGCGATCGTGAAAGCGCTCCAGCACTGATCGCGCGGCGAGCGGTTTTGCGCGAATGATCATCATCGCGCTTATCATCTTCGCCGCGCTCTATGCTGCCGTGTTCGTTGGGCTTCTCGTCGGCCAGCGCAAGATCCTGTTTCGCTGTGACGCCGCCGAGGTCGACCCGGCGACCCTCGGTCTCAAGGCGAAGACGGTTCGTCTGAAGACCGAAGATGGGGAGAGCCTGGTTGCGTGGAGCATCCCACCCGCGCCCGGGCGGCCCCTGGTCCTCTATTTTCACGGCAACGCCGGCGGGCTGGACCTGCGGGTCGAGCGCTTTCGCGCCATGGCCAAGGCGGGCATGGGGTTGCTGGCGATCGAATATCGCGGCTATGCCAGCTCAACTGGTTCTCCAAGCGAGCGTGGACTCAAGTTCGATGGGGAAGCGGCTTATGCGGCGGCGATCGCGAGCGGCGTTGCGCCGGAGCGCATCGTCACCCTGGGGGAGTCGCTCGGATCCGGGGTTGCTGTCGCGCTGGCCGCGCGCCGCAAGGTTGGCGCGCTCGTGCTTGATTCGCCCTATTCTTCGATCGTCGACGTCGCGGCCGCCGCATACTGGTTCGTCCCTGTTCGCGCATTGCTCCGCGATCCGTTCCGCAACGATTTGCTGATCGGCTTAGTGAGCGCGCCGACGCTTATGGTGCACGGGACCGCCGACACCGTCGTACCCATCCGCTTCGGCGAGAAGCTCTTCGCACTCGCCAATCCGCCCAAGGAGTTCTGGCGCGTCGAGGGCGCCGTCCATCTGGCGATGGGCGAGCGGCTCGCCGACACGCTCGATTGGATCGCCAGAATGGTCGGGTGACATCGAGCCGCCCGCTCTTGTATTTCGAGCCGCGCGGGCGAATCCCCTTCCTCCTGCAAGAGACTTGCCATCGCGAGCCCAACAAGACGGGGCGCGGCGATTGATAAGGTGAACGAGCGCCGCTGTGGCATCGGGATCGCCGCCTCGGCGCCCAAAGCTCTTCGCCATGACATTCCATCAATGTGTGGCCCGCCGCGAAGGACGCGATGTTTGCCCGCTTCGCGCGTTTCCGCTATGCACCGCCCCCCGCTTTTCAGGACGTCGACGATGCTCGCCGCGCCGCAATCGACAAGAGGCGCAGCAGCCTCCGGCTTGCTCAGGCGCGAGCTCGGCGCGTCGCTTACGCTCGGCTGGCCGATCGTTCTCGCCAATGTCGCGATTTACGCGATGACCGCGACCGACTTCATCATGCTCGGTCGCCTGTCGCCGCGCTCGCTCGCCGCTGGGGCGCTCGGCTTTAACCTCTATCAGCCCGGGATGGTGTTCGGCATCGGCATCGTCGCGGCGCTGGCGCCGATCGCAGCTGCGAAAATAGGCGCCGGGGAGAGCAGCGAGGCGCTCAGGCGCGCGACGCATCAGTCGCTCTTGTCAGCCGTCGCGTTCTCCGCCGTCGCCTGGATCTATCTGTGGCGGACGGAGCAAATTCTGCTGGCGGTCGGCGAGCCGGCCGATCTCGCGCGCGACGCGGGAACTTATATGCACGGCTACCAGTGGAGCTTGCTGCCGAACCTTCTGTTCTTCACCGCCCGCGCGATCTTTTCCGCATACGAGCGGCCGCGTCCAACGCTGATCGCCGGCCTTGTCGCCGTAGCCTTCAACGCCCTCGCCAACTACGCCCTCGTGTTTGGCGAGCTTGGCATGCCGGCGCTCGGAATCATCGGCTCCGGCATTGCGACCACGCTGTCGCAGACTTTGATGTTCCTGATCCTGCTTGGCGCCTCGTTCGTCGACCCGCGCCTGCGCCGGCTTCACGCGTTCGCGTTGCCCTGGCGCCCGGCGCGGCGCGAGCTCGTCGCGCTGTGGCGGCTCGGCCTGCCGATGGGCGCGATGATTCTCGCCGAAGTCGGGGTCTTTTCCGCCGCGACGTTGGCGATGGGCCTGATCGGGCGTGCGACGCTCGAGGCCCACACAGCCGCCTTGCAGATCGCGTCGATCGCCTTCATGGTCCCCCTCGGCCTTAGCCAGGCGGCGACAATTAGGGTAGGCCTCGCCTACGGCGCACGCGACGCCCATGCGGTCGCGCGCGCCGGCTGGTGCGCCTTCGGCCTCACGCTCGTCTACGCCGCCCTATCCGCGACCGCGATGATCGCCGCGCCACGGCTCTTGATCGCGCCCTTCATCGAAGTCGACGCGCCCGGGAATGCGGCCGCTGTCACGATCGCCGTCGCGCTGCTCAAGGTCGCAGCGATCTTCCAGGTCTTCGATGCGAGCCAGTGCGCTCTCGCCAACATGCTGCGCGGGCTACACGATTCCAAATGGCCGTTTGTCATCGCGCTTCTCGGCTATTGGGCGATCGGCGCGCCGGTCGGGCTGGCGTTGGGCTTCCTAACTCCGCTCGGCGGCGTCGGCGTATGGATCGGGCTTGCGATCGGGCTCGCCGCTGTCGCCGTCCTTTTGTTGTTCCGCTGGGTCGGCAAGGAGCGCCGGGGTTTTGCCGTTTGACGCTGGGTCGCGCATTCAGCCACAATATCGCGTCGCATCTGCGCAAGATCAACGCGGCAATATGACGCCGCCGGGAGATTGCCGCTATGTCCGAATTCGCCGAGCCCCTCGTCCTTGACGTCGACACCGGCATCGACGACGCGCTGGCGCTGCTCTACGCCTGCGCGCATGACGAGTCGCAGATCCTCGGCGTCTCCACCGTGGTCGGCAACGTTCCCCTCGCTGCAGCAACACGCAACACACGCGCGGTTCTGGCGCTTGCGGGGCGGCCGGATATCGCGGTCTGGCCGGGCGCGGCGACGGCGATCTCCGTCTCGGTTAGGGACGCGAGCGAGATTCACGGCAAGACTGGCCTCGGCCACGCGATCTTGCCTGAGCCGGAGGAGCCGTCGAACGCTCTGCATGCCGCAGATTCGATCATTGGCGCGGCGCGCGCGCATTCTGGGCGCCTTATTCTTTGCGCGACGGGGCCGTTGACCAATATCGCGCTCGCCGTCATGCGTGAGCCCGAACTGCCGCGCCTCGTCAAGCGGTTCGTCATCATGGGCGGCGCCTATTCGGAGCCGGGCAATGTGACGCCCTCGGCCGAATTCAACATCTGGCACGATCCCGAGGCGGCGCGCATCGTCTTTCGCGCTTTTGGCGGCGTGGGCGGAGCGCCGGTGATCGCGGTTGGCCTCGACGTCACGCGCAAGACGATCATCGACGAGAGCGACGTCGCGGCGATCGCCTTGCGCACCGCCGGCAAGCCGCATGGGGCCAAGCTCGCTCGCTTCCTCGAGGATGCGTCGCGCTTCTATTTCGAGCGCATGGAGAAAACACTGGGCAAGCGCATCTTCACCATGCACGATCCGCTAGCGGTCGCCGTGGCTCTCGATCCGACGCTGGTCGAGACGCGTCGTGCGGCCGTCGATGTGGAGACCGCAGGGCGTCTGACGACCGGCGCGACGATCGTCGACTGGCGGGGCCAATGGGGCCGCCTCGCCAACACCGAGGTCGCCGTCGCCGTCGACGCCGACCGTTTCCGCAGCCTGTTCTTCGACGCGATGGCGCGCCTGGCCGGCGGGAGCGTCAGAACGTAAGCGGTTGCCGCGCCCTTGTGCGATCTCCAATCGAGTCTAGGTGTGTGGGAACTGCAATGCGCGATGCACAATGGATATGACAAATGGCGCAGCTACCGACGGTTAGGCCGGAGAACAGGGAAGCCGCGGAACTTGCGATTGATATCGCCGGTGCCGTAGCGGGAATATTTTTGCCTGGCGCCAGCCTGTTTGGCCCGATCGCTAAATTTGCAATTGAGAAATATGTGAGAAGACCAGAGCGAATACTAATCGACCAATTGAAGAGCGGGAATACAACGGTTTTAAACGATGAGAAGGCAGCCGCCTTTATCCCGATGGCGTACAAATACTTTGAGGCAGCGAAGGAAGGGGAGTATGAGCACAATTTAAAAATACTTGCAGAATTACTTGTGAATGAGATGAATTTGGATGTACCTGACGTGCCGGAATTTGCTCGGATGTCGAGGCGGATCGAGGGTATCACTTACACAGATTTAAAAGTTATTGCGCTGATTAGTTCTTCAATCAGAACGATTTCCATGGCCTCCACCGAGGCTCGTTCGCAAAGCGAACGGCCGTATGTTTCGGCGATTAATTTGTCGAGGGACCCAAACAATCGGGAAAAATTTGACCACTTCCTGTTACAGGAAATCCTAAGCGACCTGGCGGGTCGGGGTCTTCTAGTAGTCGACGGTTCCACGAAATGGGATAAGGCCGAAGAGTATTATTTTGCATCGTCCAATTTCATGAAATTAATCGAAAAGGCCAACAAATCGTTCGGTGAAGTCGGAGCAGCCTAAGTCCTAAGTCGGGACGCTGCACGGGTCACTCACCGGTGCGCGAATTCTTCAACTGGGTGAAGTCTCCGGCAAAGCCTTAACGCTTGTCTTTTTGCGCATAGTCGTTCTATTTTTGTTCTAGCCCTACTTTCGCACGCACGAGGAGCGGCGCCCTTGATCCGGCTTGAGCCGCGGTTCGCCGAACTGGCCGCGATGACGAATTTTTCGTTTTTGCACGGAGCCTCGCATCCCGAGGAAATGGTCGCGCGCGCCGCCGAGCTTGGGCTCGCCGGGATCGGGGTCGCCGACCGCAACTCGCTCGCCGGCGTCGTGCGCGCGCACACATTCGCGCGCGAGAATGCCGAGGCGATGGCGGGCACGCGGGTTGTTCCCGGTGCGCGGCTCACATTCATAGACGGAGCGCCGGATGCGCTCGTCTATCCGAAAGATCGCGCCGCTTACGGCCGGCTTTGCCGGATTCTGACTAAGGGCAACTTGCGCGCGCCGAAGGGCGAGTGCTGGCTCGGCGTCGGGGACCTGATCGAGCATGGCGAGGGCCTGCAAGTCGTTGTGATGGAGGCCAGCCCTCATCCGTCGCCTTCGGCGACACCTTCTCCCGGAGGGAGAAGGGATTCGCTCCCCACTCCCCGCTGCGCGGCCACCTCCTCCCCACGCGCGGGGAGAAGGGATTCTCCTCCGCCTGCGCGAGGCCTTTGGCAAGCGTCTATGGATCGGCGCGAGCCTGACCTATGGCGCGGACATGCGTGGCGGGCTGGCGCGGCGGGCGGCGCTCGCGCGCGCCATCGGCGCGCCACTGATCGCGACCAACGACGCGCTGATGCATGCGCCCGAGCGGCGCGCGCTCGCCGATGTCCTCACCTGCATCCGCGAGAAAACCACGCTCGAAGCCGCCGGGCGCCTCACGCAAGCCAACGCCGAGCGTCATCTCAAAGCCCCGCGCGAAATGGCGCGGCTGTTCGCCGATGCGCCTGAGGCCATCGCCGAGACGACCCGCTTCCTCGACGGCCTCGCCTTCAGCCTCGACGAACTCAAGCATTGCTATCCGGAAGAGCTGCGCGAGGGCCATGCAACGCCCCAGGCCGCGCTCGAAGCCTTCGCCTGGGAGGGCGCAGAAACGCGCTATCCGGACGGCGTTCCGGAACGCACGCGTGAAGCGCTCAAGCACGAGCTCGCGCTGATCGCCTCGCTCGATTACGCGCCCTACTTCCTTACCGTGCACGACATCGTGCGCTTCGCGCGCTCGAAGGAAATCCTCTGTCAGGGCCGCGGCTCGGCGGCCAATTCCGCCGTCTGCTATTGCCTCCGGATCACTGAGGTTGATCCGGCGAACTTCGATCTTTTGTTCGAGCGCTTCATCTCGCCCGAGCGCAACGAGCCGCCGGACATCGACGTCGACTTCGAGCACGAGCGGCGCGAGGAGGTGATCCAATATATCTATGATCACTATGGTCGCGAGCGCGCGAGCCTTGCCGCCGCAGTGATCACCTATCGCATGCGTTCGGCGATCCGCGAAACGGCCAAGGTCTTCAGCCTCTCGGACGACGTCATCGCCGCTCTCAACGGGACCGCCTGGGGCCAGGAGACCGCGCCGATCGGCGAGGATCGTGTGCGCGCGACAGGGCTCGATCCCGCCGATCCGACGCTCAGTCTCGCGCTCAAAATGGCGAAGGAGCTGATCGGCTTTCCCCGCCATTTGACCCAGCACAGCGGCGGCTTCGTCATCACCCGCGACCGGCTCGATGAAGTCGCGCCGGTGATGAACACGGCGATGAAGGACCGCACGATGGTCGAATGGGACAAGGACGATCTCGATGCGCTCGGCCTTCTCAAGATCGATGTGCTTGCGCTCGGCATGCTGACGGCGCTGAGCAAGGGTTTCACGCTTCTCGACAAACATTACGGCAAGGGGCTCACTCTGGCGGCCATTCCCCTGGAGGAAGCGTGCGTCTACGCGATGATCCAGCGCGCCGACACGATCGGCGTGTTCCAGATCGAAAGCCGCGCGCAGATGTCGATGCTGCCGCGGCTCAAGCCGGCGAACTATTATGACCTTGTCATCGAGGTTGCGATCGTGCGGCCCGGCCCGATCCAGGGCGACATGGTGCATCCCTATCTACGCCGCCGGCAGGGCCTCGAAGAGGTCTCCTATCCTTCGAAAGAGCTCGAAGCGGTGTTGAGCAAGACGCTCGGCGTGCCGCTGTTCCAGGAGCAGGCGATGAAAATCGCCATCGTCGCCGCTGGCTTTACGCCCTCGGAAGCCGACAAATTGCGCCGCGCGATGGCGACGTTCCGCCGGGTCGGCACGATCGCGACCTTTCAGGAAAAGATGGTCGAAGGCATGGCGGCCAAGGGTTACGATCGTGAGTTCGCCGAGCGTTGCTTTCACCAGATCGAGGGGTTCGGCGAATATGGCTTTCCCGAGAGCCACGCGGCGAGCTTCGCCCTTCTGGTCTACGCCTCGTGCTGGATGAAATGCCGCTACCCCGATGTCTTCGCCGCGGCGATGCTGAACGCCCAGCCGCTCGGCTTTTACGCGCCCGCTCAGCTCGTGCGCGACGCGCGCGAGCACGGGGTCGAAGTGCGCGAGGTCGACGTGAACCTGTCCGATTGGGATTGCACGCTCGAACCCCCCTCTCCCCCTCATCCCGAGCTTGTCGAGGGAGGGAGAGGGGTTGGGGGTGAGGGCATCCACCCCCGCCACGCCGAGATGGCGCCGCACATCCGCGCGACGCATGCGGTGCGCCTGGGCCTGAGACAAATCGTCGGCGTCAAAGAGAAGGACATGCTCCGGCTCGTGGAGCGGCGCGGTGAGGCTTATGATTCGGTGCGCGATCTATGGCTGCGCAGCGGGTTGAGTTCGGCTGTGCTGGAGCGGCTTGCCGACGCCGACGCTTTTCGCTCGCTGGGCCTTGATCGACGGCAGGCTTTATGGGCGGTGCGCGGCCTCGATCGGGTCGGCGACCAGGACGATCTGCCGCTGTTCGCGAGCCGGCCGGCGCGCGAAACCGAGCCGGACGCGCGATTGCCGCCGATGCCGCTCGGCGCGCATGTGGTGGAGGATTATCGACGTTTGTCCTTGTCGCTGAAGGCTCATCCGGCCTCGTTCATGCGCGCCCGCCTTTCCGCGCGCGGAATCCTGCGCTCCGACGCGCTGCGCTCGGTCAAGAACGGCGAGCGCGTCACGGTCGCCGGCCTTGTGCTGGTGCGTCAGCGGCCGGGCACCGCCAAAGGCGTCATCTTCATGACGCTGGAGGACGAGACCGGCGTCGCCAATATCATCGTATGGCCGAAAGCCTTCGAACGCCTGCGCACGATCGTGCTCGGCGCGCGTTTGGTCGCGGTGACCGGCAAGCTGCAGAACGAGCAAGGGGTCATCCATATCGTCGCCGAACGCATGAACGATCTCACGCCGATGCTTGGGCTTCTGTCGGAGGCCGGCCACACGATCGGCGCTCTCGCGCGCGCCGACGAGGCGCACCGGACGGAACCGACGGAGACCCGAAAGCGGCGCGGCAATCGCTTCGCACAACCGCCTCGTCTTGACGATCCGCGCACGCCGCCAAGCCTGCCCGTCGACGCCGCAGATATGGCGCAGGCAATGCCCGCGGGACGGAATTTCCGTTGACGTCGGCGAGCCGAACTCCCTAGTTCCCGCTCTCCCATCCTTGAGAATTCCATGGCGGCGTATGCGGGGCTGGCCTTCCTATCGTTCCTCTGGGGCTCGTCCTTTCTCTTGATCAAGATTGCCTCGCGCGCTTTCGATCCCCTTGCGTTCGCCCTTGCGCGCGTGGGCGTCGCGGCGGCGGCGATGCTGATCACGAGCGCGCTTTCGGGCAAGGTCTGGCCGGGATCGCGACCGGGACTATGGGCCAAACTCCTTGCGCTCGCGCTGAGCGGGCAGGTGATCCCCTTCTTGCTGCTCGGCAAGGCGGCGACGCTGACGACGAGCGCGGATATGGCGCTGATGATGGGCGCTCAGCCGATCTTCGTCTTTCTGTTCGGCCGCTTTCTGGGGTCACGCGATCGCTGGACGTGGCTCGCCGCCTTTGGCCTGGCGCTCGGCTTTGTTGGGGTCGCCGTCGCGTTCTATTCGCCGGGTGCGGACACCGGCGCCCATTCCGTCCTGGGACGGGCCTTCGCTTTGGCTGCCGGCGTTTCCTATGGGACGGGCGCGATCATCTCCGGCGCCGCCACGCGAGAGATCGGCGCAGTCAGAGCGGTGACCGCCTCGATGACGATTTCGACGCTCGTGCTCACGCTGATCGGGTTGATGTTCGAAACGTCCGCGCCGCTCGCGCCGCTCTATCAAGCTCCCCTGGGGCCGCTGCTTGCGATGGGCGCCCTCGGCGTCTTCAATACGGCGCTCGCCTATTACGTCAATTTTCGACTCGTCAACGAGGAGGGACCGACCTTTGCGAGCCTCAACAACTATATCGTGCCCCTGATCGGCGTCGTCGGCGGGGCGGTCGCGCTCGCTGAACCCATAGGGCCCTCGGCTGGGGCGGGACTGGCGCTCGTGCTGTGCGGCGTGGCCCTCACCGGCCGATCGCTGGCGCCGGCGAAAGCGCCTCGGACAAGCCTTTCCATCAACCAGCCGGCCTCTAGCAAATCAGAAAATGGATAGTAACATTATGTTATTGTGAAATGGCGGGCAAATCGCATCAAAGCCAAGACCCTAATACCAAGACTCGATCGTCATGACGGATGCCTCGGTAACGACGGGTCCGGAAAGCCGATGGGCCGCCCCACCCTGTCGATCGCTAACTTTCGCAGCCTGACCGTGGAGGCCTTTTCGAGTTGCAGATAAGGAGGCTTAACCCATTGAAATCACGCGGTCGCGTACAGAAATGCACAGGCCGGATTCGACGCCTGCCTGGACCCCGAACAGGAGCTCGGCGACCGAGTTTGCACATGAGATGATCGTCTCCTGGAGAGCCCCCACTTGAACGAGAAAATCGTTCACGCCGCTCGCGTCGTGTTCTAAGAACACGCGCCCCCTGAAAAGGGCGTCGCCTTGAAGTTAGCGCCGATGCGCGCATTGCAACCGGAGGACATCCGAGATGAGGACGTTGACCTGCCTCGCCGCGCTGGGCGCGGCTCTGCTTATGGCCCATTCCGCCTTCGCCGCCTCGGCGGTCGTCAAGGCTTGCAGGGCGGACATCAAGGCGCAATGCGGCGATGAGATGAAGTCTGGCGGCCGGGCGCTCAAGGATTGCATGAAAACTCATTTCTCCGATCTCTCTGAGGACTGTCAGGTGGCGATTATTCGCGCGGCTGCGGTCGGCAAGGTCTGCAAGGCCGACGTCAAGAAGCTCTGCGCCGACGTCAAGCCCAAGAGAGCTATCGCAGACTGCATGAAGTCGCATGCGGCCGACATCAGCGACGGCTGCAAGGAGGCGATGGCCAAGGCACAAGCGGGCGGAAAATAGGAGAGCTCCGGTTCGGCTAGGAGACGGGCGCCCGCTTCTATTGACAAGCAGGCGTGGCCCCCGCAGGCGAAGGCGGGCGAACTCAATCGCTAGGATGCTATCGATGAAACTGATTGCTTCCGGCCTGCTGGTCCTCGGCCTGCTTGCCGTCCAAGTCTCGGAGGCCGCCGCCGCCGCGTGCGCCGCTGGTCGCTATCACGCCGGGTGTGTCGGACCACGTGGCGCGGTGGTCGCGCACCGTCCGGCCTACGGACGCCCCGTCTATGGGCGCCCCGTTTATGCGCGCCACTGCTACTGGCGCGCCGGCGTGCGCGTGTGCCGCTAAGCGGGCAGGCGAGCGTCGCGTGGGGCGCGTAGGCTCGGGCGTCGCTCGCGATCGCCGGACTCGTGCGCCGCGCCGCATGCATCGGTGCGGTGGACAAACTCGGGTAACCGTCGCGGCAGTCGCCCTTTGCCGACCTCGCGCCCGTGGGATTGGTCAAGAACACGCGCTTGTCCGGGGAGGGAGCGTCGGAATTGGCCCTGGTCACCGATATCGATCAACTGAGTGGAGCCATTAGCCACGCAACGGCGCCGGCGTTCATGCTCGGCGCAGTGGCCGCTTTTCTGTCGATTCTCATAGCTCGGCTGGAGCGGGTTGCCGATAAGAGCCGCGCGCTGCGCTCGGGCGACGCCGCCGCCTCCGACCCATCGGGAGTGATCGCCGCTTCGTTCTCCCGCCGGCCGGGGCCCGACGCTCTCGCCACCGCTGCGCCGCTGATATCGCCTTTGTCGCCGCGCCAAGCGGCGTGGGCCCCGCCCGCTTCGTCGCTTTGGCGTTCGCCGTGTCGCTGGCGCTGCTGATGGCATCCCTGGTCGAGTTGACGCGCGAGATTTGCGTCTACATGGCGAATATGCATCTCGAATGATCGCGGTCGGTTCGCGCTCCTTGTTTTTCGCGCCGTCGCCAGGGAATTCCGCTTTTTGCGTTGGATATGGTAGAGAGTGCTCGAGGATTATCCTGGGCGATGGGCAGAAACCAAAAGGCGGGGGTTCAAGCCCGGAAAGCTGCGACCAGCGGGCAACGGGCGACGCGAACAGGCGAATTGCCTACGATGGCCTCCAGATGGGGTTTTCCCAGCGGGCTGGCGCGTTAATAAGTCGGGCCGCGAGCAAGTCGCAGATAAGGAACGCGTCCATGAGGGCCAACGCTTTCCGATTTGCAGCTGGGCTAACGCTGATCGCGTTTGGCGCGCCGTTTCCCGCCTCCGGCCAATATTTGCCGCCCCCGCTGATCATCGTCCCGCCGCCGGCGCAGGATTACGCTACGCCGAGACCCGCTCCCAGGCCGCCGCCGCCCGACAAACCCAAACCTTCCGACACACCCGGGCAGACGAAACCGACAGGGCACTATCAAGGCCGGACATTCGTACCGGACTAGGCCGCCGGAAGCTGTTGTTGCAATCGCGTAGCGCTACCGGATCGGCGGGGCGTATTGAATGCCGCCGTTATTCCAGAGCTCGTTCAATCCGCGTGGAATCCCGAGCTTCGAACTGCTCCCGACGTTACGGTCGAACACTTCGGCGTAATTGCCGACCCCCCGGATGATGCGGACAGCCCAGTCCTGGGTGAGGCCGAATGGTTTGCCGAAATCCCCCTCCGTCCCGACCAGGCGCTTGACCGCAGGCTTTTGCGACTTCAGCGCGTCATCGATCGTTTTCGAGCTCACGCCGAGCTCCTCGGCATTGATCATGGCGAAGTTGACCCACTTGACGATATTGAACCATTGCATGTCGTCCTGCCTGACCGCCGGGCCAAGCGGCTCCTTCGAAATGATGTCGGGCAGGATCATGCTGTCGCCCGGTTTCGCCAGCCGTAGACGCATGGCGAACAAGCCCGACGCGTCGGTGGTCAGCACGTTGCATTGTCCAGCCTGGTAGGCGGCGATCATATCATCGGCGCTCGCCTCATGGACGGTTTCGTATTTCATGTGGTTGGTTTCGAAAAAGTCGATGAAATTAGGCTCGGTCGTCGTGCCGGGCTGCACGCAGACCTTGCTGCCATCGAGTTCGAGCGCCGATTGGAAGTTGCGGCTTTTCGGGACAAGGAACGCCTGACCGTCGTAATACGTCACGCTCGTGAACACGACGCCATTGTCGCCTTCGCGGCCCATCGTCCAGGTCGAATTGCGGGCCAGCACGTCGATCTGCTTGTTCTTCAGGGCGTCGAATCGCTGCTCGGCCGACAGCGGCACGAACTGCACCTTTGACGGGTCATTGAAGATCGCCGCCGCGACTGCCCGGCAGAAATCGACGTCGAAGCCCGACCACTGACCTTTGTCATCCTTGCTCGCAAAGCCCTCCAGGCCCGGGTTGACGCCACAGATGAGCGAGCCGCGATCTTGCACAGTCTTGAGGGTCTGGGATTGAGCGGCGGCGCTGAACATCAGCGCGGCCGCGAGGCCGAGGACAACCGAGATCATCTTGCGCATGACCAAGTCTCGCTTCCGTTTTTGTGGGCCGCAGCGGATCCTAAAGAGCGACCGCCTGCTTGATGATCACCTTGGTGCCGACCGGCACGCGGCCATAGAGGTCGATCACGTCATCATTCACCAGGCGGAAGCAGCCGGATGACACCGCATGTCCGATCGTCTGGGGCTGGTTGGTGCCGTGGATGCGATAGACAGTCGCGCCGAGATACATCGCGCGCGCGCCGAGCGGATTGCCGGGACCCCCGGCCATGAAGCGCGGCAGGTAGGGCTGGCGCTCGATCATTTCCGGCGGCGGGCGCCAATCCGGCCATTCTTGCTTGCGCGAGATCTTCTGCAGGCCGGACCACGTGAAGCCGTCGCGGCCAACGCCGATGCCATAGCGCAGCGCCCGATTGTCAGGTTGCAGCAGATATAAGAACCGCGACTTCGTATCGATGATGATGGTGCCGGGGCGTTCGGTGGTGCGGAAGAACACCTCCTGCTTCTCGTAGGCGCCGGTAAGCTGCTCTTCATCGGGAGGCGGCTGGTAGCCGGGCTGGTCGACGACATTCATCTCGTCCTGGCCCGGGGTCTGCGCTCCGGCTCCCGCGCCCGCGAGAACCGCGAGCGCCGCGCCCAACGCAACCCGCAACAACAGTCTCGCTCGAACTCTCATGCCTGCTCCGTGATTAAAACGGTGGTTAAATTCCTGCGTGGGCGTGGATCGCTGACTAGCGCTTTCCGCACCGCACGTACACCGATGTGCCATAGCGACTGGCGTTGTCGGGATCGACCCAAATTGTCGTGAACGAGTTCGCATCGACGTTGGAGACGATGCGGTCGTCGGCGCCAGCGGCGGGGCCAGGCGGACCCAGATAAGTCTGACCGTTTGGTCCGCCTTTCAGGACCAGTTCCGACAGTTCCTTTTGGTCGGCCAAGTTCATCATCAATCCGCCCGTTGGGCCTTTGTTGATGACGTAAGGCCTGTTGCACTGCGCCGCCGCTTCTTTGATGGTGCGGGCGCGATCCTCGTCCTTATGGTAGGCGGCGAAACCCCACTTGCCGACGAGTTGGTCCGAGCTGATCGTCGGAGCGACGATTGCGGGCGTAGGGGGCGGGGTTTCCCCGCAACCGGCGACAAAGGCGGAAAGTAGGCCAACCAGCGCCAGCGCTCCACCGCGACGTGCGATCATCACCGGAAGCCCCCTTATTATCGTTGCCGCCATTCAGGCGTATTCCAGCTGGCGTATGCCGAACCGTGTGACGCTTCGCTATCAGGGCCCTCGCTAGCAAACCGGACGCGCGGGGTCAATTCTGGAGCCGGCGGACGTCTCTGAATGAGGGATGACCGCACCGAAAAGCCAATTCATGAGGTCCGGAGCGCCCCCACCCTGGCAAGCGTCCCGCGAGGCCCATTGATTCAACCGCCGCGCGAGCTCCTTCCAAATAAATCCAAATGAATCCAAGCAAAATGGCTTGGATTTATTTGGATTTCTTCGTCCGAATCGGGACTTTTCAATGAGTTACCGCCGAAAAAATAAAGAAAACTGGCTCCGTCTCGACTCGCGTCTCAGGTTGTATGCGAAACGTCTCGGAGCGATTCAAACTTCACTTTTCCTCCATGGGCGCGTCCCCTGCCGAGGCGCGGGTTTGATTCAGATAATAGGAAATCTTAGTCCAGATTTTTGATTATGTCAATAAAACTGCCGGCTCTTATAGCGTTAGTTGTTGATTTGGGTTATGGTGGGGGTGGGGTTGGAGATTGTTCGATGAAGGGTGAGGAGTTTTCGACTTGGCTGTCGGGGATCGTTCGATTGAACGAGGATCAGCGGCGGGCGGCGCTCGCGGCTCTGACGACGGCGGAGGGGGTGGGTCGGAAAACTGCGATGCTGACGGCGGCCGCGAAGAACAAGGCCTTGAAGGCTCGCCGTCGGCCGGACGCGTTGGGCGTAACAGGCCATGAGCGGGTGGAAAGTCGAGGGTGTCCGCATTGCGCGGGTCGCGAAATCGTGGCCTGGGGACGCTCGCGCGGACTGGCGCGGTTCCGCTGCAAGGCTTGCGGACGCACCTTCAACGCCCTGAGCAAAAGCCCAATGGCGCATCTGCGCAAGAAAGAGCGTTGGCTCGATCACGCGCAGGCGATGATCGAAGGCAAAAGCCTGGTGAAGACGGCCGCGCTTTGCGGCGTGCATCCGACGACGGCTTTCCGCTGGCGTCACCGGTTTTTGGGCGCTCCCGCCGCGGACAAGCCGCAAAAGCTGAGCGGAATCGTCGAAGCGGATGAAACCTTCATCCTTAAATCTTTCAAGGGGCGGTGGTCCGATCTGCCTCGCAAGGCTCGCAAACGCGGCGGAACGGCCCGTCATCCGGGCCCCTATCAGGACAACATTCCCGTGCTCGTCGCCCGCGACCGAAAGGGCGCAACTTTCGACGCCGTTCTGCCAAACGACGACAGCGCTTCGATCGCCGCCGTCCTGACCGGTGTCGTTACGTCCGCAAATCACTTGATCGGCGATGGCGGCAAACCGCTGGCCTCCTTCGCCCGCCAGGCCAACATCCCCTTTCACGCCGTTCCTTCCCCGGGAAAGCCTGTCCCCGCGGCGCCCCACCTGCATATCAACAACGTCAACGCCTACCACAGCCGTCTCAAGCAATGGCTCAATCGCTTCAACGGCGTCGCCACCAAGAACCTGCCAAATTATCTCGGCTGGCGGCGCGCCCTCGAAGCCTGGGATCGACAAATCACGCCACAAAACTGGATCAAGAGCGCCATCGGAATCGGCCCATACCAACAACTAACGCTATAAGAGCCAAACTGCCGGCTCTCACACGGCCGGCGCAGATTGCAATTGCGTCGAAACGGATTCGTCGACGCCAATGTTCGCCGCGCCGTCGCGGCTGCAACTGGCCGCTCGACCCAAACTCCATCTGCGTTAGTCTACCGCCAACGGGCATGCGGCTACGGCAGTCTAACAGCCGGACTCAGACGAGGTCAGCGAGCATGCCGCGAGCGGCTGATCGCACAAGCCGCTTCTCGGCTTCCCACTGGTCGGCGGTCTCAAGCTCGGTCAGGAACTGGGCTTTGCCGCCGGTGAGGGCGGCGATCGGCAGGCCATCACGGTAGACCACGCGATTGGCGGTGAGGGCCGAAAGCCTTTGCCCCGGGGTCAGAATGCCGATCAGGTTGAGCGGGTCGGCGCCCGACAGCGAAACCCACTGGCCCGACGCGGGGCGGTGGCGAATCTCGCGCAATGCGCCAACCGCGTCCGGCAGCGCGAATTGCTCGCCCGAGAAGCCGGCGACGAAGCGGCCGCCGCGAATTTCGCCTCGCGCCTCGAGGCGGCGGTAGACCCTGAGCAGATCGCGCCACGGCGGCAGCCATCCCGGCTCCTGCGCCAGGAGGCGCCAGAAGACGACGCCATAGCGCCTGAGCAGCGCCCAGGCCGCATATTCGACCGCCGCGTCGCGTGATTCGCCGCCGCTCTCACTTGGCCGCGCCCGGCCAATGAGCGACCAGCGGCCGCCGCTCTCGATGTCAAAGGCGAGCACCCGGCCGCGCCGTTTCGCGCCGGGGAGCGGCTTGCGCTGGCCCGACGGCACGAGAAGCGCGCGCAAGCCCCCGAAACTGTCCGAGGCGGCGAGGCCGAGCGCGACCAGTTCGCCGAGCGCTTCTTCGAGCTCATGCCGCAACAGGCGCACGGAATCTGCGAGTTCGTCGAAGAACATCGCTCCGCGCGCGTTGAGGCAGTCGAGCACGGCCCGAGCGCGTCCGCTCATCGGGGCCGCGCCGCTCGGCGGCGCGAGCATCGTCCACAAAGGGGCGCCGCGACGCTCGATCAGCGCGATCGGCGTCGCTCCGACCGGGGTCGCGTGGCGCGCGCGCCCGTTTCCGACCGCGGGCGGCGTCAACCGGGCCCACGCCGTCCGGCCAGCCAGGCATTGAGCGTCCAGCCATGAGGCCTGATAGCCCTTGAGCCGCGCCGGCAGGATCTCCGTCTCCCACGCCTTGGCCGGCGCCTCGAAGCCTTCGAGCGCGCTCAAGATCGCGGGCAGGGCGTCGGGCCCCTCGAAGCGCGTCTCCTCCGCGACATGCTGCCAGGCGAACAGGAAGCGCAGAAAGTCACGCGCGGCCACCGGCTCGATCTCCGACCGCAGCCGCCGAACCGTGTAATGGTGGATGCGCGCGAGCAGACGCCGGTCGCACCATTGCTCGTCGTTGACGCCGGCAAGGAAACGCCCCCTGAGGATCGCGCCGTCGCTTTCGAGCGCCGCGAGCGCCGCCGCCGCCGCGCTTGGCTCAAGTCCGAGCGGGGCGGTCAGAGCAATTGGCGTGACCGGTCCGAGACCTTCGAGCCTGCCGCGCAGGATCTCGACCAGGGCGCTATCCCCGGACCATGCCGCTTGGGCCTCATCGGGGGGCGGAGCAATCTCCGGCTCGAGGCGCCCTTCAGGCCAAACGGCGCGGAACTGAGTGAGCCGCTCGGCCGGAATCCATAAGCTCGTCTGCGCCGCCTTCAGGAGAGCGACGCGCTTGTCGCGCGCGAGCGCCTCGAGCCATTCGCTCCAACCAGGCGTTGCGCGGGCCTCTGTTTCGGTCAATGAGCCCAACCAGAGCAGGGCGTCATGAAGCTCTTCGGCATTGACCGGATCGGGCCAGGCTTCGGACTGAACCTTCGCGATCGCCTCGGGGTCCAGTTGGCCGAGGTCGGATGCGCTCTGCGGATCGCGCCAGCGCCTCGCCATGACGGCCTGTGTCCTCCGCTCTTCGAGCGGCGCATCGTCGAGGAAAGCGTAGGGTCTGGCCGACAGCGCCTCCAATGCGAGCGGCGAAGGCTCGGTCAGATCGCAGCAAACGACTTCGATTTCGCCTGCTTCCAGGCGCCGCAGCAGCCGCTCCAGTCCCTCGATGTCCATCGCCTCATGCAGGCAGTCGGAGATGGCCTGATTGGTGAGCGGGTGGTCGGGCACCTCCCGTTCGCCGACCAAATTCTCGGCGCAGGCGATCTGATCGGGGAAGACCGCGGCGACCAGGTCTTCCGCCTGCATGCGCAAGAGCTGCGGCGGTACCTTTTTGCCATTGCGAAAACGGGGCAGGGCGAGCGACACGCCAGCCACCCAGCGCCAGCGCGTCGTGAACATCGGCGAATCCAGCATCGCCTGGATGAGCACGCCGCGCACGCTGTTGGAATGAAGATAACGCGCGACGTCGTCGAGTTCGAAACTGTGCGCGGTGGTCAGCGACAGCACGATATTGTCTTCGGTCGCCGCCGCCTGCAGCTCAAAATTGAATTTGCGGCAAAAGCGCTTGCGCAAAGCCAGGCCCCAGGCGCGATTGATGCGGCTGCCGAACGGCGCGTGAATGACGAGCTGCATGCCGCCCGCTTCATCGAAGAAGCGCTCGAAAACGATCGTGTCCCGCGTCGGCAGACAGCCAAGAGCCGAAGCGCTCGCGGCGAGGTAGTCGATGAGTTGGTCGGCCGGGGCGGCTGCGACGCCCACTTGCTCGACGAGCCAGCGTCGAGCGGCGGCTCCGGAAGAGTCTGACCTGAGGCGGGCCGCGATCTCCGCGCGCAAACGCGAGACGGCGGTCGAAAGCGCATCTGTCCGTCCCGGCGCTTCGCCGAGCCAGAAAGGAATGTTTGGCGGTTGGCCCTTGGCGTCCTCGACGCGGACGGTCCCGCGCTCCACGCGCTGAATGCGGTAAGACGCGTTGCCGAGCTGAAAAATGTCGCCGGCCATGCTCTCGACGGCGAAATCCTCGTTCACCGTGCCGATGATCTGGTTCTCCGGCTCCAGCAGCACTTGGTAATCGGCAGTGTCGGGGATCGTGCCGCCGGAGGTCAGCGCGGTCGTCCGCGCGCCGCGTCGGCCGCGCAAAATGCCATTGACCGCGTCGCGATGGATGAGCGCGCCGCGACGGCCCCGCCGGGTGGCGAAGCCCTCGGCCAGCATGCGCGCGATCGCGTCGAAATCCTCTCGCGCCAAAGAACGGAAGGGCCAGGCGCGCCGCAGCCGATCGTAAAGCTCGGTTTCCGGCCAATCCTGCGCGGCCACTTCTGCTACGATCTGCTGGGCCACCACGTCGAGCGGCCGGTCCGGGAGCGTGAGGCGGTCAAGTTCGCCACGGCGGACGCTGTCGATAAGCGCAACGCACTCGGCGAGATCGTCGCGCGAAAGCGGAAACATGCGCCCCTTGGGCGTCGCGCCGATCGCGTGCCCGGAACGGCCGACCCGCTGCAGGAAGGTCGCGATCGAGCGTGGCGACCCGATCTGACAGACGAGATTGACGTCGCCGATATCGATCCCGAGCTCGAGCGAGGCGGTCGCCACCAGGGCCTTGAGCTCGCCGCGCTTCAGCCTCTGTTCGGCGGAAAGCCTGAGCTCTTTGGCCATGCTGCCATGATGCGCGGTGACGGCGTCTTCACCGAGACGCTGGGTCAGCTCGCGCGCGATGCGCTCGGCCATCCGGCGCGTGTTGACGAACACCAGCGTCGTGCGGTGCTCCGCGATCAGCTCGGTCAGGCGGGCGTAGACTTCCGTCCACACGTCATTCGACATCACCGCCTCGAGCGGCGATCCTGGAACCTCCAAGCTCAAATCGCGTCGACGCTGATGCCCCGCGTCGATCGTTGCAACCTCCGCGGCAGGCCTGCCGTCGGTGGACGCGCCGGCCAGGAAATTCGCAACCGTACGGATCGGATTTTGCGTGGCGGAGAGGCCGATGCGCTGCAGGCGGTCGCCGCATAGCGCCGCGAGCCTTTCCAGCGATAGCGCGAGATGGGCGCCGCGCTTGTTCGGCGCGACAGCGTGGATTTCGTCGACGATGACCGACCGGGCAGTCGCCAGCATCGCGCGCCCGGATTCCGAACCAAGCAGAACGTAGAGCGATTCCGGCGTCGTCACCAGGATATGCGGCGGGCGGCGGCGCATCCGCACGCGCTCGGCGGCGGGCGTGTCCCCCGTTCTGACCCAGGTGCGGATTTCGACATCGGCAAGTCCGAGCCGGCGCAATCGCTCACGGACGCCGGCCAGCGGCGCCTCGAGGTTGCGATGGATGTCGTTGGATAGCGCCTTAAGCGGCGAAACGTAGACCACCTGCGTCGCATCGGCGAGCCCGCCCTCAAGCCCCTGCCGCACCAGATCGTCGATTGCCGACAAAAAGGCCGCAAGCGTCTTGCCCGAACCGGTCGGCGCGGCGATGAGCGTGTGACGGCCGGCCTTGATGGCGGGCCAAGCCTCGGCTTGCGCAGCGGTTGGCGCAGCGAAACTGTCGGCGAACCAGTTCGCAACCGCGGGGTGGAATAGCGTCTCGAGAGCGACTGGCGCGCGGGGCGCAGGCGAGCGTCCGCGCGCGTCGGCTCGCGCGTTTAAGGGTGAGGCTAAGTCCGAGTGCACGCTGCTGGGCTCCCCACGGGCGTCGAGACATTGCGCCCAAGCGCTTATATATGGCGCCGCGTCGCGGTTTGGTCACCCTGGCCCCCACGGCTCGCGCTTGAGGCTTGGGCGTTCCAGCTTGCTCGCTTGCCCAATGCGGGGATTTGCGCCAAGGGTTGCGCGCTCCGCCAACCCGGGAACGGCGCCGATGACCAGTCAGATCCAACCGACCGTGCCCCTCAACGACGGCGCAATCATGCCGCAGTTTGGGCTGGGGGTCTTCCAGACGCCGCCAGACACGACGGAGCGGGTCGTCAAGATGGCGGTCGAGGAGGGTTATCGCCTGGTCGACACGGCGTCGATGTATCGAAACGAGGAGGGCGTCGGCCAGGCCTTGATTGGTCGGACTGATGTCTTCGTGACCACGAAGCTCGGCAACTCGGATCACGGCTTCGACGAAGCGCTGCGCGCTTTTGACGACAGCGCGAGGAAGTTGCGCCGCGACACGCTCGATCTGTACTTGATCCATTGGCCGCGCCCGCGGGTCGACCGCTATGTCGAAAGCTGGAAGGCGCTCGTCCGTCTGCAAAAGGATAGACGGATCCGTTCGATCGGCGTCTCGAATTTCAATCGCGATCACCTGGAACGGGTGATCGGCGACACGGGCGTCACGCCCGCGGTGAATCAGATCGAGCTTCACCCGCGGTTTCAACAAAAGGCCCTGCGCGCCTTCCACGACGCACGCGGCATCAGAACAGAATCGTGGAGCCCACTCGGTCGAGGCGGGTTGATGAGCGAGTCTGCGCTTGTCGACATTGCCGCCAAGCATCGGAAAACGCCGGCGCAGGTCGTCATTCGCTGGCATCTCGACAGTGGCCTGATCGCCATCCCCAAGACGGTTCGGTCCGAGCGCCTCAAGGAGAACATCGGCGCGCTCGACTTCCAGCTCGATGGCGACGACATGCGGCGCATCGAGGCGCTTGATTCGCCTAGCGGCCGAATGGGGCCCGATCCGGCGAGCGCGACATTCTGATTCCTCGTGTTGAGCTCAGGTGAGGCTCCAATTCCGCCTGAGACCTTCAGCCAAAAAATTCACGGGGCAAAGTGTAACCTTGGCGCCACAGAAGCAGCATTTCGACGCCCGCCGACCAAATCCCCGCCCCGGTTCACAACAAAACAGTTGCCTTTCTTTGACCGCTGGGGAATTTGTGATCACGGAAGCGTGATCACGGGCAGCAGCGGCGGGGCGGCAGCTTGGGCCTTAGGAACGGGAGCGCGCGGCGTCGGCTTCTGAAGAGGCGGCGAGCGATTGCCCTGGCGATTGTTGCTCTTTTGGTGGCTCCAGGCTTCGCAAAGGCGCAGCTCGTCGCGCCGTCACGCGTGACGCCGAGCACGTTGGCGCCGCCGGCCGGTCCGTCGGGGGCGATCACTATAACCAGTCCAGCGGGACTCACCCCGCCTCCAAACGCTTCGAACCTCTCCGTCGCCGTCTCAAATGTGACGGTTGAAGGCGGCTTTCCCGAACTCGAGGCAGAGACCGGGGCCATTGCCGCGAAACTCAGAGGCAGGCGGGTGACCGTCGCCGAGATCTTCGCCGCCGCCAACGCAATCGAACAGGCCTACGCCGCGCGCGGATATGTGCTGGTTCGCGTCGCGGTGCCGCCGCAGAAGCTGCAAAACGGCGGAACGCTTCGCCTCGTCGTGATCGATGGGTTTGTCGAAAGCGTCGATGTGAAAGGCATTCCCGAAAGGCAGCGCGCGCTCGTTCAGGCTCGGCTGGCCTCGCTTATAGGCAAGCGCCACGTAACGCTCGGCGAGATCGAACGCAGGCTGATCCTGGCGTCAGACGTTCCGGGTCTTGGCCTCAGTTCGACAATCACGCGCGGAACGGCCCCCGGAGGAACGCTGCTGGTTCTGGAGGCGACCTGGAACGCGGTTGAGGGTACCGTGGGCGTCGACAACCGGCTGCCGAGGTCGCTCGGAAATTGGGAGCTGAACGGAGCCGTGGCGGTGAACAGCCCGTTCGGCTACGGCGAGCAGCTTTATGGCGCCGCCTCCACCGGCTACGACCTCGGCAAGGTTTTCGACGCGACGACGCCGATGCAGCTCCTCGGCGTGGGGGCCGTGCTGCCGATCGGCGTCGACGGATTCAAGATCAACCCGGAATACACCAACTCGGTGACCAGGCCTGTACCTGTTCCGGGGGCGCCGCCGGACGTCGGCTACTATCAGCGCTTCGATTTGCGCGCGAGCTATCCGCTGATCCTAACCCGCGCCCAGGCGCTCACGTTCCAGGCGACCTACGAGTGGGCCCAGGAACATCTCTCGCCGATCGGGTTCGATACCGACATCTACGACGACCAATACAATGTCGCGCGGCTTCAGCTCGAGGATCATCTCCGGCTGCCCTATGGCCTGCTCGCAGGAACCCTCGTCTTCTCTCAGGGACTCGGTGGCCGCGGCGAGACGCAGGCCGTCTTGACCGGCGTCCCGCTCTCGCAGCAGGGGTCGTTCCCGACCTTCAGCAAGCTCGGGCTCGACGCGACCTGGACCCAGCCCCTGCCATACGATTTTCAGGGTGATCTGATCGGTCAGGCGCAGACGAGCTTCGGCCATCCGCTGTTCATCGCGGAGCAGTTTTCGCTCGATGGTTCTCAGGCCGCCTCCGCCTATCCGCTCGGCACCTTCAGCGTCGACGAAGGAGCGACGCTGCGCGGCGAAATCCAGCGCGCGTACCCGTTCGCCTGGACGCAGGGCCGAGCGACGGTCGCGCCATACATCTTCGGGGCCGCTTCGCAAGGTTGGATCGACGAGCCGACAGCCGTGGAGCCGGGGCACATCAGCGCCGAATCGTTTGGCGTCGGCCTGCGCGTTGGCGGGGACGCGGCGACGACAATCTTGCCGCTCGGGGCGACATTCAGCATCGAACTCGCTCGCGGTTTTTCGAACGTCGCCGGCGAGGGACAGGTCTATCGCGGCAATGTGGCCTTCGCGGTGAAGTTCTGAGGTTCTGCGCTGTCGAAACTCGAACGGGGTTAGAAGATGTCATTCCCCAGGAATCAACTCCGGCCGGCCCGTCTGGCCACTTTGGCGCCTCTCGTCACGGCGATGGCGCTCACTTTCGGTCCCTCCCAAGCCCAGAACATCCTGCCGAGCCGTGGCGCTGTCGTGTCGGGCGCGGCGGCCATCGGCCAATCCGGCGCGAATATGACGGTCAATCAGACGTCTTCGCGCGCGATCGTCAATTGGGGCAGTTTTTCAATCGGTCCGGCCAATGGCGTCACCTTCGACCAGCCAAGCGCCTCCTCGGCGATTCTGAACCGCGTCACCGGATCGACGACCTCGACAATCGCAGGCAAGTTGCAAGCCAACGGCCAAGTTTATCTCGTCAACCCAAATGGGATCGCGATCACCAAGACTGGCGCAGTTCAGGTCGGTGGCGGCTTTGTCGCCTCGACGCTCGGCATCGCCGACAATGACTTCAACAAGGGCAATCTCAACTTTGCCGGCAACGGCGCGTCGGCGGGCGTCTCGAACGCCGGTTCAATTCAGGCCGGTTTTGGTGGCTTCGTCGGCCTCCTTGGCGGCACGGTTGCGAATTCGGGCGTCGTTTCGGTCCCGCTAGGAAAAGTCGCGATGGGTTCGGGTGAGCAGGCGACGCTGAACCTGACCGGCGACAATTTTCTCCAGGTCGCCGTCCCGACCAACACCAAGACGGCCGATGGCAAGGCGCTGGTCGACGTCTCCGGCAAGGTCCGCGCTGCGGGCGGATCGGTCATGCTCAAGGCGGCGACGGTGGCGCAAGCGATCCGCAATGCGGTCAATGTTCCTGGCGAATTGTCAGTGTCTTCGGCGCGCGCGAGCGGCGGTTCGATCATTCTCGGCGGCGGCCCCGGCGGGGACGTTTCCGTGACGGGACGGCTCAGAGCCGCGGGCCGGACGGCGGGAGGAACGATCGCGCTTGGCGGCCACAACCTCGCCTTGCGCCGCGCCAAGCTTGTGGCCAGCAGCGCCAAGGGGCGGGGCGGCTCGGTGACGGCGACAGGAACGAATGCGGTCAGCCTCGCCTCGTCTTTGGTCGACGCTTCGGGCGCGACGGGCGGCGGCGCCATCCGGATCGGCGGGGATTTCCACGGCGCGAGCGACATCCCCTCCGCACAGACGACGACGATCAACTCGGCGTCGACGCTGAATGCGAGCGCCTCGGCCTCGGGCGACGGCGGGACCGTGGCTGTCTGGTCCGATGCGACGACGAATTTCGCTGGGCGCATCACGGCGAACGGCGGTCCCAATGGCGGCGACGGAGGCTCCGCTGAGGTCTCCGCCAATCCAACGACGCGCGGCGTGCTGGATTTCACCGGCAGCGCGGACCTGACCGCGCCGAAGGGAGCGACTGGCACGCTCCTGCTCGATCCTTATGACATAACGATTGAGGCGATTGGTCCCGTAGGGCCTCCATTCGAGACGCCCTGCCCGCCAAGTTGCTTCTCAGGCGGCGTCTACACGCCGGGAGCAACCTCGGTGATCAGCACCGCCACCATCGACGGGCTGCTCGGAACGACCAATGTGATGGTTTCGACCGGACTCGCGGGCAGCCCTGGAACGGATGCGGGAAACATCACAGTCTCGGGGCCGGTCACATGGACATTGGCCAATTCTTTGACGCTCGAGGCCGCCAATCGCATATCGATCGCGAATTCGATCAACGCGTCGGGCGTGGGATCGTCGCTCACACTGACCGCGGGCGGCGATATCCTTGAAATTCAGGCGCCCCCTGTCGTAGGGGCTGTGCCGCCGAGCGGGTCGATCGTGGCGCCGACGCTTAGCGCGACGTCATCCGCTGGACGGGTCGTGCTCACTCTTTTCAATGCGGTCGGCTCGGTTTCGGGTTCGGCGCCCGGCGGCTTCAGTTTGTTCAACAGCGGCGCGCTCGATGTGGGAGCGGCCGGGATCACGAGCGCCGCTGGCTCCATTGCATTGGAGACGATAACGGGATCGATCACCCAGACCGGGCCGGTGCGGGGGAACGCGCTTTTCGCCCACGCCGGCACCGACGGAATGGGGGATGTCATCCTCAATAATCCCGGCAACGCAATCGGGACGCTCGCGGGCGCGGCACCCGGCAGCTTCGAGTTCGCCAACACCGCCGGCGCCGGCCTTAGTGTCGGAACCGTGAACTATTTCATCTCGTCGGAAACAATTTCTCCCGGCGCCGCAACGGGATCGGGCGTGGCCTCGGGTGTGTTCGGGACCCCCGGCGCCGAGATCCAGGTCTCGACCGCCGGCAATCTCGACGTCAATTCTCCTGTCCAGAACTTCATTCCGGACGGGCTGATCGTTCTCGCCGCAACCGGTAATTTCATCAACAATGTCGGTCCGGGCGCCGTCGTCGATCCCTGGCTGATTTATTCAGCCTCGCCGACCGGCGACGTTTTCAACGGGCTCGACAGCGGCAACACCGCGGTATGGAACACGACCCTCGGCGAGTCGGTGACGGCGCCGGGCAATCGCTATGTTTTCGCCTTCCGGCCGACAATAACCGTCACGTCGGGCGATCTCACCAAGACTTATGGCCAGGACGTCACCTCTCTGGTGGCCGCCGACTTCACGATCAGCGGCCTGCAGCCCGGCGTTGCAGGCGCGTTCGAACCCGATACGGCGGCCGCAGTCTTCAGCGGCACGCCAAGCGTCACCTCGCTCGGCTCGCCAGCCAGGGCTTCTGTCGCGGGCAGCCCGTATCCGATCACGGTCGCACCAGGGAGCTTCGCTGCTTCAGACAGGTACGCCCTTGTCCTCGACTCCTCCGGCCGGCTCACGATCGATGCATTGGCGCTCACCTTCAGCGTCGCCGATGCCAACTCGATCTTCGGAACGACACCGATCCTCGGCGCAGCGACGCTGTTCGGCGTGCTTCCCGGTGATACAGTCGACCCGACCGTTGGCGCATTTAGGAACTCGCAAGAGATCCCGTTAAATCCGCTCACCCCAGTAGGCCAATATCTCCAGCTGGTGACGGCGCTTTCAAACCCGAACTACGTCATCGCCACCTCAGGAAACGCGCCCGGAACGCTCACCGTTACGCCGGTGACCGCGGTCTTCAGGCCGTTCGACCCTGGCTTCTTGCCAAAGCTCACCAAGATCAACAACCCCGCGGCCAGCGAGTACGATGTCGGCGGGTACGAACAGGTGCTCCCGCATTTCACGGTCGCCTGCAACGAGCCGCCATCCTTGCCAGATCCGAACGGGTTCAGCGATCCGGATCAGGCTCTTCGAGCCATCTCGCAGTCGATGGAGAATTATTTCCGCCGGTGTCAAAACCCGACCCGGACTACGATCGCCGACGCGCTTGACGCATACGCCGCCAAGCTGCAAGTCTTGGCGCCGAGACTGCCGCCGGCGTTGCGAAATATTCCGGCGATCGTCGCCCAAGGCGCCCAACGCGTTCGCGCCGCTCGTTCACGAACCGAGGCCGTCGCCGTGTTGCGTCAGACCGTCGCTGCGGTTCATAAGGAGATCGCGCTCGTCCTTTCAGACGATCCGCAAACGCGCGGTCGGGAGGTTCGCGACGGCGACGTCATCGCTGGCGCGCTCGGCGACGCCAACGTCGCTTTGGTGAATTCCGGGGGTCTCTAAGGCGGGCGATCGAGGAGGCCGCATGGCCCGATGGACGGCGCCTCCCCACGCGCCGAGCCGGGGATGGAGATCAGTCGCGGCGGCGCTCCTCGCCCTTCTCGCGGTCGCGCTTACCGCTTCGACCGTGCAGGCGGAGACGCGCTTTGCGCTCGTCATCGGCAACGGCGCCTATCGCAACGTCCCTGCGCTTGCCAATCCGCCGAACGACGCGAAGGATATTGCCGCGGCGCTGAAGTCGCTGGGATTCAAGGTCACGCTCAAGCTTGATCTCGACCTCGCCGCCATGCAGCGCGCCATCGACGAATTCGCATTGGAGTCGGCCGACGCCGACGTGTCGTTGCTCTACTACGCCGGACACGGCTTTCAGCTTGCTGGCCGCAACTACCTCGTTCCTGTCGGCGCCGAGCTGCGCCAGGTCGGCGACGTCGCGTCGAGGACGGTAGCGCTCGATCCCGTGCTCGCCGATCTCGGGAAAGGAAAAGGAAGCCATCTCGTCTTTCTCGACGCCTGCCGCAACAACCCCTTCGCCGGCGCCGGCGTTCGGTTGCCAGCGGCCGGACTTGCTCGCATCGGCAAGCTTCCCGGATTCTTCATCACCTTCGCGACACAGCCAGACAACGTCGCCTTCGACGGAAGCGGCCGCAACAGCCCCTTCGCCACAGCGCTGCTCGGACGTCTGTCGACGCCAGGCGCCGACATCTCCAGCATGATGATCGCGGTCCGCAATGACGTCTTCGCTGAGACCGGAGGGCAGCAGATTCCCGCCGATGAGTCGCTGCTGACCAAGCAGTTCTACTTCGCTGGCGCCGCTGCGACCGAAGAGACGCTTGAGACACAGCTTTGGCGCCTCGCCGGAAAGGACCGGGATCCAAATCTACTGCAAGCCTATCTCGATCATTACCCCGACGGACCTCATGCCGTAGACGTCCGCTCTCTCCTCTCCGGAGCTGGAGGGGCTGCCTCGAAAACCACACAATCTCAGGAAGGTGTCGAAGATGTTCTATGGTCAGTGGCCCGCAGTGAGCGGCGAGCGAGCTTGGCCGAGCTTTATCTAGCGCGCTATCCGAACGGCGCCCATGTCGACGACGCGAATGCGCTGATCGCGAGCCTTCGGGCGGGGGAGCAGGAGTCGTCGTCGCCTGAGCTCGCCTGCGAGCGCCTCGCCACCCATCCTCACGACGCCACCGCGAGCGTGAACGGGGTCGAAATGGAGTCTCTCAGAAAGAACGCGGAGGCGGCCATCCAATTCTGCGGTCAGGCGGCGGCGGCCCATCCGGAAATTGCGCACTACCAAGCTCTGCTCGCCCGAGCGACCTTCGCCGCCGGACGCTACGACGAGGGCATCATGCTTTACCGCAAGGCCGCGGCCGCCAGCGATGTCCGGGCCATGGTCAGTCTCGGTCTCCTGCTCGAGACGGGCGACCACGCGCCGAAGGACCTCAAGGCGGCTTACGCGCTCTATGAGAAAGCGGCTGAGCGCGGCAGCGCCGACGGCGCGCTCGACCTCGCCGTCGCGCTTATCAAGGGCAAGGGGACCGACGTTGACATTCCTCGCGCGCTTGCGCTTCTTGAGAAGGCTTCCGACAGCGGCTCGGCGCGCGCGGCCTACGACCTCGCTGCGCTCGTGGCGAGCGGCATCGGCGGCAAGCCGCCGGGCGAAGCGCTCGCCCTCTTCCGGCGCGCTGGGGCCGAGGGTTATCCGCAGGCCTACCGCGCCTCGGCCGTGCTGCTCGACGAAGGTCGCGGCGTGGCGAAGAACCCGTCCGCCGCCGCGGCGGATCTTTTGCGCGCGGTCGCCGCGGACGCGGGCGAAGCGCGGGCCGAACTCACCGGCAAGACGCAGACCTGGACTGCCGAGACGGTCCGGCAGCTTCAGACGCGGCTCAAGTCGTCGGGATACTATGCCGGTCCGGTCGACGGAAAGAGCGGCGCGGCGATCGGGCCGGCATTGACCCAGTGGCGTTTGCTGGGCGGCTCGCCTGCGAGGCCGTGACGCGCTTCACAAGCTCAGGGCTCTCAGGAGATCGGGGGCGCAACTCCGGTTCATGCTCGACTTTTGTGACGGCGAGGATGAGCGGCACGAATCGCCTCGCTAGGCGTTGCTGCTAAGGGCAAGTAGGTTGTCCGGAGCGCATGGGACAAGGTTGTCGGGCCCGAGAACGGACGAAAGGAATAGGTATGCCCCGATCACCGGCGCTGGGATCGAGCACGGATCCGCTGATCTGGCTGGGCCTCGTCGCCGCAATCGTTTTCTTCCTGGCGACGGGCGCGATCGCATATTTCAATTTCCAAATCTTGAAAGCGGACAGCGCCCTCGTTGTCCACAGCGGTGACACGTTGACCGCATTGGACGACGTACTTTCCACGGTGAAAGACGCCGAGACCGGCCAACGCGGTTATTTGCTTACCGGCGATGAAAGCTACCTCGGTCCTTATAACGCCGCGGCGCCGGCGATCGGGCCTCGCCTCGAAGCGCTGCGGCGCCTGACAGTCGACAATCCCGCGCAGCAAGAGCGCCTCGCAACCCTCAAACAGCGCGTCGACGCCAAGCTTGGCGAACTCAAACGGAGTATCGATCTGCGCCAAAACGGGGGGCCGGCCGCCGCGCTGGCGGTCGTTCAGAGCGGCCGCGGCAAACAGGAGATGGAAGAGATCCGCGCCGACGTTTCGGTGATGGAGCACGAAGAGATTGGCATGCGCGCAAAGCGGCTCGAGGAAATGGCTGACGCGTACTGGAGGGCGATCGTCAGCGGCATCGTCTCCAGTCTACTCGGAATCGGCCTCACCGGGGTCGTTGGTTTCCTGATCTTTCGCGCGGAGGCCGCCCGACGTCGAGAGGACTGGCTTCAGGCCGGCCGGGTCGGGCTCAGCAAGGCGATGCTCGGCGACCAGCCGACCGAGCAGCTCGGCGATAACATTCTGGGATATCTCTGCCGCTATCTGGACGCGCACGCTGGCGCTATTTTCATAAGGGATAGGCACGGCCCATACCGTCGGATTTCGACCTATGGCGTTCCCGCCGGGGCGAGAATTCCGGACCAATTCGGACGCGGCGAGGGGCTACTTGGGCAGGCGGCTGTCGAAAGCCGTTCATTTCTCATCCGCGACGTCCCCGAGGGCTATCTCGCTATTGGTTCCGCGTTCGGAGAGGCGAAGCCCAGGCATCTGGTTATCGCACCGGCGAACGTGGACGGATCGACGAACGGCGTGCTGGAGTTCGGTTTCATCCATCCGCTCAAGGCGGACGCGCTTGCGCTTCTCGAACACATGTCCGACGCGATTGGTATTGCCGTGCGTTCCTCCAATTATCGCGCGGAGCTTCAGAACTTCCTTGAGGAGACGCAGCGTCAGGCGGAAGAGCTTCAGGCGCAAGGAGAGGAGCTCCGGGTATCGAATGAAGAGCTCGAGGAGCAGAGCCGAGCCTTGAAGGAGTCGCAGTCCCGCCTCGAGCTGCAACAAGCCGAACTCGAGCAAACCAATTCGCAACTCGAGGAGCAGGCGCAGCAGCTCGAAATCCAGCGCGACGACCTGGAACGCGCCAACGAGGTCGTGCAGCTCAAGGCTCAGGAACTCGAACAGGCGAGCCAGTACAAATCCGATTTCCTGGCAAATATGTCGCACGAGCTGAGGACGCCTCTGAACTCGCTGCTGATCCTCGCGAAGCTCCTCGCCGACAATGACGAGGGTCGGCTAAACGAGGAGCAGGTGCGGTACGCCCAAACGATCCAGTCATCCGGCGACGATTTGCTGACGCTCATCAACGATATCCTCGACCTTTCGAAGATCGAGGCGGGCCATGTGGAGATCAAGCCCGAGCCTGTTGCGCTCAGGCGATTGACCAGAGACCTCTCGAACCTGTTCACGCCGATAGCTGAAAAGATGAACCTGGAGTTTTGGATCGAGGCGGCGCCCGAATGCCCGATCCTCATCGAGACCGACCGGCAGAAACTTGAGCAGGTCTTGAGGAACCTGTTGTCGAACGCGTTCAAGTTCACCGAACAGGGCAGGGTCGAGTTGAACATTGGGCGCGCGCCCGACGGCCAGATCGCGTTGTCTGTCTCCGACACGGGCATCGGCATCTCCGACGAGAAGCAGAAGGCTGTGTTTGAACCTTTCCGCCAGGCCGACGGAACGATTAGCCGCAGATACGGTGGCACCGGCCTCGGGCTGTCGATCTGCCGAGAGCTCGTCCGCCTGCTTGGCGGAACGATGGCGCTCAGAAGCGCGGAGGGCCAGGGCAGCACGTTCACCGTTCTTATTCCCGAAACCTATAGCCTGGCAAAAGTGCGGCCGCGAGCGGAGGTGGGTCGGGGTATAGCTGCGACATTTGCGCCGGCGGCGCCGCAGCCGGCCGCGGCGACCGCTGACAGCCGCCCGCCGGACCGGCAAGTCGAGGACGATCGCGAACGGCTCACTGGCCAGAGGCGCGTGCTTCTTGTCATCGAAGACGACCAGAGTTTCGCCAGGATCCTCAGGGATCTTTCCCACGAGATGGAATTCGAGTGCCTCGTCGCCGGCAGCGCGACCGAGGCGCTCGCGCTGACGAAGGAATTCCGTCCGAACGCCGTCGTGCTGGACGTGGGCCTGCCGGACCATTCCGGCCTCTGGGTGCTGGATCAGCTCAAGTGCGACATTCGCACCCGCCATATCCCGGTTCACGTCGTTTCGGCTGCGGACAATGCGCAAACAGCTCTTTCGCTCGGCGCGATTGGGTATCTGTTGAAGCCCGTTAATCGAGAGGGTCTGACCGAGGTTTTGAAGAAGCTCGAGACCAAGCTAGCCCAGAGGATGCACAGGGTTCTTATCGTTGAAGATGATCCGGTTCAGCGAGAGGCGGTCCGGAGTCTTCTGGGCTCGCACGAAGTTGAGACGGTTGCGGCGGCCACGGCCGCCGAATGCCTCATTCTTCTCAAGGACCAGACATTCGACTGCATGGTCCTGGACCTCTCTCTGCCGGATGCGTCCGGATATTCGCTGCTCGAAACCTTGAGCGAGGAGGGCGCGTATTCTTTTCCGCCCGTCATCGTCTATACGGGCCGCGATCTTTCCGACGAGGAAGAGCAGCGACTGCGCCGTTATTCCAAGTCGATCATCATCAAGGGCGCCAAGTCACCCGAGCGGCTTCTCGACGAAGTGAGCCTGTTCCTGCACCAGGTGATCTCCGACCTTCCGGACGAACAACAGAAGATGATCCGCAAGGCGCGTAATCGTGACGCGCTGCTCGAAGGACGAAGAATCCTTGTGGTCGAGGACGACGTGCGGAACGTTTATTCGCTCACCAGCATTCTCGAACCGCGCGGGGCGCGGGTCCAGATTGCGCGAAACGGCCGCGAGGCGATCGAGGCGATCGACAAATCCTTCGGGGAGGGAGGGAATCCAATCGAGCTCGTCCTGATGGACGTCATGATGCCGATCATGGACGGCCTGACGGCGACTCAAAAGATCCGCCGGAACCCCGACTGGAAAAAACTGCCGATCATTATGTTGACCGCAAAAGCCATGCCCGACGATCAGGAGCAGTGCCTCGCAGCCGGCGCCAGCGATTATATGGCGAAGCCTCTCGATGTCGAGAAGCTCCTTTCTCTCATCCGCGTTTGGATGCCCAACAACTGAGCGGACGGCATGGCGGAAAGGACCGAGGAGATAGAGATTCGGTTACTGCTGGAGGCGCTGTTCCAGAAATATCACTTTGATTTCCGCGGCTACGCCATGGCTTCGGTGAAGCGGCGTCTGAAGCGGGCGCGCGAGCACCTCGGTTTCGCGACCATTTCCGCCATGCAGGACCGGGTGCTCCACGATGCGGCAATGTTGCCCAAGCTGATCGGATACCTCACGGTGCAGGTCAGCGAAATGTTTCGCGACCCGAGCTATTTTCGAGCAATCCGAGAGAAGGTCGTTCCCCATCTCCGAACTTATCCGTCGCTGAAGGTCTGGGTCGCAGGGTGCAGCGCCGGAGAGGAACTTTACTCCTTCGCCATTCTGTTTCGGGAAGAGGGGCTTGAGGACCGGACCTTGTTCTATGCGACCGACGTCAATCAGGATGCGCTGGCCAAAGCCGAGACCGGCATTTATCATCTCGACCGTATCAAGCTATTCACGGAAAACCACCGCCAGTCGGGCGGAAAGTCCTCTCTGTCAGACTATTACACCGCAGCCTACGGCGCAGCCTCCTTCAGAAAGAGCCTTCGCCAGCACGTGGTGTTTTCCGATCATAGCCTTGTAACGGATGCGTCATTCGGCGAAATGCATCTTATATCTTGTCGGAATGTGCTGATCTATTTCGATAGAGCTCTGCAAAACCGGGCAGTCGGCCTGTTCAAGGAGTCACTTGCGCGCAGAGCATTTCTCGGAATTGGCGCGAAGGAGAGCCTTCGCTTCACAGAGCACGCAGGCGCTTTCGTCGAGTTCGCGAGAGGTGAACGGATCTACCAAAAGCGGGGCGCCTCATGAGCGGGGCGGCTCCGGAGGCTATCGTGATCGGCGCGTCAGCAGGCGCGCTCGAGGCGCTGTCCCGCCTGCTGCCCGGATTGGCCGCCGACTATCGTCTGCCGATTCTGATCGTCGTTCACCTTCCACCTCGCAAGAACAGCCTATTCGCCGAGCTCTTGCGCGCACGCTGCGCAATTCAGGTGCGCGAAGCCGAGGACAAGGAGCCGATCGAACCCGGCGTCGCGTATTTCGCTCCGCCGGACTATCATCTGCTGGTCGAGGACGACAGGCGTCTGTCGTTGTCGGGCGAGGAGCCAGTCCTGTTTTCGCGCCCATCAATCGACGTCCTGTTTGAGAGCGCGGCGGACGCCTATGGCGACGGCCTGATCGGCGTGGTGCTTACCGGAGCCAACAGCGACGGCGCGCGCGGCCTGAAGGCTGTGGTCGAAGCCGGCGGCTTGGCGATCGTGCAAAGTCCGGATGGCGCCTATGCGGCCGCGATGCCGGAAGCCGCCATCGCGGCCTGCCCGGAAGCCCGCGTTCTGCCGTTGAATGAGATTGCCGTGTATATGCGGGAGGTTGGAGCCCGATGACGTCCGAGATCGGACCTGTGCATTTTCTACTGGTTGATGACCTCGAGGAAAACCTCCTGTCGCTAGAGGGTCTCCTGCGTCGTGATGGGCTCGTGCTGCTCAAAGCGCGCTCGGGAACCGAGGCCCTGGAGCTGCTGCTCCAATGTGACGTCGCGCTGGCCATTCTCGACGTTCAGATGCCTGAGATGGACGGCTACGAACTCGCCGAGCTTATGCGCGGAACCGAGCGAACGCGTCGTGTCCCGATCATCTTTGTCACCGCCGGAGCCGCCGATCGCCAACGTCGGTTTCGTGGCTACGAGACCGGGGCGGTGGACTTCCTTAACAAGCCAATCGAGCCGGACGTCCTGCGCAGCAAGGCTAGTGTGTTTTTCGAGCTCTACCAACAGCGTCATCAGATCGCTGCTCACCGCGACGAACTCAAGGCCTATGCCGAGGCCCTGATGGAGGCGGATAGGCGCAAGGACGAATTTCTTGCCATGCTCGCCCATGAGTTGCGGAATCCTCTCGCGCCGATCCGAAATGGGCTCGACATCCTGCGGGCGTCTCCAACTGTGCCGAACGCGGAAGAGATCCGTGACATGATGGACCGACAGCTCTCGCATCTCGTGCGCTTGGTCGACGATCTGCTGGACGTGTCGAGGGTGAGCCAGGGAAAGATCGAGCTCCGGAAGGAGCAGATCGCATTGAGCGACATCCTCAAGACCGCGGTCGAAGCGAGCAACCCACTCATCACCGCGGGGCGCCACGAACTCACGCTCGACCTGCCTGATGCGCCGGTGTGGCTCGACGCTGACCTAACGCGACTTTCTCAGGTCGTCAGCAACCTTCTCAACAATGCTGCGAAATATACCCCCGAGGGCGGCAAGATCGTTCTTTTGGCGCGACGCGACCTTGATGAGATCTTGATAACAGTTTCCGACAATGGTGTCGGCATACCCTCCGATATGCTGCCGCAGATCTTTAATCTTTTTATTCAGGTTCGCGACAACCTGCATCGCTCACACGGGGGGCTCGGTATCGGCCTCGCGCTTGTGAAGCAGCTGGTCGAGATGCATGGCGGCGCAATCGCCGCCGAAAGCGCCGGGCCGGGCAAAGGCAGTTCTTTCCGGCTGCGCCTGCCCGTGGCGGAATCCGCGCCAGAGGCATCAGCCGCCGCCGAACCTTCCTCGCCTGTCTCGCGGCAGGACGCCACACTGAAGGTTTTGGTTGTGGACGACAATTTCGACGTAGCGCAAACCGTCGGCTGGATGCTTGAGACAATTGGCCATAACTACCGGCTGGTCCACGAAAGTAAGCTCGCGGTTCAGATCGCGCAGGAATACCGACCTGATGCGATCCTGCTCGACATCAACATGCCCGGCATGGACGGCTACGCGGTCTGTCGCGCGCTTCGTGAGCAGACGCTCTTCGACGATACGGTGATCATTGCGCAGACCGGTTGGGGTCAAACCCACGCTCGCACGGGCGCGGGCGAATCCGGGTTTGACCACCGTCTTGTAAAGCCGGTGAATATGGACCGACTCGAGCAGTTGCTGGCCGGTATCCTATCCGCGCGGCGGAACCGGACGCGCTCGTCCCAAACCTCGGCGCGAGCATAGGCGCGGCGTACAGCGTCGCCCTCGACACGGGCAAGCTGCGCTTCGATCGAGTCAGGGATTTTGGAGGCCGCTCTCGTTCAAGATCGAGGAAGCGGCAGCGCGAAAATCTTGGGAGGTCATTTCGTCCTTGGCGTATCCTAACACCAAGACTCGCTGATCATAACGCATAGGCCCATTGGCGCAGTCCGATGGACATGATCCGCCAGGGCTGATTGATGAGCTTGTTCCAGGCGTCGCAACAGTGGTCGACGATGTCGTGGAAGGATTGAAGATTCGGTTCGAGAGCCAGTTGTCGCGCATGAACTGCCAGACGTTTTCCTGCGGGCTCAGCTCCGGGCCTTTTGCCGGCAATGGGATGAGCGTGATGTTGGGCGGGACGGTCAGGCGGCCGGAGAGACGCCAGCCGGCCTGATCGGCGAGCAGCGCGGCGTGCGCGCCCGGTGCGATCTGGGTGGCGATTTCGGCCAGACGCAGGTTCATGGCTTCGGTGTCGCACCGGGGCATGACGAGGGCTGCGCCCTTGCCGTCCTTGGGGGAGATTGCGCCGAATATATAAGCGGAGGCGGTTCGCTGATCTCTGGGAGCGCTCGGACGCGTTCCGCGCTTGGCCCAACGGCGGGTGATCTTGTTCTTCTGGCCGATGCGCGCCCTCATCCTGAGCTTGTCGAGGGACGTCGGCGAACCAGACCTCTATGGCGTCGGGAGCGACGCCGTTCTCGCGGCTGATCTCTTCCAGGCGCTCGGGAAGACTTTTTTCAAGTCCTCAATTGCGCCTTCCGCCTGGGCGTGATGGCGAGGGCGAGCCGAGAGCTTGCGATAACCCGTCTTGCGCAGCACGCGGCTCAACGTCGATTGCCGCCTATTTTCCGCACTTCCGATAGCGATCGCGGCCGGCGTTGGCTTTGAGTGCTGTGACCCCTGACGTTCATCCATTTGGAGCTGGAGTGTGGGGTTGAGATTGGCGCAAGATCGTCGGCGGAGCAACGTGCGATCGGCGCAGCTAGTCGGGTTTGCGAAGCCGATCGGCCATTGCGACGAAAGTTCGTGCGAAGGCGGCCAACGCCCCTTGGCCGCCAGGAGGGACCTCCGCGGGTCTGTCTTGCGGATCCGTCTAACGAGAAGCGTGAAGGACGCATCACAGCCGGCGCCGACACTCTCGGACCCGCTGCCCTGCAGGTTGGCGAGGGACTGCGGTAGGAGACCTGCTCGTCACAGATCGACAACGACGTCGCCGACCGGGCGCGAACAGCAGACGAGCAGATTGCCGGTCGCTGGCAGGTCGAGCGGCTGAGGCTCGTACGCGACCTTTCCACAGACGAGACCGCTCTCACAGGTGTGGCAGACGCCGGTCCGGCACGCCCAGCGCACCGGAACGTCGCACGCCTCGGCGAGTTCCAACACGCTCTGGTAGGCCGACGGATTCCAATGGGCGGTTACGCCGCTACGCGCGAACGAGACGAGGGGGCCGGTTTTCGGGTCGACCCGCGGCCGATGCGGAGTCTTCGTCGCAGCGCCGACAACCCCCGGCGTCAACGATTCGCCGCCGTTGAAGATCTCGACGTGAATACAATCCGGCCGGACGCCGAGCTCCGTTAGGGCCGCTCTCATGTCGGCCATGAAGTGGGTCGGCCCGCATAAGTAGACGTCGACATCCGGCGTCAGTCTGACTTCGTCGAACACCGCCCGCGAGAGATAGCCTGCGGCGTCAAAGTCCGTTCCAAGCCGGTCAGCGGCCTCCGGTCGGCTGAAACAGACATAGCTACGGGCGCGGGCCAGGCTCGAGACAAGGCGCCGAACCTCGGCCGCGAACGGAAAGTGCTTTCCGTCGCGTGCGGCGTGCAGCCACAGCACCGGGCGTGTCGAATGCGCCGACGACATGGCGTAAAGCATCGCCAGGACGGGCGTCGCTCCGATCCCCGCGCTGAGGAGCACCACGGGCCCCTCGCCGGACTGCAGGACGAAGCTGCCACGCGGCGAACTGACCTCGAGAACATTGCCCACCCGCACATGGTCCCTTAGGTAGGCGCCGGCCGTACCGTTCGGCTCGATCTTCACGCTGATCCGATAGCGATCCGTCGAGACGGGTCCCGAAAGCGAGTAGCTGCGAAAGAGCGGCGCGCCGCCGCTGCCTGGAAGGCGCAGCACCACGTACTGGCCTGACAGCGCTTCTGACAGCGGCTCGCCGTCGGCGCACTGGATCGTCAGCGACACGACATCGGCCAATTCCTCGTCAATCGCCGTTACCTTCAGCGGGCGGAATCCCGGCGCGGTCGGGTGCGCAGCTGATGCCGGCGCGAGTCCCGCATTGCCGTCCGACCGACTACCTAGCAAAGCAATGAACGACGACCGCCATCCAGGCGGTAGCGCCGCAATCTGCGAGGCGCACTCCAGTCGATCGCGCGGGCGCTGAGGTAAATAGAGCAGCGCGTTGACCTCGGCGACCGACATCCTCTCCTTACCCTCATCGACCTTTACGATCTCGTCGCCGGCGCCGACCTCGCCTTCCTCGAGGACGCGGAAGTAGAATCCGGGCCGCCCGCTGGACGTCAGGAACGCCGCCATGCGAGGCTCGTTCATGCGAATGCCGACGCGGTAGCAAGTCACCCTGGGCTGCGTGACCTCGAACAGAGCGCTGCCAATCCGATAACGATCGCCGATATAGACGCCGTCGTCAGGGAAGCCTTCAACTGTGAAGTTCTCGCCGAATTGTCCGTAGACAAGGTCGGTCCGTCGGAGCTGTTCCTGCCAGTAGCGATAGGACTCGATTTGGTAGACGAAGACCGCGCGCCACTTCCCTCCGTGCCCCGCGAGATCGCCCTGACCGTCTCCGTCTAGGTTCAACCTACCGACGCGACAGCGTCCCTGCACCGGATCCTTCCAGATGCCGGTGTGCACCGTCATACCTCTCCACACAATGTCGCGTGGCAGACCGACATTGACCGACAACAATCGCGCCATGTCGTCAGCCTAGACCATGCCGTCCGCCGGATCGAGCGCCTCCGACACCGAAAGATCCCGACGCCGACCGGAACCGCACCGGCCTGATCGGAATGGGAGGCGGTGATGAGCCTTATCGATCAGGCCCTGAAGGCCAATGAGCAATTCGCAAGGAGGTACGATCCGAAGCTGGGCGGGCGCCCGCAGCCCAAGATCGCGATCGTAACCTGCATGGACCCGCGGCTCTCGGACCTCGAGGGGATCCTTGGATTGAAGATTGCGGATATGGACGTCATCCGCACCGGCGGGCCGGCCGTCACCGACGACGTGCTAGGAGAACTTGTCGTTTCCACGCGGGTCCTGGGTAGCAAGGAGATCATGCTCCTCAACCACACGGGCTGCGGGTTCACAACCTTCACGGACAAGGAGCTGAACGACAAGCTCGCCCGAGAAACGGGCGACGCCACGCCTGTCCCGATGCGCCTCTTTTCCTTCAAGGATCCTGAGGAGAACACTCGGGCGCAGATCGAGAAAGTCCGCGCACATCCGTGGATCGCCAAGGATATACCCATTCGAGGCTTCATTTTCGAGGTCGACACAGGTCGGTTGCGGGAAGTCAAGCACGGATGACCGACACAACGTCGCCGCTTGCGATTTGCAGCGGCCGGTTATGTAGGTCGCCCGCTCCGCGTCCACGAAAGGAATGACGCCCGCGCTTGGCTGCGGAACGTCAAGCGGGACGTCAACTGCTTTGGGCCATTCAAAAGAAAAGCATTCAGCGGGTAGTCGAGAAACGTCCACGCGCTAACGACCGATTGGGGACATGGCGCGCTCAGAACTCATCGATGAGGACCAGCCCCTGCTGCGGCGGGCCGCGCCGCGCCGGGAATTGGCGCCGCAATCAAGGAGAGTGTCTTAGAACAAACCGGGGAGGCTTCACGCGTTTGTGATCGCACTTAGGGCCGGGCGTCCAAAGGAATAGCCTGCGTGATGTTAGGGTGAGTTGTCATTCATCCGTTCGATGACGGGAATCCGCCATGAGCGAGCAGAGCAGCGAGACGACGGAACAGGGCGCCAAGCCCACTTCGGCTCGCAACGCCGATCCGGCGGCAACTCCACCGAACCCTTCTGGCGCTGCGGGAGTCCCACCAGAGAAGCCGAAGGCCAGCCCGCGGCGAAAGATGCTGCTTGGCGCGCTGGGCGTTCTCGTCCTGGCCGGCGCCCTTTGGTTCGGCGTTCCCTGGGTCCAGACGACCCTCAACACGGTTTCGACGGACGATGCATACGTCAACGGTCACGTGACGTTCGTCGCCGCCCGCGTCAGGGGCCAGGTTTCGCGGGTTCTGGTGGACGACAACTATCGGGTGCGCAAAGGCGACCTTCTCGTCCAACTGGACAAGGAGCCTTTTCAGATCGCGGTCGCGATCAAAAAGGCGGCCGTCGATACGGCGACGGCAGACCTACAAGTGGCCAAGTCCAAAGTACGCGGCATCGAAGCGGAGGCCATGAGCCGGCGCCGGGCGCTGGAGCACGCCATGGAGGACGTCGATAACCAGGTCGCCCTGCTGCGCGCCCGCGTCGCCGGTGTCGACAAGAGTTCGCGCCGAGCTCGTGCTGGCTCAGCTTGATTTCGACCGGGCTGCCAAATTGGTGGTGACGAACGATGTTCCCCGGTCGGAGTACGACCGTCGGCAGGCCGCCTTGCTGGCGGCGCGCGCGGACGTTGTCGCGGCGCTGGCCGATGTCCGTCAAATCCGTGCGTCTTTGGGTTTACCGCCGCAACCCGACGAGAAAGATCTCGGCCAGGTTCCGCCCGATCTGGATCAGACCTTTTCATCTGTGCTCCAGGCGCAGGCGGCGATGATTTAGAGTGCGGCTCAACTCGGCGTCATCCATTCGTTCGACGAGGGGCCCCGTCAGATGGTCGAGGCGTTCGTAAAGGAAGGCGACGTCAACAGCACCTTCGCTCGGCTGGCGGCCGACGCGCCCGACGTCAAGCAGGCCGAGGCCAAGCTTGAGGTCGCTGAGCGCGATCTCGACCAGGCGGAGCTTGACCTTCGCTACTGCGACGTCGTCGCGGAGATTGACGGGGTCATCACGCGTCGCAACGTCAATCCGGGCGACAACATCCAGGTTGGCCAGGCTCTCATGGCGATCCGCTCGCTCAATGAAATCTGGATCGACGCCAATTTCAAGGAAACGCAGCTCAGCGATCTGCGTATCGGCCAGCCTGTCGATCTCTATACCGACATGTATGGCGGCCGCCATGTGTTCAAGGGGCGCATTTCCGGCTTCACCATGGGAACCGGATCGACCTTGGCGCTGCTGCCGCCGGAGAACGCTACGGGCAACTTCATCAAGGTGGTACAGCGACTGCCGGTTCGGATCGACCTCGAGAACTACGATCCAGACAAGAGCCCGCTGTTTATCGGCACGTCGGTTGTTCCCTACGTCTACTTCAACAAGCCGCCCACCGGACCCGACGCCGGCAAGTTTTTGCAGACGTCTGTGCCTGAACCACAAACGGGGGGTTCGACCAAGAACCCGGCGGGCGCAAACAAGTGACAGCCGCGGCGCTTTCGCCCGCCGGATCCCATGTTGCCCGGAACCCCTGGGTGGTCGCTGTCATAGTCGTCGTGCCAGCGTTCATGGAGGTGCTCGACACCACCGTCGCGCTGGTGTCGCTGCGCTACATCGCGGGAGGCCTCTCGGCCGCCTCCGACGACGCCGAGTGGGTCATCACCAGCTATCTTGCCGCCAACGCCTTCATCCTGCCGATCACTGGCTGGTTGAGCGCTCACCTCGGTCGCCGCAACTACTTCCTGGGGTCGATAGCAATATTCACCCTCAGTTCGTTGATGTGCGGACTGGCTGGCAGTCTGGGTCAGCTGATCCTGTTCCGCGTCATCCAGGGTCTCGCGGGCGGCGGTCTGCAACCCGGCAGTCAGGGGATATTGCTGGACGCCTTCCCGCGGGAGAGGCAAGGCGTAGCCATGACGCTGTTCGGCTTTGCCGTGCTGATTGCGCCGGTGGTCGGTCCGACCTTGGGCGGTTGGATAACGGACACTTACAATTGGCGCTGGGTGTTCTTGATCAACGTGCCCGTCGGTCTCGTGGCGCTCGGCGCATGTTACGCCCTGCTTCGCGATCCGGATTATCTCGTCGCCCACCGTGCAGAGTTGAAAAAGCAGCCGTTCGATTTTGACGCGGTCGGCTTGTCGCTTCTGGCCATTGTCATAATCTCGTGGGAAGTGGTGCTGAGCAAGGGTCAGGAGTGGGACTGGCTGGGGGATCCATTCTGGCGAGTCCAGACACTCGTCATCGCATTTGGGGTGGGTCTGGTTGCCTTGATCTTCTGGGAGTTGCGTCACCGCAATCCCGTGGTCAATTTTCGCGCGTTGAACGAACGCAACTTTGCGGCCTGCTGCATCATCATCTTTTTCGCTTACGTTGCGCTCTTTGCAGCCACCAAGTCATTGCTTGGTCTGCTGCAAACCCTGTTTGGTTATGATGCGCTGAGCACCGGGTTGGTGATGTCGCCTTCCGGAATCTTTGCCGTCGTGGCGATGCCGATCGTCGGCCGCCTGATCGGCCTCAAGGTGGATGCGCGATGGCTGATCGGCGCAGGGCTCCTGATCATGACCGCGGGAAACTATTGGATGTCCCAACTCAACCTCGACATCAGCCCAGGCCAGGCGATTTGGCCCCGAGTGCTTCTGGTCCTGGGGCTTTCGGTATGTTTTGCTCCGGCGAACGTGGCCGCGTACCTCTATACGCCGCTCGCGTTGCGCGGGGCGGCCATTGGCCTATTTAGTCTCTTACGCAACGAGGGGGGCAGCGTCGGAGTGTCGCTGTCCCAGACCTTCCAAGAGCGGCGCGATCAGTTTCACGCGCTGCGGCTTGGGGAGTATCTTGATCCCCTCAATCCAGCCGCCAGCAACTTTCTCGCGCGGGCTCAGGCGTTCTTCATTCAACAAAACGGCGATCCAGTCGCCTCCCAGCAACTGGCTGTGCAGCAACTCGAAAATCTGCGTCAGCAGCAGGCGTCCTCGCTGGCTTTCTTTGACACCTTTTGGATGGCGGCTGTGTTGACGTTTGTGGTCGCGTTCGCGGTGTTGTTTATGAAACGCTCCGTGGCGGAGAAAGCCAGTCACGCGGGTCCGGAATGATTGGACCCATGACCATGATCGGCGAGGCGCGCCAGTCGAACTTCGGCGTCGCGGGGCTGGCACGGCTGGAGCGCGCCGTCTCAAGCTCGGCTCCAAGGGCGTCTTGATCAACGGCTATTCGTGCTGTTCCGGACTAGACGCCGAGATAGCGCTGCAGAAGCTCGGGCTGCGCCTTTATCTCCGCGGCGGGGCCTTCATGCGCGATATGGCCGTTGTTGATGATGTAGACTCGCCCCGCCAACGCTAACGTCGCGGCCAGATTCTGTTCGACCAACACGATCGTCTGCCCGGTCCGCGCCAGCTCGCGGCACGTATGGACCAGATCCTGGACGATGACCGGGGCAAGCCCCTCGAAAGGCTCGTCAAGCAGGATGATCTTTGGATCGCGCACGAGAGCGCGCGCAATCGCCAACATCTGCTGCTCGCCCCCGGAAAGGTCAGTGCCGCGGCTGGTGCGCCGCTCCTTGAGCCGGGGAAACATTTCGTAAATGCGCTCGAGCGGCCATTTGTTCTTGGCGGTTAGCCCCGCGAGGATGATGTTCTCTTCGACGCTCAGGCTGCCAAAGATGCGCCGATCCTCGTGCACAAGCTGTATGCCGAGACGGGCGATGCTGTGAGCCCTTTGGGCGACGAGCTCAACGCCCTCGAGCTTGATGCTGCCGGTGCGCCGCGTGACAATGCCCATCAGGCTCTTGAGCGTCGTGCTCTTGCCGGCGCCGTTCCTGCCGAGAAGGGCCACCGCCTCGTGTTTTTCGACACGCAGCGAGACGTCGAAGAGGATGTGGCTCTCACCGTAGTAGCTGTTGAGTTCCTCGACTTCGAGTAGGCTCATGCCGCCTCTCCGTGAACGCCGCCGAGATAGGCCTCCTGCACCTTGGGATTGGTCTTGATCTCGTCCGGCGCGCCCTCGACCAGCACGCGGCCCTCCTGTAGCACGGTCACTCTTTCGACCAGCTCAAACAGCGAGTCCATGTCATGATCGATGATGATCAACGTGCGGTCGCGCGCAATCGACTTGAGCAAGGCGACCGTCTCGACGCGCTCTCGCGGGCTCATGCCGGCGAGAGGCTCGTCGAGCAGAAGCAGCTTCGGCAGGGTCGCGAGCGCGAGCCCGATCTCGAGCCGTCGCTTCTCGCCATAGGCAAGCTCGGACACCGGAACGTCGGGCCTTTCGGTCAGATTGACGAGCGCGAGCGTCTGGGCGACCTGCTCGTCGAGGCCCGGGACATGCTCGACGCTGCGGAACAGATCCAGCTTGAACTTGCCGCGGATCCGCGCCAGCGCCGCGACCCTCAGATTCTGCCTGATCGTCAGCCGGTCGAAAAGCTGATTGAGCTGATAGCTTTTGGTGAGTCCGAGCTGGCAGACGTCGCTCACGCTCATGCCCGTGATGTCTCGGCCTTCTAGGACGATCCTGCCGGACGTCGGCGCCGTCTCGCAGGTCAGCATCTTGAAGAAGGTGCTTTTTCCCGCTCCATTCGGCCCAATAATGCCGCGTATCTCACCACGGTTGACGACGAAATCGATGTTGCTGTTGGCGACGAGGCCACCGTAGCGCTTGCTGAGGCCCTTCGCCTCGAGAATCGGCTCGGGTGGCCCGCGTTCGCGGCCGCCTGGCGGGGGCGCTGCGACGACTTGGATGGCGGACGGGGAGGCGGTCGGTTCAATAGTCGCCCCGGCGGGCGCCCTCGTCTTCCTCGAGCCCGCGGCCAGTCGATAAAGATCGACGATCGCGCCGACGATTCCGCGCCTCAGAAAACAGACGAGCAGCACAAACACGAGGCCCAGCACGAGCCTCCAGGTCGCGCCAAGATGCAAGGTGTTCTGGAAGAAGTCGCTGAGATATAGCCATACGGTCGCGCCGACCAGCGGCCCGAACAGCGTTCCCGCGCCGCCGATCGCGGTCTGCATGACGAGCTGGCCGGACGTGTCGAACATGAAAGCGTCCGGCGGCATGAAGCCTTGCATGATGGCGAGGAGGCCGCCCGCGAATCCGGCATAAGCGGCCGCGATCACGAAGGCGGTGAGCTTATAGCCATGAATATTATGACCGAGCGCCGTGGCCCGCAGCGGATTGTCGCGCAGGGCGCTTAAGATCGCTCCCACCGGCGAGCGCACGATGCGCAGCGCGATCGCGAGCCCAACGAAGTACCAGAACGCGAGGAAGACGTACATCGACCAGTCGCTGTCGAAGCGCAGCTTCGTAAAGCCGAGATCGAAGCTGGGCGTCGGCACGCCGGGCAGGCCGTTCTCTCCGCCCGTGAAGTCCGACAGCGGATTGAACTCGATAAAGAAAAACACCTCCGCGATCGCCACCGTAATCATCGCGAAATAAATGCCGGTGCGCCTGAGCGCGATCAGGCCGACGAGAAAGCCGACGGCACCCGCGACGATCGCGCCGATCACGATCGACGTCAGCACGTAGGGGAAGTTGACGGCGGTCAAGAGGTAGGCGGCGAACATGCCGCCCGTGCCGAAGAACGCGGACTGGCCGAAGGACAAGAGACCGGCGTAGCCGAACAGCAAATCGAAGCCGAGCCCGAACAGTCCCCATATCAGGATGCGATTGATGGTCGTCGGCGAAAAACCGAGATGGGGCAGCACGAAGGGCGCGGCAATCAACCCGACAACCGTTAGCGCTTCGGCGATGAAGGGTCGCTTCATGGTCATCGACGGCCCGCGCTCACTCGCGGCCCGCCACGCCGAGAAGTCCATAAGGGCGGATTACCAGCACAAGCGTCATCGCCACGAAGAGCATGACGTAGGCATAGCCGGGGTTGAACATCGACGTGATGCTGATGATCTCGCCGGCTACGAGACCGCCGAGCACCGCGCCTGGAAAAGAGCCGACGCCACCGATCACGACAACGACGAAAGTCTGAACGAGGATCGATTTGCCGACGTCGGGCGAGATCGAGACGACCGGAGCATTGATGATGCCCGCGAAACCGGCCGCCATCGCGCCGATACCGAACACCACCATAAAGATCTTGTATACGTCGATCCCTAACGACTCGACCATGACGGAGTTTTCGATTCCGGCGCGCACGATCATGCCGATACGGGTGCGATACAGAACGAAATAGAGGGCGAGCAGCGCCACGGTGACAAGGCCGAGCAGCGCTAGTCGATAGGTCGGATAGACCATGAAGCCGAGTTCGGTGATGCCGGCGATCGGCGGCGGCACCGTTTTCGACAAGCTGCCAAAGAAGAAGCGCACAGTCTCCACGAAGACGATGCCGAGGCCGAAGGTGACAAGGAGCTGGTCCTCGTTCGGGCGCGCGTAGAAATGGCGGATAACCACGCGTTCCATCAACACCCCAACCAGCATCACGAAGAGGGAGCCGGCGATCACCGCCGCGATAAAGGACCCGGAATGGGTGTAGGCGACCCAGCCAGCGTAGCCGCCGAGCATAAACATCGCGCCGTGCGCAAGGTTAAGCACACCGAGCGTACCGTAGATGATCGTCAGACCGGACGATATCAGCGCCAGAAGCGCGCCGAGCACCAGCCCATTGAAGCATTGCGATATGAAGGTGCCCCAGTTGACCACGCCGCCGCCCGCATCAAGGGTGATGAATAGCCGATTCCGTTGTCACGATGGCCGCCATCATGACAGGCAATCCGCCAACTTGTGAGTTTCAAGTGGGCCAGGAATGGAAGACGCGAAAATGTCGTTTCGCGCCCATCCGGCTCGTTCGCCGTGGAAATAAAGACCCTCTCCTCGCACGGGCGCGGAGAAGGGGTTGGCGCTCGTCAGGTATAAGGGCCGAGGTCGCAGCCGAAGGCGTCGGGCTTCTGCATCAGCGGCTCGCCCGGCACCACTTCGAGCACCTCCCAATAGTCCTCTTCGTTCTTCATGTCCTTCTTCGCCTTGCCTCGGACAATGATGACGGGGCGGATCAATTGATGATCCTGGGGACGGAAACGCACGTCGCCCACCATCGATGGAAAAGTCTCGCCCTTCTCATACTGCTTGATCACGTCCGGCGGATAAAAAGTTCCAGCCTCGGAGACCATGCGCGCCCAGATCGCAAATTGCATGTAAGCGTTCTCGGCGCCCCATTCCGGGCGGTAGTTGTACTTTTTCTGGAAGGCGTCGACGAACAGCTTGGCCAGGGGATACTTGTCCTCCAGCGTCCACCAGAAGTCGGTGGCGGCGAATACGCCTTCGGTGAGTTCGGGGCCGACTTCCTTGGCGAGGAAGGGAATCTGATAGGGGATCACCATCTTCATCTTCGGAGTCAGGCCGAACTGCTTGGCCTGTTGCACCGAGAGCACCGCGTCGCGTCCCCAATTGACGTTGATAATGAATTCGGCGCCGGAGTTGGCGATGTTGGTGAGGTACTGGCTGAAGTCCTGGGTTCCGAGCGGCGAAACCTGGTTCGTCACCATGGTCCAGCCGCCGTTCGAAGTTAGGTAATCGTTCACCGACTTCGTCACCGTGTGGCCGTAAGTGTAGTCCGGCGTCATATAAGCCGCCTTCCGGCCCTTGCCGAAATTCTTCACCAGCACCGGGCCGATCGCGTTGGCTGCGGTCTCGCCGTAGAAGCACTGCCGGAACGAATAACGCGTGCAATCCTTGCCGGTCGTGTCGTTCGAGCCCGAGATGGCGACCAGATAGAGGATCTTTTCGCGCTGGGCGAACTTGTTCAAAGCCACGGCGACCGCTGACGAGGTCGATCCGGTCATGGCTATGATTTTGTTATCGTTGATGAAAACCTGTTGTTCCTGCACGGCGTTGTTCGGCTTGGCGGCCGAGTTGGCGACGACAAGCTGCACTTGCTTGCCCAACACGCCCTTGGTCACCTTGGGCGCGATCTGCTTGATCAGGTCATGGCCCTCATTGAGGTGCTCGATCGCAAGCTGCATGCCCTTGAGTTCATCCTCGCCCTGCACGGCGTAGGCGCCTGTACGGGGAACGGCGGCGCCGATCGTGACCGTGTCGCCCTGCGAGCCCGCAGGCCACGTGCCAAGCGGAGGCTTGTCATCCGCGTACGCCCAGCCGACCTGGCCGAAAAAACCCGGTACCAGGGTCGCGCCAGCCGCCCCCGCCCCAAGCTTCAGCGCGCCGCGGCGCGAAACCTTTCCTGCACTCTCATCTCTGAATATGAACTCGGCCATGTTTGTCCTCCCACTGACTTCTTGATTCCGGTCACGACCCGGAACCCGTGTTCTCTTTCCCGTATTGAAACCCAATCCTAGGCGTTCGCGGGCCCGATGACCACGATTAGGTCAACAGCCGGCCCGCGCGTCAATGCAACTTTCGTTCGACATTGATCCGAGGACGCGGCCAGAAGCCCGGCCTACAGGCGTTCGGTCGCCTCTTCCGCCATCCATTTGATCCGTGGGAAGAAACCGCCGCCGAGCCTCAAGCAAACCCGGCGCGGCTCGTCACGCGGGGCTGAGCGTGAACCGGAGGTAGAGCCATATGGTTTGCTAAATGATCTCGGGCGGGAAGGGATGAACCCATCATGGCCAAGGGAATTGAATTGAGCTAGACTACATGTTCGCCTGAGATAGGGCGACCCGTGTCATAGTATGCAGGCTTGTCGAGGGTTGCGCCGGGGTTCCGGCGCAGAGCCTCATGCAAAGGAGACGGGCCTTGGACCGAACTATCACATATGTTGGCCTTGACGTTCATAAGGACACGATTGCGGTCGCGCTAGCCGAGACGGGCGGGCGCAAGGAGGTGCGCGAGTATGGCAAGATCGCGAACCGCCGACGGCCTTGAACGCTCTGGCGGCGAAGCTGTCGCGCGCCGGGAGCGAGCTTCGGTTCTGTTATGAGGCCGGACCTTGCGGCTATGGGATTCAACGGCAGTTGACCCTCGCCGGACATGGCTGCGTCGTCGTGGCTCCGTCGTTGATCCCGCGCAAGCCGGGAGATCGGATCAAGACGGATCGGCGCGATGCGATCAATCTGGCCAAGCTGCATCGGGCGGGTGAACTGACCGCCGTCTGGATTCCCGATCCGGCTCATGAGGCGATCCGCGATCTCGTGCGTGCGCGTCTGGCGGCCGTTCGCAACCTGCGCCAGGCCCGTCAGCAACTCTCGGGATTCCTGTTGCGCCATGGCCATCACTACCATCGGCCAGCGTGGACGTTGATGCATCGTCGATGGTTGGCGGGACTGAGATTCGAGCAGCCGGCGCACCCCATCGTGCTGGAAGATTGCATCGCGGCGGTCGAGGCGGCGACGGCGCGGCGCGACCGTCTGGAAGCCCATATCGAGGCGGCGCTGGCGGATTGGTCACTGGCCCCAGTGGTGCGGGCATTGCAAGCGCTGCGCGGGATGGCGCTGGTCGCGGCGGCGACATTGGTTGCAGAGCTTGGCGACATCACCCGCTTCGCCAATCCGCGTCAGCTTATGGCCTATCTCGGCTTGGCCCCGTCCGAGCACTCCAGCGGCGCCAGGGCGGCATCACGAAAGCCGGGAATGGCGCGGCGCGGCGAATGCTGGTCGAGGCCGCCTGGAGCTATCGGTTCCCGGCGCGCGTCAGTCGAGAGCAACTGCTGCGACAGGAAGGCTTGGCCAAGCCGATCCGGGACATCGCCTGGAAAGCGCAGGAACGGCTGTGTCGGCGCTATCGCAAGCTCGCCAGGGCGGGAAATTCGCCCGCCATGGTTACGACCGCAATCGCACGCGAACTGTCGGGCTTCCGAGGTCGGGGTGAAATGGAAAGTCAGCGCGGATGGCGCGCTAGCCATTGGCGCACGGCGGGATGCTTGTGGGCCGCGTAGTTGTCGAGGATCGCGTGGATCGTCTTGCCGGCTGGAACCTCGCGCTCGACAGCGTTGACAAAGCGGATGAACTCCTGATGCCTGTGGCGCTGCATGTTGCGGCCGATCACGGTCCCGTCGAGCACGTTCATCGCCGCGAACAGGGTCGTCGTCCCATGCCGCTTGTAATCGTGGGTCATAGTTCCGGCGCGGCCCTTCTTCATTGGCAGGCCGGGCTGGGTGCGATCAAGCGCCTGGATCGGGCTCTTCTCGTCGACGCTGAACACGACGGCGTGCGCCGGCGGGTCGACATAGAGCCCGACCGCCGCGCGCAGCCTGTCGACGAACTCGGGGTCCTTCGACAGCTTGAATTTGCCGGACCCGATGGGGTTGGAGCCCATGCGCGCGCCAGACGCGCTGGACCGAGGCGACGCTGACGCCAGCCGCCTCGGCCATGGCCGCGCCGGTCCAATGCGTGACCTCGCCTGGCGGCTCTTCCATCGTCAGGACGACGACGCGCTCGGCGATCGAGGGGGCGAGCCTGGCGATCCGAGAGGGTCGCGTTTTGTCGCGCAGGAGGCCTTCGAACCCCTCGGACGCGAAACGCTCCCGCCATCGCCAGACGCAGGTCTTGGATTTGCCGGTCTAGGTCTTGGATTTGCCGGTCTCGCGCATGATCGCGTTCGTGCCGACGCTCTCGGCGCTCAGGAGCACGATCTGCGCGCGCCACACGTGCTTCTGCGGCGCGTTGCGGTCTTTGACCAGGGCTCGAAGCCGATCCAAGTCCACCGGCGTGACGCAAAAGGAAATGCCGGTTCGCATGCCGCAAACTCGCACGCTGCAAACTCGCACGCCGCAAGTCACGGGGGAATCCCAACCGGGATTCAATCGTCAGATTTCATCCACTCTCATGTTCGCCGTTTCAAGTAGCAGGCGCGAAAATCCTTTGCTCGCAGCGAGCCGTTCAGAATGGTCGCGGTTGAGCAGGGCAGGAGGCGCGATCATCAAGACGACGGTTGATCATGCTCTGATGCGCGGGTTGGCTACCGCCGGACCGGTGATGCGTCGCGGAGCTTCCTCTGTCTAGCGTCCAGCGTCGGATGATCTCCGGCTGGTAGTGGATACGAGGATTCTCCTGGCCGTGACCGCGCCTCCAGCCTTGCTCAGCTTTGGATGGATTGCGTTGTGGGCGATGACCTCCTTTCGTGATATTCGCCATCGATCTCAGCGCCTCAAGCGCCGGCAACCTGAACGTGTTTGGCGATCGCCCAGGCAAAGCCCGCCAACTCTCGCGCGATCGCGGTCGTGACCACAGTGGATGATTTTCCCATCCGGGCGAGCTTGCGATAGCGCCGACACAGCCGTTCCTGCGCCCTCCACGCGATGTCCCGGATCGGCTTGGCCAAGCCTTCCTGTCGCAGCAGTTGCTCTCGGCTGACGCGCGCCGGGAACCGATAGCTCCAGGCGGCCTCGACCAGCATTCGCCGCGCCGCGCCATTCCCGGCTTTCGTGATGCCGCCCTGGCGCCGCTGGAGTGCTCGGACGGGGCCAAGCCGAGATAGGCCATAAGCTGACGCGGATTGGCGAAGCGGGTGATGTCGCCAAGCTCTGCAACCAATGTCGCCGCCGCGACCAGCGCCATCCCGCGCAGCGCTTGCAATGCCCGCACCACTGGGGCCAGTGACCAATCCGCCAGCGCCGCCTCGATATGGGCTTCCAGACGGTCGCGCCGCGCCGTCGCCGCCTCGACCGCCGCGATGCAATCTTCCAGCACGATGGGATGCGCCGGCTGCTCGAATCTCAGTCCCGCCAACCATCGACGATGCATCAACGTCCACGCTGGCCGATGGTAGTGATGGCCATGGCGCAACAGGAATCCCGAGAGTTGCTGACGGGCCTGGCGCAGGTTGCGAACGGCCGCCAGACGCGCACGCACGAGATCGCGGATCGCCTCATGAGCCGGATCGGGAATCCAGACGGCGGTCAGTTCACCCGCCCGATGCAGCTTGGCCAGATTGATCGCATCGCGCCGATCCGTCTTGATCCGATCTCCCGGCTTGCGCGGGATCAACGACGGAGCCACGACGACGCAGCCATGTCCGGCGAGGGTCAACCGCCGTTGAATCCCACAACCGCAAGGTCCGGCCTCATAACAGAACCGAAGCTCGCTCCCGGCGCGCGACAGCTTCGCCGCCAGAGCGTTCAAGGCCGTCGGCGGTTCGCGATCTTGCCGTACTCGCGCACCTCCTGGCGCCCGCTCGCTGGCGCCCGCTCGCCTCGGCACGCGCCACTGCGATCGTGCCCTTGTGCACGTCAAGACCGATATATGTGATAGCTTTACCCAAGACCCGTCTCCTATGCATGAGGCTCGGCGCCGGAGCCCGGCGCAACCCTCGATAAGCCTGCATATTATGAGACGGGTCGCCCTATCTCAGGCGAACATGTAGTCTAGCAGCCTGTCGGACTTAACCCGACGGCGCTGATTTTCGCTAAAATCCTGCGATTGATTCGCGCCGAAGGGTAGCTTGCTGGCGATGAGCAATTTCCGGGACGTTGATCGTGAGACGTCGTTTCTTCTGCCGCCGTCGGTCGACGAGTGGCTGCCTGAGAGGCATTTGGCCCGCTTTGTCGTCGAGGTGATCGACGGGCTCGATCTTGGCGGCATGATCGGCGCCTATCGCGGATCCGGGTCGGCGGCGCACCATCCCAGGATGTTGCTGGGGGTTTTGATTTACGGCTACGCCACCGGGGTGTTTTCGAGCCGCAAGCTCGAGCGCGCGACTTACGACAGCGTGGCGTTCCGCTACATCGCCGCCAACGACCACCCCGACCACGACACGATCGCCGCGTTTCGGCGGCGCTTTCTCAAGGAGATCGAGGGGCTGTTCGTCCGCGTGCTGCTGCTTGCGCGCGAGATGGGCGTGCTGAAGATGGGAACGGTCGGCCTCGACGGCACGAAGATCCACGCCAACGCCAGCCGTCACAGCGCGCTTTCTTGGGAGCACGCGAGCAAGCTCGAGGCGCAACTGAAAGCCGAGGCAGCGGATTTGCTGGCGCGCGCCGAGGCGGCGGACGAGGCCGATGTCCCTGACGGCATGTCAATTCCCGAAGAGCTGGCCTTGCGCGAGAAGCGTCTGGCCAAGCTTGCGGAGGCGCGGGCGAAGATCGAGGCGCGGGCGAAAGAGCGATACGAGCGCGAGCGGGCCGCGCACGAGGCCAAACTCGCCGCGCGCGAGGCCAAAACCGCCACGACCGGCAAGAAGCCTGGCGGCAAGCCGCCTGCGCCGCCTGTCGAAGGGCCGCTGCCGAAGGACCAGATCAATCTCACCGACGAGGACTCGCGCATCATGCCGGCGGCGGGCGGCGGCTTCGAGCAGGCCTACAACGCTCAAGCGGTCGTGGCGGCGGGGAGCCTGCTGGTCGTTGCCGCCGATGTGGTTCAGGCGCCGAACGACAAGCAGCAGCTCGAACCGATGCTGGGCAAGATCGAGGCTTTGCCCGAACGACTGGGCGCGGCCGAAACGCTTTTGGCGGACGCCGGCTATTTCAGCGCGGCGAATGTCGAGGCTTGCCGGCAGGCCGAACTCGAACCGCTGATCGCGATGGGCCGTCAGCCGCATCATCCCCCGCTTGGCGAGCGCTTCGGACAGGAGGGGCCCCCGCCGGAAAATCCGACGCCGGTCGAGGCCATGGCCCATCGGCTGAAGACGCCCGAAGGCCGCAAGCTCTATGCTTTGCGCAAGCAGACGCCGGAACCGGTGTTCGGCGTCATCAAATCGGCGCTCGGATTCCGTCAGTTCTTGTTGCGCGGCCTCGACAAGGTGCGCGGCGAGTGGACCCTCGTGACGATGGCGTGGAATCTGAAGCGGATGTTCGTCCTCACCCCCGCCTGACCCGGCCGCCAAGCGTTCCCACGCCAGCAAAGCAGGCGTCCGAAGCGACCCAAATCCCGCCTCTCAACCGCGCTTGGAGCCGATCCCACGCCGCAAGACGTTTCAGCTCGCCAAAATCGCCCGCGCCGAAACCCGAGTCCGACAGGCTGCTAGAGTGTGAAAATACGCCGAAGCTGGGTCGCGCAACGAATGGTTGGGACCTACAGCACGTTTCCGCCGCGCTCGACGGTCTACACTATCTTCCGCCAGTTCCAGCGCGAAGGCGCGTGGGAACGCATCTGGGAGGAGCTTCACATGGCGCTGCGCGAAGCGCTCGGCCGCGAGGCCAGCCCGACCGCTGCGATCATCGCCAGCCAATCGCTGAAAGCCGCGGAAAAAGGGGAGCCGCGAGCCGGAGGGAAACGGACGCAGTGGGTTATGACGCCGGAAAGACGGCGAAGGGTCGCAAGCTGCATGCCCTCGTCGATGTCGAGGGCTTGCCGCTGCGCGTGATCGTCCACTCCGCTGGCATACAGGACCGCGATGGCGCAACCCTCGCGCTCGACAAGATTCGCCAGCGCTTTCCCTGGCTTAAACTCGTTTGGGCCGACTCCGGCTACAATGCCCATCAGGTCAAGGACGCCGTGGCCAAATCTCCTGGGCTCCGCATCCAAATCGTCAAACGGACGGACGACATCAGAGGCTTCGTTGCGCCGCCACGTCGATGGGTCGGCGAGCGAACCTTTTCCTGGTTCGGCCGCAACCGTCGTCTCGCCAAGGACTACGAGAACCTCGCCGACACCCTCGCCGCCTTCGCAACCTTGGCCGCAATCCAATTCGGAATCAGACGCCTTGCCCGAGCGTAGGCTTTTGAGTCAGGCTCTCTGAGTTTTTATAAGCTCCTCTCTTATAGTTGGCAATATTCCGTCGATCTTCTTTAATCGAAGTGATGTATTCTGATATTGTTCTATCTAAATCAACGAATTTTCTCCCAATTCCATTGGAATCGTTCGCTGTATATCGGTATTTGCCAAGCATATAGATCCAAATATGCGGCGAATTGCGTCGGCTGACTTTGCGTCCTTGGTCTCGGAGAAAATATATGGAAGCCGCGTCAACATTTCTTCGGCATTTTCCCATGCCGAAAGAGCGTAACCTATCGCTGCAAAAATCCCAGTTGTATTGGAATCTCCGCGTTTTTGTGGTATCGGGCGATCCCAGAATCCTTCTGAGATCAAGCCTTCCGGTTTTGGCTTCTTATATTAGACTTAGACATCGAAAAAGTGATGGGCGATAAAGTCCTGAGCGACGAAGAGATCGCACAGCGGATGAGTGCTGGTATTCGTCGTGCGCTCAACACGCCGCCATCGCCGACCAAGGATTTGATCGGCAAGACAGAGCGTGCCCAACTTCAACGTGAGAGTCGAGTCCTTAGAGTGCGTCGATCCAAGCCAGAAGGCGGCGCAGCTTCTTAAGCGTGCGCTTAGGAATCCCAAAAACATCACCCGTCGAAATTTCGTCCACACAGCCTTCGGCTGAATCAGACATGATTCATCAGGACTCCGACCGAATCAGAGGCCGGGGTGTTGATTTCCACTGAGAGCTGACCCGGGCGCCACGGGTTTTTCCACCGAGAACTGACCCATGTTCGAACCTATCCCCTTGGCCTACGCGGGGGGCATCGGAGTGATCGACATGGAGTTATTGAGCGTGATCCGACGCTGGCGCGATCGGGATCATTTCTCGATCCGGGAGATATCGCGGCGCACAGGTCTGTCGAGGCGCACGGTGCGCTGTCAACGCCGGAGCGAGATTGCATCGCTTTCCGGAGCAAAGATGCATCAATGATGCCGGCGAGAATGCCGTCGAGCCCGGGCTTGTTTGGTGGGCGTCAGGTTGGGGTCATCGTCTTTGGGCGTGTTGGCGTTGTTGCGGCGTGAGCGCCGCTGGCTCTGATTGAGCCTGTAGCTATCACCATTCATTTCCAGGATATGGACGTGATGAGTGAGGCGATCGAGCAGCGCGCCGGTCAGACGCTCTGACCCGAACACGCTGGTCCATTCGTCGAACGGCGTTCGAAGTGACGATGGTTGAACCGCGCTCGTAGCGTTGGCTGAATATTTCGAACAGCAGCTCGGCCCCGGTCTGGGAGAGAGGGACATATCCAGGCTCGTCGACGATCAGGAGCTTGTATCCGGCGACCTGCCGCTGCAGACGAAGCAACCGCTTCTCATCGCGAGCCTCCAGCAATTCATGAACAAGGGCCGCGGCCGTATAGAACCCGACCGATAGCCCTTTCTGGCAGGCCGCGAGACCGATCCCGAGAGCGATGTGCGTCTTGCCGGTTCCGCTCGAGCCAGCGTCATACTGCCGGGTGTCCGGCGTTTGAAGTCCGGATCACGTATCGGTTTCATCCGCGCGCGGGTGATTTCGTCACGGTGGTCGGCGTCCGGCGGCATGCAAGCGCCGATCACCTCATTGTGCGGCAGCCCGATCGCACCTTGGCGCTGCTGCCCGCCTGGATGACCAAGACGAATGGGTCTTCGTGCGAACTCGTTCAACATCCGCGGCTACCGCTCGAGAAGCTCGCTGAGCTCCACGCCCTGGTCGGCACACTCCTAATCTTGTTGCGAGGGGATTCGCCCTCGACGCGAGGAGCCGGAGATGACGAACGAGCGACGCAACCAAAGAGATTTATTCGAACAAGCAACGATGCCTCCAGAGCTTCCGTCCCATCTCCGGACGGCGCTCACGCCATTGCTGCGGGTTCTACTGACGGAAGCGGCCGCTCGGGGAATACAGGCCGAGATGGACGATCGGATCGGCGAGGAGGACGGTGATGACCAAGATCACGCCTGAGCACTTGGCCCGCAGCGCGTTCGTCTATGTGCGCCAGTCGACGACCGACCAGGTTCTCAACAATCACGAGAGCCGCCGGCGTCAGTATGCGCTCGCCGATCGAGCCCGCGCTCTTGGTTGGGGCGCCGTCGAAGTGATCGACGATGATCTCGGTCGGTCCGGTTCCGGGATCGCGCGGCCGGGCTTCGAGAAGCTGCTGGCCGCGATCTGCGAGGGACGGGTGGGCGCTGTGGTCTCGATCGAGGCGTCGCGGCTCGCCCGTAACGGACGAGACTGGCACACTCTGCTGGAGTTCTGTGGCTTGGTCGATACGCTGATCATCGATGAGGACGGCATCTACGATTCCCGCCACCCGAACGATCGCCTTCTGCTTGGCATGAAGGGCACAATGAGCGAGATGGAACTCTCGCTCTTCCGTCAGCGCTCGCTCGAGGCCCTGAAGCAGAAGGCTCGCCGCGGCGAGCTTTTCCTCACCGTCGCGGTCGGGTTCCTCAAGGTGCGGCACGACCGGATCGAGAAGGACCCGGACCGGCGCGTCCAGGAAGCGATCGGACTCGTCTTCACCAAGTTCGCCGAGCTGCAGACGGTTCGGCAGGTTCATCTTTGGATGCGCCAGGAACGCGTGCCGCTGCCGGCAGTCGGATATGGCGCCGAGGGGCGAACCGTCACCTGGAAGCTGCCCGTCTACAACACGCTTCACCACATGCTGACGAACCCGATCTACGCCGGCGCCTATGCGTTCGGGCGCACCGGCAGCCGCATCACCATTGAATCCGGCCGCAAGCGGGTCGTGCGCGGCTTCCGCAAGGACCGCAGTGTCTGGGAAGCTTTGATCCTCGATCATCATGATGGATATATTGCGTGGCCCGAGTTTGAGAGGAATCAGCGCCTGATCAGCGACAACGCCAACGGTCAGAGTTTCATGAGCCGCGGCGCTGTGCGACGCGGAGAGGCCCTGCTTGCCGGTCTTCTTCGCTGCGGTCATTGCGGCCGAAAGCTCCACGTCGCCTACAGCGGCGAGAACGGGAGTTCGGGGCGCTACCATTGTCGCGGAGGCCATCTCAACCATGGCGGCGATCCATGCATATCGTTCGGCGGCATGCGGATCGATCGCGCGGTTGGCGCCGAGGTGATCGAGCGCCTTCAACCGCTCGGTGTCGAAGCAGCGATCAGCGCTGTGGAGGCGCGGCGAATCGAGAACACAGAGAAGCGGCGCCAGGTCGATCTTGCCCTTGAGCAAGCCCACTATGAGGCCGCCCTTGCGCGGCGTCAGTACGACGCCGTCGATCCCGACAACCGCCTCGTCGCAGCTGAACTCGAGCATCGATGGAATGAGCGCCTGGTCGCGGTGCATAGCCTTGAAGACGAACGCGACACGCTCGCAGCGGGTCCACAGTCTTCGCTCACCGTCACGGAACGGCAACGTTTGTTCGAACTCGGCGCCGATGTCGAGCGGGCCTGGGACAGCCCGGGTGCGACGCCCGCAATCCGCAAGCGGATTATCCGCACGTTGATCGAGGAGATTGTCGTTCGCGTCGAAGACGACGCGCTTACTCTTGTGATCCGATGGCAGGGCGGCGACCACACGCCCTTGCGCGTGCGCAAGAACCGCGTCGGCGAGCATCGGTGGGGTACGGATGCCGATGTGATCGAACTCGTGTCCGTGCTGGCGCGACAGATGCCGGATCAGGCAATTGCAGCCGTCCTCAACAGAGCCGGCAAGACGACCGGCAAGGGCAACGGTTGGACCCGTTCACGCGTGTGCTTCCTGCGCAACCACCGTCATATCGCACCTTACCGGGAAGGCGAGCGCACGGAGCGAGGAGAGGTGACACTCGGTGAGGCCGCCGCGATCCTCAATGTAAGCGAAGCGACTGTCCGGCGCCTGATCCAAGAGGAGGTCCTTCCTGGCCATCAGCTTTGCAAAGGCGCGCCCTGGGTGATCAGGGCAAGCGACCTCGAAGACGAGAAGGTCAGGCACGCCGCCGATATCCGTCGTCATCGACGTCCGCCGTCTGACGATCCGCGTCAAAATACACTGGCTTTGTAGCGTGATAGCGAGATGGGCATTATGAAGCGAGATCGCTGTTGCCGACCGCGATGACGTTTTCGCGGCGGGTCGCGTACTCGGAACGGGCGAGTTCCAGGACGAGGGTTTTGTTGAGCGAAGGAATTGCCGCGAAGTCGAAGCTGTCGAGGCTCTTGACCGCCGGGAACCGCGCTTCCTTGATCCGACGCTCCACCATGCGTCGCTCTCGATCGATCAGCTCCAGTTCGACGAGGCGCAGGAGAAAGCGGACATGGTCGAGACCCTCGGCAGCGCATTGCCGAGCAAGCTTCTCATACTCGCGCAAGAACGTCGGCAACTTGAGCGCCTTCAGGTGATGACCGAGCAGAAGTTGCGGCGTATCGGTCATGATGACGCCCCCGTCAGTAAACTCATGTAAGTTCTAGCCGACGTCATCGTGACCTGCGCCCGCGGCAGATAGGGATAGATCGTCATGTCGAGGCGCGGCGGTCGCCGTTCGATGTGACACAGGATCAGGTGCTTCACGGCGTCGAAGCCGATTGCTCCGCGCGCGATGGCGTCGCGCGCCGCGGCGGCGACGTCGTCGAGAGGGAACACTTCCATCAGCCGCAGAACCTGCACGAACTCGCGCTTGCCCTGCTTGCCCATCCGGGCTTCCAGAAGACGCCGGAGTGTCATGAACTCTTCCGGCAACCGCCAGCCGCCAGCGGCGCCGCCTGGTCGAGCGCGTTGATCTTCTGTTCGATCAACGCCAGGTAGTGCAGCGGATCGAATATGAAGTCGTGGCGCTCGTAGGAACGGGGATGACGCGCAATCACTTCCGCGCCGCATGAGATCGCCACGTCATGGACATATCCGCGAACAAGCACGTCGCGATGACCGTACGTCGTCGGGACCGAGTAGTCGTTGAGCCGATAGCGAACCAGCGACAGAGACGAGACTCGTGTCGCGACCTTCTCGCAGGCGTCGTAGGCTGGCGGCAGGGGCCTCTGGAACGCGGCAAGATCGCGCTCCAATCTCTCGGCGATCGTCTCGTTATGGCCGCGCAAGCGGTCCGCCATCCGGCGACGGCAGCATTCCACAAGATAGACGTTCAACCCTTCGAAGCTCTCGAAGACCGGAAGCGGAACGAGGAAGTTCCGTCGCGCGTAACCGACCAGCCCCTCGACTTTGCCCTTGTCGTTGCCCTTGCCAGGCCGGCCAAATCGATCCCGGAAGAGGTAGTGTGATTGCAACTCGGCGAAACCGCGCGTCCGCTGCCGCTTCCCGTCGCCAAGAATGCGAGCCACGGCGATCTTGGTGTTGTCATAAAGGATGGACTGCGGAACGCCGCCAAAGAAGCTGAACGCCCGAACGTGGCCGTCGCGGAAGGCTTCCGTCGTCTCGGCGGGGTAGCCGACCACGAAGCAGGCGTCCGAGCGCGGCAGGTCAAAAGCGAAGAAGTGGATCTTGCGCTCCACGCCGCCGATGACGCCGATGGCTTCGCCAAAGTCGACCTGGGCATGTCCCGGCGGATGCTCCAGCGGCACAAACATCTCTTGAGCCCGCTGACGCCAGCCGGCGACGTAATCCTTCACAATCGTCAGGCCGCCCGTGAAGCCGTACTCGTCCCGGAGATCGCTCGAAGATCCGCTTCGCCGTATGTTGCTGTTTCCTCGGGCGCGACTTGTCGTCGAAGAGAATCCGGTCGATCACCGGGATGAACGGATCAAGCTTCGGCTTGGCCGGCGGCTTTGTGCGCACGTAACCCGGCGGCGCCGTGAACTTCATCATCTTGGCGACCGTGCGAGGGTCGATTCCAAACCGTCGCGCCGCCGCGCGATGGCTCAACCCCTCGATCTGAACCGCGTAGCGAACGCGCCCATAAAGCTCCACGCCCTTCATCCCCCACCCTCTGCAGACCCACCGCAAAGGGATATCTGCTGCCGGACTTTTGCTCCGGAGCTACCAGAAAATCCGGCCGCTTCAATGAGGGATTATTGCTCCGGCGCTTACACGTGCCGTGCTCTTCACCAAGCGTTTTCAGTGTACGCTCGATATCGCGAAACGTATTGCGGAAGATGAAATCATCGCTCGCTCGCAGGTATGGGTGCTCCCAGTCATGCTTCCAGGAGGTGTAGCGATCCGCGAGCGGGAATATGCCGAAGTTCATGGTTCCCATGTTCAGCGAGCACATCTCGGGCTTGGCGAGCAGCGGCACGGCGAGCCGCTCCTCGAGGGTCATATGGACGCTTCCGCCGGTCGTGATGTTTACGATCGCATCGGTCGCCTGTTTGATGCGCGGCAGGAATTGCATGTAAACAGCGGGATCCGGGGTTGGCCGGCCGTCCTTCGGATCGCGGGCGTGCAGATGCAGAATGGCGGCGCCTGCTTCGGCGGCCTCGATGGCTTGCGCGGCGATTTCATCGGGCGTGATCGGCAGGGCATCCGACATCGTCGGCGTATGAATGCTGCCAGTGATCGCGCAGGAGATGATTACCTTTCCGGATTTCGCAGTCGCCATTGTGGTTGATCCTTATGATGCAAAAGGCAGAACGATCGTGCGCAGACATGCCGGCCCTTCGAAGCGGAGGCTGAAACGCTCGACTTCCGCTCACCAGTCGATCGATCCCCGATCCGGCCCCACGCCGCGCGTTTATGTCAGACTTCGGCGACGACCCGGTTCTCGATCGCGCCTATTTTGTCGACCTCGCATCTGACGCTGTCGCCGACGACTAATGGTTTCGGCGGCTTGAAAGCGAAGCCAACGCCGCCCGGCGTTCCAGTGAAAATGATATCCCCCGGCTCAAGGGTCATTGCCTGCGACAGCTCGGCGATCTGCTGCCAGACGTTGAAGACCAAGTGCCGGGTATTCGAGTTCTGACGAAGCTCGCCGTTGACAAAGGAGCGCAACCCAAGGACGTGAGGGTCGCCGACCTCATCGGCAGTTACAATGCTGGGACCAAACAGACAGTGCGTATCGAACGATTTTCCGAGCATCCATTGAGCGGTTTTCTGCTGCCAATCGCGAACGGTGACGTCATTGCCGACCGCATAGCCGAACACATATTCTCGGGCGCGCTCCGCCGGAATGCGACGGCCCTTCTTGCCGATGACGGCGACGAGCTCCACTTCGTAGTCGAGTTGGTCCGATACGATAGGTTTGTGTATTCCGCCAAAGGGTGCGTTCACGGAAGTCGGTTGCTTGCAGAACCAGACCTGCTCGGTCGGAATCTTCACCCCGGCGTCTTTGGCTTCTGCAATGTGGTCCGCATAGTTCAACCCTATGGCGAGAATCTTGCCAGGACGCTCAATCGGCGCAAGCAGGGTCGCATTGCGAACAGGAGAGGCCGCGCGCTCCGCAATGCGTTTCGAAAGCGGTCCCTTAATCTCTTCCCAGCGATCGATAACGCTGATCGTATCGGTTGGCGCATCGGGAAGGAGATCGCCGAGCGCAAGGATTGTATCATCAATCACCAGACCCGGTTTCGACGGCGTGTCGTTGGTCGCAAAACGCACCAGTCTCATGCTCTTTCCTTTTCGAATGTCATTGCTTGCGCGGAGGATGGCCCAAGCTTCAGCCAGTTACCGACAGCCGACCGCCGTTACCCCTGTCCAAGATTGAACGCGAACTCGGAGCCCCATGCGTTGAGTTTCGTGAGCTTCCAGGCGCGAGGCTTCATCGGAAAGTGCTCGTGCCAGGGACGCGCCTCGCACATGCCCAACTCCGGTATGAATACGTCCATCTCGGTGTAGAGCTCGATCAAGACGCGCTCGGGATCGTAATGGTAAGAGGCCAGATTGTGACCCGCGGTATGACGGGAAGGCCCCCAGAGCGTTGGCGTGCGGGCGCGGGTCAGCTTGTCGCACGCGGACGGATGAGCCGCGCTGTCTTTCAGTTGGAAGGCGATGTGGTGAACTCTCAACTCGGGGATGTGCACAAAGTTGATGACGTGGTGATCGCGGTTGCATGTCAGGAACGTCGCGATGCCTTCGAATTCGTCCGTGTACCAAAAGCCAAGGAAGTCCTCGTAGAACCTTCGCAGTTTGTCGGCCTCCGGGCTGATCACCGCGACATGTCCGAGGCGCAAGGGAGCGACGCCACCTTCCCTGAATCCAGGCGCGGGCAATTCAATATGTGAATAGAATTGAAGGAGGTGGCCGGAGACGACCTCGACCTCGATCAGGGACGCGATGCCGGGCTGGCTGTCCGATTTTGTCTCGGGACGCAAGCCGAGATCGCGAAGACCTCTCGCAAAGTTCGCGATCTCGATATTCGGCTTGAGTTGGTAGCCAAGGTTCAGCAGCGACTTCTGGTCGGTTTTCTTGAGGACGACGTTGTGATGCTCGTAGCCGACCGAGAGATAAACCTCCTTGTCGTGCCCGTTGGCGGTCTCCGACAGGCCCAGGATGCTCTCGTAGTGCGTAGTGGTCTTTTCGAGATCCGTGCATCCGAGGCCGACGTAGCCGAGTTGAAAAACCTTCGGATCGAAAATTCTTGCCATCATTTTCTCCGTAAAGTGTCGCTCGCCGCCTCGACGACGCGCGGGTAAGGCCCTTGGCTCAGCCGCTAACGGCGCTCAATCGTACCGTGTTGACGAGCGCGGCTGGCTTGAACCTCCCCAGCGCAGACGCGCTTTCCCACCCCTGCCCCGCCACGGACGTAAGAGCCTCGGGAGCGAGCCAGGCGGGAAGCGATGGAGTTTTGGATTGGTTCGCACGAAGGGGGGAAGGAACGAAGAGCGCGCGCGCCTCGGCCACCTTTTGACCGATGTAATTCGTGACCGCCCGAACGCGCGGCAAATCCCTGAGATCGGCGTGAACCACCATGTGATAGGCTCTCATCGCCTTCACGATGTCCGGGAGAACGGGCGCCAACGACCTTTCCTGGTCGGCGACATAGCGGGGAAGCATGGCGACGCCCGCGCCGCCCATCGCGGCTGCGAGTTGCCCCGCGAGGCTCGAGCATGCGAACCGCAGCGTTGGCGTGCAGTCAAGCTCGGTCGCGGCGTCCGTTAGGGTGGTGGCGTTGAAGTCGCTGACGGAGCCGATCCAGGTTTGCCTTGCGAGATCGGACGGTTGGTCGATCGGGCCATGGGCGTCGATATAGTCTCGGGTGGCGTAGAGACGCGTTTCAAAGTCGGTCAGCCTTCGAACGAAAAGGCGGCCTTCGGCCGGCCTTTCAACGCCGATCGAAATGTCGGCTTCACGCTTGGATACGCTGAGCGTGTAGGGCAAAGTGATCAATTCGATCTTCAGGCCCGGATGTAGGCTCTGCAGTTCGCCAATGTGCTTAACCAGGAACAGGTTGCCGAAATCATCGGGCGTCCCTATGCGCACGACGCCTTCGACATGTTGCGTCTGTCCGGCGAGATCGCGCTGGAGTTCACAAACGGAACTCTCCACCCTTTTGACATTCTCGTACAGCCGCTGACCGGTCTCCGTCAGGCGATAGCCTTCGGGTCGCCGCTCAAAAAGCTTGCTACGGAAAGTGCTTTCCAGACTAGCGATACGGCGCCCGACAGTCGTATGATCCTGGCCGAGACGCCGCGCGGCAGCCGTCAGTTTTCCCGCGCGGGCGACCGCCAAGAAGTAACGGAGGTTGTCCCAATTGAGCTTTTCGCCGGTCATCTGCTGGCCTCACCTTGGATCGCCGCGATCGGCATGACTAAGAAGCGATTGCCGTGGGTTGTTTCGGCGCACCCGCCGACCGCCATCCCAGCGCACGCATGAACAGGTATTCGGCTTGATCGGAATCGCCCTCGGCGTTGCCGCGCCAGCAAACATGCTGATCGGGCCGCACCAGGACAAATTTTGCCTGGTAGATCTTCGCCAATTCGGGATCAGCGATCCTTATAATCTCCAGCGGGACGCCCCGGCGGGCGGCAGCCGCTGCTATGTGGTCAGTGGAGGCGTCATCGAACGCCAGCAGTGAGAACCAGAGCCCAAGTTTGTCATGCAAAGGCGTGCCGTCGGCAAAGTAGACGTTCGGCAGCCGCGCGCCAGGCAGCGTCGTGGGCTCGTAGGCAATTGGGTCGCGTGGGACATCGACATGAGGCTCCGGCACGACGATCGGAGAGTCTGCATAGCAGTAGCCCATTTCGATGCCGTAGCTTTCGTTCTCCGCGTTTCCGAGCTCCTTGATGCGGACGCCCGCTTCGGCGAGGGCCACGTCCCTCTGAGCATCTTCGGAATTGGCGAGGTCCTCGTACGCTTTCCCGATCGCCAATCGTGTCGACATGTGACGCCAGGCGGCCTGACAATTGCGCAGCCCCACAGGACGACGTTCTCGATCGTAGGACTTCAGAAGAGCCGGCCCCGCATAGCCCTTCAAAGTCGCGGCCAACTTCCAGCCGATGTCCAAGGCATCACCAATACCCGTATTCATTCCATAGCCGCCTGTGGGAATGAATTGGTGGGCCGAGTCGCCCGCGAGGAAGACTCGCCCGCGACCGTAGCTCTCGGTAACGAGCAAATGTGGGTTCCAGGGATTCGCGACGAGAGTCTCGAAGGCGAATGGTCGTCCCGCGAAGCGATGCACCAGCGCCATCGGATCGATTTCGTCGAGCCGGACGTCGGGCGGGAGAAATGTGTGCAGAGTCCAAGTGTCGCGATCGTTCTGCGCAATCATCGTCGCCTGCGACGTCTGATAGTGCCACGCGATGCCCGATGGCTGAAGCACGTCGCGGGCGTCGGAACGGAAATGCACCATGTAAAGCTGAGCGACCCGGGCAATGCCGTCATAACGGATGTCGAGGCAAGTGCGGACCTGACTGATGCCACCGTCGCAGCCAACCAGATATTGGCACTTAATTTTCTCGGTCTGGCCGGTTTCGGCGTCCCTCAAGGTCGCAATCACGGAATCCTTATCTTGGACAAGGTCGTCGAAGGTGACGCCGAACCGCACATCGACCTTCGGCTCCGCCTCGATCGCGCGCTTAAGAACGGGTTCGATGGCGACCTGGGAAACCCGCATTGCCGGCTCAACCGGCTGCGAGCCGTCATTGCGCTCGCGAATGATCGCCCTCGCCTGCTCGACGCTCGGATAGCGAAACCGGTGCAGTTCGTGTCCGGAAAGGGACGTGATCCACGATACGTCGAAATTGTTTGTCTCTGGAACCGCGACGTCGCGCAGGTGTTTCGACACCCCAAGCTTTCGAAACAATTCCATGCTGCGTGAATTTGTAATATCCATCTTTGGATGGCGCGTCGTTGATGGATTTTTCTCGACGAGCATGCATTCGATGCCGAATGACGCGAGCGTCTTGGCCAACGTCATGCCAACCGGGCCGCCGCCCGCAATCAGGACAGGAACTTCCTTCATGGGCTTCCTCCACATCTCCGGCTGGGTGACTTGCTCCCCACGCCGGTCCACCGATTTATGTCCAGGCATTCGGAGATCCGAAGCTGGCCCTCTTCCCTTTTGAGTTGCCGCGCTTTACACTTGGCAAATCATATAGGAGGAAAATTTGCCGAATGGCAAGTCATTTTTTTCGACGGACCTAAAACCACCGAAGCCTGCGAAGCCGCAGGAGGCCGAACGCGCGCCTCGAACGCGTGGAGCGAGTGCGCCCAAAGCGGATACGCGCACCCGGATCATCGCCGCAGCGCGCGAAGCTTTTTCCACGATCGGTTTCGAAGGCGCGTCGTTGCGCAGCGTCGCTAAAGATGCGGGCGTACAGCACCAGTTGGCGACCTATCACTTCAAGACCAAAGAAGAACTTTGGATGGCGGTTATGGATGAACTCGCCATCGGCTTTTTCACCCGGCTGGGTAACCGCATTCGCGGACTCGATGGGGTCGATGCCGCCACGAAGCTGCGACTGGTCGTGCGCGAGTTCGTCAAATACTCGGCAGAGAATCCGCAGCTTCATCGCTTGATGACCATGGAGGGCCGCAGGGAAAGCGAACGCCTTGTCTGGCTGATCAAGCGTCATGTCTCGCGACACTTCGCGATCAGTACAAAGCTAATACGGGAAGCCCAGGCGCTGGGAATCGTCAGGCCCGGCGACCCCGGCCAACTCCACTATTGCACTATCGGCATCGCGACAGCCGCGTTTTCGCTGGCGCCCGAATATAAACGCGTGACCGGGCATGACCCCTTCACCCGCTCGCATGTCGAGCAGATCGCGGACCTGGTTTGCGATTTTCTGTTCGTTCGTTCCGGAAAAGGCATGTCGGAGGCGAATTAAATTTGCCCTCGGCCTCGCTTACGCGTTGGCTGTGCCCCTTGCCGCAGGCAACCTAATCACGAACTTGCCCGCATTTTCGCCTTTGTAGAGACGCTGCAGAGAGCCTGGGGCATGCTCCAGACCTTCGTGCATCTCCTCGCGGTAGTTGACGCGTCCCTCCTTGATCCATCGCGAAATCTGCGCCTCGGCCTCCGGAAAGCGGTTCATGAAATCAGTGGCGAGGAAACCTTGCATCCGGGCGCGTTTCACCAGCAGGTGGCGCTCCGGCCGCGGGCCCGCATTCCATGGATTCCAACTCGGATAAGACGCCGTGTCGCAGATTACGGTGCGTGCGCCAAGCGCCAGATTACGCAATACAGCGTCCGAAATTGATCCCGACGTGTTGTCGAAATAAACATGGACGCCATCAGGGCAAGCGCGGCGCAACGCTTCGTCGAGGTCGCCCTCGCCTTTGTAGTCGATGGCGGCGTCATAACCGAACTCCTCGAGGCATTGGCGCGCTTTTTCGGGTCCGCCCGCTATCCTTACCGTGCGGCAACCCTTGATCTTGGCGATCTGCCCTACGCAAGACCCAACCGCGCCCGCAGCGGTCGAAACGACGACGGTGTCCCCGGCCTTGGGCTCGCCGACGTCGAGGAGACCGAAATAGGCAGTAAATCCGTTGAGTCCGAGGACGCCGAGGTACAATGAGAGCGGCAGATCGCTCCGCGCATCCTAAGGTTGACATGCCGGTCGGACGCCGCGGCGTATTCCTGCCAGCCGAACAAACCCATAAGTTTCTCACCGACTGCATAGCGAGGATTTCGGCTCTCAACCACCTCGCCAACCGCGAAGGCGCGCATCGTGTCGCCAATTTCGATGCGGGGCCAATAATTGCTGGCGTCGGCGATCCATCCACGCGCCGCGGGGTCGCTGGAAAGATAGTGGTTCCGAATGAGGAACTCGCCCTCCGCAATTGAGGGCGCATCGCCGTCTCGAATGTCAAAATTTTCAGCCTGCGGAATACCATTCGGACGCGACTTGAGCCAAACTTGCCGATTTCCTGACATTGAATTTCCTCATGCGTCGCCTCCGGGCCCGATCGCCCCCGAACATTCAGAGCCGGGAGAAGCGTCGAGGCAATGTTGGGGTCGGCGCATCGCGAGCCAACTAGAATCCTTGCACGTACGATATGCAGATTTTCCCACTCTCAGTCAGAAACTAACTCTGAGGAAATGGGCGCCAGGCCTGCTCTTCATTCCCGGATCAGCGTGCGCACAGCGACAGCCTGAATAGATAGCCCGATTGCCATCAAGTGCGGCCGCGCTTTGTGCAAAAGCCCGCCTCTAAATCGGCGTGGGGTCCGACACCGATCGGTGGCGGAAACCTTTGATATCGCTCATATTACAAGGGTCAGCGAATCAACCTGAAACACCCGTGTCCAGCCGGCCGTCCCTAAAAGACATCCTCTCGCCAAGTTAAAGACACTCCGCCTCCGGGACCTGGTGGACGCGGCCTTTGTCTGGTTTCCATGAAGGACAAGCCGGCGTTCTACGATCTATGATGGAGGCATGTTATCGCGGCGCCGGTCGTTCAGGAGGGACTGAACGAGGCGATCCTCAGTCTCGTGTCGACCGGACTGGGCGTCGGCTGAGTCCTTAGAAGCACACGGTGGCGATGCCCTGAATTTGCCGTCATCTTGCCCGTGGTAGATTTGAACGTGACCGTGCGACGTGCACTGGCGTGCGACGGGACAATACCTCGCCTTTGCTCGCAAACTTCATTGATAAAGTTAGGCTCATGCCGGATGTTCGAACGGTCAAAAAAGGTTGAACGCCTGTCATTACGTCGAGGGCCCACTCCTATTTCAAATCGTTGATGTCCGCACCCTTGGCGACATCGAGCAGATTCAAGCGAACTGTTCGCCGGCGTCGATCCGTCGTTCGGGCGCTGCAGCGGACGTCGTGCGACGTCCACTGCAGCGACGCCCTGTACCTGCTGCCCGGTAGCAGTCAAGGCCGCGCGGATCAGCTGGCAGGCGCTAAAGCCGCAATTGTCCCGTGACCCTTCAAGAGACGATTGTCGAGACTGAACGCTCCCGCGCCAAAGGCCACGATCTGAAGCAGACCCCCCGCCATCATGACATTCTTGAGGAAGTGGATCATCTGATTTTGATCGGCGAAGTTGTTGTGGAACGACAAGGCTGTCGCGATCGAGAACAACGCCAGCGCGACTGCGACGTAGAGCGTTTGATAGCCGGCGACCAGCAGGAGACCGCCGCCGAGCTCAACGGCTACGGCCACCGCAAAGGCCAGGGGCGGGACCGGCAGGTCGACTGAGGCGATATACCCTGTCGTCACACCGTAAGCGGCGAGCTTGCCGAAGCCGCTCAAGGCAAACGGAAGGCCGATCAATAGGCGGCCAATGAAAGGAAGATAGCGAGTGACGTCCATGGCTTTACTCCTTCTGCTCTTGTGAGTTCAGGCGGTGTCGACGAGAATGAACTCAGCATTCTCGTCGGCCGCGATGGTCAGTTCGGGCTCGTCGATGGCGGCGACGCCGTCACCGACGGCAACCCGATGCCCGTTGACAAGGATCACGCCCTGGGCTGGGGCGAGATAGGTGTGCCGATATCGGGCCGACGCGTGGGTGAGTGTGGTCCCGGCAAGAAGCGTGGCGCCCAGGACTCGCGCATCGGCGCGAATCAGCAGGGTATCGGCACTGCGCGGATCTCCGCTTGCCAGTTCGATGAGGCGTCCGGCGCGATCCGTTTTGGGGAATTTGCGACTGTCCCATCGCGGCGTGCCGCCGGGGTGGCGCGGAAGCAACCATATCTGGAAGAGCTTGAGGGGGTCCTTGTCGCGATTGTGCTCGGAATGACTGATTCCGGCACCAGCGCTAATAACCTGAACGTCGCCAGCTACAGTCCGGCCGACATTTCCAGCGCTATCTTCGTGCGTCACCGCGCCTTGGCGGACATAGGTGACGATTTCCATGTCCGCATGGGAATGACGGCCAAAGCCTGCGCCGGGCGCAATCTCGTCGTCGTTCCAGACCACGAGGGCGCCAAGCGCGCTGTTCGCCTTGTTGCCGTTGGCCGAAACGACTAAGTGGTGGCGCGCCTTCAGCCAGCTGCGATCCGCGCGCGATCGAGCGTGTCTTTGGACCGAAGCTGCAACATAACCGCTCCTCGACTTCGGACACGATGGGTATCCGCTTCGGGAATGGTTATGGCGCTGAACCGATCGCATGATTAGTCAGCAGATTAAGGACGGCGCGTTCTATCCAGTGAACGCTCGCGGCCACTCCGCTATTAATCGGTCGACGATTGCAAGGCTACAGCGGTGAAATCGATCACGGCCCGCACAGCAGGCAGCATGCCCCGTCGCGACGCAAAGACAAGATGCAGGATGCCGTCGATGCCGCTCCACTCCGGCAGCACGCGCACCAGTGCGCCGGCGGCAAGCGCTTCACGACAGTTCGTGGCCGGCAGCAAGGCAATTCCGGCGCCTTGGCACGCTGCCGCTATCAGAATATCGAAACTCCCTGTCGCAACGCGAGGGTCGATCGCCAGGTTATGGGTGTCCCCGTTGTACTTCGTGAGATGCCAGACGTTGCCGCCCTGCTGCTCATGATGGAGAATGGGAAGCTTGCCAAGCTCCGCTGGCGTCGTGGGTTCGCCTTCGCTCGCCAACAGAGTCGAACCGGCGACGAGGATCCGCCTGCTTAGGCCGATCCGTTTCATTTGCAACTCAGCGTCGGTGTCGAGACGTTCGCGAACACGGATCGCCACATCGATCCCTTCGTGAATCAGGTCGACCCGACGATTGGTCGCGACGCACTGAATCCGCAGTTGCGGATAGGCGGCAAGGAAACTCGGCAGGGGGCCCGCGATCGCGCCTTGAAGCCCGAGCGGGCAGCTCAGTCGAACAAGTCCGCGAGGCTCGCTCTGCATTCGAAGCGCGGCCTCTTCGGCGGCCTCCGCTTCGATAACCGCCGCGCGCGCGTGTTCGAAGACCTGCTGGCCGACTTGGGTCAAACCGAGGCCTCGGGTCGTTCGATCAAGGAGGCGCACGCCAAGGCGCTCCTCCAACAAAGCGACGCGCCGACTGACGCGTGATTTGGGCACGCCGAGCAGACGAGCGGCCGCCGAAAAGCCCTGATTAAGAACGACGGCCGAGAAAAACTGGAGATCGTTGAAATCGCGCACCGCTTTCCGCCGATTTAATCTTAGCCTTGCGACTCTTCGAGGTAGCACAAATCACGTGTAGCGCGTCCGGATTCTCTGCTGCGAAGATGAAGCGCCATTACCCCGCCTGTGCATCATCGGCCCAGGAAGACGATTTTGGCTGGTTCAACTCCCTGTTTTATAGCGATAGAGTTCACGCAAACTGCGTCGCGAAAGCTCCCGTAGGCTGTCACGGTTTTGACGCTCGCCGGGGCGTCCTCTCGAACCAACCCTACGGTCGGTTCAATCTGGGCTCCGAATTCGTCTCGAAAAGCGCCGAGGATGAGGCGCGGGAGCGGGTGCGATGCTCGTCGCTTGTCGATTGGCCGGTCTATCTGCGCTTGCGACGTACTATGAGACCGTCAAGGCGCCCGCGAAATCAGGTTATCGGCCGTTTCAGTGGTCAAATCGAGCCTTTGAGCGATTCGCGGCGGGAGCCCGCCGTGATAGCCTGAGCCCGCAGAGAGGGACCGGGCGATGAGCAACGACGCGGCGAAGAGAATCACCGACAAGCTGCAGAGCATTTTGACGCGCAAGCCACCCTGCTTGAAGCGCATGAGCGCCGCCTGACGGATGCCGAGCGGGCATCCAGCGTGCTCGACCGATTAGAGGAACAGCACCGCCGCGAGGTCGGAGGCGACAGCCGCGCCGCCGAAATGCAGGCCGCCGAGGAGCGCCGCACGCTGCAAGTCAAGTACGACGACGTGTTCGCGGCTTACAATGAGACCGCGCCGCCGCCGGTCGCAGGCCAGTCGGCGGACGACTACGAGCGCAGCCTGATGCGGCTGACCCAGCGGCGGCTGTCGGCGTATGACGAGCGCAAGCTGCCGGGCTCGGAGCTTTCGGTATCCGATCTGGCGCGAATGTCATACGAGTTCCGGGTGATTGACTCGGCGGGGAAGGATTCTCAGTTGGATTTGCCGCTGGTAGATAGGAAAGCCATGATTCGCTGGGGGCGAGCATGGCGCATGTGGCCGGTCATCTGAGCGTTGCGGCATTGGAGGAGCGTTACGAAGCCAGCGGGGACGCGATGTCTTCGCGGCATTTCCAGACGATCTGGCTGTTGGCGAAGGGCCATACGATCGGGGAAGTGTCGGCGATGACCTCGTTTGGGAGCCGCTGGATCGAGCAGCTTCTGGAGCGCTACAACGCGCGCGGGCCTTCGGCGCTGGGCGATCTCCGGCGCGGCAACGGCGCGGTGGCGACTGTTCTGAGGCCCGAGGTGTTGGATCGGCTTGGCGCTCGTCTTGCCGATCCTCCGCCGGACGGCGGGGTTTGGACGAGCGCCAAGGTTGCGCAATGGATGGCGGGCGAGTTGGGCCTGGCGTCGCTCGCCGCGCAGCGTGGCTGGGAGGCGCTGAGGGCGATCGATTGGTCGATCCAAAAGCCGCGGCCGCGCAACCCCAAGGCGGCGACGCTCGAGGAGCAGGACGACTTCAAAAAAAAGTGGCCGACATTGTCGCCGAGGAAGCGGCGCGCCATCCCGACACGCCGATCGAGACTTTCGCGACCGACGAACACCGGATCGGCCTGAAGCCGGTGACGCGGCGAGTCTGGGCGCCTGTGGGCAAACGGCCGATCTCGCACGGCCACCATCGGTTCGAATGGCTTTATGTGACGGCCTTCGTCTCACCCGCCACCGGTGAAGTCTTCTGGTACGTCTCGAACGGCGTATCGAAGCCTTTCTTCGAGGCGCTGCTGCGCTTGTTCGCCGAGGAAGCCGGCGCAGGGCGCGATCGGATCATCGTGCTCGTGCTCGACAACGCCGGCTGGCACGGTGAAGCCGGCCTTGTCGTACCGGAAGGGGTTCGTCTCGTCTTCCAACCCGCCTACACCCCCGAAGTGCAGCCGGCCGAAACGCTCTGGACGCTGGTCGACGAGCCGATCGTCAACAAGCACATTCCCGACCTCGAAACGCTCGACGAGGTCATCTCCGCGCGTTGCGCCGTCCTCGCCGCGGAAAGGCAAAAAATCAAAAGCCAAGCCGGCTTCCACTGGTGGCCCAAAATCGCCAACCCGAGGTGATCACCAGGAAATCGTATCAGTCAACGATCTGCCGCGCTCGGCTCGGAAGGGCTTCGCTCCCCAGATCGAAGCGGCGGCGCGGTTGCAAGCCGAACGCCCGCGCCCGTCGACCTTGCCGACTGAAGGTTTGGTCGAACGGACGGTGACCGACGAGGCAGGCGCGAGGTCGAAGGTCTTTTTCGGGCGGAAGTCGTTCATCGCCGACATGGGCCAACCCTGCCAGCGTGTGCTGCGGCTGATGAACCCGAACCAGCTTCGCCGCGGCGAGCGCTGCCGTCCAAGCCTTTTCCATCGAGGTCAATTTTGGACGCCAATCTGGAGTGGGCCCCCAGGGGCGGACAATGGTCAGGCTCCGGATTTGACCGTGAGCCGGGGGTTGCGGTCCTCGAACTGTTGTGGGCTGAGGTAGCCCAGAGCGGAGTAGAGACGGCGTGCGTTGTAGACTTCGTCGATAAATCTCGGAAGATCCTGTGCGACATCGGCGAAGGTTTCGTAGGCCATCGGATAAACGGCTTCGACCTTGAGCGTCTTCATGAAGCTCTCCGCCTTGGGGTTGTCGTAAGGATTGCCGCGCCGGCCCATCGAGCCGACCAGGCTATAACGAAGCAAGGCTTCCCGATAGCCCTGAGCAGCGTATTGCGAACCGCGGACGCCCTTCTGTTTGTCAAGCGGCGATTCGGGTGGCGTTGATTTCCTTGCGGCGCTGCGTGATGAGGGTGAAGACCTCTCTGGCGAGGTAGCGCTTCAGGGCTCGAATGGCGTCGAGCTTGGAATGTCCTTCGGCGAGTCGGCGAGCGACGTAGTCCTTGGTTCTCTGGTCGGTCCGCAAGCGTCCGATGGCGATGATGTGTAGCGCGCTATTGGCGGCGCGATCTCCGCCGCGGTTGAGCCGATGCCGGACGGTCTTTCCCGACGACGCCGGAACCGGACTGACGCCGCACAACGATGCGAAGCTGGCCTCTGACCTCAATCTTTCTGGATTGTCGCCGGCCGTAAGGAGAAGCTGCGCAGCGCCAATGTGGCCAATCGAATTGCGGGCGACGAGGTTCGGCGCCAGCTCGTCGACGATGGCGGCGATCATCACATCGAGATCTGCGATCTCATCATGCAGCTCGAGGTAACGGCGGGCCAGCGACTTGAGGCCGATGCGATAGGCGGAATCCAAGTCGCGATAAGCGGTAAGATCGGGTCGCCAGGAGGCCAGCGTGCGGACGAGCTGCATGCGGGTCAGGCTGCGCAGTTGATCGCGCAGGCCATCAGGGGCGCAGACGATGGTGTTGTGGATCATCTGCAGGGCGACACGCCTGGCGCTCACCGCGGTCTTCCGGCAAGCCATCAGAACCCGCAGGGATTCGATCATGCCGTCCCGGCTTCGCGGCGTCACGGTCCGCTGACCTGCAAAGGCGGCATGGGCGGCGTTCTGGGCGTCGAGATCGTCGTTCTTGCCGCGTCGACGCCGATCCTGCTTGTCGGGGGTCGTGACTTCGAGGACCGCGACCTTTGCCTGCTGCATGAAGCGCAGGAGCCCTGCGCCGTAGCTGCCGGTCGACTCTACGCCGACGCGTTGCAACTCACCGAAGGAGCGCATCCAGGCGAGCATCTGGCGATAGCCTTGCCGAGTCGTGGCGAAGGATCGTGTTCCGATGACCTGGTCCTGTTCGTCGACGACCGCTGCGACGTGAAGATCCTTGTGGGTATCGACGCCGCCGACGATGCGACGTGTTCCTCCGGTTACCGCCATTCCCAGCCTCCACATGACCATGCATGAATGGCTTCGCCGGGACCGAATGCGCGGACAGGACAGTCACGAGACCATGGAGGTCAGGCCCTTCTCGGGTCACAGGCATCGGCGAGGCAAAGCCTCACCGCAAGGCGTTCCCGGGCGGTCGACAGGTCCAGGGAAAGACACGGCTGGTCGATCGGAATGCGGGTCAGACCGCACCGGGCGGCTTGCGGCGCCAGCCTACCAGTCGGCCGATCGGTGTTTGAGTCAGGCCGCCCGGAAACTGGCGTTTATCCTCTGACTGTCGGTGTTGAAAATTTCCGGCTTGCCGTATCGGGCCAGCGCCTCCTCCAGCGCCGCCACGCAGAACGAGGCGTCCATGGTGTTCGACAGCCGCCAGGCGAGAACCGCCCGGCTCGCCCAGTCGATGACGGCGACCAGGTAGAGAAAGCCGCGGCCGATCGGGATATAGGTGATGTCGGCCGCCCACACGGGGTTCGGCTCGGTAATCTTCAGGCCGCGCAGCAGGCAGGGGTATATCTTGCGCCCGGGCGCGGCTTTGCTGGCGCCGGGGCGCGGAACCAGCGCCTCGATCCCCATCACCCGCATCAGCCGCCACACCCGCTTGCGGTCGATCGGAAAGCCCTCCTCGCTCAGCGTCCGCGCGATGCGCCGGGCCCCGAAGAACGGACGCGCGGTGAACAGCGCGTCAATGCGCCTCATCGCCTCGAGGTCGTTGTCGTTGGCCGGGCGCGGTTTGCGATAGACGCCCGAGCGCGCCACGCCGAGCATCGCGCATTGCCGGCGTACGGATAAATCGGGATGATCGCGATCGAGCTTGGCTCGACGGTTCGACGCGCTCATTTGCCCAACCTCTTGGCGAAAAAGCTTGTCCCCGACTTGATCGGGGATCGTTCTCGATCGTCAGCTGGCCGATCTTGGCGGGAAGCTTCTCGATCGCGCGCGCCGACGCCGCTTCCGTGTCTACGCCGACCCCTGAATCGAACGCCCCCGCCGCATGGTCCAGCAGCTGTTTCTTCCAGGCGTAGATCTGGTTCGGATGAACCTGATGGCGCTGCGCCAGGTCGCTGACCGTCGCCTGCTCCCGCAGCGCCTCCAGCGCGATCTTCGCCTTCAGCGCCGCGTCAATCTTCCGTCTCGTCTTCGTCATCTGCCGCTCCGTCCCATCCAATTCGGAGCAGACTTCTTCCAACTATGCCACTGGTCCCAAAATCCAGGGCCACTTCAATTGGACCCGGGGCGATAGCGATGGAACCCACTATATACCAAAGCCGAACTCTTGAAACTAATGGCCGACACAAAGAACATTAGGACAAACAGCGAAAAACTCTCTGAACTCAAGGTGCGCGTGTACGGCATACGGCTGTGGCGACCTACAAGGACACCTACGACATCCTGATCATGGGCGCATGACCGCACCCACGATCAGCGGATTGCGGGTTACGACCGAAAGATCCGCGAGCTCTACCGCAACAGCGAGATCTGCCAGCGTCTCGGCAAGGTCGAAGGGATCGGCCCGGTGACGGCGACGGCGCTGGTCGCTGCGGTCGGCGACAGAAGCTCCTTCAAGAACGGACGTCAGTTCGCGGCGTGGCTTGGCCTTGTGCCCAAACAGCGATCGAGCGGAGGTCGCGCCAGATCATTCGGCATCAGTAAACGTGGAGATCGCTATCTGCGCACGTTGCTGATCCACGGCGCTCGCTCTGCACTCGGGCGGGTTCGAGAAAAGCAGGATCCACGAAGCCTGTGGCTCGGCAAGATGCGGCAGCGGCGACACCCCAACATTGTCGCCGTCGCGCTCGCCAACAAGAATGCGCGGATCGCCTGGAGCTTGCTCACCAGCGATAGCGTCTATGACGCCAGTCTTTCGGTTGGCGCAGCCTGAAAGCAAATCCCAAATGAAAGGATCAATAGGTCTCACCTAGCAATTGCAACGATTGGCAGAAGATGGCGAGACGGTCACTCCGTCGCTTCCCGAACCTGGTGTCTGGACCGGCATGGCTTCGGCCAATGCCTTGGCGACGTTGAGGTGGAAGCGCGCGAAAATCCATCGTGGCTCGCGGCGATGATGGTCAATCAAGCCGCATCAGGAAGCCGGATATACGTCAGCAGTTGTGACCCTTGGACCAGAACCCACCAAATCCGTTGCAATCGGGCGGGGTCCATATACATCCAGACATGACAACGCCGCCCGCTGGAACTCCGGCGACCATCTCATCCAGATGCCATGTCGCCGTTGGTCGCGAGCGTCGACGGCGAAGTTTTCGGGCGAAGAGAGGCCCGAATTTCAAGACCCATCGCCTCACCGTTTCGTCGGAGACATCCAGACCACGCTCCGCCAACAGATCTTCAACGTCGCGATAGCTCAGCGTGAACCGGACGTAGAGCCAAACGGCATGCCGGATGATCGCAGGCGGGAAACTGATGGCGAGCAAACGAGATCGTCATCCGCCAGCTTATCCGTCAAACGGATTCGCGCCATGGTTCGCGTGAGAATACCGCCCTTACCGCTGCACCTGCCTGAAGCGGCGTATCAAACAAATTTTTCGTAAGACATCATTTGGTTGATTTGATGCCATCTGAGCTGGAGGCCGGATTTAGGACCATTGGCTGAGGTGGGAAAAGTCCTGCTCTGTCGCAACCCGATGGAGCGAGAAATGACGAAGTCACGCAAGAAGTTTGATTCGGCGTTCGAGGCGAAGATTGCGCTTGAGGCGCTGCGCGAGGATGCGACGGTTCCGGAACTGGCGCAGCGGCACGGGGTGCATCCGAACCAGATTTATGCCTGGAAGAAGCCGGTTCTCGACAACGTCGCGAGCCTGTTTTTCGCGAGGGGCGAGCGGTTCGGGCGATGGCGAGGAGGAGCGCGAGCGTGAAACGGCCAAGCTTTACGCCAAGATTGGCCAACTGACGGGCGAACGGGATTTCTTGGCCAGGAGGCCAGGGCGATGAGCGCGCCCGATCGAAGAGCGATGGTCGAACGGCCTGGCGAGGACCTGTCGGTGCGCCGGCGATGCGCGCTTTGTGGGGGTGGCCCGCTCGGGGGTCTACCGCCCCAAGCCTGTCGTCGAGCGGACGATCTGGCGGTGATGCGCCGCATCGACGAACTGCATCTCGAACTTCCCTTCTACGGCTCGCGGCGAATGACCTTCGAACTCAACAAGGAAGGCCGTGGGGTCAACCGCAAGCGGGTGTGGCGGCTGATGCGGGTGATGGGGATCGAGGCGCTGGTTCCGCGCCCCGGCGCCAGCAAAGCCGCGCCCGGGCGCAAGATATACCCCTGCCTGCTGCGCGGCCTGAAGATTACCGAGCCGAACCCCGTGTGGGCGGCCGACGTGACCTCCATCCCGATGGCGTGCGGCTTCCTCTATCTGGTGGCGATCATCGACTGGGCCAGCCGGGCGGTTCTGGCATGGCGGCTGTCGAACACCAACGATGCCAGCTTCTGCGCCGCGGCGCTGGAGGAGGCGCTGCTTCGGTTCGGAAAGTTGCGGATTTTCAGTACCGATCAGGGCTCCACTTTCACCGCCGAGGCTTTCGCCGGCAAGCTCGCGGCGACCGGCGTCGCGATTTCGATGGACGGACGCGGCCGCTTCATGGACAACATTTTCATCGAACGGCTGTGGCGCTCGATCAAGTATGAAAAGGGGCATCTGAAAGCCTACGCCGATGGCCGCGAGGCGCGAGCCGGCATCGGTTCCTGGATGGCCTTTTACAATTTTCGGCGCCCGCACCAGGCGATGAACAACCTAACGCCAATGGCAGTGTGGCGCGCCGGCATGGACGCAATCGAGGCGGCGGCGAGGGCTGTGGATATGCCGCTTCGCTTGGACAACGCAAACGCGTTGCCCACATACCCACAGCAGAGCTACGCGGGAGAGTCGGTGACGGCGTGAATCAAGCGGCGGATTTGATTTCGGCGACAGCTTCGATTCCGTCTTTGAATTTTATACCGTTGACGACTTTCGGCAACTGATTTTGGCCTTGCAATCGCCGCCAGGTCCTGGACGCCGCCATCACCAGTTTGAACACCATGAGACGGGCGGTGTCCTGCGACAGCGCGCCTTTCATGCGGACGGTGCGATGCCTCACCGTCGCGAACACGCTCTCGATCGGGTTCGAGGTTCGCAAGTGGTCCCAATGATCGGCGGGAAGGTCGAAGAACGTCAGCAGCGTCTGCCGATCCTTGATCAGGCATTCGACGGCCTTGTCGTATTTGGGCGCGTATTTCTCGGCGAAGGTCGCCATCGCCGCTTCCGCCGCGCCCCGGTTCGAGGATAGCCAGATCTCGCGCAGATCCTTATGCGCGTTGGGTTGCATCGACTTCGGGAGCTTGTCGAGCACGTTCAATGTCTTGTGCAGCCAGCATCGCTGATGACGCGTCGTCGGGAACGCCTCGTCGAGGGCCTTCCAGAACCCGAGCGCGCCATCGCCGATGGCGACTTGCGGGCGACCGACAGGCCGCGCGCCTTCAAATCGACGAGCAGCTCCTTCCAGCTTTGCGCGCTCTCCCGCATGCCCGTCTGAAAGCCGATCAACTCCTTCTTGCCCTCCGGCGTCGCCCCCATCAGCACCAGCATGCATTCGGCCTGCGGCTCCATGCGCGCCTGCAAATAGACGCCGTCCGCCCAGACGTAGACGTAATGGCGCGCCGACAAATCGCGCTTCTGCCATCGCCGATATTCGTCCTCCCATTCGCTCTTGAGGCGCGCGATCACCGCCGCGGAAAGGTTGGGCGCGTCCTTGCCGAGCAGGGCGGCGAGGGCCTCCTGGAAATCGCCGGCGGAAATCCCGCGCAGATAGAGAACGGGCAGAAGGGCGTCGAGGCTCTTGGTGCGGCGCGCCCATTTGGGCAGGATGTTCGAGGTGAACCGTATCCGCGCCCCCGGCGTCGCGCCTCGATCACGAGCCTTCGGTTTTTGCACTTCGACCGGCCCGATTCCTGTCTGGATCGCGCGAACCGGATCATCCCCGTGGCGAACGACCCGTCGGCGGCCATCCGGAAGCACGAGTTCCGCGGTCGAGGCCAGAAACGTCTCGAACTCCGCCTCGACCGCCTGGGCGATCAATCGACGCGCGCCGGTTCGCAGAATTTCGGTGAGCGGATCGTCGATCGCCCCTTTCTGTCGAAGGCCAACAACTCTATTCTCGGTCATGGCGTAACGCTCCTACTTGGAGGTTCGGGTGGCTTGATCACCAACCCCGTTACGCCGCCTTCCTCACACCGTCACCCAGTTTCCCGCATAGCTCACAGCAGAGACAGAAGCAGCAAGAGGCGGCTTGATTCTTGAAGGACAAGCGCAGGCGAGATTACACCTTAAATCCAACCCCCCGTGGTCCCACCAATCGGGTCCAGTTCAATCCACGCCGGTCATCGTTACAGGAATGCGATAGAGCCGGCCGGTCGCGTGAAGGTCTTCCACCGTCCACGGCGCGCCCACCCCGCCAATCATCCAGCTGAGGATCGCCCACAGATCCTTGTCGACCACTTCATCGTCCAGCGGCTCCAGCGCATCGACGATTGCATAGACTTCCAGCCCGGACGGGAACGGCTCGCCACTCCGACCCACGAACACTAGGGTATAAGCCGTTCCTGAAGGCGCGCGAACGAAGCCAGGTTCGGAGAGCCCGACCCGGTCGAGATCGAACGTTCGCACGAAGAAATCGCGGAATTCAGGATAATGGCCGAGCCGATCTTCCGTAAGCATCAGCGCCTGGCGTGTGCCCTCGGCGGCGGGCTTGGCGACGACTGCAACGTCGGCCATCACGCCTCTCCCAGCCTGTCGAGGAAGTCGACAATCAGTCAAGGCGATCTCGGGGCCGGAATCCTCCTGCAGGAAGTGACGGCCGGTCACCATATGCGGCCCCTCGGCATGCGGCAGCAGGCGTTTGAATCGTTTGGCGAAGGTCTCGGCGTCGAACACTTCATCCTCGCGGCCCCAAATAATCAGTGCCGGCAGTTTGGACTTTGCCAGCTCCGCTTCGAGCCAGGTAAACCGCGCCTGGGCGCGGGCGCTGTCGTCGAGCGGGATCCATCGCGGCCAAGCCCAGGTCAGCAAACGCGTCTCACTGTCGGGCAGAACGGCCTCGTAGACGGCCTGCGCCTCCCGCCGGAACCGCTCGCGGTCGACGACCGACAGATACACCCCGCGGCGCGCCAGGACATTGTGCCGGCCCATCAGATAAGGCCCGACCAGTGGCGCGTGCATGGTGCGCCATGGGAACAGGCGGGTATGGAATTCCGCCGGCGGCGTCGGCCACGCCCAGGTGCTCATGACCGCCAGCGCGCGCACGCGTTCCGGGTTGCTCATCGCAAAGCCCAGGCCGGTTGGGCCGCCCCAGTCGTGGCACACTACCGTTAGGCGGCGCAGATCCAGCTGGCGAACAAGCCGGCGAGGTTGGCGATGTGCCCATCCAGGCTGTGGGCCTGCTCCCGAGCCGGCTTCTCGGACAGGCCGAAGCCGATCATGTCGGGGACGATGACGCGGTGTCCCGCGCTGATCAGCGGCGGGATGACGCGGCGGTAGAGGAAGCCCCAGGTCGGATTGCCGTGCAGCAACAGGATGGGATCGCCGTCGCCCTCATCGACGTAATGCATCCGCCAGCCATTGACCCGGGCGTAGCGCGCGGCAAAAGGCCACTGCGCGCGAAACGCGTCGATGTGTTCGAGAGCCTCGATAATCATGCGCGCTCCTTGACGCCGTGCACCCGCGCAGATCGAGGTCACACTCCGTGATGTTCCCGGATCACAAGTATTCCCTCAGGTTTCGTCTCCTCCAGGCTCAGCGCGAAGGCGTGCTAGCGCCGGCGCGGCGACGCCCTCGAGGAGTGCCCGCTCTGGGCGCACGCGCGCGAGAACCCGAATGCCCATCAGCACGCCAAGGAGATTCTGCGCCAAGGTCTCAGCCGGCAGCGACCGCGTAATCGCGCCGTCGGCCTGGCCAGTTCTGATGCATGCGTGAAAGAACGCCTCGATGCCGACGAGAACTTCGGCGACGACCTTACGAAACGCGGGATCGTGCGGCGCGCACATCGAGCGCGGCGTTGACAAGCATGCACCCTTTCCGGTCACGATCGTTGAGCGAGCGTCTCACGATCTCCTCAAAAAACGCCTCTATCGCCCGGAGCGGCGGCAAGGACTGGCAACGTCGAATTCTCTCGGCGATGCTTTCTTCGACGTAGTGATCCAACGCCTTCTCGTAGAGCGCGCGCTTATCGCCGAACGCGTTATAGAGGCTGGCCGCCGTAACGCCGGTATGCTCCACGAGGTCCCTGACCGAGGTCGCCTCATAGCCCTGTTTCCAAAAGCACAGGACCGCCGCATCCAATACGGCGCCTTCGTCGAACTCCCTCGGTCTCGCCATCCCAACACCTGCGCTTCGCCAATGAGGCACTCTTGCCATTGTTAGCGCCGTGTCGCATTATAGAACAATCGTACTAAAACGCAACGCGCGGATTGTCTCCGCAGCTTCCGCGGACACGCGCTGACTTTGGGGTCGGAAAGGATCAACCGGATGGGGCTGAAACAGCAGCTTGGCGTCCTCACAGTCGAGTTCGCGCACCTCGCACCGTCTGCCGTCGACCTCGCTCGTAATCGTCAGGAGTCGACACCATCCTTATCGCGCTGCGTTCGCATCGTCCCTAGCCGAACCCCCGCCGCGCTGGTCGGCGGCGGCGCTGTCCGAAGGAATCGCTATGATCCGTTTCTATTTCCACCCGACGCCGAACCCCGCCAAGGTCGCGCTCTTCCTTGAAGAGGCGGGCCTCCCCTACGAGGTCATCCCGGTCGACACGAGCAAGGGCGAGCAGCACACGCCCGCGTTCCGGGCGATCAACCCGAACGGCAAGGTGCCGGCGATCGTTGATACGGACGGGCCCGGCGGCAAAGAAGCGCGCGTCTTCGATTCCACCGCCATTCTGCTCTATCTCGCCGAGAAGACCGGCAAGTTCCTTGGCAAGCCCGAGGACCGGGCGGAACTGCTGTCCTGGCTGCTGTTTATCGGCTCGGGCCTCGGCCCGTTCTCCGGCCAGTCCGTACATTTCCAGTTCGCCGCACCCGAGGGCCTCGATTACGCCATGAATCGATACCGCCGGGAAGCCGAGCGGCATTACCAAGTGCTGAACGACCACCTGAAAGGGCGGAACTTCATCGTCGGCGACGGCTATACGATTGCCGATATGTCGGCTTGGGGTTGGCTCGATCGCGCGTCCCGCGTGCGCAAGGGCGCCGATGATCCGCTCGCTCCCTACCCTCATCTGAAGCGTCTTTTCGAGACCGTCGATGCTCGGCCGGCCGTCGAGCGGGCGCGCGCCGTCGGCAAGGATCATGAGTTCAAAAAAGTCAGCGACGAAGAGACGAAACGCGCGCTCTTTCCCTCGAACTATCCGCCAGCGGCATAAGGAGCACAGGGTTATGAAGCTTGAAGGAAAGCGCGTCCTCATCACCGGTGGTTCGAGCGGCATCGGCTTCGCGATAGCCCAGGCCCTCCTCGCCAAGCGCGCCAAGGTCGCTGATCACGGGTCGGCGCCCGGCCGTTCTCTCCGCCGCCGTTGACGAGTTGCGCAAGGGTGGCGGATCGGTCGCCAGGATCGTCGCGGACGTCGGTACGGAGGAGGGCCGGGCGCTCACGTTAAAGCGAGCACTCGACGCGCTCGGAGGCCTCGACATCCTAATCAACAACGCCGGAGGGGTTCGCGCCGGTCGCCTCGAGGCCACATCGCAGAGCGAGATCGAGGCGATGCTGAATGTCGATCTTGTGGCGCCTATTCTTCTCACGCGTGCGGCTCTGCCCGCGCTCCGCGCGAGCGGCAGCGCCATGGTGGTGAATGTCACGTCGGGCATTGCACTGATCGGCGCGCCGTTCTACGCCACATATGCTGCCGCCAAGGCGGGTCTCGCCCGGTTTGGAGAAGCCTTGCGCCGTGAACTGAAGGGCGAAGGCATTCATGTCTTGACGGTCTATCCAGGCGGGACCGACACGCCGATGATGAAAACGAACCGAGCAGGACCGGAGCTCGGGTTCGGGCGCGAGCCCGCCTCGGCGGTTGCGGACGCCACGATCGAGGGCATTGAGGCCGATGCGTTCGAGGTCATCCGAGGCGGCGAGACCCGCGCCCAGATGATTGCGCTCAATCGCGACAATCCCGCGGCGATCGACGAGCGGATGCTCTCCATGAAACCGGCTCTTGAAGAAGCCGTGAAGGATCACTCGGCCCTTTGAACGGGGAGCCGAACCCCGCAACGCTGATTACGGATGGCGCGATGATTGACCTCTATTACTGGCCTACGCCGAACGGCCACAAGATCACCCTCTTTCTCGAGGAAGCGGGCCTCGACTACACGATTAAGCCGGTCAACATCAGCGCTGGCGATCAATTCAATCCCAAGTTCCTGGCGTTTTCTCCCAATAACCGAATGCCTGCTATCATCGACCATGATCCCGTCGATCATGGCGAGCCAGTGACTGTGTTTGAGTCCGGCGCGATCCTTCTTTATCTCGCCGAAAAGACTGGTCTGTTCCTTCCTACCGACATGCGCGGCCGGAAGACCACGACGGAGTGGCTGTTCTGGCAGATGGGCGGCCTAGGCCCCATGGCCGGTCAGAACCATCACTTCGGCGTCTATGCGCCGGAGAAAATCCCCTATGCAATCAACCGATACGTTAACGAGACCAATCGGCTCTACGGGGTCATCGATCGCCGTCTCGCGGACCGTCCGTTTCCTGGTTGGCGACGCCTACACGATCGCAGACATGGCGGCGTATCCGTGGATCGTCCCCTGGAAACGACAGCAGCAGAACCTGGACGACTTCGTGAATCTCCGTCGCTGGTTCGACGCCATCGCAGCGCGTCCGGGAACGAAACGAGCCTACGCAAAGGCAGAGCCGTTTTCCGCGCAGCCCGCAGTGACCGAAGAGGGCAAGAAGCTCCTGTTCGGCCAGACCGCGGCCAGTGTCGCCAAGAGCTGACAAGAAAGGTCCGCCGTCGTGAACTCGTTGGCGGAGTTGGCTGATCGCCAATGGCGCGACTACCGCGGGCGGCAACCCGGAACGTGCTTCGCCGACCCGGATTTCGACCTGTCCCTCGCTGCTGCTTATGAGCTCCAGGACGCCGTTGCCAAGCTTCGGATTGCGTCCGGAGATCGTCTGATCGGCTACAAGGTTGGCTGCACGGGGCCAGGCACCACGCAACAGTTCGGGATGCAAGGGCCGATCCGAGGATGCCTCTTCGAGAGTGAGGTCCGCCGGCACGGCGAGGCTTTGAGTTTCGACGACTTCGCACACTTGGCGATCGAAGGGGAAATGGCCGTGCGCATCGGGCCTGATCGCACGATCGCGGCGGCCTTCCCGGTCATCGAACTGCATCATTTCGTTTTCAGGGGAGCCCGAAAGACACTACCGGAACTCGTAGCGAACAATGGCCTCAATGGAGGCATCGTGCTGCCACACGACGATTGGCTCTCATCGAGGTTGTACATCGAGCGAAAAGGCGCTTTGTCTGTCCAGATCAATGGCCGCGTCGTTGCATCGGGCGAGCTATGGCCAATGTCCGGCGGCATGGAGTCCTCGCTCCAATGGCTTCAGCAACACCTTGCGAACATGCGAGCCGATCTCTCGCCAGGAGAAGTCGTTCTTACGGGAACGCCGCTCGGACTCTATCCTCTGCGCCGCGGTGACCAAGTAGCAGTGTTCGTCGACAATGAAATCGGGTCTCTGTGCTCGGTCGTGTGAACCAACGTGTTATACCAAAGGCTCCGCTGGCTGACTCATAGGGGGATTCCCGAATCGCGGGGATGCTGATTCAAGGCGGCGTGGAGGATTCGCGCCATGCTTTCAGCGGTGAGATTGCGAGAGGATTATTCGGCCGAGGAACTTCGGAGGCTCGCCCGTCGATCGAAGGACGTCAACCAGAGCCGACGGCTTCTGTCGCTTGCTGCGGTCCGGGACGGCATGGACCGAGGCTCGGCGGCGAAGATCGGCGGCATGGACCGTCAGACGCTGCGCGACTGGGTCCATCGCTTCAACGCCTTGGGCCCGGAGGGTCTGATTGACAACTGGACCGAAGGTCCGAAGCCTCGCCTTTCGAAGGCGCAACTGGCTCAGTTCGCGCAGATCGTCGAGGCTGTGTCTTCGAGGATTAATCCACTACTTCCAGTGTCCGGTGCGTCCCCGTAAAATAGCCGAGGGTACGACCGTCTCGTCATCTGCAATGAACTCGCTCGGAACGAGCTTGAAGGATTCCTGATCACTGTTGCTGTGGCCGCCGCGTCTGGCGCCGAAGTCGTGCCGCCTAGCCCGCATTCTCACAGTAGCAGGCGCATCGGGGCCCAGAATCAGCTAAACTTGTTTTGTGATCAACGAGTTATGCCGATTCGAAGGGGGTCCCGATGCCGAGGCGGTGTAGCCCGACAGAGATGGAGTTTGGAAGCGCCGGCGGGCGGCGTGTGGTGGCGGATTTCGACGGCGGTCTGGTCTCCTCGGACGCGGGGGCTTTGTTGCTTGGCGAGGCGGACAACGCGGTCGGGCTGACCGAACGGTTCGCCGCGTGCTTTGCCGACCGTCGCAGCCGGCTTTTCACCGTCCACCCGCTGAAGGCTCTGATTGGGCAGCGCGTGTTCGGCCTGGCGCTCGGCTATGAGGACCTCAACGACCACGACGATTTGCGCCGCGATCCTGTCCTGGGCGTGCTTCTGGGCAAGCTCGAGCGCGCCGGGGATGAGCCCTCGCCCCTGGCGGGCAAGAGCACATTGAACCGGCTGGAGCATGCGCCGGGCGCGGGCAAGAGGCCGCGCGCTATCACAAGATCAGCCACGACGAAGCGGCGATCGAGCGGCTGTTGGTCGATCTGTTTCTCGACGCGCACGCCAAGGCGCCGCGTCAGATCGTGCTCGACCTGGATGCGACCGACGATCCGCTGCACGGCGATCAGGAGGGGCGGTTCTTTCACGGCGATTACGCCTGCTATTGCCACCTGCCGCTTTATGTTTTCTGCGGCCGCCATCTTCTGGCCGCCAAGCTGCGGCGCTCGAACATCGACGGCAGCGCCGGGGCGCAGGAAGAGATGGCGCGCATCATCGAGCAGATCCGGGCGCGCTGGCCGCGGGTGAGGATCGTGCTGCGCGCCGACTCCGGCTTCGCCCGCGACGGCCTGATGGCCTGGTGCGAGGCCAACGCGGTCGACTACGTGTTCGGCCTGGCGCGCAACGCGCGGCTGGAGGCGCGCATCGCCGACGCCTTGAGCGAGGCGCGGGCGATGTCGCAGGCGAACGAGGGCCGGCCGGCGCGGGCGTTTCGCGACTTCGAATGGTCGACGAAGGACAGCTGGTCGCGCCGGCGCCGGGTGGTCGGCAAGGCCGAATGGACGCAGGGCGAGGCCAATCCGCGCTTTCTCGTGACCTCGCTGAAGGCCGACGCCTGGCGCGCCAGGCCGCTTGACGAAAGGCTCTATTGCGCGCGCGGCGAGATGGAGAACCGGATCAAGGAGCGCCAGGGCGATCTCTTCGCCGACCGCACCTCGACAGCCACCATGCGCGCCAATCAGCTTCGGCTGTGGTTCGCCTCGATGGCCTATGCGCTCTTGTGCGCGATGCGCCGCATCGGCCTGGCCCACACGCCGTTCGCCAGCGCGACCTGCGGCACGATCCGCCTGAAACTGCTGAAGCTTGGCGCGCTCGTCAAAATCAGCGCCCGGCGCGTCAGGATCGCCTTCGCTTCAGCCTGCCCAAACGCCCAGGAGTGGCGCCTCGCCGCGGCAAGGCGCGCCGCGGCGCGCGCCTGGCCAGCCTGACGCGCGCCGCCGCGGCGCAAAAATGCGCGGCAAAAACCCATCGGCCCACCGGAGACACATCCGCCATCGCGAAAGTCGCCGCGCGCCCGCGCCACCCACCGTCACGCCCACATCAGTCCGACCTTCAAATCGAGCCAGAACAACCGGAAAATGGTCTGCCCGCGTGAGAAATGCGGGCTAGTTATCGCCGTGCGTCGGCGTTGCTCGTTGATTGCGGATCGGTGATCAGCCGTATGCCGCGGCGATAGGTGAAATAGGCCCAGACCCATTCCACCACAACGGTCGCCCGGTTCCGGCCGCCGGCCAGGAACAGGATATGGGCGCCTCCCCAGATCCACCAGGCCAGGGCGCCATGGAAACGCAGGGGACCGAACTCCGCAACTGCCGCCTGTCGGCCGATGGTCGCCAGGCTGCCAGCATGGCGGTAACCGAACGGCTTCGGCACAGGCCGACCCGCCAGACGGGCGCGGATGACCTTCGCAACATAGTCTCCGCCCTGTTTGGCGGCAGGCGCGAGTCCCGGGACGGCCTTGCCCTTCCAGCCTTGCGAGGCGGCGGTGTCGCCGATCGCGAAGACGCCCTCACGACCGGGAACCGCCAGATCGGATTCGACCACGACGCGTCCAGCGTTGTCGGTTGGGACGCCCAGCCAACGTCCGGCGGGAGATGCGACCACTCCTGCCGCCCAGAGCACGGTTTTCGCCGCGATCCGATCGCCCGCGATCACGACGCCGGCCTCGTCCACCTCATCGACTCTGGCCGATACGCGGACGTTCACCCCGAGCCGGCGCAGGGCCTCCTCCGCGTCGGCCGACAGCGATTCAGGGAACGCCGGGAGAAGGCGGGGCGCCGATTGAATCAGGATCACCTTCGCGTCGGCCGGGTCGATCGAGCGGAACTCGCGGACGAGACCATGCAGCGCCAGTTCGGCAATCGCGCCCGCGAGCTCCACGCCGGTCGGGCCTCCCCCAACCACGACGAAGGTGAGCCATGCGGTCTGCTCGGCTGGATCGGCAGCCTGCTCTGCCCTCTCGAATGCGATGAGCAGACGCCCCCGGATGTCGGTCGCGTCCTCAATTCGCTTGAGCCCCGGCGCCACCCTCGCCCATTCGTTCTTGCCGAAATAGCTGTGTTGCGACCCAGTCGCCAGCACCAGGTAATCATAATGGAGGCGACCGGGGTCCAGCACCAATTCCCGGGTACTTGCCTCGAGGCCTTTCACCTCGGCCAGCATGACCGCGACATTCGATTGGCTGCGGAACATGCTGCGGATCGGCGTCGCGATATCGGCCGGGGATAGGCCCGCGGTCGCCACTTGGTAAAGCAGCGGCTGGAACAGATGGTAGTTGCGTCGGTCGACCAGGGTAACCCGGCACGGCGCTCCATTCAGCGCCCGCGCCGCTGCGATGCCGCCGAAGCCGCCGCCGACAATTACGACATGCGGGAGGTTTGCGTCTGGCTTCTTCATTCCTTTGTCGAGTGCGGCCAGAGTTTGGTCCAACAATTTGTCGAGCGAGAGCGGTCCGGCTCCGCGCAATACGAGAATGGCCAGAAGCAGGACCCAGTACAACCGGCTGTCCGCGGCGGCGGCGACGTGGCTGACCGAAATCATCGCCAGCAGAAATAGTGAAGTGAACCGGGTGGCCAGGCCGCAGATCAGCAGCGCCGCGCCCAAACTGGAGAGGCCAGGAGAGATCGTCGCGACCGTGTCCGGAATGCTGGCCAGCCAGGGGGAGATCGCTTCTCGGCGCATGGGATCGGAGCCGCTGAACGTCGCAAACGCGACCCCGAGTGGGGCAGTTGCGATCCAGAGGCGGAGCAGCAGCCAATACAATGGCCCAAGCCTCCCAGTCATCCAGGCGTAAGCCGCCTTCACCGGTCTGATGCCCGGAACGGCGCTCGAAGTCGACGCCGCGGCCGAGCAGATTGTCGAGAGAAAGCGGCCCAGGCCCGATAATTATGGTCCAAAGCAGCAGGATCGCCCAGAACAGATGGATTTCCGACGGGCCCTCCGGACCCTGCAGGGCCACAGCCTGAACCAGCAGCGGCACGGCTGCGAGGCGAGAGAACAAGCCGATTAATAGGAGAATCGGGCAGGCCGTCTGGATCGCGAAGCCGAACGGGGACGCAACCAAGCCATTAAAGAACCTAGCCCCGCCTCCAGCCCCCGCCATGAAGAGGGGCTCGTGCATGACGAGGCTCACGGCAGCCCCGGTCAGGAACGCCTGCGCAAGCCAGAATCGGATTAGGAGGTCGAGCCATGGGGCAAGAGCCGCCCCGATCGCCTGAACGGTGGACAAGCTCGAGCGAGCCAAAGCGATGATTTCCGCTCGCACACGCCAGTCCGGCGACGCAGCGCGGCTCATGTTCGATCGGCGGGCGCCGGCCGCAGCAGATTGGCGATCAGCCCCGTCCATCCGGTTTGGTGCGAGGCGCCGAGGCCCTGACCCGTTTCGCCGTGAAAGTACTCGTGGAAGAGTACACACTCATCCAGATCGGCGCCGGTATGCTCCGATCCGCGGCCGCCTCGGAACGGCCGCTGCCCATCTGCACCCCGCAGGAACAATTTCGACAATCGGCCGCCAAGTTCCAGCGCGACCTGCTCGAGCGAGGCATACCGCCCCGAGCCCACCGGACACTCGACCCTGAAGTCTGGGCCGTAATAGGCATGAAACTCCCGTAATGCGTCGATCAGCATGTAGTTGAGAGGCATCCAGACCGGCCCGCGCCAGTTTGAGTTGCCGCCAAACAACCCGCTCGTTGCTTCGCCTGGCGCATAGCGCACCTCCAGCCGCGTCGAGCCTTGATGGAACGTATACGGCTTGGCGTCGTGGGCCTTGGACAAGGATCGAACGCCGTAGTCGGATAGAAATTCAGTTTCGTCGAGCATGCGCCGCAATAGGCATTTGAGGCGGTGGCCGCGCAGTAAGGATAGCAGATGACGCTCTCCTGAACCCGACTCCGTCCACCGTGACACGAGGTCGGCGTGTTTCGGGCGGTGCTTGAGAAACCAACGCAACCTGCGGGTGAAGTGCGGCAATTTGTCGAACACACTGCGGTCCAGGACCTCCACGGCCAACAGCGGGACCAGTCCCACCATCGACCGGACTCGCAACGGATGATGATCTCCCTCCGGCTTTTCAAGCACGTCGTAGAAAAAACCATCGTCTTCGTTCCAAAGGCCGAGACCACTACCGCCGATGTCGGTCATCGCCCCGGCTATGCCCAAGAAATGCTCGAAAAACTTAGTCGCCAAGTCCTCGTAGACGGGATTTTGGAGCGCGAGCTCGATAGCTATCCGCATCAGGTTCAGCGCGTACATGGCCATCCAGGCCGTGCCGTCCGCTTGATTGACTGTGCCGCCGTTCGGGACCGGGTCGGAGCGGTTGAACGCACCGATGTTGTCGAGACCGAGAAAGCCGCCTTGAAAGATATTTCGCCCGCCCGAATCCTTGCGGTTGACCCACCAAGTGAAATTGAGAATGAGTTTTTGGAAGACCCGCTCTAGGAAGGCGGTGTCCGCAACGCCCGTCAGCTTCTTATCGGCCTGGTAAACGCGCCAAGCCGACCAGGCATGCACGGGTGGATTCACGTCGCTGAAGTCCCACTCGTAGGCGGGGAGTTGCGCATTGGCGTGCATAAACCACTCGCGCGTTAGCAGAACGAGCTGTTCTTTCGCGAAATCCGGATCGACCATCGCCAGCGTGACCGCTTGGAACGCCAAATCCCATGCGGCGTACCAAGGATATTCCCACGTGTCGGACATGGAAATGACGTCGGCATTGTTGAGATGCCGCCAATCGGCATTGCGTCCGCGGCTGCGTTGCGCCGGCGGGGACGGTTGGGCAGGATCGCCGTCCAGCCACTCCGAGACGTCGAAATAATAGAATTGCTTGGACCAGAGCATGCCGGCCAGCGCCTGGCGCTGCACCAGCCGGGCGTCGGGATCCTCGATGCCGATCTGGAGTGCAGCGAAAAATGCATCCGCTTCGTCGCGTCGTAGCGCGACGACCTGGTCGAAGGCGCTGAACTGCGGCGCATTGCCTTTATCGACACGAAACCTCAAGCGTAGCGTGGCCGTCCCGAACGCCGGAAAATCCAGCCGCGTCAGCGCCGCGACCTTACTTCCCTCGCCCTTATCGCTGACCGCACTCCGGATTGAATTCACGACGCGGTCGTTGATCCCGTCCTTAAAGGGACCTGGAGCATCAACCCCAAATAGGAGGGGTGTATTTGTCTCGTTCTCACAGAACAACAACGCGTCAGAGCGCTCCATGCTCATGCGCCAGGTTTTGCCGTTCCTTTCCGCCAGGACCGACCCGTTCGGCTGTGCGCAAAGTCGGGGACGCTCGGAACCAGCGGCCCAGCTCCAAGTGTTGCGGGCCCAAAGCTGGGGCAGAACGTGTAGAGTAGCCGGTTGCGCGGATCTATTATCGACCGACATCCGCATCAGGATGTCCTCGGGATCTTGTTTTGCGTATTCAATCGTGATGTCGAAAAACTTGCCGTCGGCGAATATCCCAGTGTCAATCAGTTCATATTCGGGCTGATCTGGACCGCGACTGCGATTTTGCAACACTAATTCGTGATATGGAAAGGCGGCCTGCGGATAACGATACGTCATGCGCTGATACGAATGGGTCGGCGTGGCATCCAGATAATGATAGATCTCCTTGACATCTTCGCCGTGATTTCCTTCGTGGTTGGCCAAGCCGAAGAGACGCTCCTTGAGGATGGGGTCCTGGCCGTTCCAGAGCGCCAGATCGATGCACCAACGCGCCTCGGCATCGCAGAACCCGGCCAAGCCGTCCTCGCCCCAGCGATAAGCCCGGCTGCGCGCATGGTCATGCGGAAACGAGCGCCAGGCATCTCCGTTCGAGCTGTAATCTTCCCGGACGGTGCCCCACTGGCGCTCGCTGAGGTAGGGCCCCCAGCGGCGCCAGGGCACGCCTTCGGCGATCTGCCGCAGTCGTCGGCCTTCCGCGGTGTCGAACAGAGGATGTGGCGGCGTGGCGCTCAAGATGTAGCCCGGACAAACTGTGCTTCGATCGCCGGGTAACGAAAGATCACCACGGGGCGCTCGCGGAGAGTCGAATTACAATTCGCGCGCTGGCAGGAGATCAGGCTTTTCGCTTTTCGCGTCTCGTGACTTCGCCAACCAAAGGTTCAGCCTCGACCGCCTCTTGAGCAAGACGCCAATGTTCGTCTGCTCGCCCTTCCGGCTGTCCTTCGGCCAACCACAGCGCATGAGCATAACGCTGGATCTTTTGCTCCGTCGTTTCATGTTCTCTATCAATCATCACGTGTTCTGTATCGATCATCGGTTCCTCGATGGGGGGCTGGACTCGACCCGCCGGGTAACCGCCCCTTAGCAGGCTGTTGAAAAACTCATTTCCGCCGCAGTTCAATTCTGTTTCGGACTCCCTTGGATTCCGTTGTGTTCCCGGTTTCGACCGTGCGCGGCGGACTTTTTCAACAGCCTGCTAGAACTACTTCGCTTCACCCGGCGCGGCTGTTACGGTTCCGCCGAGGTAACTTCTGGGGTGTTACCACGAACTAGGACTGCTAAATTGTGAGCGACCAAATTCAGTTCTCGCGACAGCGTTCTCTGAGCTTATAGGCAATGCCCGAGAGCGAACTTTCGATCTTCGGCCGCGGCCATCTTGGGCGTTTTGGATGTGCGAAGGTCCTCGGCGAGTGTGCTTGCTGGGTAAACCTACGTTGTTATCTCGAACGGATCGGTGATCCGGCCGACGGGTATTCAGCAATTCTTGATCGTGGCGTGGGATAGCGTCGTCCGAAGTCGGCTCGTGGAATGCTCGATGGCCTAGATTAAGGCCGCCGAAGCCTTCGGCACAAAAACGGTAAGTCGAAATTGCGGTCAATATTGTCACGCGTAGCTGTTCCGACCATAAGTGCGTGCCCGAGATGCTGAGAACGCCTCTCAAGAGAATGGGACGGCTCGATGGCTGATCCTTTGCCGCCGCTCGATGTGATCGCTGGCGCTGCGGTTCGTGACCGTGCAAATCTTTTCGTGCTCGGGTGCTACGACCGTCGCGTTGCGTTCTATGCGCAGCAAGCCCGGGAGCTTTCGCTGGTGCATGCTCAGGTCGGAAAGGGATATCTGCGCGGCAATCCTCGGATCGCTGTCGTCGGCGCTGGCGCCGCGGGCGGCCTGGTCCGGTCCGCGTGTCACACGTGGTTCGCGAGGGTGATGATACTCGCGACCTGCGCGGTGATGAGCAGAGCGCCGGCGACGTAGAATACCGCCTCGACTACCTTAAACATTCTAGTTTCCTCTCCGGTGGGAGGGCGTCCCTTGGTCGGGGCGGGACCTCGTAGGCAGCCTGAACGTTCGAAGCACCGATCGCGGCGTACGATCCGATAAGCCAGGCGGCCAGGACCCTTCGCGAAAACCTCGGTGAACCGAGCGGCCAGAAAGACGAACGCATGATGTCGCTCCCGTCGCCAGACCCGGGCCATGTAAGTGGTTTGTTCTGGGACGAATTCGTGGGCACGAACGCGAGTGTTACATGACGCTTGCAAATGGAGCGCTTTCAGGCTTCGGCGCGCGTGTATCGGACGATGAAAGCTCATGGCCTGTTGTTGCACCGTCACGCGCGTCGACCATCGTCGTCACGACAGCCAAGATCGCTGTTGACCGTTCAAACCTGCGCTCGTGCTCGGACGGCTTCGGACTGGCCTTTAACAATGGCGATAAAGTCCGCAACATAGCTCCTCCACCGAGCAGAGCAACCGGGTCAACTGGAACATCTCCAACATGGTCACGCCGCCCATCCTCGACAACAAGCATATCTCTTCGAAATCCGTCTTTGCGCCGTCTGTCCTGTTGCAGGAAGCGCGTCGGCAAAAAGGAATAGAGGATGTAGACGTACCGTCCGTGTGTATCCTCGATCCGGACGGCAATTTGGTGCGCCGGCTGCGCCAGAGCGGCGCGTCGAAGCCGTTCGAGGGCTGGTCCTGCTATCATACGGAACTCGACACCCTTCGAGCTTGGCGGGCATTGGGTCGGGATCGTGGGCCGCGTGGTCGGCGCATCTTTCGCCGTTCTTATCGCCGAAGAATTATTCGCCAGTGGGTGCCGGTTGCTCGTGAGCCTGACCTCGGCTGGACAGACAAAGCCCATCTGGGTGGACGCCGTATTTCGTCGTGATCGACCGTGCGTAGCGGGATGAGAGAACAAGCTATCACTACCGCCCCGCCCTCTGAGTTTACCGAAGCTGATCCTGACTTGGTGAGGATGGCGGCGGCTGCACTTGCCACAGTTGGGCCGGATAGTGTCATCAGCCCGAGCTGGACAACGGACGCGCCTTTCTGGGAGACCGCAGACGCTATTGAAGCGGCGCGTTGCAAAGGGATTCTCGCGGTCGAAATGGAGGCGTCCGCGCTCTACTGCTTCGCCCGCGCGGCAGGCGTTCGCGTTCTCTGTCTCGCACACGTCACCAATACGATGGGACTTGCTGGTGATGAATTTGAGAAGGGCGAGGCGGACGGAACAAGGGACGCGCTTGTTGTACTCGAAACAGTGGCAACCGCCTTGCGCTCGCCGCGATCCCAAGAGTCTGGCGTATAGAACAGCATTTAGTCGTCTATTACGCGCTGTAACAACGGATCGCGACGCGGCGAATGGCGCCTTGAGTCGCACGGCCGTAGGCGAGGCTGCATTCCTTCAACTGTAGATCTTCAATCGTTTTGGCCTCTGCAATTTCAAGAAAGTTGGCGACGTGTCCAGCCCACGGGGCGCTTGCGGAGCTGTGCCGCCGAAGCCACGCGTAAGCATTCTGGAAGTTGATGTCTTGGCCGGGGTCACGGTTCTCTTCGGGGTCGGCTCGATGTCGCCCCATCATGGGTGTCAGGGGTGAAGCGCTGGATTGCGCTTGAGGTGCTGCGCGAGGATGCGACGGTTCCGGAACTGGCGCAGCGGCACGGGGTGCATCCGAACCAGATTTATGCCTGGAAGAAGCCGGTTCTCGACAACGTCGCGAGCCTGTTTTTCGCGAGGGGCGAGCGGTTCGGGCGATGGCGAGGAGGAGCGCGAGCGTGAGACGGCCAAGCTTTACGCCAAGATTGGCCAACTGACGGTCGAACGGGATTTCTTGGCCAGGAGGCCAGGGCGATGAGCGCGCCCGATCGAAGAGCGATGGTCGAACGGCCTGGCGAGGACCTGTCGGTGCGCCGGCGATGCGCGCTTTGTGGGGGTGGCCCGCTCGGGGGTCTACCGCCCCAAGTCTGTCGTCGGGGCGGACGATCTGGCGGTGATGCGCCACATCGACGAACTGCATCTCGAACTTCCCTTCTACGGCTCGCGGCGAATGACCTTCGAACTCAACAAGGAAGGCCGTGGGGTCAACCGCAAGCGGGTGTGGCGGCTGATGCGGGTGATGGGGATCGAGGCGCTGGTTCCGCGCCCCGGCGCCAGCAAAGCCGCGCCCGGGCGCAAGATATACCCCTGCCTGCTGCGCGGCCTGAAGATTACCGAGCCGAACCCCGTGTGGGCGGCCGACGTGACCTCCATCCCGATGGCGTGCGGCTTCCTCTATCTGGTGGCGATCATCGACTGGGCCAGCCGGGCGGTTCTGGCATGGCGGCTGTCGAACACCAACAATGCCAGCTTCTGCGTGGCGGCGCTGGAGGAGGCGCTGGCCCGATACGGCAAGCCGGAAATTTTCAACACCGACAGTCAGAGGATAAACGCCAGTTTCCGGGCGGCCTGACTCAAACACCGATCGGCCGACTGGTAGGCTGGCGCCGCAAGCCGCCCGGTGCGGTCTGACCCGCACTCCGATCGACCAGCCGTGTCTTTCCCTGGACCTGTCGACCGCCCGGGAACGCCTTGCGGTGAGGCTTTGCCTCGCCGATGCCTGTGACCCGAGAAGGGCCTGACCTCCATGGTCTCGTGACTGTCCTGTCCGCGCATTCGGTCCCGGCGAAGCCATTCATGCATGGTCATGTGGAGGCTGGGAATGGCGGTAACCGGAGGAACACGTCGCATCGTCGGCGGCGTCGATACCCACAAGGATCTTCACGTCGCAGCGGTCGTCGACGAACAGGACCAGGTCATCGGAACACGATCCTTCGCCACGACTCGGCAAGGCTATCGCCAGATGCTCGCCTGGATGCGCTCCTTCGGTGAGTTGCAACGCGTCGGCGTAGAGTTCGACCGGCAGCTACGGCGCAGGGCTCCTGCGCTTCATGCAGCAGGCAAAGGTCGCGGTCCTCGAAGTCACGACCCCCGACAAGCAGGATCGGCGTCGACGCGGCAAGAACGACGATCTCGACGCCCAGAACGCCGCCCATGCCGCCTTTGCAGGTCAGCGGACCGTGACGCCGCGAAGCCGGGACGGCATGATCGAATCCCTGCGGGTTCTGATGGCTTGCCGGAAGACCGCGGTGAGCGCCAGGCGTGTCGCCCTGCAGATGATCCACAACACCATCGTCTGCGCCCCTGATGGCCTGCGCGATCAACTGCGCAGCCTGACCCGCATGCAGCTCGTCCGCACGCTGGCCTCCTGGCGACCCGATCTTACCGCTTATCGCGACTTGGATTCCGCCTATCGCATCGGCCTCAAGTCGCTGGCCCGCCGTTACCTCGAGCTGCATGATGAGATCGCAGATCTCGATGTGATGATCGCCGCCATCGTCGACGAGCTGGCGCCGAACCTCGTCGCCCGCAATTCGATTGGCCACATTGGCGCTGCGCAGCTTCTCCTTACGGCCGGCGACAATCCAGAAAGATTGAGGTCAGAGGCCAGCTTCGCATCGTTGTGCGGCGTCAGTCCGGTTCCGGCGTCGTCGGGAAAGACCGTCCGGCATCGGCTCAACCGCGGCGGAGATCGCGCCGCCAATAGCGCGCTACACATCATCGCCATCGGACGCTTGCGGACCGACCAGAGAACCAAGGACTACGTCGCTCGCCGACTCGCCGAAGGACATTCCAAGCTCGACGCCATTCGAGCCCTGAAGCGCTACCTCGCCAGAGAGGTCTTCACCCTCATCACGCAGCGCCGCAAGGAAATCAACGCCACCCGAATCGCCGCTTGACAAACAGAAGGGCGTCCAGGGCTCCACTTTCACCGCCGAGGCTTTCGCCGGCAAGCTCGCGGCGGCCGGCGTCGCGATTTCGATGGACGGACGCGGCCGCTTCATGGACAACATTTTCATCGAACGGCTGTGGCGCTCGATCAAGTATGAAGAGGGGCATCTGAAAGCCTACGCCGATGGCCGCGAGGCGCGAGCCGGCATCGGTTCCTGGATGACCTTTTACAATTTTCGGTGCCCGCACCAGGCGATGAACAACCTAACGCCAATGGCAATGTGGCGCGCCGGCATGGGCGAAATCGAGGCGGCGGCGAGGGCTGTGGATATGCCGCTTCGCTTGGACAACGCAAACGCGTTGCCCACATACCCACAGCAGAGACACAAGCAGCAAGAGGCGGCTTAATTCTCTGAAGGACAAGCGCAGGCGAGATTACACCTTAAATCCAACCCCCCGTGGTCCCACCAATCGGGTCCAGTTCAACCCTCTGTCGCGGATGCGCGACGCCTCTGTCGCGGATCCACCACACCTGTGTCGCGGATCCACTACGCCTGTGTCGCGGATCCACCCCCACAGGGTCTCTTTCTTATCTCTCTTCTCTTTTTTCTCTCCTTGATTCTCTCTTAAAGAGATTTTTTCTTATCTAATTAACAACAATGGATAGGAGCTGAGAGAATGAGCACATGGTCTGCGTCATCTTCGGATGAGCAGTTTCGTCGACGGTTCTCACTGTCTGAGGAGGACCGCCAAGGTTCAGCCCACCCCCCAATGTGGAACGGCAGCGATCGGTGGTTCCGATCGTCGAAGGTCATCGACCTTTGGCGCTACCGTAGCTCGCAGGTAAGGGCTGACGGCGTCATGCGCAGCGACCGCGCCGCAGCAGAGAGCGCGCCGCGTTCGTGAGATACCCGCTGTCGCTGCGCAACGTCGAAGATCTGCTGGCCGAGCGTGGGATCGACACTAGCCATGAGACGATCCGATTTTGGTGGAACCGGTTTGGCCCGATGTTCGCGGCGGAGATCAGGAAGAAGCGGGTAGCGCATATGCGCGGCTTCACCCAATGGCGCTGGCATTTGGACGAGGTGTTCGTGAAGATCAATGGCAAACTCTGCTATCTATGGCGGGCGGTCGATCACGAAGGGGAAATTTTGGAAACGGTGGTCACGGCGAAGCGAGATAAGGCTGCGGCGTTGAAGTTTTTGAAGCGCATCATGAAGAAATATGGTCGGCCGCGGAGCGTCGTCACTGACGGGCTTTCCTCCTATTTCGCGGCGATGAGAGAAATCGGCAACGTCCGTCGCCAGGAGGTTGGGCGCTGACGCAACAATCGCGCCGAGAATTCGCATCAGCCGTTTCGACGACGAGAACGGGCCATGCAGCGGTTTCGAAGCTCGAAGACACTGCAGAAATTCAGCTCAGTTCATGCTCAGGTCCACAACCATTCACATGGGGAGGGTCGGGTCAAGAGTGAGGTTTAGTCTCGCATGAGGAAGACTCCAATCCGTATCTCGCTATCCACGGTCTGAGCCCGAGCGCGCAACCTGGCCGTTTCCACACCAGATCAAACTCACATTCGGTCGCCGTTCGCGACGGCTGCACCAACATCCCGCTTGCGGCGGGTGGGGCTCGAAAGGACGAGACCATTCTTCAATACGGCTTTTTCGGCCATATGGTTGTGCGGTTCGTCCGCCCGGATCGACCAGAACTGATCAGGTTCTGGAAGATTTGAGAATGCGTTCAGCGTCTATCATCAGACTGCCCGCACCACGGCTCCGTCAATGACGACGCCAGCGGTCACATACTTCCAGAGCGCCACTAGCAGCTTTCGCGCTAGCGCCACGATTGTCGTCTTGCGCAGCCGCCCGCCGTTGCGCGTGACGCGCTCCTGGAACCAATGCGCCAGCGCTGATTGCGGTTGGTGGCGCAGCCATAGCCAGGCGAGTTGTAACATTGTTGTGCGCAGTCTTGGGTTGCCCGCTTTGGGCACCCCTTGCTCGTGCGTGACCGATCCGCTTTGCCACGGTGTCGGAGCCAGCCCCGCATAGGCGGCGACCTGCCTGCGGTTGGCAAACCTTCGATAGAGCCCCTCCGACCAGAGGACGGCGGCGAATTCCGGACCGATCCCGTTTAGATTGATCAACATCGCCGGTGGCGAGCGCACGGCGTCGGCATTCATCTCTTCAGGCTTCACCGCTGAGATCAGAGCGTCTCGCTCGATCTCAACCGCCTTGATCTGTTCGAGCAGCAGCTCAAGTCGATCAAGCTCGCGGCTGATCTGAGCCTTGACATGCGGCGGCAAGGGACGTGCATCGCCCGTCTTCAACTCGTCGAGCCGTTGGTGCCGGTTCCGCCGCAGAGGCTGGTAGTCGGAGATTCCCTGCGCGAACAACAATCCCTTGATCCGATTGACGTGCTGGACCCGCTCGTTGGTCAGCGTCTTGCGCTCGCGGCAAAGTCGGCGGCGGTCTTCCTCCTCTGGCGTCGGCGCCCTGACCATGGCGCAGACCCGCGGTTCGCCGCGTTTATACGCCAGCAGAGCGCGCACCAGGGCTTTGCCGTCGATCTTGTCGGTTTTGGCCCGTCGCCGACGCCGTGAGGTCGCAATTGAGGCCGGATCGACGACATGGCTCTCAACTCCCTCGCTCTGCAGCACGCGATGAATCCAAAACCCATCCAACCCCGCCTCCTGAATAGCGACGACATGAAAGGATTTGCCGGTCCGCGCAAACGCCTTCTGCTTGAGCTCAGATAGGCGCGTTAACAGCGCAGCGACGTTGCCAGCGGACACGCCGCGCTTCGACATTTTCTCGCCGCCGCCCGGCGAGACCGATGTGATCAACCACGTCGAACGACTGAGTTCCAACGACACGAAGATGGCGTCAAGATTGGTTCGGATAGCGGTAGGTTCGTCGAAATGGTGATCGAGTGCCATAGTCGCCTCCAGGCTGAGTGGATTTGCGACTTCAGTCTGCGCGCTCGAGCTCGCCGCTATCCACTCCCCATAGGATCTTCAACCAGGAACGTCATCTCGTCACCCGCGAAATCTACAAACAGAGGCGCTCGGCGGCGCTGGCTGAATGGCGCACAGTCATGGCCTGACCCTCACTTGGAATTCCGTCTTGTCGCGCCAATAGGATGAAGGTGCAATCGGTCCCGATTTTGTCTGAGAAGGCTGTTCCAGCAACGGGGTGGCGACGCGCATGGCGGCTTCACTCTTCACCGGAGGCGGGCCCGGCGCGATGCTGGTCTTCAGCGCTGCCACACCGCCGGCGGTGAAGTCGCTGCGCCACAGCCGAACCGTATCTTCGCGCACGCCAAACGCCTCCGCGATCTTGGGGCTGGTCCAACCAGCCAGCGTCAAAAGCACGGCGCGGGCGCGGTCCGCCTCGCCGCGATCGCGCGAACCGGCAACAGCCAAGAAGCCGGCGCGTTGTGCATCGCTCGCCGTAACCGGAGACTTTCCCGCCATGCCATACACCTTGCGAATCGGCGCAGGCAGCGAACCGCAAAAAACCTATCCGTTGGTTAGTCAAACGGAATCTGCTTAGCCGTCGGTCGACGAATCCAGGCGGCGCGGTAGCTCGGTCAACCGTTTGCCACGGCGAAACAGGATCGCGTGTTCGATGGGGCATACGACGAAGACGTTCGCGCCGGCCTCCGGCGCCCTCCGCGAAGGGCCCGCAGCCGGCGACACCTTCGCCTTGATGCGGCTCCCACCCACGTCAAGCGTGACCAGATGCTGTCCGCCGATCGCCACGGCCCTGCGCAAAACTCGCGCGGGTACGCTGTCGGGCAGGCGGGTGCTGTCGATACGGATATATTCGGGTCGGATGCCGAAACGGACATCCTCCAGCCCCGTTTGCGGAGCAGCGAGTGGAAAGGGCACGCCGTCGACGACGAACCCGGCACCTGCCGGGCGCACGGTCAGGAAGTTCATGCCGGGGTTGCCGAGAAACCATCCTCCGAACTCGCTGTCCGGCTGATCGTAGAGTTCAGGCGGCGGCGCGCACTGTTCGATCTCGCCATCGCGCATCAGCGCGATCTGGTCGGCGAGCGTCATTGCCTCCGTCTGGTCGTGCGTGACATAAACGATCGTTTGCCGGACGTGCTTTCGCAGCTGTTTGAAGGCCCGGATCAGCGCGAGCTTCTCGTGCGCCTCGACGTTCGTCGTCGGCTCGTCGAACAGCGTAACGGCGGCGCGCCGCGCGATGGCGCGGCCCATCGCGACCTTCTGGCGCGCCCCGAAGTCCAGGCGATCAATGTACAGCCGGCGGGCGTCGCCTAGTTCGAGGATGTCGATCGCTTCCTCCACCCGTCGGCGCCGCTCCGCCGCCGTGACGGTGCGGTCGTTCGCAAGCGGCAGCTCAATATTCTCGGTCACGTTCAGCGTCCGGTACATGACCGGATACTGGAAGACCATCGCCACATCGCGCCGGCGGGCGATAAGCGCCGTCACATCGCGATCTCCGAAGCGGATGACGCCTGCACTCGGACGCTCTAAACCCGCGATCATCCTCAGCAGCGTCGTCTTGCCGCACCCTGATGGGCCGAGCAGGCACGTGACGGCCCCTTCCGGAAAGACGAAGGACACGTCTTTCACCGCGACCAGCGAGCCGAATTCGCGTCTTAGTCCCTCGACGCGCACGTCAGCCATCGCGCATCTCCCTGGATGGCGATGTGATGCGGCCGATGCGCCGACCGCTCGCTCGATCGAATACGGTGGGTCCGCCGGGCCGTACCGCTAAGGGAAACGGGTCGCCGAGATCGAGCGACGCCAAGGCCCTGGCGGGAACCGTAGTGACGAGGGTCGTTTCGTGGAGTTGGACGTAGACGATGGACTCCGACCCGAGGTTCTCGATTAGGGCTACCTTGCCGTTACCGAGCGGCGCGACGCCGGAGGCTGGCGGCGCAATGTCCTCGGGCCGGATCGCCACCATCGCTTCGGGCGAGGCCGCGCCGTCTTCGAGAGTGATCGGCAGCTGGCCTATAGCAGTGGCGCACATCGCGTTCGTTGTGTCGAGACGCCCAGGAAGAACGTTGCAGCGGGGAAATCCGACCAGTTCGATCGTGCGCAGCCACGTCGGATCGTAGTAAACCTCGTCCACGGGACCAGCTTCGACCAGCCGCCCCCGATCCAGGACCACGAGGTGTTCGGCCATGGTCAGCGCCTCGAGCGGATCGGAAGTGATGTAGAGGAAAGTGGCGTCGATCTCCGCGCGCATGTCCTTCAGATCCTCCATAAGGCTCTCGCGGAGCTTGAAATCGAGCCCGACCAGAGGATCGTCGAGAATGAAGATATTGGCATTCTTGAGGAGGCCGCGGGCGATCGCGGCGCGCTGCTTCTCGCCGCCGGAAAGCTGGCTCGGCCACTTGGCGAGCAGTGGCCCGATGCGCAGTATTCCGGCCGCCTGGTCGACCCGCGCCGCGATGTCTGAGCGCGGCACTCCCTGCAGCGCCATCGGATAGGCGATGTTGTCAAACACGCTCATGTGCGGAAAAAGGGCAAAGGATTGCGGGACATATCCGATCGAGCGTTGGGCCGCCTGCATCTGCGTGATGTCCTCTCCGTCGAAGAAGATGCGCCCGACCGAGGGAGCCTCGAGCCCGATTAGGATTCGCGCTAGAACCGATTTTCCGCATCCGGGCGGGCCGCAGACTACCGTGAGGCCTGCCGGTTCTATGTCGAGGTCGATCCGATCGAGCGCTATCGTGCGGCGATAGGACTTGCTTACGCCTTCGAAGCGGATCCGGCTCATCGTCCTACCGCCCCAGCCTGGAGAGATAGGGAACGAGGAGGATGCCGATCACGACCACGGCAGCCGTTACGCTAAGGATGACAATGACGGCGCGGAGCGCCCGCCAGCCGCGCGCGGCGCGCGGGACATTGCCGACAGCGATGTTGAGGATGGCGGCGCAGATGACGGTGAGAAGGCCGACCTGGTAAAGGGAGAAGCTCCATTGCTGAGTGATTAGCAGGAAGCCCGCCGTCATCAGCACGATCAGCAGAAGCTCGATGCGCGGGAGAAGACGGCCTTCCACGGGGTCAGACCTCCCCGCGGACGGTGCCGAAGGTCATCCCGACCAACAGATAGCGCTGGAAGAAATAGACCCCCAGGATCGGCGGTAGGATGTAGATCGTGGTGAGCGAGGAGAGGAACGTCCAGTCGATACCGCCGCCCTGGGAAAGATTCGTCGCGAGCAGCACCGGTATGTTCGACGTGTTGATCCCGCCAATGATGTAGTTGAAGAGAAATTCATTCCATACAAAGATGAAATTGAAGATGAGGGCGGCGACCACGCCGGGGTACACCTGGGGCAGCGTGAGTCTGGCGATGATGGCGAACCAGGAGGCGCCGTTGACGATGCCAGTCTCGTCGAAGCGAGGTGAGACTCCGTCGATAAATCCCTTCAGAATCCATACCGAGAACGGGATGGAGAACATGGCGTAGAAGAGCGTCATCGCAACGAAGTTGTCCTTCCACCCGAACGCAACGTACATCAGGTACACCGGAAGAATGGCGGCCGATCCCGGCAGCATGCGGATAGAAAGCAGCAGGAACATGAGAAAATTAGTCGCCGCCGGTCGAAAGCGCGAGAACGAGAAGGCGGCGAGGAAGGAGACCGTCACGGCGATCAGTACGGCGAGAACCGACAGGGTGACGCTGTTGAAGAAATGATGCTCAAAGGCGGGATCGGCGAAGAGCTTGGTGTAATTGGCGAAGGTCGGGCGGAAGAAAAGGATCGGCGGCACCGCCAGGATCTGGGGCGCTGTCTTGAACGAGGAAAGCACGATCCAGAAGACCGGAGCGAAGAAGACGAGGGAAACCAGCCATAGGACGGCATGGTAGAGACCTTCTCGAACACGCGGGCTCATGCCTCGGCCGCCCTTCGTTCTCGAATGTAGAGGACGTACAGAAACGTCGCGGTGAAGGCGATCGAGATCAGGAGAAGGATCACTGCCAGCGCCGACGAGCTTCCCATGTTGAAGGACTCGAAGGCGCTCCGGAACAGAGTCATCGCAACAAGCTTCGTGGCGGTGCCGGGGCCGCCATAGGTCATGTCGAAGATCAGATCCATTGTCTTGAAGGCGTCGATCGTGCGCAGCAGGATCCCGAGCATAAGGATGAATTTGCCGTGGTACAGGATCACGAGGCGGAAGCGTTGGAACAAGGTCAGGCGGTCGATTTCAGCGGCCTCGAGTTCGGCCCGGGGCACGGAACCGAGCCCCGCCATGGCCATCAGCACCATGAACGGCGTCCACATCCAGATATCGACCGCGAGCACCGCCCAGAAGGCGAGGTTGGCTTCGCTCAAGAAACGGACGGCGGGAAACCCGAGCAGGGTGATGAACCAGTCGAGAACACCGAACGTCGGATCGTAGATGAGCCGCCAGAATGTGCCGGCGGCGACCGGGGTCACCACCATCGGCGCAAACAACAATGTCAGCGCAACGCGGCGCCCCGGAAGCCGATCGCTGCCCCAGAAGAGAAGTCCGAGGAAGAATCCGCCGATCGTTTCGATGCCGACCGCGAGAATGACGAAGATGAAGGTCCGGCTGAGATCGAACCAGATCGAGGCGTCGTTGATGATGCTCACATAATTGTAGAAGCCGGAAAAGATCGGCGCTCGGCCGCTCGTGAGAGAAAAGCGGTAGAAGCTGAGCCCAATCAGCCAGAGTGTCGGAATAGTGTTCCAGATGATGAAGAAAATTACGACCGGAGCGATCAGGACGCTGGGCAGCACTTCGGGCCGCCCGAGAAAAGCGATGAAACCGGCGTGACGAAGACCCGCCCGCCTGCGGCGGGAACGCGAGGCTGCCGCGACCTCCACGCCTCCCGCCATCCAAATTAGAGGGTCATTCCCGAGCACATCGCCTGGGCCGCCTTCTCGGCGGTACCCTCGTCGTAGAGGATCTTCTGTTGTTGGCAGGCTACCCAATTCAACGCGTGTAGCGGATCCTTGATCTGCCCCGTGTAGTAACCGGTGATAGCTTCCTGCATGTCGGAAAGCATCTCGGAGTATTTCGCGTCGTGCCAGAAGTCTGAGCTACGCAGCAACATATACTTGTATGTCCGATTCCACGGATATATGCCGTCAAAGTCCGGCTGCGCGCATGTCGCCTTGTCGCACGGCATACCGCCCAGCTTCAGATATTCGTTCGATGTCTCGGGCAGATACCACCATTTCATGAAGTCAACGGCCACCTGCATATGCTCGGGGTCGTTAAAAGCATTGATCACCCAGGGCTGCCCGCCGATTATGTAGTTGCGGTAGATCGTGCCATCCGACTTCTTGAATCCCGGCGGCGGCACGACGATGACTTTACCCTCGAGGCTGGGTGGAATCATGGTCTTGCCGGTTGCGACCCACTGCCAAGCCGCGAAGACCTTGCCTTGGGTGAAGGCGTCGATGACCTCGGCGATAAAGTAATTGGTGGCCCCCGGCGGCTGATACTTCAGCCAGGATTTATAGAGCTCCATTGCGCGGGCGTTGGACGGCGTGTCCAAGACCCCTTCCACCTGGCCGGTCTTCGGGTCCCAGACGTCGCCGCCAGTCGAGCGCATGAATGACATCGTCGGGCAGGTTGCCGCATCATACTCACGCGAATATTGCGCAGCAAAGCCGTGATATCCCTTCTCCGGACGATCGAAGAAAGCAATCAGTTCGACCCATTGGTCGAAATCCATCTTTTCGAAATCCTCCCAGGTGGTGGGAAGATTGCGGCCATGCTTGGCCTTGAACGCCTCCGCTTCGCCCGGCCCCTCGAGGATATCTTTGCGGATGAAGACGCCGATGATGTCGCCGACCTGGGGAAAGCCCCAGAGCTTGCTTGTGCCGTCAGGGAACACCTGATAACTCGTACGAATTGAGGGTGACCACCACTCAATATTCAGTTCGGGATTCTTGGAGATAATGTCGTTCAGTTGAACAATCCAGCCCGGGGTCGCAAGCGCGCCGAGCCACTGGCTATCGCTGATGATGATGTTGTATTCCTGGCTCCGCGTCGCCAGCGAGGTCGCCGCTTTCTGGAAGAGCGTCCCGAATGGCGCGTCGGCAAAGGAGAAGCTGACATCATAGCCGTATTTGGCCTTGGCGTATTTGGCGAATTCTGGCGACATATCCACGCCCAGCTTGCTCGGCAGCCAGCCGGCAATGCCAAGGATCTGCATGCGGATCGACTTGCCGGCGAGCGGGCTCTTTTTCTCACTCTGGGAGAAGGCATAGCGCGGTAAAGCTACTGACGCCCCGAGCGCGGCCGAACCTTGAATGAGCTGCCGCCGCCCTATCCGGTTGTGCTTGCGGTCAGTGATTGCAGCGTAGGCGCCCGCGAGCGGGTCTTTTCCTTTGGACATGTTCCCTCCCAAGCTTATTCTCGCCTTGTATCGAATAGTCAATACCTTAAGTCGGTTGCACGCGCTGTCAAGGCAAAGCGCTCGTAGCTTTGTTTTCGGGACGACCGTTCCTGGCGCAACGGCCTCATTGCCGTGTGCATAACGATCGGAAGAAGTCCGTAGAGTAGGACTGTGGCGCGGTGGCTTTAGGCTGGGCATATCTGTTGCCGCCTCTTTCGTTTGGCGGTGCCTTGGTGGCTCAGCCGTAGCTCCGTTTCCACACCCATGATGGGGCGACATCGAGCCGACCCCGAAGAGAACCGTGACCCCGGCCAAGACATCAACTTCCAGAATGCTTGACTGCAAGATGCCGATTAGCGAACCCGCTCATCGAACCGGACGTGCAGATCTCCCGCATCCGGCTCTCGGACAAGATCTCACGCCTTCGTCCGCGGCACGTCGCACCCAAGCCGGCTCAGGCGTACGAGCCCGAAGTGCCCTTAGAGGTGCGAGGGTGGATAGCTCCCGCTCCGCCTGTCTTTGTGCTTGAAGCGCAACCACCGGCGCAACGGCACCACCGCGTAGGCATCAAGCGCCCGATACGCCTTGCTGACGGCGCCTACCGGAAAGTAGTTCGCCCATCCGCGCAGCGTTCGGTTCACTTTGCCCACCAGCGTCGTGGTCTCTTGCGCACGGACCGGAAAATCCTTCCATATTGTCGTCATTCAAGAAGCGGGGCTGGACGGTGCCTGACGCCTGCCGACGGCCAAGCCGAACGGACAGCCGCCCCGGCGATGATCGAGCCACTGGCCAACCGCCCGACCGGCGTCACACTTGGCGCCGACAAGGGTCATGACGCGCGCGTCTTCGTCAATGCATTGCCCGCGATGAACGTGCGCCCACATGTGACCCAAACAATAATGGCAGCCGCTCCGAGATTGACGTTCGAACAACACGTCATGCCGGATACGCCGTCAGCCAACGCATCCGAAAACGCATTGAGGAAGCATTCGGCTGGATGAAGACCCTCGCCGGCCAGCGCGAAACCAAGTTCCGCGGCGTCGGGCGGGGTTAACCGTTGCCTTCGCCAAATCGATTGTTTGTTGTCCATGTTGCCAGGCGATTAGCGGCAAACCGCCTGCATCATCAACGCTTGTGACGCAGTAGAATTGGGCAGAAATTCAGAAGCGGGGGTGGGTCTGCTGATGTCCTCCTTTCTCAAACACGGTAGACGCGCGTGGCGGTGTTCCAGAAGATGTCGGATTCGGCGGATGCGCCATGCCTGGCAACCGCGTCCCGATGAGCAGCGACCAGTTCGGCGTGCGTCGTCCAGAGCTTCTCGATCGGGAAGTTCGACCCGAACATCAGCCTGTCGCTGCCAAGAAGGTCGATCGCATTGTCAACGACGTAGGAAATCAGTTCGGGATCGTTGCGGTGAGCGAAGGTACCGAGCCCGGACAGCTTGGAATAGAGATTGGGCAAGCGGGCGAAGTGGGCCAAGCCCTCGTGCCAAGCCTTTGTGGTCTCGGGCTCAAGGTCAACGAGCATGCCGGCATGCGGAAGGACGAAATCCGTTTCCGGGTTTTCCTCGACCAGCCGCGCGCCATCCTTCATCTGCTTTGGGAAGAGCTGAAGATCGAATGTGAATCCGTAGTCTTTCAGGCGGCCGACATTTGTCCGGACCCTGGCATCGATCACCTGATCAGCCGCCGGCGCAAAGCGGTACTGCGGGTTTTCGTGCCAATGCAATTGCATGCGCACCCCGCGCACCAGCGGATAGTTCCTGAGGCGGTCCAGTTGCGGGCGGACGTCGTCAGACGTCATGTCGGCGTAGGCGACCATGGCGTGCGGCCAGCCGCTCTCCTTGGCGATGTCGTGAATCCAGGCGACCTCCTCCTCGAAGCGCTCGTTCGGCCAGTTCGTCTGCACGTAGACGGCCTTTTCGACGCCGGATCCGGCCTGGCCGTCAAGGAATTCCTCGATCAGATAGTCGCGCCGGATTGCATCGTACTTCCCGAAGATGCGGGGCACCGGCGGCCCGGAAAGCCAAGCGAGGTCCTTCTGGCACCAGATATGGAAATGTGAATCGATGATCTTCTGCATCTACGCTGCCATTCCTCAGATTGCCTCGGCGCTCTCTGCCGGTTTCCCGAGCGTGAGAATGAAATCCGTCAGGCTGCCGATCGACGAGCCGTCGACGAGGTCGTCGAGCATCGGAAGGATGGCGCGCAGCGCCGCCGTTTCAGGCCGGAACCTCGGATCGCCAGCAAGCGGCGTCGCCAGCGAAAGTCGATGGGACCGCGCCGCCAGCCTGCGTATTGCAAGGACCAGTTCGTCATGGCTGCCCCGTTCCAGCGCATCGGACAAAAGGATGACGATCGCGCCATTGGTATAGGCCGCAAGGCGTGGGGCAGAAAGCAGGGCCAAAAGCGTTGCGCCGAGGCGGGTTCCCCCATCCCAGTCGTCGACCCGATCGGCCGTGCGCGCCAGCGCCTGGGTACGTTGGCTGACGCGCAGGGCCGAGGTGATGCGCGTCAGCCGGGTGCCGAGCGTCATGACCTCGACCCGATCGGCGCCTTGCACCACAGCATGCGCTACCTTCATGTAATCGGCGGTGTGCAGCTTCATCGAGCCGGAAACGTCAATCAGAATCAGGATCTTGAGCTGCATCTGCTTGCGCCGCTTCATCAGCGGCGAGGGGACGTCGCCGTCGGCCCGCACGGTTTCGCGAAGCGAGCGGCGGAGGTCGACCTCGCCATGCGCGTGCGTCCTTACCGTGCGAAAGGAGCGACGTACCGGCAGCGACGAACCGAGCGCCCGGCGGAAGGCGACGAGGTCGCTCTCGTGGCTCCTTCCGAAATTTCTGACCGCCAGGCGCTCGGTCGCCGCAGCACTTGCTCCGCTCTTCCTGTCGACCATCCTGTTGGGCCGCTGCTCCGGCTTGCCGCCGTCGTCCTTGATGCGCGGCTCACGGTCGTTTTCCGCCGCGGCGGCGAGGGATGCTTCGCCGAAGAAATATGCCCTGAACAGCAGGTCGAATTCGCCGCACCGCTCGGGCGGCGGGGCGAGGGTGGCATGGGCGGCCTGGCGAATGTCCTCCATGGAGCCGGGTCCGAGCAGCGATATGGCGGCGATGAAGCTTTCGGCTTGCGGCGGCGCAGCCGAGAAGCCCATGCCGCGCAAAAGCCGGCAGAAACCGATGAACGGCCTCACTTCCTTCGGAAGCCGCCGCCTCGTCATTACGAAATCGCGTCCTCAATGATCCGGTCCAGGTCGTCCGACAGGAAACTGCCGTCGTCGGCATCCTTGATGAGAACGCCGATCGCGCGCCGGAAGGCCACGGGCCACGGGCTGCCACCTTTTTCCAGGACGGTTGCAGCGTTGGCCCACTCGACTGCCTCCGATATGCCGGGCGGTTTGGCGAGCGGACGGGCGCGGATGTCGCGAACGGCGCGCGCCACGGCCTGTGCCGTCGTTTCGGCGACGTCGCCGGCGCGAAGCATGATGATCTCCGCTTCACGCGCCGCGTTGGGATAGGCGATGAAATGATAGATGCAGCGCCGACGGAGCGCCTCGGCGAGCTCGCGGGTCCGGTTGGAGGTGAGCACGACGACGGGGCGGCCCTTCGCGCGCAGGGTCCCGCGCTCGGGAATCGACACCTGGAAGTCGGACAGGAACTCCAGCAGCAATGCCTCGAATTCGTGGTCCGAGCGGTCGATCTCGTCGACGACCAGGACGACGTCGTCGGCTTCGCGCAGAACTTGCAGCAGCGGCCGGTCGATCAGGAAGGCGTCGCCATAGATGTCGATCTCGCCATCGGCCGCCTTGCGGATGGCGAGGAGCTGGCGCTGGTAATTCCATTCGTAAAGCGCGTGAGTGGCGTCGATGCCCTCGTAGCATTGCAGCCGGATCAGCCGACGCCCCAGAGCCGCCGCGATCGCCTTGGCCCCCTCGGTCTTGCCGACGCCGGGCGCGCCCTCCAGCAGGAGCGGCTTGCCGAGTTGCAAGGCGAGGAAGATCGCCGTCGCCAGCCCCTCGTCGGCGATGTAACGTCCTTCGGCGAGACCGTTTGCGACCGCCTCCGGCGAGGCCGCGAACGCTGTCGTGGCCGCTTTCGACAACACTTCGTCCATCACGCGGCCGGGGCGGCTGCGGGGCGGGAGCCGGCCGCCTTGAGCGCCCGCAGAATGCGTTCGGGTGTGATCGGTATCGTATCGATCCGGATGCCGACGGCATCGAAGATCGCATTGGCGATCGCGGGAATCTGCGGATTGGCGCACATTTCACCCGGGCCTTTCGCCCCATAAGGGCCGTCCCCCGACGGACGTTCCAGGACGACGATATCGGTCTTCGCCAGATCTCCGGGGCCGGGCATGAGATATTCGTTGAAGTCCGTGGCGCCATGGTCGCGGCTGGGGTAATAGGGCTCCGTCGTCTCGTAGAGCGCATGGCTCATGCCCATCCACGAGCCGCCGGTCAGTTGCTGCTCAATGATCTTCGGATTGAGCGCGCGGCCGAGTTCGAAGACGTTCTTGATCTCCAGCACCGTGACTTCGCCGGTCTCGTCGTCCACTTCGACGTCGGCGACCGTGCAGGCGTGCGAATAGCATGTCGAGGGCTTCATCGCCCCTGTTTCCGCATCGGGATAGGAGCGCGGCACCAGGAACATGCCCCGACCGGAGATGGAACGGCCGTGTTTGAAATGGGCGGCAAGTGCGGTGTCCATGATCGAGATCGACCGCGACGGCGCGCTCTTGACCTGGATATTGCCCTGTCCGTCGGTCTCGAGGTCCGACGCATCGACCTCCAGTTCATCGGCGGCCACTTCGAGCAAGACCTCTTTCGCCTCGTTCGCCGCGGTGATGACGGCGTTGCCGGCGCGGTGCGTACCGCGCGAGGCGAATGTGCCCATGCAATGGGGGCCGGTGTCGGTGTCGGCGGTGTCGACCGTCACCTGGTCGGTCGACACCCCGATCGTTTCGGCGCAGATCTGCGCCAAGATCTGCCTCAGACCCTGACCCACATCGACGCTGGAAAGCGTCACCATGAAGCTGCCTGTCGGTGTCGCATGGACGAGCGCCTGCGTCGGATCGCCGCCGAGGTTCATGCCCGTCGGGTAGTTGATGGCGGCAACGCCACGGCCGCGCCGGATCGTCATGTCTCAGGCCTCCCTCGTCAGCGACGACATCTTCTTGAAACGCTCGCCGATCGGCCAGTTGGCGAAGATCGAGGCTTCCTGCATGCACTCCACGAGCGCCGTTCCTTCCGCCTTCTGGCGGTGGGCCTTCATGTCTCCGTCGCGGTAGGCGTTGATCAGCCGGAACTCCAAGGGATCCATGCCGACGAGGCGGGCGAGCTTGTCCATCTGGACCTCGAGCGCGAAGTCACCAATGGTGACGCCGAAGCCACGCATAGCCGATGACGGCGTGCGGTTCGTATAAACGCAATAGGCATTGATCAGCACATTGGGGATCGTATAGGGCCCCGGAAAATGGGCCGCCGCCTTTTGCGCCCCGTAGGGCGAGTGGCGCGAATACGCGCCGGCGTCGACATAGCAGGCCACCTTGCGGGCAACGATCCGCCCGTCCTTCGTCACCCCGTCCTTGATGACGATCCGCTCTGCGGCGCGGGGCGACGAGATCTGCATCTCCTCCTCGCGGCTGTAGGCGAAGGAAACGGGCCGGCCCGTAAGCTTGGCAGCCAGGATGGCGATCGGCTCGGTCACGACGTCGACCTTGCCGCCGAAGGCACCGCCGGCGGTGCCGCCGACCATGTGCAGCTTGTGGCCGGGCATCTGCAGGATGATCGAGGCGTTGTCGAGTGTGAAGAACATCGCCTGCGTGTTGGTGTAGCACGTGAAGCGGTCGGTGCCCTCGGGCACGGCGATGCAGCCGGTCGTCTCGGTCGGCGCGTGCTCGATCGGCGCCGAGCAGTAGGTCTGTTCGAGGATGTGATTGGCCTCAGCGAAGCCGGCTTCGACGTCGCCGATGAAGACCTTGCGACTGTCGCCACTGTCATAAAGGTAGTAATTTTGTCCGTGGTGCTCGTTGACGATCGGCGCGCCGGGGGAAAGCGCCTCCATCACGTCGAGCACGGCCGGAAGTTCCTCGTACGCGACCTTGACCTTGGCGACGGCTTCCTGGGCGGAGCGTTCCGTTTCCGCCAGCACCGCGACGACGGCCTCTCCCTTCCAGCGGACCTTGTCTTCGGCCAGCACGTGCTCGTCTTCCGGGCCGACCTGGATGAGGATCAGCACGGTATAGAGATTGTGGGGAATGTCCTTGGCGGTAAGAACGCGCACGACGCCGGGATGCTCTTCGGCCTCCGAGGTGTCGATCGAGCGAATGCGTGCGTGGTGGTGCGGGCTTCTCACCATCTTCAGGTGAAGCATGCCGGGAAAGGTGCGGTCGGCGTAGAATCCGGTCTTGCCCGTGACATGCGCAAGCGCGTCGGAACGGGCACGCGGCAGTCCGATTTCCCGGAGATCGTCGTTTCGTTCGTCGGCGAAATAGCTTTTGCGCAGTTCCATCGTCTTCTCCTCACGCAGCGCCGGTGGAGTTCGCCCGCGCAGCGCTCAGCACCGCCTGGATGATCGGCTCATAGCCGGTGCAGCGGCAGATGTTGCCCGATATCGCCTCGATCACGTCGTTGCGTGTCGGCTGTGGGTTTTGCTCAAGCAGCGCCTTGGCCGCCATGATCATTCCCGGCGTGCAGAAGCCACATTGCGTCGCCGCATGGTCGGCGAAGGCCCTTTGCAACGGGTTCAGGACGCCGCGTTCGGCGAGGCCGGCCAGCGTCTCGATGCAGGCGCCGCCACACGCTTCCGCCAGCGTCAGGCACGACAGGCGAAGCTCCCCGTCGATCAGGACCGAGCAGGCGCCGCAGGCACCCTGATGGCAGCCGCCCTTGACCGACATGTCCCCGGCTTTCGTCCTCAAAAGCGTGAGCAGCGACGCGCCGCTATCGACGAATTCGGCCTTCTCGCTGCCGTTGAGCGTGAACTGGATCGGTACTTTGGCCATGGCCTTCTCCTCATGCGCTTCTTCGACCGGGTCGGATGCTGCCCGCTGGGGTCAGCGTCAGGCCAGAAGCAGGCGGCCGAGATAGACGGGCAGCACTTCGCGGCGATACCAGGCGCTGGCGACCGCGTCGTCGGCGGGCGCCGTCCCGTCGCTGGCAGCGGCGAGCGCCGGTCCGATGCCTTCGCGCGTGAGCGGCCGGCCGACGAGTGCCACTTCCGCAACCCTGGCACGGATCGGGCGGTCGGCCATGTTGCCGAGAGCAATCCGGGCGGCCGAGACGACGCCATCCCGCTCCTCTACCACCGCGGCTATTGTGAGCACGGCCAAGCCGTTCGGCTTGACGCGGGTGATCTTGGCGAAACGGAGCGCCCTCGGCTTCGGCAGCGAAAAGCTGACCGCGGTGATGATGCGGCCGCCGTTCTCCTTGCGGTGGTCTATGAGATCGGCGAGGGCCACAGACTTGCCGGCGATTTCAGCGGCGGCATCGAGTGCCAGAAGCGCAACCGCAAAATCGCCGTAGGGAGCCGGCGCGAAGATGTTGCCGCCGACGGTCGCCATGTTGCGAACGGCGGGGCCGCCGATGGCACGCGCTGCCGGCCGGAGAAAAGCGAGGTCGGGCTGGCGGGCGACGGCTGCCATGGTGGCCGATGCGCCGATTACCGCCCTGCCGCCGGAAATCGTGACGCGCGAGAGCGAAGGCGCGCTCACCCTGACCAACGTGGAGATCGAGAGGTCGCCTTCGTTGACGCGCCGGACGAGCAGCGTGCCGCCGCCGAGATAGCGCGCGCCGTCTGCTTCGAGGGCCGGCAATGCGTCGCCCACCGCCGGAAAGGTCATGACTGTCAAAGTCATAGCACGTCCGCCTCTATTCTAGAGTATCCGTTTTGGTCAAGCGGGTTTTAGGGTCCAGCTCCTGTTGGCCTTGAGGAGAGCGTTTGCCAGGAGGATCAGCTTTCGCATGACGGCGGTGCGGGCGATCTTGGCGGGCTTTCCTGCGGTGGTGAGTTGCTTGTACTTGGCCTTCATGATGGCGTCGAGCGCGGTCGGCCGGCACGAGGCCGCGGCTTTCCTGCGTATCGAGATAGACGGCGTCAAGCGCGTCGAGGAGCCGCACGATCTTCGGCCCCGCTTCGCGAGCGCCGCGGCCGGTTACAACGAGCGGCCGCTTCGCCGACCAGAGCGCTTCCACCGCCTGCGTGACGACCGCTGCGTCGGGCGGAATCGCGCGAGGCCTTTTCTGCCGCATCCATTCCTCGAGGACGAGGTTCGCCGGAATATGTGTGCGCAAGACGTCGGTTGGGATCTCGAGGTAGACTGTCAATCGGCGCGGAACTTTGACACTCCAATTTGGAGGTCACTTTTCCATGCCAGATCACAGCTGGGCGCATGTGGTTGGTTGGATTGAGGATTTTTGGCATCTTGCGCACTCGAGCTGCTGGCGCTTTCGCCCGAAACACCAACAATTTCAATGCCCCCAGCGCCATCTCCCCAAATCGGGTAACTCCCAAGCTGTGAGTTATGCGGAGAGGGCTTGGGTGAGGGTCGCGGGTTTTGCGGCGATGGTTTGGAGGATGTTCCAACCTTGCTTTCGGGCGGTGGAGATGACGGCGCGGATGCGGGCGAAGGTTCGCGCGCCCGCCATCGTTCGGAAGCCGGCGGAGATTTTCATCTTGACCTTCATCATCCGCAGGTCGCGCTCGGCCTCGTTATTGGTGAAGGGGACGGCGAAGTCATAGAGGAACCGCAGGACATCGCGTTTGAACTTGTGCAACCGGATCAGAAGATTGTGTCCGGGGCGACGCGGCGCTCGCCCGCGGGCTCCGATTTGTCTGGCCAGGGGCGGCTGGCTTCGATGGAAGGCAAGGCCGCGCCGGACGATGGCGACGTAGCGTTTGATCAGCGTGCGCAGGACGAGGGCCGGCAGCGCCGTCGCGCCCTCGTCGACGGCGCCGCGCACGGCGCCGTTGGCCTCGACGAGAAGATCGCGCATTTGCCCGGCCCATTGCTCTTTGTCGATGTCGATCAGGGCCTTGAGTTCGCGCAAATGATGGGCGTTGCACAGCGCGTGGCGGACGGCGGGCAGCGCGTAATAGGGCCTGAAATGGTCGTGAACAACGACGCCGCCGCGAAAGCCCTTGGGCGCGTCGCCGCGTTTGGCCGTCACCCGATACGAGGTCAGGGCCACGGTCGAGGCGGTATGCAGCCATTGGCCCTTGCCGGCGACGCGAAAGCCGGTTTCGTCGAGATGGCGCACGGGAGCCTGAGCCACGAGCGCGGCGATCTGCGCCGCGAGAGCCCCGAATTCCTCGGCCTTCCTCTTGCCCCAGGCGACGACGCTGTCGGGGCAAAGCGTCGCTGCGCCGAACAGGTCGGCCATCGCCTGGGCGGCCCGGTCCTCGGGAATGAGCTGCTGAACGTTGAGATAAACCGCAGCCGCTCTGACCCGCCCCCCATACTGAGCCGGCGAGACCACCCCCTCGGGGAACGCCGCCGTGGTTCGGCCGCGGCAGCGGGCGCAGCGGTAAATCATCGCCTGACGTTCGGTGACCTCCAGTCGCCGCTCAGGCAGATCAAACACCTGCCTCCTCTCAACGCCCGTGATCATCGTCCTCGTCAGCCCGGCGAAGCACTGGCGACACCCTTCCGCCTCATGCCGCTCGATGACATCGGGCTTTGCCGCCGCCTTCAGCGCGCCGCCGGCATGGCCCGCCTGGCCGCCGCTTGCCTTGCCCGACTTGCCGCGCGTGCTGCCGGCCACGCGCGGCGGTTTCGTCAAGCCGTCGCTCGACGGCGGCTTGCTGCTGTTCGAGCTGTTCTTGTCCAGCTGACGCCGAAGGTCCGCGACCTCCTGGCGCAACCCCGCGTTCTCGGCCCGCAAAACCTCAATCTCGCGCCGCAGCGCGTCGATCAGGTCCTCAATCTCGGGGCGGAGAATCATCCATACGTTGACTCATATCTACCCACCCCGCGTCCCGAAAAATCGCGCCCCTTCCCGCATTTCCACGAAACCTGTCACCAATCAGACTCACCCCCACCTTGGGAGTTACTAAATCGGGTCAGACGCATGCAACAATGACCACGCAGGACGACGATTTCAATCCGCGCCACGGCCGCATCCGCCACGGCAACCAGGGCGCCAAGAGGCCAAAGAGTTTCGTCGCCGAGGTGATGCGGGCCGCGAAGAAAGCGGGCCAGCGTGGCCAGACATTCCGACGAAGCGGCGAGACAGTGGGGGCTCGACCTTCGGCCGGGGACGGCGGGCGGCGCTGTCGCTTGCCTCACGCTCGTCCAGCCGGCGAGTCATCGTCATGGCCCGTATCGTACGCCGCCGTGGCGGCCGATTTCGTTCAGCGCCGCTCGCGAAACATATGGCCTACCTCAAACGAGACGGCGTGACCCGCGACGGCGCGGACGCCCGGATGTTCGACGCTGCCTCCGACGACGTCGACACGAAGGCTTTCGCCGAACGCTGCGAAGAGGACCGCCATCATTTCCGGTTTACGGTCTCTCCGGAGAATGCGGGCCAGATGACCGACCTTCGAGCCTTCACGCGCGAGCTGATGAAGGACGCAGAGCGCGACCTCGGCACGGGGTTTGACTGGGTCGCGGTCGATCACTGGAACACCGACAACCCCCCACATCCATGTGCTTGTCCGCGGCCGCGCCGACGACGGCGCCGATCTCGTCATCAGCCGGGACTACATCAGCCACGGCTTTCGCGCTCGCGCGGCGGAACGGGTCACGCTGGAGTTGGGGCCGCGGAGCGAGCAGGAAATCCGCGCCGGGCTGGAGAACGAGGTCAACGCCGAGCGCTGGACCAATCTCGACCGATCGGCGGGCTCCGCATTGGTGGCGAGCGGCGATCGGGATTCTTTTCAGCTCACCTCGCAAGACACGACGATCCTCTACCCGTTGCGGGGCGGCGAAGTTGCGCGCATCGGGCCCGAGAATGTTCGGCAGCGATATGGCGTTGACCCGAAGCAAGTGCCGGACTTCATCGAGCTTCGCGGTGATCCTTCCGACAAATTGCCGGGCGCGGCTGGGGTTGGGCCAAAACGCGCCGCCCAATTGGTGCGGCGATACGGGACGCTCAATGGCGTCTTTGAGGCCGGTCTCTTGCAAGCTCAGGCGAAGATGCTCCGCCTCTTTCGACTGATCGCCACGATGAATGCGTCGGCGCCGTTGCCCTCGCTTTCCGATCAAAGTCCGACATGGGTCTCAGCATCAAGCCTTGCGCGCAGTTGGGGCTGAACCAGTTGGCCGACCATTTGGCGTAGAAGGCATGACCATTTCCATGAGGCCGGTTGTGCACTCGCACAGCCAACTTGTGTGCAAAAGGATTTGGCTCTTCCAATCGCATGAGGCACGACAGGAAGATGAATACGGCGGATGGCCAGCAGAAACAGTCGCGTTCACAAAGATCGCGGGCCGCAATCGATCAACGTATCGTCCGTTGCAGGCACGTACGCACTCCGGCCACGGTGGTAAACTCTTCCACTGAGCGGGCGCGGCCGTCTGGAAACAACGCCGACGCCATATGGCTCAAGGCTGTTCCGGGACCGAGCTCCAAAGCCACCTCTGCCCCGGCCGATCGGCAGCTCTCGAGGCACGCAGCCCAGTCTATTGTCGTCGAGATCTGACGGGCCAGCTCGTCGATCCCGCTACCGATGTCATAGATCGTCTCGCCATCGATCCCGGAGAGCAGCCGATACCCGGTGCGCGGCAACCGTGGAGACGCCTCGCGCAGCACGGGCCGGAACTTCTCCGTTGCCTCATGCAGGAGAGGCGTGTGCGACGGCACGGCGACCCGGAGAATGACGGTGCGGCTCGCCCCGCGCGCGGTCGCCTCTTGGCACGCGGCCTCGAGCCCGGCGCGGGGACCCCCAACGACGAAGCGGTCGACGTCATCGACGATCGCGATGGAGAGCGCGTGTCGCGCCAGGATCGGCTCTAGGGCGGAACGCCGCAGCCCTATGATGGCGGCCAGACCGGCATCGCGTGGCGCGACCGCATCAAGCAGTCCGGCGCGGCGTTGCGCAAGGCGCAGGGCGCCCGGCGCGTCGAGGGCCCCAGCGCATCCCCACGCCGCGAGTTCGCCGAGACTATAGCCGGCGATCACGGCGCGCGCCGGTCGGGAGGGCCCAAGCGCGGCCCACACGGCCAGGGCCCGCGTGCAGCACAGGATCTGGCCGAAGAGGTCGGAGAACAGGTCTGCCGGAGCGGCTTCCTGCACGAATCGACGGGGATCCCGCCCCAGTACCCCGGCCGCGGCGACGAAGATCGGCTCGGCCTCAGGAGAGTCCGCGACGAGGTCGAACATGGCGGGATGCTGACGACCCTGGCCGGAGCAAAGGATCGCCACGAGGACAGGCATCACCATCCCGCCGTGAGCATAAGCGCAACCGGCAGGGTCACGATGCTGGCCAATGAGCTAACGATCAGGGTCGATCCAGCCACATGGGAGTTGAAGCCGTAACGCAAGCCAAACAAGACGCCGAAGAAGCCGGAGGGCAGGGCGCACAGCAGAACCGCGGCCCGCCCTGCCGCTGCACAGTTGGGCAGGCCGACGGTAAGGGCCTGGACCGACGCCTCGCTCGATCCCAAGCCAAACAGGCGACGCTGCATCCAAAAGGACAGCCCATAGAGCGCCAGCATGGACACGATGAAGACCAGCAGCAGCGGCCACTGGGACAACAGCACCGTCCGCGATGTGGTCGCGGTTGCCAAGAACAGGGAGGCGGGCAGCGCAAAGTCCATCACTAGCGCGTTCAGCTCTGCCACGTAATCGTTGTCGACGTCGCGGATCCAACCCGCGAAATAGCCAAGGGCCATGACGGCGAAGATCGGCGCCAGGGCGTTGAGCAGGACATCAATCATGGGAGAGCGGACCTGCCTTCCAACGCATCGACGAACAGGGTCATGGCCAGCAAGTCGGCGCAGCCTCCCGGGCTCAGGCGCCGGGCCACGAACGCCGCATGGACGACGCCAGCGCGCGCGCCAGTCCGGGGCGCCGACCCCACCCTGCGAGAGGAAGGAGGAGGCGGCTTCGGACGCATAACGCAGCCCCTCGGCGCCGCCGCGATGCAGAAGATTTGTGTCGCAGACTGCCGCGATCAGCTTGAAGCATGCCTGCACCGGCGGCGCGTCAGAGTCGCCTGGCTGCAGTGACCGGCACTCCAGCAGGGCGGCCCAGCCCACCTCATAGACGCTGCGAAACCCTGCCGCCGCCTCGGACCGGGCACCGCCCGCGCCATAGCGCCGGAGGGCTGCAGCGCCGTGGCTGAACAGTGGGATTGGACCTCGTCGGATCTCGGCGCCCCAGCGCCGCATCGCGACCTCGCCGAGGCGAACCGGCGTAAACGCAGCGCCGCCGGTCGAGATCTCGGCGACTGCGCCTGCAGCCGCGCAGAGCAGGCCCAGGCCGAAGATCGCGCCGCGATGCGTATTGATGCCGCCCGTGACCCTCAACGTGGCGGCTTCTGCCCGCAGCCCGATGGGTCCTGAGACGATCCATAGTCTCGCCGTCCTGACCGGCCCTCGCCAACTCGACAAAGAACGGGCGCAGCGACTGGGCGCTGGCCTGCATCATCGCCGCATCCATGTCCGCATGGCTGCCGCTGTCGACGTGGCTGACCAGGCCGGGCTTGGGCCAGGCCGCCAGTTCGTCCAGCAGCGCGAAAACGGCCTGCCCGGCGATCAGGTCCGCGAGGGCGCGGAGTTCGCTGCCGCTTGGCGGGATAGGCCAACCGTGTTGCGAGTTTGAGTGCCGCGCTCATGCATGTTGTCCCACGGCTGCCAGAGGAGCGATGTCGAGGAGCCGAACGCCCTCCATCGTCTTCACCAGCACGCTGGGCCGATCCACCGCCCGGCGCGCCATCCACAGCTCGCGCCAATTCACAGCAGCGCCATCCGGAAGGACAATTTCGCCATCGATAGGCATCGGCGCGCGGCGCTGTAGCTCGGCAATGCTGGACACGAGAGAGATGACGTCGAAACCTGACGGGACCGGCCAGAGGACGTCGAGATCCGAGCGCGGGGATAGATAAGGCAAGCCGGTCTGATGCTGCCACATGAGGCTGCCGAAGGCCGAGGGCTCCACACTGGTCCGCGCTCCCAAGGCCAGAAGCGAGGCGATCGTGGGTCGCCAGCCTGGGTCCGCAATCTTCGCCGCTACCCGCAGCAGGGGCGGAGAGGAGCGTTGCAGGACGCCCTCGAGCGGAAGAAGGAGAGCGAGGCGGTGCTTGCCGAGCGGAGCGGCAGCGGGAGACCGATTGGCACGAGTCCCGGGTCCTCTGTCTCGACGCTACGTCGAACGATCACCGGCCATCCTCGATCCGCCCAGCTCTGCACCAGCGGCAGGTCGGCCAATGACGGGTAATGCACCAACACGGACGCCCAAACGTGCGGCGCCACACGCAAGAGATCGTGGCGTCTCCAGGAAAAGCCCGACGTCTGTCCACCCTCACGCATGCGCGGCCTCCGCCGCGACGCGCTCGGCGATGTTTTTGGCCAGGAGGCGCCCCTTTCGTTCGAGCCCGATCCGGTCGCAGGGGTCCGAAGCAGCTACTGTTTGCTTGAGAAGGGCCGCCAGGCGCGGCGCGAACGACTTGTTCGCCGTCCACGTCTCCGTGACCGCGCCGGTCGCGAAAAGCGGCGCGACGCCGGGCGGAAAGATGGCCGTCGACTTCGCCAGCTCCTCGAGCTGATCGAGCGGCAGCTTGGTTACGCGCGAGATGGATGGCAGATCCATCACGCTCGGCTCCGCGCCCGGCAGCGCCACGAATGACTGGCTCGGCAGCAACGTGGCGATGAACGCCCCCGCCGCGGCATGGCCGAAGAGGACGCTCACGGTACGATGGCCTTGCACCGCGGCGAGCGTCAGACTCTTGAAAGGATGGGCGAGATATTCGTTGAGCCCGAGCAGCTCGTTCCGGCGCGCCATGTTCTGGCTCGCTGTATCGACGAGGACGCCGATCGGCGCGCGGTCGCCCGCCTCCACCGCGGCCAGCACATGACCAGCCAGCAGGATGCCGCCATCGACCCCGAGCGGCGTACCTTCGACGATGCCGACGACGACCACCTCGCCCTGGCCATCGACACTTGCGGCGCCGTGCAGTGTCCCGGATGGGCGTCGCTCCACCGAATGACCGGCAGGGAATAACGAGGCCAAGACTTCATCGAGCGTCATGATCGGCTCCATTCGGTCGCTTGATGGCGAGGAACGCGTCGTCGCTGATTTCGGCGATGCGCTCCGGCTCTTTCAGTTCCGCCTTGCGCCAGATATCTGGCGCGTCACGGAAATCTCCATACTGTTGCAGGCGTTCCGCGAGGCGCCGCTGCTCGGCCTTAAGCGTTGACAGATCGAAAGGCGGAGCATGCGGGATGAGCGCGATCGCCGCTTCGCGGAAGTCCTGGATACGTCCCTTCACATAGACGTCGGCGCCGCCGGTGAGGTAACGCGTGCGCGCGCCGCAAACGCGCCAGACAAGAGCGCGATCCTTGGAGTCAAACTCCTCCACGCCCTTGTTGGTCTCGATCACCTCCGGCCCACTCACGCTCACCCGCGCGTGCTGGGAAACGACGATGCGGCTGCAACAGGCGGTGACAATGCCGCCGCCGCCGAAGGCTCCGGCCCGACCGCCGACCAGGGCCAGGACCGGAACGCCGGCGCTCCGCGCTTCGAGAATGGCGCGGATGATCTCGGAGATCGCGAGCTCGCCAGCGTTCGCCTCTTGAAGCCGTACGCCGCCGGTATCGAGCAACAGCAGCACGGCGCGGGGCGCGCCCCGTCCGGCGCCGTCGCGCGCGGCCCGCAGCAGACCGACCAGCTTCGCTCCATGGACTTCGCCGAACGCGCCCCCCATGAACCACCCCTCCTGCGCCGCCACGAAAACCTCTTGGCCATCGAGGCCGCCGCGCCCGACCACGATGCCGTCGTCGAACGCGCCCGTGAGACCGAACTGAGCGAGGTGCGGACTCATGGCGCGCTCCTCGGGCCCGAGGAACTCGACGAAGCTCTTCGGGTCGAGCAGCCCGGCGACGCGGTCGCGAGCAGAGGCTTCGTACCAATCCGCCTCGTGGGGTTTTGGCAGGTTGCTCATGGCTCATTCTCCATCAGCTGCACGCTCTGCATGAGCCGCAAGGTGACGGTGTCGGGGCGCGCTCCGCCGTCGTTGATCGAGAACTGCAAACCGCCCGGCGAGCTGCGCTCGAAGAACTCCTGGATCACCGCCTCCCAGATTGAGCGGAAGCCGTTCACCGCCGTCGCGATGTCGACCACACATTCCTGGTCCGGCAGCACGCGTTCGACCAGAACCTCCAGATTACCCGAGGTGTTGACGCCGGTGATAGCCTGACGGCGATTGCCGGAATCGAGCGGGCGGCAAGGAGCTGCCGGCTCGCGTCCAAAGGATTGATGCCAAGATTCTCGGGACGGCGGATCACCCCGCGCTGCCGGAGCGCCTGGACGGCCTTGTGATCCCGCCCGCGTCCCATGTCCGTGAGGCCGGCTACGCCCCGAATGGCCTGTTCACGTTCGGCCGGATTGCGGCAGCGGTCCCGTCGCGAGTTGTGTTGGAACTTGTTGACGCGTCTTCGGGCGACATGAAGCTATCCGATCATGCGGCGAGGTCAATTGTCTGGTCGGATGGCTTCTCGGCGAGGGTCTGCAGGTGAACAGCCTGTCGCCGGCCTCCTCGAGGCTGTCGGCGACGGCGCGGCATTTCAGGCGCCATTTGCGGAGGAACGCCTTGCGCCGGGCTTCGACCTCCTGTCTCGTCGCGGCGTAGATCATGTCGCGATAGTCGTTGGAGATTTCCTCGTGCAGACGCTCGGGCGCGTGAGCGAGCAGGTTGCGATGCTTGTGAACCGTGCAGCGCTGGACCGGCGCATCCGGCCAGAGCGCCGCCAGCGCCTTTTCCAGACCCGGCGCGCCGTCGGCGATGACGAGTTCGGGCGTCTTCAATCCGCGCTTCACGAGATCGTCGAGCAGCGCGCGCCAGGCGGCCTCGCTTTCGCCGCCCATGCTCCGGATCGCCAGCAGCACCTTCTGGCCGTCCGCGCGCACGCCGAGCGCCACCAGGAGCGAGACCGACGTCGGCCGCCTTGGTGCGGCGCTGGTAGGCGCGAAGCGAGGCGCTTTTCCATTCGCTCGTCTTGCCGTCCGCGCCCATCAGCCGAGCCCGCGGCACGGAAATCTCCGCTCTCCCGAAGGTCCCGGTCAGCCCGCGCTTGCGGTGGCCGTGCCGGACGCCGACGATTGGCGGCGGTTCGCCATCCTCGCTCGGCTTGCGTCGGCCATATCGCGGGCGCGACAATACGCCGGCAAGTTCCTCATCCAGCATCGTCTCGATGAACCCGCGCACCCGAGCGCGAACCCCGTCCTCGATCGCGTCGAACCAATCATCGAAAAGCAAAACCTCGGCGGCGACACCCGCCTCCTTCGTGGTATCCTTCGTCATGGCGTGGTCTCCATTCCAGCGCGCCAACGCCGGAATCGTTCGGGTTAGGCAACCCGGAGACTACGCCAACCCAATTCCAACCACCTCCGCGACGGGACCTACGTCACAGTACGAAAACACTATAGCGATTCTACGTTCGACCCGTCTGCGCTAGTTCTCCTGCACAGTGATTACGACTCTTTGAGCGAGGGATCGGGATAGGCGCGCGCCATTTTGGTTCTGGCCTTGTCGGTGGAGAACATCCAGTTGATTCGAGCGCCGCTTTGGTTTCGCTGGGACTGCCATGCGTCGATCTCGGCAACGAGCCGGTCGCAGCTTTCGATGCGGCGATCGAGACATTGGCCTTTGAGCACGCCGATCTCGATCTCAACCATGTTGAGCCAGCTGGCGTGCTTGGGCGTGTAGTGGAACTCAAGCCGCCTGAGCACGCGGCGCGCTTCGGCCGGTGGGAATGCGGCGTAGAGAGCGGCGGCGGTGTGGGTGGAGAGGTTGTCGAGGACGACTCGGATGCGCTCGGCCTCTGGGAAGTCGACATCGACGAGCTCGCGCATGCAAAGGGCGAAGTCGTCAGCGGTGCGATGATTGGTGACCTTGACCCTGCGCCAAGAGCGATGGGCATCGAGGAAGACGAAGAGATTGACGGCGCCGTTGCGGCGATACTCGTAGTCGAAGCGCTCGAGCCGTCCCGGTGCGGCCGGAATCGGCTGGCGCGCTTCGCCGATGAGCTGGGTGGGGCTTTCGTCGAAGCAGACCACCGGCCGCTTCGGGTCAGGCTGCTCGGCATAGAGGTCGAGCACATCCTCCATGCGGGCGACGTACTCGGCGTCGACCTTGGGGATGCACCACATGTCCTTCTGCCAAGGCTTGAGATGGTTCTCGGCCAAGCGTCGGCGGACGGTTTCACGCGACAGACTGTCATGGTCGGTCAGCTTGACCATCGCGCCAGCCAGCAGCTCCAGCGTCCAGCGGGCGCGACCTTCGGGCGGGCTCGAACATGTGGTGGCGATGAGGAGGGCTTCTTCGTTGCTGGTCAGCTTACGATCGGCGCCTGCCCGCGGCTCCTCGTTCAGGGCGGCTTCGAGATTGCCTTCAACGAAGCGGCGCTTGGTCCTGTAAACGGTCGAGCCGCCGACAGCCACAGCAGCGGCTATATCGTCGTCACTGAGCCCGCTGTCGGCGGCGAGCAGAATTTGGGCTCGTTTGAGCTTGCGGGCGTAATGCTTGCCGCTGCCCACCAGCGCGGTGAGTTCACATCGCTCGGCTTCGCTCAGTTCGACATGGTAGCGTATGTTCATCCGGGTCTCCTCGCGAATCGCGAGGCCCAGACGAATCAGGCTCTGAATCAATTGTTTGACACGTGCCCCCGGCTCCCCCGTTCACCGATAAGCAAGGTCAGTGCCTGGCCTTCATCTACGCCTACAGCCGTATCTTCCGCCAACCGCCCGCGGAAGCCGACATGCAGCGGCACTTCCAAGTCTCGCCGCCCAGCGTGCACCAGATGGTGCTCACCCTCGAACGCGCCGGCCTCATCAGGCGGACCCCGGGCGTCGCCCGCAGCATCGAGCTCCTGGTCGGGCCCAAGGACCTCCCAGTGCTCCGTTGAACTTGAAACCGTCAAAACCTCTGTGCAATGGAACTAGTTACGGGGGACGGAAATGATACCGGAATTGACGGAATCGCTATCGTTGTAAATCACATTATTGTCGATGAGATCGACGAGGTTGACGAACTGTTGTCTGTCAATGGATTTCTAGACGTGACCTTTGTCTTCATTCAGGCCGAGCGGTCGTCCAATTTCGAAGGAGGAAAGATTGGTACGTTTGGTTTCGGCGTAAGAGATTTTTTCGGCAAGGGTCCACTGGTTAAGAATGACAAGGTTCAAACGCGCGCGCTATCATGAATGCCATCTTCAACAAGAGTGCAAAATTCACTAAGGGGACTCCGAACTATCTTCGAAACACTGGCAATTTCAAAGCGGTATCTTTTCGCGCATAGGAGCAGATCAGGTACAGCAATTGTATTATTATACAAAGAGTGCGATCCCTCGTGAATGTCTATTCGAACGTAAAACGGTGATACCTAGAGCGGAATCCGATCATCCTGTATCGTCCTGATTACCACAGGATTTGAAGTAACTTATACATACGCGAGGGCTCGAAGATTTCGGCGCAGTTGTTTCGAGGCGCGCGCATCAGACCCGCGACGGTCCGTCTCGGCGATTTTGCGCAGGAGAGGCCTCGAGCTTGGAGAAGGCCTTTTCGATAGGTTTCATATCGGGACTGTAGGCGGGAAGATATCGCAACTGCGCGCCCGCTCGCCTTGATCAGTTGCTCGACCCGCGGCCCCTTGTGAGCGGGGAGATTGTCCATGACGACGGTCTCGCCGGGCGAGAGCGTGGGGACGAGGCATGTCTCCTACCCAATCCTCGAACAGGGCGGCGTTGATCGGTCCGTCTGAAAGTCCTTGCCGCCGTCAGGCCGCGAAGGCGAAGGCCGGCGACCAAAGTCACCGTTTTGTAGTGACTGTGCGAGATGGCCGACCGCAACCGGCGCCCGCGCCGGCAACGTCCGCTTTTGCGCGCGAGATTTGTGGAGGCTCCGGTCTCGTCAATGAAAACGAGTTTCGTCGGATCGAGATCGAGCTGTCCGCGAACCATTCCCGGCGTCGATTTTGCACGTCCGCGCGTTGTTGTTCCTCGGCATGCGCCGTTTTTTTTAAAGGTGATCTGGTGACGGTCGAAGAAACGCCACAGCACGGAGCCCGCAAAGCGCTCGCCGCTATTGGCGATCAGGCTGCTCCGCCGATCTCGTAGCAGCGTTATGTCCGGCCTGCGCCGGATCAGGCCCGACGATAGTCGCGATGCGCCTCGATTCGGCGGGAGCGGCGGTCGCCGCCGGAAGGCCGCCGGCCAAATCTCGCCCGTGGTATTGAACTCGCTTCTACCCAGCGCACCGCGCTTCGCCACGCTCAGCTTTGAAACGCGCGGCCGCCTGATTGCGCGACAACCCGCCCAAGACCACCGCCTCGACCACGCGTCTCGCGAAGATCGTTGGAAAGACCCATCCCCCGCCGTCCCCATTCTCGCAGTGAATGAGGAAGTCAGAAATTAACCCATTCGGGAATCCCCCCGCCGATGTTAATCCGTTCGGATACTGCTCTAACATAACAAATGTCACCTCTGCATATCTCGGTTTTTTGAGTGCGAAAGATTTTCTTAATAGGTCCCGTCGCGGAGGTGGTTGGAATTGGGTTGGCGTAGTCTCCGGGTTGCCTAACCCGAACGATTCCGGCGTTGGCGCGCTGGAATGGAGACCACGCCATGACGAAGGATACCACGAAGGAGGCGGGTGTCGCCGCCGAGGTTTTGCTTTTCGATGATTGGTTCGACGCGATCGAGGACGGGGTTCGCGCTCGGGTGCGCGGGTTCATCGAGACGATGCTGGATGAGGAACTTGCCGGCGTATTGTCGCGCCCGCGATATGGCCGACGCAAGCCGAGCGAGGATGGCGAACCGCCGCCAATCGTCGGCGTCCGGCACGGCCACCGCAAGCGCGGGCTGACCGGGACCTTCGGGAGAGCGGAGATTTCCGTGCCGCGGGCTCGGCTGATGGGCGCGGACGGCAAGACGAGCGAATGGAAAAGCGCCTCGCTTCGCGCCTACCAGCGCCGCACCAAGGCGGCCGACGCGCTGATCGCCGGGGCCTATCTTTCCGGGACCAACACCCGCCGGGTTCGGCGCGCGCTGGCTGCGGTGTTCGCCGGGCCGGTCGGCAAGGACGTAGTCAGCCGGGCATGGCGCAAGGTGAAGGGCGACTGGGACGCCTGGAACGTGCGACCGCTCGGCCAGGAGCCGATCGTGCGGTTGATCCTCGACGGCACGCTCGTACGGGTCCGGCTCGACAGACGCGCGACGTCGGTCTCGCTCCTGGTGGCGCTCGGCGTGCGCGCGGACGGCCAGAAGGTGCTGCTGGCGATCCGGAGCATGGGCGGCGAAAGCGAGGCCGCCTGGCGCGCGCTGCTCGACGATCTCGTGAAGCGCGGATTGAAGACGCCCGAACTCGTCATCGCCGACGGCGCGCCGGGTCTGGAAAAGGCGCTGGCGGCGCTCTGGCCGGATGCGCCGGTCCAGCGCTGCACGGTTCACAAGCATCGCAACCTGCTCGCTCACGCGCCCGAGCGTCTGCACGAGGAAATCTCCAACGACTATCGCGACATGATCTACGCCGCGACGAGACAGGAGGTCGAAGCCCGGCGCAAGGCGTTCCTCCGCAAATGGCGCCTGAAATGCCGCGCCGTCGCCGACAGCCTCGAGGAGGCCGGCGACAGGCTGTTCACCTTTACGCGCTTCCCGCCGAGCCAATGGAAGTCGATCAGGACCTCGAACGCGATCGAGCGCCTGCATGAGGAGTTCAAGCGCAGGATCAAGACCCAGACCGTGCTGCCCTGCGCCGAAACCGCCGCCATGCTGTTCTGGGCGCTGCTCGCCTCCGGGCAGATCACCATGCGCAAGGTCGACGGATGGCAGACCCTCGCCGAGAAGCCCTCCGATCAGATCATTGACCTCGCCGCATGATCGGATAGCTTCATGTCGCCCGAAGACGCGTCAGCAAGTTCCAACACAACTCGCGACGGGACCTTCTTAATATCATAATGGAAGACAATGGAGATATTATAGAAAGTCTATTTTATGATAACGTTAGAGGGTCCGAGGGTTATAACGACATTAACTCGGAAATTAGTGAGACACTGACGTCTGCTGAAAGCGATAGATTTGTCTTGATGAACAATGGCGTCATCGGCCCGATGCGATTAAGAAGGCGCGCGTCGAGCACGTCGATTTTCGCGGTCGCGTTCTGCATGTGCCGAAGCCGAAGGGCGGTGAGGGCAGGGCGTTCGACATCCCGCTGTCGCGATCGATGATCCGGTGCTTGCTACGCGTCCTTCGCACAGGACAGGCGCTGTACCCTGAGAAAGCGCGCGAGTGGTTGTTTCCCGCTGACAGCAAGAGCGGACACCTCGTCGAGCACAAAGAGAAACGCGACGAGCTTTCGAAATGGGGCAACGACTTGCGGCAGACGTTCCGGACGATTGCGCAGGCCACTGGTGTGCTGGAGCTTGATGTGCATCTACTCATGAACCATTCGATTCCAGGCGTGAATGCGGGCTACATCACACGCAATAAATTGCTACGCGACCACCTTCGGATCCAGCACGAGGCAGTCTCGCTGTCAACGCGGGAGCAAGATTGCATCGCTTTCCGGAGCAAAGATGCATCAATGATGCCGGCGAGAATGCCGTCGAGCCCGGGCTTGTTTGGTGGGCGTCAGGTTGGGGTCAGATCGTCTTTGGGCGTGTTGGCGTTGTTGCGGCGTGAGCGCCGCTGGCTCTGATTGAGCCTGTAGCTATCACCATTCATTTCCAGGATATGGACGTGATGAGTGAGGCGATCGAGCAGCGCGCCGGTCAGACGCTCTGACCCGAACACGCTGGTCCATTCGTCGAACGGCAGGTTCGAAGTGACGATGGTTGAACCGCGCTCGTAGCGTTGGCCGACAACCTCGATACAGGCACCGGATTTGCTTTCACGGGCGGCTTTCATCGCCGCGTCGAGTTCGCCGAGCGTTGTGACCCGCGCGGCGAACCAATCGGCGCATCCGAGCGCCCGCGGCAATTCCGCATATCGCCAGGGCGCCAGGTCGTTGTAGGGCCAATCTGGATTTTCTTCCAAGGCTCGCTCGATGAAATAGCCCTCGTTATTGAGAACAAAGACGATGATATTGGCGGCGAACCGGCCCATGCTGCCGATCTCGTTCGCCGTCAATTGGTGGGAGCCCTCTCCCGTAATGAGAATCGTGCGTCGGCTCGGATCGGCGAGCGCAACGCCAAAGGCCGCAGCCGTCGCCCAGCCGATCGATCCCCACAAGACCTGGGCTTCAACCCGCACTCCATCCGCAAGCCGCATGGGCATGATGCCAAGCGTAGAACTGCCCGTTTCAAGAACGACCGTATCTCCAGCCCGGATAAAGGCGGCGTAGCGTGGATAGAGCGCGTCCATCGTAATCCTGTCCGATGGCTTTCCGGCAATAGGCGGCGGCGCGCTTTCGACCGTTCGACGAAATGGCGGAGCGGGCGATTTCAGCTTCGCGAGCTCCACGAGCACGTCCTGAAGGCGCAGACCGCTGATCACTTTCTCGCCTACCCGGACGTCGTTGAGACCGACCGTGATAAACCGCGCCGGGTCGAGTTGCGCCGAATAGGCTGCGGTGGTGATGTCGTTGAGGTTGACGCCGCCGAGATCGATCACGACGTCGGCGCCCTCCACGATCTCGCGGGCGCTCTGCGCCGACATCGCGCCGGCATAGAGGCCGGCGTATTGTGGGTGACTTTCGTCGACCAGGCACTTTTCCATCACCATCGTCGCAAAAGGACAGCCCAGAGCTTCGATGGCGTCTCGCAACTGCTTTTGCAGCCCCAGGCGCGCTACGGTGAAGGCTGGCAAGGCGACAACCGACTTCGCCGCCTTCAGGCGCTCGCTGATGGCGGCGATCGCCTTTTTCAGCGCTGCCTCGTTCGACTTGAGCGTCACCGGTCGCACTTCGACGGGCGTGATCGGCGCCTGCGCATAGTCGGACGGAACGAGGATATAGGCAGGCTGATTGTTGCGCCGCGCCTCCGCGATCACATGCTCCATCTCGATGACGCAGTTATCCGGATTGATGACGGCGGAGCAGCAGGCCGCCGCGGCTGAGAGGCCGACGAAATTGCCGAAATTGCCGTCGCCAAGGGTGTGGTGTGCAATCTTGCTCAAGCGCTGGTTCTGATAGGACGGCATGCCGACAACATGAAAGACCAGCGAGCGCTCGGCTTTCGCGCCCATCACGCCGTTCAGCGCCGACAATTCGCCGACCCCGTAGGTGGTCGCGAGCATTCCCGCGCCTCGTATGCGGGCATAGCCGTCGGCGGCGTACGCCGCGTTCAACTCGTTGGCGCAGCCGATCCATTTGACCTTTTGGCTGCTCTCGATCGCGTTGCACATCGGGAACAAATAGTCCCCAGCGACGCCGAAGCAATGCGCGACCCCCTCATCGGCAATGCGTTGGACAACGTAGTCGGCTACGCTTGTAGTCTGTAACTGCTCGGCAGCTGATGTCTCGAGCGAGTGTTCTGTCACCGCAACCTCCTTGTTGGCTCAACTTTTCCTAGGACGCTCGGATGGGCAACCTCCTGAAAGCTCACACCTAGCGAGCTTGCGCCGGGCGGACGAGCGCGCAAGGCCGTGATCAGGCCACTGGCCTCAAGTGCTCGCACGGCGACGTGACGCGCGCCAGCTGGCCTCCATCTCGACGGGCGCGCAAGAGCGCGAGCAGCTGGCCTTCGGCGGCTCTGGCGTCCGCCCGGTCCGTGAGGCGGCGCGGCGACGAGCGTGCGGGAAACGCCGGGCTTTCCCGTTTTTGCCGCGCAAGACGCTCGCCCATCTCACCCGGCATACTCCGAATGAAATGCGGTCAGTTCGGCGGCGAGCGTGGCGTTGGCCTCGCCGTTCAACACGCCAGCTTGTGTCGTTACTGTGTAAAGAGGCATCGATTTAATCCCTGCGATGGAGCCGGTCGCCGGAGGCGTCAGGCTGGCGAGAGTCTGGACAAAAATTCCATCTCCAACTCTGCTTCATAGGTTTCGGCGCCGAGCTTCAATGCTTCAGTGACGCGCGCCTGCGTCACATCGCTGGCGACGCTCAAATCGGACTCGTGGGCTTCCACCAGAAGCCCCTCTGCCAGGGAACTAAATGCTCCACCATCTACAGCCGTCTTGGCGTGAGCGATGGCATGAGCGGGAAATGAGGCGATGCGGCGAGCCAATTTTTCGACAAAAGGCGTCAGCTGGTCCGGCGGCAACGCTCGATTGATATAGCCGTAACGCTCTGCCAGCTCCGCCGAGAAATCATTGCAGCCCAGAAGCACCTCCAGGGCGCGCCCGCGCCCGACGAGCCGTGGCAATCTTTGTGTGGCGCCGCCGCCTGGAACGAGCCCAATCGCCACCTCTGGATTGCTGAAGACGGCTTTGCCGGTGGCGGCAAAGCACATGTCCACGGCCAGTGCGATCTCATTCCCGCCGCCCCGCGCCCGTCCCTCGACCTTGGCGATGGTTACCTTGGGCATGTTCCTCAATCGCTCGCCGATCATCTGTGTGAGACGAAAGCTGCGCGTTTGGGACACCGTCTTGGATGCCGCTGCAACCCGACCCAAGCCAGAGTGTGCTATGAAGAAGTCAGGAAGCGCGCTTTGCAACACCACCACTCTGACGCTTTCATCGGCCTCAAGCTCTCTTCCGAGCTTGTCGAATTCCTGCGACAGGATTTCATCGAGAAGATTTATCGGCGGGTGATCGATGCTGACGAATGCGACCCCGGAATTGAACTCGAACCGGAAGCATTTGTAGTCAGAGTATCGCATGGCCGTGACTCCATTTCCGTGACCGTTCCAGATGGCCGCTCTCTCTCCGCGGGAGACTTCTGATGACATGGGGTGATCTGTCAGCCGTCCTCCAGACGACTCAATTTCTCGAGCAAGAAAACGAACGATTCGTACGGCCGTCCCGTCGCCTGCCGAAGGCCCATCTCGCAGGTTCGATTCGCGGAGACGTAGGCTTCGGCCGGATGAGCGTCGAGAACGGCTTTGACCTCGCGAGTCGCCGAGACGACGAGCTCAGGATGCAGGAGACCTCTGTCCCCGGCAGTGCCGCAGCATGTCGTCCCGATGGGCACTTCGACCTCCTCGGCCAAATGCTCCGCGATCTGCTTTAGCGTCTTGGCCAATTGCAGGTGCGTGATAGAGCAGGTCGGGTGCACTGCGATCCGTCCGAGCTTCCGACGGATCGTCAACTTCGGAAGCAGGTCGCGACACCATGCGATCGAGTTGATGATTGATAGACTCTCGTACTTGGTTTTGGTCTCGGCATCGAGAAGTTGTGCAATATCTTGGCTGAGACCGAGAGTGCACGATGCCGCATCGACGACGATCGGGATCTTGCCGCCGTCGCTCCACCGCAGCATGGCTTCGGCGATGGACTTGGCCATGAAGCCGTGGCCCTGGGGATAGCCTTTCGACTTCATAGGGGTGGAGCAACATAGTCCGGCGACGTCGGGTGGGATCCACAACGGCTTTCCGGCCCGTTCGGAGAGTTTGACAAGTGCTTCCGGCAAGGACGGCGAAGCCGGACCGTCCGGGTCGCGGCCAAACATCCTGTTGATGCACGCGGGGAAGTAGACGGCTGCAGCACCGTTCTTTTCGGTCGGCCGCGGAGCCCGAGCTGCCCGAGGCATCGGACCCGGCACGCTGGGGATGAGATCGGGATTGGCGACCGCTCGCGCGACCCCGGTCAAGGCCGTCAGCGGCTTCGCTCCGAAGAGAGCATAGAAGGCACGCGCGGCCGACAGGCTCACTCGGGATACTTTCTCGACCGTGCTCCAGTTCTCGGCGACCCGTAATGCGATCTTGTCGGCCGTCGGAGTGGTCTCCATCGCGCGAAATTCGCGGATTAGAGCGCCGGTGTTGATTCCGATCGGGCAGGGAATCGCGCAAGTGCCGTCGCCGGCGCATGTCTCTATTCCGTCGTACTGGTACTCTTCCTGCAACCGGGCAAGCATCGGCGATCCTGGCGATTGCCGGGCCATTTCTCGCCTCAGCACGATCCGCTGCCGTGGCGTCGTGGTGACGTTGCGGCTTGGACAAACCGGTTCACAGAATCCGCACTCGATGCATTGCGAAGATCCCGTGACGCCCTCGATTTGCGGCACCGATTTCAAATTCTCCAAATGAATTTTTGCGTTGCGGGTCAGGATCACGTTCGGTCCCAGAATGCCTTTACGGTCGGTGAGCTCCTTGATCCGCCACATCATGCTGGTGGCCTTCGCACCCCATTCCGGTTCGACGAAAGGAGCCATGTTGAGACCCGTGCCGTGCTCGGCCTTCAGCGAGCCGTTGTACTTATTGACGACGAGATCGACGAGCTCTTCCATGAAAGCCGCGTACCGTTTTTTGCTCTGTGGATCGCCAAAGTCGGCGACCAACGTGAAGTGAAGATTTCCGTGGGCTGCGTGACCGGCCACGCCGGGGATGAAACCGTGCTTGCTGAGCAGTTCCTGGAGGTCCTTGGCTCCTTGAGCCAGGCGTTCCGGCGGAAAGCACACATCCTCGGTTATGAGCGTCGAGCCTTCCGGACGGTGTTTGCCGACGAGTCCAAGCAGCCCTTCGCGCACGTGCCAGGCCAGTTCTATGGCTTCTTCCACGCTAGTGAACTCTATAGGATGGATCAGATCGGCTTTGGAGGTCAACTCCATGACCTTGCTCTGCAAAACCTCGAGGGCTCGCATGTCCTCGGCGCCGAACTCAACGAGAAGCGCCGCGGCTTTTGGATCGAGCGTTCGCCAATAGGCAGGGGTTTGCGTGAAAGCTTGGCCGGCGGCGACGAGAGCAGGCGCGACCATCAGTTCGACCGCAGTGGCCCCGAGACCGACGAGGCCCGAGACAAGACCGACCGCTTCGTCGATTGTCGGGACCGGTATCCAGGCGACGCTGGTTACGTTGGGCAGAGGAACGGTGTCGATCACCGCCTCGGCGACGAACGCCAGCGTTCCCTCGGATCCAACCAGGAGACGGCGAAAGATTTCGAGCGGTGTCTCGCCGTCGATCAAGGCGCAGAGCCGATAGCCATGAGTGTTCCGTATCGCGTATTTTCGTCGCACGCGGTCGGCGAGCTCCCGATCGGCGAGCATTTCTCCGCGAAGCTCCAGCAGCCCGATCGCGAGGTCAGGTTCGGCTCGTTCGAATGCCGCCTCCGCGTCGGGAGCGGAGGTGTCGATGACGGCGCCGGATGGCGTCACGAACGTCATCGCAGAAACCGTCTGGTAAGCGTCGTTTCTGACGGTGCAGCGCATGCCGCCGGAGTTGTTGGCTATCACGCCCCCGATGGTGCATGCGTGCAAGCTTGCCGGATCGGGTCCGATCCGTCGGCCGTATCGCCTCAGCATCGCGTTGACGTGGCCCAGGATCATTCCTGGACGCGCGCGCACCCGGCGGCCGTCGTCCTCCACTTTGGCGCCATACCAATGACGGCGCACATCGATCAGAATGTCGTCGGACAGCGATTGACCGTTGAGGCTCGTGCCCCCCGCACGAAACGTCGCGTGCCTTCCGTTCTCGCGGCAGTAGCGGAAGAGCTTGACGATGTCGTCGGTCGTTCGAGGCAGCACGACGATTTGAGGGATGAGCCGATACGGGCTCGCGTCGGAGGCATATCGTACGAGATCGATTGCCCTGTGGAAGACGTTTGCTTTTCCCAGAAGGTCGATCAGATTGGCCTTCAAGGTGCCTGGGCTGCCCTCGATCATCGTGACGGGGACCGCGTCGCACACGGGTGGCCCTTCGAACCGCCCTATGCGCGCAGGGTTCCGGGAAAAAAGCTTTCTCATCGACGCAGGGCCTCTTTGCATTCGTCCTGAACGGGGTTGCTCAAGACACCGATTCCCTCAATCTCCACTTCGAAGACATCGCCCGGCTGCATATAAACAGCCGGCTTGCGCGCCGCCCCAACGCCGCCGGGTGTTCCGGTGATGATCACATCACCCGGCTCCGGAGTTATCGCGACGCTGATCAATTCAATCAGCACGGGGACGCTGAAGATCAGTCGGTCGGTACGCGACTCCTGCATCACCCGGCCGTTCATGCGGCCCTGAATGCGCAGGCCCTGGGCTCCTGGCGGCACGGCGTCGGGCGTCACTAGCCAGGGACCGAAGGCTCCTGTGCCATCGAAATTCTTGCCCATCGTCCATTGCGGCGTGCGCAGTTGAAAATCGCGTATCGTCGCATCGTTGAACAGGGAGTAGCCCGCAACATGATCGAGGGCTCTGTCGCGGTGGATGCGGCGCCCTCTTCGGCCGATCACCACGGCGAGCTCCGCCTCATAGTCGAGCGCGGACGACTCGCATGGCCGCCGGATCGGCTCACGGTGAGCAATAAAACTCGTCGCGTATCGCGCGAAAATCTCTGGATAGACCGGCTTTTTGAGTCCGGTTTCTTCGAGGTGATCATCGTAGTTAAGACCAACACAAAGGATTTTCGGCGGCTTGAGCACCGGAGGCAGTATCCGAACTGCGTTCAAGTCGATGGCATGCATGGGCAGAAGCGCTTTGCCTCCACGCAACAGATCTGCGCCTTGCGCAATCAGTTCGGGCAAAGTACCTGGAAAACCGCCTTCGCCCTTGGTAAGGCCATGCCAGCCCGCGCCGTCATTCGCGGCAATTCCGGGAACACCCTCCTTCTCGAAATGGACGATGCGCATGGGTCTCTACTTCAGTGACGCGCGGATACGTGCTCGTGGCGCGACGCAGCAACGGGGAAAGCGGTTCCCATGATTGACGAGCGCATCGCCGTGAGTGCGCCGGAAATAAGGGCATCGAAGGCCGGCCCCGATTTGGAGTCGATGATCGGCGCGACCGCGGCCTCCATGAAGTCGCGCACGCGTTTTACCACCGCCCGCTCCTTTTGATCGAGCAAGTCAGTGATCCGGTAGAAGTCACCGTTCACGAAGGGAGGGACGTGCCCTCTTTCTTTCGCGCGAGCCCGATCAGCCAACGTGGGGTCCATCTCCTCCTCCTGTGCTGTTTGAATCTTCGCACTCAGCCGCGCGCGAGGCTTTGACTCCGCCACGCCCGAGTCGTCATACCAGCAGGAGGCCTCCGCTGCGCAGGGCGCTAGCGGCCGAGCGTCACCCCTTCGTCTCTTCGCTTCCCGCACGACTGACGCCGTCGCGCAGCTCCGTCAAGCTCGCCCGCAATCTTTCCTGAATGATCGCCGTGGCGTCGGTCGTCGTTTTCTTGGTCAACTCGGCGATGTCGCGTGTGTTCTGCATCGTGAGCTCGAACGCTCTTTTCGCGTAATCCTTCTGTTTGGCAAGCGTGGCTTGCGGATCTCCCACAGGATGAAAGTCCCGCACCATCGTCGACGTTTCCTTAAACGCTGCCTCAATGATCTCGCGCTGCTTGTCCGCAAGCGCCTTGGCGCCTTCCCCTGCTGCTTGAGCGGAACGCCCGAGCGCATCGATGTTCTTGAGCTGTATGTCGACAAGCTTGTCGACGTCGACCTTGGGCAAGCCGAGGCGAGCGCCGAAGGCTTTAATCTGGTCCATGAATGATTCTGTCGTCATCTCTTCCTCCTCATGTTTCCGCGTCTCAGACAGATTTGCGCGGAGTTATTAGCGCCAGCGATTCAGCGATGAGCGCCGGCTTGTCCGAGCCTTCGATCTCAAGGGTGTTGCTCGTCTTCAGCAGCACCCCTGCGCTTTTTTGCTCGACATCGACCAGCGCGACGCGTAGCCGCACCCGGTCGCCAGCTTTGACCGGCGCAAGGAAGCGCACCTTATCGAGGCCATAGTTGAATGCGGCGCCGGCGTCGCTCGGAACAGCCCCAATCTCCATTTGCAGCGGCGCAACAAGCGCGAGAGTCAGGTAGCCGTGTGCGATTGGCGCCCGATAGGGACTCTCGCGCTTTGCGCGCGCTACATCGACGTGGATCCATTGCCGGTCGCCGCTGCACTCGGCGAACTGGTTAATGCGCGACTGATCCACGGCGACCCAGCTCGAGACACCCAGCTCCTTCCCAATGTGCTGGGCGATTCCGGAAAGAGTGAATTCAGGCACTGCGAATCTCCGGTTCAGCGTTTGGTGCTTTGGCCGCCTGTCTCATTCGGCCAAGAACTTCTCGATGATCGCTGCCGATTCGACAGGGCTCGTCACGAGAAACAAATGACCGTCATCGAGGATTTCGAGGCGGGCGTTTGGCATGAAACGCGCCATCACGCGTGCGTTGATGATCGGGATGATAGGGTCGTCGGTCCCGGCTAAAATGAGCGCTTGCTGCTTCAGCGTCCAAAGCCACGGCAGGCTGGTCCAGCCTGTCATCGCCATCACCTGATAGAGGTATCCACGGCGGCTGGCTCCGCCCATGGCGCCAGCGTGGGTTTCGATGAGGTTGGGATTTTGGCGGAAGGCGCCGCCATAAATCTCCGGGGCGACACGTCGCATGAAGCCCTTATCGACATACCGTCTCGGCGTCGCCATTTTCCACAGCACCCGAGGATTGCCGGGCACCATGATCGCTCCCGGCGACGTCGCCGCCAGCACGAGCTTTCGGCACATATCGTAGTGCTGATGGGCGAACTGCTGCGCCATTCCGCCGCCCCACGACACGCCACCGATGTCGGCCCGCTTATGTCCAAGTTGCGTCAAAAGCTGCGCGGCCAGACGCGCAATTGACGAGGGCCGATAAGGATAGGGCGGGGCAGGGGATCCGCCAACACCGGGCACGTCGAAGATGATCGCTTCCGTGCGATTCAACGCGCGCAGGAAGGGCTCCGCCAGCTCGAGGTTGGCGCCAATGCCGTTGAACAGCAGGAACGGCGGTCGACCCTTAGGACCGCGTTTGACGGCAACTCGCAGGGGTTGCGCCCCGACTTCGATCATCCGAAGATCGAATTCAGCCCTGTCCGATTCATCGTCTGACATGATGGCCCGATCGAGATGTCCGAGGGCCTCGCGCATCAGTCAAAGACATATGTTCCAGGCGCAGCCGGACCGGGCCGATGAAGATTGCTGCCAAGGCTTGTGGGCGAAGGGATTTCCGGGCCCGAGCGCTCGAAGAGCCAATCTCGCCAGTGTGGCCACCAGCTGCCGTTTCTCTTCTCGCCGGTGCTGGCAAACGCCTCGCCATCCGGCGGCTTGGCTGCCCCTACGACAAATGATGCTTTCGGATTGGTTGGCGGATTGAGCAGGCTCTGCAGATGGCCGCTGTTCGAGAGGACGAACGTGGTCTTATCGCCGAAGATCTTGGCGGTCCGGTACACCGCCTTCCATGGGGTGATGTGATCCGTGAGACCGGCCACGACATAGGCGTCGGCCTTGACGCGGTTCATGTCGATGGCGGCGCCGTTTAACGTCAGCTTGTTCGCGTTGACGAAGGGATTCGTGAGATACATGTCGACATAGTCGTGATGCAGCCGCGCCGGGAGCGAGGTCGTGTCGGCGTTCCAGAACAGGATGTCGAACGCGGGCGGCTGGTTGCCCATCAAATAATTGTTCACCCAATAGTTCCAGATGAGATCATTCGGCCGCATCCACGCGAACAGCCGCGCGAGGTCTTGACCGTCAAGGACGCCGCGCAGCCGCGACGCCTCCTTGGCGGCGCGCAACGTCTCGGGCGTCACCAGCGGTCCGATCGCGCTATCGCCAGCGCTCGCGACATCCAGGACGCAGACAGGCGTGACGATATTCTTGATCTTCGCTTCGCCCTGGCGCGCGAGCCATCCGGCATAGGCTGCGGAGGTGATTCCTCCCGAGCAAGCCCCCACCATCGTCACATCGTCCGAGCTCGCGATCTCCCGAACGGCGTCCGTGGCCTCGTCCAGGGCGGCGACATAGGTGTCGAGGCCCCAGTCGCGCTCTTTAGGGGTCGGGTTGCGCCAGCTGACGCAGAACACCTGAATGCCGGATTTAAGCAGATATTGGACGAGGCTCTTATCAGGAGACAGATCCATGGAGTAGAACTTGTTGATCTGCGGCGGCGTAATGATCAAAGGACGCTTACGCACATCGGGCGTGTCTGGCTGGTATTGGATGACCTCCAACAGCTCATTGCGGTAGATGACCGCGCCTGGCGTCGTTGCGATGTTGACGCCGAGCTTGAAGCGCGACTTGTCGACCTGCGCCGGCAGGCCGCCATTCTCCGCAAGATCGCCAAGGTAGTTCTTAAACCCGCGCCACAGACTTTCTCCACCGGTGTCGAAGAACTGCCGCACCGCGGCCGGATTGCTCAAGGGCATGTTTGTGGGCGAAGCGGCGTCGATGAAGATATTCGCAATGAAGCGAGCGCGCGCCTTGTCGAGGTCGCCAAGGCTCGTTTTATCGATGAAGCCGTTCAGGCTGTCACCCCAGGCGAGATAAGCCTGAAGCAGTTGGCGATGAAGCCCGCTATTTTTCCATGTCGCGTCGGCAAAGCGCTTGTCGCCAGCCGGCTGGATGCGATCGGATTGACCCGCGCCGATCCGCCCGATCTCGCTGAGAAACGACAGCCATTGGCCGCCGGCCACGGTGGGCTCGTTGACCATAGCCTTGAGGAGGGTCGCGGCGCCATCCATCAAGTCCTTACCGCGCAGACCGATGAGGGGGTTGAGCGCTAGGGTGTTTCGCGCGGCCTCCTCAGAAAGCGAGTCCGGGTTGGGCTCGAGGCCCGGCCGTTCAGGCGTGCCGCTGCGCGTCATGCGCCGTCGCCGTATTGGGCGCGCAGCTTTTTCTTGTCGAACTTGCCGACACTCGTTTTGGCCAATGCTTCAACGAACAAGATCTTCTGCGGAACGGCGAATTTCGAGATCACGCCTTTTTCGCTGTAAGAGAGCACGTGGGCCTTAATGTCCTCCTCGCCCACCGGCGGCGTGGTCTTCGGGTCGCGCACAATGAGCGCAAGCGGCCGTTCGCCCCATCGGTCGTCTTTGACGCCGATCACCGCGCATTCCCCCACTCCGGCCCGATGCATGATGATGTCCTCGAGCTGGAGCGAGGAAATCCACTCGCCTCCGGTCTTGATGACGTCCTTGATGCGATCGGTGACCCGCAGGTAGCCGTCGGGCGTGATCACCCCGATATCATTGGTGTGCAGATAACCGCCGGCCCATAGTTGCTCCGAGGCCTCGGGACTGCTGAAGTAGCCATTGGTAAGCCATGGCGCCCGGACGACGATTTCGCCTGATGTCGCGCCGTCGTGAGGCGCTTCGTTCATATCGGCGTCGACGACGCGCAAATCCACCAGGGGACAGGCTCGTCCGGCCCTGGTCCGTATTTCCACTTCCTCGTCGGGATCGCCGGAGAGGTCGCTCGACTGGAGATGTGCAACCGTCAACAGCGGACCCGTCTCGGACATCCCGTAGCCGGCGAACACATCGACGCCGCGCTCCATCGCCTGCTTGGCGAGCGCCTTCGGCAGCGCGGGCCCCCCGATCACCATCTTCAGGCCGGCGAGATCGACGTTGGCCTTCGCAGCTGCGTCAAGGAGCATCTGGAGGAGCGTCGGCACGCCATGAGTGAAGGTCACGCCTTCGGTCTTGATCAGCCTAATGAGCAGCGCCGGATCGTAACGGCCAGGGTAGACCTGCTTGACGCCGGCAAGCGCGGCAGCCCACGGGAAACCCCACGCGTGAACATGGAACATTGGCGTGATCGGCATATAGACATCATCGCGATGGAAGCTGCCTTGCTTCGCCGCAAGGCCGAACACGGCGAGCTCCGCCATTGCATGCAGCACCAACTGACGGTGGCTGTAGTAGACGCCTTTCGGCAGCCCCGTGGTTCCCGTGGTGTAGAAGGTGGTCGCCTGGACGTTCTCGTCGAAGTCAGGGAAGTCATAGTCCGGAGATGCAGCCGCGAGCAGCTCCTCATATTCACCGGCGAATTCGAGTTTGCCGGTCACGGGGGCTTTGCGATCGGTGAGGACGACCAGCCTTTTGACCTTCGACAATTGCGGCAAGGTCGACTGCACAAGGTCGACGAACTCGTCGTTGACTAGCAGCGTCGATGAACCGGCATGGTCGATCGTGTAGCCGATCTGCTCCGGCGACAGCCGCACATTCACCGTCTGCAGGACCACCCCCATCATCGGGATGGCGAAGAATGCCTCTAGAAACCTGTTGCTGTCCCGGTCGAGAACCCCGACCGAATCGCCCGGATGCACGCCGATTTTCTGAAGAGCGCTCGCTAGCCTGCCGACGCGATGGCGCAATTCGAGGTAGGTGAGACGCCGAACATCGCGATAGACAATTTCCTGGCCCGCCGTCTGAGCCAGCGGCGCGTGCAACAGCTGTTTAATCAGCAAGGGGTAAGAGTAAGCCGAAGGCGTCACGGCGATCTTTCTGCCGTTCATTGACCTCCTCCCCGATTCCGGGCGCAACCCATCGCGCAGCGCTTGGTCTTTTTCACCAAAGCGCACACGCTCGCGTGCGCGCGCTCCTCCGTCAAGGTCCGATGTGGCCACTGGCAGGGTGCGATTCGGCCATTCGCGCCTCTTAACTCTTCGCTTTCCCGATCGTCTTCGCCTTCTTGGCCCGCTCGATGCCCTCTACCACGAGCCTGCACGCTTCGTCGGCGTCGCCCCACCGGACGACCTTGACTCACTTGTTCGGCTCGAGATCCTTATAGTGGGCGAAGAAATGTTCGATCTGCTGCAGGGTGATCGAGGGCAGGTCGGCGTAGTTGTGGATGTGGGCGTAGCGCTGGGTGAGCTTGGCCGACGGCACGGCGAGCAGTTTCTCATCGCCGCCGGCTTCGTCCTCCATGACCAGAACGCCGATCACTCTGCAGCTCATGACCGCGCCGGGAACGATCGCGCGCGTGTTGGCGACGATCACGTCGCAGGGATCGCCGTCGCCTGACAGCGTATGGGGAATGAAGCCGTAATTTCCCGGGTAGCGCATCGAGGTGTAGAGGAACCGGTCGACCTGCAGTGCGCCGCTCTCCTTGTCCATTTCATACTTGATCGGCTCGCCGCCGATCGGCACCTCGATCACGACGTTGACATCGTGCGGCGGGTCTTTGCCGATCGAGACAGCGTTCAGATTCACCTCGACCCTCCTCGTTGCGGCCGCGCGTTGGCGCTTTCACGGGCGAATTCAGCGGCTCGTCAAGCCACCCTTAATCGACATTCGCCAGATGACAACCGTGTTGCAATTGAGGCTGTACCGATGGCAAGACCTTGGCAACGACCGAAATGTCGTTCTGACCCCGCTCTGGCTTGTAGATCCGTTCCGAAGGGCAAGTCGACTGAAGAGATCATTGGGATTTTGCGCGAAGCTGAGGTGCTCACCGAGCGCTGGCGACGGCACCAGAACACCATAAGACTGCTTTCCTCGCTCGGCTACCGGCCGCCGGCGCCGGAGACGGTCTTGCTGTCAGCCTCTCCGCTCGCTTACGCTTCGCCCCGGCAGCCGAGCCGCTGGACACCAGCGGCCGGGTTCTCGCTTAATCCCTGGTGCCGAATTGAGGGGCAGGCCACACGCATTCTCGGTCCTTTGCCCTCCATGCGGTTACGCGTGGGAGCGAGCCGCCGATAGGATTTGGGGGAACCGAGCCTGACTGCGGCAGACTAAAGGGAGAGGGTTATGGCCGTTACCCAGATCGTTCCGACCGCACGATCCGGCGACTCGAGCAAAATCGTCACGGCACGCGAGGCGGTGCGTCTGATCAGAAGCAGGGACACGGTCGCGATCAGCGGATTCGGCGGGATCGGCTTCGCCGAGGCGATCATTCACGAACTCGCGGACTTTTATCAGTCGAAGGACAACGAGCCGGGGACGTTAGGAAAGCCCAGGGACCTGACCTTGTTCTTTGGGGTCGCCCAGAGCCACCCGTTCACCGGGCGTGGACTTGACCGGATCGCCAAGCCGGGGCTCATAAAACGCGTGATCGGCGGGCACTTCAATTTTGCACCGGCGATTCAGCGGCAAGGTTACAATCTGCCGCTCGGACCGGTCATGCACCTCTATCGCGACATTGCGGCGGGGAAGCCGGGCCATCTGTCGCGCGTCGGATTGGGAACCTTCGTTGACCCGCGGTTCGGCGGCGGGAAGATGAACGAAAAGACGACGGAAGACCTCGTCGAACTGATCTCGGTGGGCGGCAAGGAATACCTGTTCTATAAATCCCTGCCGCTCAACCTCGGCGTCATTCGCGGAACCACCGCGGACCCCGACGGTAACATCACTATGGAGCGTGAAGCCCTCACGATCGAATCGCTCGCGCTCGCGATGGCTGTCCACAATTCCGGCGGCCTTGTGATTGCGCAGGTCGAGCGCATCGCCGACAGGGGAACCCTCAATCCGCGGCAGGTGAAGATACCAGGCATCCTGGTGGACTGCATCGTCGTCGCCGAACCCGACAATCATCGACAGACGTACAATACGCAATACAACGCGGCGTTTTCCTCCGAGATGCGCGTGCCGCTGACCTCGCTAAAACCGCTGGAGATGAGCGAGCGCAAGATCATCGCGCGCCGCGCCGCGATGGAGCTGCGGCCCAACAGCGTCGTCAATCTTCGCGTCGGAATGCCTGAAGGCGTCGCCGCCGTCGCCGCGGAGGAGAAGATCAACGATCTGATCACGCTCACCGCCGAGCCCGGCGTCATCGGGGGCATTCCGGCTGGCGGATTGGATTTCGGCGCCGCGGTCAACGCCCAAGCGATCCTCGACGAACCCTATCAGTTCGATTTCTATGACGGGGGCGGCCTTGACGCGGCCTTCCTCGGCCTGGCCCAGGCGGACCGTGAAGGCAATCTCAATGTTTCGAAGTTTGGTCCCCGCCTCGCCGGCGCGGGCGGGTTCATCAATATCAGCCAGAACGCGAAGAAGGTCGTGTTTTGCGGCACGTTGACGGCGGGCGAGCTCGAGGTCGCGGTGGTCGAGGGGAAGCTTCTCATCGAACGTGATGGCAAGCAGAAGAAGTTCGTCGAAACCGTAGAGCACCGTACATTCTCGGGGCCTTACGCCGCCGAGAACGGAAAGGACGTGTTGTACATCACGGAGCGCTGCGTTTTCCGGCTGACCAAAGAGGGTCTCGAACTCATCGAGATCGCCCCCGGAGTCGATATCAAGCGCGACATTCTGGATCGGATGGATTTCGAACCGATCATACGCAGGCCGCGCGCGATGGATCCAAGGATTTTCCGCCCCGAGCCGATGGGTCTTCGGGACGATATCTTGCAACTGCCGTTTGACGCACGCTTCAGTTACGACGAGCCGCACAATATCCTGTTCCTCAATTTCTCCGAGCTCAGGGTGAGGTCTTCGGACGACATCGAGCGTCTAAAAGGGCATATCCAGGCGATCGTGGAGCCGCTCGGCCACAGGGTCTATGCCGTCGTGAACTACGACGGTTTCGATCTCGCCGGTGAGTGCGAGGACGAATATCTTGAACAACTTCGGGAAGTTGGCGAGAAATATTTCCATGGCGTGACGCGTTTCACGACGAGCGCCTTCATGCGCGCCAAACTCGGCGATCAGCTCGAGCAGCGCGGGGTGGCGCCGCACATATACGAATCTGAAGATGAGGCGAAGGGCGCTGTGCGCGAAACCCTTGCCCGCACACAATGATTCGGGAGGAAAGACAATGACTGATCCGTTGACGCTCAAACTCGCTGAAAACATCGGCGCCGCTCGTGGCACGGACTATTTCCTGATGAAGGAACAGCTCACTCGAGACGAGCAGGATATTCTCTATTCCGTGCGCAAATTTGGCGAGACGGAGGTGCTGCCGATCATCAACCCGTACTGGGAACGGGGCGACTTTCCGTTCGAACTCATTCCAAAGATCGCCAAACTCAATGTCGTCGGCGACTGGAACATGCCGGATCATGGGTGCCGACCCATGACCGCGGTGGGCGCTGGGCTTCTCGTGATGGAACTGGCGCGAATCGATAGCAGCATCCAGACCTTTCTAGGCGTGCACGTGGGTCTGGCGATGCAATCGATCAATATACTCGGCTCAGAAGAACAGCGAGCTCGCTACCTGCCGCCGATGGCGAGGCTCGAGAAGATTGGGGCATTCGCCCTCAGCGAGCCGGACCATGGTTCGGATTCGGTCGCTCTCGAGACGGCCGCCCGGCGCGAGGGCAACGAATGGATCATCAACGGCCGCAAGCGTTGGCCGGGAAACGCCGTCTGGTGCGATTACATCGTCGTCTTTGCTCGCGACGTCGCCGACAAGAAGGTGAAGGGGTTTGTCGTCGAGAAAGACAATCCTGGCTACAAGGCGACCAAGATCGAGCAGAAATTCGCGCTGCGCTGCGTGCAGAACGCAGACATCGTTCTGACGGATTGTCGCGTCTCTGAAGAGGCGCGTCTGCAGAAGTGCAAGTCCTTCGCCGACGTGGCCAAGGTGCTGATGGGGACGCGCAATGGCGTTGCCTGGGCGGCGGTAGGGAATGCAACGGCCGCCTATGACATCGCTCTGACCTATTCGCAGCGGCGCACCCAATTCGGCAGGCCGATTGCCAAGAATCAGATGATTCAATCGACCCTGGTCGAAATGCTTGGCGACCTTACCGCGATGCAACTCTACTGCATTCGTCTCGGTCGCCTGATCGATGAAGGCAAAATGACCGACACTATGGCGGCGCTCGCGAAATATTACTGCACAGTCAAAGCGCGCGACGTCTGCCGCAAGGCCCGCGATATCCTGGGCGGCAACGGCGTCACGCTTGACTTCCATGTGATGCGGCACCTCTGCGATATGGAGGCGCTCGTCACGTACGAGGGCACCGTCGAGGTACAGACCCTTATCGTCGGCCGTCACACTACCGGCTTTGGCGCTTTTGTGTAGTGAACCGGTCTTGCATTCCCGCGTGTCGAGACTCGGACACGCACGCGACACGCGGGAGCGCCAGGATCGCCGCCACACGCAATAGCGGCCGCGAACGAGACGACGCGGAAGTCTTGCGGGAGCCCTCCCCGCAAGGAGGGCCTGATCGTCCAAAGCCTGCATTGTAGGTCTGGCAAGTCACGTTGGTATCGGGCCCCGCAACCAGCGTTATCTGCGGAGCCCTTCGCTCAAAGGGAATGGCGCGTTTGGGCGCATTCCGGTCCCTCCCGAGGCGGATATGCTCGTCGAGCGCTACAAAGCTGACAGCCGCGAGAGAGCGATGGTGCCGTTTCCCGGCGGCTATATTGCGGAGATTCACGCAGTCTTTCGGCCCTCAGGCGTCCTGCGCAGCTTGAGCGGGACCCCGGTCCACCCTCACAGCATTTCGCCGGCATGAAGCACGAGACCCGCGATCCCGCCGATCAGCGTGCCGTTGAAGCGAATGTACTGAAGGTCCCTTCCGACGTTGAGCTCGATCACATTGATTAACTGGCTCATATTCCAAGCTTTCACCTGATCGGTGATGAAGGTCGATACCTCGCTCTTGTGTTCGGCGATGAGCTTGCTCGCAGTTGTCACGCAACCCCGATTGATCTCGGCCCGCATTTCGGGATCGCCCGCGAGTTGGGCGCCAACCTCCGGCAAGAGCTCAGCGAGGCGACGTTGAAGCGTGGAGGTCTCAGCCGTCGCGCTCCGCTCGATGAAGATCTTGACGTTGGACCAAAGCCTCTCGGCGAGATCGCCGACTTCTGGGCGCGACAGCAAATTCCGCTCGACCTCCGCGAGTTGCGCCGCGATCGCCGGTTCCGTCTCCAGCCGTTCAATCAGCGAAATAGCCAGCCGATCGATTTCGCCGCGAAGCGGATGCGCCTGGTTGGTTCGAACGTCCTCGAAAAACGCCGCGGCGGAAGCCGCGACCTTCTTCATCAGATACGCGTCCGCGCGATAGAACTTGAGCAGCGTCGGCAGTTCGGCGCGGATCTTCTCGCCGATCGCCGCCAAGGTCTCGGGCTTGTTCAAAGCCCCGTGTACGGCCGCCATAACGTCATCGAGCAGCCGCTGATGCCGGCCGTCGCTGACGAATGTTCTTAGCGCGCCCGCCGCAAGCGGAGTGAAGTCGATCGACTGGAGCTGCGCTTGCGCTCGGCGGGCGACGAAGCTCTTCAATCCGGAGGACTCGGCCGCGGTGATCGCCTCGGGCATGAGCCTCAGCATGAACCGCGCAAGGTCGCCGCTGCGCTTCCGGTCGTCGAGCCATTCACTGAAGAACGAGGCGAAGTCGGTCTGGTTGAGCTTGGCTTCAACCGGCGCGGCGTCGAGAAACTCCTCTTCGATGAACTCACCAAGCTTCTCGGCGATGAGCTGCTGGTTGCTGGGAATAATCGCGGTGTCCGGAATAGGGAGCCCGAGCGGGCGCCGGAACAACGCGACGACCGCGTCCCAGTCGGCCAACCCTCCGATGATTGCAGCCTCCGCAAAGGCGGCGAGGTAACCGAATGCGAGGTGGCGCCCCTCGAAAGAGCGCGCGATGACGAGCAGGATCAGACACCCGCCAAGGGCCGCCATGGCGGCAAACTTAACGCGTCTCAGGTCGATGGCGCGCTGGGTGTCGTTCGATCCGTCCGGCAGCGCCGGACTAGGATTGGCGTTCATGGATCTGCGCCCTCTGCGAGGGTCGGCCGCGCCGGCGACAAATGCCGGAAACCTTCGGCTGACAGCAGCGAATAAAGGCCCGCCGAAGCGGGCCCTTCGAGGATGCGAGTTCGTTGACCGGGTCCGACCGGCTTCTCCTTTTCGAACCCGGCCGCCGGAGCCTTTAGCTGGCGGATCCTTCCAGTTTCGACGCGGCCAGGCCGACATAGTCCGCCACCGCCTTCACGCGTTCTTGGGCAGCATTGACCCGGCCGCGGAGGTAGTCCGACTGAATTTGAAGAGCGTCCGTCGGAGACGCGGCGGCGGAAAGGTTACGGAGTCCGGCGAGCAGCGCCTCGGCGTCCTGATACAGCGCTGTCTGAACGGCTCGACTAACGCGGCCGAGCTCCCGGATCGAAGACACGGCTGAGTTCTCGATGGTCGCAGTCGCCTTTTCAACTGCGTCGCGGCTGCCCGTCGCGAACTTCTCGCCCAGGCCGGTGACGCGCTTCGCGAAATCGCGGGCGACCTCCGGGACGTCCATATTCGGGATCGCCTCCAATGCGTCAGCAACCGGAGCGAAGGCGTCAAAGGCTTTCAACTTGGCTTTTGTGTTATCGTGAGTGGTCATTGTCCTGTCCTCGATGAGCTACAGAATCCCGTCCGAATGGCCCGGGGTGACGCCTCTTCGCACAGTTTATTGTGCAGAGCAACATAAAATGGTGCAGCGCAGCATTACGTTCTCGTGATCAAACGCGCCAAATTCGGCCAATCATCTGCGATGATACACGTGGAAAGAAGCTGTGTTGCTCGCCGAAGCTGGAGTGGGCTAGTTCCATTGCACAGAGGTTTTGACGGTTTCAAGTTCAACGGAGCACTGGGAGGTCCTTGGGCCCGACCAGGAGCTCGATGCTGCGGGCGACGCCCGGGGTCCGCCTGATGAGGCCGGCGCGTTCGAGGGTGAGCACCATCTGGTGCACGCTGGGCGGCGAGACTTGGAAGTGCCGCTGCATGTCGGCTTCCGCGGGCGGTTGGCGGAAGATACGGCTGTAGGCGTAGATGAAGGCCAGGCACTGACCTTGCTTATCGGTGAACGGGGGAGCCGGGGGCACGTGTCAAACAATTGATTCAGAGCCTGATTCGTCTGGGCCTCGCGATTCGCGAGGAGACCCGGATGAACATACGCTACCATGTCGAACTGAGCGAAGCCGAGCGATGTGAACTCACCGCGCTGGTGGGCAGCGGCAAGCATTACGCCCGCAAGCTCAAACGAGCCCAAATTCTGCTCGCCGCCGACAGCGGGCTCAGTGACGACGATATAGCCGCTGCTGTGGCTGTCGGCGGCTCGACCGTTTACAGGACCAAGCGCCGCTTCGTTGAAGGCAATCTCGAAGCCGCCCTGAACGAGGAGCCGCGGGCAGGCGCCGATCGTAAGCTGACCAGCAACGAAGAAGCCCTCCTCATCGCCACCACATGTTCGAGCCCGCCCGAAGGTCGCGCCCGCTGGACGCTGGAGCTGCTGGCTGGCGCGATGGTCAAGCTGACCGACCATGACAGTCTGTCGCGTGAAACCGTCCGCCGACGCTTGGCCGAGAACCATCTCAAGCCTTGGCAGAAGGACATGTGGTGCATCCCCAAGGTCGACGCCGAGTACGTCGCCCGCATGGAGGATGTGCTCGACCTCTATGCCGAGCAGCCTGACCCGAAGCGGCCGGTGGTCTGCTTCGACGAAAGCCCCACCCAGCTCATCGGCGAAGCGCGCCAGCCGATTCCGGCCGCACCGGGACGGCTCGAGCGCTTCGACTACGAGTATCGCCGCAACGGCGCCGTCAATCTCTTCGTCTTCCTCGATGCCCATCGCTCTTGGCGCAGGGTCAAGGTCACCAATCATCGCACCGCTGACGACTTCGCCCTTTGCATGCGCGAGCTCGTCGATGTCGACTTCCCAGAGGCCGAGCGCATCCGAGTCGTCCTCGACAACCTCTCCACCCACACCGCCGCCGCTCTCTACGCCGCATTCCCACCGGCCGAAGCGCGCCGCGTGCTCAGGCGGCTTGAGTTCCACTACACGCCCAAGCACGCCAGCTGGCTCAACATGGTTGAGATCGAGATCGGCGTGCTCAAAGGCCAATGTCTCGATCGCCGCATCGAAAGCTGCGACCGGCTCGTTGCCGAGATCGACGCATGGCAGTCCCAGCGAAACCAAAGCGGCGCTCGAATCAACTGGATGTTCTCCACCGACAAGGCCAGAACCAAAATGGCGCGCGCCTATCCCGATCCCTCGCTCAAAGAGTTGTAATCACTGTGCAGGAGAACTAGTGGCAACGCCAGGTCTGGCGGCATGCCGATCCAGCACATGACGCTGATTGTAGTCGCGACTCTACTCACTATTGTAGAGGCCGGAAGTCGGAAGCGGCCAAGGAAAATTCAAGGTGATAATATCAGCCTGAAAACCAAGTGGTGATCGAGGCGATGGACCGGTTCCTGACTGAAATCCGCCACGTCCACGATCTGCGCGCGTCAGTCCGCGGACTCTCCGACGCGGGGCGCTCGAAGCTGATCCGCAACATGGTCGACGTCGAAGGCGTCGACAGCGAAGCTGGCGACTGGATCTTCGACGCCCGCGACGCCCAGGTGCCGCCGCGCGACCTCGACTGGGCTTGGCTGTTTCTCGGCGGACGCAGCACCGGCAAGACACGCGCCGCGAGCGCCTGCGTGCACATGGCGGTGCGCGCCGGCCTCAAACGCATCCACCTGATCGGCCCGACCGTCGCCGACCTGCACGACCCCTAGGCCCAATGGATTTCGCACGCTGGTTCGAGGCCTTTCTGGGCGGGCAGTGGTACACGTTCGACCCGCGCAATAACAGGTCGAGAATAGCCCGCGTACCGATCGCGCAAGGACGGCGCGACGGCTATTCGATGAGGCCGACATGACCGACCCCGCCCCGATGCGCGCCATCGGCGGCCTGATTGGCAACGATCTTGGCCAGATGCGCGTGCAGTTCAATGCGCGCGACTGGGTGATCGAGCCCGCCTACCGAGACGACAATCTGGGGCTTTGGGAGTTCGAAGGTGAGCCTCCACAAAGCTCTGAGGCGATCGACCTCATGATCCATGCGGCGCGCGTCCGGCAAGAGCAGGGAGATGGCCGGGTCGAGCCATCCGCGGCGCCCGAGAGCGTCGGGCGGGCCCGACCCGCGCCTGCGGTGTCGGATGAGTTGATCGTACTCGCCCGCTATCCGGAATGGGACCGCGCACATGGCGTCGAGCGGCTCGACTGGACGTGCGTCAGGGCGACTCTTCCGAAGGTCGGCGACGCGCGTCGGATCGACGCCTTGCTGGATAGCGCCCCGGATCTGCGTCGACGGGTGCACCGGTTGGCGCGATCGGCTCGGGCCGGTCGCCTGACGCGACTGCGGCGCCAGACCGAAGGCCACGACCTCGATGTTGACGCGCTGGTCGAAGAAGCCGTCCGCTTGGCGACAGGGGACACACCAGAGGGTCGCGTCTATCACGCCAACGCACCGCGGTTGCGCGACCTCGCCACCGTCGTACTCATCGACGCTTCGGAGTCGACTAGGGAAGAAAACGTACTCGAAATGGAGCGCTTGGCCGTCTCGCTGCTTGGCGCCGCGCTTGACGCGACGCACGATCCGGTCGCGCTTCTTGCCTTCGCTTCCGATGGGCGCGAGCGCGTGGGGCTGACGCGGGTCAAAGATTTCGATGAACCATTTGGGGTCGCGGCGCGCAGCCGGCTCGCAGGGCTCGAGTCCGGTCTTTCCACCCGACTTGGAGCAGCACTCCGCCACGCCGGCACTGAGCTTGAGCGACGTCGCGCTTTCCGTCGCCTTGTCTTGGTGATGACAGACGTCGAGCCGTCGGACATCGACGTGACAGACCCGCTCGATCTTGTCGAGGACGCCGCCCGTGCGATGGCGCGGCTCAGAGACCGGGGCATTGATGTCTTGGGCATTGCCATGGGAAAGGGAGTCGCAGAGCGTGCGACACGCATCTTCGGACGGTCCGGCTATGTGACGGTTGCAAGTCCCTCCGAGCTGCCCAGCCGCTTCGCGGATCTCTACTTCCGACTGTCACGGCGCTGAGGGGCTTTGACACGTTGTCGGATGGAGAGCGCGAGAGGTTTGGATGATGCGCAATATCAGGCGGCGGCGATTGCGTCGCGCCACGTGCTCATCGCCGCAGACCGGAGGGCTCTGTGTGTCTGCCTTGTCGCGAGATGGCGCTGGACGTTGAAGGTGTTGTAGATCGCTGCGTGAGTGGATAGAAATCTTTGCGCCGAGCCTGGACTCTTGAAGCCTTGCATCCTGCGACCGAGTTGGCTGATGCGAGTTCTCGGCGGGATTGTTTTTCGATCGACCGCGCTTGTGGTGATTTTCGATCCCGTGTTCGCGTGCGGCGGCGCCATCAGAGCGCGGCGCCTCAGTGATCATCCGTTCGGGAACGAAGGCATATTTCTTCAGAAGCTTGTGCATCAGTTTCAGCGCAGCATGCTTGTTCCGCTTGGACTGGACCAGCACATCGAGGACCTCGCCTTCGGCGTCGACGGCGCGCCACCGATAGACCATGCGTCTGTCGATTTTCAGATAGGCTTCGTCTAGATGCCAGATCGTGTGCGGTCTGGGGCGGCGCTTGCGCAAGTTCCCTGCGATCATGGGCCCGAAATGATTGACCCGGCGTCGGACCGTTTCGTACGAGACCGATATGCCCCGTTCGACCAACAAGTCTTCGACGTCTCGGAAACTCAAAGTGAACCGTAGATAGAGCCAGATCGACTGGTGAATGATCTCGGGCGGGAAACGGTACCGCGTAGCTGATTTCGGTCGTCGATGAAGCTAGCGAGCCATCGCGGCTCGGCAAAATCACCCCGGCGTGACAATGCCCGCGCAAGCCCTTGTATGTCTGTTCGCGGTAGTTCGTTGACGTTCGGCCGCGCGCAGTTTGTGTTGGGATAACCGTAGGTTACCATCCCTCTATGTTCGTGCTGGTTCCCTCGAGCCGCCGATTTTGTTGCGACAGCGTTGCGACAGGGCGAACAGAAGAGGACTAAGGGTAACGGCTTTTGGGGCGGGACTGACACGCGGCGCGCAACTGCTTACACATCGTACAATCGAGACTTTGCGGCCGGCAGAGGCTCCGTATCGTGTTCCGGATCAGCGGTGCAAGGGACTGGCGGTGCGGGTTGCGCCGAGCGGCCTCAAGACCTGGGACTTAGCCTACCGCATTCGAGGCACGGGCAAGATGCGGCGGCTGTCGCTCGGCCGAACCACCGACTTGGCCTCGAACAGGCGCGCGAGCGAGCCAATAAACTAAACTCCGCGAAGCCCGCGAAGAGGTGCGGGAGACGCTCGGCAAAGACTGGCCGGGCAACCCGCGTGCGTTGTCCGGGCGCTTGAAGAAGGCCGGACCGGCGTTGCGGCAAATTGGCGTCGCGATCGAGTGGCCTACCCGCCATGGCGACGCCCGCATCATCACCATGACGTCTAGCTCAGCAGACCTCTGCACATTTGCGTCCCCATCGTCCCATGCGTCCCAAGTCGACAAACAGTCGCGGACCACGGCAAATCAAAACAAAGACTTGCGGGAAGACCAGAGCGACGAGCCGAGACGCAAGCCGGACGCGGCCAGGACGCAACCGGGACACGACATCGAGGCGTTTGCGTCCCACGATAAGCGCTTGAACGGACTTCCAAATAAGCCGGGCTTAGGCGCGGGGGACAGACGGGACGAAAATTCTGCGACCCTCTCTTCTTTGCAGCAGCCTCGCGACGCTTGCGAGGGGAATGAAGCTCGCACGGAATCAATCAGAAATCTCAAGCCCTCTCCTTCGCGTGAACAAGGGCCCGTTTCTGAACCGGATAACTCAATCAATTCTGCTCCAGAAGCTGAGAACCGCCCGATTTGGAGGCTTCGGCTGTGACGGTCACGGAAGCGCTCCAACTGGCCCAATCGCAAGGCGTGGAGGTGACGCTCGATGGCCACGATCTCGTCCTCAAAGCGGAAGCAGCACCCCCTCCACTTCTCCTCGCGATACTGGGTCGCGGCAAATGGGACATCGTAGCGGCGCTGCGCCAGCGCGAGGCTGAAGAGCGCCGCCGCATCGTGCAGTGGGTCAACGACCTGCGCCCATTGCGGTGACGGACCACGATCGGAGGACCCTTTCGTTCTGCTGTTCGTCGGAAACGATCGGGGCGAGGTGCATGCCTCATGTCACCCGACATGGCTGGCTAAACGAGAGGCCGAGGCATGCAGAGCACTCAGATTAGACCCATGAGAGAACAATCCCAATCTTGACTGGCAAAAAGGGAGGTCAAACATGAACCGAAACGTGGAACTGATGACGTCTAACCAGGTGCTAGCCGAAGGCTGGCGACTTACCAAAGCGATCCTCGCCCTGAAAGGCATGGAAATTCCGGATGCCGTCGAATTTCAGATCGACGGAGCCAACCATATTCGGGCGACGCGTTTTGCCACACTCGACGAACTGGCAAAGGCAGTCTTGGCCTTGGATGAAGCGATTGAGCGCCGAAGCGAGGGTAAGACGAGCGTCGCTGACCTACATGGTCGTTTCAAGATTGAGGAGCGAAGGGACGCACTGGCGGAGCTCCAGAAGCGAGCGGGCCACGACGCAGCCCCCGCGTCGACGACCGTCATCGAGCGCTTTTCCCCGACGTTCCTTTTCAGAAGAGGACGCCGCGCGAGAAGGCGAAGACTGAGCGCTGGCTGGCGATCCGCCGGGAAGAGGCGCTTAAGATCGATCCTGAGACTGCTGAGGTCGACTGGTCGTACGCGCAAACCTTGGACCCCTATGGCGTAATGGATGAATGGGAATTGCCCGAGGAGTTCCATCAAGTCGGTCGCGAGTATTTTGCCCGCGCTCCTGGAAGCGACGTTTGGGTCTGGTTTGGCGATCTTCCGAAAAAGACAGTCGAAAGGTTGGAGCAAAGAGGAGAATTAGCATTCGTCGAGTGGTGGCCATTTGACGATGAGTGAGATCCGATCGTGGAGCTTTCGCGGGAGAGGCCTCGCAATTACGAGGACGCCGGGGCTCGGAACTCATCGCGCCGTCACGATGGTCATGAGTTACAGGCTGGAATCCATTACATGACCGGCGATCGCGATCACCGGTCCCTCGCATGGCCGAGAAGAGGGCGCGCCGGGTTCAGCTCGAGGCCGAGTAAGGTGCGCGGCAACGGGCCCTTCCCGACACGCGCTGCGGCGCCGATCCGCCCTGGCGCTTCGAACCCTACGGCGTGAAGGCGAATTGAAATGACAATCGCCCTCAAACCCGCGCGTGAGCACAGCTATGGTCTCAGCGCCGACGAGCGGAAGGCGAATGATTTCTATCCGACGCCATCGGACTTGGTGATCGGCCTAGCGTTGGGGTTGCCTCGGCTGGGACTTGAGTTGCCGCCGGTTGCGCTTGATCCGTGCGGTGGCGACGGCGCGCTCCGCCGCTGCCTGGCGCCATTTGGGGTCGATGTGCGGCTGAGCGATCTCTATCCGGAGGTGTACCCGGCCGCTGAAGACTACCTGACGAGCCAACCGCTCGATGCGTCCGAGGCCGAGCAACTTAGGCATGCTTTCGAGCTGGCAGGTGAACGCACAGCGATTATCGCCAACACCCTGCACAACACGAAAGAGGCGTGCGCCATCGTTGAGAACTTGCTCGCTATGGTAGAGGGGCAGCGAGCCGAGTTTGTCGCAGCTCTGTTCAGGTCGATCTGAGGCGCGGAGCCGGGGCGGTTGCCTTATCTCAACCGGCCCTCCTTCTGTGGCGAAATCCTTTGCTGTTGGCGCCCTCGGTGGATCCCGGGGAGCGAAGGAAGCCCGATGCATGCCTACGCATGGTACGTCTGGCGGAACACGCCCCGGAGCGGTCCATCCTTGAAGGTTCGCGTCGGCAGGCACGAAACTATTGCAATCCCTGCCACGTGAACCTGCCAAAGCGTGGCGACCGCAGAGACGAAGCCTTTGCCAGCTTGGACGAGCGGCTAGTCCAGCCGGACCGCGAGCGAAAGTCCTGTGGATCGGAGACAACTTTCCCGGAATACCTTGGGTGCGCCCGTCGGGGCTCGGTCTTAACGCGCGGTTCTCGAACGACGGGTTTCCGTTCTCTGGGACGATCGCTATTTCCTCGCTCACTGTCCGCCCTTGATTCCGCAAGGAGCAGCCTGTGAACGCATCAACTCGACCCCAACCGGAAGTTCCAAGTGTACGAACGGGTCTGCGGCGTCCAACGCAAAGCGGACCTTGCGGACAGGCTCGCGCTGTCTTGTCGGAGAGTGCGCATTCGCAGCCGCTGGCCTACGCCAGGGTCCCTAATAGCGCCTGCGCCTTGGCAATCACAGGCATCTCCGGCGTCGGCGAAAAGCCTTCGAGCGCGGGCTTAAGGACAGCGTGTGCTTCGACGAGACGGCCGGTCGCTTGATAAAGCTTGGCGAGCGCCAACGACGCGAGGAGCTCGAAGGTCCGGGCGCCCTGTTGTTTCGCGATAGCGAGGGAGGTTTTGAAAGCGTCTTCGGCCTGCGCAGGGTTGGCGGGATCACGGTTCAAAAGGATCGCCCGCCACTGACAGCCGGTGCTCAGGATATACATCAGGCCGTTGACAACCTCGCGCACCACGACATGACGCCGGTTGCCGCCGCGTTTGGCGGGCGGAATGAGCGCCTCCACAAGCGCCCATTCCTCGTCCCTCAGATCGCTCGGATAGCGCAATCGGCTCCGGTCATAGCGTCTGCGATTCTTGCTCGTCCACATCGGCGGCCCCCCAAATCGAATCAGGCCGCCTCCCTTGAATCACAAATGATTCCGACGATTCAATATGTTCCCGGACAGGCTCTTAGGGTCCAAGTGACCCAAGGCGTCGATTGGGGCAACCATCTCGTACCCTCGGTCAAGGCTGCCCGCGGGGAATTCTGAACTGCGCGCCAGATGAAGCGTAATGAGTTGAAGCATGCTCAATTCCTCCTTTTGACAGGGCGCTTTTAGCTGAGGCGAAGAGCACGGAAATTGATCCCGCGCAAACGGCGCATACAAAGGTGAACGTCCGCCGGGCAAATTCCTCCAACGCCGTTCCGACGCCTAAAGATTGACCTATCGCAAGGCGCATCTGGGGCCCCGCGTCATTCTTTGCCGCAGTCAGCGCAGGAGATGTCGCATGCTTACATTCATTCTAATCCTCGCATTGTATTTGGCCGTCCCGATCACTTTGGCGACGGCGGCTCTGTTTCGGCCTGAGGCCGGGATGGAGCTATGCCGGAAACTGGGTGATGACGGTGTGAAGGAGGCGGCGTAACGGGGTTGGTGTCGAGCCGACCCGAACCTCCCGCAGGAGCGCTACGCCATGGATGAGAATAGAGTTGTCCCTCTCCGTCAGCCAGATGAAATTGACGACCCGTTGACTGAAATTCTGCGCTCTGGCGCCAAGCGGCTGATCCAGCAAGCGGTGGAGGCGGAGTTTGCGGCCTTCCTGGCGGGGCAGGCCGCTCTCGAGTTGCCGGACGGGCGCCGGCGCATCGTTCGGCACGGCCACGATCCCGTGCGCTCGATCCAGACGGGCATTGGGTCGGTCGAGGTGGCGAAGCCGAAGGCGCGCGATCGCGGGGCGACAACGGCGGACGAGCGCATCCGCTATTCGTCGGCGATCCTGCCGAAATGGGCGCGACGGACGAAAAGCCTCGATGTTCTTTTGCCGGCCCTTTATCTGCGCGGCATTTCTGCCGGCGACTTTCAGGACGTGCTGACGGCTTTGCTCGGCAAGGACGCGCCCAATCTTTCGCCCTCCGTGATCGGGCGGCTCAAGAGCGAGTGGGATGACGAATATCGGCGCTGGCAAGCCCGCGATCTGTCGGCGCGGCGCTATGTTTATGTCTGGGCCGACGGCGTCTACCTGCAAGCGCGCATGGAGCCGCAGGCGGAATGCATGCTGGTGCTGATCGGCGCGACGCCGGAGGGCAGGAAGGAACTTTTGGGCTTACAGGCGGGCATGCGGGAAAGCGGTCAGAGCTGGAAGGAACTGCTCGTCGATCTGAAGGCGCGCGGTCTGTCGATTGCGCCGGGCATTGCCGTCGGCGACGGCGCGCTCGGCTTCTGGAAGGCTTTGGACGAAGCGTTTCCCTCGACGCGTCATCAGCGTTGCTGGCAGCACAAGACCCTGAATGTCCTCGACAAGCTGCCGAAGTCGGTTCAGCCCAGCGCACATCGCGATTTGCGCGAAATCTGGCTTTCCGAGAACCGCGCGACCGCTGAAGTCGCGATGACGATCTTCGCCGAGAAATATGCGCCCAAATACGACAAGGCCGTCGACTGCCTGCTCAAGGAGCGCAACGCATTGTTGACGTTCTTCGACTTCCCGGCCGAGCATTGGACGCATCTGCGCACGTCGAACCCGGTCGAAAGCGCCTTTGCAACGGTTCGCCATCGCACGGTTCGCATGAAAGGCGCGCTCTCGCAGGAAACAGCGCGCCTTATGGTCTTCAAGCTGATCGTAGAGGCGTCGAAAAGTTGGCGGCGCCTGCAAGGACAAAATCAGTTGCCCAAGGTGGTCCGCGGTGTAACATTCCGCGACGGTATCGAAGTTGCGAGCCACGAAATGTCCGCCGCTTGATTCACGCCGTCACCCAAATTCCAGCATAGCTCCCTTCGCCACGCCGCGCCCGCGATAGGCGTCGGCCACGATCATGCTGGCGTCGACTGCGAACGTTTCGCCCCTGACAACCCCTTCCTTGATGCAGCGCGCGACCACCGTCTCGAACAGCTTGCCCTCCTGAGCTGGTCGCATCTCGCGCAGTCAGCGACCGGTGCATGTCGGAGCCTCAGCACATCTGGGGTGAAGATGGCGCAAGATTGAGTGCGTCAAGTTCTGCAATAGGCGGTCACGATCTAGCTGGGCTAGGCGGCTTTTCGGAGGTGGGTTTTCTTGTGTTCAAGCATGTGCTCTTGAGATGCTTATGGTGCTGGCGCGGCAGCCTGTAGAAGGTGAAGGTGTCCTCGATTGTTTCCTCGACCCAATCGACGAGCTTTTGATAACGGGCGCCCCATTTGGCGATCCAGGCGGAAAGATCGCGGCGGGCCTCCTCGACATTCCGCCGGTCATAAAGCCAGCGCAGCTCCTGCAGGCAGTCGTCGTCGGCCTTGCGCGGCAGGTGGTCGAGGGCGTTGCGGAGGAAGTGGACGTAGCAGCGCTGGAAGGCGGCCTCGCCAAGCACCTCGCGGACGGCTGAGCGAAGGCCTGCGTGATCGTCGGCGACGACGAATTCGACGCCGTTGAGGCCGCGCCGGCGCAGTCCGAGCAGGAAGTCCTTCCAGGACGAGCCGCTTTCGCGGTTGGCCATTTCGACGGCCAGGATCTGACGGCGCCCGTCCCAGTCGATGCCGATGGCGATCAGCACGGCCTGGCTCATCACCACCCCGCCCTCGCGCACCTTCTCATAACGGGCGTCGAGGATGAGATAGGGAAAAGGCTCGGCAAGGGGGCGCTTGGCGAAGGCGTCGAGGCTTTCGTCCAGGCGTTTGTTGATGGCGGAGATGGCGGAGGCCGAGAAGGCGTGGCCGCACAGCTCCTCGGTGATCGCCTTGACCTTGCGGGTCGAAACGCCTTGAACGTACATCTCGGCCAGCGTCGCTACGAGGGCCTGTTCGGAACGTTGATAGCGCTCGAAAAGTTCGGTCGAGAACCGACCGTCCCGATCCTGCGGCACGCGCAGCTCGAGCTTGCCCACCCGGGTGACGAGCGTTCGGGTGTAGTAGCCGGAGCGGTAGCCGAGCCGCGCGGCGGTGCGCTCGCCCTTTTCCGCCCCGAGCGCATCCGTCATTTCGGCTTCCAGCATCTCCTGCATCACCGCGCGCACGATCTCGCGCAGCCCGTCAGGGCTCGTCGAGAACAGATCATTGACGGCGGCAATCGCGGTTTTAGCTTGGACCTTGGTCATGGCGGCAATTCTCCCAAGAGAATCAGGTGACTTCGACATCACCAGCCTGCCATGACCGCCTCTCGCTCTCAGCGATTTTGCAGAACCTTCAGCACGCTACTATGCGCGCGAACAGGGGGAGCACGCAGCCAAGCTCGCGGCGCGGCAGGCGAAGGCCGAGGCGAGCGGGAAAAAGCCCGGGGGCAAGCCTGCCGAACCCCCGGTCGAGGGGCCGCGCCCGAATGACCAGATCAACCTGACCGATGAAGAGTCGCGCATCATGCCCGTGGCCGGCGGCGGCTTCGACCAATGCTACAACGCCCAGGCCGCGGTGGCGGCGGGAAGCCTGCTGGTGGTGGCGAGCGCTGTGAGCCAGGCGCCCAACGACAAGCAGCAACGCGAACCGATGCTGGATAAGATCGAGGCTCTTGCCGAAGAACTGGGCAAGCCCGAATGCCTGCTGGCGGATATGGGCTATTTCAGCACGGCGAATGTCGCCGCTTGCGAGCAGGCGGGAATCGAACCGCTGATCGCCATGGGCCGTCAGCCGCATCACCCGCCGTTGGCCGAGCGCTTCGAAGCGGCGCCGGAAGCGCCGGAACATCCAACGCCGCTCGAGGCCATGGCGCATCGGCTGAAGACGCCGGCAGGCCGGGCGCTTTATGCGGCTCACGCAAGCAGATGCCGGAGCCGGTGTTCGGGATCATCAAATCGGCGATCGGATTCCGTCAGTTTTCGCTGCGCCGCCTCAATGGCGCGCGCGGCGAATGGAGCCTCGTCACCATGGTCTGGAACATCAAGCGGATATTCGCCCTCGTCCCGGCCTGACAAGGCTGCGGCGCGCCGCCTATCGGCAGACAGGCCCCCACCCAACGTCGATACCCCACCCCGAACCCCTTCTCGACAAACCCGACGTCCGGCTGACCCTCAAACCGCCAAAATCACTCTCGGCGATCAACCACAAACACAGTCCGACAGGCTGCTAGGGCGTCGGACCGGTCGCAATGACGCCGCGGCTTGTCAGGACGAACCAATCGCCGCCCCGTCTCTCAATTCGCAGGACGTGCCCCGCCCCAGGGATAAAATCTCCGGGCGCTACCTCTTGCGGACCAGAGCGACTGTCAACTACCGCGATGCCATCCCGTACATTCTCGACGCTATAGTCTCGGAGTAAGGGCCCCGGGTCGTCGGATCTGGCTGTTTCATTCGGGGCGGAAAGCTCCGCCCGCGCCATAAGCGACGATTGTTTCGGCGCGGCAGGCCGGAGGGGATTGGCCGAACTTGCGCCCGCGACGGCGGCTCTCTTCTCCAACTTGTTGAGCCTTTTCGTGAGACCGGCAATTTCTGAGGCCGGCGCAGCCGCGGCGGCGACTCTCTTCTCCAATTTATCGAGCCTCGCCACGACATCGGCAGATTCTCAGACAGGCGTCGCCGGCAAGGCGGCTTTTGTCTCCAGCTTATCGAGCCTCGCCGCAATATCGGCAAATCTGGAGGAGGCATCGTGGTCGACGCGCTCGCTGAGCTTATCCAAACGTGCTCCGTACTCGTGCTCGATCTGGTCGAGCCGGACCGTCAGCTGTGTCGGCGCAACGCTGGGGTCGCGCATCGCAGACCGCTCCTCCTCGCGCGCTCTTTGGCCTGTGATCGCCTCTAGATCCGCCTTGAGGACATCAGCAGCTGAAGAAAGACCGGCGATCGCCTGGCTTTTCGTGTTGGGCAACGTCCAGTTTAGTGACGAACCATAGATGGTAGATACGCCGAAGATCGCAAATAACACCAAGCTTGCTCCAAGTAAAAGCGGCTTAAGGCGACGCGATTTTGCCTTTTCTGCCTGAGACCGGGGCCGGCGATACGCCGCATCCGCAAGCGGAATAACTTCGAGCGGCGATGTTACGGGCTTCTGTCGGGCCTTATTCGGGGAGTCGGGCGCCATTGAACCCCCTGCCCATGCTGCGGGCTTGGGGGGCGCCGGACTGGCCGGCGCCGATCCCTTCACCTGCGCGGCAGCGGCGCCTTCCTGGCCGAGCGCCTCAAAAAGCCCCATGAGCCGTCGCATAATCCTTGCGATCGAGGGCCGCCAATGCGTCCTTGATAGCTTCAGCAACGTCTTTCCGCCCGATCGCCGCAAAAAGCCGCTGAGCGGTCGCATAATCCCTGTCATCGAGGGCTGCCGATGCCTCCCTGAGAGGATCAACCGCTGCCCCGTCGAGCTCTATCGCGACGGACGAGTCACCAACTTCATGGTCTCTGCCGGTCTTCCCGACCGGGGAGTTTTTCTCCGCCTCAACAGAAGGCTCAACGAGCTGCGCAATTCCCGCCTTCGCTTGGCCTTCGTCCCGGGCGCCTATAGCGAGAGAGCCCACTCCCGACGCCGCGTCCGCGGCAGCCACCGGAGTCGCCGCCTCCGATCCCAGCGGTCTTGCGATCGATGACTCGCAAACTTGGCTTTGTCCGGCGATTTCCCGGAGCGCGGAAGAGTTCTCTGAATTCAATTCGGCGTCCATCTCGTTGAGTGCGTCCGATGATGTTTCGTCAATTCCGAGCTGCCCGCTTAACGGCGCCTTGAGGATTTTTTGCGGCGGAACTCTTGCTTCACTTCTGATCCGCGCGCCAAGTTAGCGTCGGCTTAACGTGACACGTCGTTAGGACGGCCAGGGGACGACGGCTGTGCGCAAATAGCGGCCATTGCCCAAGGGCGCGCCGATGGTCAAATCTATCCAAAGGGGACGACGCGATGTCGATCAGGGCCGGACCATCACCTGCAGCGCCTCGCCCTCATTAATGGCGCGGTAGCCGTCGGAAACTCCGTCGAGACCGACGAAGCGGTCGAAGACGCGGCCGGGTTCAATTCGACCCTCCATCACGTCGGGGAGAAGCCTGCTGCGAGGTCGCGTATCCGGTTGATCGCCCCTCGTCTCTCTCGCTGACGACGTTGGTCGCCCCAAACTCTCTCGCGAGCGGGAGGCGAAGCCTATGACGGCCCATGATAATAATCTGCTCGGCGCCAAGACGTTTGGCTGCGATGAGTCCGCACAGGGCAATCACTGCGGCGGCTCCTAACGCCTCAACCACATAATCTTGCTGTCTGCCGATTTCGTCTCCGCGGAAAGCGATTCGGAGGGGACGTCGCGGCCTTCCTGACGTCGCGCAGTGCGCTCTTGCCGAGCGCTGCGCAGGGCGCCTTCTGCGAAAAGACGTGCAGCGGATTCTGCATCGAGCCGCTCCGTCAGTTTGGCGATCTTTTCTTCGAACAAAGCGCGGTCGCCGAGGGTTGCCTTCTTGTACTCATCAAACCTAGCTTCGACCGCCACGACCTTTTGTTCCGCACGCTGAAGGACGACCTCTTTCTCCTGCAGAGATTTGGTGAGCGTCGCTGATTGCTCCACGCCGAGGGTGCGCGCGACTTCGGCCTCCACATGACCAGCGCGCGCCGAGGCGAGATCTTTCTGGAGATCCGCGACTTGCGCCTCCAGCGACTTGGCCTCGAGCGACTTCTCCAAGACCCGCTGTTCGGACTTTTGAATTGTCGCGTCTTGTTCATGTATTCCGGCGCGCGCCGCGACCAGAAGCTGCTCTGCTGCTTCTAGTCGTGTGGTCGTGGTGGATAATTTTTCTTGAAGGTCAGCTTCGCTGAGCCGCTGCGCCTCCATGGCGTCGAAATGAGTTGCCTTCAGCTTCGCATGCGCCGCCGTTTCATGACCATATGAAGTCTCCAATTCACCTAACAGCCCTTTGAGTTCGTCACGCTCGCCTCTCAGCTCGCTCAATTGCCGGCTGAGCTTCGAGGCATCCACGACCAATTCCTCAATCCTCGTCCGCAGCGCGTCGTTCTCCTGGGTCAAGAGACCGCAACGGTCGTTCAGCGCCGCGCGCTGCTGCTCGACTTCTCGAAGACGAGTCTCTTTAGTAACGAATTCGGTGCGAATCGCTGGAAGCTGCTCGCTTAACGCGTGCAGTGCACGCCGATTGTCGTCAAGCTCCCGTTCTGTTTGCTCGAGTTTGGCGTTACGCTCCGCCAGCATCTCAAGCGCCGCTGACGACGCCGCTTCATCCGCAGTCACCGTCCGCTCGAGATCAGACGCCCGGGCCAACAGTTCATCCTGTGCAACTGCCAGTGCGTCGCGCTCGACTGTCAGTCCTACGCGATCCCTCTGCAGGCGGTCATTCGCCGCCGTTATGTTCTCCAGTTTCCTTTCGGCTTCGAGGTGAGCGACCTTAGTGCGCTCGATCTCCACCAGGGTCTGGTCAATCGCGATGAGAGCGTCGTGAAATTGCGTTCGGATTGCCTCGATGTCTCGGAACGAAAATTCGATTGACTCCAGCTGCGCTCGCAACGTTTCGTTTCGTCGGCCGATGGAGTTGAAAGCGCATGAGACTGTTTCGGATTTCAGCGCCGAGCCTTCCTCGCCTGCTTGCCAGAGGGTGTCGCCCTCCGGAGCGCTCGCCGTTTTGCTCCCCAATTCCTGGATGATAGCGCTGTGTTGGCTAGTTTTTGCCGAATCCGGCCTAGCACTACTTTGGCAGATTCATTCGAGCGCTCTACGGAGGGTTCGCTTGCAGTGGGGGCATCGATAGGGCGGCGCGCGGGCGAGGCTTGCGATCACGGCTCGCCGGATTGCTGGCAACGTCGGCTGCGGCGGCCCCCGTAGGATTCTTTTTCCCCCGCTCGCTTCGGCGAGGCGGCGGGTTTGCAGATAGGCGTAAGCGATCATCGTCATCAACCCATGACGATGGAGGCCATGCCAGGAGCGGCCTTCGAAGTGGTCGAGGCCCAGTTCTTCCTTGAGCTGCTGATGGGCCTGTTCGCAGACCCATCGCGCCTTGATCGCGGCGGCGAGCGTCTTGATGTTGGCGTCAGCGGGCAGATTCGAAAGGTAGTATTTGCGCTCGCCAGAGGCGCGTCGCTCGCCAACCAGCCACGCCTCTTCGCCGGGCATGTGCTGCGCGCCCTTGTCGTGGATGCGCTGCTCCGGACCATCGGCGATCCGTACGCGAACGGCGGCGAAGGAAGCCGCCAAGGGTCCTTTGGTTCCCTTGCGCCAACTGACGAGCCGCCACTTCGCCCTGGCGAGCACGTCTTCCGCCGGCGCCGAGAGCTGATCGGGGATAGGACGCTTGCGCGGGCGCCCGCGTCCGGCGATCGGAAATGTGAGCTTGACGTCGCTTGGATAGACCTTCTGCTGTTTCGGGATCCCGACCGCCCACTTCAGGCCCCGCGCATCCAGCCCCTGACGGAACGGCGCGGACAGACCATATCCTGCGTCAGCCAGAACCATCGCGAAGCGCACGCCCGCGGCCCGGACGCGGTCGATCTCGGCGAGCGCGATCTCCGGCTTCGTGCGCGCGACGCGACGGTCCTCGGGCACGCGGGTCTTCGTCATCCGCTCGGCGTCGCCGGTCCAGCTTTCCGGCAGGAACAGGCGCAGGCCGATCATCACCGGAACCTCGTCCCGCGCCAGCGTCAGCGACACCAGCGTCTGGCAATTGGCGGTCTTGCCGAGCGCCGAGGCGTATTGCGGCGCCACGCCGACCGACTTCGATCCTTTCTTCGGCAACGCGGTGTCGTCGACGACCAGCATCGCATTGGCTCCGCCAATCAGCTTGTCCGCCTGGACAGCGAGTTCCTCCTCCAGCGGAGCCTCGCCCCAGACCGCGCTCGAAATGAAGTGATGCAACTGGTCGTAGTCGCCCGGCGCCAGACGCGCCGCCATCGGCTCGACGCTCTTTCGGTCCCCTGGCCCGATTAGGCCTTCCACATAAAGCGGGAACATCCGTCTGCGCGCCTTATGCCCAAGCCGGGCAACAAACGGCGCAAGCCATCGCTCCAGATCTCCATTCCAGCCCGCCACGCCGTCGCCTCCGCAAAATCGCGAAGCCGACGATCGGGCGAAATTCCTTACAAACTCTCAATCTGCCAAAGTAGTGCTAGTTCCGAACAGCTTCTCTAAAACTGGTCTCATGGCGGCAATTCCAAATAAGGCGCTACGTTCCGCAATCGAAGTCGTAGAAGCCTTGTCCGCAACGGACCTAGCGTAAGCTACCGAGCAGGTTCTCTCGCTAGCGCGGTATGATTGACAACAAGTTAACGGACTGGGACCTCGCGGCCTTCAACGTTCCGGCCGCATCCTGCGTTCGCCTGGCCTTTTCTTCTTTCCTCGCCACCGCCTCAGCCTGGGGCCGTAGGAGCGAGGCTCTTGACGGCGATTCCTCGCGCTGGGTGCGAGGCGATCCAGGGGAGCCCGGAATTGCCGGTTTCGGGCGCCTCGACCAGCAAGCGCTCGACCTCGCCGGTGCCGCCCTTCCCCGCGTGCCCCGTTGTCCGATCCTCTGCAACGCGGCTCCGCGCTAAATGTCCTTCATCAGGCGGATCGCGTCGTAGACCGCGGCGTAGATGTTGCGACCGGAGACCGAGTTGCCGATGCGGCAGAGGCGATAGCGCCCTGGCGGGTTGCGTACGATCGCCTTCGGAGTTTGAGGTTGGCTTGTCATTTCCAGGCTTCGAATGCCTTCGCCAACATCGCCTCACCCTTCGTGGACTTCTCAATCACGAGTGTTGCGATGCGATTGTCGTTGAGCAGCAAGGGGAAGTCGAACCAGGCACGTGTCTGCATCAGGTCAAGATTGCGCGCCGCGTCCTGGCCGCCCTTGGCTAGGGCGATCAGGAAAAAGGCATCGCTTATCTTGACCCTGACGCCCGTCAGAGCCTCAGACGCTGTCGACCCTAGCGTAAGCGGGAGACCCCCCGGCTCTGCCGGGGTGGCAGTAGAGGTTTGACGTTTCCGGCGGTCCACCGGTGAAGTTCCAACGTGAGCAGCCACTCACACGAAAGGAACTCCACCGATGGACGACTACGAGAGCCTAAGCCACACGACATGGACCTGCAAATATCATGTGGTGTTCATTCCCGAATGTCGGCGCAAGGTGCTGTATCTGGAGCTGCGACGACACTTGGGCGAAGTTTTGCGCAAGCTTGCGCTTCAGAAGGAAGCGAGGGTCGAGGAAGGGCATCTGATGCCCGATCACGTGCACATGCTGTTGTTGATTCCGCCGAAATACGCAGTGTCGCAGGTGGTCGGGTACATCAAGGGCAAGAGCGCGATCCACCTGGCCCGGGTATATGGGGAGCGCAAGCGCAACTTCGTGGGGCAGCACTTCTGGGCGCGGGGGTTCTTCGTCAATACGGTCGGCCGTGACGAGGAGGCCATCCGGGCTTACATCCGCAACCAAGAGAAGGAAGATCAGAGGCTCGAACAAATGAACCTCTGGCGCTGAAAAAGCCGCCTTTAGGCGGCTCCAAACATCAAGGGCCGCGTCAGCGACCCTCCTACCGCTTTGAGCGGTTCAAATCCTAAAGCCCCCGGCTTTGCCGGGGGATGCTTACCATTGCGCATCTTCGGCTCGACGTCTTTA
>CAWEZX010000010.1:0-550466 GCA_963813555.1 uncultured Alphaproteobacteria bacterium | reverse complement strand
CTGACGCCAACATCAAGACGCTCGCCGCCGCGATCAAGGCGCGATGGGTCTGCGAACAGGCCCATCAGCAGCTCAAGGAAGAACTGGGCCTCGACCACTTCGAAGGCCGCTCCTGGCATGGCCTCCATCGTCATGGGTTGATGACGATGATCGCTTACGCCTATCTGCAAACCCGCCGCCTCGCCGAAGCGAGCGGGGGAAAAAGAATCCTACGGGGGCCGCCGCAGCCGACGTTGCCAGCAATCCGGCGAGCCGTGATCGCAAGCCTCGCCCGCGCGCCGCCCTATCGATGCCCCCACTGCAAGCGAACCCTCCGTAGAGCGCTCGAATGAATCTGCCAAAGTAGTGCTAGAAGGGAAGTTCGAGATGCAGTTCGTCGATGCGGCGCATCACCGCCAGATCGTCCGCCCCGACGACAGACTTGGGGCGGTAGACCCCCGAGCGGGCCACCCCCACAAAGCGCGCATCGCCGGCGCACCGACAGGTCCTCGCCAGGCCGTTCGACCATCGCTCTTCGATCGGGCGCGCTCATCGCCCTGGCCTCCTGGCCAAGAAATCCCGTTCGCCCGTCAGTTGGCCAATCTTGGCGTAAAGCTTGGCCGTCTCACGCTCGCGCTCCTCCTCGCCATCGCCCGAACCGCTCGCCCCTCGCGAAAAACAGGCTCGCGACGTTGTCGAGAACCGGCTTCTTCCAGGCATAAATCTGGTTCGGATGCACCCCGTGCCGCTGCGCCAGTTCCGGAACCGTCGCATCCTCGCGCAGCGCCTCAAGCGCAATCTTCGCCTTGAACGCCGAATCAAACTTCTTGCGTGACTTCGTCATTTCTCGCTCCACCGGGTTGCGACAGAGCAGGACTTTTCACACCTTAGCCAATGGTCCTAAATCCGGCCTCCAGCTCAGAGCGACCGGTTGGTTTTGAGCGACGCGGCGTGGGAGCGGATGGCGCCGCTGATCATTGGTCGACCTGAGCAGAAAGGTTCGACTGGGCGCGACAATCGGATGTTCGTGGAAGGTGTGCTGTGGATCGTGCGTACGGGCTCTCCCTGGCGCGATCTTCCGGAGGCCTTTGGCGATTGGAACAGCGTGTTCCGACGCTTCAGTCGATGGAGCATCAAGGGGGTTTGGCGGCGGATCTTCGAGGCGATGTCCGAAGATCCAGACTTTGAATATCTGATCGTCGACTCCACCATCGTGCGGGCGCATCAGCACGCCGCCGGGGCGAAAATAGGGGGTCTGAAGATCAAGCGCTCGGCCGCTCGCGCGGCGGCCTGAGCACGAAGATCCATATGGCGGTTCGCGGCCTGGGATGTCCGGTGCGGTTCACGCTGACCGCAGGTCAGAAGGGCGATGCGCCGCAAGCCGCCGCGTTGATCGAGGGATTGCCTGCCGAGGTCGTCATGGCCGATACGGCCTATGACGCCGATCCCCTGCGCCAAGCCATCGCCGCCAAAGGGGCGACCGCCGTCATCCCCAACAACCCGTCACGGGCGCGCAAACATCCGCTCGACAAGCACCTCTACGCCCAGCGTCATCTGGTGGAGTGCTGTTTCTCAAAACTCAAGCATTTCCGCCGTGTCGCAACCCGCTTCGAAAAGACCGCACGCAATTACCGCGCAGTCCTAACTCTCGCCGCTATCACCCTATGGATGCGATAAGTGTCCACACCACCTAGAGCAGTGGCCGATGCATCCGTTGCAAACGACAGGGAGCGAAGCGGCCGGTCCCGTCGCGAGTTGTGTTGGAACTTGTTGACGCGTCTTCGGGCGACATGAAGCTATCCGATCATGCGGCGAGGTCAATTGTCTGGTCGGATGGCTTCTCGGCGAGGGTCTGCCATCCGTCGACCTTGCGCATGGTGATCTGCCCGGAGGCGAGCAGCGCCCAGAACAGCATGGCGGCGGTTTCGGCGCAGGGCAGCACGGTCTGGGTCTTGATCCTGCGCTTGAACTCCTCATGCAGGCGCTCGATCGCGTTCGAGGTCCTGATCGACTTCCATTGGCTCGGCGGGAAGCGCGTAAAGGTGAACAGCCTGTCGCCGGCCTCCTCGAGGCTGTCGGCGACGGCGCGGCATTTCAGGCGCCATTTGCGGAGGAACGCCTTGCGCCGGGCTTCGACCTCCTGTCTCGTCGCGGCGTAGATCATGTCGCGATAGTCGTTGGAGATTTCCTCGTGCAGACGCTCGGGCGCGTGAGCGAGCAGGTTGCGATGCTTGTGAACCGTGCAGCGCTGGACCGGCGCATCCGGCCAGAGCGCCGCCAGCGCCTTTTCCAGACCCGGCGCGCCGTCGGCGATGACGAGTTCGGGCGTCTTCAATCCGCGCTTCACGAGATCGTCGAGCAGCGCGCGCCAGGCGGCCTCGCTTTCGCCGCCCATGCTCCGGATCGCCAGCAGCACCTTCTGGCCGTCCGCGCGCACGCCGAGCGCCACCAGGAGCGAGACCGACGTCGCGCGTCTGTCGAGCCGGACCCGTACGAGCGTGCCGTCGAGGATCAACCGCACGATCGGCTCCTGGCCGAGCGGTCGCACGTTCCAGGCGTCCCAGTCGCCCTTCACCTTGCGCCATGCCCGGCTGACTACGTCCTTGCCGACCGGCCCGGCGAATTCGCACGGACGTTTGTAGGGAAGCTCTTATATTATACCAAGGCGTAGCGCTCTGGCCGCGCGGCTTCTTGTGGGCCACAAGGCGGCGGCGACGATCAGGCCGAGGGCGTTGTCATACTTATCGGCGCGTCGCCGCTTTTGGACGCAGCGCCGAGATCGACGGAACGCCGATCAGAGGGGGAGCCTGAGGTGAGCCGTCTCCATGCCGGACGGCCGCAGGCTCGGCAAAGCGCGCCATCTGGCATCGCCGTGGAGCCAGAGTGACAAGGGCGTCGCGCCTAACCGCTGTTCGCACTTACCCACTACACTCTCGTGTCGGCGCTGCCGTCGTCGACACAGCCGCAGTTCGCGCGAGCGTTGCGGTTGCGGCTCAGCTGTCGGTTTCGGGGGTTTGAACGGATCGCCCCAATGAGGCTGCATGGGCGCGAGCGCTGGAAGAGGGGTTTCTTAACTTCGCAAGCTGTCTTGAAGATGGCGATCGCGTCGCCTGCGTCCGGAAGGCCCCAAGGGCGGCCAGCCGCCGACAGACAATTCACGAACCCTCGTTTCCGACCTGTAAGGTGAACTGGAAGACGGCGCCGCGGGGCTCGTTTGCCCTCGCCCACAGCCGGCCTCCGTGCACTTCGATGATCGAGCGGCAAATCGACAGCCCCAGCCCCATTCCGTTGGCCTTGGTCGTGTAGAAGGCATCGAACAGGCGCTCCAGAGCCGCCGGCGCCAGTCCCGGACCCGAATCCCGCACCGTGACCAGCACGCCGTCCGGCTCGGCCTTTTCGGTGCTGATGAGCAGGTCTCGGGACGCTTCGTTCGGTCCGCTCATCGCCTCGATGGCGTTGACGATCAGGTTGAGAATCACCTGCTGCAATTGCACCCGGTCGCCTTCGATGATCGGCAAGCCGTCCGAGAGTAGCGTCCGCACTGAGACGCCGTTCTTCACCGCTTCGCCATGGGTCAGGGCGACCACCTCGAGGATCGCGTCATTGATGCCGACGGCATTCTTCCGCGGAGGCGCTTTTTGGATCAGCGCACGGATCCGGCTAATGACTTCGCCCGCTCGATTGCCATTCTCCAGAATACGACCGAGCGCCTGTCTGACCTCTCCGAGATCTGCTCGCTCACCGTTCAGCCAGCGCAGAGCGGCATGGGCATTGGTGACAGCCGCGGTTATCGGCTGGTTCACTTCATGGGCGATCGAGGCGGTGAGCTGACCCATGGTTGCGACGCGGTTCGCGTGGGCAAGCTCCGCCTGCACCTCGCGGTACCGCTGCTCACTCTCTCCCGCCTCAGCTTCCGCCCGCTTGCGCTCGGTGAGATCCAGCACGAAAGCGATGACGCGGTCGCGTTCGAACCTAGCCGCGCCGACCAACACGGGAATGCGGCTGCCGTCTTTCTTGAAGTACTCCTTCTCGAAAGGTTGAACCGTCCCGAACGCGTCCAGCTCCGCGAGCGTCCGTACGTGTCGGTCTTGCCATTCTGGGGGAGTCATCCCCATCCGGTTGATGCGGCCGGCATTGAGATCCTCACGGTCGCATCCCAGCGTGCGGAGAAACGCATCATTGGCCTCAATAACCTGGTCTTCGATATCCACGACAAAAATTCCAATAATGTTCGCGTCGAAAAGCCCCCGGATCTTGGCTTCGCGTTCACGGACAGCCTCCTCCGCCCGCTTGCGCTCGGTCAAGTCGAGAACGAAAGACACGGTCTGGTGTTCAGTTCCCTCAATGCCCGCAACGCCTACCAGCACAGGGATGCGGCTGCCGTCCTTCCGGAAATAGTCTTTCTCGAACGGTTGAGCGGCGCCCGTCATCGTAGCCTCGGAGAAAGCCTGTGCGGAGCGATCGCGCCATTCCGGCGGTGTCAGATCCATCCAGCTGATACGGCCGGAAAGGAGATCCCCGCGATCATACCCGACCATGCGGAGAAACGCGTCATTGGCTTCGATCATCCCACCGTCGCGCGCCCCCACGCAGATCCCGATAATGTTGGCGTCGACCAGCCCGCGGATCTTGGCTTCGCGTTGTTCAAGATCACGGTACAAACGGGTATTCTCGAGCGAGGTCGCCGCCTGCGAGGCGAGGAGCTTCAGCACGGCGATCCGGGCAGGCGCGAAGGCGCGCGGGGTGAGGTTGTTTTCGAGGTAGAGAACGCCGATGAGCTTGGCCTGGTTCACCAAGGGCAGGCAGAGAATGGAACGCGCCCGGCGCTCGCGGATGTAGGGATCCACGGCGAACGAGAGCTGGGCCGCGGCATCGTCAACGATGACGCTATCGCAGGTGCGCAGGACATAGTGGAGGACCGCTTCCGGCAGCGCGGAGGCGGTCGCCGGCGCATCGCGAAGCTCCACGATGACCGTGTCGCCGGAGGTCGTCGCTTCCGCTGCGATCCGCGGCTCGGCCGCGTGCGACAAGATCAACAGGCCGCGCTCGGCGCCGGCCTGTGCAATCGCGGTGCGCATCAGCGTGTCGAGCAGTTTCTCCAGCACCATCTCGCTCGAAATGGTCTGTGACACTCTGATCACGGTGGCGAGGTCGAGATGTTCGATCGGCGTCGCGATCGTGCTCGTCGGGCCGGGGGCGGGGCCTTCCGCCCTGAGGTGCGGATACATGTCGTCAAGTTGCCGCACCTTCCCATCGGCTCCCCAACGCAAGTAGGCGTAACGGGCGTTGCGCAAGTAAAGCTCAGCGAACTGATCGAGCCCGCGCGCCCGGTAGAAGGCGGAAGCGCGCTCATAGGCAATCGCCTCGTTGTGGAGGAAACCGTTCGCGCGTGATGAGCGAATAGCTTCCTCGTAGAGCCGCTCGGCATCGAGCATCCGGCCTTCCAAGCGGGCGATCTCAGCCGACACGAGGGCGTGCTTATCGCCGAATGTCGGCGGATAGTTTTCGCCCCATTCGCGCAGCTGTTCCCGGTGCGTCGTCAACTGGTCGCGCCACGCTTGTTGCTCGTCTGCCGAAGCGCTCTCAAAGAGCGCCGCTACAGTCAGCGCGGTGTAATAGAAGTAGTCGAGTTGCTGGATCCAGACGGCCGAGGCCCAAAGCAGCGGCTTCGCCTTTTCGGCCGCCTCGAGCGCGTCTCCGTAGTCCCCTGACAGGTACCGCGTCTTCAGCTTGACGATCCAGTAAAGGCAGACCATCAAGGTCATCCGGTTCCCTGTCAGCTGCGTCTCGAACGTCACCTCGTCGAACTGCGCGTCACTGAAAGTGGAGAAAGTCGCGGTCCGCCCCTGCATGGTTGCGATGAAACGTTGCTGGCTCACGATGGCTTCCGCCATATCGTGGAACCCAGCCTTCCGGGCGAAGTCCAGCGCCATCTCCGACTCGCGCCATACCGCGTCGAGTGAATCGTTCCGCAGGAAAGCTCCATGAACGGACTGACACAGACTGTAGCAAGCGAAGGTCCAATCACCCGTTTCGATCGCCATGCGAGAGGTCGCCCGCATGAGATCGATCACCGTCGTGATCGGCTGCGCCCACTGAGCAGCTAGCCCCATCGCATGGTAGACCTTTGCATGGTAGGCGATGAAGCCGTGTTTCTCGACCAACTCGCATGCGAGTTTGGCGAATCGGTACCCGTCACTGTAACGGTGAAAGATCGGGCCGAGAATATGCCCGAGGATGCCAAAGGCGTGTGCGGAAGCGCCGCCCGTTCCATGCCGCATGCTGAGGTTCACCATGCGGCACACGAGCAAGCAAAATAAGTGAAGGTCGGTAAAGTAGGCGGAGGGACTGAGGATGGAGAGCAACTGCATTGCGGCCTGCAGTTCCGGATCGGTCATCAGCGGCAGATCGATCAGGCCTTCGATCGGGCGCTCGGCGAGTGTTCGCCAGACCGTGTCGTATTCCACCTCGACTTGCGCCGGGGTCGGGCGTGCCGGGATGTCGATGCTGAACAGACGCAGGCACGCGAGGGCGCTTTCGATGGCTTGGACATTTTCCGACTTCAAGGTATGGAACTGGACCTTCAGGTGATAGACCGCCGCTTGGTCGACTTTTGAAGCTCCGCGCTCCAACAGCTCCGTGATCAGTTGCTCGGCTTCTGCGAAGTTCCCGCTCAGAAGCTCGCACTCCGCGCGTTCGAGCCAGAGGCTGAACGTTAACTCGGACTGACTGTCCCAGTCTCTTTCGTCCAACAGCTGCATGCCGGCAGCAAAATATACACGTGCCGACGCATAGGCCGCCGACGCCTTGGTCTTTCGTCCGGCGCGCAAGTCGATCGTCGCTACTCGCGCTTTCTCGTCCCGGTCGATCAGCCGTGTCGCGCCCCGGTTGAGCTGGTTTGCGGCATCGAGCAGATGTTCAGCAAGTTCATCCGCCGTCATGCTCGCAAGCATCGCGCGACCGATTCGCAAGTGGATGCCAGCGTGTTGACCCGCTGGGATCAGCGAATAAGCCGCCTGTTGGATCCGATCATGCAGAAAAGTGTAGGCGGTCTCGTGTCGCAGGACGAGCCCTGCGCAGACGGCCTCCCACAGCGCCGCGTGCACCACATCCTCTGCTTCCTCGTACACCAAAGTCAGGGTGGCGACGTCGGCGACGTTCCCCAGGCATGCGAGCTGCTCTATCGCTCCCTGAGTAGGGATGGAGAGCCGCTTCATCTTCTCGACCAGGAGATCCGCGACGTTATCGGTGTAATTCCTGGCGTGGATGCGATCGATGTCCCATCGCCATGCTGGCGCGACCGGATCGAATGCGAGTAGGCCTTCTTCGTTCAGCGCCGTGAGGAACTGGATCGCAAAGAACGGATTGCCGCTGGTCCTCTCGTGCACCAGTTGCGCTAAGGGCTGAGCATAGTCCGGCCGGCAACGTAGTGCGTCGGTGACGAGTCGCCCAATGTCGTCGAGCCCGAGGGGGGTCAGCACGATCTCTTCGACCCGTGCCCCGGCCTGACGGATCGCCTCGAGCTTGCGAGCCAGCGGGCGCGCGCGGTCGACCTCGTTGTCGCGATACGCGCCGATCAGCATGAGATGCTTCAAGTCCGACCGAGTCAGCAGATCCTCGATGAGGTCGAGGCTCGCCGCGTCGAGCCATTGCAGATCGTCGAGGAACAGCGCCAGCGGATGTTCCGGCCGAGCGAACACGCCAATGAATCGCCGCAACACCAGCTGAAAGCGGCGCTGCGCGTCCTGCGGCGCAAGCTCCAGAACCGGCCGCGGCTCGCCGATGATCAGCCTCAACTCCGGAACGAGATCGACCATCAGCTTGCCGTTCGGGCCGAGCGCCTCGCCTAGGGCGTCGCGCCAAGATGCGAGGTCGGCTTCGCTTTTCGCGAGAAGCGACCGGATCAGGCTTTGAAACGCTTGCGTGAGCGTCGCATAGGGGATGTCGTGCCTGTACTGGTCGAACTTGCCAGACGCGAACAGCCCCCGCGGCGGCACAAGCGCCTTGTACAGTTCGTTGACGACCGAGGATTTGCCGATGCCCGAATAACCGGAGACCAAAACGAGCTCCGGGGTGCCGCCCCCAACCACGCGGTCGAATGCGGCGAGCAAGGCGTCGACCTCGCGCTCCCGGCCGTACAGCGTCTCAGGGATCAACAGCCGGTCCGGGATGTCACCTTCGCCGAGCGGGAAGTCGTCGATGCGGCGCTCGGCCTCCCAGGCCGCAAGGCAGCGCCGCAGATCGCGCTCCAGGCCGGCAGCCGTCTGGTAGCGCTCCTCGGCCGTCTTGGCGAGCAGCTTCATGACAATCCGCGAGAGCTGCGGCGGAACGGCCCCGGTCCGCTCGGCCGGGGGCGTAGGCCTCCTTGCAATATGGCAGTGGACCAACTCCATCGGATCGGACGCGATGAAGGGCAGCGAGCCGGTGAGCATCTGGTAGAAGGTGACGCCGAGCGAATAGAGGTCGCTGCGCGAATCGATCGAGCGGTTCATCCGTCCGGTCTGTTCGGGAGCCATATAGGCGAGCGTGCCAGCGATGGTTTCGGGCGGCTCAAGCGTCTGTCGTTCGCGAGGAAGCCGCGAGGCGATGCCGAAGCCGATGAGCCGCACCTCACCGCCGGCGCAATCCACAAGGATATGCGCCGGCTTCACATCTTTGTGGATCAGGCCTCGCTCATGCACCTGGCGGAGCGCCCACGTGAGAGGGATCGCGAGGCGCAGGAAGCGCTCCACTTCCATCGGTGCGCCGATGAGCTCAGCGAGCGGTTCCCCGCCGTGGTCCTCGAGCACCAGCATGGTCCGGCCATGTTCGCGCACGACTTCCAGCGGCCGCGCCGCCCAGGCCCCGTCCAAATCGTCTTTCAGCCCATGTTCGTGCGCGAGCCGCTCGAGCGCAAAGGGCAGCGGATGCTCTGCGGTGAGAAGCGCCACCAGCACCGTGTTCCGGCTGCCGTCTGCGCCAAGGCGCGATTCTCGACAGAAAGTGCGCTCTCCATCCTCCCACAAGACATGCAAGCTCTCATTCATCGCCGCTGAACCGCGAGAAGCGGCCTCCTGTAGCGCCGAAGCGGTGCTCGAGAAGCGCCGATACTGCCGGGTGCGCCAAGATCGAGCCGATCATCTTACATCATCGATTGTGTTTTTGCTTCGTGACTCAGGCCTTGCGCCTGGGCCTTTCTCTCGCGCCGGATCCTCGGCCTTTGGACGCCCTGTTCCAAAATCACCGGCGCAGCCCGGTGCGCGATCCACTTGCCCTGGCTAGCCGGCGCATGGGCATGGCCCTCCCTGTTCATCGCGCCGGCAATCCAGAACCGAACGAATGCACGCAAGCAGGTCGTTCTCGTTGAAAGGTTTGACTAGATAGCAGACGACGCCCGCCTGCAGGGCGCGCGCTCGCGCCCTCTCATCCGGATAGGCTGTGATCATGATCGTGGGAACCGGCCTGCCCGAGCGAACTAAGCGATCGTGGAGTCCGAGCCCCGTTAGGCCGGGCATTTGCACGTCGGTGATCAGGCAAGCTGTGTGGTTTCGACAGTCGGACGCCAGAAATTCTTCCCCCGAGGCAAAAGCCTCTACGGCAAAGCCGAGCGACTTCATCAGCCCTTGCATCGCCTCTCGGACCGACGCGTCGTCGTCGACGATTGAAATGAGCGCTTTTGTTAACATTCGATGTCCGGTATAGGCGCAGGACACCATGCGTCGCGCGACCTACGGGCAATATGGAATTTGGCGCGACGCCGCGCGACTATACTATGGGGTCGGTTGACAAGCGTTTTTTGGATGTGCGCCAGAGCGCTTCGCTTTGAGTCTAGCGCGTCCTCACCCATCGGGCGCCCTCTCTGTTCCCTCAGCCAATATTCGGCGCTTAAGCGGTACGGTAACCTTGCCTTCGTTGGCTGGCTCCCTCCCCCTCCCAAACGCCGGCCTCACTGAGCCCTTCCTCGCAGAGGGGCTCCTTTTGCCCCATCTCATTTACGAAATTCGGAACAAGACGGCCTGCCGCGCCGTGGGCCGCCGTCTCGACGAATGTCGTCTTTCGGCGAAACCGTCCCGAGCTTGGGATTGGTCTCGGAGGAAATCTAAGGGACCGCGCGCGACATTTAGGCGTCTGGTCGTGGTCCGAAAGTGTCAGGGTGAAAGCTGCAGCTTGCCTGCCATACGCGCCAAGTCAGGCAAAGAGGGAGCTTTCATCTTTCGCATCACCTGCCCGCGATGAACCTTCGCCGTCACCTCGCTGATTCCCAGATCATAGGCGATCTGCTTGTTGAGCCGACCCGCCACGACCAGAACCATCACTTCGCGCTCACGTGGAGTTAGGGTTTCAAAGCGTCCACGCAGTCCCGAGGTCAGCTTCTCCTCCTCCAGCCAGGCGCGATCGCGCTCGAGGCCAAGTTGGATCGCATCGAGGAGGTCCTGCTCTCTGAAGGGCTTGGTCAAGAACTCGATCGCTCCGCCCTTCATCGCTCGTACGGACATCGGGATATCGCCATGCCCGGTGATGAAGATCGTAGGCAGGCGGATGTGCGTCGCTGTGAGTTCGCGTTGAAGATCGAAGCCGCTTTCTCCCGGCAGGCGAACATCAAGGACTAAGCAGGAGGGTCCTTCCGGCCGGCCCGACTTGAGGAATTCGCGCACTGACGCGAGCAGCCTCGCTTGAAACCCGACCGACCGGACCAGGCTGCCGAGCGCCTCTCTTATCTCCGGATCGTCATCAATGACGACCACGGTCGCCGTCGTCGTAGTCACCGTCAACATCCTCCTGGCTTGTAAGCAAGCGACGGTAGGCTGACTTAAAGAAATACTACTCTACCTTTGGCCATCTCCGCTGCTGCTGACGGATGGTTATCAAGCGGCGAGCGCCCACTCAATTAGCCGCGGAGAAAACTCGCGAGAACACCGTTTTCGGGCTCCGAAGTTGATTGTACGAAGGTGAAGGCAAATCACCCTTAAATCAGACGCCGCGCCGCCAAAGTATCAAGGCCCTCATACTATGGCGCCATTTGCGGAGATTCTGTACCAATATAATGTTCAAGTGGAGCGGCGCGCTGGCGGCGAGACGTTGGCGAAGACCCGGTAAGTGATAACGGATAGCCCTTCATGACTGGACGGTCCTCAGACGACAGCCGGCAACCAATATCAGTCGGACTCGGAACCGACGAGACCCAGCCGATAAGGCGGGGAGCAGCTTCGCCGCACGCACGTCGGATTGGCCGTCGCGCCATTCTCAGAGCCGGTCTGGCATGCGCCGCGAGCGCGGTTTGGGCGCCGTTTCCGATTCGCGCTCGCGCCGAACAGCCGGTAAAGATCGGCATGGTCGAGCCCCTCACCGGGGTCTATGCGGCGCTTGCCGAAGGCGAGATCGCAGGCGCCCGGCTCGCCATCGACCAGATCAACCATACCGGCGGCATTCTTGGCCGTGAAGCGCAGCTCACGGTTGCTGATTCTGCGAACGATGTCACGACCGGAGTCGAAAAGGCTCGCCAGCTGATCGACAAAGATCAGGTCGATTTCATGGCCGGCGACGTCAACTCGGCGGTGGCGCTGGCGATAACGCGGGTGACCGCCGCGAACCGCAAGCTGCATATCGTAACCGGCGGGCATACCGATGAGATCACAAGCGGCCAGTGCAGCTGGAATGTCTTTCGCATCTGCAAATCAACGACAATGGAGGCGAACGCGATCGCCGACACGTTGATCGAAAAATTCGGCGCGAAATGGTATTTTCTGACGCCCGATTACGTGTACGGTCAAACGCTGCAGGCGGCGTTCGAACTCAAGCTTCGCCAGCATGGCGGCAGCTGGGCCGCCGCCATTCTGCCAATCGGCACCGTCGATTATTCCGACGCTCTAACCAATGCGGCGGCATTTCGCCCGAAAGTGCTGATTGATCTCATGAGCGGTGAAGATCAGGTCAACAGCCTCAAGCAGATCGCCAGCTTCGAGCTCGCCCAGAACATGGCGGTCGGCGGCGCCCTGTTTGAGCTGGAAAGCATCCTATCCGTGCCCGACGCAGCGCGGACCGGCTGGTGGACCATGGAATGGTGGTGGAATCAGCCTGAGGTCCCGCAGGTCAAACCGTTTGACGCCGCCATCCGCGCCCGCACAGGGAAGGCCGCCAGCGCACGCAACTGGTTCGGCTATGCCGGTATCCGCACGCTGGCAGAGATCGCCAATCAGGAAAAATCGCTCGATGCGGTCGTGCTCGCCCGTGCGTTGCAGGGATACACATTGCCGCCGGATGTCGCGCTTGATCCCCATCGCGCATTTTTCCGTAACGTCGACCATCAATTGATGAGCACGATTCTGATCGGCGAGGTGCATCCGCCCCGCGCCGATCCGTTCGACGTGTTCACCGTGCGCGCGCTGGTCGAAGGCGAGCAGGCCGCGGGCCCTGCCGCGGACAGCGGGTGCAGGCTCGCCTTCCCAACCTAGCTGGGAACGCCTTCACAGGAATCGTCGACGGCTTTCCCCGTTAGCCGGCAAGGCATCGCAGCAAGGCCCCGTTTTCATCCGCGTTTCCGGGGATTCCAACAGGTTGCGGCGCCATTTCCTTCCGGCCGGCGCCGCTTCCCATGCGAGTAGACGCAACTCAAGACATCTGCCCCGGCGGCCCCTGCCGGACCGTAACCTTGTGACCGTCGGTCAAGTCCACCGGCTGATTGAGGATGACCTGGTCCCCGTCCTTCACGCCTGCGCTAAGCTCGACGGTCGTGCCGAAGTCGCGCGCGATGGTCACCCGGCGCACGCGGGCGACGTCATTCTCAACCACCATCACGCTGAGTCCGTCGGCATTGAACACAATCGCCGCCGCCGGAACGATCAGCGACGGCGTCTTGCGTGGGATTTTCAGCTCGACGTTGCAGTAGACGCCTGCCGGCAGCGCGTGGTCGGGATTGGGCACGTCGACCTCGGTCAGCAGCGTGCGGGTGCCGGGCTGCAGCGCATCGGCGATCCGCGTCACCGTGCCGGGAAACTCGCGACCCGGCAGCTCCGGCACGCGCACCACCGCTTCGACGCCTGGAGCGACCCCGAATGCCTGGTCCTGCGGCACATAGAGCTGGATGCGAAGCACATCGTCGTTCATCAGGGTGAACATATCGGTGCCGGTGTTGGCGTCAGCCTGCACCAGGCTGCCGACATCGACGTTGCGCTGGGTGATGTGGCCGTCAAACGGAGCAACCACGGTCTGATAGACCTGTTGCTGGCTCAGAACCTTGATCTGCGCTTGCTGCGCCTTGATGTTCGCTTCGGCTACCCCCACCGCAGCCTGATCAGCGGCAAGAGTCAACCGATCGGTGTCGCCCTGCTGCAGCGTCACCCAGCCTTGCTGGACCAACGTCTTGTCGCGCCCCCAGGTGACGTTGGCAAGGTCTTGCCGAGCAACTGCGCCCGCGACACCTTCTTGCGCAATATCGGCCGGCCGTCCTTCGACGCCGCGTGGACTTGGAACGTTCGCTTTGCCAAGTCGATCCCAATGATCGTAGCCTTCTCCATGGATGCCTTCTCCGCTGTGGCTGGTCATGCAACATCACCAGCCTGGCACACTTCGATGCCGTCGGGAGGGGGCATCCACCCCATCAAAAATGCGCTTTGCGAGGCTTGAGCTCAGGCTTAACCTAGCCACGTGGCTCGGCGCGCTCCATTGCACTCGCGGATTGTCGTGACGCCGATGCAGATGAGACGCCCTACACTTTGGTCCAGCAAAGGGCAGAGAAGAACAGCGGAAGGACCATCCGACGAGGGCCACGTCCGCAGCGACATCCACGACGATGTGCCCTGCCGGCCGCCATCTTGGCGGCGGCCTGGCGCGAGCTAGATGGAACGCGCATCAGCCCGTACAGACCAGTGAACGTCTCGGTCGGAGAGATTCTCTGCGACCCGCCCCATCGCTGCAACGGCGCTGGCGTTATTGTTTGCTCGGAAGTAGCCCGGCGCTTCGATCCATCTGACTGAGCCACATCAGGCGAACGTGGCGGCGCCCCAACATCCCCTATTCGGCCGCCTTCCGCATCTCGGAATAAGCGCACTCCGGGTCTGCTATCCGCCTTCTCGGTCGCAACGGAATGACATGCGCGCGCGAGAAGGGCAGGTCGAGGGCTTTCCAGACATCGACGAGCGCCTCGACGAGATACGAAACATGCACTTCACGGTGCAGCGGAGTCGGCGTGATGCGCAATCGCTCCCTACCGATTGCAACCGTCGGGTAATTGATTGGCTGAATGTAGACGTCGTGGCGATTCAGGAGGAGATCGCTCGCTGCCCTGCAACGCTCGGCGTCGCCGACCATCACTGGCACGATATGAGACGGGTTGTCGAGGACAGGAAGGCCGGCGGCGCGGAGCGCATGCTTGGTCACGGCCACCATATAGTGGTGGCCCTCTCGCTCCGCGTTTGACTCTTTCAGGTGGCGCACCGCCGCACGAGCGCCGGCGACCACCATTGGCGGCAGGCTCGTCGTGAAGATAAACTGAGGCGCGTAGCTCCTCACCGCATCGATGATCACGGCGTCGGCAGCGATATACCCGCCGAGTGAGCCGAACCCCTTCGCCAGCGTGCCCTCGATGACGTCGATCCGATCCATGACGCCTTCCTGCTCGGCAATGCCGCCGCCGCGCGGGCCATACATGCCCACCGCGTGAACCTCATCGAGGTAAGTGAAGGCGCGATGCCGCTCAGCAAGTTCGACGATCTCCCGAATTGGCGCGATATCGCCATCCATCGAATACAGGCTTTCGAATACGATCAGCTTCGGCCGATTGCTGCCGGCTTCGATCAGCAGTTCTTCCAAGTGACGTACGTCGTTGTGACGCCAGATTTTTTTCTCGCAGCCAGAGCGGCGCACGCCCTCAATGATCGAATTGTGATTGAGAGCGTCGGATAGAATTAGGCAGTCCGGCATCAGCGCGGCGATCGTTGAAATGCCCGCGAGATTAGAAATCCAGCCGGAGGTGAAAACGAGCGCAGCTTGTTTGGCGTGTAGGTCGGCGAGCTCTGCTTCAAGCTCGACAATTTGATGATGCGTGCCCGAGATGTTTCGTGTTCCTCCGGCCCCAACGCCATGCCGTTCCACTGCGCCGATTGCCGCCGCCCGAACCTTGGGATGGTTGCCCATGCCCAGATAATCGTTAGAGCACCAGACCGTCACCTCCCGGAATTTTTCGGCATCGTCGGGGCGCCAGACCGCGAGCGGTGATCGCGCGGCGTCTCTGTCGCAGTCGATGAATACGCGATAGCGCTTCTCGTCCCTCAGCCGTTGGATCGCATTGGCGAAATGGGCTCTGCTTATCTGACTGGCTGCGCTCATGTTAGGTGCTCGCCTATGGTGTGACGTGCTCGATGACTGTGCGCGACGGCAACCTTTTTCTTCCGGATTTTGGCGGCGAACATTACGGCCAAACCGGTTCCACCAAGACTGCATCTTGCGGCGCGATCGAGCGTCCGGTTCATCTTCATTCCGCCGCCGACGCAGTCGCGGTCGTCGACGCCGGCCGAGACGGGCCGGCCCCTGCACCGGTCCGGTCGATCGCCGCGCTGATCTCGTCAAGCTCTGCGGGCATAAGCGATAGCGTCGCCGCGTCAATCCAGCCGTCGACCTGGTCGGCGCTGCGCGCGCCGATGATCGCGCAGGTAACGCCCGGCCAAGCCAAGGTCCACGCGGCCGCGACGGCCCCCGTCGTCGTGCGTCGCCGCTCGGCGATGCTCCGCATCGCCTCCGCAACGTGTAGGTTGCGCTGCAACGCCACCCCTTTGAATTCGGCATCCCTGGATCGCCAGTCGTTGGCGGGCAGAGCGGCCGCCCGCTCCACGCTGAAGGACCCGGTCAAGAGCCCGGACTGCATCGGACTATAGACAATCACGCCCGTCCGGTGCGTCTCGCACCATGGGATTTCCGCAGCAGCGACGCTTCGCCTGATGGCCGAGAACGGGGGTTGCAGCGTGTCGACATGACCGAGCTTCTCCGCCGCTTCCAATTGGTTCGCGTTATGGTTGGAAAGCCCGACTGCGCGGACCATTCCTTCCTTCTTCAGATCGAGCAGCGTCTGCCAATAGACCTCGAGCGGCGTTCCGTCCTCTGCCGGCCAGTGCATCTGGTAGAGATCGATCCGCTCGACCTTGAGCCGACGCAGCGAGCCCTCGAGCTCGCGGCGGATGCTCGCCGGCGCGCCGACCTGCTTCGGCAGCGCGTTGCGATCCGCGGGGTCTGGAATGAGGCCGCATTTCGTAAACACGTACGGACGCTCGGATTCCGGTATCGGCGCGAGCGCAGCCGCGACAACCTCCTCAGAGTGCCCGAGGCCGTAAATGGCGGCGGTGTCGATCCAGTTGACGCCGCAGGCCACGGCGCGACGGATTGCCGCAATGGAGGCGCTGTCGTCCTGGCTGCCCCAGCCCACTGCCCAGTCGCCGCCAACGGCCCAGGAGCCGAAGCCGACACGGGTAATTCGCATGTCGGTTGTCCCGAGTCGCCGAACCGGAAGCACGCTTTTGCTGGTCATGGACTTTCCTTTGCCTGGTTGTTTGCGGATCGAGAGACCCCTTGGGGTTCATCGAATCATGCTGTTATTTCAAGGGGCCGCCTCGATTGAAGGTGGTGAGAAGATCGCCCCTTGGATGATGAGCCGCGACTCCGTTACAACTCTCTCACGCGATAAAAAGTAAAACGGCGAAACCAACGGGGCCATTGCACTTGGGTCGCTATGGGCGCCCATGTTGATTTGTCAGAATCAAACTAAGGCGCCACGTCGGTCACACCTACGTATCGCGATGGCGCCGCCAATCTCGGCTTCATATCTTGGTGAAACGAGCGCACAGATCGACTAAAATCTGGGTTCGAGAAGAGGTCGCCGCGCAGGCGGGCGCCGGCCGTCGATCGGGCCGCTTTCTGCGCGCGTCCCCGCGCCGTGAGGGAAGAGCGTCGGTATGCGCATGCTCACAAAATTGGCGTTGGTCGTCGTCGCCTTGGGCGCCGTGGCGTTCGCTGTCATCCATTTCAGGTCCGCTGACCAACCCGGCTCGGCAACCGCGCCGATGTCCCCGGTGCCGGTCGTCACCGCGCAGGTGCAGCAGCACGACGAGCCGATCGTGCTTTCAGGCCTTGGAACCGTTCAGGCGCTGAATACGGCCTCGATCCAGAGCCAGGTGACGGGTGTGCTCGAGAAAGTCGATTTTGTCGAAGGCCAGACGGTCAAGAAGGGCGATGTCCTCGCCCAGATCGACCCGCGTATGTTCGAGGCGGCTTTGGCGGAGGCGAAAGGACAATTGGCCAAGGACACTGCCCTTCACGCCCAAGCGCAATCGGATCTCGCGCGCTTTCAAAAGCTTGGCAGAGAGGATTCGATCGCCATGCAGCAAGTCGCCGACCAGCAGTTTCTGGTTGCGCAGGACGCGGCCGCCATGGAGACCGACCAAGGACTGATCAATAGCGACCAGACGCAGCTGGACTATACGACGTTGCGCGCCCCCTTCGACGGCGTGACCGGCCTCTTGCAGGTCGACATCGGCAACCTGATCCAGCCAACGAACACAACCGGCATCGTGATGCTGACACAGGTGCAACCGATCAGCGTCGTGTTTACCCTGCCGAACAACGATATTGCTGCGGTCCAGTCGGCGATGGCGCGCGGACCAGTCCAGACGACGGTCTATGACCAAACCGGTAGGAAAGAGCTCGATGTCGGCACGCTGCTGTCAATCAACAACCAGGCGACCCCGACTTCCGGGACCGTTCAGCTCAAGGCGATCTTTCCGAACGAGCATCGTCAGCTTTGGCCTGGAACGTTCGTCAATGTCGACCTCACGACCTCGGTCGTCCCCAACGCGCTGACGATCCCGACGAACGCCCTGCAGCAGAACGACAAGGGGCAGTTCGTGTTTGTGGTCGGCGCCGACAAGCGAGTCGCGATTCGCCCGGTCGAAGTCGCGCAGCGTCTGCATGCGGTCGCGCTGATCTCGAAGGGGCTGCAAGCGGGCGAGACCGTCGTCGTGCAGGGTCAGTACCGGCTGACGCCCGGGACCCTCGTCGTCTCGACGCCGCCATCCACCACTCCGAACCCGACGGCGGCCAGCGCCGGGATGCTGCCGTGAACCTCTCCAGCGGATTCATCACCAGGCCCATCGCAACCGCGCTGATGATGGTCGCGGTCGTAGCGCTGGGGATCATCAGCTACGTGCTGCTTCCCGTCGCCGCCCTGCCCAACATCGATACGCCGACGATCCAGGTGACGGCCCAGATCCCCGGGGCGGACCCGCAAACAATGGCGTCCTCCGTCGCCACTCAACTCGAACGGCAATTCGGTCAGATCCCCGGCTTGAGTCACATGACTTCGAGCAGCGGCACGGGTTTCACCTCGATCACGTTGCAATTCGACCGCAGCCGCACCGTCGATTCGGCCGCCCAAGACGTGCAGGCGGCGATCAACGCCACGCAGGCGCAATTGCCGAGCTCGCTTCTGAGCCTGCCGATCTATCGCAAGACCAATCCCGCCGACACGCCGATCCTGCTGATATCGCTCACATCCGACGTGCTGCCGATCATGACGGTGAGCGACTATGCCTACTCGATTCTGGCGCAGAAGCTTTCGCAAGTCCCCGGTGTCGGCCTCGTAACCGTCGGCGGCAACGAAAGTCCGGCAATCCGCATCCAGCTAAACCCCGCCCAGCTCGCCGCCATGAACCTTGATTTCGAAACGGTCCGGCTTGCGCTGGCGAACCTGACCGTCGTTCAGCCGACGGGGCTGCTTTACGGCGGTCAACAGGCGGTCGCGCTTCAGACGAATGACCAGCTGATGACGACCCAAGGCTACGATGACGCAATCGTGGCTTACCGCAACGGGGCGCCGATTCGCATCCGCGACATCGGGCGGGCGATCAAGGCGCCCCAGGATAAGACAGTTGCAGGCTGGCTGAACGGCAAGCCGGCTGTTTTACTGGCCGTTTTCCGGACGCCCGGCGCCAACGTCATGTCGGCCGTCACGGCGATCAAAAAGGCCCTGCCTCAACTCCGGGCCTCGCTGCCGCCGGGCATCGACGTCCAGATCGTCTCCGACCGAACCCAGACCATCGCCGCCAGCCTAGCCGACGTGCGCTTCACTCTGCTGTTGACGATCGCCCTCGTCGTTGGCGTCATCGCGCTCTTCCTCCGCAAGCTTTGGGCGACCGTCATTCCCGCGATTTCGGTCCCGATTTCCATCATCGGCACGTTCGCGGTAATGTACGTCCTGGGCTACAGCCTCGACAACCTGTCCTTGATGGCGCTCACCATCGCGGTGGGCTTCGTCGTCGACGACGCCATTGTCATGGTCGAGAACATCGTCCGGCACATCGAAGGCGGCGCATCGCCGTTACGGGCCGCGCTCGACGGCGCCGGCGAGATCGGCTTCACTATCCTGTCGATTTCAATCTCGCTGATCGCGGTCTTCATTCCGCTGTTCTTGATGGGTGGCGTGGTCGGGATCCTGTTTCGGGAATTCGCCGTCACGGTCGCCGTCTCGATCGTGGTCTCGGTGCTCGTCTCGCTGACGCTCACTCCCATGCTCTGCGCGAAACTGCTGCCGCCTGCGGCGCACGAGAAGCAGGGCCGGGTTTCAAGCGCGCTCGAAGCCTTCTTCACATGGCTCGTGCAGGTCTATGATCGCGGCCTGATCGTCGCTTTGCGACATCGAAGGATCACGCTCGGCGTCATGCTCGCGACCGTGGCCGCGACCTTGTACCTGTTCGTCATCATCCCCAAGGGCTTCTTCCCGCAGCAGGACACGGGTATCATTATGGGCGTCAGCGAAGCGGCTCAAGATATCTCGCCCGACGGGATGAAAGAGCGGCAGGCGGCGATCCTCGAGATCGCCGCCCGCGACCCCGCTGTCGCCTCCGCGGTCGGCTATATTGGGCCGGGCGGCCCGACCGTCACCGAGAACGATGGCCGCGTCTTCATAACCCTGAAGCCCGAGGGTCAGCGGAACGTGACGGCCGACCAGGTGATCGCTCGCCTGTCGAAAGCGCTGCAACAAGTGCAGGGCATGAGGCTTTATATGCAGGCGGCGCAAGACATCACCATCGGCGCGCGTCTATCGAAGACACAGTACCAATACACCCTGGTCGACATCGATCAGGACGAACTCAATTTTTATGCTGCGAAACTGATGGCGAAGCTGCAGGATTTGCCGGAGCTGACGGCAGTCGCCAGCGATCAAGAAGCGCCCGGACGCACGCTCAAGGTCCAGATCGACCGCGCGGCTGCCGCGCGGTTCGGCATCACGCCGGCGTTGATCGACTCCACGCTCTACGATGCGTTCGGGCAGCGTCACATTGCGCGGATCTTCACGGCGCTGAACGAATATTACTTAATCCTCGAAGTCAATCCTCAATATCAGCTCGGGCCCAATGCGCTGCAGCGCATCTACGTCCTCTCCCAGAACAGCACAATGGTCCCCCTGAGCCAGATCGCCAGCCTCATTCCGGCCGTGACCCCGATCGTCGTCAATCATCAGGGCCAGTATCCGTCGGTCACCCTGAGCTTCAATCTCGGACCGGGCGCGACGATCGGCGCGGCCGTCTCAGCGGTGCAAAGGGCGACCGCCGACCTGCGCCTGCCTCGGTCGATCGCCACGAGTTTCCAGGGCAACGCACAAGCTTTCCAAAGCTCGCTCGGCAGCACGCCCCCGCTGATCCTCGCAGCATTGTTTGCCGTCTATATCATCCTTGGCATGCTCTATGAGAGCACGATTCACCCATTGACGATTTTGTCGACGCTGCCCTCTGCGGGGCTCGGCGCACTCGTTACGCTCATGCTGGTCGGCCGCCCGCTCGACGTCATCGGCATTATTGGGATTATCCTTTTGATCGGCATCGTGAAGAAGAACGGCATCATGCTGGTCGACGTCGCGCTCGAAGGCCAGCGCGATGAGGGGCTCTCGTCCGAGGAGGCGATCCATAGGGCGTGCCTTCTCCGCTTTCGGCCGATCCTGATGACGACCATGTGCGCGCTGTTCGGCGGCGTTCCGCTCATGCTGGGAACGGGAACCGGGTCCGAAATCCGGCAGCCGCTCGGCTATGCGATCGTCGGCGGATTGCTGGTGTCGCAGTTGCTCACCCTCTTCACCACGCCGATCGTCTATATCTACATGGACAAGCTCAATCAGCTCCGATCGCGCGGTGTCCGCGCCGCCCCGGCGCCCTTCGTCGACGCGACGCGGCCAGGCTGATCGAAACAGATATCGGGAGCGTCTCCCCCCAACGGCCCTTTTGCGGCCGCACCGGAAAGCGTTCGAGGCTGGGATCAGATGGGCTCCCGGACATCACTCGAACCCTGTCGGACCTCGATCCGCGGCGACGAAGGGAGATGACGTTTCATCAGATCCGCCGCCTGCTCTCCCACGAGAATGCCCAATAGACCGATCAATGCGATCAACGGCGGGGCCGGAGAGCGGACCTGGACCAGCCCATACGCGATGCCTACACCCAGGCCCATAAGAAGGGAGACGCAGTAACCGGCCATTGTCAGCTTGCTCATTCCTGCGGCCGCAACACGATCCGCCCCGCGGCGCCAGCCGAGACCTTGCGGTAGGCCTCTTGCGCGCCGCCCAATCCGAAGGTCTCGGTGATCGGCGCGGCCTCATAGTCGCCGGCCGCGAACCCCGGTGTCAGCGCGTCGAGAATCTTGGCCGACGCGGTCACGTCATGCCTCAGCGTGTCGATGCCGAAGAGGCGGCTTTCGTTGTGATAGAAATCTATGAGGTCGAAGCTCACTTCGCGCTGGCCTGTCGAGGCGATTTCGATGAGCCTGCCGCCGTAGGCGAGACTGTTGACGGCGCTGTGGAACATGACGCCGCCGACCAGATCCAAGACGACATCAGCGCCGAGGCCCCCGGTCGCGGCCCGCGTCTACGCCGGTAGATCCTTCGCCCCGATGATCATCTTCTCCGCGATGGCATGGATCGGCGCGTCGGGCAGCGGCGCGCGTTGGTCAACACCGATCACGCGGGCGCCGAGGCGCCGAGCGATCTCGGCGGCGGCATTCCCTACGCCACCGCTGGCCCCGATCAGCAACAAAGTCTCCTTGGCCTTGAGGCCTGCCGCTTCGATGCCTGACCAGGCCGCGACGTAGTTGACGCCGACCGACGCCGCCTGATCGAAGCTCAGGGCGGCGGGCTTGCGGCGCAAACTCTGCGCCGGCACGGCAATGAACTCGGCATGCGAGCCATCGCGGGTGAAGCCCGTACCGCCACCGGTGCCCCAAACCTCGGCGCGGATCCATTCGGCCGGCCCCGCCTCGACCACGCCGGCGAAATCGCGGCCCGGGATGCGAGGAAGAACGGTCTGCTTCATGGCGCCGGCGACGTTCTTGACGTCGCTCGGCTTGATCGAAGCCGCCATGACGCGCACCAAATGCCGTCCTCTCGTCGGCCGCCGGCGCCGGCGCCTCCACCAACTTGAGAACCGAAGGGTCGCCGAAGGTCTCGAAGCGTATCGCCCGCATGGCTAGTCCTTCCGTGCGATTGTTTCAGGCAACCACGGGCCATCAGCGATCGTCGCTCAGCCCCGCATCGACCGCCGCCAAGAGGCCGAGGGCGGACCAGTCCTGGTCAGCCCATCCTCGCGCCATCATGGCGACGAGCTGGTCGTGCGTGACACTCGCTGCGGGCATCGGTACCGCTAGGCGCTCGGCCTCGGCCAAAGCGAGGCGCACATCCTTCATGGCCAGTGGCGCCGGAAAATTCGGCGGGCCAAAACGCTCCTCGACAATCTTACCGCCGTAAGTCTTATGCACCCGAGAGTCGAACATCGAGTTGGTCAGAACATCGAATGCGAGATGCTGGTCAACTCCGCCCTTGCGCAACAAGGCCAGGACCTCTCCCATGCATTCAAGCGTCGTCGCCGTGAGGACATTGGAAGCGAGCTTCATCAGATTCGCCGCCGCGGGGTCCCCGCCGATCACGAACAGGCGCTGACCGAGGCGCTCGAGCAGCGGCCTGACCTTCTCCAGTGCCGACATCGGGCCGCCCGCGAGCACGAAGAGCTTGCGCGTGCGGGCAAAATCCGGGTTGCCGAGAACCGGCGCGGCCACGTAATCCTGACCGTGGCGCGCGTGCTCTTCCGCGATACGGCGGGAGATGGAGGGACTCACCGTGCTGGTGGAGACGTGGACCGCGCCCGGGGCGAGAACGGCGATCAGGCCCTCGGGCCCTAGCGCGACGTCGCTCAACGCGTCGTCATTGGGAAGGGAAGTCACCACCACGTCGCATGCGGAAAGATCCCTGAGCTCCGCAGCAGCGACAGCGCCGGCCGATACCAGCGCCGTTGCGCGCTCGCGGTCGCTGTCGAAGACGAGCACCGGATAGCCGTCCTCGACAAGGTTGACCGCAAGCGCGTGTCCCATGTTTCCGAGGCCGACCACCCCGACGCGTCGGATGACGAATTCAGCCCCTCCCTGCCGCTCGGTTGCGGCGACGGATGGCTCAATTGCGGTAAGCGGTGCCAAGGGATCTCTCCTTTACTCTAGTTAGTCGGACACGGGAGCAGGTTAGCTATTCAGCCGCGATCCGCTCGCCTTTGACGCCCTTGGCGATACGGTCGCCGACCGCCTTGTCGATGCTGCGCCAATACTCGAACGCGCGTGACAGTACGGGCTCTTTCACACCGTCCTTGAGGTGGCCGACGACATTCGAGACCAACCGGTCGCGAGCAGCGTTGTCCATGACCTTGCGCACCAGCGTGCCGGCCTGACCGAAGTCGTCATCGTCCTTCCGCTTGGTGTAAGCGGCATGAATGAACGCTCCGCTCGCCTCCCAGACCTCGACCTGAGGATATTGTACGGGATCGGCCTTCGGTCCGCCTTTGGAGTTCGGCGCGTAGACCGGGTCGGATACGTTCTCGACTCGCATCAATCCGTCCTTGCTGTAGCTGTGCACCGGGACCTTGGGTCGATTGACGGGGATCTGCCTATAATTCACGCCGATGCGGGCGCGGTGCGCGTCGGCATAAGAAAAAATCCGGCCCAGCAGCATCTTATCCGGACTGGGACCGATCCCAGGCACGAGGTTGCTGACATCGAAGGCCGCCTGTTCGATCTCGGTGTGGTTGTCGGTCGGATTGCGGTCGAGCGTCATCCGGCCGACTTCGATCAGCGGATAGTCCGCGTGCGGCCACACCTTGGTCAGGTCGAACGGGTTGAAGCGATAGGTCTTGGCCTCGTCGAACGGCATGATCTGCATCCTGAGTGTCCAGCTCGGATGGTCCCCGCGCTCGATCGCTTCGTAGAGGTCGCGTACGTGGTAGTCTCCGTCGACGCCGGCCAGCCGGTCTGCCTCCGCCTGAGTTAGGAAGTCGATGCCCTGTTCGGTCTTGAAATGGTATTTCACCCAAAACTTCTGACCCTTGGCGTTGACCCACATGTAGGTGTGGCTGGAATAGCCATTCATCTGCCGCCAGGACTTCGGAATGCCGCGGTCGCCCATCAACCAGGTCACCTGGTGGGCCAACTCCGGGGACAGCGTCCAGAAGTCCCACTGCATATCATGGTCGCGCAGGTTGTTGTCGGCGCGGCGCTTCTGGGAGCGAATGAAGTGCTGGAACTTCATCGGATCGCGGATGAAGAATATGGGCGTGTCGTTCCCGACCATGTCGTAGTTGCCTTGACTGGTGTAGAACTTCAACGCGAAACCCCGCGGGTCGCGCCACGTGTCGGGGCTGCCGCGCTCGCCGGCCACGGTTGAAAAACGCGCCAGCATGTCCGTTTTCGCGCCCGGCTGGAACAGTGCGGCCTTGGTGTATTGGCTGACGTCCTTAGTCACCTCGAAACGGCCGAACGCGCCGCTTCCCTTGGCGTGCGGCTGCCGCTCAGGAACCCGCTCCCGGTTCCAGTTCGCCATCTGCTCGATGAGATAGTGATCGTGCAGCAGGATCGGGCCGTCGGGGCCGACGGTGAGCGAGTGCTCGTCGCTGGCGACTGGAATGCCGGCGGTGGTTGTCGTGGGCTTGCGGCTGTCGTTTGTCATTGATAGCGCCTTCCGTTGTTTGGCGTGGGCGGGGAGCAGTGAGGGTCTCTTGTTTGTCGGGAGCCTTCCCGACCTCGGGCGAAACAGGGATCTGTTTCGGATCAATGCAGGCTTGACAGCGCCGCGATGGGCGGCGCCCGCCGGTCTCGTCTGTGCGCTGGCTCTGCGGGTGGTCACTCGGCCGGACTCCTGGCGCCGAGCACCTCCACGGTCCCGTCGTCTGCAAGCGATTCCAGTATTTTGTTGACCAGCGCCGCGACGATGCCGCCGACAACCGGAGCCGTCATGTAGAGCCACACATTCGTGAAGTCGCCCGTCGCGATCATCGGACCCAACGACATCGCAGGATTGAAGTTTGCGCCGGTCAAGGCGCCGGCCATCATGATGTTGAGAGCCACGGTCATTCCGATAGCAATAGGCGCGAGGCTGCCGGCGCTGCGGGCGACTGCGGTGGTAAGCACGACGATGACGAGAAAAAAGGCGAGCACGGCCTCGATCACGAATCCGGCTTCCGGCGTGATCGTGAGTGTCGTTGTGCCGAGAACGACATTTTGCGCGAGCTCGGGCCGGCCGAGGCCGGTGGCGACGCCGCCGAGCACTGCCCGCAATAGGAACGCGGCGCAGGCTGCAGCCACGAGCTGGCTGATAATGTATGCGATCGCTTCGCCAATGCTCATGGCGCGGGCGGCCAGGACCCCGACGGTGACCGCCGGGTTAAAATGGGCGCCCGACAAATTGCCATAGGCGAAGGCAAAGACCATAATGGTCAGGCCGTGGGCGAAGGCAATCGCGGCGATCCCGTTGAGGCCGGCGCCTGTCCCGACCACGGCCGCGGCCCCGGCGCCGATGAATACGAATGCGAAGGTGCCAATGAACTCCGCAAGAAGTTTGGCGGACAGATGGTTTTGCATTTCGATCTCCAAAGACCAACAAGGCAGCCCGCTGAATGGTTGATCATGAGCTTCTCTGTGCTGCCGCCATCAAGGTACGCGTGGAGTTTTGCTCGCTCTATTGCGCGTGCAGGTCGCGGCCATATCCAAACGGATGAGAGCGGTGTCACGTTGGGCCATGAGTGGACGGGGGCGGGTTCGATCGCGCCTCGAGCGCGTGAGAGCAAACGTTGAGCTAGTCATAAAGGTCCTCAGCGAAACAAGTCCGCGAACTGAGATTCCAAGTGCGACAACACTCGGCCGGAGAGGTCGCTTGGCGATTCCTCGACAGCCTGCACAGGATGTTCGAACGCTCGAATTCGGGATGGTGCGCGCGCCGTAAATTGGCTCGGGCTGGATGGGATCGGTCGCTCGATGCGACCCCCCAAATCCGCGCCGTCCCCCTCGCTGCTGCTCTGTCCGCTCATGAAAACTGGACCCTCACTAGCTACGGATCGACTGACACCGCCCAGAAGGGCCTGCGAGCGGCGTCCTGATCCTCGGCATGAGACTCCTCCTGCGCGCCATTCGGTTCCGCGGCGGTGGCCCGGAAACTCCTCGCCTCTGATCATTCTGATCTCTAATCGCAGCCGCCGGACATTGCGCCGTCTTTAGGGAACCTATGCGCACAGCCGGACGCGCTCTATTGCGAGTAGGGATCGCCGCACTGTCTCAGCGGGTGAGAGCAACGACACCTTGGTTGCCCAGCGGGGTCGGAAGGATGTGCCGGCCTCGACCAGACGCGGGATGGGCCAGAGGATCGCGGGGCGGCCGGCGGCGCCTGAGGGGGACCGGTTATCCGCAAGTATAGTCGAGATGAATCATACGCCTAAGCAGTTCATGGTTTGAGCGGTCCAAATCGACGTCGAGGGCGATAGCGCCGACCGGCCACGCGGTTATTTTCCAGAATCTCAGCACGGATCGAACAGTCCCTTCAGCGGGGATGATTGCTCGCATTGATCCACTCCACTCTCGACCAGCACGCTGGAGCGGAAGGGGAGCAAGACGACTGGGTGGCAAGGCCGCCAAAGGCCGCGGGCCGCGCCCAGCAAGGGGACCGAAATGAAGGTTTTTTCCGAGCTGAACGAACAGGAGTTGCTGGCGCTCGCCATCTCTCTGGAAGAGGAAGACAATCGCACCTATAGCGACATCGCCGAGGCGCAACGCGAAAGCTATCCGGGGACGGCGCGCATGTTCGCCGCCATGGCCGAGGAGGAGAACGGCCACCGCCACCGTCTCCTCGACCTCTACCGCCAGAAGTTCGGCGAGCACATCCCGCTGATCCGGCGCCAGGATGTGAAAGGCTTCGTCGAGCGCAAATCGATGTGGCTGCAGCGTCCGCTCGGGCTCGAGATAGTGCGCGCCCAGGCCGAGACGATGGAGGTCGAGACTAAACGCTTCTACGAGTTGGCGGCGCGGCACTCAACCGACTTCGCGATCCGTCAGCTCCTCGGCGATCTTGCAGCGGAGGAGGGCCGCCACGAGGCCAAGGCGGAAGAATTCCAGTCGGAGTATCTGTCGGACAAGGTGAGGAAAGCGGAGGGCGAATCCGAGCGGCGGCAGTTCCTGCTGCAGATCGTGCAGCCGGGACTGGCCGGGCTGATGGATGGATCAGTCTCGACCCTGGCGCCGCTGTTCGCCGCCGCCTTCGCCACCCATGACAGCTGGCAGACGCTGTTGGTCGGGCTCGCTGCCGCACTCGGCGCCGGGATCTCGATGGGCTTCGCGGAGGCTCTGTCGGACAACGGCTCGCTCACCGGCCGCGGCAGTCCGCTGATGCGCGGCGTCGTCTGCGGCGCGATGACGGCGCTTGGCGGACTTGGCCATGCGCTGCCCTTCGTGATCCCCGATTTCCGTACCGCCACCACGCTCGCCATCCTGGTGGTGACGGTTGAACTCGCGATCATCGCCTGGGTGCGCAACCGCTTCATGGACACGCCGCTCATCTCGGCGGCCGTCCAGGTCGTGGTCGGCGGCTTGCTGGTGTTCGCCACGGGCGTTCTGATCGGGAGCTTCTAGAGCGACCGGCTTTTAGATCGAGGCGGCCGAAAGGGAACGGCTCGGACGACAATCGGGCGACAATCGGACGACAATCGCTTGCAGAAAATCAGAAGCTGGGGTAAGCTTGGCCATGAACAATCCTGCGCTTCCGCATCGCCTCGACCGCGGGCTCCCGTCCCGGCTCCTCTTAACGCCGCGGAAAGGGCGCGAGAAAAATTCTTCCGACTAAAACCCGCGTAACCCATTGATAAGTCTCGTTTCGGACGAGAGAATCCAAGGAAATCCAAGGAAATCCAACCCCCAGAATTGGGGATCTTCGCAGCGAAATGGCCACGGGCCAACAAAACCCAAAAGGATCGACCGGACTGAACGTCGCGGCCCGCCGGCGAGACGGAGCCAAACCAACTCCATCCAAAGGCAAAGCGTCCTAAGGCCTGGAGATCTCGCGACATTGACAGGACGGCGTGAATTGCTTGCCTTATGGACCTCCTGGCCCCTGCAGGCACGGTGAATTTAAAGACGGCGCCGCGCGGCGAATTCGCAGTCGCCGACATCCGTCCGCAGTGCGCTTCGATAATCGAGCGGCAGATCAAGAGCCCCATCTTCCCTGACCTTGGCCGCAAGACAATACCGACATTCGCATCAGGTTTTCGCACAGACCCGAACCATAGTGTCATTGGTCTCACCTGCTGTGACATCGCGGCGATCCGCGCGGACAATGGAGCGCGCTGAACCGCGTGGGTAATCTCGAGTTCCATGAGCTCGCACGAACCTATCCTCACTCGGAATTTCGCGCGGGCGAGCGGAATCAGGAGCAAGTCATGAGTCACCCCATCCACGGCGTCAGCATTCCTGACAGCAAGATCGCGCGCGAAATCACCGAGCTGGTGCGCGATACCGAGTTGCCTCTGCTGTTCCATCACTCCAGCCGCGTCTACTACTTTGGCGCCCTTGCTGGAAAGCATCGCGGTCTGAGCTTCGATCCCGAGTTACTCTATGCCGGCGCGATGTTCCACGACATGGGTCTCACGCATCAGCACAGCAGCGCCACCGAACGGTTCGAGGTTGATAGCGCCAATGCCGCGCGCGACTTCTTGCGCGGCCATGGCATCTCTCAGGACGACATCGACACGGTCTGGACCGCCATCGCGCTCCACACCACGCCTGGGATCCCGCCGCACATGCACCCAGTCGTGGCGCTTCTGACGGCCGGCGTGGAAATGGACGTGCTCGGCCTGGCCTATACCCAATACAGCGACGCCGAACGTGAGGCCGTGGTGCTCGCCTATCCGCGTAGCGACCACTTCAAGGAAGACATCATCCAGGCGTTCTACGACGGCAACAAGCATCGGCCGCAGACGACATTCGGCAACGTCAATGCCGACGTGATCGCCGATAAGGAACCAAACTTCCAACGCGTCAACTTCTGCGGCGTGATCCGCGAATCCGCCTGGGGCCGAGGTTGTCGCGCTCGACATCGCGGGACCGGTCAGCCCGACGGCGGGCGCTAGAGGACGGTTGGGAGCCCCGGCGAGAGTTGATCTTTGCTGTGGAGCTTAACCGGGCCGAATGCGAATATTTGACCGGCCAGTTACCGGTCGCACAGGAGCGATTGGCGGCGCTGTCAGAACGCGCCACGACGACGATCGAACGGGCCTTCGTCGCGTGCCTGCGCATCGATGTCTACCTCACCCTGGCAGCCGCGCGGTCGCTGTTTGTCTCGAATATCTCCGGCATGTCGGCATCGGAGTGGTCACCGCATCCCACAGAGGAGGATGTGCGACGCGAATACGAGCGTATCCGGTCACTGCTTGGGAGCCGGACAATAGAGGAGCTGATCGATTTACCGCTAATGGACGACCCCGCAACCCTCGCGACCGTCGAGGTTCTGAGCAGAGCCTCGTCGCCGTCCGCGTATACGGATGTGAACTTAGCTGCCCTGACGATCTGCAAGGCGATCAGTCTTGGTCTCGAGTACGGCAACTGCGACGCCTCCGGTTTCGCTTACGTAATGCTCGCCATGGTCGCCGGACCACGTTTCGGCGAATACCAAGCCGGATTTCGATTCGGCCAACTCGGCTACGAGCTCGTCGAACGACGCGGGCTAAAACGCTTCGAGGCGAGCCCAGGATTGGGGCCGGCCACGCTCGAGAACCTCTTTAAAGCCTTCCACACGACCAAACCGAACGGCCTGGGTCTAGGGCTGTCAATCTGCCGTTCGATTGTCGATGGGCACGGCGGACGACTATGGGCGAGCACCAATTTGCCTCGCGGCGCGGTCTTTCAATTCACGTTGCCTATCAGTCAAGACGTTTCAGCGCCCCAATGATGTGCCGTCGAGCACCGGCCTGCAGGGATCCTCGCCGGCGACGGCGTGCACCCACTGGAGAACCACGCGGTCAACGGCTCAACGGGCTGCGTGGCCACGTGACCGAGGTCGGCGTGATCGCTATGCGGTCAATGATCACCGAAACGACAATTACCGAGTCCCACTTCCACAATCAGCTAACGTCGGTGTGATCGGCGTCACAGACACGCGGCCTTCATTGCCCGACCCTGCGCGGTCCGGGGGCGCACGGCGGCGACTGTTGTGCAGGCAGCGGCAGCCGCCTCTTGCGACAAGGATGGTTCGATGACCGATGAAGCAGGTACGTTCGGCAGCGACGCCTCGCTCGCGCCGCCTCGTTGGGAGGACGGCGCAGAGGGAGAAGGCGGTCGGTCCGCGCACGTTCTCGTGGTCGATGATGACGCCACGATGCGCCATATGATCGCGAGTTACCTCGAGCAACAAGGATTGTCCGTGACCTCGGCCTCTCAAGGTCAGGATGCCGCGAGGCAGCTCGCGGAGCAGGAGCCCAGCCTCGTGATTCTCGACCTTCGACTGGGGCAGGAGGACGGACTCGACTTCTTGCGCAAGACCCGGTCTCACTCGGACGTGCCGGTGATAATCGTCACCGGCCACCGGTGTGACGAGATCGATCGGGTGGTTGGACTTGAGCTCGGGGCGGATGACTACATCGCCAAGCCATTTGGCCTGCGCGAGCTTCTTGCGCGTATTCGCGCCGTGCTGCGGCGTCGGGAAGCCGGGCGCGCCGCCTTGCAACATGATTCGAAGTGCGGCCGTAGCCGATTCGGCGGCTGGCGGTTGGATCGCCGCGCGCGGCGGCTGACCAATCCTGACGGCGCTCCGGTCGCTCTGACCAAGGGAGAATACGCCCTGCTGATCGCCTTCCTCGATGCCCCGCAGCGGCCACTGAGCCGCGAGCAACTCTTGCAGGCGACCCGCGTACACGAGGACGTGTTCGATCGCAGCATCGATGTCCAGGTGCTGCGATTGCGGCGCAAGCTGGAGAGTGACCCGACTGCGCCAAATGTCATCAGGACTGAGCGCGGCGTCGGCTACGTATTTAATTTGGCCGTGCAAGCCGGCTGACCCAGCTACAGCTGTAACCAGATTCTCAAGTGCTGAAACGTTGCGGCAACGCGCGGATCGCAGTCTCTCCTCGTCAACAGATTGCAGGAGGCAACCGATGCGGTTCGAGAACAACGTTCTACTTTTGAAGTCGTCAGTCACTGGCGCCGACGACGCCGACGAGAGGACCGGAAAAACCGGACTGCACCGCGTTCCGTACACGTGCCCACACATTGTTCCCGCCGCCCTGTCGCGGCTTATGGCGCAAGTGTTTTGTGGTTTCACAAGTTAGCGCGAAGCCATGAATTCGGTGCTTTTCACTCGGGTCGCCGACTATGGCGAGACCTCGCCTCCGTCGACGCCGCCGCCGCCGCTGCGAGTGCAGGGCGCGCGTCGGAACTCGATGCCACTCGTCCGCCAAGCGCATCGGACCCCGAACAGGCCTCGCTCGGCTGTCTTGCGGGGGTGGAGCGGCAGGATCGCATCCTCGATTGTCGCTTGGCGGTGGCGAATTCGCCGGGAACGCGACATCAGATCTGCGATAGCGGCGTTGGAATCTCTGGACGACTGGATGCTGAAGGACATTGGCCTTCAGCGTTGCCAAATCGAGCACGTCGTTAGATACGGAGACGATTCCTAATGTTTGGCGCAAAGTCCCAACGGCGCGGTCTCCAGCTCGGCCAGTTGCAACGAGACGGAAGAGCAGGTTTCCAGGAGCCAAGCGAGTGATAACATGAACGACGAGAGCATCTGGTCCGGGCCCCAGAGCAACACGGCTCTGCCTGTCAACTGCCTTCAAGGCCCCTGAGGCCGAGCTTGTCGACGCACAGGGCAGGCGGTTCGCCAGGCACTACGCCGGTCCGACCTGGGAAGCGCCTGACGGCTCGAAAATCGTGGGCACGACTTTAGCAAGCGAACCCGCTCCGAAGGCGGCCGCCATTCCATGGCTGCTATTGTCGACGAAATCCTCGGCGTCGGGGGTACTTGCCGGCGTGCGTTTTGTTCAACGGGTCAACACCTCCGGTAAAGTCGGGCCGACCGGCACGTGTCCGACAGTCGGAACGGAGCAGCGTGTGGACTACACAGCCGACTACATTTTTTACAGGTGATCGGGTTCGCTAAACGTGCGGTTCCAGAATGAGCCCGAGCGGGTTGACCTGAAGATCGACGGGTCTTTGGTCCAAGCGTCGCAGATCACCTGATGGGGCGGCGCCATTTCAGGGCCTGTCGAGTTCCAACAGTGTCGGCAAGTGGCGGACTTTCAATTACGTTGCGGCGCGCCCGATAGGCCGAAACATCGGGGCAGACCGCGATATCACGGCTCGGGAGATAATCTTCGCCACGGTCTGCCGCACGCCATTCGCTTGGCGTTTGGATGCTAGAGAGCATCGGACGGTCATTTGAATCCGTACCCTGCGGCTTTGAAGTAGTTTGCGCATTCCTGTGGGGCGAAGAGGTCGCAGATTTGCCCGATGGCTTTCCAGAGTTCGTCGATGGTGCGCATGGCCATGGCGCGCAGATGCGCCTTGAGTTTGGCGAAGGCCATTTCGATGGGATTGAGGTCGGGGCTGTAGGGCGGCAGAAACATGAGCCAAGCGCCCCGCTCGCAGATGGCTTGTTCGGCGGCCGGGCTTTTGTGGGCGGGCAGATTGTCCAGGATGACGATGTCGCCCTCGTGCAGCGTTGGGACGAGCTGGGTGCGCACGTAGGTCTCGAAGATCGCCCGGTCCATCGGCGCGTCGATGACGATACGGCGCGGTCAGGGCGCGGCAGCGCAGTCCGGCGACGAAAGTCTGGGTCTTCCAATGGCCAAAGGGGGCCTTGGAGCGAAGGCGTTTGCCTCTTTCGCAGCGTCCGCGCGCACGGGTCATCTTCGTGCTGAGCCTGTCGAAGGATGGTTCCCGTTTCGTCGATGAAGACCAGCCGATGCGGCTCGGTCCTCATCTTGGGCTGTCGTTCAGCCTTCCACGCCTCGCGCGCCTGGCGCACGTCGGGCCGATCGCATTCGCTGGCCTGAAGGCTTTTTTTTAAAGCTCAGGCCGTTGCGGATCAGCCAGCGCGACAGCGAGGCGGGGTCGGCTTTCACGCCGCTGGCGGCTTGGAGTTCGCCGGCCAGCTCCGGCATGCTGATGTCGTCCTTCTCCGCCACCCGGCGCAGGATGAAGACGCGGTGCGGATCGAGCTTGCTGTGTCGCCAGCCGCCGAGCGCTTTGGGCGTAACCGCGCCGCGCTCGCGAAAAGCCGTCATCAAATTGATGACGAACGAGGGCGACACCCTGAAATGGGCCGCCGCCGCACGCCGCGAATGCCCGCCCTCAACGTAACTCACCACACGCTCGCGAAGATCAAGCGAATAGGGCTTCGGCATCGCAAATCACCTCCAACCGGAAGTGAACCCCATTCTCATCCACGCTGGAATCCCCGCCGACTTAATCTGACCGTCCGATGCTCTAAGAGATCATCTTCACTCAATGCAGCCTACATCTTCGCGCTGGTCACCGAATCGGGTTCGGCTGGGTACCGGAGCGGACTAAGCAGATTCCGTTTGGCTAACCAACGGATAGGTTTTTTGCGGTTGGCTGCCTGCGCCGATTCGCAAGGTGTATGACATGGCGGGAAAGTCTCCGATTATGGCGAGCGATGAACAACGCGCCGGCCTCTTGGCTGTTGCCGGTTCGCGCGATCGCGGCGAGGCGGACCGCGCCCGCGCCGTGCTTTTGACGCTGGCTGGTTGGACCAGCCCCAAGATCGCGGAGGCGTTTGGCGTGCGCGAAGATACGGTTCGGCTGTGGCGCAGCGACTTCACCGCCGGCGGTGTGGCAGCGCTGAAGACCAGCATCGCGCCGGGCCCGCCTCCAGTGAAGAGTGAAGCCGCCATGCGCGTCGCCACCCCGCTGCTGGAAGAACCTGTGGCCGACCGGCGCAACTGGACGATCCCCCGCCTTCGCGCCGAGATCGAAGCGCGCGAGGGCGTGCGCATCAGCCGTTCGCAACTGTCCAAGGCCTTGCGAAAAAAAAGTTCCGCTGGCGGCGGCCCCGGCACACGCTGAAGGGACGTCAGACGGAAAGCGAGGTGGAACGGGTGGGGCTGCGCCTGCAACTGCGCAAACAGCAGGCCGAAGCGGGCGACATCGTTCTTCTCTACGGCGATGAGAGCGAGGCGCTGACCCATCCCTATCTCGCCCGCGCCTGGGCGAAGTCGGGGGCGGACTTGCGTGTGCCGGCGCCGGGGCAGGCCAAGAAGGTCGCGATGCTGGGGTCGCTCGATCCCCTCACGCGCCAACTCATCGTCCATACCAGCCCGACCAAGCGCAGCGGCGATTTCATCGCCCATCTGGAGCAACTCGACCGTCTCTTTGGACCGCAGCCCGGGCGACAGGCCAAGCCGGTCGTGCTGGTCGAGGACAATGGTCCGATCCACACCAGCAAACGCTCGCTCGCCGCCCTGGCCGCCCGCGCGCACTGGCTCACCGTCGAATGGCTGCCGAAATACACCCCCGAACTCAACGACATCGAGCCGGTCTGGCGCGATCTTAAAGCCCATCACCTCGCCCACCAGACCTTCACCGACGCCGACGCGCTCGACCAGGCCATCCATCACGCCGTCATTGATCTCAACCGCGAGCGCATCCCCAATCCGTTGGCCAAGCCACGAATCTCTGCTTAGATCCCGGCGATTGCGCTGATCGTCGCCTCAACGCCGGTCAGCATGCAGAGATGACTCACATTGAGGGTCCTGGTCCGCGCGCCGGGATCCTCCTTCATCTCCGCATGATGGTCTGTGAAAAAGGGGGTCTTGTCCCGGCCCGTACGGACGATGTGGGAGATTGGAATAGCGAGGCTACCTTTCAGCGCCTTGACCGGCTGATAGCAAGTTCACCAGGGCTGCGCGGTAAGCCGCGGTTGGACAAATTTCGCCACCTTCGGATCGGTCACACCAAAGGCCGTCAACGGTATTGCGGGCAATGGCGCGTTCCTATCACGATAGGTATCCATCATCTTCTTCACCTGTGGTGACCAGTAGTCAGCTACCGCCTCGCCGTCCTCAGGCACGAAGGCATCGAGATAGATGAGCTCTTTGATACGTTCAGGAATGCGCGCCAAGACACCCGTGACGACCACCCCGCCGTAGCCCCATCCTACAAGAGTAATGTCTCGCAGATCCTCCATCTGGCTATGCGCGATCACGTCCTCCACATGGGTCTCAAGATCCGCGCTGTCGTTCCCAGAATGCCGCCGCTCTCCCAGGCCAGTCAGGGTCGGAGCGAGCGAAGGCGGTTCAGTAGGTCTCGCCAGACCTAGCCGCCGAACCAAGCGCCGTGAACGAGAACAAACGTCTTTTGTGCCGTATCCATCATCATAACTCCTGGCGTTGTCAAAGTCGGGGAAATCGGGGTTCACTCCAAGATTCCGATCGTGCTCTCGCGGCTGGAAACCGATTGAAGCCTTCCGAGCGATCGCTGCCCGATACAACGACTGGAAAACGGCGGCTATCACAGCCCTCCGGCGAAGTGTCCGTGTATCCGACCATGCGGACCGACCGTTTTCAGGTGCGGCGCCGCCAAGATCGTTGCGCCAATCACCATGCCAAGAACATCGGCGATGAGGTCCGGAACGGAGCCGGCGATCAAATCGTGGGCCGCCCAGAATGGCGTTGAAGCCAGCAGAAAGACACGCAACCGTGTCGTTGGTCTGCATACGGCCAATTGTCGAGAGCGTCGTCGCAGTGGCCGAGAGAAGCGATGGCAGACCCTCCCAAGTGACGACACTGGCGAGGGCCAAAACCGGCATGAGCGCATAGTACGCCCAGCGCAATCCCAGCTGGCGGACGAGCATCATCGCCACGACAGTCTGCACGCCCATGACGCCATTCATCACAGCCGGGTCTAATCGCCTAGCAGCACGCAATGTAGGGCGAAGCCCGGATTGTTGACGATGCAGGCCATGAGCATCTTCCACCGTGCCCGAAAGAGGGGCGACGAGGCGAAACACACTCTAGCGTAAGCGGGAGACCCCCCGGCTCTGCCGGGGTGGCAGTAGAGGTTTGACGTTTCCGGCGGTCCACCGGTGAAGTTCCAACGTGAGCAGCCACTCACACGAAAGGAACTCCACCGATGGACGACTACGAGAGCCTAAGCCACACGACATGGACCTGCAAATATCATGTGGTGTTCATTCCCAAATGTCGGCGCAAGGTGCTGTATCTGGAGCTGCGACGACACTTGGGCGAAGTTTTGCGCAAGCTTGCGCTTCAGAAGGAAGCGAGGGTCGAGGAAGGGCATCTGATGCCCGATCACGTGCACATGCTGTTGTCGATTCCGCCGAAATACGCAGTGTCGCAGGTGGTCGGGTACATCAAGGGCAAGAGCGCGATCCACCTGGCCCGGGTATATGGGGAGCGCAAGCGCAACTTCGTGGGGCAGCACTTCTGGGCGCGGGGGTTCTTCGTCAATACGGTCGGCCGTGACGAGGAGGCCATCCGGGCTTACATCCGCAACCAAGAGAAGGAAGATCAGAGGCTCGAACAAATGAACCTCTGGCGCTGAAAAAGCCGCCTTTAGGCGGCTCCAAACATCAAGGGCCGCGTCAGCGACCCTCCTACCGCTTTGAGCGGTTCAAATCCTAAAGCCCCCGGCTTTGCCGGGGGATACTTACCAATGAGTCCGGCGACGGCGGCTGCCGGATTGTCGGCCATGACGCCCAGCATGGTTTCCATGGAAAGCCCTGTCGAGGCTTTGCGGCGACTGAGGTTGTCGCGCGGGATGTCGCTTGGAGCACGCTGTGTGCGTGGTGGTGAAAGAGTTGCATACGACGAGATGCCGCGGTTGCTCCGCGAGGCTCATCGAACCCAAGCCGGCGTGCGACGTCGCGTTGGAGCGCCGAGCCTAGGCGGTCTTCGGCGCGGCCGACGAGGAGATGCAGATGACATCGCACGAGCTACAGAAAGAGATGCAGCGGATTTTCGAACGCCTTCGGGTCGAGCACGACTACGCCGACGGCTATGCCGTCGTGAAGGACTATGTGCGGCTGGCGCGGACGCGATCGCGCGAGGTGTTTAATCCGCTCGCCCGTCCGCCGGGCCACGCTCAGGTCGATTTCGGTGAATGCATTGGCGTCATCGGTGGCGTGCGGATGAAGCTACATGTTTTCTGCTTTGACCTTCGGCATTCGGACGCCTGTTTCCTCAAGGTCTATCCCGCGGAGACGACGGAAGCCTTTCTTGACAGCCATGTCTCCGCCTTTGATTTTTTTGGCGGCATTCCGCTCTCGATTCTCTACGACAACACCAAGATCGCGGTGGCGAGGATTCTGGGCGATGGCAAGCGGCTGCGCACCCGAGCCTTCACTGAGCTCGTCAGCCATTACCTTTTTCAGGACCGGTTCGGTCGACCGGGCAATGGCAACGACAAGGGCAAGGTCGAAGGGCTGGTGAAGCACTCGCGGGCCAACTTTTTGACGCCCGTGCCGCACGCTCCTTCCATTGACTTGGTGAACGCCGAGCTCGAGGAGCGCTGCCGCGCCCGTCAGGGCGAACGCGCCGGCCGGCATCAGCAAACGATCGGCGAACGGCTTGCCGCGGATAAGGCGGTCTTGCGCGATCTGCCCGCCGCGCCCTTCGACCCTTGTCATAAATGCGCGACGAAGGTCTCCTCCCTGTCGCTGGTGCGTTACCGATTGAACGACTATTCCGTTCCCACCGCTTATGGCTTTCGCGACGTTCTGGTGCAGGGGTTCGTCGATCAGGTCGTGATCTTCTGCGGCGCGGTCGAGATCGCCCGTCACCCGCGCAGCTACCAGCGCGGTCAGTTCGTGTTCGAACCCGGGCACTATCTGGCGCTGCTCGAACAAAAGCCCGGAGCGTTGGACCAGGCGGCGCCCATGCAGGGCTGGACGATCCCGGAACCGCTCCAGCATCTGCGCCGGCTTTTGGAAGCTCGCATGAGCAATCGCGGCAAACGCGAGTTCGTCCAGGTGCTGCGGCTGATGGAGGTCTTTTCCGAAACGATCGTCGCCAACCCTGCGCTCGACGCCATCCGGCTCAACGCCATCGGCTTCGACGCGGTCAAACAGCTCGTCGTCGCCAGAGTCGAGCGCAGGCCTGCTCGTCTGGACCTCGCGGCTTATCCCTATCTGCCCGCGCCGAACGTCAGGACGACCTCGCCGGTTGATTGCGCCGTTCTCGTTTCCGACCGGGCGGCATGAGCGCGTCAAACGCCACGGACGGTGCCGCGCCGCCTCGCGTGCTGCTGCCGCATCATCTGCGGCAGCTGAAGCTGCCGACTTTCCTACGAGAATAGGAGAAAGTCGCCGCGGAAGCCGCGCGCGGGGATCTCGATCATGTCCGCTTCCTCTTGCGCCTCGTCGAACTCGAGCTCATCGATCGCGAACGACGCATGGTCGAGCGTCGCATCCGGGCCGCCCGCTTTCCCGCCGCCAAGAGCTTCGACACGTTCGACTTCACCGCATTCCCTCGCTCAATAAGCCGCTCACGCTGGAACTAGTCTCTAGGTGGTGTGGACACTAGTTCCATTGCACAGAGGTTTTGACGGTTTCAAGTTCAACGGAGCACTGGGAGGTCCTTGGGCCCGACCAGGAGCTCGATGCTGCGGGCGACGCCCGGGGTCCGCCTGATGAGGCCGGCGCGTTCGAGGGTGAGCACCATCTGGTGCACGCTGGGCGGCGAGACTTGGAAGTGCCGCTGCATGTCGGCTTCCGCGGGCGGTTGGCGGAAGATACGGCTGTAGGCGTAGATGAAGGCCAGGCACTGACCTTGCTTATCGGTGAACGGGGGAGCCGGGGGCACGTGTCAAACAATTGATTCAGAGCCTGATTCGTCTGGGCCTCGCGATTCGCGAGGAGACCCGGATGAACATACGCTACCATGTCGAACTGAGCGAAGCCGAGCGATGTGAACTCACCGCGCTGGTGGGCAGCGGCAAGCATTACGCCCGCAAGCTCAAACGAGCCCAAATTCTGCTCGCCGCCGACAGCGGGCTCAGTGACGACGATATAGCCGCTGCTGTGGCTGTCGGCGGCTCGACCGTTTACAGGACCAAGCGCCGCTTCGTTGAAGGCAATCTCGAAGCCGCCCTGAACGAGGAGCCGCGGGCAGGCGCCGATCGTAAGCTGACCAGCAACGAAGAAGCCCTCCTCATCGCCACCACATGTTCGAGCCCGCCCGAAGGTCGCGCCCGCTGGACGCTGGAGCTGCTGGCTGGCGCGATGGTCAAGCTGACCGACTATGACAGTCTCTCGCGCGAGACGATCCGCCGACGCTTGGCCGAGAACCATCTCAAGCCTTGGCAGAAGGACATGTGGTGCATCCCCAAGGTCGACGCCGAGTACGTCGCCCGCATGGAGGATGTGCTCGACCTCTATGCCGAGCAGCCTGACCCGAAGCGGCCGGTGGTCTGCTTCGACGAAAGCCCCACCCAGCTCATCGGCGAAGCGCGCCAGCCGATTCCGGCCGCACCGGGACGGCTCGAGCGCTTCGACTACGAGTATCGCCGCAACGGCGCCGTCAATCTCTTCGTCTTCCTCGATGCCCATCGCTCTTGGCGCAGGGTCAAGGTCACCAATCATCGCACCGCTGACGACTTCGCCCTTTGCATGCGCGAGCTCGTCGATGTCGACTTCCCAGAGGCCGAGCGCATCCGAGTCGTCCTCGACAACCTCTCCACCCACACCGCCGCCGCTCTCTACGCCGCCTTCCCGCCAGCCGAGGCGCGCCGCGTGCTCAGGCGGCTTGAGTTCCACTACACGCCCAAGCACGCCAGCTGGCTCAACATGGTTGAGATCGAGATCGGCGTGCTCAAAGGCCAATGTCTCGATCGCCGCATCGAAAGCTGCGACCGGCTCGTTGCCGAGATCGACGCATGGCAGTCCCAGCGAAACCAAAGCGGCGCTCGAATCAACTGGATGTTCTCCACCGACAAGGCCAGAACCAAAATGGCGCGCGCCTATCCCGATCCCTCGCTCAAAGAGTCGTAATCACTGTGCAGGAGAACTAGCAGGCTGTTGAAAAACTCATTTCCGCCGCAGTTCGATTCTGTTTCGGACTCCCTTGGATTCCGTTGTGTTCCCGGTTTCGACCGTGCGCGGCGGACTTTTTCAACAGCCTGCTAGGGATTCCCTTTTAGGAGCAAATCAGATTCAAGACTGCTTTTGGGAGGCAGTCTTGGGTGTGATGGACCGGTTGGTTTTGAGCGACGCGGCGTGGGAGCGGATGGCGCCGCTGATCATTGGCCGACCTGAGCAGAAAGGTTCGACTGGGCGCGACAATCGGATGTTCGTGGAAGGTGTGCTGTGGATCGTGCGTACGGGCTCTCCCTGGCGCGATCTTCCGGAGGCCTTTGGCGATTGGAACAGCGTGTTCCGACGCTTCAGTCGATGGAGCATCAAGGGGGTTTGGCGGCGGATCTTCGAGGCGATGTCCGAAGATCCAGACTTTGAATATCTGATCGTCGACTCCACCATCGTGCGGGCGCATCAGCACGCCGCCGGGGCGAAAATAGGGGGTCTGAAGATCAAGCGCTCGGCCGCTCGCGCGGCGGCCTGAGCACGAAGATCCATATGGCGGTTCGCGGCCTGGGATGTCCGGTGCGGTTCACGCTGACCGCAGGTCAGAAGGGCGATGCGCCGCAAGCCGCCGCGTTGATCGAGGGATTGCCTGCCGAGGTCGTCATGGCCGATACGGCCTATGACGCCGATCCCCTGCGCCAAGCCATCGCCGCCAAAGGGGCGACCGCCGTCATCCCCAACAACCCGTCGCGGGCGCGCAAACATCCGCTCGACAAGCACCTCTACGCCCAGCGTCATCTGGTGGAGTGCTGTTTCTCAAAACTCAAGCATTTCCGCCGTGTCGCAACCCGCTTCGAAAAGACCGCACGCAATTACCGCGCAGTCGTAACTCTCGCCGCTATCACCCTATGGATGCGATAAGTGTCCACGCCACCTAGAGCGATGCGAGTTTGTCGTCGCCCGCGATAACGTCATCGCTCTGGCAACAGCGGAACCGGAAAGACGCACGTCTCTCTGGCGCTCGGCCTCGCCGCCTGCCAGCGCGGATTTTCCGTGGCGCTCGATACGGCGGCCGGGCGTGCATCAGTTGATGGAGGCGCGCGACGAACAGTGCATGCTCAGGCTTCAGTCGCAACTCGCCGTCGTCAAGCTGCTCATCGTCGACGAACTCGGCTACGTCCCGCTCTCCCAGACCGGCGCCGAACTGCTCTTCGAAGTGTTCCGTCAGCGTCACGAACACGGATCGACGATCGTCACGTCGAACTTCCCATTCGAGGAATGAACGAGCGTCTTCACCAATCAGCGCCTGACCGGCGCCTTGCTCGATCGATCGACCCATCATGTTCATATTCTGGAACTGAATGGCGAAAGCTTTCGCCTCAAACAGTCGAAGCCCGACGGCGGCAGGCCCCTCAGTCAAACAAAGAGATCGCCGATCCCGACGCCAGCGAAGACGCGAGCAACTGACCTTCACTGCCATCGGAACCCGACGACCGCCCGGCCGAGCAGCCCCGACCAGCACGGCCGGTCGTCTCGCCCTCGCGCCCTACGAAAAGGAAGAATGGCCGACTTTTGCTCCGGCGCGGCGGCCCGAAATCTCTCCGCCGTTGACGTGATCCAGCAGCGGATGCATCGTCCTGCACGCTCAGTGGCGCAGAATGTCTATGATACTTGGGATCGCCCCGCTCGTTGCCCTCCGATCTGATGAAGTACGGCAGCATGTCTCGATACGACCACCCCGCTGCGTCCTCGCTCGCCCAGCCATCGAAATCGGCTTTGTTTCCGCGGATGTGCATCATGACGTTCATCGTGGAACTGCCACCCAGCATTCGGCCGCGCGGCAGATAGATCCGCCTTCGCCACAAACCCTGTTCCGGCTCGGTCGGGAAGTCCCAATCGTACTGCGTCTTGAACAGTTGCGGGAAAGCGACCGGCATCCCGATCTCGGGCGCATCGTCCCGTCTCCCCCCGCCTCCACCAGGGTACTCTGACGCCGGGATCTTGGCTCAGACGCGCTGCGAGCACGCATCCGGCCGACCCTGCCCCGATGATGACGAAGTCAAACTCCCGTCTTGCGATCATGGTTAAATTCCAAAAATCACTCGCATCCTGCCAATCAAGCGGGTGGTGGCTGGGTCGGCCCAAGGAAAAAGTACGACGGATCGATCACATCGCGAAGTCGTTCGCCGAGCCTGTGCGAAAACAGCAGGGCGCCTTGAAGCGGCCGATGATGATCGGTAAGTATCCCCCGGCAAAGCCGGGGGCTTTAGGATTTGAACCGCTCAAAGCGGTAGGAGGGTCGCTGACGCGGCCCTTGATGTTTGGAGCCGCCTAAAGGCGGCTTTTTCAGCGCCAGAGGTTCATTTGTTCGAGCCTCTGATCTTCCTTCTCTTGGTTGCGGATGCAAGCCCGGATGGCCTCCTCGTCACGGCCGACCGTATTGACGAAGAACCCCCGCGCCCAGAAGTGCTGCCCCACGAAGTTGCGCTTGCGCTCCCCATATACCCGGGCCAGGTGGATCGCGCTCTTGCCCTTGATGTACCCGACCACCTGCGACACTGCGTATTTCGGCGGAATCAACAACAGCATGTGCACGTGATCGGGCATCAGATGCCCTTCCTCGACCCTCGCTTCCTTCTGAAGCGCAAGCTTGCGCAAAACTTCGCCCAAGTGTCGTCGCAGCTCCAGATACAGCACCTTGCGCCGACATTCGGGAATGAACACCACATGATATTTGCAGGTCCATGTCGTGTGGCTTAGGCTCTCGTAGTCGTCCATCGGTGGAGTTCCTTTCGTGTGAGTGGCTGCTCACGTTGGAACTTCACCGGTGGACCGCCGGAAACGTCAAACCTCTACTGCCACCCCGGCAGAGCCGGGGGGTCTCCCGCTTACGCTAGGTGGACTGTCGCGCCGGCGTCATTTCGGCTGATCACCGTCACGCCATCGAGCGCCACACCATTGAACGCTCGCGCGGTCCATTCAACACATTGTCGACCGCCATCTGCAACCTGGTTGGCAAAGATCAGCTCCCGTAAATCTTGCTTACAGCCTCCATGACCCGGACAACGCTGTCACGTCCGACGATCGGCCTGTTCAGGGTGGAGGCCTCGAGGACGACGTCCGGGGCAAGCGCGCCAGCGAATGCGGTGGCCCTGCGTTCCCGAACGCTTCCTTCCAGTCGCTTGAAGCGTCAGAGTGCGGAACTGTTCTCATCACAGATCTTTTCATCTTTGAAGTTGAGGCTTCCGGCCGGTCTATTTGCGGGTCAAAGGACGCGCCTCTTTGGGGATCCAACCGCAAGTGGACGGGCTGTCTGACCAAAGCCTTCGGGGTTTTCTTCCGACAAGGTCAATCATGATGCCCCTTCTCCCGATCCACCGTGCGGAGGCGAGTTGGCTGCGCCGCATCATCCGGCGGGTCGAACCAGACGCCAACATAGACCCCGGCCATACTGCAGCTGGCGAGAGCGAAAGAGTCGATGAGTTGGTGCAGCGCCGAGCGCCGACGGGTCTCCGGCTCCTGAGGATATCCTCCGCTATCGTCAGAAACTGGTTGCCGCCGCTCGTCGGTCGCGGCCGAATTCGACAGGGCCAGCGCCTCGATCTCAATCGTCGTGAGGGCTTGCTTTGTCATGTTCAAGTCTCCCCGAGAAAGGTTTCGACGAGGGCTTACGCCGCCGCCATCATCGACATGACCCGGCTCGTAAGCTCAGGCTCGCGCAGCGCGCTGTGCGGCTTGAGGAGCGACCGCACCTCGAAGACGAGCCTGTCGGTCTCGGCGTCGTCCGCCGCGAGGCGCATGAGCGCGCGTGCGTATTGCATCCTCGTTTCGAAATCCGGCGGCCGCTCGCCGCGGGTCTGCGGATAGACGAGATCGTTCATTGCGACGGCCCACGGGGCTTCGAGAAGCGGCTGGATTTCACTGAAAAACGCCTCCGCGAGGCCGCTGAGCGGATCGGCGCGTCCCCGCCGCGACTTCAGAAGGCTTGCGAGAACGTGAGCCTCCTGCGCCCCCACGGACATCCCCTGCCCCTGGACCGGAGGGAAGCGACAGACCGAGTTCCCGAGCGGGACCAAGCTGCGAGGGAAGCGATCAAGCTTGTCGAAAGCGCGCAGCACGCTGCACGGCATCCCGAACCGCGCGATATCGCCGACGTGCTTTGCGCCGCGGATCGCATTGTAGATCGTCGGCATGCGGAACGACTTGGCGAAGGCCATGAACCCATCGATGTCGCCGGGCGGGGTTTCGCCGTGGTTCACGCAAAGCGAAACGCTCCATCGTCGCCCCTCCATGGGCATGATGATCCCAAAGCGGCTGGTGCCTGGCGGGGTCGGCACGTGCACCAGGAAGAGCCAATCCGTCGGAGCGTCCTCGGGCTTCTCGAAGACGGCCGTCGCATAGGCCTGATCAATGCCGATCTCGATCACCGTCGGCTTCGCCGAGCCGATCGCTTCGAGGAAGTGAAGCGTTGGCGAGGCTCGCCCCGAGGCGTCGACGACCAGGTCCGCCGCGAGACTTCCCGGCGTTCCGTGCGTGTCCTCGAAACGCACCCCCGCAACCGAGCCGTTGTCGGGCGAGACGGTCAGCTCCGTCACACGCGTGCGCGGCCTAAACTCAGTATTGGGCTCGCGTTCGACCCGGCGACGGCAGACGCGCTCCAGCGCGGGGCGCGACAGGCCGAATTGATCGAAACCGAAGTCGCGCTGCGGAAGAGGATCGAAACCCGGAACCTCGAAGCGCATGTCGCGGCGAACGCGCATCCTAACGGCGCCGGCCTTGACGAGGTCGAACTCGATGCCGGGAAACAGACATTCAAGCGCGCGACAGCCGCCCGCAAGGAGCCCATGCGTGTGCCCCGCCTGCGGCGTGCCGAGGCGCGGCGCGGGCGCATCGGGCAAAGCATCGCGGTCGAACACGATGACCTTTTCGAAATGGGGCGCGACGGCTTTCGCCGCAGCAAGGCCCCCCATCCTGCGCCAATGACGACGGCCTGCTTCAGAATCGGATTTGACATCGAAAGTCTCCTGTCGGACGCGACGCCTGGCGGCGCAATCTCCGGCCGGCCGTGAAGCCGAGCGAACGGTGAGCACGGTGAGCGCGTCCCGCTACGGAAGAATTTCAGGGATTGGTTATTGCGTTACGCGTGTAATGCGGCGGCGGACAGCAAAAGGTCTCGCAAAGCTTTCGCTCGACTGCCTTGCGATCTCTCGGCGTCGCCTCGGCGTCCGAATCCAGCCCTGGCGCCGACGACATCTGGGCGTCGATTCGAGTCCGGCTGAGAGGGCATGAGCTGTTCGTGTTCCTCATGTCTGAGGCCAAATCCGAGGCGATGCACATCGTTCCGATGACGCTCGGCGCGCTTGATGTTCGGGAGACCGAACGGTCTCTGAAGAGACCGAGGCGCCCGCCGATCGCAAGGCGAAAGTCAGCAGTCGCCCGGTTGCCGGCTTAGCCAGCGATGTTCTGCACCGCGCCGAATGTCTTCGCCGAGACTAGGCGGCGAGAAAGCACGGATGCGCGTTCAGCGCCAACGAGCGGGGCGTGCGGCGAGATCGGAGACTCCTGCTCGAACGAGCGCGTGGCGCAATCCTACAAATGCGCGGCGCCTTCGATCGCCACGGGCGCCTCGACCGCCAGCGACTGAATGCGGCGTTCCGCGGGACGAACGAGCTGGCAATAGGTGACTAGCGCGAGCAGTGAACACGTAGCCATCACCGCCGCCATCGAAAGCGCCGACCGCCCATCAAACAACACCGCCACCAACCCGCTCGACGCCGCGCCGGCCATCATCTGAATACTCCCAGCCGCGGCGCCTACGGCTCCGGCGATGTCCGGCTGGGGCTGCATCGTCGCGTTCATGATGTTGGGCATGGTCATCCCAAAAGCGAGCGCGACCGCCATCAAGAGTGCGGCGATGACGGCCGGCTGCGCAAACCCGGCAAGCGTCATCGCGAGCAGGGTGGCCGAAGCAGCTGCCAGGAGCGTGAGACCGATCGTCAGCACCCGGGCGGCCGATATGCCGCGGCGGCCGAAACGGCCGTCGAGCAGCACGCCGCTCATCACCGCCGCCGAACACGCGCTGAAGATCAGGCCATACTGGTCAGGCCGCAATCCCACCACGCCAATGAAAAACAGCGAAGATCCCGTGACATAAGCAAACACTGTCGCACCGCCTGCCGCGCCAACCAAGATATATGCAAACGAAATTGGATGCGTCAGCACACGAACATAGCTTCGGATCACAACCGCCGACTCCAGGCGACTGGCAGGATCGATCTTTGCGCTCTCGGCAAATCCAAGCAGCGCAGCCAGCAAAAGAAGGCCGCCGATCCCGGCCTGGATCGCATAGATTGACTGCCAGCCGCCAATCGTCAGCAGCGCGGCGCCGGCGGTCGGCGCGATCACCGTCACGACATTGATAGCCACGACGACATTGGCGATCTTGGCGCGCGCGGTCGTTTCGTTGAACAGGTCGCGAATGATGGCGAGGGTCATCGCCGTGCTGGCCGCACCGACGCCTTGAACGAAGCGGCAAATCAATAGCGCCGGCAACGACTGAGCGACCGCGCAGGCAAGGCTCGCGACCACAAACAGCGCGACACCGAACGCGACGACGGGTTTGCGGCCAAATCGGTCGGAGACCGGTCCGTAGACGAGCGGCGCCGCGGCGAGGCTGAGCATGAAGGCGCTCATCGTCAGGCCGACTGCCGAAGGGCTGACGCCAAGCGTGGCGCCACTCGCCGCGAGCGCCGGCAAATTGATATCGATGCCGGAATACGGCACGGCGGCAAGAAAGCCGAGCAGCAGCGTGAAGGCGAAGGAGGCTGGTCGAATTTGCATGGTGCGAATCTTCGAAATGTTTTGGATATTTCTCTGAAGGAGGGGAGAGTAAGCTCCCCTCCTTCGCTACGGGCCAGGATCAGATCACCGCTGGCCGGCGGCGCGGCGGGGCTGACTGGTCGCCATCGTCTCCGCCAACAACTCGAGCTTTTGATTGACGACCACCTGTTTGATGATCGAGAGAATCTCGAACCGCGTGTCGATGCGGTCGAATTCATCAGCCATCTGCGACGCGCGCATGCGGTAGGCGGGTCGATCGAGCACGGTGCGGACGGCGGCGCGCAGCGCTTCTTGCGTCGGCTCGTTGGTTGCCAGATTGAGGCCGACGCCGGACCACGCGACTCGTGCGTTGACGTCGGCCTTGTCCTCGGTCATTCCGGCGGTAACAAGCGGAATTCCAAAGCTCATGGCCTGGTTGACGCTGCCGTAGCCGCCGTTGGTGACGAGTACGTCCACGCGGGGGAGCAACCACTCGAACGGCAGAAAGCTGGCGACCCGAGCGTTGGACGGGATGGCGCCCGGAATGGCGTCGACCGGGCGTCCGCCCGTGGTCGCGACGACCAGCACGTCAGGCTCGTTGGCAAGCGCGGCCAGCGTCGGGGCGACCAGCAACCCGAAATTGTGATTGGCCACCGTCCCCTGTGTCACCAACACGACCTTGCGCGGACCATTGAGCTCATGCGCCCAGGGTGGCAGCGGAGCCTGACCCGGGATGATCGGAGGCGTGCCGACGAAATGCACCCAGGGCGGGATCTGGCGCGGAAATTCGAAGCGCGGCACCGACAACTGCAGATAGGCGTCAGCGAGTTCGACGACCGAATGGAAAAGCGGCACCGACACTGGGCCAACACCCAACCTGTTCAACTCCTTGTTCAGACTAATTAGCGACGGCTGATCAACGGCTTCGTCATACTCCCGCGCGATGTCTGCATATTGATGGCGCTGCTCCTCTGTCGTCGCTGGCGGCAGGCCAAGGAAGTTCGGCGCGCCGTCTTCCCGCGCCAAATGCAGAAACGATGTGCCGCAGAGAACGATGGGAGGTCGCTTTGATCGCGATCCAAGCAGCATCGGCAGCACGCCAAAAAACATGTCGTCGCCAACGATCACGTCGGCCTGACATTCCTCGAGCGCCTGCAGCAGCCCCTGGTGCTGCGCCGGGAGGGAGCCGACGAAGATCCGCTCGATAGCAACTCGGAACCATTCGAGTCCCGGCGGAATGTCCTTCAGTTCGGGGGCCACTGAGAGAAAATCCCGCCCATCGAAATCTGCGCGGCCCTGAAGCGAAAAGAATTTCGCTCCGCTGTTTTCGATGCGATCGCGGAACGCGCTGCCGGTCAGGAACGTGATCTCGTGGCCTTCGGCGAGCAGGATACGGGTAATCGCAAGCAGCGGATTGATATGGCCAGTAGCGGGCGTCGAAGCGAAAAGAATTTTCATGATATATAGGTCCTCTGATTGCCGATACCGCGCGCATACGTGGGTCTGCCAACAGACGCGATGCCTTCCGGCGCAAAGCCCGCCCGGCCGCAAAGCCGCGCGAACGGTCAGCACGGTGCGCGACCCGCGCTACGGGAAAATTTCAGGGACTGGATATCGCGTTACGTCTGTAACGAGGAGAGGGTGGTCAGACGCGCTGCAATCTTTCGCTCAAACGACCTGCGATCTGTCCGGTCGCCTCGGCAAGAGATCGGCGCGCCGGGCGACTGCAACGTCGAAGTCGGCGGTCGTCTGGCTTCTCCGGCTTAGACGCGGGTATGTTGCGCGCGCGATGTCTTCGCCGAAGCAAGGCAGCGAGTCAGCACGGATGCGAGATCAGCGCCAACAAGCGGCCGGCGCGCGAGATCGGCAACTCCTGCTCGAACGAGTAGGTCCGCTCCAATGTCGAGCGCAGACCTCGCAAGCAAGATCGGCCGCTCCGGACTGATGGCGTGAAACGTACGCGCCAGATCGAGGGCGTCCGCAACGGAGGTCACGCTGATCAATACGGCGTCAAAACGGGTCGGTTCGCTGCGGACCGCGGCGATGGCGTCGGCTGGACGATCGAAGCCGATTGGCTCATATCCGAGCGCCGCCAGGATCTCCTCGTCGCCGAGCAGAGTGTCGCGGTCGTCGTGAACGACGAGCACGGCTTCGCCTTTGCCAAGCGGAGGCGGCGCGGACAGCTCTCCTCTCGCTATCGTTGATGTGTCAGTCTTGGCGGCGGGCAGCCAGATCTCGAAGCGGCTCCCTTTCCCCGGGGCGCTCGCGACACCGATTGCACCGTCGTGATCGCGAGCAATCTTACGCACCGTCGCAAGGCCAAGGCCGGTTCCGGCGGGGCGCGTCGTGAAAAACGGCTCGAACAGCCGTTTGGCCACCTCTTCGCCAAAGCCGGGGCCAGCATCGCTCACGGCGATGCGAGCATAGGAGCCCGACTCCAGTTCTCCGGTACTGAAGACGCGGGGGGTCGTAAGATGCTGTCTATCCGTCAAGACATCGATGCGTCCGGAGTTCCCCATTGCCTGCGCCGCGTTCCTGCACAGGTTGATAATGATTTGCTGCAACTGCGCCCGCTCGCCGAATACCGCAAGACCTCCAGGCACGTCCGCGACGACCAACTCGACGCTGGACGGCAGCGATGCCCGCAGGAGTGAGGCTGTCTCGCTCAGCAATTCGGAGACGGAGACGAGAGACGAACGCGCATCCGGCCTCCGTCCGAAAGTGAGGATGCTGTCGACCAGGTCTCGCCCTCGTTCCGCGGCCCTCTCGATCTCAGCAATCCGCCGCGCCGCCTTGCCGCCCGGCTCCACCTCAGAGCCAGCCATTTCGGAGTAGCCAAGGATCGCAGAGATGATGTTGTTGAAGTTGTGGGCGACGCCGCTGGCGAGCTGGCCGACCATTTGCATGCGCAGCGCCCGCTCAAGCCGAGCGGTCAGTTTGGCCCTTTCGCGCTCGCGGATCTCGCGCTCGAGAACGTCGGCGATTACGTCTCCAGCGAGACGCACCGTGGCGAGCGGGAAATAAAGCGCACGCCCGGGCCGAAGCTTGTCGAACCCCAGGATGCCCCAATGAAGGTCCGGTCGCTGCAACGCGACGCAGGCCCAGGCGCGAACCCCGGCGGCGAGGAGGGTCTTCTTGGCGCCGCCTGATGGGAGGCGGGTGACGTCCGGCGCGATTATGCCGAGCCCGACCTGCTCGAACTCGCTTGGCAGAGAGAGACCCGCCTCGGGCCATCCGGGAGGATAGGGCGCATCGTCCTCGGACCAAGCGTAAACCCGGACAGGGTTTTCGCCGAGCACGACGTAGACGCGATCAGCCCCGATCGTCTTTCCAAATCCTGCCAAGGCCTGCTCAAGCCGCGCCTTGGTCTCGGCCGGCGGGCAATTGATCAGACGGGTGGAGTGCTCAGCGATCAGATGCTCGAACGCCACTCGCTTTCGCAGCGCTACCGCTCGGGCCCTGAGCCGTCTTCCGAGATCGATGAGCGCAAGCGCAAGTAAAACGGACGTCGCATAGAGGAGCAGGCGAAACCGTTGCGCCGAGGACTCCGAGGCTATATGCAAGCGTGCGAACTGCGCGCGCATCTCCTCCAAAGGCTGTCCGGTCTGAACGCCGAACAGCGCCTTGAGAGTGTCGTCGACTGAGGGAAGAAGAATTCTAAGGAGGCGAGCGTGAGAAAGGAGAGCCTGAGCGGTTCCCTGGTCCGCCTCTGTCGGGAGCCGCACTGCAAGGTCAAGAATACGCTCTTCGACGGCCTGTTGGGAGCGCGCCGAGGTATCGAGAGTGAGCTGGAGAATGGCCGTGGCCAGCGCCCCGAGGCGAGAATCCCGATCGTGGAATCCAGGACTTGTGCTCAGCAGGAGGACGTAGGAGAGCGAGTTGCGCAAAAGCGCATCGTCGCTCTTGAAACGCTCGGTCAGCTTCTCTTCAATTCTGATTGCAGCGGCAAGGCGATCGACAGGCCCCGGGTCCAGCCCTTCTGACGCAGCCGCAGCGCGGAGTTGCGACAAGGCGGCGTCTCTCTGCTCCGACGAGCGCACGAGCGGGTCATAGTCCGTGAGCAACCCCGCCCGAGCCCGCAGGACGTCGCGGTGTAGCGAAGCCTGAGCGAGCGCGAAATCGTCGAAGATCCGCAGCGTCGTCGAATAATCTGCCGCGTCGGTCGCGACGCCGCGCACCAATAGCCAGGTCAGGAGCGCGAGCAGCAGACACACCGCGCCGACGCCGGCGGCGATCTCACTTGGGCGCATCGGTTTGCCGCAATTGGCCTGCCTCGGTGACAGGCTTGCCGAGATAGGTCCCGGTCAGAGTGTCGAGGAAGGCGACGATCGCCTTCGTCTGGTCGTCGGTCAGCGTTCGGTCAAGTTGCGCATAACCCATTTCCTTGACAGCCTTCGACAGGGTGGCCGCGCTTCCGTCGTGAAAATACGGCGGCGTGACCGCGACGTTCCGCAAGCTTGGGACGCGAAGGATCTCGGGCTTGGGAGAGGCAAGCGGATGAAATATTCCATGCCGCTGATACATGTTGCCGCCGACATTCACCCCTTGGTGGCAGGAGACGCAACCGAGCGACTTGAACAACTGATACCCGGCGAACTCCTGGGCTGTGATCGCGCTGGCGTCGCCGCCGAGCCATCGATCAAATCGGCTCCCGGGGGTCAGAAGGGTCCGCTCATAGGCCGCGATTGCGCCGACCAGCGCCGCGCTATCGGGTTCGCGACCGAAGGCTTCGCGAAACTGACGGACGACATCTGGGTCGGCCTCCAGCTTGTGCAACGCCTCCTCCACACTCGACCCCATGATCTGGGGTTTGCCCAGGCTTTGCTTCACTTGGCCTTCCAGAGTGCGAAGATCGCCTTCCCAGTTCAGTCGGAAGTTCAGCGCAGCGTTGAACACCGTCGGGATGTTCAGCTTGGCGGCGCCGGACGTTGAGTTTGGGGGGCTGGCGCTCGCGCCGTTTGTCGATATGTCGTGACACGAATTGCAGCTGCGCGTGTTGTCATGCGAAAGACGAGGGTCGTGGAACAGGCGATCGCCGAGCGCCACTTGCCGCGGATCCTGGACCAGCGAAAGTGGGATCGGCGTGATCGGCTCTTCGTCGGCACGGGGCTGAAGCAGTGGCACTTGCGCAATCGACCGCCCCGCAGCGTAAAGGGTCAGGACGGCCAGGATCAGGCACGCTATACTGCGGCTGGCTCTGGGGGCGGTCGCCGTCAGTCGCGGGCTGTGGTTCGAGGCCGGCATGGCCAATTCACCATCCAATGACCCCCAACAGAGCGGCGGCGATCGTCAAGCCACAGTTCTCGTCGTCGACGACGATCCCACCCTCCAAAGGATGATCTTAGACTACTTCGTCGACAATAACATCCAGACACTGCTGGCGTCCGGTCGCGAGGAGATGCTGCGCCAGCTTAGCGCCCAGGAAGTCAACGTCGTGATCCTCGATCTTCGGCTCGGAGTCCAGGACGGGCTCGATGTGCTGCGGGACCTCCGGTCGAGTTCTGATGTGCCGGTGATTATAATTACCGGCCACCGCCGGGATGAGATCGACCGGGTTGTCGGTCTTGAGCTCGGCGCCGACGACTACGTGACAAAGCCCTTCAACCTGCGCGAGCTTCTGGCGCGGGTGCGCGCGATCATTCGGAGGGTGGACAGGGTCCCCGCGGCGGCTGCGCGCGAGCCAGAACGCGGCGGCTATCGGTTTTCCGACTGGCGACTCAATCTGCGCACCCGAAGGCTTACCAATCCGAATGGCGCGGACGTCGCGTTGACCAAAGGCGAGTACGCGCTGCTTGTCGCTTTCCTCGACGCTCCGCAGCGGCCGCTTAGCCGAGAGCATCTTCTTCAGGCGACCCGAGTCCACGAAGACGTGTTCGATCGGAGCATTGACGTGCAGATTCTCCGCCTTCGCCGCAAACTGGAGCACGACCCGAGCGCACCTCAGATGATCCAGACGGAGCGCGGAGTTGGATATGTCTTTGCTCGGCAGGTGGAACGTTACTGACATGAAGGCCTCGTCACGCGCTCCGGACTTGCGGGCTTCTCGATGGCCGGGTAGCCCATGCGAATGAAGAAGATCAGCTAATGCGGATATCCGCCCGAGATCATCTAGCAGCGATATGGCTCTACTGTTCGCCATCAGCGCCTTTGAGACAGTGCGAGGTTTTCGCGTAGGGATGATTTCTGGATCATCGTAGCCGCAAGGAGCGGAGATGAGACAGAAACCCGGGCGGGAGAAGCAACCGGCGGAAGAAGCGATCAAGGACACCCGACGAGCGACGCGTCGACACTTTTCAGCCGAGGAGAAGATAGGCGTCGTGCTGGAAGGGCTCCGCGGCGAGGAGAGCATTGCCGAACTTGTGGATTTTCGTGGTGAAGCCGCCACGCGAGCGCCCGAGCGCTTGCCCTTCTTGCCCCCTTTTGCGCTGGCCGCCGACACATGAGCGCGCACGATCGTCGAGTTCGAACATCTGAATGAGATACGCCGTGGAACTCATCGACGCGAGCGTATCGAAGAAGGCCTCGAAGACCCCAGCCTTGCTCAAGCGATCGAAGCGTTTCCACACGCTGTTCCAATGACCGAAGCGCCCCGGCAGAGCGCGCCAGCGAACGTTCTCGACGGTGAAGAAATGAAGCGCCTCGAGGAAGCGACGGTCGTCCTCGGCCTTCCGTCCGCGCCGCGGCAGGCAAGCGCGAAACACCGCAAACGTGTGCGCCCAATCGTCCTCATCCATCTTTGTCGACATTGGTTCCGGCCTCTGATTTGGTCGGAGTCCTGATGAATCATGTCTGATTCAGCCGAGGAATCCCAAAAACATCACCTGTCAAAATTTCGTCCACACAGCTAGAGCGCGTTGTCTTTGGCTTGAATCGAGATGGGGGGATTCCCGAATTGGCGATGGTCTGATTCAACCTGTTGGCTGGGCGGAGGCCAGCAGGAATGCCGAAGCCGTATTCGCAGGACTTGCGTGACCGGGTGATTGACGCGGTTGAGAAGGGCGAGATGAGCCGGCGGGCGGCGGCTCGGCGCTACGAGATCAGTGAATCCGTCGCCGTCAAATGGCTTGAAGGCTTTGAGCGAGATGGCTCGCGCGAGCGGGTCGGACATGGCGGCCATCGGCCTTCGGCGCTGATTGCGCATCGGGATTTTCTGGAGGCGGCGCGGGCCGAGAAGTCGGACATCACGCTTCAGACGCTTTGCGATCGCCTTTTGTCCGAGCGCGGCGTCAAGGCCGACACTTCGATGATGAGCCGCTTCTTTCGCCGGATCGTCGAGGCGTTTAAAAACGTATGGCCCGCCCCGTTCGCAAGGGGTTTTGTCGAGATTGGCGGCCGATCCAGTCTGCTTCAACGTATCCGGCCTCGAGGAGCTTCCTCCGGCCATGATGGAGATACGCGCGCTCCGGTCCTCATAAAACTCCCGGCGTCAGATCGCGCCGTTTTTTAAGCCAGGCTTCCGGAGCGCCGTTCGACTGTCAGGCCATCCCGTCGTCACCCTCTCGCAAACCCCTGTTGACCGATGGACGCTTTGACCGTGACCGGCCGATTCTATGCCGCCGCAGGCATTCCCATGACGGCGAACCGTTCTCCGCGCCGCAGCGCCGCCCAGGCGATTCTCGACAGCTTGTTGGCGAAGGCGACGATCGCAACGTTGCGATGGGCGCGGCCTGAAAGGCCTTTGGCTCATCGGCCCAGCGGCGTGTCGCGCTCAGCCACATAGGCAGCGCGGCGCGTGCACCGTGGATCAGCTGTCGGCGCAGGTAGCTGTTGCCTCGTTTGCTGATGCCAAGCAGCTTCGGCTTGCCGCCGGTGGTGAACTGACGGGGAACCAGGCCGAGCCACGCGGCGAGATCGCGCCCGCGCTCGAAGCTTTCCGCCCGCCCGACCGACGCGACAAGGGCGGAGGCGACGATCGCGCCGATGCCTGGGATTGTCGTCAGCCGTCGAGCCTTTTCGTTCTCCTTCACCCAGCGGGCGAACTCGGCGTCGAAGGCAGAAATTCGTCGATCGAGTTCGGCCCATGGCGCGCGAGCGTCGGCGACGAGCAGAGCGATTCGTGGGCTCAGGTCGGCTGCGCCTTGCTCGTCCATCAGTACGCTCAGAAACTGCTCGAGCTTTCGCTTGCCCCGCGGAGCAACGAATCCGCGCTCCAGCAGGATGGCGCGCAACTGATTGATCAGAGCCGTCCGCTCCCCGACCAGTCGATCTCGCGATCAATGCAGCGTCTGCATGTCGAGCTGGTCCTGGCCCTTCAGTTCGACGAACCGCATCGTCGGCCGCGTCGCCGCTTCCGCGATCCCCTCGGCCTCCCGATCGTCGTTCTTCCGCGCCTTGACATGGGGCCGAACATATTCGGGCGACATCAGACGCACGTCATGGCCGTGGGCGGCGAACACGCGGCCAAGATGGTGGGCGCCGCAGCAGGCTTCCATGCCAACAACGCACGGAGGAAGCTTCTCCGCCAGAGCAACCAGCGTCTCCCGTCTCACCTTACGCCGCATAACGACCGCGCCGGACGTATCCAGCCCAACCACGCTGCAGACGTTCTTGCCGAGGTCGACGCCAAGCACAGAAATATCCATACCCCTTCCTCCTCCTGAACCGCCGGCGACCCTACGACGCCGGAAGGAGGGGCGGGCCATTCCATAAGACTCTCGTCGCGAGCGAGCAGGACCGTCCGGACGTAAGACGCCATCGCGTACGCTGGCGAAACTATCAAGGCCTGATCGATCCCGGGCGCCTGGTTTTTATCGATGAGACCTGAACGATCCTTCGACAGGCTCAGGACCAACATGACCCGCCTCCGCGGCTGGGCGCCGAAAGGACAGCGGTTGATCGACAAGGTCCCTCACGGACACTGGAAGACCGCGACGTTCCTCGCCGCCCTGCGCAGCGATCGCATCGAGGCGCCCTGCCTGTTCGACGGACCCATCAATGGCGAGCGCTTTCTCGCCGACGTCGAGCCATTCCTGGTTCCAACCCTCAAGCCGGGCGATGTCGTCATCCTCGACAACCTCGGTTCTCACAAGGGAAAGGCGGTGCGGCAGGCGACCCGCTCCGTCGGAGCGCGGTTGGTCTTCCTGCCGAAATACTCCCCCGACCTCAATCCGATCGAGCAGGTCTTCGCCAAGTTCAAGACACGGCTGCGAAAGGTGGGAGCGCGAACATACGAAGCCGTCTCCCAAGCCTGTGCTCAGATCCTCACGCAATACCCGCCCGAAGAATGCGCCGCATATATCAGGAACGCCGGATATGCGTAAATCCAAAAGCAGACGGCTTGTCTTATGTCTTTTCGCGCTGAAGCGGCGAGAAGGAGCCGCTGGGAGAGGGTGGCTACCCTCTCGACAGCGGCGAGGGACGGATCGGGAGTTCGCTGACCGTTCGACGGGTCGAGGGTAAGTATCCCCCGGCAAAGCCGGGGGCTTTAGGATTTGAACCGCTCAAAGCGGTAGGAGGGTCGCTGACGCGGCCCTTGATGTTTGGAGCCGCCTAAAGGCGGCTTTTTCAGCGCCAGAGGTTCATTTGTTCGAGCCTCTGATCTTCCTTCTCTTGGTTGCGGATGCAAGCCCGGATGGCCTCCTCGTCACGGCCGACCGTATTGACGAAGAACCCCCGCGCCCAGAAGTGCTGCCCCACGAAGTTGCGCTTGCGCTCCCCATATACCCGGGCCAGGTGGATCGCGCTCTTGCCCTTGATGTACCCGACCACCTGCGACACTGCGTATTTCGGCGGAATCAACAACAGCATGTGCACGTGATCGGGCATCAGATGCCCTTCCTCGACCCTCGCTTCCTTCTGAAGCGCAAGCTTGCGCAAAACTTCGCCCAAGTGTCGTCGCAGCTCCAGATACAGCACCTTGCGCCGACATTCGGGAATGAACACCACATGATATTTGCAGGTCCATGTCGTGTGGCTTAGGCTCTCGTAGTCGTCCATCGGTGGAGTTCCTTTCGTGTGAGTGGCTGCTCACGTTGGAACTTCACCGGTGGACCGCCGGAAACGTCAAACCTCTACTGCCACCCCGGCAGAGCCGGGGGGTCTCCCGCTTACGCTAGAGTTGGATCGCCCTCGTCTTTTCCTTCGGCCTGGACGGATACTCGGGGGCGAGCCCCGAATGACAAGCAAAGGCGCGGAAAAGATGCAGAATGACACCATCGGCGTCGATGTGTCGAAAGACCATCTCGACGCTCATCGCCTGGTCGACGGCGCGAGCCGTCGCTTCGCCAACGACAAGTGCGGGCGTAAGGCGTTCATGAAGTGGTTCGCGCAGACGCCTGTCCAGCGCGTCGTCTTCGAGCCGACCGGCCCCTATCACCGCGCCTTCGAGCGCGCCTTGGGCGCGGCGGGCGTTCCCTTCGTCAAGGTCAATCCGCGTCAGGCCCGCCGCTTCGCCGAGGCGATCGGCAGTCTGGCTAAGACTGACCGCCTGGATAGCGGCGATGCTGGCGCGCATGGGCGCAATGTTGGAGCTCAAGTCGCGGCCGCCCCGGAGCGAAGCCCTGCTTGAACTCAAGGAGCGCGAGGCCCTGGTGAAAGACCGAACCGCCGCCAAGAACCGCGGCAAGGTCCTTGCCGCGCCGTTGTTGAAACGCCACAATGCGCAGCGCCTCGAACAGATCAAACGCCAGATCACGGCGATCGAGGCGGCGATCCTCGAGCAGGTTCAGGCCGAGCCCGATCTCGCCCAACGGTTCGCAATTCTGACCAGCATTCCGAGCGTCTCGGCCATAACCGCCTTCGCCTTGCTGATCGAAATGCCCAAGCTCGGCGTCCTCGAACCGGGGCAGGCCGCAAGTCTCGCAGGCCTTGCGCCTGTGGCGCGACAGTCGGGTCGCTGGACCGGTCGCGCCTTCATCCGCGGCGGCCGAGCCAGCGTCCGCCAGGCCATCTACATGCCCGCGCTGGTCGCGACCCGATTCAATCCGGACATGAAGGCCAAGTACAAGCAACTGATCAATGCCGGGAAGCCTGCCAAGGTCGCCCTCACCGCCGTCATGCGAAAGCTGATCCTACTGGCAAACGCTCTCCTCAAGGCCAACAGGAGCTGGACCCCAAAACCCGCTTGATCAAAACGGATACTCTAGGGCGTGTCCTCATTTAAGCCAAGCGAGGGCACAGGCGAGATGGATAGCTGCGAGGAAATTCCGCGCGGTGTTCTCGTATCGGGTGGCGATGGCTCGGAATTGTTTGAGAGCATTGAAGAAACGCTCGACGAGGTTACGTTCGGCCTAGAGGCTGAAGTTGCATCGGCGGGGGGATTTGCGGTTGACCTCGGGCGGGATCACGGGTTCGATGCGGCGCACGGTCAGAGCATCGATGAAGCCGTCGGCGTCATAGCCCTTGTCGGCGATGAGGGCCTGCGGTTCGATTTCGGCCAGCAGCGCGACGGCCTGGGTGATGGCGTGGACTTGTCCGCCGGTCAGGCAGATCGCCAGCGGATTGCCGAGCGCATCAACGATCGCGTGGATCTTGGTCGTCAATCCGCCCCGCGATCGCCCGATCGCTTCTTCGCCGCCGTTTTTTTGGGCGCGCCCGCGCTATGCTGATGCGCGCGCACGATCGTGGCGTCGATCATCGCGTATTCGTTGTCCGGCTGGTCCGCCAAGGCTTTGAAGAGATTCTCCCAAACCCCTTTCTTCGCCCACCGCGAAAACCGGGTATGGACGTTCTTCCATCCTCCGAACCGTTCGGGAAGATCACGCCACGGCGCACCGCAGCGAAACTTCCAGATCACCGCCTCGACAAAAAGCCGATCGCCCAGTTCGCTGTTGCGTCCGACACTGCCCGAGCGACCGGGGAGCAGCCCCTCAATCCGCGCGAACTGATCAGCGCGCAAAGCATACCGCCGCATCGAAAGCCTCCAAAATCGAAGCCTCCCCATGAATCACGCTTTCAAAGATTTGCGAATCCCTTGGCCATCCCTATTTGAGGACACGCCCTAGCACTACTTTGGCAGATTCATTCGAGCGCTCTACGGAGGGTTCGCTTGCAGTGGGGGCATCGATAGGGCGGCGCGCGGGCGAGGCTTGCGATCACGGCTCGCCGGATTGCTGGCAACGTCGGCTGCGGCGGCCCCCGTAGGATTCTTTTTCCCCCGCTCGCTTCGGCGAGGCGGCGGGTTTGCAGATAGGCGTAAGCGATCATCGTCATCAACCCATGACGATGGAGGCCATGCCAGGAGCGGCCTTCGAAGTGGTCGAGGCCCAGTTCTTCCTTGAGCTGCTGATGGGCCTGTTCGCAGACCCATCGCGCCTTGATCGCGGCGGCGAGCGTCTTGATGTTGGCGTCAGCGGGCAGATTCGAAAGGTAGTATTTGCGCTCGCCAGAGGCGCGTCGCTCGCCAACCAGCCACGCCTCTTCGCCGGGCATGTGCTGCGCGCCCTTGTCGTGGATGCGCTGCTCCGGACCATCGGCGATCCGTACGCGAACGGCGGCGAAGGAAGCCGCCAAGGGTCCTTTGGTTCCCTTGCGCCAACTGACGAGCCGCCACTTCGCCCTGGCGAGCACGTCTTCCGCCGGCGCCGAGAGCTGATCGGGGATAGGACGCTTGCGCGGGCGCCCGCGTCCGGCGATCGGAAATGTGAGCTTGACGTCGCTTGGATAGACCTTCTGCTGTTTCGGGATCCCGACCGCCCACTTCAGGCCCCGCGCATCCAGCCCCTGACGGAACGGCGCGGACAGACCATATCCTGCGTCAGCCAGAACCATCGCGAAGCGCACGCCCGCGGCCCGGACGCGGTCGATCTCGGCGAGCGCGATCTCCGGCTTCGTGCGCGCGACGCGACGGTCCTCGGGCACGCGGGTCTTCGTCATCCGCTCGGCGTCGCCGGTCCAGCTTTCCGGCAGGAACAGGCGCAGGCCGATCATCACCGGAACCTCGTCCCGCGCCAGCGTCAGCGACACCAGCGTCTGGCAATTGGCGGTCTTGCCGAGCGCCGAGGCGTATTGCGGCGCCACGCCGACCGACTTCGATCCTTTCTTCGGCAACGCGGTGTCGTCGACGACCAGCATCGCATTGGCTCCGCCAATCAGCTTGTCCGCCTGGACAGCGAGTTCCTCCTCCAGCGGAGCCTCGCCCCAGACCGCGCTCGAAATGAAGTGATGCAACTGGTCGTAGTCGCCCGGCGCCAGACGCGCCGCCATCGGCTCGACGCTCTTTCGGTCCCCTGGCCCGATTAGGCCTTCCACATAAAGCGGGAACATCCGTCTGCGCGCCTTATGCCCAAGCCGGGCAACAAACGGCGCAAGCCATCGCTCCAGATCTCCATTCCAGCCCGCCACGCCGTCGCCTCCGCAAAATCGCGAAGCCGACGATCGGGCGAAATTCCTTACAAACTCTCAATCTGCCAAAGTAGTGCTAGCAGTCGGGGGCCTTGTCCAACACGCGCACTTGAACTTGGATCGTCCCCGATCGGCGGAATGAAATTGAGCACTGGAATTCTTCGCCCTGCTTGAGCTTCTGGCGAGTTTGCAACAGGGCGACGTGGAACCCGGCGTCGTTCAAGACCACTTTGGATTTCGCGGCGATTGGAATGTCGTGGATCGCTCGCGCCGACTTGCCCCCCTCGCCAATGTCGATTTGGCGCTTCTCTGAAAAGTTCGCAACTGGACACGAAACGCGCACCAGAGCATCTGGGTCTGCGCCGTCGTTCGTCACGACCATCCCAAGAACAGCGTCGCTCCCGATCTCGACATTGGGAGGCGTCCAAGCATCGCTGACGGCAATGTCGCCGGCACGGGCGGCACCGGCGGCCAAGATCGCGGCCAATGGCGCTAGTATCAGCGCCATTCCGGCGGCTTTGCGAGGAGACAAACTCATGTCCGGGAAAGCAAACGTCCCTTTCATGGCTTCTCTCCCATTTTTGTGACAGGCCGGAGGCGACGAAACACCCGCAAGCGGCGTGACGCCACCTTAACTGACATCCGTTAGGCGTCCGCCACCACCCGCGCAAACGCTTTCTTGACCGACTTAACGGCTTTTTACCGTCGCAGCTTGCGTGGTTTGAAGCCTACCCCTGACGGTCGGCTTCGAGGGGCCTGCCCTCATCTCTTATGCAGCTCCGCACCTCCATCGCTGTTGGTGCTTTCGCGGCACACCCTCACCCAAATGCCAACGCCGCTGGGTGAAGCACCGCCTCACAACAATCTTCGGATTCTTGCTTGCAATTTGGGTAAAGGTGGCGAGACCGGGCTATTCATCGCGTCTCACTCGAACGCCCCCACATGTTCCTCGCGCAGCTGGCGCTTGAGTATCTTCCCGCTCGGGTTCTTGGGCAGCGCGTCGGCGAAGACGACGCGCTTGGGCACCTTAAAGGACGCGAGACATTGGCGGGCGTGCTCCAGCACCTCGCGGGGGTCCAGCGTCGCGCCGCCCTTGAGAACGACCACGGCGACGACCGCCTCGACCCAATGGGGGTGCGGCACGCCGATCACCGCCACCTCCGAGACGCCGGTGAGACCGTAGATCGCCTCCTCGACCTCGTGGCTTGCGACGTTCTCGCCGCCGGTCTTGATCATGTCCTTCTGGCGGTCGACGACAGTGATGTAGCCGTCGGTGTCGACTGTCGCCAGATCGCCGGAATGGAACCAGCCGCCACGAAAAGCTTCCTCCGTGCGCGCCTCGTCCTTGTAATAGCCGAGCATCAGATGCGGCGAGCGATGCACGATCTCGCCGACTTCGCCCGGCGCGACATCGCGCATCGTGTCGTCGACGACGCGGGTCTCGACGTTGAGCGCGGCCCGCCCGCAGGAGCCCGCTTCGCGCAACTGATCCTCGGGCGCGAGCATGGTGGCGAGCGGCGCGATCTCGGTCTGGCCATAGAGGTTCCACAGGCGCACGTCCGGCAACCGGCGGCTGAGTTCCCGCAACACCTCGACCGGCATGATCGAAGCGCCGTAGTAGCCCTTGCGCAGGCTAGTTAGATCGGCGCCGTCGAAGGCCGGCGAGCGCAGCATCGAAATCCATACCGTCGGCGGCGCGAAGAACGAAGTCGCCCCCTCGCGCTCGATCAGCCGGAAGATGTTATCCGGAACGGGCTTGGCGGTGACGACGTTGACGCCGCCGGCATAAATCGAAGGCCCGAGAAAAACGTCGAGCTGAGCGCAATGATAGAGCGGCAGCGCATGCAAGGCGACGTCGTCGGCCGAAATGCTCGCGTCGACCATGCAGCTGACATATTGCCAGAGGATCGCGTCATGCGTCAGCTGCACGCCCTTTGGCCGAGATTCGGTGCCGCCCGTATAGACGATCTGCGCCACGTCGCCGCTTTGCGGCCCGGCGCCGGGCGGCTCGCCGCTCTCCAGAAGCGCGTCGAAAGGCGTCATGCCGTCGACGGGAGCGCTCTCCTCCTCCGACGGCAGCCATAGGAACTCGCCGACCTGCGGCGCGAGCGCGGCGCTTTTGCGCGCAATCTGAGCCATGCCGCTGTCGCATGCGAGCATGCGCGCGCCGGAGTGCGCGAGGATGAAGCCAACATCCTCGGCGTTGAGCATGAAGTTGATCGGCACCATCACGGCGCCGATCCGCATCAGGCCGTAGCGCAGGGCGGCGACGGCGTGCGAGTTGCGCGCCAGAATCGCCACCTTGCTGCCGCGCCCAATCCCGCGCGCGGCGAGGCCCGCGGCGAGCCTTTCGGCGACAGCGTGAAACTCGGCGTAGGTCCAACGGGTCGCGCTGCAGACGAGCCCCAAGCGCTCGGGATGGCGCTGGGCGCTGCGCCGCAATGTGTCGGCGAGCGTCTGGCGCCTGAGATTGGCGTCCATTGTTCCTCCCCGGGTCCGCGCGTCGGCCGGACGCGGGCCAAAAAAAGCGTAGGTCGGCGGCGGCGGGTTGTAAATCGGCCGCGAACGCCCTTAGCTTAAGAGCGCCCCATAGCAGCCGTCTGTTCATGCCGCAACGCGACAGTTAGAAAGACGCTCGGCGCCGTTCAGCGAACAATCGAGACCCTCTCTGAGACGCTTTCAATCCGTGGGTGCGCTAAGGTCGCTCCCCTTAAGGGAAATCCGGCGTCCGGCCTAACCGAAATTTCCATTCATGGCGCCTGACCACGAGGAGGAAACACATGCAGGCCAAGGATAGGCTGACTCTGGAATCGATTGAGGTGCGGGCGGTGTCGATTCCTCTCCGCAGGCCGATTGTAGCCAAAATAGGCGTCTACAACGAATGGCCGTTCCTGCTCATTGATGTGAGAACCAAAGAAGGAATCACCGGCAGGAGCTACCTTGAGGTCTATCTCAAGGACGCGGTCCGCTATATCGCGCCGACAATTCTCGACTTGGCCGAATCGCTCAAGGGCTCGGCGCTCGCGCCGCTGGATTTCTATCAGAAAGCGATGGGCAGGCTGCACCTTCTGGGCCGACAAGGCGTGACCTTGATCGCCGCCTCGGGTATCGACATGGCGATATGGGACGTTCTGGCCAAAGCGGCGGGGCTTCCCCTTGCCGAGCTATTGGGAGGCAGCGTCGGTCCCGTCCGGGCTTACAACACCAACGGGCTTTGGCTCGCGCCGCTGAAACACCTGAAGCGCGAAGCCGAAGAACTGGTCGACGAAGGCGGTTTTAGCGCCATCAAGATCAGGCTTGGCCGGGAGCGGCTGCAGGACGATCTCGACGCCATCAAGTTGGCGCGGGAAGGCGCCGGCGCCGAAATAAAGCTGATGTGCGATTTCAACCAGGGGCTGAAGCTGGACGAGGCTCTGTCGCGCTGCCATGCGCTCGACGACCAGGGCCTCTATTGGTTCGAGGAGCCTGTGGTCTTCGACAATTTCGCTCAAAGCGCCCAGCTTGCGCGCGAGCTCAAGACGCCGGTGCAGATTGGCGAAAACATCTACGGAGCGCGATCCTTCTTTGAGGCGGTGCAGGCTCAGGCCGCCGACTTCTATATGCCCGACGTGATGCGCATCGGCGGCGTCACCGGTTGGATGCGCGCCGCGGCGGTTGCGGGCGCTTCAGGGCACCCGATGTCCAATCACCTGTATCCTGAAGTCTCGGCGCACCTGCTGCGCGCGACGGAAACGGCGCACTGGCTTGAATGGCGAGATTGGGGCAATCCGATCATCGCGGAACCGTTCAAAGTGAAGGACGGCTTCATCCAGGTTCCGGCGAAACCGGGCAACGGCATCGAGTGGGATGAGAAAGCGGTCCAGCGATACGCCTACTGACACCAGAACTCGATGAGCGCGACTCGTCGCGCTCATCAGATTCCGCGCATGAGCGCGGGGGCGCGTTCGCGCTTGCTTAATCTCGATGATCGGTTCCGACCATCGAGATCCGGTATGAGAGCTCGACGGAACCGACGGAGAATTTACGCTTCGAGACCATGGACGCGGCGCTCGATTTGTGCGCCGCGCCAGCGAACCGGGTCTTCGCAAATCTGGACCCGTCGCGCTTGTCGCACTCGAATCTTGCTGACTTCGACTCTCGGATCGCACAAGTCATTCGGCCGCCAGCCCAGAATTCAAACTCGTGCGCCTGCTCAATGACAGGGTGAACCCGCAAAGCCGCGATCGCCTATTGCTGACCGCTCGTATTCGCATTATGGATTCGATGACAGTTCGGGACTGTTGTGACGAAGTGCGCGGAATGGATTCGGCGCCCAGCGGGAAAGGATCCCGCTTAGGCGCTGATGTGCAGGCCTAACGCACTTGCGATCTTGACAGCCAAGAATTGAATCTCGCCCAATGGAATTTGGGTCATCGGAGGAACGCGCAAATGGAACGGAAGATAGCGCATCGGCTGTGGTCCAGATCGACCCGCCGATTCTATGTTGGCGGCGCCGCCCTTGCCCTCATATTAGGCACGTCAGCCTTTGCTGCTGACGCCCCGCCGGTCGGTCCAAAAGCCGAGACGCCTGCGGTCGCCAAGAGCCCGGAGACCACAAGTCAGCGCCTTCTGGAGGCCGACAAGGAACAGCAAAACTGGATTACCCATCATAAGGACTACAGTGCGCATCGCTTCTCCAGTCTCGACCAGATCAACGCGGGCAATGTCAAAGACCTGAAGGTTGCCTGGACGATGCAGCTCGGCGGCGTCGAGGGCGGCGGCATCTGGTCGCACGGCGGCCTCGAAGGCACGCCGATCGTCGAGGACGGCTTCATGTACGTCACTGACGGTTGGGGTTCGGTCTACAAGATTGATACGCATGGCGGGAAGGGGCTCCTGCTGTGGAAGATGGACCCCAAAACCGACCACGATTGGGCTGGCGCGGTCGCCTGCTGTGGCGTCGACAATCGCGGCGTGGGACTCTACAAGGATCTGGTCATCTCTCATACGTTGGACGGACGTCTGATCGCGACGGACAAGGAGACCGGTCAGGTCAAATGGCAGCGTCAGGTCGCCGATCCCAATAAGGGCGAAGTCGTCACCGGGGCGCCGCTCATCGTCAAGAACATGGCGATAACGGGCGTGGCGGGCGCGGAATACGGAATCCGCGGATGGATCGCCGCCACCGATCTCGACACGCAGAAAGAGGTATGGCGCACCTACACCATTCCCAAGAAGGGCGAGCCCGGATCAGAAACCTGGAGCGGAACGAACAGTGCGGAAACCACTGGCGGCGGATCGACCTGGGTGACCGGGTCCTATGACCCGGCCACAGACACAATCGTGTGGGGCGTCGGGAATCCGGGACCGGACTGGGACAACGCCTATCGGCCCGGCGACAATCTCTATACGGATTCCTCGCTCGGGTTGGACGCCGACACCGGCAAGATCAAATGGCATTTCCAGCATACACCGAACGACCCTTATGACTATGACAGCGTCGCCGAAAACGTCCTGGTCGACGTAGACGGGAAAAAGATCGCACTGGAAGCCGATCGGAACGGTTTCGGATACGCGGTCGACCGGACAGACGGAAGATTCATCTGGGCCACGCCGTTTGTGAAAAAAGTGACCTGGACAAAGGGCATCGATCCGGAAAGCGGAAGGCCCGAGGAGTACGACGCCAAGAAACAGGTGCAGGTCTACAATCCTGAGGCGACGCCGGTCCGGAGCAGAGAAATAACGGACATTTGCCCCGGCAACATGGGTGGTAAGAACTGGCCGCCGACGGCTTACAATCCGTTGCTCAAGACCTGGTACGTGCCAGTGATCGAGAGTTGCAATCGCATCACGATCAAGCCCGAGACGAAGGCTCCGAAGCCGCGCGATTTCTTCACTGGCGGCGGGCCGTCGCAACCTTTCCGGATCACCGGCAGCGTGACCGCGATTGACGTCACCACGGGTAAGGTGGTGGGGAAGCATGAAATGCCCTATCCGGATCTTGCCGGCATCCTTGCGACTCCGGATCTCGTGTTCTCGGGCGAACCCTCGGGCCAAGTCTACGCGCTTGACGCGAAGACTCTGCAACGCCTTTGGCAGTTTGACACGGGCGGCGGCGTCAATGCGCCTCCGATGACCTTCTCGGTCGACGGAAAGCAATATGTCGCGATCCTTGTCGGCATGGGCGGCGCTTGGGACAAGTGGTTCATCGACAGCACCCCTGAGCTGAAAAAAATGCAGCCGGGATCGACGCTGTACGTCTTCGCCCTCTGAAGAACGAACGAGGCCACGGGGACGCGCCGTGGCCTCGCGCCTCATGCCCATGATGACCATGAAATTGAGTGTCGCCGGGAGCGCTGCTGCGCTCATCGTCGTGTTGTTCGCTGGAACGTCATACGCAGCGGAGAACAGCATGGAATCGGGCCAGGCCATCTACAAGCGCGCGAATTGCGTCGGCTGTCATAAGTGGCACGGCGGCGGAGGAGGCGGGTACGGCGGCGCGGCGCTGTCGCTACGCAAGACGGAACTCGACAAGCAGCAGATTATGGACACCGTGAAATGCGGCCGTCCGGGGACCGGGATGCCTTATTTCTCGCGCAACTCCTATCCCTCGGACGGCGCCCCGCGATGTTACGGCCTGACCAGTAAAGACCTCGAGAGCATGCACGTTGCACAGGCCGGCGTCTTTCTCCGGCCGGATGAGATAGCCGCCGTCGCTGAATACGTCATAACCTCGATTAAAGGTAAGGGGGATCCCAATCTGGCCGATTGCACTGCCTTTTTTGGCGAGGAGTCGAGGGCCTGTGACGTTTACAAAGGTGGAGGTCATCATGCGCTGCCAACGCCCACGACAACGCGGTGATCGCGAGCCGCGACGGAGAGCGGGGCCTCTATTCGTAGGTCTGGGTCTGTGCGTGTTGCTGGGCGCGTCGGACGGCGTGGCGGCGGAGTCCATTTCGGATTTGCGCGGCGTCGACGTTGGCATGTCGGTGCAGCAGCTTCCCGCCTCCGGCTATCACAACTTGTCGTGCATTGGGACGACGAATCAGTCGGTCGACAGTTGGCGTGTCTGGATGTCCTGCCCCGCTAACGCGGACGGCCTGCGCGGTTTGCGCGTCGAATACGATCAACCCGGCCAGGACGCGACGTTGGTCGCCGGCCATCCTGTCGACTTGTCCCTCTTTTTTGATGGCTCCGCTCGCTTGGTCAGGATCGAGATCAAGACCAAGGATCAGACGAGCCTCTACATGCGGAAGAAAGCCTATCGGCTTGGCCTCCAAGCGAAGGAGCACTATGGCGATGAGGGCTGGACTTGCGAAAGGGCGCAACCGGGCGCCAACGAGGAAGCGATCGGTCCGACCTACATCAACGACACATGCTCGAAGACACTAGGCAACCGGGCAATTGAAGTGACCAGCCGCTTCTTCCACAAGAGCGGCGGCAGCCCCAAGGATTTTGTCAGCGAAAGTCTTGTCGTCGTGAGCCTTCGACCTTCGGGTACGAATTAGCCTTCCTCAGTCTCGCCCGAGGTCCATCGACCGTGTTCTTCGCCCGAGCGTCAACTGGCAGAGTGATCCCCGCGGAACCAGAGCACGCTGATAACGAGAACGCAGACCTCGTCGCCAAGGTCGCGCTCGCTAAGGTCGAACGCGCTCCTAAGATTAAGTCGATCAGAAGGAACGCGTTGGCCGCATAGCTCGTTAGGTTGCCTTCTTCATGGCCGCCTTGACGCTCTCCGCTGTGATCGGCAGCCCACGGACGCGAGCGCCGACCGCATTGAAGACCGCGTTTCCGATGGCTGGCGCGATGACCGTCACGGTAGGCTCCCCGGTGCCGCGCGCGGGCTCGCCGTTCGCAATCACCGCGATGTCGATTTCCGGCATGTCGGCCATGCGCGCCGGAGTGTAGCTGTCATAGTTGTCCTGCTCCAGAGCGCCGTCCTTCACGGTCGCCTTTTCCAGCGTGGCCAGCGAAAGACCCCACTGCGCGCCTCCCATGACTTGAGCGCGGACGCCGTCGGGATTGACTGCGGTGCCCACGTCGGTGGCCACGGTCAATTTCTTGACCTTGACCGTGCCGTCGTCCGCTACAGCGACTTGCGCCACGCAGGCGGTCCAGGAAGCAGCGTTGCGTTCCTGTGAACTCACGCAAGCGACGCCCAGGGCCTCTCCTTTTGGCAGCACCTTCGTCCCATAGCCGGCCAGCCCCATCGCGGCGCGCAGTGTGTTGGCGAGGCGCTTGGCTCCGTGGTTGTCTCTGGCCCCATCGAGCATCGCCAGCCGGAACTCGGCCGGATCGCGACCTGCGGCGTGAGCAAGTTCATCGATCATGCTCTCGACCGCCCAGAACGTCCAACCGGGGGCTACGGACCGCAACTGCCCAGACGGCGTGGCGCTCTGCGCCATTTCGTTCAGCACCGTGCGCACCGTGTGGTTCGGCACCGTATAGAAGAAGTCGGCGCCATGGACGGCGAAGCCGTCGAGAACGTTCTTCTTGCCATCCGCCGAATTTTGTAAGTATCCCCCGGCAAAGCCGGGGGCTTTAGGATTTGAACCGCTCAAAGCGGTAGGAGGGTCGCTGACGCGGCCCTTGATGTTTGGAGCCGCCTAAAGGCGGCTTTTTCAGCGCCAGAGGTTCATTTGTTCGAGCCTCTGATCTTCCTTCTCTTGGTTGCGGATGCAAGCCCGGATGGCCTCCTCGTCACGGCCGACCGTATTGACGAAGAACCCCCCGCGCCCAGAAGTGCTGCCCCACGAAGTTGCGCTTGCGCTCCCCATATACCCGGGCCAGGTGGATCGCGCTCTTGCCCTTGATGTACCCGACCACCTGCGACACTGCGTATTTCGGCGGAATCAACAACAGCATGTGCACGTGATCGGGCATCAGATGCCCTTCCTCGACCCTCGCTTCCTTCTGAAGCGCAAGCTTGCGCAAAACTTCGCCCAAGTGTCGTCGCAGCTCCAGATACAGCACCTTGCGCCGACATTCGGGAATGAACACCACATGATATTTGCAGGTCCATGTCGTGTGGCTTAGGCTCTCGTAGTCGTCCATCGGTGGAGTTCCTTTCGTGTGAGTGGCTGCTCACGTTGGAACTTCACCGGTGGACCGCCGGAAACGTCAAACCTCTACTGCCACCCCGGCAGAGCCGGGGGGTCTCCCGCTTACAGTAAGTATCCCCCGGCAAAGCCGGGGGCTTTAGGATTTGAACCGCTCAAAGCGGTAGGAGGGTCGCTGACGCGGCCCTTGATGTTTGGAGCCGCCTAAAGGCGGCTTTTTCAGCGCCAGAGGTTCATTTGTTCGAGCCTCTGATCTTCCTTCTCTTGGTTGCGGATGTAAGCCCGGATGGCCTCCTCGTCACGGCCGACCGTATTGACGAAGAACCCCCGCGCCCAGAAGTGCTGCCCCACGAAGTTGCGCTTGCGCTCCCCATATACCCGGGCCAGGTGGATCGCGCTCTTGCCCTTGATGTACCCGACCACCTGCGACACTGCGTATTTCGGCGGAATCAACAACAGCATGTGCACGTGATCGGGCATCAGATGCCCTTCCTCGACCCTCGCTTCCTTCTGAAGCGCAAGCTTGCGCAAAACTTCGCCCAAGTGTCGTCGCAGCTCCAGATACAGCACCTTGCGCCGACATTTGGGAATGAACACCACATGATATTTGCAGGTCCATGTCGTGTGGCTTAGGCTCTCGTAGTCGTCCATCGGTGGAGTTCCTTTCGTGTGAGTGGCTGCTCACGTTGGAACTTCACCGGTGGACCGCCGGAAACGTCAAACCTCTACTGCCACCCCGGCAGAGCCGGGGGGTCTCCCGCTTACGCTAGGAACGCCGGAATGCCCCAACGCTTGGTCGGCCATGCACTGACGAGATCGTGGTTCATGCCGACGATTTTGCCGCTTTCGTCAAGTCCCGCAGAGATTTTCTGGTAGACGAGCGGACGGGTGAAATCCATCAGCATGTCATGCTGACGGGAGTAGATGACCTTGACCGGCTTGCCGACCGCTTTCGCGGCGACAGCCGGCGGGATGAACATGTCTGAGTCCAGCTTGCGCCCGAAGCCACCACCGATCCAGTACTGGTAAATCACCACATCTTCGGGCTTCATTCCAACCGCGCCGGCGGCGATCGCCGTCGATCGGGTCAAGAACTGGTTCCCGGCATAGAGGTGCAGCTTGCCATCCTTGAACTCCGCCACGGCGTTCATCGGCTCCAGCGGACAATGAATGTTGATATTGGTCGTGTATTCAGCGTTCAGCACCTTCGCAGCCTTCGATATGGCTTGCGCCGCATCGCCGTTGGTGAAGTAGATTTCGCCGCCCGGCTGGCTCTGCAAGCGCTTGGCTTCCGCCAAGATCGACTCGCTGGAGACATTGGCGTTGGGGCCCTTGTCGTAAGAGACCTTCAACGCGTCAGCGGCCTTGATCGCCTCCGGATAGGTCTTGGCGACAGCGACGACCCAACCGGTTACGGTGGTCGTCGGATCCTCGACGACGACGGCTTGAATGAACCCGGGGACCTTCTTCGCCTCTGAATCATCAACGCCTGTGACCTTCGCGCCATAGCGCACAGGCGGCGTGACGACGCGCCCGTACACCATTCCTGGCAGGAACGTGTCGATGCTGTATTTCGCCGTTCCGTTGACCTTGAACGGAATGTCCAGCTGCGGCAAGTCGCGGCCGATTAGTCTAAGGTGTATTGCTCGGGCGTCTTCAGGACGATGGCCTTTAACTCATCCGGCGAGAATGTCTTGGTCGCCTTGCCGGACTTGACGATGTCGGCGAAGCTCATGGACTTGCCCGAGCTCTTCGAGAAGACCCGGAAATCGTTGACCACCACGTCCGACTTCGAAATGCCGAGCATGCCGGCGCCCGCTTCGCTGAGCGCAATCCGTCCAGCCGCGCCGACGCGGCTCATCAAGTCGAAATTCATCATCGTCGACCAACTGCCGCCGGTGATATTCGCGCCGAGCACCGGATCATTGTACTTCGGGTCGTTGCCGACGAGGTTGACCCGCATGTCGCCCCACGATGCGCCAAGCTCGTCGGCGACGATCTGCGCCATCGTGCTTGCGACATGCTGCCCCATGTCGGCCTTGCCAACATTGACGGTTACGACGCCGTCCGGCGCGATCGAATACCAGATGCTGGGCTCCAGCGCCTCCGCGGATCCCGCTGCTGCGGCAGCTGGCGTTGCGCCGGGGAGCGAGCCGAAGACCAGACCGGACGCGCCTGCCGTGACCAGGAACGAGCGTCGAGAAAGGTCGGTGGAGCTTGAGCTAATCTTAGTGTGCTTGGTCATGCCTTCCTCCCACCGCTCACGGCTTCGTTCGACGCCCGCACGTCTGCCGCTGCGCGCTCGATCGCCTTCACAATTCGCGGGTATGTCATGCATCTGCAAAGGTTGCCGTTCATGTGGTCAACGATCTGCTCGCGAGTTGGCGAGGCATTCGTGGCTAGGAGCGAGGCGGCCTGCATGATTTGGCCCGACTGGCAATAGCCGCACTGCGGCACTTGCTCGGCGATCCACGCCTTCTATAGCGGGTGGTGGCTGTGCTCGCTAAGCCCCTCGATGGTCGTGATCTTTTTACCGGCCGCATCGGCGACCGACGTCTGGCAGGAACGGACAGCCTCGCCGTTCAGATGCACCGTGCATGCGCCGCACAGCCCGGCGCCGCAACCAAACTTTATGTGAGGACGGCTTGCGATTTAGCAGGCTGTTGAAAAACTCATTTCCGCCGCAGTTCGATTCTGTTTCGGACTCCCTTGGATTCCGTTGTGTTCCCGGTTTCGACCGTGCGCGGCGGACTTTTTCAACAACTTGAAACTTCCTCTGCTTCGATTCACCACGTTTGCCCGCCACAAGAACGTCAGAGTCGGAATGACAAGCGCACCCTCGCCGCGATCCCGTCACTTCAAGCACTGCTAATATATTGCACAGGAGTTGTCTAGGTACAACATAACAATACTCTAGCGATCGTAGTATACAGCTATATATAGCCGCGCGGCGCAGCGAGCGCATACATTTCACAAATCAACACGGTCTGTCCGTGCCGCATTGAGGTTCACGTCAAATAAGGCGGCCCCGGTGTTCCTCTACGGCAAACCAAACAAGGGGCGTTGTGCTGGGCGCGTGGCTACTTTCGACGCTCCCTGGGGACCCATTTGGGCGGAGCGTATTTATGGCCGAACGCAAAGCTGTCCGTCCCTACGCCAAGCCTCGGCGCTTGCGCTCGAGATCGTCCCACACGGTCAGCGCCTGGAACTCTGGGACGAAGCCCAGCCCCTTCGTCGCGTCCGAGGACACGACCGTCTGCGACGTCACCACGTCGACCAGAGCGGGGGCGTTGGCGAGCGCCCGCTCGATGGCGCCAGAAAGGTCCTCCGGCTTCTCAACGCGCTCGCCATGAGCTCCGAAAGCCCGGGCCATAGCCGCGTAGTCGGAATGGGCAAGCAGCGTGCCGACCACTCGGCGGCCATAGTTTGCCTCCTGGTCGAGGCGCTCAATATTCCACGCCGCATTGTTAGACACGATAACCACGATCTTTGCCCCGTGGCGAACCGCTGTGTCGATCTCCATCGCGTTGAGTCCGAAAGCGCCATCGCCGGTGACGCACACCACCTGGCGGCCGGGAAAGGCGAGCGAGGCCGCGACAGCGTATGGCGTCCCGACGCCGAGGCAGCCGAACGCGCCGGCGTCCATATAGGTGCGCGCCTCGAGGCCGATGCGAGCGAAGCTCAGGAGGTCGCCGCCGTCGGCGATGGCGATGTAGTCAGGCTCAGTCTTGTCACGCAGGGCTTGAAAGATGGCGCGCGGATCGACCCCGCCATCCGATCCCGTCGTGTAGCTCGGCCCAACCTTGGCGCTCCGGTCGCGATGCCGTTTCTGGAGCCCGTCCGTCCAGGTCTTCTCCACCGCGGACTTGCGGTTGCCCGCTGCAGTCACAATGGCGTCAAGCGCGAGAGCGGGGGTTGCGAAGAGTTCCGGTTCGCCGCGGCGGTTGTCGATGAGTTCGCCGGGCGTGTCGGCGAGACGGATGAACTTGGCGTTTGGAAACACCGCGGGTGAGCCATAGCCGAGCTGATAATCGAGCTTGCGTCCGATCACGAACACGGTGTCAGCTTCGGTCATCGCCGCCGCCCGCATGGCGCCGACGACTGCAGGATGATCGAGCGGCACGAGGCCGCGGCTCTCCTGGGTATCGAGATAGACGGCGCCGAGCGCGTCGAGAAGCCGAACGATATGTGGTCCCGCGTCGCGAGCGCCGCGCCCCGTTACAACAAGCGGTCGCTTCGCCGACCACAGCGTCTCCACCGCCTGCGCGACAATCGCCGCATCGGGCGGGACGACGCGCGATCTCTTCCGCCGCATCCATTCCTCGAGGACCAGGTTCGCGGAGACATGAGTGCGTAAGACGTCGGTCGGGATTTCGAGGTAGACTGGACCCGGTTCGCCAAGATCGCCGAACGCGCGGGCCACGCCCTCGTCGAATTCGCGGATGACCTGGTCGGCGACGCGAAGCGTGCGCGACTGCCGCGTGACAGGCCTCAAAATATCGACGTGCGGAATGTCCTGCAGCGGGCCCATATTGGCCTGCGCTCGCGATGTGCAACCTCCAATGACCAAAACCGGCGCCCGGGCGAGCGAGGCGTTGGCGACTGCTGTGACTGTGTTGGTCACACCCGGACCGGCCGTCACCATGGCGACGCCGAGTTCGCCCGTGAGTTCAGCGTGGGCGTGCGCCATGTGCACTGCCGCGGCCTCATGGCGAACATCGATGATGCGGATGCCAAGCTGCGCGGCATGGTCCCAGATCGGCTGGATGTGCCCACCCTGCAGACCGAAGATGCGATCGACGCCGCGCGCCTTGAGGAAACGTGCGATCCAGGCCGCGCAGGCGTTGTCGTCAGAATTAAGATCGTTGGCGCTCGTCGCCATCTCGTCCTCCTATGGCTTTGGTTCCCACGTCGACAGATGACTTTCAGCCCAAGATCATGGCCTTCAGCTTGCGATGCAGGTTTTTTCCTGTCGCGGTGCGGGGCATTTCCTCGTCTCGCATGAACGAAAACGAGCGTGGACGCTTGTGGCTGGCCATCCGCGTCTTGCACCATTCGTGCAGGCCGGGTTCATCCTGCGAAACCCCTTCACGCAAGACAATAACCGCGTGGACTCGTTCGCCCCATTTGTCGTCCGGCAGACCGATAACGGCTACGTCATGAACGTACGGATGGCCGCTGATCACCGCTTCGACATCCGACGGGTAAACGTTCTCTCCCCCAGTGATAATCATGTTGCTCTTGCGATCGACGAGATGAATGAAGCCATCTGGGTCGCGACGCGCCATGTCTCCCACCGTGCAATAATCGCCGCGGAACGCCTCGCGTGTTTTATCCGGCAACTTCCAATAGCCGTCGAAAATGTAGGGATTGCTGGCGTAAAGCTCGCCAATTTGGCCATCCGGCACTTCCTCGCCGTGTGGATCGAGAAGCTTGATGGGCGCCGAACCCACGCATTCGCGTCCGACGGAGCCAAGTTTTTCGAACTGCTCGTGCGGATGAAGCATGGTCGCCCAGCCGGTCTCCGTCGAACCATAGAGTTCGAAGAGGCCTGCGTTCGGGAACATCTCCATGATGGCGCGTTTCGCGTCGGGTCGCGCAGGCGCCGAAGAGATCATCAGCTTAGCAACCCTGTCGAGGTTGAGCAGCGCGCGCGTCGCCTGAGGCAATGCCAACATTATCGCGTAGTGAGTAGGCACTAACGAGGTGAACGTGGCGACGCCCTCGCCGAGAACGCGCGCGCAGTGCTCCGCATCGAAGCTTTTGCGGCTGTAGACTGTAGTGGTCGCACCGCAATAGGCGAAGGCGCTGAAGAAGTAGAGCGAATTGGCGTGGCACATCGGCATAACGAGCAGCGCGCCGTCGTCGCGGTGCAGGCCGAGTTCGATCTCTGTAATGAGAGACAACATGGCGCCGCCGCGATGGTTGCGTATCGCGCCCTTTGGGTCGCCGGTTGTGCCGGACGTGTACATCAGCATCCACGGGTCTTCCGGCGCCACCGCAACGTCCGGCTCGCTGTCGCGCGCGCAGGCCATCAGCTTCTCGTACGAGACGTATCCGGCCGGGCATTCACGTGCTCCAAACCAGATTCGCCGCGACGGGTGCACTGAGAGCTCGGGTCCAACCTCTTCCAAAGCTCCCACAAGCTGGTCTTGGACGATGATGGCGGCGGCCTCGGCGTCGTCCACAATGTAGCTGATCTCCTTGCCGACCAAGCGGAAGTTGAGCGGCACCACCACCAACCCGGCTTTGGCTGCAGCGGCGTAAATCTCGACCCATTCGACTGTGTTACAAGCTAAGCAGATTCCGTTTGGCTAACCAACGGATAGGTTTTTTGCGGTTGGCTGCCTGCGCCGATTCGCAAGGTGTATGACATGGCGGGAAAGTCTCCGGTTACGGCGAGCGATGAACAACGCGCCGGCCTCTTGGCTGTTGCCGGTTCACGCGATCGCGGCGAGGCGGACCGCGCCCGCGCCGTGCTTTTGACGCTGGCTGGTTGGACCAGCCCCAAGATCGCGGCGGCGTTTGGCGTGCGCGAAGATACGGTTCGGCTGTGGCGCAGCGACTTCGCCGCCGGCGGGATCGCAGCGCTGAAGGCCAGCATCGCGCCGGGCCCGCCTCCGGTGAAGAGTGAAGCCGCCATGCGCGTTGCCACCCCCTTGCTGGAAGAACCTGTGGCCGACCGGCGCAACTGGACAATCCCCCGCCTTCGCGCCGAGATCGAAGCGCGCGAGGGCGTGCGCATCAGCCGTTCGCAACTGTCCAAGGCGTTGCGAAAAAAAAGTTCCGCTGGCGGCGGCCCCGGCACACGCTGAAGGGCCGTCAGAGGGAAAGCGAAGTGGAACGGGTGGGCCTGCGCCTGCAACTGCGCAAACAGCAGGCCGAAGCCGGCGACATCGTTCTTCTCTACGGCGATGAGAGCGAGGCGCTGACCCATCCTTATCTCGCCCGCGCCTGGGCGAAGTCGGGAGCGGACTTGCGTGTGCCGGCGCCGGGGCAGGCCAAGAAGGTCGCGATACTGGGGTCGCTCGATCCCCTCACGCGCCAACTCATCGTCCATACCAGCCCGACCAAGCGCAGCAGCGATTTCATCGCTCATCTGGAGCAACTCGACCGTCTCTTTGGGCCGCAGCCCGGGCGGCAGGCCAAGCCGGTCGTGCTGGTCGAGGACAATGGTCCGATCCACACCAGCAAACGCTCGCTCGCCGCCCTCACCGCCCGCGCACACTGGCTCACCGTCGAATGGCTGCCGAAATACGCCCCCGAACTCAACGACATCGAGCCGGTCTGGCGCGATCTCAAAGCCCATCACCTCGCCCACCAGACCTTCACCGACGCCGCCGCGCTCGACCAGGCCATCCATCACGCTGTCATTGATCTCAACCGCGAGCGCATCCCCAATCCGTTGGCCATGCCACGAATCTCTGCTTAGGACCGCCACGCGATCGCCTTTGGACAGCCCAAGCCCGAGAAGAGCGTTGGCCAGCCGGCAGGCGCGCGAGTTCCACTGGTGGAATGTCATGCTGCGTTCGAGGTCGCGCGCGCCAATCCGTTGCGGAGAAAGGCGCGCGTGCGCCGTTAGCGCCTGACCGAGGTCAAGCAGGTTCCTCATGCCCGGACCCCTGACTAAGCCCACCAGCTTGCGCAATACCTCCTGCGCATGAATCTTTTAGACGCTGAGACCTTCTATCGCTCACCGCTAGCCCGTCCTGGATAATTAGGTGGCTTGCGCCAGGGGTTGACCATAGCCTCCTCCAAAAAACTCACCGAGCTGCTGCGGAAACAACTCCAGCACCCACGCTCATTCACATGACCTTCTGTTCATTCCATTCCTCCGGCCCCTTACTTCGTTACGACTGATGAAGATCCTGAGAACCGGGATCGTGCCCGGCAACACTAAACGGCTGAATAGATAGAGGCCAGTGGCGTTGCTAGTGTTAATCGGTTATCCAACCGACGACATAAGTGCTGGCAAAGCCGGCAATGTTGCCCGGGGAATTGACGAGCGCGATCCTGCTGCCGCGGCTGCCCCCTAGAAACGACGCCGGCAAAGTCCAGAAAGAGGCCTGTCACGTCGACGCTCCCGCGGCCGCGAGCGTTAGCCCGACCAAAGCGAGGATCGTGTTGCCGGTCGATGCCGCAGTAACCGTTAGATCGAGAGCGCAAATGATAGCTGCGTCGCCGTATGCCACCGGTGCTCCTTCGCGCGGTCCCCGTGAGCCCATACCGTAATCATCGTTCGCAAGATTACCTTGCGCTTAGTTCCCTTTCTCTTCCTTTGCTACCTCGCCGCCAATCTTGATCACGTCAATGTTGTCTGTGGCGCTGACGTCCCGGGTCGATCGGATGGGGGGGTGTCGTGATCTGACTCACGCCGGTTTCCTCCAATTTTGCGGGGGTAGGCAAGCATCTGAAGTTTTGCAAAGCCGCGTCGCGTCGACCGACAAAGACCGCGCCCAGCAGGTGACGCTTCCGTGACGCCAGGGGCATGAAGCCCGAAGAGTTCGTAGCCCGCTTCGGCGCGCCGATGCCGCCGCGAGAGTTCGGCGAGAAGGTTGTTTCCGTGCTGGACGACCCGAAATATGCCGAGAACTTAGCCTTCGGGCTCAAGGGCGACGCGGGAGTCACAATGCTCGAAGCGGCGGCTTGAGCTCAGAACGGCCCTTACTGAACTCGGAACGCCGGGCGGAATTCCTTGCCCTGGCCGGCGAGCTGCGGGCCGATCTGCACCGTTCATCGACGGCGAGGATGTCGTACAGGACACGCTCGTCCGGGCGTTCGTGGCGTTGCAAGATCTCGGGGAGGCCGCTGCTTCGACCCTGGCTGTTCCGGATTGCTTACAACCGCGCGCTCGACCTGCTGCGCGGCTGCGAGGTGCGCATGGCCGAACCGATCGGCACCGCCGCGGACGTCGCAGACTCGGCCCAGTCGGACCCCTTGGAGATTTTGACGCGCAAGGAGGCGGTCAAAACCGCGGTGTCGCGCGTTGTCGAGTTCCCCGCCCTCCAGCACAGTGTCGTCATCCTGAAGGAGGTCCCGTTGCGAGTTGTGTTGGAACTTGTTGACGCGTCTTCGGGCGACATGAAGCTATCCGATCATGCGGCGAGGTCAATTGTCTGGTCGGATGGCTTCTCGGCGAGGGTCTGCCATCCGTCGACCTTGCGCATGGTGATCTGCCCGGAGGCGAGCAGCGCCCAGAACAGCATGGCGGCGGTTTCGGCGCAGGGCAGCACGGTCTGGGTCTTGATCCTGCGCTTGAACTCCTCATGCAGGCGCTCGATCGCGTTCGAGGTCCTGATCGACTTCCATTGGCTCGGCGGGAAGCGCGTAAAGGTGAACAGCCTGTCGCCGGCCTCCTCGAGGCTGTCGGCGACGGCGCGGCATTTCAGGCGCCATTTGCGGAGGAACGCCTTGCGCCGGGCTTCGACCTCCTGTCTCGTCGCGGCGTAGATCATGTCGCGATAGTCGTTGGAGATTTCCTCGTGCAGACGCTCGGGCGCGTGAGCGAGCAGGTTGCGATGCTTGTGAACCGTGCAGCGCTGGACCGGCGCATCCGGCCAGAGCGCCGCCAGCGCCTTTTCCAGACCCGGCGCGCCGTCGGCGATGACGAGTTCGGGCGTCTTCAATCCGCGCTTCACGAGATCGTCGAGCAGCGCGCGCCAGGCGGCCTCGCTTTCGCCGCCCATGCTCCGGATCGCCAGCAGCACCTTCTGGCCGTCCGCGCGCACGCCGAGCGCCACCAGGAGCGAGACCGACGTCGCGCGTCTGTCGAGCCGGACCCGTACGAGCGTGCCGTCGAGGATCAACCGCACGATCGGCTCCTGGCCGAGCGGTCGCACGTTCCAGGCGTCCCAGTCGCCCTTCACCTTGCGCCATGCCCGGCTGACTACGTCCTTGCCGACCGGCCCGGCGAACACCGCAGCCAGCGCGCGCCGAACCCGGCGGGTGTTGGTCCCGGAAAGATAGGCCCCGGCGATCAGCGCGTCGGCCGCCTTGGTGCGGCGCTGGTAGGCGCGAAGCGAGGCGCTTTTCCATTCGCTCGTCTTGCCGTCCGCGCCCATCAGCCGAGCCCGCGGCACGGAAATCTCCGCTCTCCCGAAGGTCCCGGTCAGCCCGCGCTTGCGGTGGCCGTGCCGGACGCCGACGATTGGCGGCGGTTCGCCATCCTCGCTCGGCTTGCGTCGGCCATATCGCGGGCGCGACAATACGCCGGCAAGTTCCTCATCCAGCATCGTCTCGATGAACCCGCGCACCCGAGCGCGAACCCCGTCCTCGATCGCGTCGAACCAATCATCGAAAAGCAAAACCTCGGCGGCGACACCCGCCTCCTTCGTGGTATCCTTCGTCATGGCGTGGTCTCCATTCCAGCGCGCCAACGCCGGAATCGTTCGGGTTAGGCAACCCGGAGACTACGCCAACCCAATTCCAACCACCTCCGCGACGGGACCCTGAAGGACGTGCTCGATGAGTCGCTGATAGAGATCGCTGCCCTCCTCGACCTCACGGTTGACGCGGTGAAAGGCCATCTGGCGCGAGGTCGCGCCTATCTTCGAGAAATCAACACGCATGCCCGCGCGGTCCGGACGCGCGGCCAGCGTCCGCGGCGGTGGGGCGCTGTGTGCGCTGTTCAACCAGCGGGACTGGGACGGCCTGCGGGCGCTGCTGGCCGAGGACGTCAAGCTCCATCAGTCCTTGCACCCGCTTCGCGTCGGGGGTACCGACGTCGGTTTGTTCTTCACATCGTACGCCGAGATCGATGGCGTATGGCTCGCTCCGGCCTGGCTTGAGGGTCGAGAAGTGATCGCGGTTTTCAAAGATCGCGCCGATCCGAACCCGAGCTACATAATGTGGCTGGAGTGGCGCGACAGCCGGATCAGTTTCATCCGCGACTATCGCTACGTTCGCTATGTCACCGCCGACGCAGAGCTGATGCTGGCGCCGGAGGTTAACCCCGCAGACAACGGCGCCGCCCTGTGACAGGCCGCGCGATTCGCTTAGATAGCGTGTGATGGCTCCGATTGAACCAATCCTATACGCGCGTGGCCGAAGTGGAACCGGGAGTCGTCTGGTATTGCCGCGGTAAGGCCGGAAGACGAATTCGCTGTCTGATGCGCTCATAGAGTTGCAGAATTTCGACCACCCCGCCTTCGGCGCTGACCTCAAGCTCAATGGAGACCTCGGATAAGCAGCATTTGGCCCACCCGCCTGATGTCCTGGAGAGCCTCGGCCAGCAGCGAGGTCGCAGATTTCAGGCTGTCTCTCAGTCTGTCGATGGGAACGTCGGCCATTCCGACGGCCCCCCTCAACCCCTTGGGTTCTACCTCTACGATCATCGGGAGTGTTCTGCCGTCCGCCATCTTTTACCCTCCCGGCTCAGTTGGTCCTGTATGATTGGGCCCTATTAACAATACCGGATCGTGGCGGTTCGACCAAGACGGGGTAGGTGATCTTTAGCGCGCCACGATGGGTGCATAGCGGGATTCGTGGCCGCGCGGGCGAATGTATCAAATCGCGTCCATAGAGTTATTGGCCGATCCCACGATTGATGCCAAACTGGCTCGCCTGTCGCCGGCAAGGCCGGACGCTGAAGCATGACGACCGTATGGAATGGCCGGCAACCGTTCTCGGGACGATCCGCCAATCGTCCCAGAGGTCCTTTGACCCCGTTCGGCTGCTTGCGCGGCATCCAGCAACCCGAGGGAGCAACTGGTGAAAATTGCAATCCTCGATGATTGGCAGGACGTCGCGCGGAGCAGCGCCGACTGGTCCGGACTTGCTGCTCGTGCTGACCTCGTGTTTTTTGCTGACGCTTTCGGATCGGAGGAGGAAGCTGCCCTTGCGCTAGCGGATTTCGACATTCTTCTGACAATGCGCGAACGAACTGCCTTTCCCGAAACCCTAGTCCGTCGTCTCCCCAAGCTGCGCATGATCAGCATCACCGGCGCTTCGAACGCTTCGCTGGACGTCGCGGCTTGCACGCGACTTGGCGTTACGGTCTGCAATACGACTGGCGGCGGTCCGGGCGCTCCCTACGCGACGGCTGAGCTCGCGCTTGGCTTGATGATCGCCGCCGCCCGCGCGATTCCCGCTGCCGATCGGGCCATGCGAGCCGGCGGTTTCCAACGCGGCGTGCCTGTCGGCATAGGCCTAGCCGGCAAAACGCTCGGCGTCGTCGGTCTCGGCCGCCTAGGGGCCCGTCTCGCGCGCTACGCCATTGCGTTGGAGATGAAGGTCATAGCCTGGAGTCCGAACCTGACCGAAGCGAAGGCTGAGGAGGCCGGGGCCCGCCTAGTCGGCAAGTCTGATCTCATGAGCAGTTCCGACGTCATCTCGGTGCACATGGTCTTGTCGCCGCGCAGCCGTGGCCTCATCGGCGCCGAGGACATTGCGCGCATGAAACAAGGCGCCATTCTGATCAACACCTCTCGGGGGCCTCTCATCGACGAAGCCGCTCTCATTGCCGCGGTCCAGGCTGGCAAGATCATTGCAGCGCTGGATGTCTACGACAAGGAGCCGCTGCCGCCGGACCATCCATTCCGGGCTTCAGACCATACCGTGCTTATGCCTCATCTCGGCTACGGAGTGGCTGAGACATGGGGCCAGTTCTATCCGCAGAGCGTTGAGAACGCGGAGGCCTTTCTGGACGGCAAACCGGTCCGGGTTTTGAACCCTCCATAGAGGCACCAGGTCGCGCGGCGGCTAGCGTCAGTAGAATCACGCCTCGGCGATCACATGGAAGAACGAGCCGGTGACGTTTCCTCTTCGCGAACCCGCGGGTGTAGCCGGCGAACCATAGACGTCGCGTACATAGGTGAACGGATCGTCGCCGCCGGCCGCGATGATCGTCGCGTAGTGGAATTCGTGGCCGCGCAGGAGAGCGCCCTTAGGGCCAAGCGCGCAATTCGCGACGACCCGCGCCTCGCGATAGCCAAGCGTCATCCGGCGCTTTTCGAAACTGGTTTCAACCCCAAGGAGGCCCGTCATCGGATGGACCACGCCCGAGGCGTCGATGAGGCTTTGGCCCAGCGCCATATAACCCCCGCATTCGCCATGCACCGGCCGCGTCTCGGCGAAACGCTGCAGGCTTTGGCGAAATCGCGCTGCCGCCGCAAGCCGCCCGGCGTGCAATTCCGGATAGCCGCCCGGAAGCCAGCAGAAGTCGCAACCGGAAGGCGGCGGCTCGTCGGCGAGCGGCGAGAATGGGACGATCTCGGCCCCGGCCGCCCGCCAGCCTTGCACGAGATGCGGGTAGATGAAAGAGAACGCCGCATCGTGGGCGAGCGCGATGCGCTGGCCCGGCGGCTGAACCGCGGGCGGGGACGCAGGCGAATCGCAATCGAGTTCGCCAGCCAATGCGAGAATGCGGGTGCAATCGACATGGGTCTCGATGAAATCGGCGATCGTCTCGAGACGCGCCTCGAGCGCCTCTGTCTCGCCCGCCTGCACAAGGCCCAAATGGCGCTCGGGCAGCGCGATCTTGTCGTTGCGCGGCAGCGCGCCCACGACGGGCATGCCCATCGCCTCGATCGCCTCGACGACGAGCCGGCGATGGCGCTCGCTGCCGATGCGATTGACGATGACGCCGGCGACTTTGAGCCGCTCGTCATAAGATCCGCAACCCTTGACGATCGCAGCCGCAGATTGGGCTTGGCCCGACACATCTATGACCAGCAGGACCGGCATGCCGAGCGCCGCCGCGACATCGGCCGAGGCGCCAGTGCGCCCATTCTCACTCGGAACGCCGTCGAAGAGCCCCATCGACGCTTCGCAGAGAATGAGCGAGGCTTGTTCCGACGCGCGGGCGGCGAGCCCAGCCAGAAGCTCAGGCGCCATGGCCCAGGAATTGAGATTGACGCCCTCGCGACCCGACGCGGCCGCGTGAAAGGCAGGGTCGATATAATCGGGGCCGGACTTGAGGCCCACGACGTCGACGCCTCTGCGCTTGAACGCACGCAAAAGGCCGAGCGTCGCCGTCGTCTTGCCGCTGCCGGAGCGGGGTGCGGCGATCATGAGCCCGCGGGTCACGACCAGGCCCCTGGAGCCTTTTGCATTTTGACAGAACTGCAACCGTCGTCGTGAGCGCCGCGAAGCGGGCTCGAAGGACGCGCGAGTTCGCATGAACGCGAGGCCTCACCGGACCATCCTACGAGACCCCTGCTCCGCAGGCTCCTCAGGACGAGGGCGCGGATTGCGGTGAGCGCAGATTGCTCGAACCCGCTCATTCGCCCTCTCTCGGCGCGCCGCGGAAGCGCCGCACATAATCGGCGTTATAAAGCTCGCTCTCGCGGAAATCCTCGGCCCCAAGCGCCGGGCCGACGAGGATGAGCGCCGTCCGCTCGATCGGCGTCTCGTGCAGCGCGCCCACGATTTCGCGGAGCGTGGCGCGCACGATCCGCTCGCCCGGCCATGAAGCGCGGGCGACGATCGCCGTCGGACAATCGGGCCCATAGAAAGGCGTGAGTTCGGCGACCACATCCTCAAGCGCATGAATTGAGAGATGGATCGCGAGCGTGGCGCCGGTCGCCGCGAAATTTGCCAGCGTCTCGCGTTCGGGCATCGGCGAGGCGCGGCCCGACGTGCGTGTCAGCACCAGAGACTGCGCGAGACCTGGCAGCGTCAATTCCTGCTTGAGCACAGCGGCGGCGGCGGCAAAGGCGGGCACGCCAGGCGTAAGCGTGTACGCGAGCCCTGCCCCCTCAAGACGCCGGAGCTGTTCGCCAATCGCGCTGAAGATCGAGAGATCCCCCGAGTGCAGCCGCGCGACGTCCTCGCCCCTCGCGGTCGCTTCGACGCAAACCCTGATGATCGCGTCGAGATCGAGCGGCGCGCTGTCGATGATCCGCGCGCCTCGCGGGCAATAGTCGAGCAGCGCGCGGGGGATGAGCGAGCCCGCATAGAGGCAGACTGGACAGCGGGCGATGAGATCGCGCCCGCGCACGGTGATGAGATCAGGAGCGCCGGGTCCGGCGCCGATAAAGTGCACCGTCATGGCCGCTCCAGAGATAAAGCGACGGCGCAGGTCGCGCCATCGCCCTTGAGCCGCGGCCCAAGCAGCCGTCCGCCAGCGCCTGCGCCGGCGAGCGCCGCGGCCTCGGCGATGTTGGGCGCGCCGAACCGCACCTGTACGGCCGCGGAAGGCGTGAGGATGCGCTCGGCCTGCGCTTCCAGCGCCGCGAGCGGCAGCGGCGTCAGCTTCGCGCGAAGAAGGCGCGCGGCCTCTATGAGCCCGGGCTCATCGGCCTTGTCCGCTAGCGTAAACATCCTCAGCTCGCCCTCGGGCGCGCCGGCTTCCTCGAGTGCGCGCCGCGCCAGCGCCGCGATCGCGTCGCCTGCGACGCCGGCGCGACAACCGACGCCGATGGCGACGATTCGACTTCGAGGTTTGCCGGCTCATGGCTTGACGAACCGCCACTGCACAATCGGCATCGCCGTGCGCCAGCCGGAATAGCGCCCGACCGGCTCGGCATGCGCGATTGCAATCTGCGTAAGCTCTCCGCCCCAACGCGCGCGCCAGTCGACGCACGCGGCCTGCGTCTCCAGCGTCACCGCGTTGACGACCAACCTTCCGCCTGCCGCAAGCGCATCGCAAGCGCGGTCGATCATACCCGGCGCACTGGCGCCGCCGCCAATGAAGATCGCGTCAGGGTGCGCCAAGTCGGCAAAAACGTGAGGGGCCTCGCCGGTGACGACGGACAGGCCGGGAACGCCGAAGCTCAGCGCGTTTCGCGCAATGCGCTCAGCACGGTCGTGACGAGCCTCGATCGCGACCGCGCTATTGGCCGGATCGGCGAGCATCCATTCGATGGCGACCGAGCCTGAGCCAGAGCCCACGTCCCACAAGAGTTCGCCGCGCGTCGGCGCAAGCTGAGACAGTGTCACGGCGCGGATCTCGCGCTTGGTGATTTGCCCGTTGTGCTCGAACCAATCGTCGGGCAGCCCAGCCGCACGCGGTAGAATGCACGCGCCGCGGTCGACGACGACTTCAAGCGCGATTGTATTCAAGGCGGCGATATTGTCGAGCGCGAAGCCTTGCGCCTCGGTCGCGCGAAACCGCTCCCTTACGCCCCCCATCGCCTCGCAGATTGTGAGCTTCGATCGACCCATGCCGCGCGCGGTCAAAAGCGCCGCCAGCTTAGCTGGGGTGGAACCGTCCCAGGAGAGCGCCAAAATACGCGCCTTGGGCTGCAAATGCGGGATGATGGCTTCGAGCGGCCGGCCGTGAAGCGGGAGCAACGCGCAATCCTGTTGGCTCCAGCCGAATCGCGACGCAGCGAGCGCAAAAGCCGAGGGCGATGGGATCGAGATCATCTCCTCGGCGACAAAATGGCGCATCAGCATGGCGCCAACGCCGAAAAAGAACGCATCGCCGCTGGCGAGAACGCATACGGATTGCCCGCGATGCGCCTCGATGACGTCGAGCGCATTTTCGATCGGGGACGGCCATGTCATTGTCTCCGCCGCCAATGGACCCGCGAGGGCAAGGTGGCGCTTGCCTCCCACGACGAAGGCCGCTTGCGCGACGAGCCGCCGCGCGGCAGGAGTGAGACCGTCGATCCCGTCCTCGCCGATGCCGACGACGGCGAGCCAGCGTTCCTTGCTCATGGAGCCGCCCACTGAAGCGCCTTCGCCTGCTCATTCTCGGCGGCACTTCGGAAGCGAGCGCCCTTGCGCGGCGGATCGCTGATGAGCCCGATGTTGCGGCAATCCTGTCGCTGGCGGGGGCCACGGCCGACCCCGCTCCAACGCCGATCCCTCAACGCATCGGCGGCTTCGGCGGCGCCCAGGGGCTGGCCGCGTTTCTCGCCCGCGAGCGCATCGACGCCATTGTCGACGCGACCCATCCGTTCGCTTCGCGCATGTCGGCCAACGCGGTCTCGGCCTGCGGCGCGACCCGTACGCCGCTCGTCGTCTTCAGCCGGCCGCCTTGGACACGCGACCCTGGCGACCGCTGGATCGAGGTCGCGGCCATGGACGACGCCGTCACTGCTCTTGGAATTCCGCCGAAGACGGTGTTCCTGACTCAAGGTCGCCTGCAGCTTGCCGCCTTCGCGCGAGCGCCGCAACATCGCTACATCGTGCGAGCGATAGACCGGCTGGCAGAGATCGACGCCCTCGCCGACCACAAGCTGATCCTTTCGCGCGGTCCGTTCTCTTTCGCTGACGAACTCGCGCTCATGAAGCGCGAGCGCATCGAAACGCTGGTAACCAAGAACAGTGGCGGGCGCGCGACCTACGCCAAGATCGAAGCGGCGCGCGCGCTTAAGATCGAAGTCGTGATCGTGCGCCAGCCGGCCGCGCCCGAAGCCGAAACGCTTCACGACCTCGACGCGGTCCTGGCCTGGATCGCCGCTCATCGACGGACCCCATAGGCGCGCGGCGTCACCATCCATGGTCGCGCGCCGTCGCGGGCGATAAAGCGCGTCTCGCTCGAGCCGATGATAACCAGCGTCGCCATGTCGGCGAGGCTCGCGTCGGCTTCGCCGAGCGTCGTCAGAATCAGCGTCTCGTCAGCGCGCCCGACAGCGCGCGCGAAGGCGACCGGCGTCGTCGACGCCTTCACGCCTCGCAGCAAGTCGAACGCTTGCCTGATGCCGGTCGGCCTTGCCCGCGAAGCCGGATTGTAAAGCGCGATGACGAAATCGCCGACGGCAGCAGCGCGCAGGCGGCGTTCGACGATCGTCCAGGGCTTCAGGTTATCGGAGAGCGAGATGGCGCAGAAATCATGGCCGAGCGGGGCGCCAAGCCGGGCTGCGGCGGCCTGCATCGCCGTGACGCCCGGCGCCACTGCAACTTCGAGCTTGAGCCATCGAGGATCTTTCTCGATCGCCTCGAACAAGGCCGCCGCCATGGCGAACACGCCCGGATCGCCGCCGGATACGACGGCGACCGCACGGCCTTCCGCCCCAAGCCCCAAAGCGAGCCGGGCGCGGTCCATTTCAAGCCCATTGTCGCTGGCGTGGGCGCATTGGTCCGGCCGCAAGCGCAGGCGATCGAGATAGGGGCCATAGCCAACAACATCGCTCGCCAACTCGATCGCTTGGCTCGCCTCGGGCGTCATCCATTCGGCGGGGCCCGGACCCAACCCCACAATCGTGACGCGCCCGCTCATGGCCGGCGGCCCCTCCCCGGCGCGAGAATGAGCGAGAAATAGGGCGCGGCGTCGTCCTGCTTCTGACAAAGAGGCGTCACGACCTCGCCCGCCATTGTCGCGCGCTCGACATAGATGGCGCGCTCCGCCATGCCCGACGCAATGAGCGCCTCTCGGGCGCGAGCGAGGTTGCGGCCGATTTTCATGATCACCGCGGCGTCGGCGAGCGCAAGCCGACGCTTGAGCTCGTCCAGCGGCAGCGTCGCGGGCAGTACGACGAGTGCGTCATCGCCCCACGTCATTGGCGCGCCCGCGACTCCCCAAGCGCCGCAGATGCTGGACACGCCCGGCACGACGGTGACATCGAAGCGGTCACGCAAGCGGATGAACAGATGCATGAACGAGCCGTAGAGCAACGGGTCACCCTCGCTCAAAAGCGCGACGTCCCGGCCGGCTTCGAGATGCGCTGCGACCGCGATCGTGCTCTCCTTATAGAAGCGCGCCAGCGCCTCACGATAGGGCGGATCGTCGAAATGAGTTTCATCGGTCATCGGGTAATAAAGCGGCAGCTCGACATGCGAGAGCTTGAGCCAGCAGTCGACGATCGCGCGCGCATTGCCGCGCCGTCCCGCTTTGGCGAAAAAGGCGACGACGGGCGACGACGCGATAATTTTGGTCGCCTTGACCGTGAGCAGATCCGGATCGCCGGGGCCGATCCCGACGCCATAGAGGCGGCCGAACGGCGTCATTCGACGTCGCTCGCCAGCGCGTTGACAGCCGCCGCCGCCATTGCGCTTCCGCCTTTGCGCCCGCGGATGGCGATGGAGGGCAAGCCGCTCTCGATCAACGCCTCTTTCGATTCAGCGGCGCCAACGAACCCGACCGGCATGCCGATGATCGCGGCGGGAAGCGGCCCGCCAGCGGAGATCCCTTCGAGCAGGCGAAACAAGGCGGTCGGCGCGTTGCCGATGGCGACGAGGGAGCCTGCGAGCCGCGGCATCCAGAGCTCGATCGCCGCCGCCGTGCGCGTCGTGCCGAGCTTTGAGGCGAGTTCCGGCGTAGAAGGATCGCTGAGGGTGCAGATCACGTCATTGTTCGCAGGCAGGCGCGTCCGCGTGACCCCTTCGGCGACCATGCGCGCATCGCAAAAGACCGGCGCTCCGGCTCGAAGCGCCTCGCGGGCCGCCTCCGCAGCGCCGCGGGAGAAGACGAGGTCGTCCGCCGTCTCCACCATGCCGCATGCATGGATGACCCGCACTGCGACCCGTTCTTCGAGCGATGAGAAGCGCGCAAGATCGGCCTCGCTGCGAATGATTGCAAAGGACCGGCGATAGATCGCCACTGCGTCCTTTTCATACCCGTAATTCGACTTCACGACGGCCTCTCGGGCTCGAACATCCCAGCGCCTTCGCTGGCAAGAAGCTCAGCGCCCTCCGCGCTCGAAAGGCCGCGCCGCGCGGGCCGACCGCTCGCTTTACCGGCAAGAATGAGATCGTAGCCCGTCGCGGTCGCGGTGAGAGTCGCCGCTGTCGCAGCCGGCCTTGCGCATCCCTTGGCGCAGCCGCTGACATGGAGAACCACGCCGTCTCCCCTGGGCAAAAGCGCCGCCCACCGCATAGCGTCGTTGCGCACCGGCCGACGGCCATGCGCGCATGCGGGCGCGCCCGGGCAGGCGGCGATGCGCAACCGAGGGTCGTCCGCGTCGGCGATAAATCCGAGCTCGGTCATTGAATCGACCAGCGACTCGGCGCCGCGCCAGTCGAGGCCGGCGATCAGGAAGGCCCGCCAGGGCGTGAGCCTGAGGCCGCTCGCGCCAAGCGCCCGCGCGCGCTCGATCAACGCTATGAACCGGCCGGCTCCGATTTCGCCGAAGGGCGTCGCAGCGCCGACGACGACTGCCGCACCGAACACTTGGGCGCCGAGGATGTCGCGCAGCGAAGCGCACCGTTGCGAGCGCGCGCGCGGCTTCGTCTCACAGCCGGTCTCCGCGAAGACCACCTCTGCCCCTGTGCGCTCGACCAGCGCGCGCGTCCGTCGCGGCGCCGCTTCGCCAGCGCCAGCAAGGGCGAGGAACGCCTGGGCGAGCCGCGCAGCGACATCGCCTGCCTCGCCAGGCCCACACTTCGCAGCCAGCGCATCGTCGCCGGCGAGAAACACCGTGAGCGTCCCATCGCGCGACGCCTCGAAGCGGATGTCCGCGTCGACGTCGCCGAGCGGGAGGCGCCCCTGCGCGTCAAAGACGAAACTGAATTTCGCCGGCAATCCGTGCAAACGTTTGTCCTCCCTGAGCCGCGTCTCCAGCGCGGCGACACTCAGTCCGAGGTCGAGCAATGCTTCAGGATCGAGGTCGTCCAGCGGACTTACGACGATATTGCGCAGGCGCTCGATCTCGGGATTGGCGTCGATGAGCTTGCACTCGGCAAGGCGCATATGCAGGTCGGGCAGCGTCCGCTCGCTCAAGCCGCGCAGGTGAAGATTGGCGCGAGCCGAAAGGCCAATTGCGCCGTTGCCGCAGCGAATCGCGGCGTCCGCCAACGCGGCGGCCTGGTCGAGCGACAAGCGGCCTCTGGGCGCACGCACGCGCGCAAGCAATCCGTCGCCGGTCTCCATCGGCCGCAAGGCTCCCGGACACCAGCCTTTCCGATAGGGCGGCGGCGGGCGTGAGCCCTCTCGGCGCGGCGCGATCGCGCTCATGCTGCCTCCTGCAGCACTGAGGCCAGAATGCGCGCGCTCGAATTGCGGCGCGAGAGCCAGAATCTGCGTCTCGCCGCCTCCTCGAACACGCCCGCCATGTGACACGCGGCCTGACGATTGGCGTTGACTAGAAACGCGCGGACGGCGTCGTCGCCGAGCGTGGCGTCGAAGATGAGGTCGAATTGCGCGCTTCTGACCGCGTCGGTCAGCGCGGCAAAACAATAGAGATTGTCGAGCGACTGGGCGATTTCCGCCGCGCCGCGATGGCCGTGACGCATTTGGCCGGCAAGCCAGCGCGGATTGGCGGCGCGTCCACGAAGCGCGCGCGCGACCTCCTGCGCGAGACTACGGATCTTCGGCGCGTGGGCGGTGGTCGAGTTCGAGATGATAGAGTGCCGGATTCGCTCCCGCTTCCGCCGCGGCGGCGGCGAACCCCCCTTCATGCTCGGCGAAAGCGTCGGCGTCGAGCGCGTCCTGGCCCGGCAAGTCCTGCGCGTGAACAAAAGCCTCGGCGCCGGCGACCTTTGTTCGAAACTCCGCCGCCGCCTCCCGTGCTCCTCCATCGCCATCATAAGCGTGGCTAGTCGCCGCAAGATAAGCCTCCGCCAACTCAGACCGCTCCGCCCACTCGCCCCGGGCGATGCGCGCGCCGAGCCCGACGCCGTAAGCGCCGGGCGCCGCCCCGAATATTCGCGCCAGACTCTCGCCCTTTAGACCGGCGAGCGAATTGTCGTCAGCGCTCTCTTCGAGCGCGGCGACGGCGCGAACCGCTACGGCGAACAACGCGATCTGGCTCGGAAAGACGTCGCGGAACAGGCCGGAAATGCGCAACGTGACGTCGACCCGCGGCCGACCCAGCATCGCCAGCGGTAACACTTCGAAGCCGCAGACGCGAGTTCGACGCCGAATCCCAGGTCGGCCGGCAACCGATGAGCGCAAAGGCCTGCGCGAGATTATCGCCACCGGTGCGCATGGTCGCCGATCCCCATAAGTCCAGCACGATGCGCTTCGGCCATTCGCCATGGTCCTGCGCGTAGCGCTTGACAATCTCCTCGGCCGCACGCCGTCCGATCTCCCAGGCGTTGCGAGTTCGGGGCCGATCGCGGATCGATGGCGTAGAGATTGCGCCCGGTCGGCAGAACGTCGAGACGGCCGCGCGCCGGCGCGCCAGCCGGCCCGGGCGACACGAAGCGTCCGCCGAGCGCGCGCAACAGCCCGAGCGATTCAGCGACGCCTGAGGCTGCCACACGCTCCCTCAGCGTGTCGCTGGCCGCGGCATCGAGATCGAGCCCAGCGGCGAAGCCGTCGGCGCTGTCAGGCGACCGCCCGAACACATGCAGGCCATCGCCGACGCGCATCTCCTTGAGGTCGCAGAGCCAGGCGTCGAGGGCGATGAGCGCCTCTTCGGGCGGCTTGCCGTCGGCAGCGCATTCCTTGAGCAGCCCGCTCTCCCGCCCCCGCTCCAGGATAAGCGTCGCAATGGCGCGCGCCCGGCGTGGATCGAGCGCCTGCGCCTCGGCGAATTCGTCGAACAACCCCTCGAGCTCAAGCGTTGCGCCGTACGACCCGGCGGCGATCAACGGCGGGGTCAGATGGCCGATTGTGACTGCGCTGATGCGGCGTTTGGCCTGCGCCGCTTCGCCGGGATTGTTGACGATGAATGGGTAGATGACCGGCGTCGGGCCGAGCAGAACTTCGGGCGCGCAGCTCTCGCTCAGCGCGACCGCTTTGCCCGGCAGCCATTCCAGCGTGCCGTGCGCGCCGAGCTGAATGATCGCGTCGACTTTCTCCTTGCCGGTGAGCCAGAAGTAGAACGCGACATAGGCGTGGCGCGGCGGCAGGTTCAGATCGTGATAGTCGCCCTTGCGCGAGGACGCGTCGCCGCGGTCAGGCTGAACCGCGACGATGAGCTTGCCGAGCCGCATGAAGCGAAATCGGAACGCCCCGTCGATCACGTCGCGATCGTCGGCGGGCTCACCCCACGCGGCGAACAAGGGTTGCCGGAAGTCCGCCGGGGTCGAAGCAAGCTCGGCCTCGTACTCGGCGAGCGTCAACGTCGCCTCCAGCGGCCCTTCGGCGAGAGCGGCGATAAGCGACGGCGCGTCCGGCCGGGCAGCCACATCGTAGCCAGCGGCGGTTAAGGCCTCTGCGATCGTGATGGCGCTTGCCGGGGTGTCGAGGCCGACTGCATAGCCGGTCCGCCCGCCGCGCGCCGGATAATCCGGCAGCACGCAAGCTAGGCGCTTGTCCGACGGCGCTTTGCGCCGGAGGCCCGCCCAGCGGCGAGCGAGCTCGGCGGCGAAGTCGACGCGGTCGGCAAGCGGCCGATGCGCCAAAGCGGCGAATTCGGTCTGCGCGTCGCGCGAACTCGCGGCCTTGAAGGAGATGGCTCGGCTTAAAATTCGCCCGTCGATCTCGGGCAAGGCGACATGCATCGCCAGATCCGAAGGTCCCAGCCCACGGCAAGAAGCGCGCCAAGCGTCAAGCCCTACACCAGCCAGCACGACCTGCATGATCGGCGCATCGAGCGCGTCGAGCGCCGTTCCCTCTTCTGCGTCCAGACGGGCGGAGAAGGCGGTGGCGTTGAGGACGACGTCAAAAGACCGTCCGGCGAGAAAGGCGCGCAGCGGCGAAAGCGCGGCTTCGTCCTTGAGGCTGGTGACGAAGACACTGGTCGTCGTCAATTCCTTCTTATGAAGCGCGCGAGCAAGCGCTTCAATCGGCTCAACGTCGTTGGCTAGATAAATCGAGCGATAGAGGACGATGAGCGCGCGCGCCGCGTCCGGCCCCGCCTCGAAACAGCCGCCGTTAAAACGGCCGAAGGCGCTGACCGAAACCGGCGGCGGAGCGGGAGTCGTGGCGCCGATCTCGGATGCAAGAAACGCAAGGCAGGCCGCCATATTGTCGGGGCCGCCCTCGTCGAAATATCGCCAGATCCGCAGGACTGCGCCGCCGTCAAGTGTCGAGGCCTCGTCGAGGCGCGCGTCGCGCCGCCTATCTCCAGGCAGCAGCGCCAATTGGAGGTCACTCCGGCGAGCCAGCGCCTTGAGTTCGTCCACCCCATAGCGCCAATAGTCCGCCCCGCCGAGCACGCGCACGACCACCAGCTTGGCGCGAGCGCACACCCTCTCCAGATAGAGGTCGACTGAGAACGGATGGCGCAACGCCGCGAGCGAAGCGATCCTGAGCGTCGGCTTCGGCTCCGGAAAGGCGTCATAGGCGCGCGCCCACGCATTGAGGTCGCTGTCAGAGAAAGACAGGAACACGATGTCCGCCGGCGTCTGACCCAGGTCGAGCGCTTCGACTGTCTCGTCGAGCGTCCTTGTTTCGATGCGGGGGACGTGCATGACGTCTCGACCTAGGCTGAGAGAATGCGTTTCGACGGATCGGCGTCACTGCCGTCATTGCGAGCGGAGCGAAGCAATCCAGAGAACGCGGGGCGGCCTGCGTTCTTCTGGATCGCCGCGTCGCTTCGCTCCTCGCGATGACGGTTGGGGCCCATCGTCAAGCTCGCCATTCCGGTCGCCTCAGACCTCGAGCGCTGAGGCGACGGCCTCGCGGTCGACGCCTCGCTCACCGATCACGACGAGACGGCTCAGCCGCGGCTCCCCCACACCCCAGGGCCGGTCGAAGTCGCGCCGGAACCGCCGCCCCACGCCTTGCACCAGCATCCGCATCGGCTTGCCGGCCACCTCCACAAAGCCCTTGACGCGCAAGATGTCGTACGCGCTCGTCGCAGCGACCAGGCGATCGATCAACGCATCGGGATCGTGGACCGAAGGAATTGTAACGACGAACGTGTCGAAATCGTCGTGGTCATGCTCGCCTTCCGCGTCATGATGCGAGGGACGCGTGCTCAGATCGTCCTCGGCGGCCGCGCTGATGCCGAGCAGGACGTCAGCGCCGATCGCGCCGTCGCGCGCGGGCGCGATCTTCACCGCCCGCGGCAAGGCTGCGACGATTTGCTCCTTGAGGGCGTCGAGCTGGCCCTTGTCGACGAGATCGGCCTTGTTGAGCACCACGAGATCGGCGCTCATAAGCTGATCCTCGTAGACCTCTTCAAGCGGGTTATCGTGGTCAAGCGACGGGTCGGCCAGACGCTGCTCGGCGACGCGCGCGGGATCGTCGGCGAAACGCCCCTCGGCGACGGCGGCGGCGTCGACCACTGCGACGACGCCGTCAACCGTGAGCCTGGCGCGCAACTCTGGCCAGTCGAAGGCCTTGATGAGCGGCTTGGGCAAGGCGAGGCCTGAGGTTTCGACGATGATATGATCAGGCTTCGGCTCGCGCGCGATGAGTGTGGTCAGCGCCGGGGCGAAATCGTCGGCGACGGTGCAGCAGATGCAACCGTTGGCAAGCTCGATGATCGCATCCTCTGGGCAGGCCGCGTCAGAGCAGCTCTTGATAAGATCGCCGTCAATTCCGACGTCGCCGAATTCATTGATGATGAGAGCGAGCCGCCGCCCGCCGGCGTTCGCCATAAGATGGCGGATCAAGGTCGTCTTGCCGGCGCCGAGAAAGCCGGTGACGATGGTGACTGGCGTCTTGGCGATCATCTGGGAGCCAATCTTCTTAAGAAAGCTGAGTTTCGGCGAGGGCGAGCGGCGGCGTGCGCGAGACGACGCCCTTGCGAAAGGAGAGCGGCCGCTCGCGCCAGGGAACAATGCCGTCGGCCGAGGCCGCATAGCGGCGCGTGGCTATGACGATGTCCTCGAGATGCGAGTTGCGCGTCAAGTCGCCGACGACATAAGTCCATTTGCCAGGCGCGGCGAGCGCGACCGTGCACGGGCGCTTGCAAACGGAGAGGCATTCGACGGCCTTGAGCGCGATATCGGGCTCAGACTTAAGACGCTCGCCAAGCGCTTCGAACAGCCCGGGGCCCATTGGGGCCGTCTCAGACTTGCAGGTGACGCAGACGAGGAGCGTCGCGGAGGCCGAAGGGCCGCTGTGGGCGTTCATGGGCCCCGTCAATCCCGGTGGGCAAGCAATGGGTTCGGCGCCAAATCGGAAGTCTGTCGGGTGGTCATGAGCGCTCCTTGGCCGCCCCTCCGGCAGCCTTGCGGAATTCCTCGGCGCACGGCAGGTCTCCTGGCTTGCGGCGTATCGCCGACGCCGCCTTCCCGGACCTGCAAAAGTCCAGTGGCGAGAAAAGCGTCGGCACGCCGGTTACAGTCGCGGGGGCGGCCACGGATCGGCGGAAAGGCCTACCGTGTTCCCTTTTCACCCTCTGGCAAGATCGAGGGACCGTGCACGGACCATGTTCCAGCTTCGAGAGGGGTTGTCAAATGGATCGCTAAACGCTTTTGCGCATTGCAAGGCCGGGAAACCGCGCGCCGCGCGCAGTAGCGCCAAGAGAGGCTCCAAGCATCGAAAAAAGACCGTCCCGTACTTCGGCGGGCAGCTCTTCGAACGGTTTGGGCGGCGACCCTCGAGGCCCGAACCAAGTCCTGAGCTCCCACAATGCTGTGATCTTGGCTTCTGCGACGAACCGGCTCCAGGCTGGGACGATGTTTTCAGGCTCCGCTGCAAGACAATCGGCGCCGAATAGCGTTTCGGCGAATCGGCGCTCCATTTCGTGCTGCAGAAAGGCGAGCGCGTCCTGTGGCGCCCACGAAGGAACCGACGGGGCGGAACCGCAAAATCTCGCGCTGACCGCCATAAGGCTCGGCGCACGCACGACCGCCGGCGCACAAACTGCGAGCGAGGCAACGCCTTGGAGGAATCGACGCCGCGGGACGATAAGCGAACCCATCTTCCGTAGTTCCCCGCTGTCTGCTGATGAATACATCAGTCAAGTTGCATCCCCGGATCTCCGACAAGGACGGTGGAGGCGCGGATCGCGTTCGGTCTTATTCCAGCCAACTCCAAATCCTAACAGCCTTGTCGAGGTTCGTGGACATCCCAAATCGGGGGAGTTCGGTGAGGCGATGCCGCTCCGCCGGATACAACCTGGGCTTGGTACGACGCCACACGGCCTGATTTGCGCGGTTCGACCCGGAGCGCTAGCTAGTCCTCAGAATTGGACGGTCAGGCCGCGCATAGCGCGGAGATCGCCCGAAAGCCTTGACGCGCTGCGTCTTCGATGCCGAGCATGGGCTCTAGGCGCGAATCTCGCTCGGGGCTTGCATGGAAGCGATCGCATGCGCTCGGACCGTCAAGGCGATCGCCGCAGCGATCGCCTTGCCTCTCCTTTCGGGTTGCGCAGGCCTCCACCTCGACCAGGAGCCTGACCAGGTCATCCAACGGACCGAGGGCGAGGACAACTACGCGGAGAGGCAGAAGGCGGGGCCGGTCGCCGCTCGCGTGCTGCCCTACGCCCTGCTTGCGGAGCAATCATACGATCCTCGGGTCTATGTGACTCGCAGGACCGCCCCGCGCGCCACGGCATGCGCCGCGGACAACCCGAAGGATTGCGACGCACGCGCCGACGACGAACGCGCGGCCCGCTGGCTCGATGAGTGGCGCTATGTCTGGAGCTGCGATGGACCGGACGAATGCGGAGTGCGGATGGCTGGGCAAAACGAGCCTGTCTCGGGGGGCTTGGGGGTTCAAATCTGGGCGCGCAAGGGCGCCCGATGTTCCGAAGCTGTCATCGCCTTTCGCGGGACCGTCGGCGGCAACAAGGGAGATTGGGAATCCAACTTCCACTGGATCTTGCGGGCTTTTCCCATCTACGATCAGTACGAGCAGGTCCGCGACCACGTCGGCGATTTCATCGGCCATATCGAACGCGACAAGTGCTACCACGAGGGCACGACGGAGATCATCGCCGTCGGCCACTCGCTAGGCGGCGGGCTGGCTCAGCTCGCGGCTTATTCCGATCGGCGCATCCGTCGCGTCTACGCCTTCGATCCCTCTATGGTGACGGGATACTATTCGGTCGACCCTCCAAACCGGGATCGCAACGTCCAGGGATTGGGAATAGAGCGCGTTTACGAATTCGGCGAAGTCCTTGCCTACGGCCGGCTCATCATGCTGCACACCATCCCCTTGTCCCCTTGCAATCCGCGCGTCGTCAGCGTCCGCTTCCGGGTCTTTCAAGGCGCTCCAATCGCCCTGCACAGCCTGGGCGATCTGGATAACGGGCTGCTCCGGATCGCGAGAGGCTCGGAACCCGAGAAGTCGCCGATGGTGCTTGAGCGGTGCGATACGATCCCGAAGCCGCCGCTGGTTGCATCGCAATGAAGCGGTCTATGCTCTGTCTGATCTAAGCAGATTCCGTTTGGCTAACCAACGGATAGGTTTTTTGCGGTTGGCTGCCTGCGCCGATTCGCAAGGTGTATGACATGGCGGGAAAGTCTCCGGTTACGGCGAGCGATGAACAACGCGCCGGCCTCTTGGCTCTTGCCGGTTCACGCGATCGCGGCGAGGCGGACCGCGCCCGCGCCGTGCTTTTGACGCTGGCTGGTTGGACCAGCCCCAAGATCGCGGCGGCGTTTGGCGTGCGCGAAGATACGGTTCGGCTGTGGCGCAGCGACTTCGCCGCCGGCGGGATCGCAGCGCTGAAGACCAGCATCGCGCCGGGCCCGCCTCCAGTGAAGAGTGAAGCCGCCATGCGCGTCGCCACCCCGCTGCTGGAAGAACCTGTGGCCGACCGGCGCAACTGGACGATCCCCCGCCTTCGCGCCGAGATCGAAGCGCGCGAGGGCGTGCGCATCAGCCGTTCGCAACTGTCCAAGGCGTTGCGAAAAAAAAGTTCCGCTGGCGGCGGCCCCGGCACACGCTGAAGGGCCGTCAGAGGGAAAGCGAAGTGGAACGGGTGGGCCTGCGCCTGCAACTGCGCAAACAGCAGGCCGAAGCCGGCGACATCGTTCTTCTCTACGGCGATGAGAGCGAGGCGCTGACCCATCCTTATCTCGCCCGCGCCTGGGCGAAGTCGGGAGCGGACTTGCGTGTGCCGGCGCCGGGGCAGGCCAAGAAGGTCGCGATACTGGGGTCGCTCGATCCCCTCACGCGCCAACTCATCGTCCATACCAGCCCGACCAAGCGCAGCAGCGATTTCATCGCTCATCTGGAGCAACTCGACCGTCTCTTTGGGCCGCAGCCCGGGCGGCAGGCCAAGCCGGTCGTGCTGGTCGAGGACAATGGTCCGATCCACACCAGCAAACGCTCGCTCGCCGCCCTCACCGCCCGCGCACACTGGCTCACCGTCGAATGGCTGCCGAAATACGCCCCCGAACTCAACGACATCGAGCCGGTCTGGCGCGATCTCAAAGCCCATCACCTCGCCCACCAGACCTTCACCGACGCCGCCGCGCTCGACCAGGCCATCCATCACGCCGTCATTGATCTCAACCGCGAGCGCATCCCCAATCCGTTGGCCATGCCACGAATCTCTGCTTAGATCCGGGCGCAAGGGCGCTCGGCGCCGACGGAACATGCCCCATGAACCGCCCCGAAGACGATCGGCACAAAGCGAAAATGGCCAAACGCAAGGCCGTGCAGGACGCAGAGGTCGCGGCGAAGCCAATTCTCGAAAAAGGTCTGCTTATCGTCCACACCGGTCCGGGAAAAGGCAAGTCGACAGCAGCCTTCGGACTCGCGTTGCGGGCGCTTGGCCGTGGCCATCGCGTCGGCGTGGTGCAGTTCATCAAGGGCGCCTGGTCGACGGGTGAGCGTATGGCCATCGAGCGCTTCGGCGCCCAGGCCGAGTGGCGCACGATGGGCGAGGGCTTCACCTGGGAGACGCAGGACCGCGCGCGCGATGTCGCGGCGGCGAGCGCCGCGTGGGCGGAGGCCAAGCGCATGATGGCCGATCCCACGATCTGTCTCCTCGTGCTCGACGAACTCAACATCGCGCTGCGCTACGACTATCTGCCGCTCGCCGAAGTCGTCGCGGCGCTCGTTGAGCGGCGCCCCGGCCTGCATGTCGTCGTGACCGGCCGCAACGCCAAGCCGGAGCTGATCGAGGCGGCCGATTGCGTCACCGAGTTCGCGCTCGTCAAGCATCACTTCGCCGCCGGCGTGCGCGCGCAGGAGGCGATCGAATTTTGAGCGAAAGGGGCCAATCGGAACACGCCCCTTCTCCTTCCGGGAGAAGGTGGCCGCGCCGCAGGGCGTCCGGAAGGACGCCTGTCCTTTCGGACGGGCTATGGGCGCGGCCGGATGAGGGGGCCACCCCGAGGCGAGCGCGCGCTTGCCCGCTGACCCCTCACCCCCAACCCCTCTCCCTTAAAAGGAGAGGGGGGTGACCGCTCGCGCGCTGATGTTCCAGGGGACCGGATCTGACGTCGGCAAGTCGCTGATCGTCGCCGGCCTCTGCCGCGCTTTCGCCCGGCGCGGGTTTCGCGTCCGCCCGTTCAAGCCGCAGAACATGTCGAACAACGCCGCGGTGACGGACGACGGCGGCGAGATCGGCCGCGCCCAGGCGCTGCAGGCGCGCGCGTGCGGAGTTTTGCCCAGCGTGCACATGAACCCGGTTTTGCTGAAGCCGCAAAGCGAGATCGGCTCGCAGGTTGTCGTCCAGGGCAAGGTTATTGGCAATGCGCCAGCGCGCGAATATCAGGCCCTCAAACCCAAATTGATGAGCGCCGTGTTCGACAGCTACGCTCGCGTGAAGGCGGAGGCTGATCTCGTGTTCGTCGAAGGCGCGGGCAGCGCAGCGGAGATCAACCTGCGCGAGGGCGACATCGCCAATATGGGATTCGCGCGTGCGGCGAATTGCCCAGTCGCACTGATCGGCGACATCGATCGCGGCGGCATATTCGCTCAGATTCTCGGCGTCAAAGCGGCGCTTGCACCCGACGACGCGGCGATGATCGTGGGGTTCGTCGTCAACAAGTTCCGCGGCGACGCGAACCTGTTCCTCAGCGGCATGATGGCGCTCGAAGCGCATACGCACTGGCAAGCTTTCGGCCTCCTGCCGTTCTTTGCCGGCGCATCGCGGCTGCCGGCGGAAGACGCGTTCAGTCTCGGCCACCGGCAGTCGCGGGTGGCGGGCGCGGTGACCATCGCCGTGCCGATGCTGGCGCGCATCGCCAATTTCGACGATTTCGACCCGTTGCGCATGGAGCCCTCGGTGCGGCTCGTCTTCGTCAAGCCCGGCGAGCCGCTGCCGATCGCCGACCTTGTCATCCTGCCCGGCAGCAAGGCGACGATCGCCGATCTCAAATTCTTTCGTGAGCAAGGTTGGGATATCGACCTTCTCGCCCATGCAAGGCGCGGCGGACGGATTCTCGGAATCTGCGGCGGTTACCAGATGCTGGGCACAAGCGTGTCAGACCCGCACGGCATAGAGGGGCCGCCGGGCGAGATCGAGGGCCTCAAGCTGCTCGACGTCGCCACCGTACTGACGGCTGAGAAGACGCTTGCCCAAGTCGAAGGCGCGTGCCTCACAAATGGCGCGCCGTTCCAGGGTTATGAGATGCATGTCGGCGAAACGAAAGGTCCCGACTGCGCGCGGCCGCTCCTTCGCTTCGCCAATGGACGGCTCGATGGCGCAATGTCTGCCGGCGGCCAGATCGCCGGCGCCTATGTGCACGGGCTGTTCGCCGACGATCGCCAGCGCGCGGCGTGGCTCGCGGCGCTCGGAACGACCAGCGAGCTCGACTACGAGGCGACGGTCGAGCGGACGCTCGACACGCTCGCTGACCATTGCGAGGCGCATCTCGATTGCGACGGGCTGCTCGCGGCCGCACGCTAGGGCGCGCTGCAACCAGTGCACGAGGTCCGGCGTAAGCCGGCAAATAAAGCGCTATTAAACGCCAGCAAACGCCAGTAAGTGCTAGTAAAATGGCTAGCGTTTACTAGAGCATTTTCAGGTCTGACGGAATCTGGGATTCCTTTTGGCTTGCGGCCATGATTCTTTGCGCCGGTCGAATTGGCGCTGGGGAGCATCATGGGCGTGGCTTATTCGCAGGACCTTCGGGATCGAGTGATGGCGGCGGTGGACTGCGGGTTGGGCGTGTATTCGGCCGCGCCGCTGTTTCGGGTCAGCGTGTCGTACATCTACAAGGCGCTCGGCCGGCGGCGCGCGACCGGCGATGTGACGGCCCACAAGTCGGGCGGCGGCCCAAAGCCGAAGCTTGCGGCCTATGACGAGGCGTTGCGCACTCAGGTGGCTCAGAAAGGCGACATCACGCTGGTCGAACTGCAAGCCTGGCTTGCCAGCGATCATGCGGTGAAAATCAGCGTCGGCTGCCTGTGGGCGCGGGTCCGGCATCTCGGGTTGACGCTCAAAAAAAGTCGCAGCGCGCCGCAGAGCAGGATCGTGCAGACGTAGCGGAAGCTCGCGAGCAATGGCGGGCGCAGCAGGGCGAATGGCGACCGCACAATCTGGTGTTTGTCGACGAAACCGGCGCATCGACCAAAATGACCCGGCTCTACGGCCGATGCCCGCGCGGCGAGCGCCTGGTCGCGCCGGTTCCGTGGGGCCATTGGAAGACCACGACCTTCCTCGGCGCGCTGCGGCAGGACGGTCTGGTTGCGCCTTGCGCGTTCGACGGGCCGATCAATGGCGAGAAGTTCCGCGCCTGGGTCGAGCAGTTCCTCGCTCCCGAGCTTAAGCCCGGCGATATCGTCATCCTGGACAATCTGCCAAGCCACAAGGTCGAGGGCGTCAGAACGGCGATCGAGAACGCCGGCGCCCGACTGCTCTACTTGCCTTCCTACAGCCCCGATCTCAACCCGATCGAGCAGTGGTTCGCCAAACTCAAGGCCCTGCTGCGCAAAGCCGCCGCGCGAACCTTCGACGCCCTCATCCAGGCCATCGCCAGCGCACTCGAAACTTTCACCCCCGACGAATGCGCAAACTATCTCGCAAACTCAGGATATCGCCGCCAATAATGAAAATGCTCTAGCGTTTATTTTTTCGAATCGGGACTTTTCAATGGGTTACGAGCGATTCAAATAAAAAAATCCGACTCCGCCTCTCGACTCGCGCGGAAGTTGCAGCGCGGAAGCGCGGCGCGCGTCCGGACGGAAGCGTCATCGCAAGGACCGGGAGCCTGGCCCGCGCGGCGCGGCGATCCAGCGGCCGCCAGGCGCCCGACGAGCTCCCGGGCTCTGACCCGGGAGTCGCAACGACGATTCGGGTTCGATTCAATGCAAGCCGCTTGAGCACGCTTTTTTCAAACAGCCACGGCCCCTCATCAGCCCGCCGCAAAGCGACCGCGTTTGATTCCGTTGTCAAGAAACATAGCACTGTATTTCTGATTTTGTCAACGTATTTGCAGCTCTTATAGCGGGGCAAAAGACAGACAGACAGGGTCGCTCCGGTCCCTATGTTCCGTCGGCCGGATCGGCATGGTGATGTCCGTGCCGCGCGTGGCGCGTTGGCTCGGCGCTTTTCGCCGGCGTGACGATCGGCTCCTGCGCGTCTCCGCACTTCGTCTCAAGGACCTTCGTTTCCTTTCCGCCGCGCAAGGTCACGGTCATTGTCTCTGTCCCGACCAGAAGCGGTCCGGTGCTCGTCCACGACCGGTCGGGATTGCGCTTCCACTCCGCACAACTGAGCGCAAGCGCCTTGCCATGGACCTCGACCGTGTCCGGCTTGGCGTCCTCTTTGGAGTCTTGCGCTGCCGCCGCGCCCAGCATGGCGAAAGAGATCCCTAACAGCACTGCGACTCGAAGCATTGGCGTTGCCCTGGCGCAAAAGATCATGTTTGCATCGAAGCACCACGAGACGTTAAAGTCGAGTGGCGCCAATCGACTTTCGGCACTCAAGGCGCGCTCCGAATGCCCTCGCTCTCAGCGCGATTCACAAGCAAAGCCGCATCGTCCGGCAGCAGGTAGCGCTTGGCGACGAGATCGGCGGCCGCTTTCTTGAACGCCGCGAGATAGCTTTCTTTCGTGGGGTACCGCTCCTCGATCGAGAGGCGTGGATCGCCGGTGGTCATGCGCTCGGCCTTCGTGGCGGCGAAGGGAACGAAGCTGCCCTGCAAATTGCACATGCCGTTCTCGAAGCGATCCTTGCGGCCAAGATTCCAGCCCGTGTACGTGCCGACCGGCGTCTGCAGGAAGACGGAGCGAATGCCGGCCAGGTCGTTGCCATCTGCGTCGACCTGCATCTCGAGAATCCCATAGCTTCCCGATCCGACTTGCGGCGGCTCGCGCGTGATTACACCGCTCGAATCTTCGGGGCGGTAGAGCGGGCCGAAGTCGAGAACATGCAGGCTGTCGTAGATTTGCAGCGGCGAGACCGCTGGGCGCTCCACCCCGCCGTAGGAATTTGCGGGAATCTCCGGAAAGCGCACTTGGTCGGGCGGAACGAGCGCGCCGTAGGCGATGCGCGGCGTTGCGCTCGGCGGCGGCTCGACGCCGTCTCGCACCCACGCGGTTAAGCCAGTCAACAAGGCGCGCATTGTCCAGATTTGCGGATTCGGATTCGGTTGCTGCTGACAATTGCCAAAGGGCGCGTGAACGGCGAGCGGCAGCGACGCCGCCGAATGCTGGCTGCTCGCCATGATGTAGGTGCGGACGTTCGGCGGATCGCCGACATCGGTTCGCCCAAGCGGATCGGTCAGGCCGAGCGACTGGCGCCCTTCCCACATTTCGAGCGCGGTTGCGACATGGAACAGCCGCGGACAGGTGTCGGTGGCGTTGCATCGGTCGAGCAGGCCTCCCGTCCTTTGTGTCAAGGGATCGGTTTGGCGCGCATAGGTGAAAGGGAAGTCGTAGGCCGGATAGAGATGATCGGCCTGCTCGCCCCAAGCGCGCACAGGTTGGCCAAAGCGAACGTTCAGCGGCATCAACCCGCCGCCAATATGCGGAAAGGCGCCGTCGAAAACGCGCCGGCCCGTCTCGTCGCGATTGAACCCGAGCGCAAGGAGACTGCGGATCATCCGTCCGCTCTGCGAGCTGCCCTCGATACTGGCGAGATTGTCAGGCCGATAGACCGGATTGGCGGCCCCGGAATCGTCCTTCTCGGAATCGCGCAAGAAGGCGCCGAGATCGCGAGTGGCCGCAAATCCGAGGCCGCCAATTGTCGGATCCTTCGCGCGGTAGATCAACTCGTAGAGACGCCCCGGTTTGAAGCCGTCGCGATAGCACACATGCTTCTCCTCAGGCGCTGCAGCCGCGCCCGGCTCGCATGTTCCGAAGCTCCAGGCCGCGTTCGGAATTGGCTCCCTCGGATCTTGCTCTCGCGCGCGCACTGTCAGCGTCGGAAGAAAGCCGTCGGGGAAGGGAGTCTCGTTGTCTACGCTCGCGGTCGGATAGCTGTCGTAGCTGTCGAGCGGATAATGCTGAATCTGCTGGCTGAGGCTGATCGGCAGGCTTGTCGCCGGAACGGGGGTGATGATCTCGGATCGCACGATTCCCGTGATCGGCGAGCCGTCGTGATTGTGCGCGACGATCGGCGGCATCCCGACGCGGCTCATGCCCGGACGCGCGTCCATTTCCCACCCAAACCACACCATCGTGTAGCCCATCCGCATGAGCCAGCCGTCCCCGGGAGAGGACAGCGCATTACGGTCAGCGACGCCTCCGGCGACGGCGTCATTGAAGAAGCCAGGCGCCAGCTTGTTGCCGCGATTGTTCACTTCGAAGAACCGAATTCGATTCCCGCGGGCGATGTCGACAGGCTTCAAAAGTTCAATCTTGGTCACATATTCGACCATGCCGCGCGCGTTGCGTGGGGCCAGATTGATGTCCTGAATCCCGGAGTTGGCGGGATCGGCGGGATCGAGTTCGCCGGTGACCCGACCGGTCAGATGCTCATAGGGTCCGACGTCGGCAAAGGACTGACCGCCGAAGGCGGGCTCGAGTTCGCCGGTGACCCGACCGGTCAGATGCTCATAGGGTCCGACGTCGGCAAAGGACTGACCGCCGAAGGCGGGCTCGGTTTTGGTAATCTCGATATGAGTGATCCGCGCGTCCGCCTCCGCGATCATGAAACTTGCGGCGGCCATACCGATCGCAATTCGTCCGAACCAACCCGTCATTATCCTCTCCAGACAGCGGCGCTCCTCAAGGCGAGGATAACCAAGAGCGCCAGGAGCGTCACCGCCTGGATTGCACACGCTCGCGTGAACAGCCTCAGCGCCCGCCGGATGTCGGCAACATCGGCCTCACGTCTGCCGCTCCCCATGAACGCATCATCGACCAGCGTCTCTCCATAGACGCGCGGCCCCGCGAGCTTGAGGCCGAGCGCGCCGGCCATCGCCGCCTCGGGCCAGCCCGCGTTGGGCGAGCGATGATGCGAGGCGTCGCGCCATACGGCTCGCGCGGCTTCCCGCGCCGAAGCCCGCGGCGTCAGCGCGGCGGCCAGAATGAGCCACAGCGCCGAAAGACGGGACGCCGGCAGATTGACGAGATCGTCGAGCCGCGCCGCCGCCCAGCCGAAAGCCGCGTGGCGGTCATCCTTGTGGCCGATCATGCTGTCGGCGGTATTGATCGCCTTGTAGAGCGCGCCGCCGATGAGGCCGCCGAGCGCAGTCCACAGAATTGGCGCGACCACGCCGTCGGCGAAATTCTCGGCCAGGCTTTCGATCGCGGCGCGCGCGACGCCCGCCTCGTCCAGCACGTCCGGATTGCGCCCGACGATCATCGCGACCGCACGACGCCCCTCGTCGAGACCCGCGTCGAGTCCCTCGGCGACCGCGCTCACGTGGCGCGCAAGACTGCGCTGCGACGGCAAGCTCGCGGCGAGAAGGGCGAGCGCGACAAAACCGAGCGCGCCGCCAGAGACGCACAGGCGCGTCGCCGCCCAGGCGACAAGCGCGACCGGCGCAAGATAAAGGCCAAGCGCGAGGACGCCAGCCGCCCGTCGCGCGGCGAAGCTCGCGTCGGCGCGATTCAAGCTCGCCTCAAGCCACGCCAGCCAGCGGCCCATCCAAGTGACGGGATGGCCAATCGCGCGATAGAGAGGCGCCGGATAGCCGATCAGCCCCTCGACGAGAGCGGCGGCGAGCGCGAGCGGCAGCGAAAGCAGGAGCGACATGACGGCGGGGTTGGATTGGACGGCGGAGTACCGGGCGTTCACCTATCACGGCGGGGCGCTCGAAGTCGCCCGCCGGCGCGCGCCCGGCGCGCCGAAGCCTTGGATCGATCTCTCCACGGGCATCAATCCGCACGCCTATCCCCTGCCCGATCTTGAGGCCGAAGCGTGGTCACGATTGCCCGAGAATGGAGCGCTCGCAGAGCTCGAGGCTGCCGCCGGCCTCCGCTACAACGTCGCCGCTGGAAGCGTGGTCGCGGGCTCCGGCTCACAGGCGCTCATCCAGGCGCTCTCTCTCATATTGCCGCATGGGGCGGTTTGCGCGTTAGGGCCGACCTACAGCGGTTTTGCATCCGCCTTCGCCGCGGCAGGCGCTCGCGCGATTGAGGTGAAGCGGCTCGAAGAATTGGATGGCTTCGACGTTGCGATCGTGGTCAATCCGAACAATCCTGACGGCCGGATCATTCCGCACGACGACCTCCTGGCGCTACACGAGCGCCTTGCGCCGCGCGGAGGGGTGCTCATCGTCGACGAGGCCTTCGCTGATTTCGACGCCGAGAGCGAAAGCATTGCATCAACGCTGCCTTCGAGCGGCGCGGTCGTGCTGCGCTCCTTCGGCAAGACTTATGGGCTTGCCGGGCTTCGTCTCGGTTTCGCGATCGCCTCGCCGGACATCGTCCAGTTCTTGCGGGCTGGCCTGGGGCCGTGGCCAGTCAGCGGTCCGGCGATTGCGGTCGGGGTTCGCGCGCTCGCCGATTCGGACTGGCTGGAAGCAACGCGCACGCGCCTAAGCAGCGACGCCGCGCGTCTCGACGCCCTCCTGCGCGGGGCCGACTGGCGGATCATCGGTGGAACTCGCCTGTTTCGACTGGCCGCGCATGCCGACGCGCGCGCCGCCTTTGAGCGCCTGCTCGCCGCAGGAATTCTCGCCCGCCCTTTTGCGGCCGCTCCGGATCGGCTCCGATTCGGGATTCCCGGCGACGAGAATGCGTGGGAAAGGCTCGCTGTGGCGCTGCGAGCGTGACCCAAAGGCCTCCACCAGCCGACCCGCTTGTTTTCCCGCGCGCGCCGCATAAAAGGCGCGCATGGCCCATCGCGCGCCGCGAGTTTTCACGATTCCCTCCGGGGCGGCGTTTCTGCCGACATTGAGCCGCGCGCTCCTGGACGGCGTCTTGATCGATGGCTTCCCGGGCAAGGGCGGCGCGTTCGCGCTCGCGGACGCCACGATCTATGTGCCGACCCAGCGCGCCGCTCAGGCTCTCGCCAAAGCGCTGCTTTCGGCGAGCGGAGCACGAAGCCTGCTGCTGCCGCGCATCGCTCCGCTCGGCGCCTTTGAGCCCGATGAGACGGCGACCCTCTTCGACCCGGAGGGCGAGGAGGCGCCGCGCGCGGCCGTGCCGCCCGCGGTCGGCGCGTTGACGCGCCGCCATGCGCTCGCGACCCTGACCCGCGCCTGGGGAAAGGCGCTCAAAGGCGCGATTCGCCAGGCGGACGCCAACGGACAGCTCGTCGTCGATCCTGCAGAGCCTGCGTTGGTCGCCGCGACGCCCGCGCAGAATTACGCGCTCGCGGGCGACCTCGCCGCGCTGATCGACGACATGATCATCGAGGGCGCGCCGTGGACGAAGCTCGAAACGCTGGCGCCAGATCTTTATGATCCCTATTGGCGCATCACCCTCGATTTCCTCAAGATCGCCTTCGCTCATTGGCCGGAATGGCTGGCCGAACGCGGCCTCATCGACCGGGCGAAGCGGACCGCGCTGCTCATCGACGAAGAAATCAAAGCGCTCGATAGCCCGCGGCGCGGTCCAACCATCATCGCCGGCTCGACCGGCGCCAATCGCGCGACCGCCCGCCTCATCGCAGCTATCGCTTGCGCGCCGCAAGGCGCCGTCGTGCTGCCCGATCTCGACCTCAATCTCGACGACCGCACATGGGCGATGATCGGGGCCAGCGAGGACGCTTCGCTCGGGCTCGCGGGGCATCCGCAGGCCCTGCTGCATCGGCTGATTGGCGAGATCGGTGTCAAGCGCGACGAGGTCATACCCCTCGGCTCGCCGTCCCCGCCGCTCGCGGCGCGCTCCGCCTTCCTGAGCGAAGTCCTTCGCCCCGCTGAGTCGACCCATCTCTGGCGCGAGCGGGGGTGGACGTTGTCGCCGCTTGCGCTCGCCGCCGCGCTCCAAGGCGTCACAATCGTTGTCGCCGGCAACGAGAACGAAGAGGCGCTCGCGCTGGCGATTGCGATGCGCGAAACGCTGGAGACGCCGGGCAAGACCGCGGCTCTTATCACGCCCGACCCCTCGATTGCGCGCCGGGTCTCGGCTGAGCTTGCCCGCTGGGGCGTGGAGGTCGAGGATTCGGCCGGACGAACATTGGGGCAAAGCCCCGCGGGGGCGCTGGCCAGGCTCATCCTTGAAGCGGCGATCGAGTTCACGCCGCGCTCGTTTCTGGCCGTCCTCATGCACCCTGCGGCCCGCTTCGGCCGCTCGCTCGGCCAAGTCGAAGCCGCGACGCGGGCGCTCGAGCTCGCCATCTTTCGCGCCATCCCGCTTGCCTCCCTCGATGATCTCGATCGCGCCTTCGCAGCCGCGCGCGCAGCCGCCGATGACAGGCATGCGCATCCCGCAATCCGCCGCATCGGCGAGGCCGACCGGCAGGCCGCGGAGGCGCTCGCGCGCAATGTCGCAAGCGTGCTCGCTCCCTTGCGCGCCCTTGGCCCCTGCGGTTCCTTGCGCGACTGCCTCACTCAGCATCGAGGATCGCTCGCCGCCACCGTCGCAGGACTGGACGGCTCGATGGAGAACGCCCACGGATTCGAGGAATTGACGCAGCTCATGGACGAATGGAGCGAGGCGGCGATCGAGAGCTTCCCGACAGCGCTCAGCGAGTACGCCGCCTTGTTCGATGACGCGCTGGCGGCGGCGCGCGCTCCGGCGGCGAGCGGCGGCCACCCGCGCCTCATGATCCTTGGCCTGCTCGAAGCCCGTCTGCTCAGCTTCGATCGCGTGCTTCTGGCCGGCCTCGACGAAACGGTCTGGCCGCCCGCGGTCGAGACTGACGCTTTTCTCAACCGGCCGATGCGCGCCACGCTCGGACTTTCGGCGCCGGAGCGGCGCATCGGCCAGACGGCGCACGATTTCGTCTCCGCGCTCGGGGCGAACGAAGCGATCTTGAGCCGCGCAAAGAAACGCGGCGGTCAGCCGACCGTCGCCTCACGCTTTCTGCAGCGCATGGCGGCCGCCGCCGGGCCCAAGGCGATGATGGAGCCCGAAGAGCGCGGCCAGCGCTATCTCGCCTTCGCGCGTGCGCTGGACCACCCTGCTGAGTTCCAGCCACAGCGAAGACCGGCGCCGCGCCCTCCTGTCGAGCTTCGCCCAAAAGCGCTGAGCGTGACCCGAATTGAGACTTTGCGGCGCGATCCTTATGCAATCTACGCCGAATACATTCTGCGATTGAAGGCGCTGGAAGCCGTCGAACGCGACATTGGGCCTCGCGAAACGGGAATGGCGTGGCACGCCGCGCTGCAGGAGTTTGTCGAGGAATATCCCTCCGGCGCCCTTCCATCCGAGGCGCGTGACCGTCTGCTCTCCATTGCGCGGACGCGCTTTGCGCTGTTCCACGACGATCCGGCCTTCGCGCTCCAGTGGCCCAATATCGAAAAGGGCCTCGACTTCTTTCTCGCCTTCGAGCGCAAAACGCGCGGCGCCATTGCGCAAATTTGGGTCGAGCGGCAGGGCGCGATCGTTGTGCCGCTCGATAGCGGAACGCCGTTCAAGCTCAGCGCGCGCGCGGACCGGATCGACGCTCTGCAATCGGGCGGCGCGCGGCTCATCGACTACAAGAGCGGAGCCCCGCCGATCGCGAAGGAAGTCAAGGCCGGTTTTTCGCCTCAATTGACCTTGGAGGCGGCGATGCTGCGGCTGGGCGGATTTGAGGGGCTGCCGCTGCTCGAGACCGAGGAGGCGATTTATCTCAAGGTTGGAGGCGCGGCGGGCGGCGAAGAAAAGCACGCCGGCGGAAAAGGCGAGAATATCGGCGACCTAGCGGAGCAGCATTTCGCCGGTCTCAAGACGTTGCTCGATGCGTTCGCCTGTGTGGACACGCCTTATCTGTCGCGCCCGTTCCCCAAATTCGCGCCCCGTTTCTCGGACTACGACCATCTTGCGCGCATCAAGGAATGGTCGGCGACCGGAGGCGAGAGCGATTTGGGGGATACGCCTTGAGCCGCGCTCTCGCCATTCCCGAACCCTTAAGGCAGCGGCAGGCCCGGGCCTCAAATCCGAGAACATCCGCCTGGGTCTCCGCCAACGCTGGCAGCGGCAAGACCCACGTGCTCACCCAGCGCGTGCTGCGGCTCCTGCTCGATGGAACGCCGCCGGCGCAGATCCTGTGCCTCGCTTACACCAAGGCGGCGGCCGCCAACATGGCCGACCGCGTTTTCAGCCGGCTCGCACAGTGGACGAGCCTCAACGACAGTGAGCTTACGAAAGCAATCGTCGACTGCGGCGCGGAGACCCCCGGTCCGCATGATCTCGTCTTCGCGCGCCAATTGTTCGCGCGTACGATCGAGACCCCGGGCGGCCTCAAGATTTCAGACGCTGCACGCCTTCGCCGAGAGGCTGCTGCGGCTCTTTCCCTTCGAGGCCAACGTCCCGGCTCATTTCAGCGTTCTTGACGAAAGCGAATTGAAGCGGTTGCTGCGTGAGGCGCGCGACGCGGCGTTCGCCGAGCTCAGCGCGTCGAGCGAAAGCAAAAGCGCGCTCGACCTGGTGGCGCGCGAATTGGGCGCGGCGAGGTTTGATGAGCTTCTTATGGAGGCGTTGGGCCGCGCCGACGCGTTCAGCGCCCACGACGATGCGTCAGGCTATGCCGCAGCGCTTCGCGGTCCGCTCGGTCTTGCGCCCGGCGCGACGGTCGCGAGCGTCGAGGCCGAGATGCTCGGCGGCGAAGTTGAGCGCAGGCGACGCGAGACGTGGGCGCAGGCTCTCGAGGTCGGCAAGAAACACGACCAGAACATTGCGGCGAACCTTCGCGCGGCCGATCAAGATAGTGTTCGCCAAGCTCGCGTCCAGGCGCTACTCGACGCGTTTTTCAAAGATGGCGGCGAAGGCGAGCCTCGCGGAGGCGAGAATGGCCAGGTTGCGACCAAGGGTCTGTGCGAAAAGTTTCCAGCGCTCGAGGATGACCTGCGTCGCGAGCAGGCCCGGTTGCACCCCTTGCGCGAGCGCAGGCGCGCTGCGCTGACGCTTGAACGCAGCGCCGCCCTGTTCGTGGTCGCGCGATCAATCCTGGCGGCCTTCGCGCGCATGAAAGCCGAGCGCGGCGCGCTTGATTTCAACGATCAGATCGTGCGTGCGCTGGCGCTGGTCACACGTTCGAGCGCCGCGTGGGTGCTGCACAAGCTCGACTATGGGCTCGATCACCTGCTGCTCGATGAAGCTCAGGACGCATCTCAGCCGCAATGGGGAATTCTTGCGGCGCTAAGCGCCGAGTTTTTCGCCGGCGCCGGCGCGCGGCCCAAGAACCGCACCGTCTTCGCGGTCGGCGACGAGAAGCAGTCGATCTTCGCCTTCCAGGGCGCCGCGCCCGAGATGTTCGCGGAGATGAAGCGGGCATTCGCAAGGCGTCATCACGATGCTGAACAGCCGTTCGCCGATGTGCCCTTAACCTTCTCGTTCCGGTCGTCGCCAACGATTCTCGGCGCCGTCGACAGGACCTTTCGAACTGAACTGGCCTGGCGCGGCGTTGCGGCCGCCGGGGAGCCGTCTCCAAGTCACCAGGCGATCCGCCGCGACTTGAAAGGCGTGGTCGAGCTTTGGCCGCCGATCGCGGCAACTCCAACGCTGGAGCCGGGAGACTGGCGCGTGCTCGAGCAGCCAGCTCAGGACGACCCTCCGGTTGTCCTCGCAAAGCGGATCGCTGAAGTCATCAAAGGTTGGCTGAGGCCGACCTCGCCCGAGCGCGTGGTCGATCCGGCGTCCGGGGAAATCAGGCGCATTCGCGAAAGCGATGTCATGATCCTGGTTCGCACCCGCAACGCCTTTTTCGAGGCGATGATCCGAGCGCTCAAGGCCGCGGATGTGAAGACCGCCGGCGCCGACCGGCTCAAGCTCAAGGACCATATCGCCGTGATGGATCTCATCGCCGCCGGCCGCGCGGCGCTGCTGCCCGACGATGATCTGACGCTGGCGTCCGCGCTCAAGTCGCCGCTGATCGGTTTTGACGACGACGCCCTTATGAATATTGCGGCGAGACGAAGCGGTTCGCTCGCTGAAGCGATCGCGGGCGCGAATGAAGGCATCGCCCTCGAAGCCGCGCGCCGGCTGGCCGCATGGGCCACGCGGGCGAAGGCGCTTTCGCCGTTTGCTTTTTATGCGCTGCTGCTTGGCGAGGACGGCGGCCGGCGAGCGCTGATCGGCCGGCTCGGACCCGAAGCCGTCGATCCGATCGACGAATTCTTGACCCTGGCGCTGGCGCATGAGCAGCGCGAAGCGCCGTCGCTGCACAATTTTCTAGGCGAGGTCGAATCGGCCGAGGTCGAAATCAAGCGCGACATGGACGTCGAGACGGAAGGGGTTCGCGTGTTGACCGTCCACGCCAGCAAAGGACTTCGAGGCGCCGATCGTCTTTCTGCCCGACGCCTGCGGCGGGCCCGATTCGAGGCACGAACCCAAGCTGGTGCGGCTTTCGGCGGCGAGTCCGAGCGATTCGCCATTGCTCGCCTGGGCCAAGAAGGCGTCCGAGGACGCCGAGGCGGTCGCCGCAGCACGGGCCGAGGCGCGCGAGGCTCAGGCGGGCGAACATCGGCGGCTCCTCTATGTCGCCATGACCCGCGCGGCTCAGCGCCTTATCGTCGCTGGCTATGAGACCTTGAGAAGCCGGCCCGCCGATTGCTGGTATGATCTGGTCTATTTGGGCCTTGCCGACGCGCTCGTCAAAGCGCCGGCGCCGTTCGGTGGGGGCGGGACGATCCTGTGCTTTGGCGAGGGCCTTCGCGCCGAGGATGGCCGCGAAACGGCCCCCGCGCTCGCCCTCGACGCCGTGCCCGGCTGGCTTACTTCCAATGCGGCGCCCGAGACGGTGGCTCCCGCGCTCAACCCGTCGCGCGCCAGCGGGGCAGTTGGGGGCGACCGCCAACGGGCCCTCGAAGGACGGCTAGCGCATACTTTGCTCGAGATGCTGCCGAACCTCGCGCCGGAACGGCGCCTGGGCGCGGCGACAGCCTACCTCGACCTGTGGGGCGGCGGGCTTGCCGAATCAGCGCGCGCGGCGCTCGCCTCCAAGGTCGTGGCGGCGATCGGGGCGCCGGAACTGAGCCTCCTCTTCGGCGCCGGCTCGCGAAGCGAAGTCGCGCTGACGGGATTTCTGCCGCGGCCGGGCCGCCCCGACCTGCCATACAGCGGCCGTCTTGACCGCCTCGCCGCAACCGACGAAGGTGTATTGATCGTCGACTTCAAACTGGGCGAAAAGCCAGATCGCGCGCCCGCAGCCCACGTCGTTCAGCTTGCGCTGTATCGCGCCGCTGTGCAGCCGTTTTACCGCGACGCGGCGATCCGCGCGGCGCTCGTCTACCTCGATGGGCCGACGCTGGCGCCGATCGGCGAGGAGGAGCTTCATGCGGCGCTCGACGCCTTAGCAGCCGCGTCCTAAACGCGCCACGGTTCGCAGCGTCGATGTCAACTTTCCGTTGCACTTCCGCAGCGGAGCGATGTCTTGATCGCCTTGATGAGGTCGCATTTGCTGGCCAAGGTTGCAACGATGACGAGCGGGAAGCGTCAGGGCGGGCGCCCGATACTTTTGTGTTTTGGTCCGGGGAAGCTTGGGCGGGGGGCGCGGCGCGGTGCCTTGTCCGCGGCTGCTGGGCTGAGTTTTGCAATGCTGCTAGCGGCAGGGGACTTCGCGGCCGACGCCCAGAAAATCCCCTACGGCATGGTGCCTTACGGCCGTCCTGTCTACAAGAACGGCAAGCGAATATTGTGGCATGGCGCTTGGCGTGGCAGCGCCCTAGGCAGATACGCGCGTCAATCCGTCGCGCCCGCGGCTGGAAAACGGATCCTTGCGCTCGCTCCGGAATCACAACCAGTAGTTGCGAAGGGGTTCACAGTCCTTGCGGATCCTGGCGACGCTCGGGCAAGCCGAATGGCCGGCGATTTCGCGGCGGTCCTGAGCGGCAGCGGCGCGCCGGGACGCGCAATTGTCGGCTCCACCTCGCCAAACGGTCTCGGCAAGGTCCTCAAGGCCGACGTGGCGGACTTCGCCATCGTTTCCCTCGACAGCCTCCTGTCCAGCGCCAAGGGCGACCCCGACTGGATCAAGCGCGCTCCGTTTGTGGCCCGCCTCCCGCCCGAAACCCTGGCTGTAATCGCCTCTCGCGAGGTGAAGTCCATTAGAGACCTACAGGGAAGAATTGTAAGCTTCGGCGATCTGGACAGCGCGACATCGACCAGTGGGAGAATGTTGTTTTCCCGCCTCGGGGTGACTGCGAATCAGACCAACGAGCCATTGCCGGAAGCGCTGGACCGGCTCTCGGCCGGCAAAGTGGACGCGGTCGTTGTTCTCGGCGCGGAAGAATCGCCAGCGCTCAAGGACTTCGGCAGCGACGGTCGCTTTCATATCGTCCCCGTTTCGTGGTCGCCGACATTGGAGCCGGTCTACGCTCCGGCTCACATCACCGCGGCCGACCGGCCCAATCTTGTCAGCGCGGCCGATCCTGTCGAAACGGTCGGCGAGCCGATGGCGCTTATCGCCCTCGATGCGGCGCCAGGATCGCCGCGTGCGGCTGGCCTCGACCGGGTTGCGCGCATCTTCTTTGACAACTATGACGGTTTCCTGGGCGGCGAGCACGACTCGCATTGGCGCGACGTCAATCTGGCGGCGGACGCCTCATGGCCGACCGGGCCCTGGCCCCGACTTGGCGCGGCGCAAAGCTGGTTGGATGCGAAGAAATCTTCGGTCGACGCCTCTCTCGAGGCGTTCCGCGCCTCGGCCAAGTCGGCCGCCGCTTCGGCTGGTTGGCCAAGCGCGGATGATTCGGATCGACTTTACGACGGCCTGACGCGCTGGCGCGGGCTGATGCAGTGAGAGGAGACGGAACGCTGGCCATTTCCTGGAAAGCACTCTCCAGCGTCCTCGCTGCCCTAATCGCGGGCATGCTGGTGTTAGCGTGCTGGCCTCGGCTTGAGCCGTCGGCCATGCACGTGAAGGCTGCGGTCGAGCAGCCGATTTTCGTCACCCCGCTTGCCGCCCTAGTCAAGCGGACGGCGCCGGCAATAACGGCTCAGCCGATAGACAAGGCCGCGATTGGAAAGCTGGCGAATGCGCTGCGCGACCAGCCCGGCGCCCCGCAGCAAGGAGCCGGCGGCCCCGGCGCGACGCTGGCGATACCGATCGACGAAGCTCGCCGGCTTTGCGCTGAAGGCCTCGTGGCCTTCGCCAAGGGCGACATCGCGACGGCGCGCGCGTTCTTTGTCAGCGCCGCCGCGGCCGGCGACGCCCGCGCGCTTGTTGCGCTCGGCGACACGTTTGATCCGTCGACCCTCGGCCGTCTCGGCGTCGTCGGGCTCAAGGGCGATGGGGCAAAAGCGCGCGATTATTATGCGCGCGCGCTTGCCGCCGGCGCGAGCGGGGCTCGCGAACGCCTTGCTTCTCTGGCGGCGAAGTAGCGCAAGTCTGATCCGGGCGCGCCCGCACACAAGTTTACGCGCGCCAATATTTTCAGTGGCTTAACATCTCCTTTGCGCAACTGAGCGGCGCGACCTTCGAAACCGGTTCGCGGGGCGCGGCCTTCGAAGGGTGTCTTTGCCGCGCCGGAAGCGCAAGCGGCGCTCAGGCGGTTCCGGACGGGCTAGCGGATCAGCGGCTCTTTGACGACCATCCCGCCATCAGGAGCAAGGCGCCCGTCGACCGCCGCTCATGCCCTCCGACAGCGAGCATCCAAGCCTTTGCCGAGACGTGTGGATTGCGCGAAGCTGGTTCGGTCCGTCAGGCCAACGCAATCCGCGGCGTCGGGCCGGCGGCGCGCACACGCTCGTCGGCGTGAGTCTCGAACCGCTTGAAGTTGTCCCGGAACATCTGCACCAGGCGGCCGGCGACTTCGGCGAACTCAGCCTTATTGCGCCAGGTCTTGATCGGATCGAGAATGTGGGGCTCGACGCCAGGCACTTGCGCCGGCACGGCGAGACCGAAGTGCGGTTCGGTGCGGAATTCGACCCGATGCAACGAGCCGTCGAGCGCGGCCGCCACCAGGCGGCGCGTCACCCGGATCGGCATGCGCCTTCCGGCCCCGAACTTGCCACCCGTCCATCCAGTGTTGACGAGCCAGCAATCGACATGATGCCGCGCGACCATGTCGCGTAAAAGATTGCCGTAAACGGTCGGATGCAGCGGCAGGAAGGGCGCGCCGAAACAGGTCGAAAACGTCGCCTGCGGTTCGGTCACGCCTTTCTCGGTGCCGGCCACCTTGGCGGTGTAGCCGGACAGGAAATGATACATCGCCTGCGCAGGATCGAGCTTGGAGATCGGCGGCAGCACCCCGAACGCATCGCAGGTCAGCATGATGATATTCTTGGGGTGACCGGCGCGACCGGTCGGCGAAGCGTTGGCGATGAAGTGAAGCGGATAGGCGATGCGTGTATTCTCGGTCTTGGAATTGTCGTCGAAGTCGGGCGTCCTTAGCTCTGGATCGAGCGCCACATTCTCCATCACTGTGCCGAAACGCTCCGTCGTCGAATAGATCTCGGGCTCGGCCTCGCGCGACAGCTTGATCGCCTTGGCGTAGCAGCCGCCCTCGAAATTGAATATTCCGTTGCGGCCCCACCCATGCTCGTCGTCGCCGATGAGCGGGCGGTGCGGATCGGCGGAAAGCGTGGTCTTGCCGGTGCCGGAAAGGCCGAAAAAGATCGCCGTATCGCCCTCCTTGCCGGAGTTGGCCGAGCAATGCATCGGCATGACCTGCTTCGACGGCAAGAGATAATTAAGGACGGTGAAGACCGACTTCTTCATCTCGCCCGCATAGCTCGTGCCGCCGATGAGCACGATCTTGCGCGCAAAGTCGCAGGCGATGATGGTCTCGCTTCGCGCGCCATGCCGCTTCGGGTCGGCGCGAAACGAGGGCAGATCGACGATCGTCAGTTCCGGTACGAAGCCGGCCAGATCTTCAACCGGCGGGCGAATCAGCAGATTACGGATAAAGAGCGAATGCCAGGCATATTCGGTGAAGACGCGCGCGCGTAAGCGCAAGCCTGGATCCGCGCCCGCGCAAAGATCCTGAGCGAACAGGCTCTTGCCTTTGGCGTGGGCGATGAAGTCGGCGAGCAGAGCATCGAAATGCTCGCCCGTCATCGCGTTGTTGTTGTCCCACCACACCGCCGCCTCGGTCTTGGCGTCACGGACCACGAATTTGTCCTTCGGGCTGCGTCCCGTGTGCGCCCCGGTATCGGCGACAAGCGGCCCATGGGCGGCGACAAGCGCTTCGTTGCGTTGCAATGCGTGTTCGTAGAGTTGCGGCGCGCCGAGGTTCCAGTGGATCGCGGCAAGATCGCGGAAGCCGAATCGGTCCGCGCCAAAGTCGAAATTATGCGCCCCGTTTTCGATCATGCCTCAAGCGTCCCCCAAAAGGCGGCCTAAACGCCAGGCGCAATCCAAGCAATTTCGACCCACTCGGTCAACCCGGCTAATACCTGAGCGGGTCCTCAGAGCGTAACAGAGGGTCTGCCCGCTGCATGTGGCGAGGAATTGGCGCGGACCCGGCAAGATTGTTGAATTGGCAAGTCAGCCGCGAAGCGAGTTCAGCCGCAAAGCGCCTGCGCCCCTCACCAATTTGGCTATGGAGGCGACTTCCCTCTTGTGCAATGCTTCAGGGACGATGCGTCTTGCGCCGACGAAGGATCCGCCGAGGCCTTCGCGTCGCGAGATAGCCGGGCGACCGCGAATGCGCCAATTGCGGAGCCGGGAGGGGACCAGTGGGGGGCGAGTTTCCAGAAACCGAATACGAAATTCAAGTCCCCTCGGCCCAGCGGGAAGTGGAAGTCCAGTCGGTATCGGCAGGCGAGACCTGGTCGTTCGCCGCGACCGGGCGATGGACGAATGGATTGATCCCTTGCGGACCCGACGGCTACCGCAACTTCCTCTTCGACGCCCTGCAAATCGAGCCGCGCGCGGCCAGTGAACCGTGGTTCCGCCTGATCGGCGAGATCAAAGGGCATCCCGGGACGGCCTTTCCAATCGGCGCAGGATGCACGCGCACCTTCGATGAATTGGGCGAGCTGGTCGCGTTCGCGAACGACAGCGCGAATGGCTATTCCAACAACAAGGGCGCCGTCACGCTTAAGGTCCGCCGAGGCGGCGTCGCTACGGCGCCGGTCGAGGATGTTGGCGTCGCCGGCGCGTGGAATTGCTTCCGCGACGTGTTCAGCCGCACGAAGGGCATATCGGTCATCGCCGCATTCGTCCTCGGCGTCTCCTGGATCCTCGTCTTCATGGCGCAAGGGCAGGATCTTGTGCGTGGCATCGGCGAGGATAATTTCTGGCAATATCCGTCGGGCCTGCTGCAAATCGCTTTCGCAATTGGCCTGCTCTTCCTCGCGCTCCAGGCCTGGAGCTGGTCGCGAATCGTCATCGATTCAAACTATGGCGTCGATCGCGCCGATTGGCGGCCGGCATGGCTGCTGGTTTGGGGACCCCGCGTGCTGGGCGCCCTGCCGTTCGTCGCGACCGCATGGGCGCTGTGGACGAATCCGGCCACAAATACCGGGTTCGTTTTGGCGCTGATCGGGATCGGCTTGATCTTCTTCGTCTTCGTCATCAAGCGCCAGGACATCCAGACCCGGCTAAGGCGTCGCGCCGGCGCCCGCGCGACGACGCGGCATTTCGACTTGATCCAACGCTATTGGGTGATCTTCAGCCTGGTCACGGCGGCCGTGGCGATGGTTGTCGCGACATTGTGGCCGGCTCGGTTCGGCGCTCTCATCGGCGCGCCCGCGGTCGTCTTCCTCGGCCTCGGCTTCATCATCCCCGTTATCGTCCTTGCGATCCAGATTGGATCGAGCCTTCGCATTCCCGTTGCTGGGACGCTGCTGGTCCTGGCCGCGATCTTTGGGCTGTGGGTGGACAATCACGCCGTGGGCCGGCGCGCCTTCGGCGTCGCGACGACCGCCCCGACCGATCGCCTCAGCCTCACGCAGGCCTATGAACAATGGAGAGCGGCCCAACCTGGCGGCGCGGACGCAAGGAAGACGATGATCCTCATCGCCGTACAGGGCGGCGCGTCGCGAGCCGGATATTGGACGGCGGTCGCCCTCTCGAGCCTGCGGGAGGCCGCGAAGGCCAAGGGCGTCGATATCGATTCGCATATTTTCGCCTTGAGTTCGGTGTCGGGCGGAAGCGTCGGCGCGGTCGGCTACGCCGCCATGCTGAAATCGGCGCCCGACGCGCCCGACTTCAAGCTCCGGCTCATGCGCTTCGCCGGCGAGAACGTGCTGGGAGGCGTGGTCACGGGCATGTTGTTCCCTGACCTTGTGCAGCGCTTTCTTCCGGTGACCTTTCTGCCCGACCGGGCCGAAACGCTCGAGCGCTCGTGGGAAGACGCCTGGGCCTCGATCGATCCTAAGGCGCCGAGCGCGGCTTTGATGCGCGAGCCGTTCCTCAATCTCGCGCCTAAGCGCGGCGAGCCGTGGCGGCCGATCCTCATCGTTCAGGGCGCGAGCGAAGACAGCGGGCGGCGTTTTCTCACCGGCGGCGTCAGGTTCGCCTGCGACGAAGTCGACGCTGATGATTTCTTGGACAGCGTCGGCCACGATGTCGCGGCCTCAACCGCGATCCTCAATGGCGCACGGTTTCCATGGGTCAGTCCGGGCGGAACCTTTTCCGGCGAACGCTGCGGAACCCCCGTCAAGCAGACGGATCACATTCTCGACGGCGGCTACTTCGATGGCGCCGGAGCCGAAACCCTGCGCGAGATGGTGCGGGCCCTGCATGCGATTCGTGCCCGGGCGGGCGAGAACGATCCGCTCGACATCGTGTTCGTCCTGATCGGCTATCGCAATCCCGACGCGTCGAAACCGACGCCGGCGCTCGCCGTCAACGACGTGTTCGCGCCGCTGTTCGGCCTGTTCGCCAGCATGTCGGCGCATGAATCGCATCTCGCGCGCGAGATGAAGCTCACCGGCCAGCCGAAGCTCGAAGCGGCGGACCCTTACGTATCGCGGATGAGCGGCGGCGGCATCGATTATGCGGCCCTCGTGCTGTGCAAAGGCCCGATTGTCGCCGGCGGCCCCGACTATGACCCGCCGCTCGACTGGACCCTCTCGGGCGAGGCCAAGCGCTACATCGAGAATTCGGTCATCGCAACGACGTCCGCCTGCAACGCCAAGGCCAATGCCGAGACGATTGACGCCATCGTCGACGCGCTCAAGCGCTGACTCGCCGCGCGCACGAACACACGCGCAGTCATGTTGTTGACGCTTGGCTTGACGACATCGAGCTTGATTGCAGACATGGGGCTTCCTCCTATTTGGTTTCGATCAGTTCGGGCGCGTGGCTGCACTGATAAGGGTCTTTAGGCGATCGGTCCGCCGACAGGCTCTTTGTCCCCGAATTGACGAGATTTTCGATCGCGTCGGCGAGGTGGATTTCCATGATCGCGCGGTCGCCGCGCGCGACGCGCAGATTGTGCGCTGCGAACAGGACGTCCGCGTGCGTGTGGCCCGCGGGCGGTTCGAACTTGTAGCAGGCAAGCTCGATCATCAGCCCGAGCGGATCTTCGAAGTAGATCGAGTCCATGAACCCCCGGTCGCGAACCGCCGGCTTGATCCCGCGCGCCTCGAGCCTCTGGACGGCCTGTATCCAGACGGCGCGCGAGACGTTGAACGCGACGTGATGCACGCAGCCGCTGTCGGTCGGGGTGCGGCGCCGGACCGCCTTGCGGTCCTCGCGCGTGAATACGGTGATGAGTCGCCCGTCACCGGGGTCAAAATAGATGTGACTCTCGCCGGCGCTGTCGAGATTGGGTTGCTCGAAGATGAAGGGCATGCCCAGCACGCCCTCCCAGAAATCGATCGAGGTCTGGCGATCGGCGCCGACCAGCGTGACATGATGCAGACCCTGGGTCTGAAGCTTGTGCATGGGTGCTCCTCCTCGGACTTTTCCGACCAGTTTGGACTTATATTCGCTGCTTGGGTCGATCGGGAGATAGCGTCGCGCCCCGGCGCTCAAGCCCCCTCAAGCCGCGTAGCGTTCGATGTCGACCGGCAACCGCCGCGAGCCCCATGCGCCGGGCTTGGCGGCAAAGAAGCCGGCCATCCTGGTCCCGCAGGTCTTGCACGCTCCAGAAGCGTCAAGCGCGTAGCCTTTGATCACATAGCCGTCGCGGCCAATCGCGCGCGCGCCGCAGGTCGGACAGAGCGTCGCCTGGCGCGCGGAATCGTGGACGTTGCCGACATAGACGTGTTGAAGCCCGTTGCGGATAGCGATGGCGCGCGCCTTTTGCACCGTGGCGGGCGGCGTCGGCTGCGTCTCCAGCATGTGATAGTCGGGGTGAAAGGCGGTGAAATGCAAGGGAACGTCTGGTTTCAACTCGCGCGCCACCCATTTCGTGAGCGCGTCGAGCTCCTCGTCGGAATCGTTCTCGCCCGGAATGAGCAGCGTCGTGATCTCGGTCCAGACATTCGTTTCGTGGACGAGATATTTGAGCGTATCGAGCACGGGCTCGAGCGAGCCGACGCAGCGCCTGGCGTAGAAGCGCTCGGTGAAGCCTTTAAGATCGACGTTCGCCGCATCCATGCCCGCGAACAAAAGCTTGCGCGGCTCCGCGCAAATAAAGCCGGCGGTGACGGCGACGTTCTTCACGCCCAGCGCACGACAGGCGGCCGCAGTGTCGAGCGCATATTCCATGAAAATGACCGGATCGTTGTAGGTGTAGGCGACGCTGGCGCAGCCCAGCCGCTCGGCCGCGCAGGCGATTGTCTCCGGCGCCGCGTGGGCGCTTAGAGCCGCCACTTCGCGGCTCTTGGAAATATCGTGGTTCTGGCAAAAGGCACAGGCGAGGTTGCAGCCCGCCGTTCCGAACGACAGCACCGCCGAACCGGGCAGAAAGTGATTGAGCGGCTTCTTCTCGATCGGATCGACGCAGAATCCGGTCGATCGACCGTAGCCGGTCAGCTCCATGCCCGCGCCGTCCTCGCGCGCGCGGCGCACGAAGCATAAGCCACGTTGGCCCGGGCGCATCTTGCAGAAGCGCGGGCAAAGGCCGCATTCGATCCGCCCATCGTCGAGCTTCGTCCAATACCCGACATCGACGCAAGATTCGGATTCGACGTCCATGGCTTGCCCCGCTTTTGCGCGGCCGCTTCCTCAGTCTCCAATATGTCGTGCGGACCAAGGGCAAATGCAATGCTTTTGACCGCGGACGTCGACTGGTCTCGGGTATCCTTTTGGGGGCCGATCGCGTAAACTCGCGGCACGGCTCGCGGGCTTTGGACCATCAGGTTCGATCAAAGGAGGAGACGATGGCTCACAAGGGGCGCTGCTTCTGCGGCGCGGTCGAGATCGAAGTCGAAGGCGCGCCCGAGGCGATGGGCTATTGCCATTGCCAATCGTGCCGCTCCTGGTCGGGCGCCCCGCTCAACGCCTTCAGCCTCTGGAAGCCCGACGCGGTGAAGGTCACAAAAGGGAGTGACCAGATCGCCATGTTCTCGAAAACGCCCGTGAGCGAGCGGCAATACTGCAAGGCCTGCGGCGGTCACATCATGGCCAGTCATCCGCCCCTCGGCGTGGTCGACGTGTTCTACGCCACGATCCCGACGCTGGACTTCAAGCCCGGGCTCCACCTCAACTATCAGGAATCGGTCCTGCCGATTAAGGACGGGCTGCCTAAGCTCAAGGACTTTCCGAAGGAGTTTGGCGGCTCAGGCGAGACGATCGCGGAGTAGCATCCTTTGTCAGCGGCGCGGAAGCCTCCCGAGGCGATCCACCCCGCGCAAGTGGCGGGGATGTTTTATCCGGCAGAGCCGGATGCGCTGAACGCCTTGATCGCGAACGTGCGGACACGGGCTCGGCCCGATTGCGGCGTCGCGCCAAAGGTCGTTGTCGCGCCGCACGCCGGCATTGTCTACTCGGGCTCGGTCGCCGCGACTGCATTCGGCCCGTGGGCGCGACGGGCCGAGCCGCCGCGCCGCGTTGTTATCGTTGGCCCCGCCCATCGCGTCGCATTCCGCGGGATCGCGGTCCACCCTGCGGCGAAATGGCGCACTCCGCTGGGCGAGGCGCCGGTCGCGCCCCTTGCTCATGCCGAGCTTGCGCAAGCGCCCGGAGTTGCCGTCGATCCGAGGCCGTTCGCCGGCGAGCATTCGCTCGAAATGCACCTGATCATGCTCCAGGCGATGCTGCCGGCCCCGTTCGAAATCGTCCCCATTCTTGTTGGCGACGCCGACCCCGGTTCAGTCGCCGAGGCCCTGCGGCGGGTTTGGGGCGGACCGGAGACAGTTGTCGCGGTCTCTTCCGACCTGTCGCATTTTCTCGAGCGAAGAAGGGCCGAATCGATCGATTCCAACACCGCCCGGCGCATCGAGACGCTCGACGCCGACGCGCTCGATGGGCGCCGCGCTTGTGGCTTCCTTCCTATCAGGGCAGCGCTCACGATCGCCGCCGAGCGCGACATGCGGGCAGGCGCCCTGCATCTGGCGACCTCGGCGGACGCGGGCGCGGACGCTTCACGGGTTGTCGGCTACGGCGCTTTCGCCCTCGAATACGGGGCCTCGGCGCGGCTTGCCGAGGCCGATCGCGAACGTTTGCTTTCCGCCTGCATGACCGCGCTCGGCGTGGCGGTGCAGACGAGGGGCAAGGCGCCGGCGCAGAGCCTCGACGGCCTGTCGCCCACGCTTTCGCCCTGGCGCGCGACCTTCGTCACCCTGACTGAAAACGAACGGCTTCGCGGCTGCATAGGTTCGCTCGCCCCGCGTCGGCCGCTCATCGAGGATGCGGTCGCCAACACGGCGCAGGCGGGCTTCGCTGACCCGCGCTTTCCGCCGCTCAAGGAATCCGAGCTGGCGGGGCTTCGCCTTGACGTCTCGATCCTCTCTTACCCGCGGCCGATCCCAGCGGGAAGCGAAGCCGACCTCGTGGCCGCGCTGGAGCCCGATCGCGACGGGCTTATTCTCTCGGTTGGCAAGCGGCGCGCCTTGTTCCTGCCGAGCGTCTGGCGCCACGTCCCCGAGGCTCCCGTATTCGTGCGCCATCTGACGGCGAAGGCCGGCATCGAGCCGAATCACTGGCCGGAAGGGCTGGAGGCGAAGCGCTTCCGCGTCGAGTCGTTCGGCGCCCCATGGCGGCGGGTCGATTCGAAGGAAGTCGCGCCGGCGACGATCGAGGCGCGGCCGATCCGACATTGAGCATCCTGCAACGGTTTTGCGCGTTCGGCGCCCAAGGTTGTGCCGAGGCCGCCTCCAAAAATGGCTCGGTCAAAAAAAAGTGTGCGGGCGCATCATCCGTCGTCTGAAAAGACTTGCTCTCAATAATGCCCCAATGCCAAGCTATGCTCTGGAACGATAGAACAATAAGAACGTTGATTCCGCGATAGGAACTGGGGGGCTCACCAAACGCAGGAGCCTGTCATGTGCGACTACTCGTTGGAGATGTATGGATCGCGTCCCGCCCGTGAGGGCGAGATTTATGTGACGACGCGGTTTCCGAGCGGTTCGATCGGTTTCGCCTCAGCGGGCGATCCACGCACCGCGGTTTGCATGCAATGCGACACGAAGGTGATGCTGACGGACATTCCGCCTGCCTTGCAGACGGCGTTGCGTGTCGGCGCGGAAACCGAGACGATCTTCGCTCAGCGCGAGGCCGGCCTCTATCGGGACGGTCTGCGGTTGGCGGATGGGCGTTTTGTCTCGTTGCAAGATCTGCAGCCTGGCATTCACGCTTATGTGCCCGTACTGCTTGAGCATGACGCGTTGAAGGGCTTGGCGAGGACGCCAGAGGCCGTAGACTAAAGACCGACGGATCTGTCGGCCCAACCGCAGGCTTGCGCGCGCGCAGAAGTCTGAGCGCGACGCAGGTCTGCGGTCGGTATCGGCATCTCAAAAACTTCATTTCCGCAATCTGGTTTGCTTGTCTGGCCGATGGCGGCGCGTGACGCGCTGATTTTTGTGGCCATGAAATTTGCCTCTTCCAAAGCGCTTTCTTCCGTCTGCCGCAGCCTGTTGAAAACCGGCAAGCGTCCTCTGGCGATGTTGAGGTCGGTCCAATCGGATCGAGAAAGAGGTATAATACGATTTCCTGGTGATCACCTCGGGTTGGCGATTTTGGGCCACCAGTGGAAGCCGGCTTGGCTTTTGATTTTTTGTCGCTCCGCAGCGAGGGCGGCGCAACGTGCGGAGATGACCTCGTCGAGCGTTTCGAGGTCGGGAATGTGCTTGTTGACGATCGGCTCGTCGACCAGCGTCCAGAGCGTTTCGGCCGGCTGCACTTCGGGGGTATAGGCGGGTTGGAAGACGAGACGAACCCCTTCCGGTACGACAAGGCCGGCTTCACCGTGCCAGCCGGCGTTGTCGAGCACGAGCACGATGATCCGATCGCGCCCTGCGCCGGCTTCCTCGGCGAACAAGCGCAGCAGCGCCTCGAAGAAAGGCTTCGATACGCCGTTCGAGACGTACCAGAAGACTTCACCGGTGGCGGGTGAGACGAAGGCCGTCACATAAAGCCATTCGAACCGATGGTGGCCGTGCGAGATCGGCCGTTTGCCCACAGGCGCCCAGACTCGCCGCGTCACCGGCTTCAGGCCGATCCGGTGTTCGTCGGTCGCGAAAGTCTCGATCGGCGTGTCGGGATGGCGCGCCGCTTCCTCGGCGACAATGTCGGCCACTTTTTTTTGAAGTCGTCCTGCTCCTCGAGCGTCGCCGCCTTGGGGTTGCGCGGCCGCGGCTTTTGGATCGACCAATCGATCGCCCTCAGCGCCTCCCAGCCACGCTGCGCGGCGAGCGACGCCAGGCCCAACTCGCCCGCCATCCATTGCGCAACCTTGGCGCTCGTCCAAACCCCGCCGTCCGGCGGAGGATCGGCAAGACGAGCGCCAAGCCGATCCAACACCTCGGGCCTCAGAACAGTCGCCACCGCGCCGTTGCCGCGCCGGAGATCGCCCAGCGCCGAAGGCCCGCGCGCGTTGTAGCGCTCCAGAAGCTGCTCGATCCAGCGGCTCCCAAACGAGGTCATCGCCGACACTTCCCCGATCGTATGGCCCTTCGCCAACAGCCAGATCGTCTGGAAATGCCGCGAAGACATCGCGTCCCCGCTGGCTTCGTAACGCTCCTCCAATGCCGCAACGCTCAGATGACCGGCCACATGCGCCATGCTCGCCCCCAGCGAATCATGGCTTTCCTATCTACCAGCGGCAAATCCAACTGAGAATCCTTCCCCGCCGAGTCAATCACCCGGAACTCGTATAACCCGCTCATTCAAGCGGATGGAGAGGGGCAATGAGGTTGGCGGTCTGTCGTGTCGCGGTATTGTTTGTGGCGGGTCTCCTGTGCGCAAACGCTGCATCGGTCGCACGCGAGGCAAGCGCTCAGCAAGAAGCGATGACCGGTGTCGTCAGCGGGGGACAAATCCAGAAGGTCGGCTTCCGGGCGATGATTCAGAAGCAGGCGATCTCGTACAATCTCGCTGGTTACGCCCGCAACATCCCCGACGGGACGGTGAGCATAAGCTTGCAGGGCGACAAGAACCGGATCGATAAAGTCCTCGAAGCGATACGCGCCGGCAGCAAGAAATCTTCAAAAGGTAACACGATCAGCGCAGCCGCCGCTCCTCTGGATCCCAATCTGAAAACATTCACCGTCTTCGCCTGGACGTCGACGAGCCGAAACATCACCAACCCTTACGACCTGGTGTTTCAACTGCGGCCCGCCAACGACGAAATATCGAAGAAAGAGGCCGAGGCGGCGTGGAACACGATCGCGGAAGGCGCGCTTAAGGGCGACGACCTGGCCAAGTTCATGAAGCATCTTAGCGGCGACGACTAATGGTGGTCACGAGCGCTTCCCGGCCGCTTGGACCTCCGGCTACCCGCCCATGCGGGAGAAGATGTCGCGCAGCGGCGCGCCGCCCCAAGCCGAGGTGACAAAATCATTGTGATCGACCGAACCGGCGTCGACGAAGGCGACGACGCCGGGCGTGAGCCGGGCTGGCAGGCCGCTCACGGTCGGCACGCCGGCGGCTTGGAGCTCGCTCCGGACTGCGTCGTTGCCCGCCTGCGACGAGGATGAATAGGCGCTGACGAAGAAGGCGCTTCGTCCCGGCCCCTCCGCCCAGCTGACGAATTTGTCGCGCTCGCCGTAAAGCGCGTCGAGCAGGACCAGCCCGCGCACCCGGCCCTGATCGCCGCCGACGGCGAGCGAGTAGGCGGCCGGCAGATAGCCGCCGCTATAGGCGACAATGATGACTGGCATCCGCCGAAACGCGCCGCGCGCGTTGGGATAGAGGTCTCCGAGCTTCGACTGCGCCTCGCCGAGGAAAGCGGCAAAGCCGCCTGACGACCAGAACCGTCCGGCGCTCGAATCCTGCGCATCCACGGCGAGCTGCGGCGCCACCAAGACGGCGTTGAGGCCAGAATCGGAGAGCTGGCGCACGATCTGCTGGCGGGCGATGACGTCACGCGACAGCGTGGCGTTGTTGCCGTGGAAGAACACGACGATCACGCCGGGCTTGGCCGGATCGAACGACTGCGGCGCGGCGAGCAGCACGCTGCGGTCGCTGTAGGTCTGGTCCTCCCAATGAATTCCTCCGCGTGGGCTCGAATGGCCAAACCGGCCGTTTTCGTCGACGTCGAGGAAGGGCCGCGTCTTGCCCGTCTCCTGATAATTCGGGATGAGGCCGTGGTAGGGGAACGCCGAGTTTTGGAACGAGGCAAGCTCAACGTTCGCGCCGTCGATCGAGGTAAGGCCCGCCTTCGAAGGCTGACCCTGCTGAACCGTCGGACCTGCGCAACCGGCCATGAGGAGAGCCGCTCCCAGCACCAGGCCCGTCGACGGCGTCCGCCCCAGAATTCGCCCCTGCATGCCTGATCCTTAACAATCCGTTGGCGGCGTCAAAAGACCTTTTCAGGGCTCGCTTACGAAATCGTGAACAGTGGCGCCCGTTGGAGACGCTGGAGCAAAGGCGCCATATTTGCCAGCTCCCGTTGTGCGGACTGAGTCGCCAGTATCATCACAAATCAGAGATCAATTCCCATGCGATCATGGCTATTCAGCCTTCTGACGCTTTTCGCTCTCGCCTGGGGCTCGCCCGCGCCTGCCCAGGACAAGGGGACGCTCGACCCCAAGCCACTGCCCCCGCTCGCCAATCCCGCCGACCCGAGGTTGCCCGCCAAGCAAGTGTTCGGACGGGCGTTGACGCCGATCGAAGCTCAGGCGCGGTCGATCGGCTACTACTGGCGCGGCTGTCTCGCCGGAGCGAAAGCGCTGCCGGTCGACGGCGAGTCCTGGCAGGTCGTGCGCCTGTCGCGCAATCGCATGTGGGGGAATCCCGCGATGATCGCCTTCCTGGAGCGCTTCTCGCGCAAGGCGAAGGCTGAGGGCGTCTGGAACGGCATTCTGGTCGGCGATATCTCCCAACCGCGTGGCGGCCCGATGCTGACCGGCCACGCCTCTCATCAAGTCGGGCTCGACGCCGACGTCTGGCTCACCCCGATGCCGGACCACACGCTCTCCAATGAAGAACGCGAGAACATGTCGGCGGTCAACATGGTGACCGAGGACGGGCTCTCGGTCGACAGAGCGCACTGGACGCCGGCACAGGCCGCCATCATCAAGGCCGCGGCCGAGGAGCCCGAGGTCGAGCGGATCTTCGTCAACGCCGCGATCAAGAAGGCTCTGTGCGAGACCGCGAAGGGCCAGCCGTGGATGAACAAAGTGCGCGCCTACTGGGGGCACAACTACCATTTCCACATCCGCATCAAATGTCCGGTTGGCAACTCCGGCTGTCAGCCGCAGGAGCCGCTGTCGCCCGGCGACGGCTGCGACAAGTCGCTCGCCTGGTGGTTCACCGACGAGGCGCTGCATCCCCGCGCCGGGCCGCCCAAGGCGCCGTTGCCCATGGCCGCGCTGCCGCCCGAATGCCGAAAAGTCGTTCTGGAAAAATAGCGGTCAGACCCTCTTAGGCGTCGCCGTTGGACGGATGTGTGTGGTGGCTGACCCGATCGGAGATCGCCAGAACCAGGGTCGAGACAACAAAGGTCAAATGAAGCCCAGCGAGCCAATAGAGCTCGCGATCGGATTCATGGTCGATGTTCATAAAACCCTCCAGCAGCTTGATCGCGGAAATGGCGACGATGGAGGCCATCAGTTTGAGCTTCAGCTCGGTGAAGTCGATCTCGGCGATCCAATGCGGGCGCCCGTCCTCCTTCCGCATGACGACCGGAGCTACGAAGTTGGTGTAGCCGGAGAGAAACACGATCACGACCAGCGACGCTGTTAGCGTCAGGTCGACGATGGCAAGCTCCGATAGAAGGACCTGTTCGTCATTGAGAGTCGGCAGCTGCATCAGCAACTCGTAGAGGTGAAGGCCGCTCTTAAACAGAAGCGCGACGAGGCTGATGGCGAGCGCCAGATAGAGGGGCGCGAGAAGAAATCGGGCCGCGAACAGGAGCCGTTCAAACGCATCCCTGAACATGGATTCCTCGAGGTCCCGGTCAAGCGAAGACGCCCGCATCGAACGCAACGCGGCGCGCTCATTTAGGTTGAATGCCGGAAGTCACGCAAGCCGCAGGCCTCGTCTTTCGCGCGGCGGACGGGAGCGGATCGCGGACCCGTCCTTTAGCCATCCCGCAGCACGCGTCCAGCGATTGCGTCCAGCTTTTTGACGAGATCGGGATCGCGCTGGGAAGGATGCGTGATGAGCGCGTAGTCGAGCGAGCGGTCCGATCCGATTGGACAGGCTTCATGCTCCGACGGAAATTCGCGCAGCGTGCGGGCTACGACCGCGCCCGCCCGTTCCGCGTTCTCGGCCATGACCTTGATCACCGCAGCGACGTCAACTGCGCCATGCTCCTCGTGCCAGCAGTCATAGTCGGTCACCATGGCGATCGTCGCGTAGGAAATTTCCGCTTCGCGCGCGAGTTTCGCCTCGGTCGCGCCGGTCATGCCGATGACGTCAGCGCCGCGCGCCTGGAAGCCAAGCGACTCCGCCAGCGAAGAGAACTGCGGGCCTTCGATGCAAACGTAGGTCCCCCCGTCGCGGCAAGCAATCGTCTCCGCTTCAGCCGCGGCGACAAGGCGGCGGCGCAGCAGCGGCGCGATCGGCTGCGCCATCGAGACGTGAGCGACACAGCCGTCGCCGAAGAAGGTCGTCTGGCGCCTATAGGTGCGATCGTCGAACTGATCGATCATCACGAACATGCCGGGATAGAGCTCGCGGCGGAACGAACCGCAGGCCGATAGCGCGATGACGTCCGTGACGCCGACGCGCTTCAGGGCGTCGATATTGGCGCGATAATTGATTGTCGAGGGCGAGAAACGATGGCCCCGGCCATGGCGCGCCAGGAACACCGCTTGCGTTTCGCCCACCCGCCCAAAGCGCAAAGAATCGGAAGGATCGCCCCAAGGGGTGGCGATTCGCTCCTCTCGCAGGTCGGTCAGGCCGGGAAGATCATAAACGCCCGAGCCGCCGATGACCCCCACAATTGCTTTCGACATGCTCGCTTGGCTCTCCGCGCCCCATTCAATTGCGGGGGGCGCCTCGATGACGGCGCCCTAGTGTGCGGACTCCCAGATCCGCTTCTTCACGAAGTAGAGGAACACCGCGAAAACGAGGAGGAAGATCATGACCCGGAGGCCAATCCTCTTACGCTCAGGGAGGTTCGGTTCAGCCGCCCAGCTGAGGAAGGCCCCCATGTCCTTGGCGTAATTATCCAAGGTCGGCGGCGTGCCGTCCTTGTAATCGACCGCGCCATTGGTGATCGGCTGCGGCATCGCGATCTTGTGTCCGGGGTAATATAAATTCCACTGTAGATCATCGGGTTTGGTATAACCGGTCAGGATCGCGTGGATGTAATCGGCGCCCATCTCCTGATATTCCAGACCCGGCAGGGCGTCGAAAACGAACCACGGAAAGCCGCGCTCGTACTTTAGCGACTTGGCCAGCAACGCCATGTCTGGCGGCGCTTTGCCGAACGTGGCGGCAGCGGCCTGGTCGTTCGCATAGGCTTCGGGGCGAGGGATGATGTCGGCGGGCGTTCCGGGACGCTTGAAGATTTCGCCCTTGTCGTTGGGCTGGGCGTTGGTGACTTGATAAGTCGCGGCAAGCGTCCTGATCTGGTCCTCGCTGAAGCCAGGCCCGTCTGGATCGGTGAGCGCGCGGAAAGGAATGCTCAGAGCATGACAGGTGCTGCAGACCTCCTTGTACACCTGGAACCCGCGCTGAAGTTGAGCCTTGTCGTAAATGCCGAACATGCCCGAGAAGCTCCAGCTCTGACGAGGAGGGTTCGGCTGTCCAGCGCCATCTTGCGCGACCACGGCTGAAACGCTCGCAACCACAAGCGCCATGGCCGCAAGGGCAAGGGCGGGAAACTTGACACGGATCATCGTTGAACTTCCTCGCGAGCGGTCCGCATCACTCTGCCGCAGCCACCGCGGCCCTTGTCTTCGTTAGCACCGCGTCGGCGATCGACGTGGGAATCGGTTTCGTCTTCTCCGCAAAGCTCAGAATGGGCATGATGATGAGAAAGAACGCGAAATAGCCGAACGTGAGGATGCGCGCGATCAGAGCGAGCCCCTCCGTCGGCTCTTGCGAGCCGAGGTAGCCAAGGCCGATGCCGATCACGACGAAGACCCAGAAGAAAAAGCGATAGGCCGGGCGGTACTTCGCCGACTTAACCGGCGAGCGGTCGAGCCAGGGAATGAAGGCGAGCACCGCAATTGCCGCCACCAAGACGATGACGCCCATGAGCTTGTTCGGGATCGCGCGCAGCATGGCGTAGAACGGCAGCAAATACCATTCCGGCACGACATGCGCAGGCGTCGCCAGCGGATTGGCTGGGTTCGAATTGTCGGCGTCGAGCAGATAGTTGGGAATGTAGAACACCAGCCAGGCGTAAAGGATCAGGAACACCATCAGACCGAAGACGTCCTTGATCGTGGCATAGGGCGTGAACGCGACGGTGTCGCGCTGAACGTCTTTCACCTCTATGCCGTCAGGATTGTTCTGCCCGGCGACGTGCAGCGCCCAGATATGGAGGCCCACGAACGCCGCGATGATGAACGGGAGCAGGTAGTGAAGCGAATAGAATCGGGTCAATGTCGGGCCGCCGACCGCAAATCCGCCCCAGAGCCAGTGCGCGATGGACGTTCCAACGAGCGGGATCGCCGATGTGAGGCTGGTGATGACGGTCGCGCCCGCAAAGCTCATCGAGCCCCAAGGCAAAACGTAACCCATAAAGGCTGTCGCCATCATCAGGAAGTAGATGATGACGCCGATAATCCAAAGGAGCTCGCGCGGCGGCTTGAAGGAGCCGTAATAGAGGCCGCGAAACATATGAATATAGCCGGCCAAGAAGAAGAGCGACGCGCCGTTGGTGTGCAGGTAGCGGATCAGCCAGCCGTAGTTGACGTCGCGCATGATATCATCGACCGAGGAGAACGCCTGGGTCGATGAAGGGATATAATGCATGGCGAGAACAATGCCGGTCAAAATCTGCGCGCCCAGCATGAAGGACAGAATGGCGCCAAACGTCCACATGTAGTTGAGATTGCGTGGCACGGGATAGGCGATGAATGACGAATGAATCAGACCCATTAGTGGTAGGCGCGATTCAAACCATCGCCCAATCGCGCTTTTGGGAACGTAAGTCGAGGGGCCGCTCATTGCGTGGATCTCTGATAGGCTGGAGGCGAAGAATTGGCGAGGAAGAAGTCGGTGGGTCGTCGTCAGCCAGCTTTTACTCTAGCGTCGGCGAGGAAAACATTTTGCGGGCCGCGGCCAACGCCGGCGCCCCAAACCTCACTGCACTACGCGCTGGATGGGAAGAACATCGTCGACTCGGTCCATTGATGGTCAATTCAACCCCCAACGTGCGTGCCGCCCCGGCGACCGCGGGGTCACGACCTTGAATTGGTTCGATGCGCCTTTTTGCATCGATCGAATTGGATGTCCATAGCTGCAAGCTTCGCGTTTCATTCGGCTCGGGGCATTGTCCGAAATGGCTTTTCCGCCGCCAACTTTTTTGCTTTCGCGCATCATATGACCAAGACACTCGCGCCGCTCCTGCTTGCTTTGTTCGAGCCCGACATCGCGCAAAATACCGGCGCGATGATGCGAACCTGCGCCTGCCTTGGCGTCGACGCAGCCATCATCGAGCCGGCGGGGTTTCGAATCGACGACAGCCGCTTCCGGCGCGCGGCGATGGACTATATCAACGCCCTGACAATCGAGAGCCACGTTTCGTGGTCGAGCTTCGCGGCATGGCGCGCCGCCAATCAGCGCCGATTGGTGTTATTGACGACAAAGGGCGAAACGAGTTTGTGGGAATTCACCTTTCATGATATGGATATTATTCTTGTGGGGCGGGAGTCTTCCGGCGTCCCGGAATACGTGCGCGGTTTGGCCGACGTTCGGCTGCATATCCCCATCCAACCGCACCTGCGTTCTTTGAATGTGGGGATCGCCGCCACAATCGCGATGACGGAAGCCCTGCGTCAGCTTGGACGCCTGCCGTCTGCAAAGAAAGGCCAAGGTGATTAGCACCCAACTGAGAAACCGAGGACGTGACAAGAACGGGCGGATCAGCGATTCTCGTCCAGCGGCGCCGTCGGGGACCGCGCCGGAGGAAACGATGGGCGAAGGCGACGCCGTACACGTGCTGATCGCCGATGACCATCCGCTGATGGTCGGCGGGTTGCGGCAGGCTGTGCTCGCGGCGGCGCCAGACGCGGAAATCGCAGTCGCGCATGATTTCGACAGCATGGTCGCGGCGCTGGACGCTTCGCCAGACACCGATCTCGTGCTGCTCGATCTGACCATGCCGGGCGTTCGCGGATTTTCCGGACTCCTGTTCCTGCGCTCGGAGCGTCCGTCGACCCCGGTCATTGTCGTTTCGGGTAATGAAGACCGCGCGGTCATCCGCCATTGCATGGAATTCGGCGCCGCCGGGTTCATCCCGAAAACCAATTCGCTCGACACGATGCGAGCGGCCATCGCCCAAGTTCTGGACGGGGGCCGATGGACCCCGCCCGACTTCGATCCGAACTTAAGCCCGAACCGCGAATCGAGCGCCATGGCGCGCCGGCTTGCTTCGCTTACGCCACAGCAAATCCGGGTGCTGATGATGCTGTCGCAGGGCCTGCTCAACAAGCAGATTGCTTACGAGCTCAGCGTCTCCGAGGCGACCGTCAAAGCGCACGTGTCCGCGATCTTCCAGAAGCTCGGCGTCGAGAGCCGAACTCAGGCCGTCATTCTCGCGACCAAGATCGAGACGGCGCAGGAATTGCTCATCGCGTCCTGACGAGCGACGGCCAGCGCGCCGCGAAACGACTTAGCCCTTACCGCGGTTCTGCCTGTTGCCGACGAGATCGTCGACAACAGCAGGATCGGCCAGAGTCGAGGTGTCGCCCAACGAGCCATACTCGTTCTCCGCGATCTTGCGCAGGATTCGGCGCATGATCTTGCCCGAACGTGTCTTTGGCAAAAGCGGCGCGAATTGAAGAAGATCGGGCGAGGCGATCGGGCCGATCTCTTTGCGCACCCAAGCGACCAGGTCTTTGCGCAGATCCTCGCTCGCCTCGACGCCGGCCATCAAGGTCACATAGGCGTAGATGCCCTGCCCCTTGATGTCGTGCGGATAGCCGACCACCGCGGCTTCCGACACTTTCGGATGGGCGACGAGGGCGCTCTCGACTTCCGCCGTTCCCATCCGGTGGCCCGCCACATTGATGACGTCGTCGACGCGCCCCGTGATCCAGTAATACCCGTCCGCGTCGCGGCGCGCGCCGTCGCCGGTAAAGTACTTGCCGGGATAGGCGGCAAAGTAGGTGTTCACGAATCGAGCATGGTCGCCGAAGACCGTGCGCGACTGACCGGGCCAGGAATCGGCGATAACCAGGTTTCCCTCGCAGGCCCCTTGTTGAACTTTGCCCTCGGCATCGACGATCTCGGGAATGACGCCAAAAAAAGGCCGTGTCGCCGATCCAGGCTTGAGCCTGGTAGCGCCAGGTAGCGGAGAGATGAGAATGCCGCCCGTCTCCGTCTGCCACCAGGTGTCGACAACCGGACAGCGGCTATCGCCGATGACGCGGTAATACCATTCCCAAGCCTCGGGATTGATCGGCTCGCCGACCGAACCCAGAAGGCGAAGCGAGGCGCGACTCGTTTTCTTCACCGGCTCCTCGCCCGCGCCCATCAGGGAGCGGATGGCGGTCGGCGCGGTATAGAAGATATTGACCTTGTGCTTGTCGATGACCTCCCAGAACCGGCTGATCGACGGATAGTTGGGAACGCCCTCGAACATGAGCGTCGTCGCGCCATTGGCCAGAGGCCCATAGACGATGTAGCTGTGGCCAGTCACCCAGCCGACGTCGGCCGTGCACCAATAGATGTCGCCCTCGTGATAGTCGAAGACATATTGGTGCGTCATCGAGACGTAGACGAGATAGCCGCCGGTGGTGTGCACGACGCCCTTGGGAGCGCCGGTCGAGCCCGAGGTATACAGGATGAACAGCGGGTCCTCCGCGTTCATGCGTTCGGGCGGGCAATCCGCAGTCACCGCCTTTTCGGCTTCATCCAGCCACACATCTCGCCCGTGCCGCCAGCCAACGTGTTCGCCCGTGTGCCTGACAACGATGACGGTCTTGACGCCACCCACTTTCTCGATCGCCGCATCGACATTGGCCTTGAGCGGCACTTTCCGGCCGCCGCGAAGACCCTCGTCCGCGGTGATGACGACCTCGGATTTGGCGTCTGCGATCCGGCCTGCGACCGCGTCGGGCGAGAAGCCTCCAAACACAATCGAATGGATCGCGCCGATCCGCGCGCAAGCGAGCATCGCGTAAGCCGTCTCGGGAATCATGGGCAGGTAGATGGTGACGCGATCGCCTTTCTTGACGCCGTGGCCTTTCAGCACGTTGGCGAAAAGTCCGACGCGACGCGCCAGCTCAGCATAAGTGACATGCTTCGACTTCGAAGGATCGTCGCCTTCCCAAATGATCGCCGTCTGGTTCGCGCGCTTGGGCAGATGCCGATCGATGCAATTGTGAGCGATGTTGGTGACGCCGTCTTCAAACCATTTGATCGAGACGTTGTGGGTGTCGAATGACGTGTTCTTGACCTTGGAGAATGGCGTCAACCAGTCGATGCGTTTTCCATGCTCGGCCCAGAAGCCTTGCGGATCGGTCAGCGACCGCTTGTACATCTCCTCGTACTTCGCATGATTGACCCAGGCGCGCTTCGCCCATTGCGCTGGAACGTCGTACGCCTTGTCAGACATGGGGCTCCTCCCAAGCAATTCGTCGCGCGGAGTTCTGGTCTCGCGCAGAAAGCTAAAACGTAACTATGCCCTAACGAGGGAAAAAGCGACAAGCCTGTCCGCGTGATGCTTTGGTCTAAGGCGCGCCCGCTAAAGGCCGCCGAGCTTGCAAATCACCGCCCACTCGGCGTCGGTCACGGGTTGGACGGAAAGACGGGACTGAGTGACAAGCGCCATCTTGGCCAGACGCTTATCGCTCTTCACCTCTTCCAGCGTCACCGCTCGCGGCAGCGGGCGCACGGCGCGGATATCCACCATGCCGAACTTGCCGGTCTCGTCCGTTGGATCGGGTCGATAGGCTTTGCAGACTTCGACGATGCCAACGATCTCCTTTCCCTCGTTGGAGTGGTAGAAGAAGGCGTGTTCGCCGACCTTCATCGCCTGCATGTTGAGCTTGGCGGTATGATTGCGGACGCCGCTCCAGTCGGTGCCCGTGGGCCCAAGTCCGGCCACTTTCTCGTAAGCCCAAGCCAAGGGCTCGCTCTTGAACAGCCAGTGCGCCATCGCCAACTCGCGCCGGAGGTTTTTTGCCGACCGCCCCAACGCCTTGAAGGCTTAAGCGAGGTGGGCTCAAATTGCAAAGCGCTCGGGCCTCATTCTTCCCCCTTCGGGGGTCGCCCGAGCAGCGCGCTCACCGCGCCCGTGACGTCAAGTGAGCCGTCGATCAATCCTTGGACACACTCGGCGATCGGCATGTCGACGCCGCGCTCGCGCGCCAATTCGACCAACGCGAGCGCGGTGGAGCTGCCCTCGGCAAGTTTGCCCGCTCCTGCTTCGGCAGCGCTGGCGCCTCGCCCTAGCGCAAATCCAAAGCCGAAGTTGCGCGATTGCGGCGAGGAGCAGGTCAACACAAGATCGCCAAGCCCCGAAAGGCCCATCAGGGTCGATCCCCGAGCGCCGAAGGCCTCGCCAAAACGGCGAAGCTCGGCGAAACCACGCGCAACCAACGCGGCGGTCGCGCTGGCCCCGAGCCCACGGCCCGCAGCGACGCCGCAGGCGATCGCGAGCACGTTCTTGGCCGCCCCGCCGATTTCGACCCCGCGAACATCTGCCGAATGATAGAGCCGCAAGGTCGGCCCACGCAGCGCGTCGCAGAGCGCGCGCGCTAGGTCCTCGTCGGCCGACGCGAGCGTCACGGCGGTCGGCAGGCCCGCGGCGACGTCGGCGGCGAAGGAAGGACCGGATAGAATGGCCCTGCGCCGGCCAGGCGCGGCCTGCGCCAGAACCTCGGTCATGAACGCGTGCGTGCCGCGCTCAATGCCCTTGGCGCAGGACACCAGCGGCGCTGACCCAGGCGCCGTCGCCAGTCGCAGCGCCATCTCGCGGGTCGACTGAGCCGGCGTCGCCACCAGAATCGCGTCGCATCGCCCGAATTCCGCGAGATCGGAGGTCGCCTTCACCGGGAGCGCCAAATTGACGCCGGGCAGCCGGTCGCTGCGCCGGGTCGTCGCGATGGCGCGCATGCCCGCCTCGTCGCGGCCCCATAGGATGACCGCGCGGCCCGCAGCCGCGGCCGCGTTGGCCAACGCCACGCCCCAGGCGCCGGCGCCTGCGACGCCGATGACATTTGCGGACCTCATGTGGCTTCGCGCCGCATTCGGATCTCCTCGAGATCAAGGAATCAGCGAGACCCGCCCGAGTTCGGCCGACTTTGGCCGCCAAGGACATGCTCCTAGCCAAAACGCCCGCCCACGCCTAGTTATGGCTTTGGAGCGGGCCGCCGGGTGATTTTGCCCAGGCAGCGAGGAGCTTAAGGACGATGCCGGAGATCGATCTGCCGACCGTCATATTTGCGCTTGTGGCGCTGTTTGTCGCCTGGAAGTTGCGCTCGGTGCTCGGAATGCGCCAGGATTCGGAGCGGCCCGGCGGTCTTTTGGCCCCTTTACGCCGTGTTCCGGGAGCTTCTACCCCCCCTGTCACCCAGCCGGAGGCTACACCCTCGGCCCCGGTTCCGCCGCCTGCCGCGGATCGCTGGAAGGGCGTCGCCGAGCCCGATCCTGCGGTCTGGAGTGGCCTCGACGCCATTGCTGGGGCGGATCGCAGTTTCTCGCCGCAAGCCTTTCTGTCCGGCGCTCGGGCCGCTTACGATATGGTCGTCCATGCGTTCGCCGCCGGCGATTCCGACGCCCTCAAAAGCCTGATGGCCCCGGAAGCCTTCGCCAATTTCGAGAGCGCGATCCACGCCCGCGCCGATGCGGGGCAGGCCATGTCGACCACGGTCGTGTCGATCGACAACGCTACGATCGTCGGGGCTCGGCTCGTCGGGACGACCGCGCAACTTCAAGTGCGGTTCGCAGCCAAGCTCGCGTCCGTAACCCGTGACGCGCAGGACGCAATCGTCGACGGGTCGCCCAGCACGGTCGTTGATCATATCGACCTGTGGACGTTCGCTCGCGATATTCGCTCTCGCGATCCCAACTGGCAGCTGACAGCGACCGAATCGGAGAGCTAAGCCGCGCCGCAACGCGAGCAAGCCCCATGTGGCCGAGCCTTAAATCCCTGGATTTCGAAAGCCTCGCCGGCTGGAGCGATGACGACCATCTGGCGGCGTTTCGCGCTTTCGAACGCTCGGCCCTGGCGCTTACGGCGCGTCAAACCAACCCCCGGCCGGCGCAGTCAGCGCCGCGTGGATTGGTCGCGAACGCGCGCGCGGCGCTTTGCGAGGCGGCCCGGTCTGATGCGCGCCGATTTTTCGAGTCTCGATTCCGACCTTTCCGCGTTGTTCCCGAAAACGGCGAGAGATTCCTGACTGGCTACTATGAGCCCTGCGTCCTGGCTTCGAGGGTCGAAACCCAGGAGTTTCGCTGGCCGATACTCGCGCGGCCAACGGACCTGGTGACTTTTGGTATCGACCCTTCGCCCGTCGGATTTCCAAAGGACGTCAGCGGCGCCAGGCGCCTCGGCGACGGCTCGCTTGTCCCTTACGCCGATCGAGCCGCGATCGAGACGGAGCGCCGCGACCCGATCGTTTGGGTTCGCGACGCGGTCGAGGCCTTTCTCATGCAAGTGCAGGGTTCCGCGCAGGTCGAGTTTCCCGATCGCTCCCGCGCGTGCCTCGCGTATGATGGGCGCAACGGCCTGCCATACACCTCGATTGGAAGGATCCTCATCCAGACTGGAGAGATTGCTGAAGGCGACATGTCGCTCGGGAGCCTCAAGGCGTGGCTGCGCGACGACAGCGCCCGAGGATTGGACATGATGCGGCGCAATCGCTCGTTTGTGTTCTTCAATCTCGTCGAAAATTTCGATCCCGAGCTCGGTCCGACCGCTGGCGCTGGCGTTCCGCTCACCCCGCTGCGCTCGATTGCAGTCGATAGGACGATTTGGGCTTACGGCCTGCCGTTCTGGATCGACGCCGAACTGCCCTGGTTCGATGAGACGCCCCAGCCGTTCCGCCGGCTCATGATCGCCCAGGACACCGGCTCGGCGATCGTGGGACCGGCGCGCGCCGACCTCTTCTTCGGCAGCGGCGACGCGGCAGGCGCGCACGCCGGGGCCATTCGCCATCCGGCCGAGTTCGTCGTGCTTCTGCCGCGAGGGGACGAGCCGTGAAGAACACGCCGCCCCGCCCGCAGCGTTTGCGGCGCCTGAGCGACGAGGAGATCGCGCTCTGGACCGAGGTCGCGCGCTCTGTCGCGCGGCGGCGCGGCGCGACCCTGCCGACGCCGTCGAATCCCGTTCGGCCCGTCCGACCCCCCGCCCCGCCTCCAACCTCCGCCGAACCTCGTCCCGCCCGATCGGCGAAGCCCTCCGCGCCGCCGCTCGCGCCAATCGAACGGCGGCTCAAGCGCGAACTTGCGCGCGGGCGCGCGGCGATCGACGCAGCGCTCGATCTGCACGGGCTGACCCAGCCCGAGGCGCATCAAGCGCTACGCGGGTTCCTTCGCCATTCGCAGGCGCGCGGCGCGCGGCTGGTCATCATCGTCACCGGCAAAGGCGGCCCGCTGGACGAGGTCGGGCAGTGGCCCAACGAACGCGGCGTGCTCAAGCGGCTTACCCCCCAATGGCTGCGTGAGGCCGATCTGCGCTCGGTCGTGCTCGGCTTCGAGGAAGCCGGACGCGCGCATGGCGGGTCCGGCGCGCTCTATGTGCGGCTCAGACGCCTCCAGGCTCCCTCGGGCCGGCCCTAGCCGCGCGCGGCGATCGAGCGGCTCGAATATTGGAGGCCGCCGACGGAAGAAGGGTCCTATGCGATCACTTCTTGGCGCCGCATTCCCTGTCCAGGTGATCCGCCGCTGCATCGCCTTTGACCCCGATATTGTCCATGGTCTCTGAGCCAAGCTTGATCGACCCACCTGTCAGGACCCAAGCTCCATCGCCCGTCTTGGTCCAGGCGCTGCACGGGATCAGGTCAATGTCGCCTGGCCAGCTCTTTACAGTCCAAACTCGCTCGTCGGCGTAGACGGAAGTGATCGCCGCAATGAATGCGACAGCCGTGAGAATCCCGAGTTTTGACATGTTTCGCTTGGCCTCCGCGCTTCGTTTGCCTCAATGAACGGCGGACGCACAGGTCTGTAGACTGGCGCGCGCCCATGATCCGTTCCCACGCGCGCAGGCACGTTCGCGCCTTCAACCCGCGCCGGATCGCACTCGTTCTAACGCCATTCTCCTCATTCGGAAACCGGCCTCGGGCGCCCGCGTCGGTATAACCTCTGCGCCTTGCGGGCCTGACTGGCCGCCGGTATAAGCCGCAGCGTTTTCCCGCAACAACCCGACCAGAGACAAAGACGCCATGGCCGTCCAACGCACCTTCTCGATCCTCAAGCCCGACGTCACCCGCCGCAACCTGACGGGCACCGTCAATCAGCGGATCGAGGCGGCGGAGCTTCGCGTCGTAGCGCAGAAGCGCGTGCAGATGACGCGCGCGCAGGCGGAGACGTTCTATGGCGTCCATCGCGAGCGCCCGTTCTTTGGCGAACTGGTCGAGATGATGACCGCAGCGCCGGTCGTCGTGCAAGTGCTGGAGGGCGAGAACGCGATTCAACGCTATCGCGACGTGATGGGCGCGACCAATCCGGAAAAGGCTGCGGACGGAACGATCCGCAAGGACTTCGCGCTGTCGATGAGCGAGAACTCGGTCCACGGCTCCGACGCGCCGGAGACGGCGGCGCAAGAGATCGCGCAGTTCTTCTCCGGCAACGAGATCGTGGGGTAACGGTCCTCCGACGCTCGGCGCGCGCTTTGTGGACGCTGGCTCGCCCTCCGCGGAGGCGCCCGGGCTAGCGGACGCTCGAAAACGACGTCGGCTGCAAAATCGAGCTCGCGACGTTGGCGACGATGGGCCCGTCCTTCTCGCTCGCGTCACGCGCCGCTATCCAATCTGGGTCGCTGATGAAGGCGCCCCATTTTTTCTCGCGCTCGGCGAGCGATTCCCACGCCAAAAGGTAGGTGAGCTCGTGGTTGGACTCACCAATCATCGTCGTCCAAAAACCGGCCTGATGGATGCCGTGCTTCTCCCATATCCGCAGGGTCGCCGATTTCAAACCGCTTCAATAACGCCGGCAACCGACTTGGAACGCAGCGGTAGACGCGAAGCTCATAAATCATCGTGAGGCCCACTCCATGTCATTGGCCGGCGTTAGCGTGCGCTCTGCGACGCCATCGGGCGGCGACGCGCCCAACATCGCATAACCGCCTCCCCGCCTTCAACTGTGAAGCGTCGCTCGCGATGCCTCCGTGATTGATTCGAGGAGCGAGTCACATGGGCGGCTTGCGGGCGGAAGTCGTGCGGCGCGTTCTCTTCGCCGGCTTCGGCGTCGCACACAGCAGCGGACCGAGCGTGCGCCTCAAACCGCCGTATTCGACCCGCCAACGGTCGTATTCAGCTTCCTGAATTCCAACCGAGCGAAGCGCTTCCGCGACCGGAAGACCGTCCGTCATCAGCGCCTCGATCATTTGCAGCCTCTGGACAATCTCCCGCGGGCTCAGCCTCGACCTAATCATCGCCACCCTCCGCGAACGGCGATTCGCGCCGCAAGCGAGCGACCGCCCTCAGCGGTCAAGAGCGAGAAGATGCGCCTCTCCGGCTATCCGGAAATTGGCCGGCGGATTAATCTTAAGACATCGAATTCGAGATCGCGTGATCCCGCGAGCACTGCGAATTCGGAGCTCCCCGCGTCGATGAACAAAATTTAACTTCTCAGCCAGCGCGACGTGAGGCGAAGCGTGCTTACCCTCATGCGGGGCGTGAGTACGCCAGGGAGGTTATGCGTTCTGACGTAGTCGCGCTTCTACTATCAAAGGAGAAGCCCTATGCGAATGTTGGTAGGCGCCGTCTTGGCGACGGCATTGCTTGGCTCGGCGTCCATCGCCTACGCGGCCGACGCCACTGGCAAGATCAAAAGCCTGGATACGACCAAGGACATGGTCACACTCGACAATGGCTCGAGTTACATGGCGCCCAAGACCATGAAGCTTTCCGACTTCAAGGTCGGCCAAAAAGTGACGGTGAGCTACACCAAGACCGGCGACAAGATGGACGCCACGTCGATCAAGCCTGCGACCTAACGACCGACGTCGTTATTGGCGTGTTCGTGTGCGAGCCGCCGGTTCATGCACCGGCGGCTTGAGCCGAGATGGCGCGCCAGGTTTTTTGGCCAGGGCCGATCTGACGAAACCAATGAATGACCGCGCCTTAGGCCAAAACGAGTCCGGCCGTTCGCCACCGGAGCATCGAATGAGAGCGGCGCTGGATCTCATGCGCCGAATTCCCGATCGGGCGCCGCGCCGCATTGCCGACGTGTATAAGGGGCGCGGGTCGATGAGGGCGCTGTTGGCTCGCCGCTTTCCCGATGCCGAGATCGAGGCCTTCGACCTTTCGCAATTGACCGATCGTGGTCAAAGCGCAGGCGGCCGGCGCCTGAGCGCGGGACGCAAGTTCGACCTGATCTGTTCGAACGGCTCGTTGGAAATGGTGTCATCGCTGCCGAGGTTGTTGCCCATGCTGGTCGGCATGGTCGCGGCGGGCGGGTGCCTCGCAGTTGAATTTCCTAACGATTTATATGAGCCAAGCCGCGCGCTGATGCGAATGATCGCCGCCGACGGACCGTGGGCCAAGACCCTCCTGCCGATCGCCAAGACGCGGCCATTCAACGAAACAATGGAAGGCCTATACGCTCTCCTCAGTCCGATCTGCGCCGCGGTCGATATCTGGGAAGCAACTTACCTCCACGACATGGCGGGCGTCGCGGCGGTCGTCGAATGGATGGAGACGACAAGTCTCGCGCCTTTCCTGGCGGCGCTGGGTGAGGCGGATCGTCGCGAGTTTCTCGATCGCTATGCCGCCGAATTGCGCGAGGCCTATCCGACTCTGCCCGACGGCGGAGTTTTGTTGCGGTCGCGACGACTCTTCGTTTTGGCGCAGCCGTAACGTCGACCGCCAGGCCGGTTCATCAACGCGGCTTCGCCTTCATCGTGCGCGTCCAGAGAGCCTCCTCCATCCGCTCGGCGATCTCGCGCAGATAGGGATTGCGCGCCTCGCGGCCGGCGCGTCCGGAATCGAGATCGGCCTGGAAGCCGTCGCGCTGCGGCCAATGTTCACTGAGGAGCTCGAAGCCGGCGTCCTCGATCGTTTCGACCGCTTTGGCGAATTGCGTCTCCGAGCGGCCGACCTTCGACAAGACAAGCACGAGGCGTCCCTCCGCGCCGCGCCGCGCGAGCTTGCGCGCGAGCGAAAGCGTGGGCCTCAGGTCGTCGCCCGATGCGCCGGTCGGCAGGAAGACGACATCGCTATCCTCGGCGATTTCAGTCGACAGATCGTCGGCGAGGCCGCGGGTGTCGGCGACGATGAAATCGGCGACGCCGTCCTCCCGGCGCAGCTTCTTCAGGCTCTTGAACGCGCGCGTGTCGACCTCCGGCTCGAGGCTGGCGCGCAAACGCAGCGCGCCCCATTCGACGCAGGTCAACTGATCGAGATCGAAGTCGGCGAGCAGCGTCTTACGCCCGCGATGGATCGCGCCAACCGCCAGCAGGCGAGCGAGCGCGCTTTTGCCCACGCCCCCCTTCTGGCTGACGAATGCGGCGGTGGTCGGCGTTTTTGCTTTTGTCATGCCCGCGCCGTTTGAACGCCTTCGCCCATCAAGCGAAGGACTGTTGGCGTTCCCTAATGCTATTCGTTGGCGCGGTGAAGACAAGAGACGAGGCGAAGTTGTCAACGATCGATCGTCGCCATTACATTATCCGGTCGATGTACCTCGCCTGAGGCCCTTTACGGCGCGTCGAGCGCCTTCATTTGGGTTGGGCCGAGCGCGATGATCTCGGCGGCGACTTTCTCCTTTAAGATGCGCGCGCCGGTCGCCGCTCAGCGAAAATCGTCCATTTCGAACATCTCTCGGATCTCTATGACCGAGGGTCCCGGCATCGGGTTGGGGCAGCGCTTGACCCAGTCGATCGCCTCGTCGAGGTCCTTGACCTTCCAGATCCAGTAGCCCGCGGCAAGCTCGTCGACATTCGGGAACGGTCCCATGGTCACCGTGCGCTGCTTGCCGGAAAGGGCGACGCGCGCGCCCTTGCGGCTCTCCTTGACCCCGCCCGCGTCGACGAACAATCCGGCGTCGATGAGCGCCTGGTTGAATGCGCCCATCTCCGCCAACAGTTCGTCGGGCGGCTTGCCGCCGGCCTCGGAATCTTGGGTCGCCTTGACGATCACCATGACGCGCATCGCATTCTCCGATCAGTTTGCGGACGTTTGGACGTACTCGAGCTTCGGATACCAGTCCGCGCCGCGGCCTTCCGGCGTGCAGTCGAGCACCATCCACAGCGGCGCCGGGTCGGGCGCGCCGCGCGGATCCTGCCCGGGGTCCGTTGTCAAGGCCGTCATCTCGCCGCCCCAGAAGTGGCGGATCGTTCCGCCGCGGCGCGTGAAGACATTGAAGGACGGGACTTCCGAGCCATTCGGCAGGATGCCGAAATAGTCGCGGGAATAGGCGCCATTGAGATCGCTGTAGAGGCGCAGGTCGCGCCAGCCGCGCTCTTTCTTCCACGCCATCAGGCGTTCGATCGGCGAGCGCGCGACGACGGCGAGCGACATCCTCTGCCCAATGTCGGCCGCATTGCCCTCCCACGCGCCCAAAAGGTTGGTGCACATGGGGCACGGGCGAGCGCGCTCAGGCCCGAACATGTAGCTGTAGATGGCGAGCGTCTCTTTGTCCTCGAACAATCCGGCAAAGTCGACCGCTCCTTTCTCGCCCTCGAAGCGATAGTCGCCGATGACCGGACCGCCCGGCGGCAGCGCACGTCGCTGCGCTGCGACGCGCTCGATGTGCCGGCGAAGTTCGATCTCCTCCGCGAGCAGCGCCGTGCGGGCGGCGCGATATTCGGCGCTCTCGTTTGGGAACTGCACCGGATCGAGCCGGGCGAGCTCGGCGGCTGGCTTGAGAGCCTGAGTTTGAACGTTCATCGGGCAATCTCCTGACGATTGATCAAAGCTGGAATCAGCCGTGCCGACGGCCCGCGAACGCGAGCCGCCAGAATCCTCCAGGGCGACGCTTTGCGCCCTCGAGGCGGCTTGAACGAGGAGCGGTCCGATACGCCTATCTCTTCGGCGCGACGAGCGCGAACATCGCGCCCTGCGGATCGATGCCATTGATGATCCACGCCCCGCCGGGAACCTCCATCGGCCCGTGGATCACCTGACCGCCTGCTGACTTCACCCGCTCTTGGGCCGCGTCGATCGCGTCAACGGAAATGTAGTAGAGCCAACGCGCGGCAGGCTCCTGGTCCATCTTCTTCATCATGCCGCCGGACTGCTGACCCTTGGTGCTGAAGATCTGGTAGGTCCCCATGGGGCCCATCTGGATTGCTTCGCCCTTGGTCCAGCCGAACAGGCCCGAGTAGAAGGCGAAGGACTTCTCCGGATCGCCGCCGTGCAGCTCGTGCCAGCCGATATAGCCGGGCTTCATGGGCTCTTGCGTCGGCGCCTCATCGCCTTCGCCTTTGAACAGCAGGAACCCCGCCCCGCTCGGATCGCCGGCGACCGCGAAGGTTCCGACGTTGGGGATCTCGGTCGGCGGCCGATGGATAACGCCGCCGGCGGCTTTCACCTTGTCGGCGCAAGCCTTGACGTCGTCGACCGCGATATAGCCCATCCACGCGGGGCGCACGCCCATCTTGGCGGCGTCCTCAGGGATCGGCATCAGCCCGCCGACCATGTTCTCGCCAGTCTTGAGCAGCGTGTATTTCTGCGAGTTCATGGTGTTGGGGGCGAGGCTCCAGCCGACGACCTTCGAGTAGAACTTCTCGGCGCCGGGAAGATCGTTCGACATCTGATCGTACCAGACGAATTTGCCGAGCACGTCCGATTGAGTTGCGTTGGCCATGTTTTCCTCCTTCAGTTTGGCGTGAACGCCTGCTGCAATTGACCGTCGCGTTCGTCATCACGACGCACTCCAGAAGACGCTATTGTCGGCCTCGATTGTGTCGGCCGATTGATCGCTTCGCGCCGTCCATTGAGCGCGTTGAAGACGGTCGGCGGCACGCGCAGCGCGTCATCCTCGTCGTAGCGCCGCCTTAGCTCGGCGAATGTTTGGCCTGGGTCGCGCGTCAGCGCGGCCAGCTCATCAAAAAACGCGAGGTCGAATTCCTGTCGTGGCTGGGGCTGCGCTCCCCAGACGTCCCAGGGCGCCATCTCCATTTTGTTCAGCGCCGCCAGGTCGCGGACGAGGCTGCCGGCGACGAACCAGAGTCCGCGAAGGCCCGCGAACGAGATGCCGAACCGCTCGTCCGATTCGCCGCTGCGGCATCGCCGCCAAGCGTCGGAAGCGCTCAGAAACTGGGTCCGAGGCAGATCGAGCGTATCGCAGCGGATATCGAGCCTTCGCCGCCAGACGTCATCGATCTGCGAGTCGGCTAGACGCCATCGGCGCTCGTATGCATCCCAGTATTCACACACCCAATGGTCCTCGAAATTGGGAGGATTGAAATAGGCGGCGAATCCACCGCGCGAGCGCGCCGGGACCCCTTTGGCGCGCAGCATCGTCACAAGCATGAGCGCGAACGCATTGCAGCGCCCCAGGACGCGACGCTCGGGCGGCCTCGCGATAGGCAAAGGCCGGTCATCGAGCTCCATGATGCGCGAGAGGCGCTGGGCGATCGGGCGCAAATGGATCTCGGTCAGGCGATCTTCCGGAACCTCGAACCCGTAAAAATCGTGCGCGATCACGTCATATATGCCCAGGCCTTGGATGACGCGGGTCAAGGCGGCCACGTCATTGGGAAGCGGTTCGAAGAGCGCGCTCCCCTCGCCAGGCTCGGTCATTGGACTTTGGGAGGCGTAGAAAGCGAAGATGTCGCTGGCCATGCCGATCCTCCATCGCACCGGATGCTTCGTCTTCCGGAAGGCACGCGGCCCCGGCTGAGGAATTCGACCTGTTACGCTTGACGCCTACTGCGGCGACGCCGCCTGTTCCATTTGCGCAATGTCGAGCTTCTTCATGCTCATGACCGCCCGCATGACGCGATCGGTACGCTCAGCGTCGCGACCCAGAAGCTCCGGCAGCTTGCGCGGAACGATTTGCCAGGAGACGCCGAATTTGTCGGTGAGCCAGCCGCACTGGACATGCTCGCCGCCCTCCGCAAGCTTCTCCCACAGCGCGTCGATTTCAGCCTGGTTGTCGCAGTTCACAATGAGCGAGAGCGCGGGCGTGAATTTGTATTGCGGCCCGCCGTTCAGCGCCAAAAGACGCTGGCCGTCGATCTCGAAGAAAATCGTCATCACGGCCCCTTTCCGGCCGGGGCCGGCCTCGCCGTAGTGCGTGGTCGATAGGATGCGGCTGTTCGGGAAGATCGACAGGTAGTGCGCGACCGCCTCCTCGGCTTTGAAATCGAACCAAAGACAGGGCATGATTTTTTGCTCGGTCATGGGTCCTCTCCACGTTGGGCAACGCGCTAGGGCGCCGGGTGTTCCGCCCCGCCAATTGGCAGAAGCGTCTCGAAATAACGCTTGAGATGATCAAGGCAGTCCGCGGCGACTTTAGGGCCGTGCTTGGCCTTGGCGAGAATGAACGCGCCCTGGAGGACAGCCTGGGAATAGAGCGCAGCGCTTTCCGGCGTCCATGCGGCCTCCGGCGCATAGCGCGCCTTGGCCTCAGAAAAGTCAGCTTCGAGCCGCTCGGCGTGCTCGCTGAGGTAACGGTCGCAGGCGGCGCGAATTGCCGGATGGGAGTCGTAGGCCTCCTGCACCATCGTGCCGAGAAGGCAGGTGAACTCAGGCAGTTCGCCCTGAAGGATGGCCTTGCGGAAATCGACGTAGCCAAGAACACGCGCTCTTGCGTCGGGCAAATGGCTATAGGGCGCGGCGTCAAACAGCGCGTCGGCGTTGGCGGCGAAATGCGCCGCCGCGGCGATTGCGCAGGCTTCCTTGCTTTCAAAATGATGGAAGAACGCGCCTTTGGTGAGACCCGCTTCGGCGCAGATGTCCTCCACCCGCGCGGCCGAATAGCCCTTGGAGCGGATCACGTGGTCGGCGGCGTCGAGCAGCTTCTGCCCCGAAGTCCCGGCCATCGCCGCCTTGCTGGACTTCGCCATCGTCGCCATCGCCTGCGCGGTCAGGTTTAAGCTGCGGCATGCGCCGGGCAACCGCACGACGGCGCGTGGTAGCGGCCGTTGGCTTCGACCTCGCCGCCTTTCCCGTACATGTTGCGCGGCCGCGCCCAATCGCCCAGAGAATGATAGGGACCCGTCTCATTGCGACCTTTCGGCGTTCCGTCGAGGATGCCGTAGATTCCGAGCGCTTCCTCTCCGCCGCGCCCGTACGCCGAATAAGTGTGGAAGATCTCGCCGGCTTCGTTCTTGTAAAAAACGCTGCGGCCCGACAAGTCCTGGATATTGGCCGCCCATTCCGGCGCGAGCCGAAAATTGTACTGCGCGCGCCCGGCGGCGACGTCCTCCGGCTTGAACGAGACATTGAAGTCATAGTTGAAGTCGCTGCGGAAGGAGGAGACCCAGAGGAATTTCCAGTCCATCCGCTTGCGGACGACTTCGATCTCCTCGATCGGCGCTCGCGCGACGACCGCATAGCTGACGTCGTGATTCTCAAGGTGAGGCAGAATGCCTGCTATATGGTCGACTTCGAGCGAACACCCGACGCACTGATGCTGCGCGCCGGGCGCCATCATGAAATGCTTGATGTAAAGTTGGCTGTTCCCTCGAAAGAGATCGGACAACGTCAGCTTCCCTTCGGGTCCGTCGAAGAGATACTCCTTCTCGACCCGAACCCAAGGGAGCGCCAGACGCTCGGCCGAAATCTGGTCGCGATGTCGGGTCAAAGCCTTCTCGCGCTCCAGAAGCGCAATGCGTGCAGCCAGCCACTCTTGCCGCGATACGATCGGATGAGACTCCATCGCCTGTCCTCCTCCAGTCGCCCGATCCCCATTGAGGGCCGGCGGTCGCCCGCTCGGCCCCTTCGGAGAATTGGGCGAGTATGAAATTTGAATCGGGTTGCTCTGCCGCTTTTCATACCAACCAGTCGGTATGTTGTCAAGTGAGCAATCATGGCATGGCCTCGCGGTGGCGGCCTCCGATTGGCGCAAGGACCGCCGCTCTGCGAACCGGCCAGAATAGAAACGCGAAGGCGCGTCGCCTTCGCTCGCGTGCTCGCGCTAGCCGACCAAGCCGGGCGTCCAGGGCGGCGGAGGAGGCGGGCGGCGCATCGATTGAGAGCCGGAGCCTAGACAGAGGCGCTCTCGGCTCCACAGATGGTCGCCACCGCATCGTCGATGATCGGCAGTATTTCGGCCCGCGGAATTCGCGCGCGCGCCCGGATCGACAACGTGTGGAGAGTCGCCGACGCCATGCGCGCCAGCCGGCGCGGATCGGCGCTCTCCGGCAATTCGCCCGCCGCCCGCGCGTCGGCGAACAGGCGCCCGAACGCCCGATCGGTGCCGTCGATCGCCTCCGAGACGAGGCTATGAAGGTCCGGATCGGCGATCGCGTCGGACGCCGCGCTGAGCACTGTGAAGCAGCCGCGCGGACCGTCCGGTCCGCTGAGGTAAAGGTCAAGCGCGGCGTTGAGAATGCGCCTGAGCTTCACCCGGAGGGGCTCGCGCGCCGCAAACAAGGGCGCGAACGACTCGTTCATGCGCTTGCGGTACTGGCCATAGGCCTGCAGATAGAGCGCGCGCTTGTCGCCGAAGGCGCCGTACAAGCTCGGCCGGTTCAAGCCCGTCGCCGCGCTGATGTCGTCAAGCGAGGTGGCGGCGAACCCGTCGCTCCAAAAGACGTCCATCGCCTGCGCGAGTGCTGTCTCGGACTCGAAGGCGCGTGGGCGGCCACGCCGCCGCAAGGCGGCCTTGGGAGCGCGCGGCGCAGTTTTTTGTACCATGTTGAACAAAACTCTTGACGACTACCATTATATGCGAAAGAGTACAGAAATTGCAATGGAGGATCCCATGGAGCTTTTTTTCGCCCCCCTCGCCTGCTCGATGTCGGCTCGCATCGCGCTCCATGAAGCCGGCGCCGTCATTGACCTCGTCGAGGTGGACACTCACGCCGGACGCATCCTTCCGACGGGCGACGACTATCGCGCCATCAATCCGCTCGGCTACGTGCCGGCGCTGAGGCTCGACGACGGAACCGTGCTGACCGAGAATTCGGCCATCCTGCAATATATCGCTGAGCAATATCCGGAAGCTCAGCTCGCGCCGCCGGCTGCCGACCGCATTGGCCGAGCGAAGCTCAGACAATGGCTAAGCTTTATCAGCTCTGAACTCCATAAGGGACTGATGACGCCGCTGCTCGGCGACAAGACGCCGCCCGATGTGAAGGCCTGGACCCTAAACAAATACGCCCCGCGCCTCGCCTATCTCGACGACAAGCTGAAAGGAAGGGAGTTCCTGCTCGACCGCTTCAGCGTCGCGGACGGCTATCTGGCCACGGTCCTGAATTGGACGCGGGCGACGCCCCAGATCGACCTCTCCCTCTATCCGAACGTGAAAGCCTATCTCGAGCGCATGCGCGCAAGGCCCAGCGTCGCCGCGGCTTTGGCGACGGAAATTCCGCTGTTCCACGCCGACGTCACGCGTCGCAAAGCGGCCTGAGGCGGCGCGCGGAACGCCCGGCTCGCGCAAAAAGAAAGGGCCGCTTGTGAGCGGCCCTCCAAACGTCCTCCGAATCGCCGGCTCAGGCGGCCGACGGGGCGGTCCGCGCGCTATGCGCTTTCCGGTAGCCGGCGAAGCCGAGGCCTGCAAAGCCTAGCATCAGCATCGCCCAGGTCGACGGCTCGGGAACGCCGCTCGTGGTGGTGATCCTTGTTGTGACCCCAACCAATCCCCCAGCTTCGCCGGTGCCGGCGGAGCCGAGAACGTCCACCGCAGCCCAATAGTTATTGGCGTTCTGCAGAAAATCAGACACGCTCACACCGGCAATGTCGAAATCGATCGGACCAGAGAAATGGTCGTTCGTCCCGTTCCAAGCGCCCTGGATGCCATCGGTGAAGGCGCCAAATGTCGTGCCAGCATTCTTGTTGAGAACAAAGGTGAAGTCCGACTTCAATGGGTTCGTAAAGGTCAAATCATTGAACGATATCGACTTATCTAAATTAAAGGCGAAAGTGATATGCGGCCCGCCGGTGGTGGCGAAATCTATCGCCTTGTCCAACGACACATTCACATCAACGCCGCCAGTGGCGAGATCCGAGATCTTCACCGTGGCTAAAGTCTCGCCCAACGTGTGATCGACCGCACTGGCATATTGATCGATATTGACAGTCAACGTCTGCAGGGCCGCTTGCGCGCCGCTCGTTGCAATAACAGTCCCCAGGGCTACAATCGTGGCGGCTACAGCGGCGTTTCTCAACACTCTCATTTCTTGTCCCTCAAAGTTGGTGGCGTTCCGCTCGGCGCGAGCGGCCGCGCATGGCGGCCATAGACCATGGTTCGCGGTCAAAATCCTGCTTTCGCAGGCCAATGTTCTGCTTTTGGCGCTCTATGGCTGGCTGCGATCAGTCCGCCGCTCAGCGGCGCGGCGGGTCGTATTGATGCGGGAGGGCGGCGTTCGGCGCCCGGAACCTTCCGAACTCGTCGCCGCGTTTCCTCCTTGGACAACAGCCAAGGAGAATTCCTTATGGACGCCGTCCGCGAAACATCGACCCTTATCGCTGCCGATAAAGTCCAGGGCACGGACGTCTTCAACAATGGAGGCGATCGGCTGGGATCGGTCCACGACGTGATGATCGACAAGCAGACCGGTCAGGTCGCTTATGCGATCATGTCGTTTGGCGGATTCCTCGGAATCGGAAACAGCTATCATCCGCTTCCCTGGTCGCTGCTGCGATACGACACCAGATTCGGCGGATATGTCGTTGAACTCGACGAGAATCAGCTCCGGGACGCCCCGTCCTACCCGGTCGGGACCGAACCGGCCTGGGGCGACCCGGCTTATGAAGGCAGGCTCCACGACTACTACGGCGTCGGACCCTACTGGAGCATTCCGGGACCGCTTTGACGCTTTCAGCGGTGGTGCGCCATCGGGGGCATCCGCCTGATGACAAAAGCAAGGCGGCGGCTCACTCCGCCGCCTTGTTTTTTTGGCCTCCGCAACCTCGCCGCGACCTCGCCCCCCTTCAATGCCGTTGCGATCGGGCGATCAATGCGCTCTCGGCGGCGCTAGGCTGGCCGCGCTCGCGGCCTTCTCGCCCAGGGCTGGCGTCTCGGCGAGGCGCAGACCCAAGAGCGCCCAAACAACGGCGACAAACGCCACGGCGTCGGTCGCAGCGCGAAAATCAACGCCCCAAATCAAGTAATCATCGAATATGGACCGCAAATCCGCCGGGGACTGCCACGCCGCAAGCAGCTGCAGGAGGTTCATTGCTTTGGCGGTGAAAATGAGCCCGAGCAGCGAGAAAACAACAGCAACGACCAGCGAGATCGGCGTAGCTCGATCGCTGCTGCTGTCGAAAGTGGCGCTCACCGCGGCGGCGAATATCAGCGCCGCCGCCGCGACGCCGATAACGGCTTCCAGCGTAAGGCCCGTTCCGAAAACCGCGCCGTGACTGAAGTGGGCCCATGACTCCGCGCCCAACGTCCTCCAGACCCGTATGCCGACCGCCGACCGCTCGAGCGCGGCGCCGGCCAACCAACCGCTCAGGACGGTCGCCAAGGTGAGCAGAGAAAACGTGCGCGCGCTCGTCATGGTCAAAGAGCCTCTTCTCACACAGGCCCTCGCGACACCTTGTTCACGCCCGACGCGTGTCGTGCTCCGAATGCGGCGCCGGGATGGGTTCGGCGCGCAGGCGCGCGCAAGGTTGTGAGCCGGAATCGGAATTCTCGCCAACTTACATTAAACGGTTGCGATGGTCACATTGTTCCTTGAAGCCTCCAAGGCCGCGGGAAGGCGGACGAGCCGCCCGTCAAAGACCCGCTCGGCCGAAGCCTCGAACCGGCGCCCAAACCTCCACCCAAACCCTCTCCCGCGCGGAGAGAGGGTCACTCCGCCGCGTTGTTCCGTTTGTTTGCCCTCCCCCTGACCGTTCTCCCTCTCCCGCGGGTTCAGGCTCGGCGCTGTGTTACAATCCGCCTGCAGATCGGACCGTTGCCGCGCGTCTTCGGCCGTGTAAAGCTCTGTCAAGGCCAAACGCATCACATCGAAGGGAGGACGCCCGATGCTGAACCGCCCTCGCTTGCTCCAGGGGAGCACCCTCGCCTTCGCAGGCTTCGGGCGGGCCGGCTTCGCCCAAGAGCAACCGGCCGTTCCGGTCGTGTTCGTGCGTGCCGACAGCGATCTGGGCGCCCACTTGGGAGACGCAGATCTGGCGGTTCGAGAGCAACGGCTATCCTCGAGAAAGCCCGCGTGAACCCACAGGGAAGAGCGATGACGGGCTCGTCCGAATTTACGACCTGGGTGGCGTTGGCCGGCGCCGCGATCCTGGCGGGGCTATGCGCGATCTATTCGTCTTCTCCGTGGGTTTTGATCCCAGCGGCGCTGGTCGGCGGTTATCTCGGGTATAAAGGCGAGCGGCTTGGCCGGCGCATTATCGAGCGGGCCCTGCTGGCGCGAAATCGTTCGCGCTGAGCGTTGCCGCGCCTCCTCGGTTGTGTAAGCTCCCCTTAAGGCAAAGGCCAAACACATCACATCAACGGGAGAGCGCCCAAATGTTGAACCGCCGCCGCTTGCTCCAAGGGAGCGCGGCCCTCGCCTTCGCTGGCCTCGGGCGATCCGCCTTCGCCCAGGATGAACCGCCGGTTCCAATCGTCTTCGTGCATGGCGACAGCGATCTGGCCGCGACCTGGGAGACGCAGACCTGGCGCTTCGAGAGCAACGGCTATCCGCGAGACCGGCTGTTCGCGATCAGTTTCACCGATCCGCAGGCTCGCGACGACGATACCGTCGCCCAGGCCAACCGCTCTTCGACCGAAGACCAGTTGCGCGAGCTGACGGCGTTCATCGACGATGTCAAGGCCAAGACTGGCGCGCCGAAAGTGGCGATGGTGGCGCTCTCGCGCGGCGGCTACGCGACGCGCGAATATGCCGCCGCCAATCCCGGAAGCGTGGAAAAGGCCGCGCTCGGCGGCACGCCCAACCACGGCGTCTGGGCGACCGACTTTTTGCTTGGCAGCGAATACAACGGCCGCGGCCCGTTCCTGAAGAAGCTCGATGCGGGCGCCACCGAAGTGACGCCTGGCGTGCCGTTCATGACGCTGCGCAGCAACGGCTTCGACCTCTATGCGCAGCCGGACGGCGCGATTGTCTTCCACAAACCGGGCATGGCGCTCAATGTGACCGCCGACGGACCGGAGCTCAAGGGCGCGACGAATGTCCTGCTCGGCGAGGTGGACCATCGTGAGACGGCTTTGAGCCCGGTCGCCTTCGCCCAGATCTACCGATTCATCACCGGCCGCGAGCCGTCGCGCATCGCCATCGCGCCCGAGGCGGAAGTCGTCCTGAACGGGCGGGTGACGGGCGTCGTCGCCGGCACGCCGACCAATCGGCCGGTCGAGGGGGCGAAAGTGGACATCTATCGCGTCGCCGCCGACACCGGCGAGCGGCAAGGCGCCGCCGCGCTGAGCAAGACGACTGGCGCCGACGGCGTCTGGGGGCCGGCGACGTTCGATCCGACCACGGCGCTCGAGTTCGTGGTCGCGGCGCCCGGCGCGCCGGTCACCCATATCTATCGCTCGCCCCTGCCTCGCTCGTTCGCCCAGCTCGACCTCAGGCCGGCGGCGCCGGCGAAAGACGACGACGCCGCGGCGGCGGTGGTTCGAATGGATAGGCCGCGCGGCTATTTCGGCCTGCCGCGCGACATCGTGCTGCTCGACGGTAAGGAGCCCGCCGACGTGCCCCATGGCGTCCCCGACGTCTGGCGCACCTACCTGAGGCTGCCGGCGCTTGAAAACCGGCCGATCATCGGCGAGTTCAACAGGGAGCGGATCGTCGCCCGTCCCTGGCCGGCTCAGCAAGGCCACGTGACGATCCTGGAGCTGACCGGCTGAAGGCGGGCGGCGCGGCCGATATGCCACGCAAATATGCATTTGCTGTCAATACGGTATATGCAACCATTAAAGCTCTTGCTTAGCATGAGGCGCTGCCCCAATTGCACAGCGGCCTGGGTTCGCGGAAAGTGACATGAGACTGCGCTCGCTCTTGTTCGTTCCCGGCGAACTCGGAACGCAAATTCGCGCGCGCCAGGGATTGCGGGGCCGACGCCCTCATTCTCGATCTCGAAGATTCTGTCGCGCCCTCCGAGAAGGCCAACGCCCGCTCTCAGGTCGCCGGACTGATCGAGCCCGAGGCGAAACGGGCCTGGACGTTCATCGTGCGCGTCAATGCGCTCGATACCGGTCTTACGCTCGACGACCTTGCGGCAGTCGTGAAGCCTGGCCTCGATGCGCTCTTGATTCCCAAGGTCAACGGCGCAGCCGATCTCGAGCGCATCGGCTGCTATCTCGATGCGCTCGAGGCGAAGGCCGGTATGGCGCGGGGCTCGGCGAAGTTCGCGACCGTGGCCACGGAAACCGCCAAGGCGATGTTCGCGCTTGGCTCGTATGCGCCGGCGCATCCGCGGCTGATCGCCTTGACCTGGGGCGCGGAGGACCTCTCGGCGGCGCTCGGCGCGACCGACAACAAGGAGCCCGATGGGTCCTGGACAGCTCCTTATGAGTTCGCGCGGACGGCGTGCTTGTTCGCGGCCTCAGCCGCCGAAGTCCTGGCCATCGACACGATTTATGCGGATTTTCGCGATCCCGAGGGGCTTGAGCGGGATTGCCGGCGCTCTCGGCGCGACGGCTTCGTCGGGCGCCTCGCGATTCATCCCGATCAGGTCGGGCCGATCAATCGCGCTTACGCGCCGTCCGACGCCGAGGTCGCGCATGCGCGCAAGATCGTCACCGCGTTCGAGGCCAATCCGGGCGCGGGCGCGCTGGGCGTGGACGGCAAGATGGTCGACCTTCCGCATCTCAAGGCGGCGCGCAAAATTCTGGCGTCGATCTGACCGCAAGTTTCGGGGCGCGCCGGCCGCGATAACCCGTGAAAATACTTCCGGTCAGCAGCGCCGCGACGCGCAAAACCGCGCCGAATGTCGGCCTGTGAGAGATCCTATCGACACTACAAAAAGGGTCCCATCGACACTACATAAACATAAACTCGCTCATCGCGCTTCAAGGCGCAGCGTAGGGATGGACATGGCCGACTGACCGATCGGCGAGCGGCCTAATAGAAAACGATTTGAGGATCATTATGGCTGACGCACAAGCTTTATTTGGACTTTTGCGGCAAACCGCCGATGCAAAGGTGGTTGAGGCCCTGAAGGCATCGGTCGAGACCGACCAGGATCGGTTTCTCAACCGCATCAATCCGCTCGCCTATGCTGAATCGCATGGTCTCGACGAGGAAGAGACCATTGCCGGCTTTGTTCATGCGGCGCGGCTTGGACTGTTCGATATGTCGTGGAACATGCTGTGCCCGGGATGCGGCGGCGTGCTCGAGGCGGGCGCAGGGCTCAAGACCCTCACCCACACGCACTATTATTGCTCGCTGTGCGCGGCGGATTACGAACCGACGCTCGACAAGTTGGTCGAGGTCACGTTCACGGTCAACCAGAGCGTTCGCCGCATCGCCGCGCATGACCCGGATTCGCTGCCCTTCGCCGAATACATGCGCCAGGTTTTCTGGAGTTCGAGCAACGACGTGCCGGAGGATGTTGAAACCGCCATCGAGCGGGTGACGCTCGACGTCATGGAACTCGGAGCAGGCGAAAAGGCGGCGATGTCGCTCACCCTGCCGAAGGGATTTGCGATCGTCTTCGACCCCGTGACCCACTCGTCGCTCTTTCTTGAGGTCGACGGCGAGGAGACTCGGGAGCGCCGCAACCTGTCGCTCGTCTTCGCTGACGCGCATGCCCACAACGGCACGCTCAAAATCCAGCCGGGTCCGGCGCGCATCTCGTTCGAGAACAAGGCCGCACGGCGGACGATGCCGGGGATCTGGCTGCACAGCGAGGAGATGGACAAGCTGACCGGCCATCATCTGCCGTACCTGACCGCGACCCGCCTGCTCACGAACCAGGCGTTCCGCGATCTCTATCGCAGCGGGACGTTCGATCCCGAGCAGCGGTTCAAGATCACCAGCCTCACGATCCTGTTCACCGACCTCAGAGGCTCGACTGCGCTCTACGACCGGATCGGCGACCTCGCCGCTTTCGATCTCGTGCGCAGTCACTTCGGCGCGCTGCTTGAGGCGGTCTCCGCCGAGGGCGGCGCGGTGGTCAAGACCATCGGCGATGCGGTGATGGCGACTTTCCCCACGCCCGACCGGGCGCTGCGCGCGGCGATGCGGATGCGCGAGGCGATGCGCGAGATCAACCAGACGCGCGGCGGCGAGGACCTGGCGCTCAATATCGGGCTGCATTCGGGTCCGTGCCTCGCCGTCATGCTTGACGACCGGCAGGACTATTTCGGCCAGACGGTCAACATCGCCTCTCGTGTGAATGAACTGGCCGACCCGACCGCGATCCTGGCGACCAAGCCGATCATCGAAAGCTCCGACGTGGCCCGCGTGCTCAGCGAAGCAAGCTACCGAACGACCCCACGGTCTTCTCAGCTTCGGGGACTGAGCAACGAGTTCGAGATCTTCGAGGTTCGCGAACGCGAGCAGGCCGCCGCGGCGGAGTGAGGGGCCGTAGGTCCTATCGGCCGGCAGCCTTCTGTCGGCCGAAGACCTCGTGGCCTTCGCGATCGAGGATGCGCAGGGCGGTCGTCTTGGGCGGCCACGCGGCGATCGCGGCGGCGATGATTGCGGCGGAGACGTCGGAAGCGCGGATCTCGTCTTCCCGCAAAATGGACGGTCCGGAATCGGTTCCTGCGCCCATAAACTGGATCCGGAACGGTTGCGGCGTGGGAACGTCAGCAGGCTTCGGTTGGCGTACCGGTTCCAGCTCCGCTTGTGGTTCCGGACGCGGTCGAGCCCCGCGCGCCACGCCCGGCTCGCGATCAAGCACGAAGAAGGTGTTCATCTCCAACTGACTCGAGAGATTGAGGCCGACGCGGCTGCCCGTCTTGCGCGCGATCGCTCGCGCAACGAGAGCCCAATCCTCAGCAATCGCATCGGAACTGGCCTCGTGCTCCCTTCGGCGCGCCTCCTGATAAGCGCAATCGCCAAGATCGCGGATCAGCGCCTCGGCTTCGGCCTCAATGCGTTCGTTTCGAGCGCGCTTGGAAGGCGCCCAGGTGTTCATTGTTCCACTCCTTCGGCCCCACAACCTCAATAGCTGCATATTCGAGCGACGTCGGCAACACCTTTTGCGGACAGCTTGCGCGTTCCGCACTTTCGCCGTGGCGGCGGGCCCAAGCGACGAGTTCCCTACTGCGGGCTATGCGTTTTCGCGTCCATCGCGCGAATACGGCTGAGACGTTGAATAAAATGCATTAGCTTACTTTTACAAGACATTGATATAAAACTAATTTATCCCAATCTGGCTCGCTCGGCCATCAATCGCTCGACCAAGCGCTCGACGCCGGCTTGGATGCGCCTCGCACGGCGCCGTTCAGCCTTGACGATCATCTTGACTTCGCAATAGGCGCGCGTGAGGTCATCATTCACGATCACGTAGTGATAATCGCGCCAGCGCTCGATCTCTCGCCTCGCGCTCTCGAAACGCGCGTCGATCGAGGAGGCCGTATCCTCCGCCCGCCGCTCGAGGCGCGCGCGCAATTCCCGCATCGACGGCGGCAGGACGAAGATGCTGACGACATCGTCGCCCAACCGCTCGCGCACTTGGCTGGCACCCTGCCAGTCGACGTCGAGCAGCATGTCGCGTCCTTGCGCCAGCACCTCGTCCACAGGCGCCCTCGGGGTCCCGTACGCGTTGCCGTGCACCTCGGCCCATTCGAGCAGATCGCCCGCCGCTTTCATGCGGTCAAATTCGCGCCGGTCGAGTAAAAAGCGGTAGTGGATGCCGTCGACCTCGGACGAACGGCGCTCCCGCGTTGTCACCGACACCGAGAGCGTGAGGTCGAGCGCGCTGTCCTCGATCAGCATCCGGGTCAGCGTCGTCTTCCCCGCGCCCGACGGCGAGGAGAGAATTAGGATCATGCCTCGCCGGCTCGCCGCCATGGCTTCGAATCTCACTCGACGTTCTGCACCTGCTCGCGGAATTGCTCGATTTGCGCTCTGAGTTCAAGCCCCTGCGCCGTCAGGCTCACGTGATTGGCCTTGGCGCAGAGGGTGCTCGCTTCGCGCGCCAGCTCCTGGGCGAGGAAATCGAGCCGGCGGCCGATTGGCCCGCCCTCGTTGATGAGGGCCAGCGCTGCTCCGACATGGGTCTTGAGCCGGTCGAGCTCCTCGCGAATGTCCGATTTCGCCGCGAGCAGGATCGCCTCTTGGTAAAGGCGGTTTTCGTCGAGGCCGCGCGACGACCCCATCAGCGCCTGAACGCTCTCCGCGAGCCGGTCGCGCACGGCTTCGGGCCGCCGCGCCGGATTGGCGTCGGCGGCTTCGACCAGCGCCGCGATGGCCTTGAGCCTTTCGCTGAGCAGCGCCGCCAGCGCCTCCCCCTCCGTCCGGCGCGCGGCGACGAGCGCGGCGACCGCTTCATCGACGCTGGCAAGCGCACCCGCGCAGGCCGCGACGGTCGACGCCTCGTCATCGGCCGCCTCGACCGTCTCCACCACCCCGCGCAAGGTCAAGAGGCCGTCCATGGTCGGCGGCGCGAGGCCGGTCTTGGCGGCCGCCTCGCGTGCTGCGGCGGCGATCGATTCGAGCGCGGCCCGGTCGATTCGCGCTTCGACGCCCATGCCCTCGCGCTGGGCGATGAGCGCGCCGAAGCAGGTCCCGCGCGCCAGCGCCTTGACCAGCCTGGCGCGGGCTTCTGTTTCAACCCGATCGAAGGGCGCGGGCATGCGCAAGCGGAGGTCGAGGCCCTTGGCGTTGACGCTTTTAAGCTCGAACGCCCAACGCCACGGGCCGCTGCTTCCGGCGGCGCGGGCAAATCCGGTCATGCTGCTCACCGCCATCAGTCTAACGCCCCGTCCATCACCCCAACTGTCTGTCCCAACGCTACATGAAGGATTTGTACCGGCCACGGCGCACGCAGATTCCGGCCCCAAGGGTCAGGGGCGAAATCGACAACCAGTTCCTGTCGGTTCATATTGAGTTCAGACAGAGAACCTTATGGCTTCCGACGACCCGCTGGGGTTCCCCTAACCATAGGAAATTCTTCCCATGATCAAAAGCCTTGTCGTCGCGGCCGCTCTCACGATCGGCCTCGCCGGATACGCCGTCGCGCAGGAAGCAACGCCCGCCGCCCCGGCTGGGACGGCGCCGATGGCCGCCGAACCGCCGATGCACCATCATCACCATCATCATCACCATCATTGGCATCATCACCACCATCACATGCACCATATGGCCCCGGAAGCGGCTCCTGCGCCGGCTCCTGCGCAATAAACGGGACTGCGGCGCGGCCCCTCTTCCTTTAAGTTCGCGCGAAACTTTAAGCTCTTCGGACACACCCTTGTCTGGAGAGCTTTTTTATGAAGATCAAGCGTCGGTCTTTGTCTGCCGCGCCCGCTTGCGCGTCTTGACCTCGACCCGCGGCCCGTCGGCGAGGCGAACCGCCGCCCCCCACAATGTACGCACGTCCTGTTGCGTCAGCTCCATGCGATGGAAAATGTTGCGCAGGTTTCGGCGCATCCCCGGCTTCTTGGTCGCCGGCCGGAAGAAGCCGTTCTCGTCGAGCTTGCCCTCGAGATAGTTGAAGAAGGCGAGCAGCATCTCGCGCTGGGCCGGCGGCGATATCGGGCGCGGAATTGTCGACGGCGGCGGCAAGTCGCCATGCCCGGCCTTGAACCACTCGTAGCCGCAGATGAGGACAGCCTGGGAGAGGTTGAGCGAAGCGTAGGTAGGGCTCGAAGGAAAGGTGATGATCGAATCGGCGACAGCCACTTCGTCATTGTCCAACCCGGTGCGCTCCGGCCCGAACAGGATGCCGCGTTTCTCGCCGACCGCCGCGGCGGTCGCGCCCATAGCGACGCTGGGGCTCAAGACTGCCTTCATCTGGCCGCGCTCGCGCGCGGTCGCTGCATAGACCGCATGGAGGTCCCCGACCGCCGCCTCGACGCTCGCGAAGACCCGCGCGGCGTCCAGGAGATCGGTCGCGCCCGCCGCCGCGGAATAGGCGACATCGCGATATTCGTCGCTGCGCGGCCAGCCTTGGCGCGGGTTGACCAGGCGCAGATCGTCGAGACCGAAATTGGCCATCGCGCGCGCGCACATGCCGATATTCACCGCCAGTTGCGGCCGAACCAGAATGACCGCTGGACCGCCGCCGAGCCGCGGTCGTGTCCTGTCCGTGCCCGCGCCAACCATCGCGGCGGGCTATATCACTGGCGCATCTAAGGCAATCGGCGGGTTACGGAGCTGATCGACATTCGTCCCCTTCCCGACGCCAATTCCACCGGCCTCATGCCTCGAGGAGCGGCGCCGAAGGCGACGCGTCTCGAAGGATGGTCCAGCTCGCAGCCTTGTGGGCGCGGCCCTGAAGCGTCCTTCGAGACGCCGCACTTCGCGCGGCTCCTCAGGACGAGGCGGTGGAGGCGCGCGATTACGCCAGCCCGAGTTCCCTCGGCGCCCAGCCGGCGAAGGTCTGGGCGAGAGCGACAATGCGTCGGTGATAGGCTCGCGCGACGAGCGCCTGGTCAACCGCGCTCGGATAATAGGACGCGATCGCTCGCAGTGGGATTTCCGACTCGATTCCGCCGCGCGGCCCGCGAACAAGGAAGCTTCCGACGATCGTGTCCTGCGCCGAACCCTTCGACTCCACCCCGCCGCTGCTCGGGCCGAGATAGATCCAGTCGATTTGGACCTCGAGGATTGGGCCGTTTCTGTCGCCCGGCGCGATATACGGTCCCAAGACCCGCGGCAACGCCTGCCTGAGCGCCTGATCCATCCAGGCTGCCGTCGGATCGCCAGTGAGCGTGCGCAGCGGCTCGACGTTGACCACGATGCCGCGAAACCTCAGGCCGCCTTGGGCTCGCGCGCTCGAGGCCGCACCCGTCAACGTAAGGCCGAATGCGCCAAGGGCGGCAAGCGCGCCCCGGCGAGTCATGGCGCTGGCGACCATTGTCTTTTCCTTCCGGCGACGCCCCGAGCCGAACCCAAACAACGCACAAACAAGCGTCGGACGGGAGGAAACGCGGCCCTCGCAGGGCGCATCAACCCCTTAAAGCGAAATGTTTAGAGCCGCAGCTCTCTCGGCGCCCAGCCGGCAAACGCCTGCGCAAGGGCCGTCACGCGGTAGTACAAGGCCCGCTCGACCAGGGCCTGATCGACCGCCATCGGGAAATAGGAGGAAATCGCCCTCAGCGGCACCTTCGCGATCACGCCGCCTCGCGGTCATTTCGAGCAGGAGCGTTCCGTTGATAGTATCCTGCGTTTGGTGGAAAAAGCCGGGGCCGCCGCCGCTCACCCCAAGGTAGAGATAGTCGATCCGCGCCACCAGCGTCGCCCCACCGCGATCGCCCGGCGACATGTAGGGCGCGAGCGCCTGCGCGAGCGCTCCGGGAAGCGCCTCCTGCACCCACGCCGCGGTTGGATCTCCCATGCTCGCCCGAATCGGCGAAACGTCGACCTTGATGGCGCGGATGCGGAGCCCGGGCTGGGCCATCGCGCTTCGAACGGCGACCACAGGCGGAAGAGCGAGAGCTCCAAGAGCAGCTAGCGCGGCGCGGCGGGTCAAGGGGAACGCAGCCATGTCGCAACCTCCTCTTAAGCGCGTCGATTTCCCAACGCATCCGCCTACATATAGGCGACCTTGACGATTTCGTAGCTCTTGCCGCCGCCTGGCGTGTTCACTTCGACGCTATCGCCCGCCTTCTTGCCGATCAGGGCGCGGGCGGTCGGCGAGGTGATCGACACCTTGCCCGATTTCACATCCGCCTCGCTCTCGCCGACGAGCTGAAACATGCTCTGCTTTTTCGGTGTCCTCGTCGATCAACGTAACGGTCGCGCCGAACTTGATGGTCGTTCCATTCAATTTCGTCACGTCGATCACTTCGGCGCGCTGCAACAGATCTTCGAGTTCGACGATCCGGCCCTCGTTATGCGACTGCGCCTCTTTGGCGGAGTGATATTCGGCATTTTCGGAGAGGTCGCCATGCGAGCGCGCTTCCGCGATCGCCGCAACGATGCGCGGTCGCTCGACTTGCTGGCGACGAAGAAATTCCGCTTCCAAGGCTGCATGGCCTGCGGCGGTCATCGGGAGCTTATCCATGGTCCTTCCGTACAAAAAAATAGCTTCGCGGCGGCGGTTTTGCCCGCCGTCACGCCAGATAGTCCTGCAACGCCTTGACTTCGAGCTCGCCAGCCGCGACGGCGCGGATCCCTTCCGCCGCCGCGATGGCCCCTGAAATTGTGGTGTAGTAGGGCGTCTTTTGCAAGAGGGCGGCGCGGCGCAAAGGCTTGGAATCGGCGAGCGAGGTCGCGCCTTCGGTGGTGTTGAACATGAGTTGCACCGCCCCGTTGCGAACCGCGTCCGCGGCATTCGGGCGCCCTTCGGACACTTTGTTGACCTTCTCCGCCTTAAGCCCGTGCGCGATCAGGTAACGCTGGGTCCCGCCGGTGGCCAGGATCTTGAACCCGAGCGCCTGCAGCTTGCGTAGCGGCTCGACGATTTTCTCCTTGTCGGCGTCGCGCACGGAGACGAATACCGCGCCCGATGTCGGCGGCCGCGAGCCGGCGCCAAGCTGGCTCTTGGCGAAAGCGACCTCGAACGAGCGGTCAATGCCCATCACTTCGCCGGTCGAACGCATTTCCGGCCCGAGCACCGTGTCGACGCCGGGGAAGCGGGCAAAGGGAAACACCGCTTCCTTGACCCCGACGTGATCGAGCCGTTCGAGCGTGAGATCAAAGGAAGCGAGTTCTTCGCCGCCCATGATGCGGGCTGCGATCGCCGCGATCGGCTTGCCGATCACCTTGGCGACAAACGGCACCGTGCGCGAGGCGCGCGGGTTGACCTCGAGCACGTAAATCTCGCCGCCTTTGAGCGCATATTGCACGTTCATGAGCCCACCGACTTCGAGCGCGCGCGCAAGCTTCTGCGTCTGCTCCTTGAGATCGGCGATCGTCTCCGGCTTGAGCGAGCGGGGCGGCAGCGAGCAGGCGCTGTCGCCCGAGTGAATGCCGGCCTCCTCGATATGTTCCATGATTCCAGCCACGACGACGGTCTTGCCGTCGCTCAGCGCATCGACGTCGATCTCGATTGCGTCCGCGAGGTAGCGGTCGAACAGAAGTGGGTTCTTGCCCAGGACGGTATTGATCTGGCCGGTTTTGTCGTTGGGGTAACGCGCCTTGACGTCGGACGGCACCAGGCTCGGCAGCACGCCGAGCAGATAGTCGTCGAGCGCGCTCGCGTCGTGGATGATCGCCATCGCCCGCCCGCCCAGCACATAGGACGGCCGCACCACCAGCGGCAGCCCGAGATCGGCGGCGATGAGACGCGCCTGCTCGACCGAATAGGCGATGCCGTTCTTCGGCTGCTTCAACCCGAGCTTGTCGAGCAGGCGCTTGAAGCGGTCGCGGTCCTCAGCGAGATCGATCGAGTTGACCGAGGTGCCAAGGATCGGCGCGCCCGACTGCTCAATGACGTGGGCGAGCTTGAGCGGCGTCTGGCCGCCGAACTGAACGATCACCCCCTTGAGCGAGCCGCGCTCGCGCTCCTTGTCGAGAATCGCCAGCACGTCCTCGGCGGTCAGCGGCTCGAAATAGAGCCGGTCCGAAGTGTCGTAGTCCGTCGAGACGGTCTCCGGATTGCAGTTGATCATGATCGTCTCGTAACCCGCCGCGCTGAGCGCGAACGCGGCGTGGCAGCAGCAATAGTCGAACTCGATCCCCTGCCCGATCCGGTTCGGACCGCCGCCGAGTATGACAATCTTTTCGCGCTCCGAAGGGTCAGCTTCGCATCGGACCTTGCCGACGAACGGGGCTTCGTAGGTCGAGTACATGTAGGCGGTCGGCGAGGCGAACTCGGCCGCGCAGGTGTCGATGCGCTTGAACACCGGCTGGACGTCGAGGCGCCTGCGCGCGGCGGTGACGTCGGCTTCAGCCTTGCCGGCGAGGGCTGCGAGGCGCGCGTCCGAGAAGCCGCTCGCCTTCAAGGCTCGCATATTGCCAGCGTCAGGCGGCAGGCCATGAGCGCGCACCCTGCCTTCCAGCGCGACAATCTCGGCGATCCGTTCGAGGAACCAGGGGTCGATCTTGCTGCACTCGTGGATCTCTTCGACGCCCATCCCCAAGCGCATCGCCTGCGCCACTTTGAGCAGGCGATCGGGCGTCGGCTGGCCGATCGCGGCGCGCAGCACGTTGTGGTCGTCGCCGAGGCCAAGACCGTCGATCTCGATCTCGTCGAGTCCGTCGAGGCCGGTCTCGAGCGAGCGCAGCGCCTTCTGCAGCGATTCAGGAAACGTGCGGCCGATCGCCATCGCTTCGCCGACCGATTTCATCGCCGTCGTCAGCGTCGGCTCCGCGCCTGGAAATTTTTCGAAGGCGAAGCGCGGGATTTTGGTGACGATGTAGTCGATCGTCGGCTCGAAGGACGCTGGCGTCGCGCCGCCGGTGATGTCGTTGGCGATCTCGTCGAGCGTATAGCCGACCGCGAGCTTGGCCGCGACCTTGGCGATCGGAAACCCGGTCGCCTTCGAGGCCAAGGCCGACGAACGCGAGACCCGCGGGTTCATTTCGATCACGACCATCCGCCCGTCGGCCGGATTGACCGCGAATTGCACGTTCGAGCCGCCGGTCTCCACCCCAATCTCGCGCAGAACCGCAATCGAGGCGTCGCGCATGATCTGGAATTCCTTGTCGGTCAGCGTCAGGGCCGGGGCGACGGTGATCGAATTGCCGGTATGGACCCCCATCGGGTCGATGTTTTCGATCGAGCAGATGATGATGCAATTGTCCTTTTTGTCGCGGACAACCTCCATCTCGTATTCTTTCCAGCCGAGCACGCTCTCCTCGACCAGCACCTCGTCCGTGGGCGAAGCATCCATGCCCCGCTCGACGATTTCGATGAACTCGCTTCTTGTGTAGGCGATGCCGCCGCCGGTGCCCCCCATGGTGAAGCTCGGGCGGATGATCGCGGGCAAGCCGATGTCGTGGAGCGCGGTTAAGCCTTGCGACAGCGTTTTCACCTGATGCGAGCGCGGCGTCTTGAGGCCGATCCGGGTCATCGCCTCGCGGAACAGCTTGCGGTCCTCGGCCTTGTCGATCGCATCGGCGCTGGCGCCGATCATCTCGACGTCGTAGCGCTTGAGCACCCCCATCTTGCGCAGGCTCAACGCGCAGTTGAGCGCCGTCTGGCCGCCCATGGTCGGCAGAAGCGCGAAGCCGCCCGGAATCGCGTAGCGCTCCTTGGCGATGATCTTGGCGACGATCTCGGGCGTGATGGGTTCAATATAGGTCCGGTCCGCCATGTCGGGATCGGTCATGATAGTGGCGGGATTGGAATTGATGAGGACGATTCGGTAGCCTTCCGCGCGCAACGCCTTGCAGGCCTGCGTCCCCGAATAGTCGAACTCGCACGCCTGGCCGATGATGATCGGCCCGGCGCCGATGATGAGAATGGTGGAAATATCGGTCCGTTTGGGCATTGGATCCTTTCCCCTCTCCCATCCGGGAGAGGGGCCGGGGGTGAGGGGCCGGTGGTTGGCGCGGACGCAAGAGAAAGCTCCCTCGCGGCCTGAACCGGCCGAAAAGGCGCTTACTCTTTTAAGGTCGCAGGCGACAGAACGCGGGCTCGGCCGCTCTCGGGATCGGCCTTCTGCGCTCCCTAGCTGAAATCGGCGCGATGCGGAAGGGCGGCGTTTGAGGGGCTAGTGGCGCGAGATGCGCCAAAATTATAAAGCCATTTCGATTAATGTCTGGAAAGTGACCAAGGCTATAATTAATGTATAAGTTAGAGGACATCTAGCCAAGTGCAGAAGGCTTTACTCTTGTTCTTACCTCTAGAGAGCATGCCGGTAGCGGTCCATCAATCGAAACAACAAGAGACGTTAACAAAGTTCTTCGTATTTGGTATGAACTTGGCTTACCTCCAATAAAGTCGATTGACCAGGACATTTTCTTCAACCAAGCTTGTCGGCGGCTCGTAACCACCAGAGAAATGTAGAGTCAGTGCTGTCCGAACATAATCTATCTTCTCCGGCTTTCGAGATACGTCCAGTTTCAGCTTTATGTCAGCCCATAGTGTTGCTGCCGCGCCGACAATTGCGCCAGAGGCAAATATATACCATGGATTGTGTGACAGATAAGAGAATAACGCAGGGAGCCAACTCATCGCTGGCCCCCATTCTTCGGATAAAATCTTATCGAAGCCGACTGATTCTGCAAGCTTAGCCGCTGGAGCTTGCAGGAACGGGATGACCAGAATCGTCCCGGCAGTCGTCGCGATTGTGGTAATCGCCGATCTGATCCGCATCCCGATACTTCTGACTCCGCGCGCGCAATCGCGCAATGAATCCCCGGAATATCGTTGGGGGAAATTCGCCTAGCGCGCCCCGGCCACTGACTCGCTCCTTTTGGAGCCAAATGTCGCGATATAGCTGTTAAACTGGTTCTGGTGATTGCGCCATAATACCGTAAAGAACTGCCCCCAGTTCTGATTGAGCTTCAGAAGTCCAATCGCCGATCGGCGCCCTGAGCGCGGCGAACGGAGTTCGGTGGAACCGGAGCAGAACGAATGACCAAAGTCCAATGCCGCTGCGGGGCGACCGAGATCGAAATCACCGGCGAGCCCATCGTGCAATTCTTCCTGCCATTGCGACGATTGTCAGGCGGTGCATGGCGGCGCCTATGCGCCTGAATCCGTCTACCGCGCCGATGCCGTCAAGGTCATCCGCGGCGATCCGATGGCGTGGAAACTAAAGCGGAATCCCCGCGTCACTTGCCGCGAATGCGGCACCCGTCTGTTTATCGATCTCGAAGCCCTACGACTGCGGGGCGTCAATGGATTCTTGCTCCCGCCGGGCGAATTTGAGCCCGCCTTTCATACGCAATGCCAGTTTGCGGTCCGGCCCATCGTCGATGACCTTCCGCATTACAAGTGGATGCCGAAGCGTTTTGGCGGCTCGGACGAAACGGTTGGGTGGTAGGCTTGGTGGCGACGCATCATCGCCGCCGGCTGGATGCCCGCGAAAGCGGGCATCCAGCAAGGGATTGAGATGGCCATGGATTCCGCTTACGCGGGAATGACGATAAGGCCGGCTGTAATCAGAACTTGTAGCCGACGCGGACGCCGACATCGGTGAGGCCGGGATCGATGTGGGTGCAGAAGGTCGCGTGCGAGTTATGCTCGACGCTGGCTATAATGTCGATGTTCGAAGTGAGCTGAACGCCGAAGCCGCCGGACTCCCGAAAGTTGATCGGGCATCCCATGAAGATGCGGCCTTCCTCCGGATGCTCCGGGCCATTGTTGACGGAGCCGCCGAACTCGCCCTCGAAAAACACCGGCCCGTAGATCGGAATCCGCCAAGTGAGACCGGTAAAGCCGTAGCTCGTCTTGCCGCCGGTGTTGATCATCCCGCCAATATTGATGCGGGGCCTGAAAAACCAACCGAACCAGGGATTGTCGGCAGGGCCGGGAAGCGGGAGCGCGGACGACAGCAATTCGACCGACGCGTCGACCGGGGCGCTTTCGTCGTGAATCCAGTTGTGGGCGAAGACGCCGACCCGGACCTCATTGACGATGTCAATATAAGTGCCAGGAAAAGTGCCAGGCGCCGGGGCGATCACAGGCGCCGGCGGCATCGTGTTGTCGATGCCCAGACTGGACATGTCGGCGGCCGCCGCCGGCGCAATCGCGAGCGCAGCCCAGGCGAGTCCCGCAACGACCGCTTGCCGCCCTGCCCCCACGCACAACCCTCGATTCCGCGTCCCGCGTGAACCTGAATAAAGGCGCCCACGGTTCGAGGCAAGCGCGCGAGGCTCCAGCTTTCGGCCCGGGTCGCACAATCGGACGGAGTGTGGCGCCGGCGACATACCACCGAAATGACATCGCGCCGACGCGCTTTTGTCGCCTCACCGCCTTAAGTCCCGCTGTCCGAGAGATCCTTCTCAAGGACCAGGAAGCTGAGGTCATTTCGGAGCGGCGCGCCAAAACGATCGTCGCGGTCAAGGAAAAGGCTCGGCCTCGCCGGTTTTGTGGTAGCCGCGCCGAAGATACCAGGCAATCAGCGCTTCGGGGCGTGACCGACGCCGCTTGTCGCATCATCCATCCCTTACTCCCCCAAATAGTTTGGCCCTTGATCGAGCGTTTGATGAAAAGTAACGTGTGTAAATGTTGCTTATTGTGCTCACATCGTCGTACGAATAGCCCGCTCCATATAGACGCCAACAGCGTAGCTTGCGCATGGGGAATCACGCATCGCTCCTGGCTGACAGTGATAACAGGGTGAGCGTACGTGCCCCGCTTCCCGATACAAGGCGCCGAATTGTCCCCTGTGATTCGTATGATATCCGCAGCGCAACGCTGATGCTCGACCATTGAGGCACAGGGCGCTCCTGCTGATCTTAGCCTTCGGGCTTGGCTCTTGCGCCAGCACGCCGGAAAATTTGTTCGTGCCGGTCGCTCAAACTGCGCCGGGGGCTTCGAGCGTCGACATGCTCGTCGCGACGACAAGACGCGCCGCCGCCGATCCTGCCGAGCTCTATTCAGGCGAAAGAGGCGGCCAGCTTAGCTTCGCCAATATCGTCGTCTCGATCCCGCCCGATAGCGCGCGGGCTGCGGGCGAGGTCCAGTGGCCAAGCGCTCCTCCTGGCAATCCCGCGACCGATTTTGTCGTCACTAAGGCGAGCCGTCTCGATGCGAAAGCCACCCGTTCGTGGCTTGATTCCCATGGCTCGGCCAGGCGCACCCATCGGGTGCTGATCTTCGTTCACGGCTACAACAATCGCTTCGGCGACGCCGTTTTCCGCTTTGCGCAGCTCGTGCACGATTCCGACGCTGACGTGACGCCGATCCTGTTCACCTGGCCGTCGCGCGGAAACCTGTTCGCCTACGGATACGACCGCGAAAGCGCCGCGATCTCGCGCGACGCGTTCGAGCAATTGATCGACATGCTCGTCCGCGACCCGGCGGTGGGGAAGATCGACATCCTCGCGCATTCGCTGGGCAATTATCTAGCCCTCGAAACCCTGCGGCAGATCGCGATCCGCCATGGCGTCATCCCGGCGAAAATCGACGATGTGATGCTGGCCGCGCCCGACGTCGACGTCGACGCTTTTCAAGCCGACCTCGCGGACATGGGTAAGCCGCATCCGAAATTCACGCTGTTCGCTTCGCGCGACGACAAGGCTCTGGCTTTGTCCGGTTGGATTTGGGGCAGCGACGCGCGCCTCGGGGCCATCGATCCCAAGGCCGAGCCCTACAAGAGCGAGTTAGCCGCCGACAATGTCAACGTTTTCGATCTTTCGGACATCAAGTCCCCCAACTCGACCAATCACAGCAAATTCGTCAACAGTCCGGAACTGGTGCGGCTCATCGGCGACCGATTCGCCAGCGGGCAGACGCTGACCGACGGCCACGCGACCGTCATCGATCAGTTCTTGGCGACGACGGCAAACGAGGTCGGGGCGCTCGAGACCGCGGTTGAGAACGCCGAGACCCCGGCCGCTGAGAACCCTGCTCACAAATGATCTCCGCTCGAAGCATGAGGCTTCGCAGCTGAGTCCGCGCGGAGAACATCCTCGCTGATGCGACGCCAGAAAGACAAGGCTCCTGCGTACTCCAGCCAGCCGCGCCCCGATGGGCGCGCGGTTCATCAGTGTGACGACGCCCGGCGCATCGTCGTCGGCAATCGGTAAGAACATGCTGCTCCTTCACAAGGCTTAGCTCTCTTGACGCTCGAGAGAAGGCGTAAGCTCACCATGAGAGGGCGGACCTTCTCGAACTGCGCTGGCGGTTCGGCCAGTATGCGCGTTGACAAAGGGTCGGCGCCCGGAGTTATGATCACGTTTATGGGGAAGCGATCTCCCCACGAGGCGACAGCTGAAGAATCGCGCCCGTCTCTATTCGAGGGCGCATTGTGTCGTCATTAAACAGCATTCCTTCGGAAAAGCTTTGGCGTCTGATCGGCGTGCCGCACGGTCCTGCGCTTGTCGATGTTCGCCCTAAGGAGGACTTCGCCGCCGACCCGCGCTTCATTCCTGGCGCCGTGTGGCGCGGACACTCGACGGTATCGAGCTGGGCGCTAGAATTCGCAGGGCGTTCGGCCGTCGTGATCTGCGAGAACGGTCAGGGGCTGAGCGAGGGGGTCGCGGCTTGGCTGCGCCACGCTGGCGCATCCTCCGCCGAGGTTCTTCTCGGCGGCCATGCCGGTTGGGCGCAAGCAGGTCTGCCACTGGTGCCGGAAGGCAAGTTGCCGCCTCGCGACTCGCAGGGGCGGACGGTGTGGGTGACGCGCTCGCGGCCAAAAATCGATCGCATCGCTTGTCCCTGGCTCATCCGCCGCTTCGTCGACCCCACTGCCGTATTCCTCTTTGTCTCGCCCGCGGAAGTGCATGCGGTCGCGGAGCGTTTCAACGGCGCGCCGTTCGATGTCGAAGGGGAGTTCTGGAGCCATCGCGGCGACCGCTGCACCTTCGATACGATGCTCGACGAACTGGGACTTCGAATTGAACCGCTCGCAAAACTTGCGGCGATGGTCAGAGGCGCGGACACCGCGCGCCTCGATCTTGCGCCCGAAGCGCCGGGGCTAGCCGCGGCTTCGCTCGGACTGTCGCGCATGTACTCCGATGATCTCGAGCAGCTCGCGGCGGCCATGACGCTCTATGACGCTTTCTACCGCTGGTGTCGCGACGCGAGCGACGAAACGCACGATTGGCCCACGAACAAGCCGAAAAAAATTGCACAGGCGCCGCTTCGACAGCGAACTTCCGCGCAGCCGCATCCGGCGAGGGCGAAGTGATGTGGAAAATCATCTTCGCGGGTTTCGTCCTGCTCGTTCTGGGAGCGGCGGCGTTCTATCGGTTCGCGCTCCCCGGCTTGTCGAGCGCCCGCCCGGCGGCGCCGGCAATTGAAATGGAAGTCGCGACCTGGCTGCTTTTGCACAGCGTGCCGCCCGAAGCCGCCGCCCGCGCCAATCCTCTGCAGCCTGACGAAGCGAATATCGCCGTCGGCGCTTCGACGTTTCAGCAGAAGTGCGCGGTCTGCCACGGCTTTGACGGAACCGGCCGCACAACCATCGGCGAGCATGTCTATCCGCGCGCGCCATCTCTTCGGCAGGCGCTCCCCGCGCTGACCGACGGGCAGATTTTCACCTACATCAATGACGGCATACGCAATACGGCGATGCCAGCCTGGGATCTGCCGGAAAAAGAGATTTGGCAGATCGTGGCGTTCCTCCGCCACATGCCGCCGACAGCCCCTCCCGGCTCCGCCAATGGCGCGAATCCGGCTCACGCCATCGAGGCCCATTTCGTCGGCTCAGCCGCCTGCGAGTCCTGTCACAAGGAAATCTATGCCCGCTGGCGGAAGACGCGGATGGCCAATGTGGTGCGCGATCCGCGCGAGCGCCCCGACGCCATCATCCCCGACTTCTCGAAGCCTGATCCCCTGCTGACGTTCACCAAGGACGATGTCGCCTTCGCGTATGGCAGCCGATGGAAGCAGCGCTATTTCACTCGCCGCGGCGACGACTACTTCCCCTTGCCGGCGCAGTGGGACATCATGCACGCCCGCTGGTTGCCCTACCACGTGCCAAACAACGCCGATTGGTGGGCGCCGTTCTATCCCGGCGACAACATGCAGAGGCCGACCGGGCCGCTGTGCGACGGCTGCCACTCGGTCAACTACGACATCAAGACAAAGAGCGTCACCGAATGGAACGTCGGCTGTGAGGATTGCCACGGGGCTGGCAGCGCCCATGTCGCCGATCCAGTGCGGGCGACGATCATCAATCCGGCGCGCCTCGATTATGTCGCGGCGAGCGACACCTGCATTCGCTGTCATTCGCAGGGCCGTCCACCCGCAAATCCCATTGACGGCAAATATTACGATTGGCCCGTCGGCTTTCAGCAAGGAATGCGGCTCGCCGACTACTGGCGCCTCGAGCCGCACAAGCTCGGGGAATTGACGTTCACCCATTTCCCCGACGGGACGGCGCACAAGAACCGCATGCAGGGCAACGATTTCGTCCAGAGCCTCATGTATACGCGTGGCGTGACCTGCTTCTCATGTCACGATCCTCATGGCAGCGACAACGTCGCGATGTTGCGGGAGAAGGGCAATGCGCTTTGCCTTGGCTGCCACGGGCCGAACTCGCCGATCGGCCCGTTCGCGGACAGCATACCCGCGCACACCCATCACAAGATGGACAGCGCGGGCAGCCAATGCGTCTCCTGCCACATGCCGCTGATCGAAGAGACGCTCGGGACCGTGAAGGTGCATGCCCATACCTTCCGCTTCATCACCCCCGCCGAGACCCACCCGCTCAGCATCCCGAACCCCTGCACGCTCTGCCACAAGGACAAGTCCATAGAGTGGGCAGAGCAGACGCTGAGCGCCTGGACGGACCGTTCGCCCTGGCGAATGGGGAACTAAGCCGCCACAAGACGGCAAAAAATCGCTAACCGACTCCACGCGTCCGGCTGGGCCAAGAGGCCCGGAAAGCAACGTTTGCAGCATCTTCTTTACGATTTTCAGAAACCATGCTATTCTGTGACGTTTTCCCTCAAAGCGCGCGTAGCGCTCGCGGAAGGAGATTGAAAATGGTTCAGGAGATGGCGCCGGTGCGCCGGTTGGGCGCGCTTGGCAAGATGCAGCGCCGGAAGCGGATATTCGCCCGCTTAAGGGAAGGCGCAAGCTACGAGGAGATTGCGGGCGAGGAAGGCGTGAGCCGCGAGCGCATCCGGCAGATCGTCTCCGAGGTTTTGCAGAAAAGATCGGTCGACAGCGGCGCCGACCACGCGAAACTGCAACTCGATCGCCTCCTTCCGGCGATGCAACTCGCTGCCGAAGGCATCGCCGCTGGCGACGTCACGGCCATCACCCCCTATTTGAAGGTGCTCGATCGGCTCGACCGCTATCAGTCGGTCGCCGGCGCCAACCAGGTCTACGACGACGAGGCGCGCAAGAAGCTCATCGACAAGATCAACCGCATCGCCGCCAATCTCGGCGTGGACGAGGCCATGGCTGCGGCGGCGCGGGCGCACCTGATAAAGATCGGCGAGATTCCCGCCGACGAGCCGGGCGAGGCCGATGCGGTCGAAGGGCCGACGGGTCCGGCCGAAGAGCAACAGGAAGGCCAAAGTGACGCGGTCAACTGGATGTCCGTCTGAGGCCTGGGCCCGCAACCTGAGAGGCGAGTTGAGACGGGCCCCGATTTTTTGGCTCTTATAGCGTTAGTTGTTGGTATGGGCCGATTCCGATGGCGCTCTTGATCCAGTTTTGTGGCGTGATTTGTCGATCCCAGGCTTCGAGGGCGCGCCGCCAGCCGAGATAATTTGGCAGGTTCTTGGTGGCGACGCCGTTGAAGCGATTGAGCCATTGCTTGAGACGGCTGTGGTAGGCGTTGACGTTGTTGATATGCAGGTGGGGCGCCGCGGGGACAGGCTTTCCCGGGGAAGGAACGGCGTGAAAGGGGATGTTGGCCTGGCGGGCGAAGGAGGCCAGCGGTTTGCCGCCATCGCCGATCAAGTGATTTGCGGACGTAACGACACCGGTCAGGACGGCGGCGATCGAAGCGCTGTCGTCGTTTGGCAGAACGGCGTCGAAAGTTGCGCCCTTTCGGTCGCGGGCGACGAGCACGGGAATGTTGTCCTGATAGGGGCCCGGATGACGGGCCGTTCCGCCGCGTTTGCGAGCCTTGCGAGGCAGATCGGACCACCGCCCCTTGAAAGATTCTAAGGATGAAGGTTTCATCCGCTTCGACGATTCCGCTCAGCTTTTGCGGCTTGTCCGCGGCGGGAGCGCCCAAAAACCGGTGACGCCAGCGGAAAGCCGTCGTCGGATGCACGCCGCAAAGCGCGGCCGTCTTCACCAGGCTTTTGCCTTCGATCATCGCCTGCGCGTGATCGAGCCAACGCTCTTTCTTGCGCAGATGCGCCATTGGGCTTTTGCTCAGGGCGTTGAAGGTGCGTCCGCAAGCCTTGCAGCGGAACCGCGCCAGTCCGCGCGAGCGTCCCCAGGCCACGATTTCGCGACCCGCGCAATGCGGACACCCTCGACTTTCCACCCGCTCATGGCCTGTTACGCCCAACGCGTCCGGCCGACGGCGAGCCTTCAAGGCCTTGTTCTTCGCGGCCGCCGTCAGCATCGCAGTTTTCCGACCCACCCCCTCCGCCGTCGTCAGAGCCGCGAGCGCCGCCCGCCGCTGATCCTCGTTCAATCGAACGATCCCCGACAGCCAAGTCGAAAACTCCTCACCCTTCATCGAACAATCTCCAACCCCACCCCCACCATAACCCAAATCAACAACTAACGCTATAAGAGCCGATTTTTTTATTTGGATTTGCCGTAACCCTTTGAAAAGGCCCGATTCGACCAAGGAAACGCAAGGAAATGCAAGGACTGGGGGGGAAAGGGGGGCGTACGGGACGGACCCGCATTCTGACCATCGAAAAAGACTTCGCGCCTTACGCGCGTAGGCGTGCCCGACCTTATGGAGACATTGCGCGACGTGATGTTCGGCTATGGCCGCGCTCCTACGCCAAATCCTCCGCGAGTGTTTTTACCACAGGAGTTTTCGGATCGAGCGCGCTCTCATCGAGTAAACCGACTTTCACGAGATTGAATTTGATCGAATGAGAACGGAACCCTTCAAACATCCACGATTTCAAAATATTAGTTTCCACGCCAAGTTCACTTAGTAATAAGATTTCATACAAGGTTGCCAACGTTTCGCTCGCGTGATTAAGGTATTCTATAAAATCCTTATAAGAGATTCCTTTGTGTCGGGTGCCGCCGAAATGCGATATATCGTTTCGCACCGTAGCACACTTATCTGAAAACGCGCGCAGGCGCTTTATCTCAAAACCTAGTTCGATCCGCGACAACGTCTCAAAAATGCGCTCGCCAAGCGAGGGTTCATTGGCATTTTCGAGCTTTTTCGCCAACCATCTGTGATCATTTGGGCCACTTACCTGAGCAAGGATTTGCTTCACTTTCACCGCCAATGCAGAAGACTGGGAGGTCGTGGTTTGCTTAGAGTTTGTCCGAGAACATCATGCGGGATTGGATAGTTTTCGCAGCATGAGGCGGATGGAGGCGAGGCGCAGGAAGGCGAGCGCCTTGTGATTGAGGCATTCCCAGTCCTTGACCAGTCTTCGGCAGCGGCCGAGCCAAGCGAAGGTGCGTTCAACGATCCAGCGCTTTGGCGGCGCGACGAAGCCTGTGGCGTGATCCGATCGCTTGACGATCTCGACGGTGACGCGGGCCAGAATCCGCTTCATCGCGCTCTTAAACTCCGGCCCCTGATAGCCGCCGTCGGCATAGAGCTTGATCAGGAATGGAAAAGCGCCGAACAAGCTCGCCATCAACAGCGCGCCGCCGTCGCGGTCCTGGACGTCGGCGGCGTGCACGATGGCATGCATCAGCAGGCCCTGCGTATCGACGAGGATGTGCCGCTTCTTGCCCTTGATCTTCTTGCCTGCATCGTAGCCCGCCGGATCGATCGCAGGCCCCCTTTTTCCGCGCTCTTGACGCTCTGGCTGTCGATGATCGCGGCGCTCGGGCTTGCCTCGCGTGAGGCGGCTTGGCGGCACTTCGCATAAAGCGCGTCGTGAATGCGGTCGAGCGTGCCATCCCAGCTCCACAGATCGAAATAATCATAGAGCGTCGAGCGCGGCGGCAGGTCGGTGGGGATCGCCCGCCACTGACAGCCGGTGCTCAGGATATACATCAGGCCGTTGACAACCTCGCGCACCACGACATGACGCCGGTTGCCGCCGCGTTTGGCGGGCGGAATGAGCGCCTCCACAAGCGCCCATTCCTCGTCCGTCAGATCGCTCGGATAGCGCAATCGGCTCCGGTCGTAGCGTCTGCGATTCTTGCTCGTCCACATCGGCGGCCCCCCAAATCGAATCAGGCCGCTTCCCTTGAATCACAAATGATTCCGACGATTCAATATGTTCCCGGACAGGCTCTTAGCGGCGACGACGAGTTGATAACCGTGAATAGCGACGGCTCACGCTCCAGCGTCTCGTCGTCGACGCCGCGCGCAATCTTGACCATCTCGATGGCGTCGAGATTGCGCTCGCGCCCGAGGCTATAGGCGTGGACCGGCTTGTCGGAGAGCGTCAACATGTCGAACAGCGCGTCGAGATGGCGGACGGAGGCGTGAATGTCGATCGGCTCGACCGGATAGCCGCCGATGAAATGAATCGAAACTCTGCCCGAGGCGGATGAAGTTCTGATAGTCGCGTCTGTTGCCCGGTCGCCGTCCGCCGGCGCGGTCAAACGAATTGGGGGCGCTCGCCACGGTGCCGAACGCGACGTAACGCCCGCCGATGGGGAGATCGCGCGCCGCATTGCGCGCGTGAAGCTTGAACGCCTGCGGCGCGAGGCCGATGTGCGCTTCGACGAGATCGGGGTCGAAGCGGACGCGATGCGAGGCCGGATCGACGTCAGCGCCCGCTTGTCTCAGCATGGCCCGCGCCTCGTCGTGCAGGAAGTCGACGCCGATCTCGTTCAGGACGTTGAGCGCGGCCTGATGGATCGATTCGAGCTCGTCACGCGAGACAAGGTCGAGCAGCGCGAACGGCGACTGTGGTTGGCCCAAGGGCTGAGCGAGGCCCGAGCCTCCGCCGCGCTCGACCGCACGCCGGCGGCGGCGCCCGGTATCGTGCGGCGGCGAATCCGTCGTCATGAGGTTCCTCAGATTCCTGCCCGGCGTCGCCCCAAGGGCCGCGATTGCGATTCGCCGCTGGGTGCATTCTAGCGACGCTGCCTGAACCATGCGCGCCAAAATGGCGTCTCGCCATGCCAATTCAGCGCCGGCTTCTCGTGCTGCTATTTCGCCGCGCGCAGTTTTGGCGCCTCGGCCGGGGCGGCTTGCAGCTTTTGCGCCTCGGCCGCCGCGGCTTCCGGTTCGGCAGGACGGGCCGGCGGGCTGGCCGAAAACCGGGCGATGAGCCAGGAGCGGAACAGCGCCACCGCCTCGTTGCTCAGATCCTCGGGATGGGTGGTGAGATAATAGCCGTAGCCTTCGTCGAGCCAGAGGTCGAAGGGGCGCACCAGCCGGCCGGCCTTGATCTCCTCGTGGAACAGCAGCGGATCAAGCAGCGCCAGCCCGTCGCCCATCATCGCGTACTGAGCCGCGAGCTGCTGGGTGTCGAACACCAAGCCGCGATCGACGGGAAGATCGGGGCGTCCGATCGAGCGCACGAACATTTCCCAGAAAAAGTGGCGCGGGCGGCCATCGATCTTGAGATGCAGGAGGTCGCTGGCGGCGATGAGCCGTCCCGGATCGCTGGCGTCGGTCGCTTCGAGCAGCTTCGGGCTGCAAAGCAGCGTCGAGCGCACCATCCATAAGAGATCATGGATCGCGTCGGTGACGCGGGGCTCGGAATAGACGATGGCGATGTCAATGTCGCCGTCAACTTCCGGCCCGGTCGTCGGCTTAGAGACGATTTCGAGCGAAATGCCGGCGTTTTCGGAACGGAAATCGCGTAAGATCGGAATGGCGAGCCGATGAGCGAACGAGGTCGGCAGCGCGACCTTCAGCACCCGCTTCGGGCGTCCCTTTTCCTTGATCACCTCGCCAAGCGCCTGATCGATGCGGTCAAAGGACTTCGAAACGACCGGCAGGATATGCCGCCCGGCCTCAGTAAGCACCAGCTGTTGCGGGCGCCGCTCGAACAGCGCCACGCCGAGAAAATTCTCGAGCACGATCACGTGACGGCTGACCGCGCTCTGGGCGACCGTCAGGCTGTTGGCGGCGGCGGTGAAGCTGAGATGTTGCCCGGCCGCTTCGAACGCTCTAAGCGCGTTGAGCGGCAGCCACTTGCGATCCATTCCTCCTCCGCGCGCGGCGCATTTGTTTCACCCATGTTTTTGCGAGCGCGTCAATATTGAGTTCATAACCCATACCTTACGGATCGGACAATATGGTCGGGCGGAAGAATTGGAACGAGAATAAAGCGCCACGCCCGGCGCGACTTCGTCGGCGAGCTTGCCAGCGAACTCCGCAGAAGGGGACGTCCACGCTCAGCGAACGGGCGATCGGCTTGCCGACGTCGAGCGTCTCGAGCAGCGCCAGCTCCTCGCCGTGCTCGAGAATGAGCTCGGCGAACCGCAGCATGGCGGAGAGCGGACCATCGCTTCGGCAACGCTCGAAAGGAAACCGAATTTTCCTTATGATCCGATGCCCGGCGGGCATGGGCTCAGCGGAAAGCCGCTCGCCCTTAACTGGCGTCGATGCGTGAAGACTGAGGGCCTGTTCGCGGAATTGAGGACGGCGCGCATGGATGAGAGAACCCTGATCAATGTCGGCGCGGCGGTGGTCATCGCCGCACTTCTTGTCGTCGCGTATGTCATCCGCCGGCTTCGGGTGCGTGAGACGAAGCGGCGAATGGGGGAATGTCTCGCAGGGTATTTCAGGGGCGACCTCCCCCTCGACCAACTCGCCCGGCGAGCGCGAGATATCGCGAGCCGGCGCTTCATGGGGAGCCCCGAGTTCCAGGCTCTCGTGCAAGCGGCCTTTCAGCGCTCTACGGAGGCGAAACTTGCGGGTAAGGCGCATTCCCTGGAAATCGAGAGGCAGCTCTTGTCCGCGCTCGCCGACGTGAAATTGGAGTTCGGACTGCCGGACCGCTACCAGAACGAGGGCTGGAAGGCCGGCCGGGAATAGCCGCTCTTCCCACTGTCGCCCATCCGCACTAAGTAAAGGGTGCCGCTCCCCGAAATCCAGAAGCCATGACTGACCCGAACCCCGTCGCGCGCCGGCGCACTTTCGCTATCATTTCGCACCCGGACGCCGGCAAGACGACGCTGACTGAAAAGCTGCTGCTCTTTGGCGGCGCTATTCAGCTCGCCGGCGAAGTGCGCGCAAAAGCCAATCGCCGCCAGACCCGCTCCGACTGGATGGGCATCGAGCGCGAGCGCGGCATTTCCGTCGTCACCTCAGTGATGACGTTCGAATACGGCGATTGCGTTTTCAACCTCCTCGATACGCCCGGCCATGAAGACTTTTCCGAGGACACCTACCGGACCCTCACCGCCGTCGATTTAGCCGTGATGGTCATCGATGCGGCCAAGGGCATCGAGGCGCGCACGCGAAAACTGTTCGAGGTCTGTCGGCTGCGCGATATTCCAATTGTCACCTTCATCAACAAGATGGACCGCGAGACCCGCGATCCGTTCGAGCTCATCGATGAGATCGAGAAGACCCTTGCGCTCGAACTCCGCGCCGCTCACCTGGACGATCGGCCGCGGACGTTCGCTCGCCGGCGCCTATGACATCCGGCGCAGTCGCCTCACGCCCCTCGGCAAGGACGCGCCGACGTTCGCCGTCAACGGCCCCGACGACCCGCGCGTCGCTGAGCTTCTGCCGGAGCACGAGCGCGCCGCGGCGATCGAAGAGCTCAACCTCGCGGTTGAGGGCCTGAAAGCGTTCGACAAGAAGGCCTTCCTCGAAGGCCATCTGACCCCCGTCTTGTGGGGCAGCGCGCTCAAAGATTTCGGCGTCAAAGACCTTATCGACGCTTTGGCCGAATTCGCGCCAAGTCCCCGCGCGCAGGAAGCTGCGAGCCGCACAGTGAAGGCGGACGAACCGAAGATGACCGGCTTCGTGTTCAAGATCCAGGCCAACATGGACCCCAACCATCGCGACCGCATCGCCTTCATGCGCGTCTGCTCGGGCAAGCTCCAGCGCGGCATGCGGGCCAAGCTCGTGCGCACCGGCAAGCCGGTCACGCTGTCGGCGCCGCAATTCTTTTTCGCCCAGGATCGCTCGCTCGCGGAGGAGGCGTTCGCCGGCGACGTCGTTGGCATCCCTAATCACGGGCTCCTGCGCATCGGCGATACATTAAGCGAGGGCGAGGAGATCGTCTTTCGCGGTGTCCCGAGCTTCGCCCCGGAAATCCTGCGCCGGGTCAAGCTCGCCGACGCCATGAAGGCGAAAAAACTGCGCGAGGCGCTGCAGCAGATGGCGGAGGAAGGCGTGGTGCAGGTGTTCCTGCCGCATGACGGCGCGGCTGCGATCGTTGGCGTTGTTGGAGCGCTGCAGCTCGATGTGCTGACCGAGCGGCTCAACGCCGAGTATGGTCTACCAGTGACTTTCGAGCCTAGCCGTTTCGAGATCTGCCGCTGGGTCTCGTCTCCCGACAAGGCGGAGATGGGAAAGTTCCTCGACGCCTATCCGTCCTCGATCGCCTCGGACCTCGACGGCGCGCCCGTGTTCATGGCGTCGAGCGCCTTCAACCTGCGCTATGAGCAAGAGCGCTGGCCGAAGATCGCCTTCACCGACGTCAAGGACTATCAGAAGGCGGCGGCCTGAATCTTTCCTCGCGGCTCCTTGCCGCCTTCCTTCGGGGCGTCTGTACCGCCGGCGCCGCCCGCCGAAAGCGACAGCAAACACGACTTTGTGTACTGAGGCCATCCGCCTCGTTACGCAGAAGTCAACGAATCGTTCACCAATTTGTTATCAGAACAACGACTTCATCCGTTGCGGAATAAGACGCCAAGCGGATAGTTCAGTGGCGTGATTTGATCATGCTGAGAAGCGGCTCCCGCCGGGGTGAGACGCTCTATCCTAGGGAGTTGCCCGCTTGTTCGTTAGCGTCGGTCATCCGATCCCCGACGCCCAATCTTTCAACAGAATCCTTGTTGTTGTGCTCGGCATGCACCGCAGCGGGACGTCGAGCGCGGCCGGAACACTCGTTCGTCTTGGCGCCGCCGCCCCTCAACATCTGATGGCGCCGAACGCCGACAATGAGAGAGGATATTGGGAATCGCGCGTCATTGTAGACCTGAATAACGCCATTCTGGCCGCCGCCGGAAGCGATTGGAAGGACTGGCGCAAATTCGACCTCAACAAAATCGACGCTTTGGAAGCCAACGCGTTGCGCGCGCGCGCAACGGAAGCCCTGGCGGAGGAATTTGGGGATGTCGGGTTGGCGGTCGTGAAGGACCCGCGCATGTGCCGGCTCATGCCATTCTGGGGTCCGGTGTTTGCGGAAGCGAGATGGTCAGTCCGCGCGCTTCTGCCGATCCGGTCGCCGCTTGAAGTCGCTCGATCGCTCAATTGCCGCGACGGCCTCGGCCCCGCCTACGCGTGTCTGCTCTGGCTGCGCCACGTGCTGGACGCCGAGCTCGAAACCCGCGGCATGGCGCGCGCTATCCTGGACTGGCCTCAATTTCTGGGCGACCGCCGCAAAGCCCTCACGCGGGTCAGCGAGCAATGGGGCCTGATCTGGCCGTATTTTTGCGAAGACGCTTTCGCGGAGGTGGACGCATTCGTATCGGCCGATCTACGGCGCCAGAGAACGAGTGAGGCTGATCTTGAGACGCATCCCGCCGTCAACGATTTGGTTCGGCGGACCTATAGCGCGATGATCGAACTTGTGCATGACTTGGCAGAAAGCGGCGTCCTGAGGAAACTCGACGACCTGCGCGCGGGTTTCGAGACAGCCTCGGCGATTTTTGACTTCCCCATGCGCGAGGTCAATCAGGAGGTTCGCCGAGTCCGGTCACAAGCCGCTGCGGAGCTAGCTCGGGCCGATCAAAATAGGGGCTGGCGCCACAACGCGGTGCGGCGCGGGTCTGGTTTCTTTCGGAAACCACGCTCGAAGGATCTTGAGGCCATTCGCAACTCGCTGCTTTTCAATTCAGCACACTACCTCGAAACGAACCCCGACGTTCGTGCGGCGGGAGTGGACGCTGCGTTCCACTACCTGGTTCATGGAAGCAAGGAAGGCCGAGATCCGGGGCCATTTTTCTCAACCAAAGCCTACCTCGACCGATACCCGGATGTCGCGGAAGCCGAGGTTAACGCCCTCTTGCACTACGAAACGCAGGGACGCCGAGAAAATAGAATAGCGGCGGCCTGAGGCTGCTGTCTGATACGGCAGCCGGCGTGCGCGGGTCGTCGCCTGCCGAGGAGTGGCGGCGGCTTGACCGACCGTCCGATCCGGTTCAGGGACATTCCTGTGAACGGTGTGGACTGAAGGCGGCGCGTTGTCGCCGCTATCCACTCAAGCACCTTCAAAGCGCGACAGCGCTTGAGTTGGGGAGGAACGAATGAAATTCATGATACCGTTTTGTGCAATGGCGCTGCTTGGCGCCGGCGCGGCGCAGGCTGCCGTCGACCTGACCACCTATGCGGACGCCAAGGGCAACCTGGACATTCAAAAGCTCACCTGCGCTCAGCTCGCCAACACCTACCAGGAAGACGCCGACTTCATGACCGTCTGGTACAGCGGCTGGTACAACGGCCTGGCGAACTTCAGCAAATTGAAGGTCGACCGCGCCAAGGAGCTCGAGCATAGGGTCATCGTCTATTGCAAGGCCAATCCGAAAACGAAGGTCATCACAGCGATGGACATCAACATCAAGCAGATGCGCAAGGAACTGGGCATCAAGGTCAACGACGAGAAATAACTTCGCCTTGCGCTCTCGCTGCTCTGCGGACGGCCAAAGGCGCGTCTCATCGAACTCGTGAAATTGAAAGAGAGGAAACAATGGTCGCCTCAAGCACAAGGCATGGAAACGCGTTGTTGCGGGCGCTCGGTCGTGTCGATTTGCGGGTTGCGTTAGCTGCGGCGGCGCTGGTCGCGTCCGTTTCAGCGTCGCAAGCCCAGGTCGAATTGAAGACCTACATGGATGACAAAGGCTATCTCAACGTGCGGGCGCTCACCTGCGCGCAGCTCGCCAACACCTTCCAGGAAGACGCCGACTTTCTCGGCGCGTGGTACAGCGGCTGGTGGAACGGCCACATGAAGCGGCACTCGATCAACGTCGCCCGCGCCAAGCAGGGCATCCACGAAGTCATCGTCTATTGCAAAGCCAATCCGGACGCCAAAGTCGTCGACGCTGTCGACGCCTATGTGAAGAAGGTGCAGGCCGGCGGCCAATAAGCAACGATCAACCGGTGGCGCCGAGGTGCGAGCGCGCCGCCGAGACCTGAACAGCCGGTCGCGGAACAACGCGTAGGGTTGTGGAGACCTGCGTAACCGCGCGGCGCGGAGCGTCGATCGCATTTCGGCGACAAGTCTTTCGCCTCGATACGGAAATCGTCGCCGCCACGGTGCTGGTCCCGGTGATTCGCGACGGTCGTCCGGCGCGGCTTCCCCTGTCGCTCCGCCAGTCCCTCTCCGGGTCGGCGGGCGGCAGACTAAGACGACATTCTCACCTCCGCTGCCTTGGCCGCGCGCCGCCTCAGCAAGTCGCGTTCGCGCCGGTTGCCGGCCAAGCTCGCGGCCGCCTCGAATTCGGCGCGCGCTTCCCCATAACGCCCGAGCTTGTCGAGCAGATCGCCTCGAACGCTGAGCAGCAGGTGATAGGTCTTCAGTCTCGGCTCCCGCACAAGGCGGTCAACGATCGCCAGCGCCGCTTCTGGCCCCTCGGCCATGCTGACGGCGACAGCGCGGTTAAGTTCGACGATTGGCGAAGGCGCGATCGTGGCGAGCTCCGCGTAGAGCGCTGATATCCGCGACCAGTCGGTTTCCTTGGCCGTCCTCGCCTGCGCATGGCAGGCGACAATCGCCGCCTGCAAGGCGTAAACGCCGCCCGCTCCGCCGAGTTCATGGGCTCGCCCGAGCGCCTGTATCCCTCGCCGGATCTGGAACTGGTCCCAAAGCGCTCGGTTCTGATCCAACATGAGGATCGGCTCGCCGGCTGCGTCCGTGCGCGCCGACATGCGCGAGGCGTTCAACTCCATCAAGGCCATGAGCCCGTAAGCTTCGGACTTCGCGCGGCGCTATGGAAGTGAGCACGCGGCCAAGGCGAAGCGCTTCATTACAGAGCTGAGGACGCTGCCACTCCTCGCCCGACGCCGCCGTATAGCCCTCGTTGAAAATGAGGTAGACGACCTCCAGGACCGAGGAGAGCCTGGCCGAGAGCTCCTCGCCGCGTGGTGTCTCGTAGGTCAGCCCCGATTCCGAAAGAGTTCGCTTTGCCCGCACGATGCGCTGGGCGATTGTCCCATTCGGCAGGAGGAAGGCCCTCGCGATCTCCTCCGTCGTCAGGCCGCAGATCATCCGCAGCGCCAATGCGGCGCGGGCCTCGCGGGGCAGGCGGGGGTGGCAGGCCGTGAAGATGAGCCGAAGCAGCTCATCGCCGATGTCGTCGTCCAGGGCGGAGTCCAGATCGGGCATCGCCTGCTGCTCCGCCTCCATGTCCCGAGTGATCATCGCGTTCTTGCGCTCAAGCATCCGCCGGCGGCGCAAATGATCCACCGCCCGGCGTCTGGCGGTCGCCATGAGCCAGGCGCCGGGTTTTTCGGGGACACCTGCCAAGGGCCACTGCTCGAGCGCGGCCAACAAGGCTTCTTGCGTCAAATCTTCTGCCAGCGGCACATCGCGCACCATCCTGGCCAGGCTCGTGATCAGCCGGGGCTGCTCGATCCGCCAAACCGCCAAGACCACGCGATGGGTTTCGTCCGCCGTCATCCGACTCCCTTGCCGGGTTTTCGCGTCAAGTGGCAAATGCTCGAAGTTCGCATACCCCTTCCCAACCCGGGGAGAGATCCTTGTGGAGCTGCATGAATTCCGTCGCAGAAGCCACTGCCTCTTCTTTGCCCGGTAATTCGAAAATCGCGTAGCCGCCGATGACCTCTTTGGCCTCCACAAACGGGCCGTCGACCACGCCGAGCTTGCCGTTCGTTATGCGAACTTGCGCCCCGGCGGCGAGGGGCGTCAGCCCGCCCATATCGAGCAGGCGCCCGGCTTTGATTTCCCGATCGGCGAGCTTATTCATCGCGTCCAGGAGTTCCGGCGTAGGCGCCCCATGGTGGGCTGATTTGACTATGAACATAAAGCGCATCTGCTAACTCCTTATCGGGCGAGCCGCGGCGCCATCGCCACCGAACTATCTCGCTACTGATCTCGACGAACCAGCCCCGACCAGATCGACACCCGTTTCAAAAAAATACGCCCATCCATTTCGATATCCGCTTTCGCGGGTATGACAGAACACGGGCGCTCAAACAGCGTGAAATGACCCACTAGCCTTAGACTGGCGTCGTCAGGCCAACCGACCCCACCTCTGTCATTCTTGACATGCAGCCAACCATGCTGGTGACAAGGCCCCAAGCGCCTCGGGCGATTCCGCCACCGCGTCGCACCGGTCGAATTGCCGGGGGCCGGTCGCGCAACGAGGCGTAGGGTTGCGCATCGCGGCTGTCCCTCATAGCTGAGGGGTATGAGCCGCGAGAGCCACTAATGACCAGTTCGCAGATCGACACGAACCCGCTTCTCGAACCCTGGACCGGGCCATTCGAGGCGCCGCCGTTCGACCGCTTCGAGCCTGGACATTTCACCCCGGCGTTCGAGGACGCGCTCAAAGCGGCGCGAGCAGAGATCGACGCCGTCGCCGTCGACCCGGCGCCCCCAAGCTTCGCCAATACGATCGAGGCGCTGGAACGTAGCGGGCGCAGCCTCGACAAAGTCGCGAGTGTTTTTTTCAATCTCGCGGGCGCGGCGACCAATGACCAGTTGCAGGCGATCGAGCGCGCGATCGCGCCGGTGCTCGCGCGCCATCGCAGCGAGACCTACCTCAACGAGGCGCTGTTCAAGCGCGTCGACGCCCTCAAGGCCGACAAGGACAAGCTCAGGCTATCGGCCGAACAGGCGCGCGTGCTCGACCGCTATCATCTCGATTTCAGCCGCGCCGGAGCAGGCGCGCCGCCTGAGGCCAAGGCGCGACTGGCCGCAATCGCCGAGCGCTTGGCGACGCTCGCTGCCGAGTTCGGCCAGCATGTGCTGGCCGACGAAAAGGACTGGCTCATGCTCATGGATGAGCCCGATCTCGACGGCCTGCCCGATTTTTTCGTAGCCAGCGCCGCGCGCATCGCCGCCGACCGCGGCCATCCAGGCAAGTACGCGGTCACCCTGTCGCGGTCGAGCATCGAGCCGTTCCTGCAATTCTCGACGCGCCGGGAATTGCGCGAGACCGCCTTTCGCGCCTGGGCGGCGCGGGGCGAAAACGGCGGCGCGACCGACAATCGCGCCATCGCCGCCGAAATGGTGCGCCTCAGGGCCGAGCGCGCGCGCTTGTTGGGCTACGAGACTTACGCCCATTACCGTCTAGCCGACACGATGGCCAAGACGCCCCGGGCGGCGCTCGATCTGCTCGAGTCCGTCTGGGCGCCGGGCGTCGCTCGGGCGCGGAAAGACGAAGAAGCGCTGCAGGCGATTGCGGCAGGCGAAGGCGGCAATTTCAAACTCGCGCCCTGGGATTGGCGCTATCTCGCGGAGAAGCGGCGCAAGGCCGAGTTCAACTTCGACGAGGGCGAGCTCAAGCCCTATCTGCAACTCGACCGCATAATCGACGCGGCTTTCTACGCCGCGAGCCGCCTGTTCGGCCTTGAGTTCGCCGAGCGCTTCGACCTCAAGCTTTATCATCCCGACGTTCGCGCCTGGACCGTGACCGGACGCGACGGCGCGCCAAAAGCGCTGTTTTTGGGCGATTATTTCGCCAGGCCCTCAAAGCGAAGCGGAGCGTGGATGAGCAATTTCCGCGGCCAACAGAAGCTCGACGGGCCGCAATTGCCGATCGTGGTCAACGTGATGAATTTTTCCAAGGGGGCTGAGGGCGAGGCGAGTCTGTTGAGCGTCGACGACGCGCGCACGCTCTTTCATGAATTCGGCCATGCCCTGCATGGCATGCTGTCGGACGTCGTCTATCCGCGCATTTCAGGCACGCACGTCGCCGGCGACTTTGTCGAGTTTCCCTCCCAAATTTTTGAGCATTGGATTCAGCAGCCGGACATGTTGCGCCGCTTCGCCCTCCACTACAAAACCGGCGAGCCGATGCCGGAAGCGCTCATGGGCAAGCTTCTCAACGCGCGCCGTTTCAATCAGGGCTGGGCGACGGTGGAATATACCGCTTCCGCGCTCATCGACTTGAAGCTCCATCTCGATCCCTCGCCGCACGAGGTCGATGTCGTTGTGTTCGAGCGCAGCGAACTCGCGCGGATCGGAATGCCGCAGGCGATCGCGATGCGGCACCGCACCCCGCATTTCCAGCATATTTTCTCCGGCGGCTATTCGGCCGCCTATTACAGCTATTTATGGTCGGAAGTTCTCGACGCCGACGGTTTCGAAGCGTTCGAAGAGAGTGGCGACATTTTCGATCCCGAGGTGGCGGGGCAACTCAACGATCTTGTCTATTCGGCCGGGGGCAGCCGCGATTATGACGAGGCTTATCGAGCCTTTCGCGGCCGCGCGCCGTCGCCCGAGGCGTTGTTCCGCAAGCGAGGGCTCAAGGGCGATGCGCGCTGAACCGGCTCACGGGCATTGAGGAGTCGCCGCAGGATATTTGTGGCAGGACGGAATCCGCTCGAAGTCACGCTAACGTGACCGGACCGCAGCTGTAACGTCATCGCTCTCCCTGACGAACTCCTGTTCGGCGAAATCCTTCGCACGAGCGAGGTCTCGATCCATGCTGAAGAAACGCACAATCATCGCTGTTGCGACCGCTATCGCGCTCACGGCGGGCGCTGCTGTCGTGCCAGCCGCTGCCGCTGGTCCTGACGTCAACGCGACGATTACCGGGCTGGCGCTACGGGGCTATGATCCGGTTGCTTACTTCACCGATGGCAAGCCGATTCCGGGCGACTACAAAATTACCGCCCGATACAATGAGGCAACCTACCGTTTCGCCTCACAGGAACATAAGATCCTTTTTGAGACGAATCCAGCCAAATACGTGCCGCAATATGGCGGCTTCTGCGCCTACGGCGCCGCCCAAGGGGTCAAGGTCGACGGCGATCCGGCCGTCTGGAAAATTGTCGACGACAAGCTCTATCTCAACCTCGCCCCGCCCGTATACGATCGCTGGAGCGCAGACATCCCCGGCTATGTCAAGTCGGCCAACGACAATTGGCCGAGCCTCAAGGACAAGGCGCTCCAGTAATCCGCGGCGTCCGCGGCGGCTGATCACGTCCCCATTCGTGGTGCAGCGGAGGCGTTGGGTAGCGGATTGGCGGGGCCCGCCTTCCCGTGCCATGGGAAGACAATGGTCTCAGTGAGATGGATCGCACGAAGCGGCGTACCGGCGCTCGAATTCGCCGCCCGGCCTGAACGCCGGGCCGGGTTCGCGCTGCGATTCGATGCCATCCGGGCGGTGGCGCCCGTTATGCTTTCACGAGACCCGCTCCAATGTCTGCTTCAAATGCGACGCTGCACATAATGTGCGGCAAGATAGCCGCTGGGAAATCGACGCTTTCGGCGCGGCTCGCCAAGGCAAAAAACACCGTCGTCGTCAGCGAGGATCGCTGGATGGAGCGGCTGTCCCCCGAAATCAAAACGCTCCCCGATTTCTTCGGGCGTTGCGAGAGACTGCGCGCCACGCTCGCGCCGCATGTCGTCGCTCTCCTGCGCGCCGGCGTTTCGGTCGTTCTCGACTTCCACGCCAACACCGTTCGATCGAGACGGTGGATGCGCGCCATCTTCGAGGAGGCAGGGGCCGCTCACCAGCTTCACTTCATCGACGTTCCCGACGAAGTCTTCAGAGCGCGCATGCATGCGCGGCGCGCCTCAGGAGGAGACGGCGTCACCGACGCGGAATTCGATCATGTCACGAGCTTCTTTGTCGCGCCCGACCCGAGCGAGGGTTTCGATGTGATCAGGTACGGCGACGGTTGAGGACGCCGGCCGAAGCGCGGCTCAAGGCGTCAGAGCTTGGCGACGACCGCGAGCTTCTTGATCTGCCCGTTCTGGTAGGCTCGCAAGAAGGCGTTGTAGTCCTTGAACGACACGCACCCGTTGGAATCGCCGTTGGGGCCGAGCATGAACGGGTGGGCCAGCAATCCCCCCCGCCCGTAGATTCCGCCATCCCCAACCGGATTGAGGCGCAAAGCCTGCACGCCGTGAAATGAGCCCTCCCGCAGCGTCAGCTCATAGACGTGAGGCGGTGTCGGGCCCCGCGCGCGCTCGCTTACGTAACGCGGATTGTCGAGCGCTTCCCCGAGGCCCGAATGAGCTTCTAGCCGTGTTCCGTCCGGAAGATAGACGACGCGGGCCGAGATGTCATAGACGGCGGTGTATTGATCATAGCCGGAGACCGAGGCCGGGGCCGAACGTCCAAATGGCGAGGGGAAGCCGAACAATGGCCCTCGGCCAAGGCCGGTTGTTTCTCTCTCCCTTTGCTCTGCGGCGACCGGCTGGCTGGTCGTGCGCGCCGAGGTGGTGGAAGCCACAACCGGCGAGGATGAGTGTGCCCATCCGAAGAGTTTTTCGAAGACGTTGCGGTTATCGGCCGGGGCAGCAGGGCGAGCGACCGCCAAGTCTGGACGGGCCGCGCGCCTCTCAGGCGCTATGGGCTGCGTCGGGGCGCCGAGTTCAGGCGGACGCGGCGGAGGCAAGGGGAAGCTTTCCGTCTCGCCGATTTCGGGCAAATCACGCGCCGGCGGCAGCGGGAGGCTGCTGACTTGCGGCGCGGCTGGAGCAGCCGCAGAAGAAGGCGGAAAAGCGTCGAGGCTGGGCAGCGGGAAGGGGGTGGAAGAAACGCGCGGAGCGGCCTCGAGGCTCGCCATTTGTTGCGACGGGATCGCGGGAGCGGTCGACTTCAGTTGGCCAAGCAGGCTGGCGTCGATGACAATGTCGGCGAAGGGCCTCGAGACGACCGGCGCGCCGGTTGTGGCCGACGTCCATCGCGAGAAAACCGCGTCCGGAGCGATCGGACCCAGCGAGTGCAGAGCCCAGGCGCTGACAGCCCCAGCGAAAGCCAAGGCGGCCCCGAAGGGAACAATTTTAGGAAGAACCCGTTGAGGACTATCCCCGCCCTCAAACGAAAGGTTGTCGAATGTAGCCTCGATCCCCTGCATCCCTAGCCCTACGCCCACGCTTAGCCAATTGAATCAAAATAGAGCGTACGCGTTGAGCCTTCCTTAACGCAGTCCACGACCGGAGGCTAGCCGGACGCGGAGTTCGGTCCCGGGCTTAGGCTTCACTTTTTGCTAAGTGTGGCGTAGCTGCCACACTTATGACAGCCGCCTCCAGTTGTTCGACCGTTTGTAGCTAACCTGTTGAAAAAGAACGGGGCGAGGTTGGCAAAAAGTTGGCGTGAATTCGGCGCCGCTTGCCCACCGCCCGGACGTAACGCGCCGCCTGTCGCAGCGCTTGGGCGAACTGAGCCTTGGTCCGCGGCGTCGGCCGGACGCCGACGCGCTCGGCCAGGAGCGAGCGCGCCAGGCTCCACTGACCAGACCGCTCCGCCGCGGCGATCAGCGTCAGATTGATGATGTCTCGCTGGGCGTGGCTGCCGCCGATCCTCGCCACGTCACTGCGGACGGGCAAGATCGCTTCGACCGCGCGCGCATGGTCGTTGGCCGCGAAAGCGAACGCGCCGTCGATGAGGCGCCGACCGACCTCGGCCGTCACCTGCCGATTGTCGCCTGAGCCCAAGCGCTCGTAATCGTCGAGTGAGCTGCTAAGGCGAACGACATGGTCGGGATCAGACGAGCGCGCGGCGGCGAAGGCGCAATGCAGATCGTTGAAAGCGAGCAGATGGTCGTCGACATGCGCCATCCATTTGTCGGCGACTGGCGCCCAGCGGTCGCCGACGTCCACGCCAGCAAGTTCGAGCCGCCACAGAAGCGAAGCCGCGTCAACGCGGTCGAGCGTCGCGTCGTCGGCCAGCTTGGGCGCCGTGTAGCGATCGTAGTCGGCCAAAACCTCCTCGAACCGCCCCTGCTCGATCAGAAACAGGGCGAGGTGCCAGCCGTTATGGTGAGCCATGAAATGCGCATGCGCCCAATCCGCCCGCGTCGATTTGAGAAAGGCGACGCCCTCTTCGTGCCTTTTCGCCGTCTCCATCACATGGGCCAGCGCATGCGTCGCCCAGGCGTCACGCGGATTGCGGGCGAGCGCCTCGCGGCCGAAGCCCTCTGCCCGCTTTAGATCGCCGGTCTCCTCGAGCCCGAAGGCGTAAAGCCCGAGGACGAAGCCAGCCAGCGGATTGTCCCGATCCCAAGCCGGCAGCACCCGCTCGGCGCACTCGCGGATGGCCACCGACCGGCCGAGAAAGAAATATGCGTCTTGCGCGAGGCGCAGGGCGAGCGCGTCGGTCGGGTGATCGGCCAGGATCGCCTCCCAGCCGAGGATCGCCTGCGAGGTCTCGCCTCGCGCCCAGGCCTTGGCGGCAGCCAGATGGCGCCACTCGCGCTCCGAGCCGCCGATTGACGCTTCGGCCGCACGGAGCGCACTCGTCACCTCCGGATGGTCGCCGCGAAAGCCGCCGATCATGGTGAGCGCCGCGATCGCGACCCCGCCAAGCGCAAAGCCGGGATCACGGGCGAGCGCAGATCTGAGCACCCCGACCGGATCGCCGGTCAGCCCGTAATAGTCGGCGATTGCCCGGTCGAACGCCGCGGCCAACTCGGGCTCGCCAGCGAGCGCCAGCCCTTGCTGATCTTTGGCCATTGATTGGTCCTCTCGCGATGATCGTAACGCGAGCAGATCGCCGCCGAAACCCAGAGGCCTGTGTCCTCATCGATGGCATTTGATCGAGCGGCCTAACTGTACTCTGCTGTGCCTGACAGCCGGCTGGACCTCGTGCGTGGGTTCGCGGCCGCGAAGGGGGCCGCGGCCGAGCAACGGCCTCTCGGCGCGCCGCCGTGCCGCCCAACGGCAGCACAGCGCTTGGCCGAGGTCAGGCTCCTGTCGTCATTTCCGTACGAGTGGGATCTGGAGGTTGGTCGGACGGTTCTGCTCGGTGTCGAAGCCGCGGCCGTCGACGTGACGCGCGCCCCAAAACAACATGTCATGCGACAGGTAGACCAGGTCGTATTCCATGAAGTTCTTGCCCGCGGCGAGACCGAACGGCGCAAAGGTCTTTCCGAACACGCTCTGCGTCTTACCGACTTCCCACTTGGCGTAACCCTCGGCTGAAATCTTGTTCAGGACGTCCGCAAAACCCTGCAGGAGCGGCGTGACCTCGTAGGCCTCGTCGGCGACGAAGTCGACCTTCTGGGCGCCAGCGGCGATCGGATGGTCGCCGCGCCAGATCATGTGCCCCTTGATCAAGATGCGGGCCAGCGGGACCTTTCCGAAAGGGTCAGCCGAGTTGACGACCGTCAGTTCGAACTGATCGCCCGGGAGAGCCTTGAAGGCGCGCGTCAGATAGAACGGCTTGAGCGTTCCGTCCGGGTTCTTGAGCGCGCTGGGACGCACCTCGGGAGCGATGCTGACCCAATCGCCGAGCACGGCGTGTTTGATCTCGTCGGTCGCCATGGACTTGTTTTCCTCCGCGGATTGAGCGGCCGGCGCTGCGCCGGCGGCGACTAAGATCATCAGGATGAGCGGCAGCAGCCGCGAAGCGAGGGCTGTTCGGCTAGGTGACATGACGGAGCTCTCCAGATTGAAAGACTATGGCGGTCGTCATAGTAGCACTAACTATGATGATTGTCATAGGAATTCTTTTAGGCATTGGTCCGGAGGCCGTAGACGTCATGGCGGGTGAAGTGCGTGAGCGGATGATCGCGGGCGCGATGGCGCTGCTTGCGCGACGCGGTTTGTCGGGCGCATCGTTTTCCGACGTGCTTTCCGCGACGGGCGCCCCCCGTGGATCGCTCTACCACCATTTCCCCAATGGCAAGCGGGAGCTCGTCGCGGCGGCGGTCGAGCGCGCGGGCTTGGTGCTGGCGGAGGCTCTGGCTCCCGTCGCCGGGGCCCCCGCCGAAGCGGTCGTCGAGCGTTTCCTCGGCATCTGGCGCACAGTGCTCACACGCTCGGAATGCGAGGCCGGCTGCGCGGTGATGGCGGTTGCGGCGGCGCCCGAGTCGGCGGACATGCTGGCGCTGGCGGCGGGCGTGTTTCGCGCCTGGAGCGGCCAACTCACCGATCTGCTCGATCGGGGCGGCATGCCGAGCGGCGAAGCCTCCGGCTTCGCGGTGATGATGATCGCCTCCGTCGAGGGGGCTGTGGCGTTGAGCCGCGCCGAACGCAGCCTCGAGCCTTTCGAGGCGGTCGCGCGCCAGTTGATCCGTCAGGCGCGCCTCATAATGTCAAAGGATTCCGCGGATTGACGGCATCCGCGAAACCCAGGGCGCTCGCGCCCTCGTCGCCGGCATGTGATCGGGCGTCCCCTTTTGGCGGCGCGTGAGCGAGCTTAAGTGTCAGGCCTTGAGGCCGAAGGCGGGGGATTCATTCGATGCAGGGCAAGACCATCGTCGCCACCGGCGCGACCTCGGGCATTGGCGAAGCCGCAGTCCTTGCGCTTGCGGGGCTTGGCGCCCGAATTGTCGTCGCGCGGGACGAAGCTCGCGCGCAGGCGACGATGCAGAAGCTCAAGGCGAAAGCGCCTGGACTCGACCATCGCCTGCATCTGGGGTGGCTTGAGCACCAACCCCGTTACGCCGCCTTCCTCACACCGTCACCCAGTTTCCCGCATAGCTCACGAGTCTCCGCTTCAAACAAGAGAAGCGCCAGGCAAAGCAGCGCCAATATCTCCGCTAGCATATTGGCCGCCGGTCCGTTGAAGGTCGATTGGAACTGATCGAAAATCGCCGTGGTGAGCGTGTCGAACCGCCCCAAATCGCCAGCCGGAGTTGCGGCAGATCTCCGTTGCGGATAGTCACCTTAATCCCGGTGTCGTGGGTGAAATCATCGACCCATTAGGCCGTCAAGCTCCGATGTTGTGCGTATATATGGTTATCCCCTGCGCATGGCTGCGCGACATCGTCGCTAACGCAGTGCAGAACAACAATACCGCCGACATCTGCATACGAACTTTGTGCCTCCTGATCCACCTTACAATTGGTACCTATACTTGTAGCGGCCCAGCGCTCTCCGTCGTAAAACCGCTGACATCTGATTGGTCATTCGCGCGTTGGCTTTCGCCAGCCACCGCCTCAACCTCGTACGCAGGTTGACCATCGCGCTCAAAGGCTCGCCGTCACAACGAAATACCGCTCGTTCGTGATATTGTGCGTGTTGACGGCGATGCCCTGGTGTGAGCTCTCATGGAATGTCTCTCGGCCACAGCCAGAAGCCTGTCGCTCATCCGCCGAAATGAACGCGGACGGTGAGGGTCAGAACGACGCCGCCAAAGTCCGGCGGCGGGGCGGGAACGGGACTCGCGCGGCGCGGCAGCGAGACCGCCTCGGCGTCCAGCGCCGGATTGCCGGACGAGCCGATCAGGCGGGTGGACAGCACCTGCCCCGACCGGGCGATGGTGAAGGCGACCGATGCCGTTCCTGTGCTCGAGGCGCCGGCCGGATACCGCTTGTAGCGATTCAAGTGGGCCATCAACGCGCTCTTCCAGGTCGCCGGCGAGACCGAGGGTGAGGCGCCCGAGCCGGCCGAAGGGGCGGCCTCAGAGTTCGAGCGCATGGCCAGCGCGCTCGGGGGCGCCGTGGTCTGGCGCTGCTTCGGCTTGTGGGATCAATCGGTTTCTTGCGGTCGGCCTCATGCGGTTTCGGCGGCGGCTCTCTGTGGGCTTTTGGCTTGGGCGGCGGCGGGGACGCGAGCTTGGCCTCGGCATCGTCCACTTTCGGCAGGTCCGGGACCTTCATTTCCAGCGGCTGCTGGGGCGGCGGGATGTCGGGCTTGAGTTCTTCGGCGGTTTGCGTCGGCTCGACCGGCACCGGATCAAGCTTTGGCGGCTCCGGCGTTGCGACCGGCGTTGGAGGCGTCAGATCAGGCGTCTCGTCCACAGGCGTCGGCATATCGGGCGTTGGGATGGGTTGAGCCTCGGTCATCTGGGCCCTGGCGCGACCTCTTGCGGCGGCGATGGCGGAGCCACGGCGAGGGGCGCCAAGTCGATCATGACCGCGGGCTGCGGCGCGTCGGGCGTGGCCTCCGCCTCGCGCCAGTTGAGGGCGGCCCAGGCGGCTGCGAAATGGACCGCAGTCACAACGATCGCCGCCATGCCCCAGCAAAGCGCGATAAGCGCCGCCCGCCTTTGCGCGGGCCAGCGATCGTCGCCCTGCGTCATGGCTGCGACGGCCCACTCGTCGGCCCCCCCCCGCCGGCGCGCCCGCCGCGTTCGGGCTAGCCCATGCCATTTGATTGGCCGGTGTCCTCCAGTCCAACCAACGCGATCTTAAGGTAGCCTGCGTTGCGGAGGAGGTTCATCACCGTCATCAGTTCGCGGTAAGCGACCGTGCTGTCGGCGCGCAGAAAGATGCGTTGCTCGCGATCATTGCCGGTGTGTTGACCGAGGATGGTCTGCAGCTTTTTGCGGGGCGCAGGATCGTCGCCGATCGCGAGTGATACGATTTCCGGGTGATCACTTCGGGTTGGCGATTTTGGGCCACCAGTGGAAGCCGGCTTGGCTTTTGATTTTTTGCCTTTCCGCGGCGAGGACGGCGCAACGCGCGGAGATGACGTCGTCGAGGGTTTCGAGGTCGGGAATATGTTTGTTGACGATGGGCTCGTCGACGAGGGTCCACAACGTTTCGGCGGGTTGCACTTCCGGGGTGTAGGCGGGCTGGAAGACGAGATGGAGACCTTTCGGCACGACGAGGCCGGCTTCGCCGTGCCAGCCGGCGTTGTCGAGCACGAGGACGATGATCCGCTCGCGGCCGGCGCCGGCCTCTTCGGCGAACAGGCGCAGAAGCGCCTCGAACAGCGGCTTCGATATTCCGTTCGAGACGGACCAGAAGACTTCGCCCGTGGCCGGCGAAACAAATGTCGTTACATAGAGCCATTCGAAACGATGATGGCCGTGGGCGATCGGCCGTTCGCCGATCGGCGCCCAGAACTCGGCGCGTCACCGGTTTCAGGCCGATCCGGTGCTCGTCGGTGGCGAAGGTTTCGATCGGGGTATCGGGATGGCGCGCCGCTTCTTCGGCGACGATGTCGGCCACTTTTTTTTGAAGGCGTCCTGCTCCTCGGGCGTCGCCGCCTTGGGGTTGCGCGGCCGCGGCTTCTGGATTGACCAGTCGATCGCCCGCAGCGCCTCCCAGCCGCGTTGCGCGGCGAGCGAGGCCAGGCCCAGTTCCCCCGCCATCCAGTGCGCGACCTTGCGGCTCGTCCACGCGCCGCCGTCGGGCGGCGGATCGACAAGACGAGCGCGAAGCCGCTCCAGCAGTTCGGGCTTCAATACCCTCGCCGCCGCGCCATTGCCGCGCCGCAGATCGCCCAACGCCGAAGGTCCGACCGCGTTGTAGCGCCCCAGAAGTTGCTCAATCCAGCGCTGGCCGAACGAGGTCATTGCCGCCACCTCGCCGGTCGAATGTCCCTTCGCCAGCAACCAAATCGTCTGGAAATGCCGCGATGACGTCGCGTCCTCGCACGTTTCGTACCGCTCCTCCAACGCCGCAACGCTCAGATGATCGGCCACATGCGCCATGCCCGCCTCCCGCAAATCATGGCCGTCCTATCTACCAGTGAAACCTCAATGAGATTCCACCCCCGCCAAATCAATCAACCGGAAACCGTATGAGAGGTCGCTCTTGATGGTCAGGAAGACGGGCTTGTCAGGTCTCGGCTGCGGTTGGGCGTTGGACACGGGGAGTTCGACCGGCACATCGACGGTGGAGAGTGGAGCCGCCACCATGAAGATGATGAGCAGGACCATCCCCAAGTCGGCCGTCGGCCTCGTACTCCCAGCAACAGTGAGCTGAGAGCGTGGCGTGCCGGCGAGAGCGAACAGACCCGCGAGGGCGACCGCCGCCAATCCGGCCACTATGAGCCGGTTGAATTCCCTAACCATGGCGGTACTCCTGATGAGGCATCAGCTTTGATCCGAAATTTACCGAGCGCCCATATTCGGCGCAATCTGAATTTTAACACGCTGGGGTTGAAGGACGTCATTCGGGCAGCGAGCGCCGTCAGTGGCCGTTCCAAGATCTCGATCTGCAGGACAAACTGATCGCGTTGGAAATGATCGTCGCCGTATTTACGAGGTCGGATCCGGGATTTGTTATCGACACTCCGTCGATGGTCGCAAACAGGCTTGTCACCGAGTCCCGAAAGTCCACCATATCCGCCTCCTCGGTCGACTTCGAGTCCAGCGTGTCGAGGCTGTTCAATATCGGAATCAAGAGCGGCTTGCCCGCCGGGACGTCAAACGTCCTGTCCGCAGACGTTAACGCGCCAGTCGCGCCGGCGATAAAAAACACCGGTCCGTTGTTGTCCACGCCGGCCCAGGCGCCCGTCGTGTCGAGCAATGGGTTCTTGTTCGCCGGAGTCTGGTTCCATGCCCAAGCAAACCACTGCTCCGTCCATTGCGCCAGGCTTTCGCCAGAAGGGTGAAATCTGGCTGACTCCACCAGTCCTCCGTCCCCTGGAGGTTGCCGTCGGCGCGGGAGCCGAGGTCATCGAGGTGGGTCTCGGCGCCCAGACCAGGGGCGCCATAGGATCGACCGCGAACGCGTCGTTGGGCGGATCCCGGACCGGCGCCGCGAACTGCGCATCGCAGCTGCGGAGAATGTCGAGCAAGGCGCTCCCGCCGGTCGGATCGATGGCCGCAGCCGGCGCGGGCGGGTCGACGTAGGTGACGAGGACGTGGCCGGATGCGTCCTTGCCGACGTTGAAGTTGTCCGATGCATAGGTCCCGGTCACATTGAATGTGGCGACCGTTGCGCTGGCCGCCGTTTCGATCGAGACCTTCCCCGCGGTGTCGCGCCGCGCTCGATCCTGCCGCCCTTGAAAGCTGACTGAACATAAGCCGAAGGTCTCTCTTTCGCTTCGGCAGCCGGGAGGCTAGCGTCGGGACATACGGCAATCGCAGGTCGGGCAACACGAAGCCGAGCGGGAGGAGAAGGGTTGATGTTGAGATTCTCGATGTTCGGGGCCGTCTTGACCGCGGTGCTGCTCGCGGAGCCCGCTCACGCGGACGACAACATCGCGACCGTAGGCATGATCCTGCCGATGACCGGCCCCTTCGCCTCGACGGGCAAGCAGGAGCGCGCCGCCGCCGAACTTTACATGCAGCAGCACGGCGATACGGTCGCCGGCAAAAAGATCGTGCTCGAGGTCAAGGACGACACCGGCGCGCCGGACGTGACCAAGCGCCTCGCCGAGGAGCTGATCGGCAACGACCACGCCAAGGTTCTGATGGGCTTCGGGTTGACGCCGCTGGCGCTGGCCGCCGCATCGGTTGCGACGGAGGCGAAGGTTCCCGAGATCGTCACCGCCGCCGCGACCGCGATGATCACCGAGAAGTCGCTTTATATCGTCCGCACCTCGTTCACGCTTCCCCAGGCATCGGTGCCGATGGCCGACTGGTCGGTGAAGAACGGGATCAAGAAGGTCGTCACCATCGTCGCCGACTACGGACCGGGAATCGACGCCGAGAAATGGTTCTCCGACACGTTCGAGAAGGACGGCGGAACGATCACGCAAAGGATTCGCGTGCCGCTCAAGAGCCCGGACTTCGCGCCGTTCCTGCAACGGGTGAAGGACGACGCGCCTGACGCGGTGTTTGTCTTCGTGCCCTCTGGTCAGGGCGCAATCTTCATGAAGGAATTCGTCGAGCGCGGCCTCGATAAGGCGGGAATCAAGCTGATCGGCACCGGCGACGTGACCGACGACGACCTCCTCGCCGACATCGGCGATCCCGCGCTCGGCGCGGTGACCACGCATCACTATTCGGCCGCCCATGACTCGCCCGAGAACAAGGCCTTCGTGGCCGCGTTCGAAAAGGCTAATAATGGCATGCGGCCGAATTTCATGGCGGTCGGCGGCTATGACGGTATGGCGCTCATCTACAAGGGGCTGGAAAAGACCAAAGGCGACGCCAGCGGCGATGCGCTATTGGCCGCAATGAAAGGCATGAGTTGGATTAGCCCGCGCGGGCCGGTGTCGATCGATCCGGAGACGCGCGACATTGTGCAGAACATCTATGTCCGCAAGGTCGAGAAGAAGGATGGCGCGCTGTACAACGTCGAGTTCGCGACCATCCCCGACGTGAAGGATCCCTACAAGGCCGCGAAGCGCTGAGGGATGCCCCTCTCCCCGCGGGAGAAGGTGGCGCCCCAGGGCATCGAAGGACGCCCGTCTTTCGACGGGCTCATAGGGCGTCGAAAGACGCCCGTCTTTCGACGGGCTCATAGGGCGTCGAAAGACGCCCGTCTTTCGACGGGCTATGGCGCCGGATGAGTGGTCCTACGCCGTGACATTTCAATGCTGAGTGTGGGGCCCTCACCCCTGACCCCTCTCCCAATAGCCCGTCGGGACACGGGCGTCCTCCCGGACGCCCCTTGGGGAGAGGGAAGCAGCGCCCGATGCTGACGATCCTGTTGGACGGCGTGGCCTACGGGATGCTGCTGTTCGTGCTGGCGAGCGGACTGTCGGTGACGCTGGGGCTGATGAACTTCATCAACCTCGCGCACGGCGCTTTCGCAATGGTCGGCGGCTACGTGACGGCGCTCCTCATGAATCGCGCGGGTGTTCCGTTCCTCGTCACGTTGCCGGCCGCTTTCCTCATGCCCGCGGCTCTCGGCGTCGTACTCGAGCGCACGCTCTATCGGCGGCTCTACGGCGCGAGCCCGCTCGACCAGGTGCTGTTCACCATCGGCCTCATGCTGATGGCGATGCCGATCGCCGCCTACCTCATCGGCGACGAACCGCAGCAGGTTCATCTCCCGCCTTGGCTCAGCGGACGAATCGAGATCCATGGCGTCGGCATCGGCGTCTACCGGCTGTTTATCATCGCCGTGTGCGGCGTCATCGCCGCGGCGCTGCAAACCTTTCTGATCAAGACGCGGTTCGGCGCGCAGCTGAGAGCGGCGGTGGATGATGCGCGTGTCGCTCAGGGTTTGGGCATCAATGTCGATCGCATCTTCGCCGTCGCTTTCGCGGTCGGCAGCGGCCTGGCCGGCTTAGGGGGAGCGCTTGCCGCCGATGTCGTCGGCGGCATCGATCCTTCGTTTCCGGTGAAATTCCTGGTGACCTTCCTGATCGTGGTCACCGTCGGCGGTTCGAACGGTATCATGGGGGCGTTCTTTGGCGCGCTGCTGCTGGGCGTGCTCGATGTCGCGGGCAAATATTACGCGCCCTCGATCGGCGCCTTCATCATTTATGCGGTGATGGTCGTCACCCTCATCGCCCGCCCGCAAGGATTGTTTGCGCGCGGAGAGGGGCGATGAGCGTACCCAACCCAACCGAAACGGGGCGCCGCCTTGCCGCGCATTTGCACCGGCGCGCGCGTTGGCGGTGGCCCGAGATCCTCTTCTGGCTCGCAATTCTGGCGATGATCCTCGCTTTGCCGTCGCGGGCTGGGATCATCAACGAGGTCGTCATCGCCGGCCTGTTCGCTTTGTCGCTCGATCTCATTCTCGGATTGACCGGAATTGTGTCGCTCGGACACGCGGCGTTCCTCGGCCTCGGCGCCTACGCCGCGGCCATTCTCGCGAGCAAGGGGTTCGCCGACCCTATGCTCGGGCTCGCCTTCGGCGCCGTTGTCGCCGCCATCGCCGGCCTCGCCACCGCGCCGCTCCTGCTTCGAGGCGCCGACTTGACGCGGCTCATGGTGACATTGGGCGTGTCGCTCATGCTGGGGGAACTCGCCAACCGCAATGGCTGGCTCACCGGCGGCGCGGACGGGCTCAATTTCTCGATCGCGCCAGTGCTGGGACTGTTTCCGATCGACTTCACTGGGCAGCGCAATGCGGCGCTCTACAGCTTCGCGGTCCTCTTCATTTTGTTCGCCATCGCGCGCCGCCTGGCGCGCTCGCCGTTCGGACTGGCGCTGGCCGCCATACGGGAAAATCGCTTGCGGGCCGGCGCGCTTGGCGTTGGCGCCGGCCGCCGCATCATTGCGATCTATACGGTTGCGGCGGCTTACGCAGGCGCGGCAGGCGCGCTGCTAGCGCAGACGACGCAGATCGTGTCGCTCGACCTGTTCGACTTCCACCGATCGGCCGACGTCATGCTCATGCTCATCATCGGCGGCGCAGGATATCTCTACGGCGGCCTGATCGGCGCGGCGGCGTTCATCGTGCTGAGGGACGTGATTTCCGCGGCGACGCCCGAATATTGGGAGTTCTGGATCGGGCTGGCTTTGGTCGTCCTTGTGCTCGCCGGCCGCGAGCGGATCGCGGCGGCCCCCAAGCGGCTGATGGCCCTCATTGCGCCACGCTCGGCGCAAAGAGGCGCGGCGTGAGCCCTCCTGCGCTGGAGGCCCGCGGCCTCATGCGCCATTTCGGTGCGCTGGTCGCAACCGACGACGTCTCGTTCGCGATTCCTCCTGGCGCCCGGCAGGCCCTGATCGGACCCAACGGGGCCGGCAAGACGACGCTGATCAATCTTCTCACCGGGGTGATCAAGCCGTCCGCAGGAAAGGTCTTGCTGGACGGTCGTGAGGTCACTCATCTCGCGCCGAGCGCGCGGGTCAGGATGGGGTTATCGCGCACGTTCCAGATCAATCAGCTCTTTCCCGGTCTGACGCCCGCCGAATTGCTTGCCCTCGCGATTTCGGAGCGGAACGGCTCCGGCGCCGACTTCTGGCGCCCAGCGGGCTCGCAGCCGTCGATTGTGGCTGAAATCGGAGAGCTGCTGAGGCGTTTTGGCCTCGAAGCCGAGATGGACCAGCCGACGCGGAAGCTCGCTATGGGAAGCAGCGGCTCCTGGAGATCGCGCTCGCGCTCGCCACCCGCCCACGAGTGCTGCTGCTCGATGAACCCGCCGCCGGCGTGCCGGAGGAGGAACGGCGGGACATCCTCGCAGCGCTTACCGCCCTCCCGGCGGATGTCGCGATCCTCTTGATTGAGCACGACATGGACCTCGTGTTCAATTTCGCCGACCGCATTTCGGTGCTGGTCGCGGGGAGGCTTTTGACCGAGGGCGCGCCGGAGGCGATCGCCGCGGATGAGCGCGTCCGCGCCGTCTATCTCGGCGAAGACGCGCATGCCTGAGCTCTTGCGGGTCGAACATTTGAGCGCGGGCTATGGCGAGGCGCGGGTCGTCCACGGCGTCAGTTTCGCGCTCGAGGACGGCCAAACGCTGGCGCTGCTCGGCCGCAACGGCGTCGGCAAGACGACCCTTATCGATTCACTGATCGGCGTCACGACTCGCTTTGGCGGCCGAATCGCACTCGGCGGCGAGGACGTCGCGCCTCTGCCGCCATATCTCCGCGCGCGGCGCGGCGTTGGCTGGACGCCGCAAGAGCGCAACATCTTCCGCTCGCTCTCGGTCGAAGAGAACCTGACCGCAGTCGCGATTGCGGGGCCTTGGACGATCAAGCGCGTCTACGAACTCTTCCCCCGCCTCGAGGAGCGCCGCGGCGCCATGGGTCGGCAATTGTCGGGCGGGGAGCAGCAAATGCTGGCCATCGGCCGCGCGCTGGTCCTCAACCCGCGCCTTCTGCTGCTCGACGAGCCGACCGAGGGACTTGCCCCGATCATCGTCGACGAATTGCTGACGGCTTTGCGCGAACTCAGCTGCACGGGCCTGTCGATGATCATCGTCGAACAGAAGCCGAAGAAGATCTTGCCGTTTACCGACCAGGCGATCATACTCAACCGCGGCGCCATCGCCCACACCGCGTCGAGCGCTGAATTGCTCGCGGACGCGACTGCGCTCGACACGCATCTGACCGCGACGAAGAAAGCCGGACGGTGAGACCGGCAGAGCCAAATTGCGGCGCCTGATTCGACGACGACGGCACGCGACCCCGATGAGCGGCGAGAAGTCTAGCAGGCATCCTCCGCCCTGGCCGTTTCGCTCAAACGCGCCCGCTCCATCAACTCGCTGAGCGGCATCGTCGTGACGACCGCGCCGTGCTCGGCCGGAATGCGCAAATTCCGGTCATTTGCCGACCGCTAGAGCGTGTCCTCAAATAGGGATGGCCAAGGGATTCGCGAATCATTGAAAGCGTGATTCATGGGGAGCCTTCGATTTTGGAGGCTTTCGATGCGGCGGTTATGCTTTGCGCGATGATCAGTTCGCGCGGATTGAGGGGCTGCTCCCCGGTCGCTCGGGCAGTGTCGGACGCAACAGCGAACTGGGCGATCGGCTTTTTGTCGAGGCGGTGATCTGGAAGTTTCGCTGCGGTGCGCCGTGGCGTGATCTTCCCGAACGGTTCGGAGGATGGAAGAACGTCCATACCCGGTTTTCGCGGTGGGCGAAGAAAGGGGTTTGGGAGAATCTCTTCAAAGCCTTGGCGGACCAGCCGGACAACGAATACGCGATGATCGACGCCACGATCGTGCGCGCGCATCAGCATAGCGCGGGCGCGCCCAAAAAAACGGCGGCGAAGAAGCGATCGGGCGATCGCGGGGCGGATTGACGACCAAGATCCACGCGATCGTTGATGCGCTCGGCAATCCGCTGGCGATCTGCCTGACCGGCGGACAAGTCCACGCCATCACCCAGGCCGTCGCGCTGCTGGCCGAAATCGAACCGCAGGCCCTCATCGCCGACAAGGGCTATGACGCCGACGGCTTCATCGATGCTCTGACCGTGCGCCGCATCGAACCCGTGATCCCGCCCGAGGTCAACCGCAAATCCCCCCGCCGATGCAACTTCAGCCTCTAGGCCGAACGTAACCTCGTCGAGCGTTTCTTCAATGCTCTCAAACAATTCCGAGCCATCGCCACCCGATACGAGAACACCGCGCGGAATTTCCTCGCAGCTATCCATCTCGCCTGTGCCCTCGCTTGGCTTAAATGAGGACACGCCCTAGCCCGACTTCACCAACTGGCGCTGATTTTTGCGATTTTTCGCGGAGTTTTGTGACTGCAAGCCATTGGAGTCGTTGGGTCAGTCGGGCCGGAAATGGCTGTAGTGCCGACCAAGTCCCTTGCGCGGCGAGGGGCGCGGCGCGAGTCTTGGACATGTTTTTGCGCCACAAGATTCGCCGCAAGGACGGCAAGGAGCATCGGACCTGGTCGGTCGTTGAGAACCGGCGCGTCCGGAGCGGTCGCGTGGTTCAGCGACAGGTGCTCTATCTCGGGGAGATCAACGACAGCCAGCGGGCGGCGTGGAGTCGGGCTGTCGAAGTCTTCGACGAAGGGGGGCGATCGAAGCAGATCGCGTTGTTTCCCGAAGATCGTCCTGCCCCGGTTCTCGATTGCGACGTGGTTTCGATTCGGCTGAGCGCGATGCGGTTGCGCCGACCGCGTCAGTGGGGCGCCTGCTGGCTGGCGATGGTGATGTGGGATCAGCTGCGAATGGACGATTTCTGGCGCCCGGCGCTGCCGCTCTCGCGCGAGGGAACGGACTGGCTGAACGTCCTGAAGACCTTGGTCGCCTATCGGCTGATCTCTCCGGGCAGCGAGTGGCGGCTTCACCGGCACTGGTTCGAGCACAGTGCGATAGGCGACCTGCTCGGCGAGGACGTCGGGCTCGCGCAACCCAACAATCTCTATCGCTGCCTGGACCTGCTTGTCGCGCACAAGCCGGCGCTGTTCACGTTTCTGCGCGAGCGCTGGAAGGACCTGTTTCAGGCTGACTTTGAAGTGCTGCTGTATGATCTGACCAGCACGTATTTCGAATGCGATCCGCCGGAGAGCGGCAAGCGGAAGTTCGGCTACAGCCGGGACAAGCGCTCCGATTGCGTGCAGGTCGTGATTGCGCTGATCGTCACGCCGGACGGCCTTCCCCTGGCCTACGAAGTCATGGACGGCAACACCTCGGACAAGACGACGTTGCGGGCGTTTCTGACCAAGATCGAGACGCAATACGGCAGCGCCAAGCGCACCTGGGTGATGGATCGCGGCATCCCGACCGAGGAAGTCCTGGCGGAGATGCGCGGCTCGCCGACGCCGATCCGCTATCTGGTGGGCACGCCCCGCGGCCGGCTGACGAAGCTGGAACAGGCGCTCGCGGCCAAGCCGTGGGAAGACGTGCGCGAGAGCGTGCGGGTCAAGCTGATCGAACAGGATGAGGAAACTTACGTCCTGGCCCGAAGCCAAAGCCGGCGCGACAAGGAGCAGGGGATGCGGCGGCGTCGGTTGAGGAAGCTGATCAAGCGGTTGCGCGAACTGCAACGACAGGACCTGACGCGCGACGAGCTGCTGCTCAAGCTCGGCGCGGCCAAGAAGGAAGCCGGCAAGGCCTACGGGTTGTTGGTGATCCATCCGCCGACGAAAGATCAGCCGGTGACGCCGCAAACGTTCCATTTCACGCTGGACCGCAAGAAGCTCCGCCTCGCGCGCCGCCGCGAGGGCGGCTATCTGCTTCGCTCCAACATCAGGAGCGACGACCCCGGCCATCTCTGGCGGCTGTATCTGCAATTGGCCGAGATCGAGCAAGCGTTCAAGGAACTGAAGAACGATCTATCGATTCGTCCCATCTATCACCAGTCAGACGCCCGCATCGAAGCTCATATCTTCGTGGCCTTCCTGGCCTATTGCCTGATGGTGACGCTGAAGCAGCGGCTGAAGGCGCTGGCGCCGGGGCTGACGCCGAGGGCTGTGCTCGAAAAGCTTGCCGCCATCCAAATGATCGACGTCGAGTTGCCCACGACAGACGGCCGCACCGTCGTCCTATCGCGCCATACCGAGCCGGAAAACGATCAGTGGCTTTTGCTGCAGCGCCTGAAGCTCGACCTCCCCGCCCAGCCGAGGCCGAAGATCACCGCTCCGATCCCCCGCCAAGCGGCTTGATCGCTCACCTCCCGTAGTGCCGACCTTTGGACTCGCCCCCCTGCGATTCCAATGCCTTCGCCTCGCCCACCCCCGCCAGTTGGTGAAGTCGGGCTAGCACACCGTCGCCCATATATTTGGCGACGAAGCCCCCATTGCGCTCGATCAGGCTCGCGCAGCATTTGTGATAGGCCGCGATGATCGCGCGCATGTCCTCGGGATCGAGTCGCGCCGACGAGATCGCAGAACATGACTGTGAGTTGGCGGCGCTCGGCGGCGTCAGCAGCAAGCGGTATCGGTGTGTTAGCGGCGGCAGGCGCTAGCACGGGGCCTGCGAGCGCCGCGACCGCCTTCAGCAGGCGCTTGCGGTGCCCTAATTAGGGACACGCCGATCTTTTCGAAGTCGCCGTCCGTCAGGTCGCTCAGAACCTCGACGTCGATGTAATTCTCGCGAAATAACGTTTCATACTGCTCGAGACCGAGGCTCTGCGGCCAAACCCCGACATCCATAGTGCCTCGGCAGTGCATTCGCCCATGTTGGTCGCGACCAACACGACTGGTCCACCGATTTAGAGCGCGATCGGCGCTTCCGGGGGGCTCTGGTGTCGGTTGGCCAAGTTATACAAGCGTCACACTACGAGGCGGGTATTGAACATCAATTGGTATTTCTACCCACTTCGGCACAAAATGTTTCCCTGCTGCGCCCGGATTGTGCTTGGGCGCTGTACCGACGGTGGATTGTCACGAGAATTTGCCTGGGATGGCGGGAAACTTGATCGGCATGCGCGTGAGGGGGCATCCGGCGCAGTCCCAAACAATTGGCGAATAGCTTGGCGAGTTACTTGCCCCACGTGCGGCGCTCCCTTCTCGGACACGAACGACGTCCCAACTCCAGCGAGACATTGCGCGACGCAAGCCCCTCCGGCCGTCTATGGCCTGAAGCTTTGGCCGGCGAAGCGATCATAGAGAGTTTCCTTCGCGGCGACGGCTCTTTCGAGTATTCGCCGCTCGCACTGATGCGAGCCCTGCTCGTCCAAACTTGGCGGCCTTGCGGCGCGAAATGGTCGCGACCCCGCCGTCGGCCGGGCGCTCGGCACGATCTTTCCTGAATTTGACGATCTCGCGCGGCCTATCAAACGCAGGATCAACCATTCAGCCGTTGCGACCCTGCCCATCTCTTTCCGCCCGGCGCTCTTGGTGGGCGTCTCGCGGGCAGTCGCCGATGCCCTGATCCTCGAAGCCGTTCGTGATGAGACAACCTTGCGGGGCGAAGGACTTCCGAACGCCTGTGCGAGACCGCTCGGTTCGAGGCTCAAGCCTCGATAAAAAGCCATCAAATGTGAGAATGTTTTACGTCGAGATTCTCACATTTGATGGCGTTTTTGGCGCAAACATCGATATTCTCAAACCAAAATGGCTCCCGACAGCGTCGACCAGCGGCGGGGAGGTTTGATTGCGCGGCCGATCAAGCGGTAAGCTCTTGCCGCGTCGCAATCGGCGCGGATCATAGCGGCACCAGCTCGACCGTCGCCGGGTTCGTGTTTGCGGCGACCACGTTTCCCGCACCGAAGTAGGCGACATAGATGCGGCCGGACCAGTTCAGCAGATAGCGGTAGTAGTTCGACTGGGTCGTCACCGTGTATCCGGGCGGGGTCGTCGCGCTCGGGAAGTTCACGGCAAACACGTAAGCGTTGTTGCCGGTGGGGCCGGTGGGATTGTTCGGTCCGCCGATCAGGCCGAACAGTGCGAGCCCCGCATCGGACTGAAACACCAGGTACGAATGGGCGCTACTGACATTTGCCATCAGCGCGCCGCCAAGCTGCACCTGCGTCCGCGTGCGAGGTTGCAGTGCCTTGACACACTGGCATGGTATCCCGGGCCCATAGGCCTGGATCTGGATCGGTGTGTCCGCGGTCACACTGAGATTGACAACAGTGAGGTTGTTGGCCTGCCAGTTGTTCACGAGGATGCTAGGCGCGTTCCGGCCCCATGGGGCATCCAACAACCGCGGATTTCCGCCTCCGGAGCCCACCGACAGGGTGCCGTCGTTGTTCCTCCGCGCCAGGTTCTCCCAAGCGAAGATCATCGAGCCCGCGGTTGTTTGCGGCATCACCGCGCGGTCGTTCTGCGCCAGGATCAACGGCGATCCGTTCCAATTGTCCGTGACGTTCGCGCCGTGCATGCCTGCGCCGGAAAAAAAGACCATGCCGCCATCAAACGGAAGGCCGCGCGCGTTTGCAACCGCCCACGGCGCGATCGCGGCACCACGCGGCCGCCGACTTCACATGCCTTGCAAAAGCACCTGCACCGAGTTGGCGTTCTGCGAGGACATGTTCACCACGAAGATTGTCGAAGAGCCCCAGTTGAATGGGCCGAAGCTCAAGTAGTTGCCAAGGGTCGTTTTGGTGTAGCCCGGCACCGGCGGCATGTTCAGCCCGAACAGGTAGGCGTTGTTGCCGCCAGCATCGGTGGGGCCGCCGATGAGGGCGACGATCGTCGTATTGGCCGGGCTCGCCGTCAGCTGGAGCATCAGGAACGTCGGCTGCGCCTGGCCCTGCGCGGGTTCACCTGAGGAAAGCTGCACCGGCTGCCCGATGGGCAATGGCGTCGGAAAAACCCCGGGAATCCCCGGGCCATACATTTCGACCCAGATCGGGGTCGCCGCCTGGATGCTGAAATTGGTGACAGCGACGTTCTGGCCCCTGAAACTGTTGATCCAGATGCTCGGCGCGTTGGCGCCGTGGGGGGCGTCAAGGGAGGGGTAGACTGTGGCGCCCGAGGTGACGATCAACGTGCCGTCGTTGTTCTGCAAGGCGAAGTTCTGCCAGCCTAGGACGGTCGATCCGTTGGGCGCCTGCGGCATCGACACGCCGTCGTTTTGATTCAGCGTCGCCGGCGAGCCGTCCCAATGGGGATTGACGACCTGCCGACCAATGATTTGGAATCGCATGGGACCTCCGGCTCAAGAACCGGGCATCAAGGCCCGGCGACGCAGCCGCCGGGCCTTGTCAGGGCGTCAGAGCCCCTGCAGCAGCACCGTCACCGGCCCGGCGTTCGCCGAAGACATGTTCGCCACGAAGATGGTCGAAGAGCCCCAGTTGAACGGACCGAAGTTCAGGTAGTTGCCGGCGGTGGTCTTGGTGTAGCCTTGCGGCGTCGTCGGCATGTTCAGCCCGAATACGTAGGCGTTGTTACCGCTGGGATCGTTTGGGCCGCCGACCAGGGCGACGGTCGTCGTGTTGCCCGGGCTCGCCGTCAGCCTGAGCATCACGAACGTCGGCTGCGCCTGACCCTGCGCACATTGACCGGGGGTGAGCTGCACCGACGAGTTGATCGGGAGGGACACCGGTTTGACCCCGGGCATGCCCGGGCCATACATTTCGACCCAGATCGGGGTCGCCGCCTGGATGCTGAAATTGGTGATCGTGACGTTCTGGCCCTGGAAATTGTTGACCCAGATGCTCGGCGCGTTGGCGCCGGGGGGAGCGTCAAGCGAAGGGTAGACGGTGGCACCCGAGGTGACGATCAACGTGCCGTCGTTGTTCTGAAGCGACTGGTTCTGCCAGCCAAGGACGGTCGACCCGTTGGGCGCCTGCGGGATGCCTACACCGTCATTTTGATTGAGCGTCATCGGCGAGCCGTCCCAGTTCGGGTTGACAACGTTTTTGCCGATGATGGCGAAGGAATGTTTGCTAGCCATGGGTTCCTCTCACGTTTGCAGTGGTTTTGGACGAGATTTTCGGCGCTCACGTTGTGTGCGCGATGGGAGTCGCGGGACGCTTGGCCTCCTTTCCGTGTCCGCCGGAGCCCCGGCGGCGCCGGCCGGCGCTGACACCGGGTCGATGTCGGTCAGCTTCAGTTGCAGATTGTTCAGGCGCAGCACCGGCGTGTTGAGGCCGCTGAGCTTGGCATAGAGGGTGATGTCGAACCGCAGAGCCGCGGGCTTCAGCGTCGTCTTCGGCCCGAAGATGAGGGCGTTGTCGTGGGCCCAGCCCGCGATCGCCGCGGCAAACAGCGTGGCGAAACTGCTGAGCGCCGCGGCGTCCTGGCCGTCGATGTCGAACGAGCGCGCCATGACTACAGGCACCAACGGACTAATGCTGATTTTGGTGTCGGTTGCGCCCGCGACCGCAGCCACCGGGAATTGGTAGGAGCAGGCGACCTTGAGGCGGCGCATGGTGCCGGTGGTGACGCCGGCCGCGCGGTGCGCCGCGCGCAATGCCCGCGCCTGAACCGCATCGGCGAGCAGGTCCCGTATGACGTTGTAGATGCGCTGGTACAGGGTCCCAGGCGAGCGCGGTTGCAGATTCGCGACGTCGATCCAGTTCGGCTGTGCCGGCGGCTCGGTCGGTTCGCTATCGATGTAGGGCGTCAGCGGCTGGCTCGGCCGCACCAGCGCGGTGGTATAGATAAATTCCCGCACCACCTGATACGGCTTGCCATCGGGCCCGACGAGCGTGATCAGGTTGCGCTCGATCTGCACCCCGGCGATGGCGTTCTCGGCGGCGAGCACGTTGAGCCCGTCGACCTGCACCCGATGCGCGATGCCGATGAGCGGATCGGGCGCCGCGTTCGACACCTGGAACCACGCGGCGTTGTCCGGCGGCGGCGGCGAAGTGACCGGCCCCTGGTTTGGATAGGCCGACGACGGATCGGGGAAGTTGGTGTTTTTCGGATCGAGCGCTTTGACCGAGAGCTTCGCGCTCGGGAAGCTCGACAGCAGCCCATGCGGCGGCGGCGGGGGCGGCGGCAGCCATTGCAGCGTGATCAGCCGGGTCGATGGGTCGGACTTAGACTTCGGCTTGTCGGTGATGACATAATTGTCGGTCAGCTTGACGAGCGGCTGGGCGACCGCTTGCCCGGCCGGCAGCGGAATCCAATCGCTGTTTCCCACCACGTCGCCGAGACTCGCGGCGAACGCCTTCACTGCCGCGGTCCAGGTCGCGGGGTCCGCGGTGTCGTAATTCGGCAGAATAGTCCCGACGACGCTATTGACGGCGGTGAAACGCGCGAGCGCTTGGAACAGAGTGTAATGGACAACGTGGGCGTCGGCCGAGGACGCGACCTTGCCGCCGGGCGGCCGCAGGTCGGTGTTGTAGGTGATCGCGGCGTTGATCTGGTCCTGGTCGGCCAACACGGCCTGATACGTGAAGATGTAGCTCCAGTCCGCTTCATCGGCGATCGGATTGCCAGAAGGGTTCGGCGTGAATGGAGCCCAGGACTGCCCGACGAACGTGGGCGAGGTCGGATACTGGCGCAGCACCACCGGGATCACCGTAAGCGCACCGGCCGGACCGACGTGCGGCTGCACGGGATTGACGAGCTGGACCCAGATCGACGGCCGTGCCCCGCCCGAGCCGTCGTCGGGCGCGAGGAAATGCTGCAGATGGGTGACGTTGAAGCGCAAATCGAACGGGTCGGTCGACGCCGACGCCACGTCGGGATTGCCGTACAGGAAGGTGAGCAGGCTTGCGCCTTTGCTGTTGGCCGCGACATGCGCGGTCGACAAACCGGCGTTCTGGCGCACGCCGGAGAAGTTGCCGGAGCCGGAACCGTTCGCACCCATGTCGATCGTGAATGTGTAGGTGGTGCTGGCCGTCACGGAATAGACGCCGTTGACGGGCGGTTGCCCCGTGCTCGGGGCGAACATCATGAGCACGCGGACTGGGGGGTCTTCGACGGAAAGCCCGTGCGGCGTCTTCGTCGTTGCCATGAGCTTCGTGCCGCTCCAGACGTAGGTGCCGCTGAGCGTCGCCTCGACCTGGCCGAACAGCTCGATATAGCCGTCGGCCTGGGACGAGATCTGACGGTTCCACGTCACGTCGTACTGAACGATGGTGTCGACCGAATAGGCCGTCATCAGTGCGGCGCGCATCTGCTGCTCGAACACCTTGCTCGCGGTTGTTGCCTGGGGCGCGTTGCCGGTGAAAGGCGAACCCGCCGGGAACAGCCAATCGACTTCGAAAGTGGAGTATTTCTGCGCGATGATCTCGCGCCCGATCGCGATTGCCGCGTAGCTGTCGGGATCGACCTCGTAGGCCTTCGCCGCCGAGGCAGGCGAGAGCACGTTGTCAACCGCCTGGAAGAACACTCGGTTGATCTGGTCGAGATCGACATCCACGAAGGTTTGCTGTATCGGCAGCGACCGAAGCGGCGGCTCGAGCACCGGCAGGGGCACGGTGCCGCTGTTGAGCACGTTGTCGAGCGGCTTTGGCGCGAGGAAGCGCGGTCCCGACCCGGAGCCGGTCCCGATGGAAACGTCGAGCAGGCTGGCCGCCACCGCCCACAGCGGCTGCTCGCCCGCGCGCCCGCCGCCGCCGGTGCCGTCGTTGGGAAGGCCAAGCGCCTTGAGCCGCCGCCGCGCGCGGGCGGTCTTCGAGTGCAGCTGCGGTGTCGCGGTGCCGCCGCCGGTCATGCCGAGTGCGAGATTGAGCGGCGGGAAGGCGGCGGTGAAATCCTGCGCGAAGGTGCCGATATCCTTGGCCGGCGGCACGATCGCGGTCACGGGCAGGACAGTGGTCGACACCGTGTGGGCCGACGGGAAAGTGCCCCTGAGCCCCGGTGCGACCAGATTGAGGTCGCGCTCGATGCCGAACAGGACGGCAAGCTGGAACAACGGAGGCAGCGTTCCGGCCCCGCTCACCGTGACCGAAATATCGACCAGCGCCGGCATCGTGGTGCTGGTGCCCGCCAGCAGGCCGATGATGCCGTTCACCATGTTCTTGATGTTGGTGATGTCCGCCTGGGAGAGCGGGATCGCAACGAGACTCGAGCCGTCGGCCTGCAGCGCCAGGTTGGTCTCGACCTGGAACGAGACGCCCGGTCCGGTGATCTGGTCGTAGATGGTGCGATAGAGCGCGAGCGCCGGCGGCGGCACCGCCGGGTCCTGGCGGATGGCGCCGAAGCTGCCGGCGCCGGAACCGCTCGCGCCCGTGGCAACCGTGAAGCTGCCGGGGCCGGTCGGCGTCGATTGGTAAATGCCGTTGGCCGGCGCCTGCCCTGTATTGGCCGTGAATATCATCAGCACGCGGTCGCCCGACGAAAGCCTATGTGGCGTGGCCGTCGTCGCCGTGACCGTTGTTGCGCTCCAGCTGTAGCTGCCCGCCAGGTCGGCAAAGCCGGAAATCTTCGGCGCGAGGTGAAGGGTGACGATGTTCGCTTGCCCGGAAAAATCGTAGCTCGGCAGGATTCCCTGCCACTGGTCGAGCGGAATGATCGGGTCGAAATAGTAGTTCGTGCTGGAATAGCTTTGCGGCGACGGCAGTTGATTGCCGAACGCGTCCGTCACGAACAACGAGAGGGCAAACGGATCGTCGATGCCGGCGTAACGGTTGCCCGGATCGACGTTGGCGACGCTGTAAAGCGGCGCGACCACGCGCCAGGCGCTGATCGTCGCGTCGTGGGTCGGCTTCTGCGACTGCACCGGCGCGGACAGATTGCTGAGATCAAACCCGCTGGTAGCCTGAATCTGATAGGCGACCAGGCCGTAGAGGGCGTTCAAGCGCGCGATCGCGCTGCCGGAGCCGACCAGCAGATTGCGGATTTGGGTCGGGTCGGTGACGCCGCGCGCTCGCAGCCTTGCGATCAAGTCCCCGACCGGACGCGGCGTCGAATCGTTTCCGAGCGCCGCAGCAAGCTCCGCGCTCGGAGTGATCAGCAGCCCACCGTCGGAGCGATCAAGCTCGACGCCGGCGGTGCCGACCGCGAGCGCGACGTAGCGGGTGGCGAGCGCCGTGTCCGTCGTCTCGGCGTAGTAGAGAAGCGCGGTATTCGCGTTGGCGATCGCGATCGAATTGTAATAGGGCTCGACCTTGAGGGGCGATGCCTGCGTGTTGCTGCCGACGGTCTTGTAGGTCACCACCAGCGCGAGCGTCGCCGGTCCGCGGTTGAACAGGTTCGGGTCGAGCGAATTTCCGGCAGTGTCGATGTAGCGAAGGTAATAACCCGGCGCGTTCGTCACCGTGGCCTGCTGGATGATCTGCAGGAAGCCGTAGCCGCCGTCGGTCGATAGGTCGAGGTTGGCGGCAACCGCAACGCCTTCCAGATCGGGTTGCGCCATGGCGCGCACGCCCTGAGGCGGCTGCGACACGGTGGTCGTGTTGGTGCGTAACACGAACACTTTGTCCGGATCGACCTGCGCCGAGGTAAGGCCGGATAACTGCCCGGGCGTCGGGTACAGCACTCGAATCGCGGCGGCCCGCCGCTCCGTGCTCGGCGGCTTGAGCACCGCCAGAATCCGCCCGAGCAGGGCTTCGTCCGCCTGGCTCGCGCCGCTCAGGGCGAACACGTCCTTGAGCAAGCTGCCGACCGCCGCGCCTGGGATCTGTTTGACCGTCAGGTTGACGGTGGTCGCGAACGTGACGTCGCCCGCGTTGAGCAGCTTGCCGTCCGGCAGATAGGCGCCGCCGGTCTGGCGCGATTTCACCAGCACCGAGATGGCGTCGCCCTCGCTGATCTGCAGCCGCGCGAGGTTGGGCGCGAACGGCCGCAGGCTGAGCGGGCTCGGCGTCTCCGCCCGGGTCCACACGATCGCATTGCGGAACGGGAAGGATTGCGGACCAACCTGGGTCTGCGGAATCGGCGTGGGCGTGCTCGGTACCGTCAGCTGCGAGGCCTGCAGCCCGGTGAACGGCGCCACGCCGTTGTTGTCGTTGGTGATGGTGTAGACGGCGCTCCCGGAGAGCCAAGGCTGCGAACTGTCCGGGTTGCTCAGCGTGACCGTGTAGCTCGTCTTGGCGAACCCGCCAACCGGGAACTCCTGCCACAGCAAGGCGTAGACCGGGTTTGTCGACTGCGGCTGACCGTCGGGAATCGTGATGCCGGTAAGGTTCAACAAAGGCAGCCGCGCCCCGCCGCGGGCGATGCTCGCCATCTGCCCGGCGGCCGCTTTGATGTGCGTCGCGCCCACCGCCTTTATGAACAGGTCGTCGAGCGCCGACGACGGCGGCTGACCGATCTGCTCCTCCAACGTCACCAGCAGCTGGTGCACGGTCGCGCGGATCAGGCCTTTGAAGTAGTCGAGGAAGATTTCCTGCACCAGCGGCGTGTCGGCGTCCTCCGCGCGCGCGCGGAACATCGGCACATGGCTCGATTCCGAAGTGCGATTGACGAACAGCTGGTTGAAATATACATCGAGCTGCTGCATGTAGCTCGTCGGCACCGCGTTTTTCGTCTGGAACTGGTAGCTGAAGTCCTCCGCCTGGCCCGCCGAGTTGAGCCGGCCCGAGGTGGCGAGGTTGACGAACGGCGGCATGGGGAACGCCGTCATGTAGATCTGGTCGCCCGGGTTGCCGGTCGGCACCGCGAGCGTCGCCTGAAACTGCTTGAGCTGGCTCAGGACCGCCGGGTAGTCGATCCAGCCGGTCAGCAGATCCGGCTCGCTGTCGATGTCCCGCAGGCCCAACCGGCCCGAGTTCGGGTCGCTCTCGAGCCACACGGGCGACCTGTAGTCGGCAAGGTTGAGGGCGTTGACGAGCGCGAAGGTCGCGAACTGCGTCGCCAGCGCTTCGAAGGGCTTGAAATCGGCATACTTCGGATCTGCCTTCGGGGTGTTGTCGTACTCCAGGCCGAGCGAAGCGACGAACCACGGCACGCCGGTCCCCGACGCCGGAAACACGACCGTGAACTCCGGCAGGAAGGGGAGCGGAAGGTTCGCGGGCAGGCCGGGACACAGCCGCACCGGCCGCGGCGCAGCGACGCGATGGGCGATGCGCGCCTGGGCAACGAACAGCGCGCGCGCGTTGCTCTGCGAGCTCGGCCCGGCGAGCTGCCACTGGAAGCGGAACGAAGCGTCGAAGCTGAAGCCGATATGGATCGTGAACAGCCCCAAATCGATCGATACCGTCACGCTGACGCTGACGCTCGCCTCGACGTACAGCAGGACCGATCCGTCGCCGGCGGCAGGAACATGCGGCTCGTACGCCAGGATGATGCCGACGCTCGCCTCCAGCCGGACGTTGACGCTGGCCGAGATGATGACGAAGTCGATCGAGCCGTAGATCTCGCCGATGAGGCCGAACTGGCCCTGTAGGGCGAGTGCGTCCGGTTCGCTGAAGATGTTTTCGAAGCCGCCGTCGGTCAGATACCCCACGGCACCCTGGATGATGCCGAAGAAGGTGATGCTGACGCCGGCTTTGAGCGGGCCCGAGGTGAAATCCTTGCCGACGCCGAGCCGCGCCGCCAGGCCGAAGGCGAGAATGCTCGGGTAATTGCCCTTGAATACGTCGGGATCGGTCGCCGAGCTCAGGCTCGCGACGTAGAACCCGCCGTAGCCGACGACCGGGACCGGACCCGCCTGCGCCTCGACGCGGAAACACACGCTCCAATCGTCGCCGTCCGGGTAGCCGAGGTCGGCCTTCCAGTTGCCGTTGGTGTAGATATCGATGCCGATGGTGGGCAGCGTGATCGAGGCGGCGCCCGCCTGGAAGGTGCGCAGGCTGTCGGGCAGGCCGAGCTTCGCGGCGAACAAGCCGATCGAATCGGTGACCTTGGTATAGATGATCTCGAACTCGAGGCCTTTGGCCTTGCCGGCGCTGATCTTGAGCTGCAGGCTGTAGAACGGCGTCGTGTCGTAGAAAATAAGTCCCAGCTCGATCTTCTCGAGCAACGTGAAATGCGTCAGCGCGATCCATTTGCCCTCGGGGCGGGAGATTTTGTCGAATTCCTTATCTTTGAGATAGTCCCAGAATTTATGCTTCATGAAATCGAGGAAGCCGTCAAAATCAGTCGGCGTTTCGTCGGATGCCGGCCCGACGCGCTGGCCGAGGCCGAGATAGTCGAGCTCGAAGACCTTGCTCCCGCCGTTGCCGTTCCCGTCGTTCGCGGCGATGCGCCGGCGGGCGGCCTTGCCGTCCCCGCCGCCACCGTTGCCGTCGCCCTCGCCGCCGCCGCCGTCCTCGCCCTTGTTGTAGGCGCCGATCCAGCCGATCTGGTCCGCCCCTTCGGTCGGCGCAAACAGTCCGATGCTGAACGTCGCCTTCTCGCCCGGCGGCAAGCGCTTGCCCAGCACCTCGAAGTAACAATTCTGCATGCCGAGGACGAGCATCTTCGGATCGGTGTCTTTCGCGTAGACGAGCGTGAACTGCTCGATCGAGATGGTCAGCACGCCCTCGATCTTGATCTCGAGCTTGCCGTTCGCCTCCGGCATTTGCACGCCGAACGCGATGCCCGGGTCGCCAGCTTTCCAACCGATGAGGATGCTGAACTTGAAGGCGGAGAGCGTCGCGACCAGGCCGCCCATCGAGCCGAGGTCGAGATCGAACACCAGGGCGTAGTTGAAAGTGTCCAATAGTTGCGCGCTCGAGAAGCCGGGAAGCCCGCCGAGCCCGTAATAGTTAAGGCTCTCCAGGGTCGCGTCGGCTTTCTGCGAATAGAGGAACGACTTCAACTTGAACGGCAGCAGCTTCAGCAGGCTAGTACCTGTGGAACGCTGCTTCGTCGCTCCCAGATCCAGGCGCAGGTTGCCGGGCTCGAACGACAGCGGATACAGCAAGATCGACGGCTGGTTCGGAGGATTGATCGTCATTTTGAAGCTGACGTCGATCGCGAGCTCGGAAAAGGCGAGCTGGTCGATGGAGAAGATGTCGAGGACGTCGAGCTCTTTGAACTTGATGATGCCCCAGATGCCGAAGTGGGAACTGATCGTGGCGGTGGTGGTGCCCCCGTCAACTTTCTTATCCTCCTCGCGGTCGAAGGAGAATTGCAGCTTGGTCAGCGCAATATTGTCCAGGTATTTGTTGGTCGCGAAGTCGAACGTGTAAGTTTTGTCCGAAATGAACGAGTAGACGCCCTCGCCGGAGCTGTCGTCGTCGCCGCCCTGGGACTGATAGGATCCCATGACGACGATGAGGTGTTTGTTGTCGTCGTCGTCACCCCCTCCGCCGCCGCCCCCTATCTCCAGGCTGACGCCGCTCATAAACATCTGAAAGATGTAGAGGTTCACCTTGCACGCGAAGCTGCGCAATTCCGAATTGATGAACAGGGCGCGCAGGTATTCCACCTCGTAGTCCCACAAGCCGGTGGGCTTCTGTGGCGTTCCCTCGTAGTCGACCAGTCCGAACATGGAGCTCTTGGCGAGCGTAGGCTCGTCCGCGTCCGGATCGGTGTCGTTGATCGCGATGCCTACATGGTGGGCGCGGAACGCCGCGATCCCCGGGACCTTCATGCCGCCCAGCACCGCCTTGATGGCCGCGGGCAGGCTATCGAGCTGTATGTTGCAATTGACGACCAGAATGCCGCTGAAGTTCGGATCGCGGACGGTCGCAAGGAAATTCTCGTAAAGCTCGTCGTCCGCCTCGTCCGCCGCCTGGATCACCCCCTGGAGATACTGCTGTATCTCGGTAGCGGGGTGCGCGACGTTGAAGGTGTCGGGCTGCGACCACAAGCTCGGCGCGGCGATCAGGTCCTCGATCGATTTCCCAGGATAGAACTTCATGATGAAGATCGGCGGGGTCTTCTTTTCGTCCGGCGCGGGCAGGCCGGCCGGGGAGAGATCGAACGTCCAATCGCCGATCTCGAGATAGCGATCGTCGAACAGGAACAGTGGCGGCTTGCCGGTGACCGGGTCCGTGGTGGTCTTCGGATCGGTGCTGATGACGGCGAAAATCTGGTTCTTCTGCACCGCAGCCTGGATCGACGGACCCATGCTGTCGAATTCCAAAATCGGCGTCACCGCGTTGCTGATTGCGATCTGCAGCGAGTCCCAGATCGGAGGATCGCCCTTCAGGCCGACCAGCATTCCCTGCGGCGTCATCGCGAGGTTCGAGTCCGCGTCGGCCGCGATACGCTTGTGGCGCGCGTGCATGGCGCCGACCGGGACGAGCGTGTGGGCGCGCGTGGGATTGAGCGCCTCCGCCTCCATCTGCCGGTATTGATCGATCTTCAAATTGGGATCGATCGCGAAATTGAGTCCGGCGTAGGGCACGAGCGGCACGACCGGCGTCGCCAGCGCGGCGCTCTCGTGGGGCCGCCAGGAGTTGGTCGGGTTGAAATTGAGGACGTGGACCGGCGCCTGATCATTTGTTTTCTGGCTGAACAGGGGCGAGCGTTCGGGCTGCGAGATGTAGGCCCCGAAGGTCGTGACGATCTTCGCCCACGACGTCGTGGCGGAGTTGTCGAGATAGACTGGGTCTGTCGAGCTCGGGTTCGGCGTGATCTGCCACGCGTTGTTACCCGGCACGAATTGAATGGCGTCGGGGTCCGCGCCGACGTCGACCCGCAGGTACTCGGTGCCGGTCACGCCGCACAGCATCTGCACCGGCGCGGTCCTCGCGGCCTGCGGCCCTGCGCCGTCGGGCGCGAGCGGGAATTGTCCGGCCGGCGTCAGATAATAGTAATCGCTGTCGGTCGGCCCTCGGACCGGCCGGACCGCGAACACCAGCCGGCTCATGTTGTCGATGTCGTTTCCGCCGACGGTGCGCAGCGCCAGCGGTCTTCCCATGGACGTCGCGAAATAGGAGCCGAGCACCGCGTCGGTGAACCGGAAGTAGGTGCGCTTGACGTCGAGCGGCGAGAGCGCGTCGAGCGAGAGTTGCAGATTGAACGGGGCGGAGGTGCCGACCCGCGCGCGGAAGGTCGGATAGCGGAGCGCCTGCACCGGGCTGTCCTGCTTTTGCGAGAAGAACATCACCCCCGCCTCGAACTGCCTTAGCTGGCTTTCGTTGAGCTGGCAGGCGAGCGTGGCGGAGCCCGCCAGCGCATCCGTGAGGGGCACGGACACGGGCCCCGGCGCCGTGAAGTTGCCCGAGCCGCTCGCCGAGCTGACCTTCAGCTCCACCCGCAGCAGATTGTCAAAGACGATGCTGTTGCTGGCGTCCTTGAACAGAACGGTGGTCGGGCCAGGCCGCTTCGGGTTCAGCTGGCAGGTCAACGTTCGGCTGAAAACAACCGAGAAGACCTGGGAGAGCGCCGGCGCGGCCGAGCCTTGGCCGCTGACCAAGACGAGTGTCGGCTGCGGTGTTCCCAACGGCTCGGGGAACCACCCGAGCTGCGCGGGTTTATTTTTCTCAAACGCGCTGCGCACACCGGCCGCAAACGCTTTCCAGTCGCGTTTGTTGCTTGGGTCCGGCACAAAGAAAGCGAAGAACCCGAGGGTGTTCGGGCTGATCCAGCTTTTCTCGGTCAGTTGAAAGCTGGGCGGCGTCTGGGTCGTGTCCTGAAACAGGAAGGCGACGCGCGCATGGGCGCGATCGGTCGTAGACGCGAGATAAAGCCCGCTCGGTTTCCCGGTGTTGGGGTCGCGGTCTTGATTAAACTGAATCATGCAATTGCCGCGGCTCCCGCCAAAGCTATGCCTGCGCCGAACGCTGTTGCTATGACCGTGCGGCGTCTGGCCAATAAAATGGTCAAGGCAGTCCGCATAGTGTCCTCCCTCTTGGATAATCCAAATTTATTGAAAGGCTTTTCGATTCACGCTAACCTTCCCTGAGCTTCAGGAGCCCCCAGACCAGCGTTTCTACTCGTCCTGGTTGTGCCGACGGCCGTCAGCTCTGAACAGCTTTTACTTGCGATTATTATCTTCTCCGCCCCGATTTGATAGGGGTCGCCGGGCGGCCGACCCCCCAACAAATATGGGGAGGCAGAGCGTCGAGGTAAATATCCCCCGGCAAAGCCGGGGGCTTTAGGATTTGAACCGCTCAAAGCGGTAGGAGGGTCGCTGACGCGGCCCTTGATGTTTGGAGCCGCCTAAAGGCGGCTTTTTCAGCGCCAGAGGTTCATTTGTTCGAGCCTCTGATCTTCCTTCTCTTGGTTGCGGATGTAAGCCCGGATGGCCTCCTCGTCACGGCCGACCGTATTGACGAAGAACCCCCGCGCCCAGAAGTGCTGCCCCACGAAGTTGCGCTTGCGCTCCCCATATACCCGGGCCAGGTGGATCGCGCTCTTGCCCTTGATGTACCCGACCACCTGCGACACTGCGTATTTCGGCGGAATCGACAACAGCATGTGCACGTGATCGGGCATCAGATGCCCTTCCTCGACCCTCGCTTCCTTCTGAAGCGCAAGCTTGCGCAAAACTTCGCCCAAGTGTCGTCGCAGCTCCAGATACAGCACCTTGCGCCGACATTTGGGAATGAACACCACATGATATTTGCAGGTCCATGTCGTGTGGCTTAGGCTCTCGTAGTCGTCCATCGGTGGAGTTCCTTTCGTGTGAGTGGCTGCTCACGTTGGAACTTCACCGGTGGACCGCCGGAAACGTCAAACCTCTACTGCCACCCCGGCAGAGCCGGGGGGTCTCCCGCTTACGCTAGGCGGCGCTCAACAAGCTTAAGTGGTTAGCCACTCAAGCCGTTGTTTCGCCGTTTCAAGCAAGGTCAACGAGAGCAGCGCCCCGCCAAAACCCACCGCTCCGAACAACTCGATCGCAAACGGAAGGGCAAGAAGCTTTCGAACGAGGATTGGACGAGCCCGACCGATCCGGATGCGAAGATCGCCAGGATGAAGGACGGCTCGACGCATTTGGCCTTCAAGCCCGAACATGCGGTCGATCTGGACACCGGCGTCGTGGTGGCGGCGCCGATCCATTCGGCGGAGGCTGGCGACACGGCGACGCTCGGCCCCACCCTGGAAGAGGCGCAGAAGAACCTCGCCGCTGTGGGTCTTGCGCCGACATCTGAAGATCCCTGCGATCTTGTAGCCGACAAGGGTTATCACTCGCGCGATGGCCTGAAGGAGTTCGACGGCGGTCCCTGGAAAACCCGGATCGCCGAACCGAAACCCGCCAATGGTTATTTGCGTTGGCATGGCGACGACGCGGCGCGCGCGGCGTCTATGGCAACCGCGGCCGGAAATCAGCCGTCGGCAAGGAGGCCATGCGCAAGCGCGGCGAGGTCGTCGAGCGCAGCTTTGCTCATGTTCTTGATCGTGGCGGCATGCGCCGGGCGTGGCTGCGCGGTCGCCAGAACGTTCACAAGCGCTATCTGATCCACGTCGCCGGGTTCAACCTCGGCATTCTGACGCGCGCCCTATTCGGACAAGGAACCCCGCGGGAGGCCGCGAGCGCCCGCATTCCGGCGCCGTCAGGTTCGGTGACCGTCAATCGGCGGTTGAGATCATCGGGCGGAATTGCAGAGGATGAAATCATTGCGGCTTCCCTTGTGCGGCCCTCTCAACGAACTCTCGTTATTGGCCTGACCGCCGGGTGTTGCGTCCCTCCGGTCGCGTCTTCGCCCCGACGGCCTACTCCGCCGCTTGCGCCGGCCCCCACAAGCGCTCCTCGCGCTCGGGCTCACGCTCAGCTTTCGGCGTTGTAACCTTGGCTCTCTTAGACCCGGAGAGCCAGTGCGACAGTTGATCGAGATAAATATAGATGACCGGAGTGGTGAACAGGGTCAGCGCCTGGCTGACGAGAAGGCCGCCGACCATCGTATAGCCGAGAGGCTGGCGCATTTCCGAGCCGGTGCCGTGGCTCAGCATCAACGGCACGCCGCCGAGCAATGCCGCCATCGTCGTCATCATGATCGGACGGAAGCGCATCAGCGCCGCCTTGCGGATCGCCTCGACTGGCGTCAGGCCCTCCTCGCGCTCGGCCGAGATGGCGAAGTCGACCATCATGATGCCGTTCTTCTTCACGATGCCGATGAGCAGGATCGCGCCGATGAGGGCGACGAGGCTGAACTCGTAGCCGAACAGCATGAGGGTGGCGAGCGCGCCAAGGCCCGCCGACGGCAGCGTCGACAGGATCGTCAGCGGGTGAATGAAGCTCTCATAAAGCACGCCGAGGATCAGATAGACGCAGACGAGCGCCGCGAGGATGAGCAGCGGCACGCTGGTCAGCGAATCCTGGAACGCCTGCGCGTTGCCCTGGAACGTCGCCGTCAGGCCCGTCGGCAATTGGAGTTGTCGCATCGCGCGCTGGACGGCCTCCGTGGCCGGGCCGAGCGCCACCCCTTGTGCGAGGTTGAAGCTGATGGTGATGGCGGGGAATTGTCCCTGGTGGCTGATCGAGAGGGGCGCGACCGGAGCGGTCGTCCATTTGGCGAAGGCGCTGACCGGGACCATCCGATTGCTCGTCGGCGAGCGAATGTAAATCTTGTCGAGGGTCGCGGGATCGCCAAGGAGCTGCGGCAACACCTCCTCGATCACATAATAGGTGTTCACCTGAGTGAAATATTGTGTCACCTGCCGCTGCCCGAAGGCGTCGTAGAGCGTATCGTCAATGAGCTGCGGCTGGATTCCATAGCGCGAGGCCATGTCCCGATCGATCTTGAGCGTCAGCGTCGTGCCGGAGTTCTGTTGGTCGGTCGCGACGTCGCGCAATTGCGGCAGCGATTTCAGCTTGTCGAGAATCTTTGCCGCCCACGCGTTGAGCTCGGGAAAGTCCGCGTCCTGAAGCGTGTATTGGAACTGCGTTTTGGTGAAGTGCCCGCCGACCGTGACGTCCTGCGCCGCCTGCAAATAGACGCGCATGCCTGGCACTTGTGCGAGCTTCGGGCGCAATCGGGTGATCACCTCGAATGCATTGACGTCGCGATCGTCGCGCGGCTTCAGCGTGATGAACATGCGGCCGTTGTTCTGCGCCGAATTGCCGACGCCGGACCCAAGGCCCATCGCCATCGTGTCAACGGCCGGATCGGCCATCACGATCCGCCCCACTTCCTGTTGCAGGCGATACATGACCGGAAAGGAAACGTCCTGTCCGGCCTCGGTCGTTCCGAACAGAATACCGGTGTCCTGCTGCGGGAAGAAGCCTTTCGGGATGATGACGAAAAGATATCCGGTGGCGATCACTGTGCCGATGAAGACGAGCAGCGTGGGGAAGCGGTGGCGCAGCACAAAATCGACGCCCCGCTCGTAGCCGTTGGCGAGCGCGATGAAGCCCTTCTCGCTGAGGTTATAGAGCCGCCCGTGCCGCTGCTCGTCGTGGCTCTTGAGAAAACGCGACGCCATCATCGGGGTGAGCGTGAGCGAGACGAAGGCCGAGACGAAGATCGTCATCGCGATCGTGACCGAGAATTCGCGGAACAGGCGGCCGATAATGCCGCTCATCATCAGGAGCGGAATCAGCACCGCGACCAGCGAGACGGAGATCGATATGATGGTGAAGCCGATCTCGGACGAGCCCTTGAGCGCCGCCTGAAGCGGCTTTTCACCCTCCTCGATGTGACGCGTGATGTTCTCCAGCATCACGATCGCGTCGTCGACGACGAAGCCGACGGAGATGGTAAAGGCCATCAAGGATAGATTGTCGAGGCTGTAGCCTGTCACCCACATCAGTGCACAGGCGCCCAAGAGCGCCAACGGCACCGTCACGCTGGGAATGATCGTCGCCCAGATGCTGCGCAGAAAGATGAAGATCACCATCACCACGAGCGCGATGGTGAGCGCAAGCGTGAGCTCGACGTCGCGCACGGAGGCGCGAATGGTGGTGGTTCGATCGGAGAGGATGCTGACGTGAATGGTCGGCGGGATCGAAGCCTGCAGCGTCTTCAGCGTGCTTTTGATCGCCTCGACGGTGCTGATGACGTTCGCGCCGGGAATCTTGTACACGACAAGAAAGACGCTCGGCTTGCCATTGCTCCAGGCGGCCTGCGTCGAGTCCTGCGGTCCCGCGACCGCCCGGCCAATGTCGCGCACGCGCACCGGGGCCCCGTTACGATAGGCGACGATGACGTCGTTCCAGTCCTTGGCCTGAGTCAGCTGGTCGTTGTCCTGAATGGTGAAAGTCTGCTTCGGACCGATCAGCGCGCCTTTGGGGCTGTCGACGGTCGCAATGCCGATCTGCGCGCGAACGTCCTCGAGCTGCAGCCCCTTTTCAACCAGTTTGGCCGGATCGATCTGGATGCGTATGGCTGGCGTCTGTTGGCCGCCGACGCGCACGAGGGACACGCCGGAGATCTGACTGAGGTGCTGGGCAAGGATGTTTTCGGCCGCGTCGTCGACGTCGATAACCGGTGCGACGTCCGACTGGACGGACAGGATGAGGATGGGCGTGTCCGAGGGATTGACCTTGCGATAGGTCGGCGGGCTGGGCAAATCCTTAGGCAATTGCCCGGCGGCGGCGTTGATCGCGGCCTGAATGTCGTTGGCGGCCGCGTCGATATTGCGGTTGAGATCGAACTGGACGGTGATCGCCGTCGCGCTGAGAGAACTCGTCGACGTCATCTGCGAGACGCCTGGAATTTGCGCAATCTGACGTTCGAGCGGCTGCGCGACCGAGGTCGCCATTGTGTCAGGGGAAGCGCCCGGCAGCGAAGCCGAGACGGTGATGGTCGGAAAGTCGACCTGCGGCAGGGGCGCAACCGGCAGCGACGGGAAAGCGACCAGACCCACCAGAAACACCGCGACCATGATCAGCGTGGTCGCGATCGGGCGATGGATGAAGGGGGCGGAGAGGCCCTTGTACATCGGCTAGGTTCCGCTTCCGGTGTCGATCGAGACGATCGACCCGGGCTGAAGCAGGAACTGACCGGACGTCACCACGCGGTCGCCTTCCTTCAGGCCATCCGAGATCACCGCCGTCGCCGTGTCCTGGTGCGCGATCTTCACCTGTCGCACCTGTGCGTGGTTCTGATCGTCGACGATAAAGACGTAAAGACCGTTTTGACCATGTTGCACCACATCGGTGGGGACAATCAAGACGTCCTTCTCCACGCCGAGCTGCAATCCCGTCGTCACCGCCAGCCCTGGCCAGAGGGCGTTGTCCTTGTTGTCGAACTCCGCCTTAAGCCGAATCGTCCCAGTCGCGGGATCGACCTGATTGTCGCTGATCGACAGGCGTCCGGTCGCAAGCTTGTGGCCCTCCGCGTCCATGACCGTGACTTCGGGCGAGCCGGCGGCCAGCTCCTGGTTAATGCGCGGCACATATTCCTGCGGCTCGGCGAAGATGACGGTGATTGGCTGCAATTGGGCGATCGAAACGATGCCGGTCTGCTGCCCTGCGTTGACGAGGTTGCCCTCATCGATGAGGCGGAACCCTGCTCGGCCCGAGATTGGGGCGTGGATGGTCGTGTAGTCGAGCTGCGTCCTCGCGGCGTCGATCGCCGCGGCGTCCTCGGCGATCGAGGCGGTGAGCTGGAGCACCATGGCGTTCTGTGTGTCGAGCTGCTGCTTGGTGGCGAAGTCCTGCTTGGCGAGCGTGGCGAAGCGAGCGAGATCGAGCTTCGCGTTGGCGAGATTGGCCTCGTCCTGCGATTTCTTGGCGACGGCCTGGTCGAGCGCGGCCTGAAATGGCCTGGGGTCGATTCGGGCCAGGAGATCGCCCTGCTTGACCATCTGGCCTTCGTCAAAGGCGATCTTCATGATCTGGCCGTCGACCCGGGCCCGGACGAGAACGGTGTTGTAGGCCTGGACCTGTCCGATGCTCTGGAGAACGACAGGAAAATCCGCGCGCTTGACCGGCGTCACAGTGACGACAATCGGCGCCGGGCCGGTCGTTCCATTCTGTTGCGGCTGGCCGGGCGCCGATGCGGTCTGAGTGGACGGGGTCCAGATCCTGTTGTGAAGCTGGTGAGCGAGCCCGCCGGCGGCCGGGAGCCAACGGTCCGCCCTCTCTGGCGCGTAAACGCCATAGGCGGCGGCTGCGCCGCACGCCACTATGGCAATCCACGCAAACCGGGCAAATCTCATGGTCGAAAGCCTCTTCAACCGAGTAAACTGCGCAGACGAGCCGCCTCACGCACAGGGCGCGCGACGGCGCGCCGCGCCGGACTCCCAGCACGCAGGCGCTTTCCGGCGCCGGTTTCCGCGGGATAACGCGCCAATATCATTCTTTTGGTCGATGCGGGGCATCATCAAGCAAATTTGACCGGCGCCATTGCCGTTGCTGATCCGCGCGGCGCGGATCACGCGATCTAAAACGAGACGCTTTGCGGGATGAACGCTTTAATCTCCGCGGCCGGGACGAAATACTTGGCTATATCCGTCGTGTGGGCCGGCGCGCCAAGTTTCAACGGCAGCTGAGTGATCGATATCTTTCGGCTCACGATCCCGAGCAGGCACAGATCGGCGGCGTCAAACACGCCCGAGCCGGAATTCCCGGTGGTGGCGACGTCGGCGATGTCCGTATCGAACCGCCCGCGCAGGTCGGCTGGAATCGCCTGGCGGGGCAAAACCCTGGAGGGGGCCGTTCCTTCAGGAATGGCGACGACGACCCTTTCGCCGGCGTAGGGCGGACGCTCGCACAGCGGCGTGCGACGCATTTGCAGACCGACCGGCAGCTTCGCCCCGTCAACCGACAATAGCGTCAGATCAACGCTCTCGAGGCTCCCTTGCTTGACAAGCGCAGCCGGCAGATCCTGCCCGGCAATGACGACATGGGGCTGCGTCTGCACGACGTTTCCGGCCACGTGAGCGGCCGTGAGGATGAGGCCGTTGCCCAGGTAAACACCGTAGCCGGGCCATGGCTGTTGCGGCGTTCGGTTGATATGGACGGCGAACGCCTTGAGGTCGGTCTGATCCGATTGCGCCTGAGCGAGGGACGGCGCAAGCGCAACGGCGAGCGCGGCGCAACCGAGGCCGAAGACTTTCACCGCGACAATCATGGGTCTTCCTTGCTTGCCGGCCGCTAGCTCGCTTCATTGAGGCGGCGCTGATCGAGAGAGGGGAAACATCCTCCACACGACCATTAAGCAAACGTCTAGAAATTGACCGATTGGAGGAGCGCGCGGATCGGTTCAGAGAGCGTATCCCAGCCCCGGCCCAAAAGCGAGGAGAAGAGGCGAAACAGGCAGAGTATCTCAATCAACGCCGCAAAAATGACATTGAGAAATGTAGATCCTCGCGGAGTTCGCAGTCCGACCTCGTCATGTATCACATGGTCGTAAGGAATTTTCTGAACATACGATGACGCTCTTCCGAAAAAGGAGAAAACGGTCAGGCCAAAATACTGCAATCGACCCGAAATAATGAATATGAATGAATACAGCAATCCGATTGTGGCCACGATAATTTCCGTGTTTCTATCGTGGATTCTATCAAAAACAAACCACGTCCCGGCAAGTATAACGAACCCGGCGACAAGTCGGAACAAAAACACCAGCGCGCTAAACATGGGGCAACCAGTTTGTGCTCATATTGTTCTTGATCAAACCGCCGACGACGACAGGACAATCCCATAACTCGGCAAAATTTGCGTGTCCAGACACCCAGGCGCAGACAAACATATTTGCGGACGCTCCAAGCGCTTCTGGCGGTTCGAGAATCGGGCGCGGCGGACGCTGTGCCGACTGGGCCGCTTGTCTTGGGCCAAGATTCGCTTACACTGCGTTGCGAAAAAGTTTCGGCCTTGCACACGGTGTGGCTTGCAGACTGCGACATCCTGACATAATTAGCGGCGCACAGGCGTAGTTTACCGTTGCCGCCGAATTTATCAACCAAGGATCGGGGATGTGCGAAGACCGACGTTGGGCGGCGTTCCTGAATGAAGTGTGGGACCGCAAATGACGACTGAGAGTCAAATCGCGCCTGAATCGGCGACCGGACTCTCGGGCGCGAGCGGCCGGGCGCTCACTGCGCGCGGAAGCCGCTGGCGCCTGCCGATTGCCTATGGAGCGATTGCGTCGACCGCGCTGGGCGTCGACCTCGCGCTGATCCTGGGGAGCGCGACGATCGCTGAGGTGATTTATCATAAGGTCCCGGATGAGTTCGCAGGCGAATATTCTCACACCATTGCGGCGGCCATCTTTGTCGCCATTCTGTTCGTCGCCGCGATGCGGGTGCAAAAGCTCTACAGTCCCACCCGGCTGATGGTGTGGGATGACCAGGCGCGGAGCGTGCTGGGCGCCTGGTGCGGAGCCTTCCTGATCCTGGCTTCGGGCGTTTTCAGTTGGGGTGTGAGCCACGATCTTTCGCGCGGCGATGTTCTCATGTTCTGGGCGGTCGGCGTCGTGGGGCTTCTCGCACACAGAGCGGCGTGGATATTCGCGCTGCCGCGCGCACTGGAAAGCGGCGCGCTGCGGGGCCGCACCATCGTCAGCGTGACTTGCGAGGAGAGCGTACCGGTCCAATTCACCGACAATTTGACCCGCCACGGGTATCACGCGGTGGCTCATTTCCACATGCCTGACGGGGGCCCCCGCGCCGACGAGGTCATCGAAAGCGTCATTTCCCTCTGCCGCACGTCCCATGTCGAAGAGGTCATGCTGTTTGTCGATCCCGAGCGCATGTCGAACGTCCGGTGGGCCGCCCGGCGGCTCAGGGTGCTGCCGTTGCCCGTGACGCTGGTTCCATTCGGAACGCTCGCGCAATTGTTCCAGCGCGCGCGCTCCGACATCGGCGACACGGTTGCGATCGAGCTTCAACGTGCGGCGCTCTCGCCGGCCGAGCAGGCGATCAAACGCGCGATCGACATTCTTCTATCGCTGCTCGGTCTGATTATCTTGTCGCCGATCTTGCTCGCCACCGCGATCGCGATCCGGCTGGACTCACCCGGTCCGGCGCTGTTCCGGCAGACCCGGCACGGTTTCAACGGGCGGCCGTTTCGGATCTACAAGTTTCGCACAATGAGCGTGATGGAAAATGGCGACATTGTTGAGCAGGCGAAAAAGAGCGACAAGCGGGTGACGAGGGTTGGCCGATGGCTGCGTCAATACAGCATCGACGAACTGCCCCAGTTGCTGAACGTGTTTGTGGGCGACATGTCGCTGGTAGGGCCGCGGCCGCATGCGTCGGCGCACGAACGCCATTTCACTTCCGTCATCGAGAAATACGCATTCCGCCACCACGTTAAATCCGGTGTGACCGGTTGGGCGCAGGTTCACGGGGCCCGTGGCGAGACCGATACGCTCGATAAGATCCAGCGACGGGTCGAGCTCGATATTTGGTACATCAACAACTGGAGTATTTGGCTCGACTTCTCCATCATGATAAGGACCGTCCTTGTCGTCTTTTCCGGCGACAACGCTCACTGAAGGAAGCGCAGCGCTGCGGGGGACCTTGGCCCGCGGAGGGGGCATAGTTTCGTGATGTTGAGGAAGCGCAAAAGAAGACTGACATGTCGATCGAGTCGCTAAAAACTGGGCCCGTTCGGGCAACCTCCCTTTCGGCCCGCGCCGAGAGCCGCGGCGTCAATTTGGCCTTCCTCGCGGCGCTTGCGGCGTCGTTTTTTGTCGCCTACCTTCCGACCTATCTGAAGCTCGCTAACGGCGCGTGGCGCACCGAGCAGGAGGGACACGGCCCTCTCATTATGCTGGCCGCGGCATGGCTGGCCTGGCAGCAGCGCGACAGACTCCGCGCCATTGAATTGCGCCCCGCGCCCGTCGCCGGCTGGATCATTTTACTCTTTTCCCTCCTGCTGATGGCGGTCACGCGGTCGCAAGACATCCCGATGATCGAGGTCGCGACCCAAATCCCGGTGCTTTTGGGGTGCCTGTTACTCATCGGCGGTTGGCCGCTGGCGCGCATTTTCGCCTTTCCTCTCGCCTTTCTTATATTTTCCGTGCCGCCGCCCACCTGGCTTCTCGACGCGTTCACCGTGCCGCTGAAAGTATGGATTTCCGATATTGTATCGAACTTCCTTTACGATCTCGGCTACCCGGTGGCGCAGAACGGCGCCATGATCATGATCGGCTCTTACGAACTTATGGTCAAAGACGCTTGCTCCGGCATGAATTCGATCTTCGCTCTGTCTGCGATCGGCATTTTCTATATTCACGAGTTTGTGCCTGACAACCCGATCCGGAAGCTGCTCCTGATCCTGTCCATCGTCCCGATCACCATCCTCGCCAACGTTTTTCGCGTCGTGACGCTGGTTCTGGGAGCTTACTATATCGGTGTCGATACGATCGAGGGCCTATTCCACGACCTCACTGGCATAGCGTTGTTCGTCTTCGCGCTGTTCCTGTTCTTCTTTCTGGATCGCGTCCTCATCGCTGTCGAATACCTGATCGCGCGGGCGCTTGGATCCTCAGGCGCGGCCCGACGGCCGGCGGGCTAGGCGGATTGGGGTGTTGCTTCAGGTTTTTCGGTTCATGGTGGGGGAGCGGCTGGACTGACAGTCGCGCTCGGCCGAAAAATGGACAGACAGAATGCAGACTGTCTACGATTTTGTTACAGTTATTTGCTTCATTTGTATGGTGCTTACGTATTTCATGTTCACCGAAGGCGGCATGAAAGTCTTGGCCCATTTCATGCTGCCTGCGGCGGCTTTCGCGATCGCCAATCAAGTCGGCAACCACGCTGGAAACAACGCGCTCATGAACGTCTTGGCGGCGGTTTTGATCGTCGCCGGCGTTGGCTACACGTTCATTATCGTCAGACATTAGCGCCGCGACCGGCGATCAATCGTTAAGGACTCCAGTCCAGTCCGCGTTTATTCCGAAGTGTAGCGCGTTTTGGTCCGAGGCTCTTACCCGCGATCTGAATGCGTTGCGCTTCAGCGACCGAGCGATCCTTCATCAGTTCCTTCATCCGAAGGGCGCCGCAGACCGAAGCTTGCGCTCGACTTGACGCGTAGGATTTGATTCGAGCGAAAAAAGTCCGACACTAAGCAGAGATTCGTGGCTTGGCCAACGGATTGGGGATGCGCTCGCGGTTGAGATCAATGACGGCGTGATGGATGGCCTGGTCGAGCGCGTCGGCGTCGGTGAAGGTCTGGTGGGCGAGGTGATGGGCCTTAAGATCGCGCCAGACCGGCTCGATGTCGTTGAGTTCGGGGGTGTATTTCGGCAGCCATTCGACGGTGAGCCAGTGCGCGCGGGCGGCCAGGGCGGCGAGCGAGCGTTTGCTGGTGTGGATCGGACCATTGTCCTCGACCAGCACGACCGGCTTGGCCTGTCGCCCGGGCTGCGGTCCAAAGAGACGGTCGAGTTGCTCCAGATGGGCGATGAAATCGCCGCTGCGCTTGGTCGGGCTGGTATGGACGATGAGTTGGCGCGTGAGGGGATCGAGCGACCCCAGCATCGCGACCTTCTTGGCCTGCCCCGGCGCCGGCACACGCAAGTCCGCCCCCGACTTCGCCCAGGCGCGGGCGAGATAGGGATGGGTCAGCGCCTCGCTCTCATCGCCGTAGAGAAGAACGATGTCGCCCGCTTCGGCCTGCTGTTTGCGCAGTTGCAGGCGCAGCCCCACCCGTTCCACCTCGCTTTCCGTCTGACGTCCCTTCAGCGTGTGCCGGGGCCGCCGCCAGCGGAACTTTTTTTTCGCAAGGCCTTGGACAGTTGCGAACGGCTGATGCGCACGCCCTCGCGCGCTTCGATCTCGGCGCGAAGGCGGGGGATCGTCCAGTTGCGCCGGTCGGCCACAGGTTCTTCCAGCAACGGGGTGGCGACGCGCATGGCGGCTTCACTCTTCACTGGAGGCGGGCCCGGCGCGATGCTGGTCTTCAGCGCTGCCACACCGCCGGCGGTGAAGTCGCTGCGCCACAGCCGAACCGTATCTTCGCGCACGCCAAACGCCGCCGCGATCTTGGGGCTGGTCCAACCAGCCAGCGTCAAAAGCACGGCGCGGGCGCGGTCCGCCTCGCCGCGATCGCGCGAACCGGCAACAGCCAAGAGGCCGGCGCGTTGTTCATCGCTCGCCATAATCGGAGACTTTCCCGCCATGTCATACACCTTGCGAATCGGCGCAGGCAGCCAACCGCAAAAAACCTATCCGTTGGTTAGCCAAACGGAATCTGCTTAGACCCGCTGTTCGAAGCGCACTTGCACAGATCAGGCTCAGCCGACGGCAAAAACCATTGCAAGTTGAACTTTAACGGTCGCGTTCAGCCGTTGACAATGGCGGGCGCCTATTGCTCGGCCGCAGCGGGTCTCCCCGCGTTGTCACCGAGGCATGTTGTTATGTTCACCGCCGCAGAAATTCAAATGATTCGTAACGCGGATCCGGGCGCAGTTCTGCCGGGCATCGATACCATGACCGGCAATCCCTATGCTACGTCTACGCTGCTCGACGTCACCAAGATCACCCAAAATTCCAGCGCGCCCTACTATTATTCGCCATCCCAAAACGCCGTATTCGTGACTCAGAACGGCGCTGTTCTCAATGGCATCAATTTTGGCACGGCGACGGTGGTGATCAATGCCGACAATGTCACGATTCAGAATTCCACATTCACCGGTACCACCGGTCCGACCGATTTTTGGGCCGTGGAGCAATCGGGCGCTCACAGTGGCGCCACGGTGGAGAATTGTACGTTTCAAGGCAGCAAATCGCCGACCGAGTCAAATACCTGGATCGCCTCCACTCAAGCCATAATCGTGGAGAACAACAGCTTTCTTGATACGCCAAGCGACGCGGTGGCCATTACCTCAGGCGTCGTTTCTGGTAATTACTTCTCCGCGGCGGCCTATTTGCCTGGAGCTCATGCCGACGCGATTTACGTACCGGATTCGACCGGGCCCATCACCATCACCGACAATTTCATTGATGGGACCGAGAACGCCGACGCACCCGGCCAACCCAATAGCGATCTTCGGCTTACCAATGAGTTCGGTGCTTTAGACGATGTCACCGTTTCGGGCAATTTCCTGCTGGGCGGTGGATCCACGGTCGAACTCGGAGGCCCGAGCTCCCCATACCCGATCAGCAACATAACTGTCACTAACAACTATATCGGCTTCGGGGTGTTTAACGCTTATTTACCTGGCAGCGCGAACTACGCGACCTTGACCGGGAATACGATCGTCGACTTTACGAATCCCACCCTCTCAACTCAGGCCCTGACAGCCTATCAGGCTGCGGGCCTGCCAACGACGGCTGTCGTCTCTGCGACCAGCGCCGCCGCGGTCGGCGCCAGCGGGTCGGCGCCGACGACGATCTTGGGCAACGGTTTTGTGTCGGCGGACCTGTCCGCGGGCTCTGGGGAAACGAACTTTGTCGGCGGTCTCGGCTCCCAACTTCTGTTCGGCGGGCAGGGCGCAAACATTCTCACCTATCTCGCCATCGGCGACGGCGGCGACCGGATGTCCGGCTTCGATCCGGCCAAGGACGTTATCGACCTCAGCCGCATCGACGCCAACATCACCACGCCCGGCATCCAGAATTTCACCTTCATCGGCTCCGCCCCATTCAGCGGCAACGGCGCTCAGGTGCGCTATCAACTGAATCCGACGAACGACGTCACCTATGTCCAGGCGGACCTGGCCGGCGACGCCAGCGATCCCTTGCCCGATTTTACCATCACCCTCGCGGGACTGGTGTCGCTGACCGCCGCCAACTTCGCGCTGACCCCGTCTCAGTCGTCAGCGGACATGGCCGCTGGCGCGGCGTTGACCTACAGCAAGGTTCAGACGGTCGCCGGCGCGCCGACAGAATTTGCTTATTCGAACGTTCAAGGCAAAGCCTATACATCGTACGAATCGTTTTACGGCTCAGGCTTCGCCAACCTTGCCGCCGATGATCTGAACCTCAGCTCGACCTCAAACGAGCTCGTCCTCTACGACCCCAGCCTGACGGTCACAAGAGGCAGCGGCAGCGAAGCCCTGCAGGTGGGAACGGGCAGCAGCGGTCCGCTAGCCTATCATGCTATCGAGACCATCGACGCGAACACCAGCGGCGGCGAACATTTCGTCTTTGGCGCAGGCTTCGGCGCCGAAACGATCAACGGCTTTGCCGGTTCGGGCGCGAGTCCGGACTCGATCCAGCTGGCGACGTCCTCGTTCTCCTATCTAACCGCCGGCATGACGCAGGCGCAGGACCTGTCGGCCGTGCTGCTCCACGCCAGCAACGGCCCATCCGGTCTGATAATCTCCGACTCGCACGGCGACAGGCTGACGGTCGCGGGATTGACCGTCCCGGCGATCGCCTTAAACCCCGCCATGTTCCAATTCACGTGAAGCCGCCGAGATGGCCAGGCCTTGTGACGGCTTAACCGGCGTTTGCCGCCCGCGATTGCGCGTGCGTCGCGCGAAGGCGGGAGCGGCGGCCGAACGGCCACGCGATGAGGCGCGACGCCGCCCATCCCCAAAGCGCGGCGAGGCCGCCCATCCCCAAAGCGCGGCGAGGCCGCCGGCGGCAAGCGCGCTGACCGACAGGGGTTCGGCGCGTTCGTAATTGTCGAGCGCGCTGCGCGCAATTTCGGGATCGAAATTCGTGGCGACCACGTACAGGCGCATGAGCGGAGCAGCCGAGTTCATCGCCTGAATTTGCTCGTTGAGACGCTTGGCGCGATCGATCGCGCGCCCGATGTCCCCGCGGCGCTCGCGCGCCAACGGGTCGTCGTTGTCCTCGAGCCGCTTCAAGCCCTCGGCGCGCGTCAGGTTCTCCCGCCGGACCTCGTCGTCGAACTCCAACACGATCCGGTTGAGCTCGTCGAGCGCGCCGCCCAGCCGCTGGCGGTGCTGTTGTGCGAATTCGGGCCCCTGCGACCCGATCAGTCCGGCCAGCACAGCGATCGCCAGGGCAAGTCTGCGCGCAAACATCGATTGACCCGTCTCACGGACCCGGCGGATCATAGCTTCTAGCAGCCTGTCGGACTTAAATGAACGACGTGGGTTCTGGAAGGACCTGCGGTGTTTGGCGAGGTACAATGACGGCGTTGATTCTCCTTGCGCCACGAACCGGGTCAGATGGACAATTTTCGTACGATCGACCGAGAGACGGGATATCTGCTTCCGCCTTCGGTTGACGAGTGGCTGCCGGAGAAACATCTGGCTCGGTTCATTGTCGAAGTGGTCGACGGTCTGGATCTCGGCAGGATGAGCCGGGACTATCGGGGCTCGGGTTCGGCTTCGTATCATCCCAGGATGGTGTTGGGGCTTCTGGTTTACGGCTATGCGACGGGGGTGTTCTCCAGCCGCAAGCTGGAGCGGGCGACCTACGACTCGGTGGCGTTTCGTTTCATCGCCGCGAACGATCATCCCGACCACGACACGATCGCGACGTTTCGGCGGCGCTTCTTGAAAGAGATCGAGAAGCTGTTCGTGGACGTTCTTCAACTCGCCCGCGAGATGGGGGTGCTGGAGATGGGGACGATCGGCCTGGACGGGACGAAGATCCATGCCAACGCAAGCCGGCACAGCGCGCTTTCCCATGAACACGCAGGCAAGATCGAGGCGCAATTGAAGGCCGAGGTCGCCGACCTGATGACCAAAGCCGAAGCGGCTGACGCGGCGGACGTTCCCGACGGCATGTCGATCCCCGACGAATTGGCGCGGCGCGAGGAGCGTCTTCGTAAGATCGCCGAAGCGCGGGCGAAGATCGAGGTTCGGGCCAAGGAGCGTCATGCGCGCGAGATGGCGGAGCACGAGGCCAAAATGGCGGCGCGCGAGGCCAAGACCGCGGCGACGGGAAAGAAGCCGGGCGGCAAGCCGCCGCAACCTCCGGCCGAAGGACCGCGACCGAGTGATCAGGTCAATCTGACCGACGAGGACTCCCGCATCATGCCGGCGGCTGGCGGTGGTTTCGAACAAAGCTACAACGCGCAAGCCGCGGTGGCGACGGGCAGCCTGCTGGTGGTGGCGATCGACGTGGTCCAGGCGCCCAACGACAAGGGCCAAGTCGAGCCCATACTGGAGAAGATCGGCGCGTTGCCCGAGAATTTGGGGAAGGTCGAACATCTGCTGGCGGACGCCGGCTATTTCAGCGCGGGCAATGTGGACGCCTGTGCAAGGGCGGGCGTCGAGCCGGTGATTGCGATGGGCCGCCAGCCGCATCATCCGCCGCTGAGCGTGCGCTTCGCGCCGACGCCGGCAGCCCCGGAACAACCGACGCCGGTCCAGGCGATGGCCCATAAACTGAAGACGCCGGAAGGCCGCGCGCTCTACGCCTTGCGCAAACAGACGCCGGAACCCGTGTTCGGCATCATCAAATCCGTGCTCGGATTCCGTCAATTTTCCCTGCGTGGGCTCGAAAAAGTGCGCGGCGAGTGGACTCTCGTGACCATGGCTTGGAATCTGAAGCGAATGTTCACGCTCAGCCCCGCCTGACAAAGGCCGAACGCGCACGAGGCGCGCCGACCAGCCCTAGGCAGAGGCTTGTCAAGGCTCCCCAAGGCTCAGTCGAAGCCACCGAAAAGCTCGATCGGACTACCACCCACATCCAAACCGCGACAATCCACGCGATCGTCAGCCAAAATGAGCGCAGTCCGACAGGCTGCTAGCAACGCCGACGGAACCGCGGTCTTCTCTTCGGCTTCCGCCCACGAGCGCGTCCATCGACGTGAGGCGTCGTGGTAGAGATGCAACGTGCAAGCCATTGGCGCGGTCGGTCAGACGATATTCAAGGCCGCCCGGCATTCCTAGGTGAGGCGTTCGATTGAAACATCGAGCGATGGATCCGGAGCGCAGAGTTCACCAATGTCGCCTTTGCGAAAGGCGGTCAGACGGCTCTCTCTGCTCAAGTTAACCACGCTCACATCGCGACCCTGGAGCGCGTCAGCTAATTTCCGGTACTCCTGGTCGACAATCTCGAGCTGACCCGCCAGGGGATGCCACCCCGTCCGAGCGAAAAAGTGATGGTCCGTAAAGTCGATGCCGATCAAGCCGATTCGCTTCGCGCCCATAAGTCCGGCGAGACAAGTCGCAACGTACGGAGAAGTGCGCGTGTAGGGCAGCGTATTTGGGACGTCCCAGGTCACGCCGCCCTCGCGCCCCAAGTTGAATCGCACCACATGAGGGTGCGGTACAGTTAAATTTAACTGGGAAAACAGCGCTTGGGCGCGCGACGGCATCACGTATGCGAAGCGGTCGCCGTAAAATTCAGTTCTGTCGTTCAGCACCACAAGGTAAGTGGGGTCGAAAAGCCGCCCAACGTCGTTGACGCCAATCGTTATGAATTGATTATATTCAACGAAACCGAGCAACGAGCTGCCGCAGCCACAAACTATAAACGTAGCGTCCTTATGGAAATCACGAAAATCTTCAAGCGTGGTCGGCAGGTTGACCCCTTCAGTTTCGGGCAATTGCCCGCCCTTGAGCGATTGCCCGTCTATGGGAGCGATAGAAGTCATTTTTGGCTTAACTCGGGCTACCCGGCGCTTAGCGTCAACGTCGCCACGGTGACGTGCGGCCAAAGAACGCCGTTGAAAACGAGGATCACCATCTGGGAGTATTGCAGCTGCAGGTATGTCGGCTCCGGCCAGAAAGGCTCGATCGCCCGAATTGCCTCGTAATCCACGCCTTCGCGTCGGCGCTCATGGCCTCCGTGATGGTGTCGATGGCGTTCCCAGCGCACCCACTCGATCCAGAACGTCGCGGTCGCCGAATGGACGAAAGCGTTATGCTGGACGTTGCCGGCCGCAGTGGGAGAGGAAGCCAGATCAGGGTCCGACAGCCCCAGGAACGGGATGTTCCCAATGGAGTCGCTAACGCCGACCGTCGAGAGATCAATCTGAATGAAGCCGAGAATGTCCTGTCCCGCGATCGCATCCCTCAAGACGGAGTTGGGATCGTTGATATATCCCTGGTACTCCGGCGGGTATCCTGCCCCAGGGCTCCAAGGGGCGTTGCTCTGTGAACCAGCAACGTCCTTGGTTATGTCGACCTCGGGAACGATGTGCTCCGCGGTCGCCGGCGGAGAAAGGACGGTCGTGCGGCCTATGCCTGCGGGCGACATGAGTTCGGTCGGCTGGATGCCCAGTCCGAGCGCAGGGGACGCCGGTGAGAATACCGGAAGACCAGAAATGGGGTAAATACCAGGGATCGTCGGCGCACCCGTTTGCACAGTGGTAGGGGTCGCTCCCTGCATCACCACCGTGACCCCGTGCGGGATGCTGGCGAGCCGCACGATGGTGGGTCCGTTAGGGGGAACCTGACTCGCCGGCACGTTCATGAAAAACCCGGGCTCGATATGCAGCGCCTGCCCGGAGGTGTCGAAATCTGGCGGGTTGGCGTCAGTGACGCGCTGAAGGTAGTGCAGGCCATACAGCATCAGATCGGACTGGGGGTTCAACCCCCGGTTTGGGACCGCTCCTGGAATTACGTGGAAGTCGAGCGTCTCGCTCGTCTTGTTGAGTTCGAGGAAGCGCCTGATCACGGCGTTAGGGCTCTTCATTGGTTCCGCTGACTGGTTGTCGGGGCGCCAGATCGTGTTGAAACCCTTCCCTCTCCAACTGCCCGCCAATGAGGCGAGCGGACCGAGTTGGAGCGCCGTCGTGATCGCCCCCTGCTGGAACCGGGGCGGACCGAACCCGGGCGGATACTCGGGCCGACGGCGATGTTCTGCGTCTGAAAGCATGGCAAAGCTCCTCGTTAGAGTGGATCTCGGAGTTAGTGTTGATCGCGGAGCATCCCGCGCGACAAATGCGAACTGAACTAAGATTTCTCGCGATAAAATCGCACCAGCCCATCGCGGCCGACGCGGCGGTGACAATCAAGGATAAAAATGAAGCTCGGCTTGGGGCTTAAAGGCGATCGACCCGAACCTCACAGGGACCGCCACGAGCCCTTTAACAGGGCAGCGCAAGCGTGGCTGTGATCGTTGTCACACCTCGGGTAGTTTATGGCTCGCGTCGAGCCCTGGCGCCCTTACCAGCACATTGGTCGGCGGCGCGATCCAATACAAATACTACCGAAAGAACGGGGACGCTCCGTCACCTGGGAGTGCTACCTGGACAGCAACAATTGCGGCGGCAACCGGTCGCTCGTCGTGCCGTCTTCGGGCCCGCTCCCGGTCAATGATACGGTCAGCTACGATTGATCGTCGAACGCGGCGCGGCGGCGCTGGGCCTTGAGGCAGGCCAATGATGAAGAGGTTCGAAGGCGCGATCAGGCCGAAGCAATAATATGCCATCTACATCTTCGACTTTGGCGCCCGGCCGGTCTGGACACCGCGCCGGCCCACCCCACCCCACTGCGTCGGCGATTATTCCCCAAGTTTGAAAGGACAGAACTTTGACGGACGCTCTGACCCACGGCGTGCATCACGTCGGCCTTGCCGTTCGCGACCTCGATGAGGCCACTGGCTTCTTCTGCGGGACTCTGGGCTTCAAGGAGGTGGCCCGGAACGACGCCTACCCAGCCGTGTTCGTCTCCGACGGCAGCGTGACCCTCACCATTTGGCGTGTCACCGATCCTGGAAATGCGGTGGGCTTCAACCGCAAGACCAATATCGGCCTGCATCACCTTGCGCTCGCGGTCGCGGACCAGACGGCGCTCGCTACCGTCTACGAGCGCGTTCGCAACCATCCTGGCGTCACGGTGGAGTTCGCGCCGGAACCTGTCCGTCCAGGCTCGACCACACATCACTTCATCTGCGCCATACCTGGCGGCATCCGGATCGAGTTCGCGACGCGCCCGAGCTGAACGCATACAGCGGGCGCAAAACGGTCCCCTCCTTGCGCGCGGCCTTAAGCCCTCTCATGAAGCTCAGCGACGCCGAGCGTGGCGGCGGCCCGACGCGCGCTCGCTTCGCGCCGCGCAATCAGTTCGGCCACATCTCGACGCGCCGCTTCCACGATCTCGGGCGGCGCCGTGTGGGGCGTCCCGCTCTCAAAGGGCGGCTCTGGCGCATAGGCGATGTCGAGCTGAATGCGCTGGGCGGCGGGAACGCCGCGCACCTCGGCGGCGAGCCGAAGGGCGCCGTCGATCCCGGCCGTGACGCCGGCCGCGAAGATCCAATCTCCGTCGACCACGACCCGGTCGTCCACCGCGACGGCGCCGAACCGCGGAAGGAGGTGAAACGACGCCCAGTGGGTGGTCGCCCTTTTTCCCCGAATGAGCCCCGCCGCCCCGCATACCAAGGCGCCCGTGCAGACGGAAAGGACCTTCTTCGCGCCTTCCGCTTGCCCGCGCAGCCAGCCCAGAACCTCCTCGTCCTCCATCAGAGCCTCCTGGCCGGGTCCGCCAGGAATGTGCAGGATGTCGAGTTGCGGCGCCTCCGCGAGCGTCGCGTCCGGAATGATGCGCAGCCCCATCACGTCGCGCACCGGACGGAGCGACTTCGCATAGATCCGGTGGGTGGCGTTGGGGAGGCGGGAGAGCACCTCGAACGGGCCGGTGAGGTCGATCTGGTCGAGGTCCTCGAACAGGAGCGACCCAATGTTCAGGTGAACGGTTTCGGGAAGCATGTCTCAGCGCCTCCAGGCGTGCTCCTGGAACATCGGCGGCTCGGCGATGTTCAGGGTATAGTTGGTGATCGTAGAGGCGGCGCTCACCGCGAGCGCCTCCAGCGCCTGGTCCGGCTTGAAGCCGGCGGACAGCAAGGCCGTGATCGCGCCCTCGCCAACGTGGCCCCGCTTTTCGATGAGATCGCGGGCGTAAGCCGAGAGGGCTGCGCAACGCGGCTCGCCCGGCGCGCGGCGTTCACGGATCGCCTGCACGTCGGCGGATCGAGACCCGCCTTCAGGGCGAGATAGCTGTGGAAGGCGACCGCCCAGGCGCAGCTGTTGGTGATCGCATTGGTCAGAAGCAGCGTCTGGATCTCGGCTTCGGTGAAGGTCCCGCCGTGCACGGCCTCAAACAGCGGAACGAAAATGTTGGCCAGCACCGGCGAATTGGCGATGACGCCAGCCACGTTTGGGACCATGCCGAAGGCATTGCTCAGTTTCTTAAGCGGCGCTTTGGACCCTTCGGGGGCCCTATCGATCGTCTGGACTTCAAAGATGGACATCTGTCCGCTCCTTGGGTGAATTGAACTCGACATCGCCAATTTAGGCGCGCACGGTTTGGCGATGTCGCCAAAGACCCCGCAAATCCCGCCAACCGCCTCACGCTGCGTCGAGGTGCTGGCCTTCCCGGATGTTCAGCTGCTGGACGTCGCCGGACCGGTCCAGGTGTTCGCCGCCGCCAACGACCAGGCCGCGAGGCCCCAGGCGCCCTCGCCTTACAGGATCCGGGTGATCGCGCCTGAAGGGGCCCAGATACGAGCGACGTCTGGACTGGCGTTTGCGACCGAGCCGCTGCCGGAGCCGGCCGAGCCGCTCGACACGTTGATTGTGGCCGGCGGACAGGGCGTCATGCGGGCCGCCGAGGACGCGAGCCTGGTCGAATGGCTCCGGGCCCGCGCCGGCGCCGCGCGGCGGACGGCTTCGGTCTGCACCGGCGCTTTCCTGCTTGCAGCGGCAGGCCTGCTCGATCGCCGCCGCGCAGTTACGCACTGGGAATATTGCGACCTGCTCAGCCGGCGCCATCCTGCGGTGACCGTGGAGCCCGATCCGATCTTTGTGCACGATGGCCCCGTGTGGAGCTCGGCCGGCGTGACGGCTGGCATCGACCTGTCGCTGGCGCTGGTGGAAGAAGACCTCGGACGCACGATCGCGCTCAGCGTCGCACGCCACTTGGTGGTGTTCCTCAAGCGCCCGGGCGGACAGGCGCAGTTCAGCGCGGCGCTGTCGCTGCAATCGGCGGACGACCATTTCGCGGACCTGCACGGCTGGCTCGCCGGACATCTCGCCGACAACCTGTCGCTCTCCCGCCTGGCGACGCAGGCGGGCATGAGCGAGCGGACCTTCCTGCGCCGCTATCGGGAGGCGACGGGCCTGACGCCCGCGCGCGCGATCGAGCGGCTGCGGGTCGAAGCGGCCCGTCAGTTGCTCGCCGACACCCGCCTGCCTGCCAAGCGGATCGCGGCGCGCTGCGGGTTCGGCTCGGAAGAGACGATGCGGCGAAGTTTCGTGCGGCTTCAGCGTGTGAGCCCGTTAGACTATCGACAGCGCTTCGGCGGTTGAGGACACGGGATAGGTGACCCTGCCAGGCAAACGAACCTCCGCCGCGCCCGTCGACGCTCAGCGTTCCTGGTTCATCTTGCGGTCGTTCGCGGGCTGGCGTCCCCGCAACTTCGGCGCCGACGCGATCGCCGGCCTGACGCTGGCCGCCATCGCCATTCCCGAGCAGATGGCGACCGCCCGCCTCGCCGGGCTCCCGCCGCGGATCGGCCTTTTCGCTCTCATGGCCGGCGCGATTGGCTTTGCGCTCTTCGGCGCCAGTCGGCGGCTTTCAGTCGGCGCGGATTCGACCATCGCGCCCATTTTCGCCGGCGCGCTGGCTCTGCTTGCGGCAGCGGGACCGGCCCATTACGCCACCGCGGTGGCGGCGCTCAGCCTCGTGGTCGGGTTGATCCTCATTGGCGGCGGCGCGCTGAGGTTCGGTTTCATCGCCGACCTTCTGTCCATTCCGGTGATGACCGGCTTCCTCATCGGCATCGCCGGCCATATTCTCGTCTCGCAGGCGCCGTCCGTGCTCGGGGTCGAAGCGAGTCCGGGTCCGCTCGTGCAGCAGGCCCTGACCCTTATCGAGCGAGCTCAGGCGGCCAACCTCTGGACATTGGCCATCGGCTTGGGAGTGCTCGCGATCATGCTCGCCGGTGAACGTTTGAGTCCCCGTTTTCCCGGGGCGCTGGTTGGTCTTTGCCTCGCCGAGATTGCGACAGTGGCGCTCGGGCTCGAGGCGCGAGGGGTGGCGACGCTCGGACCCCTCGGCGGCGCCGCGCCGCGTTTTTCGCTGCCGGTGATCTCCTGGGACGAATTTCGCATCGTCGCGTCGCTCGCCGCGCTCATCGCGCTGGTGGTGATGGTGCAGACCGCGGCGACGACGCGCTCCTTCCCAGACGACGACGGGGGGACCGACGTCGACCGGGACTTCATCGGCGTCGGCGCCGCCAATGCGCTCGCGGGGCTGATCGGCGCGTTCCCGGTCGATGCGAGCCCGCCGCGCACCGCGATCGTGGCGGAGACCGGGGGAGCATCGCAACTCGCCGCCCTGATCTCGGCGGCGCTCGCGCTAACCGTTCTTCTGGTCGGCGGCCAGGCGCTCAGCCATGCGCCGCGCGCCGCGCTGGCGGGCGTCCTTCTCTTCGTCGCGCTGCGCATCGTGCGGGTCGGCGTGATCCGCGACGTGTGGAGGCGAAGCCGGGCCGAGTTTTTGCTGATCGTGGCGACTGCGCTCGCGATCCTGGCGCTGCCGATCGAGCAGGGGGTGAGCGTCGGCGTCATGCTGTCGATACTGCATGGCGTGTGGACGACGACGCGCGCGCAGGCGGTCGAACTCCAGCGCATACCCGGTACGTCGATCTGGTGGCCGCGCGAGGAGGGTACGAAAGGCGAATTCGCGCCGGGCGTGCGGGTGATCGCGCTGCAGGCGCCGCTGTCGTTTCTCAACGCCTACAATTTTCGCCACGCCATCGAGCGGTTCGTCGGCGAGGACCCGCCGGCGCGGCTCATGGTGATCGAGGCGAATGCGCTGGTCGAGATCGACTACACCGGCGCGACCGTGCTGGCTGAGCTTATTCGACGCCTCCGCAGCCGGGGCGTCGACGTCGCCGTCGCGCGGCTCGAATCCGTGCGTGCGCAGGAAAGCTTCGCGCGGCTCGGATTGTTCGCGCTGATCGGGCCCGACCACGTTTTTCGCAGCGTGCAAGAGGCGATCGACGCGTTGGCCGGATCGCGCCCCGACTGATGCACTCACGCAAGCCGCAATTTTGCCACCGTCAAAAGAGCGCTATGGTGTGTCGAAGCCGCTTAATCGGCGTCGTGCGCCGGGCGCCGACGCGGGCGGTTTGGAGATTCAGGTTTCGAGCGAGCGTCCCATGGCGGACATTCCCATCGGCGTCGTCACAATATCCGATCGCGCGTCGCGAGGCGTGTATGAGGACAAGGGCGGCCCTGGCGTCGAGGCGGCGCTGAACGAGCTTCTCGCCACGCCGTGGCGGCCGGAGCGGCGGCTCGCGCCCGACGAGCGGCCGGCGATCGAAGCGGCGCTGATCGCGCTTGCCGACGACTTGCGCTGTCCGCTCATCCTCACCACCGGGGGCACGGGACCCGCGCCGCGCGACGTGACGCCAGAAGCGACGGAGGCGGTCTGCGACCGAATGCTTCCCGGCTTTGGCGAACTGATGCGCCTGAAGAGCCTGGCCGAGGTCCCGACCGCCATTCTGTCGCGCCAGGTCGCCGGCACGCGAGGCTCGAGCCTCATCATCAATCTGCCGGGCAAGCCGGCGGCGATCCGCACCTGCCTCGACGCGGTGTTCGCCGCGGCGCCCTATTGCATCGACCTCATCGGCGGGCCGCGACTGGAGACAAACCCCCAGTTCTGCACGGCCTTTCGACCCAAGCGGTGAACGGACGCCATGGATATTTCCACCCTCTTCTCAGGCGTCATTCATTCGCGACGATCCACGCGGTTGACGAGCCTCCGCGAACCGAACCCCGCTCAGCGCTGGGGCGCCATATTGGGGGAATGGTTTTTTCTCCATCGGCTTACTAAGTCAAAGGGTTGGGAGCGCGATGGGAGCCCTATGCCGGTCGTTCAGATCTTCGAGCCGGAAACCGACGTCCGCGCCGCGATGCGCGAAGTCGGAGCGAAGGCGCGCGCCGCCGCGCGGGAAGTCGCCAACGCGCCAACGGAGAAAAAGAACCGCGCGCTTTTCGCCGCGGCGCGAATTTTGCGCGAGCGCGCCAATGAAATTCTGGCCGCCAATAGCCTCGATTGCGCGGAGGTCCGGGCTAAGGACTTGAGCGCCGCTTTGATCGACCGGCTGACCCTTAATCCGGCGCGGATCGAGGCGATCGCGGTCGGGCTTGAGGAGGTCGCCGCCTTGCCCGATCCCGTGGGCCGTGTGCTCGCGACCTTCACCCGGCCCAATGGCCTCGTCATCGAGCGTGTGGCGACGCCGCTCGGCGTTGTCGGCGTTATCTACGAGAGCCGGCCCAACGTGACCGCGGACGCCGGAGCGCTTTGCCTCAAAAGCGGCAACGCGGTGGTGCTGCGCGGCGGCTCGGATTCTCTTCGCTCGTCGGCCGCAATCCAGGCTTGCCTGGTCGCTGGGCTAAGGGAGGCCGGTCTCCCGGAGGCTGCGATTTCACGCGCCCCTTTCGCCGCGCGAGAGGCGGTCGGCGCGATGCTGGAGGGCCTTGGCGGCGCCCTCGACGTCATCGTGCCGCGCGGGGGAAAAAGCCTGGTCGATCGGGTTCAGCGCGAGGCGCGCGTCCCGGTGTTCGCCCATCTCGAAGGCGTCGTGCACGTCTACGTCGATCGGGCGGCCGATTTCGACAAGGCGCTGAAGATCGTCGTCAACGCCAAGATGCGGCGCACCGGAATCTGCGGCGCGGCCGAAACGCTGCTGGTGCATCGCGCCGTCGCCCCATTCCTGCTCGGGAAGCTCATCGACTCGCTGATCAGGGCCGGCTGCGCCGTTCGCGGCGACGCGGCCGCGCGTGAGGCCGATTCCAGGGTGACGGCGGCGAGCGAAGAGGACTGGCGCACGGAATATCTCGACGCGATCATCGCTGTCGGCGTCGTCGACAGCCTCGATGCGGCGATCGACCACATCGAGACCTACGGTTCGCATCACACCGACTGCATCGTGACCGAGGACAAAGCGGCGGCGGAGCGGTTCTTGAAGGAGGTCGATTCGGCGATCGTCCTGCATAATGCCTCGACCCAGTTCGCGGACGGGGGCGAGTTCGGGTTCGGCGCCGAGATCGGCATCGCTACCGGGCGCATGCATGCGCGCGGCCCGGTCGGACTCGAGCAGCTCTGCACGTTCAAATATCGCGTGCGCGGCGACGGGCAGGTGCGGGCCTGAGGGGCACGAACTGGCCAAATGACTTGGTGCCGGGAGTTTCCAAAGGCTTAAGAGAAGAGCACTGGTGAAAGGAACCATGGGCGATTGCTTTAGGCACGATACGATTGTAAAAGAATTGATGAAGCACCGAGGGGGTTACTTAGTCATCGAAGGCGCCATCACACGATGCCCGCAAAGAACTAGGGAATCGATTGCCAGCAACATGGTTGCGTGGTTAAGCAAACAGTACAGGATTGGGCAACTAAGCGACTTCGAGGCTCGCTTTAGGCGGCAGAAGATCAATCGCAGGTGGGCCTATTCGCGCCGGTAGAGCGGCCGCGCCGTCCGGCCCGGTCGATCCGTTTGGGTTTTCTTGGCTCGTCGCCTTTTGCTAACGAAAACCCCCGATCATGAGGGTTGGATTTCCTTGGATTCTCTCGTCCGAATCGAGACTTATCAATGGGTTACGCGGGAGAAATCGAGGAAAGTTTTTTCTCGACGCTTTTGTCCTGGGAGGTTCGAAGCGCCGGAACGGGCGCCCATGGGTCGAGGCCATGCGGAAGGGCAGAATTGTTCATGGTGGGGCAAGCTTAATCAAATTTCTGATTATCTGCAAATAATTGTCGGCTCTTATAGCGTTAGTTGTTGGTATGGGCCGATTCCGATGGCGCTCTTGATCCAGTTTTGTGGCGTGATTTGTCGATCCCAGGCTTCGAGGGCGCGCCGCCAGCCGAGATAATTTGGCAGGTTCTTGGTGGCGACGCCGTTGAAGCGATTGAGCCATTGCTTGAGACGGCTGTGGTAGGCGTTGACGTTGTTGATATGCAGGTGGGGCGCCGCGGGGACAGGCTTTCCCGGGGAAGGAACGGCGTGAAAGGGGATGTTGGCCTGGCGGGCGAAGGAGGCCAGCGGTTTGCCGCCATCGCCGATCAAGTGATTTGCGGACGTAACGACACCGGTCAGGACGGCGGCGATCGAAGCGCTGTCGTCGTTTGGCAGAACGGCGTCGAAAGTTGCGCCCTTTCGGTCGCGGGCGACGAGCACGGGAATGTTGTCCTGATAGGGGCCCGGATGACGGGCCGTTCCGCCGCGTTTGCGAGCCTTGCGAGGCAGATCGGACCACCGCCCCTTGAAAGATTCAAGGATGAAGGTTTCATCCGCTTCGACGATTCCGCTCAGCTTTTGCGGCTTGTCCGCGGCGGGAGCGCCCAAAAACCGGTGACGCCAGCGGAAAGCCGTCGTCGGATGCACGCCGCAAAGCGCGGCCGTCTTCACCAGGCTTTTGCCTTCGATCATCGCCTGCGCGTGATCGAGCCAACGCTCTTTCTTGCGCAGATGCGCCATTGGGCTTTTGCTCAGGGCGTTGAAGGTGCGTCCGCAAGCCTTGCAGCGGAACCGCGCCAGTCCGCGCGAGCGTCCCCAGGCCACGATTTCGCGACCCGCGCAATGCGGACACCCTCGACTTTCCACCCGCTCATGGCCTGTTACGCCCAACGCGTCCGGCCGACGGCGAGCCTTCAAGGCCTTGTTCTTCGCGGCCGCCGTCAGCATCGCAGTTTTCCGACCCACCCCCTCCGCCGTCGTCAGAGCCGCGAGCGCCGCCCGCCGCTGATCCTCGTTCAATCGAACGATCCCCGACAGCCAAGTCGAAAACTCCTCACCATTCATCGAACAATCTCCAACCCCACCCCCACCATAACCCAAATCAACAACTAACGCTATAAGAGCCTAATTGTCGTCCGAGCCGTTACCCTGCGGCCGCCTAGACTAATCCAAAAGCTACTTGCTCGAGCTCCGCCCGCCGCAGGGGACATTCCGGCGGCGTCGGCCTGACCCCCGCATCCGTCCGGCATCAATAAAAATATCGCGACTCCCCTTGCGCGCCGCGACGTAAGATATATCTTTGTCTGCGACATATCGTGATATGTCTTAAACACAAAAGGAGACTAACAATGTTCCATCGTCATTTTGACGATTATGTTCACCACAGCCACGGCGGCCACGGCCACCATGGCTTCGGACGCGGGCCGTTCCGCGGCTGGCGTTCCCGCGGCGCAGGCGTCGGCGGCCGGGAAGGCCGCATGTTCGACGGCGGCGAGCTGAGGCTCGTGATTCTCGCGCTCGTCGCCGAGAAGCCGCGCTACGGCTACGAGATCATCAAGGAGCTCGGCGAGCGGGTCGGGGGCGACTATTCGCCAAGCCCCGGCGTCGTCTATCCGACGCTGACCATGCTCGAAGAAATGGGCTACGCCCAGGCCAGCCAGGATCCGCAGGGGCGCAAGCTCTACGGGCTGACGCCGGAGGGCGAGAAAGTCCTCGCCGACAACAAGGCCCAGATCGACGCCATTTTCGCCCGCTTCGGCGATAGCGACTCGCGCTTCGCGGGTTTCATCTCGGTCAAGCGAGCGATGCTCAATCTGCGCTCCGCGCTTCAGCTGCGCCTGCGCGCCCGCGACGCGACGCCCGAGCAGATCCAGGCGATCGTCGACGCGCTCGACGCGGCGGCCAAGGCGATCGAGCGCGTCTGAGGGGGTGGGTCCTCCGGGATAGGGAAAGATACCCATTGCGCCTTCCGGCGCGGCCCCTATCTCGGGCTCTTTTGCCCGCGAGCCATGACTTATTCCGACGACATCTCACACGGATCATGAGCGCCGGCTAAGGCGGCTCCTCCGCCGGCTGCCCGGCAGGATGCAGGCCGCAACCCGGTGGCTCAGAAAACCCGCCTCGCGCTGGGCGCGCATCCCGGCCGGCATATTGTTGATCATCGGTGGGTGCCTCGCCATCCTGCCGGTTTTCGGCCTCTGGATGTTTCCGCTCGGCCTCATGCTTTTGGCCGACGACATCCCGCCGTTGCGGCGAGCGCGCGATCGCGCCCTCAATTGGCTCGAGCGGCGCCGGCCAAACTGGTTCGCCGCCGCGGGTCGCTTGAGAGGGATCAGGAAACCGAGCGATTAGAGCAAGCTGCTTTTGGATTGAGGCGGCCGAAAGGGGACGGTTCGGACGACAATCGCTGCCGGACGACAATCTATTGCCGAAAATCAGAAATTAGCTTAAGCTTGCCCCATGAACAATCCTGCCCTTCCGCATGGCCTCGACCGCGGGCTCCCGTTCCGGCGTCTCTCAACGCCAGGACAAAAGCCTATGAAAAAATTTTCCCCGCTTCATGCCGCGCAACCCATTGATAAGTCTCGATTCGGACGAGAGAATCCAAGGAAATCCAAGGAAATCCAACCCTCATAAACGGGGGTCTTCGCAGCGAAACGGCCACGCGCCAAGAAAACCCAAACGGAAGCGCGAAGGCGCTGCCGGCCGTCAGACGTATTTGATCGTGGCGAACATGCCCGCCTGTAAGTATCCCCGGCAAAGCCGGGGGCTTTAGGATTTGAACCGCTCAAAGCGGTAGGAGGGTCGCTGACGCGGCCCTTGATGTTTGGAGCCGCCTAAAGGCGGCTTTTTCAGCGCCAGAGGTTCATTTGTTCGAGCCTCTGATCTTCCTTCTCTTGGTTGCGGATGCAAGCCCGGATGGCCTCCTCGTCACGGCCGACCGTATTGACGAAGAACCCCCGCGCCCAGAAGTGCTGCCCCACGAAGTTGCGCTTGCGCTCCCCATATACCCGGGCCAGGTGGATCGCGCTCTTGCCCTTGATGTACCCGACCACCTGCGACACTGCGTATTTCGGCGGAATCAACAACAGCATGTGCACGTGATCGGGCATCAGATGCCCTTCCTCGACCCTCGCTTCCTTCTGAAGCGCAAGCTTGCGCAAAACTTCGCCCAAGTGTCGTCGCAGCTCCAGATACAGCACCTTGCGCCGACATTCGGGAATGAACACCACATGATATTTGCAGGTCCATGTCGTGTGGCTTAGGCTCTCGTAGTCGTCCATCGGTGGAGTTCCTTTCGTGTGAGTGGCTGCTCACGTTGGAACTTCACCGGTGGACCGCCGGAAACGTCAAACCTCTACTGCCACCCCGGCAGAGCCGGGGGGTCTCCCGCTTACGCTAGGTGATAGAGGAGATGGCAGTGGAGAGCCCACCAGCCAGGATTTAAGGCGTCGAACGCGACGACCACGCGTCGTCCGGGCGTGACCAGGATGGTGTCGCGCACCGCGCCCGGAAAGCGCTCGCCGTCGATCTCGACCACCATGCCCGTGTAGGTGCATCGGGTGGGGCATCGGCGTCTGGTTGACGAAGACAAGCTCGACGCGCTCCCCCTTGGCCACGGGGAGCGGCGGCGTGTCTTTGTTCCAGACCACGTTGTTGATCGACCAGACGTAACCGGCCATTTCGCCGGTGAGGTTCAGGGTGTTGACGCGGTCGGCCTTGCGCACGGCGAGCGGCTTTTGGGCGCGCAGAGTCCGTTCGAGATCGAGCGAAAGGGCCGACGAAGGGGCTTCCGCCGCATCCGGAATTCGGGTGATTGAAGCGGCGCCCGCGACCAGCACGATCCCGGTCTGGCTACGCGCGCCTTCGAGCTGTGCAATCACCGGATGGGCGCCTGGGCCTCGCGGAAGCTCTAGGCGAATATCGAGCCGCTGCGCGACCGCAGCCGGAAACTTTCGCCCACGAATTGGCTCGACCTCGAAGCCGTCGACGGCGATCAATTCGCCTTCCAGCGCGCCCAGCCCGACGTGAAAGGCGCTCATCGACGAGCTGTTGATGATGCGCAAGAGCACGCGCCCGCCCGGCTCGACCTTGACGATTTCGGGGTCGGCGAGCGTGCGGTCGTTGGCGAGAAAGGCGTCATACTTGACGTCGTTGAGATCGGGGCCTGATTGGCCTGCCGACATCGGCGTTGCCATCTTCATGCTCGACGTCGACGCCACGGCGGTGGTCGGCTTCGCCATGCCCGCCATCGAGTCCGGCTTCTTCAGATTTGCGAAGATCTGTTCTGGCGGCGTGAAGCTGAAGTCGGACAGCATGACCACGACTTCCTGCTCGTCCGGACGGTCGCGCTCATCGTGGATGATGAGCGGCGCAGTCATCAGAAGCTGCTCCTGCAGGCCCTGATGGGAGCGCATCCAGAAGGTTCCGCCGAAGCGTAAGGGAAAGTCGTAATCGGCGCCGCCGCCTGCAGGAATTGGGGGTCCGGAAATGCCCGGCACGCCGTCCTGCCGCCAGGGCGGCGTCATCCCGTGCCAATGAATGAGACTCGGTTCGCCGATCCCGTTTTCGACACGAACGCGAAAGGGCTTGCCAATCTCGGTCCTGAGGCCGAAGGCCCCGTCCGGCTGACGAATGCCGTAAACCGACGCCAGCTTGCCGTTCACCTCGATGTCGCGCCGCTCAAGGCGAAGGATCGTCGGCGCCGCCGCGGCGCCCTCCGTCGAGTTTTGCGCTTCCGTGCGAATCGGCGGAGCGGCCAGGGTCGCGACCCCGCCCGCCAGGACTGCGCGTCGCGACAGCATGGAAAGCCTCCTAGAACTGGAGTTCGCGCCTCGGGAAAGGCGGGCGTCGACGTTTATCAAGTCTCTATCCCGAATGGAACGTGCAGCGACCGCCGATTGCTCTTGAATGACGAAGATACAACCAGCGCTTCGGCCAAACAGCGCACGCGAGGCCGGGCTGTTTACTCGCGCCAGGCGCCTGCCAACGATTGACTTCGCACGGTTTCTGACCCATCTCTAGGGGGTCCGCAGGGCTCATAACCCTGAACGGAAGGGTTACGTGCGTCCTAAGCGGCGGCGCAATCTTAAACGCCAACAACAGGAGAGTGGCTATTCGTCGACCTATGAAGGCAACCGCGGCGCCGGAGAAAGGCGGGCCGCGCACCAATCGCGACATTCGCGCCATCCAAGTCCAACTTATTGACGCCGAGGGGCAGAATTGCGGCGTCGTCAATCTCTCAGACGCCCAGCAGCTCGCCGACGAGGCCTCGCTCGATCTGGTCGAGATTGTCCCGAACGCAACGCCGCCGGTCTGTAAGATCCTCGATTTCGGGAAGTACCGTTTTCTCGAGCAGAAAAAGTCCTCCGAGGCGCGCAAGCGCCAGAAGGTGGTGGAGGTCAAGGAGATCAAGCTAAGGCCCGGGATCGACGACCATGACTACGAAGTGAAAATGCGCTCGGTGCGACGCTTCTTCGACGAGGGCGACAAGGTCAAGGTGACGCTCCGCTTTCGCGGCCGCGAAATGGCGCACCAGGATATCGGCTACAAGCTCTTGCTGCGGGTGCGGACCGAAACCGCGCCGATCGCCAAGGTTGAGGCCGAACCGCTGATGGAAGGCCGCCAGATGACCATGGTGCTGGCGCCGAAATAGCGACGTAACGGCATTTTGAACGTCCAGGCCGGGAAATAACCGTCCTCGAATTGACAATGAGGGCGCGAGGCCGCATATAAAACGCACACTTTACAGCGAGGCCGCTCTGGCGGCCTGATTTTTTGGGGCGCGCGCCAACCGAGAGGCGCCGCCCGGGGATAAAGCCGTGACGACTGCGCCGACATACGCTGATTCCTCTGCGGTGAGCCGTCGTGGAGTGGGGACGGCGACGGTTGGCGTGCTGGTCGCGCTCAGCGCCTCGCACATGCTCAACGACGTGATGCAGTCGCTGGCGCCAGCGCTCTATCCGGTGTTCCGGGATCGATTCGCGCTGAGCTTCTTTCAGATCGGCCTCATTACTTTCGTCTTCCAGCTCACCGCCTCTTTCCTTCAGCCCGTGATCGGAATGAGCCTGGACAAGCGGCCGCTGAATTTTATCCTGCCGGCCGGCATGGCCTTTACGCTGATCGGCTTGGTGCTGCTGGCTTTCGCCAGTTCCTATCGGCTGACCCTGTTGTCGGTGGCGGTCGTCGGCGTCGGTAGCGCTGTGTTTCACCCGGAGGCGTCACGGGTCGCCCGCGCGGCCTCAGGCGGTCGGCACGGATTTGCGCAGAGCCTTTTTCAGGTCGGCGGGAACTTCGGACAATCTTTGGGGCCGTTGCTCGCGGCTTTCATCGTGGTGCCCTTCGGACAACACTCGGTGCTCATCTTCACGCTGCTCGCATTGGCGGCGGTGATCCTTCTGACTGGCGTCAGTCGTTGGTACGCCGCGGTTCGCGCCCAGCCTCGCAAGGCGACCGCGGCGACGGGGCCGGCCCATCCGCGGCCAGTTGTGGTGCGCACGCTGTTCGTGTTGACGGTGATGCTGTTCTCAAAGGTCCTCTACCTCGCCAGCCTTAACAGCTACTACACGTTCTATCTTATTCAGACTTTCGGGGTGTCCATCCAACACGCCCAGGTGCTGTTGTTCGTGTTCCTTGCCGCCGTCGCGGGTGGCACCTTCCTCGGCGGACCGCTGGTCGATCGGTTTGGCGCGAAGTTTGTGATCTGGGGCTCGATCCTTGGCGTTCTGCCCTTCACTTTGCTGCTGCCTCATCTTGGGCTTGTCGGCACCGTCATCAATTCGATCGCGATCGGCCTCATCATCTCCTCGGCGTTCTCGGCGATGATCGTCTATGCGCAAGAATTGACCCCCGGCAATGTCGGGGCGGTGGCGGGATTGTTCTTCGGCCTCAGCTTCGGCCTCGGCGGCGTCGGCGCCGCTCTGCTCGGCATGCTGGCCGACAAGACGAGCCTCACCTTCGTCTATCACGTCTGCGCCTTCCTACCGGCGGTCGGCCTGTTGGGCGGCTTCCTGCCCTCCGCGCCGGGCAAGGCTCTCGCGGCGAAGACCGCCTAGAATCGCGAAAGAGTTGGAACCGGCTTTTCGCGAAAGGCGCGCCAAATCAAAGGATTGGTGAGCGCCAGGCGCTTCGACCGAGCAGCCGGGCTCGAGGCCCGCCCTTAGGCGCCACTCTAGGGCCACATTTGCGGCGCTTCATGAGAATGAACATTCATTCTCATGGGGCTCGGACATGTCGTTGACCGCAATCCCCGCAGGACGCCGGCCCCCCGACGCCGAGCGACGCCAGCGAATCCTGGAAGCGGCCGAGCGTGCTTTTGTCCGCCAGGGCTTCCATGCAACGACGATGCAGCATGTCGCCGACGAAGTCGGCATGAGCGCCGGCAATCTCTACCGTTATTTCCCGTCGAAAGAGGCGATCGTCGAGGGCCTGTGCGAGCTCGATCAGGCGCGCCGCGCGGAGTCCTTCGCCGCCTTCGCCGACCTCATGGCCCGCAACGGCGACCTGACGGAGGCCATGCGCAAGGGCATGCGCGAACATGTCTTCGGCAAGCCGCCGGAGAAGGCGCGGCTCATCGTCGAGATCTGGGCTGAGGCTGGCCGCAATCCGCGCGTCGCCGAGATCACTCGGGCGATCGACGCCGACGTGCTCATCGGACTGGAGCGACTGATGGACGTGGCGAAGGCCGCCGGCGCCGCTTCGCCGACGCTCGATTCGCGTTTCGGCGCACGATTCTTTTTCACCTTTGTCGCCGGTCTCTTCAAGCGAATCGCGATCGAAGCCGATTTCGATCCCGAAGCCGAGACGCCGATGGCGATTGGCGTGCTCACGGCGTTGTTCACCGGGGCGCTGTCCCCGGACTCGGTCGTGCCGGGCGTGGGGGCCAGACGATGCGACGGGGCCTGATCGTCATCGCGGCAGCAGCCGCTACGCTCGCAGGCGTCTGGGTGGCCAGCGCCGTCGCGCCATGCGCCCTGCCGCGCGCGCTGAGCGACAAAATTGCCCCGGGCAAAGCCGCCGCCTGCCCGGCGCCGGTTCAATCCGCGGCTGACCAGCCGCGCGCGGTCGAGCCGCCGGCGGTCACCATCGTTCCGGCGGTCAGACGCGAATTCGTCGATCGACTGTTTGTCTCGGGCACTCTGGTGGCGCGCGAGGAAGCGCAGGTCGCGGCTCGCATAGACGGGCTCGCGATCGTCGAACTGGACGCCGAGGATGGCGACCGGGTGAAGGAAGGGCAGGTACTGGCCCGCCTCGATCGCACCCAACTCGACGCGATGCTTGCCGAAAACGACGCGGCGACCAAGCGCACCGACGCGGCAATCGATCAGGCGGGGAGCCTGATCGCGCAGTCTGAGGCGCAGGTGCAATTCGCGAACGCGGATTTTGATCGCGCGCGCAAGCTCGATGCGGGGATCATGGCCGCTTCCACCGTCGAGCAGCGCGAAATGGCGATGAAGACGGCGCAGGCTCAGTTGGCCGCCGCCCAGTTTGCGCTCGGCGTCGCCGAGGCCGATCGCAAGAGCCGCGACGCGGAGCGGCAGGAGCTTATGGTGCACATCGATCGCACGGAGGTGAGAGCGCCCGTGGCGGGGATCGTCAGCCGCCGGTCGGCCAGGCTCGGGGCCTCCGCCTCGACCTCGGGCGAGCCGCTGTTTCGCATCATCGAGGATGGCGCGATCGATCTCGAGGCCGATGTGCCCGAGCAGGAGCTGGCCCGCCTCGCCGTCGGCATGCCGGCGGAACTGAAGCTGCCGGGCGTCGAGGGCGCGGTCTCAGGTCGCGTCCGCCTCGTGAACCAGGAGGTCGACAAGGCGAGCCGCACCGGCAAGGTCCGGATCGCGCTTGAGGACGTTTCGCGCGCCCATATCGGCGCCTTCGCATCGGGCCAGGTCGAACTCGCCCGTCGCGAGGGCGTTGGCGTGCCGGCGACCGCCTTGGAGCGGGACGGCGATGAGGCGCGTCTCGATGTCGTGCGCGGCGGCAAGGTCGAGGTCCGGCAAGTGAAGGCGGGCGTCGCCGACGGCGGTTGGGTGGAAATCCAGGCGGGCGTCGCCGATGGCGAGAGCGTGATCGCGCGCGCCGCCGCTTTCTTACGCGGAGGCGACCGAGTGCGTCCGACGCCCGAAACGACCGCAGCCAACGATTAAGGGGCACGCAGATGCGCCTCAACGTCTCCGCCTGGTCGATCCGCAAGCCCATCCCCGCGATCGTCGCCTTCGCGGTCCTGGTGATTCTCGGCCTCATCAGCTTCCGGACGATGTCGATCACCCGGTTTCCGAACATCGACATTCCGATTGTTCAGGTGCTCATCACCCAGTCGGGCGCCGCGCCGTCGGAGCTCGAGTCGCAGGTGACGAAAAAAGTCGAGGACGCCGTCGCCAGCGTCAACGGCGTCTGGCACATCGTCTCGACCGTCACCGACGGATCGTCCTCGACAATCGTGCAGTTCACGGTCGGGTCGGTCGACATCGACCGCGCGCTCAACGACGTGAAGGATCAGATCGCCAAGATCCGCACCGATCTGCCGCGCACGATCGACGAGCCTGTCATCAGTCGCGTCGACATCGAAGGTCTGCCGATCGTCACTTACGCCGCTTCGGCGCCGGGGCTTTCGGTCGAGCAACTGTCGTGGCTCATCGACGACACGGTCGCGCGCGACCTGCAGAGCATCCACGGCGTCGGCGAGGTGAAGCGCTTCGGCGGCGTCGATCGCGAGATCCGCGTCGCGCTCGATCCGGAGAAGTTGCTGGCTCTCGGCGTCACTGCGGCGACCGTCAACGAGCAGGTGCGGGCCGACAATGTCGATCTCGGCGGCGGCCGCGGCGAGCTTGCCGGCCAGGAGCAGGCGATCCGCACGCTGGCGGGCGCGCGAAAGCTGGAAGATCTGGCCGCGCTGCCGATCGCCCTGCCGGGGGGACGCAGGGTGCGCCTTGACGAGCTTGGGACCATTACCGACGGCGCGGCGGAACCGCGCACCTTCACCCGCTTGTTCGACCAGCCGATCGTCGCCTTCGGCGTGACCCGCGCCAAGGGCGCGAGCGACGTGACCGTCGACGCTTTGATCGAGAAGCGACTCGAGAAAATTCAGGCCGAGCATCCGGAGGTGAAGTTCACCAAGGTCGACACCCAGGTCGACAGCGAGGTCGGCAATTATCATTCGACAATGGAGACGCTGATCGAGGGCGCGGCTCTAGCCATCGTCGTCGTGTTCATCTTCCTGCGCGATTTGCGCGCCACGCTCGTCACCGCCGTTGCGCTACCGCTGTCGGTCATTCCGAGCTTCTGGGCGATGGACGCGATCGGCTTCTCGCTCAATCTCGTGAGCCTTCTCGCCATCACGCTCGTGACCGGCATTCTGGTCGACGACGCGATCGTCGAGATCGAGAACATTGTCCGCCACATGCGCATGGGCAAGTCGGCCTATCGCGCTTCGCTGGAGGCGGCCGACGAGATCGGGCTCGCGGTGATCGCAATCTCGCTCTCCATCGCCGCGATCTTCTCGCCGGTGAGCTTCATGGGCGGCATCGCCGGGCAATATTTCCGTCAGTTCGGCCTGACGGTGGCGATCGCCGTCATGTTCTCGCTGCTCGTCGCGCGTTTCGTCACGCCGGTGATGGCCGCCTATTTCCTGCGCGCGCCACACGACCATACGCACCGCGACGGCGCGGTGATGCGCTTCTACACGCGGCTCGTGCGCGCTTCCGTACGGCACCGCTGGATAACACTCTTCGCCGGCGCATTGATTTTCGCTGCTTCGCTGTGGTCGACGCAATTGCTGCCGTCCGGGTTCATCCCGCCGGACGACTACGGCCGCGCGTTGTTGGCGATCGAGCTGCCCCCCGGATCGCGACTCGAAGACACCGATCGCGTCACGCGCGCGATCTCGGACAAATTGCGCGCCATGCCCGAGGTTCGCTCAGCGCTCATTTTCGGCGGCAAAATCCTCGGCGGCGCGGATGACGAGCCGCGCAAGGCGACGATCGTCATCAATTTCGTCCACAAATCGAAGCGCGAGGCGACCCAGAAGGACTTGCAACTCAGGATTGGCGCGATCCTTGCCGATCAGCCGGACATCCGCTTCTGGTTCCTCAAGGACAACGGCCAGCGCGACCTGCAGCTCATCATCGCCGGCCCCGACATCAACGTGATCAACGACACCGCCAATCAGATCGCCAGCGAGATGCGGTCGATTCCCATGATCGAAAATCCCATCTCGACCGCGGAGCTCGACAGGCCGGAATTGCGCATCGTGCCCAAACCCCAGGTCGCGGCCGATCTTGGGGTTTCGACAGAAGCTTTGTCCGACACGATCCGGGTCGCCACGCTTGGCGACATCGACGCCAATCTCGCCAAGTTCAACGCCGGCGATCGACTGGTCCCGATCCGGGTCGAGCTCAATGAAGCTGCTCGTTCACGCGAGGGGCTCCTGCAAGATTTGCGCGTGCCCACCAGCGGCGGCGTAACGACGCCGTTGTCTGCGGTCGCCGACTTCTCGATGGCCCACGGGCCGACCGCGATCAATCGCTACGACCGCTCCAGGCGTGTGACGATCGAGGGCGATCTGCGCGGCGACGCCGCGCTCGGCGCTGCGGTCGCGGCAATCCATGCGTTGCCTGCCGCGAAGAACCTGCCGCCCGGCGTCGAAATTCGCGAAACCGGCGACGTTGAGATCATGAGCGAAGTGTTCGCCTCCTTCGCCGCGGCGATGGGAGCGGGCCTGATGATGGTCTACGCGCTCCTGGTATTGCTGTTCGGAAGTTTCCTACAGCCGATCACCATTCTGATCTCCCTGCCGCTCTCGATCGGCGGCGCGATCATCGCGTTGCTCATTACCCATAAGGCGATGTCGATGCCGGTGGTGATCGGTATTCTGATGCTTATGGGCATCGTGACCAAGAATGCCATCATGCTGGTCGATTTCGCCGTCGAGGAAATTGGCCGTGGAACGTTGCGCCTGCAGGCTTTGGTCGAGGCCGGCCGGAAGCGCGCGAGGCCGATTGTGATGACCACGATCGCCATGGCGGCGGGCATGTTCCCATCGGCTTTGGGATTGGGCGACGGCGGCGGCTTCCGCTCGCCGATGGCGATCGCGGTGATCGGCGGCCTCATCATGTCGACGATGCTGTCGCTCGTTTTCGTCCCCGCAGTGTTCACGGTGCTCGATGATCTCGGCAGCCTTACCTGGCGCTTGGTCAGCCGCTTCGTTGGGGAGGGCGAGGAGCAGCAGGCCCCCGCGCGCGCCGGGCCCGCTCACACGGTAAGGCCCCAGCGACCGGCCTCCGAGGTTTCCGTCGCGGCGGAGTGAGGGCGCGCAGCCCGTGTTCGGAGTATGACCGCGGTCACTGTGGGCGCGGTCCCTGCCGTTAAAACATAATTATTCTCGGAAATATATTTAGCAGCGCGGCGCAATTCGCCGCGGGGCGATCAGACCTTAGAATCGGCGGCGGGCAGGCCAGACCGGCCCACCGAAGGGGGTTCGGAGCCCGCCGCCGTACCGGTACGCCTGAAGGCGCGCGCGGCGACGAACGCCTTCAGTGCGTTTATAGCTGGGTCGACGACCAAGCCCATCACGCCGTGTGGGTCATGCCGGTGTCCCGAGACGCCGAAGGCGAGGCCCGGCGGCTCAACCGAGGGCATGCGCAAGCTGCCCGCCAGCCAATCCCAGATCGCCAGGCTCGCGCCCATGTTGCAATTGAAATGGGCTGGATTGGCGGAATGGCGCACCTGATGGTGCGCCGGGCTCATGAACACGCGTCCCCATAGGCCGGTGAACGGAATCCAGATCTCGCTGTGCTGGAGCTGCGCGGTCAGGTAGATGTAGAGCAGTCAGCACGTTCTGATCGAACAGGGTGAACGACACCGCTTTTCGCCCGAGTGCGTACTGAGCCACGCCGCCGATTAGGCCGGTGAACAGCGCAAGATTGTTAGCGAGGATCAGCGAATTGAGCGGGTGAACGCGGAAGTTGACCAGCGGTGTCAGCACTTCGGCCGAATGATGCGCTTTGTGCAGCTCCCATAGCGCCGGAATGCGGTGCTTGAGCGTGTGGTCGACGAAGAAGCCGAGCTCGTAAGCAAGAAAGAGCGAGACCGTGCGCGCGCCGTTAAGGGCAACATCAGGCGCGTGCAGTCGCGGCGCGGGGCCGAGGCCGCGCGTCAGGAGCGCGGCGACGCCGTCGCTGATCCATGCTGTCGAGAGGACTGCTGAGCCCAGGATTGCGCCCAACGTCGCAAGCCCAATGACGCAATAGGCGGGGTCGGCGAAGGTTGAACGATGCAGCAGGACCCGGCGCGAGAAAATGGCGCGCGCCAGCGCTCTCAGGATGACGGGCCGTTGGCGGCGCTTCCGCCGCCAGGCAAGCCAAGCGAAGGCAATGAGAGTAGCGAACCCGAGCGAATAGATCGAGCAGATCGACGACGGCGTGAGGAGGGTGGCGACAACCGGCTGAAGCGGGGAGAGGATCGTCTCGACGAATGTCATCGGCACGATGTCTTGGCGGCGTTCGAAGCCGGCCGGCGCGGCGCCGAACCGTTCGCGGGAACGTTAGGGGCTAGGACTTAAGAATTGATGCCTTTTGATCTGTAGATTGAGCCTTTCCGGGTGCTGAGGCCCGCCCGCGCCGCGCCGTAGCGGCAAGCCAGTCTCGACCGGAGAAATACTGTACTGCGGTGTGATCCGGATCACGGCACGGAATTTGCTTTCACTGTATGTTGCAACTCAAAGCTGCAAAGGCCGAGGCGATCACGCAAAAGCCTCGGGCAAGAAAAGCAATCCAAAATCAGGCTAACCACAGGGGCAAGCGATGTCCGGCTATTCGATTCTCATTCTAATTTGCTCGACCACGCTTTCGCACGCGGATTGTCAGGCGAAGACGGCCGTTGACGTCGTGCGCGGTCCGACGGTTGACAATGCAATCATGTGCGGATTGAACGGGCAGACGATGATTGCCCGCACAGATTTTGTGCAAGGCGACGGATCCCTATACATGAAAGTCGTCTGCACGCCATCGAAGAACGCCGAGGAATGGGTGGCCGAGATCAAGGCGCGCAAGGCGTCGGTGGAGTAAGCCGGCCTCGCTCCCGGAAGTCCTCAGACGGCCCTCTCGGCGGACGGCCTTGTTCGTGGGAAGATTTCGTTGATGACGGCCACTTGGGCCGGGTCAATGGCGATTTTGCCGGTAAAGCCGTCCCGCCGCGCGGCGAGCGCCTCGGCGCGCAGGCCCTCCGCGTCGCTGAGGTTAGCGAAGGTTGTGTCAATCGCCGCAACCCCCGCAGAGGTCGCGGCGAGGAGCGTCAAATCGCGCGCCAGACGATAGGGGCCTAAGTAAGCGCCGAATGGATCGCGGTCCATCTCGGCCCCGATATTGGTGCGTAAGGCCCCGGCGCTCCAGGCGATGCCCACGAGCCGTGCGCTCGAGCCGCTATAGCTTCCCATGCGGAACAGCGACTGCGCTGTATCGGCCGCGGCGATGATTTTTGTCGCGCCATCGGCGAGCGAAAACTCGGCCTCGCGCACCGCGAGCTTTGCGGAGAGCTGCTGGACGCTCGCAGCCCCGACGCCGCCAGTCAGCAGGACGGCGTCAGGCGCGTCACCCATCACCGCGTCGAGGTCGGCATCGGTCTCGCCCGAATTGAGCGCGTTGGGCCGGATGATTCGCGCCGGGCCGCCGCCCCGGCCGCGCGTTCCTTCGAGAAAACGGGCGGCCGAAGCCCGCGCCGCCGTTCGCTTGTCGGGCTCTGCTTGGGCGAGATCGACAACGACCGCGTCTGCGCCGCTCGCCAGAGCCTCAGCGAGCCGTTTCTCATCCGCCGGAACGATGAGGAGCGAGCGCATCGGCGCTCAGGCGGTCAGGGTCTCAGGTTCGCTACGGCGCATGAACGCGGTGCGGCGGCATTCCGCGACCAGCGTGCCGTCCTGCTTGAACGCACGGTGCCGGAACTCGACCAGCCCAGCGTCGGAGCGCGACTTGGAGGCGCGCGTGGCCATCACCTCCGTCTCGACGCGAATTGTGTCGCCTTCGAACAAAGGCGCGGGAAAGGTGACATCCGTCATGCCGAGATTGGCGATGGTCGTGCCGACCGTGGTGTCGTTGACGGAAATGCCGATCATGAGGCCAAGCGTGAACAGCGAATTCATGAGCGGCCGGCCCCATTCGGTTTCGGTCGCGCAAAAATGTGCGTCGATATGCAGCGGCTGCGGGTTCAGCGTCATGTTGGAAAACAGCATGTTGTCCATTTGGGTGACGGTGCGGGTCAGCCCGTGACGAAACATCTGGCCGACTGAGAAAGCCTCGAAGTAAAGGCCGCCGCGCGGATGGCGATGAATTCTGGCTTCCATGGACGTCTCTTTGCAACCTTAAGTGGCCGTTAACCATGCTCATGCAATCTGAGCGATTAGTGTCCAGCGCCATGCCCGGCGAGCGAGGCCGACCCGTGAACGCCATCCTGCCGACGGCCGAGCTCTTGCCGGCGCCGACTTTCGCCAAGCCAGACATAGTGAGACGATTTCTCGCCTGGGCGCAATCGGCCGACGCCGACGCGCGGGCGGAGGGGGCGAGCGCACTCGCCCGGGCCTATCTTCATTCCGACTTCCCCGCTTCCGTGTGCGCCGAGGCGGCCCTGGCGATGACGGCGCTCATCGACGATCCTTCGCCCCTGGTGCGTCGAGCGCTGGCGGAAGCTTTGTGCCGCGCCAATGAAGCGCCACGCGCTTTAATCCTTGCGCTGGCGGCGGACGAGTTGGAAGCCGCCGCCGCGGTGCTTCAATACTCACCCCTGCTGACCGACCCCGACCTCGTCGATTGCGCCGCGAACGGAGACTTGGCGGCCCAGATGGCGATCGCGCGCCGACCCAACCTCGCGCCTCGCGCAGCCGCCACGCTGGCCGAGATCGGCCAACTCGACGCGGTTCTCGCGCTCATCGGCAATTTCGAGGCAGATCTCCCGGCAGAATTACTGGGCCGCATCCTGACACGCTTCAACGACGAAGCGAGCGTGCGGGACGCACTGCTCGAGCGTGCGTGGCTTCCGGCGGCGTTAAGAGCGCGCATCGCCGTGGCTGCGGCAAAGGATTTGGCGGTCGAGGTCTCGCAGTGGATGGCGCCCGATCGAGCCGAGCGCGTCGCCCGCCAGGCGCGCGATCAGGCGCTCTGTTCGATCGCTTCATCATGTCGCCCCGGCGAGGAGGCGGAGCTCACGCGCGCGCTTCGTAAAGAAGGAGCGCTCACGCCGGCTTTGCTGCTGCGTTCGCTGCTTGGCGGAGAACGGAGCCTGTTCGCCGCTTCTATGGCGGAATTGTCCGATCTACCGCTGCCACGCGTCACGGCTTTCATGCTTGAGCCTCGCGGGGAAGGCTTTGCGGCGCTCGCCCGCCGCGCTGGCCTGAAGAGCAGCGTCCTGCCCGCCTTCCGTGCTGCGCTGTCGGCAATGAAGGCTCATATCGGCGGCGCTGGCAAAGGCCTCAAACTGTCACTGACGCAAACGGTCATCGACGAATGCGAGCGGCGCAACGATCCGGCGCTCACCAAGGTCCTCGCGCTGCTGTGGCGCTTCGCCGCCGAGGCGTCCAGGGCGGAAGCGGCGAATTTCGCTCGCGAAGCGGCGGCCTCCGCTCCTGGCGGGCGGCTGCCGCAGATCCTGGGTTTTTCCCCAGTGAACGATGACGCCGCCCAAGCGCCGATGCTGATTGGGGACTTCGGGAAATCTGCGAGAGGCGCAGCGCCGCCGGAGCTCAGCGCGCCGACGGCGAAGCCGAGCGAGGGTCGGGCGCCGCGCATCGAATTGCCGCCCGAGCTTGTGACTCGGCTCAACGCGGCTGCCTGAAATCAGCCGCTTGCGGTCGCTTCGTCGGCGGATTCCGCCATCTCCCGCCGCGCTTGCGCCATCGCCTGCCGCAGCACGGAAGGCTCCTGGGCGCCGGGGACGCCGAGCCGGCCGCCAAAGATGAAGAACGGCACGCCGCTCACTCCCATCGCCTGGGCTTGCTCGATTTCCTGCCGCACCTCGTCGGTGTCAGCGCCATCGGCCAGCAGCTTTTCGACCAGATTTGCGTCGAGGCCGCAATCGCTGGCGATTTCGACCAGCACGCCGCGGTCACCGATGTCGCGGCCCTCGACGAAGAAGGCCTTGAACAATCGATCGACCACGCTTTGCTGGACGCCAGCCGACGCGGCCCAGCGGATGAGGCGATGCGCGTCGAGTGTGTTGGGCGAGCGCTTGATCTTGTCGAAAGCGAACGGAAGGCCGACTTCGGCGCCCAGGCGGGTCAGATTGTCGTGCGCCGACTGGAGTTGGCCGCTGCGGCCGAACTTTTTCTCCATATATTCGGTGCGGTCGAGCCCGCCTTCGGGAATTGTCGGGTCGAGCTGGTAGGCCCGCCAGCGGATCTCGACCTCTCCAGGTTCCTCCGCGAGCGCCTCTTCCAGGCGTTTCTCGCCGAGATAGCACCAGGGGCATACGACGTCGCTGACAATGTCGATGGTCAGAACTTGTTTCCCTTCGCTCATGGTCCGCGCTCCCTTGGATGATTCCCGCACCTTATGTGGCGCTGCCGGTGGACCAGCGCAAGCGAAGCTCCGCTCGGTTTAGAGTCCTCTCCGCTTCTTCGGCTTTTCTGCGTTCGCCCTAGCTTTTGGGCACATTATGCTATGAATCGCGAATGTCTGATACTCGCGACAATCCAAAATACGAAGCGCTATCTTGGAAATGGCTTGTTTACGCGTGGGATAAGGGGCGGCAGGAACATTCCCGATTTTTCACTTGGCTTGGGGGTGGTTTCTTTCTTGCTGTCGGAAATAGGGATCCTTGTCGCCGCACTGTTTGCAGGTGACAAAGTGGCATTAGGACTTACGCTGCTGGCGGTCGGATGGCTTTTTATCGCCATAGGTTTTGTTCTTGCGCCTCTTACGGGGTGTTTTCAAATGTGTCTGGATTGGAATCTCCACGCTCGTCTCACTGCTTTGCGTGGCGCTAATTACATCGAGCGTAGATAGATCAAACCTTCCCATGGCTCGTGTCATTCAGACAAATATTATGGACTTTAGAGTCTGTCCGAGAACATCATGCGGGATTGGATAGTTTTCGCAGCATGAGGCGGATGGAGGCGAGGCGCAGGAAGGCGAGCGCCTTGTGATTGAGGCATTCCCAGTCCTTGACCAGTCTTCGGCAGCGGCCGAGCCAAGCGAAGGTGCGTTCAACGATCCAGCGCTTTGGCAGCGCGACGAAGCCTGTGGCGTGATCCGATCGCTTGACGATCTCGACGGTGACGCGGGCCAGAATCCGCTTCATCGCGCTCTTAAACTCCGGCCCCTGATAGCCGCCGTCGGCATAGAGCTTGATCAGGAATGGAAAAGCGCCGAACAAGCTCGCCATCAACAGCGCGCCGCCGTCGCGGTCCTGGACGTCGGCGGCGTGCACGATGGCATGCATCAGCAGGCCCTGCGTATCGACGAGGATGTGCCGCTTCTTGCCCTTGATCTTCTTGCCTGCATCGTAGCCCGCCGGATCGATCGCAGGCCCCCTTTTTCCGCGCTCTTGACGCTCTGGCTGTCGATGATCGCGGCGCTCGGGCTTGCCTCGCGTGAGGCGGCTTGGCGGCACTTCGCATAAAGCGCGTCGTGAATGCGGTCGAGCGTGCCATCCCAGCTCCACAGATCGAAATAATCATAGAGCGTCGAGCGCGGCGGCAGGTCGGTGGGGATCGCCCGCCACTGACAGCCGGTGCTCAGGATATACATCAGGCCGTTGACAACCTCGCGCACCACGACATGACGCCGGTTGCCGCCGCGTTTGGCGGGCGGAATGAGCGCCTCGACAAGCGCCCATTCCTCGTCCCTCAGATCGCTCGGATAGCGCAATCGGCTCCGGTCGTAGCGTCTGCGATTCTTGCTCGTCCACATCGGCGGCCCCCCAAATCGAATCAGGCCGCCTCCCTTGAATCACAAATGATTCCGACGATTCAATATGTTCCCGGACAGGCTCTTAGAGACGGAAATAACATGATGTTTAATAAGTATCAAAAAAATATTGGGCAACTGCCCGCAGAATCCATGCAGGCGGGATCCGCGATTAGATTGGTAGATAAGCTCAAAGGTAAATTAGAACTTGATGCCGACTTTAACACACTCGCATCCGAATGGAAAACATCACTCACGGGAACGTCGGGAAGCAACCAAATGCAACCCAACGAGACTGATTACCACACATTAAAGTATGGAATTCCTTTTAGTGAATTTGAGAGTGCCACTAACGGATCCAAATATTTATACCTGTTGGAAATGCTTGTTTATAAGGATTTAAATAATCCGCATGAGTGGATAGTCACCGAGACGTGTAATTACATATACTTTCACCAAGCATGGCACAATTGTGAGTATCATCACAATGTCGTTTTCACGATAAAAAAATGAGAGATTTAGAATGGAGCGCACCGGCAACAACTTTTAGGCGATCGGGCACTAAAACGACGCCAAGTCTTCACACTGCCGCAGAAAGGCACCCGCAGCGCGCATGAGTTTAACCTGGTCAACACTCTTCACGCTTCAGGCCGATACTGGCCTCTGGATCGTTATACCAAAGGCCCCTCTGACTGACTCACGGAGGGGATTCCCACAAAGGCGCGATTTCTGACTCCTTTGGCGCGGGAGATTGGCGCCATGCGATCAGCGGTGAGATTGCGAGAAGACTATTTGGCGCAAGAGCTTCGCACGCACGCTCGCCGGACGAAGGACGTCAGCCAGAGCCGTCGTCTTCTGTCGCTGGCTGCGGTTCGAGATGGAATGGACCGGGCGGCGGCGGCGAAGATCGGCGGCATGGATCGCCAGACGCTGCGCGACTGGGTTCATCGCTTCAACGCTTCGGGGCCGGAGGGCCTCATCGACAACCGGACGGAAGGTCCCAAGCCTCGCCTGTCGGCGGAACAGTTGGCTCAGTTTGCGAAGATCGTGGAGGCCGGCCCGGACCGTGAGAAAGATGGCGTCGTCCGGTGGCGGCGCGTCGATCTCAAGCGTGTCATTGCCGAAAGGTTCGGCGTCGACTTTCATCCGCGCTATGTCGGAAAGCTCCTGAAGAAGCTTGGCTTCTCGCACATCAGCGCCCGGCCGCGTCATCCGGCTCAGGACGAGCGGATCGTCGAGGGGTTTAAAAAAACTTCCCGCGCGCGCTGAAAGCTCATCTCGCAGGGTTGCCCGAGACGACGCCGCTCGAAATCTGGTTCCAGATGCTATGCGGCCGGGGCCTCGGCCAGACTGGGAGCCCCAACTGGAACCGGAGCGCCCTCATGTCGTCGTATGCCTCACCTCGAAGGATCGTCTATCTCGCCCTCGAACTCAGCGCGTCGTCCTGGGTCATCGCGTATCGATTGCCTGCGAATGAGAAGGCGAAGCTGCGCCGGCTGGAGGCCGGCGATAACGATGGACTGCTTGCTTTCATCGCCGACCTGCGCAGTCAGCTCCACTCTTCAGATGACGCGGAGGTGCTTGTCGTCAGCTGCTTTGAGGCTGGACGGGATGGGTTTTGGCTGCATCGACTTCTATCGGCGCATGGGGTGATCAACCACGTCGTCGAGCCGACCAGCATCTTGGTGACCCGAGGCGCGCGGCGCGCCAAGACCGACCGGTTGGACGCTGTCGGGCTCTTGCGCGTTCTCGCCGCAAGATTTGCTGGCGACGTTGACGCCTGCCGGACGGTCAATGTGCCCTCCGTAGAAGAGGAAGACGCAAAGCGGCCGCATCGCGAGCGCGAATTCCTCGTGCAGGAGCGCATCCGCGTCGAAAATCGCATCGCCGCGTTGCTCGCCACCCAGGGCATCCGGAAAAGGCCATCGTTCCGTTCCTGGGGAGCGGACGTAAACGCCCTGAGAACCGGCGAGGGCCGACCCCTGCCAACCCATCTGGTCGCAGAACTGAACCGCTTGCGTCGAGGGCTGTCGTTGACGCTCGAAATGATCCGTGAGCTCGACGCCGAGCGCGAGATCGCGCTCGAAGAACAACAGGATCCCGCCAGCCAGACGGTCAAGATGCTTTGCACGGTCCGAGGGATCGGCGTGAACTTCGCTTCAGTCCTGACGAGAGAGGTGTTCTACCGAACCTTCGACAACCGGCGACAGATCGCCAGCTACCTGGGTCTGACGCCCACGCCTTTCCAAAGCGGCGGCATGGACCGTGATCGACGCATAAACCGCGCCGGCAATAGCCGAGCTCGCAAGACGCTTGTCCAACTCGCCTGGCTTTGGCTCCGCTACCAGCCAGAGAGCAGCCTGGCGGCATGGTTCCGGCAACGCGTCGGCACGCTCCAGGGTCGGGCGCGCCGCGTCGCAATCATCGCCCTGGCGCGCAAGCTCTTGATCGCGATCTGGCGTTTCGTCACCCTGGGTCTCGCGCCGGAAGGGGCAATCATCACCGCATAGAGTTCCCTCGCTCGTCGACGAGCGGGGATAGACGGAGGATGTGACCGTCTTCGTCATTGGGAGCATGTGCCTCCCGCGTTTCAGGTGGGTCACATCAGCCGGGATCGAAGCCTCGTGCATGAGGCATTGGGGTTGCGATTCAAAGGTCGCGCCGCAGCGCGCCTGCGATCGGACCGTATGTAAGGTTATGCAGCGCTTGCTGCGTTCAAGACGATCCCCAATCCGTCCAGTCCAACGCTCAAACGACGATCGCGCGAAAAACTCGCGGAATGCTTGACAGGAGAAACCTCATGTAAGGACGTCCCTCGGCAAGCTCGGGATGAGGGCCCGGATCGGCCAGAAGAACGGCCTCGTCCGCCAGTGGGCCAGGCGCGGAACGAGACCAAGACAGCCCGCCGATCAGCGCTACGACAACGCCTATCTGTTCGGCGCGATCTGCCCAGCACGGGGCGTCGGAGCGGCCTTGGCGCTGCCCTATGCCGACACCGACATGATGCAACTCCACCTCGACGAAATCTCGAGCAACGTCGCCAAGGGCGCACACGCCGTGGTGCTTCTCGACAGGGCTGGCTGGCACATCACCAGCAAGCTCGACATGCCCGAAAACATCACACCGATCTTCCTGCCTTCGCGGGCCCCGGAGCTGAACCCGGTCGAGAACGTCTGGCAGTATCTGCGCCAGAACTGGATCTCAAACACCGTCTTCGAAAACTACGACGCGATCATCGACGCCGCATGCGCCGCCTGGCGGAAACTCACCGCCGAACCCAAACGGATCACATCCATCGGAATGCGCGACTGGGCCCACATCGGTCAGCCGCTATGACTTTTGGTATTACGGCATGCCGCGAGATGTTCCGGCGATCTGGTCGACAACTGAATCACATTCGCGCTCGCAGGCTTGATCTTGTTTGTAAAAATTAGATCGACCGCTTGGGGCGATTTGGGTATCCCCTTAATGACCTTTTGGGCCGGCTATTGTGCGGGTTAGCCGCAGTACGCGCACTCGTCAACTCCGCGCGACTGCGCGCCTAGATGAGTCTCGTCGCCGCAACTATAGAGAGAATTATTGGCAGATATTTCAACTTCTAGTTGAATTTTTAGAAAACTCGTGTTAACCTTTAAATCAAGATGACCATCCAGATCGGCGATTTCGGCCGCCTCCAGGGCGGCGCTCGGGGTGGGATCGTCCGATCCACGATAGCGCTCGCCTTTGCGGGCGCGGCGGCTCTCGTCGCATCGCCACAAACGCTGACGCACGCACGCGGGAGATCAGCGCTTCGTCCTACGGCTTCGCCGATTCGCTTTTGCCCAACAATGGGCTTGAGCAGCCCGGATCCTGTCACTGTCTGGCCGCGATTGGGCGCTCGAATACTCTGTCAATTGCGGCCCCGCTTTTGGAACCTATGTCGTTGGGCGAATCGAATTGCTGACCTCGGACACGGCAGATGCCTCAACGAGGAAGACCGTCGACGCAACCGGGCGCCCGATGGGCGTGGGAGGCATGATCGTGATCGAGCGCCTGGAGTTCCGATGGCCTCGGCGCGGATCCGGGCTTGCTGACGGAGTGGGTTGTCGTCGGGGAACGGACGTTGGACGGAAATGGAAGCCGTTCATGGTCGTTGGCGTCCACGGATAGTTCGCTCGATGCGCATTGGCTTCCAATCGAACGCTACCGTTTTGAGGGCTCCTCGTTTTCCATGGACTTCGCGGCGAGCGCTCCCGAGGGCGCCGGCGCGACTCCCGAGTTGTCGAGCTGGGTAATGATGCTGATCGGTTTCGCCGGGCTCGGCGTTTCCGGGTATCGACGCTCCAAGAATCATTGGCGCTCGATTGACTTTCCCAAGGGGGACTATTCGCAATGATATACAGTCTGCGACAACGAAGGTCAGCGCAGATCGCGCCGAGGCCGGCGCCTAGCCGAAGTCGCCCAAGCAGCGTCCCCGAAGATCCGGACGGCGCAATGAAATCAACCAGAGACGGAAGAGACGAATTGACCCTCAAGCTCCCTATGCTGGAGGCCGAGGCGCTGGGACTGCGCCAACTCCTTGCTGAAGTGAGGGCGAATCGCGACCAGCTGCGGCGGGAAATGGACGATCTGCGCCGCGACCGCGACCATTGGCAGAAGCTGGCGGAGCAGACCGGAACTGAAGGGGTGGGGCAGCGAGCTTGGTTCTGCGGTCGAGCCTCGTCACGCAACTAGTTCTCCTGCACAGTGATTACGACTCTTTGAGCGAGGGATCGGGATAGGCGCGCGCCATTTTGGTTCTGGCCTTGTCGGTGGAGAACATCCAGTTGATTCGAGCGCCGCTTTGGTTTCGCTGGGACTGCCATGCGTCGATCCCGGCAACGAGCCGGTCGCAGCTTTCGATGCGGCGATCGAGACATTGGCCTTTGAGCACGCCGATCTCGATCTCAACCATGTTGAGCCAGCTGGCGTGCTTAGGCGTGTAGTGGAACTCAAGCCGCCTGAGCACGCGGCGCGCTTCGGCCGGTGGGAATGCGGCGTAGAGAGCGGCAGCGGTGTGGGTGGAGAGGTTGTCGAGGACGACTCGGATGCGCTCGGCCTCTGGGAAGTCGACATCGACGAGCTCGCGCATGCAAAGGGCGAAGTCGTCAGCGGTGCGATGATTGGTGACCTTGACCCTGCGCCAAGAGCGATGGGCATCGAGGAAGACGAAGAGATTGACGGCGCCGTTGCGGCGATACTCGTAATCGAAGCGCTCGAGCCGTCCCGGTGCGGCCGGAATCGGCTGGCGCGCTTCGCCGATGAGCTGGGTGGGGCTTTCGTCGAAGCAGACCACCGGCCGCTTCGGGTCAGGCTGCTCGGCATAGAGGTCGAGCACATCCTCCATGCGGGCGACGTACTCGGCGTCGACCTTGGGGATGCACCACATGTCCTTCTGCCAAGGCTTGAGATGGTTCTCGGCCAAGCGTCGGCGGATCGTCTCGCGCGAGAGACTGTCATGGTCGGTCAGCTTGACCATCGCGCCAGCCAGCAGCTCCAGCGTCCAGCGGGCGCGACCTTCGGGCGGGCTCGAACATGCGGTGGCGATGAGGAGGGCTTCTTCGTTGCTGGTCAGCTTACGATCGGCGCCCGCCCGCGGCTCCTCGTTCAGGGCGGCTTCGAGATTGCCTTCAACGAAGCGGCGCTTGGTCCTGTAAACGGTCGAGCCGCCGACAGCCACCGCAGCGGCAATATCGTCGTCGCTGAGCCCGTTGTCGGCGGCGAGCAGAATCTGGGCTCGTTTGATCTTGCGTGCGTAATGCTTGCCGCTGCCCACCAGCGCGGCGAGTTCACACCGCTCGGCTTCGCTCAGTTCGACATGGTAGCGTATGTTCATCCGGGTCTCCTCGCGAATCGCGAGGCCCAGACGAATCAGGCTATGAATCAATTGTTTGGCACGTGTCCCCGGCTCCCCCGTTCACCGATAAGCAAGGTCAGTACCTGGCCTTCATCTACGCCTACAGCCGTATCTTCCGCCAACCGCCCGCGGAAGCCGACATGCAGCGGCACTTCCAAGTCTCGCCGCCCAGCGTGCACCAGATGGTGCTCACCCTCGAACGCGCCGGCCTCATCAGGCGGACCCCGGGCGTCGCCCGCAGCATCGAGCTCCTGGTCGGGCCCAAGGACCTCCCAGTGCTCCGTTGAACTTGAAACCGTCAAAACCTCTGTGCAACGGAACTAGTTCTCCTGCACAGTGATTACGACTCTTTGAGCGAGGGATCGGGATAGGCGCGCGCCATTTTGGTTCTGGCCTTGTCGGTGGAGAACATCCAGTCGATTCGAGCGCCGCTTTGGTTTCGCTGGGACTGCCATGCGTCGATCTCGGCAACGAGCCGGTCGCAGCTTTCGATGCGGCGATCGAGACATTGGCCTTTGAGCACGCCGATCTCGATCTCAACCATGTTGAGCCAGCTGGCGTGCTTAGGCGTGTAGTGGAACTCAAGCCGCCTGAGCACGCGGCGCGCTTCGGCCGGTGGGAATGCGGCGTAGAGAGCGGCGGCGGTGTGGGTGGAGAGGTTGTCGAGGACGACTCGGATGCGCTCGGCCTCTGGGAAGTCGACATCGACGAGCTCGCGCATGCAAAGGGCGAAGTCGTCAGCGGTGCGATGATTGGTGACCTTGACCCTGCGCCAAGAGCGATGGGCATCGAGGAAGACGAAGAGATTGACGGCGCCGTTGCGGCGATACTCGTAGTCGAAGCGCTCGAGCCGTCCAGGTGCGGCCGGAATCGGCTGGCGCGCTTCGCCGATGAGCTGGGTGGGGCTTTCGTCGAAGCAGACCACCGGCCGCTTCGGGTCAGGCTGCTCGGCATAGAGGTCGAGCACATCCTCCATGCGGGCGACGTACTCGGCGTCGACCTTGGGGATGCACCACATGTCCTTCTGCCAAGGCTTGAGATGGTTCTCGGCCAAGCGTCGGCGGACGGTTTCACGCGACAGGCTGTCATGGTCGGTCAGCTTGACCATCGCGCCAGCCAGCAGCTCCAGCGTCCAGCGGGCGCGACCTTCGGGCGGGCTCGAACAGGCGGTGGCGATGAGGAGGGCTTCTTCGTTGCTGGTCAGCTTACGATCGGCGCCTGCCCGCGGCTCCTCGTTCAGGGCGGCTTCGAGATTGCCTTCAACGAAGCGGCGCTTGGTCCTGTAAACGGTCGAGCCGCCGACAGCCACCGCAGCGGCTATATCGTCGTCACTGAGCCCGCTGTCGGCGGCGAGCAGAATCTGGGCTCGTTTGATCTTGCGTGCGTAATGCTTGCCGCTACCCACCAGCGCGGCGAGTTCACACCGCTCGGCTTCGCTCAGTTCGACATGGTAGCGTATGTTCATCCGGGTCTCCTCGCGAATCGCGAGGCCCAGACGAATCAGGCTCTGAATCAATTGTTTGGCACGTGTCCCCGGCTCCCCCGTTCACCGATAAGCAAGGTCAGTGCCTGGCATTCATCTACGCCTACAGCCGTATCTTCCGCCAACCGCCCGCGGAAGCTGACATGCAGCGACACTTCCAAGTCTCGCCGCCCAGCGTCCATCAGATGGTGCTCACCCTCGAACGCGCCGGCCTCATCAGGCGGACCCCGGGCGTCGCGCGCAGCATCGAGCTCCTGGTCGAGCCCAAGGACCTCCCAGTGCTCCGTTGAGAGCTATGCGGGGAACTGGGTGACGGTGTGAGGAAGGCGGCGTAACGGGGTTGGTGATCAAGCCACCCGAACCTCCAGGCCGGAGCGTTACGCCATGACCGAGAATAGAGTTGTTGCCCTTCGACAGAAAGGGGCGATCGACGATCCGCTCACCGAAATTCTGCGAACCGGCGCGCGTCGGTTGATCGCCCAGGCGGTCGAGGCGGAGTTCGAGACGTTTCTGGCCTCGACCGCGGAACTCGTGCTTCCGGATGGCCGCCGACGGGTGGTTCGCCACGGGCATGATCCGGTTCGCGCGATCCAGACAGGAATCGGGCCGGTCGAAGTGCAAAAGCCGAAGGCCCGCGATCGCGCCGTCGCTTCGGGCGAGCGCATGCGCTTCACCTCGAACATCCTGCCCAAATGGGCGCGCCGCACCAAGAGCCTCGACGCCCTTCTGCCCGTTCTCTATCTGCGCGGGATTTCCGCCGGCGATTTCCAGGAGGCCCTCGCCGCCCTGCTCGGCAAGGACGCGCCCAACCTTTCCGCGGCGGTGATCGCGCGCCTCAAGAGCGAATGGGAGGACGAATATCGGCGATGGCAGAAGCGCGATTTGTCGGCGCGCCATTACGTCTACGTCTGGGCGGACGGCGTCTATTTGCAGGCGCGCACGGAGCCGCAGGCCGAATGTATGCTGGTGCTGATGGGGGCGACGCCGGAGGGCAAGAAGGAGTTGATCGGCTTTCAGACGGGCATGAGGGAGAGCGGGCAAAGCTGGAAGGAGTTGCTCGTCGATTTGAAGGCGCGCGGCCTGCCGGTCGCGCCGCAAGTCGCCATCGGCGATGGCGCGCTCGGGTTCTGGAAGGCCCTCGACGAGGCGTTCCCGACGACGCGTCATCAGCGATGCTGGCTGCACAAGACATTGAACGTGCTCGACAAGTTCCCGAAGTCGATGCAACCCAATGCACATAGGGATCTGCGCGAGATCTGGCTGTCGCCGAGCCGGGGCGCGGCGGAAGCGGCGATGACAACCTTCGCCGAGAAATACGCGCCCAAATACGACAAGGCCGTCGAATGCCTGATCAAGGATCGTCAAACGTTGCTGATGTTCTTCGACCTTCCCGCCGATCATTGGGACCACTTGCGAACCTCGAACCCGATCGAGAGCGTGTTCGCGACGGTGAGGCATCGCACCGTCCGCATGAAGGGCGCGCTGTCGCAGGACACCGCGCGTCTCATGGTGTTCAAACTGGTGATGGCGGCGTCCAGGACCTGGCGGCGATTGCAAGGCCAAAATCAGTTGCCGAAAGTCGTCAACGGTATAAAGTTCAAAGACGGAATTGAAGCTGTCGCCGAAATCAAATCCGCCGCTTGATTTACGCCGTCACCGACTTTCCCGCATAGCTCCCCACCAGCGCGGTGAGTTCACATCGCTCGGCTTCACTCAGTTCGACATGGTAACGTAGGTCCCGTCGCGGAGGTGGTTGGAATTGGGTTGGCGTAGTCTCCGGGTTGCCTAACCCGAACGATTCCGGCGTTGGCGCGCTGGAATGGAGACCACGCCATGACGAAGGATACCACGAAGGAGGCGGGTGTTGCCGCCGAGGTTTTGCTTTTCGATGATTGGTTCGACGCGATCGAGGACGGGGTTCGCGCTCGGGTGCGCGGGTTCATCGAGACGATGCTGGATGAGGAACTTGCCGGCGTATTGTCGCGCCCGCGATATGGCCGACGCAAGCCGAGCGAGGATGGCGAACCGCCGCCAATCGTCGGCGTCCGGCACGGCCACCGCAAGCGCGGGCTGACCGGGACCTTCGGGAGAGCGGAGATTTCCGTGCCGCGGGCTCGGCTGATGGGCGCGGACGGCAAGACGAGCGAATGGAAAAGCGCCTCGCTTCGCGCCTACCAGCGCCGCACCAAGGCGGCCGACGCGCTGATCGTCGGGGCCTATCTTTTCGGAACCAACACCCGCCGGGTTCGGCGCGCGCTGGCTGCGGTGTTCGCCGGGCCGGTCGGCAAGGACGTAGTCAGCCGGGCATGGCGCAAGGTGAAGGGCGACTGGGACGCCTGGAACGTGCGACCGCTCGGCCAGGAGCCGATCGTGCGGTTGATCCTCGACGGCACGCTCGTACGGGTCCGGCTCGACAGACGCGCGACGTCGGTCTCGCTCCTGGTGGCGCTCGGCGTGCGCGCGGACGGCCAGAAGGTGCTGCTGGCGATCCGGAGCATGGGCGGCGAAAGCGAGGCCGCCTGGCGCGCGCTGCTCGACGATCTCGTGAAGCGCGGATTGAAGACGCCCGAACTCGTCATCGCCGACGGCGCGCCGGGTCTGGAAAAGGCGCTGGCGGCGCTCTGGCCGGATGCGCCGGTCCAGCGCTGCACGGTTCACAAGCATCGCAACCTGCTCGCTCACGCGCCCGAGCGTCTGCACGAGGAAATCTCCAACGACTATCGCGACATGATCTACGCCGCGACGAGACAGGAGGTCGAAGCCCGGCGCAAGGCGTTCCTCCGCAAAATGGCGCCTGAAATGCCGCGCCGTCGCCGACAGCCTCGAGGAGGCCGGCGACAGGCTGTTCACCTTTACGCGCTTCCCGCCGAGCCAATGGAAGTCGATCAGGACCTCGAACGCGATCGAGCGCCTGCATGAGGAGTTCAAGCGCAGGATCAAGACCCAGACCGTGCTGCCCTGCGCCGAAACCGCCGCCATGCTGTTCTGGGCGCTGCTCGCCTCCGGGCAGATCACCATGCGCAAGGTCGACGGATGGCAGACCCTCGCCGAGAAGCCATCCGACCAGACAATTGACCTCGCCGCATGATCGGATAGCTTCATGTCGCCCGAAGACGCGTCAACAAGTTCCAACACAACTCGCGACGGGACCGTAACGTATGTTCATCCTGGTCTCCTCGCGAATTGCGAGGCCCAGACGAATCAGGGCTCTGAATCAATTGTTTGGCACGTGCCCCCGGCTCCCCCATTCACCGATAAGCAAGGTCAGTACCTGGCCTTCATCTACGCCTACAGCCGTATCTTCCGCCAACCGCCCGCGGAAGCTGACATGCAGCGACACTTCCAAGTCTCGCCGCCCAGCGTGCACCAGATGGTGCTCACCCTCGAACGCGCCGGCCTCATCAGGCGGACCCCGGGCGTCGCCCGCAGCATCGAGCTCCTGGTCGGGCCCAAGGACCTCCCAGTGCTCCGTTGAACTTGAAACCGTCAAAACCTCTGTGCAATGGAACTAGTGTCGTGCGGACCTTGCCCGAGCGAAGTTATGCGTGCGCGGGAATGGCGAACATGCTCTTCGGTGCACAATGCTAACCGTCTCAGCCGATCAGATACACTCGTTTGAGGGCAGGGGCGCCGAGTTTGTCGATCTCCTGCGGCAGCTTCTTTTCGTTGAGGCTTACACGCATGATCTCGCCTTGGGCGGGATCCATGTTACCGCGCAGATCACCGTTGCTGACGGTGGCGAGGACGGACGTATCGAGTGGAGAGACGGCAAAGAACGAACCGATTACCTGCCGACACGTTTTACGCTGTTCCAAATCAAAGCCACCACTATGGCGAAAGCGAAATGTAAGAATGAAGTGGTCGACGGCGACACTAAGGCCCTGAAACCAGCGATTCTGGAGGTCGCCCAACGCTCCGGAACCTACGTCGTGTTTGGAACGGACATATGTTCGCCGCCGATGTTGAGAGATCGCGTAGACGGGCTAAGAGAGGGGGTCAGATCGGCCGGCAATACAGCAAACGTCGATTTCTACGATGCCAACGAGGTCGCTGGCTGGGTTAACCGCTTCCCGTCTGTTCAAGCGTGGGTCCATGAGAGGATCAGCGGCTCTTCCGTTTATGGCCTGCAGTCGTGGGAATCGTGGTCCCGAAATCCCCGACTTCGTGCGAGCTCCGTCCCGTTCGTCTCAGGCAAAACGAAGTCCGAGAAGCTTGACCTCGCTCGTCTAATTGGCGACGTCCCGGCCGATCTGGCGCGGCCCAAGACCGTTGTTCGTCTCGTTGGGCTCTCGGGGCTAGGCAAGACGCGTATTGCGCTGGAGATGTTTCGCCCTCCACCGAGTTCGGAAGACACTGCTAGGGCAGCGCGCAGCGCCGCAGTCGTTTACGCACACTCCTCGATAGGTTCTGAGCAGATTGTCAGAATCCTACATCAATGGAAGTCGCATAGATCGCAACTAATTTTCGTTATTGACGATTGCTCAGTCGATCTGCATCGAGCGCTGGCCGAAATCGTTCGGCATCCCGATAGTAATATCAGTCTTCTGACTCTTGATTTCGATCTTTCGACGACAGCCGATCAAGATAGTAGAATAGAACTAAGCCCATTTGAGAACGCGTTGATCGGTGCGATCGTTAAAGAGACATGTCCCGGATTGGGGCCGCCCGAAATTGACAGTGTAACCCGCTTTGCAGATGGTTTTCCGGTAATGGCAGTGCTTTTGGGCGAATCGCTCTCCGGCAGCATTGACAACTGGGCCAGCCTTCGGGACGACGCCCTCCTCAGGAATATCGTTTGGGGTCGGGGAGGGGAAAATGAAGAGGGTCGAAACGTACTTTCCGCATGTTCTTTGTTCGCAACAATCGGAGTTTCTGGAGACCGCGCGAGTGAGCTCAATTTTGTGGCAGACGCACTGTGCCAACTGTCTCCAGAACGATTTCATGAATGGGTCGTTCGATTTGAGGAACGTGGCCTGATTTAGCGCCATGGCGATGTCGCTCTGGTCTTGCCGAAGCCAGTTGCCCTTCGCTTGGCCGACAGTAGATGGCGTGGGATACTTTCAAAAAAAGCGAAGGGATGGTTCGCGGAAGGTGGTCCAGCCGCGATGCCGAGCCGTTTGTTAGATGCCATGTGTGAGCAGCTTTCGTATCTCAACTTCGCCCCCGATGCTCGCGGGTTCGTGGACAGATTATGCGGGCCATCGGGCCCTTTCGGGCGGCCGGCCGCGCTTGAGACAGAAGGGGGTTCGCGCGCGCTCCGGTTCCTTGTTGATACGAATCCCGAAGCCACAATGCTTGCGCTCGAGCGGGCGTTTGATCAGCGAACAGAAAACGACCTGCGGGGCATAGAACATCGGGCTCGACGCAATGTCATGTGGGCGCTTGAGAAATTGGTCTTCAGACGCGATTTTTTCTCTCGTGCGGCGACGATACTGCTTGCTTTTGCCGTGGCAGAGACCGAGAGTTACGCGAACAATGCTACCGGCATATTTTCGGGTCTTTACCATAGTTATCTGTCCGGGACGGAGGCGCGCGGAGACGCAAAGTTAAGTTTTGCAGACGAAGTGCTGGCGTCGGACGGCTTGAAAGCCCAAGAGATCGTCTTACGCGCCCTGTCCGGCGGTCTTCAAACCGACCATTTCACCCGCACCGTCGGTGCAGAGCACCAGGGGAGCGCCCCCCCTTTGCGAGATTGGGAGCCCAATCCTGCCGAGTTAAAGGACTACCTGATTGGTATCCTGAAGCGTCTCACTCAGGTTGCGGCAGCGCGGGGTGATCTATCTCCGCTCGCCGCCGCTGGTATCGCCCTGCATCTTCGAGGCCTAATCGGTTTGGGACCAAGTCTGTTTGGGGAGATAGAATGGGCCGTAAAGGAGGTTATTAAGAATTGCTCTGCCTATTGGTCGGGGGCACTGGAGACGATCACTCAAGCGCTGCAATTTGAAGGACCAGGATTTCCCGAGGAATACCGCAGGAGAGTTGAGGGACTGCGCGAATTGATCCTGCCGAGAAGTCTGTCCGATCGTCTAGATTTTTCGGTGACAAATCTTCCGTGGGGGATTGTACATGGCGATTTGAATGAGGTCGAAAACGAGGCTCGCAGACTCGCAGATGAGGTTGCGGAACAACCTGAGTTGCTGTTCACGTTGCTGCCACAACTATCGAGCGGGGAGCAGAGGCAAAGTTCGGTGTTCGGCCATCGACTCGCGGTAGTATTTGATGACGTAGACCGTTTGTTGTCGAGCGCACTTACGAATTTTGCTGTGGCGCCGAGGGGCAATCCTGCGTTTGTTGGAGGGCTTATCTCCGGTTTAGATGGACACAAACCCGAGTTAGTTCGGTCAGCTTTGGATAGGTGCGCGCGCAATGATGAGCTGCGCCCGTTTCTAGCGTACTTGACATGCCGGAAACGAATTGCCTCAGAAGACTTGACACGACTTACCTCGGAGATCGATGGAAATCGGCTTCCGGTAACAGACCTTCTGTATCTCCGAATTGGCAGAGCTTTAGATCATCTAGCCCCAACCGAAATCGAGTCAGTCATTGAGACAGCTTTGCGCCACAAGGGTGGCACAGCGGTGGCTATCGAATTGATTGGCATGTACGCGCTTGGCCGCCGTGAGCGGCTCATAGTCTTGCGCCCTCCGATACTTAGAGCACTGATTTCTACCGATTTATTAGCTGAAACTGTGGACGGTATGGTTTCGCATCATTTGCAGACCCTCATCGGTACACTGCTCAATGATGAAGAATACGGCCCCAAAATTGCTGAACAAATTGGTCATTGGACAGTGACAGTGAGCGAAACCAAGTCAAGTCACAGCATCAGGGATACCATCGCGAGCTTGTTGACTGTCGCGCTCCAACGCTACCCAGAGATTACTTGGCCTGTCGTTAAACGTGGGGTCAACGCAGCGAACCCCCTGGCGCGATATCATTTCGAGGGGTTGCTCGGTAATAAGCATCGGAACAAAGAAGTGGCCGGGGCCATTTTTCTTCTTCCTTCGGACCTCCTGCTCGCTTGGTGCCGCGAAACCCCGGATGTCGGTCCTGTGTTTATCGCCAGTGTCGCCCCGCCTTTAATTCGCACAAATGATGGCTCAGAAAAATGGAATCCAATTGTCTTGGCAATTATTGATGAATTCGGAGGAAAGGAGGAGGTCCTAAGAGCCTGTCCGGGAACATATTGAATTGTCGGAATCATTTGTGATTTAAGGGAAGCGGCCTGATTCGATTTGGGGGGCCGCCGATGTGGACGAGCAAGAATTGCAGACGCTATGACCGGAGCCGATTGCGCTATCCGAGCGATCTGAGGGACGAGGAATGGGCGCTTGTGGAGGCGCTCATTCCGCCCGCCAAACGCGGCGGCAACCGGCGTCATGTCGTGGTGCGCGAGGTTGTCAACGGCCTGATGTATATCCTGAGCACCGGCTGTCAGTGGCGGGCGATCCCCACCGACCTGCCGCCGCGCTCGACGCTCTATGATTATTTCGATCTGTGGAGCTGGGATGGCACGCTCGACCGCCTTCACGACGCGCTTTATGCGAAGTGCCGCCAAGCCGCCTCACGCGAGGCAAGCCCGAGCGCCGCGATCATCGACAGCCAGAGCGTCAAGAGCGCGGAAAAAGGGGGCCTGCGATCGATCCGGCGGGCTACGATGCAGGCAAGAAGATCAAGGGCAAGAAGCGGCACATCCTCGTCGATACGCAGGGCCTGCTGATGCATGCCATCGTGCACGCCGCCGACGTCCAGGACCGCGACGGCGGCGCGCTGTTGATGGCGAGCTTGTTCGGCGCTTTTCCATTCCTGATCAAGCTCTATGCCGACGGCGGCTATCAGGGGCCGGAGTTTAAGAGCGCGATGAAGCGGATTCTGGCCCGCGTCACCGTCGAGATCGTCAAGCGATCGGATCACGCCACAGGCTTCGTCGCGCTGCCAAAGCGCTGGATCGTTGAACGCACCTTCGCTTGGCTCGGCCGCTGCCGAAGACTGGTCAAGGACTGGGAATGCCTCAATCACAAGGCGCTCGCCTTCCTGCGCCTCGCCTCCATCCGCCTCATGCTGCGAAAACTATCCAATCCCGCATGATGTTCTCGGACAGACTCTTAAGGGCAGTCTCACGAAACATTGGTACATTCACACATTCGGGGTCGCTTGTCCCCTACTATAGGCAATACATAGTCCCCCTTCAGGCACTGACGAAGCATCGCCTTCCGAATGTTAAACGTTGGGCTCGCACGATGCTGGCGGCGTATCAGGAAATGATCGACGATGAGAAAAAGAGAGATGAAGAATCTAAAATTGGAATATACTGAAGTTTTCTGTCTATTATGGGGCAATACGCGAGCGAGGATCAGCAATTAGAGCAGTATCCGAACGGATTGAATTGGCGGGGGGATTCCCGAATCGGTTAATTTCTGCTTCCTCATTCACTGCGAGAATGGGGACGGCGGGGGATGGGTCTTTCCAACGATCTTCGCGAGCGCGTGGTCGAGGCGGTGGTCTTGGGCGGGTTGTCGCGCAATCAGGCGGCCGCGCGTTTCAAAGTGAGCGTGGCGAGCGCGGTGCGCTGGGTAAAGCGGTTCAATACCACGGGCGAGATTTGGCCGGCGCCTTCCGGCGGCGACCGCCGCTCCCGCCGAATCGAGGCGCATCGCGACTATCTGTTGGGCCTGATCCGGCGCAGGCCGGACATAACGCTGCTCGAGATCCGGGAGCAGCTGATCGCCAATAGCGGCGAGCGCTTTGCGGTCTCCGTGCTGTGGCGTTTCTTCGACCGTCACCAGATCACCTTTAAAAAAAACGGCGCATGCCGAGGAACAACAACGCGCGGACGTGCAAAATCGACGCCGGGAATGGTTCGCGGGACAGCTCGATCTCGATCCGACGAAACTCGTTTTCATTGACGAGACCGGAGCCTCCACAAATCTCGCGCGCAAAAGCGGACGTTGCCGGCGCGGGCGCCGGTTGCGGTCGGCCATCCCGCACAGTCACTACAAAACGGTGACTTTGGTCGCCGGCCTTCGCCTTCGCGGCCTGACGGCGGCAAGGACTTTCGACGGACCGATCAACGCCGCCCTGTTCGAGGATTGGGTGGAGACATGCCTCGTCCCCACGCTCTCGCCCGGCGAGACCGTCGTCATGGACAATCTCCCCGCTCACAAGGGGCCGCGGGTCGAGCAACTGATCAAGGCGGCGGGCGCGCAGTTGCGATATCTTCCAGCCTACAGTCCCGATATGAACCCTATCGAAAAAGCCTTCTCCAAGCTCAAGGCCTTCCTGCGCAAAATCGCCGAGCGGACCGTCGCGGGTCTGATGCGCGCCCTCGAAACCTGCGCCGAAATCTTCGAGCCCTCGGTATGTATAAATTACTTCAAATCCTGTGGTTATCAGGACGATACAGGATGATCGGATTCCGCTCTAGGTGGCAGCCGATTCTGCGATACGGGTGTGTCGGTTTGTCCCGTACGCCCCTCTTTCCCCCCGAAATGCAAGGACTTTTCCTTGGTTTTCCTTGCTTTTCCTGGCGCCCAGCTCGCTCTTAGGTTGAATCCATGGACTTCGCGCGGGATTGCCGAGAATTCGCCACAAGCGAATTGCGGTGGAAGTCAAATCGCCCTATGCCCGGGGCCAGCGACACCTCCGTCAGGACAAAACCCCCGCGCTCATGAAAGCTCCGCGTCGTTATTTTGATCCGCTGGCGATCGGGGCCCCCCGCCCGCTGCTCGAGCTTCCCTCGCGCCTCGAGCGCATGATCCATTTCGTGCCGCCGCACAATGAAAAGGTGCGCGCGAAGACGCCCGAGCTTGCTGGCCAAGTCGATGTCGTGCTCGGCAATCTCGAGGATGCGATTCCGGTCGACGCGAAGCTGGCGGCTCGAGACGGCTTGATCGCGATCGCGAAGGCGACCGACTTCGGCTCGACCGGACTTTGGGCGCGCGTCAACGCGCTCAATTCGCCCTGGTTCATCGATGACATGACCCGGCTCGTGGGCGAGATCGGCGACAAACTCGACGTAGTGATGGTCCCCAAGATCGAAGGCGACTGGGACATTCATTTCCTCGACCAGTATCTGGCGCTGCTCGAGGCGCGCAACGGTCTCAAGCGCCCCATTCTGGTGCACGCGATTTTGGAGACCGCTCAAGGCGTCAACAATGTCGAGGCGATCGCCGCCGCCTCGCCGCGTATGCATGGGATGAGCCTCGGCCCGGCCGACCTCGCAGCCTCGCGCGCGATGAAAACGACTCGCGTCGGCGGCGGTCACCCCGACTATCGCGTGCTTGCTGACGCTGCCGAAACCAACGCCGAACGGGCCAGTTTTCAACAGGACCCGTGGCATTACACCATCGCGCGCATGGTCGACGCCTGCGCGGCGAACGGCATCAAGCCGTTCTATGGACCGTTCGGCGATTTTTCCGATGCCGAGGCCTGCGAAGCGCAATTCCGCAACGCCTTCCTGCTCGGTTGCGCAGGCGCCTGGACCTTGCATCCGAGCCAGATCGCGATCGCCAAAGAGGTGTTCTCGCCGGACCCCGCCGAAGTCGCCTTCGCACGCAAGATTCTGGCGGCCATGCCGGACGGATCGGGCGCGGTTATGATCGACGGCAAGATGCAGGACGATGCGACCTGGAAGCAGGCGCGCGTCATCGTCGATCTCGCCCGGCAAGTGGCGGCGAAGGACCCAGACTATGCGGCGCTCTACCAGTTTTGATCGCGCTGCTCTCGCTTCCGGCGGCGGCCCAATTCTTGCGCTTTAGTCACAGCTCGAGGCGCCGATCGGTGGGCAAACCCGTTGTCAGGTCGACAAACAGTTCCTGTTCTGGCGCGATGCGCTATAACTGTTGAACGGTGGACTAAGGGAATCGGAGGCAATGCAAAGCCGCAACGCGAAATTTGGGATTGGGCAGGTCGTCAAACACCGGTTCTACTCATTCCGTGGTGTGATTTTCGACGTCGACCCGGTCTTCGCCAATACCGAGGAATGGTGGCGTTCGATCCCCGCCGAAGTGCGTCCCGCCAAAGAGCAGCCGTTCTATCACCTCTACGCCGAGAACGCGGATAGCCAATACGTCGCCTATGTCTCTGAGCAGAACCTGGTTTCGGACGAGTCCGGCGAACCGGTTCGGCACCCGCAGGTGAGCGAAGCCTTCGAGCGGACAGAGGACGGCAGATATAGCGCCCGCGACCGATCGCGCCTGATCTGAAGGCGCCGGCGTGGAAAGGCTGCGCCTGGAGAAGACCCAGACGCGATTGCGTCGCACCTGTAATCCGCCCGGCGCCTGCCGTCGGCGCGGGAGAGGCGTCAGCGGCCGGCTTACTTCGCCGGAGCGGCGGGGGCTGGAGCGGCAGGCGCGGGGGCGGGCGCTGCCGGGGCGGCGGCGCCGCTCTGCTGCTGCTCAAGCATTTTGCGCTGTTCTTCCGCCTTCTTCTGCAGTTGTTGCTGCAACGCCTGGCGCTGCTGTTCCAGGACCTTAGGATCGGTCGGCTTGCCGTCGAACGCCGTACCCAGCTCCTTCAACGGGATGTTGAACGTGAGCTCGCGCCCGGAAACGTCGCCACCCGGCATGCGCATAACAATGCTCATATTCTGCCCCTTTTTCAGAGCTTCCACCGTCCTCGGGCCAATCTCTATCTCCGCCGAGCAGGCGTTCTGGAAGCACATGTCGTATCTGCCTTCAATCGGCTCGCCTTTGTCGACGATGACGCGGAAGCCCGGCTTTATCAGCATGCCGATCGGCAGGATCAGAAACCGCAGCTTGCGTTTCTCCTCGCCGGCCACGTCGAAGAGGTTGATGCTGATCATTGGTGGCTGATCGGCGGACGTCGAGAAATCGCGCATCGTGGCGCAAGCGTTCCGGCCGGCAGGATCTTTGGCGCAGAATTTGGCCCATTGCGGCTCTGGCGATACAAGATCAACCTTCGACGGGAGAGCCGGCTGCGCGGGCGCTCCCGGGACTGCCTGGCCTGGAGCCGCCGGCGCGGCGGGCTTCGCCGGCTGCTGCGCAGACGCTACGCCAACGAGCGCGACGCCCAGCGCGAGCGCCGCGGCGCTTAAGCGCATGAATGGAAATCTCATCAATCGTCCTTTCGAACCGCTATGCGGAATTGTGTTGCGCTTCGCGCTGCGCCGGTACAACGTCAAACGGCGCAGCACGGGACCGGCATAAGCGAGCCTTCCGGCGACCTTGCGACGCGAGAGCCGTGAACGCGCTGCGGTGGTCGGGCGCCCTCTTTCCACATTCGACGCGACATTCCAATAACAATTTCGCCTCTTCAGTCATCCACCGCGCATGAATCTGCCGCCGAGCGACGGGCCGCAACGCGCCAGGGCGGCGGGCCGCCGCTTGATCAGAAGAATCCAGCCAAAACCCAAAGACCCGCCTTCAATTGGGAATCCTCCAGCAGCCGATGATAGAAAGAGCGACGATGATCGGCTGGGCGATTCGCTCCCTCCTTGGCCCCGCGCTTGGGATCGCCCTGGCGCTGGGGCCGGCGCTGGCGGGCGGCGGCGTCGGTCCGCCGGCGGGCGCGATTGCAATGCATGGCGACCCGGCTCTTCCACCGGACTTCGACCACCTGCCCTACGTCAATCCGGAAGCGCCCAAGGGTGGGAGACTTAATCTTGCCTATCTCGGCGCTTTCGACAGCCTGAACCCTTATAACGTCAAGGCCTTATCAACGGCGCAGGGCCTCATCGGCAACGTCTATCAATCACTGATGGCGCGCTCCGCTGACGAACCGTTCACGCTCTACGGCCTCATCGCCAAGAGCATCGAAACCAATGCCGCGCGCGATGAGGTCGTCTTCCATCTCGATCCGGCCGCCAAATTCTCGAACGGAACGCCGATCACCTCGGCCGACGTCGTCTTCACGTTTAACCTGCTCAAGGCTAAGGGCCGCCCGCAGCAGCGGGCCGCGTTCTCGCTGGTCAAAAGCATCGACGCGCCCGATGATTGGACCGTCCGCTATGATTTATCGGGCGCCAACGACCGCGAGTTGCCATTGACGTTGGCGATCATGCCGGTGCTGTCGCGCGTCCACACTGACGCCGGCGATTTCGAGGACCAGACACTCCAGATTCCGGTCGGCTCGGGCCCCTACCGAGTCGCGGAGGTCAAACCGGGGGAGCGTCTGGTGCTCGAGCGCGACCCGAATTATTGGGCGAAAGACCTGCCGATCTCGCGCGGCCTCTACAATTTCGATGAGATCCGCATCGACTATTACCGCGACGCGACCGCGATGTTCGAAGCCTTCAAGGCCGGACTGATCGACTACCGGGTCGAGGACGACACGACCCGCTGGCGCAATGAATATGATTTTCCCGCCGCCAAGGACGGGCGCATCATCAAGGCCGCGATCCAGAGCCGGCTGCCGAAGGGAGTGTCGGGCTTCGCCTTCAACACTCGCCGGCTCATGTTCGCCGATCCGCGGGTGCGCGAGGCGTTGGCGTCGATGTTCGACTTCGAGTGGATCAACGCCAATCTGTTCGGCGGCGCCTACAAGCGTTCGGAGGGGTTCTTCGACGACAGCGAGTTGTCCTCGATCGGCAGGCCGGCGTCGGAGCGCGAGCGGGCGCTGCTCGCACCTTATCCTGGCGTGGTGCGCGATGACGTGATGGAAGGCCGATGGCGCGCGCCAGTCTCCGACGGCTCGGGCCGCGATCGCGCGATCGCCAAAAGCGCGCTCGACGAACTCGCCGCGGCCGGCTTTTCGCTGCGCGACGGCCGGCTCGTGGACGCGCATGGAGCCCCGTTGACGTTCGAGATCCTGGTGAGGAACCGCGAGGAGGAACGGCTCGCGTTGGCCTATGCGCGCAACCTCGCTCGCATCGGCGTCGTCGCGAATGTACGGCTCGTGGATGAGGTGCAGTTCCAGCGCCGGCGAACGCGCTTCGACTTCGACATGATGATCGGCGCATGGATCGCCTCGCCGTCGCCCGGCAACGAGCAGCGCGGCCGCTGGAACTCGGCTGCGGCGAACGCCGAGGGCGCCTACAACATCGCCGGCGTCCATTCACCTGCGGTCGACGCGATGATCGCGGCGATTCTGGCGGCCAAAAGCGACGAAGACTTCGTCGCCGCGGTGCGCGCGCTCGACCGGCTGCTCATCTCGGGCTTCTACATCGTTCCCTTATATTACTCGCCAGAGCAGTGGATCGCCTATTCGGCCAAACTCGGCCGGCCGGAGGAGACGCCTCTGTTCGGCGTCGAGCTTTCCACCTGGTGGCGGCGTCAGGAGTGAGAGCCGCAACTCTCGCGCCGGTCTTCGCAACTCTGCCTCCCGCTTAAACCCTGGCGGCCGAGGCGCTTTGCATTTGGATGGAGTCGGTTTGGGTTTTCTTGGCGGCGGCCCGCGACGTTCAGTCCGCACGATCGGTTTGGGTTTTCTTGGCTCGTGGCCGTTTGGTTGCGAAGACCCCCGCTCAATGGGTTACGCGGCTTGAAGCGGGGAAAATTTTTTCTTAGGCTTTTGTCCTGGCGTTCGAAGCGCCGGAACGCTCGTCTACGGTCGGGGCCATGCGGAAGGGCAGGATTATTCATAGGGCCAAGCTTAACCTAATTTCTGATTTTCTGCAAGAGATCGTCGTCAGAGCCGTTCCCTTTCAGCCGCCTCAATCCAGAAGCAACTGGCCCTAAGCAGATTCCGTTTGGCTAACCAACGGATAGGTTTTTTGCGGTTGGCTGCCTGCGCCAATTCGCAAGGTGTATGACATGGCGGGAAAGTCTCCGATTATGGCGAGCGATGAACAACGCGCCGGCCTCTTGGCTGTTGCCGGTTCGCGCGATCGCGGCGAGGCGGACCGCGCCCGCGCCGTGCTTTTGACGCTGGCTGGTTGGACCAGCCCCAAGATCGCGGAGGCGTTTGGCGTGCGCGAAGATACGGTTCGGCTGTGGCGCAGCGACTTCACCGCCGGCGGTGTGGCAGCGCTGAAGACCAGCATCGCGCCGGGCCCGCCTCCAGTGAAGAGTGAAGCCGCCATGCGCGTCGCCACCCCGCTGCTGGAAGAACCTGTGGCCGACCGGCGCAACTGGACGATCCCCCGCCTTCGCGCCGAGATCGAAGCGCGCGAGGGCGTGCGCATCAGCCGTTCGCAACTGTCCAAGGCCTTGCGAAAAAAAAGTTCCGCTGGCGGCGGCCCCGGCACACGCTGAAGGGACGTCAGACGGAAAGCGAGGTGGAACGGGTGGGGCTGCGCCTGCAACTGCGCAAACAGCAGGCCGAAGCGGGCGACATCGTTCTTCTCTACGGCGATGAGAGCGAGGCGCTGACCCATCCCTATCTCGCCCGCGCCTGGGCGAAGTCGGGGGCGGACTTGCGTGTGCCGGCGCCGGGGCAGGCCAAGAAGGTCGCGATGCTGGGGTCGCTCGATCCCCTCACGCGCCAACTCATCGTCCATACCAGCCCGACCAAGCGCAGCGGCGATTTCATCGCCCATCTGGAGCAACTCGACCGTCTCTTTGGACCGCAGCCCGGGCGACAGGCCAAGCCGGTCGTGCTGGTCGAGGACAATGGTCCGATCCACACCAGCAAACGCTCGCTCGCCGCCCTGGCCGCCCGCGCGCACTGGCTCACCGTCGAATGGCTGCCGAAATACACCCCCGAACTCAACGACATCGAGCCGGTCTGGCGCGATCTTAAGGCCCATCACCTCGCCCACCAGACCTTCACCGACGCCGACGCGCTCGACCAGGCCATCCATCACGCCGTCATTGATCTCAACCGCGAGCGCATCCCCAATCCGTTGGCCAAGCCACGAATCTCTGCTTAGTTCCATTGCACAGAGGTTTTGACGGTTTCAAGTTCAACGGAGCACTGGGAGGTCCTTGGGCCCGACCAGGAGCTCGATGCTGCGCGCGACGCCCGGGGTCCGCCTGATGAGGCCGGCGCGTTCGAGGGTGAGCACCATCTGATGGACGCTGGGCGGCGAGACTTGGAAGTGTCGCTGCATGTCAGCTTCCGCGGGCGGTTGGCGGAAGATACGGCTGTAGGCGTAGATGAATGCCAGGCACTGACCTTGCTTATCGGTGAACGGGGGAGCCGGGGACACGTGCCAAACAATTGATTCAGAGCCTGATTCGTCTGGGCCTCGCGATTCGCGAGGAGACCCGGATGAACATACGCTACCATGTCGAACTGAGCGAAGCCGAGCGGTGTGAACTCGCCGCGCTGGTGGGTAGCGGCAAGCATTACGCACGCAAGATCAAACGAGCCCAGATTCTGCTCGCCGCCGACAGCGGGCTCAGTGACGACGATATAGCCGCTGCGGTGGCTGTCGGCGGCTCGACCGTTTACAGGACCAAGCGCCGCTTCGTTGAAGGCAATCTCGAAGCCGCCCTGAACGAGGAGCCGCGGGCAGGCGATCGTAAGCTGACCAGCAACGAAGAAGCCCTCCTCATCGCCACCGCCTGTTCGAGCCCGCCCGAAGGTCGCGCCCGCTGGACGCTGGAGCTGCTGGCTGGCGCGATGGTCAAGCTGACCGACCATGACAGCCTGTCGCGTGAAACCGTCCGCCGACGCTTGGCCGAGAACCATCTCAAGCCTTGGCAGAAGGACATGTGGTGCATCCCCAAGGTCGACGCCGAGTACGTCGCCCGCATGGAGGATGTGCTCGACCTCTATGCCGAGCAGCCTGACCCGAAGCGGCCGGTGGTCTGCTTCGACGAAAGCCCCACCCAGCTCATCGGCGAAGCGCGCCAGCCGATTCCGGCCGCACCGGGACGGCTCGAGCGCTTCGATTACGAGTATCGCCGCAACGGCGCCGTCAATCTCTTCGTCTTCCTCGATGCCCATCGCTCTTGGCGCAGGGTCAAGGTCACCAATCATCGCACCGCTGACGACTTCGCCCTTTGCATGCGCGAGCTCGTCGATGTCGACTTCCCAGAGGCCGAGCGCATCCAAGTCGTCCTCGACAACCTCTCCACCCACACCGCCGCCGCTCTCTACGCCGCATTCCCACCGGCCGAAGCGCGCCGCGTGCTCAGGCGGCTTGAGTTCCACTACACGCCTAAGCACGCCAGCTGGCTCAACATGGTTGAGATCGAGATCGGCGTGCTCAAAGGCCAATGTCTCGATCGCCGCATCGAAAGCTGCGACCGGCTCGTTGCCGAGATCGACGCATGGCAGTCCCAGCGAAACCAAAGCGGCGCTCGAATCGACTGGATGTTCTCCACCGACAAGGCCAGAACCAAAATGGCGCGCGCCTATCCCGATCCCTCGCTCAAAGAGTCGTAATCACTGTGCAGGAGAACTAGCGTAAGCGGGAGACACCCCGGCTCTGCCGGGGTGGCAGTAGAGGTTTGACGTTTCCGGCGGTCCACCGGTGAAGTTCCAACGTGAGCAGCCACTCACACGAAAGGAACTCCATCGATGGACGACTACGAGAGCCTAAGCCACACGACATGGACCTGCAAATATCATGTGGTGTTCATTCCCAAATGTCGGCGCAAGGTGCTGTATCTGGAGCTGCGACGACACTTGGGCGAAGTTTTGCGCAAGCTTGCGCTTCAGAAGGAAGCGAGGGTCGAGGAAGGGCATCTGATGCCCGATCACGTGCACATGCTGTTGTCGATTCCGCCGAAATACGCAGTGTCGCAGGTGGTCGGGTACATCAAGGGCAAGAGCGCGATCCACCTGGCCCGGGTATATGGGGAGCGCAAGCGCAACTTCGTGGGGCAGCACTTCTGGGCGCGGGGGTTCTTCGTCAATACGGTCGGCCGTGACGAGGAGGCCATCCGGGCTTGCATCCGCAACCAAGAGAAGGAAGATCAGAGGCTCGAACAAATGAACCTCTGGCGCTGAAAAAGCCGCCTTTAGGCGGCTCCAAACATCAAGGGCCGCGTCAGCGACCCTCCTACCGCTTTGAGCGGTTCAAATCCTAAAGCCCCCGGCTTTGCCGGGGGATACTTACAATCAAACATTGATTCTCGCAGGGCGACGGGCGTTTTTTTATGAGCAATTTTCGCACGATCGATCGCGAGACCGGGTTTTTGCCGCCGCCCTCGGTTGACGAATGGCTTCCCGAGAAACATCTGGCGCGGTTTGTGCTGGAGGTTGTCGACGGGCTCGATCTTCGCGCGATGAGCGGCGGTTATCGCGGTTCCGGGTCGGCGTCGTATCATCCGCGAATGCTGCTGGGCATTCTGGTTTATGGCTATGCGACGGGCGTGTTTTCGAGCCGCAAGCTGGAGCGTGCGACTTATGACTCGGTGGCGTTCCGGTTCATCGCGGCCAACGATCATCCCGACCCCGACACGATTGCGGCGTTCAGGCGGCGCTTTCTCCAGGAGATCGAAGCTCTGTTCGTTCAAGTGCTGCTGCTGGCGCGGGAGATGGGGGTTTCTGAAGATGGGGACGGTGGCGCTGGACGGCACGAAGATCCACGCCAACGCCAGCCGGCACAGCGCGCTGTCTTATGAACACGCCGGCAAGATCGAGGCGCAATTGAAAGCCGAAGTCGCCGATCTTGCATCGCTTTCCGGAGCAAAGATGCATCAATGATGCCGGCGAGAATGCCGTCGAGCCCGGGCTTGTTTGGTGGGCGTCAGGTTGGGGTCATCGTCTTTGGGCGTGTTGGCGTTGTTGCGGCGTGAGCGCCGCTGGCTCTGATTGAGCCTGTAGCTATCACCATTCATTTCCAGGATATGGACGTGATGAGTGAGGCGATCGAGCAGCGCGCCGGTCAGACGCTCTGACCCGAACACGCTGGTCCATTCGTCGAACGGCGTTCGAAGTGACGATGGTTGAACCGCGCTCGTAGCGTTGGCTGAATATTTCGAACAGCAGCTCGGCCCCGGTCTGGGAGAGAGGGACATATCCAGGCTCGTCGACGATCAGGAGCTTGTATCCGGCGACCTGCCGCTGCAGACGAAGCAACCGCTTCTCATCGCGAGCCTCCAGCAATTCATGAACAAGGGCCGCGGCCGTATAGAACCCGACCGATAGCCCTTTCTGGCAGGCCGCGAGACCGATCCCGCGAGCGATGTGCGTCTTGCCGGTTCCGCTCGATCTCGCTTCATAATGCCCATCTCGCTATCACGCTACAAAGCCAGTGTATTTTGACGCGGATCGTCAGACGGCGGACGTCGATGACGACGGATATCGGCGGCGTGCCTGACCTTCTCGTCTTCGAGGTCGCTTGCCCTGATCACCCAGGGCGCGCCTTTGCAAAGCTGATGGCCAGGAAGGACCTCCTCTTGGATCAGGCGCCGGACAGTCGCTTCGCTTACATTGAGGATCGCGGCGGCCTCACCGAGTGTCACCTCTCCTCGCTCCGTGCGCTCGCCTTCCCGGTAAGGTGCGATATGACGGTGGTTGCGCAGGAAGCACACGCGTGAACGGGTCCAACCGTTGCCCTTGCCGGTCGTCTTGCCGGCTCTGTTGAGGACGGCTGCAATTGCCTGATCCGGCATCTGTCGCGCCAGCACGGACACGAGTTCGATCACATCGGCATCCGTACCCCACCGATGCTCGCCGACGCGGTTCTTGCGCACGCGCAAGGGCGTGTGGTCGCCGCCCTGCCATCGGATCACAAGAGTAAGCGCGTCGTCTTCGACGCGAACGACAATCTCCTCGATCAACGTGCGGATAATCCGCTTGCGGATTGCGGGCGTCGCACCCGGGCTGTCCCAGGCCCGCTCGACATCGGCGCCGAGTTCGAACAAACGTTGCCGTTCCGTGACGGTGAGCGAAGACTGTGGACCCGCTGCGAGCGTGTCGCGTTCGTCTTCAAGGCTATGCACCGCGACCAGGCGCTCATTCCATCGATGCTCGAGTTCAGCTGCGACGAGGCGGTTGTCGGGATCGACGGCGTCGTACTGACGCCGCGCAAGGGCGGCCTCATAGTGGGCTTGCTCAAGGGCAAGATCGACCTGGCGCCGCTTCTCTGTGTTCTCAATTCGCCGCGCCTCCACAGCGCTGATCGCTGCTTCGACACCGAGCGGTTGAAGGCGCTCGATCACCTCGGCGCCAACCGCGCGATCGATCCGCATGCCGCCGAACGATATGCATGGATCGCCGCCATGGTTGAGATGGCCTCCGCGACAATGGTAGCGCCCCGAACTCCCGTTCTCGCCGCTGTAGGCGACGTGGAGCTTTCGGCCGCAATGACCGCAGCGAAGAAGACCGGCAAGCAGGGCCTCTCCGCGTCGCACAGCGCCGCGGCTCATGAAACTCTGACCGTTGGCGTTGTCGCTGATCAGGCGCTGATTCCTCTCAAACTCGGGCCACGCAATATATCCATCATGATGATCGAGGATCAAAACTTCCCAGACACTGCGGTCCTTGCGGAAGCCGCGCACGACCCGCTTGCGGCCGGATTCAATGGTGATGCGGCTGCCGGTGCGCCCGAACGCATAGGCGCCGGCGTAGATCGGGTTCGTCAGCATGTGGTGAAGCGTGTTGTAGACGGGCAGCTTCCAGGTGACGGTTCGCCCCTCGGCGCCATATCCGACTGCCGGCAGCGGCACGCGTTCCTGGCGCATCCAAAGATGAACCTGCCGAACCGTCTGCAGCTCGGCGAACTTGGTGAAGACGAGTCCGATCGCTTCCTGGACGCGCCGGTCCGGGTCCTTCTCGATCCGGTCGTGCCGCACCTTGAGGAACCCGACCGCGACGGTGAGGAAAAGCTCGCCGCGGCGAGCCTTCTGCTTCAGGGCCTCGAGCGAGCGCTGACGGAAGAGCGAGAGTTCCATCTCGCTCATTGTGCCCTTCATGCCAAGCAGAAGGCGATCGTTCGGGTGGCGGGAATCGTAGATGCCGTCCTCATCGATGATCAGCGTATCGACCAAGCCACAGAACTCCAGCAGAGTGTGCCAGTCTCGTCCGTTACGGGCGAGCCGCGACGCCTCGATCGAGACCACAGCGCCCACCCGTCCCTCGCAGATCGCGGCCAGCAGCTTCTCGAAGCCCGGCCGCGCGATCCCGGAACCGGACCGACCGAGATCATCGTCGATCACTTCGACGGCGCCCCAACCAAGAGCGCGGGCTCGATCGGCGAGCGCATACTGACGCCGGCGGCTCTCGTGATTGTTGAGAACCTGGTCGGTCGTCGACTGGCGCACATAGACGAACGCGCTGCGGGCCAAGTGCTCAGGCGTGATCTTGGTCATCACCGTCCTCCTCGCCGATCCGATCGTCCATCTCGGCCTGTATTCCCCGAGCGGCCGCTTCCGTCAGTAGAACCCGCAGCAATGGCGTGAGCGCCGTCCGGAGATGGGACGGAAGCTCTGGAGGCATCGTTGCTTGTTCGAATAAATCTCTTTGGTTGCGTCGCTCGTTCGTCATCTCCGGCTCCTCGCGTCGAGGGCAAATCCCCTCGCAACAAGATTAGGAGTGTGCCGACCAGGGCGTGGAGCTCAGCGAGCTTCTCGAGCGGTAGCCGCGGATGTTGAACGAGTTCGCACGAAGACCCATTCGTCTTGGTCATCCAGGCGGGCAGCAGCGCCAAGGTGCGATCGGGCTGCCGCACAATGAGGTGATCGGCGCTTGCATGCCGCCGGACGCCGACCACCGTGACGAAATCACCCGCGCGCGGATGAAACCGATACGTGATCCGGACTTCAAACGCCGGACACCCGGCAGTATGACGCTGGCTCGCCGTTGCCGACCGCGATGACGTTTTCGCGGCGGGTCGCGTACTCGGAACGGGCGAGTTCCAGGACGAGGGTTTTGTTGAGCGAAGGAATCGCCGCGAAGTCGAAGCTGTCGAGGCTCTTGACCGCCGGGAACCGCGCTTCCTTGATCCGACGCTCCACCATGCGTCGCTCTCGATCGATCAGCTCCAGTTCGACGAGGCGCAGGAGAAAGCGGACATGGTCGAGACCTTCGGCAGCGCATTGCCGAGCAAGCTTCTCATATTCGCGCAAGAACGTCGGCAGCTTGAGCGCCTTCAGGTGATGACCGAGAAGAAGTTGGGGCGTATCAGTCATGACGACGCCCCCGTCAGCAAGCTCATGTAGGTGCTAGCCGACGTCATCGTGACCTGCGCCCGCGGCAGATAGGGATAGATCGTCATGTCGAGGCGCGGCGGTCGCCGTTCGATGTGACACAGGATCAGGTGCTTCACGGCGTCGAAGCCGATTGCTCCGCGCGCGATGGCGTCGCGCGCCGCGGCGGCGACGTCGTCGAGAGGGAACACTTCCATCAGCCGCAGAACCTGCACGAACTCGCGCTTGCCCTGCTTGCCCATCCGGGCTTCCAGAAGACGCCGGAGTGTCATGAACTCTTCCGGCAACCGCCAGCCGCCAGCGGCGCCGCCTGGTCGAGCGCGTTGATCTTCTGTTCGATCAACGCCAGGTAGTGCAGCGGATCGAATATGAAGTCGTGGCGCTCGTAGGAACGGGGATGACGCGCAATCACTTCCGCGCCGCATGAGATCGCCACGTCATGGACATATCCGCGAACAAGCACGTCGCGATGACCGTACGTCGTCGGGACCGAGTAGTCGTTGAGCCGATAGCGAACCAGCGACAGAGACGAGACTCGTGTCGCGACCTTCTCGCAGGCGTCGTAGGCTGGCGGCAGGGGCCTCTGGAACGCGGCAAGATCGCGCTCCAATCTCTCGGCGATCGTCTCGTTATGGCCGCGCAAGCGGTCCGCCATCCGGCGACGGCAGCATTCCACAAGATAGACGTTCAACCCTTCGAAGCTCTCGAAGACCGGAAGCGGAACGAGGAAGTTCCGTCGCGCGTAACCGACCAGCCCCTCGACTTTGCCCTTGTCGTTGCCCTTGCCAGGCCGGCCAAATCGATCCCGGAAGAGGTAGTGTGATTGCAACTCGGCGAAACCGCGCGTCCGCTGCCGCTTCCCGTCGCCAAGAATGCGAGCCACGGCGATCTTGGTGTTGTCATAAAGGATGGACTGCGGAACGCCGCCAAAGAAGCTGAACGCCCGAACGTGGCCGTCGCAGAAGGCTTCCGTCGTCTCGGCGGGGTAGCCGACCACGAAGCAGGCGTCCGAGCGCGGCAGGTCAAAAGCGAAGAAGTGGATCTTGCGCTCCACGCCGCCGATGACGCCGATGGCTTCGCCAAAGTCGACCTGGGCATGTCCCGGCGGATGCTCCAGCGGCACAAACATCTCTTGAGCCCGCTGACGCCAGCCGGCGACGTAATCCTTCACAATCGTCAGGCCGCCCGTGAAGCCGTACTCGTCCCGGAGACGCTCGAAGATCCGCTTCGCCGTATGTTGCTGTTTCCTCGGGCGCGACTTGTCGTCGAAGAGAATCCGGTCGATCACCGGGATGAACGGATCAAGCTTCGGCTTGGCCGGCGGCTTTGTGCGCACGTAACCCGGCGGCGCCGTGAACTTCATCATCTTGGCGACCGTGCGAGGGTCGATTCCAAACCGTCGCGCCGCCGCGCGATGGCTCAACCCCTCGATCTGAACCGCGTAGCGAACGCGCCCATAAAGCTCCACGCCCTTCATCCCCCACCCTCTGCAGACCCACCGCAAAGGGATATCTGATGCCGGACTTCTGCTCCGGAGCTACCAGAAAATCCGGCCGCTTCAATGAGGGATTATTGCTCCGGCGCTTACAGGTGCGGCGGGCGCGACAAAATACTGACGCCTTCCACCAGGATGTCGCCGGACGTCGGCTGATAGAGGCGCGAGAGACAATTGAAGAGGCTGGTCTTGCCCGCTCCATTGGGGCCGATAAGCGCGAGGATCTCGCCTCTATGCATGTCGAAGGTCACGCCGTTCAAGGCGACAATACCTCCGAAAGCAACGCTCACGTCAAATCGTGAGAGCCTCTGTCTGCATCATTCCGACGAGCCGCGTGGAGATCGCGGCCTCAGCATCCGCATCGATCCGCGCAATCACAGATCACCCCAAGGCCTCAACGATCGTCACGTTGGCGATGCCTCCCCCCTCACACATCGTCTGAAGCCCGTAGCGCATTCCTCGCGCTCTCAGTGCGTGGACCAAAGTTGAAAGGAGCTTCGTACCCGACGCGCCGAGCGGATGACCGAGCGCAATCGCGCCGCCGTTGACATTAAGTTTTGCGGGATCGGCCTCAATTGCTTGCAGCCATGCGAGGGGTACCGGCGCGAAGGCCTCATTGACTTCGTAGAGGTCGATATCGCCGATTTTCATTCCGGCCTTCGCAAGAGCTCTACGGGTCGCGTTGATTGGTTCCTCAAGCATGATGACGGGGTCGCCGCCGGTCACCGCAAGGCCAACAATGCGGGCGATCGGTTTCAGTCTATGGTCTTTAAGGGCCCTTTCGCTGACGACAAGCGCCGCGGAGGCGCCATCGCAGATTTGGCTTGCATTCGCGGCGCTGACGACGCCGCCCTCCTTCAGAAGCTTGACAGAGCCGATCGCCCCCAGCGAAGCGTCGAATTGGATTCCTTCGTCCACGGTGTGCTCGCCGCCTTCGACCTTGAGCGGAACGATCTCGTTCTTGAACGCCCCGGATTTCGTTGCCTCCGCGGCGCGCCTATGACTTTCGAGAGCAAAACAGTCTAAGAGCCTGTCCGGGAACATATTGAATTGTCGGAATTATTTGTGATTCTAAGGGAAGCGGCCTGATTCGATTTGGGGGGCCGCCGATGTGGACGAGCAAGAATTGCAGACGCTACGACCGGAGCCGATTGCGCTATCCGAGCGATCTGAGGGACGAGGAATGGGCGCTTGTCGAGGCGCTCATTCCGCCCGCCAAGCGCGGCGGCAACCGGCGTCATGTCGTGGTGCGCGAGGTTGTCAACGGCCTGATGTATATCCTGAGCACCGGCTGTCAGTGGCGGGCGATCCCCACCGACCTGCCGCCGCGCTCGACGCTCTATGATTATTTCGATCTGTGGAGCTGGGATGGCACGCTCGACCGCCTTCACGACGCGCTTTATGCGAAGTGCCGCCAAGCCGCCTCACGCGAGGCAAGCCCGACCGCCGCGATCATCGACAGCCAGAGCGTCAAGAGCGCGGAAAAAGGGGGCCTGCGATCGATCCGGCGGGCTACGATGCAGGCAAGAAGATCAAGGGCAAGAAGCGGCACATCCTCGTCGATACGCAGGGCCTGCTGATGCATGCCATCGTGCACGCCGCCGACGTCCAGGACCGCGACGGCGGCGCGCTGTTGATGGCGAGCTTGTTCGGCGCTTTTCCATTCCTGATCAAGCTCTATGCCGACGGCGGCTATCAGGGGCCGGAGTTTAAGAGCGCGATGAAGCGGATTCTGGCCCGCGTCACCGTCGAGATCGTCAAGCGATCGGATCACGCCACAGGCTTCGTCGCGCCGCCAAAGCGCTGGATCGTTGAACGCACCTTCGCTTGGCTCGGCCGCTGCCGAAGACTGGTCAAGGACTGGGAATGCCTCAATCACAAGGCGCTCGCCTTCCTGCGCCTCGCCTCCATCCGCCTCATGCTGCGAAAACTATCCAATCCCGCATGATGTTCTCGGACAGACTCTGAGACAATCCGCGATACAGCGATGGGCCGCTGTTGCGGGTCCAGCTGCTCCTGCAGGAAGGAAAGCTCGGAGACAGGGATCTCGCGAATGGCGATCGAACCCAGAGGACGTATCCGAAGGGATGCGGGCAGCGCGCTCAATCCCGAGCCAGACGCTCCGAAGTCGGCCGGGACCTCGGCGAACGAAACACGATCCGGTTTCCACTCGACCGAATGGGTGTCGTGTCCGGAGACCTTCACGTTTCCCGAGGCGTTGAGCTCCACGGAGCTTGGCGCGCCGCTTACGGCCAGGATGACCGATTGGTCGGACTGATCAATCGAGACGGAGGCGCCAGGCTTAGCATCGAGCGCTCGGATCGTTGTGGAGGCGTGGGCGGTCGTCGGGATGTCCGCGACCTCGACATTGAAAGACGCTCGGCCTGTCCAAGCCGGGCTTGGAAAATCGGGCAAATCCGCATGCTCGACGTTTTGAAATCGAATGAGCGACGGGCTGACAGACCAGCTACCCTCCCAGTGGATTGGACCGGCAAGCAGAAACGAGATCGACGTCGCCTTGAGGTCCAATTGAATTCGGGTGCTCGGCACTCTCCAGGCGACCGCGAATGTGATGCCCGCTAGACAGAGGCCGCCGATCAATGACGCCCAAATCCATGTCCGATCGTCCGGCGCCGCCCCAAGCTCGAGAACTTTCTTAAGCTTCTCGATTCGGGCGACCTGCTCATCGACAGGTTCCGCCGCCAGGACCTTATTTTCCGATTCCGCCAAAAGACTGTCGAGTTCCCGGCGTATGGATCGACGCGCAGCGCGTCGCGCCCCGATCATGGCAGGAGGACCAGCGTCCGGGTTCGTATCCAGTCGCCTGCCGTCGGTTTGGCCGCGACGTCTAACCTCACGATCCGACCCGTCGGACCGTCAACGGCGAATTCGACAGCATCACCCAGTCGAATCGTCGAGTCATGCGAGATTTTGTTCCAAGCCCCCTGGGCATTTCCGTCAACAATTCTCCATAAGAAGGCATCCAGATCAAACGGTGCCCGGAACGTAATAATTGGATGCGGATATGGTTGAGTTTTCGTGCCCTCCACGTAGACATCGAGAGGAACCAATACCCTCTCATTTGAGGACGAAGTCCACCCGACCATCCCAAGATCGGCCGCGGAAAGTCCAGCCGGAATGACCACTTGCGAAATTGGCCATTTAAGCGAGCGCCCGACGTTCACGTCAGCGTCCAGCCTGCAATAGACCCGCAACGGCAACGCGCCTCCCACCACCGCGATTGTCGCGCCCGGCGGGGCAACGTTTTTTGAGGTGGTGATAGTAAGCAGGGAATCTGTTTGCGGATCAAACGACAGCGGTCGGGCAAGAAACGATAGCAGCTCCATCTCTCCGGCGACGAGCGACTTATATATGCCCTCGCATCGGTCAGGACTTGACCGTTCCTGATAACCAAGCCGGCCTTGAGCGGGTTGAAGGTCTGAACACTGACCTGGATAGGCGGGGTCAATCTGGAATAGCGCTGCGAGCGCTACCGCCGAACAGCCGGCCTTCATCGATTCCTTCTTGCAGTCCACAATAAACAACTGAAAAAAATAGATAAATCATGGCGCGTCCACGCAAATGCGGCGCACGTGTTTCACCCATATTACAACGTGATTGCTCCTATGCAAGTAGCGAGAAGGACCGAGCGTGATGTGTTTTTCGACATGAATCGCTAAAACGGAACTGCGTCGTGGGCACCGCCTTCGTGCCGTAAGGGGGGATCGGTCCCACCTCGGAACTTCCGTTTCGGGCGATGAAGCAATATTTCGCGCTTATGGTGGAATGATCGCTTTCGCTCGGGGCTCCAGTCGTTCCCGAGGCGACCCCCGAAGGCGTGCTCTCCGCCCCTCTGAGACGTTGCTGAACGACCTGCGCGACGACCTGCGCCTCCATCGACTGCGGACAGTCGGTTCCGCTGGCGCGACCGCGGTCTGCATTCCCGGCGTTGGCGTGTGGATGGACCCAAAACCGCCGGTGTCGCCGCCACCGTCGCCGGTTGTCAGGTTCACTATCGCCCGGGCCGCGGCCGAACCTTGCCGGCGCTCGATCCGTGACTTGCACTCCCGCCTCGCCGGCTCCGCCGCCGCCCGCGCCGCCCGTGGTGCTATCCCCCGTTGATCCGTGGCCCCCGACGCGGCCGTGGCCGGACGCCGCCGGCGTTGGCCGGTGCGAGTCCGGAGCCGCCGGTGTTCTCCCCGCATCGGCGAGGTTGCGAGCGTCGCGGTTCGGAGGTGGGTTTTCTTGTGCTCCCTGAGGTCGTTCATGTTGAGGTAGCGGTGGGCTTCGAGCCAGTTCTCGTGGGTTTCGACAGCTCGCGCGGACGAGACGCTGACAGGCCTGGGCATTGGGGAAGATGCGCACGACGTGGGTCCTGCGTTTGATTTCCTCGTTGAGGCGTTCAAGCATGTTGGTGCTCTTGAGATGCTTATGGTGCTGGCGCGGCAGCCTGTAGAAGGTGAAGGTGTCCTCGATTGTTTCCTCGACCCCATCGACGAGCTTTTGATAACGGGCGCCCCATTTGGCGATCCAGGCGGAAAGATCGCGGCGGGCCTCCTCGACATTCCGCCGGTCATAAAGCCAGCGCAGCTCCTGCAGGCAGTCGTCGTCGGCCTTGCGTGGCAGATGATCGAGGGCGTTGCGGAGGAAGTGCACATAGCATCGCTGGACGGCCGCCTCCGGGAGGACCTCGCGGATGGCGGCGCGAAGGCCTGCGTGATCGTCGGCGACGACGAACTCGACGCCGTCGAGGCCGCGCCGGCGCAGTCCGAGCAGGAAGTCCTTCCAGGACGAGCCGCTTTCGCGGTTGGCCATTTCGACGGCCAGGATCTGGCGTCGCCCGTCCCAGTCGATTCCGACCGCGATCAGCACGGCCTGGCTCGTGACCACGCCGCCCTCGCGCACCTTCTCATAACGGGCGTCGAGGATGAGGTAAGGGAAAGGCTCGGCGAGGGGGCGCTTGGCAAAGGCGTCGAGGCTCCCGTCCAGGCGCTTGTTGATGGCGGAGACGGCGGAGGCCGAGAAAGCGTGGCCGCACAGTTCCTCGGTGATCGCCTTCACCTTCCGGCTCGAGACGCCTTGCACGTACATCTCGGCCAGCGTCGCCACCAGCGCCTGTTCGGAGCGCTGATAGCGCTCGAAGAGCTCGGTCGAGAACTGTCCGTCCCGATCCTGCGGCACGCGCAACTCGAGCTTGCCCACCCGGGTGACGAGCGTTCGGGTGTAGTAGCCGGAGCGGTAGCCGAGCCGCGCGGCGGTGCGCTCGCCCTTTTCCGCCCCGAGCGCATCCGTCATTTCGGCTTCCAGCATCTCCTGCATCACCGCGCGCACGATCTCGCGCAGCCCGTCAGGGCTCGTCGAGAACAGATCATTGACGGCGGCAATCGCGGTTTTAGCTTGGACCTTGGTCATGGCGGCAATTCTCCCAAGAGAATCAGGTGACTTCGACATCACCAGCCTGCCATGACCGCCTCTCGCTCTCAGCGATTTTGCAGAACCTTCAGCACGCTACTGGCTGCCAGTGTTGCCGCCGCTGAATGCCGGGCCGCGTTGCCCGAACCGTGGCCAGCGCAGCGACCGCGACCGGTGTTACCATCCGATGATCCCTGACCCGATGCGGCCGTGGCCGGTTCCGCCGCCGCCGTTGCCGGTGCAAGGTCCAGAGCCGCCGGTAATGCGGGCCCCGTTGCCGGGGTTGCGAGCGTCGTCGTTGCTGCCCGGGCCGTGGCCGGTGCTCCTACCCGGGATCCGCGGGAGCGGATGCGACCGAGGCTGGTTCCACCATCGCCGTTGTCGGCGCGGGTCCGGAGCCGCCGGTGCTGCCGCCGTTGCGCGATTTGCCATTGCCGGGACCGCTACCGCGTTGGCCAGGTTCCGCCGTCGCTGTTGCCGGCTGCGAAAGTCAGTGACTGCAATGAGGAGGCGGAAATGCTTGCCGCGGTCACGCGCCCTGCAGCGCGGGCAACCCGGGCGGCTCCGATCTCGACGCGCGATTAGGATCGCGGACGCCAATACGGGAAGCGACGACGTATGCGTCAACGCTCTCGCGCACCGCGTGGGTTAGTCACTCAAACCCCGCAGCAATCTCCTCCTGCTCCTCCTGGTCCTCGACCTTGTCGCCGATGCGCTCATCGAGCCATTCCGGCATGCGCGGACGGGATAGCGCGCGGTCATTGTTGAGCGCGGGAACGGTCCGAATGAGGCCATTGCAGCGCCGCGCCTCGTGGCCAGATACGGACACGTAGTCCGACCAACAAACCTCGTCGGGGATCAGCTCACGTTTGTTGCCGACGCTGTGCACGTTGATCTCACGGACCCCTGCACCGGACTCGCCGGGTCGGGCGGTCCAGCGTCCTGCCAGCTTCCAACGATGGCGCGACGCCAGCGCGTTTCCGGCCGTTATGTACTTCTGATAGGGAGCCACGATGCGAGGGAATTGCTCGGGCTTGTGCGGATCAAAAGGCGTCCGCCAAGCGGCCAGGACATTTTCAATGAGCCATTGGTTAGCCTTGAGCTTGGCTCCGTATTTCTTGGCGTCTCCGCCGCGGATTTTGGTCACTGGCTTTATGGTCCGCGCCCCGGTCTCGTCGTACACGACCTTCCCGTAGGTGTAGACGCCCGGCATGACGAAAAGGCCGCTGTCGGCCTCGAAATATTCCCAGTCACCGAGGTCGACAACGTCGCCGTGCTTGCGCATGCGTGCAAGTCCGTCGAGGGGTCGCATCGTGACGATGCCATCGGTCGCGAAGAAAACGATCGCATGCGGATCGATCAGGGCTGCTTCGATAAGACGACGACGGCAATAGGCTGTCGTCGCGGCGGCGTAATAGGGATTGGCTACAGACGGCGCGTCGCCCTCTCCCCCGACAGACTGTGCAAGCTTACCGTACATCGAGTTCAGGGAAAGTTTGATGGTTTTTTCGCGGATGTCGTATATGCCGGCCCGATCCGATTCCTGCTTAATCGCGGGCCGGTCTAGGAAAAGATGAGGAACGAAATCGAACAGACCCTGGTTGGCCTGTCCCTCATGTGCTGGATAAAAAATCCAAGCCTCTTCGATCTCGAACGCGGTCATTTGGTGGTGTTTGTTCCGTGGCAGTGGGTAATCGGGCACGAAGCGTTCAAGCCACGAAATCGCAGCGAGGACATCGTCGCGTGTGTACCAGCCGTAGCCGCTCGCGGGGAATAGGATGCCGCCGCGCCTGTCGCGATACGGTAACGGATAGAAAGGGACAAAGCGGGCCTTGCGGGCGTCAGGATGGTACCTCTCGTACGTAGGGAACTGGAATCGAATCTTGAACATCGAAAGGCATGACGCGGCTTCCACCGTGGCCCGCAGGTCGCGGAGCGATCCCTTTGGAAACTCGGTTCCCGGCTTCCCGACCCACTCGCCGCCAGCGAGGCTCGGAAACTCGATCATTGCCGCAGGGTAGGCTGAGGCAAGGTCGTAGACGTGCAAGCTGCAGTTTTCGAGAAAACCTTGCTTCATTAGCTCAATCCGTCCGCCGTAAAAGGCGTGGTGCGCGGCGGTTTGTTGAGGCGAGATATTCGACGCCGCGATATCCAGGCTGAACCGCTCCGGGTTTGCCGGAGGCCGTTTTATTTGATTCACGCCGCCATGGCTGGGTTGGTCAGCATGGCGAAGTAGCGTTCCTCGGCTTCGGCCGGCGGGATGAAGCCAATGGGCTCCAGAAGCCGGCGATTGTTGAACCAGTCTACCCACTCGAGGGTTGCGAACTCGACAGCCTCGAAGTTGCGCCACGGCCCTCGTCGGTGAATGACCTCGGCTTTGTAGAGGCCATTGATCGTCTCGGCCAGCGCGTTGTCGTAAGAGTTGCCGACGCTGCCTACGGAAGGTTCGATCCCGGCTTCAGCGAGACGCTCGGTGTACCTGATCGAAACATATTGGCTGCCCCTATCGCTATGGTGGACGAGGCCACCGCGATTGGTGGGCCTTCGGTCATGAAGCGCCTGCTCCAGGGCATCCAGGACAAAGTCGGCGTGCGCGGTCCTGCTGGCTCGCCAGCCGACGATCCGCCGAGCATAGGCGTCGATGACGAAGGCGACGTAGACGAAGCCGGCCCAGGTCGCCACATACGTAAAATCGGCCAACCACAGGCGGTCAGGCGCGGAAGCGTGGAACTGTCGGTTCACATGATCCAGCGGACAGGGAGCTGCCTTGTCGCTGATTGTGGTCCGCACAGGCTTGCCCCGGATCGCCCCGCGAAGGCCCATGTCCCGCATCAGCCGGGCGACTGTGCAGCGTGCGGCAGAGAAGCCTTCGCGCCGCAACTGACGCCAGACCTTGCGCACGCCGTAGACGCGGAAGTTCTCCTCGAACACGCGCCGGATCTCGACCTTCAGATCGGCGTCGCGGCGGACCCTCCCGGGCAGACGGGAAGGATCAGCGCGTCTGGCGGCATGGACATGGTAGGTCGACGGGGCGATCGGCAGAACCCTGCAGATCGGCTCGATCCCGTAGGCCTCCAGATGATCGTCGATGAAGGCGATCATGGCTTGAACCGGCGGTCGAGCTCCGCCTGGGCAAAATAAGCGGACGCCTTGCGAAGAATCTCATTCGCCTGGCGAAGCTCACGGTTCTCACGCTCCAGCGCCTTCAGCCGATCGGCGAGCTCGGTGGGAACGCCCCCGCGCACGCCGCTGTTGGTTTCCGCCTTCTTCACCCACTCATTGAGAGATTGCGCCGTGCAGCCAATCTTCGCGGCTACCGAGGATATCGCCGCCCAGCGCGACGGGTGATCCTGCTCATGCTCCAAAACCAGCCGAACCGCTCGTGCCCGCACCTCAGGCGAAAATCTGTTCGTTGTCTTGCTTGCCATCGCTCCATCCTTTCAAGAGTTGGAGCCTCCGACAAACCCGGAGCGGTTCAAGGCCGTAGTGCATTTTGAGCTTTTGGCTTTCAATTAAAGCCGACGCAGCCGCGCCCGCGCCGTGCCAGTGGCGTAGATGCAAGCCCGTCTTTTCGAAGCCTAGCCGGAGATCACTCATCATCCGCGCCAAGAGGCGCAGTTCCAGGGTGGTGTAGGCTTTGATCTGTTCGATATCTTCGCTGACGAACTGGTCGCGCCGATCCTTCATCGCGGCGATAAAATCTGCTTCTTCCTGCGTCGCGCGTCCGCTGTCGACCATGCTTTTAACAACGGCGCTGAAGGAGGACTGAAAGAGGCCGAACACGTCATAGATCCGGATGTGCGCGGTCGTATGCAGCTTCTTCCCGAGATAAGGCTGATCGGGATCGGCGAGCCTCCAGACGTCAAAGGATTTCCCTTTGACGTAGCTAATGGCGTAACCCCTCCATAGTACCGGCGAGTGGCGGATACGCCTTCGCTTGGCCTTCTCTTCCGAGTAGGTCTCCCGCTTCTCGATCTGCCACGCCTTCTCATAAGGAAGGTGTTTGAGGATTTGTGTGATGTCGTAGCCGAAGGAGAACATCACAAACACCGCGGGACCAAACCGCTCCGGCAAGCTGAGAAGCGAGTCCAAGATTTGAATTGCATCCAGAGGACGCTTGTCGAGCCCCCACGTTTCGGACGCCATGAGCCACAAAGGAGGCCGACCATCACCCGCCGCCGCGCCCCACAGATAGGTGTCGTGTCGAGGATAGCGCACACCGTCGTAAATGATGTCCGCGCCTGGATAATTCTGCCCTTCGGCGTCAATTGCAACGAACGGGCGGTGATAGTTCACTGAGCGCGCTTTTTTCTTTTGAGCTTCAGCTTTCTCGGGGTGTTTGCGACGCCATTTTCCCGCCCTTTGGCGCTCGGCCTCGCGGAACATCGGGTCGGCGGACCGCCGTGCTCGATAGGCCGCTTTGCTCCGCAGGCGCTTCGCTCCAGCGTCACAAATTGGTTCTGTTGGGAGCTGCTCAGACCCAACGGTCGGCCTGGTCGCATCCGACTGTAACTCGATTGGGCTGGGGACGGTCGAGGCAAAAGGGGACCGTTCTCCGCCCGTGTCATCGGGCGGAGTGTTCACTTTGAAGTTCCGAAAGGTTAGACGCTCAGGCTGAAGCCGAACGCCGCGGGCGAACCGCGTAGAAGTTCATATTGTGGGTCCTTCAGGCGGCGCGCGTGGTCGATGAACCACTGCCATTCGCCGTCGGGAATGTGTTCGCCTGCGGGCTTGCGACGCCTGATGGCGCGGTAACGGCCTTCGGCGTGTTCTGAGACCGGATGCGACGTTCCGTGCCGCCGCTTGTCCGGTGAATTGCTCGGTACCGTCTCGCCAGACGCGCGCAGCTTCTTGATGGCTGCGACGACTTTATTTTCCTCGCGGGTGATCGCGGCTTTCGCCACGCGCTCGCGCTGGTCCGCGGACGCGTAGGAGATTCCGCCGTGACGCCGCGCTTGTGTCGCTTGTTCGGGAGTAAGGCGGAATAGCTCACGCGCTCGCTTCGTCTCATACTGACGCGCGCTGATTGTCGGCGTCGATTTCGTTATGCGCGCGCCCTTCAGGCCCTAATGGCGAGCCTTTGCCGAGTGCCCCAACTTGACGTTTTGTTCCGGCGTCAGTCTCACGAAGTCCGAATAGGACGCGCTTGAGAGAAGGCGCGCTTTGCGGGTCGCGGTTCGTTTGGACCGCTCACGCGCGAGGATCGCATCACGGACCTTGGCGAAGAGGGAACGGGGGCTCATGGCTTGCCCTCGACCGCGACAGGGACTTTCATCCCTTCGTTTCGCCGGTGGGCCGATTGGTCAGCGAAAGCCTGAGAAGACACCTGTCGTTGCGCAGCTGCTCGGCGTGCTTCCTTCTCGCGCTTTCGGACAAAGCCGAGACGCACTGACAGTGGAGCCATAGGAAAGATCGCGCCCATTATTCGACCTCCGAAAGTTCGAAAGTCGCTTGCGCAATTGAGCAGATTTGGTTATTGTTGAAGACGGGCACGCGACGCCCTCCTTTACTGTTTTGACGGACAGATCGGACGATAAAAGCCCCGGCCGCGAGCCACGCGAGCGGGGGTTTTCTTTTCAGATGGGACGTTCATCGCCTCCGGTCCGCGAGAGGCGAAGACAGCGATTTAGGCCGTGCGCTTTCGGTCGGCAGCGTTCAACTTGGCGGAATACGTGAGCCATCGGATTGCCCGGGCTGATTTGAGCGTGGGGCATTGATTCCGAGTCGCTTCTGAGTTGTCATGCAAAACGGGTGGGAGTTGGCGCGGGGGCGGCGTGCTCAAGCAGACGATCCTGGAAGTCTTGAACGCCGAGGCTCAGCGGCTGGGCACACAGCCGATAACTGACCGCATCCTCGAGGACTGGATCTACGAAGATCTGTTCTCAGGCCCCACCGAGAAGGGCCTCGGCGGTGGCGGTTCCGAATGGCGTTACAGCCCCACCGCGCTCAAGGTCGCGCTTGAAGTCGTGAGGCTCAAAGCGTCAGGCGCGCGGCGCTATACGGCGCTTCGGCTCCGGCTGTGGCTGCTCGACTTTGATGTCCCTGTGGATCGGATTGCTGAAGACCTAAGATCAGAGTTCGACCGGCTCTTGCGCAGAAGATTTTTCGCAATCCGTTGCGCTACGACGCGGACTCGGACAAAGAGTGTTCCGAGCGCGAGATCCAAGCGGAACTGCGAAGGGGGGTCCAATCGACCCGGACTTGGCCGCTACGGGGCTCCCGCCGCCGTCAGGAGACATGCTAAACCTCGCGTCAGAATTGGTTTGGGGCCGCGCCGGGCCGTCGCACCTCTTAAAATCGCTCGCCGCGTTCATCTCGCCATTCGCCTCTGAAAAAGGTCAGGCGCTTCTTCGAGACTTATGGAATCGCCCGCCCCTCCTTCCGGCGTCGTAGGGTCGCCGGCGGTTCAGGAGGAGGAAGGGATGGATATCTCTGTGCTTGGCGTCGACCTCGGCAAGAACGTCTGCAGCGTGGTTGGGCTGGATACGTCCGGCGCGGTCGTTATGCGGCGTAAGGTGAGACGGGAGACGCTGGTTGCTCTGTCGGAGAAGCTTCCTCCGTGCGTTGTTGGCATGGAAGCCTGCTGCGGCGCCCACCATCTTGGCCGCGTGTTCGCCGCCCACGGCCATGACGTGCGTCTGATGTCGCCCGAATATGTCCGGCCCCATGTCAAGGCGCGGAAGAACGACGATCGGGAGGCCGAGGGGATCGCGGAAGCGGCGACGCGGCCGACGATGCGGTTCGTCGAACTGAAGGGCCAGGACCAGCTCGACATGCAGACGCTGCATTGATCGCGAGATCGACTGGTCGGGGAGCGGACGGCTCTGATCAATCAGTTGCGCGCCATCCTGCTGGAGCGCGGATTCGTTGCTCCGCGGGGCAAGCGAAAGCTCGAGCAGTTTCTGAGCGTACTGATGGACGAGCAAGGCGCAGCCGACCTGAGCCCACGAATCGCTCTGCTCGTCGCCGACGCTCGCGCGCCATGGGCCGAACTCGATCAACGAATTTCTGCCTTCGACGCCGAGTTCGTCCGCTGGGTGAAGGAGAACGAAAAGGCTCGACGGCTGACGACAATCCCGGGCATCGGCGCGATCGTCGCATCCGCCCTTGTCGCCGCCGTCGGTCGGGCGGAAAGCTTCGAGCGCGGGCGCGATCTGGGGGGCGCGGGGTGGCGAGTTCCTTCCTCCGGACGAGTCGCGTGAGTTAAGCGAGGCCCTCTCCAAGATCGCTCGAACGCTTCGCGACTCCGATGAATGGTGCGTCACACTGTTGGCGGCGTGCACGACTGCGGCAAGTCGCGCGGCCGCGGTGCTGCCGATGTGACTTCTTTCACCGCCCTTTTCTATTCCCCGAAACAGCACTGCGCGAGAACTGATAAGGTTTAAGACTTTCATCGCGAACTTCGTCGGCAACATTGCAGCGGCGGCAGCGCGACAATGGAATATGCCCGGAGAGAAGAATGGCCATCCTCGAAGAGCGCGGCCTATTTTGGTGGGCTGACGACCCGATCCCCGAACATCAGTTCGCCCCGAACTCTTGCGTGTCCGGCCTTCTCAGAATCGATGATGATGGTAGCAGCTCTCTTGAGCTCGACAGCTATTTGCCAAGTAAGCATGGCCCGATGGCCGCGATGGCGGAACGCGAACTTCCCCCAGAAACATGCATAAGGGGGCTGTTGAAGGGATCTGCACAGCACGTCTGCCTTGTGGGGCTCATCCGCAACGGCGGGCAGATGAGAACAAAGGGGATATCGTACGAGCGCTACCGGTCATCTGCTTGTTTGCTGTCGGAAAGGGACGTGATTGTAGGGAGACTGAACTTCAAAAAGTTCTCAATACCTCTCACTGGCTATGGGGATTGGCTCCGACTTCGCGCGCTCAAAGTTAAGAAGAGTTCGCGAACAGTCTCCGTCAACTACACGCGTCCAAAAGACGCGAAGTATGTACTCAGCCATGGTTCGTTGGCGATTGAATTTGAACTTGGCGGCGTCTTCTCGGGTGGTATATTCGCTCCAGAAGCTTCGATGAAAGAGACTGCTTCGGCGTCATTTTGGTTCAGACACGGTCTCGATATCGACGGAATTAGGAAGGAATATCAGCTTTTCGAGGACCTGCTAGTTATGCTGACGAGTTCCACTTGTGGTCTGGATTGGCCCTGGGTGATCGGCCAAAAAGGGAGAAGATATCGGCTCTACCTCAGTAAAGTTGGCGGTCGAACGGTAGGAAAACCACCATCGTACTTTGACTGCATCACCAACTTCATCCAGATTCGGGATACCTTTGCCTCAATTTGGGAGACGTGGAGGAGTAAACGTGAGGATCCTGGGCCAGCGCTCTACTTCTATTTAGTTACACGGCGCGGGCTTCCGCTGTACCTCGAACATCGCTTCGTGAGCTTGGTTTGGGGTATTGAGGTATTTCACCGTAAAGAGCCTGTCCGGGAACATATTGAATCGTCGGAATCATTTGTGATTCAAGGGAAGCGGCCTGATTCGATTTGGGGGGCCGCCGATGTGGACGAGCAAGAATCGCAGACGCTATGACCGGAGCCGATTGCGCTATCCGAGCGATCTGAGGGACGAGGAATGGGCGCTTGTGGAGGCGCTCATTCCGCCCGCCAAACGCGGCGGCAACCGGCGTCATGTCGTGGTGCGCGAGGTTGTCAACGGCCTGATGTATATCCTGAGCACCGGCTGTCAGTGGCGGGCGATCCCCACCGACCTGCCGCCGCGCTCGACGCTCTATGATTATTTCGATCTGTGGAGCTGGGATGGCACGCTCGACCGCCTTCACGACGCGCTTTATGCGAAGTGCCGCCAAGCCGCCTCACGCGAGGCAAGCCCGAGCGCCGCGATCATCGACAGCCAGAGCGTCAAGAGCGCGGAAAAAGGGGGCCTGCGATCGATCCGGCGGGCTACGATGCAGGCAAGAAGATCAAGGGCAAGAAGCGGCACATCCTCGTCGATACGCAGGGCCTGCTGATGCATGCCATCGTGCACGCCGCCGACGTCCAGGACCGCGACGGCGGCGCGCTGTTGATGGCGAGCTTGTTCGGCGCTTTTCCATTCCTGATCAAGCTCTATGCCGACGGCGGCTATCAGGGGCCGGAGTTTAAGAGCGCGATGAAGCGGATTCTGGCCCGCGTCACCGTCGAGATCGTCAAGCGATCGGATCACGCCACAGGCTTCGTCGCGCCGCCAAAGCGCTGGATCGTTGAACGCACCTTCGCTTGGCTCGGCCGCTGCCGAAGACTGGTCAAGGACTGGGAATGCCTCAATCACAAGGCGCTCGCCTTCCTGCGCCTCGCCTCCATCCGCCTCATGCTGCGAAAACTATCCAATCCCGCATGATGTTCTCGGACAAACTCTAAGGCTCGACACGCCAATGCTGGAGGGCGTTATTCAGATGGCGCGCCGCAACCAGGTCGTCGTCATGACGCCGTTCACGCTCGCTGGCGCGATGGCGCCGGTCACGCTCGCCGGCGCGTTGGCGCAACAACACGCCGAGGCGCTCGCGGGCCTGGTCATGACCCAGGCAGCGCGGCCGGGCGCGCCGTTCGTCTACGGAGGTTTCACCTCGAACGTGGACATGAAGTCGGGCGCGCCGGCCTTCGGCACGCCCGAATATATGAAGACGGCGATCGTCGGCGGGCAGCTCGCACGCCGCCTCGGCCTCCCCTACTGCTCCTCGAACACCAACGCGGCCAATTCGCTCGACGCCCAGGCGGCTTACGAAAGCGTGTTTTCGCTTTGGGGAGCCATCATGGGGGGCGTCAACTTTCTCATGCATGGCGCGGGCTGGATGGAGGGGGGGTTGCAAGCTTCATTCGAGAAGATGGCGCTCGACGCCGATCTTTTGGCGATGGTCGCCGAGTTCCTGCGCCCGATGCGCGTCGATGAAGCGGAGCTGGCGCTCGAGGCGATGCGCGAAGTCGGCCCCGGCGGGCACTTCTTTGGCGCTGAGCACACCCAGTCGCGCTATCGCACCGCGTTTTGCCCGCCGACCATCTCTGACTGGCGCAACTACGAGACCTGGCGTGAGGCGGGTTCGCCGACCGCGCTGGACGCGGCCGAGCGCGTCGTCGCCGAGCGCCTGCGCAATTTCGTCGCGCCGCCGCTCGAAGCCGAACGCCTCGAGGCGCTCGCGGACTTCGTCGCCCGCCGCAAGGCGGAAGGCGGCGCGCCGACCGACTTTTGAGCGCCGTTCCGCCGCTCGGCGAAACGCGCGTTCGCACGCGCTTGCACGCCGCGGTCGCCGCGATGTTCTTTGCGTTCGGCTTCGGCGTCGGCCTTTGGGGCGGCGCCTCTGGCGCGATTTTGATTCGCGCCGGCGTTGACGCGGCCACGTTCGGCGTCCTCTTGACCGTCTTCACGGGCGCCTATCTCATCGCGATGTCGGCGGGCGGGGCGCTTGCGCATCGTTTTGGCGTCGAGCAGGCGCTCTCCGTTTCGGCGATCATTTTTGGCGCGACGCTGTGCGCGCTCCTCGACGCTTCGAGCGAAGCTTGGGTCGCGATCGCCCTGATCGTGGCGGGGTTCCTCGGCGGCGTCGTCGACGTCCTGATGAACGCCGAAGGCGCGCGAATCGAACGCGCGCTTGGCCGCCCGATCCTGGCTCGAACTCCACGCCGCTGCATCGGCTGGCATGGCGCTTGGCGCGATCCTCGGCAGTTTGATCGCCGCCGGTTCGGCGCCTTGCGCCGCCGGCGTTCTCGCCGCGCTTGCGCTTGCGCTCGCCGGCGTCGCCTACCATCGGGCGGCGCGGATCAACTCTCCCGCTCCGGCGCCGGTTGGGGCGTGGGGGCGAAGCGCATTGTCCTTCGCACCGGTTCTGATCGGGCTTGGCGTCGTCGTCGGCGTCTCGATCGCGGCGGAGTTGGCGGCGTCGTTATGGTCGACGCTGCTGTTGCGCGAGGAAGCGCCGAAGCTGGCGGCGATTTCCGGCCTTGGCGCCGCGTTTTTTTCCACCTGCCAGGCTGCGCTCCGTTTCAACGCCGATGCGATTCGCCTTCGCATCAGCGACCTTCGCATCATCGTCGCCTCGTTCGTGATCGCGGCCTTGGGCTTCGCTCTGGTCAGCGTTCAGGCCGGGTTCGCGGCGAGCGTCGCGGGCTTTGCCTTGATCGGGGTCGGCACCGGCCCTATCGTCCCATGCGGTTTTGCGCTGGCCGCGCGCCAGTCGGCCGCAGGGCCCGCGGTCGGGCTCGCCTCAGCTTCGCTGTTCAGCGCGCTGAGCCGCCTGCCCGCTCCGCTGGCCACCGGCGCCATCGCGCAAGCTTTGTCGTTGCCGATTGCCTTCGCCGCCTTCGCGCTGGCGCTTTTGGCGACAGCCGCCGCTGCGGCCGTCATCGCTTCCGGAAGCCGCTCGCGGCGAGCGCCGCGCAAAGTCTGAATGGCGTTGTGGTCTGACGCCTTCCGATTTGACCATTGCTTTGGCGTGGCCGTTATTGCAGAGGAACACCGCGCCGCTGTCGATTGCGAACGGCGCCGGCCAACCCGGGGAATGCATGACCAAAATCATGCCAGTGATCATGTGCGGCGGGTCGGGGACCCGCATGTGGCCCGAATCGCGCGAAAGTTTGCCCAAGCAGTTCATTCCCCTGATCGGCCAGCGTTCGACCTTTCAATCGATCATCAGCGTGGTCGGCGACCCTGCCGTTTTCGGTCCCGCGGTCGTCATTACCAATGTCGACTATCGCTTCCGCGTCGCCGAGCAATTGCGGGAGGTCGGCGCTGAGGCGGCGATCCTCCTCGAGCCGGAGCGGCGCGACAGCGCCGCTGCTGTCGGAGCTGCGGCCGCCTGGGCGGCGGCTCGCGATCCGAACACGGTCGTCGCCGTGCTCGCCGCAGACCATGTGTTTGAGGACGGAAAACAATTCGCCAGGCTTTGCGCGCAGGCCTACACGGCGGCCGCGGCAGGCGAGATCGTCACCTTTGGCGTCACGCCCGACCATGCCGCAACCGGCTACGGTTACATTCACCCGGGCGCGCCGCTGGCGCTCGATCCGCATGTGCGGCGGATCGAGCAATTCGTGGAGAAGCCCGACGAGACACACGCGCGCGCGTTCATTGATGGCGGCTATCTATGGAACTCGGGCAATTTCGTCTTCCGCGCCGACGTCATGCTGGAGGAGCTTCAGCGTTTCGAGCCGGAGATCGCCGCGGCGGCGGCGGCGGCGGTGTCAGCGGCGAGAAAGGACCTGGGCTTCGTCGTCCTCGACCATGATTCCTTTGCCAAGGCGCCGAAGATCTCCATCGATTATGCGGTGATGGAGCGAACCGAAAGGGCGGTGGTGCTGACGGCCGACGTCGGCTGGTCGGACGTCGGCGAGTGGTCGGCGGTCTGGCGGCTGAGCCCGCGTGACGCCAACGGCAACAGCCTGCGCGGACGGGCAGTGGTGATCGATTCTTCGAACGTGCTGGTGCGTTCGGAAGAGCAATTGGCCGCTGTCATCGGCCTGCATGACGTGGTCGTCGTCGCCACCGGCGACGCGGTCTTGGTGGCCGATCGGTCACAGACCGACAAGGTTAAAAAGCTCGTCGAGCGCCTCAAGGCTCAGGGCCAGCCGGAGGCAACTGAGCATCGGCGCAATTACCGGCCGTGGGGCTATTATCAGAGCATCGACCAGGGATCGCGCTACCAGGTCAAGCGCATTGTCGTGCGGCCCAACGGCCGTCTTTCCCTGCAAAAGCACCACCACCGCGCGGAGCACTGGGTGGTTGTGCGCGGCGCCGCCGAGGTCACGCTCAACGGCAAGATCGAGCACGTGCACGAGAACGAATCGATCTATCTGCCGATCGGTTCGACGCACCGCCTCGCCAACCCCGGCAAGATCGACTTGGAGCTGATCGAGGTTCAGACCGGGAGCTACTTCGGCGAAGACGACATCGTTCGAATTGACGACGTTTATAACCGGAAATGAGGCGATGGCGGCGCCGCGAGCGACGCCGCCATTGAGGCTATGCCCCTTCCCGCGAAGCCAGGCGGGCGATTTCGTGAATGTCGGCGCGGTCGATGCCGATGTCGTGCAACTCGCGATCAGTATAGGCCGAAAGCTCCTGCAAAACGTTCCAATAAACTCGGCGGACGCGCAGGAATTGGGTGAACATCTTCATGGCGGTGTCCTTTGTTTGACCGCCCTCCTGATTTCGGCCTCGACGGTTCGAGTCCGATGAGATTGCTCCATCCCCTAGACCGGCTCTACTTAGATTGCTGCGCCGCAAAAGTCAATGGTGCATCGCACAAATTAACGTGAATATTGCATGACGGCGGCGTGACGAAACGGGAACTCGGCGAAAACTCGGCACTTAAGTGCAAGAATGTTAACTCATTCTAAACAAACTGCGGTATAGACATGCAATTTAAGCATACGAGGGACCATGCGGCAAATGTTCCCGCCGCTCGTAGGCCGCAACGAGCGCTCGCGGCTTGATGAAGGCGAAGCGCCTCGCCGGGGATCAGCCATTAGCGGCTTTCGATCCCAACAGGGGTTTGACAGGCATGACCGGCCCCTTTAGGAGAGCGGACTTCAGGCGCGCTCTCGGCTAAACGGGAGCGCGTTTGTTATTTGACGCACCCGCGGCCTTTAGCCTTGCTCGGCAAAAGGCCTGTCGGCGCTCTTCGAGCGCACAGGAGGGCGCGTTCCTCGCTGAAACTGAACTGATCTTGAGAGGAATTGCGATGACGAAGCGCGCGGAAGCGAAGTACAAAATCGATCGCCGGATGGGCGAGAACATCTGGGGTCGCCCCCGCAGTCCCTTTAACAAGCGTGAATATGGGCCGGGCCAGCACGGCCAGCGCCGCAAGGGCAAGGCGACCGACTTCGGCACCCAGCTCAAGGCCAAGCAAAAGATCAAGGGCTACTACGGCAATATTTCGGAGCGCCAGTTCCACAAATATTATGTCGAAGCGCGCCGGCTTAAGGGCGACTTCGAGCGCCCACCTCATTGGCCTGCTCGAGCGCCGGCTCGACGCTCTGATCTATCGGGCCAAATTCGTCCCCACCGTATTCGCCGCGCGCCAGTTCATCAATCACGGGCACATCAAGGTGAACGGCCGTCGCGTCAACATCGCCTCCTATCAGGTCAAGGTGGGCGACTTGATCGAGGTTAAGGAATCCTCACGACAATTGCCCCTGGTGCTCGAAGCCAACGCGCTCGCCGAACGGGACGTGCCTGATTACGTCGAGGTCGATCATCCCAAGGGCACAGCCAAGCTCAGTCGAGTCCCCGGGCTCTCGGAAGTGCCATATCCGACGCACATGGAGCCGAACCTGGTCATCGAATTCTATTCGCGTTGACGATTCGCCCGGGCGCGTGAAGCTCGCGCCTCGGCCTCTGAGCCTCATGGGCTGCGGCGGTTCCTGGAGCCCTGCATTCGCGGGCGATGCGCTGGAGCGGACGCCAGGCGGGAAATCTTCAGGATCCCATGCCGACCCTTCGCTCCGGAACCGCGGGCCTCGGCGTCGTCCTTTATCTCGCTGGCGTCGCTCTATTCGCGCTCAACGACGCGCTCGGCAAATGGCTGGTCGCCGATTACGGCGTCGGCCAATTGATGCTGCTGCGCTCGATTGGCGCGTGCGTCGTGCTGGCGCCGATGATCCTGTCGCTGCGGGTCAAATTGATCGATCCACGCCGGCCTTGGCTGCAGGCGCTGCGCGTCCTGTGCGCGGCGGTTGACACTTTCGCGTTCTACTACTCGACCCGCTATCTGCCGCTCGCCGACGTGATGACGTTCTATATGGCGACGCCGCTCATCGTCACCGCGCTGTCGGCGCCGCTCATCGGCGAAAAGGTCGAGCGCTTTCGCTGGATCGCCGTCCTGATCGGCTTTGTCGGCGTCCTCATTGCGCTCAGGCCCTCGCCCCACATGTTTTCCGCCGTTGCGCCTGTCGCGCTGTTCGGAGCGACAACCTTCGCGCTGAGCCAGACCATTACCCGCGAGCTTCGCGGCATCCATTGGCTGCCGCTCGTCTTTTGGCAATTCGTCGGCAATGGTCTGATCGGGGCGGCGACCGTTCCCTGGATATGGACAACCCCCAATCTTTTTGATCTCGGGCTCATGTTCCTGGTCGGCGTCGTAGCGATGGTCTGCTTCATCTTCATCGTCCGGGCGCTCGCGCTGGCTCGCGCCGCGGTGCTCGCGCCGCTGCAATATTCGGCGATCCTGTGGGCCGCGATCCTGGGCTGGCTGGTCTGGCGCGACGCCCCAACGCCGACGATCGTCGTCGGCAATGCGGTGATCATCGGCAGCGGGCTCTACGTGGCGGCGAGGGGCAAGATGGTCGGCGACGCGGTCGAAAGACCGCGAGGCGCGGCAATCCGAACTGGCCACCGGAGGCCCAAAAATGCAACCAACGCGCGAACTCCGTCCAAATAAATCCAAGCAAAAACAAATAAATCCAAGCAAAAATCCTTGGATTTGCTTGGATTCCTTTGGCCGAATCGTGGCTTTTCAATGGGTTACAGAGGAAAAAATTAAAAAATGTAACTCCCAAGCACCCCCCTTGAGTGGCGAGAGAATCAGGCTTGGAGCGCGCTCAAGGCGGCGGCCGATTCCTATTTGTTCGCTCTGCGATTCACTTTCGTTCTCGCGGGGGCCCGCTCTGAAGCCTTCGCGACCGCGAAAAAATAGGGGGTGCTTGGGAGTTACTAAAAAATTCCTTTCCGCCTCAGCTCGCGTAGAGGGTTGTGGACGAAAGGCGTCAAACCGCCGCTTCTCTCTTCCCATTCGCGCCCCCCGCGCCGACCGTTGTCGGCCGACATCCTCGTTGCCGACCATCATAGCGCCAATTTCTGTTTAGTGCAAGAAAAAACCGACGAATTCTATAATGACCTTGGCCCCAGGGCGAACCCCAAGCATTTGACCGAGCCGTCACCTTCCGCCTCCGCCCGTGCTCGACCGCTCACGACCCAAAGCACGCGTTCAAGGTGTGCCCTATGAACGAGCGGTAAGCGCAATTAGCGGTCATTGCACGTCGGTGCGACGAAAAGGGCAAGTCGATCCGCCGCGGGCTTTCGACACACGTTTGGGGCTCCCGCTTTGCATCAATCGCTCCAGATCGAGCCGGGGCGATTTAGGAGCGGTTTTTGTGATAAGGTAATATCGGAAGGGGCACGCCATGAGCGAGACCCGGAAGATTGCGGCGATTCTGGTTTCGGATATTGTCGGCTATAGCCGGCTCGCAGGCGCGGACGAGGATCGCATTCTGGCGCGGCTCAGGGCGCTGCGCAGCGACCTCATCGATCCGACCATCGCCCTGCATCACGGGCGCGTCGTCAAGCGCACCGGCGACGGCAGCCTGATCGAGTTCCGCAGCGTGGTCGACGCGGTGCGCTGCGCGATCGAAGTGCAGAACGGCATGATCGAGCGCAATGCCGGCTTAGCCCCAGAGCGCCGGATCGACTTCCGCGTCGGCATTCATCTGGGCGACGTGGTCGAGGAGAGCGACGGCGATCTGATGGGCGATGGCGTCAACATCGCCGCGCGGCTGGAGGGAATCGCTCAACCCGGCGCGATCTGCCTCTCCGAGGACGCCTACCGCCAGGTGAGCGGCCGGCTCGACATGGCGGTCGCCGACCTCGGCCCGACCCAGCTCAAGAACATCGAAAGGCCGATCCGAGTTCTACTCGCTGCAAGTTGGCGTCCCCGCCGAGGCGAAGCCCGCGACCGTGGCGAAGCCGGAGCCGAAACAGCGCCCTCGGCTTGCGTTGCTCGGCGCCGGGATCGTCGCGCTCATCGCGCTCGCAGTGGGCTCCTGGTATTTCCTGCCGGGGTCGCGGCTGTGGCCGCTTGACCGCACCGCCGCCGTCGCGGCGCCGTCAGTTGCGGTCCTGCCGTTCGACAATCTCGGGGGCGACGAACAGTCGCGCCGCCTCGCCGACGGGATGACCGAAGACGTCATCACCGATCTCGCGCGCTACAAAGACCTCCTGGTCATCGGCCGCAATTCGACCATGAGCTACAAAGGCAAGCCCGTCGATGCGCGGCAAGTCGCCAAGGACCTCAACGTCGGCTACGTGCTGGCGGGCTCCATTCAACATCAAGCCAACCAGCTGCGGGTGACGGCAGAGCTCATCGACGCCGCCAGCGGCGTTCAAGTTTGGTCCGAGCGCTGGGACCGGCCAGCCCAGGACATGTTCTCCGTGCAGGCCGAGGTGGCCGACAAGGTCGCGGCTTCGCTCGGTGGAAATGGCGGCTCGAACCTCGGGGCGATCCTAGTACGTCTCCTGGCGCAAGCCAAGCAGCAAGCCCCGGCCAATCTTTCTGCCTACGACCTCGGGTTGCTCGCCCGTGAACAACGGGAGTTGAATAGTAAGGAAGGAAACGTGAAGGGGCTCGAATACGTTGAGAAGGCGATCGCGCTCGATCCGAACCTCGCGTCTGCCTACGCGACGCGGGCGTTGCTCAAACTTGAAAAGTATTGGGTGTTCGGCCTCCCGTGGGCGACGCAAATCAAAGAATTCGAAAGCGACCTGCGGCTGGCGCTGGCGCTCGATCCGTCCAACCCTGACGCACATGCGGGTCTGATGTATTACATGTCCGTGGAGGGCCGGTTTGCCGAATTGCCCGCCGAGATTGACAGAGCCGTGCTCGACAACCCCACCAACACCTTGGTGCTTACGAGTGCCGCCAACCAGCTCTCTTACCTTGGACGACCGGAAGAGGGCGTCGCGATGGCGGACTTGGCTTTGCGTCTCGATCCGCAGATGCCGCCGGGGAGGCGCGGATTTCTTGTTGCAAGCTACTTTTTAGGCCGAAAGTTCGAGCGCGCTATCGCATTGGCTGATCAAATTCCCGAGGAAAGCAGGCAGAAGTTCAGTCGATTCTTTCGGGCCGCAAGTTATGCGTTTCTCGACCGCGGCGAGGACGCGGCACGCGCCAAAGCCGAACTCGTCGCGAAAGACGGCGAACAGGTATTTGAGATATGGTGGAACGAAGGCGAAGTGTTTGCGCGGACGAGCGAGCAAGACATCGAGCTCGACGGGTTTCGCAAGCTCGGCTTGCGCATCTGCGCCACTGGGGAGGAGCTCAAGAAATACGACAATCCAAAGCGCCTGCCGGAATGCATAAAAACCTGACGGCAAGATCGGCGGCTATTGACCCTGAGTGCGACCCTGCGACCAGCTCCGTATGGCATCCCGACTTTCCGCGACCGGCGGCTTTACGTCGTGTCCTGCCGTTCCCGTGCGCCCGTCGGAATGGCAGGAATCCGCCCAAGGCGGTCGTCTCCGCGCGCCGATTGAGGCGTTGGGCCTATACTCGGATCACGCCCCGTCGCGGGTCGCCGGCCACGCGCCCGAGAACGCCTTGCCGGCCGTATCCTCAGCTTCCACGCGAAACATCTTCGCGCCGTTGGGCTTGTAGGTGAAGCGAAAGTTCGGATCCTCCGAGATCGATATGCCGGCCGCCATCGAGAAAACGAGATCTTGCCCCTGATAGACCTCGAGCTTGTCGATGTAGCGCGACGGCGTATAGAGCCGCGTCACCTGATCCATCTGCAGACCCGAATTGTTCGGGTGGTGGATCATGAGAAGCGCCTCGTTTGGCGCCTCTGGGGTTGGAGGCAAGATGCGAAACTTCATCTGCCCAAGGGTCTTCAGCGCTTCATCCATGCTCTTGACCATCGGCGCCGAGCACCCGCCCGACGCCTTGATGAACCGGGTCGCCATGTGCAGCGAGCCGTCGCTGAGTTCGGCCACGACGCGGGCGTTGGTGTAGGAATTGACCCGCACCCGGGTCGAGATGCGCGTGTCGCCCGCCTTTTCGCCGAGCGTGAAGGCGGCCGCCAGCGGCACCGGATTCTGGTCGATGACGAGCGTCAACTTGACGACGCGGCGCTTGTCTCCTTCCGGCAGCTTCGCGGAAAACGACACCGGGACCAGCGCCGCGTCCTCGGCGCGCACGGGCGCCTCGAACGAGACGAGGCCTTTGTCCTCTGCGATTGACGCGTCATTGAAAAACATCCGCACGAGGTCGGGCCAGGCGTCAGGCTCTTCCTCCGCTTGAGCGAAAGCGTGCTGGCCCGTCCCCAAGAGAACGGCGAGGCCAGCAAGGGTTTGCCGTCTGCTGAGCGCCTGCGCCATCAATCGTCTCCGTCCCAGGCTGTTAGGCCCTACTGGTCCCATTCGTATTCCGAATAGGCCGCCGTTACATTGCGCCGATTATAATCCTCGAACAGGCGCCAGTCATCCCGCTGCGATTGCCCGGCCCATTTCTCCGCCGCGTCGACAGGCTCGCCCTTCGCGATTGACATCTTTACGTCCTTCGCGATGCGCTCGAAATACGCCCGCTCGCTATCGAGCGCCTGCGGCCAGGGCAGGCCGACCGGACCATGGCCGGGAATGACGCGCACGGCGGGGATGCTCCCCAGCGGGCCGATTATCTTGAGCCAGCCCTTTAACGAGCCGTCTATGATCGGCAGATGCTTGACGAAAACGAGGTCGCCTGCAAACAGAGTCCGCGTCTTCGTGTCGAGCACGGTCAGGTCGCAATCCGTATGCGCCGGCGGCCACGCCTGCAATTCCAGAGTTCTTCCGCCGAGATCCAGCGTCATGCGGTCGGCCACGGTCAGGGTCGGCGGAATGATTTTGACCTGGTCGACGAGCTTGTCGCCAATGATCCTGCGAAACGCCTTGAGATAGAAAGCCCCGCGCATCGCCAAGGCGCGCGGGAGATTGTGATGGCCGACGAAGGTCGCGCCGAGCCCCTCGAAAGCGGCGTTGCCGAAGACGTGATCGGGGTGCTCATGCGTATTGATGACGTAGAGGATCGGCTTGTCGGTGCGGGAGCGGATAGCGGCGAGCAGCCGTTCGCCAATCGGCACGCTGCCGCCGGTGTCGATGACGGCCACCCCCTTGTCGCCGATCACGAAGCCGATATTGGCGATATCGCCCAGGTTTTCTTCGCTCATCAAGGCGATCTCGCCTTGATGGACGAACACGCCTGGCGCGACTTCCTGGATCGACAAGGGGGAGAGCGCTTCGCCGCAATGCGCGCTTTGCGCGGAGAAGGCGAGGATGGCGATCAGGGCGCCGACCAGCCAACGTATGTTCAAATTCAACATTTCCGGTCGAGCATAGCAGCCGACGCCGACGCGCGGCAACGCTCGATCGCTGCGGCCGCAATGGCCACGCTGCGATGGCCTGCGGCGCCGATTTTGCTTCGGGTTAAAGCCGCGCGTTATGGCAAAGTTTGATGGCCTCTAAGTGGTCGCGCTCCTTGACGAGCGCGATCGTCGATGGCGGGAGCTGGAGCAAAATGCGTTCGGACGGAATCGTCATCGCGAGGAGCCACAGGGCGTCGCGAGACGCCCGTCCTTCCGGACGGGCTATGGCGACATGGCGATCCAGGAGTTGCGGGGCGCGCTACGTTCCCCTGGATTGCTTCGCTTCGCTCGCAATGACGATCGCGGTCCGACGCACTCGGATCATGCTAGAGACGGCCTGAAGTGGAAGCCGGATAGAGTTGTCGTGAGATTAAAACGTTCGAGCCTTCGGGCGGCGCTGGTTGCGGCCCTTGGTTTCACGCTTGTTGCAACCTTTGCGGCGGGGGCTGGCGATGCGCCCCCGGAGCCGGATTCCTATCGGCAGAGCGACTATCGCGCGCCGACTCCCGCCAGCCTGAAGGGCGCGCGCGTGCTCTCGACCGACGAGGCGGCGGCGATGTGGCGCGCGGGCGACGCCGCGTTCATCGACGTCCTGCCACAAGCCCCGCGTCCCAAAAATTTGCCCGCCGATGTCGTCTGGCGCGACAAGCTGCGGTTCGACATCCCAGGCAGCCTCTGGCTGCCCGATACCGGTTACGGCGAACTCGCTCCCGTGATGCTCGATTACTTTCGGCGCGGGTTGGACAAGGGCTTGGGCGGCCGCTCGCGTCCTCTCGTGTTCTATTGCCTCGAGGATTGCTGGATGTCCTGGAACGCGGCCAAGCGCGCGCTGGCGCTGGGCTACGCTCATGTCGCCTGGTATCCCGACGGCGCCGATGGCTGGGCCGCGGCCGGCCTGCCGGTGGAGAAGCGGGCGCCTGAGCCGCGCCCATAAGCGGGCCCGCGAGCGGGTTGGCGGCGCCGACTTCCCGCAGTTGAGACACGATCACCCAATCCGATCGCCTGCCGCGACGAGAGGACCTCGGAGGACCGGCGATTTTTCGAAACAATAGCTTTGGTAAAGCCGCAAGACGTGTTATCATATCCAGATTGTCGGAAAAGATGGGCGCCTGGCGAAGCGCTTTTCGAGAAGCGGATCGGGGAGGGAATTTTTCGGCTCTTATAGCGTTAGTTGTTGATTTGGGTTATGGTGGGGGTGGGGTTGGAGATTGTTCGATGAAGGGTGAGGAGTTTTCGACTTGGCTGTCGGGGATCGTTCGATTGAACGAGGATCAGCGGCGGGCGGCGCTCGCGGCTCTGACGACGGCGGAGGGGGTGGGTCGGAAAACTGCGATGCTGACGGCGGCCGCGAAGAACAAGGCCTTGAAGGCTCGCCGTCGGCCGGACGCGTTGGGCGTAACAGGCCATGAGCGGGTGGAAAGTCGAGGGTGTCCGCATTGCGCGGGTCGCGAAATCGTGGCCTGGGGACGCTCGCGCGGACTGGCGCGGTTCCGCTGCAAGGCTTGCGGACGCACCTTCAACGCCCTGAGCAAAAGCCCAATGGCGCATCTGCGCAAGAAAGAGCGTTGGCTCGATCACGCGCAGGCGATGATCGAAGGCAAAAGCCTGGTGAAGACGGCCGCGCTTTGCGGCGTGCATCCGACGACGGCTTTCCGCTGGCGTCACCGGTTTTTGGGCGCTCCCGCCGCGGACAAGCCGCAAAAGCTGAGCGGAATTGTCGAAGCGGATGAAACCTTCATCCTTGAATTTTTCAAGGGGCGGTGGTCCGATCTGCCTCGCAAGGCTCGCAAACGCGGCGGAACGGCCCGTCATCCGGGCCCCTATCAGGACAACATTCCCGTGCTCGTCGCCCGCGACCGAAAGGGCGCAACTTTCGACGCCGTTCTGCCAAACGACGACAGCGCTTCGATCGCCGCCGTCCTGACCGGTGTCGTTACGTCCGCAAATCACTTGATCGGCGATGGCGGCAAACCGCTGGCCTCCTTCGCCCGCCAGGCCAACATCCCCTTTCACGCCGTTCCTTCCCCGGGAAAGCCTGTCCCCGCGGCGCCCCACCTGCATATCAACAACGTCAACGCCTACCACAGCCGTCTCAAGCAATGGCTCAATCGCTTCAACGGCGTCGCCACCAAGAACCTGCCAAATTATCTCGGCTGGCGGCGCGCCCTCGAAGCCTGGGATCGACAAATCACGCCACAAAACTGGATCAAGAGCGCCATCGGAATCGGCCCATACCAACAACTAACGCTATAAGAGCCAATTTTTTTATTTGGATTCGCTGTAACCTATTGAAAAGTCCCGATTCGGCCAAAGGAATCCAAGGAAATCCAAGCAATTTTATTTGGATTTCCTTGGATTTCCTTGGATTTATTTGGCGAGGCCGGACGGGTCGTTTTGCTGAAGCCCGCCCCGCGTTGCGCTAAGCAGAGATTCGTGGCTTGGCCAACGGATTGGGGATGCGCTCGCGGTTGAGATCAATGACAGCGTGATGGATGGCCTGGTCGAGCGCGGCGGCGTCGGTGAAGGTCTGGTGGGCGAGGTGATGGGCTTTGAGATCGCGCCAGACCGGCTCGATGTCGTTGAGTTCGGGGGCGTATTTCGGCAGCCATTCGACGGTGAGCCAGTGTGCGCGGGCGGCCAGGGCGGCGAGCGAGCGTTTGCTGGTGTGGATCGGACCATTGTCCTCGACCAGCACGACCGGCTTGGCCTGCCGCCCGGGCTGCGGTCCAAAGAGACGGTCGAGTTGCTCCAGATGGGCGATGAAATCGCCGCTGCGCTTGGTCGGGCTGGTATGGACGATGAGTTGGCGCGTGAGGGGATCGAGCGACCCCAGCATCGCGACCTTCTTGGCCTGCCCCGGCGCCGGCACACGCAAGTCCGCCCCCGACTTCGCCCAGGCGCGGGCGAGATAGGGATGGGTCAGCGCCTCGCTCTCATCGCCGTAGAGAAGAACGATGTCGCCCGCTTCGGCCTGCTGTTTGCGCAGTTGCAGGCGCAGCCCCACCCGTTCCACCTCGCTTTCCGTCTGACGTCCCTTCAGCGTGTGCCGGGGCCGCCGCCAGCGGAACTTTTTTTTCGCAAGGCCTTGGACAGTTGCGAACGGCTGATGCGCACGCCCTCGCGCGCTTCGATCTCGGCGCGAAGGCGGGGGATCGTCCAGTTGCGCCGGTCGGCCACAGGTTCTTCCAGCAGCGGGGTGGCGACGCGCATGGCGGCTTCACTCTTCACTGGAGGCGGGCCCGGCGCGATGCTGGTCTTCAGCGCTGCCACACCGCCGGCGGTGAAGTCGCTGCGCCACAGCCGAACCGTATCTTCGCGCACGCCAAACGCCTCCGCGATCTTGGGGCTGGTCCAACCAGCCAGCGTCAAAAGCACGGCGCGGGCGCGGTCCGCCTCGCCGCGATCGCGCGAACCGGCAACAGCCAAGAGGCCGGCGCGTTGTTCATCGCTCGCCATAATCGGAGACTTTCCCGCCATGTCATACACCTTGCGAATCGGCGCAGGCAGCCAACCGCAAAAAACCTATCCGTTGGTTAGCCAAACGGAATCTGCTTAGAGTGGGCGTCTTCACAAGAGAACGCAGCGCATGCCAGACCTCGAACCGATTTCCTATTCTGACGCGAAGATTCGCGCGATCCTGGAGCGGGTGAAGACGATCGCGCTTGTCGGCGCGTCCGCGAACTGGAACCGCCCCAGCTACTTCGTGATGAAGTATCTGCAGGGCAAAGGCTATCGCGTGATCCCCGTCAATCCGGGCATAGCCGGGAAGCCTCTGCTCGGCGAGATGGCCTATGCGTCGCTGCGCGACATTCCGGAAAAGGTCGACATGGTCGATGTGTTTCGCAGGTCCGACGAAGCGCCCAGCGTCGTCGCCGATGCGGTCGCTATCGGCGCCGAGGTCGTATGGATGCAATTGGGCGTCCGCAACGACGAGGCGGCCAAGACAGCCGAGGCGGCCGGCCTCGAAGTGATCATGAACCGCTGCCCGAAGATCGAATTCGGGCGCCTCGGCGGCGAATTGTCGTGGAGCGGAGTGAACAGCGGCATGATCCAGAACCGTCCGCCGGCGGCGCCGTTGCAGCGGCGGGTCAAGAGCCGTCCCGCGCCGTCGCGCAATCTTGACTACGGCTTCGAGACGCGCGCGATCCATGCCGGCGCCGCGCCCGATCCGACGACGGGCGCGCGTTCGACCCCGATCTATCAGACGACGGCTTATGTGTTCGACGATGTCGACCATGCCGCCTCGCTCTTCAACCTGCACAATTTCGGCTACATCTATTCGCGGCTCACCAACCCGACCGTGTCGGTGCTGGAAGAACGGATCGCTGCGCTCGAGGGCGGCCGGGCCGCGGTCGCCGCCGCGTCCGGCCACGCGGCGCAGTTCCTCACCTTCTTCACCCTGATGGAGTTGGGCGACGAGTTCGTCGCCTCGCGCAACCTTTATGGCGGCTCGCTCACCCAGTTCGGCCTCTCGTTCAAGAAGCTCGGTTGGACCTGCCATTTCGTCGATCCGACGGAGCCCGAGAATTTCCGTAAAAGCCTGACGCCGAAGTGCAAGGCGATCTTCATCGAAAACCTCGCCAATCCCGGGGGCGTCGTCGTCGACATCGCGGGGGTCGCCGCGGTCGCCCATGAGGCAGGGCTGCCGCTCATCGTCGACAACACGCTGGCGACGCCGTACCTCTGCCGGCCGATCGAGCATGGGGCCGACATCGTCGTGCATTCGACGACCAAGTTCCTGGCGGGGCACGGCAATGCGCTGGGCGGCGTCGTGGTCGAGTCGGGCAAGTTCGACTGGTCGCAAGGCGGCCGCTTTCCCTCCCTGACCGAGCCGGAGCCGGCCTATCATGGGCTCAAGTTTTTCGAGAATTTCGGCGATTTCGCTTTCACCATGAAGGCGCGCGCGGTGGCCTTGCGCGATTTTGGCCCAGCGCTTGCGCCGATGAACGCTTTCCTGACGATCACTGGCGTGGAGACCCTCCACGTGCGAATGGAGCGGCATGTCGAGAATGCGCGCAAGGTCGCTGAGTTTCTCGCTCACCACCCCAAAGTCGCCTGGGTGTCCTACGCCAGTCTGAAGGACAGTTCGTATTACAAGCTCGCGCAGAAGTATCTGCCGAAGGGCGCCGGGGCGGTGTTCACGTTCGGCGTCCGCGGCGGGTTCGAGGCCGGCGTCAGGCTGGTCGAAGGCGTACGCCTGTTCTCGCATCTGGCGAATATCGGCGACACGCGCAGCCTCATCCTGCATCCGGCCTCGACCACCCATCGGCAATTGACCGACGAGCAGCGCGTCGCCGCTGGCGCAGGCGACGACGTGGTCCGGCTGTCGATCGGCCTCGAGACGGCCGAGGATCTGATCCGCGATCTCGATCAGGCGCTGGGAGGGTGACGTCGATCGCCGCCCGCGGAAGCGCTCTAAGGGGACGGTTGATAGTTGGCTGCTGGTCTAAATTCGCGTATCCCCAAAATGCCCGACCTTCCATGTGTTGACAACAATATGCTCCGACAAATCATTTTCTCCGCAATCGCCATCACTTGTGGATCAAGTTATAGCGCATTTGCAGATTGTCCGGTGCCGCTGGAGAGGTTTGGAGACCACCCGCAGCCACCAGCCCCAATCCGTCCCCCTCCCGTTGACAACACTTATGGTCATTTTTCGTTCGGTTCTGACATCTGGACCGATCCCGACACCCACGCCTACTTCTCGTGGAATTTTATTAGGAATGACGACGCTCAGGGCCTTGCGATTTCCTGGGACAAGGCCGGAATTGACCAAACTTCAGCGCCGATTGCGGCTGGACACAATACTTGTACATTTAACCCGCTCGCAGAACAATCGCCAGCACTCGACTTTCCTCATTACATAGACCACGATGCACCAATCATCTATAGTTCAGCGACCAAAGAGCAAAAGGCGTGGGTCTATCGCGAACCGGACCAAAGGAACTCCTCGAAGACGGGCGAAGGCGGAAACAGGAGGCCCGAAGACTGGCTGAAGCACATATTTTCCAGATTTGCCACGACATATGTAGATACGGTGGGAAAAAATCATAACATCGATGTTACTATCGCGTCGGCCTACACTAGCGATAATCTAAAAATCCAAATTTCAACAATTACACCGGAATTAACTCTTGGCATAGCGAACCTGCCAGAACTGCTCTGGCGCGAGCCTGCGGCGTGATTGGGCGCCCTCAATCTAGAGCATCGGACGGTCATTTGAATCCGTACCCTGCGGCTTTGAAGTAGTTTGCGCATTCCTGTGGAGGGAAGAGATCGCAGATTTGGCCGATGGCTTTCCAGAGTTGGTCGATGGTGCGCATGGCCATGGCGCGCAGATGCGCCTTGAGTTTGGCGAAGGCCATTTCGATGGGATTGAGGTCGGGGCTGTAGGGCGGCAGAAACAGCATCCAGGCGCCCCGCGCGCGGATGGCTTGTTCGGCGGCGGGGCTTTTGTGGGCGGGCAGATTGTCCAGGATGACGATGTCGCCTTCTTGCAGCGTTGGAACGAGTTGGGTGCGCACGTAGGTGTCGAAGATCGCCCGGTCCATTGGGGCGTCGACGACCCAGGGCGCGGTCAGGGCGCCGCAGCGCAATCCGGCGACGAAAGTCTGGGTCTTCCAATGGCCGAAGGGGGCCTTGGAGCGAAGGCGCTTGCCCCGGTCGCAGCGTCCGCGCGCGCGGGTCATCTTGGTGTTGGTTCCCGTTTCGTCGATGAACACCAGCCGATGGGGCTCGGCCCGCATCTGAGGCTGCCGTTCAGCCTTCCACGCCTCGCGCGCCTGGCGCACGTCGGGCCGATCGCATTCGCTGGCCTGAAGGCTTTTTTTTAAAGCTCAGGCCGTTGCGGATCAGCCAGCGCGACAGCGAGGCGGGGTCGGCTTTCACGCCGCTGGCGGCTTGGAGTTCGCCGGCCAGCTCCGGCATGCTGATGTCGTCCTTCTCCGCCACCCGGCGCAGGATGAAGACGCGGTGCGGATCGAGCTTGCTGTGTCGCCAGCCGCCGAGCGCTTTGGGCGTAACCGCGCCGCGCTCGCGAAAAGCCGTCATCAAATTGATGACGAACGAGGGCGACACCCTGAAATGGGCCGCCGCCGCACGCCGCGAATGCCCGCCCTCAACGTAACTCACCACACGCTCGCGAAGATCAAGCGAATAGGGCTTCGGCATCGCAAATCACCTCCAACCGGAAGTGAATCCCATTCTCATCCACGCTGGAATCCCCGCCAACTCAATCTGACCGTCCGATGCTCTAGCGAAGAAAATCGGCGCATTTTTGCACCTCGCCCGCGCCCCAGGGCTCGATCGGAACCGTCGAGATCGAGTTCTTCGGCGAACCTTCGATCAGCTTGTCGCTGTAGATCATGTAGACCAGGATATTGCGTTTGGCGTCGCAGCCCCTGACGATTTGCATCTTTTTGAAGAAAAGCGATCGTCGTTCGCTGAAAACCACATCGCCCTGAGAGAACTTGTCCTTGAATCTAATCGGGGCATATTGACGGCAGGCGAGCGAAATATCCGATGTCTGTTCGGCCAAGCCGAGCGCTCCCGAGATGCCGCCCTTCTCCGGCGTCGCGAAGTGACAGGCGATCCCCTCGACCTCCGGGTCATCGATCCCGTACACGGCCAATTTATCGTTCGGCGTCAGAAGCTTGAACGTTGTCGATTCACGAAAGATCAGATCCGGATCAGCCGGCTGGGCGTTCACGGCAGAGATTGCAGTCAGCGCCGCGACGCCCGCGGCCGCCGCCCGCCAAACGGGCCTTGCCATGCTCTTCTATCCTTTAGGATTGCGGTCGTTGCGCGAGACCGGATCGCATCCGCTCCACTTAAGCGCTGCGCGAGGCATGGCAAGGGCGGCCGGCGCGAACGCGCCGAGGTGGGCCGCCTGCACCCCGCCCCGGTCAGAAACTGAAGGATTGTTGCGCCTCTGCTGGCGGCCCAATGCGCACGCCCTCCAGTTCGAGCATGCGGGCCTTCGTTTTCGAGCCGCCGGGCGCCGAAAAACCGCCGATTTTGCCGCCTGCGGCGAGCACCCGGTGACAGGGGATGATCAATGGCGCCGGATTTTTGGCCATCGCTTCGCCGACGTCGCGCGCCGCCTCGCGGCCCGCGCCAACCTCCTTCGCCAGCGCGCCGTAGGTCGTCGTGCGGCCCCAGCCGATCCGGCGTAGCGCCGCGTAGATCTCGGCGAAGAAGGCGCCCTCGCCACTGAGGTCGAGCCTGACCTGCGAGAAGTCCATCTCCTCGCCGGCGAAGTATTGTTTCGCCGCAGCGACCACTGCCGCAACGTCTTCCGGGGGCGCTCCCGGCTCTGCGCCAAAGACGCGGCGCAGCACCAACCGTTCGGCGGCCTCGGCGGTCTTTGTGGGCAATTGAAAGCGTACGATCCCCGAATCGCTCCACGCGATCGCGCAGGAGCCCATTGCTGTCTCGAAGACGTGATAATGCAGCGTAGCCTCGCTCATTGCATCGCTTCCCGTTTGGTCATCAGTGGAACATGCGCTGCCGAGCCTCAATTTCAACCCGATTCCTGACAGCCCATTCCCGCCCTTCCCCGGACCCGAGAATCGCCCCATATTGCGGCTGATGCCTCCACCCCGAAAATCCGCCTCAGGGCCGAAGTCCAAGGCCTCGCGGCCCGAAGTCCATCCGCTCGGCGAGCATCTCGCCGAACTGCTCAACCCCGCTCTGGTCGAGCCCAAGCCGCAAGGGTTCGGCCAAGGGTTCGGCGAAGCGCCTCAACCCAGGTTTGAGGCGCCAGCGCCTGAGAGCCACCCACGCGGCCTGACTGGCGCGGCGGTGTCGGCCGATTCGCTCAAAGCTCTGCTAGACGAGGGCGACCCCAACATCCGCAACCGGCCCCCGTGGCTGCCGCACCGGCCGCCGCGGCCGGACAAGTCCGAGGGCGGGCGGCGGTTTCGCGTCGTGTCGGAGTATGAGCCGAAGGGGGACCAACCGCACGCGATTGCGGAGCTTTTGAAGGGCGTCGCGGCCAACGAGCGCGACCAGGTGCTGCTCGGCGTCACCGGTTCGGGCAAGACCTTCACCATGGCCAAGGTGATCGAGGCGACCCAGCGCCCGGCGTTGATCCTCGCGCCCAACAAGACCTTGGCCGCGCAGCTCTATGGCGAGTTCAAGAGCTTCTTCCCCGACAACGCGGTCGAGTATTTCGTCTCCTATTACGACTATTACCAGCCCGAAGCCTATGTGCCGCGCACCGACACCTATATCGAGAAGGAATCCGACATCAACGAGCAGATTGACCGCATGCGCCACTCGGCGACGCGGTCGCTGCTCGAGCGCGACGATGTCATCATCGTCGCCTCCGTCTCCTGCATCTACGGCATCGGCTCGGTCGAGACCTATACCGCGATGACTTTCTCGTTGAAGCTCGGCGACAAGGTCGACCAGCGTCAGCTCGTCAAGGATCTCGTCGCGCTGCAGTACAAGCGCGTGCAGGCCGGCGATTTTTCCCGCGGGCTGTTTCGAGTTCGGGGCGACACGATCGAAGTCTTTCCTGCCCACTACGAGGACCGCGCCTGGCGCATCGGGCTGTTCGGCGACGAGATCGAGTCGATCGTCGAGTTCGACCCGCTGACGGGCGTGAAGACGCAGGATCTCGAATTCGTCAAGATCTACGCCAATTCGCACTATGTGACGCCGCGCCCGACGCTCTTGCAGTCGATCGAGGGCATGAAGCTCGAGCTTAAAGAACGCCTGGATCAGCTCCATGCCCAGGGGCGGCTGCTCGAGGCGCAACGGCTCGAGCAGCGCACCCTGTTCGACCTGGAAATGCTGGAGGCGACCGGCTCTTGCGCTGGCATCGAGAACTATTCGCGCTATCTGACCGGACGGAGGCCCGGCGAGCCGCCGCCGACCCTGTTCGAATATCTGCCCGACAACGCGCTGGTGTTCACCGATGAGAGCCATGTGACGATTCCGCAGATCGGCGGCATGTATCGCGGCGACTACCGCCGCAAGGCGACCTTGGCCGAATACGGCTTCCGCCTGCCGTCGTGCATGGACAATCGGCCGCTCAGGTTCGAGGAATGGGAGGCGATGCGGCCCCAGACCGTGCATGTCTCGGCGACGCCCGGACACTGGGAGATGGAACAAACGGAAGGCGCATTCGTCGAGCAGGTGATCCGCCCGACCGGCCTCATCGATCCGCCGGTCGAGATCCGCCCCGCGCGGAGCCAGGTCGACGACCTTTTGGGCGAGGTCAAGGAGGTCGCTCGGCGCGGCTACCGAACGCTCATCACCACCCTCACCAAGCGCATGGCCGAGGACCTGACCGAATATCTGCATGAGAACGGGGTCAGGGTGCGCTACATGCATTCGGACATCGACACCATCGAGCGCATCGAGATCATCCGCGATCTGCGCCTCGGCGCGTTCGACGCGCTGGTCGGCATCAACCTGTTGCGCGAGGGGCTCGACATTCCCGAATGCGCGCTGGTCGCCATCCTCGACGCCGACAAGGAAGGTTTTCTGCGTTCCGAGACGTCGCTGGTGCAGACGATCGGCCGCGCCGCGCGCAACGTGGACGGCAAGGTCGTGCTCTACGCCGACGTGATCACCGGCTCGATCACGCGCGCGATGGAGGAGACCGATCGCCGCCGCCTGAAACAGACCGCCTATAACGAAGCCAACGGCATCACCCCGTCGTCGATCCGGCGCGGCATCCAGGACATTCTGGGCTCGGTCTACGAAGCCGACCACGTGACGGTCGACATTGGCCTCGCCGACGCGCCCGCCATCGGCCACAATCTGCAGGCGACGATCGGCGATCTCGAGAAGCGGATGAAGGAGGCGGCGGGCAATCTCGAATTCGAGGAGGCGGCGCGCATGCGCGACGAGATCAAGCGCCTGCAATCGGTCGCGCTTGCGATCGGCGACGATCCGCTGGCGCGCCAGGCGGACATCGAGGCGACGGCCGGCGCCTATTCCGGCGAGCGCCCCTTCGGCCGCGCCGCCAACCTGCCCTCGACCAGGCCGCGCAAGCCGACCGACGCCGACATGGGCCCGCACAATTGGGGCGGCGGCGAAGCGCGGCCGAAAAGCGCGGGGAAGATGAGGAGGCGGAGGAGGGGGTAGGGCTTTCTACCGCTGGAAAAAGGGGAGGGACGGTAAAATACTTCGGAATGGCTATCAGGGGATACTAAAAAGCGCGTACCATGCGTTGCTATTATTCTTCCTGCTATCGGATGCGTCATTTTCGGCCAACATTGAGCAAGCTTCAGACAATTACTGCAAATTTCAAAAGACAAATTATAGTTCCTACGAAGACAGCTCGGCCCCTCTCAAATTCTTCCTCAGAGAGGTCGGGCGAATTGTCCATTGCAACCGGGATGACGTTTCTGCGGCCTCCACGCTCATTATTGCCGTCTTCACGATTATCCTCGGGTCTTTCACCATCAGTTTGGCTCGCTCAACTCGAAAAGCTGCCAATGCGGCTAAAAAGGCCGCCGACGTTTCCGAACAAGCCCTAACTGTTTTGGAAAGGCCCTACTTGTTTATCAAGGAGCCGATAATCTCTCGGGATCACCCCGTCACCCAAATGCCCCACGAGGAACTCAGGTATATATTCACTAATTATGGCAAGACCCCAGCTATTGTAAGGTTCATGGAGGCTGTAATTCGTGTCGACGATAGCGACGTTTTTTCGGAGGTGTTCAACGGTCGTATTATATTCGGTGAGGGCGAGGAAAAGCCTATTACTATCGTCAACCCCGGTGCAATCCCAACTGTGGATGAAACTGTCTATCCGATCGCCCGCGTTATTCTCACAATTGTAGTTACATATTCGGATGTATTTGATTGGATACATGTCAATGAATATAAATTCTTTAGAAAGGGCGAACGTTTCGTCCAAATAGGAGGAAACGAGAACAATCGCAGCTACTCTGGAAAGCTGCCTGACGGCGAAGAGTGGAGTTGGGCGTGGACCCGCAATGTTTTAGGGGCCACCCCGAGCTAAAAGGGGATTACGGTGACACTTGGATTACGGGGATTACGGTGACACTTCGGGATTACGGTGACACTTGGATTACGGTGACACTTGCATATTTCCTCCATTCTGGGAGATTACGGTGACACTTGCATATTTCCTCCATTCTGCGATAGCTTCGCCTCTCCCTTCCCGTGGGGATTACGGTGACACTTGCATATTTCCTTAATTCTTGACACTTGGGATTACGGTGACACTTGCATATTTCCTTAATTCTGTGGGAATTGCGATGGAATTGCGGTGACACTTGCATATTTACTGGTGGAATTGCGTGGGTGGAACTACGGTGACACTTGGAATTATGGTGACACTTGGAGTTACGGTGTGGAGTTACGGACACTTGGGAGTTACGGTGACACTTGCATATTTACTGCATTCTGATAGCTTGGAGTTACGGTGTGGAGTTACGGTGTGGAGTTACGGTGACACTTGCATATTTACTGCATTCTGATAGCTTGTCTCTTCCACTTCCGGAGCTGTGCATGGCGCGGATCGGCCGGTTTGTCGTTCCAGACCTTCCTCATCATGTGACCCAGCGCGGCAACCGGCGCGAGCGGGTGTTCTTCTCCGACGCGGACTACGAGCTCTACCGCGATCTGCTCCGCGAGGCCTGCACGCGCGAGACGGTCGCGGTGTGGAGCTATTGCCTGATGCCCAACCACGTCCATCTCATCCTGGCGCCCGCGACGCCCGAGGGGCTTGGCCGGGCGCTGGGCAAGGCGCACCGGCGCTATTCGGCCTTCGTCAATGCGCGCCACCGGGTGACCGGCCATCTCTTCCAGGCGCGCTTTTCCTCGGTCGTCATGGATGAGGACCACCTGATGGCGGCGGCGCGCTACGTCGCCATGAATCCGGTCAGGGCGCGGCTGGTCGAGCGCGCGGAGGACTGGCCGTGGTCGAGCGCGCGGGCGCATCTGGTCGGGCGGGACGATGGGCTGGTCGAGGTCGGCCCGCTGCTGTCGCGCAGCGGGGGCCGCTTCGCCGATCTGATCGCCGACGAGCCGGCCCCGGCGCTCATCGCCGCCTTGCGCGCCGCCGAGACGATCGGCCGCCCTCTCGGGGACCCGCAATTTCTCGACCGGCTCGCCGCGCGCGTCGGGCGCGATCCGAGGCCGCGAAAGCGCGGCCGCAAGCCGCTGCTTGCGGGTGAGGCCGCGGACTGACGCCGACGCCTCAGCGAAACCGGACGGAGGAAACAGGGAATTGTGCATGTGTCCCCGATATCCCGATATCCACCCGATATCCACCGATATCCCCGATATCCAGATATCCGACGGTTTCTGCGACAATTGGGCTCTTATAGCGTTAGTTGTTGATTTGGGTTATGGTGGGGGTGGGGTTGGAGATTGTTCGATGAAGGGTGAGGAGTTTTCGACTTGGCTGTCGGGGATCGTTCGATTGAACGAGGATCAGCGGCGGGCGGCGCTCGCGGCTCTGACGACGGCGGAGGGGGTGGGTCGGAAAACTGCGATGCTGACGGCGGCCGCGAAGAACAAGGCCTTGAAGGCTCGCCGTCGGCCGGACGCGTTGGGCGTAACAGGCCATGAGCGGGTGGAAAGTCGAGGGTGTCCGCATTGCGCGGGTCGCGAAATCGTGGCCTGGGGACGCTCGCGCGGACTGGCGCGGTTCCGCTGCAAGGCTTGCGGACGCACCTTCAACGCCCTGAGCAAAAGCCCAATGGCGCATCTGCGCAAGAAAGAGCGTTGGCTCGATCACGCGCAGGCGATGATCGAAGGCAAAAGCCTGGTGAAGACGGCCGCGCTTTGCGGTGTGCATCCGACGACGGCTTTCCGCTGGCGTCACCGGTTTTTGGGCGCTCCCGCCGCGGACAAGCCGCAAAAGCTGAGCGGAATCGTCGAAGCGGATGAAACCTTCATCCTTGAATTTTTCAAGGGGCGGTGGTCCGATCTGCCTCGCAAGGCTCGCAAACGCGGCGGAACGGCCCGTCATCCGGGCCCCTATCAGGACAACATTCCCGTGCTCGTCGCCCGCGACCGAAAGGGCGCAACTTTCGACGCCGTTCTGCCAAACGACGACAGCGCTTCGATCGCCGCCGTCCTGACCGGTGTCGTTACGTCCGCAAATCACTTGATCGGCGATGGCGGCAAACCGCTGGCCTCCTTCGCCCGCCAGGCCAACATCCCCTTTCACGCCGTTCCTTCCCCGGGAAAGCCTGTCCCCGCGGCGCCCCACCTGCATATCAACAACGTCAACGCCTACCACAGCCGTCTCAAGCAATGGCTCAATCGCTTCAACGGCGTCGCCACCAAGAACCTGCCAAATTATCTCGGCTGGCGGCGCGCCCTCGAAGCCTGGGATCGACAATACGCCACAAAACTGGATCAAGAGCGCCATCGGAATCGGCCCATACCAACAACTAACGCTATAAGAGCCGACAATTGATTGCGGAGAATCAGCAATTATCTTAAACTCGTCTCGTGAAAGACCCCGCGCTTCTGCATGCCAAGACCGCTCTCGCCCCTTCCGGCGCCACGGTCGCCGGCAAAAGGGCGCGAGAATTTTTTTCCAGCGAAAATCCCGCGTAACCCATTGAAAAGGCTCGATTCTGACGAGAAAATCCAAGGAAATCCAGCTTTTCCAACCCCTAATTTCGCTCTTTCCAACCCTTAAAATGCGTTCGGCCAAGGAAATCAAAACCCGCTCGGCCAGCTGGCCGAAGGCCCTGACGGACGGCTGTACGAACGACGGACCGCTCGCTAAGAACGACGACCATCTGTGATTTAGCCGTCCGACACCATGCTCAAGAACTGCTGGGTGAATGGCTGCGCCAGGATGGGCTGGAGCTTGGGGCCTGCCGCCTGGATCGCCGGCGAACTCAAGGCGCGCTGGAACCAGGCGCTCGCGCGTGTCGCCGAAGTCGAAAGCAGGATCGTGGCGCATGGGGCCGCTTGCCCAGCGCCTGCGATCGACGCCGCCGCGCTCGCCATCCTCGGCGCCAATCTGAAGACGGTCTGGACGGCGCCGACGACGGACGCGCGGTCGAAGAAGCATATTGCGCGCACCCTGATCCACGAGGTCGTGGCCGACATCGACGACGCAGCTTCCGAGATCGTGATCGTCGTCCACTGGTCAGGCGGCCTTCTAGGTAAAACCACCCATTGCAAGCAGTACGCTTGTTAACCAGTGTGGGCCCGTGGCAACTCAGAGGTTGCGGGGAGGATTTCAAATGAAACCGGGACTGGTGTGCGTGGCCGGGCTCCCGGCCACAGCGGTAATTTGAGCCGATGCAGGCGTACGGCAACGATTCTGGCGGTGCGGATACCCCCTGCCTTCCAATTTCTGGGTGCGTTGCCGCGTTCACCCTAATCAGGTCCGGCGCCACGTCAAATGCGTACGCGTCTACTGCCGGGCCCTACCAGCATCTGCTCACGCTACAGGGAGCCGCGGTCGCCGGTGCGATTGGCAAAAACGGTCAGATGGCCTTTGGCGTGTCTGATGTAAACGAAGCCGAGACGGCGATCCTCAGCAACTTCTACGTCATCAATTCGGCCAGCGAGGACCTCTCCGGCGTGACAGGGGGGACTTTCAACCCGACAGCGCCGGCACGTTTGGGTCTCTACGCCTTACCGCTTGTTGATCAGACGACAAGGGCGTTCGGCGAAGGATAATCAAAACCACGAGAGGCGTCCATGGCCAATCACAATCAGATCGAAGGCGTCGAAAACCGCAATTCTTCCGCGAATCCCTCGATCCGCAACGCCAGCGACAAGACGGAACTCGCTTTTGTCGATCCAAACGTGGCACATCGGGAAATTTTGGCAAAGGCGTGGCGCGACAATGTGGAAGCCATAGTCCTTGAACCGACCAGAAGCGCTGGCGAGCAAATCTGCGCGGTCTTGGAGAGTTGCAGCGACGTCAAGGCGATCCATATATTGGCGCACGGTTGTCCAGGGGAAATCGGCTTTGCATCCGGGCGCCTGTCGACTGCTGCTCTCGATCGATGGTCGCCTGCGTTCGACAAAATGAAAGCGTCGCTCGGGGCCGACGGTCAGGTGCTCCTATGGTCGTGCAACGCGGGGGCCGGAGAGTCCGGAAATGCTCTCGTGGAGGCACTCTCCGAGAAGATTTCGGCTTCCGTTTTCGCGTCATCTGGATTTGTCGGAGCATCCGATCAGGGCGGGAGTTGGAACCTTGACTTTGGTGCGGACGTTCGGCCGGTGGCGCCGCCAATAACGTCGTCTGGCATGGCTTCCTATCCGGGTCTGCTTGCACTGGGCTGGCCGGCCACAAAAACGGGGATAGAAGCCAATACGATTGCGCTCGGCGCCGTCACTGGCGCCGTCGGCGCGGTTACGATCAGCCAAATTCCGGTGGGCGACACACTTATCGACGGGAGCGGCCATTCGTTCACAGCGAGCGTCGGGAATACGTCGATCAGCCTCGCGGGCTGGACTTTGTCCTCGCTGAAGATAGTCACCGTCAACGACATTGACTTCACGCTGACCGCAACAACCACGAGCGGGCAGACCGCCCAGGAAACCGTCGTCGTCAAACCGGTAGCGCCGACATTGGCTCCGGTCGCCGCGACTGGCGTTGAGGGATCGCCGATTGCGTTGAATCTCGGGGCGAGCGCCAAGAATCTGGCGGGTGACAGCAACAGCCTGGCGACGCTGACGATCAGCGCTATTCCTGTCGGCGCGACGCTAAGCGACGGCCATGGCCACTCCTTCACGGCGACAACGGGCCACACGTCTGTGAGCGTGTTCGGGTGGTCGCTGTCATCTCTCGCCATCACGCCTCTTAAAGACGCGAATTTCAGCCTGAGCGTCTCCGCGACACAAATGGATTCGCAAGGGCAGCTGAGCACGGCGACGACCGCGACGGAGGCGATCACGGTCATTCCGCTCGCCCCGACGTTAACGCCGGTCGCGGCGACCGGCGTCGAGGGATCGCTCGTTACATTGAATTTTGGGGCGGCGCTCAACAGCGTTTCTGGCGACGCCAACAGTTGGGCCTCGGTGGTCGTCAGCGCCATTCCAGTTGGCGCGGTGCTGAGCGACGGCCATGGCCACTCCTTCACTGCGACGGCGGGGAGCACGTCGACAAACATTGTGACTTGGACCCTCACGAGCCTTAAGATCACACCAGCGAATGCGGCGGACTTCACGCTGTCCATCGCTGCAACTGAGAAGGACGCGCAAGGCAACCTCAGCACGACGGTGACGGCGAGCGAAACGGTAACTATCAATCCGGTGGCGCCGATATTGGCTCCGGTCGCCGCGACTGGCGTTGAGGGATCGCCGATTGCGTTGAATCTCGGGGCGAGCGCCAAGAATCTGGCGGGCGATAGCAACAGCCTGGCGACGCTGACGATCAGCGCCATTCCTGTCGGCGCGACGCTAAGCGACGGCGTCAAGACCTTCACGGCGACAACGGTCAGCACGTCTGTGAGCGTGCTCGGGTGGTCGCTGTCATCTCTCACCATCACGCCTCTTAACGACGCGAATTTCAGCCTGAGCGTCTCTGCGACACAAATGGATTCGCAAGGGCAGCTGAGCACGGCGACGACCGCGACGGAGGCAATTACGGTAAATCCGCCTCCGCCCCCCTCTCTGACCGTGATCGAGTTCCTCCGGATCGATGAGCCTGCTGACGGACGGGACCGACTATTTTCTTCAGCCGAATGGCGGGGCGGCGGTTGAGTTGAGCTATAACGGGGCGCCGGTCTTTGCCGGCCAATTCGCTCAGTATGGCTATAATGCCCCGATCGCCGCGACGCTGACGGCGAACGGATACGAGGTGGCCTGGAAGACCACGAGCGGCGACCAGTATCAGATTTGGACCATTGACAGCAGCGGCAATGAGACCTCGATCCCGTTCTTGGGGTCGGGCGCCCAGGTCGAATCCTACGAGGCCAGTTTCAACGATGATCTGAACGGCGACGGGACGATCGGCGTTCCTCCGCCCCCTCCGCCCCCCTCTCTGACCGTGATCGAGTCCTCCGGATCGATGAGCCTGCTGACGGACGGGACCGACTATTTTCTTCAGCCGAATGGCGGGGCGGCGGTTGAGTTGAGCTATAACGGGGCGCCGGTCTTTGCCGGCCAATTCGCTCAGTATGGCTATAATGCCCCGATCGCCGCGACGCTGACGGCGAACGGATACGAGGTGGCCTGGAAGACCACGAGCGGCGACCAGTATCAGATTTGGACCATTGACAGCAGCGGCAATGAGACCTCGATCCCGTTCTTGGGGTCGGGCGCCCAGGTCGAATCCTACGAGGCCAGTTTCAACGATGATCTGAACGGCGACGGGACGATCGGCGTTCCTCCGCCCCCTCCGCCCCCCTCTCTGACCGTGATCGAGTCCTCCGGATCGATGAGCCTGCTGACGGACGGGACCGACTATTTTCTTCAGCCGAATGGCGGGGCGGCGGTTGAGTTGAGCTATAACGGGGCGCCGGTCTTTGCCGGCCAATTCGCTCAGTATGGCTATAATGCCCCGATCGCCGCGACGCTGACGGCGAACGGATACGAGGTGGCCTGGAAGACCACGAGCGGCGACCAGTATCAGATTTGGACCATTGACAGCAGCGGCAATGAGACCTCGATCCCGTTCTTGGGGTCGGGCGCCCAGGTCGAATCGTACGAGGCCAGTTTCAACGATGATCTGAACGGCGACGGGACGATCGGCGTTCCGCCACCCTCTCCGCTGCAGTTCGTCTATCAAGGAACAGACGCCACCGGCGCGCAAGTGTATGACATTACGAATGCTTCTGGCTTGGAGCCGTTCGCAGTTCGAGTGCTGACGCCTCAACATCCATCGACGGATTATCCGCATAGTTTCCTCTACGACCTTCAAGTCGAACCTGGGCTCGCCCAGTCAACCTGGGGCAGTGGCCTGAATGAGCTCCAGAATTTAGACGTTGAAGATCAATACAACGCGACAATCATCGAACCTATCTTTCCTATGGACTCATGGTACGCGGACAATCCCAACGATCCAACGGTTAACTACGAAACATTCGTAGCGGATATCTTACCTCAATGGGTCGATAGCAACTTCTCTACCACGGGGACCGAGCAGAACTTGCTGGTCGGATTCTCGAAGTCCGGGTACGGCGCTCTTGACCTCGAGCTGAAACACCCGTCCGTCTTTTCTGCAGTCGCGGCGTTTGATTTCCCAGGCGACATGACGTCTTACGACGACTACGGGTCTAGCTCAGCCAATGATTACGGTACCCAGGCGAATTTCCAAAATAACTATGAGATGAACGTGAGCTTCGTTGGCGCTCACGCGGCCCCGTTCACCACCAGCGACCGTATCCTCATTTCCGAGGGCCCAGTGTTTCAGAGTCAGGTCGCTGACTTCGACACGTTACTTACGTCGCAAGGCGTCGCGCATACGCTTTTAGATCAAACAAACGATACACACAGCTGGCCCGGCGGTTGGTTGTCGGGCGCCGTAGCGGGGCTATATGGCCTGGAGAAGAACTTGAACTCCGGCGCGAGCGCGTAGGCCAGCTGACGCCCCGAACGCCCCGGTGCCCGTCAGGCCACCACAACCAGTGTGTGCCGTCGGGGGCCCGCTGGCGTCGACGCCGCGTGTCATCTTCCCCAAGGGGCTAGGCGCTCACAGTCATGCGCCGATACAAATGCTGACTCGTGTCCCTCTCTGTCCCCCCGAAATCCAAGCTTTTCCAACCCCTTGTTTTGACCCATTCAGCGCTTGGAATGCGGTCGTCCAAGGAAATCAAAACCCGCTCGGGAGGACCGGCCGAAGGCCTGAAGGACGGCGGCACGACGACGGATTGCGTTAACAATAGTATCCATCTGTGATTTAACTGTCCGACACCATGCTCAAGAACTGCTGCGTGAACGGCTGCGCCAGGATGGGCTGGAGCTTGGGGCCTGCCGCCTGAATCGCCGGCGTCTTCATATGAGCGTCAAGCGCGGCCTGATCGGTCCAGGTCTCGAACGTGAGGAAGCGGCCGGGTTGCTTCCGGTCTTCGAGTAGCGAGTAGTGCTTGCAGCCGGGCTCCTTGCGCGCCCCGGCGACGAACTCGACCAATAAATTGCGCAGGTCGTCCGCCTTGTCGGGTTTCGAGACCAGTTCGGCGATGACATAGAGGTTGCTGTCAGCGGCGTCGGCGCCTGTGACCGTCGCGAACGCAGCGAGGGCGGCTCCGGCCCCGACGGCGCGGACAACAGTCCGTCGATCTGTGCTGAGCATTGTCTTCCTCCCGAATAATCGCTTGATGCGCGATGACCGCGCCTGAGGGTGCGCCGCTGCAGCCAACTCAGTCAAGCTGCGACAGAGCTGGGTTTGGCTGATGGGGTAGACGGGGCGAGCAGGGGATCTTGCAGACCGCCCGCGAACTGGAGGCTAAGGCTTCCTTCGGGGTGACTCATCACCGTCTGTTGGTTGACGTGTGTAACGGCCGACGTCCCTCACCCCCGACCCCTCTCCCCACGCGGGAAGGGAGTCGTTCCCTCCACCTCTCCGCCCCACCAGGTGATGAGCCGCGCGCCGCGCTGGTCGCGGGCGTAAATCCACAGCCAGTTGATCGCGACACTCAGTCGATTGCGCACCCCGATCAAAAAGTAGATGTGGGCGAAGCCCCACAGCCACCAGGCGAGCGCGCCCTTGAGCTTGATCCAGCCGAAGTCGATCACCGCGCGCCGCTTGCCGATCGTCGCCAAGTCTCCCGCGTGCTTATAGCGAAAAGGCGGCGGCGCGGGCGCGGCGCGGAGCCGAGCGCGGATCACATCGGCGACATAGACGCCCTCCTGCTTCGCCGCTGGCGCGATGCCGGGAACCGGCCGCCCGTCCGGACGAAAGACGATGGCCGCGTCGCCGATCGCGAATATTTCGGCATGTCCCGGGACCGTCAGATCGGGCTCAACCTTGAGACGTCCTGCGCCGTCCGCCGGAGCCTCGAGCCAGCGCGCGGCGGGCGAGGACTGGACGCCGGCGGCCCAGATGATCGTCGCCGCAGCCAGTGGCTGGCCGCCGAAGACGACTCCTTCGGCGCTGCATTCCGAGACAGGCTGCCCGAGCACGACCTCAACGCCTAGCCGCTCCAGCGAACGCTCGGCATAGCTTGACAGGTCCTCGGCGAAAGCCGGAAGGACGCGCGGACCAGCCTCGATCAACACGATGCGCGCCTGCCGTGTGTCGATGCGGCGGAAGTCCGCGGGCAGCGTGGCGCGCGCCAATTCCGCGATCGTGCCGGCAAGCTCGACCCCCGTCGGGCCGGCGCCGACAATGACGAAGGTCATGAGTGTCGCCTGCTTCCCCTCGTCGGCTTCGCGTTCCGCCTCTTCGAAGGCGAGCAGGATGCGGCCCCGTATGGTGGTCGCATCCTCGAGCGTCTTCAGGCCGGGCGCGAACGGCTCCCAGGCGTCATGGCCGAAATAGGCGTGCCGCGCGCCGGTCGCCAGCACGAGAGTGTCGTAGTTGAGCGTCGAGCCGTCATCGAGGTGGAGTTCACGAGCTTGCCTGTCGATGGACTCGACGGACGCCAGCAGGGTGGTGACGTCCCGGCGCCGGCGCAAGAGCTGCCGGATCGGCCAAGCGATCTCCGAGGGCGCGAGCGACGCCGTCGCCGCCTGGTAGAGAAGCGGTTGAAACAGGTGGTGGTTGCGTCGATCTACGATCGTGATCTGGATCGGCGCCCCGGCGAGCCGGTGCACGGTCTCCAGGCCGCCGAAGCCGGCGCCAACCACAATCACATGATGATCGTTCATCATCCGTCCGCTCGCGCCGAAGCTGCCTCCCTATACATGGTTGGAGCACAAGATGGCGCTGGCGGGGCCGAACGTGATGAAGCGACCCCGTCCCGCGTCGAGGCCATCCGCGACACGCTGCGTCCAACCGTTCGCGACAAACTCGGTTCGCCATGATACGGCAGGGCGTCGGCCGCTAGCCGTCTTCCTCACCTCTCCGGAACCACCTCATGCGGCGCTATCGGATCGCGGTTATTCCTGGCGACGGCATCGGCAAAGAGGTCATTCCCGCCGGCCTCGAGGTCTTGAAGGCGGTCGCGGAGCGCGAGGGCGGGATGGAATGGAGCTTCGATAAGTTCGATTGGGGCTCCGACACTTATCGCGAGACCGGCCTGATGATGCCGCCCGATGGTCTTGCGAAAATCAAGGATCACGACGCGATCTATTTCGGCGCGGTCGGCTCGCCGGACGTGCCCGACCACATCAGCCTTTGGGGCTTAAGGCTCGCGATCTGCCAGCCATTCGACCAATACGCCAACGTCCGCCCGGCTCGCGTCTTGCCGGGAATCGTGAGCCCGCTGCGGCATGTGAGCGGGCCGGAGCTCGACTGGGTGATCGTGCGCGAAAATTCGGAGGGCGAATATGCCGGCGTCGGCGGACGCGTCCATCGTGGCCTGCCGCTCGAGGTCGCGACCGACGTCTCGATCATGACCCGCGCCGGGGTCGAGCGCATCTTCCGCTTCGCCTTCGCGCTCGCCCGATCGCGCCCGCGCAAGCTCATCACCATCGTCACCAAATCGAACGCGCAGCGACACGCCATGGTGATGTGGGACGAGATCGGCGCCGAGATCGCGCGCGAGTTTCCCGACGTGACCTCAGACAAGATGCTGGTCGACGCCATGACCATGCGCATGACGATCAAGCCCGAGAGCCTGGATACGATCGTCGCCTCCAACCTCCATGCCGACATTCTGTCCGATCTGGCGGCGGCGCTGGCCGGCTCGCTCGGCATCGCGCCGACCGCCAATCTCAATCCGGAGCGCCGCTTCCCCTCGATGTTCGAGCCGATCCACGGCTCGGCGTTCGACATTGTCGGCAAGGGCGTCGCCAATCCGATCGGCTCGTTTTGGACCGGGGCGATGATGCTCGAACACCTCGGCGAAAAGGGCGCCGCGGATCGGCTGATGCGGGCGATCGAGCGCGTCACTGCTGACCCGTCGCTGCACACGCCCGACCTTGGCGGCAAGGCGACGACGCGCGCGGTGACCGACGCCACGATCGCGGCGATCCAAGGCGAAAACATTTAGACCTCGGAGCCGGGAGAGCCCTCCGTGCATGTTTCGGTCAGGACAAGCGTCCGAGGTTTATGCGCCCCCGTCACGGCGCCTTGACGCAGCGCTCAACCGAAAACACGCATTCCCGACCGAGCGGCAGCCCGCCGCCCTCAACCGCAGTGTAGCCGACCTCGCTGACGCGGCCGTTGGTCATGACCAAGACGACATCGCAGCTTCCCCCTTGCGTGAATGGAACCAGATTCGTGTTGAGGCCGATCGCCCATTGCGGTCCGTAGCCGCGCATTTGTCCGCCGACATAGGTCCATATTTCGGTCGCCTGGCCGGCGGGGGCGCGTTGGGCGGGCTTACCGAAGCAAGCGAGAACGTCGCGCTTCGACAGGCCGATCATTGACTGCTGCGCGACCTGATCGGTTTCGAGCGGTTCGCCTTGGCAGCCGCCAAGCGCAAGCAGGGCGATGACGGCGACCGTCGCGACGAATTTGCCCACTGCTGTCCCTCGGAATTCGCGGCGCGGTCGGTTTCGGCCCGACGTTGGCGCAACCGGGCTGGCTTGACAATGCCGGCTTAAATCAAATCGCCGTTGCCGCGCTCGCCTGAAAGATGGCGATCTTTGTGTCGCCGTAAGTCCGCTCGTCGATAAGGGCGAGGCGATTGGGCGCGGCGATCTCGGCCTTCACCGCCTCTTCCACAACGCAGAGCGCGTTCGGCTCCAGCCAGTCTCCCTCGACCAGTGACGCGAGCCCTGGTCCAGCGAGACCCTGTTCGTAGGGCGGATCGAGAAAGGCGAGCGCAAACGGGCCGCCGGCCGGCGCCGAACCGAGCCGGGTCGCGTCGGCCCGCCAGATGCGCGTCACCCCGCCGAGCGCAAGCGCTTCGACATTGGCGCGCAGAAGCGCTCGCGCCTCGGCGCCGTTGTCGACGAACAGCGCGAAGCGCGCGCCGCGCGAAAGGGCCTCGATCGCCAGGGCGCCTGTTCCGGCGAACAGGTCAACCACGCGCGCGCCCTCGATTTGCCCCGCGAACCGGTGTTCGAGAATGTCGAAGATCGATTCGCGCAGGCGGTCAGAGGTCGGACGAATGGCGCGCGACGACGGCGCCGCCAGCGCGCGGCCCTTCAGACGGCCGCCGACGATACGCATGCGCTACCCCATGAAGGCGAAAGCGAGCCCAGTCGCGAGGGCGACGAAGGACAGACAACGACCGCGTCTTGCGGAATTCAGCACCAGATTCGGCCGCTGCAGCGATTGGATCTTCCTGCGTCTGCCCGCGGCATCCGTGGCCGAAGTTAAAAAATCGTCACTAACTGACAAGACGGCCTTCCATTTGCTGGGCATTCGTTTTATAGCGATCGCTATAGAAAATTAGGTCGATCGCTCTAAAAAACGAAGCGGCATTGCGGAGGGGACGGTGAGAGGAAGGCATCTAAATCGACGGTTGCATGCGCGTGTCCTTCAATTGACGGTGGGAATCCTCGTCGCTGGGAGTTCGGCCGCACCGACGTCGGCTCGGGCCGAGGTGTTTGACGAGCTGTTAGACATACTCAAGGCCAAAGGAGAAATCACCCAGCCCGAGTACGACAAGCTCAAGGCTCGCTATCAAGCTGAACTCAAAGGGGGCAACGCGCAGCGGCGCGCGACTGAGGGCAAAGCGCGCGAGGCCGAAGCCAAAGCGCGCGAGGCGGAAGCCAAGGCGGCACACGCAGCCACCGTAGCAGGCAACGTACAGGCTGTGCCGACCGTCAAGGGACCGCCACCGGTATACGTCACCGCACTCCCCATCTCCAAGTGCGTCGGCATGATGGTTGGCGCTGTGGACATCTGCATCAACGGCGACATCACCTTTTTCGGGATCGAGCAATTCCCCGACAAGAATCCGCACCCCCCGGCGATCAACGGCGGACTGGCGACTGCCTCACAAAGGAACTCTTATGCGACCAGCGTCGGGCTGCTGCCGAGCTCGATCCAGGTCAGTCTCACCACCACGCAGATGGGCATCGACGTCGGCGCGGTTTTCGCCGCCTTTGTCGGCGGCAATAACATCGACTACGGCACGTTTGGCGCCAACAACGGTGGGTCTCCCGTCGCCCTCGGCTCGGCGGCCATCGACTTCCGTAAGGTCTACGGCACGCTCGGTACGCCGACCTTGGGCACCGTCAAGTTCGGCCGTGACATCGGCTTGTTTGCTTCCGACGCCATCCTCAACGATCAGACGATCTTCGGCGGGGGCTCGCCATTGGACAATTTTAAACCGAACAACACGACGTTGGGACGGATCGGATTAGGTTACATCTACGCCGACTTTATTCCGCAGCTCACCTATAAGAGCCCAAGCTACAATGGGTTTACGGTGGCGGCGGGGCTTTTCACGCCTTTAGATGAGATTCCATTCTCTGGCGATCCCAATTCCGCTACTTTGACGGGTCATGACTCGCCGCAGGTCCAGGGTCAGCTCAAGTACGTCGGCGACATCATGCCGGACCTCAAGCTGACGCTCTCGTCGAGCGGCACCTTTCAGAGACAACAAGCTGACTGCGCGGCGTCAATCCCAACATTTGGAACAAGTTCGTGCATAGGCGGCGCACCCCTCGTAAGCAGCGCTGAATTGTCGCCTGGGGCTTCAGTCAGCGCCTGGGCCGTGGACGGCTTCGCGCGCCTCGACTACGGGCCGGTGAGCGTCGTTGCCACCGGCTACACCGGAAGAGGTGTCGGCACCACAGCTCTGTTCTTCGACGGAGTGTCCGCTGATGGCAGCGCGCGCAAGTCCGACGGCGGCTACGTCCAGGCCAGCTACACGTTCTTCGACAGGCTCAAGCTGGGTGGCAGCTGGGGCGTCAGCGTCCTGGATACTGGTGATGCGCAGGACGCGGCTACTGAGTTTGCCAGTTGCCGCGCCGGAGGCGCTTGCCTCGTCCACTCGAACGAGTCCTGGATCCTTTTCGCTAACTACAAGCTGACGACCTGGGCCGAGCTTCAGGCGGAATTCGTCCAAACGACTGCCGAAAACCAGATTGGACAAAGGATCAAGGATAATGCCGTGCTCGCGGGCGCGACCTTGTTCTGGTGACCTCCCGTCGGGGGATGCGCTCGAGCAAGCGCATCAATTTCCCGGTAGGCTGATCCATCTGGCGTGTGCTTGATCACGAACTTTGTGGGATCGTCAGTCGGCTCTGGCCGTGCGAATTGCGGCCCTTAGTTTGATGCGGGTTGGAATTTTTGGCGCCGTCGGATCGACCGGCGCGTTCCTGCCATTTAGACGCTTAGCGCCGTTATCAAAGGGAATCTAAGGGCGGGAGCGCGACGGCGCAGTTCCCGGTCTCACGATTTTCGCGGCGGCCGGCGCGGCCCCCGGCCCGATGGCGGGCCTTTGCCGCGGCCGGGACCAGTTCGCGAGGGCTTGGCCTTCGCGCCACGATCTTCGCCGCTTCGCTTATCCGGTCGTCCGACGGCGCGGCTCCCGGGAGAGCCGTCGCGCTGTGCTGGGCCGCCTCCACGCGGCTTGAAGTCCGGGCGCGGACCGCGCTCCGAGCGCCGGGCGTTGTCTCCCTCGCGGCGCCCAGCAACGCGCGGCCCGGAGCGCTCGCCCTTCCGGTCGCCGGACTTACGCCCCATCGACCGTTCGTCTCGCTCGCCGCGTGGTTTGAACGCGCCGCGCGGCGCCGTTTCGCCGCGATGCGCCGCGCCGATGCGCTCGCGGCCCTTGCCGTCTCGGCCAGCCTTCGACTTGAATGGGGTTGGCCGATGGCCGCGCTCCGGCGGCTCGCGTCCGGGCAGACCTAACGTGGCGGCGTGGTCGCGGGAGCGGCGCTCAACCGCGACGGTCCGTCCCTTGCGATCCTGCGTCGCGCTCCGCTCGACGCGCTTGCGCGGCCTCTTGGCGTCGGAGGCGTCGGCGGCGATTTCGGCGCGTAACTTCGAGACATGTTTGCGCCGGCGCTCAGGCGTGGAGGATTTCGGCGGCGCGCGCCGCGCCGCCCCTTCCCGTTCCGACCGATTATTCCCTCCGCCCGCAGCGCGATCCGATCGGCCTCGGGTCGCTAGTTTGGGCCCCCGGTTCTCGGCCCGTTCGCGCTCGCTTCGCGGTCGCTCGCCTTGCCTTCGCTCGGGTGGCGGCTCATCGCGGACGATCAGCGGCGCGTTGAAATCGACGTTCGCCTCGTTGGCGAGCTTCAGGCCAAGTTGGTCGCGAAGCACCCGGGTGCGCACTTCCATGACCTCGCCCTCCGGCAGGTCGCCGAGTTCGAACGGACCGAAGGAGACGCGGATCAGGCGGTTGACCGCAAGACCGAGGTGCTCGAGGATTTTCTTGATCTCGCGGTTTTTCCCTTCCCTTAGACCCAATGTGAGCCAGGCGTTCGAGCCCTGCTCGCGGTCGAGCTTGGCCTCGACGCCAAGGTAGTCGACGCCGTCGATGGTGACGCCTTCGTTCAGATGATCGAGTGCTGTCTGATCGATCGTTCCATGCGCGCGCACGCGATAGCGGCGCAGCCAGCCGGTCGACGGCAGCTCGAGGACGCGCGCAAGCCCGCCGTCGTTGGTGAGCAGCAGCAGCCCTTCGGTATTGATGTCGAGGCGCCCGATCGTGACCAGGCGCGGCAGATCAGGCGGCAGCGCAGCAAAAATTGTCGACCGCCCCTCTGGATCGCGCGCCGTGGTGACGAGCCCTCGGGGCTTATGAAACAGAAAGAGGCGCGTGCGCTCCGGCGCGCCGAGCGGCTTGCCGTCGACGCGCACATCGTCCATTTTGCTCACATTGATGGCCGGGCTCTTGAGGACTTCGCCGTTGAGGCTGACGCGCCCCTCGGCGATCCACGCTTCGGCGTCACGCCGCGAGCAAACGCCGGCGCGCGCCATAACCTTGGCGATGCGCTGGCCTTCGCGGATCTCTGAGCCTCCTCTCTGCGTTTCGTCGCTCATGTTGCTTCGTTGTGGCCCCTCAGCTTCCGAGTTGTTCCCAGCGGCCGCTTGTCCTAAGCCCGAACGCTGCGGGCCGCCAAACGAAAAACACTTGCCGCAGTCAAAAGACGGGCCGCACGGGAAGCGCGATTTGGTCGAAGAGAACAAGGCCGGCGATCCGATGACCCTCGCCTTCGCCGAGGCGCGGTCTGCTGAACGCCGCGGCGAAACGCCGATCGGCGCCGCGCTTGTTCGCGAAGGGACCGTGATCGCCAGTGCCGGCAACCACACCCGCGAACTCAACGATCCAACCGCTCACGCAGAAATGATCGTCATCCGGGAGGCCGCGACCAGACTTGGCTCCGAACGGCTCGTCGGCTGCGATCTCTATGTGACGCTCGAACCCTGTGCGATGTGCGCGGGCGCGATCTCCCACGCCCGCTTGCGCCGGCTTTATTATGCCGCCTCGGACCCCAAGGGCGGCGCTGTCGATAACGGCCCGCGCTTCTTCCGCCAGCCAACCTGCCATCACGCGCCAGAGGTCTATGGGGGCTTACGCGAGAGCGAGGCCGCGGCGATGCTCAAGACGTTTTTTGCGATGAGGCGGTGAGGTGCGTCCCTCATCCGGCGCTTCGCGCCACCTTCTCCCCGAGGGAGAAGGAGGGTGCGCAGCCTCGGTTGCCAAGACCCCGACCGGCGTGAGAGCATCGGCCAAAAGCGATGGTTGCGTGCCTTAAGGGAGGATTCATGCCCCGTCCGCCGTTTCGTGCCGACCATGTTGGGAGTTTCCTTCGTCCTGAGCGGCTACGGGACGCGCGCGAGCGCTTCGCCGCCGGTGGCCTCCCAGCCGCGGAATTGCACGCGATCGAGGACGAGTGCATCCGCGAGGTGGTGCGCGCTGAGGAGAATGTCGGTCTCAAGGGGATTACCGACGGCGAGTTTCGCCGCACCTTCTTTCACATCGATTTCCTCGAGCGCTTCGAGGGCGTGGAGACGACCTACGGGGAATTCGCCGCGCATTTTCAGAAGAATGACGGAACCAAGGTCGGCTTCGCGCCGCCGACCATGCATGTCGGCAGCAAGGTCAAGTGGGTCGGGCCCATTCAAGGGCCGGACTTCGATTTCCTGAAGTCAACGACGACGCGCACGCCGAAAGTCTGCATCCCGGCGCCGTCGATGCTGCACTTCCGTGGCGGGCGCGAGGCGATCAGCCAGGCGGTCTATCCGAATCTTGAGAATTTCTACGACGATCTGACCGCCGCCTATCGGGCCGAGATCGCCGATCTTGCCGGGCGCGGCTTGCGCTACCTGCAATTCGACGACACCAATCTCGCTTATCTCTGCGATCCGGACATTCGCGCCCGCACCAAGGCGCGCGGCGACGATCCGGACGCGCTGGTCCGCCTCTATTGCCGGCTAATCAACGATTCGATCCGAGAGCGGCCGCAGGATATGACCGTGTGCGTCCACCTCTGCCGCGGCAATTTCAAGAGCGCCTGGGTGGCGCAGGGCGGCTACGAGCCGGTCGCCGAGATCCTGCTCAACGAGATGAAGATCGACGGCTTCTTCCTCGAATATGATGACGAGCGCTCCGGCGATTTCGCGCCCCTGCGCTTTGCGCCGAAGAGCGCGACAGTCGTGCTTGGGCTTATGAGCTCGAAGAAAGCCGCCGCCGAATCAAAGGACGAGGTTAAGCGCCGCATCGACGAGGCGACGAAATACGTTCCGCTCGACCAATGCGCGCTCAGCCATCAGTGTGGCTTCTCCTCGACCGCGCACGGCAACGACCTGAGCGAGGCCGATCAATGGATCAAGCTGGCGCGTCTCATTGAAATCGCCGAGGAGGTCTGGGGCGAGGTATAGCGCTCAGCCGAATCTGTCCCTAAGTTTGGTTCATGATCCGGAGAACCCACAGCGATGCAGACACGGCTGGATCGGGGCCGTGCCGCGGGGTCAGAGAGGTCCCTCCGCCGGCCGAAAGCGGCGTCGCGAGTTGGTTTGATGCCGACTTGGCTGACGCCTTTGCAGTTCCGATCGACGCGGCGGACGTGGCGAAGGGCATCGACAGCCTTGCGCAATCCGCCTTAGGAGACCCTGCTCCCTGGATCAGGCTGCTTCTGGGTCTGCGCGACGCACTCGTCGCGGGCTTTCGCGTGAAGACGTCTCAAGAGGTGCGCCGCGCTGCGATCGCGGACAACGCGGAACGCATCGACTTCTTCCGTATTCTCGCCCGATCCGATCGCGAATTAATTCTGGGCGAGGACGACCGTCATCTCGACTTTCGGCTTTCCCTGCTGCTACGCGCCAGGCCTGGCGGCTACGGCGACGAACTGGTTGCGACGACCGTCGTCCGCTGCCACAACGCATTGGGCCGCGTGTATCTCGCGCTGATAGCCCGGTTCCACCGTCTCGTCGTGATCAGCAATCTCAGCCGGGCCTCAAATAAGGGATGGCGCATTGAACACCGCAATCTTGGATAGCTCGCGAGTTTCACAGGGGTCGACCTGGTTCGATTCCGACAGGTGCTTCATCGGCGGCCGCTGGGTCGAGCCGCAATCGGGCCGGCGCCTGCCGATCGAGGATCCGTCGCGTGGGGTTGAGATCGGCGCAATCGCTCGCGGCGAGGCGGCCGACATCGACGCGGCAGTCGAGGCGGCAAGCCAAGCGCTTGGCGGCGCTTGGGGCAAGCTGACCGCGACCGAGCGCGGGCGGCTGCTCTCGAAGCTCGCCGAGCTGATCACCGAACGAGTTCGAGGAGCTCGCCCACATCGAGGCGCTCGACGTCGGCAAGCCGCTCAAGCAGGGGCGCGCGGACGCGCTCGCGATGGCGCGCTACATGGAGTTTTACGGCGCCGCCGCCGACAAGGTGATGGGGGAAACGATCCCTTATCTCGATGGGTACACAGTCTACACCTTGCGCGAGCCCCATGGGGTGACCGGACATATCGTGCCCTGGAACTATCCGATGCAGATCGCCGGGCGGACTGTCGGCGCGGCGCTGGCGATGGGCAACGCCTGCGTGCTGAAGCCCGCGGAGGAAGCCTGCCTCACCTCGCTCGCGCTCGCCGAGCTCGCGCGCGAGGCGGGCTTTCCCGCAGGCGCGCTCAATGTCGTTCCCGGACTTGGCGAAGAGGCGGGCGCAGCGCTCGCCGCTCATCCGAGCGTGAGGCATCTCTCCTTCACCGGCTCGGTTGCGGTGGGCGCGCTGGTGCAGGAAGCCGCGGCTCGCCACGTCGCGCCGGTGACGCTCGAACTCGGCGGCAAATCGCCGCAACTGGTGTTCGCCGACGCGGACCTCGAGCGTGCGCTGCCATTCCTGGTCAATGCCGGCATCCAGAACGCCGGCCAGACCTGTTCCGCATCCTCGCGCATTCTGGTCGCGCGCGAGATTTATGGCGAAGTCGTCGAGCGCATGGCGGCGCGCTACAGGACCTTGAAGGTCGGCCCGGCTGACGCCGATCTCGACGTCGGACCGCTCATCTCGGAGCGGCAGAAATCGATCGTCAGTCGATTCATCGCCGAGGGCGCCGATCTGAAAATGGCTGCCACTGCACAGATTGTCGAGAACGCGCCGCGGGGTGGACATTATGTCGCCCCGACCCTGTTCGCGGAGGTCGGCCCAACTCATCGCCTGGCTCAGGAGGAAATTTTCGGGCCGGTCCAAGTGGTCATTCCCTTCGATGACGAGGCCGAGGCCGCGGCGATCGCCAATGGGACCGGTTACGGTCTGGTCGCCGGCGTCTGGACGGCGGACGGCGGGCGACAGATGCGGCTCGCCAAGGCTTTGCGCGCAGGCCAGGTGTTCCTCAACAATTACGGCGCGGGCGGCGGCGTCGAGCTGCCGTTCGGGGGCGTGGGCAAATCGGGCCACGGCCGCGAGAAGGGTTTTGAGGCGCTGTACGGTTTCTCGGCATTGAAGACGGTCGCGGCGTGGCACGGCTGAGGGGGCTCGCGCTTCGGGGGACGTAGCTTGGCGACATGTGCTCATTTCGCCTGCGTGATCGCTCTGACCGTGGCGGGCTGCGCGACGCCGCCCGAGGTCAAGCGCGACTACCTCGACGCGACGGCCTGGCGCGGGTCGGCCCTGACAGTCGTTGGCCGCCAAATGGTTGTCGACGCCGCCGCCGGCGCGGCGCCGCAAACGGTGACGCTGCTCGACGTGAACCAGCGCGCGGAGGTCGGGGGGGACGGAGAACGGCGCGCCCGCATTCTGAACCGGCGGGTCGAGACCGTGGAGGCGGAACTGCGCCGCAACGGAATTGCGCCCGTCACTATCGGCGAGTGGCCCGGGGCCGGCTGGGGCGGCGTCCAGACCTATCCTCCCGGCGAATTGCAGGCAAAACAGATGGTCGTCATCGCCCACTACTGACGGGCCGACATGCGCGGCGCGCTGCTCTCGTGTTAGAGGAAGCTCCTTCAGGCGGACCCACGACCTCATCCTGAGGCGGCTCCGCGCAGGCGGAGCCCTCGAAGGATGGTCCAGATCGCGTCGGCGTTCGTCCGGGCTGGATTCGTCCTTCGAGGCCGCTTCGCGGCGCCTTGAGACACGAAGTCCGCGGTTATGCGGGGGAAATCTTGTGAACACGATCGTCGTTGTCCTGAACGGTCCCAATCTCAATCTGCTCGGCAAGCGCGAGCCGGAGATCTACGGCCGCGAGACGCTCGCCGACGTCGAAGCGAGCTGCCGACGCGTCGGCGGCGAACTTGGGCTTGCGATCGAGTTTCATCAGAGCAATCGCGAATACGAGCTCATCGATTGGATTCACGCCGCCCGCGAGCGCGCAGCAGGCATCGTCATCAACCCAGCCGCCTTCACTCATACGTCGGTCGCGATTCTCGATGCGCTGAACGCCTTCGAAGGGCCGATCATCGAAGTGCACATTTCCAATGTGCACAAGCGAGAGACCTTCCGGCATCATTCCTACGTGTCGGCCGTCGCGGCGGGAGTGATCGTTGGCTGTGGTACGCAAGGCTATGCCTTTGCGCTGCAGCGGATCGCGAGGTTGATCGACGACGAACCGAAGCTTTGATCCTGGCCGGCATGAAACCAGAGGAAGCGTGAGACGTGAGAATCAAGGAGTTCGTCGACAGAATTCCAGGCGGCCTGATGCTGGCGCCGCTGCTGCTTGGCGCGCTCTGCAAGACCTTTGCTCCGAGCGCTCCCGCTTATTTCAAAGGTTTCACCCAGGGAATCATGACCGGCGTCATTCCGATCCTGGCTGTGTGGTTCTTCTGCATGGGAGCGTCCATCAAGCTTAGCGCGACCGGGACCGTCCTGCGCAAGTCCGGAACGCTGGTGCTGACCAAGTTCTTCGCCGCCTGGGCGATTGTCGCCGTCGCTTCCCTGTTCATTCCGCCAGAGGGTATTCAGAGCGGCTTCTTCACGGGTCTGTCGATCCTCGCCATCGTCTGCGCCGTCGATATGACGAACGGCGGTCTCTACGCATCGCTGATGCAAACCTACGGCACGCGGGAGGAAGCCGGGGCTTTCGTGCTGACCTCGATCGAGTCCGGACCCCTCATGAGCATGATCATCCTCGGCGCGTCCGGGGTAGCGCATTTCGAGCCGCAGGTCTTTGTCGGCGCGGTGCTTCCGTTCCTGGTCGGCTTCGCGCTCGGCAATCTCGATCCCAAGCTCAGAGAGTTTTTCGCGCCCGGGGGCCATTTGATGATCCCCTTCTTCGCCTTTGCGCTCGGCAACACCATCGATCTGCACACGCTTCTATCGCCGCTCGCCGGCCTCGGTGTCGTGCTTGCCCTCTCTGTCATCCTGCTGACTGGCGTGCCGCTAATCATTGCCGATAAGCTGATCGGACGGGGCACGGGCACGGCCGGCATCGCCGCTTCCTCCACGGCCGGAGCGGCCGCCGCCAACCCTGTCGCGATTTCGGCCGTCGCGCCACAATTTGCTCCGGTGGCGCAGCAGGCCACGGTGCTGGTCGCGATCTGCATCGTCGTCACATCGATTGTCGTGCCGATCCTCACTGGCCTTTGGTACCGCCGTTTCGGCCACGACGTGGCCGAGCAGACGCCCGCCGACAACCTAGGGCCTGCGTTGCAACTCCATTCCGTGGATTAAGCGCGGCAAATCGAGGCGCAGCGCGCCTCAGTTCACAATGGCGAGCGCAAAGCCGTCCCAGCCCTTGGCGCCGACAGTCTGGATTGCGGTCGCGCTCAGACGCGGCTCGCGCGCCATCAATTCGAACATGCGGCGTACGCCGACGACGTCCGTGATGCGGCTCGCCGCCTCGATCACCTCGCCCCCTCGCACCACGTTGTCGACCATGATCGTTGTTCCTGGCCGGGAAAGGCGTAAGCCCCATTCGAGATAGGCCGCGTTATTCGTCTTATCCGCATCGATGAAGACAAAGTCGAACGGGCCGAGCCCCTCGGCTTCGATCTTGGGCAACGTCGCGAGCGCTGCGCCGGTTCTGATCTCGACTTTGTCGCCAAGACCGGCGTGAGCGACGTTTCGGCGCGCGACATCAGCATGCTTGGCGCTCACTTCGAGCGTGATGAGCCGGCCGCCGTCGGGCAGGGCGCGCGCCAGCCAGATCGTAGAATAGCCGCCGAGCGTCCCGATCTCGAGCGCTTTGCGCGCGCCGGACATGCGCGCGAGTAGATGGATCAGCTTGCCCTGCGGCGCCGAGACGTCGATCGACGGCAGCCCGGCCGCAGCGTTGGCGGCGAGCGCCTCGTCAAGCGCCGGGTCTGACCCGACCAGGGTCTTGGCGAAATAGGAATCGACCTCGCTCCACCGGCGCTCACTCGTCAACCGTCACCTCCTCTGTTGCCAAGTCCTTCGCGAACTCACGTTTGTTCAGGCAAAACCAGGTTGGCGTCGCGGGCGATGCGCCAGCGGCCGTCGGCTTCCTTGCGCAAGATGCTCATCGCGTACCCCGACATACGCTTCGGCGCTTGGTCCGGAGACGTCAGCTCGACCCGAACATGGTTGCGGACGTAAGCCCGCGGCCCGAAGACCTCGATCTCCTGCACCTCGGCGCGGGCGTCAATGGCGACGCCCTTCACGCGTTCGACGTCGGCTGCGAACTCCGCCTTTCCAAACGGCGCGCGGCCGGGGGTCATGAAGACAATGTCGTCTGTCATCATGCCCATAAGCGCAGGGAGATCGTGAGCCTTGCTGGCCGCGATCCAGGCATCGACGAGCTGGCGGATTTGGCGCGTGTCCTCGTCGGCGCTCAAGGTTCTTCCTTCCCGGCCACGCCCGCCTCCGCAAACGTAGCCATGCCGTTGTGGCAGGCGACCGCGGCTTTGACGATCCCAACCGCCAGCGCGGCGCCTGACCCCTCGCCGAGCCGCATCCCGAGATCGAGGATCGGCGCCTTGCCGAGCACCTTCAAAGCATGCCGGTGCGCGCGCTCGGCCGAAAGGTGGGCGGCGAGGCAATGGTCGAGAGCGGAATCGTCGAGGGCCAGCAGCACGGCCGCGGCCGAACACACGACGAAGCCGTCGAGCAGCACTGGTGTGCGCCGCAGGCGCGCGGCGATGATGGCGCCTGCGATCGCCGCGGTTTCGCGGCCCCCAAGGCGCGCCAAAATTTGCAACGGATCGTCGAGATAGGGCTTATGACGCGCGACTGCGGCGCGCACGGCGTCGGCCTTGCGCCTCAGGCCCTCGTCATCGACGCCGGTCCCGCGGCCGACCCATTCCTCCGCCTGCCCGCCGTAGAGCGCATGATAGATGGCTGCGGCGGCTGTCGTATTGCCGATTCCCATCTCACCGAGCACGAGCAGGTCAGGCTCCGAGGCGAGCGCCTCCATGCCGAAGGCCATGGTCGCCGCGCAGGCCTTTTCATCGAGCGCCGGCTCCTGGGTGATGTCGCCGGTGGGCTTCTCCAACGCCAGTTCGTAGACTTTGAGAGAAATGTCGAAGGTCTTGCAGATCTGGTTGATCGCCGCGCCGCCGGCCTGGAAATTCGCCACCATCGCCTGGGTGACTGACGGCGGGTAGGCAGAGACGCCCTGCGCGACAACGCCGTGATTGCCGGCGAAGACCGCGACAAGGGGTCGATCGACGTGCGGTCGCGCCGATCCCTGCCATGCCGCCATCCATTCGGAAATCTCTTCAAGCCGCCCAAGCGAACCGGCGGGCTTCGTCAGTTGCCCCTCACGCTCGCGCGCCGCCCCCCGCGCGGCCTCGTCCGCCTCTGGCATTTTGCGCAGGAGGTCACGGATGTCGTCAAAGGGACGGGCTGCAGCGTTCATTGACGTTCTCTCGAAGGACGGAGCCGCTATAGTCGATATTGCGCTGCGGTGGAAAAGGTTTGCGCGTCTGGACGGAATCCGCTTGAGACTGCGCGGGATCCCGAAAAGCGGAGACATTTCCAGCGATGTCGAATTTAGCCTCTTCCGGCGTTAGCTGGTGATCGAGGCGAGTTCGAAACACGGCGAGAGATCTGCGGCAGGCCTGAAGGCGTCATGGCCGGGCTTGACCTGGCTTGACCCGGCCACCCACGCGTTTCGGCGCATCGAAATGTCGGCCAGCCAGCTGCGAGGAAGGGAAGCTTTGTTTCCTCTAGCAGCCTGTCGGACTTAAATGAACGACGTGGGTTCTGGAAGGACCTGCGGTGTTTGGCGAGGTACAATGACGGCGTTGATTCTCCTTGCGCCACGAACCGGGTCAGATGGACAATTTTCGTACGATCGACCGAGAGACGGGATATCTGCTTCCGCCTTCGGTTGACGAGTGGCTGCCGGAGAAACATCTGGCTCGGTTCATTGTCGAAGTGGTCGACGGGCTGGATCTCGGCAGGATGAGCCGGGACTATCGGGGCTCGGGTTCGGCTTCGTATCATCCCAGGATGGTGTTGGGGCTTCTGGTTTACGGCTATGCGACGGGGGTGTTCTCCAGCCGCAAGCTGGAGCGGGCGACCTACGACTTGGTGGCGTTTCGTTTCATCGCCGCGAACGATCATCCCGACCACGACACGATCGCGACGTTTCGGCGGCGCTTCTTGAAAGAGATCGAGAAGCTGTTCGTGGACGTTCTTCAACTCGCCCGCGAGATGGGGGTGCTGGAGATGGGGACGATCGGCCTGGACGGGACGAAGATCCATGCCAACGCAAGCCGGCACAGCGCGCTTTCCCATGAACACGCAGGCAAGATCGAGGCGCAATTGAAGGCCGAGGTCGCCGATCTGATGACCAAAGCCGAAGCGGCTGACGCGGCCGACGTTCCCGACGGCATGTCGATACCGGACGAACTGGCGCGGCGCGAGGAGCGTCTTCGTAAGATCGCCGAAGCGCGGGCGAAGATCGAGGCTCGGGCCAAGGAGCGTCATGCGCGCGAGATGGCGGAGCACGAGGCCAAAATGGCGGCGCGCGAGGCCAAGGCCGCGGCGACGGGAAAGAAGCCGGGCGGCAAGCCGCCGCAACCTGCGGCCGAAGGACCGCGACCGAGCGATCAGGTCAATCTGACCGATGAGGACTCCCGCATCATGCCGGCGGCCGGCGGCGGTTTCGAACAAAGCTACAACGCGCAGGCGGCGGTGGCGACGGGCAGCCTGCTGGTGGTGGCGATCGACGTGGTCCAGACGCCCAACGACAAGGGCCAAGTCGAGCCCATACTGGAGAAGATCGGCGCGTTGCCCGAGAATTTGGGGAAGGTCGAACATCTGCTGGCGGACGCCGGCTATTTCAGCGCGGGCAATGTGGACGCCTGTGCAAGGGCGGGCGTCGAGCCGGTGATTGCGATGGGCCGCCAGCCGCATCATCCGCCGCTGAGCGTGCGCTTCGCGCCGACGCCGGCAGCCCCGGAACAACCGACGCCGGTCCAGGCGATGGCCCATAAACTGAAGACGCCGGAAGGCCGCGCGCTCTACGCCTTGCGCAAACAGACGCCGGAACCCGTGTTCGGCATCATCAAATCCGTGCTCGGATTCCGTCAATTTTCCCTGCGTGGGCTCGAAAAAGTGCGCGGCGAGTGGACTCTCGTGACCATGGCTTGGAATTTGAAGCGAATGTTCTCGCTCAGCCCCGCCTGAGAGGGGCCGAACGCCTACGAGGCGCGCCGACCAGCCCTAGGCCGAGGCTTGTCAAGGCTCCCCAAGGCTCAGTCGAAGCCACCGAAAAGCTCGATCGGACTACCACCCACATCCAAACCGCGACAATCCACGCGATCGTCAGCCAAAATGAGCGCAGTCCGACAGGCTGCTAACTAGGCCTTTGCTACCTGCGGAGTTGGTGTCGAACTCGTCCTTGAGGCGACGCCGCGTGGGTGGCCATGACCATAGAGGCTCAAAGGCGCAGCCAGGCCGACCAACAGCTAACGCTGTAAGAGCCTGCAAATGCTTTTCGAAAACCGGAATTTGTGGTATTGTCTTCCCACTCGCCGAACTGAGCCCGCCTTGGTGGGCGCCCGATGGGGGGAAGCAGAGAGGGACACGTGAGGCATTTTGCATGGAGCTTGAGACCGGGACGGATTTTTTTATTTGAATCGCCGTAACCCATTGAAAAGTCCCGATTCGGAAAAATAAACGCTAGTAAACGCTAGCTATTTTACTAACGTTTACTACCGTTTATTGGCTGTTGTTCGCGCGGATTAAGCGGCCGAGCGATCCCACGCGGCCGGTCGGGATGGCCTATTCCGCCGCCTCGCGCATGGCGCTGTAGCGGGTCAGCTGCGCCCTCAACGGCGCGGGCTTCAGCGGCTTGTTCATGACGACAACATCCTCGCGCTCCGCCGCGTCGCGCGCCTCGGGGCTTCGGTCGGCGGTGGCGAGGATCGCAGGCGTGCTTCGGCCAAAGCGCTCGCGCACCGCCCGGATCGCGGCGACGCCGTCGCCCGAATCGAGATGGTAGTCGGCGATGACGACGTCCGGCGCGCCGAACGCGTCGAGCGCAGCCTGAGCCTCGGCGAGGCCGTGGGCGGTCGCGACGAGGCATCCCCATCGCCCAAGCAGCGCAGCGAGGCCCTCCAGGACCCGCGGCTCGTTGTCGATGGCCAGAACCTTAAGCCCCTCGAGCGGCTCGCCCGCCGCGACCGGCTCGGGAGCGCCCAGCTCCGCGCGGGGCTTATGCGCCGCGTGTCCGAGCGGCGCAGTCACGGAGAACACCGAGCCCTTGCCCGGGCGCGAGCGTAAACCCACCGGATGCTCGAGCACTCGCCCCAGACGCTCGACGATCGACAAGCCGAGCCCAAGGCCGCGCGCGACCCGCGCCCCCTGGTCGAGCCGCTTGAACTCGGCGAACACCGCGCGCTCATGCTCGGGCGGAATGCCGAGGCCGGTGTCCCAGACCTCGATGCGGACCGCGCCGGACACGCGGCGGCAACCGACCAGCACCCGGCCGCTCAGCGTATATTTGAGCGCGTTCGAAATGAGGTTCTGCAACAGGCGCCGCATGAGGCGCCGATCGGTGCGAATGGCCAGCATGGTGGACACGAAGACGAGGTCGAGCCCCTTCGCCCGGGCGAGGGGGGCAAACTCGATCTCGAGCATCCGCATGAGGTCGGCGACCGGAACGTCGGAGATTTCCGGCCGCGTCGCGCCGGCGTCAAGGCGCGAAATGTCGAGCAGCGCGCCGATAATCTCCTCGACCGCCTCGAGCGAGACGTCGACATTGCGCGCGAGATTTTTGCGCTCCACGGCGTCGATCTGATTTACGCCTTCGGTCAACGAGCTCGCATAGAGCCGCGCGGCGTTGAGCGGCTGGAGAATGTCGTGGCTGGCGGCGGCGAGGAAACGCGTCTTGGAGAGATTGGCTGCGTCCGCCTCGTTCTTGGCTCGCTCGAGCTCGGCGTTGAGCCGCTGCAGTTCCGCCGTGCGTTCGTCGACCCGCCGCTCAAGCATCTCGTTCGCGGCCTCGAGCGCTTCCTCGGCCTGAACCGTTTGCGTCACGTCGGTATAGGTGGTGACGATCCCGCCGTCCGGAAGCCGCGCCGAGCGCACCTCGATGACGCGGTTGGCCGAGAACAGACGTAAGCGATTCGGTTGATCGTCATAGAGCAGGCTCGCCACGCGGTCGGCGACAAAATCCTCGGAATCTCCCGGCCCGTAGGCCCCGCGGCCGGCGTTGAAACGCACGATTTCGTCAAGCCCAACGCCATGGCGCAGCATGGCGGGCGGCAGATCGAAAAGGTCGACGAATTCGCGGTTCCAGGCGGTCAGCGCCAGATCGGCGTCAAACACGGTAACGCCCTGGCGCGCGTGGTCGAGCGCATGCTGCAATTGATCGCGGCTCGACTGGATCGCGGCCGAAGCTTCGTCGATAAGCTTGAGCGCCGATTGCCCGGACACGGTTCTGGGCCTCAGCAGCAACGACAGGACTTGGCGCGAGGTCGAGGCGCCAATCGCGGGCGACAGCAAAAATTCCGCATGCCGAATCAATTGGGCGCCGGCCTCGAGCGCGGGCTCATAAACGAGGCCGCGCTCGCGCATGAAGGTTAAGAAAGCGCGGCGCGCCCGGCCGGCGCCGAGATATCGGGCGACCGCCGCCTCGAGCTCGCCCGCGGTCGTCGACGAACGCCAAAGGCGGAACGCCTGCGGCTTGCCGCCGACGCCCACTCCGGCAAAGGCGCTCGCCTGCGTGCGCTCGAGCGCGCTCGGCTGGCGGGTCAGCGAAAAGGCGACAAACGCTGCGACATTCCCGGCCAGCGACAGGACCACCCCGCCCACGAGCGCGTTGGGCGCGAAGGCGACGAGCGCAGCCGGACTCAGCCAGGCGATCGCCAGGGGGCCGTGGGCGAGAAGGCCCGAGAGCGCCTGATCCGGCCGGATAGAGGGCAAAAGCAGGAGGTAAAACCAGGCCAGGGCGCCCGCGGTCATGCCCGCGATCGCGCCCCGCGCGGTCCCTCGACGCCAGAAGAGCCCGCCAAGAAAGGCGGGCGCGATCTGCGCCACCGCCGCGAACGACAGGAGGCCGATCGAGACCAGGCCCGTTTTGCCGGTCATACGCTCGTAGGCGAAGCCGAGCGCCAGGACGCCGACAATGGCGATCCGGCGCACCCACAGCACCAGCGCGCCGATATCACCTTCGATGGCGGGCGCCTGCGCCCCGCGACCCCGGAGCAAGAGCGGCATCACCAGGTCGTTGGAAATGGTGATGGCAAGGGCGACGCTCTCGACCACAACCATTCCGGTCGCCGCCGACAGGCCGCCAACCATCGTCAGCAGCGCCACGCCACGCGCTCCCGCGTTGAGCGGTAGCGCAAGAACCGTCAGGTCGCGATTGAAAGACGCGTCCGGGAAAACCTTGAGGCCAGCGATGGCGAGGGGTGCAACGAACAGATTGATCAGCACCAGATAGGTGGGAAACAACCAGGCCGCGGTGCGAATGCCGCGCTCATCGTGGTTCTCGACCACGGCGACGTGGAACTGGCGCGGCAGAAGCACGATCGCGAACGCCGACAACAGCGTGGTCACCACCCAAACCGCGGGATCGGGAGGCGTCTGGATCACTGATGCGATCCTGGGGTCGGATTGCGCGATTTCGGTCAGGTCGATGATACCGTTGTTGAGCCTCCAGACGACGAAGGCGCCAACGGCGAGAAATGCCACCAGTTTGACGATCGATTCGACCGCGATGGCCAGAATGAGACCGTCCTGATGCTCTTTGGGATTGATGCGCCGTGTGCCGAACGCCATCGCGAAGATGGCGAGCAACAGGGACACCGCGAGATAAAACGATGCGGAGGGCTTTTCCGGCGTCAGCCGCGCGCGATCGAACGAATTGACCACCATCAATACGGTCGGCGCGACCGCCTTGAGCTGAAGCGCCACATAGGGCGCCGACCCGATCAGCGCGATCAGCGCCGCGACTGCGGCGACCGGCTGGGACTTTCCGTACCGCGCGGACACGAAATCGGCGACCGTGGTGACGTTCTGCGCCCGGGCGAGATTGGCGACGCGAGCGATGAACGGCGCTCCGAGGCCGATGACAAGGATGGGTCCGATATAAATCGGGAGAAAATCAAGCCCGTGCTCGGAGGCGAGCCCGACCGAGCCGTAGTAGGTCCAAGAGGTGCAATAGACGGCGAGACTGAGCGCGTAGACGAAAGCTCGCGAGCGGCCGAATAAAAAGCGTCGCCCGGCGCCGTCACCCCACCAGGCGATGAGGAACAGAAACGAGACGTAGCCGATTGCGGTCAGAAAAACCGTCGTGCCGTTCATCAGAGCCGAGCATTCGCCCTGTTGCTGAGTGAACGGCACATTAAACCATGACGGCAGTCCGTGGAATCAATCGCGGTTGCCGAAATGGGGGTCCCTGACGCAGCTACAGTCGGCTATCATCTCACCAGCGGACATTTGGTGAGCACTCGGCTTCGAATGCCTGACGAAGATCAACGAGGATTTCTCGGTGACGCCGCTGCTCGCCGAGGGCGGGCAGAGTTTCGGAACGGCCGCCCGCGATAAGGGATGCGGCGGTTCTTCCATTCCCGACCTATCCCGGAAGTTTTGCAGCGAGAAGGTCGACTTTCTCGATCGTGGGCGGAGCCGCCAGCAACTCATCGGCCTTGGACATAAGCGCCGCGGCGATGGCGCCGCCGAGATGGGCCTGCCGGCCCGGCTCGTCGGCGAAAGCGTCAAAGATGCCGAACGTGCTCGGGCCGAACTGAAGCGCGAACCATACGGGCGTCGACACCTCACCCTGCGCCAGCGGCAAGGCGCTTTCGAGAAACGCCTTGAGGGTCGCTTCCTTTCCCGGCTTGGCTTCAAGGCGTACATAGAGTGCGAGTTTTACCATCGATCTCCCCGTTGCTAGTGCAATGACGAGCCGGAAGATAGGCGAAACAGGCCGCCAGTGCGCTTGGCAAGATTGACATTTTTGATAGTATTCCTGCCATGCTTATCGACATTCTCGCGCTCGACGGGGTTTTCGACACCGGCCTTGCCGCGGTGCAGGATACACTCGCGATAGCGGCTGAACTCGGGAAGGAGGAGCGCGGGCTCTCGGCACCGGTCCTTACGCGCGTCGTCGGCGTCAGGCGCGGCGTGACAACGGCCAACGGCCTGAAGGTTCCGACGCAGATGGCATCGGCCTTATCGCGTCCAGACGTCATCGTCGTGCCGGCGCTTGGGGCCAAGACGCCACAGACCCTGGCCAGTGCGCTCGGCCACCGAGACGTTGCCCGGGCGGGGACGCTGCTGCGCGACCGGCAGACCGAGGGCGTAATGGCGGCCGCCGCTTGCACGGGCACCTTCGTTCTCGCCGAGAACGGATTGCTTGATGGCCGAAAGGCGACGACCAGTTGGTGGTTGGGACCATTTTTCAGGGCGCGTTATCCGAAAGTCGTTCTCGATGATGGCCGCATGGTCGTTCGATCCAACGACGTCGTGACCGCAGGCGCGGCGCTTGCGCATTTTGACCTCGCCCTCTGGCTCGTACGCGGGATCAGCCCGGCGCTGGCCGCCGTCACAGCGCGGTCGACCCGCGCTCCTCTCAGGCGGCCTATGCCATACCGGATCACCTGACCCACGCAGATGCAGTGGTCGAGCGCTTCGAGCGCTGGGCCCGCGAGAACTTGTCCAACGGATTTTCCCTGGACGATGCGTCGCGCGCGATCGGCGCCAGCCCGCGCACCTTGGCGCGACGATTGCGCGCCGTGCTCGGCGAGTTGCCGCTGTCCTATTTTCAAGATTTGCGAGTTGAACGCGCCGTCCATCTGCTGCAAACGAGCGGCGAAAGCGTCGAGCGAATCGCGATCGAGGTCGGCTATTCCGATGCCGTCACCTTGCGTACCCTGTTGCGCCGCCGACTCGGGCGCAGCGCATCCCAGTTGCGCAGGCTGGAAGGCTGACCTGCCCTCTCAGTAGTGTTGCAGTTGAAGCATGTGAACCTTCAGAGAGCTATAGCGTAAACGTAGTGCCCATCACCGGCGGCCATGGCCGCCAGGAAGTCGTCCGGAACTCTCCTAGACTACATGTTCGCCTGAGATAGGGCGACCCGTGTCACAGTATGCAGGCTTGTCGAGGGTTGCGCCGGGGTTCCGGCGCAGAGCCTCATGCGAAGGAGACGGGCCTTGGACCGAACTATCACATATGTTGGCCTTGACGTTCATAAGGGCACGATTGCGGTCGCGCTTGCCGAGACGGGCGGGCGCAAGGAGGTGCGCGAGTACGGCAAGATCGCGAACCGCCGACGGCCTTGAACGCTCTGGCGGCGAAGCTGTCGCGCGCCGGGAGCGAGCTTCGGTTCTGTTATGAGGCCGCCGGACATGGCTGCGTCGTCGTGGCTCCGTCGTTGATCCCGCGCAAGCCGGGAGATCGGATCAAGACGGATCGGCGCGATGCGATCAATCTGGCCAAGCTGCATCGGGCGGGTGAACTGACCGCCGTCTGGATTCCCGATCCGGCTCATGAGGCGATCCGCGATCTCGTGCGTGCGCGTCTGGCGGCCGTTCGCAACCTGCGCCAGGCCCGTCAGCAACTCTCGGGATTCCTGTTGCGCCATGGCCATCATACGATTTCCGGGTGATCACTTCGGGTTGGCGATTTTGGGCCACCAGTGGAAGCCGGCTTGGCTTTTGATTTTTTGCCTTTCCGCGGCGAGGACGGCGCAACGCGCGGAGATGACGTCGTCGAGGGTTTCGAGGTCGGGAATATGTTTGTTGACGATGGGCTCGTCGACGAGGGTCCACAACGTTTCGGCGGGTTGCACTTCCGGGGTGTAGGCGGGCTGGAAGACGAGATGGAGACCGTTCGGCACGACGAGGCCGGCTTCGCCGTGCCAGCCGGCGTTGTCGAGCACGAGGACGATGATCCGCTCGCGGCCGGCGCCGGCCTCTTCGGCGAACAGGCGCAGAAGCGCCTCGAACAGCGGCTTCGATATTCCGTTCGAGACGGACCAGAAGACTTCGCCCGTGGCCGGCGAAACAAATGTCGTTACATAGAGCCATTCGAAACGATGATGGCCGTGGGCGATCGGCCGTTCGCCGATCGGCGCCCAACTCGGCGCGTCACCGGTTTCAGGCCGATCCGGTGCTCGTCGGTGGCGAAGGTTTCGATCGGGGTATCGGGATGGCGCGCCGCTTCTTCGGCGACGATGTCGGCCACTTTTTTTGAAGGCGTCCTGCTCCTCGGGCGTCGCCGCCTTGGGGTTGCGCGGCCGCGGCTTCTGGATTGACCAGTCGATCGCCCGCAGCGCCTCCCAGCCGCGTTGCGCGGCGAGCGAGGCCAGGCCCAGTTCCCCCGCCATCCAGTGCGCGACCTTGCGGCTCGTCCACGCGCCGCCGTCGGGCGGCGGATCGACAAGACGAGCGCGAAGCCGCTCCAGCAGTTCGGGCTTCAATACCCTCGCCGCCGCGCCATTGCCGCGCCGCAGATCGCCCAACGCCGAAGGTCCGACCGCGTTGTAGCGCCCCAGAAGTTGCTCAATCCAGCGCTGGCCGAACGAGGTCATTGCCGCCACCTCGCCGGTCGAATGTCCCTTCGCCAGCAACCAAATCGTCTGGAAATGCCGCGATGACGTCGCGTCCTCGCACGTTTCGTACCGCTCCTCCAACGCCGCAACGCTCAGATGATCGGCCACATGCGCCATGCCCGCCTCCCGCGAATCATGGCCGTCCTATCTACCAGTGAAACCTCAATGAGATTCCACCCCCGCCGAATCAATCAACCGGAAACCGTATAACTACCATCGGCCAGCGTGGACGTTGATGCATCGTCGATGGTTGGCGGGACTGAGATTCGAGCAGCCGGCGCATCCCATCGTGCTGGAAGATTGCATCGCGGCGGTCGAGGCGGCGACGGCGCGGCGCGACCGTCTGGAAGCCCATATCGAGGCGGCGCTGGCGGATTGGTCGCTGGCCCCAGTGGTGCGGGCATTGCAAGCGCTGCGCGGGATGGCGCTGGTCGCGGCGGCGACGTTGGTCGCAGAGCTTGGCGATATTGCCCGCTTCGCCAATCCGCGTCAGCTTATGGCCTATCTCGGCTTGGCCCCGTCCGAGCACTCCAGCGGCGCCAGGGCGGCATCACGAAAGCCGGGAATGGCGCGGCGCGGCGAATGCTGGTCGAGGCCGCCTGGAGCTATCGGTTCCCGGCGCGCGTCAGTCGAGAGCAACTGCTGCGACAGGAAGGCTTGGCCAAGCCGATCCGGGACATCGCGTGGAGGGCGCAGGAACGGCTGTGTCGGCGCTATCGCAAGCTCGCCCGGATGGGAAAATCATCCACTGTGGTCACGACCGCGATCGCGCGAGAGTTGGCGGGCTTTGCCTGGGCGATCGCCAAACACGTTCAGGTTGCCGGCGCTTGAGGCGCTGAGATCGATGGCGAATATCACGAAAGGAGGTCATCGCCCACAACGCAATCCATCCAAAGCTGAGCAAGGCTGGAGGCGCGGTCACGGCCAGGAGAATCCTCGTATCCACTACCAGCCGGAGATCATCCGACGCTTACGCTAGACAGAGGAAGCTCCGCGACGCATCACCGGTCCGGCGGTAGCCAACCCGCGCATCAGAGCATGATCAACCGTCGTCTTGATGATCGCGCCTCCTGCCCTGCTCAACCGCGACCATTCTGAACGGCTCGCTGCGAGCAAAGGATTTTCGCGCCTGCTACTTGAAACGGCGAACATGAGAGTGGATGAAATCTAACGATTGAATCCCGGTTGGGATTCCCCCGTGACTTGCGGCGTGCGAGTTTGCGGCATGCGAGTTTGCGGCATGCGAACCGGCATTTCCTTTTGCGTCACGCCGGTGGACTTGGATCGGCTTCGAGCCCTGGTCAAAGACCGCAACGCGCCGCAGAAGCACGTGTGGCGCGCGCAGATCGTGCTCCTGAGCGCCGAGAGCGTCGGCACGAACGCGATCATGCGCGAGACCGGCAAATCCAAGACCTAGACCGGCAAATCCAAGACCTGCGTCTGGCGATGGCGGGAGCGTTTCGCGTCCGAGGGGTTCGAAGGCCTCCTGCGCGACAAAACGCGACCCTCTCGGATCGCCAGGCTCGCCCCCTCGATCGCCGAGCGCGTCGTCGTCCTGACGATGGAAGAGCCGCCAGGCGAGGTCACGCATTGGACCGGCGCGGCCATGGCCGAGGCGGCTGGCGTCAGCGTCGCCTCGGTCCAGCGCATCTGGCGCGCGCATGGGCTCCAACCCCATCGGGTCCGGCAAATTCAAGCTGTCGAAGGACCCCGAGTTCGTCGACAGGCTGCGCGCGGCGGTCGGGCTCTATGTCGACCCGCCGGCGCACGCCGTCGTGCTCAGCGTCGACGAGAAGAGCCCGATCCAGGCGCTTGATCGCACCCAGCCCGGCCTGCCAATGAAGAAGGGCCGCGCCGGAACTATGACCCACGATTACAAGCGGCATGGGACGACGACCCCGTTCGCGGCGATGAACGTGCTCGACGGGACCGTGATCGGCCGCAACATGCAGCGCCACAGGCATCAGGAGTTCATCCGCTTTGTCAACGCTGTCGAGCGCGAGGTTCCAGCCGGCAAGACGATCCACGCGATCCTCGACAACTACGCGGCCCACAAGCATCCCGCCGTGCGCCAATGGCTAGCGCGCCATCCGCGCTGGACTTTCCATTTCACCCCGACCTCGGAAGCCCGACAGTTCGCGTGCGATTGCGGTCGTAACCATGGCGGGCGAATTTCCCGCCCTGGCGAGCTTGCGATAGCGCCGACACAGCCGTTCCTGCGCCCTCCACGCGATGTCCCGGATCGGCTTGGCCAAGCCTTCCTGTCGCAGCAGTTGCTCTCGACTGACGCGCGCCGGGAACCGATAGCTCCAGGCGGCCTCGACCAGCATTCGCCGCGCCGCGCCATTCCCGGCTTTCGTGATGCCGCCCTGGCGCCGCTGGAGTGCTCGGACGGGGCCAAGCCGAGATAGGCCATAAGCTGACGCGGATTGGCGAAGCGGGCAATATCGCCAAGCTCTGCGACCAACGTCGCCGCCGCGACCAGCGCCATCCCGCGCAGCGCTTGCAATGCCCGCACCACTGGGGCCAGCGACCAATCCGCCAGCGCCGCCTCGATATGGGCTTCCAGACGGTCGCGCCGCGCCGTCGCCGCCTCGACCGCCGCGATGCAATCTTCCAGCACGATGGGATGCGCCGGCTGCTCGAATCTCAGTCCCGCCAACCATCGACGATGCATCAACGTCCACGCTGGCCGATGGTAGTGATGGCCATGGCGCAACAGGAATCCCGAGAGTTGCTGACGGGCCTGGCGCAGGTTGCGAACGGCCGCCAGACGCGCACGCACGAGATCGCGGATCGCCTCATGAGCCGGATCGGGAATCCAGACGGCGGTCAGTTCACCCGCCCGATGCAGCTTGGCCAGATTGATCGCATCGCGCCGATCCGTCTTGATCCGATCTCCCGGCTTGCGCGGGATCAACGACGGAGCCACGACGACGCAGCCATGTCCCGGCGAGGGTCAACCGCCGTTGAATCCCACAGCCGCAAGGTCCGGCCTCATAACAGAACCGAAGCTCGCTCCCGGCGCGCGACAGCTTCGCCGCCAGAGCGTTCAAGGCCGTCGGCGGTTCGCGATCTTGCCGTACTCGCGCACCTCCTGGCGCCCGCCCGTCTCGGCAAGCGCGACCGCAATCGCGTCCTTATGAACGTCAAGGCCAACATATGTGATAGTTCGGTCCAAGGCCCGTCTCCTTCGCATGAGGCTCTGCGCCGGAACCCCGGCGCAACCCTCGACAAGCCTGCATACTGTGACACGGGTCGCCCTATCTCAGGCGAACATGTAGTCTAGGAGCGGCGCGATGCCGGCGACCGCAGCCAAACCTTACGAAACCAAGACGCTGGGCGCGGCGATCGACGCGACTGCGCCTGACGGAACGGCGGTGCGCCTGCTCCTGAGCCTCGCCGGCGGAAGCATGGCGCATTTCGAATTGCCAGCCGGCGCGGTGTCGCACCCGGTCACGCATCGGACGGTCGAGGAAATCTGGTTTGTGCTCAGCGGAAGGCGCGCCATCTGGCGCCGCCAGGAGGGCCTGGAGCGGATCGACCCGCTCGCGCCGGGGACAGCGCTGACCATTCCGCTCGGAACGGCGTTTCAGTTTCGCGCCGAAGCTGGCTTGGCCCTGGCTTTCGTGGCGATCACCATGCCCCCTTGGCCTGGCATAGACGAGGCCCTGCCGCGCCTGGCCCCTGGACGCCGACAGTCGCGGCCGGCTCGGCCTAGGCACGCACGGCCTTGCGCGTGGCTCGGCTCGCTGCTAGCGCAAGGCCGCCGAAGCGCCGGATTAGCTCAGCGGTAGAGCAGCGGTTTTGTAAACCGAAGGTCGGGGGTTCAATCCCCTCATCCGGCACCAGCAAAAACAATAGCTTAACAGTGGTATGTTAAGCTTAAACGCGATCAACATTAAAAGCAGGGTATGCATTGGGGTAACGAACCGCGGCTGGTCTAGCGCCTATCGTTTGGTGGGGGGTTCCGGCTTCATCCTAACCGTCATGGCTCCATCCCCAGACAGTGCCGCAAGAGCGGCCTTCTGAAAATTCGTTTGCAATTGAAGAACTGGCTCTTATAGCGTTAGTTGTTGGTATGGGCCGATTCCGATGGCGCTCTTGATCCAGTTTTGTGGCGTGATTTGTCGATCCCAGGCTTCGAGGGCGCGCCGCCAGCCGAGATAATTTGGCAGGTTCTTGGTGGCGACGCCGTTGAAGCGATTGAGCCATTGCTTGAGACGGCTGTGGTAGGCGTTGACGTTGTTGATATGCAGGTGGGGCGCCGCGGGGACAGGCTTTCCCGGGGAAGGAACGGCGTGAAAGGGGATGTTGGCCTGGCGGGCGAAGGAGGCCAGCGGTTTGCCGCCATCGCCGATCAAGTGATTTGCGGACGTAACGACACCGGTCAGGACGGCGGCGATCGAAGCGCTGTCGTCGTTTGGCAGAACGGCGTCGAAAGTTGCGCCCTTTCGGTCGCGGGCGACGAGCACGGGAATGTTGTCCTGATAGGGGCCCGGATGACGGGCCGTTCCGCCGCGTTTGCGAGCCTTGCGAGGCAGATCGGACCACCGCCCCTTGAAAGATTTCAAGGATGAAGGTTTCATCCGCTTCGACGATTCCGCTCAGCTTTTGCGGCTTGTCCGCGGCGGGAGCGCCCAAAAACCGGTGACGCCAGCGGAAAGCCGTCGTCGGATGCACGCCGCAAAGCGCGGCCGTCTTCACCAGGCTTTTGCCTTCGATCATCGCCTGCGCGTGATCGAGCCAACGCTCTTTCTTGCGCAGATGCGCCATTGGGCTTTTGCTCAGGGCGTTGAAGGTGCGTCCGCAAGCCTTGCAGCGGAACCGCGCCAGTCCGCGCGAGCGTCCCCAGGCCACGATTTCGCGACCCGCGCAATGCGGACACCCTCGACTTTCCACCCGCTCATGGCCTGTTACGCCCAACGCGTCCGGCCGACGGCGAACCTTCAAGGCCTTGTTCTTCGCGGCCGCCGTCAGCATCGCAGTTTTCGGACCCACCCCCTCCGCCGTCGTCAGAGCCGCGAGCGCCGCCCGCCGCTGATCCTCGTTCAATCGAACGATCCCCGACAGCCAAGTCGAAAACTCCTCACCCTTCATCGAACAATCTCCAACCCCACCCCCACCATAACCCAAATCAACAACTAACGCTATAAGAGCCGAAGAACTTGTTCGTCGATTGGGAAGCTCTTGATGTCAAGCGGAAGCGCCCGTTGTCCGTTTGCTATTTCGGTTACCATTTTTCTGAGTGCGATCCCTGCCAGGATCTCGTCTTGATGCCCCTGGGGATAGTAGACTCCTTTCTTTAAGTGCACGATGTTAAAATCATGACCAAGTCTATCTCTTATTGCTTTCAATAACGAGGCCAACAAATCAGTTTGTTTAGTATTCCTCGTTTTTTGTCCGACGCTATCTTCGCCAGAAGGAAAATTGTTCAAATGATCAAGATACTCCTCTCAAGCGGATATTATACGTTTTTCCTTCTCATTTTGACGATCAAATATAATATCTATTGAATTAAGAGCTTTGACATGGTCAGCTGAAGCCGCTTTTAAACCTCTTGTTGCCATCAGCGTATTGAACACATTTACTTTGCGCGCCCGATCCTCACGTGACCGTTCTATCCATTTCTGTGTCTGGACAGCGACAATTGGACCAACAAGCGTCGCTAGTATGATGAGAGCGTCGGCAATAGTTATCGTCATTGTTGTGCCCATTCTCGCGCTTCGAGAATCCCTCGGGTAGCGATGGCCTGGCTGCTTTATGGATAATCGGTCTCGCGGTGGCAGCGACAAAATTTCTCAATAAAATCGTCACTCATCCACAGGTCGGCCTAACGAAAAAGGGGTCCACGAATCACTCGGTGCTGCCTCTGCGATTCAAGGCATCTCGGGCGGGTCGGGCAGCCTCAAACTTGGTTTCTCGGGCGGTCATCCTGGGCACCCCTTTGTTAGCGGGCGCGGAGCCTATTGTGCCATATTTGCGTTACAGGCTCGGAGTTCGATCGGAGTCAGTTCGCGTCATGCCGCGTGTTGTCAAGCGTTCCGCCTCGCAGACCGTCAAGGCGGGCCCGTATCGCCGAGTCCTTGTTGGCCGACTATGCCCTCAAAACGCTGAATCTCTGGTTCTGGTTCGCAGCTTTTGTGGCCCTTCACGTACCGGGAGATCATAGACAAGGTCGATCCGATCCTAGCCCGCATTTCTCACGCGGGCAGACCATTTTCCGGTTGTTCTGGCTCGATTTGAAGGTCGGACTGATGTGGGCGTGACGGTGGGTGGCGCGGGCGCGCGGCGACTTTCGCGATGGCGGATGTGTCTCCGGTGGGCCGATGGGTTTTTGCCGCGCATTTTTGCGCCGCGGCGGCGCGCGTCAGGCTGGCCAGGCGCGCGCCGCGGCGAGCCTTGCCGCGGCGAGGCGCCACTCCTGGGCGTTTGGGCAGGCTGAAGCGAAGGCGATCCTGACGCGCCGGGCGCTGATTTTGACGAGCGCGCCAAGCTTCAGCAGTTTCAGGCGGATCGTGCCGCAGGTCGCGCTGGCGAACGGCGTGTGGGCCAGGCCGATGCGGCGCATCGCGCACAAGAGCGCATAGGCCATCGAGGCGAACCACAGCCGAAGCTGATTGGCGCGCATGGTGGCTGTCGAGGTGCGGTCGGCGAAGAGATCGCCCTGGCGCTCCTTGATCCGGTTCTCCATCTCGCCGCGCGCGCAATAGAGCCTTTCGTCAAGCGGCCTGGCGCGCCAGGCGTCGGCCTTCAGCGAGGTCACGAGAAAGCGCGGATTGGCCTCGCCCTGCGTCCATTCGGCCTTGCCGACCACCCGGCGCCGGCGCGACCAGCTGTCCTTCGTCGACCATTCGAAGTCGCGAAACGCCCGCGCCGGCCGGCCCTCGTTCGCCTGCGACATCGCCCGCGCCTCGCTCAAGGCGTCGGCGATGCGCGCCTCCAGCCGCGCGTTGCGCGCCAGGCCGAACACGTAGTCGACCGCGTTGGCCTCGCACCAGGCCATCAGGCCGTCGCGGGCGAAGCCGGAGTCGGCGCGCAGCACGATCCTCACCCGCGGCCAGCGCGCCCGGATCTGCTCGATGATGCGCGCCATCTCTTCCTGCGCCCCGGCGCTGCCGTCGATGTTCGAGCGCCGCAGCTTGGCGGCCAGAAGATGGCGGCCGCAGAAAACATAAAGCGGCAGGTGGCAATAGCAGGCGTAATCGCCGTGAAAGAACCGCCCCTCCTGATCGCCGTGCAGCGGATCGTCGGTCGCATCCAGGTCGAGCACGATCTGACGCGGCGCCTTGGCGTGCGCGTCGAGAGCGGCGACTGGAGGTCACCGAACATCAGGCGATGATTTACCGCTGCGCCCGCTGCCGCGGCCGAACCACGGCGGCGTTCCCCGAGGGGGTGGTCTCGCCGGCTCAGTATGGGGGGCGGGTCAGAGCGGCTGCGGTTTATCTCAACGTTCAGCAGCTCATTCCCGAGGACCGGGCCGCCCAGGCGATGGCCGACCTGTTCGGCGCAGCGACGCTTTGCCCCGACAGCGTCGTCGCCTGGGGCAAGAGGAAGGCCGAGGAATTCGGGGCTCTCGCGGCGCAGATCGCCGCGCTCGTGGCGCAGGCTCCCGTGCGCCATCTCGACGAAACCGGCTTTCGCGTCGCCGGCAAGGGCCAATGGCTGCATACCGCCTCGACCGTGGCCCTGACCTCGTATCGGGTGACGGCCAAACGCGGCGACGCGCCCAAGGGCTTTCGCGGCGGCGTCATCGTCCACGATCATTTCAGGCCCTATTACGCGCTGCCCGCCGTCCGCCACGCGCTGTGCAACGCCCATCATTTGCGCGAACTCAAGGCCCTGATCGACATCGGCAAAGAGCAATGGGCCGGGCAAATGCGCGATCTTCTCGTCGAGGCCAACGGCGCCGTGCGCGGCGCCGTCGACGAGGGCGCGACGGCGCTGCCGGCCCTCGTCCTGCGCACGCTGATCAAACGCTACGTCGCCATCGTCCGGCGCGGCCTTGCCTTCCATCGAAGCCAGCCGCCCCTGGCCAGACAAATCGGAGCCCGCGGGCGAGCGCCGCGTCGCCCCGGACACAATCTTCTGATCCGGTTGCACAAGTTCAAACGCGATGTCCTGCGGTTCCTCTATGACTTCGCCGTCCCCTTCACCAATAACGAGGCCGAGCGGGACCTGCGGATGATGAAGGTCAAGATGAAAATCTCCGCCGGCTTCCGAACCATGGCCGGCGCGCGAACCTTCGCCCGCATCCGCGCCGTCATCTCCACCGCCCGAAAGCAAGGTTGGAACATCCTCCAAACCATCGCCGCAAAACCCGCGACCCTCACCCAAGCCCTCTCCGCATAACCGACACCTTGGGAGTTACCAAAAAAGTCTGCTCCTGTCTCAGGCTCTGGGCAAACTGTCTCAGGTCGTCTCATCCTCTCTTCCACTGTCCAGCGCCTCGCAATGGCAAAATCCGGCGAATAAGAAAAATTATAACACAGACTTCTGGTTTACGCCACAAATTGCAGTCTTGCCGCGGGAGTGTGAACCAATCACCCGTTACGTTGGCGACCGCTGTGCGGCGGGTCTCGGGAGATTCCCTGTCCAGACCCGAATGGCTCAATTGCGCCAACAGCGGTCGTTCCCCGACGGCGTAGTAAACAGGTGGAAGAAGTCACGGCTGCCAAGTCAATGATCGACAGAACCGCGATTGACAAGCCGGGTCGAGGGGCGCTCGGATGCCTCCAAGCGACAAGCGCCTTGGTGACGAGCTTGAGTGCAGACCCGACCTCCGCCGCCGCGCCAACGCAGCCTGCTCCCTCGCGATGGGGCCCCTTTGGCCATTTCGCATTCACTGTCATATGGGCGGCGAGCCTGGTGTCGAATGTCGGGACCGCCATGTTCGACACCGCCTGCGGATGGTTGATAACAAGCCTTGACTCCAATCCGATCACTGTGTCGCTGGTCCAGGTCACCGTCAGCCTGCCGTTGTTCTTATTCACCTTGCCGGCGGGCGCTTTGGCGGATGTCATTGATTCCAGGCGTTTGCTGATTGTTGTCGAAGTCGCAATTCTCGTGGTCTCGGCAATCTTCGCCGGCTTGGTCTCCCTAGGCCTCGCGACGCCGGCGCTTTTGCTGGCAACGACCTTCTTGCTGGGCATCGGCGGGGCGCTCACTTCGCCCGCCTGGGGGTCAACGACCCCTCTCCTCGTGCCAAAACAGGATCTTGACAGCGCGACGGCGGCGAACGGCGTCGGCTTCAATATCGGGCGCGCCGCCGGTCCCGCGCTCGGCGGCCTGATCATCGCGGCGTTGGGAATCGCCGTCCCTTTCTGGATCTTCGCGGCGAGCAATGCCGGGATCGTCGCGGCGTTGGTCTGGTGGCGCAAGCCGCGGACAAGTGCACAGAGCTTGCCCGCCGAGCGTCTGATCAGCGCAGTTCGCGCGGGCGTGCGCCATGCCGCAAACAATCCCTATTTGGGCACGACCCTTGTGCGCGCGATTGCGTTCTTTCCTTTCGCCAGCGCCTATCTCGCACTGCTGCCGCTCGTTGCGCGCCAAATGACCGGAGGGCCGCAGCTCTACGGCATTCTTCTGGGGGCGATCGGGGTGGGCGCGGTTGGGGGATCGTTGGCGCTGAGATGGCTGAAGGACGAACTCGGACCAGACCGCCTCGTCGCGGCGGGGTCTATCGGCACCGCGATCGCCCTCGTCATGTTTGGGCTCGCGCATGAACCCATTACGGCGGTCGCGGCATGTCTCATTGGCGGCGCCTCATGGACCGTGGTGATGACCAAGCTCTATGTATCGGCGCAGGTCGCGTTGCCGGATTGGGCTCGCGGCCGCGGGCTCGCGGTGTTCCTGACCTTCATCTTCGGAGCGACCACGGCCGGCAGCGCGGTCTGGGGGAAACTCTCCGCCATGGAAGGGCTGCCGATCGCCTATTTCCTCGCGGCCGCTGGAGTCGCTATTTGCATTCTCCTGACCTGGCGCTGGAAACTTCAGACAGGCGTCGGAATCGATCTCTCCCCCGCCGCTCACTGGCGCGAGCCTCTTGTCGCGCGGAAGGTAGAGAATGACCAGGGGCCGGTCATCGTGGTGGCGGAATATAGCGTCGACCCAAATCGCCGGGCCGAGTTTCTGGGCGCCGTCGACGAACTCGGCCATGCGCGCAAACGCGACGGCGCCTATGCGTGGGGCGTCTATGAAGACGTCGCCGAGGGCGGCCGCTTCATCGAGACTTTCTCGATTGAATCCTGGCTCGAGCTGATGCATCAGCGCGAGCGGGTCACCAACGCTGACGAGATGCTCGTGAACCGGGTTCGGCATCTGCTCACCGAAGCGCCTCGGGTCACCCTGGGCGTCTCCCCCGAGCGTCCTCACAGGCATTGGCGAAAGCGCAGCGGCAACCCTGCGACTTGATTGGGTTCGCTGTGGCGCGCTCTTGTCGCGCTCAGTCGTATCCTTTGCGCAGCTTGCTGCGGAACGGAATTGCGTGGCTGCATGTTGAGGTCGATAGGGATGCTCATTGCTGAGCGCCCCCCGCCTCCATTCCGACGGGGCACGGCGAGCAAACTCTCAAGCTGATGCCGTGATTGTCTTCGTCGAAGTATAACGGCGTCGCGACCATCGAAGATCGGCGACGGCGCGGGCGCGGCGCTCGTCGGTGACGAGGCGAAGCAGGTGGGTGGCGTTATTGGGCGGCAGGCCTTCGAGCATGACCGTCCACCTCCAAACTTGGCTGCGCATAAACGCAAGCAAAAAAAAATAGACGTAAGCAAATTTGCTTTCATTTACTTACGTTTATTTTTTCGAATCGGGACTTTTCAATGGGTTACAGCCGATTCAAATAAAAAAAATCTGCTCCTGTCTCAGGCTCTGGGCAAACTGTCTCAGGTCGTCTCATCCTATGTTCCACTGTCCAGCGCATCGTAATGGCAAAATCCGGCGAATAGAAAGGTTATAACACAGGCTTCTGGTTTACGCCACAAATTGCAGTCTTACCGCGCGAGTGTGAACCAATCACCCGTTACGTTGGCGACCGCTGTGCGGCGGGTCTCGGGGAGATTCCCTGTCCTGACCCGGATGGCTCAATTGCGCAAACAGCGGACGTTAACCCCGCCTCGAGTGGGGGTGCCGGTACACCTTACGAAGAAAATATGTTGGCTGTCAGAGCCGATGCGAGCAATCCCCGTCCAAAACCCCAGCTTCAGTTTCAACCTTTTGCGTCCCGGACACCCTTACTCTTTCTCCAGGCTGCTTGGCCGCCGCCCTTGTCCGCCACGCGCTCGATCCCCCCTGATCACGTAGCTTATAGAATTCTTTTTTGACCGCATTCTCCGACTTGATGCCAGTTAAGTCTCTCGCTTGTGCGTTTGTGATCTCAGGGTGCGCCTCAAGCCAAGTCAGGATTGCCTCTGCTGGCAGTGCAAGCGGGGCGTGGCGAATAGTTACTTTGATATAATTACCCTCTTCCTCGATGATAGGAGGCTTAAGCTTCCATTCCTTCATCTTCTGAAAGGCGGTATTAAGACCCTCTCCCATATCCTTATTGGGCGCGTCTTTGTAGCGATTCAAACATCTAACAATCTTGGAATTTCTAGAGAAGCGCGCGTCTAAAATGTTGTCTACACGCACGTAACCGGGCAGGCGCCCCGGACTGGCGATGACAATTCGGTCATTGAAAATAGTCACATGGACATCGTCAGAGATTGAATAGTCTCGATGGATGATGGCATTAACGAAAACTTCCCAGATCGCCTCTGGCGGATATGAGATCGGCGCCGCTCCCTTATCTGCTCGCTGAGACAGTTCATTAAGAATAGATGTAATGAGGTCGACGGAATCATGGATCAGCTTATACGCTGGCCCTTCAATGTAATGCGAATCCTTGAGATGCTCCCGTTCTGGTTCCTCTGCTCTAGTTTCGTACCGTGAAATCCGGACGCCGCACTTCCTAGGCAAGATCGCTTGTGGTATTTCTGAGAAGAGGAGGACGCCCGCCACCAGAGGGGTCCAATCCTTTTCGTCTACTAAGTGTTGATTCACCGTAAAGTCGAACGGATCCGTCGACGGCGAAACATCTCTCAAGAATGCCTTCAGTTCCGGTGAATCTGCGACCTGCTCGGCACGAACCTCAGTTGCCTTCATATTTTCAAAAGAGCGAGCGCCTTTCGCAAAGCCGAGTTCAGTGATTTTCTCTGCTGCAAGCGGCAGAGATTGTGCTCCAAACCGTTGATAAACCTTTCCATCGCTCGTTTTATTTACATCCGCGCTGCGCTCCACGAACATGTGTAACGCGTAGGAATTGGCGTACTTGAGAAACTCATATCTTGCCTCAATCGGCGGATTGAGTATGTGAACCGCCTGTAGAAGGCCGTTGAAATCTTCGATTGTATCGAGGCCTCGCCAGGGTTTAGCAGGCTTGGCTTCTTCCTTTTCGTCTGCGATGCCGATGATCAACTCGCCACCGTCTGCGTTGGCGAACGCGACAACGAGCTTTTGGAGCTTGGAGCCATCGAGGCCAGGGGCCTTCCGATCGAAGAAGTGGTCCTCTGCGCGAGAAGAGAGGCTGAAGGCTTCTTCAGTGGTGATAACCTTTTCTTTCATTCGCGCGTCCCCCAGTCCCGCTTGAATAGGCCACGCAAGCCTCAAGCGATAGGTAGGTTGTTGTTTGTGCTCTCAACTCGGCTAGTCACCTAAAACAATATACATCCTAAGAGGCTGTTTCGGCAGAACCGGTAGGCTCCCAAATCGCGCGGTTCCCCTAGTTTCGGCGCCCGCGGTTAGCAATCTGCAACGGCAGCTTCACGTCGATCCTCGCCGTTCGATTTGATCGCAAGCCCCGCACGCCCCCTTTTCGCTGCTCTGTGTCGCCCACGCTTGACACAACGCATAGCTCGGTGGTTATAAATCGATCCATAACCATCCAGTCATCAGATCAGATGCCAAATCCTCAAGACATGCTCTTCCGCACGCTCGCCGATCCGACGAGGCGCGCGATATTCGAGCGCCTGTGCCGCGAAGGCGAGCAGACGGTCGGGGCGCTGACGGCTGAGGCGGGAGTGTCCCAACCGGCGGTGTCGAAGCATCTCGGCGTCCTTAAACAGGCAGGGCTGGTGCGCGACCGGCATCAAGGCCGCCAGACCCACTATAGCGCCGAAGTCGGCGCGCTGGCCCCGCTGATCGACTGGACGAGCCAGATGAAAGGGTTCTGGCAGACCCGGTTCGACGGCCTCGAGGATCTGCTCAAAAGGATGGACCAATGAATGAACAGATCGCCGCGACGCGTTCAATCATCGTCGAGCGCTTGATCGCCGCGAAGCGCAAGCGTTGAAGGAGGTCGTGGCCGATCTCACCCTCGAAAACCGACTGCTCAAAAGAGCGTTTTGGCCTGCCCCGTTTGCAGGGGGTTTGATCAAGAGCGCCGAATGATCGACCTGCTGCGGAACGCGCGCTCCGGCGCGCCCGACCGGCCGAGCTGGCGGCGCGGCGCGGGCTCAGCTCGGCTGCTCAGGCCGGCCGCCGATGTCGCCTTTGCCGCCGCCACCACAGCACCACCAGCGCGAGCGCCACGGTTCCGGCCATCCCGGCATGCAGCTCGAAACGTCCCCCTGGCTGGTCGAGCCAGCGCAGCCAGGGCGAGGGGCCGGACTCGCCAGGGCGCGGCAGGGCGAAGGCGACCAGCGTGTCGCCGGCTGGGGCGCCGGCTTCGCCATGGCCGCCGGCGGCGATCAGGACATACTGGCGGCCCTGCCAGAGATAGCTTGTCGGGGTGGCGATGCCGGCGGAGGATAGTCGGCCGGTCCAGAGCTCGGCGGCAGTCTTGGCGTCGAAGGCGCGCAGATAGTCGTCGAGCGCGGCGCCGATGAAGACCAGGCCACTCGCGGTGGCGAGCGGGCCGCCGAAGGTGGGCGTGCCGATCCGGCGGGCGAGGCCCAGCGGGTTGAGTTCCTCGGTCGCGCCGAGCGGGACCTGCCAGAGGATCTTGCGACTCCCGAGGTCGAGCGCGGTCAGGACGCCCCAGGGCGGCGGGTTGCAAGGCAATCCCAGCGGCGAGACCAAGAGCTCGCGCTTCATCCCGTAGGGGGCGCCGCGCTGCGGCGAGACCTCCTTGTCATGGAAACGCTGCTTCATCTGGGCGTAATCGGCGGCCGGGAAGAGAGTGATCCGGTGCGCCACGTTCGAGCTATTGACATAGACCACGCCCTTGCCGCCATCGACGGCGAGACCACCCCAGTTCACGCCGCCGCCGGTGAAGGGCATGATGAGCGTGCCCTGTAGGCTGGGCGGGGTAAAGCGGCCCTCGCTGCGCGCCGAGGATATCGCCTGGGCGCATGCGCCGCGATCCCACGGCGTTAGCCCCCATGCCTGGTCCGGCGTGATGCGGTCGGGGCCTAAGCAGATTCCGTTTGGCTAACCAACGGATAGGTTTTTTGCGGTTGGCTGCCTGCGCCAATTCGCAAGGTGTATGACATGGCGGGAAAGTCTCCGATTATGGCGAGCGATGAACAACGCGCCGGCCTCTTGGCTGTTGCCGGTTCGCGCGATCGCGGCGAGGCGGACCGCGCCCGCGCCGTGCTTTTGACGCTGGCTGGTTGGACCAGCCCCAAGATCGCGGAGGCGTTTGGCGTGCGCGAAGATACGGTTCGGCTGTGGCGCAGCGACTTCACCGCCGGCGGTGTGGCAGCGCTGAAGACCAGCATCGCGCCGGGCCCGCCTCCAGTGAAGAGTGAAGCCGCCATGCGCGTCGCCACCCCGCTGCTGGAAGAACCTGTGGCCGACCGGCGCAACTGGACGATCCCCCGCCTTCGCGCCGAGATCGAAGCGCGCGAGGGCGTGCGCATCAGCCGTTCGCAACTGTCCAAGGCCTTGCGAAAAAAAAGTTCCGCTGGCGGCGGCCCCGGCACACGCTGAAGGGACGTCAGACGGAAAGCGAGGTGGAACGGGTGGGGCTGCGCCTGCAACTGCGCAAACAGCAGGCCGAAGCGGGCGACATCGTTCTTCTCTACGGCGATGAGAGCGAGGCGCTGACCCATCCCTATCTCGCCCGCGCCTGGGCGAAGTCGGGGGCGGACTTGCGTGTGCCGGCGCCGGGGCAGGCCAAGAAGGTCGCGATGCTGGGGTCGCTCGATCCCCTCACGCGCCAACTCATCGTCCATACCAGCCCGACCAAGCGCAGCGGCGATTTCATCGCCCATCTGGAGCAACTCGACCGTCTCTTTGGACCGCAGCCCGGGCGACAGGCCAAGCCGGTCGTGCTGGTCGAGGACAATGGTCCGATCCACACCAGCAAACGCTCGCTCGCCGCCCTGGCCGCCCGCGCGCACTGGCTCACCGTCGAATGGCTGCCGAAATACACCCCCGAACTCAACGACATCGAGCCGGTCTGGCGCGATCTTAAAGCCCATCACCTCGCCCACCAGACCTTCACCGACGCCGACGCGCTCGACCAGGCCATCCATCACGCCGTCATTGATCTCAACCGCGAGCGCATCCCCAATCCGTTGGCCAAGCCACGAATCTCTGCTTAGCGGTGGCAGGATCGGCCGGGAAGGGCTGGGTCGGCGACGGCACCTCGCCCGCGACGCCGTCCTGCGGCACGGGGCGCTCCTCGATCGGCAGCGCGGGCTGACCGGTGTCGCGGTCGAGCACGAAGACCAGCCCCTGCTTGGCGCCCTGGATGACGACGTCGCGCTTCTTGCCCTTGAGGGTGATCGTGGCGAGGCTCGGCTGGGCCGGGTTGTCGTAATCCCAGAGATCGTGATGCACGAGCTGGTAGCTCCACGCCACGGCGCCGGTCTCGGCCTTGAGGGCGACCACGGAATCGGCGGCGCGATTGTCGCCCGGGCGAAGGCCGCCGTAGAAATCAGGGCTCGGGCTCGTGGTTGGCAGGAATATCAGGCCGCGCGCCTCGTCGATCGAGATCGGCGCCCAGACATTGGCGGCGCCGGTCGTCCGCCAGTCATCGCCCCAGCTCGCCGCATCCGGGGCGTCGGCGCGCTCCGGCGCCGGGTCCCAATGCCAACGCAGCGCGCCGGTCCGGACATCGAAGGCGCGCACCGTGCCGCGCGGCGCGTCGACCCGCGCACTGTCGCCGATCGAGGAGCCCAGGATGACCAGGTCGCCGATCACGGCGGGCGGCGAGGTGAACTGGAACTCGCCGGGCCAGAGCAGCGGCTTGCCGGGCTCGATGCGGACCGCGCCATCCTGGCCCAAATCGGCGCACGGCTTGCCGTCCTCGAGGTCGAGGGCGATCAGCCGGAGATCGGCGGTCGCGGTCAGGATCCGCTCGGCGCACGGCCCGGCCGCGCCGGCGGGGCCGCGCCAGACCGCCACGCCACGGCAGGTGAACATGTTGGCCGGGCGGTAATCGGTCTTGACCTCGGGGTCGTAGCGCCACAGCTCTCGCCCCGTGCCCGGGTCGAGCGCCACGACCGCATGAACGGCGTGCAAGCGACCAGCTTGTCGCCGACCAGGATCGGCGTCACTTCGAATTTCGAGCGCTTCAGCACGTCTGGGGCGCGGCTCTTGAGATCGCCGGTATGGTAGGTCCAGGCCGGGACCAGTTGGTCGACATTCCCCGGGGTGATCTGGTCGAGCGGCGCGAAGCGGCTGCCACCCCGATCGTAGCCATAATATTCGGCGCCGCCGGCTCGGGCGGCCGGCAAGAGGAGCGCCAGCATGAGGCCGGCGAGCCGGCACAGAGCGCAGACGCCCAGGTCTGATATCCCCGCCATCGCCGCCTCAAAGGAGAGCACGACTGATGCGCGTTCAAATGTTCTCATGCAGATCAAGTCTCTCAGCGAAGCCCTTGCGGCCTACTCGCGTGTTGATGCGCGGTGTTTGGAGTTGTGGACAACACGCGCTCCGGGGCCAAATACCGCTATAAGGCAGAGCTAGGCCTTGAAACGCTTGTCTGAACTCGCGGGCGCAACATGCCGCTCGCTGGATTGCGGAAGCGGATGTTGTGCCCGCGCTGCGGCAACCGCCGCGTCAATCTTATTTTCGATCTGCCGCCAGACACCGCGCGCGCCGGCGTCGTAAGGCTTCGGCGGCAAATCGCCTTGCCCATTCGGCCCTCTAACGCAGTTCCCAACGGGGAGTTATCGCCAAAACGCCACGGCCGCCCTTGTCGCCTTGTGACGGCATTCTTCAGGTGGGGCTTGGATGGCCCAGGGACCTCTCCAGGCCGGCAGTTTCCGTCGCTATTTTGGCGCCGACCAGTCGCCGAGCGTCGGTAAGACGAATGGGACCTCGGGCTGGCCGACAGGCTTGGCCTCCGGCTCGGCGCGAGGCGCAATCCTCTCCGCGCTGCCGGGCGTGGCTAAGCGCGAGGCGACAACGTGAACATAGGCCGAGGCGAGGCGTGTGTTGAGCCCGACGCACTGATTGAGACGCACCCGATAGAATTGGCCCGGCGGACAATGATCGGCGGTGGCCGGCATCACGGAGAGCATCGCGACCAGAAGCCCGGCTGACAGGGCGCGCGTCGTTCCCTCACGCTCTGGAGCCGAGACGCGCCGCGGGGTTTCAACGACTTTGATATCGACGGGATCGGTGGATGCGCGACAACGAACGAACATCGAAGAACCCACTCGCAAGCAAGGAGTCTGGCACTACAGTAACCCTTTGCCTTCGGCGCCCCATAGCCGCATATTTGGCCGCGATGCGCAACCTATATTCGCTCACCAAAGGCCCGCAAGCGATCTGCGACTTCGCGCGGGCGATGCGCGGCCATGTCGGCAATATGTCGCCGCTTCCTGGCATCTTCCCCGACTATTCCGCGCCGATCGTTCGCGACGGCGCGAAGGGGCGTGAGATCGTCTTGGCGCGCGCTGGGGCACGCCGTCGCTTGTCTTCGCGCTTAAGGGCCGCTCGTGAAGCTCGCCCGAGATGGACGTGCACCTTGCCCTTTTAGCGATGATGGCCGCCTCTCTTCCCCAAACCGAACTAATGGAAGACATAGGCGAGCAATGACGGGCGCTTTCCCGTCTTGCGGCCAATCGTCGCGGCAACTCGGGTCCAGTCGTTAGCCATATCCTCGCTGCTTGCTTCCTTTGCCCTTTGGCAAGCGATCGAATAGGCATCCGCGCCATTGTTTAACATGAGCGCATTGGGCTGACGGCCAACTTCGAGCCGCAGCCCGCGCGGACGTTCCCGATACAACATCCCCAACTCCTCTGAACTGTCGGGTCGGGTTAAGCACAATGATTGTTTAGTCTCCGTGAGCTCGTCACACGCTTTGAACTGTCCTCTCATGTGCTTCGTCCGCGCGTCCAGGCAGAGCGTGCCCCGGCATCGATCGCCGGCCGCTTCTTACGACGAGCCAGGTCGATCCATGTGGTCGGCTAGCGCTCCGCCACGATCTCGTCCGCGTCCTTCAGCGCGACCCTAAGGCGACGACTGCCTGCTCGCCAATTCTCCATGTAGGAATTGACGAAGCTCAACTCTGTAGAATAGGATGAGTGTCGCGCAGCGCGTGGCGTTCGGCCTACCAACCGCATTTGGTCACCGGAAGCGTCGAGCACGCGGTCAATCGCCCATCCCCTCGCGATGATCGCTACGAGCTGCGCCCCAAGCCTCCGCGAGAACTCTTCGGGCGGCAAGCCGAAACTCGGGCGCATTTCGAAGATGGGCAATCGAAACTTGCGTAAATTGCTCGTCGTCCGGGCGCATGCCGTGCTGTTTCACCGTAAGTCCCACACCGACCCGCTCCGGATGTGGGTAAAGAAGCTGATCGACCCGCGCACGCGGTTGCGCGCGCTTGTCGCAACGCCGGGGTTCGAAGCTGAGTATCTCGGCGCCCTGCGCGGCGAGGCTCCGAGCAAGCGAAAGGGGCTTGCTGCCGGTACGCTAGGCTGGCTGTCGGAGCGATATTGCGACTCATCCGCTTGGTCGGGCCTGTCCGAGTCGACCCGCCGCCAGCGCGAGAGTATCATGAAGCACGTCCTAAAGGCAGCGGCCAACGCCCCCTCACGGAGATCACGAAACAAGTGGTTGTCGCTGGACGTGAGCGGCGTCAGAAGACGCCTAAGCAGATTCCGTTTGGCTAACCAACGGATAGGTTTTTTGCGGTTGGCTGCCTGCGCCGATTCGCAAGGTGTATGACATGGCGGGAAAGTCTCCGGTTACGGCGAGCGATGAACAACGCGCCGGCCTCTTGGCTCTTGCCGGTTCACGCGATCGCGGCGAGGCGGACCGCGCCCGCGCCGTGCTTTTGACGCTGGCTGGTTGGACCAGCCCCAAGATCGCGGCGGCGTTTGGCGTGCGCGAAGATACGGTTCGGCTGTGGCGCAGCGACTTCGCCGCCGGCGGGATCGCAGCGCTGAAGGCCAGCATCGCGCCGGGCCCGCCTCCGGTGAAGAGTGAAGCCGCCATGCGCGTTGCCACCCCCTTGCTGGAAGAACCTGTGGCCGACCGGCGCAACTGGACAATCCCCCGCCTTCGCGCCGAGATCGAAGCGCGCGAGGGCGTGCGCATCAGCCGTTCGCAACTGTCCAAGGCGTTGCGAAAAAAAAGTTCCGCTGGCGGCGGCCCCGGCACACGCTGAAGGGCCGTCAGAGGGAAAGCGAAGTGGAACGGGTGGGCCTGCGCCTGCAACTGCGCAAACAGCAGGCCGAAGCCGGCGACATCGTTCTTCTCTACGGCGATGAGAGCGAGGCGCTGACCCATCCTTATCTCGCCCGCGCCTGGGCGAAGTCGGGAGCGGACTTGCGTGTGCCGGCGCCGGGGCAGGCCAAGAAGGTCGCGATACTGGGGTCGCTCGATCCCCTCACGCGCCAACTCATCGTCCATACCAGCCCGACCAAGCGCAGCAGCGATTTCATCGCTCATCTGGAGCAACTCGACCGTCTCTTTGGGCCGCAGCCCGGGCGGCAGGCCAAGCCGGTCGTGCTGGTCGAGGACAATGGTCCGATCCACACCAGCAAACGCTCGCTCGCCGCCCTCACCGCCCGCGCACACTGGCTCACCGTCGAATGGCTGCCGAAATACGCCCCCGAACTCAACGACATCGAGCCGGTCTGGCGCGATCTCAAAGCCCATCACCTCGCCCACCAGACCTTCACCGACGCCGCCGCGCTCGACCAGGCCATCCATCACGCTGTCATTGATCTCAACCGCGAGCGCATCCCCAATCCGTTGGCCATGCCACGAATCTCTGCTTAGCGCGGCCAACAATTACCTCAACGCGCTGCGCCACCTGTTCGCGTGGGCAGTCGAGGGCGAGCTCACTAACCCTCATCGAGACCGGTGAGGGCGGACCCATGAAAAAAGAGAGCTTGAGAAATCTGCGACGCGGCAGGCTGTCCCGGCTCGGCACACGGGCCACGGAAGCGCGCGGCGACACGCCTCGCCAAGGCCGGGGCGAATTTCGTGCAACTGAGAGCATACTTTGGCCGGACAACCGACCGGATGCCCTCGCTCTACACGCAGGCGGTTGAGCGTGAAGAGGCGGCACTCGCCGCAGCCGCTAAGGTGGGAGCATCCGGCGCGATCATTCCGCTTTTCGACGACGAGGAGTGATCGGTTTTGCGTGAACGAACAGTATTCGAACAAGTCCTCCCCCACCTGACAACAGGCGGGCGAAGTAGGCCGAAAAGCCCAACGATTCCAAACGTGGTCTTGGCAAATGGTGGGGGAGGTAGGACTCGAACCTACGAAGGCTTAGCCAGCGGATTTACAGTCCGCCCCCTTTGCCGCTCGGGACACTCCCCCATATCCGCAGGATCAAGTCTCGCGGACGAAAACGCCCCGGGCTAGCCGAGGCGGGTTGCGGTGAGGCTTATGTTGCCTCACGGCTCGGCCTGTCAACTGGAAATATCCCCCTTGATCGAGCGGACGACGGCGGCCATTCCAGGCTTGGGCGCCCCCGCCCTAAGGGTCGACGCAAACAATCGAAAAAGCGCTTGCTTCGAAAGCAATGGAAGCCAAGAAACCTGTTCGGCGCATTTCGCATATCTGCCGGACGCCGCACAGCGCCCGAGCCGCTAAATTCCCGACGCGGTGCCGGCGCCGCTCAGTATGGCGTTCCGTCCTTGCGCGCCATCCGTCGCTGGCCGTCGACCGTCACGACGGCGAGGTCGTCGTCAGGGTAGTCCACCGCGTCGCCGGCGGTGCGGTCGCCAATTTCGAGATAGACGACGTCCGCGCCGGTTTCGTTGACAAGGCAATGAGCGTCGCCGCTTCCTGCCTTGAAGCCGGCGCACATGCCGGCGTTCAGCACCATGCGGCCGGCGTCGGTGACCAAGGTCGGGCGCCCTTCGAGAATGTAGACAAACTCGTCCTGCTTCGTGTGCGCATGGCGCAGAGCCGAGCAGCCGCCGGGCGCAAGGCGGGTGATGTTGACGCCGAAATTCCTGAGCCCGAAGAGATCGCCGAGCGGTCGCTTGTCGCGTCCCGCCATGCGCGAGGCGAACGGCTCGGGATAGTTGGTGCGAAACGGGCGCGGCGGCGCCTCGGCGGCGAGAAGGGCGACTGGGCGCTTGGCGTCTTCGGACATGGGCTAACCTCTGCCCCGTAGATAGCCAGTCCACGCCCGCGTGTCATTGCGTCCGCCCTGGCGGATCGCGGCCTTGATCGCTAAATGAAGCGGCAGGACAGGAGCCTAGGCCATGGAAGGGTTTCTCATTCGCGCGGTGGTGGTTGGCGTCGGCCTCTGGCTCGCTTCGAAAATCGTGCACGGCATTGCGTTCAATTCGACCGAGACTCTCATCGCCGCGGCGCTGCTGCTCGGCATCATCAACGCATTCGTGCGCCCGATCATCGTCATCCTCACGCTTCCGATCACGCTTCTGACGCTGGGGCTGTTTCTGCTCGTCATCAACGCGTTGATGATTCTGCTCGTCGCGTGGTTTTTGCCGGGCTTCATGGTGGCCGGCTTCTGGTCGGCGGTCTTTGCCGCGATCATCGTCAGCCTGACGAGCTGGGTCATGTCGGGCTGGATCGGGCCGCGTGGGCGGGTCGAAGTCATGACCGTGCGCCAGCCGGGTGGGCGCGGGCGCTGGTGAGGGCTTCTTAGGCCCGCCTTGCTAGCCAAGCTCGAAGGTCGTCACCCCTAGCTGCCAAGTAGTTTCTTGAGCCGTTCCGCATTACGTCACCGGTGCGGCGAGGTCCGACAGCCAACGACGGTTGGCCGTGATTGCACATAATCGCTGAGGAGGGATATAGCTCCCTGAAAGCTGGGGACGCTTCGTGCCAGTGTTTATGTTTTGGAATGTCGGCAAGAAGGCCCTTTGCGGGCCTTTGGGCGAAGCAGCTTGTGATCATCAGGTTGATCTCGTTATTCTTGCCGAATCTGACGAACCTGAGTCGGATATTATTCGCGAGCTGAACATAGATCATCCGCTCCAGCCCTATTGGGAATTCATGGAGGGCGTCAGTTCGCTTAGGTTCTTCACCCGGCTTCCCGCTCAATCCATCAGCTCGATCTCTGACGACGGCAGAGCGTCGGTTCGTTTGATCACGCCGCCGCTAGGTCCAGGCATATTGATTGCCGCTGCTCACCTGAGGAGTAAGCTCCGAGCAGACGATTTCGATCAGCACTTTGCCGCGACGGCTTTGAACCGACTGATACTCGGAGCCGAACAAAAAGTTGGCCACAAACGGACATTGGTTATTGGTGATTTGAATATGGACCCATTTGATCCGGGAATGATGGCGGCGAATGGACTGCATGCAGTAATGGATAAGACCACCGCATCCAAATCGCGTCGGGTAGTTCAAGGCGAGAGCTATGACTTCTTCTACAATCCTATGTGGAGTTGAATGGGAGATGAGTTTCAGGGACCCCCGGGCACCTATTACTACAATCGTGGTGGAACAGCGATTAATCGCTTCTGGAACACGTTCGATCAGGTTCTCTTGCGCCCAGATTTGTTGAAATTCTATAACTCTGAACGACTTCACGTTCTTGATGAGATTCACGGCGTTGGACTGCTCAAGGATAACGTAATAGACAGAACCATGTCAGATCACTTGCCGATTGTTATTGGACTGACAACCGAGTTGGAGCTAATATAGATGGCCAGTCTCTGGGTTATTCCGGATGTATCAAACGTCAGAACTCCGATGACGATGTTGAAAGAACAAGCCACCGCCCTTTCCGAAGAGACCGACGGTTTATTAAGAGGCAACGTCTCTACATTAGGATCTACAGATTCTGATCTGTATATCATATTAAGTATCATCGTGCCGGCGCTCAATAATTACAAATTTGACCTTCTAACTTATACCCAACCTATAACAATGTTTCCAGGAACGCTGGATTCTAACGCAGAGAGCAAACGATACAGAATTAACAACGAGCAGGACTTTGATGATAGTTTGAAAGTTATCTTAAGCTCAACCGCGGTGAGTAGCATCGTGGCGGCATTGATTGCGCAAGCGCGAGATTTATCACGGGCGTAGCGAAGCCCGCTTCACGACCGACTCGCGTTGGAATGTCGCGCATGAGGCTCGCTCCCTTAGCTCAGTTTCGCCGCCGCGACATCCCCGTCCGTCACATAGTGATTGACACGGGCGACGAGCGTTTCCCCGGCGCGCCGCCACATCACATCGGCGATGGCGCCGCTCCTTTTGAGCTCGGAAACGATGAAATCGCGCTCGGCGTTGACATCGTCAGCGGTCGCGTGGGTGAACTGGAAGGTGAACTTGGTGAAGGAGAGCCCCGTGTCGCGCGTTCCAGCCCCGACCCATAGCGCGGGTTCGCCAATCGGCGGACGATCGGCGTTCAGCCAGAATCCCGGATTGTTCAAAGGCTCGTCGCTCCGCTCGAGACTCAGCGACCAGAAGCGGACGTGATGACGCTTGCGCGGGCTCATGTCGATCGCTTTCTGGAAGCCGACGTCCTGGCCGCGCCCGAACAGAAAGAGCGTGCTGAACGGCGCGGCGGGATAGGGCCGGTTGAGCGCGAAGGCGACGACCATCCGCCAGGAGCTGGTCAGATTGAGCGGCTGCGCTTCCGTCCAGCCCGCCGCGAGAAAGGCGGCGCGAAGTTTGCTGAAATCGCCCATGAGCACGAGATTGACCGGGTCTCCCGGAAATCCATCGCCGGTGACGGTGAAACTCGGCACGCTCTTCCGCTGCAGGATCTTGAGGCTCATGCGCACGATGCGTGGCAAAAGCACATAGGCCGCGAGCGCGTAGACCAGACTCAGGGCGAGAATTGTCGGCGCCCGAGAATCGGTGACGCGGAAAACGAAGACGATCAGCCAGACGCTGAACGCGCCGAGCGCGAAGACGGCCAGGCGCCGATAGATGAGCGCGAGGATCTTCACCGTCCCAACCCCAACCCAGTCCCCTGCGCGCCGTTCGATTCGCGCCGACGATCGAACCTGCCCGCGTCTAGGGGCTGCGGCAAGAGCCGGGCGTGACTATTAGAGCCTGCTGCATTTCGGTAGAATTGATAGCGTTAGCGCATCCGCTCCCTATAGCCCGTCGAGAGACGGGCGTTCTTCCGAACGCCCTATGGTGGGGGCGGGTAGGGTGGGGGGTCGCGCGGACCGAGGAAGATTATCGAATGCGCCGCGGCTCTCTGGCGCATCGGACGGCGCGACCCCCTCCTTGATCCTCCCCGCCATCGGGCGCCCGAAGGACGCCCGTCCGTTGGACGGGCTTTGGGGAAGGAGACGCGTTCTGACGGTCCTCAGCGGGACAAGTCCTCCGCGAGGCGCTCGAGGAATTCCAGGCAGGCGACGAGCTGCGTCTCGTCCACGAATTCATCAGGCTTGTGCGCCTGATCGATCGACCCCGGCCCGCATACGATGGTCGGCAGGCCGGCCGCCTGGAAATGCCCGGCTTCAGTCGCGAACGAAACCGCGATCGTGCGGTTGGAGCGGGTGAGCCGCAGGGCCAGCGCCTCGGCCGCCGAGCCCGGCTCAGGGGCGAGCGGCGGAACGTCCACCTCCATTGTGGTCGCGATCGCTGGGCCCGACACGTAGCGCGTCAGCCTGGGCGCCGCGACATCGTCGACGAACGCTTGCACCTTGGCTAGCGCCGAGGCGGTGGTCACGCCCGGCAGGCCACGAAACTCCCAATTGAACACACATTCCCGGGCCAGGATGTTGCGCGCCGCGCCGCCGTGAATCATGCCGACATGGAGCGTCGAATAGGATGGAGTGAAGCGCGGGTCGAGCGGGCCTTCCTCATAGGCGCGCGCCAGCCGCCCGATCTCGCTCACCACGTCCGCCGCCGCCGCGACCGCGTTCGCGCCGAGCGCCGGCAGCGCGGAATGGGCTTCGCGCTCGGTGACCAAGGTTCGGAAGGTGGCGACGCTCTTGTGCGCATCGGCGACCGCCATCATCGTCGGTTCGCCCACGATGACCGCAGCCGGAAGCGGCTCGTCTCGGCCGAACCGGGCGATAATGTCGCGCGAGCCGAGGCAGGTGGTCTCCTCGTCGTAGCTCAGCACGATGTGAACCGGGCGTTTGAGGCCAGCGTCCCGGAACGCTGGCGCCATCGCCAGCACGCAAGCGTCGAAGCCCTTCATGTCGCAGGCGCCGCGGCCAAAGAAACGGCCAGCCGCCTCGCGCAATGTGAATGGCGGGCTCGACCAGGCCTGCCCCTCTACTGGCACGACGTCGGTATGGCCCGACAGCGCGACGCCGCCGTCCACCCGAGGGCCGACAGTGGCGAAGATCGCGGCCTTGTCGCCGGCCGTATTCGGCGCGCGGCTCGCTTCGAGCCCATGCCCGCGCAGGTAGGCCTCGACAAAATCGACAAGCGGCAGGTTGGAGGTGTCGCTGATGCTGTCGAAAGCGATGAGCCGCTTGAGCAGCGCCTTGGCCTCGGCGAGACGGCCTTCGCCTGTCATAGGGCCGTTCGGATAAGCGCGCGGCTCGCGGCGCCGAACACAACCGCGAAGGCAGTGGACGGCGCGATGGGCGCCGCTAGAATGATGATCTCATGTACGAGGCTGTCACGCATCAGGTCAAAGTCACCGTCGAGCCGACTTTCGATCCGGAACGCTCCGATCCGGACGAGCGGCGCTATTTCTGGCGCTACGCGATTGAGATCGTCAACCTCGGCGACAAATCCGTGACGCTGATGGAGCGGCATTGGCGGATCACCGACGCCGACGGCCGGCAGAACGAGGTGCACGGCCCGGGCGTGGTCGGCGAACAACCGACGATTGAGCCGGGTCACTCGTTCCGCTACACCTCCGGCTGCCCACTGACCACGCCGAGCGGGCTCATGGTCGGCGAATACCGGATGGTCGATCCGGAAGGACGGAGTTTCGAGGTTTCCATCCCTGCATTCTCGCTCGATTTTCCTGGCGGAAAGCGGGTGCTCAACTAGGGGCGGCGTTTGCCTGGAAACTCGACTGGCTGTTCAGGCAAAAGAGCGTTGTATACGCGCTCCCTGGTCCTCGGTCGGTCTCCGCGAGCGCGTTTTCGTCATGAGTTGGGATCAAGCAGTTTTATTAATCGCACTAATTCAGCCCTCAACCTCTCCGCTCTGTCCGCAAACGCAGTATTCCAAGCTCTTGCCTGAGTTATAGAGGGGGGAGCAAGTGTCTCGATTATTTGTTCTGATTCGTGGCTATTCGCGGCCCAGCCTAAGATCGCGGGGCGAAATATTTTTTGTTTTATTCTTTTAATTACCGGTGTTTCGTCATCAATGAAGTCAACAAAATCGATCAAGCTGCCGCTTTCATCGAAAAAATTACTATCATAATCCATTGCAAGCATTATTCCGGAGTTAATCTGCGCCTGCAGTTTCTTAACTCCCCAAATCACCATTTTCCATTTATCCACTGTAGGATCAGAGATGTACTCGCTCATAGCAGGGATAACGATGGTATTTCTTACGTTAATACTCTCATTTATCTGCTTCAAGATCGATTTATACTGAGCTAGCAGAGCGGGTTTATTTCCACCCTTTTCAGTTTGGTGCTGTGGCAGTGCCTCGCGATATTGCTTCAAAGCGTTAAGTTTTTCTGCAGTGGAAAGAGATTTATCTTGCATAAGAATGACACAAAATATATATCCTAAGTAGGCATCCTTCTGCGTAGCAAAGAATTTATCCGAACTCTGATATATAGTTCTTCTTGCGGCTTCTATCTCACCATTTAGTTCAGCCTTCCCTACTAGCTTTGAGAGAAGATCGGCCTGGCCTTGAAGCTGACCTTTTAGGCTGTCAGAAGAGTCAGCTGTTGTAGGCAGTGACGGTGCAGTTCCGCAAATTTGAGAAGCCTCGTCGGCAACCGCGGAACTCGTGTTTGGGATTGAGGTCAGCCCTCCCAATAGCGACAAGAAGAAAAATTTCAGCATTTTTAATGTCCTTTAATGGTGCCAAAATTGGGTAGAGTCCAGCACGTATTGGGCGCTCTCGCAAGCAAATTTACGACCGTTCTGTGCACATACTACGGCTCGTGCCGCCGGAAGCATAAGTCGCCGAACCGGCTGAAATTGCTTGCGATATCCTGGGCACTTCGTCGGCTGATTTGCCTTTCGGTTCGAGGAGGGCAAGACGTTCTCCCGCGCGAAGTGAGTGATAGGTGTGTAATGTCCGCAGGGTCGGCAGCTAAGATGTGGCCCGAAGGCGTTACTTTGGGTAGCGCCTGCGCTACCAGCTCACCTCGCCCGCTCGATCGCCCCTGTCCTCACTCCGCGCGCAAGGCCTCCCGCCCTCGACGAAGCGAACACGGCCGCAATTAGCGCTATCCCGGCCAGCATGACGATCGCCGAGCGCAGATCAGCAGCGGAAGCGACAGCGCCGATGACCACCGGCCCGATCAGCAGACCCGCGTAGCCCGAGGTCGCGGCCGAAGCAATTCCAACCGCCGACGATGACCCCGTCCGCCCGGCGACGCTGAAGACGACCGGCACAACGTTGGCGAGGCCCGCGCCAACCAGTCCGAAGCCCACGACGCCGCCTGCGAGCCCCGGCCAGGTTGCGCTGACCGCGAGTCCCGACGCGGCGATGAGGGCGCCCAGGCCCACCGTCGCGCGCGTTCCGGCAGCGGCGACGATCCGATCGCCGACAATCCTGCCGACGACCATCAATAGCGAGAAGGCCGCGTAGGCGGCTACGGCAGGGCCCGGCGCTACGCCCGAGCGCGCGAGATAGGTTCCGCTCCAGTCGCCGACCGCGCCTTCGGTCGCCATCGATACGAACGCCAGCGCGGCAAGCGGCAAGAGGCGCCGGCTGGGCGCCGCAAACGCCGCGCCGCCGAAACCGCGGCCCTCGCGCGCCAGAATGGGAGCCGCGACGGCGACGAGTAGCGACGCGAGCAGAGCGGGGCCCAAGAGACCCCAAACCGTTCCCAATTCCCCGAACCACCCGCCCAACACTGCGCCCGCTGCGCCCCCCAGGCTGAAACCGGCGTGAAACGAGGACATGATCGGCCTGCCCCAGCGGCGTTCGAGGTCGCTCGCGTTGGCGTTCATGGCGATGTCCATCGCCCCATGCGTCGCTCCCGCGAGGAACGTCGCGGCGGACAAGGTTTCTAGCGACCGGGCGAAGCCTAGGGCGGCAAGAGCGGCTGCGAAGCCGAAACCGGCGATGATCGACGCCGGTCCGCTCCGCAAACGATGGGCGAAAAGACCCATGAGCGGCATTGCAATGACCGCGCCGGCGGCAAAAGCCAGAAGCGCTATGCTAAGCGTTGCGTCGGAAAGCGCCAGGTCCGCCTTGACCCGGGGGACGGCGGCTGCCCAGCACCCGATCCCGGCGCCATTCGCCACGAAGACGCCGAACGTCGCCAGACGCTTCACCCCGGGCGGCGCGACAGTTCTATCAGGGGCAAGGTCGAGACGCGCGTCGATCAATTGGGTTCCTTGGGTATACGCATCAACGGAGGGATTGGGCTGGCGGGAGCGCCGGCGGCTAACCCGCTTCAACGGGCTGCGCGCGGCGAATATTGATCCCGCGCTCGGCGAATGCGCGGGCAACGGGTTCGGGTGCATCCGCTTCGAGGACCACGCAATCAAGGTTTTCGGCGCGGCCTAGGCCGAAAGGCGCGCTGGTTTCGAGCTTTTCGTTAAGGATCGCCGCGGCGACGCGGCCAGCGTTGCGCAGAAGCGCCCGCTTGATCTCGGCGTCCTCCGGATCAAACGCGGCCACGCCCCCTACTGGGTCAATCGCGCAGACGCCGAGGAGCGCAAGCTCAGGGCGCAACGCGTCGACGTCGGCCAAAGTCCGGCCTCCGAGAGCCGCGCCGATCCGAGGATTGACGCGGCCTCCGATCAGCCAGACCGTGACTTCCGCCTTCGCCGACAAAGCCGTCGCGATCGCCGGATCATGCGTCGCCGCCATCACCCGAAGGCTCTCTGGAAAGGCCTTGACCGCCGCGAGGTTTGTCGAACCTGAATCGACGAAGACCAACGAGTCCGGAGCAATAAGGGCGGCCAATTCCCGACCCAGCGCCGCCTTCCGATCGATCGCCTCGCCGGCGCGGACTTGAGCGAAGCTCGAAGCCGGGGAAATTGGCAGCGCGCCGCCATAAACGCGCCGACAAAGGCCACGCCCCGCGAGGTCGCGGAGGTCCCGGCGAATCGTGTCCTCCGAGGTAGCGAAGGCCTCAGCGAGCGAAGCCGCCAGGACCCGCCCGTCTCGGCCAAGTCGCTCGAGGATCTGTTGCTGTCTTTCGGCGGCAAGAATCGACATGAATGTGCACGGTAATTGGGTGATTAGCGTTACGATCATGCACAAACGTGCACAATTAGTCAACGCCCGGCGCCTAGAGCCTAGTCGCCGCGAACACGGCAACAGGACGCAGACAAGAAAACTTATTGGAGGAACAAAGACCCGGACTGACAATTGGGAGTTTGCGAGTTTGCAGCTTTCCCGGACATAAGAGAGAGGGCGGTAAGGAGAAACGGATGAGGAACAATCTGGTCGCGCTCACCGACGCCAAGCTCCACGGGACGAGACGATCGAGACGCCAATCGGTCCGATCGATCTCATCGACAGCTATTTCGACGACGATGCTTCGAAGCGCCTCTACGAAGAGATGGACTATCAGCGCGCTTGCCAAGCCTATGTCTGGAGCATGCCCCTGGTCAGCGTCACGACCTGGCGCGACAACGAGAACAAGGCTTTCGGCGTTGAGAACCCGACCGACTTCGTCGTGCTCGAGTCGCTGAAGGAAAAGCGCGGCATCGTCACCGGCAACCTGACGACGCCCTACATCTTCAATTTCAGCAATCTGAAGGATGGTCCCATTGAGATCGACTATCCGCCCGGCCAGACGGCCGGCGGCGTGCTCGACTTCTGGCAACGCCCCGTGTTCGACCTCGGGCTGACCGGCCCCGATCAGGGCAAGGGCGCGACCTATATCGTTGTCGGTCCCGGTGACGATCCCGCGAAATACCGGAAGGAAGGCGCAAACATCCTCCAGAGCGCGACCAACAATATCTTCGTCGGTCTGCGCATCCTCGATCAGGACCCGGCTGCTTACGACAAATTCACGCGAGCCTACGGAATGGGCCGGGCCGGGTCTGAGCCAAAGCCGAGCCGGTTCATCAAGGGCAAGGACGTCGAGTGGAGTGCGACCGCGCCGCGCGGCCTCGACTATTGGCGCAAGCTCTCCGCGATCGTCGAGGAGGAGCCGGTGCGCGAAATCGACAAGGGTTGGATGGCGATGCTGAAACCCCTTGGCATCGCCAAGGGCAAAAGTTCGAGCCGGACGAGCGTCTGCGGAACATCCTTCTTAAGGGCGCGGCGACCGGCGAACTGATGACCCGCAACCTTCAGGTCAACCCGAGCTATACAGAGCCCTACTGGCCCGGCACGTCCTGGTACAAGAGCTTCGATTTTGAGATCGAGCAGGAGACGGCCGACATTGCGCAAATCGACCAGCGCGCGACATGGTTCTACGAAGCCGTGACCAGCACCAAGGGCATGGTCAATCCCACTCCTGGCGCCGGTCAGGTCTACATGACCACCAAGCGCGACAGCAAGGGCCGGATGCTGCGGGCAGACAAGACGTACAAGCTGCACCTTCCCGCCGATGTGCCCGTCAAGCAGTTCTGGGCGCTTACCCTCTACAGCGAGAACACCCGCCGGCCTTACGACAATGGCGGGACGAAGATCAGCGACGTCAGCCTCGACAGCCGGATGAAGCAGCTCAAATACAACGACGACGGCGGCATCGACCTCTATATCGGCGCCAAGGCCCCCAAAGGCCAGGAATCGAACTTCATGAAGACGGTCGGCGACGACGGCTGGTTCGTCTATTTCCGCCTCTACGCTCCCGAACAGGCGTTCTTCGACAAGACGTTCAAGCTTCCCGACTTCGAGATGATCGACTGACGGCGTCCCGAGCGGACGAAGGCAAGGAGTCGAACTGGCTGCCGACGCCGCCCTCCGGAAATTTTTATATGGTGCTCCGAATGTACGGCCCTGAAGGCGCCCTGGCCGAAGGAACATGGAAGCCGCCTACGCCGACGCTCGCGCCATAACCGGGGCCCCGGTTCCCAACGCTCCCTGCGGACGGAATTGCGGCGCTACGGAATTACCGAATGCATCGACATTTTCTTGCGCCGGACAGAAACGTGAACTATGATCCAGGCGATGGCAAACTCGATCGCCCTATCATCCCGCCTGTGCGCCGACGAGTGTCACGACGGCCGCGGTCGGCTCTTTTGCAACCGGCGCGGGTTTAGAGCGCGCTGCGTTCGGCTGGAATCGTCATCGCTAGGAGCGAAGCGACGCGGCGATCCAGCGGCCGTAAGGCGCGCGACGACTCCTGGATTGCTTCGCTTCGCTCGCAATGACGATCGCGGTGCGACCCAAATGCAATTTGCTCAAGAGACAGGAGGATTTTTTTATTTGAATCGGCTGTAACCCATTGAAAAGCCCCGATTCCAAAAAATAAACGTAAGCAAAAGAAAGCAATTTTATTTGCTTTTATTTGCTTTTAATGGCGTTTACTTGCGTCTATTTTGCGCGTGGAGACGCGCTTGAAACGCCAAGGGCGGCCCGAAGGCCCGCCCTTCATCGCGCTTTTTAAAGGAGATCGCGGTTCAGTACGAATAATACATCTCGAACTCGATTGGGTGCGGGGCCATCTCGAACCGTTGGACCTCGCCCATCTTGAGCTCGATATAGCTGTCGATGAAGTCGTCGGAAAAGACGTCGCCGGCCTTTAGGAAGGCGCGGTCCTTGTCCAGGTTGCCGAGCGCCTCGCGCAGCGAGCCGCACACGGTCGGGATCTTCTTGAGTTCCTTCGGCGGCAGGTCGTAGAGGTCCTTGTCCACCGCCAAGCCCGGGTCGACCTTGTTGACGATCCCGTCGAGGCCCGCCATCAGCATCGCCGAGAAGGCGAGATAAGGATTGGCGGTCGGATCAGGGAATCGCACCTCGACGCGCTTGGCCTTCGGATTGGATGTCCACGGAATGCGACACGAGGCCGAGCGGTTGCGAACGGAATAGGCGAGCAGCACCGGGGCTTCGAAGCCTGGCACCAAGCGCTTGTAGCTGTTGGTCGAGGGGTTGGTGAAGCCGTTGAGCGCCCTGGCGTGCTTGATGACGCCGCCGATGTAATAGAGGCATTCCTGGCTGAGGTCGGCATATTTGTTGCCCGCCATCACCGGCTTGCCGCCCTTCCAGATCGACTGATGCACATGCATCCCCGAGCCGTTGTCGCCATAGACGGGCTTGGGCATGAAGGTCGCCGTCTTGCCGTAGCTCTGCGCCACCATGTGGATGCAATATTTGTAGACCTGCATATGGTCGGCCATGGTCACGAGCGGGCCGAACTTGAGGCCGAGTTCATGCTGCGCGGACGCCACTTCGTGGTGGTGCTTCTCGACCACCGCGCCCATTTGCGCCATCGCCGCCAGCATTTCGCCGCGCATGTCCTGCGCCGAATCCTGAGGCGGAACCGGGAAATAGCCGGCCTTGGTGCGCACACGGTGGCCGAGATTGCCGCCTTCGTAGGCCGTGTCCTGATTGATCGGCAGTTCGATCGAATCGATTTGGAAGCCGGTGTTGTAAGGGTCGGCCTTGAACCGCACGTCGTCGAACACGAAAAACTCGGCCTCGGGGCCGAAGAATGCAGTGTCGCCGATGCCGGTCGACTTCAGATAGGCCTCGGCTTTCTTGGCGATGCCGCGCGGATCGCGGTTGTAGGGCTGGCCGCTCGCTGGATCGAGGATGTCGCAGTTGATGACCATGGTCGAAGCGGCGAAAAAAGGGTCCATGCAGGCCGAGGTCGGGTCGGGCATCAGCGTCATGTCGGATTCGTTGATCGCTCTCCACCCGGAAATCGACGAGCCATCGAACATCAACCCGTCGGCGAATGCGTCCTCGTCGACCAGCCCCTGATCGAAGGTCACGTGCTGCCACTTGCCGCGCGGGTCAGTAAAGCGCAGATCGACATACTTGACGTCATTGTCCTTGATCGCCTTGAGCACATCCTTGGCGGTCTTCATGATTTGCCTTTCCTCAATGATAAGCTCTGCTTCCGCCCGCCGCGGGGATCGGCAGGGCGCCCTTGGTCAGCCCGAAACGCTTTCAGACCGCGTCCGCGCCGGTTTCGCCGGTGCGGATCCGGATGGCCTCCTCGATCTGCGATACAAATATCTTGCCATCGCCGATGCGCCCTGTCTGGGCGGCGGCGCGGATCGCTTCGATCGCCGGACGGAGGTTTTCGTCCGAGACCACGACCTCGATCTTCACCTTGGGCAGAAAGTCAACGACGTACTCGGCCCCGCGGTAAAGTTCGGTGTGGCCTTTCTGGCGGCCGAAGCCTTTTGCTTCGAGGACGGTAATGCCCTGGATTCCGGCTTCCTGTAGCGCCTCCTTCACTTCGTCGAGTTTGAACGGCTTTATGATCGCCTCGATCTTCTTCATGTGCCGCGAAACTCCTCGTCCCCACGGGGTCGGCGCCGCCGACCCGATGCCCCTTATGCCGCGGCGGCAGGACCGGCGCGCGCGGGGCTCAATAGCATCCGATGGAGGATCGCGCTACCGGGCGCCCGCTAAGCGGTCAAGGATGGGACGGCGGCCGCTCCGGCGCCTCTCCGATAGGCGCCTTGGCCAATAACCGGGCGGCGATCAGACCGTCGGCCCCCATTCGCCCGAGCCGAAGATCCGCCACGATGAAAGCCCCGCCTTGGCGACCACGATTCGGCCGGACTTGGCGACGGCGACAAGATGGGCGAACACAAGCGGATGGCGCCAGGCCATCGGCTTCTCCGGCGCGCAGACCGCGCGGTATTCGTCGCTATCGGCGTCTTCCATAAGGATCGTGCCGACTCGGTCCGGGCGCAGTTGCCGCGACAGATCGCGGCGGGTCAGCCATTCGCACTCGAAGTCGCGGCAAACCTCTGGGCGCTCAGCATAGATCGCGCAGCCTCCGCCGGCGCGGCAATTGACACACAGCGGCCCCGCCGGCTTGTCGAAATAATCGATTTCCAGCACCGAGCAGCACATTGTGCACGCTCCGCAGGATTTTCCCGGCGCCGCCGTCATCAGTCCCTCGCGCTGCGCCCCGCTCGGCGAATTGTACCCGGGGTTGAAGCACCCCTATCACCCTTTCAGCGCCAAAGAGAGGCGGATCTCGTATCCCGGGCGGCCGGCTTGACCCTTGGTCACCACGCCGGCGTCGCGAAGCCTGGCTCGACGCGAAGCGGCCGCGCGTGGAGCCACGTTCGGCGCAGGCGGTTAAATAAAAGCAAGTAAACGCCAATAAAACGCGAGTAAGCGCCAGCTGTGTCGTCCCGGACTGTGATGGCGCACCATCGCGCTTGATTCGTCAGGAGGAGAATGCCCTATGGCAAACGTTCTTCACGGCAGCGCCCGAATGACGCCGTTGTCTTCGAGCCGGGTTCCAAGCGTCGAAAGAGAGCAGCCGCGCCCTTGCCGCCCGCTACGGCCTGAACGCGAAGACGGTGCGCAAATGGCGCAACCGGACCACAACGGCCGACGCGCTCATGGGGGTCCGAAGAAGCCGAACAGCACGGTGCTGACGCCGGCCGAGGAGGTCATCGTACTGGCGTTCCGGCAGAAGACCCTGCTGCCGCTGGACGATGTCCGGGTTGCTTGAAGGACGCCATCCCCAATCTCAGCCGCGGCGCCCTGCACCGCTGCCTGCAACGCCACAGCGTCTCCCGGTTGCCGATCGAGGAGACCCAAAGAGCGCCGCAAACGGTTCAAGACCTGCGAGATCGGCTACGTTCACATCACTAGCAGGCTGTTGAAAAAGTCCGCCGCGCACGGTTGAAACCGGGAACACCACGGAATCCAAGGGAGTCCGAAACAGAATCGAACTGCGACGGAAATGAGTTTTTCAACAGCCTGCTAGCTGCGCGCTGCGCCACGCCGACGGCAAGCTGGTCATGTTCCTCGCCATCGACCGGGTTTCCAAGTTCACCTATGTCGAGTTCCACGACCGCGCCGCCAAGAGGGAGGGCTCGGCCTTCCTCAAAGCCGTCGTGGAGGTCTTCCCCTATAAGATCCACAGCGTGCTTACCGACAACGGTATGGCCTTCGCCGACCTGCGCAGAACCGGGGTGGCCCCCCGCCGCCGCTTCCTGGGACCCCACATCTTCGACAGAGCCTGCTTGGCAAATGGCATCGACCATCGCCTGGCCAAGCCCTATCACCCGTGGACCAACAGCCATGCCGAGCGAATGAACCGCACGATCAAGGACGCCACTGTCAAGGTCTTCCACTATGACGATCTGCACAGCCTGAAGGCCCATGTCCTAAAGCAGAGATTCGTGGCTTGGCCAACGGATTGGGGATGCGCTCGCGGTTGAGATCAATGACAGCGTGATGGATGGCCTGGTCGAGCGCGGCGGCGTCGGTGAAGGTCTGGTGGGCGAGGTGATGGGCTTTGAGATCGCGCCAGACCGGCTCGATGTCGTTGAGTTCGGGGGCGTATTTCGGCAGCCATTCGACGGTGAGCCAGTGTGCGCGGGCGGTGAGGGCGGCGAGCGAGCGTTTGCTGGTGTGGATCGGACCATTGTCCTCGACCAGCACGACCGGCTTGGCCTGCCGCCCGGGCTGCGGCCCAAAGAGACGGTCGAGTTGCTCCAGATGAGCGATGAAATCGCTGCTGCGCTTGGTCGGGCTGGTATGGACGATGAGTTGGCGCGTGAGGGGATCGAGCGACCCCAGTATCGCGACCTTCTTGGCCTGCCCCGGCGCCGGCACACGCAAGTCCGCTCCCGACTTCGCCCAGGCGCGGGCGAGATAAGGATGGGTCAGCGCCTCGCTCTCATCGCCGTAGAGAAGAACGATGTCGCCGGCTTCGGCCTGCTATTTGCGCAGTTGCAGGCGCAGGCCCAGGCCGGCGCGTTGTTCATCGCTCGCCGTAATCGGAGACTTTCCCGCCATGTCATACACCTTGCGAATCGGCGCAGGCAGCCAACCGCAAAAAACCTATCCGTTGGTTAGCCAAACGGAATCTGCTTAGCCTTCGTCACCGCCAACAACTTCGCCAAGCCCTTGAAGGCCCCAGGCGGCGACCTCTCTGAGGAGGGTCGGCTTGTCTGGAATGCGCCGGCTCAGACATTGGCTCGACAGAACGCCGAGTTCGGATTCGGCCATAGCGAGCCAGCTTCCATGTTTAGGGGTGTAACGCCATTCGAACCGTTTGGCGAGGCGGCGCGCTTCGGGCCGGGGAAGGCTGGTAGCAGGCTGCTGAAAAAGCCGGCCGAGAAGGGGCTGGTGTTTGGTTCTATCCGATAATTCCCTTGGGTTGAGGCATGATTCGGAGGGATCGATGCGAGGCGAGGATCGGACGAGCGGGGCGTTGTTCTCGTACATTGACGTCGAGGCCAGGGTCCCGACGAAGCATCCGTTGCGGGCGATGCGGCGACTGACCAATGCGGCGCTGGCGGAACTCGACGCGAGGTTTTGCGCGCTTTACGAGGCGGTCAGGCGTCCCTCCATCCCGCCGGAGCGATTGCTGACGCCGATGAGGGTAAGTATCCCCCGGCAAAGCCGGGGGCTTTAGGATTTGAACCGCTCAAAGCGGTAGGAGGGTCGCTGACGCGGCCCTTGATGTTTGGAGCCGCCTAAAGGCGGCTTTTTCAGCGCCAGAGGTTCATTTGTTCGAGCCTCTGATCTTCCTTCTCTTGGTTGCGGATGTAAGCCCGGATGGCCTCCTCGTCACGGCCGACCGTATTGACGAAGAACCCCCGCGCCCAGAAGTGCTGCCCCACGAAGTTGCGCTTGCGCTCCCCATATACCCGGGCCAGGTGGATCGCGCTCTTGCCCTTGATGTACCCGACCACCTGCGACACTGCGTATTTCGGCGGAATCGACAACAGCATGTGCACGTGATCGGGCATCAGATGCCCTACCTCGACCCTCGCTTCCTTCTGAAGCGCAAGCTTGCGCAAAACTTCGCCCAAGGGTCGTCGCAGCTCCAGATACAGCACCTTGCGTCGACATTTGGGAATGAACACCACATGATATTTGCAGGTCCATGTCGTGTGGCTTAGGCTCTCGTAGTCGTCCATCGGTGGAGTTCCTTTCGTGTGAGTGGCTGCTCACGTTGGAACTTCACCGGTGGACCGCCGGAAACGTCAAACCTCTACTGCCACCCCGGCAGAGCCGGGGGGTCTCCCGCTTACGCTAGCAGTGTTCATGGCGATGGTGGAGGTCGGGGTAGTGCGCATGCTGGTGCCGGAGCCCGTTATGCTGATGCCAGTGCGTATGGGGCTCAGTCGCCGCCCCTTTATGGGCGTGCTGATGATGTTCGTCGTGGACGTGCCTGTGTTCGTGCTCGATCGCCGCGTGCGTATGTTCATGGTTATGTCGTTCGGTCAGGTGCAGCCAGAGGCCAAAAGCCATAAGCGCGCCGGCAACGATCAGTTGAGGCGTGACCGGTTCGCTCAGCAGGATGATCGCTATGACCGCGCCAAGAAACGGCGCGACCGAGAAATAGGCTCCCGTCCGGGCGCTGCCGAGATGACGCAGCGCCGACACAAATAGCACGAGACTGACCCCGACGCCGCAGAACCCGACCACGAGCGCCGCGCCCGTCGCCCCGACGGAGGGCAAGCGCCCACCGAGAAGCATCGCCATGACCAGGTTTGCGCTTCCAGCCGCAAGGCCTTTAATCAGCGCAATCATCACCGGGTCGGCCGAAGAAAGCTTCCGCGTCAGGTTGTTGTCGATACCCCATGCGAGACATGCCGCAGCGATCAACAAGCCGCCTCCGTCGAGGCGAATACTCTGCCCTTGCCAGGTCAACACGACCGCGCCCGCAAGGATCGAAGCCGCCCCAAGCAGGAGTCTCCGATCGACGTTCTCCCGAAACACGACCCACGCAATTGCCATGGTCGCCAATCCTTCGAGATTCAACAGCAGCGAACCCGACGCGGCGGAAGTCCGGGCGAGCCCTAGCATCAGAAACAGCGGTCCTATGACGCCGCCGAACATGACGATCGCAATCAACCAGGATAGGTCCGCTCGCCGCAACGGCGCTTCTGAGACCCCGACGCCAACTAAGGACCGGCCTACCTGGCCGATCGCCAGTCCAATGCCGGCCCCTAAATAGAGGAGCCCAGCCAGAAGCTGCGGATCAGCTTGACCCCAGAAGCAGTTTTGCGAACGGGGCCGATGCGCCAAACAGGACCGCCGACGCAAGAGCGAGGGGAACACCAGGCCAAAGCGGGCTGAACGTAGGAACACTGTTGGACATTCTCCGATTCACCTACGGCGGGATCCACGCGACAAGCAAGATTTTTGCAATACCTAAGATCAATTCCCCACTCGGCGACGCCCACTCTATTTTTTGCCCGAATAGCAAGTTTCAACCTCAAACTCGAAGCGCAGCGGTCCGGTTTGACGAGGCCGGACGGCGCCTGCGCCCGCGGCGAGGGAACAATAGCGGGACTTACCAGTTTGGGTTCCGGCTTAGCAGCAGGCGGGCGCCGGTCATGCAGATGCAAAACGTGTCGTGGGCGCTGGGTGTCGCCATTGTGGCGCATTGCGGGCCGGATTTAGGCCAGTGGCGCTGAATCCGCTCATTCGCGACGGGAATAATAATTATTCATGCCCCGCCCCTCGCTAATGCCGATGAGCTTCCCATATGCGGCGCTCCGGCGTGCAGACGGCGCCCCTTAAAAAAGGACGAGAATCGCATGCGTGTCTCGAAGCCCCATGGCGCTCCGGAACGAAACCCCGACCTCAGCACGCTCTATCAATCGGTTCGCGAAGCGAGCGCCCGCCTCGGCGCGCCCTTGTCCGACGCCGACGCGACCGTGCAGTCGATGCCTGACGCGAGCCCGGCCAAATGGCATCTCGCGCATACGACGTGGTTTTTCGAGAGGATGATTCTCGAACAGAATCTCCCCGGCTACCGCGCGTTTGATCCTCAGTTCAATTTCCTGTTCAACTCCTATTACGAGAGCATTGGCGCTCGGCAGCCCCGTCCCCGACGCGGCATGATCACACGCCCGACGCTCGAGACGGTCATTGCGTACCGAGACCATGTTGACCGCGCGATGACGTCGCTGATGCAAGACGATCTTGCGCCTGCCATCGCCGGGCTGATCGAACTTGGCTGCAATCATGAACAGCAGCATCAGGAATTGCTGCTGACGGATATCTTGCACCTGTTCGCGCAGAACCCTCTACGTCCGGCTTACAAAGATCCAGGCCCAATTGCGGTCGGCAGGACGGACAACTCGCCGCCTGCCTATCGGAAGTTCGATGGCGGCGTCGTGGAGGTCGGACACGACGGCGGAGGCTTCGCCTTCGATTGCGAGGGGCCAAGGCATCGCGTGCTGGTCGAACCTTATGAACTCGCGAACCGGCTGGTCGCCAATGCGGAGTGGATGGAATTCATGGCCGATGGCGGCTATCGGACTCCCCTGCTCTGGTTGTCGGCGGGATGGGCGACGGTGCAGTCGGAAGGCTGGATGGCGCCGTTTTATTGGGAAGAGCGCCAGGACGGCTACTGGTCGATGACGCTGCGCGGGGCGCAGCCCGTCGATCCTGACGCGCCGGTCACGCATGTGAGCTACTACGAGGCTGACGCATTCGCGACCTGGGCCGGCCAAAGGTTGCCGACTGAGTTCGAGTGGGAGCACGCCGCGCTTAGCGAGCCGCTGCATGGGAACTTCGTCGAACTCAGGACGCCTGCGCCCTGCGCCTGCACAAGCCGGCCAAGCGGGCTTGCGTCAGATTTACGGCGATGTGTGGGAGTGGACGCGCAGCGCGTTTACGCCCTACCCGCGCTTCAAGCCGGCGGAAGGGGCGGTCGGCGAATACAACGGCAAGTTCATGTCCGGACAGTTCGTATTGCGCGGCGGCTCGTGCGCGACGCCGGCCGATCACATGCGGCCGAGCTACCGCAATTTCTTCCCCCCCGACGCAAGATGGCAATTCTCGGGGCTGCGGCTGGCGGGAGACGTTTGACATGCTCGACCTCGTCGAATCGAAACTCAGCCAGCACGAAGCGCTTCGAGCGGATGTGGTCGCTGGCCTCTCGCAACGACAAAAGACGCTCCCCAGCCGATGGCTCTACGACCAGCGCGGCTCAGAGCTGTTTGAAGAGATCACCCGCCTCGACGAATATTATCTGACCCGGACCGAGACGGCGATTCTTCGGCGCCACGCCGGGGAGATGGCGGGTCTCTTAGGCGAAGATGTCGCGCTGCTTGAATACGGCGCCGGAGCGGCGATCAAGTCCGAAATCCTCCTCGACGCGCTTCAGGCGCCGCGCATGTACGCGCCGATCGATATTGCGGCGGATTTTCTCGCGCAGACGGCAGAGCGCATCCGCGATCGGTTTCCTGAGCTCACGACGCGGCCGATCATCGCGGATTTCACCGCCGATTTTGACATTCCCGCGGATATCCCCGCTTGTCCGCGGGCCGCGTTTTTTCCCGGCTCGACGCTTGGCAATCTTGGGCCATCCGAGGCCGGGGCCCTGCTTCGCCGGATGCGCGAGCATGTCGGTGAGCGCGGCGCAGCGATCATCGGAGTCGACCTGCGTAAAGACATCGAGACATTGATCGCTGCATACGATGACCGGCGAGGGGTTACCGCTGAGTTCAATCTCAACCTCCTCCGCCGCATCAATCGCGAACTGGAAGGCGGTTTTCCGCTCGAAGCGTTCGCACACGAGGCCCGATGGAACGAGTGCGAGTCGGCTATCGAGATGCACCTCGTCAGCCGCAAGCCTCAGGTTGTTTCGGTGGCTGGCCGCAGCTTCGCGTTTGCGCAAGGGGAAACCATCCATACCGAGACCTGCCGGAAATTCGACGTCGCCGGCTTCGCCCATGCCGCGCAACGCTCCGGCTGGCGGGTGGCCACGATCTGGACCGATCCAGCTGAGCTTTTCGCCGTGCTGGGCCTCGATGCGGAGGCGCGGGCTCTGCGCTCTTGAACGTCGGGGGCGGGGTGAGTTCAAGATCGGGTCGGCTCACCACTTCTCCTTGTACGGGCGCGCTTCGACCTCGAAACTCCAGGCGGAGCGATCTTGGCTGATGAGGTCGGCCGCGATCGCAGCGACGCCGACGGGATCGATGTAAAAGTCGTCCGGGCGGTCGCCAAACTGCGCGCGCGTCACCGGGCCGCCGACCACGCCGTCGACAACGATCAGCGCCACATGGATTCCTGCAGGCCAGAGATGGCGCGCCATCGACTCGGCAAGCGCGCGCTGCGCCATCTTGCTTTGAGCGAAGGCCGCGGCGCCGGCCGCGCCCCGCCGCGAGGCGGTCGCGCCGACGACGATGATCGCGCCCTCCCCTTTGCGGCGCATGGCGGGAATCGCCTGCTGGCCGCTAAGAAAGAGGCCGAGCGTGTTGACGCGCCAGGCGCGCTCGAGATCCTCCGCCTTGACCTCCTCGACATGGCCCCAGACGCCCGAGCCGGCGTTATAAATGAGCGCGTCCACGTCCCCGAGATCGGAGCGCATGGCCGCGAACGCCGCCTCGACGGACGTCGCCTCGGTGACATCGCACGCGTAAGACTTGGCGCCTGGCAGTTCGGCGGCGAGCTTGGCCGTAAGCTCCGTGCGCCTCGCCATCAGCGCAATGGCGTACCCGTCGGCGGCGAAACGCCGGGCGAGCGCCTCGCCGTTGCCGGGGCCGACGCCGACCACCGCGCATACAGGACGCTTGCTTCCATCCGCCATCGCCGCCTCCTCGCGCCGGGCCGCCGGCGTCTTAAGCTACGCTCGTCCCCTGCATCCTGCGCCCATCAGCCTCGGCGCGCAACGATAGTTCCCCTTTTTGGGAGCGCGCCAGCGCTTGACGGTTTGCGGAGAACGCGCCAACTGAGAGCAAAGGCGTAGGAATTACAAAGCGTCGAACAACGGCGCCGAGGAAACGCGAGGACAGGCGATGTCGATTCATCCGTGGGTAAAGTCCTATCCGTCACGCGTGCGCTGGGACGCGCCGCTTGAGCTTTCGTCCGTGCAGAGCGTGCTGGAGAAGGCCGCCAAGCGGTTCGGCCCGCAGCCGGCGCTCGACTTCATGGGTAAGCGCATGACCTACGCCGAACTCGACGCGCTCGCGAACCGCGCGGCGGCCGGCTTCCAGAAGCTCGGCGTCGGGCCGGGCGTGCATGTCGGCCTCTTCCTTCCCAACACGCCTCACTACGTCATCGCCTTTTTCGGCGTGCTGAAGGCCGGCGGCGCAGTCGTCAACTACTCGCCTTTGGACGCACTGCCGACGCTCAAATTGAAGGTCGAAGACAGCGAGACCGATATCCTTGTCAGCCTCGAGCTCGCCTCGCTCTACCCGCAAGCCGAGAAGCTGCTGACCTCGACTCGGCTCACAACGCTGATCGTCGGCGAATTCGCTGAGATGACGCCCGCGCCCGAGGCGATCAAAGCTCAGATGACCGCCGCTGGGATGCTGGCCCACGTCAAGCGCGACGAGCGCCATATCGCTTTTCGCGATTTGATCGACAACGACGGCCGGTATCGGATTCACCCGCTCGGCGCGCTCACTGACGAAATCGCCGTCATTCAATATACCGGCGGCACGACCGGCTCGCCCAAGGGCGCAATGCTGACGCACGCCAACCTCACCGCAGCCTGCTCGCTCTACACCGAAGTGATGACCCGCGGCGAACAGGGCTTACGCGTCGGCGAAGAGCGGGTCCTATGCATCCTGCCGCTCTTCCACATCTATTCGCTCACCGTCGTCATGCTGCTCGGCTTCCGATTGGGCACGGAGCTCGTCCTTCATCCGCGCTTCGATCCCGCCGCCGCAGTCAAGGACATCGTTGAAAAGAAGATCACTGTCTACATGGGCGTGCCGACAATGCATGTCGCCATTCTCAGCGTGCCCGGCCTCGAAAAGATGGATTTTTCTTCGCTCCGCTTGTGCGGCTCGGGCGGCGCGCCGCTGCCGGTCGCCGTGCAGGAGCGGTTCGAGAGCGTCATCGGCTGCCAGTTGAACGAAGGCTGGGGCATGACGGAGACTGCGCCAGTCGGAACGTTCAACCCGCGCGAGGGAGCGAGAAGGCGCGGGTCCTGTGGGCTTCCTTATCCCGGCACGGAGATGAAGTTCATCGACGTCGCCGACCCCGAGCGCGAGCGCGAGGTTAAGCTCGGCGAGCGCGGCGAAATCTGTGTCAAGGGCCCGAACGTGATGAAGGGATACTGGAAAAAGCCGGAAGCGACCGCGAATTCGATGACGGCGGACGGATTCTTCCGCACCGGCGACGTCGGCTATATGGATGAGGACGGCTTTGTCTATATCGTCGACCGGACCAAGGACATGCTGCTATGCGGAGGATTCAACGTCTATCCGCGCAACATCGAAGAGGCGATCTATCAGCATCCGTCGGTCGAGGAAGTGAGCGTCATCGGGATCCCGGACGACTATCGCGGCGAGACCCCGAAGGCCTTCGTCAAGTTGAAGGCTGGCGCGCTTCCGCTTTCGTTCGATGAGATGAAGGCGTTCCTGAAAGACCGTCTCGGCAAGCACGAAATGATTGGCGCCATGGAGATCAGCGACGCATTGCCCAAAACCCCGGTCGGCAAGATATCGAAGAAAGACCTTCGCGAGTACGAAGCACGCTCGCACGCGAAGGCGTGACAACTGAGACCAGAGAGAGCACATGCGAGTCGCAAAATGGGGCAACGCCCTCGCCGTCCGCCTTCCCCTCGCCGTGGTGAAGGCATTGGGGCTCAAGGAGGGCGACCAGGTTGACATTCACGTCTCCGGCGAACGCGCGTTCGTTGTCGCGCGAGAGCCAAGGCCGACAGAATCGCCGGCTGCCGCTGGACTTCAAGTTCCACCGCGATGAGGCTGGTGACCGGTAGACTTACGGAGCAGCCAATCGGATTTCCCCAGTGAAACCCGCCGAAAGCCCCTCCGCGCTCAAGGTTCAGGCTGTGCTCGGCGACCGGTTCCAGGTCATGGAGTTCGACGCCAGCACGCGCACCGCCGCCGACGCCGCGGCGGCGATCGGCTGTGACGTCGCGCAGATCGCCAAATCGCTGATCTTTGGCGGCGGAACAAGCGGGCGTGCGGTGTTGATCATCGCCTCGGGCGTCGATCGCGTCGATGAAAAGAAAGCAGCAGCTGCGATTGGCGAGCCGATCGCTCGCGCCGACGCCGATTTCGTGCGCGAAACGACCGGCTTCGCCATCGGCGGCGTGCCGCCGGTCGGCCACAAAAACCCGCCGATCGTTCTCATCGAGGAATCGCTCCTGCGATTCAACGAAATCTGGGCGGCGGGCGGTACGCCCAACGCGGTCTTTCGCTTGACGCCGTCGGACCTCATCGAACTGACCGGCGGACGCACAGTCGCGGTTGCGCGCAAATAGAGGGCTCGACGTGGCTGCAAAGGCGACGCCTGCGGGGAAGATCAGGATCGGCGTCGGCGGCTGGACCTATGAGCCGTGGCGCGGCGTGTTTTTTCCCAAGGGACTGACACAGGCGCGCGAGCTCCAATATGCGGGCTCGAAACTGACCTCGATCGAGATCAACGGCACTTATTACGGATCGCAGAAGCCGGCGAGCTTCATCAAGTGGCATGACGAGACGCCGGACGAATTCATCTTCTCGGTCAAAGGACCGCGCTTCGCCACCAACCGCCGGATTCTTGCCGAGGCCGGCGAATTGGTCGAACGCTTCTTCAAGACCGGCGTGACGGGGCTCAAGGCCAAGCTCGGACCGATCAACTGGCAGTTCGCGACCACCAAGCGTTTCGACGCTGAGGATTTCGCCGCCTTCCTGAAGCTCTTGCCCATGTCGGTCGATGGGCTCGCCATTCGCCACGTGGTCGAGGTCCGCCACGAGAGTTTCAAACATCCCGACTTCATCGCGCTTGCGCGCGAGCACGGGGTCGCAGTGGTGATGGCCGGCGATTCCGACTACCCTCAGATCGCGGATGTAACCGCGCCGTTCGTCTACGCGCGCATCATGGGAACGACCGAAACCGAGGAGCACGGATATTCCGCCGCTGCGCTTAATCAATGGGCGAGGCGCGCGAAAACCTGGGCCGCTGGCGGCTCTCCGCAAGATCTCGCGACCGTGGCGCCGGCGCCGAAGCCCGACTCCGCCGGCCGCGAGGTCTTTCTCTATGTCATCAGCGGCCACAAGGAACGGAACCCGGCTGCGGCGATGGCGCTGATCGAGCGGGTCGGCTGATCCGCTCGGGTGATATGGCGCCCGCCAGTCTCAGCTCTTGATGAAGGCGAGCAGATCCGCGTTGATCGTCTCGGCATGGGTGGTCGGCATGCCGTGCGGAAGGCCCTTGTAGCTCTTGAAGGTGCTGTGTTTCAGGAGTTTCGCCGACAGTGGACCCGCGGCGACATAGGGCACGATCTGGTCGTCCTCGCTGTGCATGACCAAGACCGGCACATTGATCTTCTTCAGATCCTCGGTGAAGTCGGTCTGGGAGAAGGCGACGATGCCGTCGTAATGCGCCTTGGCGCCGCCCATCATGCCCTGGCGCCACCAGTTCCAAACCACCGGCTCCATTGTTTTCACGCCGGGCTTGTTGAAGTTGTAGAAAGGTCCGGCCGCCACGTCCCAGTAGAACTGCGCCCGGTTGGCGGCCAAAGCCGACTGGAAATCGTCGAACACCTTCTTCGGCAGACCGTGTGGATTCGCATCGGTTTTCACCATTAGCGGCGGCACGGCGCTGATGATCGCGGCCTTCGCCACCCCGTTTTCGCCACGGCGCGCCAGGTAGTGCACCACCTCGCCGCCGCCGGTCGAGTGGCCCACGTGGATCGCGTCTTTCAGGTCAAGATGTTTCGTCACCGCAGCCAGGTCGTCGGCGTAATGATCCATGTCGTGGCCGCGGCCGATCTGGGTCGACCGGCCATGGCCGCGCCGGTCATGCGCGATGACGCGATAGCCCTGACCGAGGAAGAACAGCATCTGCGCGTCCCAATCGTCCGCGGAGAGTGGCCAGCCGTGGCTGAACACGATCGGTTGGCCGCTGCCCCAGTCCTTGTAGAAAATCTCGACGCCGTCGCTCGTGGTGACTGTCGGCATGTGTTGCCTCCCTCGCGCAAATCTGGGAGCTAAGGGCTTCCAGTCGCGAGACGCTACCGGATGCGGCGCGCCAAGGCGACCGACAAAATGACGGCCGACGGCCTCAATCTCAGATGGACGAAGTGAGGCGCGCGATCAGACAGCCTCGGCATTGCGGCCAGTATCGGCGTCGCAGCAGAACGCGCCGCGCAACGCGCCGCCAACACCGCGCACAAGCGCGCGAATGCCGCCTGTAACGACGAGGCTCATGCCGCCAACGCCATAGCGCTCGAGCGGCGCAAGCTGCGCATGAAGGTCGTGTATCCTAAGCCGCGTCGCAAGCGGCACGTTCCCTCGATGGAGGTTCGGCGAGCCGAGCATGGACATGTCTCCGAAGAATTTCGTCTGTTTGACAGGATAGAAGCCCGGTCTGACCGCAGTGTGACGGGTTTGCGGTCTCAATAGATACGAACAAGGCGCGCCTTGGTTTGGCCGGCGGCGGTGTTCGATTTCGTTCGGCGATCCGGATCCGGCTGAAGCAGCTTCGCTCAAGACCGTGACAACGGCTTCCCGGCGCCCCATTTGCCGGGCGACAGCCTCCGACGCGCCAGCGCGTCAGCGTAGGCCCGACACGTAGTGGGCGAGCGCCTTCATCTCCAGGTCGCCGAGCGGGTACACCACCTCCGCCATGCCCGCGGCGCCGGTCGAGGTTCGAGCGCCCGATTTGAAGTCGCGCAGAGCCTTGTAAACGTAGTCCTCGCGCTGACCCGCCAGCCGAGCGATGTTGTCCACCCCCTCGAAATGGTCGCCATGGCAGTTCGTGCAGTGGATCGCCTGCGCCACCTTCCCGCCAAGCTCGGTGTCCTCTGGCGCGGTGTCCGGCGGCGGCGGCGCGTTGGGCGCCGGCAGCGAGGCAAAATATGCCGACACGTTGCGCAGGTCGTCGTCGCTGAGCTGTTCCGCCATCGCGTTCATCACCTCGTTCTTGCGCACGCCCTTGCGGAAGAACACGAGTTGGAACTGCAGATAGAGGTCTGGCTGGTGGGCTAAGTTCGGGACGTTCTTGTCGGCCGCGAGCCCGTTCTCGGTGGCGACGCCATCGACGCCATGGCACGCGAAGCACCCTGCCGCCTCCGCCCTGGCCTTGCCGGCCGCTGTATTCCCCTCCGCCGCCATTGTGGCGACGGGAATTGCCACGCTGAACGCCACGATGATCCAGGTCGGGATGCGCATCGTCGTACGGTTCTCACAATATCGGTTGAGCGAAAAACACCTCGCCCTGGCGTGTTGGTTCGCCAGGGCGGGGATTCATTCCGGCAGGTAGATTACTTGTTATTTGCCGTCGTACCAGATCCGATAGATCGCGCCGGCCTGATCATCCGAGACCAGGAGCGAGCCATCCATCGGGTTGATCGCCACATCGGCGGGGCGGCCCCAGTACTTGTTGTCCTTGATCCAACCCCAGGCGAACGGCTCCTGCGAGATGTTCTTGCCATCCGGGTCGGTCTGGATGCGGACGATCCGGGCGCCGGTGTGCATGAACTGGTTCCAGCCGCCATGCTCCGCCAGGAAGATGTTGTTCTTGAATTCGGCCGGGAAGTTGTTCCCGGTGTAGAACTTCATCCCGAGCGGCGCCATGTGCGGCCCGACGTTCATCGCCGGCGGGGCGAACTCGCTGCACTTGTGGCCCATGGCGTATTTCGGATCCGGAATGTCACCCTGGTGGCAATACGGGTAGCCGAAGTGCTCACCCCACCTGGTCAGGTGATTGAGCTTGTCGGAAGGGATGTTGTCGCCCATCCAGTCGCGCGCATTCTCGGAGAACCAGAGCTGACCGGAGCGCGGATCGACGTCGCCGCCGACGCTGTTGCGCTGGCCGAGCGCCGCCACCTCCGAGAGGCCCTGGTCCGGGTTGACATGGCGATACTGCGCCGTGCCGGACGGGATCATGCAGACGTTGCAGGGCGGCCCGACCGGAATGTAGAACCAGCCCGGCGACTCCGTGTCCGCGACCATATACTTCCAGCCATGCGAGGTGTATGGCGGGAAGTCGCTATAGACGACCTCGCCCTTCGGGTTGTCGAGATTGTCGGCGATATCCTTGTAGCGATAGATCTTGTCGATGTCGGTAACGTAGAGGTTGCCGTTATAGTAACCGACGCCGGTCGGTTGCCGCAGCCCCTTGATGATGACCTTCGACACCCACTTGTCGCCCTGCTTCTTCAGCGCAAACACGTGTTCGGTCCAGCAGCCGACATAAAGCGTGTTGTCGCTGCCGAAAACCATCTGGCGGGCGCAGTCGAGCTGATCGGCCAGGACTTCGATATGGAAGCCCGGCAGCAGCTTGATGTTCTCTTTGACGAGGTTCACCAGTTCGTCATGCGGCGTCGGCAGCGGCTGCCCCGGATAGGGATGGGTGCCATGCTGCTGCGCCGTCTCGTCGCCCATGAACCAGTCCGCGGGCGGGTGTTCCCAGTAATCGCGGCCGTTGCTGTTGTACTTGATTAGCGGAGTGTCGGCGCGCGCCGGGACGGTTGACGCCATTCCAAAGAGCCCGGCTATGCTGACGACGCCCACCAGCGTCGGCAGCAATCTCAATCCCAACCTTGCAAGCTGCATATTTTCCTCCCTGTAGTTTTCACTGACGGATTACCGCCGTGACCTATTTCAGCCTCGCGCATCGGCGAGGCGCCGTGGCAGAGCGATAGACCTTACGCGCGCCCAACATATCTGACAACGTGATCTTTTCCCGAAGCGTACGCCGACCCTTTCCCCAAGCGCACAGCGGTCCTTGCCCGAAGCGAGAAAATGAGGCTTCGTCCCTAGCCCGGCGGCTCCAACGGCACCATCGGATTGATCGCGTCGTCGCGCTCGACAAGCCGCTGCGTCTCCAACATTGCCTGGAACGGGCCGCCCGACCGGCTGACCGTCGCCACGACGAGCGCATAGCTGTTCAACGCCGATCCCGACCACACGTGGTACACGCGAATATGCACCGCGCCATCGGGGATGTTGACGGTCCTGTCATCGGCTAGCTTCACTTCGATGCCGGGACCCTCGGCCTGCGCCACCAGCTTTGCATAGGCTGCGTCGACCTCGCCCGGGTCAGCTTTCTGCGCCCACGCGACACAGGATTCCGGATCGAGCCGCGTCGCCAGCACGAACCGCCCAGCGGGATCGGGCACCGCCCAGGCCTTGCCGGAACCGGGCACGCCGCCGCCGGCGAACGAGACCATCTTGCCGTCACGGTTCGGCTTGCCTGCAAAGACCGCGAGCGCCTGGGGATTGGTGATCGGCAGCAAATTCTGGTCCTCCGCCCAATCCCAAACCGTCGTGAGATGGCCGAACTTGGCCATGCAGACATCGCTGAACAGCTTCACGAAGTTCGTGGCGGCCTCATCTGCCCGCGCCGGCTGCCCGACCATCGCGAGCGCGGCGGCCACGACGAATGCAAGTCGTTTCATGGGACGTTTCCTCATCGCAAGCCGTAGTCGTAGCGGGGTTTGGCGAACTTGAACAGCGGGCCTAAAGGAGCGAGGCGCCAAGCCTGAACTCGCTGGAGCCTCCGACCAACGGTCACGCCCATTCGCCCTTGCGGAACACCGGCGTGCGGGCGCCGCTCGTGTCGAGGCCGTCAATGTCGATGTTGTCCGATCCGATCATCCAGTCGATATGGATGATGCTCTTGTTGCCGCCCCGCGCGGCGATCTCATCGGGGCTGAGCTTCGCGCCGTCGACGAAACACTTCGCATAGCATTGCCCCAGCGCGATGTGGGAGGCGGCGTTCTCGTCGAACAGGGTGTTGAAGAACAAGAGCCCGCTCTTCGAGATCGGCGATGAGTGCGACACCAGCGCGACCTCGCCAAGGCGACGCGCGCCTTCGTCGCTGTCGAGCACTTTGTTCAAGACGTCCTCGCCGCGCTGAGCCTTGGCTTCGACAATGCGTCCGCCTTCAAAGCGGACCGCAATGCCGTCGATCAGCGTGCCCTGATACGAGAGCGGCTTGGTGCTGGCGACATGGCCGTCGACCCGGCGCGCATGGGGCGTGGTGAAGACCTCTTCGGTCGGAATGTTCGGGTTGCAGGTGATGCCGTTCTTCGCCGTCGCCGCGCCGCCCTGCCAGTCATGACCGTCGGCGAGCCCGATGGTGAGATCCGTCCCCGGCCCGGTATAATGGAGAGCGTGAAATTTTTTGGCGTTCAGCCATGCCGTGCGTTGGCTCAAGGCGGCGTTATGCGCATTCCAGGCCGCAACCGGATCCTGGTTGTCAACCCGCGAAGCAGAGAAGATCGCCTCCGCCAGCCTGCCGACGGCGACCTCGTCCTCGTCTCCCGGAAAGACGCGCTTCGCCCACGAAGCGGTCGGATAGGCGACGATGTTCCAGTTGATGTCGAAGCCCGCGATCTTCTCAAGCGCCGGCTGGTAGGCGATCGAATTGGCTTTGTTGGCGCGGGCGACTTTGGCGGGGTCTTCCTGCGAAAGCAGCATCGGATCGTCACCGACAATGGCGAGCCGCACGGTATTGGCGGCGAAAGCTTTTCCGACGCCTTCATAGAGCCAGCCCGGCGCACGGTCGAAGCTTGCGTCAGGAGCGAATCGGTATCGGGAGAGAGTAATCTCTTCGTCGGAGAGGATCGGCGTCACCAGGCCCGCGCCGGCCTTGTAGGCCTCAGCCACGATTTGCCGCGCCAGAGGCAGCGCCGCGACGGGCGCGGTCAGGAACAGGTCCTGCCCCGGTTGAAGCCGCAAGCCCACCTTGACCGCTGTCTCGGCCAGCCGCTCGAGCTTAGTCGGATCGATCGAGGGGAAATTGCGCTGATGGGTGGTCATTGCCGGCTCCGAGGAAATGTCAGCCTTTGGGACGATATGCCAACGATTATAGGCCGAGGCCGAGGCAGCGAGAAGCCGCCGAACTCGACGCGCTCGATCTGGGCTTCACGCCCGACAAGCGGTTCGACGCGCCGCGACCTATATCACTGGCTAAACGCAACATCAGGAGAACAGCGTGGCGCGCGTCTTCATCACCGGTTCGTCCGACGGTCTCGGATTGATGGTCGGCCAGTTTCTCGCCGATCAGGGACATAAGATCGTGTTGCATGCGCGCAACGACGCGCGGGCGGCGGACGCCAAGAAGGCCATGCCCAAGGCCGAAGCCGCCGTCGTCGGCGACCTCGCGAGCATCGCCGCTACCAAGGACCTGGCCGGTCAAGTCAACGCGCTCGGCTCATTCGACGCAATCATTCACAACGCCGCCGTCGGCTATCGCGAGGACCATCGCACGACGAGCGACGGCTTGCCGCATGTCTTCGCCATCAACACGCTCGCGCCCTATATCCTGACAGCAATGATCGAACGGCCGAAGCGCCTTGTCTATCTGAGCTCGGGCATGCACGACCGCGCCGACGCAAATCTCGACGATATCCTGTGGCGTAAGCGGCCATGGGACGGATCGACCGCTTACGGCGAGAGCAAGCTGCACGACGTCATGTTGGCGTTCGCCGTCGCGCGCCTGTGGCCCAACGTGCTGTCGAACGCGCTGACGCCTGGCTGGGTGCCGACGAAGATGGGCGGCGCGGGCGCGCCCGACGACATCGACCAAGCGCATCTCACGCAAGCTTGGCTCGCGACCAGCGACGAGGCCGCCGCGCGGACCAGCGGCGGCTATTTCTATCATTTGAAGCGGCGCGAGCCGAACCCGGAAGCCAAGGATGTCGCCTTGCAAGACAGGCTCATCGCCATCTGCCAGGAGATTTCCGGGGTCGACCTGCCGAGGACATAAACGGCGCGATAAACGCCTTGGACGGCGTGGCGAAATGTATATGAGTTGAAGGTCGACCGGAGCACGGTCTGGAAGCCGTCCATCAAAACGGGCTGCATCAGCGCATGCGTGCGTTGCCAGTATGGTGCGTGGCGCTGAAGCTGTTCGACATCAGTTCATCGTATAATTTATCGGTCTCCTGCGCCTGGCCCGGCGAGAATTCCCCTCCCACCGCGCCCCGGGTCGGCTGGTGTTTGACCCCGTTCTGAATTGGCCAACCGCCCCCGTGGACGGGTCGAGAATCCTGGGCGCTCGCTTGCTGCGCCAGGCAGGAAAGCGCCCCAACCAGGGCGCCGACAATGATCGTTTTGATTAACATCGCGTGATTCCTAATCTCCGTCGCGCAGCAACTCCATGATGATGTAGGAGCGACAGACGAAACTTTTAATGACGCGGAATGTCGCGACAAGTTCGCCCCTGCGCGAACTTCCTGGGCCGCCCCGTCGAGCGGGACCAAGCTGCTACGGCGCCGGCGACCCCCGGAAAGGACAATGATGAACCCCATGGACGACGTTGAGCCGATCTGGCCCGATCTCTCCTATTCAGACTGGAGGGAAACGCTCGCGACCTTGCATCTCTGGACCCAGATCGTCGGCAAGATCCGGCTGACGCTGACCCCCTGGCTTAATCATAGCTGGCAGACCCCGCTTTATGTCACCGCCCGAGGACTCGGCACATCGCCGATCCCGATCGGGGTCGAGATCTTCGAGATCGAGTTCGATTTTGTCGCCCATCGGCTCAACGTACGAACCAGTCGAGGCGCCGAGCGATCGCTCGCGCTTCGGCCGCAGTCCGTCGCCGATTTCTTTTCCGCGGCGCTCGACCTCCTTGACAGCATGGGCGTTGCGGTCGCAATCACGGAGACGCCGAACGAAGTTCCAAACCCGATCCGCTTTTCAGAAGACCGAACGCACGCCGCCTATGACGCGGCCGCCGCCCATCGCTTCTGGCGGGCGCTCGTGCAGGCGGATCGTATCTTCAGGCTCTTCCGCAGCGGCTTCCTAAGCAGAGATTCGTGGCATGGCCAACGGATTGGGGATGCGCTCGCGGTTGAGATCAATGACAGCGTGATGGATGGCCTGGTCGAGCGCGGCGGCGTCGGTGAAGGTCTGGTGGGCGAGGTGATGGGCTTTGAGATCGCGCCAGACCGGCTCGATGTCGTTGAGTTCGGGGGCGTATTTCGGCAGCCATTCGACGGTGAGCCAGTGTGCGCGGGCGGTGAGGGCGGCGAGCGAGCGTTTGCTGGTGTGGATCGGACCATTGTCCTCGACCAGCACGACCGGCTTGGCCTGCCGCCCGGGCTGCGGCCCAAAGAGACGGTCGAGTTGCTCCAGATGAGCGATGAAATCGCTGCTGCGCTTGGTCGGGCTGGTATGGACGATGAGTTGGCGCGTGAGGGGATCGAGCGACCCCAGTATCGCGACCTTCTTGGCCTGCCCCGGCGCCGGCACACGCAAGTCCGCTCCCGACTTCGCCCAGGCGCGGGCGAGATAAGGATGGGTCAGCGCCTCGCTCTCATCGCCGTAGAGAAGAACGATGTCGCCGGCTTCGGCCTGCTGTTTGCGCAGTTGCAGGCGCAGGCCCACCCGTTCCACTTCGCTTTCCCTCTGACGGCCCTTCAGCGTGTGCCGGGGCCGCCGCCAGCGGAACTTTTTTTTCGCAACGCCTTGGACAGTTGCGAACGGCTGATGCGCACGCCCTCGCGCGCTTCGATCTCGGCGCGAAGGCGGGGGATTGTCCAGTTGCGCCGGTCGGCCACAGGTTCTTCCAGCAAGGGGGTGGCAACGCGCATGGCGGCTTCACTCTTCACCGGAGGCGGGCCCGGCGCGATGCTGGCCTTCAGCGCTGCGATCCCGCCGGCGGCGAAGTCGCTGCGCCACAGCCGAACCGTATCTTCGCGCACGCCAAACGCCGCCGCGATCTTGGGGCTGGTCCAACCAGCCAGCGTCAAAAGCACGGCGCGGGCGCGGTCCGCCTCGCCGCGATCGCGTGAACCGGCAAGAGCCAAGAGGCCGGCGCGTTGTTCATCGCTCGCCGTAACCGGAGACTTTCCCGCCATGTCATACACCTTGCGAATTGGCGCAGGCAGCCAACCGCAAAAAACCTATCCGTTGGTTAGCCAAACGGAATCTGCTTAGGCAAGGCGAGCCCGGCCCACTTCTTCTGGGGCAGCTTCGATCTCGCGGTGACGCGGTTCTCCGGCCGCCGCGCCCCGCCCCATCCGGGCGGTGTGCCCGGACTGCCCGATGACGTGGCGCGCGAAGCCTATTCGCACGAAGTGAGCAGCGCCGGTTTCTGGCCGGGCGCCGAGGCCTTTCCGCGCGCGGCCTTCTATTCCTACGCCTATCCTGAACCGGCCGGCTTTCGCGACCGGCCAGCGCCGCCAGGCGCCGCTTTCGATACGACGCTGGGAGAGTTCATCCTGCCGTATGACACGGTTGCGCAATCACGAGACCCGGACGCCCTGTTGCTCGACTTCCTGTCGGCGACCTATGCGGTCGCAGCCGACGCCGGAGGCTGGGACCGCGCCGCTCTCGAATGCGCGCTTGGCGTTCCGGGACGGGTCCGCCCGATCTAGCAGCCTGTCGGACTTAAATGAACGACGTGGGTTCGGAAGGACCTGCGGTGTTTGGCGAGGTACAATGACGGCGTTGATTCTCCTTGCGCCACGAACCGGGTCAGATGGACAATTTTCGTACGATCGACCGAGAGACGGGATATCTGCTTCCGCCTTCGGTTGACGAGTGGCTGCCGGAGAAACATCTGGCTCGGTTCATTGTCGAAGTGGTCGACGGTCTGGATCTCGGCAGGATGAGCCGGGACTATCGGGGCTCGGGTTCGGCTTCGTATCATCCCAGGATGGTGTTGGGGCTTCTGGTTTACGGCTATGCGACGGGGGTGTTCTCCAGCCGCAAGCTGGAGCGGGCGACCTACGACTTGGTGGCGTTTCGTTTCATCGCCGCGAACGATCATCCCGACCACGACACGATCGCGACGTTTCGGCGGCGCTTCTTGAAAGAGATCGAGAAGCTGTTCGTGGACGTTCTTCAACTCGCCCGCGAGATGGGGGTGCTGGAGATGGGGACGATCGGCCTGGACGGGACGAAGATCCATGCCAACGCAAGCCGGCACAGCGCGCTTTCCCATGAACACGCAGGCAAGATCGAGGCGCAATTGAAGGCCGAGGTCGCCGATCTGATGACCAAAGCCGAAGCGGCTGACGCGGCCGACGTTCCCGACGGCATGTCGATACCGGACGAACTGGCGCGGCGCGAGGAGCGTCTTCGTAAGATCGCCGAAGCGCGGGCGAAGATCGAGGCTCGGGCCAAGGAGCGTCATGCGCGCGAGATGGCGGAGCACGAGGCCAAAATGGCGGCGCGCGAGGCCAAGGCCGCGGCGACGGGAAAGAAGCCGGGCGGCAAGCCGCCGCAACCTGCGGCCGAAGGACCGCGACCGAGCGATCAGGTCAATCTGACCGACGAGGACTCCCGCATCATGCCGGCGGCCGGCGGTGGTTTCGAACAAAGCTACAACGCGCAAGCGGCGGTGGCGACGGGCAGCCTGCTGGTGGTGGCGATCGACGTGGTCCAGACGCCCAACGACAAGGGCCAAGTCGAGCCCATACTGGAGAAGATCGGCGCGTTGCCCGAGAATTTGGGGAAGGTCGAACATCTGCTGGCGGACGCCGGCTATTTCAGCGCGGGCAATGTGGACGCCTGTGCAAGGGCGGGCGTCGAGCCGGTGATTGCGATGGGCCGCCAGCCGCATCATCCGCCGCTGAGCGTGCGCTTCGCGCCGACGCCGGCAGCCCCGGAACAACCGACGCCGGTCCAGGCGATGGCCCATAAACTGAAGACGCCGGAAGGCCGCGCGCTCTACGCCTTGCGCAAACAGACGCCGGAACCCGTGTTCGGCATCATCAAATCCGTGCTCGGATTCCGTCAATTTTCCCTGCGTGGGCTCGAAAAAGTGCGCGGCGAGTGGACTCTCGTGACCATGGCTTGGAATTTGAAGCGAATGTTCTCGCTCAGCCCCGCCTGAGAGGGGCCGAACGCCTACGAGGCGCGCCGACCAGCCCTAGGCCGAGGCTTGTCAAGGCTCCCCAAGGCTCAGTCGAAGCCACCGAAAAGCTCGATCGGACTACCACCCACATCCAAACCGCGACAATCCACGCGATCGTCAGCCAAAATGAGCGCAGTCCGACAGGCTGCTAGAAGCGGCGGCTAGCGGGACGGGATCTTCCGACGGACGCCAACGCTCAGAATTGTCGGCCCGCGCTCAGGTTTGGCTCCTGCTCGGCAGCGGGCCCGCGACTTCGGTCCGGTCGGTCGATTTGGATTTTCTTGGCCCCTCGTCGTTTCGCTTTAGAAACCCCCGTTTATGACCGTTGGATTTCCTTGGATTTCCTCGTGTGAATTGAGACTTATCAAGGGGTTACGCTAGATAAACGCGGAAAAAGTTTTCTCGGCGCTTCAGGCCGTTCGAAGCGCCGGAAACGGAGCTCGCGGTCGAGGCCAACGGGAAGCGCAGGACTGTTCATCAGGCAAGCTTAACTCTATTTCTGATTTTCTTCAATAGATTGTCGGCTCTTATAGCGTTAGTTGTTGGTATGGGCCGATTCCGATGGCGCTCTTGATCCAGTTTTGTGGCGTGATTTGTCGATCCCAGGCTTCGAGGGCGCGCCGCCAGCCGAGATAATTTGGCAGGTTCTTGGTGGCGACGCCGTTGAAGCGATTGAGCCATTGCTTGAGACGGCTGTGGTAGGCGTTGACGTTGTTGATATGCAGGTGGGGCGCCGCGGGGACAGGCTTTCCCGGGGAAGGAACGGCGTGAAAGGGGATGTTGGCCTGGCGGGCGAAGGAGGCCAGCGGTTTGCCGCCATCGCCGATCAAGTGATTTGCGGACGTAACGACACCGGTCAGGACGGCGGCGATCGAAGCGCTGTCGTCGTTTGGCAGAACGGCGTCGAAAGTTGCGCCCTTTCGGTCGCGGGCGACGAGCACGGGAATGTTGTCCTGATAGGGGCCCGGATGACGGGCCGTTCCGCCGCGTTTGCGAGCCTTGCGAGGCAGATCGGACCACCGCCCCTTGAAAGATTTCAAGGATGAAGGTTTCATCCGCTTCGACGATTCCGCTCAGCTTTTGCGGCTTGTCCGCGGCGGGAGCGCCCAAAAACCGGTGACGCCAGCGGAAAGCCGTCGTCGGATGCACGCCGCAAAGCGCGGCCGTCTTCACCAGGCTTTTGCCTTCGATCATCGCCTGCGCGTGATCGAGCCAACGCTCTTTCTTGCGCAGATGCGCCATTGGGCTTTTGCTCAGGGCGTTGAAGGTGCGTCCGCAAGCCTTGCAGCGGAACCGCGCCAGTCCGCGCGAGCGTCCCCAGGCCACGATTTCGCGACCCGCGCAATGCGGACACCCTCGACTTTCCACCCGCTCATGGCCTGTTACGCCCAACGCGTCCGGCCGACGGCGAGCCTTCAAGGCCTTGTTCTTCGCGGCCGCCGTCAGCATCGCAGTTTTCCGACCCACCCCCTCCGCCGTCGTCAGAGCCGCGAGCGCCGCCCGCCGCTGATCCTCGTTCAATCGAACGATCCCCGACAGCCAAGTCGAAAACTCCTCACCCTTCATCGAACAATCTCCAACCCCACCCCCACCATAACCCAAATCAACAACTAACGCTATAAGAGCCAGATTGTCGTCCGAGCCGTTCACTTCGCTGAGGGCGGCAAGCCGGGAGCAGCCAGAGGGCTAGGGCGAAACCCTGGTCAGGCCGGTTCGGACCGCGGCGATGTGCGAACGCCGGTCTTCTCACGCCCCGCGGGCGTGCTCGCTGGCGTCCATGATCCAGGTCCGGTCGGCGAAGGCGACATAGATGCGCTCTTTCCCCAGCGCGGCGCCGAGCTCGGCGGCCAGTTCGTTGAGCATCGCTTCGATCGCGGCGTCCGGCAGGTGACCGAGGTAGACGTGCACCGCGTCGCCCGTGAACAGGGCGACCGGCTCGCGGTCCGACCCGACCGTGCCGTCCTCTCGCGGCCAAGCGTAGCTCACTTCCGCACGGGTGAACATGCCCGAAAGCGCGGGCTCTCCCGCTTCGACCCGACGCCGCATCCATGCTCGCGGGCGGTGTCAAAGTAACGGAGGCTCGTCAGCATGCGGCGCGACCGCGATCTCGCGAGCGGCGATCTATGCCACGAGAGCGCGCCACTCGGCCAAGGCAGCAGAGCGTCTCTGCTTGTAGACTTGCCTCGTGACGAGATGGCGCTCCTGATTGAATTGGTTGTGCACCTGGGCATGAACTGAGCTGAACTTCTGGAGCGTCCTTATACTTCGAAACCGTTGCATCGCCCGTTCGCGTCGCCGAAACGGCCGATGCGAATTCTCCGCGCGATTGTTGAGCCGACCGCCGACCTCGTGCCGCCCGGCAGCAACACCGATCTCGTTCATCGCCGCCGAATATGCTCGAAGCCCATCGGTGACGATGCTGCGAGGAGCCCCGTATTTCTTCATGATCCGCTTGAGAAGCTTCAGCGCCGCGGCTTTGTCCCGTCGTGCCGTGACCACAGCCTCCAAGACCTCGCCCTCATGATCGACCGCACGCCAAAGGTAGCAAAGCCTGCCGTCGACCTTCACGAACACCTCATCCAAATGCCACCGCCATTGCGGATAGCCGAGCATGTGGGCGACCCGCTTCTTTCGGATCTCGGCGGCGAACATCGGACCAAACCGGTTCCACCAGAACCGGACTGTCTCGTGGCTGATGTCGATCCCACGCTCGGCCAACAGATCCTCGACGTTGCGCAGCGACAGCGGGTATCGCACGTACATCATCACGACCAGACGGATGACCTCTGGCGAGCTGTTGAAATATCGGAACGGATTACTCATGCGCCGAGGCTAACACACCCGGGACAGCCCGAGAATTTGCTCTGACACCGCCCCCTTTCCTGCTGCCGCGGAAGGGACGCTACGGACTCATGGACTACGAGAAGACGTTTTGCCCCGACCTGAAGAACGGCCCCGACATTTTCGACGTGCGGGGTATCGACCGGAAACGCGGGTGCGTGGTCGTCGTGCGCCCGGACCAGTACGTCGCGCACGTGCTGCCGCTTGACGCTTACGACGAGCTCGCGGCCTTCTTCGGCTGCTTCATGCTGGAAGGGTAAGCCCGGGGCAATTTGTTTTGAGATTCACTCGCGCGGAACCGTCTCCGTTGTTCGAAGCAAAGCTCGGACGGCCGCTTTGGGCGGAGGCCGTGCGAAAACGCAGTTTTTTGAGACGCTGTGGCGGAGCGGCTAGGAAAGCGCGGTGGGGTTTGCCGGTGGTTTAGGTTTTCGTATGAAGAGAGCCTCAGGCCGCCCTCATCGCCTGGATGAGCGGCTGCGTCCCGAGGATGGCGATCATCCGCTTCAGATTGTAGGCGAGAACGTGAAGGCTCATCTCCGTTCCGACCCTTTCAAGGGTGCGCAGGCGGAAGTGAGTCGCGCCCATCCACGCCTTGATGGTTCCGAATGGATGTTCCGCGGTCTGGCGTCGGATGCGCATAGTCTTGGGCGCGCGGTCTAACCGCTCCTGCATCGCGTCGAGGACGGCTTCGTGCTCCCAACGCTTGACCCGCCGCTCCTTTGCAGGCGTACACTTCGATTTCAGCGCACAGCCGGTGCATTTCGTCGTCCAGTCGTTATGCAGCTTCGCCCTTACTCGACATTCGAGTATCGCCAAGTCATCTTCTCGCCGGCAGGACAACGGTAAACGTCTTCGCCCGCGTCGTAGACCAAATCCTGCTTGCCGAACCGGCCATCCGCCTTGGCGCCTGAGGTCAGCGGCTTCGGAACGAGCGGCGTCACGCCCGTCGCCTCGCAGGCCAGAATCTCTTCGCCTTTGAAGTCGCCGCGATCAGCGATCGCCGTCAGTGCGCGCACGCCCGTCGCTTCTTGCGCCTGCTTGGCCATCGTCGAGAGCTGGCTGCGATCGTTGCCGATATTGGTGACCTCGTGCGCGACGATCAGGTGATGCTTGGCGTCGACAGCGGCCTGGACATTATAGCCGACCATGCCGGTATCCTTGCCGCTCGTCGCCATCGATCGCGCATCCGGATCGGTCAGCGAAATCTGCTTGTCCGGCGCGGCGTGCACGGCGACTTCCAGCGTCTTGTATTTGCGCATCCGCTCTCGCGAGCCGAGGCGATCTTGTCCTTCAGCCGCGCCGACTTGGTTTCCGCCAACTCGCCTTCCTGACGGTCCGCCGTCTCCAGCGCCGACAGATAGCGCTCGATGCTCGCCTCAACTTGCTCCATGCGGCGCTTAATCGAGCCGCGCGAGAACGACCTGTCGCGGGAGTTGACGGCCTTGAACCGGCTGCCGTCGATCGCCACGATCGCCTGCGTGAATGGATTCAGACCACGACACAGCGCAACGAACTGCCGGCAGGCGGAGCGGATCGCCGCGCCGTTGTCCTTGCGAAAATCGGCGATCGTCTTCAAGTCCGGCGCAAGGCGTCCAGTCAGCCACATCAGCTCGAGGTTGCGCCCCGTCTTGCGCTCCAAACGTCGGCTCGACTGGATCTGGTTGACGTAACCGTAGACGTAGATCTTCAGCATCGTGGCGGGATGGTAGGCCGGACGGCCCGTCGCCTCAGGCACGACGCCCGCAAACCCCAGCGCATGCAAATCCAGTTCGTCGACGAAGACGTCGATCACTCGCACCGAATTGTCTTCAGCCACGTAATCGTCGAGGAACTCGGGAGGCAAAACGCCTTGCGTTCGGTCCTCGCCCTCAACAAAGCGCTTCATCAAGAACCCCGACTCAAATCCTTCAGGATTCTAACCCAACCCAGGTTTTCACACAGCCTGGGCGGATAGCGCGCGCCTGCAGCGGTCGCCTCGGGGAGGACCGGAATGCGCGCCATAGCCTCCATTCCATTGCGAGCGCGAAATAGGCTTCACCGCCCCTTGTGGTCCATCACTTGGTCCGCCTTCGACTACAACGGACACCGCCGCCGTGAGTAAGCAGACCACACTTCCGGCGACTAGAGCCCGCGCCGCTTGGCCTCGGGAACCAAATGGACCTGCCGGTCGCGCGAATGTCGGGCGGAGTTTCAGGGGGACTGTCACGTTGACGATTTGTCGATGGTTTTGGGCTAGTTGGCGGCGATGAGCCAGACGTCAAATTCCTGCTATCGTGGTCATCGCTTTCCCGCTGAGGTCATCGCCCATGCGGTTTGGCTCTATTTCCGTTTCCCTCTCAGCCTGAGAATGGTCGAAGATCTTCTGGCCGCCCGCGGTATGATCGTCAGTCACGAAACCGTCCGGCGTTGGGCTGAGAAATTCGGCCGAGACTTCGCCAACGAAGTGCGCCGGCGCGCGCCGCAATTCGGCGACAAGTGGCATCTCGATGAGGTCGTGGTCGCCATCAATGGTGAAAAGCACTGGCTTTGGCGCGCCGTCGATCAGGACGGCTTTGTCCTCGACGCTTTGGTTCAGAGTTGCCGCGACCGAGGCGCCGCTGAACGCCTGCTTCGCAAGCTCGTCCGCAAACAGGCCCGCGCTCCGCGTGTCTTGGTCACCGATAAGCTCGGTTCTTACGGCGCCGCGCGCACGGACATGGGCATGAAGTTCGAGCATCGCCAGCATAAGGGACTCAATAATCGGGCCGAAAATTCCCATCAGCCAACGAGGCGGCGAGAGCGGATCATGAAGCGGTTCAAATCGCCGCGGCAACTGCAGCGCTTCATCTCGATCCATGATCCCATCGCCAACCTCTTCCACTTTCCCCGCCACGCCCTCTCAGCATCTGACTATCGAGCGCTTCGCGCCGACGCGCTGAACGCGTGGAAGGACATTGCCGGCGTCCAGATCGCCGCATAGCCCGGGCGCGCCATTTCAGCATCGTTGCGAGCTTCGCTCAATAAGTTGATTTCCAACGAAAATCGCGTGTAACTCATTGAAAAGGCTCGATTCGGACGAGAGAATCCAAGGAAATCCAACAGTCATTCGTCGGGGTTTTCGCAGCGAAATGGCCACGCGCCAAGAAAACCCAAATAGATTGACCCGACGCCAACGAGCCTTAAATAACGCTATTGAAATGTAATCAATTCTAGGCCAGTCGAAAGCGCTGCTCGCCGGCAGCGGGCGTCTCGCCGACCACCGCCCCGCGCTCGCTCAAATCCTCGAGATGGGCAAGCGCGGAGAGGCCGGCGGCATGCGTCAAGGACGGGCTTAAGCCCACATAGATCTTGGCGACGAGCGCAGGAATTGTTTGCGGGCCGTCCGCGAGCGCCTTCAGGATCGAGGCTTCCCGCTGGCGCCGGTGGTGGATCAACGCGCGCAGACACCGCTGCGGTTCGACGGCGGGACCGCCGTGGCCAGGCCAATAGATCGTCTCGGACCGTCCGCGCAGCTTGTCGAGCGAGTCCATGTAGGCGCGCATCGAACCGTCGGGTGGCGCGACCACCGACGTCGACCAGGCCATGACGTGATCGCCGGAAAACAGCGCGTCTTCCTCCAGAAGCGCGAAACATAGATGATTGGAGCAATGTCCGGGCGTGGCGACGGCCTCCATCGTGTAACCGGCGCCCTGCCAACGCTCGCCGTCGTTGAGAATTGCGTCGGGCGAATAGTCGCGGTCATGAGCGGAATCGAGGCCGGCTGCGCCATCGCCACGGGCCATGAACGGCGCCGCGCCGACCACCCGCGCGCCCGTCGCCGCGCGGAGCTTGCCTGCGCCGACGCTGTGATCGCGATGGGTATGGGTGACGAGAATGGTCTCGACCCGCTCGCCCTCAACCGCGGCGAGCAGCGCCGAAAGATGGGTATCGTCGTCCGGACCCGGATCGACGATAGCGACCCTGCCTTCGCCGACGATATAGCTGCATGTGCCGTTGAAGGTGAAGGGCGAGGCGTTCGGCGCCACCAAGCGGCGCACCATCGGCGAAACCCTCGTAAGGGCGCGAGGCGGCGGCTCGCGCGAGGCGGGCACGGAATCGGATTCGCTCTCATCGTTGGCCATCGCCCGCTCTTTGCTCCTCACTCCTCGTCAAGGCCGCTCGCCGCCTTGTCATGATAGCCGCGCGCGGGCTAAGAGGCGAAGCCAACCGCACGCGCCGCGAGAGAGCATGGTCGCCCTCTTCGATAACTCCTTCGCCCAGGCATTTGGGCCCGTGAGGAGCGCCTTGTTCCCTCTCGGCGCGATGTCGGTCGGCTCTGACCCGCTCGCCCGAGCCTGACACGGGCATGGTCGCCGACCCCGATCGCCACGGGCCGCCGGATCGGACGGCTTTCGCCCGGTTCGTGACCTTGGCGACCCGCTGGGGCGACAACGACGCCTACGGCCATCTCAACAATGTCGTCTATTACGCGCTGTTCGATTCGGCGGTGAACGCAATTCTCATCGAGGCGGGGCTGCTCGATCCGGCCTTAAGTCCGATCATCGGCCTGGTCGTCGAAAGCAACTGCCGGTTCTACGCGAGCCTCACTTATCCTGAGCCCGCGGAAGTCGGCGTCGCGGTCGAGCACCTTGGTCGTTCCTCGGTGCGCTACCACCTCGCGGTGTTCAAAGCCGGGGCTTCAGAGGCCGCCGCGGCTGGCCGTTACACTCACGTCTATGTCGAGCGGGCGACCAACCGCCCGGTTCCGATTCCCGACGGGCATCGGCGGTTGATGGACGGGCTGAAGACACCGTGAGGTCCCGGCGCTTCCCGCGCCTCACCGGTTCCGGACGGCGATCATAGCGTCGCGCAGAACGTTGGCCTCGTCCCGCGCTTCCCGCTGCCGCCAGACCATGACGTCCCGGATCGACAGCATGCCCACGAGCTTTCCGCCGTCCATGACCGGCAAATGGCGAACGCGGTGCTTGTTCATGAGCTTCTCCGCCTCGATCATGGTCGTTTCCTGCGTGCAGGTCGTGACCTCGCGGGTCATCAGGTCGCCAACGTGCATGTCCGCAAGTCTGGGCCCGTCCTTGGCGAAAGCACGCACGACGTCGCGCTCGGAGATAATTCCGACCAGGGTCCCATGGGCGTCGCAGACGGGGAAGGCGCCGATGTTGAGGGCGCTCAGCCGGGTGCAAATTGAGGTGATCGATTCTTCGGGAATGCATGTCGCCAGAGACTGGCGGTTCGATTTCAGGACGTCCGCAACCCTCATGGATAGCCTCCACTCGAAGGCTTGGATTCTTCGCCCCACGCCCGCTCGACACTTTGTCGCCGGAGTTGGTCTGAAAAAAGGCGGGGCGCCAACGCTGGCGGAGATGGCTCGGCGCCCTTGATCGCGACGGCGGTTTGAGGCATAGGAGCGCCTCTTCGATTTGTCCGCCGTGGGCGATTACCTGCCGCTTGAGTCTTTGGTGATGCCGTGAAAGTCCGTAATTCGCTGAAGTCCTTGCGCAACCGCCATCGCGACAATCGCCTCGTGCGTCGCAAGGGCCGCGTCTACATCATCAACAAGACGCAGAGGCGCTACAAGGCTCGGCAGGGATAGCCGTCGCTCACGCCGATCGTTTTGACGATTGCCGTCGCTCACGCTAGACTTGTGCGATGCGGCGCCCCGCGCATTCCCTCTTCGCCAGCCTAGCGATCACGGCCATTTTGGCCGGCGCGCCTGCGTGGGCCGCCGACACCCCGGCTGCGCCCCAGGCCAAGCCGGACGGGCCGCAGGCCAAGCCGGACGGCCAAGCGCCACAGGCCAAGCCGGACAAGCCGGCGCCGAAAACGCCCGCGGAAGAGCGCGCCGATCTCTATGCGCGGCTCGCTGCCTCCAACGACGCGGACGAGACGTCGGGGATCATCACCCGGCTTCTGCACAGTTATTCCGAATCGGGCTCGGACACCGCCGATCTTCTGCTTCGGCGGGCGCGGCAGGCGATCGGGGTCGAAAATTATTCCGACGCTCTCAAAATCCTCGATTCGACGATCGCGCTCCTGCCCGACTGGGCGGAAGGCTGGAACGCCCGCGCGACCGCGCGTTACCTCGATGACGACTATAACGGCTCGATGGCCGACATCGCGCAAACGCTCAAGCGCGAACCCAGGCACCTCGGCGCGCTCATGGGCATGGGCGCGATCCTTGAGGCGCGCGGAAAGCGGGAAGACGCGCTCAAGGTCTATGAGCGCGCTTTGGCGATCGCGCCGCACTGGCGCAACGCCCAGGAGGCGGCAGACAAGCTCAAGGCCGCGCTGGCCGGCGAGGAGCTTTAAGGCGCGCCGGACGCAAGGCTGAAGCGCGCCGCCAGGCGGGTGTGCGATTCTGCACGCGACCGAGCTTTTTCAATATGTTAGGCCCTCTTATCTGCAACTCGAAAAAGCGCTGGATTGCGCTAGGCCCGATCTGCTTTCGCCTAAGAGACGGCCGGCGCCATCTTGCCCTGTGGGTGCCTTGCTCCTAGTGTTGTCTGAGACAACACTAGGAGAGCCGCCGCCATGACGCTGACCGACGAGGTGCGCGCCTTCAACCGATTTTACACTCTCAAGATCGGCCTCTTGAACCGCAGCCTGCCGGCGACCGACCCGTCGCTGCCGGAAGCCCGCGTTCTCTACGAACTGGCCCGGGCGCCCGAGGGCGGCCGGACGGCGGCGGAGATCGGCCGCGCGCTAGACATGGACAAGGCGCATCTGAGCCGCATCGTGGGGCGCTTCGTAACGCGCGGACTGGCGGAGAGCCGGGTCAGCCCCGACCATCGCAAGCATAGGCTCTTGTCGCTGACCGACACGGGGCGCAAGGTCTTCGCCGCGGCCGAAGCCGGGGCGCGAACGCAAGTCGACGCCCTTCTCGAGCCGATCGACCTCAGCGGGCGCGAACGCCTCGTCGAGGCCATGCGCGACATCCGCACGGCGTTGAAGGACCGCGAAGCGGAGGGCGGGGAACTCCGTTTGCGGCCGCTGCAGCCGGGCGACGTCGGCTGGATCATCCACCGCCAGGCCGTCCTCTATGCCCAGGAATACGGCTGGAACTGGACTTACGAGGGTCTGGCCAGCCGCATTCTCGGGGCCTTTGTCGCCGAATTCGATCCGGCCAAAGAGGACGGCTGGGTCGCGGAGCGCGGCGGCGCGATTGTCGGCTCCATTTTCCTGATGAAGGGCAACGAGCCAAAGGTCGCGAAACTCAGGCTGCTCTATGTCGAGCCAAGCGCCCGCGGGACCGGCCTCGGGCGCACGCTGGTCGCCACATGCGTCGCTCGGGCACGCGACCTGGGCTATCGTCAACTCACCTTATGGACCAACGACATCTTGGTCGCCGCCCGGCGCATCTATCAGGCGGAGGGGTTCAGGTTGGTTAGCGAAGCGCCGCACCATTCGTTCGGCCACGACCTCGTCGGCCAGACCTGGACGCTCGATTTGGTCTGAACGCCAACAGGAATTGTTCCCTTCGACAGGCTTAGGGCGCGCATTTGAGGCCGCGTCTCAGCTGAATCGCGTCTTATTGAAGCGGATTTGTGCTAATCTGAATCACGGCCGAGGGGCGCGCCATGAGCGAGACTGGGAAAATTGCGGCGATCCTAGTCGCCGATGTCGTCGGCTACAGCCGGCTCGCGGGAGCGGACGAGGATCGCACCCTGTCGCGGCTCAGGGGCCTGCGCACCGACCTGATCGATCCCGCCATCGCCGCCCATCGCGGGCGCGTCGTCAAGCGCACCGGCGACGGCATTCTCATCGAGTTTCGCAGCATGGTCGACGCAGTGCGTTGCGCGATCGAAGTGCAGAACGGCCTCATCGAGCGCAACGCGGGAGTCCCACCGGACAAGCGCATCGAATTCCGCGTCGGCATTCATCTGGGCGATGTCGTCGAGGAGAGCGACGGCGATCTGATGGGCGACGGCGTCAATATCGCCGCGCGGCTCGAGCGGATCGCCGCGCCCGGCGCGATCTGCCTGTCCGAGGACGCCTACCGACAGGTCAAGGGGCGGCTTGATCTGGCGGTCGCCGACCTCGGCCCCACTGAACTCAAGAACATCACCGAACCGATCCGGGTTTACTCGCTGCAAGTCAGCATCCCCAGGCAGGTCGAGCCCGCGAAGCCGGCGGAGCCTGTTACTCCCGCGCCGCCAAAAAAGCGCTTCGCGTTTCCTCCGCTCGCCGCCTTGAGCGCGGCGTTGCTCGTCGTGCTCGCGGGCGGCGGATGGTGGTTCCTCAACGCGAACCGGCCTGCGCCCATCGCTTCGAGCGCAGCGCCGGCGCGCCTTTCCATAGTGGCGCTGCCGTTCGCCAATCTCTCGGGCGATCCGAGTCAGGATTACTTCGCCGACGCCCTGACCGACCAATTGACCACCGCGCTCGCGCGCCTCCGTGACAGCGTCGTGATCGCGCACACCACCGCCCTCATATATAAAGGCAAGCCGGTCGACGCCAAGGCTATCGGCAGAGACTTGAGTGTGCGTTATGTGCTGGAAGGCTCCGTGCAACCGACCGGCAATCAGGTGAGGGTCAACGCCCAGCTCATCGACGCCGAAAGCGGCGCCCATCTGTGGGCCGAACAATTCGACACCTCGCGCGCCGATGTGCTGCAGACGCAGGACGAGATCGTCGCCCGTCTCGCGCGCGCGATCCACGTTCAACTACCCCAGCTCGAAGCCGCGCGTCTCACACGGACACCTGCGGCGAATCCCGACGCCGAGGATTTGGCTCTCGAGTGCCAGGCAGCCTTCCTGAAGAACGATGTTGTCTTTCTCAGAACCGATTCTCCCTGCGAACTGGCGCTCGCCGCCGATCCCAACAATGTCCGCGCTCTGACGTGGTCGGCGATCGAGTTGTTGCCTTCGCTTGGCCGTGGTCACGACCCGAGGGACGACCTTAAGCGGGCCGACGTATTGTTGTCGAAAGCGCTTGCGCTCGATCCGAACTACGCTCCGGCTCACCTCTTTAACGCTTTCGTGCTCCAGGCCGAGTTTCGCCTCGACGAGGCGCTGGCCGAGGACCGGCGCGCGCTCGACCTGGACCCGAGCCTGGCGGACGCCTATTGGCACGCGGGCTTCGTCATGAGGCGGATGGGCGAATTCCAGAAGAGCGTTGAATTGATCGATAAAGCGATCTGGCTCAGTCCAGATAATCCCTTTCGATCTTTATGGGATGCGGACAAGGCGAGCAGCCATCTCGCGTTGAAGCAGTATGATCAAGCGATCGAAGCGGCTCGTCGCGCGATCGAGATCAATCCCAACCACTCGGTTCCGTATCCCTTTCTCATTGCTGCGCTTGCCCTGGCCGGCGAGCAATCGCAGGCCCATGAAGCGCTCCAGCGCTATCTTGCCACTTTCGGCGCCGCCAGAACGCTGGCGGAGTGGAAGTCATGGCGGGCGCTGACTCTCGCTGCGCAGACCGATCCGCGCTACGTTGAATATTGGGACCGCCTGCTTGGGGGCCTGCGCAAGGCCGGGATGCCGGAGGAGTGAGCGAGACCCGGAAGCTCGCGGCGATCCTGGTCGCCGATGTCGTCGGCTACAGCCTTCGCAGGCGCGGACGCGGATCGGACGCTGTCGCGGCTCAGGGGCTACGCCCGCGACTTGATCGATCCCGCTATCGCGGCCCATCTTGGGTCACATCAAACCCGCGGGTCCGGTCAGCCGACAATCGAGATTGTCGCCCTGCTTCGCCGAAAAGCCCCGTAACCCAGTCCAGCGAAGCCGAGCAGCAGCATGGCCCAGGTTGAGGGCTCCGGGACCGCCGCGACCGAATCGGGAATCTGAGGCGCCGAGCCGGCGACGACGTTGTCAAATTCAAACGAATTGGACGATGAGGCCGCGATCACCCGATCAAATTGCGGCAACGCCGTAATCCAGACATAGGCGTTCGAGGCATAGTCCGTTTGGCCGCCATTGGCGTTCACGGGCTGGCCCAAGTCGGCGCCCGTAATCGTCGCAACCAGGACGGCGCCGCTATAGAACGCCAGCGAATTGTAGGTGTCGACGGAACCCCAATACAATCCGAAGCTATCCTTGAGGCTGGAATAGGCGATTTCTTCCGACCCGCCGAGGAGCACCGCCATGTAATTCGTCGTGTCGCCGAGAGGCGTCGCGTAGAGCCCGAGGGAGCCTTGGCCGTCATTGTTCATGACGACCCCAGATCCGGAAAAAGCAGCTCCCCCGTCAAGGAACGAGCCGAATGGGGCGGCGCTTCCATAGGCCGCAGCTGAGACATTATCGAAAGTCGCGACCGAACCGTATCCAGCGGGAGGTCCAAGGTCTCCCGGTGACAGGATCGTAATCGAGGCGGCGTTTCCCGCGGTCGTCAATCCAAGGGCAACAACTGCCCCAAGCAGCCCGGAAACGCGCATAGCGGAAACCCATCCATTCGACCGCGCGTGATTGCGCGTGAGATTGGGAAGCCGATTAGGAGGTTCCGCGTGACTGGTCTTGCTTCTCTAAGCCAATTGACTGCTTTCGTAGGTCAATCAAGCAGGTTGAAGCACGGCGCTGGCCCTGCCGGCGCTGAAGGTCAGCGCTTGAGGCGCTGAGAGGAGGGTCAACGTTTCGATGGGCCGCGGCGAGCGGAACTGCTCGCGTTGGCGGCTTGACAGTGCGGCGAACGCCCCGACAAAAGGAGCGTGAACAATGAAAACATGGGGGCGCGGCGCATTTCAGACAGAGCGAAATCCGTCGGCGGCCGGGCTGCTTCGGCGCCCTATTCACTCCCGGCGCCGAAGAATCCGATCAAGCCTCATCCAGGGCGCCCGCGACCCCGACCCTATTGATTTGCCGGTAGGACATGCTGACGTCCGAAGAACTCGCCGCGATTCCGATCTTTTCCACGCTTTCGCCAGTCGCTCTGGCGGATGTCGCGCGGGCGGCGGCGGACATTCGTCTCAACGCTAAGCAGATTCCGTTTGGCTAACCAACGGATAGGTTTTTTGCGGTTGGCTGCCTGCGCCGATTCGCAAGGTGTATGACATGGCGGGAAAGTCTCCGGTTACGGCGAGCGATGAACAACGCGCCGGCCTCTTGGCTCTTGCCGGTTCACGCGATCGCGGCGAGGCGGACCGCGCCCGCGCCGTGCTTTTGACGCTGGCTGGTTGGACCAGCCCCAAGATCGCGGCGGCGTTTGGCGTGCGCGAAGATACGGTTCGGCTGTGGCGCAGCGACTTCGCCGCCGGCGGGATCGCAGCGCTGAAGGCCAGCATCGCGCCGGGCCCGCCTCCGGTGAAGAGTGAAGCCGCCATGCGCGTTGCCACCCCCTTGCTGGAAGAACCTGTGGCCGACCGGCGCAACTGGACAATCCCCCGCCTTCGCGCCGAGATCGAAGCGCGCGAGGGCGTGCGCATCAGCCGTTCGCAACTGTCCAAGGCGTTGCGAAAAAAAAGTTCCGCTGGCGGCGGCCCCGGCACACGCTGAAGGGCCGTCAGAGGGAAAGCGAAGTGGAACGGGTGGGCCTGCGCCTGCAACTGCGCAAACAGCAGGCCGAAGCCGGCGACATCGTTCTTCTCTACGGCGATGAGAGCGAGGCGCTGACCCATCCTTATCTCGCCCGCGCCTGGGCGAAGTCGGGAGCGGACTTGCGTGTGCCGGCGCCGGGGCAGGCCAAGAAGGTCGCGATACTGGGGTCGCTCGATCCCCTCACGCGCCAACTCATCGTCCATACCAGCCCGACCAAGCGCAGCAGCGATTTCATCGCTCATCTGGAGCAACTCGACCGTCTCTTTGGGCCGCAGCCCGGGCGGCAGGCCAAGCCGGTCGTGCTGGTCGAGGACAATGGTCCGATCCACACCAGCAAACGCTCGCTCGCCGCCCTCACCGCCCGCGCACACTGGCTCACCGTCGAATGGCTGCCGAAATACGCCCCCGAACTCAACGACATCGAGCCGGTCTGGCGCGATCTCAAAGCCCATCACCTCGCCCACCAGACCTTCACCGACGCCGCCGCGCTCGACCAGGCCATCCATCACGCTGTCATTGATCTCAACCGCGAGCGCATCCCCAATCCGTTGGCCATGCCACGAATCTCTGCTTAGGGAATATGCGGTTTTTGAGGGCGAACCGCCGGCTCTGTTCGTCGTGCTCGCGGGAACAATCGAAGTCATCAAACTTGTCGACGGCATCGAGCGCAAGCTTGGAGCGCGCTTGCCCGGTAAACTGTTCGGCGAGGTCCCTCTCGTCTTCGGCACGCAGTTTCAGGCCGGCTTCCGAGCCAGCGAGCCGACGCGGGTCTTGAAGTTGGACGCCCGGCCCTATTACGCCGTCGCCGCCGCGTCGCCGGAACTTGCGAGGATGATGGACGAACTCGCTCGCGAGCGCATCGGCGGATTGCAGAAGATTGCGGCGGAGCCGCACAATGCTCAAGTCATTCTGCTCGGAAACCGTTGGGACAACGCCTGCCTCGATCTTCGGCGGTTTCTCGAACGCAACCAGATTTCCTTCAGCTGGCTGAAGCCGGATGATCCGAATCTCGCCGACCACTGGCCCGGACCGCCGCCGGCGGAGAGCGATTGCCCCGTGCTGCGGCTCACCGACGGCACGACGCTCATCAGGCCGCAGCCGCGAGACTTCGCGGCGCAGCTCGGCCTTCAGACCGCTCCGCGCTTTAAAGGATACGATACGGTCATCATTGGCGGCGGACCGGCGGGCCTCGTTGCCGCCGTCTATGGGGCCTCAGAGGGCCTGCGCACGATCGTCGTTGAGCAGGAGGCGCCGGGAGGCCAGGCGGAAACGTCGTCGCGAATCGAGAACTATCTGGGCTTTCCGAGCGGAATCTCCGGCTCGGAACTGGCGAGCCGGGCGCTTCGGCAAGCCAAGCGCCTGGGCGCCGAGATTCTCGTCGCGCGCAAGATTGTCCGTATGGTTCCCCGCGCCCGCCGCATCGTCCTCGACAACGAGGAGGTCTTGCAAGCGCGCACGGACATTGTGGCGTCCGGAGTGAGCTGGCGGCGCCTCGCCGCGGACGGTTTCGACCGGCTGCTCGGCAAGGGCATATTCTACGGAGCGGCGCGCAGCGAAGCGGGCATCGCGCAAGGGCTCGACGTGCATCTCATCGGCGCCGGAAACTCGGCCGGGCAGGCTGCGATGTTTTTCGCCAATCACGCGCGAACCGTAACCCTGATCGTGCGCGCCGACTCGCTCGAAAAGAGCATGTCGCACTATCTGATCGACCAGATCCACAGCAAATCCAACATTCGGACGGCGTTGCGCTCGGAGGTCAAAGCCGTCTACGGCGACAGCCACCTGACCGCGATCGACATTTTCGATCGCGGCGCCAATGAAGTCCGCCGGGAAGACTCGGGCGGACTGTTTGTCTTCATCGGCGCCGACGCTCAAACCGGCTGGCTGCCGCCCGAAATCGCGCGGGACCCGCGCGGTTATATTTTGACGGGCGGCGACGTGGTCAAAGCGGGTCGCTGGAAAGAGAGCCGCGACCCTTATCTCATCGAGACCAGCGTACCGGGTGTGTTCGCCTGCGGGGATGTTCGGTTCAGCCCGGTGAAGCGCGTCGCATCCGCCGTTGGCGAGGGCAGCATCGCGATCGCCTTCGTCCATCAATATCTTGCGAGCAGCCCGTCCGCTTAAGCATCGCGTCATTGCTTCGCGGCAATGCGGGCCCCATGGCGACGGCTCTTGTGCTAGTTGAACGCCATGAGCGAGACCCGAAAAATCGCGGCGATCCTGGTCGCCGATGTCGTCGGCTATAGCCGGCTGGCGAGCACGGACGAGGAGCGCACGCTGGCGCGGCTGCGCGCGCTGCGCAGCGATCTGATCGAGCCTGCGATTGCTGTCCACCACGGCCGGATCGTCAAGGGCACCGGCGATGGTTTCATCACTGACTTCCGCAGCGTGGTCGACGCGGCGCGTTGCGCGATCGAAGTGCAGACCGGAATGGTCGAGCGCAATGCGGGCGTCGCGCCGGAAAGGCGGATCGAATTCCGCATCGGCGTTCATTTGGGCGACGTGGTCGAAGAGGCCGACGGCGACCTCATGGGCAACGGCGTCAACATTGCCGCGCGGCTTGAGGGCATCGCCAAGCCCGGGGGGATCTGCCTCTCGGAGGACGCCTATCGCCAGCTCAAAGGGCGGCTCGATCTCGCCGTCAGCGATCTCGGCCCCACGCAACTCAAGAACATCGCCGAGCCGATCCGGGTCTATTCGCTTGACATTGGCCAGGCCGCCGAGGCGCAGCCGGCCCCAGCGCTCGACAAGACCGCCCCGCCGCGCCTCTCGATCGTCGTTTTGCCGTTCGCCAATATCGGCGGCGACCCCGAACAGGAGCATTTCGTCGACGGGGTGACGGAGAGCCTCACGACCGATCTCTCGCGCATCCGCGGCGCCGTCGTGATCGCACGCAACACGGCCTTCACCTACAAGGGCAAGCCGCTCGACGTGAAGGCCATCGGCCGCGAGTTGAACGTTCGCTATCTCCTCGAGGGCAGCGTTCAGCGGGGCGGAAACCGCATGCGCCTCAATGTGCAGCTCATCGATGCCGAGACGGGCAATCATCTCTGGGCCGAGCGGTTCGACAAGCCCCTGGCCGATCTCTTCGACATGCAGGACGAAATCGTCGGGCGCCTGGCGAACGCGTTGAGCGCCCAGCTCGCCGCCGTCGAGGCGCGCCACGCCGAACAGGCGCCCAACCCCGATTCGATGGATCTCTTTTTTCAAGGCTTGTCCTGGCTCCATCGCGGGAGGACCCCGAATCATGTTGCGCAAGCGCGCGCATTCTTCGATCGCGCGCTCGCCGTTGATCCCGACAATGTCGACGCGCTCGTTGGATCGGCCGCGGCCGACATCGCCGACGGCGGAAATTCCTTTGTCGCCGACCCAGCCGCCGCCTTCGCGTCGGCAGAGGCGAAGCTGACTCAAGCTCTGTCGTCTTTTCCGGACCAAGCCCGCGGCCACGCGTTTCTCGGCTACGTTAAGATCCTGACGAAGCGCGCCGTCGAGGGCATCGCCGAGTGCGAACACGCGTTGACGTTGGATCGTAATCTCGCCGGCGCCCACGCCTTCATCGGACTTGGCAAGATCTTTACCAGTCGTTCCGAGGAAGCCGAGACTCACGTTGAGCAGGCCCTGCGTTTGAGCCCGCGCGATACGTGGGCGTATGTTTGGTTGACGGAGGCCGGGATCGCAAAAAATCACTTGGGCGATTGCGAACAAGCCGTCTTGTGGTGCCGCCGGGCGATCGAAGCCAATCGGAATTATCCCGAGGCTCATTTTCACTTGGCCGCCGCCCTCGCGCGGCTTGGCCGGCTTGACGAGGCGCGTTCCGCGATCAAGGCCGGCCTCATGCTCAATCCGTCCTTCACCGTCTCCCGCGCCCGGACAAACTGGACGGCGATGAGCGACGACCCGACGCATCCGCTCCAGCTTGCGCCTATTTTCGAAGGCCTGCGCATGGCGGGACTCCCCGAACGATGACGACCCGCCATAGCGAGGACAAGACCATGGAGCTCCGTCCCTTTGGTTCGACGAAGCGCGAAGTCGCGGTCATCGGCCAGGGCACCTGGTACATCGAACAGGCGGATTCCGCGACGGCGATCGCCGCGCTGTGCCGGGGCCTCGATCTCGGCATGAATCATATCGACACCGCGGAGATGTATGGATCGGGAGCCGCCGAGGAACTGGTCGGCGCGGCGATCGACGGGCGGCGCGACGAGGTCTTCCTCGTCTCCAAGGTGCTGCCGCACAACGCGTCTCGCAAAGGGACGATCGCGGCTTGCGAGCGGTCGCTCAAACGGCTCAGGACCGACCGCCTCGAGGGCTATCTTCTGCACTGGCGGGGATCGCATCCCCTCGCGGACACCGTCGCCGCCTTCGAGCAGCTTCGCACTGAGGGCAAGATCCTCTCATGGGGCGTCAGCAATTTCGACGTCGATGATCTCAACGAAGTTCGCCAGATCGCCGGCGCCGGTCATCCGGCCTGCAACCAAGTGCTCTACCATTTGCGCGAGCGCGCCATCGAGCATGCAGTGATCCCATGGTGCGAAGCGAACGGCGTCGCCGTAGTCGCCTATAGCCCATTCGGTCACGCCGGCGGATTTCCTCAGGCGAACAGCGCGGGAGGGCGTGCGCTGAAGCAGATCGCCGACCGCCATCACGCCACCCCGCGTCAGGTGGCGCTGCGTTTTCTCACGCGGCGAGCGTCGCTGTTCGCGATCCCCAAAGCTTCGAACCCGGAGCATGCGGAAGAGAACGCGGGCGCTGGCGCGCTTGTTCTTAGCGATGCCGAGCTCGGCAAAATCGACGCCGCGTTCCCGCTCGACCCTCGCCTGCGCCCGCTGCCGATGCTTTGAGGCTCAGAATCGAAAGTAAAGAAACGGGCTATAGGCGCCGGCCGCGACCGTGATCATGGAAAAAATAAGCAGCGCGAATGTAAGCGCCATGTCCGCTGGCGCGCGTACGAAGAACGGCGCCGACCATTTGGCGGGCCATCGTGGCGCAACCGCCAGCACGCAGCCGATGGCGAGCGTCACAATCGCGCGTTCGTTCAGCGCGTCATGCATGTCGAAGCTGATTTCGTTCAATCCGTGCCGACCGACCAAGCTCGCGTAATAGCCGATCGCGCCCGAAAGGTCGGCGGAGCGAAACAACACCCAGCCTCCCATGACCGCTAAAAGCGCGTAGCCCCACCGCGCCGGCCTCGCCAGCTGCGCGAGCGCCGATCCGAGGCCGAGGCGCTCGATCACCAGGAAGGCGCCGTGCCAGGCGCCCCACAGGACGAAGGTCCAATTCGCCCCATGCCAGAGTCCGCATAGCAGGAACACCATGACGAGATTGCGGTAGGTTTGCGCGTTGGAGCCGCGGTTGCCGCCGAGCGGAATGTAGAGGTAGTCGCGCAGCCACGACGACAGCGACATGTGCCAGCGACGCCAGAATTCGGTGATCGAGAGCGACGTGTAGGGCATGCGGAAATTGCGCGGGAACGTGAAGCCGAGCACGATCCCCAGTCCGATCGCCATGTTCGAGTAGCCGGCAAAGTCAAAATAGATTTGCACCGTGTAGGCAATCAGTCCGATCCACGCCTCGGCCAAAGAGCGATCGTGAACCTGATCGAACGCGACTTGAACCAGCGGCGCGACGACGTCCGCGACAAGCACTTTCTGCGCCAGGCCGACAATGAAGATGCGGGCCCCGACAGACGCGCGCCCGAGCGTGAACCTGCGGGCGTCCAATTGGCGAGCGACGGTTTTGTAGCGGACGATCGGTCCGGCGACCAACTGTGGAAACAGGGAAATATAGAGCGCGACGTCGATCGGATCGCGATTGGCCCGGAACCGCCGCCGGTAGATGTCGATGACGTAGGACATGCAGTGGAAGGTGAAAAACGAGATGCCAAGCGGAAGCGCGATGCTTGTCTTGATGGAGGGCGCGCCGAGCGGCGTCAGGAACGCTGACAGGTTGGCGGTGACGAAATTGGCGTATTTGAAGATTCCGAGCAGCAGGAGGTTGCCGCCGACGGCGATCGCAAGCGCGACGCGGCGGTCCGATCCCTCCCGGGAATCGATCGCCGAGGCTGCACAGAAATTGAACAGGATTGAAAGCAGAAGAACGATGACGAACCGAGGCTCTCCCCACGCGTAGAAAAGCAGGGAGAACACAAGGGTTACGATATTCTTGCCCCTGATCGTCGGGGTGATGAAATAGAGAAAGATAAAAATGGGCAGGAAGTAGAAGAGAAAGGTTATCGAGGAAAAAACCATTATCGAAACGCCTGCGCCCGACTTGTTCGCACTTGGGAAACGCCTCTGACGAAGCGCGAGTCCTGGCCCCGTGCTTCGCGCACAAGTCCGAGATCCCGCCCCGTCGCTGAGAACCTTCGCGAGACGACGCCCCTTGGGCCAAGCCGCGCCGCGCGTCTTCTCCGTCTTTTCGGCCAGGATGTCCAGGCGGTGGGAAGGCTTCGACCGGGTAACCCGGCGACGCCAAGACAGTCGCTGCTTTATGGCTTTCTGGCCCTCTCGCTAGAGCGGAATCCGATCATCCTGTATCGTCCTGATAACCACAGGATTTGAAGTAATTTATACATACCGAGGGCTCGAAGATTTCGGCGCAGGTTTCGAGGGCGCGCATCAGACCCGCGACGGTCCGCTCGGCGATTTTGCGCAGGAAGGCCTTGAGCTTGGAGAAGGCTTTTTCGATAGGGTTCATATCGGGACTGTAGGCTGGAAGATATCGCAACTGCGCGCCCGCCGCCTTGATCAGTTGCTCGACCCGCGGCCCCTTGTGAGCGGGGAGATTGTCCATGACGACGGTCTCGCCGGGCGAGAGCGTGGGGACGAGGCATGTCTCCACCCAATCCTCGAACAGGGCGGCGTTGATCGGTCCGTCGAAAGTCCTTGCCGCCGTCAGGCCGCGAAGGCGAAGGCCGGCGACCAAAGTCACCGTTTTGTAGTGACTGTGCGGGATGGCCGACCGCAACCGGCGCCCGCGCCGGCAACGTCCGCTTTTGCGCGCGAGATTTGTGGAGGCTCCGGTCTCGTCAATGAAAACGAGTTTCGTCGGATCGAGATCGAGCTGTCCCGCGAACCATTCCCGGCGTCGATTTTGCACGTCCGCGCGTTGTTGTTCCTCGGCATGCGCCGTTTTTTTTAAAGGTGATCTGGTGACGGTCGAAGAAACGCCACAGCACGGAGACCGCAAAGCGCTCGCCGCTATTGGCGATCAGCTGCTCCCAGAAATTAACCGATTCGGGAATCCCCCCGCCGATTCAATCCGTTCGGATACTGCTCTAGGTAAGCGGCGCCAAGACAACAGTATTACTTTGTTATACAAACAAACGCATATATTTTTACCGTTAAATATGCTAGCGGCTCTTGCAGGCGGGCGGGCGCCCCCCTACTTCGAAGCAGCCGCCCCTACCTCGAAGAGGCCGGAATGCCTGATGTCATCACCGCCAACCGGCTCACGGACGGCGTTGTCGTGTTTCAGACCGTTGACGATAGCTGGAGCGAGGATTTCAACCGCGCGGCGGTGCTGGCCGATCCGCAAGCGACGGGCGGCGCGTTGGCGCGCGCCAAGCAGGACGAAGCCGCCAATCTCGTCGTCGAGCCCTATGCCGTGGCAGTCGAGGAGCGCAATGGCCATTTCGCTCCCAAGGCCCTGCGCGAGGCGATCCGGGCCGCCGGGCCGACGATCCGGCGCGACCTCGGCAAGCAGGCGTTAGGCCAGGCGCCCCATTCGGGTCCCAAGGTCGCGACGGAGACCGAACATGTATCACTATGACGATTTCGACGCCGCCTTCGTCGCCGCGCGGGTCGAGCAATTCCGCGACCAGGTGGCGCGCCGCTTATCGGGCGAATTGACCGAGGAGCAGTTCCGCCCCCATCGGCTGATGAACGGCCTCTACCTGCAGCTCCACTCCTATATGCTGCGTATCGCCGTGCCCTATGGCGTCCTCAACTCGCGCCAGATGCGCAAGCTCGCCGAGATCGCGCGGAATTATGACCGCGGCTACGGCCATTTCACCACCCGGCAGAATATCCAGTTCAACTGGCCGGCGCTCAAGGACACGCCCGACATCCTGGCGGAGCTCTCGAGCGTCGAGATGCACGCGATCCAGACCTCGGGAAACTGCATTCGCAACATCACCGCGGACCATTTCTCGGGCGTCGCCCATGACGAAATCGCCGATCCGCGGCCTTACGCCGAAATCTTGAGGCAATGGTCGTCGCTCCACCCCGAATTCTCGTTTCTGCCGCGCAAGTTCAAGGTCGCGGTGAACGGCGCCGCGCGTGACCGTGCGGTGATTCAGGCGCATGACATCGGGCTGCAGGTTATGCGCAACGACGCGGGCGAGCTTGGCTTTCGTGTTTATGTCGGCGGCGGACTCGGCCGAACGCCGATGATCGGGCGCATGGTCCGCGATTTTCTGCCCGAGCGCGACCTGTTGGCCTATGTCGAGGCGATCCTGCGCGTCTACAATCTCGAAGGGCGGCGCGACAACAAGTTCAAGGCGCGCATCAAGATCCTCGTGCACGAGAAAGGCCTCGAGGCTTTGCGCGAGGAGGTCGAGAAGGAATTCGCCGCCCGCGATCCGAAGGCTCTCAGCCTTCCAGAGAGGGAACTCGCACGCTTTCGCGCTTTCTTCGCGCCGCCCGACCTTGAGGCCAAGAAGCCGGCGAGCGACCGGGTGGAGCGACGCAAGGGGAAGGATGCACGCTTCGCCAGCTTCTTCGCCGCCAACGTCGTGCCGCATAAGACGCCGGGCTATGTCGTTGTGACGGTCTCGCTCAAAGCGATCGGCGCGGTTCCGGGCGACGCCAGCGCTGACCAGATGGACGCCGTCGCCGATCTCGCGGAGGATTATTCCCACGACGAGGTCCGCGTCTCGCACGAGCAGAACCTCATCCTGCCTCATATCGCGCTGGACGACCTGCCGGCAGTCTACGATCGGCTGGCGTCGGTGGGTCTATCGACGCCCAACGCCGGCGGGATCAGCGACATCATCGCCTGCCCCGGCCTCGACTATTGCGCGCTGGCGACGGCGCGCTCGATCCCCGTCGCGCAGCGCATCGCCCAGCGCTTCGGCGACGGTCAGCGCGCAAAAGAGATCGGCCCGCTGAAGATAAAAATATCCGGCTGCATCAATGCCTGCGGACATCATCACGTCGGCCATATCGGCATTCTGGGACTCGAGCGGGCAGGGGAAGAGACCTACCAGATCACGCTCGGCGGCTCCGCCGACGAGCAGGCCGCGATCGGCCAGATCACCGGACCCGGCTTCAGCTCCGAGAATGTGGTCGAGGCGATTGAAACCATCGTCGAGACCTATACGGGCCTCAGGGTCTCGGAGCAGGAGACATTCATTGACGCTTATCGCCGTGTCGGCATGGCGCCGTTCAAGGAGGCGCTTTACGAACGAAGCGCCGGATCGGACATCTGATGAGCGCCCATGACGTCAAGCTGTTTGGCGACCAGATCGCCGCGTCCCGCCTCGAGACGCGCTTTTCGCAGGTCAGGGCCTCCTCGCTCTTGCGGCTCGCGATTGAAGATCTCTATCCCGGCCGCATCGCTCTGGTTTCGAGCTTCGGCGCGGACGCGGCCGCCCTTCTGCACATGGTGGCGCAGATCGACTCTGCGACGCCGGTGGTCTTCGTCGACACCGGGCAGCACTTCCCCGAGACGCTGGCCTACCGCGACGACCTCGTCGCGCGTCTTAAGCTCACCAACGTCATCGTCGCCGAGCCGAACGCGGAGACGGTGGCTGAGGAGGACCCGGAGAGATTTCTGTTCGCCAGCGATCCGGACCGCTGCTGCGACATCCGTAAGGTCCGGCCGCTGGCAGAGGCGATTGATGGGTTTGACGCCTGGATCACCGGCCGGAAGGGTTTTCAGAGCGCGACGCGCGCGACCCTGCCGCTGTTCGAGGCGGAAGGCGAGCGGATCAAGGTCAACCCGCTGGTCGGCTGGAGCTCGAGCGACGTGCTCAAATATATTGCTGACGCCGGATTGCCCCGGCATCCGTTGGCCGCCAAGGGATTTCCATCCATCGGCTGCCTGCCGTGCACAAGCCCGGTCAAGCCCGGCGAGGACGAGCGCGCTGGCCGTTGGCGCGGGCGAGGCAAGGTCGAGTGCGGCATCCATTTGGGTCCGCTCGACGCCGGATCAGGCATCTGATGCCCTTGTGGCGGCGCGAGGGCTTCACGCAAGACAAATGGGCGTTTCTCGGCGACGACGCTCCGGTCCCATCGGAGGGCGCCATCGTGGTGTCGCTCAAGCGCTGGCTTAGCGAGCGCGATAGTTTCTTGGCGCGGTCGGGCCCTGTAGGGGTGGCGGTTGAGGCGGGCGCCGATGCCCAGGCGCACCTACCCGATCTCGCGGACCGGCCGCTGGTGGCGCTCGCCTTCGACAAGTTCGCCGACGGCCGGTCGTTCTCTTACGCCCGCATCCTGCGCGACCGGTTCGGGTTTGGCGGCGAACTGAGGGCGATCGGCGACGTGCTGATCGACGAGATCCCGCTCATGCTGCGCTGCGGGTTCGATTCCTTCGAAGTCACCAATGAACCGACCTTGCACGCGCTTCAGGTCGGCCGTCTGCCGGGCTCGCCGCTGCATTACCAGCCGAGCAGCGCTCATGACGAGACGCATGAGGGAACGCGGCCGTGGCTGCGGGTGACGAGGCCTTCGAAAGATCCGGGCTGAGGGCTAGACGAGGTTGGGGAGTGTCCCTTCCTCTTGGCGTCCAGAGCCGGATGCGGTCTGTCATGAGACCTTGATCCTTCAGCCGCTAGAGGATGTACCTGGGTCAGCGAAAAAAAAGGCGATCGCGATGTCCCACGATCATAGCGGCCACTCTCATGACCGTTCCGCTCATGATCACACGCACACCCACACGCCGGCGAGCTTCGGCACGGCCTTCGCGATCGGCATAGCCCTCAATCTCGGCTTCGTCGTCATCGAAGCGCTCTATGGCCTGATGAGCAATTCGGTGTCGTTGCTGGCCGACGCCGGACATAATCTCGGCGATGTGCTCGGACTTGGCGTCGCGTGGCTGGCGAGCGTGCTCGCCAGGCGCGCGCCGACGGAGCGCTTCACCTACGGCATGCGCGGCTCTTCGATCCTTGCCGCTCTGTTCAACGCTGTCTTTCTGCTGGTGACGGTGGGCGGCCTGTCGTGGGAGGCCATCCGGCGCCTCGGAACGCCCGAACCGGTGGCGGGGAAGACGATGATGGCGGTCGCCGCGATCGGCATCCTCGTCAATGCGGTGACGGCGTGGCTCTTCGCCTCAGGCCGCAAGGACGACATCAACCTGCGCGGCGCGTTCCTGCATATGGCGTCGGACGCGCTCGTGTCCGTCGGCGTGGTTGCGGCCGGACTTCTGATCTTGCTGACAAACTGGCTTTGGATCGACCCGGTTGTCAGCCTCATCATCAACGGCGTGATCGTATGGGGCACATGGGGTCTTCTGCGCAACTCGGTCGGCATGTCGATGGCGGCGGTCCCGGCGCAGATCGATCCCGCGGCGGTGCGAAATTTCCTTTCCGCACGAACGGGCGTCGTTGAAGTGCATGACCTGCATATCTGGCCGATGAGCACGACTGAAAACGCGCTCACATGCCATCTGGTGATGCCGAACGGGCATCCGGGCGACGTGTTTCTTCACGAGCTGTGCAACGATCTCGCCCAGCGCTTCAAGATCAATCATACGACCGTGCAAATCGAGGTCGACCCGCACCTCGCCTGCGCGCTTGCCCCGGACGAGGTGGTCTAGCTAGCGTCCTGCCTCGGCGTGTGGCGCATGGTCCTCTCTCCCATAGCCCGTCGAGAGACGGGCGTTCTACCGAACGCCCTATGGGGAGAGGGTGGCGCAAAGCGCCGGGTGAGGGTTCGCGCGCGCCCGCCCTCATCCGGCCGACTGCGTCGGCCACCTTCTCCCAAAGGGAGAAGGGGATGGCCTCACTCCGCCCAGCCCCTGAGCTCCCGCCGGGCGAGGGCTTCGATCACCGCCATGCCGTCGGCGCTATCGTTGAGACAGGGGATCGCGGCGAAGCGCTCCCCGCCGGCCTCGCGAAAATAGCCTGCATTCTCGACGCCAATTTCCTCCAGCGTCTCCAGGCAATCGGCGGCGAAACCGGGCGTCAAGACCGCCACGCGCTTGACGCCGCGGGAGGCGAGTGCACGTAAGGTCGCGGAGGTATAGGGCTTCAGCCATTCGCCGCGGCCGAAACGCGACTGGAAGGTCATAAGAAGGCTCTCCTCGCTCATGCCGAGCGCCTCGCGGAGGAGCCGCGTCGTCTTGGCGCAATGGCAAAAGTAGGGATCGCCCTTGTCGAAATAGGCCTGCGGAATGCCGTGATAGGAGGCGAGCACGATTTCGGGTTCGAAGTCGAGATTGGCGAGACTGGCGCGGACGGAGCGGGCAAGCGCGTCGATATAGACGGGATCGTCGTAATAGGGCGGCGCCACTCGAACCGCCGGTTGCCAGCGCATCGACTGCAAAGCCTCGAACGCCTTGTCGCCGACCGTCGCGGTCGATGCGGCGCAATATTGAGGGTAAAGCGGAATGACGAGAATGCGGTCGCAGCCCTCCGCCTGAAGCGCCTTGAGACGCTCCGCAATCGGCGGCGCGCCATAGCGCATGGCCCAGTCGACGACGACGCGCCCATCCAGATTGTGGAGCGCGAGTCCAAGCTTTTCGCTTTGCGACCGCGTGATCGTCTTCAGCGGACTCTCGTCGCGTTCCTTGTTCCAGATCGCGTCATAGTCGCGGCCCTTGACGTGCGGCCGCCTCAGGAGAATGGCTTGCAGAATGGGCAGCCAAATTACGCGCGGCGTCTCGATGACGCGCCGGTCGGACAGAAACTCCTGCAAATAGCGGCGAATCGACCAGTAGTCGGTCCCCTCCGGGGTGCCGAGATTGACGATCAGCACCCCGACCCGGCCGCATCGCGCCGTCGGGTGGTCCGCCGGGCGATGCGTTCGGGCTTCATTCGGCAGGTTCGATACGTTCATAAGCACGCCCTGATCGACCCCTGGCCGCATCCGGCCGTCAGCGGACTGCGTCAGTTTACAGCGTTCGGCGTGAAGTTTGTCGCGACACCGTTGATGCAATAGCGCTGGCCGGTCGGCGGCGGCCCATCGGGAAAGACGTGGCCCAGATGCGAGCCGCAGCGCGCGCAATGCACTTCGGTGCGCGTCATGCCCAAGCTGCGGTCGACCGTCGTTTCGACCGAGCCCTCGACCGGAATATTGAAGCTCGGCCAGCCAGTGCCGCTCTCGAACTTGGTCTTGCTCTCAAACAAAGGCTGGCCGCAACCGGCGCAAACAAAGACGCCCGGCCGCTTCTCGTGCAAAAGCGCGCAGCTGCCCGGCCGCTCGGTGCCGTGCCCGCGCATGATGTCGTATTGCTCGGGGGTCAGGAGCGCGTGCCATTCGGCGTCGGTGTGGGTGACGGGGAAGTGGTCCTGTTTCATGAGATCCTCCTTGAGAACCATTATATAGGCGCGATCGTGGGGGGACACGTCCTATACGTTTGCGAGCGCCCGAAAGTTACCTACCCCTCGAACACCACGGTCTTGCCGTGGTTCAAAAGCACGCGGTCCTCGAGCACGTTGGCGATCGCGCGAGCGAGAACACGGCGCTCGATGTCGCGCCCCTTGCGGACCAGGTCCTCGGGCCTGTCGCGATGGCTGATGCGCTCGACATCCTGTTCGATGATCGGTCCCTCGTCGAGATCGGAGGTGACGAAATGGGCGGTCGCCCCGATCAATTTGACGCCGCGCGCATGGGCCTGATGGTAAGGTTTCGCGCCCTTGAATCCGGGCAGGAACGAGTGATGAATGTTCACCGCCCGGCCCTGGAGCTTGGCGGCGAAACCGTCCGACAGGATCTGCATGTAGCGCGCGAGAACGACGAGATCGGCTTTGACCGACTTGATCACATCCCACGCCTGAGCCTCCTGCTCCATCTTGGTCTGCTTGGTGACCGGCAGATGGTGAAACGGAATGTCGCCGAAATCGATGTGAGCGTAAGTCTCGCGCGGATAATTGGCGATGATCGCGACAGGATCCATTGCGAGTTCGCCGCTGCGCCAGCGATAGAGGAGATCGACCAGGCAATGGTCGAAACGCGAGACCATGAGCACGACGCGCTTCAGCTGATCGACGGGGCGCATCGACCATTTCATCGCGAAGCCGAGGGCGATCGCCTTGAAGGTCTCGCGCAAAGCCTCGATGTCCGCGCGCGGAGCGGCGCGGTTGAACACGACCCGCATGAAGAAGTCGCCAGTCTCGGTGTCGTCGAACTGCTGGGCGTCGAGAATGTTGAACCCGCCATCAAACAGAGCGGCCGAGACTTTCGCCACGATCCCGGGCCGGTTGACGCACGACAAGGTGAGAATGTGGCGTGTGCTCGACAATGAGACCTCCTCGTGACGGCGCGCAGTCGACAGCGCGCCGGGGGCTATCGGTTCGCCTGCTTGAGCAGCGCTTCGACCGAGGGCAGGATCTTCTGAACGATGATCTCGACCCCTTCCGCCGTCGGATGCAGTCCGTCAGGCTGGTTGAGCTTCGTGTCGCCCGCGACGCCATCGAGGAAGAACGGATAGAGCGCAACACCGTAACTTTTCGCCAGAGCCGGATAGATGGCGGAGAAGTCGCGGGCATAGTCGCGCCCGAGATTGGGAGCGGCCTGCATGCCGGCGAGAAGCACCGGCAAATGAGCGGCTCGGGCTCTGTCCAGAATGGCGGCAAGCGCCGCCTTGGTCGCCGCGGGCGCATGGCCCCGCAACATGTCATTGGCGCCAAGCTCGACGATCATCGCATCGGCGTCGGGCGGGACGGACCAGTCGTAGCGCGCGAGACCATCCGCGGCAGTGTCACCGGAAACGCCGGCGTTGATGACCTTGACGTCGAGGCCCCTGGCGCGGAGCGCCGCTTCGAGGCGGTCCGGGAACGCCTTGCCGGGCGGTAGACCAATCCGGCGGTCAAGCTGTCTCCTAACGCCACAAGGCGAAGCGTCCCCCGCGGCGGCGTGCGACGCCGTCGCCAGGACCGCCGCGAACGTCAGCGCCTGGACGAGGAGGCGCAAATGCCCATATGAGGGCGACTTGTTCTTAAGGTGTTCTGGCAATGGTCTTTCCTGCGGTCGCGATGCGCGGCGTCGACCTCAGTCTCGGCCGCGGCGCGGCTCGCGTGCATATCTTGCGCGACGTCGCTCTGACAATCGGCAAGGGCGAAGCGGTGGGCATAGTCGGGGCTTCCGGCTCGGGCAAATCGACGTTGCTCATGATCATGGCCGGCCTCGAGCGGCCAGATAAAGGCGAAGTCGAGATTGACGGCGTCAAGCTCGGCGCTTTGAACGAAGACGCTCTGGCGCGCTTTCGCGGGCAGCGCATCGGCATCGTGTTCCAGTCCTTTCACCTGATCCCGACCATGACCGCGCTCGAAAACGTAGCCGCCCCGCTCGAGCTTGCCGGCGCGACAGACGCTGGCGAGCGCGCGCAGGCCGAACTCGAGCAGGTGGGCTTGAGCGAACGCCTCGCGTCACTATCCCGCCCAGCTATCGGGAGGCGAGCAGCAGCGCGTGGCGCTGGCGCGCGCGCTCTGCCCGCGCCCCTCGTTGCTTGATCGCGGACGAACCGACCGGCAATCTCGACGAGACAACCGGGCGCGCGATCATCGACATGATGTTCGATCTGCCCGCCCGGTTTGGAGCGACGCTGGCGCTCGTCACCCATGACGCGACGCTGGCCGCGCGCTGCGACCGCGTGATCCGTATGCGCTCGGGAAAGATCGAGGACGAGCCCGTTCCCGCGGCGACGCTTCCGGCATGAGCGGTTGCGGAGCCTTGCAGACTTCAACAATCAGGGGCGGCGCGCGCCCCCCTCTCCAACGGGAGAGGGGTTGGGGGTGAGGGTTTGCACGCGCCAAGCGCCAGCCGTTTTGCCGCGTCACCCTCATCCGACGGGCCATCGCTCGTCCGGAAGGACGGGCGTCCTCCCGGACGCCCTAGTGGCCGCGCCACCTTCTCCCCGAGGGAGAAGGGAATCGTGAACGCGCCTGCAACAGGACTCATTCCACGGCCGAGCCGCGCGCCGACCATGCGCTTCGCCTTGCGCGACCTGCGCGGCGGGCTCGCGGGCTTACGTATCTTTCTCCTCTGCATTGCGCTTGGCGTGGCGGCGATCGTCGGGGTGGAAAGTCTTGCCGTCGCGCTCAACGATGGCATGGGGCGCGAAGGACGCGTGATCCTCGGCGGCGACGCGTCGTTCTGCGCTCATCCATCGCCGCCTTTCCGCCGACGAGCAGCGCTTTCTCGAAGCGCTCCGGCTCGCTGTCGACCGTCGCGACCGTGCGCGGCATGGCGAGGGCGGCCAGCGGCGATGCGGCGCTCGATCGAAATCAAGGCGGTCGAGCCATCATGGCCGCGCATTGGCGCAAGCCGTCTTCGCGCCGCCCATGCCGCTCGATGACGCGCTCGGCGAACGGGACGGCGTGTTCGGCGCTGCGGTCGAAGAGGCGCTGCTGGCTCGGCTCAACCTGAAGCTCGGCAACGTCATTCGCATCGGCGAAGCGAATTTCGCCATTCGCACCGTCCTCGTCAGCGAACCGGATCGACTGGCGACGGGCATTGGCCTCGGGCCGCGCGTGCTCATTTCGCAAGCGGCTCTCGACGCGACGAAACTGATGCAGCCGGGCTCGCTGGTCAGATGGACGACGCGAGTCATCATGGGCGGGCCAAACGGCGCCCCGGACAATGCCGCCGTCCAGGCCCTCATGGGCGAGGCGAAGCGGACCTTCCCTCAAGCCGGATGGGACGCTCGCTCGCGCCTCAACGTTTCTCCGGACTTCAGCCGCGATCTCGACCGCTTCGCCGAGTTCCTGACGCTAGCGGGATTGCTGTCCTTGGTCGTCGGCGGGGTGGGCGTCGCGAATGCGGCGCAGGGCTTCGTCGAGCGCAAACGCGCCACGCTCGCCATTCTCAAGGCGATCGGCGCGACCGGATCTGAGCGTCGTCGCTCTCGCGCTCATCGAGTTCATGATCGTGGCGCTGATCGGCGCCCTTCTCGGAGCGGCGCTAGGCTCCGCGATTCCCTTCGCGGTCAATTGGCTGTTCGGCTCCCTGCTGCCGATTCCGCTCGCGCCCTCGATCGCGCCGAGCCTCATTGGCCTTGGGCTCATGTACGGCCTCCTGACGGCGCTCGCCTTCTCGATCGTGTCGTTCGGGCGCGCGCACGACCTGCCCGTGACCACGCTGATCCGCGACCTGGTCGAGGAACGCCGGGGCTGGCCTCGCAAGCGCTACCTTGCGGGAGCGGCGCTCGCAGGAGCCGCGCTGATCGCGCTCGCCGTCCTGACCAGTCCGCAACGGTCGGTCGCGGCGATGGTCGCCGGCGCGACGGTCGTGTCGTTTCATCGCGCTGCGGCTTGTCGCCTTCGCGATCGCCTGGCTCGCGCGCCGCGCGCCCCGTTCGCGCTTCGTCGAGTGGCGCATGGCGATTGACGCGATCCATAAGCCCGGCGCGCTGACGCCGTCCGTCGTGCTGTCGCTCGGCTTAGGGCTGACGGCGCTCGTCGCGCTCACGCTCGTCGAGGCCAACATGCGCGCCGAATTGCGTGAGGCTCAGCCGGGCGTGACGCCGAGCTTCTTTTTCCTCGATGTGCGTGGGTCAGACGCTGGCGCATTCGTCGACTTCGTCAAGCGCGAGGCCCCAGGCGTCAAGACCAGCGAGACGCCAATGATGCGCGGACGCTTCGTGCGGCTCGGCGACCGGCCGATTGAAAAGGTCAAGCCCAGCGACAAGGTCGCCTGGGCGTTGGAAGGCGATCGCGGCGTCACTTTCGCCGACAAGCCGCCGGAAGGCTCCGAGGTCGTGGCGGGGACATGGTGGCCGAGCGACTATTCCGGCCCACCGCTGGTGTCGATGGAGAAGGAAGTGGCGGAGGGGCTCGGTCTCCATGTCGGCGACACTGTCGTCGTCAACGTGCTCGGGCGCGATATATCGGCGAGGCTGGCGAACTTGCGCAAAGTGAATTGGCAGCAGCTTCGCCATCAATTTCGTACTGGTCTATTCGCCCAATGCGCTGAAAGGCGCGCCCTACACGGAGCTGGTCTCAGCAGCGCTGCCCACCGATGCGCCGGACGCCGAGCTTAAGCTCATGCGCGCCGTCGCGCATGAGTACCCGAACGTCGCCAGCGTCCGGGTGCGCGAAGCGATGGATAGTGTCGAGACGCTGGTCGCCAAGCTTGCACTCGCCATCCGCGCGGCGACCGGAGTTGCGCTGACGACCTCGGTCCTGGTGCTCGCCGGCGCGCTGGCGGCCAACCGGCGCGCGCGCCTCGCCGACGCGACAATCCTGAAAATCCTAGGCGCGACTCGCGGCCGCCTGACGATGATGTTCCTGATCGAATACGCGCTATTGGGAGCGGCGACCGCCGGTTTCGGCGTCGCGGCGGGAACGCTCGCGGCTTACTGGGTCGTCGAGCGCAGCATGCAGTTCGATTTCATCTTCGATTGGCCCGCCGCGGTCGCCGCCGCCGGCGCAGGACTTGCGATCACCGTCGGGCTCGGCATGATCGGCGCCTGGCGCACTCTAAGCCAAAAACCGGCGGCTTACCTGCGCGAATTGTGATAGGAAAGCATGAATTGAGCGCTGCTCGGAGCGGACGATGAAGCCTCCAAGCGGCCAAGGGAGCGAAACCTCAATGGCGCTGCTTACCCAATCCTATGTTCATGGCGCGTCCTCGACGCCGCTGATCGGCGAGACGATTGGCCAGCTCCTGCGCCGCGTCACGGCGGAGGGGCCGGATCGGCCCGCGCTCATAACCCGCCACCAAAATGTGCGCTGGAGCTATGCCGACCTCTTGCGCCGGTCCGAGGACTTAGGCGTCGGCCTGCGCAAGCTGGGCCTCGAAAAGGGCGACCGGGTCGGCATCTGGTCGGCCAACGTCAGCGAATGGGTTCTGGCGCAATTCGGCACCGCGCTCGCCGGGATCATTCTCGTCAATATCAATCCCGCCTACCGGAGCCATGAATTCGACTATGCGATGAAGAAATCCGGCTGCCGGGCGCTGATCCTGAGCGCCGGGCATAAGAACAACGACTATTTCGCTTCGCTCAAGATCTGCGCGCCCGAGATCGACTCAGGCGAACCCGGCAGACTGCGGTCTAAAGGTTTGCCCAAGCTCGAATTCGTCATCCGCTTAGGGTCGGGACAAGTCGCTGGGCATGCTGAACTTCGACGAGGTCGCCAAGCCCGCGACAGCGAGCGAGCGCACCGAGCTTATGGCCTTTGAAGCGACGCTTCAGTTCGATGACCCGATCAACATCCAGTTCACGTCGGGAACCACCGGCGCACCCAAAGGGGCGACGCTGACCCATCACAACATCCTCAACAACGGCTATTTCATCGGCGAGGCCATGCGTCTCGCGCCTGACGATCGGTTGTGCATTCCGGTGCCTTACTATCACTGCTTCGGCATGGTGCTGGGGAATCTGGCCTGCGTCACCCACGGTTCCTGCATGGTGAGCCCGGCGGAAGGCTTTGATCCGATCGCGACGCTCGAGGCGGTGCAGGCCGAACAATGCACTGGCCTGCACGGCGTGCCGACGATGTTCATCGCCATGCTCGAACATCCCGAATTCGCGCGCTTCGATCTCAAGAGCTTGCGCACCGGGATCATGGCTGGCTCGCCCTGCCCGGTCGAAGTCATGCGAAAAGTGGTCGACGCCATGCATATGAGCGAGGTGACCATCGCCTATGGCATGACGGAAACGAGCCCGGTCAGCTTCCAGAGCGCCTATAACGATCCGCTCGAGCGGCGCGTCTCGACGGTCGGGCGTATTCAGCCCCATATCGAAGTCAAGATTGTCGACACGGAGGGTCGAATTGTCACCCCCGGCGTCGCTGGCGAGTTGCTCACCCGTGGGTACAGCGTCATGCGCGGTTATTGGGATGATCCCGCAGCGACGGCGGCGGCGATCGACGAGGCCAGGTTCATGCATACAGGCGATCTGGCGACCGTTGACGCTGAAGGTTACTGCAATATCGTTGGCCGGTTGAAGGACATGGTCATTCGCGGCGGCGAGAATGTCTATCCGCGCGAAGTCGAAGAGTTCCTCTTTACCCACCCTGCGATTGCAGAGGTCCAGGCCTTCGGCGTTCCCGATCCTCGCTATGGCGAGGAGCTTTGCGTCTGGATTCGCCGCCGCGAGACATCGGGGTTGAATGAGGCGGAGGTCATCGCTTTTTGCCGGGCCTCCATCGCCCATTTCAAGGTTCCGCGCTACGTGCGCTTCGTCGATTCGTTCCCGATGACGGTCACGGGAAAAGCGCAAAAGTATTTGATGCGCAAGGCGATGATGGAGGAATTGGCGCTGGCCGAGGAAAAGACGGCCTAAGGTTCGGCGCGGGCATGTGCAACGTCCGGTGGGGCCTTAAGAAACTTTAACCTTTACGAAGCATGGCTGGGCAAGCGCCTGAAGGCCGCCGCCCGGCGCCGCTAAAAAGCAATAATTGCGGCCTTCACTGGAAATTGAGACAATTTGCGTTCTCTTGGCAATTCGGCCGGGCGCGCTTAAATGTCCGGAAGGACAGGTCGGGAGGGTCCGAGACATCTCAGACGACCGCTCCGTGACAGGAAGATTATGAACGCAAACTACCGAAATTTTGCCCTGTGGGTCATCATCTTTTTGCTCGTTCTGGCGCTCGTGACCCTGTTCCAGAGCCCCGGCCAGAAAGCGCCCTCGAGCGAAATCACCTTCAGCCAGCTCTTGGGCGACGCGGACGCCGGGAACGTTCGCGACGTCACGATCGCGGGCCCCGAGATTACCGGCCACATGAAGGACGGGCGGTCGTTTCAGACCTATTCGCCGAACGATCCCGGCCTGGTGCAGATGCTGTACAAGAAGGACGTGATGATCACGGCCAAGCCGCCGTCCGACGGCAATAACTGGGTGCTCACGATCGTCTCCAGCGTCCTGCCGGTCCTGCTGTTCTTAGGTCTGTGGATCTACATGACACGGCAGATGCAGGGCGGCGCTGGCAAGGCGATGGGTTTTGGCAAGTCAAAGGCCAAGCTTCTGACTGAGGCGCAGGGGCGCGTGACGTTCGAGGACGTCGCCGGCGTGGACGAAGCCAAAGAGGACCTGCAGGAGATTGTCGAATTCCTGCGTGACCCGCAGAAATTCCAGAAGCTGGGCGGGCGCATTCCGCGCGGCGTGCTTCTGGTCGGCCCGCCGGGCACCGGTAAGACTTTGACCGCCAGGGCGGTGGCCGGCGAAGCCAACGTGCCGTTCTTCACCATTTCGGGTTCCGACTTTGTAGAAATGTTCGTCGGCGTTGGCGCAAGCCGGGTGCGCGACATGTTCGAGCAGGCGAAGAAGAACGCGCCCTGCATCATCTTCATCGACGAAATCGACGCGGTCGGGCGCCATCGCGGCGCCGGCCTCGGCGGCGGCAACGACGAGCGCGAGCAGACGCTCAACCAATTGCTCGTCGAGATGGACGGCTTCGAACAGAATGAAGGCATTATCATCATCGCCGCGACTAATCGGCCCGACGTGCTCGACCCGGCATTGTTGCGACCCGGCCGTTTCGACCGTCAGATCGTCATCTCGAACCCTGACTTCATCGGCCGCGAGAAGATCCTGAAGGTCCATGTGCGCAAGGTCCCGCTCGGGCCTGACGTCGATCTCAAAGTGGTCTCGCGCGGAACGCCGGGCTTCTCTGGCGCGGATCTCATGAATCTGGTCAACGAAGCGGCGCTGCTCGCCGCCCGGCGCGGAAAGCGTGTCGTCACCCGTCAGGAATTCGAGGATTCGCGCGACAAGATCATGATGGGCGCCGAACGGCGGACGCTCATCATGACCGAACAGGAAAAGCGGCTCACCGCCTATCACGAGGCCGGCCACGCGCTCGTCTCGGTCTCGATGCCCGCCTCGACGCCCATTCATAAGGCGACGATCATTCCCCGAGGCCGCGCGCTCGGCATGGTGCAGTCGCTGCCCGAGCGCGATCAGATCTCGCAGAGCTTCGAGGAGCTCATCGCCATGCTGGCGATGTCGATGGGCGGCCGCGTCGCCGAAGAATTGATGTTCGGCAAGGACAAGGTGACGTCCGGCGCAGCGGGCGACATCCAACAGGTGACCAAGATCGCCCGCGCCATGGTCACCCGGCTCGGCTTCTCCCCCAAGCTTGGCACCGTCATGTATGGCGAGAACCAGGACGAGGTGTTCCTCGGCTATTCGCTCGGCCGGCAGCAGAACATCTCGGAAGCAACCGCGGAGACGATCGACCAGGAAGTGCGCCGGCTGGTGCAGGAAGCCCATGAGACAGCGACCCGCATCCTCACTGAGCGACGCGCCGACCTTGAGACGCTCGCGGACGGATTGATGGAGTTCGAGACGCTGACCGGCGACGAGATCATCGGCCTCTTGCAGGGCGTGAGGCCGGTGCGCGAATCGGCGACCGACCGGGAGCCCCCGGCCCCTCCGCGCGCCGCCGTGCCCTCGACCGGCAAGCCGAGGCCGATCGGTCCGGAGGCGGGTGGGCTCGAGCCGCAACCGCAAACGTAAAGCGCGCCGTCACGGGGAGTGTCGATAGGATCAAGGCCGCGCCATGAGCGCGGCCTTTCTCTTGCCTACGCCGTCGCCATCCGCACGACGTGTCCGCCCGGCCCGGACCGGGGAGGGACGGGCAAGTCTGGCAGATAGCGCGCAACCAGCGCCGCCCGATCGAGATCCTCGATGTCGGAGAAGCCTAAGCTCCGCACGCGAGCGTGCAACTCAGCCGTGTCGAAGGCACATCGAAACGGCTCTCCGCTCGCCGCCACCCGCTCAGCCATCTCGCGATGGAAGTCGCGCGTCGTTCCTTCCTCAATGGCGTGCGGGGGGTTGGCGTAGTCGAATACGACCTCCGCCCGGCCCGGCCAGCTGGCGAGTTCGCCAAGTGTCGCGAAAACCGCCTCCTCAGTGAGATACGGCGTGACGCCGAGCCAAATGACGAAGGTCCGAGTATCCGGATCGAACCCAGCAGCTTCGAGGGCGGCGGTCATGCTCCCGCCTTCGAAATCGTGAGCGACATAGGCGACGTGCCCGGGTACGGGAATTCGCGCCGCGGCGAGCCGGCGCTGCTTGTCGCGCTGGGTCGTTGGATGATCGAGTTCGAACACGCGCAGATCGTGAGTCCGCTCGAGTCGATAGGCGAAGGTGTCGAGACCCGCGCCCATCACCAGGATCTGCCGGACGCCGTCACGAATTGCGCGGTGCGCCGAATCCTCCGCCAAGCGGCTGCGCATCGCGATGAAAAGGCGCAAAGGCCGCCGCTCCGGCCGTTCCTTGGCCCGCGCGATGGCGTCGTCGGCCTCTGGCCCGAGGATACGAAGCGCGAGCGGATCGGCGAAGACGAACCCGTGTTCGAGAACCTGATGCGCCGCTCGGTGTCCCGCCGCGCCGACCGCGGTCACGCTCGCCTGACCCTGTTGCATGGGGCGCGAAGGTAGAGATCGATGGACAGTCTGTCGAGCGTGGCAAGCTTGACGCCGAAAACCCGCTCCCGTATAGACCCGTCATCTCTTAGCCAAGCCATGCGGCAGGCGGGGCGCTTCTTGATTGAAGCGGCCCGCTTTCATATTTGCCGCATCAAGCCGAGGCTTTTTCGTCTGAAGGATATTTGTGCGATGTCGCGCCGCTGCGAGCTGACGGGCAAGGCCGTTCAATCCGGCAATAAGGTCAGCCATTCCAACCGCAAGACGCGCACGCGATTCTTGCCCAATCTTGTCCAGGTCACGCTGGTCTCGGACATGCTGGAGCGCTCCGTGCGCCTGCGCGTCAGCGCCGCGGCCTTACGCTCCGTCGAGCATCGCGGCGGTCTCGACGATTTCCTCCTCAAGGCCAGGGAGTCGCAACTCTCCGACGACGCCGTCGCGCTCAAGCGGGAAATCGCCAAGAAGCGCGCCGAAGCGAACACCGAAGCCGCCTAGCCGTTTGGTCCCCGGCTTCGATGGAGCATTCTGCGGCGGCGAGATAGTTGGCGCGTTGTAGGGGGGTAAAGCGGCGAAGGGCGTCGGCGATGGCTTGCCAGAGGTCGGGGACTGTACGGGCGGCCGCGGCGCGCAGCGCGGCCTTGAGCTTGGCGAAGGCCATTTCGACGGGATTGAAGTCGGGGGCGCGGCGACGCCGTCGTGGCGCAGCCCTGCGGTGAAGGTGGTTGTTTTCCAATGGCCATGGGGCGCCGGAGCGCGGCGTCGCTCGCCCCTGGGCGCACGACCGTAAAGGCGCGCCATTTTGGCGCTCGCGGCGGTCATACTGCATCGCCACCGCCCCCGAGCCGAACTCCAGCCGGCTCACGAGCTTCAAGTCGACATGTTTCGATAGCCCCGCGAACAACGTCGGCCTGTGGCCCACCAGCCTGGGCTGCACCACGAACTCGTACTCATCGATCAATCCCAGCTCCGCTAACGCCAGCGGGAGCTTCACGCCTCCCACGAACAGTCCCTTACCCAACTCCCGCTTCAGCTGCTGAACGGCCTTCCTGAGATGATCCCCGCGCACGAGCTCCGCGTTCCGATCGACCCGGTCCAGGGTGCTTGACACGACATACTTCTTTGCCGCGTCGATCGTCCTGGCGAAGAGTTCCATCCAATCGGCCATCCAATTAGGCCTCACTCCCGCCCGCGCCGGCGGCCGCCACGCTGCCTCCATCATTTCGTAGGTTATCCGGCCAAAGAGGAGGGCGTCGGCCTGCCCGAGGTTCTCGGCCGCGTAACGATGCAAGTCTTCGTCCGTGAACATTGCACGATGATCGCAGCACCCGTCCAATGCGAGGTTGATGGAATACCGAAGGGGTCTCATTGCGTAATGCGTACCACCGATCAAAGTTAGATCAGGAGTTTTCCAGGTTGACCGCGCACCTTGGCAGTCGCGCTGACGATGGCTTGACCACGGCTCGCAACGGCGGGGCAAACCCATGCAATTTTTTCGCAGCGCTTGAGACATTTTGCATAGAGTCTCAGACAGCGGTCAGATTTTTTTATTTGAATCGACCGTAACTAATTGAAAATACCCGATTATAAAAAATAAATGCCAGTAAAGGAAAGCAATTTTGCCAACGTTTATTCGCCTTTATTGGCGCTTACTTGCCTTTGCTTGCAGCGATTCGCCGCCCGGCCAATGGCCTAGTGAAGCTTGACCCTGGGCTCGGACCGCCGGGAGAGGCCGCGCGCGAGCGTGTCGAGCGCGGTTTTCGTCACCCCATGCAGAGCGCGTTGGTGCATCTTGTACAGGGAGCGGTACGCCCATCGGGCGAGAATGCCTTCGATGAACAGATTGCCCCCAAGGGCAAGGTTCATGAGGTTGCCGACCGCGCCCATGCGCCCGAACGACACCAGCGAGCCGAAGTCGCGGTACACGAACGGCTCGGCCGGCGCCCCCTGCAAACGCCGCCTCAACTGCTTGGCGAGGTGCGATGCTTCTTGATGGGCGGCCTGGGCGCGCGGTGGCAAGGGAGCGTCAAACCCCGGGCGGGGGACAGCCGCGCAATCGCCGATGGCGAAGATGTCCGGATCGCGCGTGGTCCTCAGGGCCGCGTCGGTCACGAGCTGATTGTCGCGATTGACTTCGAGCCCGTCGAGATCGGCGAGCACATCCGGCCCCTTCACGCCGGCCGCCCAGACGGTGAGTTCGGCGGGGATGAATTCCCCGCTCGCGAGTTCGATCCCGTCCGCGCGCACCGCGGACACGCGCGCATTCGCGCGCACGTCGACGCCCATTTTGGTCAGGATCTTAAGCGTGGCGGTCGAGATCCGCTCGGGCAACGCCGGCAGAATTCGGCCCGCTCCCTCGATCAGAATGATGCGGATGTCACGGTCCGGGTCGACCTGATCGAGTCCATAGGCCACCATCTCGCGCGCGCTCTGATAGAGCTCGGCGGCAAGCTCGGTGCCGGTCGCGCCCGCACCAATGATGGCGACGTGCAATTGGCCGGCGCGGATCGGTTCGCCCTGAGCCTGGGCGCGCAGGCCAGCATTGACCAGGCGATGGTGAAAGCGGACCGCCTGTTCGGCGGTCTCCAGCGGGACGGCGAATTGCGCCGCGCCGGGCGTGCCGAAATCGTTGGTGACGCTGCCGATGGCGATAATCAGCATATCGTACGGAATGGCGCGCGGGGCCGCGATCTCGCGACCTTCCTCGTCACGCGTCGCGCCTAGCCGCACCAACTTCGCCGCGCGATCGAGGCCAATCATCTCGCCGAAATGATAACGAAAGTGATGCCAGTGCCCCTGCGCGAGATAATTGAGCTGGTGCTCGGACGGATCCATGCTGCCCGCCGCCACCGAGTGCAGCAACGGCTTCCACAAATGCGTGCGACTGCGCTCGATCAGCGCGATATCGGCAAGCCCGCGCTTGCCCAGCCGATCGCCAAGACGGCTGACAAGCTCGAAGTCCGGCCGCTCCGCCGCCGACGACGACGATTCGGTGCGGATGCTGGTCGCTGAGCGACGCCATGAGATCCGAAGCCCCTCCGGCTATGCTTCCCGCGCGCTTGAAGGCGAAACCCGGTTCGCCCTCCGAGTTCGGCGACTTTGAGGTGCATTGGGTAGCACGCGCCGGTGCAGAACCCCAGTCGGCCGCAACGGCGCAGCGGGTTATGCTCGGATCAAGGTCAGTCGCGCCCTGATCGGAAACGTTGAATTCGCCTCGCGAGTCGAACACACAAAGATCCCAGTTCGTTCATAATCGGAAGCTAATTAGGCCGCCGGCGAATCATCCGGTTTTCGCTGCTGGCGCCCCCTAGAGCACAGAGCCCAAGCCGATCCGGGCGGGAGACAAGGTTATGGCAGGCCTGAAAGGGCCGACGAGCTTGTTTGGAGCCTGCGTTTCCACCTGCGCGGTTTTCGCGTCCTCTTTTGGCGCGGTCCGCGCCGCGGACCTGACGAGCCCACAGGCTACGCCCGCGTCTGACGCTCCTAATCCTTTCACCGGGTGGTACGTCAGGCTCGGAGCCATGGGAGTTCTCGACCGGAGCTCGTCGAACCTCTATGAGCAATCGATCGCCGGGATGATTGTTCCCGGAATTGGAACTGTACCGGTGGGCGTCGGGCCCCAGTTCCAAATTCCCGGCCGGGGCGCCAGCTATTCGAACTTCGCCGGAGTGTCCATCCAGGGCGGCTACTTCTTCACCCCGAACTGGTCGTTGGAGGTCGCAAGCGGATTTCCGCTTTGGGCGACGGTCACGATCAACGGATCCTCCCCGACAGGCCCGCCCTCGGGCACGGTCCTTAGCAAATTGCTGCCAGCCTCGGTGCCGATCACCGGTGTCTATCACTTCACCCAGTTCGGCCGCTTCCAGCCTTATCTGGGGGCGGGGATCGAGCCGACCTTCGCTCTCGCTGTCCGAGACGGCTACAGCGTCGGCTCAACATATCAACCCGCGCTCGGCGTCGTCGTCCAAGGCGGTTTCGATTACATGCTCAACCAGCACTGGGGCGTCTTTGTCGATGCGAAGCAGGGCTTCGTGGGGGCGACGGGGAACTCGACGGGCGTCAACACGGCTCCGTCGCTGGGGCCTATCCCCATCCTCGGCACGATCAAGACGCACGCCCGGCCCGTTTCGTTCTCAGCCGGGCTTGCCTATCACTTTTGACTCGTGACTCCGGCCTACGCCGCGGGCGAGCGCTCGATCTCCTCTAACCTCTTCGACTTGATTCCCTTCGAGATTCCTCCAACGATACTGACCGCGCGTTTGCCCACTCGGCCGAGACCCGCTGCGGCCGCAGCCGTCATTTTCCGCAGTGGAGTGAGCCGGCGATGAGAGCTTATGGAGTGCTCTTGGGCGCGTTCTTGGCGGCAGTCGGGATGACGACTTCGGTGGGCGCCGCTCACGCGAATCCTTCAACGATCACCAGCGTCGACATCGCTCTCGTCCTGCCGGTCGGAGACTACGGCGGCCGGGCCTATCGCTATATCGAGGGCGCCATCCATGGCGAAGTTTCGGCCGAGGAGCCCGTTGCGGGGCTGAGGGAACTTGCCGCCGGACGAGCGACCGTTCCCTATGAGGTCAACTTCCATCTTGTTGCGCCAGAGGACGTATCCGAGGCCGGCGCCGTTGTTGTCGAGGCGCCAAACCGCGGGAGAAGCATTCTTCCCGGCGTGATCAGCGCTCCCGCCGCAGCGACGACGGGGCCGACCGCCGCTGAGCCGGTGGCGAGCGCGATCGGCGACGGCTTCCTCCTCAGCCAAGGGATCTCCGTCGCCGCCGTCCAATGGCAAACGGGTTTCGCCGCCGGCGTCCCCCCGAGCGCGCAAGGGATCGGCGAAGTCGTCGTCCGGGATTTCGGCCGCTGGCTCGGCGGCGCTTTCCGAAGCGGGCCCGCGCCCGTGCCGATCTTCCGCCATCGCGTCCTGGCCGGCGTGAGCCAAAGCGCATGGTTCGTAAACAGCTTCATCGCTGAAGGATTTAACGCCGACCCCGGGACGGGCCACGGCGTCTATCAGGGAGCGTTCACCCGCAACGGCAATGGCGTCGTGCTGGCGATCAATGGATTCGCGCCAGGCAACCAGCAATTCCCGTACGCCCGAGCCGATCTCGCGCCGCTAACGCCTGATAAGCTGCTCTCCAGACCTGGGAGCGACCCGGAGCTCGTCGACGTGATCTCGCTCACAGACTTCTACCGGCTGCGCGCCAGCATCTCCGCTCGAGCGCCCGCGCCTCTTGGCATGCATCGGTATGCGACAGCAGCCCCTCACGCTTCCGGCGGCGCCGCGCTTCCGGAGGTCGTCTTTGGAACCATGAAATGCAATGACGGCGCCCCAATCTCGCTGAGCACGGTCAGAGACGCGCTGTATCTTCGCCCGCTCATTCTGGGACTATCGGCTTCGATCGGCGGCACGGGAACGGCCAAGCGCGCTCTTCCACCCGACGTGGGCTTCACGCTTGCGCCTGTTTCCGCCGAACTCGAGGGCCTGAACCATCTCGGCGGAACCGTGCTTTGGGCGCCTGAAACCGGCCCTGACGGCATGCCGATCGGCGGGATCCCGATGCTCGAGGCCGCGTTGCCGCTCGGGCTCCCTCGGCCGATCGCGGTCCCGCCAGTGGAAATTGCCTCGATCAGCGATACCTGCGGCAACTTCTCGGGCTGGCGGCGTTTCTCGGCCGACGAGCTTACGCGCCGCTATGGGGCGCGCGCTGCATATATGGGGCTCGCGCGCCAAAAGGCGGCCGACCTGGTCGCAGCCGGCTATCTGCTCGATGAAGACCAGACGGCTGCAATACGCCAAGTCGAAGCGCAGCTTCCTGAGGACTTCCGATAGAACGCCGCCCCTAACCTGCCCGGTCCTGCGACTCGCTGCGGAAGGGGTGGCCGGGGTAGACGCCCAGAATCCGCACTTCGCGAGAGAAAAACTTGAGCTCCTCAAGCGCCCGCGCGAGCGGCAGGTCCTTCGGATGTCCGTCAACATCGGCGAGGAACTGAGTAGCGGTGAACTCGCCGCCTTCCATGTAGCTCTCGAGCTTGGTCATGTTGACGCTGTTGGTGGCGAAGCCTCCCAGCGCCTTGTAGAGCGCGGCGGGCACGTTGCGCACGCGAAAGACGAAGGTCGTGACTACCGGCCCTTCGCCCGCCGACGTCCAGCGTTCATCTCTTGACAGCACGACGAAGCGGGTCGTGTTGTGGCTCTCATCCTCAACGTCAGACGCCAGGATCTGCAGGCCATAGATTTCGCCGGCGAGGCGCGTCGCCAGGGCTGCGCGGCCCTTGTCGGCCCATTCCGCGATTTCCCGCGCTGCGCCGGCCGTGTCGCCAGCGACAACCGGTTGAAGCTTGTGGCGACGGATGATGTTGCGGCACTGGCCGAGCGCATGGATGTGGCTATAGACCGCTTTCAGGTCCTCGATGCGGGCGCCCGGAATCGCCAACAACTGAAAGTGGATCGGCAGAAAGGTCTCGCCCACGATATGCAGTCCGGACGCCGGCAAGAGCGCATGGATGTCGGCGACGCGCCCCGCAATCGAGTTCTCAATTGGGATCATGGCGAGTTCGGCCGCGCCGTCTTGTACGGCGGCGAACGCGTCCTCGAAGGTCGCGCAGGGCAGCGGATTGAGGTCCGGGAAATTGTCGGCGCAGGCAATATGCGAATTGGCCCCAGGTTCTCCCTGATAAGCGATCGAGTGCGTTGTCTTCATATCTGTTTCCCAGGCGCGAGCATGACGCGCGCGCGTTCCAGATCCTCGGGCGCGTCAACGCCGAGCGGCGCGGTGTCGACGAGGGCGACATCAATCCGCATGCCCGCCTCCAGCGCCCGCAATTGTTCGAGTTTCTCGCGCCGCTCCAGAGGCGAAGGGGGCAAGCCGACAAATCGACGAAGCGCATCGCGGCGATACGCGTATAGACCGATGTGGTGCAACAGGCGGCCCTCGCCCCACGGAGCGCGCGCGCGGGTGAAATAGAGCGCCCTCAACCGGCTCGAATCGAGTTCGGTCGCGATCACCTTGACGACGTTGGGGTCGTCCTTCTCCTGCTCGCGCGTGATCGGCGTGGCGAGCGTAGCGATGTCGACCGCGCGCTCGGCAAGCGGCGCAAGACAGGCGCGCACGATCGAAGGTTCGATGGTCGGCAGATCGCCCTGAATGTTGACCACGACATCGTGGACGCCGTCGGCGTCGACGGCGCCCAACGCCTCGAAAATGCGGTCAGACCCGGAAGGGTGATCGAAACGGGTCATGATCGCTTTGCCGCCGGCCGAGGCGACCGCCTCCATGACACGCGGGTCGTCCGCCGCCACCCAGACCGGTCCGATATCCGCCTCCCTCGCCCGGCGCCAGACATGCAGGATCATCGGCGCGCCATGGATATCGGCGAGGGGTTTTCCCGGAAGGCGGGTCGCGTTCATGCGCGCGGGGATGAGGACAATGGGGTTGGCCATCAGTTTCGATTAAGCCAAATTCGGGGCGCGACGGCTTATACGTGTTGCCAAGGCGAGCGCAAAGCGGATATCAACCGAGCAAAACAAACGCCCAGCCGAACTCCACCCCAACCTCTCTCCAGCCGACGAAAGTCCCTCTGCCTATGGACCACGTTAATGTGAACCGGGTCGCGCTTTCGGCGCTGGGGGCGGTGTTGTTCGTCATGCTGCTCACCGCGTTTAGCAACCTCATCCTGTCGCCGCGAACCCCCAAGGTTCCCGGCTTCGCCCTGCCCACATCCGGTCCCGCGACCGCTACTGCCGAGGCGCCCAAGGCGGCGCCCGAAGTGCCGCTCCCGCCGCTGCTCGCCAAAGCCGACGTCAAAAAGGGCGAACAGGACGTCAAGATCTGCGAGACCTGCCACAATTTCAAGGAAGGCGCCGGCGCCAAGATCGGGCCGGATCTGTGGAACGTGGTCGGGCGTCCGGTCGCAACGTTCCCGGGCTTTGCCTATTCCGACGCGCTCAAGAAAGTCGGCGGCGACTGGACCTACGAAAAGCTGAATACCTGGATCACCGACCCGAAGGCGATGGCCCCCGGCACCAAGATGGCCTTCGCCGGGGAAAAAGACGCGCAGAAGCGGGCCGACATCCTGGACTATCTGCACACGCTCAGCGACAAGCCGGTCCCGCTGCCGAAATAGGCACGACCTCGGCTGGGCTCGGTCGAAACGATCTAAACAGAATTCCGAATTTCTGACACGAATTCGCGATTTCGCGTTCGCGGCCTTCGATCCATCCGTCCCGAGGCCCTAGCGAGTTCCTTTTGGGTTGATGCGGCCGAAATGGAGGGACGACAATCTCTTGCAGAAAATCAGAAGCTAGATTAAGCTTGCCCCATGAACAATCATGGCCTTCCGCATGGCCTCGACAATGGGCGCCCGTTCCGGCGCTTGCGAACGGCCGAGGACAAAAGCCTATGAAAAAACTTTCCTCGATTTATGCCGTGTAACCAATTGATAAGTCTATATTCTGACGAGAGAAGGCGATTATAACGTTGACAAAGCCGAGGAAGAGATGTTAAAAGAATCAGGACAGGCCGGCGCTAGCGTGACTTCTCAGATTGAGGATTTGGTTTCGAACGATTTCGAGATTTTTCTCGCGGGTGTATGTCGCCTTGAAGATATCGGCGAGGCTTCACCAACCTATCTGGCAAAAGAGGCTTTTGTGGCAATGGTGGGAGTGGCTGTCCATCAGAAAAGGTTGTCATTGGAAACGCTGCAAGATGAAGCTCAACACTAGAGGCGAAATAGAGTAGGTCTTTTATTTTGGGAAGAAGAGTTGAAAGCCTATCGTCTGTCAAATATTCTTGATGATAAACCAAGGCGCTCTTTGCAGAGACATGACCGATTAATCCTCGTAGGCCGTGCGAGGTATATGAAACTCTTCTTATGCCGTGGACATAATAGTTTCTAAACTCTCGAAGGCGTGAGAACCACTCAGTTACATATTCAATGTGATCCTTTAGAGCGGAATCCGATCATCCTGTATCGTCCTGATAACCACAGGATTTGAAGTAATTTATACATACCGAGGGCTCGAAGATTTCGGCGCAGGTTTCGAGGGCGCGCATCAGACCCGCGACGGTCCGCTCGGCGATTTTGCGCAGGAAGGCCTTGAGCTTGGAGAAGGCTTTTTCGATAGGGTTCATATCGGGACTGTAGGCTGGAAGATATCGCAACTGCGCGCCCGCCGCCTTGATCAGTTGCTCGACCCGCGGCCCCTTGTGAGCGGGGAGATTGTCCATGACGACGGTCTCGCCGGGCGAGAGCGTGGGGACGAGGCATGTCTCCACCCAATCCTCGAACAGGGCGGCGTTGATCGGTCCGTCGAAAGTCCTTGCCGCCGTCAGGCCGCGAAGGCGAAGGCCGGCGACCAAAGTCACCGTTTTGTAGTGACTGTGCGGGATGGCCGACCGCAACCGGCGCCCGCGCCGGCAACGTCCGCTTTTGCGCGCGAGATTTGTGGAGGCTCCGGTCTCGTCAATGAAAACGAGTTTCGTCGGATCGAGATCGAGCTGTCCCGCGAACCATTCCCGGCGTCGATTTTGCACGTCCGCGCGTTGTTGTTCCTCGGCATGCGCCGTTTTTTTTAAAGGTGATCTGGTGACGGTCGAAGAAACGCCACAGCACGGAGACCGCAAAGCGCTCGCCGCTATTGGCGATCAGCTGCTCCCGGATCTCGAGCAGCGTTATGTCCGGCCTGCGCCGGATCAGGCCCAACAGATAGTCGCGATGCGCCTCGATTTGGCGGGAGCGGCGGTCGCCGCCGGAAGGCGCCGGCCAAATCTCGCCCGTGGTATTGAACCGCTTTACCCAGCGCACCGCGCTCGCCACGCTCACTTTGAAACGCGCGGCCGCCTGATTGCGCGACAACCCGCCCAAGACCACCGCCTCGACCACGCGCTCGCGAAGATCGTTGGAAAGACCCATCCCCCGCCGTCCCCATTCTCGCAGTGAATGAGGAAGCAGAAATTAACCGATTTGGGAATCCCCCCGCCGATTCAATCCGTTCGGATACTGCTCTAAGTGGGCGGGAGCGAGATCAGCGGTAGCGCTTTTCAGGGCATTTTCTAGTCCGACGTTCCCTAGCTCGGCCGTAAGAATCCATGTTTTTGGATTCGCGCCGCATAGGGAAACAAGCATTGTGGACAAAATGCCTTCTGCTTGATTCCATAGAACGACTATTTCGCCTAGAGTGGCGTAGAACGGATCGAGGTCTTTATCGGACATGACGAAGCCCAATGATGAGATTGGAATCCTTCCCGATGCGTGGGGACGATTTGAGCGCGCCGTAGATACAGTGTCAAAGAGCGGGCCGATGCATCGGCCCGCTGTACCGGAGCGGATACCATCTTCGTTTGTAGAAGCGCTTGAACAACTAGGACTTCTTTTCGGTAAACGGGGAGTTTCGAGCGAACACGTCGATGTGTTGTCTCAAGTTATCCAAAGATTGGACAAATGCCTGGTTGTAAAACCCGCGTGTTTCGCCGCATCTGTCACACGTAACGTTGACTGCATGCTTCAGCCATCCGATTTGTTTCTTCGTCTCATAGCCGCAGTTCGGGCAAATGACTGGCCACTTGTCAGTGTCATTGAGCATGAGATCATCTCTTAGAGTCTGTCCGAGAACATCATGCGGGATTGGATAGTTTTCGCAGCATGAGGCGGATGGAGGCGAGGCGCAGGAAGGCGAGCGCCTTGTGATTGAGGCATTCCCAGTCCTTGACCAGTCTTCGGCAGCGGCCGAGCCAAGCGAAGGTGCGTTCAACGATCCAGCGCTTTGGCAGCGCGACGAAGCCTGTGGCGTGATCCGATCGCTTGACGATCTCGACGGTGACGCGGGCCAGAATCCGCTTCATCGCGCTCTTAAACTCCGGCCCCTGATAGCCGCCGTCGGCATAGAGCTTGATCAGGAATGGAAAAGCGCCGAACAAGCTCGCCATCAACAGCGCGCCGCCGTCGCGGTCCTGGACGTCGGCGGCGTGCACGATGGCATGCATCAGCAGGCCCTGCGTATCGACGAGGATGTGCCGCTTCTTGCCCTTGATCTTCTTGCCTGCATCGTAGCCCGCCGGATCGATCGCAGGCCCCCTTTTTCCGCGCTCTTGACGCTCTGGCTGTCGATGATCGCGGCGCTCGGGCTTGCCTCGCGTGAGGCGGCTTGGCGGCACTTCGCATAAAGCGCGTCGTGAATGCGGTCGAGCGTGCCATCCCAGCTCCACAGATCGAAATAATCATAGAGCGTCGAGCGCGGCGGCAGGTCGGTGGGGATCGCCCGCCACTGACAGCCGGTGCTCAGGATATACATCAGGCCGTTGACAACCTCGCGCACCACGACATGACGCCGGTTGCCGCCGCGTTTGGCGGGCGGAATGAGCGCCTCCACAAGCGCCCATTCCTCGTCCCTCAGATCGCTCGGATAGCGCAATCGGCTCCGGTCATAGCGTCTGCGATTTTTGCTCGTCCACATCGGCGGCCCCCCAAATCGAATCAGGCCGCTTCCCTTGAATCACAAATGATTCCGACGATTCAATATGTTCCCGGACAGGCTCTGAGGCTTGGTTAGGCCGTCGATAGGTCAGTCGCTTTCCAACGATACCATTGGCCAGTAATTCTGCGCGCTCCACGTCCTCAATCCCGCGCACTGAACGGTTAGAATAACGGAAGTCAAACTCTGCAACGTAGCGATGCAGATGCTTTTCTCCGCAATGCTGATAGACACCTTTCATGCCGCGCTTGAAGATTGAGTAATAACCTTCCATTGTGTTTGTATTGATCTTCACGCCTGTCTTGCGGTCCGTATAGCCATATTCGCCACGCGAGTGGTCAACTGCATCATGCTTGGCGAACTCATCCCCTAGTTGAGCGTAACGCTTTGCTTCATCGGTCATGACGTGGCTTTCGCGGTCAATGTTGGCGCGAACAATCGGCAAAACATCCTCTTTCTTGACGCTTTCGACATGGAATGAGCGAGCCTCGCCGCCGCGCTCAACAAGTGTCAAAACGACGTGCTTATGTCCGAAGCCCTGCTTAACTTCCACGCCTCGCTTGCGACCGATAAAAGTTTCGTCGATTTCAACAATCGAACCGGCGCCGCCCATTGGGGCCAAGTCCCCAGAACGCATGGCCTCACGCAAGCGATGCATCATGAACCATGTGCTCTTGTACGAGATGCCGAGCATACGGTGAACTTGATGCGCGCTCACGCCTTTCTTGCTGGCGACCATGAGAAATAGCGCCGTAAGCCACTTGGAAAGCGGAATCTTGGAACGCTCGAACACCGTGCCCACTGTGACAGTGAATTGCTCGCGGCAATCGAGGCACTGGTAGACGCCAGCGCGATGCGCTTTGCCCTGTAGGAGAGTTGAATGATCGACGGTCCCGCAATGCGGGCAGGGACGGCCCTTGGCCCAAATGCGAGCCTCAAGCCATGTGCGGGCTTTGTCGTTATCGGTGAAGATCGGGTTTTGGAGAATGGCGGCAGACATGGAAAGCTCCTATGCCGCCATTCATACGCCGCCTACGTGGCTTTGTCAACGTTATAATCGCCGAGAGAATCCAAGGAAATCCAAGGAAATCCAAGGAAATCCAACCCTCATAATCGGGGGTTTTCGTTACGGAAAGGCGACGCGCCAAGAAAACCCAAACGGATCGACCGGACTGAACGTCGCCCCGCCGCTTGGAAGGAGCCAAACCGACTCCATCTCAATCCAAAGCGCCCAGCGTCGGCTAGGCTCACAAGGTCTCAGTGATCTTCTTGAGATGGGGCGGCTGGTCAGGGTCGCACCCGCGCAGGCGCGCGGTCGCCTCGGCGACGCGGTAGAAGACGTGAAGCGCCACGATCGGGGTAAGAAGGGGGTGGCCCCCATCAAGCGCGACCAATGTCGGCCAGCGTTCGTGCGCCTCGCTGTCGACGACGAGCGGCGCCGCGCCGAAAGCAGCGAGACGGTCGAGCGCATCAAAGAACCCCGGACGCGCGGCGTCCGCGGGCGCGAAGGCGAGGACCGGAAATCCAGACTTTATGATCCCCGCCGGCCCATGCAGCACTTCGGCGGACGAGAAGGCTTCGGCGTGGATCGCCGACGTTTCCTTGAGCTTGAGCGCCGCCTCGGCGGCGACGGCGAGAGTCGCGCCACGGCCGACGATGAACAGGGACGAGGCTTGCGCCAGCGTCTCGATCGCCTCCGTCGCAGGCGGCGCGGCGGACGATAAGTCCAGGACCGAAGGCAGCTTGGCGAGCGCCGCCAGAAGCTCGCTGTCCTCGCTCCAATGGGCCACCAGAGAGGCGCCGGCGACCAGCGAGGCGACCATCGACTTGGTCGCCGCGACCGAGCGCTCAGCGCCCGCGTGCAACGGTAGGAGCGCGTCCGCATCACGCGCCAGCGGAGATTCCTCGTCGTTGACAAGGGCGATCGTCATCGCGCGCTCATCCTTCGCCGCGCGCTGCATGGCGACGATATCTGGGCTGCGGCCGGACTGCGAGATGGCGATTGCAACCGCGCCGTTAAGCTTGAGCGGCGCGTGGTAAAGCGACGCGATCGAGGGGGCGAGCGAAGCGCAAGCAAGCGCGACCTTAAGCTCTACGAGATGCTTGAGGTAGAGCGCGGCATGATCGGAACTGCCGCGAGCGACCGTGGCGACGAACGATGGTTTGCGCGCCCGCAAGTCCGTGGCCAACTCGGCGGTCGACGCCGCGTTGGCGCCCAATTGGCGGCGGATGACCGCGCCGGCCTCCATGATTTCCGCGGCCATGAACGTCCTGCTCACCGAATCGCTTCCTACGTCCGCTGCTGGGAACTCGAAGACAGCGTCAATTCGGTGACGAAATCAAACGCCAGACCCTCAAGCCCAGTGCGCTGCCGACTATCGGCGTGCCCACCGAGCGCCTTGCGCCCGCCGCCGCGGGCGACTTCGCTGGTGCCGGGAGCGGTCGAGCCCGTCGAACGGCGGGGTGAAGTCTCGTACGCTCATGTGCCGCGCGCCAACGACAAGATGACACTTGCCGAAGTCCATTGCCGGCGATCCCGCCGCCCGGCGAACCGCCGACATTTGTCCGCGCGGGGCGTGAATATTCACGCATTCGATGCAGACGGTCGCCGGATCGTGCCTCGAGCCTGAGCGCGCGTGGGCGTTGTGGCCACGCTAAGCCGGCGGCGACCGGAACCACGCTCATTGCCCTGATTGCCGGGGATTCTCGCACCGCCGCCGCGTTCGCACTCGCGAGAAACTGGACATTTCAACCGAAGGGTTATGGGTCTTGACACTGGCGCCCGTTGCGTTATTGAACTCAGTTCACGAGCCAGCATCTGTTAAATCAGTTCCAATACAAAGCCTGACCCATGTCGTAGATGATGGGCCGAGAGAGGAGCGCTACGTGTCGACTTGGATCGCCCATTATGACGGCCGCCAAGCCTGGCATGGAGGCGCTTTGAGGCGATCTGCGCTCGCCGACGTTGGCCGCGTCGCAAAATCGCGTTGGAAATAGGATCGTGGTCAAAAACTCCAACCAAATCGATATATCGCTCGGGGGTCGTTTACGTGACAAACGGACCTCAACCGGCTGGTCCCAAGAAGAGCTCGCAGAGAAACTCCAAATAGATCCAAAGGATATCAGCGCATACGAAAAAGGCGCAAAACGGATCAGTGCGGATCGCTTGCTTACCCTGTCCAAGGTTCTAGGCGTGAAACCAGTCTATTTTTTTGGCTTTGACGACAACGAGCGCCCGCCAAATGGAGACGGAGCCCGTTTAACCCTACCCGATCAAGGACTGCGTCTGCATCGGGCGTTCATCGGTGTCAAAAACCCTGCTTTGCGCGAGGCCATTGTCTCGCTGGTGGTCGAATTGGCGAGGAACGAAACCCTTTTGTAGCGCGGTCGTGCAATAGACCGCGCTACAAACCCTTCAAAGGGGCCCCCCAAGGCTGCCAGCGATAGCGGCGCAGTCTCCGTTAGGCGGCGAAAGCGAATTCCTTCGCTTCCGGCGCCTCAATTCCAAGCTCCTCGCGGAACGCCTTCAGAGCCGCGACGAGGCCTTCGCCAGTATCGAAGAGCCCGGCGTAACTCATAGTCTGGCCGATCCGACGCGGCTTCCCGATAAGCTGCGGATTGCACCCGACGGCTTTCAGCACGCGATAGATCCGGGCGTCGAACACGGAGACGATCTGGGTCAAGCCAGCCTTGATGGCGGCCTCCCCGATGCCAGCGATCAACTCGCTGAGCACGAAGTTAACCCCATTCCGGCTGCGCTGAGGTTGACCATCCACGGCCACAGCGCAAATCCGCGAACTCTCCCAGATTGTCGCGCTTTCGATGAATTCGCCCTCTTCGAGTAGGAACGGAAAAACGTCGCGCAGCATGTTTGGCCCGGTTGTTGGCAGCAATCGTAACGATCCCCAATATTCACTGGTATTTGGGTCAACCGATACAAGGTACAACGGATTGGCGTCATCAAATTCATCCCGTTCATACCCGTCTTTCACAATAACATCCCAACCGAGCCGTTCCGAGAAAGTGAGCGCTCTGTTACGAAACATTGCGTCCATTTCCGTTGGAAACAACGACGCACGTGAACCTTCAATATACTTCAACATCGTGGCATCTCCCTTGCTACGAGACCACGAATGTTAACCTTAAATTTTAACGGTGGCAATTCCACATAGAAGTTGAGTTGACATTCCGAGAATCACTTAAAAGACGAGCCTTGGAGAGCCTTCGCGGGGATCACGCCAGTAGCAATGGCGACGCCGACAGCGTGGGTCAAATTCGCGCAATTCAACTTATGCCGAGCTGTATCGAGATAACTCTTCACACTACCAAAGGATATATTCAATATGTCGGAAATATCCTGGTACGTCTTTCCCCGCGCAGCCCAGATCAGACACTGCTCTTCTCGCTTTGACAGTTTGACTGGGGGGCTATTCAATTTTAAATTCACACTGGCGGCTGAATCAATGAGGACCGAGATCAATTGCAGTTTGATCATATTAACCTTTTTGAAATCTTGCCATTCTTGTTTCGGATGGTTGCTTGTATAAGACACTAAAGAGTAGACGCCCCTCCGGTTGCGAACGGGGATCGACAGCCCGTTGAGGCCAACATCGTGGCTCGACGCATCGGCAAAAAACGACTGAACTGCGGAATTGTCGCGTGGCAACTCATCCCAGTCGAATGGGAGAACCGCTTTGCTCCCATACGAAATGACCGGATCGATTAAGACATATTGCTTGAGAAAGTAGCGCGTTTGCCACTGAAACGAGTACGTCATCGTTCCGGTAAGGAGGCTCGCGTCGGAACTTTTGTCGGGTGCGAAACGCACGTACGCAATGTGACTAACGCCGACATCGACGGCGATTGCTTTAAGCGTTTCCTCCAGATCCTGCTCGTTGTATCCAAGTATCGTATCTGTGAGTCTTATGGCGGCCGATTCGATGGTGATGCTTCCCATAGGCGTTAGCCATAGACGTCATGAACCAATTTTTAGAGCCTCGGACAAGGCCTCGTCGCGAGCGTAGCCGACGATCGCTCCGACCCTCGGGTCAATCTTTCCGGTCACCTTTGCGCACAGATCAATCAGGTCAATGCAAATCGCAACCAGCCGACATGCTTCGGAAGGCGTCAGGCTGACCTCTTCACGGTTCGCCTTTGACGGTCCTGGCCGTTCGTATAGCATGGCCGACTCAGTGGACATTTACGCCTCCCGCCCAAATTGCAGCTTCGTCCCGTCACTAATGTACCATAACAACGTCATGGCAATCAACAAATATGTGGAGGCGGAACGGAGAACAATCCTAGGCGCGCCATATACCCGCCATATAACGGCGCAGTTTCGGTCGCTGAGCAATCGGATATTCCAACAGAAAGTTGACAGACGAACGACGACATCGGGTGTGTCGCGACGGCCACGGTCCGCGGATACGGCCCGCAACCTGAGGTCGTCCAGAGGGAGCGGAGGCCGATGAACGTCAATGACCTCGTCGCGATCGACGTACACACGCACGCTGAGGTTTCGTGCCGCCAACCGGCCGATGAGCTCTGGCAGCCCTACGAACTCGCCGCGAACAAATACTTCAAAACCGGCAAGCGCCCGACCATTCCGGAGACGATCGCCTATTATCGCGAACGCAGGATTGGCCTGGTGATGTTCACAGTCGACAGCGAGTTCGAGATCGGCGCAAGACGCATCTCGAATGACGAAGTTGCGCAGGCCGCCGCCGCCAACGCGGACATCATGATGGCCTTTGCCTCGATCGATCCGCACAAGGGCAAGATTGGCGTGCGTGAGGCGCGCGATCTTATCCAGGCGGGCGTCATCAAGGGGTTCAAGTTTCATCCGACCGTGCAGGGCTTCTTCCCCAACGATCGCATGGCCTATGGCCTCTACGAGGTCATCGCCGAGCACAAACTACCGGCCATCTTTCACAGCGGCCATTCCGGCATCGGGACGGGCATGCCGGGCGGCGGCGGTTTGCGCCTCAAATATTCGAACCCGATTCACGTCGACGATGTCGCCGTCGACTTCCCCGACATGACGATCATCATTGCTCATCCGTCCTGGCCGTGGCAGGACGAGGCGCTCTCGGTCTGCCTGCACAAGCCCAATGTCTATATCGACCTCTCCGGCTGGAGCCCGAAGTATTTTCCCCCACAGCTCGTGCAATACGCCAATGGCCAGCTCAAGACGAAAATGCTGTTCGGCTCAGACTTTCCGCTCATTCAGCCCGACCGCTGGATCAAGGATTTCCGCGAGGCCGGCTTCAAGCCCGAGGTTCATGACCTCATCCTCAAGCGCAACGCCATTCAGGCGCTTAAGCTCGACGCGGCCGCTTAGGTCCGCCGCCGCGCCATGCCAGCGTTTTCATGGATCGAGGGCGTTCGCGGCGACATCGTCGCTGACGGCAAGCGCCTGGAGGCGGTCGCCTACGGGCCGCCGCCAAATCAAGCGCCGACCATCGTCATGCTGCACGAGGGACTGGGCTGCGTCGCGCTGTGGCGAGACTTTCCGCAAAGCCTCGCGGCCGCGACCGGTCATGGGGTGTTCGCCTATTCGCGCGCCGGCTATGGCGGGTCCGATCCTGTCGATCTGCCGCGCCCGCTCGATTACATGAGCCGTGAGGCGCGGTTCAGCCTGCCTGCGGTGCTCGAGGCAATCGGGTTTGAGCGCGGGATTCTGCTCGGTCACAGCGACGGCGCCTCGATCGCGGCGATCTATGCCGGCGAGCATGCGGATGACCGGATCAAGGGTCTTCTCTTAATCGCGCCTCACCTGTTCACCGAGGCGCCGGGCCTCGCCTCGATCGCGGAGGCGCGACGCGCCTACGAGACGGGCGACCTGCGCGCGAGGCTCGCCAAATATCACGCCCACGTCGACAGCGCCTTTCGCGGATGGAACGAAGCCTGGCTCGATCCCGACTTCAAGGCCTGGAACATCGAGGACGCGGTCGGCCGTTGGCGGGCGCCTGCGCTTCTCATCCAGGGCGCGGACGATCAATACGGAACGCCCGCGCAGATCCGCGCCATCGAGGCCCGCTCGCCCGCTCCGGTGACAAGCCTCATCCTCGATGCTTGCCGCCACTCGCCGCAGGTCGATCAGCCAGAAGCGACGCTGGAAGCGATTGTCCGGTTCTGCGCCGAGATCGTCCAAATAAATCCAAGCAAATCCAAATAAAAACAAGCAAAAAGGCTTGGATTTCCTTGGATTCCTTTGGCGGATTCGGGACTTTTCAATGGGTTACCCCGAATCCAAATAAAAAAATCTTTGTCCCTCGATTCCCTCTTCGCTGCGCATCCGGCAAAACTGGATTCGATCCTCGGTTCATTCTGAATAGCATAAAATCCTGATTTGCGCAAGACAATGTCGGGTTATAACTTTGGCCGTCGGCCGGCTTCGCGCAGCTGGCCGCCGAGCCCGATCGTCTTGGCCTCCCCGGACGGGATCCGGGATTGACCCGGCATCGATGCCGCGCCGCCGCGCGGCGAACACAATCACACCGCGGCCATCGCCCGGCAAGAACGGCCTACGGCCGTAGAAAAGCCTCATCGGCGCCAGGGTCCGGCGAAGACAGGCGTCCGCCACATCGAATGCCGCTGCATTTTTGCCGGTAGAACAAAGGAAATCCGCCTTGAACTCGGGGCAATGCGGGCGGATGTTGGGGCGCGACGGAACCCGCCATGCCGACTCAGTCCAGAAAGCCGCTCGTATACATTAGCTACTCCCATGCGGACGAGCCCGACACGAACGCGAGGGGAAAGATCAAATGGCTGTCGTTCGTCATCAGCTTTCTGCAGCCGGCGACCAAGCATGGCGTGTTCGAAATCTCGACCGACCGGGTCATGACCGGCGGGGCCGAGTGGAACAGGGAGATTGAGGGCAAGTTGCGGGACTGCGACATCTTCATCCTGCTCGTTTCCCCAAACTCAATGGCGTCCACGTGGATCGTCGAGAAGGATATAGCGATCATCCGCGAAAGGCAGGCGTCCGGAGAGGCAGTGTACTTTTACCCACTGCTGTTGCAGCCGACTCCGACGGTCGCGCTTGACTTAGTGCGCGACAAGAACCTGCGGCCGCGCGACGGAAAACCTCTTTCCGCTTACAAGCGCGCCGACCGCGAGCGGGTCATGGCCGAGGCAGCAGATGAAATCACAAAAATGGCCGAGAAACTCGCGGTTCGAGAAGAGGAATTGGCTGCGATGTCGCCTCCGACGATGGCGCCAGAGCAAAAGTCGGTATCCGACACCGTCATGGCGGCGGGATCATTTGAGCCGTCGCTGAGGTCTAAAACTGCGCCTCAAGGTTCCCCGGCCGATGGCGTCTCTGGATTTAATCCGGACAGCACCGCCAGCGCGTATGGACCTGACGTACTAGAGACGAATGCCGACGCTCGCGCCCTCTCGCGTTTGATGTGCTTGGAGGGCGCCGCGCCGCTGGCTATCGCGGTGTTCGGCGGCTGGGGGTCCGGCAAGTCTAGTTTCATGGAACGACTCGATCGAGAAGTCCGTGAGATTGTCCGGCCCGGTATTTTGCGTGGCGAGAGCACGGCCGGACCCAAACAGGCGCGCATTGTAGAGCGGGTGGTGCAGATCCGGTTCAACGCTTGGCAGTTCGTGGACGCAAATCTCTGGGCAAGTATCACGGCCGAGTTCTTCGCCCAGCTGCGAGCAGGAGGCTGGGAAGGGCAGACGGATGCGAGCTACGCGGGACTCGTTGAGCGTGTAACCCGCCATGTCCGCGCTCTGAATGTCGACCTCGAGGGCAAACGCAAGATCGCGAGCGACAGCGCCCTCAAGACCGCCGAAGCTCAGATGAGCCGCGACCAAGCTGAAACCGAAGCGAAAGACGGCGGGCGACGAGTTCTCGAACGGGCCGCCCTGGACGACCTGTGGGCGCTATATGATTCCGAGCGAGGCAACCTCTCCGCTTTGGGCCTGGAGGTGGCAGGCGACGACACAACAAGATCAGTCGAGGCGGTCCTGGAAGCGATAAGCACGTCCCGTTCGATCAGTCGGCAACTCCTACTTGTCGCATCGATGTTCCTAAAGGATCCGCGGCGCCTTTGGACAACCTTGGCCATAACTTGCATGCTAGTGACGGCTGGCATCCTGATTCTTTGGTTTGGCCACTGGAGCTATTTCGTAGCAGCGCTTTCGTGGATCGCAGCGGCGGGAACACTTGCCGCCGGCCTAATGCCAGCTCTACGTTTCGTAAACTCCGTCGCGAGACGCGGAGCTGAGATCGCGCAGAAGGTGGACAAGGCCGACGCTGCGGCGACGGCGAAGCTCCTACAGAGCGAGATTAAGCTCCGCGAGACGGCCAAGGAGACTAAGGCTTTAGAGGCCGCCGCCGAGGAGGCCTCAAAGCGCTTGGCGCGTTATGTCGACCCACAAACACCGACAAACCCACCGCACTTGCTTCGCTACGTGCTCGAAGATGACCCGGACAGCCAAGCCTTGGAATCGCAGATGGGTCTGATCGGACGGACGCGCCGCCTGTTTCAGGCGATCGACGCCATCGCCCAGAAAGAGAGAGAGAAGGTGCCATCGGATCGGGATAAGTCAGTGCCGGACCGAGTGATTATGTATATCGACGATCTCGATCGGTGTTCGGAAGAGCAGGTCTACAACGCTCTACAAGCGATCCATTTGCTCCTCGCCTTCGAGCTTTTTGTCGTCGTGGTAGGGATCGATGTCGTCCGTGTCCAGACAGCCCTCGCCAAGCTTGCAGCAGTCCTTGGCCAAGAAGGCGTTCCAGGCCAAAGCCGAGGGGAGCGGACAACTCAATACCTCGAAAAAATCTTCCAAATTGCCTTTTGGCTCTCTCCTCTTACGATCGCGGGAGGAAACAATGGTTCGTATGCCCGATTTGTCAGGTCGCTTACCGCGCCGCCAGCTGAACCAAGCGACGCGGAACAGACCGCACCGCAGACACCGGCCGAACAATCGACCGCCTCAGATGCCGTCGCGCCATCTGGACCCGAAGTTAGAACTGTGGGCGACACATTCGATGCGGGCTTCGTGACAATCGCCTTAGAGCAGGAGGAGGTAGACTTCCTAGCTTCGGATGCGATCGGTCGCTTGGCGGCAAAAACGCCGCGGGGCGTCAAAAGACTTCTCAATTGTTACCAATTAGTGCGGACTCGTCTGGCTGATAATGGGGCTGCTATAACGAGCGCCGATGGAGAATCTCCTCTGTATCCGCTAGTTGCGCTTACGGTTGCCCTCGACACAGGGCAGCCGGCAGAAACGACTCGATCATTTTATGAGGTTCTTAGTAAGTCGACTCCTACCAGTTCGTTAGAAGAAATGGTCTCTCAGCTCGGTGTTGGGGAGAATGCGTCAGCGCCTGTGTCAGAGACACTAAAAAAGTCTTTGGATGAGGTGATTTCCGGCCAAAGTAGCGCTCTTAAGGTGGCAGACCTCCAACGCGTCGCGGCCATTACGCGAAGGTTCTCGTTCAACGAGCCCAACTGACCTCCCCGCGCAGCACGCGTTGTGGGAGACGTTCCTTCAGGGCCAGGACATGCCAGTGGCGCAGGACGAATGGCGCAAGGCCGCCGAACACCTCGGCGCGCACGTCCGGCCGATACTCGAATTCCTGCGCGCGTGGGAGAAGCCGAAAGGCTGGCGCGCGGGATGCGATCGGTTTTCAATCGCCGGCGTCATTGCAACGAGCCGTAGGGCGTCGCCTACTCGCCTCGTGATCGAAAAGAGGGGGATTAGTGCGGCGTCGGTAGAGAGAGTGGAATGCAGCCACCCGCATGACGATCCAGCGGGACCGGAAAATCGATGGCTCAGGGGTGCGCGGCGTTCTGCACGGCCTCGATGCGCTTCTTGACCGGCTCAAAAGCCGCAGTGAACACGGCTGTGGTCAATTGGGCTATGCGTTGGCTATCGACGACAGCGGTTTCGACCCCTTCCTTGATCAGCCTGTGCTGTAATTCGATGAAGTCTGTCGGGCTTTTCACTGCCGCCAGCGCCTGCATCGCGGCACTCACGTTCCTGGCGTTCTTTGTCGTCAATTCCTGATACGCTTTGGTCAATTCCTGAACGGCGGCTCTCGAGGCGTTGCCGCTCTCGGTCAGCGCGTCGGCATTGTTTTTGATGATCTCCTTCACTGCCTCGCCGCTCCTGGCTAGCGCCTCGGTGGTGCTGTCTTGGACGATCTGCTCACCTGTCTGTTTTGCCATGGCTAGAAATCCTCCAATGCGACTCTAGTTTCATCCTGCCTACGCTCAAGGCGACGCGCGCAGTGGCCGCTTGCCTACGAGCGGGAGTCGCTGACCAGCGCGGGGTCCGGCTTGTAAAGCGCGGGGAACATGCGCTTCAGATTGGCGACCTTCGGCAGGTCGTTATACACGATGTACGGGTAGTCCGGATTCTTCGCCAAAAAGTCCTGGTGATAGTCCTCGGCGCGATAGAACGTTTTTCCCGGTTCGATCGTGGTGACGATGGGCGCCGGGAATACATGCGCCGAGCCGAGTTGAGCGATATAGGCCTTCGCCACCCGCGCTTGCTCGTCGTTCATCGGGAAAATCGTCGAGCGATATTGCGTCCCTGTGTCCGGGCCCTGGCGATTGAGTTCGGTCGGATCATGCGCGACCGAGAAATAGACCTGCAGGATGCGCCCGTAGGTGATCTTGCGCGGATCGTAGGTGATCTGCACCGATTCCGCGTGTCCGGTCGAGCCGCTCGAGGTCATCTCATAGTGCGCCGTCGCCTTCTCGCCGCCGGCATAGCCGGCGACAGCGTTGGTCACGCCGTCGACATGCTGAAAGACGCCCTGAACGCCCCAGAAGCATCCGCCCGCAATCACCGCGACTTCGGACGTCTGGCCATTGGCTTGCTCATCGACGGCAGGTGTGGGCACGACCCGAGATTCCTCAGCCGTCGATCGCGTCGCCACGAAGCCCGCTGAGGCCACAAGCCCGAGGAGAACGAGCGCTGGAAAAGCGGAGCCTCTTTTAAAGGATGAGATCACGGACTCAACTCCATCGTTGGAAAAAGTGAATCATCAAAACGGACACCGCATAAGCCGTCTCTATGGCGCCGACGCGACAACGCGACTTAATCACGCAATCGTGTCATTCACACTTACGAGAGCCTCGCTCTTCTCATCGACTTCGTTTGCGCGGGCGTTCTGTTACAGGACGAAACCCTTAACCAAAGGTAAACGCGTAAGCCTGCACGTCGGGATCAAGAAACTGGATGGTGAAGGTGCGATCCATGATCGGCCCGCTCTGTCGCACGAGCTGGTAGAGCCGGTGGTCGGTCACCGTCCCTTCGCCCTCGGTGTTGACGTCGGCGCCGTGGCTTTCGCCCGGCGCGGCGCCGTCGATGGTCACGCGGAAGCGCGCCGGCTTGCCGTTGGCGTTCGGCCCAAGCACCAGGTGAAGGTCGCGGGCATGGAAGCGAAACGAGATCTTGCCGTCCGTCTTGTTAAGCGTCGCGGACTGTCCGCCAATCGTCCACTCGCCGGATAGACCCCAGTCGTTGAGCTGCTTGAGGTCGCCCGTCGAATAAACATGGGGCTTGTCGCCGATCGCGCCGCCCGGCGAAGCGAAATTCTCCGACCGGGCAAAACCGATGTAAGTCTCGGGCGACTTGACGTCGGCTTCGTCGGAGGCAGCCTCGGCGCCCGTCGCGGTGACGGAAACAACGCCGGCGGGCAGGTTCCCCTTGCCGGCCTCGGCGAGGAGTTGCTGGATCACCTTCTCGGACTCCGCGTAGTCGCCCTCGCCGAAAAAGTGATGGCGGATTTGGCCCTTTGCGTCGATGAAATAGTCGGCCGGCCAATATTCGTTTTTGAAGGCGCGCCAGATCGCATAATTGTTGTCGACCGCGACCGGATAGTCGATCTTCAGCTTGGTCACGGCCCGGTTGACGTTGTAGATATTTTTTTCAAAGGCGAATTCCGGCGCGTGGACGCCGATCACGACGAGCCCCTGATCCTTGTACTTGTCCGCCCAGGCGCGGACGTAAGGAATTGAGCGCAGGCAATTGATGCAGGAATAGGTCCAGAAGTCGACCAGCACCACCTTGCCCTTCAGGGCTTCGGCGGTGAGCGGCGGCGAGTTCAGCCATTGGACGGCGCCGGACAGCGACGGCAGCGAGCCTTCGACCGGCAACGCTTTGGATGCCGGGGCTTCCGCCGCCTTCATCGCCGCCGCCGGGTTGCCGTTTATCGCCATCGTGGGCGCATTGGCGGTCATCATCGAGGGATTGGCGCTCATCATCGCGCCGCCCCCCTCGGGCATCACGACTGAGGACGACGGCTCGGCGCCGTCCTTGCCGGCCGGCTTACCATTCATCGCCATCGCGGGCGCGTTGGCGCTCATCATCATGGACGGATTGGCGCTCATCATCGCGCCGCCGCCCTCGGGCATCACGACTGAGGACGACGGCTCGGCGCCGTCCTTGCCGGCCGGCTTACCATTCATCGCCATCGCGGGCGCGTTGGCGCTCATCATCATGGACGGATTGGCGCTCATCATCGCGCCGCCGCCCTCCGGCATCACGACAGAGGACGATGGCAAGGCGGCGACCTTGACTGATGCTGGATGGATGCGGTCGACCAGGTTTTGCTCGAGTGACGCCGTGTTGGCGAGCGAGATCTGGGTCAGGAACCCGGTGTCCAGGCCGAAAAAGATCGCCACGACTGCGACCAGCACCGCGGCGCCGAGGCCGCGCCGCACCCACTCGCCGGCGCCGAGCGAACGCTTCATCGCGGTGAAGACCCGGCCGCCAATGAGCAGCGCCAAAGCCAGCGACGTCGCCGCGCCCGCGGCATAGGCAAGCAGCAGGAAGGTCGTCTGGACGTTCGCGCCCTGCAGCGCGGCGCCAGTTAAGATAAGGCCGAGGACCGGTCCGGCGCACGGCGCCCACAAGAGGCCGGTCGCGACTTCGAGCAGCAACGAGGGCCAGACGCTTCCGGAATTCTCGTTGCGGTCGGCGGATTTGGACAGGCGTCCGCCAAGCACGACCAAGGGCCGCGTCAGCCGGTCGGACAGTTCGGGAAAGAGCAGCGTGACGCCGAAAAACGCTAGCAGCGCGATCGCCACATAGCGTCCGTATTCATTGGCTTGCACCGCCCAGCCGCCGCCGACCGCCGCCAGCGTCGCGACGACAGCGAAGGTCAGGCCCATGCCAAGCAACATTGGCAAGCCGCGGCGAAGGAACGGCTGATCGGCGCGGGCGAAGACGAACGGCAGCACCGGCAGGATGCAGGGGCTGGCGATGGTCAGCACCCCGCCGATATAGGCCAAAGCAAAGAGAAGCATCGGGTCGCTTGTCGCCTCAGGCGGTCGCGGGCTTGAACGTCATCGCGACGCCGTTCATGCAATAGCGCAGGCCGGTCGGCTTTGGCCCGTCGTTGAAAACGTGGCCAAGGTGCCCCTCGCATCGATGGCAGCTCACGGCCGTGCGGCTCATGCCCCACGAGTTGTCGACGTGGGTGTCCACGGCATTGTCCAGCGGCGCCCAGAAGCTCGGCCAGCCGGTGCCGCTGTCGAACTTGGTCGAGGATGAGAACAGGTCTAAGCTACAACCGGCGCAGGCGAAAACGCCCTTCCGCTCTTCATGCAGAAGCGGACTAGTGAAAGGACGCTCGGTCCCCTCCTTGCGCAGAACCGCATATTGATCGGGCGTCAGAGTCGAGCGCCAGTCCGCGTCGGTGCGGACGATGTGCGCCTCCTGGGCTCGCGCGCCCTGGGACGCCAAGAAATTTGCGCTCGCGATCGCGACCAAGCCGCTCAGAGCCGTTCGACGCGTCAACATGCCTCAACCTCATTGATCTTGCGGAACCGCGGGAGTTTTCCCTGCTCGCAACGCTATACGTCCGGAAAAGGGATCGGTTACAGGGAGGGGTTCAAAATTCTTTGAACCACAGGCCGACTGCCCTTGGGGCCGCGCCTCGCTCGGGAGTTGACCGGAGGCAGCCTGCCGCTCAATCATATTCCTACGTCTCTAATCGACAAACCCGGGCGCTCCATCATCACCGGCGTTGTTCTCGCCCGCCAAAGAGGAAACACCCCATGCCCGCCATTAATTCGGTCGCCGACCTTGCGATTGAGGGCGAGGTCGCGCTGATCACAATAAACTCCCCGCCGGTGAACGCATTGTCTCAGCCCGTCCGCGACGGTCTGAAGCGAGGAGTCGAAGCGGCGGAAGCGAACGGCGCGGTCAAGGCGATCGTCCTCATCTGCGACGGGCGGACCTTTATCGCCGGCGCCGACATTGCCGAATTCGGCAAGCCGCCCGCCCCGCCCCACCTTCCCGAGGCGCTCGACGCAATCGAGAACGCCTCGAAGCCGGTCATCGCCGCCCTGCACGGAACGGCGCTCGGCGGCGGGTTCGAGGTCGCGCTGACCGCGCATTACCGCATCGCCGTCCCGTCGGCCAAATGCGGCCTGCCGGAAATTAAGCTCGGCCTCATCCCTGGCGCGGGAGGCACGCAGCGCCTGCCGCGGCTAATCGGCGTTCAGAAGGCGCTGGACGTCATTTTATCCGGCGCGCCCTTCGCCGCCCGCGAAGCCAAGGAATGGGGCGTCGTCGACGAACTCGCCGAGGAGGGAAAGCTGCGCGAGTTCGCGATTGCCTTCGCGAAGCGCCTGATCGCAGAGAAGGCGCCCTTGAAGAAAGTGCGCGACCGCTTCGAGAAGCTCGAGCCGGCGCGCGGCCATCCCGAGATCTTCGAGGCCATCCGCAAGGCCAACGCGAGAAAGTATCGCGGCTTCGAGGCTTGGGAGAAGGCGATTGAGTCGGTGAAGAACGCGGTCGACCTGCCGTTCGACGAGGGCATGGCCAAGGAGCGGGCCATGTTCATGGCGCTGCTTCCGAGCACGCAGTCCAAGGCGCAGCGCTATGTCTTTTTTGCCGAGCGGCAGGCGGCGAAGGTCGCCGATATTCCCGCCAATGAGCCGACCCGGACAATCGCTAAGGTCGGCGTGATCGGCGCCGGCACCATGGGCGGCGGCATCGCGATGAATTTCCTTTCGGCCGGGATTCCGGTCGGTATCGTTGAAACCTCGAAGGAGGCGCTCGACCGCGGCGTTTCGATCATCCGCCGCAACTACGAGAACACCGCCAAGAAAGGCCGTCTGACAATGCCAGAGGTCGAGGAGCGAATGGGCAAGCTCTCGCCGACGCTCGACTTCAATGCGCTGGCTGACGCCGACCTGATCGTTGAAGCCGTGTTTGAAGACATGGACCTCAAGAAGTCGATCTTCGAACGGCTCGACTCGATCGCCAAGCCCGGCGCGATCCTCGCCTCCAACACCTCCTACCTCGACGTTGACGCGATCGCCGCCATGACCAAGCGGCCCGAGGACGTGCTCGGCACGCATTTCTTCTCGCCGGCCAACGTAATGCGGCTGCTCGAGATCGTGCGCGGCGAAAAGACGTCGAAATCGGTTCTTGCGACCGTCACCCAGCTTGCGCCCAAGATCAGCAAGGTTGGGGTCGTGGTCGGCGTCTGCCACGGCTTCGTCGGCAACCGGATGCTCGCTCAGCGCCAACGCGAGGCGATGAAGCTCATTCTCGAAGGCGCGACGCCGTGGGACGTGGACCGCGTGATCACCGACTTCGGTATGCCGATGGGGCCGTTCGCGATGAGCGATCTCGCCGGCCTCGACATCGGTTGGTCGGCCGCGGCGTCGAAGCGCTCGACGATTCGCGAAATCCTGTGCGAGGAGGGCCGGCGGGGCCAGAAGACTGGCGCGGGCTTCTACGACTATGACGAAGCGCGGACGCCTAAGCCCTCAACCCACGTAGAGGAAATCATCCGAGAGTTCGCCAAGTCGAAGGGGATCGAGCAGCGCAGAATTGGCGACGCCGAAATCCTCGAGCGCTGCATCTATCCCATGATCAACGAGGGGGCGAAAATCCTCGAGGAGGGCAAGGCGCAGCGCGCATCCGACATCGACATCGTCTGGATCTACGGCTACGGCTGGCCAGTCTATCGCGGAGGCCCAATGTTCTACGCCGATACGATCGGATTGAAGGCGGTGCTCGCCAAGCTCAAGGCGTTTCAGGCGAAGCACGGCGACGATTTCAAGCCTGCGACGCTTCTTGAGAAGCTGGCGGCGGAGGGCGGGACGTTTACCAAGTCGTGACGCAGATGGTGCGCCAGCCCTCATCCGGCGCTTCGCGCCACCTTCTCCCCAAGGGAGAAGGGGTGGCCGACGATGGCGCAGGACTTTCCTTCTCCCCCAGGGAGAAGGTGGACGCGCGAAGCGCGGCCGGATGAGGGCGTCACGGGCGCCGATGGGTAAGCCATGAAGACAGATGTCGGCGTCTCGGCGAGCCAGCGCTCCCGCGCCCGAGCGATGCGCGGGGCGCCCACTGACGCCGAGCTCCGCCTGTGGCGCCTCCTGCGGGACCGGCGCTTGAACGGATTCAAGTTCCGCCGGCAGGTCCCGGTCGGACCGTACGTCGTCGACTTTCTTTGCGTTGGGGCTAAGCTGATCGTCGAGGCCGACGGTTCGCAGCACGCGGAGAGCGGTCACGACAATATCCGTGACGCTTATCTGGCGAGCCAAGGCTGGAAGGTGCTACCTTTCTGGAATCATGAGGTGACCCAGAATCGCGAAGGCGTCCTGGAGACGATACTCGCACATGCAGGCAAACCCTCATCCGGCGCTTCGCGCCACCTTCCCCCTGAGGGGGAAGGGAATCCGCTTCTCCTTCCGGGAGAAGGTGGCCCGAGGGGCCGGACGAGGGCCAATCAATGAACAAACACTCGGAGACCCATCATGCGTGAAGCCGTCATCGTCTCAACCGCGCGCACGCCGATCGGCAAGGCCTATCGCGGCGCGTTCAACGACACCCAAGCCCAGACGCTGGGCGGCCATGCGATCGCCAACGCGCTCAAGCGCGCTTCGGTCGAGGGCGGCGAGGTTGACGATGTGGTGATGGGCGCGGCGCTCCAGCAGGGATCGGAGGGCGGCAATGTCGCCCGCCAGGCGCTTCTGCGCGCCGGGCTCCCGACCAGCGTCGCCGGCATGTCGGTCGACCGTCAGTGCGCCTCGGGGCTGATGGCGATCGCGACCGCGGCGAAGGAGATTGTCGACGACGGCATGAGCGTCACCATCGGCGGCGGGCTCGAATCCATTTCGCTGGTTCAGAACGACAAGATGAACCGCTATCGCGCCCAGGATCCCTGGCTCGTCGAGCATCGCGACGACATTTACATGACGATGATCGAGACGGCGGAGACAGTGGCGGAGCGATACCAGGTCACGCGGGAACGGCAGGACGAATACGCTCTGCAGTCGCAGCAAAGAACCGCGGCGGGCCAAGCCGCGGGGCGCTTTGACGCCGAGATCGCGCCCTTGAGCACCGTGATGAAAGTCGCCGACAAGGCGACCGGCGCCGTCTCGGACAAGTCGATCACTCTAAGTCAGGACGAAGGGCCGCGCGCCGACACGACCTTGGCTGGCCTTTCGGCGCTGAAGCCGGTGTTCGCCGACGGGCAACGGATCAAGGCCGGCTCGTTCATCACCGCCGGCAACGCCTCGCAACTGTCGGACGGCGCCAGCGCTTGCGTCTTGATGGAGGCGAAGCTCGCCAGTCAGCGCAACCTCGAGCCGCTCGGGATCTATCGCGGCATTGCGGTCGCCGGCTGCGATCCGGACGAGATGGGCATCGGTCCGGTGTTCGCGGTGCCGAAACTGCTCAAGGCGCATGGCCTCAAGGTGGACGACATCGGCCTCTGGGAGCTCAACGAGGCGTTCGCGGTCCAGGTCATCTACTGCCGCGACCGGCTCGGCATCGACAACGACAAGCTGAACGTCGACGGCGGCGCGATTTCGGTCGGCCACCCCTATGGCATGAGCGGCGCGCGCCTGACCGGCCACGCGCTGATCGAGGGCAAGAGGCGCGGCGCGCGCTATGTCGTGGTGACGATGTGCGTCGGCGGCGGCATGGGCGCCGCCGGACTGTTCGAAGTCGCCTGAATCTTAAGGGCGTTCGCGTGGCCGAATCGAACCCCATGGCGCCGCTGGCGGCCTTTCGCGGGCAGAAGCCGCCGGCGCCGGCGTGGTTCGAGCGCACGGTCGCGACCGAGCCCGAGCGGTCGTTCGTCGCGGTCGAGGGGGCACAGGTCGAGACCCTCGCCTGGGGCGATCGCGGCAAGCCGGGCCTCATATTCCTGCATGGCGGGGCCGCGCACGCCGACTGGTGGAGCTTCATCGCCCCGTTCTTTGCCGGCGAGCGGCGTGTCGTCGCGCCGTCATTCACCGGCATGGGGCGTTCGGATTGGCGCCCCGCTTATGATTTCCGCCAGTTCATCCGCGAGGCGCGGGAAGCGGCGCGCGAGGCGGGCGCATACGAAGCCGGGCCGCCGACCGTCGTCGGGCATTCCTTTGGCGGACGCATAGCGGCCGGGCTCGCGCATGATTTCGGCGATGAGCTGGCCGCCGCTGTGATGGTCGATCCCCCCTTCTTCGCGCCGAAGAACCAGCGCAGCCCCTCTCCACCCCGCGCGACGACGCGGGAGCACAGCGTGCGGCCCTCGCTCGAAACGATCATCGCCCGCTTCCGTCTCGCGCCGCCGCAGGCCTGCGACAATTTGTTCATTCTCGACTTTATTGCGAGGCGCTCAGCGCGAAAGGCCGTGGACGCCGAGGGGAAGCATGGCTGGTCGTTGAGTTTCGACCCGTTCTTTTGGGAGAGGTTCGGGCGCCTCGACCCGATCGCGCTGGTCAAGGGCGCGCGCGCGCCGCTGGCGCTCATCCGCGGCGGCAAGTCGCAGCTCTTCCATCCCGAGGACGCCGCCTATCTTTTGAGCCTCATCGCTCCCGGCTCGCCTTACGTCGAGATTCCCGAGGCCGAACATCACGTGATGATCGACCAGCCGCTCGCCTTCGTGGCGGCTTTGCGGGCGCTACTGGCGGCGTGGCCGGCGGCGAAAGCGGCATAAGCAACCCCCTACCTCGCTGCGCAAAGCACCGGCCCGCCACCGCGACCTGTGATTGACATCACTTCGCGCACTGCGGTTGGGCCTGTAAGGGTTGACGACGGCCCTGCGATCGAACGCCTGCAGGCGTTGTCGATGGCGATCCGGAGGAGGGGAACGCGATGATCATGCCGAATGACGGCCTGGAGGGTCTTGCGCCGCTTGAGCCTAAAGAGCCTGCCGGGATCATGCCGAACAAGAAGCATCAGACATTTCCCGGCTTCATGAAAGGCGCTCCTTACGAGCTCGCCATCGTCGAATTCGATGACCAGGGGCGATGCTACGACCGAGGGCAGATGGACGCCGTCGCCGACACGCTCGAAGCGCTGGCGCCGTACGACCCACCACACGCCGGTCAGGACGTGATCCTGGTCGTATTCGTGCACGGATGGCAGCGTAACGCCCGCTCGGATGACGACAACCTGGCCGAGTTTCGCCTGCTCCTGAGCAGAACCGTCGAGTACGAGAAGTCGGCGACTGCGCCCGATGCCGAGCCGCGGCCGGTTCTCGGTGTCTTTGTCGGGTGGCGTGGCCTGTCAGACTACGGTCTAGGCGGCGCCGTCGCGGACGCGACCTTCTGGGGTCGGCAGGCAGCGGGACAGCGCGTGGCGGTCGGGTCGGTGCGCGAGCTGTTCGGGCGGCTGCGCCATTATCGCAACCGCCAGCAAAAGCGCGGCGGAAACCCTCTTCTGGTGATCGTGGGTCACAGTTTCGGCGGCATGATCGTTTTTTCTGCTCTCGCGCAATCGCTCATCCAAGCCGCCTCGGCGCCGATCGGCCAGATGACGCCGGAATTCGCCGACCTGGTCCTGCTGGTGAATCCGGCGATCGAAGGCGCGCGCTACATTCCGATCTATGATTTAGTGAACAGCGCGGCCTTCCAGGCTCGCACGACGAAGCAGCTCCCGGTTTTCATCTGCGCGCAGGCGGAGAACGATGTGCCGGTTGGAATGGTGTTCCCCCTCGGCAATGCCGAGCACGCGATCACCGAAGCGACGATCGACGACCTGGAAAAGTGGTGCGTCAGGCATGCGCTCGGTTTCGTGCCCAGCTTCCGCACGCATAAGTTGGCTGGTCCGACAGCCGATAAGCCCTTCGTCCTCGATCCTCCCGACACCACGCAAGCCAATCCGTTCTGGGTGGTCGGAGCGGCCAAGGAAGTCATCGACGGACACGGCGGGATCTGGCAGACGCCGCTTCTCAATTTCGTTGCGAGCATCGTCTTCAAGCACGTACAAGCCTCGAAGGAAGGACCGGGCGGCGGCGTCGCTGCGTCCGTGGCACCGACCGAGGCTGGCGAGCCGTCGGGCGACCTCGCGTCATTCGCGAAATCGATCGGCCCGATCAGGGTTCCTAAAGCTTAATACAAGCGCGACGCTTTACTCCAGCCGCACCGTCACCGCGTCCGACGCGCCCTTGGCGTCGGTCACCGACACGCGGGCGAAGCCGGCGCCGTCCGGCTTCCAGGCCGATTGGCGGCGCAGTTCGGCTTCGCCGATGGGCTCGCCGTTGACGAACCAGGTGAACGGCGGCGCGCCGCCGAGCGCTTTCAGGGCCAGCGGCTGATCGCGCTCGCCATCCTTGAGGCCGAGGTCGATGCGGGCCCCGTTCGGGGGAAAGGCGATCTTGAGCGACGCCGCCTCCGACGCGGCGAAGGTCCTGGGCGCGTCCTGGCGCAGGCGGCGCAAAGGCGGCGGCAGATCGGCGGTGACGCTCGCTCTGAGCACCCCCTTCGGCGCCGGGATCGGCTCGATGCTCCGCCCCAGCCGCTCGAAAGCGTCGAACAGAATTGGCGCGGCCGCCTCGCGGCCAACGAGGCCGGGCGTCGGGCCATTGTCGGGCCGGCCGACCCAGACCGCGATTGTCGTCCGGCGATCGAAGCCGATCGCCAGCGCATCACGAAAGCCGTAGGACGTGCCGGTCTTGAAGGCGATCCGGCCCTTGAGCGCGTTCGCGGGCGGCGGCGCGCCGCGCAGGATGTCGGCGATGTAATAGGCCGCGACCGGATCGGTCACCCGGCGCGCGCCGATGGCCGGGGGCTGGCCGTCGAGCCGCTCGATCAGCGGCGGGGCCTCGCCGCCGCGGGCAAAGCCAGCGTAGAGCCGTGCGAGATCGGTGAGCGAAATGCCGAGGCCGCCGAGGCCGATCGCGAGGCCGATCGGCGTATCCTTCGGCAACGCTATTTCGGCCCCGGCGCTATGCAGGCGGGCGAGGAAGGTTGCAGGCCCAACGTCGGAAAGAAGCTCGACCGCTGGGAGATTGAGCGACATTTGCAGCGCCTTGCGCGCCGTCACCGCGCCCTCGTAGCCGAGATTGAAATTCTGCGGCGCGTAAGCCCCGTAGCGCATCGGGCGGTCGAACAGCCGCGTCTCCGGATGGGCGAGGCCCTGCTCGAAAGCCAGCGCATAGATGAAGGGTTTCAGCGCCGAGCCCGGCGAGCGGGGCGCGCGGGACATGTCGATTGCGCCGTCGCGCGAGGCGTCGTTGTAGTCGGCTGAGCCGACGCGGGCGCGAATTTCGCCGGTCGCATTGTCGACGACGACAATCGCCGTTGACAGTTTCGCCCCGAGGCGCGCGACGCTTTCCTTGGCCAAATTCTCGAGCTTCGCCTGCAGCCGCGCATCGATCGAGAGCTTGATGACTTTGGCTCGGCTGTCGACCGCGACCGCCTCTTCAGCAGCGTGCGCGGCGAGCGCGGGAAAGGCGAGGCGCGCGTGAGGGACCGGTTCGCCCTTCGCCGCCGCGGCGTCAGCGGGGCTGATGAGGCCGCGGGCGGCGACGCGGTCCAGCACGCGGTCGCGCGCGGAACGCGCCGTCGCCGGTGAGCGGTCCGGCCGCCGCGCTTCGGGTGATTGCGGCAGCGCGACCAGAAGCGCCGCCTCGGCGACGGTGAGCCTCAGCGGCTCCTTGCCGAAATAGGCGAGCGAGGCCGCCCGCACGCCCTCGAGATTGCCGCCAAAGGGAGCAAGGGTCAGATATCGATCGAGCGTTCCCGTCTTGCCGACCTCGCGCTCGATCTCGAGCGCGCGCGCGATTTGTCTGAGCTTGGCGGCGATCGTGCGCTCGGGCCGCGGCTCGACGAGCCGCGCGACCTGCATGGGTAACGTCGAGGCGCCCGACACCACATGGCCGTGCATCAGCCATTGGGCGCCGGCGCGCATGAGGGCGCGAAGGTCGACGCCGTCGTGTTGGTAGAACCTTCCATCCTCGTAGGCCACGAGCATCGCGACATAGCGCGGATCGACCTCATGCGTGGTCGCCGGCAAGCGCCAGCGCCCATCGGGCAAGGTGAAGGGCCGCAGCAACCGGCCGTCGCGATCGACGACGATCGTTGAGCCCTCGCGCGAAGCCGCAAGATCGAGCGGGCCAAGGCTCGCCGTGTAGCGGCTCCAGGCGAAGGACGCGCCAATACCCGCTGCCGCAACGAGCGCTAGCGAGGCGGCGAAGACGAAGGCGAGGCGGCGAGGAAGGCGCGTCACGCCGCGCCCTCGCCTGTCAGCGAGGCCCTCATCCGGCCGCGCCTCCGGCGCGTCCACCTTCCCCCCGAGGGGGAAGGGTTGCTCCTCCCTTCTGCCTTGGGGAGAAGGTCGCCCGAAGGGCCGGATGAGGGCCTCGCCGGATGAGGGGCGCCGCGCTTCACTTCGCCCTCACCTCCAAGTCGCCAAAGGCGGTGCGGCCATAGCGTTCGGGGTCATACATGTCCTCGGCCGTCGCCGGGGGATAGATATAACGGCCCGGCGCGACCGCACGCACGATATAGGCCATGGTGATGAACGCCGACTGGCCTTGGGCGCGATCGAACGCCGCCACGAAGCGGTCGTCGCGATATTCGGTGTGCACGGGCTCGACGTCCTTGCTCAGCCACGAGAAAGCTTCGACCGAACCGCCGTCGACCAGCGCCGGATTGTCGATCTCGAGACCGGCAGGCAACCGGTCGACGACGAGCAGCCGAGCATAGCGGGCTTGCGCCTCAGTCACTTTCAGCGACACCACGACGCGCTCGTTCTGCGCCATGCTTTGCAGGGAATCGATCCTGGTTCCGTCGAGCTTGTAGAAGGATCGCTCGACCGCATAGCCCTTCGCGACCGCGGGATCGGGCTCGATCGGTGCGCCGGAAACCGAAACGACGAGTTGCGCCGGGTTCTGTCCGGCATTGGCGATGATGATCGACTGCCCGGGGAGCGCCGCACCGCTCCAGCGGCGATAAAGCGCGCCCTTGACCGGCTCCCCGTCGACCCGGAATTGGGCGAGGCTCGCATGGTCGGCGAGCGCTTCGGCGGCGAGCGTCATCCAATTCATTTCCTGCGTGCTGAGGAACGAGCGCTCCGCCCTCGCCTCCTCAAGCACGGCGCCAGCGCGCGCGATCGCATCGCCTTGAATTGCGCCCCCGAGGTTGGCTTCGGCGACAAGCGCGAGCACGGCGGCAGCGTCGCGCAGCCGCGAGCCATAGTCGGCCCGCGAGACCCCCTGATCGCGCTCGGCGTCGAGCGCCTTGAGCGCGGCCCCGAAGGCGCTCGCCGCGCGCGCCTGGTCGCCGAGCATCGCCAGCGCGGCGGCAAGCTGAGCCTTGGCAAGCGGAGTTGTGAAGGTCTCGAGCTTGGCGTCGGTCAGATAGCGCAGATCGCCGATCACGGGGCGCCCGTTGCGGGCGAGAACATAGAGCGCGTAAGCCAGTGCGGCGGCATTGTCCTTGCTCGGCTCCGGCGCGTTTACCACCTGGTTGCGCAGCCGGTCCAGCGCCTGATCGAAGGCTTGGCTCGGCACAGCGAAATTGCGCTCGCGCGCGCGGGTCAGGAAATCGGTGACGAAGGCGTCGAGCCAAGCATCGTCGTCGTTGCTGTCGGCGCTCCACATGCCGAACGCCCCGCTCGCGCCTTGGCGGCTGAGCTCGCGCTCGATCGCTTGGCTGATACGCGCATCGAGATCGGGATCGACGCCGAGATGCTCGATCGACGCGAGACGATTGACGTAGAGGAGCGGCATGGCGACGCTGACCGTCTGCTCCGAACAGCCGTAGGGGTAGCGCTGCAGAGCCGCCAGCAGCGCCGGCGCGTCGAGCGCGCCAAACGGCGAAGCGGAGATCGCGATCGAGCCGGTGCCGGGAATGAGGTCGGCGAGGAGATCGCCCGAGATGGTCTGACTCGCGCCGCCGGGCAGGGGCGTCACCGTACGCCGGTAGGATTGAGGCGCGCCGGAGGCTATGCCGAGCCGGAAGTGCTGGGTGAGATCCGTCTTCGGCCCCGTCAGCCTCAGGTCAAGCTCGGCCACGCCAATGCCCGCGGCCGCGATCGGCATCGCCGCCGATTGGCGTTGATGCAGGTTAAGATGCACCGTCTTGGTCATCGCGTCCGCGTCCGCGGTGAGCGGCCCACGGATGTCGAGGTCAAGCTTGTAGTCGCCGGCTGCACCTTCGACATTGTCGATGTCGACATGCATTTCGGAGCGGTCGCCGACATTGAGGAAGCGCGGTAGAGTCGCGGCGACGACGACTGAGTCGCGCACAGTCACGTCGGCCTGAGCGGACCCAACCTTGTCCTTCGACCAGGCGACGGCGGTCAGCCGCACTGAGCCGTTGAACGCCGGCAGGTCGAACGAGACGGACGCATTCCCCTGGTCGTCCACCTTCACGACGCCCGAGAACAAAGCCAGCGGCTCTTGTGTCGGCAGATTGCCTTCCACGCCTCCGCCCTCATCGCCTCCGGTATGAATGGCGCCGGCTGCGCCCTGCATGCCGTCGATCAGCATGCCCCAGAGATCGCGAATCTCGACCGGCAGCTTGCGCTGCCCGAAGAAATAGGCGGCCGGGTCCGGAGTTTTAAAGCCGGTCAGGTTTAGGATGCCGACATCGACCGCCGAGACGGTCACCCGCGCGTCCTCGCCCGGCGCGAGGCCAGCGAGATGAATGGGGAGCGTCATCGACTGACGAGGCCGCGCGAGCTGCGGCGCGTCAAGCTTGACGTCGAGCGCGTGCGAGCCGCGATCGATGGCGAACCAGGCGACCCCGAGCGCCCGGCCGGGCATGCGCTTGGCCTCTGCGTCGAGCGGGCGATGGGTCAGCGCGACGGCGTAGGCGCCGGGGCCCCAATCGGTCCCGACCGCAAAGGGCACGACGTTGTCGCCGGACACCAGATCGACATCGATGAAGCGCTCGATTCTGTCGCCGACCAGCGCGACGGTCGCCTTGCCGGCGAAGCCCGAGGCGATGCGGAGCTTGGCCTCTTCGCCAGCCGTGTAGTTCGTCTTGTCGAGGGTCACGACGACATTGTCGGGCGTGTCGGCCCCGGCCGTTCCGGACCAGCCGACGTCGAAGGCGACGCTCGTCTCCTCGCCGTCGAGCGTCTTGACGTCCAGCCGATGCGCGCCCCAGCCAACGCGGCCGGAAAACTTGGCCGGCGCGGCGGCGCCAATGTCGATCGTCCCGCTCGCGACGCGCTTCGAGGATTTGACCGGCTCATAGCTCCAATGGCCGTCGGCGTTGAACCACTGATAGTCGTTGGTGACCTGATAGAGCGACCAGGCGGCGCCTTTGCGCGCGATGCGCGCGCCGTCCGGCGCAATTGCGATCGCCTCGAACGTGGCCACGTCGCCGGCGCTCAAAGAGGCGTCGAAATCCTTCTTGATCCCGACCGTCACGCTTTTCGCCCGCACAGGCAGCACGAGCGTGCGTTCGACCGTGCGTCCGCCCGGTTCGCCGACATCGACGATCAGTTTCGCTTGCAGCGGGCGCGTGCTCGAGCCTTCGGGCAACTCGACCGAAAGGTCGGCATGACCTTTGTCGTCGGTCTGGACGTGATCGGAAAACTGAGTTTCGATGGTGGTGAAATCATCGTCGGCGAGGCCGGCGACATAGCCTGGAAAACCGGCCAGCGCCCCGCCTTCGACCGCCTGCAGGCGAATGGCGCCGGTGACGTCGAGGCCGCTAGCCGGGGCGCCATAGAGAAACCGCGCGTCGAGCGAGAACGCGACCGGTTCGCCCGGGGCGATGACTGGCTTGGCTGGATGGAGAGTGAAATCAAGCCGCTCGGGAATGTAATCCTGGAGCATGAACTCGACCCGGCCGATGCTGTCGCCCTTCGGATCGGCATAGGCGTCAATCGACCATTTGCCCGCCGCCGAACCTGGCAGCAACGGGATGGCGTATGCGCGCCCGCCGAGGCCCTGGTCGGGCAGAGTCGCGCGTTTGTACTCGACGCCGTCTGGCCGCTTGACGACAAGCGTCAGCGGCAAGCCGGGTTTCGCGACGCCCTTAGCGTCGCGGAGAAGAGCTGCGGCGAACACGGTTTCGCCAGAGCGGTAGACGCCGCGCTCCGTGTACAGGAACGCGTCGAGTCCGTTGGGAGGGTCGCGGCCGGCGACGCCGCGGTCGCTGAGGTCGAAGGCGTTCTGAGCGAGGCTGAGAAAGCCGTAGTCGCCGCCGAGCGTGGCGACGAGGAGACCGGGCGCCGAACCGCCTTTGCCGCGCGAGAGCCCGGGATCGAAATCGACCCGGCCGTCGGCGCCGGTTGTCTTCGTCGCCAGCACTTCGTTGTTGCGCGCAACGAGCCTGAGCTCGACGCCGGCGAGCGGCCCGGCGGAGCCGAGCGATTGCACCAGCGCATGGACGCCGTCGTCGCCGGAGATTGCGGTGAGCCCCAAGTCGGAGACCACCATCCATTGCGCCGCGAGCTGCACGCTCTCGCCCGCGTCCGAACCGTCGGGGTTTGCCGCGCCCTTCCACGGTCGTGCGGTGATGACATAGACGCCGGGTTCGAGCTTGCCGACGGCGTCGAGCACCGGAAAATCGGTCACGACGTCCTGGTTGAGCGCAGAGGCGACGTCCATCGTCCCGGTCCAGACTCTCGCGCCGTCCTGCGATGCGATCTCCTCAGCCCGCGACGAGTCGATGGGTTTGAGAAAATCATCGCGATTGACGGTCGCCAAAAGATTGCGGTCGCCGACGCGATAGACGTCGATCGAGACCTTGGCGGTGTTGACGGTGACGAGCGGCGCGCCCTTTTGGCCCTGGCGCGGAAGCACGTAGGCCCGGCCGGTGAAATGCGCCTGCGGCGAACGGTCGCGCACGTAAATCTCGTAGTCGGCCGACTTGAGCAGCGATTCGCCGACAGCCGAAGGCAGGCCCTGGCGCAGCACGATCGCGTAGCGTTCGCCATGCTTGAGACCCTCGACACAGATCTGCTGGTCTTCGTTCGAGATGGCCGTGTCGGACGACCCGGAGACCGCGACATAGGGCGAGAAATCTGTCCGGCGGGCGAGCGGCTCGGAGAAATTGAAGCAGACGCGCGGCAAGGCCGAACTCGTTGTCGACCTTGTAGTCGAGGATGCGGAACCCGTGCTCCGCGCGCATCGCCTCGTAGGTCTCGCGCACGTCGATCGAATCTCGGCGATCGAGCGAGGCCTTCAAGGCGTCGAGGGCCGGACGCCACTGTTCATGGCGTACGAGCAAGTCAGCGAGCATGGCGAGCGCCGCGGCCTGAGCGTCTGGCGTCGTCGAATGCTGATAGGCGACATAAGCCGCAGTCGCGCCGCGGGTGACGAGTTCGTAGCGGTCGTTCGCCTTCGCGTCGTCGGCCGCTGCCGCGATCCCAGCGTAAGCCAGCCAGTTGGCGGGGTCCTTAGGCGCGGCGGTGATCGCTGCGCCGGCGAGCTTCTCGGCGCCGGCGAAGTCGCCGCCTGCGACGGCCCTGGCGGCCTCTGTCAGCAATTGCTGCGGCGTCTTGCCTTTGACTTGGGCGCCGATGGCGGCCGTCGCGACGCGTAAGGTCTCCGTCAGGCGCACGGCATCGCTCGCCATGTCCTCGCGGGCGAAAGGTTTGGTCTCGGCGGCGCCCGCGGCGCCTACGAAAAGGACCAGAAGGACGGCGAACGAGCGCAGAGCGTGAAGCATGTCCAGCCTTCGAATTGACGCGCAGGCGTCTCGCCGCGAATATAGCACGGTTGGTGCGTCCTTTACCAAAGCAGACTTGAGGACGGTCCGACGGGATGGCGCAGCCTTGCCTGCGGAGTTGACCTTCAGTCCGCAAGCCCCATGACGAAGGCGAGCGCGACGTTGAGCCGACCGAGGTCGCCGTCGTCGAGGCGACCGATCGCCCGTCCTAGCAGCCTGTCGGACTGCGCTCATTTTGGCTGACGATCGCGTGGATTGTCGCGGTTTGGATGTGGGTGGTAGTCCGATCGAGCTTTTCGGTGGCTTCGACTGAGCCTTGGGGAGCCTTGACAAGCCTCGGCCTAGGGCTGGTCGGCGCGCCTCGTAGGCGTTCGGCCCCTCTCAGGCGGGGCTGAGCGAGAACATTCGCTTCAGATTCCAAGCCATGGTCACGAGAGTCCACTCGCCGCGCACTTTTTCGAGCCCACGCAGGGAAAATTGACGGAATCCGAGCACGGATTTGATGATGCCGAACACGGGTTCCGGCGTCTGTTTGCGCAAGGCGTAGAGCGCGCGGCCTTCCGGCGTCTTCAGTTTATGGGCCATCGCCTGGACCGGCGTCGGTTGTTCCGGGGCTGCCGGCGTCGGCGCGAAGCGCACGCTCAGCGGCGGATGATGCGGCTGGCGGCCCATCGCAATCACCGGCTCGACGCCCGCCCTTGCACAGGCGTCCACATTGCCCGCGCTGAAATAGCCGGCGTCCGCCAGCAGATGTTCGACCTTCCCCAAATTCTCGGGCAACGCGCCGATCTTCTCCAGTATGGGCTCGACTTGGCCCTTGTCGTTGGGCGTCTGGACCACGTCGATCGCCACCACCAGCAGGCTGCCCGTCGCCACCGCCGCCTGCGCGTTGTAGCTTTGTTCGAAACCGCCGCCGGCCGCCGGCATGATGCGGGAGTCCTCATCGGTCAGATTGACCTGATCGCTCGGTCGCGGTCCTTCGGCCGCAGGTTGCGGCGGCTTGCCGCCCGGCTTCTTTCCCGTCGCCGCGGCCTTGGCCTCGCGCGCCGCCATTTTGGCCTCGTGCTCCGCCATCTCGCGCGCATGACGCTCCTTGGCCCGAGCCTCGATCTTCGCCCGCGCTTCGGCGATCTTACGAAGACGCTCCTCGCGCCGCGCCAGTTCGTCCGGTATCGACATGCCGTCGGGAACGTCGGCCGCGTCAGCCGCTTCGGCTTTGGTCATCAGATCGGCGACCTCGGCCTTCAATTGCGCCTCGATCTTGCCTGCGTGTTCATGGGAAAGCGCGCTGTGCCGGCTTGCGTTGGCATGGATCTTCGTCCCGTCCAGGCCGATCGTCCCCATCTCCAGCACCCCCATCTCGCGGGCGAGTTGAAGAACGTCCACGAACAGCTTCTCGATCTCTTTCAAGAAGCGCCGCCGAAACGTCGCGATCGTGTCGTGGTCGGGATGATCGTTCGCGGCGATGAAACGAAACGCCACCGAGTTGTAGGTCGCCCGCTCCAGCTTGCGGCTGGAGAACACCCCCGTCGCATAGCCGTAAACCAGAAGCCCCAACACCATCCTGGGATGATACGAAGCCGAACCCGAGCCCCGATAGTCCCGGCTCATCCTGCCGAGATCCAGCCCGTCGACCACTTCGACAATGAACCGAGCCAGATGTTTCTCCGGCAGCCACTCGTCAACCGAAGGCGGAAGCAGATATCCCGTCTCTCGGTCGATCGTACGAAAATTGTCCATCTGACCCGGTTCGTGGCGCAAGGAGAATCAACGCCGTCATTGTACCTCGCCAAACACCGCAGGTCCTTCCAGAACCCACGTCGTTCATTTAAGTCCGACAGGCTGCTAGACGGGCTCTTCGAACCGTCACAGGCTTGTCGGCCATGATCTGGGAGCGCGCCATCAAGCCATTATTTGCCACGCGTTACGCGCCAGAAGGCAAGAAACTGCGCCTCGCGGCGTCCGACGGCTTCCAGCAGTCGACGTCGCGGCCTTTGATCTTGATTTCGCGGCGCCGCCGTTGCCTTGTGTGGCGGCGTCGCGAAGAAGAAAGGGCAATAGCAAAGCCGCTCGCGCCGTTGCGCGGCTCGGAGACACCATGAAGCGAACGCCCCTCCGTTTCGCCCTTGCACTGACCCTGGGCTTGGATTTACCGCCCGCCTCGGCCCAGACACCGCCGGCCGCGCCTTCCGCCGACGACGCGGCGATGGCGGCGCAGAAGGCGGCCTTCCTGGCTTTGCCGGAACCAACGCGCAAGGCTGCACAGGAGGCGCTTGTCTGGCTTGGGCTGTACGTTGGCGTCAACGACGGCGAGTTCGGCAAGCGAACGCACGATGCGATCCTCGCTTTTCAGGGAAACGTCAAAGCGCCCGCCGACGGAGCGCTGTCGGCGCCTCTGCTTAAGGCCTTGCTCGCCGCCGCTCAGAAGGCGCGCGACGCGGTCGGGTTTCAGGTCGTCAGCGACCCCAAAACGGGCGCAAAGATCGGCGCGCCGCTCAAGCTCTTGAATCCACATGTTGGCGCAAGGCTCGACTTCGCCTCGGACGCCGACGCTGACCTCAGCGCCCTTTACGCGCGCCTGTCCGCGGCGACGCCCGCCCGTAAGATCACCTATAAGGCGATCAAGCCGGACGCCTTCTTCGTCGTTTCAGGGCAGGACGGAGCGTTCAAGTTCTATACCCGCTTCGACAAGAATTTGACGGCGAACCCGCCAATCCGCGGCTTCACCTTCGCCTATCCGGTTTCGCAGACCGCCTATTTAGACCGGGTCGCGATCGCGGTCGGCAATTCGTTCGCCCCGTTCCCCGAGGCCGCGCCAGCGCCGGCGCCAAACGCAGCGGTCAGCGCGGCCGCATCCCCCGCATCCAGCCCGCCACCCCCGCCCGTTCCGCAGCCTGCCGCGACCGCGCTGGTCATCGCGCCCGGCAAGGCGCTGACCGCGCTCAGGGCGAACGATTGCCCGAATCCGACCGTCGCCGGGAAGCCGGTGCGGATCGAGCGCGCCGACGCCGCAACGGGGCTGACAATGCTCGCCGGAGATTTCGCCTCGAACGGCGAAGCGCCACGCCTTGGAGCGCCGGGGGAGGATCTCGTCGTCCTTGGGTTCGCCGGACCGCGGCTTGCGGCAAGCTCGGCCTCGTTTGCAAGCGACGAAGGGCGCCCGATCGTAACGGCCGCGGTGGACAAGGGCGCTGGCGGCGGACCGGTGTTCGATCGACGCGGGGCACTCGTCGGCCTCGTGGCGCCGATCGTAAACGAGCCCAAGCGGGTCGCTGGCCTCGCGCTTGCCGCCCCGCACGCGCTGATCGCGCCCGAGGCGGTGCGCGCCTTCCTGGGCGGCAGCGAACCTGCGTCAGAGGGAGCAGCCTCGCTCAGCGCTGGCGACATCGCCGCCCGCGAGAGACATGCGCTCGTCGCCGTCTTCTGCCAGAAATAGGCATGGGCGGTCATCCCGCAAGCTCAGCGCGGTATGATCCCGGGGAACACGAATTGCTGCAGGGCGACAAGCACGCCGAGCGCGAGCGTCAGGATGATGCTGTGCCGGAAAGTGCGCGCGAACACGACGCCTTCCTGCCCGCGCAGGTCGGTCACCGCGACGCCGGTCGCCAGGTTCTGGGGCGAGATCATCTTGCCCATCACGCCGCCAGACGAATTGGTCGCCGCAAACAGCACCGGATTGAGGTCAAGCTGCTTCGCCGCCACCACCTGGAGATTGCCGAACAGCGCGTTGCCGGAAGTGTCGCTCCCCGACAGGAACACCGCCATCCAGCCAAGGAACGGCGACAGCAGGACAAACAAATGTCCGACCGAGGACGCGCCGAGGCCGAGCGTGTAAGCCATGCCCGAATAGTTCATGAGAAAGGCGAGGCCGACGATGAGGCAGACGGTCAGAACCGCCAGCCATGCCTGCTTGGCCGTTATCTGCACGCAACGCATGAAGTCGGACACGCCCATTTTCACGATCGCGGCGGTCAGGATCGCCGACAAAAGAATCGCGGTCCCGGTGCCGAGCGGCTCAAACGTCCAGACCGCCGCATAGGGCTTGTCATTGTAGAGCGTAATCGAGATCATTTTATCGAGACCCGGCCAGTGGATCGCCTGTTGCCCAATCGCCGCGACATGGAACGTGGTCCACAAGATCACGACGGCGGTGACAAGCAGCCAGGGAAGCCAACCGTGCCAAGGCTCGACGTCAGAGCGGGCGCGGGTCAGGTCGGCGCCCGTCCTAACAGCAAATTCGGGGTCAGGCGCAGGCTTCCACATCTGCAAGAACCCCAGCGTCACGAGCAGCGAACCGAGCGAGGCGAGGACATCGGTCAGCGCATAGTTGATGAAGTTCGAGGTGACGAACTGGACCAGCGCGAAGGAGCCGCCGGCGATCAGCAGCACCGGCCACAGCGCCCGCAGCGAACGCGCCCCGCCATAGATCCCCATCACATAGAACGGCAGCAGAAAGGCGAAGAACGGCAACTGACGCCCGACCATTGCGCCCAGAGTGGTGGAGGGCAAAGACGTGACTGCGCCGAGCACCGTCACCGGGACGCCCAGCGCCCCAAAGGCCACCGGCGCGGTGTTGAAGATCAGCGTGAACACCAGCGCCTCGAGCGCGGGAAAGCCAACCAGGATGAGAAGCGAGGAGGTGATCGCGACCGGGACGCCAAAGCCCGCGATGCCTTCCAACAGCGCGCCGAAGCAAAAGCCGATCACGACGAGCACAACGCGACGATCGTTGGGAAGGTGGTTGAGAACCCATGCCCGAAAGGCGTCGAACCGCTTCGACTCCACCGCAATATTGTAGAGGAGAAGCGCATTGACGACGATCCACATGACCGGCCAAAGCGCGAATACAACGCCGTTGGCGATAGAATTGACTGCGAGGTTGGCTGGTAGGCTCCACACGCCGATCGCGATGATGAGGCCGACCACGAGACCGGCTAGCGAGGCTTGCCACGCCGGCCGGCGCAGGACGCCGAGCAGCACGAAAACGACCGCGACGGGGATCGCCGCAACGATAAACGAAAGCGGCAGGCTGCCGGCGACCGGCGTGAGCAATTGTTTGAACATGTCTTGTCCTCGACAGCCCGTCGGCAGACGGGCCCCGATCGTTCCCCAGAGCGACCGGCCCAGCGCTTCTCATAAGGCGCCGTAACGGCAAATCAAGTTCCCGCCACTAGCCGGACATGCTCCTGCATCGTCGAGCCCCGAACCGCGCCCTGGTCCAGGGCCTCCGCTAGCCGTCCACGTCCCATTTTTCGGCGCTGGCGCCGGCGAGTTCACGCACGCGCTGCTCATCGGCGCCGAAAGCGCGCGCATCGCCCTCGTACACGATCCGGCCGTCGTCCAGCACATAGGCGCGATCGGCGATCTCGACCGCTGCGCGCACGTTTTGTTCGACCAGGAGGACCGAGACGCCTTCGCGCCGCGCCGCCGCGACGATCTTGAACACGTCCTCGACGATGAGCGGCGCCAGGCCCTGCGAGGGCTCGTCGAGCATCAGCAGCTTGGGGTTGAGGATCAGTGCGCGGGCAATCGACAGCATCTCCTGTTCGCCGCCGGAAAGCTGGGCGCCCTTGTTCGACCGACGCTCGGCAAGGCGCGGAAACGCCTCGTAGACGCGCTGAACCGTCCACGGCCCAGGCCGCTCGACCGGAACCAACAGGTTCTCGTCCACGGTCAGGTTGGCGAAGATGCGCCGTCCCTCCGGCACATAGCCGACGCCCGCCTCAGCGATCCGGTAAGGGGGAAATCCGGTCACGTCCGCGCCGAACACGGCGACCTTGCCGGTGCGCGGGCGGGTGAGGCCAATCAGGCTGCGCAGGGTCGTCGTCTTCCCCGCGCCGTTGCGGCCAAGCAGCGTGACGATCTCGCCCTCGCGCACATCGAGGCTCACGCCGTGCAGGATATGACTCTTGCCGTAGAAGGTGTGGAGATCTTCGGCTTTGAGCGCGATCATGCCGCCACCTTGCCGAGATAAGCCGCCTGGACCCTTTCGCTGTCGGCGATTTCCTGCGGCGCGCCTTCCGCCAACACTTTCCCCTCGGCCAGGACCATGATCCGATCGGCGAGGTTGAAGACGACGCGCATGTCATGCTCGATCAGCATGATGGTCAGCCCCTCTTGCCGATGCAGCCGCCGGATGAGCCGCGCAATGTCGTAGGTCTCCTGATCGCCCATGCCCGCCGTCGGCTCGTCGAGCATGAGCAGGCGGGGTCGAAGCGCAAGCGACATCATGATCTCCGCCGCCCGCTGGTCGCCGTGCGATAGCGCGCCCGCGCGCATGTCGGTCTTGTCAGCCAGCCCGCCGAGGCGCAGAAGCTCGGCTACGCGCGCCGCCACCGCAGCCCGCGCCTCCGCGCCAAGCCAAGGCCGGAGACGATAGCCCGACGCGACCTCGACCGCGACGCGGATGTTGTCGGCGACCGAGAGATCGGGAAAGACCTCGGTGATCTGGAAGGTCCGGGACATGCCGCGCCGCACCCGCTCATCGGGAGCGAGCGCGGCAATGTCGCGCCCCTCGAACCGGATCGAGCCCGCGGTCGGCGCGAACAGACCGCTGATGAGATTGAAGAACGTCGTCTTACCGGCGCCGTTCGGACCGATGATAGCGCGCAGTTCGCCCGGCTCGATGGTCAGCGACACGCCGTCGATAGCGACCAGACTGCCAAAGCGCTTCGATGCGCCGTCGACCTGAAGCAAGGTCACGCCTTCGCTCCGCCGCGCAGCATGCCCAGAACTCCGCGCGGAAAGAAGCGCACGACCAGCACGAACACGAGGCCGATCACCGACATCCAGTTTTCGGTGTGGCTCGAAACGTAATCCTGCAGCGCGACGAAAATCGCCGCGCCGATCAGCGGGCCCCAAAACGAGCGCATGCCGCCGAGCACCGCCATGATGACGAGATTGCCCGACAGGTCGACCCTCAGCGCTCGCGGATCGATGAAGTTGTTGAGCAGAGCGTAGAGCGCGCCGGCTACGCTGACGAAAAGGCATGAGATCACAAACGACAGCCAGACGTGGAACTCGATCGGCACCCCGAGAAATCGCGCCCGCCGCTCATTCTCGCGAATGGCGATCAGCGAGCGTCCGAAGGGCGAGTCGAGGAGCTTCGCCATCGCGGCGACGCAGACCGCGAAGATCGCAAGGGCGAAATAATAGAACGCCTTGTCATTTTGAAAAATGTCGAGTTGGGTGAAGCCGAAGTTGATCGGCAGGCGGTGCCAGCCGGTCAGCCCGTCGTCCCCGCCGGTCACTGCGTTCCAGCGGAAGGCGATGAAGTAGAAGACCTGGCCAAAGGCGATCGTCACCATCGCGAAATAGACGCCGCGCAGCTTGATGATGAGCGCGCCAATGATCATCGCCGCGATCGTCGCAACGATCACGCCGAGCACGATGGCTGGGATCGATCCCACGCCCCAATACTTGATCGCCATCGCCGTTCCGTAGGCGCCGAGCCCGAAATAGGCGGCATGGCCGAACGAGAGAACCCCGGTGAAGCCGAGCAGGAAGTTGAGCGACATCGCCGCCAGCCCCATGACCACGATGCGGGTGGCGAGCTCGGTGTAGCCGCCGATCGCGCCCATCCAGAAGGGCGCGAAGATGAGCAGCAGGCAGACCGCGGCATCCATCGCGTGAGCGCGGGCGGCGTTCAATGCACCCTCCCCTCTTCGCCAAGCAGACCACGCGGCCTGACGAGAAGCACCAGCCCCATCATCACGTAGATCACGGCCTCGGTCGCGGAGGGGAAATAGACCGCCGCCAATCCGGAGACGACGCCGATCATCAAGCCGCCAATGAGCGTTCCAAGCAGACTCCCGAGGCCGCCGACAATGATCGCGACGAAGCTCGGCATGATGAGGTTGGCGCCAATGGTAGGCGAGAGTCCGAGCAGTCCGGCGGCCAGCACCCCGGCGAGGCCAGCCATATAGATGCCGATGCCGAAGTTGAGGCTGCGCAGCACCCTGACGTTGACGCCAAGCGTCGAGACGGTGTCGAGGTCGCGCGTTCCGGCGCGGATGCGCATGCCTAGCCGCGTGTACTTGAGCACGGCAAACAGGCCGCCCACGGCCGCCGCGACGATGATCATCATGAACACGCGATAGCCAGTGAGGAAGAAGTACTGGTTCGACAGTGAAGTCATCAGCCAGCCAGGGACCTGAAACGGCACGCTCTGCGCGCCCCAGATAAGGCGCGTCACATCCTCAAAGATATAAGCAAGCCCGAACGTCAAGAGCAGGCTATAGAGCGGGTCTCGCCCATACAGCGGGCGGATCAACAACCGCTCAATGACGAGGCCGAGCACAGCCGTCAGCGGCGGCGCGAGGATCAGCGCGCCCCAAAAACCGATATAGGGGATCAGTGTGTAGGCGAGATAGGCGCCGAGCGCCAAAAATCCACCGTGAGCGAAATTGATGACCCCGCTGAGGTTGAGGATCAGCGACAGGCCAAGCGCCATCAGGGCATAGAACGCCCCAACGATCAGGCCGTTGAAGACGTTGAACAGGACGACCTGGCTCATTCGTCGGGATTCGCCGTTCGCGGAAAGGACGGCGGACCGCCCTCCGCTCCGGGGGGTGCGCTCACGTCGGCCACTTCATCTTGCACCCGCTCTCCTCGAGGGTTCCCGCGACCTTCGCGCCGTCGACCACCTTGGTGACCTTGAACAAGTCGTCGGGCGCGGAACCCTTGGCCTGCGCCTCGCCCACGAACAGCGACGCGAGAAGCTGATTTTGCCCGGCGCGGTAGAAGGCCGGGTTCGGCCCGAGCGCGATTTCCGGCGGCAGATGGAGGTCTTGCAGGGCCTGCGCCATATCGACCGCCTTGAGCGAATTGGCCTTGGCGGCGGCAAGCGCGCAGGTCCAGACGGAGACGTAGCCGAACCAGGTGCGCGCGGTCGGCACCCGGCCGGTGCGTTTCTTTGTCGCCTCGACGAATTCGGCGACAAAGGGCACGCCGGGCTGGTTCCAGTACCATTCCATGACCCAGACGCCGATCCGCGCTTGGGGCGCCAGGCCTTCGAGCGGCTCCATCTCCTGCTGCGCGCCGGCGAGGTGCACTTTGTTTTGCAGCCCGAACTGCACCGCCTGCTTGAGGGCGTTCAGCATGTCGTCGCCTCCGAGCAGGAAAACGACGACATCCGGGTTCGCCGCCTGCGCCTTGATGAGATAGGAGGAAAAGTCCACCGTGCCGACGGGCGTCAGGTCGCCGCCCACTCGCTCGCCGCCGAGCGGAGCCGAAGCTCTCACCATTCCCGCCTCCAGCGTGTGGCCGAAAGCGTAGTCCGCGGTGATGTAGTAGAACTTCTTTCCGTATTGCGCGATCAGCGCGGCGGTGACCGCGTTGGCCTCCATCTGGGTGGTGTTGCAGACCCGGAACACGTTCCAGTGGCAGCTCGAGCCGGTGACCGCGTCGGTGTGGCCGCCGGGGACGATGTGGAGAATGCCCTTTTCGTTCGAGACTTGCGCCATGGCGAGCGAAAGCGCGGAGTTCACGTTGCCAAGCAGAAAGTCGACCCTGTCGCCGTCGATCAGCTTGCGCGCCTTCAGCACCGCGACCCCGGCGTCGCCGCTGGTCGAATCTTCGACGACGAGCTCGGCCGGACGGCCGAGGATGCCGCCCTTGGCGTTGATCTCGTCAAGGGCCATCTGGCAGCCAGTGAGCTCGTTCTTGCCGAGGGCGGCGTAGGGGCCGGTCAACGGATTGTCGAGCCCGATTTTGATGGCCTGCGCGGCCCGCGCCGAAAGGACGAACGGCCGGGCAATCTGGGCGCCCGCGAGCGCTAACCCCGACTTGACAACCCTGCGACGGCTTATCCCCCGCGGATTGGTGTTGGACATTTTTCCCTCCCTGACTCCAACCGCCCGCTCAGCCCATTTGTCGGTCCCCAAGCTTCAGCCGATGCTTTATCCCGCGGCAGTCTTGCGGACGCTCAGGTCGGCCACGTCAACTTGCAGCCGGTCTCCTCGAGCGTGCCGGCGACGTCGGCCCCATTGACGACCTTGGTGACCTTGAACGAGTCGTCCGGCGCGGAGCCTTTGGCCTGCGCATCGCCGACAAAGAGCGAGGCGATGAGCTGGTTCTGGCCGGCGCGATAGAAGGCCGGGTTCGGCCCGAGGGCGATTTCGGGCGGCAGATGAAAGTCCTGCAGGGCCTTCGCCATCTCGACCGCCTTGAGCGACTTGGCCTGGGCGGCGGCGTGCGCGCAAGTCCAAACCGACACGTACCCGAACCAGGTGCGCGCGGTCGGCACACGCCCGGCGCGTTTTTTTGTCGCCTCGACGAAATCCGCGACATGGGGCACGCCCGGCTGGTTCCAGTACCATTCCATGACCCAGGTGCCGATGCGCGCTTCGGGCGGCAGGCCTTCGAGCGCCTCCAGCTCCTGCTGCGCGCCGGCGAGATGAACCTTTTTCTCAAGCCCGAACTGCACCGCCTGCTTGAGGGCGTTGACCATGTCTTCGCCCTGGACGAGAAACACGATGACGTCGGGATTGGCCGCCTGCGCCTTGATCAGATAGGACGAGAAGTCGACGGTGCCGAGCGGCGTCAAGTCGCCGCCGACCTTCGTGCCGCCGATCGCCGCGACGGCGGCCACCATGCCGGCTTGCAGCGTGTGCCCGAAGGCGTAGTCGGGGGTGATGTAATAGAATTTCTTGCCGTATTCCTTGACCAGCGCGCCAGCGACGGCGTTGGCTTCCATCTTGGTGGTGTTGCAGACGCGAAAGACGTTCCAGTGGCAGCTCGCGCCGGTGACGGCGTCGGTGTGGCCGCCCGGCACGATATGCAAAACGCCCTTTTCGTTCGAAACCTGGGCCATGGCGAGGGCGAGCGCCGAGTTCACGTTGCCGAGCAGAAAATCGACCTTGTCGCCTTCGATCAGCTTGCGGGCCTTCTGCACCGCCGTGCCGGCGTCGCCACTGGTCGAATCCTCGACCACGAGCTCGACCGGACGGCCCAGAATGCCGCCCTTGGCGTTGATCGCGTCGAGCGCCAGCTGACAGCCGGTGAGTTCGTTCTTGCCGAGCGCGGCGTAGGTTCCGGTCAGCGGATTGTCCAAGCCGATCTTGACCGCGTCCGCGGCGCGGGCGCGAATGACAAACGGACTGGCGAATTGGGCGGCGGCCAGAACGGCCCCCGATTTGACGAGGCTGCGGCGGTCGATGCCGACGCGCGAATGGGACTTGGGCAAGATTATCTCCCTTGTTCGGCTGATTTGGACTCAAGCTTGGCGATGCCGCCCGAGCCCGAAGAGTCCGCGGTTTTTTGGTCGTCCGGCACTTTGTACTTTTGCGGCTTAGGCCGTCAAGCCGCGCGGCGCAAATGGGCGGAACTGCCTATTATACTATAGTCGTGCGGCTGGTCCGCGCGTCCATCCGGTCAGCCGCCGAAAATCACCTTGCGGAAGCGAACGCTGGCGACGGTGAAATAGACAATGCCGATAGCGAGCATCGAAGCCAAATCCCGCCACACCAGCGTGATGTCGGCGCCGCGAAACAGCACCGCTTGGGAAAAGGCGACGAAATGCGGGGTCGGACTGATCGTCCGCATCACATATTGCAGCCAGACCGGCATGCTCTCCATTGGCGTGCTGCTGCCTGATAGCAATTGCGTGACGATCAGCACAGGCATGGCGAGCAGCCCGAACTGGCCCATAGTCGTGGCGAGCGTGCCAAGCAGGATGCCGAGCGCCGCCACGACGAGCGCATAGATCGCCGCCCCAAGCAGGAAAAGCAGCAAAGACCCGTTGATCGGAGAGCCGATCCACCAGTGAACGACGAACTGCAGCGAGAACATCGCGGCGACGAGAATGACAAGGCCATTGGCGATCATCTTGGCGAGCATGATCTCGGTCGGCACGACCGGCATGACGAGCAGGTGCTCGACCGTGCCCTGCTCGCGCTCGCGGATCAGCGCCGCGCCGGTCAGGATGACGGTAAGCAGCGTGATCTGATTGATGACCTGCGTCATCGCCGAGAACCACGCGGTCTTCAGGTTCGGGTTGAACGCCGCGCGCACGACAAGATTGATCGGCGCGCCGGTCGAATCCTCCCGTCCGGAGATGAACCGCTGGATCTCGGTGGCGATGGCGTTGCGCAGAGAGCTTGCGCCGTTGCCGGCCTGGGCGATCGCAGTCGCGTCGACGTTGATCTGGATGCCGGTCTTGCGCTGCGCGCGAACATCGGCCTCGAAATTGGGCGGGATTTCGACGACGAACAAGAGCTTGCCCTGATCCATCATCGGGTCGATATCGGAAGCGGTGATGTGCACTGGCGGCTGGAAGGTCGGCAACCGAAGCCCCTCCGCGATGCGCCGCGACAGGTCCGAGCCGTCCTCGTCGACGATGCCGACTGAGAGGTTGGTCGCCTCCGTCACCGCTCCGGTCGCGACCGTGTTCACCGAAATGCTGAACGAATAGACGACCAGAACCAGCATCACGGGGTCCGCCCGGATGCTTCTGAGCTCCTTGATGACCAGATGGAAGATGTTGACCACATGGTCGACGAAGGTAAGCGGCTTGGCTTCGACGAGATGCGGGGCTTTGGGTGAGGGAGCCTCGGACATGTCACGCCTCCTGCTTGCGAAGCAGGGCCAGCGAAATGGCCAAGAAGATAAGGGCGATAAGCGCGATCGCGGCAATGTCGCGCCAGAGGTCGACGATGCCGAGCGCCTTGGCGAATACGCCGACCGAAATCTGCTGGTACCAGGACGAGGGAAACGACAAACCGATCACTCTCGCGCCGCCGGAGAGGGAGGAGACCGGCGCGAGCATTCCGGAGAAATTGACTGCCGGTACGATCGAAAAAATCGCGGTCGCGAAGACCGCTGCGACCTGTGTTCGGGTGAAGGAGGAGATCAGAACGCCGAACCCCACGGTCGCAATGACATAGACGAGCGTTCCCACAAGAAGGACGAGGAACGGTCCCTTCGGGGGCACCCGGAAAATGAAAATCGCGATCAGCAACAGGGCGAAGAAGGCGATCATCGAGACCGCGATATAGGGCAGCTGCTTGCCGATCAGGTACTCGAATCGGGTGATCGGCGTCGAGCGGAAGTTGGCGATCGAGCCGGTCTCCTTCTCACGCACGACCGCGATCGCCGACATGATCGCGGGAATCAGGCACAGCAGCAGCATGAAAATGCTGGGCACCATCGCGTTCACGCTGAGAAAGGCCTGATTGTAGCGAAAGCGGGTCTGGATATCGTCGTCGGTCCAAGCGTTGGCGCTCCCCGCGCGACGCTGACTCCGCTGCAATTCCTCGCCCTGCTTCCTGATGACGCCCGTGACGTAATTCTTCGCCGTTTCGCCGCGGAACGTCATCGCGCCGTCGACCGTCGCGTCGACTTCCGGCGTGCGTTTGTTGAGAAGGTCTCGGCCGAAACCAGGCGGGACTTCGACGATGATCTGGGTGTTTCCGCTTCTCAGCCGCCGCTCGGCCTCACCGGCCGACGTGATCGGCGGCTGGACCGAGAAATAGCGCGACCCGTCGAAACCCTGAAGCAGGTCGCGGCTCCGGGGCGTATCGTCCTGGTCGAACGTCGCGGTCGCCAGGTTCTCGATATCGAAGGAGATGCCGAAGCCGAAGGCGAACATGAGAACGATGGGACCGACGAGCGCGAAAGCGAGCCGGATCGGATCGCGCAGCAGCTCCACCGTCTCGCGCCGCGCATAGGCCCATAGCCGGCCAATTTTGAAGCGCTTCGGTCGCTCGTCTGCCTCGACTTCGGCGGCGGCCGGCGCCGGCGTCTCAACCTTTTTCGACATGTCGATACCCGCCGCTTCGGCGAGATAGCCGACGAAGCAATCCTCGAGCGAAGCGCTGCCGCGCTCTTTGACCAGCTCTTGCGGCGCGCCGACGGCGAGCACCTTGCCGGCGTGCATGAGCGAGATGCGGTCGCAGCGGTCCGCCTCGTTCATGAAATGGGTGGTGACGAAAATCGTCACGCCGTCGTCGCGCGAGAGGTCGATCAGCGTGTGCCAGAAGGAGTCGCGCGCGATCGGATCGACGCCGGACGTCGGCTCGTCGAGAATGAGAATCGAGGGCTCGTGCAGCACCGCGACAGCGAGCTGGAGGCGCTGCTTCATGCCGAGCGGCAGGCTGTCGGGACGCGAATTGACGACCGACTTCAGATCGTAACGCTCGAGCAGGTCCTCGATGCGGCCTGCGACCTTCTCCGGCGGAAGGTGATAGAGCTGAGCGTGGAGTTCGAGATTCTGCTCGACCGTCAACTCGCCATAGAGCGAGAACGCTTGCGTCATGTAGCCGACGTTGCGCCGGGCTTGCATGTCGTTCGAGCCCATCGGCTCGCCGAACAGCTTGCACGTGCCGCTGGTCGCCGGCAGGAAGCCGACGAGCATTTTCATAGTCGTCGACTTGCCGCAGCCGTTCGAGCCGAGGAAGCCGAAGATCTCGCCGCGGGGGATCTTGAAGCTGACATGGTCGACCGCGACGAAGTCGCCGAACTGACGCGTAAGCCCTTCGGCTTCAATCGCCGGCGTCTCGTCCGGAGAGGCGACGCGCGGACGCACCACGACCTTCTTGTGCAGGGCGCGCTTGGCCTCGGGCATCATGGCGATGAACGCGTCGTCGAGATTGGGCTCGCCGGTCTTAGCCAGCAGCTCCTTCAGCGTGCCGGTGGCGATGATCTTGCCGTCGTCCATCGCCATCAACCAATCGAAGCGCTCGGCTTCGTCCATATAGGCGGTCGCGACGATCACACTCATCTGCGGCCGGCGCGCGCGGATGGAATTGATGAGGTCCCAGAACTGGCCGCGCGACAGCGGATCGACGCCGGTGGTCGGCTCGTCGAGGATGAGAAGGTCCGGATCGTTGACGAGCGCGCAGCAGAGGCTGAGCTTCTGCTTCATGCCGCCGGAAAGTTTGCCGGCGGGACGCGCTTCGAACTTCTCCAGGCTCGTCGCCGTAAGAAGCTCGTCGATCTTGGAGCGACGCTCCGTCGCCGACAATCCGAACAATCGGCCGAAAAAATCGATGTTCTCGAACACGGAGAGCGTCGGGTAGAGGTTGCGGCCGAGGCCCTGCGGCATATAGGCGATGCGGCCACGCATCTCGCGCAAGGTCTCCTGGTCGGCGATGCTCTTGTCGAAGACGACGACCTCGCCGTGCTGAATCCTCTTCACGCCCGCGATGAGCCCGAGCAGAGTCGATTTGCCGACGCCGTCCGGGCCGATCACGCCGACCATGATGCGCGAAGGAATGTCGATGCTGACGTCCGTGAGCGAGATCGTCTCGCCATAGCGGTGCGATACGGCCTTGACCCGCGCGATCGCGTCGGCCGTCATTTGGCGTCGGGCGCCTTGGCCTCTGGTGCGGTGGCGCCGCCAGTGTTGCCGCCAGCCGGCGCGGGCTCAGGCGCTTTCGCTTCGGGCGGCTTTGGCAGCTTGACCTGAAGGTCGGCTGGCCACTCCACATCGGCCTTGGTGCGAACGAAGCCCAGGCCCCGGACGCCGGTCTTCACGCGCGTGTAGAATTGCTGAAGAACTTGCGCATCGATCTTGAGTTTGATGCGGAACATCAACTTGGCGCGTTCGTCCGTGGTTTCGACGGTCTTCGGCGTGAATTGCGCATCGGCCGCAACAAAGCTGACTTTTGCCGGAATGACGTAGTCGGGAACCGGATCGAGGATGATGCGGGCCTCGTCGCCGACCGCCAGTCTGCCCGCGTCCGCTGCGGGGAGGAAGACCGTCATATAGACGTCGGTGAGGTCGAGGATGGTGACAATGGGCGCGCCGGCGGCGACGACCTCGCCGGCCCGCGCAAGTTGGTACTGCACCCGGCCGATCCGCGGGGACACGAGGGTCAGATCGTCGATGATCGACTGAACGCGATCGACCTCCGCCTCCGAGTTCGCGATCTGGGAGAGCGCCTGATCGCGCTGCGAGGTGAAGCTCTGTACCGCCGCCACCGCGGCGTCGAAATTGCGCTTGCGCTGTTCAAAGACCTGCTTGGTGATGAAGCCGGTCTTCATCAGCTCCTGGCCGCGCTCGAAGTCGGATTTGGCAAACTCAAGTGCGCTCTGACGGGAAGTGATTTCCGCTTCCGCCGCCGCAAGCGCGTCGTTCGCCTTCTGCACGTCGGCCTTGGCGGCGCGCAACTGCGCCTCGTATTCCGGCGAGGTGAGTTTCGCGATAACCTGCCCTTGCGTGACGCTCGAGCCTTCCTCCACGGTCACTTCCGAGAGCCGTCCCGGATATTTCGAAGAGACGTCGACCTGGGTCGCTTCAAGGCGGCCGTTCGCTTTTGCGATGCCCTCCGGCAGCGTCTGGCCGCGGAGGCGCGCAATCAGATTGCGGATGACGCCCTGAGCATGCGCCGATGGGGCCAGTGAAACGCCACGCTTCGGCTCGCCGCTCACAGAGAGCGCGCACGCGCCTACGCCCAAGAGAAGGGCCGATGTCGCAACTCGCCTACGAAAGCCCATCGTGGGTCTCCTCCGCACGTCATCCGTACCTGGCCTTATCGCCAGCGGGACCCGAAAATCTCAGAGCCACGACGACCGCTTCGCTCGAATCGCGACGGCGTACTGACGCCTTCGGGCCGCCGCTCTTGGTCCTAGCCCTCAGCCGCTTTACTAGGCAAGCAGGCCTGTGTTGTAAAGGACGAACCGGGAGGAAGAAATGGCTGCGACAAAAGGGCTGAACCTGACCAAAAAGGCCGATAGCGAGAACGCCACGGAAGGTCAGAACAAGCTTGGCGCGAAAGATTACGATCGCGAACTCGCCCGGCTGCATGGCGAACTGGTCAAGCTGCAGCTCTGGGTCGTCGCCAAGGGACTGAAAGTCGTGCTCCTGTTCGAAGGCCGCGACGGCGCCGGCAAGGGCGGGGTCATCAAGGCGATCACCGAGCGGGTGAGCCCGCGCGTCTATCGAGTCGTGGCGCTGCCCGCGCCGACCGAACGTGAAAAGTCGCAGATGTACATCCAGCGCTACATGCGCCATCTGCCCGCGGCCGGCGAAATCATGATCTTCGATCGCAGCTGGTACAACCGCGCCGGCGTCGAGCGGGTGATGGAATTCTCCACGATGGAGCAAGTGAAGCGCTTTCTCGAGCTGACGCCGCCGGTCGAGAAAGCCATTGTCGAGTCCGGGATCATTCTCATCAAATATTGGCTGGAGGTGAGCGAGGAGGAGCAGACCCGCCGGCTCGAGGCGCGGATCGACGATCCGCGCAAGATCTGGAAACTGTCGCCGATGGATCTCAAGTCTTACAGTCGATGGTATGACTATTCGCGTGCGCGCGACGACATGTTCAAAGCCACCGATACCCCATGGGCGCCTTGGCATGTCGTGCGCTCGGACGACAAGCGGCGCGCCCGGCTCAACGTCATCTCCCACCTTTTGAAGCAAATCCCGTACGAAAATTTGCCGCGCGATAAGCCGACATTGCCGAAGAGGCAGAAGGCGCATGGATATGTCGAGCCGGACTACCCGTATAAGTTCGTTCAAGAACTCGAATGGCCAACGAGGTAGTGTCTTACGCAACTCGCCGAAGACCGAAGGAACCCCAGTAGCGCGCTCTCACATCGGACACTTCATATACGTTACATAAAGACCCTCGCCGCCCGTCGCACTGTAAATGATCTCACGCGCGGATTTGATCTTTATAGTCGTGGTCAGAGACAAATAACCGATAGAGTCTCTGCATTCCGTGGCTGCGGATATTGTGTCCTTTGCACGGGTGACCTTAAGAACGCGACACAGGCTTGACGGGCCTTCAACTTCCCCCGGCCGGATGATCACAGCTTGAGCGAACTGGTCGACAGGCTCCTTGAAGGAGAGGCCGTGGCTCGTTCTTTCAAACAGCCGCGAGCAGTCGGCCGTCGACGGCGTCCAGGCGCCGACCAATGCCGGGTCAATCGTTGCTGAGCGCGCCACTGCCCCACCCGCCGCGGACATCAGAATAGGAAGCGCGCCAAGGATCACAGTTCGTCTGAGCCTCTTCAAATTGACTCCCTCGCCGCTCTGGCATCTCTGGCGTCGGAAGGCGGAGACCGCTGTCCCGCGTCTCCACCTCCGAGGTGGGAAGGTGAAGGAATTGCCGAACAGACTCACCACCGCCGCACGCCCATAAAGGTTTTGTGGATCGGGGTCGGCTGATCGAATTGGTGGTGCGTGGAGCCGTACGCCGATTGACGACGCGCGGGCCGACCGTGGGGATAGAGTGTGAGCTGGTCATGTCGCATCGGGACCTTGTGACCTTGTGCGCTCTTTGGCTTGGCGGACGTGTGCGAGACGGTCTGGGCGGCCGCGGCGAACCCCGAGCCGAAACACGCCATCAAGGCAACGACCGTTAGAAGAGTCGGCATGCGTTTCATCTTGTCCAGCCCTCTATGGCGACATCCAGTGGCTCATTGGCCGAGGGCGGAACGGCCGCCGCGCGTAAGCTTGTATCAGAACACCGGTTCTCCCAGCGCGATCTCGGCGAGCGGCGACAGCAGGATGACGTCGGAGCGCGCATTCTTGGCTCCGAGAATCAGCACTTCGGAGTGAAAGCCGGCGATGTCGCGCGGCGGCATGTTGGCCACGCAGGCGACCAGCCGACCAATGAGCTCGGCCTTCGAATAGCTGGTGATCTGGGCGCTCGACCATTTCCTGCCGAGCGGGCCGAAGTCGACCTCGACCTTATAGGAGGGATTGCGCGCCCGCTCGAACGGCTTGACCGTAACGATGCGGCCGATGCGGATATCGACCTTGGCGAAGTCGTCGTAGACGATCGGCGGTTTTTCCATTGTCCTGCCCGTCGAAGACGCCTCAGCCCCTGAGCGCTTCCTGATGCGCCTGAACCAGAGCAGCCAAACTCTCAAAGCGGAAGTCGTGCTTGGGCGTCTGGGCAAGAGCCATGGTCGCGCCGGAGCCATCCTTGCCGTGGCGCCGATGAATCCAACATGACGCAAGCCCGTGCTCGTTCGCGGGTCCGTGGTCGTGGAACAGGCTTTCGGCGGTGTGCAGGATCCGGCTTTTCTCGATCCCCAGCGTCTTGAGCTTGGCGAGCATGTACTCGAAATTGCGGGCCGAGGGCTTGTAAGAGCCGCAGTCCTCGGCGGTGTAGACGGCGTCGAAATCGACCCCCAGCTTTTCGTTGCTGAAGGAAAAGCTTTCGTTGTCGACGTTCGACAGAATGGCCAGTTTGTAATGCCGCTTCAGGTATTGAAGCGACGCCACGGTGTCGGCGAAACCCGGCCAGTTCCGGACTGAGCGACCATAAGCGACGCAATCGCTCCAGTTGACCACAACGCGCCATTCCTCGGCCAGGCGGCGATAAACAGTCGCCAGCAGGTCGCGATAAAGCTTCGTCGGCGTCTGGATTTGCTGCGAGGATTCATGGCGCGCGTGCGCTTCAAGAATTTGATCGCGCGTGAGCGGCCGGGTCGCCTTGCTCGTCAGCGGCCTCAGGGCTTCAATCATGCCCGATTCCCAGTCGATCAGCGTGCCGTAGCAATCGAAGGTCAGGGCCTCGAAGTCAGCGAGCTTCGCCGCCGACGTTGCGCTCGATGCGGATGACTTGGACGATGTCATTGGATGTTGGTGGAGCCAGACGGAATCGAACCGACGACCTCTTCAATGCCATTGAAGCGCTCTCCCAACTGAGCTATGGCCCCGATCTCCCAAAAAATGTCGCACGCAGCTCCGATTGGGCCGAAGCGCGCTTTTTTTCCGAGGGCGGGGTATAACCGCAAACTTGCGGCGCCCACAAGGGCCGCGGGCTAAAAAAGCCGCGTGGCCGCGCCTGCCCGTTTTCGGCCGGGCGCCCCAAGCCCCCAAGCGGCTCAGGTTTCCTCGTCGGGGGCGATGTCGCCGTCGATAAGGTTACTGACGTCGTCGTCGTCCTCTTCTTCCTCTTCCAGGAATGGATCATCCGCCGCGTCGGCGTCGGCGTCCTCCTCGACCTCGATGTCGTCGACCACCGGCTCGGCGGCCTTTTCCTCGCTCGCCTCGACCTCGTCGAGCGACACGACTTCTACGCCCGCAGGTGTCGCGACCTCGTTATCCTCTTCTTCAGGCTTCGCGGCGACCCGCGACCGCGGTGCGGCCTGAAACACAGTCCCGCACTTCGGACAGACGATGGGATTCTTGTTGAGATCGAAGAATTTCGCACCGCAGTTCTGACACTGGTGCTTGCTTCCGAGTTCGGCTTTGGCCAAGGCGATCTGTTCCCGGTGGTTGAGTACGGAATTTCAGCGGGCTTCGGTTAGTCGCCGCCCCCCGCTCTTGTCAATGCGCCATATGGGTCGGCGGTCGACAGTTTCCAGCGCCGGTGATACGAGCGCGGCCGCCGCTTCGGGGCGGCCATTCGCCTCGGCCAGATGGAAGGTCGCACGTGTCCGCCCATTCCTCGCACCAATCCGCGGCGTCGCCGCTCAGCGCCCAGCGCGCGCGGCCCCTTAAAGGGCGAGTCCGGCCGCCGGGCGACAAATCCATCTCGCATCGCGCCTTTCTCCTTGGCCTTCTCGCCTGCGGCGAGACGAAAGTGCAAGGGCTGCTCGAGGGCGACGACGTTCTTGGGACCGGCAGGGCTTGCCAGGCGCTCGGGGCGCAAATTGAGCGCCTCGCCCCGGGCGCTTGGCGAATTCGCGGACCCGGGCTGGGCGCGCTCTTAGCCCCGCGCGAAACGCTCAATTTTGGCAATGCCGGCACCGGCTGCCGGCTGATGATGGGCGTCGTCGGCGGCCATGGAATCACCGCGACCTTCGACGGCGACGCGTCGCTGCGCAAGCGGCCGATGCGGCGCATCCTCGACCCACTCAGGCTCATGGGCGCCCAGGTTCTCTCCGAGGCCGAGGGCGGGCGCTGTCCGATCGTACTCAAAGGCGCGCGCGATCCCGCGCCGATCGAATATCGCACGCCCGTCGCCTCGGCGCAGATCAAATCCGCGGTCCTGCTCGCCGGCCTCAACGCGCCGGGCGAAACCACGGTGATTGAAGACCAGGCCTCGCGCGACCATACCGAGAAGATGCTGGCTCATTTCGGCGCCGAGGTCGCCGTCACGCCCGAGGGCGAGGGGCGGCGGATCACACTCGTCGGCCGGCCGGAGTTGCGTCCCAACACGGTCATGGTCCCAGCCGATCCCTCGTCGGCCGCGTTCCCGATCGTCGCCGCCTCGATCGTTCCGGGCTCGGACATCATCGTCGAGGGGATGATGATGAACCCGCTCAGGACCGGGCTGCTCACTTCGCTAAAGGAGATGGGCGCCCATGTCGAGACGCTCGACCAGCGTCTCGAAGGCGGCGAGGAGGTGGCGGACTTGAGGGTGCGCGCGGGCACGCTTCATGGGGTCGACGTCCCCGCCGCGCGCGCGCCGTCGATGATCGACGAATATCCGATCCTGGCCGTCGCCGCCGCCTTCGCCTCTGGCTCGACGCGGATGCGGGGTTTAAGCGAACTCAGGGTCAAAGAGAGCGATCGTCTCGCCGCGGTCGCCGCCGGCCTCACGGCGGCCGGAGTTGACTGCGCCATCGAGGGCGATGATCTGATTGTCGAGGGCGGGCGGCCGCGCGGCGGGGGAATGGTCGCGACCCACCTGGATCACCGGATCGCGATGAGCTTCCTCGTCATGGGGTTCGCCAGCCTCGAGCCGATGGCGGTCGACGACGTCGCCATGATCGCCACCAGCTTCCCGGAATTCCGTCCGACGATGGAGCGGCTCGGCGCCCAATTTAAGTGAGCGTCAATCGACCGAGACCCATCGCCCCTCGCGGCTCGAACGCGCGATCGCGTGGACGGTCCGTTCGATGGCAAGGCCAGCGTCGAAATCTATGGTCAGCGCCGATCGGCCCAGGATGCGGTTCAGAAACTCGTGGGCTTCGATGATCTTGAGGTCGTTGAAGCCCATCTGATGACCGGGCGCGACGATGAACCGCTCATAGGGCGGATGCGCCGGGCCCATCAGGATCTGCCGGAACCCCTGCGCCTCCGGCGGCCCTTCCGCGAGATAGATTCCGACCTCGTTGAAACGCTCCTGATCGAAGACGATCGCCCCTCGGGCGCCGAAAACCTGCAATTGAAGGCGCCCTTTCCGGCCCCAGGCGCAGCGGTTGGCCTGGATCGTTCCCGTCACGCCGTCCGCCATTCTGATGAGCGCGGTCGCTATGTCGCAAGTCTCGACCGGCCGCCGCCCGCCCCCGTCGGGGCGATCCTGGTAAGGCTTGCTCATTTCGCCGAACACCTCGATGGGTGCGCCGATCAGGGTCGTGATCAGGCTTAAAGGGTGGACAACGAAATCATCCAGGGCGCCGTAGCCGGAGCTCGCCTGGCTGCGCCAGGAGAAGGGCGCCTCCGCGTCGGCGAGGTAGTCCTCGTCCATTTCGAGGCGAAAGTGGTTGAGCGGGCCGATCGCGCCGCTATTCAACAGCGCGCCGATGTAGCGGGCGGCCGGGCTCTGAATGTAATTGTAGCCGAGGATGGCGACCTGGCCTGCAGCGTGGGCCGCCGCCGCCATCCGCTCGGACTCGTCGAGCGAAGGCGCCATAGGCTTTTCACACCACACGTGTTTGCCCGCTTCGAGCGCTGCGATCGCCATCTGCGCATGAAGCGCGTTGGGGGTGGTGATCGAAACGACTTCCACCCCGGGGTCCGCGATCAGCTCGCGCCAGTCGTCGGTTGAGGCCTCAAAGCCAAACTCGTCGGCCCGCCGCCGCGCCAGTCCCTCCTCGACCTCGCACAGCATGACGCGCCGCACAATCGGCGTGTCGTCGAACACCGCGTGAACGCCCGTCCACGCCAGGGCATGGCATTTGCCCATGTATCCGGTACCGATCAGTCCGACGCCAATCGTGCGCATAGCTCGCCTCCCCAACTCATGCGCCCCGAACTGGCGCCGCCCCGCCAATACAAATATTTCATCCGCTACACAGATTGGAATATCTGTTCTATTCATGTCGCCCAGGGCAGAATAGCGCAGGCCAGCGTGGGCGTCGCGCCGCGCGAGGGAGATGATGAGCTATCAGGCAACAACAGGACCGCCGGAGAGCTTCGACGACTTTCAGCGCCGCCTGATCGAGATTGAGCCACAATTGCCCAAACGTCTTCGGCAAGCCGCGGCTTACGCGATCGGGCACCCCGACGAATTCGCGCTCGGCACCGCTTCCGCGCTCGCCCGCAACGCCGAAGTGCAAGCATCGACGCTGGTGCGCTTCGCCCAGACGCTAGGCTTCGCCGGCTTTTCCGAGCTGCAAGAGGTTTTTCGCTCGCGCCTGCGCAACCGCTGGCCTGACTATTCCGAGCGGCTGCGGGCGCTGCAGCAGAACGCCCGCGACAGCGGCGACCCTACGCATCTTCTGGCCGGATTCGCCGATTCCGCGGCAGCCTCGATCGCGCGCTTACGCGACAACATGCAGCGGCGCGAGCTTGACCAGGCGGTCAGCCTTCTGGCCGGCGCGCGGACCATCCACTGCCTCGGCCAGAGACGGTCGTTCTGCGTCGCTCACTATCTGACCTATGCGCTCTCCCAGCTCGGCATACCGGCCTTCCTTATTGATAATGTGGGCGGGCTCGGGCCTGAACAGCTGGCGCAGGCCGGCGCGGGCGACGCGCTGATCGCGATCAGCTTCGCGCCTTATGCGCCATTCACCCTCGACCTTGCCAAGCGCGCCCGGCGCGCGGGCGTCCCGACCGTCGTGATCACCGACAGCGCGCTGTCCCCGCTCGCCGGACTGGCAGACGTCCGGTTCGAAATCGTCGAGAGCGACTTCGGTTCGTTTCGTTCGCTGTCGGCGACGTTTTGCCTGGCGATGACGCTCGCCGTCGCGGTCGGCGAAAAGCGGACGGAAGCCGCAGCCTGATGCCTATTCGGCGGGCGCGCGCCTCGCGGCGAAGGAGACTTTCGGCACCAGAAACAGCGTCGCCGCAACCATGAGCGCGATCGCGAACATCGATACGAAAGTGAGGTGAAGAGACTGCTCGAGCGCAGCGCGAAGCCCAGTTTCGCCGACCGCTTCTGAACCTTGCTCCAGCAGCTGCCGCAGCTGATCCGACGTCGCGCCTGCCTGGCCGGATCGCAGGAGGCCGAAATTGAGCACCGCGCCGAACACGGTCGCGCCGAACGTGCTCCCGAGGCTGCGGGCGAACAGATACGACGCGGTCACGCTTCCGCGCTCGGACCAATTGACGATTTCCTGGATCAAGATGATCGAGGCGCTGCTGGAGAGGCCCATGCCGAGCCCGACGACGACCGAGCCAAGGCCGGCCACGATCGGCGAACTGCCCCCGTTGAGAACGAGGAAAACGAGCGAGCCTAGTGGAATTAACACGCCGCCGACACGCAACACGGCGCGTACGCCAAAGCGACGGAAGCCGCGCACGCCGACCGTCGCGCCGACCGGCCACCCCAGCACCATCGCCGAGAGGGCGAAACCCCCGATCAACGGCGACTTCTGCATCACTCCTTGCACGAACACCGGCAGAAACGTGGTGAGCCCTATCATCACCATGCCGCAGAGAAGCGAGGCGCCATTGGCCGCGGCAATCGGCCGGCGCCCCCAGAGCTCAAGGGATATCATCGGCTCCGGAGATCGGCGCTCCTGCAGGACGAACAGCACGACCGCCGCCACCGCAACCAGGGTGGTGAGCCCGATTTCGAGCCGTCCCGAGGTCGAAAGCGCGGTCAGATCGGCCATGATGGCCGCGATGGCGACGGTGAATATGCCGGCGCTCAGGTGGTCAATCCTGCCGCGGCCGCGGGCGCTTTTTTCGTGCAAATAGGCCCAGAATCCGGCCGCCGCGAGCGCGCCGATCGGCAGGTTCATCCAGAAGATCCAGGCCCAGGAAAAATGCTGGATGATGAGGGCGCCGGCCAGCGGTCCAAGGATCGCCGACAGCGCCCAGACGCTGGCGAGCCAGCCCTGGATCTTCGCCCGCTCGTGCGCCGAATAGAGATCGCCGACGATGGTCATGGCGGTCGGCTGAACCGCGCCCGCGCCGATGCCCTGAACCAGCCGGAAGACGATCAGCGACGGCATCGACCACGCGAATCCGCATAAGATCGAGCCAAAGAGGAAGGCCGCGATCCCGACCAGCATCACCTTCTTGCGGCCGACGAGATCGGAGAGCTTGCCAAACACCACGGTGGTGGCGGTCTGCGTCAACAGGAAGGCCGAGAACACCCAGCTGTAAAGCGGCAAACCGCCCAGCTGGCCGACGATCTGGGGCATGGCGGTGGAAACGATCGTCGCTTCGATCGCGATCATGAAATTGGCCGCCATTACGGCGGCGAGCACCAGCGGCCGGTGAGTTGTCAGGGATGTCATGAGGATTTCTTGGGAGGTTGCCCCGCCTTTAAGGGAGAATCAGCGCCGGCGCCAATCGCGATCTCGTGATCGGTCGGGCCGGCGGCGAAAGCTCGCGGCAAAATGGGCCCCCGCCGTCTCGGCAACCGGATATGTGAGCCTTCCGCCGGTTCCGTCCGCGCCGGTATTACGCTAGCCTCACCGGACTCTGGGAGATCGCCAATGCCGCTTCGCCGTTTGGGCCTCACCGACCTTTCCATCGCCCCGCTGGTGCTCGGGGGCAACGTGTTTGGCTGGACCACGGACAAAAAGACATCGTTCGCCGTGCTCGATCGGTTCGCTGCTGCGGGCCTCAACGCCGTCGACACCGCTGACGCCTATTCCACCTGGGTTCCTGGCAATCAGGGCGGCGAATCCGAGGCGATCATCGGCGAGTGGATGAAGGCGCGCGGCGCCCGCGGCCGCACCATCGTCATCACCAAGGTCGGCTCGCCGATGGGCAAGGGAAAGGAAGGCCTGTCGGCGCGCTACATTGCGGAGGCGGTCGAAGCGTCGCTCAAGCGCCTGCAGACCGACGCGATCGACCTTTATCTCTCGCACTGGCCGGACATGGCGACGCCCGTCGAGGAGACGCTCGGCGCCTATCAGCGCCTGATCAAAGAGGGCAAGATCCGCTGGTGCGGCGCCTCGAACCTCAGCGTCAAGCTGCTCGAGGCCGCGCTCGCCACGGCCAAGGCCAAGGGGCTCCCTCGCTACGAGGTTCTGCAGCCGGAATACAATCTCGCCGACCGCCAGGAATTTGAGAGCGGCCTCGCCAACCTCTGTGAGCACGAGCAGATCGGCGTCATCACGTATTTCAGCCTCGCCAAGGGCTTCCTGTCAGGCAAGTACCGCGGCGAAGCCGACCTCTCCAAGAGCCCGCGCGGCGACGGGGTCAAGACCTATCTCAATCCAAGGGGATTTCGCATCCTCGACGCGCTCGAAGCGGTGGCGGCCAGCCACAAAGCAAAACCCGCAGAGGCCGCGCTGGCTTGGGCCATGGCGAGGCCCGGCGTCACCGCGCCGATCGCCAGCGCCACCTCGGTCGAACAGACCGAGAGCCTTGTGCGCGCAACCGAACTTACGCTGACGGGGGCCGACATGGACGTGCTAAACGCCGCCAGCGCGCGTTAGGGCGACTTGCATTCGGAGGGAGGCAGCCGAAAGGGAACGGCTCGGAGGACAATCTCTTGCAGAAAATCAGAAACTAGGTTAAGCTCGCCCCATGAACAATCCTGCGCTTCCGCATGTCAAAACCACAGGCGCCCGTTGTGGCGCTTCTCACGACAGGGAAAGGGCGCGAGAAATATTCTTCCGGCTAAAAGCCGCGTAACCCATTGAAAAGTCTCGATTCTGACGAGAGAATCCAAGGAAATCCAAGGAAATCCAACACTCATGAGCGGGGGTTTTCGCCGCGAAAAGGTCAGGCGCCAAGAAAACCCAAACGGATCGACCGGACCAATGTCGCGGCCTGCCACCGCGAAGGAGCCAAACCAACTCCATCCAAAGGCAAAGCGCCCTAAGCAGCGCGTCGACGCCGCGTCACCGTCATCCCTCCGCCGATCGATTCTCGCCGCGCAATTCGCGGCGCAGGATCTTGCCGACATTGGTGTGCGGCAGTGAATCGCGGAATTCGATCTGGCGCGGCGTCTTGTAGCCGGTCAGATGGCGGCGGCAGTAGGCGATGAGATCGGCTTCCGTCAGCGCCGGGTCCTTGCGCACGACCACGAGCTTGACCGCCTCTCCCGTCCTGGCGTCTGGAACGCCAACCGCGCCAGCCTCGAGCACGCCGGGATGGCTCATAACCACGTCCTCGATCTCGTTCGGATAGACGTTGAAACCGGACACATTGATCATGTCCTTCTTGCGGTCGACGATGTGCACGTAGCCGCGTTCGTCGATCCGCGCGATGTCGCCGGTGCGCAGGAAGCCGTCGGCGGTCATGACCTTCGCGGTTTCGTCAGGCCGGTTCCAGTAGCCCGCCATGAGCTGCGGGCCCTTGATGCAGAGTTCGCCGGCTTCGCCAACCTCGAGGTCGCGCCCGTCGTCGTCGCGAATGGCGATGTCGGTCGAAGGCATTGGCAGGCCGATCGCGCCGGTGAAATGATCGATGGTCAGCGGATTGGCGATCGCCGCGGGGGACGTCTCAGTCAATCCATAGGCCTCGATCAGGGGCTTGCCGGTCACTGATTGCCAACGCTCGGCGACCGCTCGCTGCACCGCCATGCCGCCGCCGATCGCGAGATGCAGACGCGAGAAGTCGAGCCCGGCGAAGTCCTTGTTGTTGAGGAGCGCATTGAACAGCGTATTGACGCCGGGGATGACCGTGAACGGCGTCCCTCGCAACGCCTTGACCAGCGCTGGGATATCGCGCGGATTGGCGATCATCAGACTCGACGCGCCGATCATGAGGGGCACGAAGCCGTTCACCTGCAACGCAAACACATGATAGAGCGGCAATGCGGCGACGAACATTTCGCCTTCGGCCCGGGTCGCCGGCGCGATCCACGCATGAATCTGGCGTAAGTTAGCGACCATGTTGCGATGGGTCAGCATCGCTCCCTTCGGCACGCCGGTGGTCCCCCCGGTGTATTGAAGAAAGGCGACTTCGTCCGGCGCAATCGGCCCGTCCGTGAACGGGCGGCGCGATCCTAACGCGAGCGCGCGATTGAAGCGCAAAGCTTGGGGCAGTCGGAAGGCGGGAACGGCGCGCCGGATATGGCGCAAGACGACATTGACCAAATGCCCCCGGACGCCGCCCAATTGATCGCCCGCGCCAGTGACGATGACGACTTTGACCGACGTGCCGCGAATCGCCTCTTCGAGCGTGACGGCGAAGTTCTCCAGGACGACGACCGCCTCCGCGCCCGAATCGGCAAGTTGATGGCCAAGCTCGCGCGGCGAGTACAAAGGGTTGCAGTTGACGACCACGTAGCCCGCCCTAAGCGCGCCGAACGCGGCGATCGGATATTGCAGCAGGTTCGGCATCATCAAGGCGACGCGGGCGCCCCGCGGCAGGCCCGCGACGTTTTGCAGATAGCTGGCGAAAGCCCGCGAGTTCAGATCCAGTTCGTCGTAGGACATCGCCTTGCCCATGCTGACGAAGGCGGTTCGGCCGCGAAACTTCTCGACGCTTGCCTCGATGAAATCGCCGAGCGAGCCGAGAGCGCTCGCCTCAATCTCGGCCGGCACCCCCTCGGGATAGGACTTGAGCCATATCCGTTCCATCGCATCCCCGTCGCAAACGCATCTCAGGGCCCGTCGGCGAGCGGCTGCCGGGCGACCACCGACTCCGTCGGCGCCCTGCGCAAATACCGCACGGGACATGCGATTGTCGACGAGGCTGGCTGGGCGCCCTGTCTTTGGCGAGAGCACGCGCTGGACGGCGACGCAAGACCCGCGCAGCCGCAATCTGACGATGCGCCGGCCGACTGAGCTAGAGCAGCGCCTTCTTCGGGTCGCCGACCATGAATTCCCGGGTCTCGGGGTCCACCGAGTTCAACAGATCGTGAATGAATTTGTCCTGGATCTTGAAGCTTTGCTCGGCCGGGATGCCGATGGTCGAGACCCTGAACAGCGCTCCATCGGGAACCCATCCCCTGAGGCCGTATTGGAGCTTCAGCGCCTGGCGAGCGAAATTGCCGTTCGCATTGTCATAGCCGACCCGCATCCAGTAGCTGATCGGTTCAATCCGATCCTCGCGCTGGGCGACAAGCCTCGTCAGCTTGAGCGGCGGCGCCGACGGGGAATAGTTAAGCTTGACCGAGCTCGTCCGCGACACGCGAAAGCCTTGCGCGGTGTAGCACACTTCCGGATGATGCAGCTGCAACCGGTCGCTCTGGCTCTCGCCATAGGCGACCAGCAGCATCACGACATTCCCGTCAGGGTCTACAAAGCCGCGCGACGCCTCCTGATTGTAGATCGTGGCTTCGAGCGAATCCGCAGCCGGCGGCGTGACGACGTTAAGCCCTTCGACCGGCTTCCAATCCCCGAATTGGGTCGGCAGGCGCTTGTCGATATTGAACACGTCGTGGGTGCGCGCCATCAGCTTGTGCGGCGTCATCTCGACTGCGAGCAGCACCGCTCCCAGCATCGCCACGCAGGCCAGAAGGATATTGGTCGAACGCGCCATTTCAGGCTCCCGTGCGGGCGGACCTCCCGCGCGCGAGCGCAAACATAGGGACTCGGTCGGCCACGCGCAACGCCGCGGAGCCCAAAGCGGCGACCACCCGGCCGTCGAAACCCCGGCGTCCCTGAATTTACCCTAACACCGGTCCTCACCGAGGAGGACTCACCGAGGAGGAACTCACGAAGGGCTGGACAGACTCAAAAGCGATACGTGACACCCGTCGAGAACAGCCACGGTTGGAAAGTTGTCCTGATCGTGGCGGCCCCGGGAATCGTACCGATCGGCGGACCGAGATCGAATCCGGTCGACTTTCCTGTTGACCAAATGAAGAGCTTCTTGACGTCCAAGAAGACGCCCCAATTCCGGTTGAGCATGTAGTCGGACCCGGCCTGCGCCACGAGACCAACTGTAGGCGAGAAAAAACCTCCGGTGTTAAAACCGTCCTCAACGGCAAATTGGAAGCTCGGCACGATCCCGGCCCCTAGATAAGGCTGCAGCGCGCCAAACTGCGTAAAGTGATAGACGCCTGTTATCGGAACCGCGCCCGGCAATAGCTTGCTCAGACTAGCCCCTGAAAATGGCGGCGTAGCTGAGAATCCGGTGATCTTTATGTTCAGCCAAAGGGGAACTCCGCCCGATACCTCCAAGGACCAGTTCGGGGTAAAGAAATAGCCGCCCACGAAGCTTGCGGAGAAAATGCTCGAATAGGTCGCGCCGCGCCCGACCAACGACACCTGGGGCCCCACGCCTCTGACCGGAACCAATCCAACTCCAGGGACGGCGACGTCCAAGACTTGTTGCGCGAACAGGCTCGACCAACTTTGATCGAGTGCGCCCAACGCGCCGAGTTTCACGTACCAGTGGGGTGCGGCGTCGGCAGCGGGGCTGGGTGGCGCATGCGGCGGGCTTGTCAGGTCCGCGGCGTGAAGCCCGCCAGCGAAGAGAACGAAAGCTAAGAATCCGGAAACGAAGGCTTCGACGATCATCGTCGCCTTTTTGCGACGCGACATCACATGTCCTCCTCCTCCCAAGATCGGCATTCGTCTTTGTGTTCTGCGGGAACAAGCAGTGAAATCAGATCGGCGAGTCCCCCGTGCAGGCCGGACAGTTTAGCCGACAATCCCTGGATGAGCTCCAGCTTAGTTGGAAATCTGGCCCACTTTTGTGATTCGCACAAGCGTTAGCCGCGAGCGCGGGATGACGAGGCAAGATGAGACATATCGGCGCTGTGCCGACCGTCTAAAATCGCCCCTTCTGATGTCGTCAGGATAACCACATCGTGCGCCAAGCCGCCGTCTCGACGCAATAAGGAGTATGAGCGAAGATAACGCCAATGCGCGGGGCGATCGGCGGAGCTCGGCAATTGGACACCTTAGCGCGGCGGAAAGTCCTTGGCGAAGCGGGGCTTGCCGGGAGGGGGGAATTGGGATCGAAGAGAGGCGCGGCTGCGCAGCTCGTTGACCCCGCGCGCGAATTCCGAACGAGTGAGGCTAACCTATGACCAGCGAGGATATTCTCGAACGCGCAGGCTTCACCGCGGCCGAGCTCAAGGGAGGCTCGCTCTCCGTCCGCTCGCCGATCGACGGCGCGGAGATCGCCCGCGTCAAGGAGACGCCAGCCGCCGACATGCCGGCGATCGTTGAACGCGCCCACAGCGCTTTCCTCGCCTGGCGCGAGCTTCCCGCGCCGCGGCGGGGCGAACTCGTGCGCCTTCTCGGTGAGGAATTGCGCTCTTCGAAAGAGGCCTTGGGCGCGCTTGTCACGCTTGAGGTCGGCAAGATCGTCTCTGAGGGCCTCGGCGAGGTGCAGGAGATGATCGACATCTGCGATTTCGCCGTTGGCCTGTCGCGGCAATTGTACGGCCTCGCGATCGCCTCCGAGCGCCCCGGCCATCGCATGACCGAGACCTGGCATCCCCTGGGGCCGTGCGCAATCATATCCGCCTTCAATTTCCCGGTCGCGGTGTGGTCCTGGAACGCGGCGCTGGCGGTGGTTTGCGGCGATTCCGTCATCTGGAAGCCATCGGAAAAGACGCCGCTCTCGGCCCTGGCGACGATGAAGATCCTCGATCGCGCCCTCAAGCGCTTCGGCCCGGATGCGCCCGAAGGGCTTGCTCAGCTCGTCATCGGCGGCCCGGCGATTGGCGAAGCGCTGGTGGCATCGAAGCGGGTTCCGATCGTCTCCGCCACCGGCTCGACCCGGATGGGCTCGATCGTCGGGCCGAAGGTCGCCGCACGGTTCGGCCGACCGATCCTCGAGCTCGGCGGCAACAATGCGATGATTGTCGCCCCCTCCGCCGATCTCGACATGGCGATCCGGGCGATCGTCTTTTCCGCCGTCGGAACGGCGGGGCAGCGCTGCACCTCGCTGCGTCGGGTCATCGCCCATCGTTCGATCCGCGCCGACCTCACCCACCGTCTGGCCAAAGCCTATTCGAGCCTGCCGATCGGCGATCCGCGGGCGGACGGCACGCTGGTCGGCCCGCTGATCGATCATTCCGCGCGCGAGAAGATGGCAGCCGCGCTCAAGCGCGCGCAAGCCGAGGGCGGCAAGGTGCACGGCGGGGGAACGGTCGCCAAAGGCGTTCCAAACGGCGGCGCCTATGTCGAGCCGGCAATCGTCGAGATGCCTGACCAGTCGGGAATCGTGCGCGAGGAAACCTTCGCGCCGATCCTCTATACGCTCGGCTACGACGCGCTGGATGAGGCGATCGCCATCCAGAACGACGTGCCGCAGGGCCTATCGTCCTCGATCTTCACCCTCAACCTGCGCGAGGCCGAGGCGTTTTTGTCGGCGTCCGGGTCTGACTGCGGCATCGCCAACGTCAATATCGGCCCGTCTGGCGCCGAGATCGGCGGGGCTTTCGGCGGCGAAAAGGAGACCGGAGGCGGGCGCGAGAGCGGCTCCGACGCCTGGAAGGCCTACATGCGCAGGCAGACGAGCACGGTGAACTATTCCGCCAAGCTGCCGCTCGCGCAAGGGGTGCGGTTCGACTTTTAGCCTGGGAACGACGGCGGCTTTGGGAGCTCCTGCAGGGAAAAGTTGCGCAAAGGAGGTATCAAGTCCCTGAAATAACTGGCGCGCATAAACTTGTGCGCGGGCGCGCCCGGGTCAAGAAGCCCTAAAACAGCGTGGGCCCCGACGCCCTTGGCGTACCGGGGCCCTGTTTCGCGTTTCACGAAACTTCTGGGATGTTGCAGATGATATCTCGGCGCACGAGGCGCTTGGCCTTCGCGCCCGCCGCCGCGACGATTGGTCGGTGATTTTTCAGAGCGCCTTTCCGCTCTGGCATGTGGAGCGGCGACGGCGCTTCGACCCTGGTCACGCCAGGGTCATTCCTTCTGGTCCGGCGGAGTCATGGTTACCCCGTCTTTCTGCCGCACCTCGCGGTCGGCCGGCGGTTGCGTCGCCTTCACGTTGCCTGTTCATGACGACCCAGTGAGATTGTCCCGGCGGGCCGCGGCTGTCAAATCACAAATCGCCCCCTGGCGGGTCCGGGATGTGAGTCAGGATTGCCTGCCCGCTGGCGGCTTCGACCGCCGCGATCGCCGTCATGTTGACGATGCCGCGCGCTGTCACGGTGGGCGTCAGCACATGCGCCGGCTTGGCGGGGCCAATGAGAATTGGCCCGACCGGCAGCGCGTCGGCGATGACGCGGGTCAGTTGCAGCGCCGTGCTTCCCGCGTCGAGGTTCGGGAAGATCAGCACGTTGGCCTCGCCTTCCAGGCGGGAGTTGGTGATCACGCGCTGGCGGGCGACCAGCGACAGCGCGGTGTCGGCCTGCATTTCACCGTCGACTTCGAGGTCGGGCGCGCGCTCCTGCAACAGACGCAGAGCCTCGCGCATCTTCAGCGCCGATGGCGTGTCGGCGGAGCCGAAGTCGGAATGCGAGATCAGCGCGATCTTGGGCTCAAGGCCGAAGCGGCGCACATGAGTTGCGCAGGCGACAGCCGTCTCGGCGATCTCTTCTGCGCTCGGGTCATAACGGACATGCGTGTCGGCCAGGAAATAGACGCCCGTGGAAGCGACGACGAGGGACAAAGCCGATAGACCCTTCATCCCCGGAGCGAGCCCGATAATGTCGCGGATGTGATCGAGGCGCGAAGTGAAGCGGCCTTCTAGACCGCAGATCAACGCATCCGCCTCGCCGCGGTGCAAGGCAAGCGCGCCGATGACAGTGGGCGAAGAGCGCACGACGATGCGCGCTACGTCGGGCGTCACGCCCTTTCGCTCCGCCACTTTGAGATAGGTCGCGACATAATCGCGATAACGCGGATCGTCGCTCGGGTCGATGATTTCGAAATCGGCGTTCGGACGAATCGTGAGGCCGAAGCGCTTGATGCGGTCTTTGATCACGTCCGGCCGGCCGACCAGGATAGGCTTGGCGAGCTGCTCCTCAAGCACCACCTGGGTCGCTCGCAGCACCCGTTCGTCCTCGCCTTCGGAATAGATGACCGTCTTCATCGCCGCGCGCGCCTTGGCGAACAGCGGCTTCATGATGAAGCCGGAACGGAAGACGAAGCGGTTGAGCTGATCGGCGTAAGCATCGAAGTCGGCGATCGGCCGGCGGGCGACGCCACTCTCTATCGCCGCGCGCGCGACCGCAGGCGCAATGCGCAACATGAGCCGCGGATCGAACGGGCTTGGGATCAGCGAAGTTTTGCCGAACAGCGTGGACTGGCCGCCGTACGCCTGCGCTGCAACCTCGGAGGGCGTCTCACGCGCCAGCGCCGCAATCGCGGCGACCGCGGCTTTCTTCATCGTTTCGTTGATCTCGCTCGCGCTGACGTCGAGCGCGCCGCGGAAGATGTAAGGGAAGCAGAGGACGTTGTTGACCTGATTGGGATAGTCGGAGCGCCCGGTGCAGATCATCGCGTCTGGCCGCGTCTCGAGCGCCAGTTCAGGCATGATCTCGGGCGTCGGATTAGCGAGCGCCATCACCAGCGGGTCGCTCGCCATCTGCTCGAGCATCTCAGGCTTCATGACGCCGCCGGCCGAAAGACCGAGGAAAATGTCGGCGCCGGGAATAGCGTCGGCGAGGGTGCGCGCACTGGTTTCGCGCGCGTAAGCCCCCTTCCAGCGATCCATCAGTTTCTCGCGCCCCTTGTAGACGACGCCCTCGATGTCGCAGACGATGATGTTCTCGCGCCTGGCGCCGAGCGAGACGAGAAGATTGAGCGAAGCGATCGCCGCCGCTCCGGCGCCTGAGCACACGATCTTGACCTCGCCGATCCGCTTGCCCGCGAGCTCGAGCGCGTTGACGATCGCCGCGGAGACAATGATCGCCGTGCCGTGCTGATCGTCGTGGAACACGGGAATGCCCATGCGGGCCTTCGCCTTCTCCTCGACCTCGAAACATTCTGGACCTTTGATGTCCTCGAGGTTGACGCCGCCGAACGTCGGCTCGAGCGCGACGATTATGTCGACCAGCTTGTCGACATTCAATTCCGCCACTTCGATGTCGAAGACGTCGATGCCGGCGAATTTCTTGAACAAAACCGCCTTGCCTTCCATGACCGGCTTGGCCGCCAGCGGGCCGATGGCGCCAAGGCCCAGCACCGCAGTGCCGTTGCTGAGGACAGCGACCAGGTTCTGGCGCGCGGTGTAGATAGCTGCGCTGTGGGGATCGGCCGCGATCGCCTCGCATGGAAAGGCGACGCCCGGCGAATAGGCGAGCGCCAGGTCGCGTTGATTGGCCAGAGGCTTGGTCGCCCTGATCTCAAGTTTTCCGGGTCGCGGCGCGCTGTGAAACAGCAGGGCGTCGGCCCTGAGATCGGCCTCGCCTTCCAAGGGCATCAGTCGCCTCCCCGTCGATTTCGAGGCCAGGACTGTTGCCGCATCCCGCCGCTCAGAACAAGTGCGCGTAAACCCGACGTGCTGGCGCGCCTTGCGTCGCGCTACTGCTCTTGGCCCGCCGCCCCGGGGCCGGCTACTGATCGTCCGCCTGTTGCGCAGCAGCCTGGTGCTCGACAGGCGGCTCAGCTGCGGGCTGAGGCGCGGGGGCGGCGTTGGGCGCGGCGAGTTGCTGCGCCAGAGCCTGCTGCACAGTTGGCTGCCGCGGGCCCGACGGCTGCTCGCGGAGAAACGCGTCCCATTGCACCTTCGTGCCGTAGAAGACGTCGCGATCGACGTTGCCATTGATGCCGGGCGTCTGCCCGTCGGACTGATATTGCCAGAACGCCCAGGCGCGTGATCCGTACTTGACCGCAGGATGGTGCTTGGTGGACCGGACCCAGATCGGATAGTCGGAGAAGGCGCCGTCCGACAGGATCGCCTCATAGAAATCGACGGTCGTGTAGATGATCGGCCGTTTCCCGTAGTGACGCTCCATCTCCTGTAGCATCACTCTCATATCGGCAATTGCGCCCTCTTGAGTAAGATGTATATGGCAAGTCTTGGAAGTCGGCGTCGCCTCGACGTCGAGCACCGGCGGCAGGGCGTCGTCTTCGACCGGCGCATTCTGCTCGAAAAAGGCCATCTCCTCCATCGGCGGCCGGCACCAGTAGACGAAATGATAGGCGCCATGCGGCACTCCGGCCGCCTTCGCGCCGGTCCAGTTGGCCTGGAAGCGCGCATCGGCGCGATCGCCGCCCTCGGTCGCCTTGATCCAGGCGAACTTGACCCCGCTGCTGGCGACCGCGTTCCAGTCGATGTCCCCCTGGAACTTGGAGACGTCGATCCCGTGGACTGGGTAGTCGTGCGGCTTGGGATATCTGGAATTAACCATACCCCGCGGAAGGTCGGCCACATCCAGGGGACCGGCGCCGCCGCCGCAACCCGATAGCGCGGCGCCGAGCGCAAGCGCAATGAGAGGCAGCAAACGGGAAATGAGAATTTTGCTGTCCGCCATCGTCAGCCCGTCCAAATCGGTCGCAAACACCGGACGACCGAATTAGAGGAATCCTCGTAACGATTCGTTAAATTCCCGCCAAGCCCAATGGCCGTGAATGCGCGACCCGCCAGAACTCCTTATGTCTTGCCGACTGGGCCTGTCAATGCGGGGCGCGGTTACACTCATGGGCGCTTTGCCGCGGCTTTTCGCGGTCAGGCGTCAAGCTTGCGCAATTCGCGCCGCATGATCTTGCCGGTCGAGGTTTTTGGCAGGTCGGCCACGAACTGGAGCGCGCGCGGCGTTTTGTAGGCCGCGAGTTGCTCACGACAGAAGTTCAGAATTGCGTCGGCGTCGGCGGACGCGCCCGGCTTCAGCACCACATAGGCCTTGGCGATCTCGCCCTTGAACTCGTCTGGCCGGCTGCCGACCGCGACCATTGCGACTGAGGGATGGGCGGCGATCACGCGTTCTATTTCGGCCGGATAGACCTTGAAGCCGCCGGTGTTGATCATGTCTTTCTTGCGATCGACGATGAAGATCGCGCCATGCTCGTCCATGGAGGCAAGGTCGCCGGTGTGAAGCCAGCCGTCGGGTTCGATCGCCTCGCGCGTCGCTTCATCGTTTCCGTAATAGCCCTGCATTACGATCGGGCCGCGGATCATCAGTTCGCCAACCTCGTCGCGCGGCATGGTCCTCGCCGCCTCACCCACGTCGGCGATGCGGGCTTCAACATGCGGCAGCGGCATGCCGATCGAGCCGAGTCTTATGGGGACCATTCGAAGGAAACGTTGTGCCAAGACCGGCGAGTTCCGTCATGCCCCACAATTCGATCAGCGGACAGTCAAAACGCCGTTCGACCTCCTCCATCTTGGCGACCGGCATGGTCTGCCCGCCGACCGTGCAACGGGTGAGCGACGACAGATCGAACCGCTCGAACTCGGGGTGGACCAGCATATACATGTACATCGTCGGCACCCCTTCGAACATCGTCGCCTTGTGCGCCTGGATGCTGGCGAGGATCTCGTTTGGGTCGAAGCGGGGATGGAGCACGAGCTTCGTTCCGAACATCATGGCGGCGTTGAAGACCACGTTGCCGTAGACGTGCGGACACGGCACCGCGGTTACGACCGTGTCGAGCGTCGTCTTCAAATGCATTTGCGCGGTCATCGCTACGTTAAGAATTACGGCGCGATGCGATTGCATTGCCCCCTTCGGGTGGCCGGTGGTCCCAGACGTATAGCCAATGGTCGACAGCGCTTCCGGCTTGACGGGCGCCGGTTCGAAGGCACGACGCTTCGCGATCAGCTCGCCAAAAGGCGTTGCGCCGGCGACCGCCGCATCGCCGAACACAATGGCCGTTAGGCCGGTCACGCCGGCCGCGAGGGCCGCCGCGACCTTCTCAGGGCTGCCGATCAGCGCTTTGGCCCCGCAATCCCTGGTCACATAAACGATTTCCGCCGGCGTCAGCATCACGTTGACCGGATTGATCACCGCGCCGGTCTTCAGCGCCCCGTAGTAGCTGACGATCCACTCCCAGGAGTTCGGCGCGTATAGAGTCACGCGGTCGCCGGGCTTCACGCCAAGACGAACAAGGCTGGAGGCGAGCGCGCTCGACATGTCATCGAGCTCGCGAAAGCCAAAACTTCGCTCCTCGATCACCAGCGCAACCCCGTCGCCGAAGCGCCGCGCCGCACGCGGAAGGACCTCGCCCAGCGAATTGAGCATCACCGTCCCTCCTTTCTAATCCATCGGCGCGATCCTGGACCGATCGCCGAATTCGCCAAGCCTTCATCACAAATACCACAAATGCGACGAGCGCGGAGATCACATGATTGTCGAGCCGCCGCGGGTCTGGGGAGCGGAACGCCGACCCACAGGGCCGCGATTGAACAAGGCGCCGACGAGCTGGAAATTTATGTGTCTCTTACATCTGGGATCCTCTTTCCCTCTCGAATGCTTACGCCTCCAAGCGCATGTTTCCATCGATGGAAGGACATGGAGACCCATCTATGCGCAATCTGTCATGGGACGGAGTGAGGGCGGACAGAGATGAAGATCCGCCAGGACGCGGCCTTGACCGACACGATCCGCACGAAATCGATCCGCCCAAGCCGATGGAGATATTCACTCGCCTCGGCGTGCTGCTGATAGTTGCGCTCGCGTTCGGCCTGGTGGCCGAGCTTCTGGTCCGACTGCCGCCCCATTGATGGGCAGCCATACAAAGACTTCAAGCAATGGACCCGCCGGAAGAAACGGCCGGGCCCTGGCGAGAGTACGAGGCAAAGTGAATGATCCAGCAAGACATCAAAGCCGCCAGCGCCGCAAACTATTCCTGCCTGTTCATCGGGCAGGATCGAACCGGCTGCTGGGTGGTCAAGGACGCCCAAAGCCTTTGCGGCGGCTTGTTCGCAAATCGGACCGAGGCGATCCGATTTGCGATGTATGAATGCCAACGCCGGCCCCAATCCGTCATTATGCTGCCCGATGGGCTCGAGCTCGACGGGCCGCTCGATAAAGAACAGGGGAACGATCCGGCGAAGCGGCGCGCGGCGTAACGAAGGCCGCTAAAAGCGAAGCGGCGTCTCGAGGCGAACGAGCGTCGTATCGCCCGGCTAATGCGCGCCACGCCGTCACCTTTTTTTGGCGCCGCGACGAGACAACTCCGAGCTCAAAAAGAAGCCCGCGTCGCTAAAGGAATTGGTGCGGTCAAGAGGACTCGAACCTCCACTCCGGTTAAAGAACTAGCACCTCAAGCTAGCGCGTCTACCAGTTCCGCCATGACCGCACTTTCCGCTCCGCGTCAGGCGGCGCAAAGCGAAGGCGGTCGTCTAACAAATCGTTTTCGCGATGACAAGCGGAAGCGGTCGCCGCGATATGGCGGCGAATTCGCGAGGTCTCGATCGGCCGCGCCGCACATCGCGCCACGCGGATCAATAACCTGACGCCCAGGGCGGCGGCTCATAATAGGGCCCGGCATAAGGACCCAGCGGTCCTGGATAGGGGCCCGGCGGTCCCCCGTAGGGTCCAATCGGCTCGGGTCCGGGCTCGTAATACCCATTCGTGTCCGGCCCGGCCTCCGCGCGCATGGACTCGCCTTCCTGCAGCACAACAACTGGCGTCCCAACGGGAGCGCGATTGTAAAGATCGATGATGTCCTGATTGAACAGCCGAATGCAGCCGCTGGAAACCTTCTGGCCGATCGTCTCCGGCTCGATGGTTCCGTGGAGGCGGAAGTAGGTGTCCTGATTGCCGCGGTAGAGATAAAGCGCGCGCGCCCCGAGCGGATTGTTGATGCCGCCCGGCAGCCCGGCCGTGTAGTGCGCATAGATCGGCATTCGGCGAATCATGTCCGCGGTCGGCGTCCAGTGGGGCCATTCGGCCTTTCGGCGGATGACGGCGTCCCCACGGAAATTGAGCGCCTCCTCGCGGCCGACGCCGACGCTGTAGCGCATCGCGACGCCGCCCGGCTCGACGAAATAGAGATGCCGTTCGCCGATATTGACGACGATCGTGCCTGGCCGATAGGGGCTGACGAAGGCGACCTGCTGGCGAAGCAGGCTGGGATCGATCCGGGTCAGGTCGAGCCCGGGAATCTCGTGCCCATGGTCATTGATCGGACCATACGCGGCCGCGTTCCGGAGCGGATTGAAGCCAGAGCCGAACGGAATCCCGCCTTGGCTCGCGCAACCCCCGAGCAGAACCGAAATTCCCGCAAGGACGCTTCGTCGATCGACACGCACGGTCATTGTTCAGCCACCCCGCAGCCCCTGGTCAACACAGCCCCACCGCGCGTCGATTCGCGGCATTGCGGACATCGTCATGTCCTTACTTATCCTTCCGGTCCCGTCTAGCCCACGGGTCGCCTCGCGGGCTACGGGACCGGCTCAATAGACGACCGCCGGGGGGTTGCTCGCGCTTTTCACATTCGCGTGAAAGCACCCGATGCGATCCCGCCACGCCGCTCGCTCGGACGCTGTCCGGATCCGAGCGCCCGCTCGCGATACGATGTCGCCGCCTTGACGACGAACGGCGATTGGCGACCGGCGCGCCCCTTCGCCGCCGAAATCTTGAATAGAACGACCGGAGAACGCCCGTCTATTCCGCTCCGCGCGCGAAGCGCAAAATGTCCGGAGCCGACGCGTCGCCTTCGCGCGAAAAATCCATGGATTCGATCCGCTCGCCCCGCCGCGCAACCCGCGCGCTCGCTGCGCCAACGCCAGCGAGATCCTCCTGCGCCTGGCGGAAATGCGTCTCGAGCTTGCCTGCGCGTTCGACGAGCAGTCGCACGTCGTTCATGAGCTTGCCGACCTCAGCCTGGATGGCGTGCGTTTCGTCGCGCATGCGGGCGTCGCGGAGGATCGCCTGGGCGACGCTGATCGCCATCATCATCAAGGTCGGCGAGACGATGACGACGCGCGCGCGATGGGCCTTCTGCACCAGTTCGTCGAAGTGGTCGACGAGATCGGAATAGATCGCTTCCGAAGGCACGAACATCAGCGCCACGTCCTGGGTCTCGCCGGGCAGAAGATAGCGCTCGGCGATGTCCTTGACGTGCTTGCCGACGTCGGTCCGCACCCGCGCCAGCGCGGTCTTGCGCGCCTCCTCGTCGCGCGCGGCGCGCAACGCGGTGAAGCCTTCGAGCGGGAACTTGGCGTCGACGGCGAGCAGCCGGGCGTCGCCGGGCAGGCGGATGACGCAATCGGGGCGGGCGCGGTTGGAGAGGGTGAACTGGAACTCGTAAGCGCCCACGGGCAAGCCGTCGCGCACGATCGCCTCCATCCTCCCCTGGCCGAAGGCGCCGCGGGACTGCTTGTTGGCGAGAATGTCCTTGAGCGACACCACTTCGCGCGTCATTTCGCTCAAGCGCGATTGCGCCGCGTCGATCACGGCGAGCCGCTCGTTGAGCTTGCCCAGATTTTCGCCGGTCGTCTGCGCTTGGGCGTCGAGCCCTGCGCCAAGGCGCGCCCCGACCGAATCGAGCCGGTCGGAGACGACGCGAGCAAGGTCTGTCTGCCGCGACCCAAGCCATTCCGACATCCCGCCGATACGCCCGCTGAGTTCTGCGCTCGACTGTGCAAGCGCGGCGAAGCGCGCCTCGATCGCCTCCTGCCGTTCGTCGGCGATCTCCCGCTCACGCCGCCGCGCGGCGCCGGCGCGCCAAAGGGCGATCAAGCCCAGCGCCGCGAGCGCAGCCAGCAGCGACCAAGCCGCGCCAATCGCCTCGGAGAAAGAGATCGGGACGCCGTCGATGAAGGCGATCGGGGAAGCGGGAATCATCAAGGCGGCGGGTTGCGTGGTGGAACAAAATAAGAACACGTTTGACCGAGCTTGTCCAGCCGATTATCAGTCCCGACGCTTCTCCCGCGAAAAGTCCCGCATGGCCCTCAGACCGATCATCACTTTGCCAGACACCAAGTTGCGTCTCGTCAGCAAGACAATCGAGCGCGTCGACGCTCCACTGCGCAGGCTGATCGACGACATGATCGAAACCATGCACGACGCGCCGGGCGTGGGACTCGCCGCAATTCAGGTCGCTGAGCCGATTCGCCTGTTGGTGATCGACACCGCAAAAAAGGAAGACACTCCCGATCCCCAAGTGTTCATCAATCCCGAGATCGTCTGGTCGTCGGAGGAGCGCTCGACCTACGAGGAGGGCTGTCTTTCCATTCCGGAATATTACGCCGAGGTCGAGCGGCCGGCGTCCGTGCGCGCCCGCGCTCTCGACCGCGAGGGGAAGGAACGCGAGTTTCTGACCGAGGGCCTGCTCGCCACCGTTTTGCAGCATGAGATCGACCACCTCAACGGCGTCCTCTTCATCGACCATATCTCCAAGCTCAAGCGCGACCGGGTGATCAAGAAATTCCAGAAAGCCGCCAAGCGCGCCGGCGACGGTTCGCACGTGCTGTGAGCTCGCCCTCGCGCGCTTTTGAATCGGCCCGCCTCGTAGGCTCAGATAGGTTCAATTCTTAGGGAGCATGCTCATGCAACGCGTCGCGATTCTCGGTCTTGGCATTATGGGAGGGGGCATGGCCGGCAATTGGCTGGCCAAGGGTTTTGAGGTCTCCGTCTGGAACCGCACGCTCGCCAAAGCCCAGTCTCTGGCAGGCAAGGGCGCCAAGGTCGCGGCGACCCCTCGCGAAGCCGCTCAAGGCGCCGACTTCATCTTCGCCATGGTGGCTGACGACGACGCCTCACGCTCCGTCTGGCTCGGGAACGACGGCGCGCTCGCCGGAGCGAAGAAGGGCGCGATCGGGGTTGAATCGAGCACATTGACCCCCGACTGGATCCGCGAGCTTGGCCGCCACGCAGAGGCCAAGGGATGCGCGCATGCTGGCGAAAGATTTCGAGCCTGCGGATTTCGCGCTCAGTCTCATGCTGAAGGACGCTCGCTATGCGGCGGCGCTCGCCCAGTCGCTGGGCGCGCCCGCCGGCATGATTGAGGGCGCGGCGAAGGCGTTCGCGCGCGCGGACGCCAAGGGGCTGGGCGCGAAGGACATTGCCGCCGTGGTCGGCTGAGCGGGGACCGCATCGATGCGCGCGGGCGGAAACGAACCGCCGCGCCCGAATGGTGAGCGGCGGCCGCACGGCATGCGCAAAGACGTTCAGGATCTGCGCAAACTGCCGCGGTCGGCCCTTGTCTCCTATCAAAAGAAGCATGCCCAGCCGCATAGTCCGCGTTCGCGCGCAGAGGCTGCTCAACGCTTGGCTTATCCAACCCTCTCGGCCTTCGCTCCACACCGATTTTGGAAGTGGGTGACCGAATATTGGCGTTTTCGAATCGGTCGGCGACATCCGTTCCAGACTTATGATGGCGAGGACGGAGATAACGGCGTCTATCGGCTCAGCGGCGACGCCCACGAGATCCGCATCGCTCTCGCGGGCGATTGGGGAACCGGCACCGACGAAGCGGCCGAGGTCGCTGCGCTTATCGAAGCCTGTCGGCCTCACTATTCGATCCATCTCGGCGACGTTTATTACGTGGGAGACCCTGCGGAGGTCGGCGCAAATTTCCTCGGCGTCCCCAACCCTCGCTACCACTTCGCGCCATGCAAATGGCCTTTAGGATCGGAGGGCGCGTTTGCGCTCAACGGCAACCATGAAATGTATGCGCGCGGCTACGGCTATTTCGATCACATCCTGCCGAAGCTCGGCGTCCGCGGCAGTCCGCGTGGCCAACGGGCGAGCTATTTCTGCCTCGAGAACGACCATTGGCGTATCATCGCGCTCGACACCAGCTACAATTCCGTCGGCGCGCCGATCCTCGAGCATTTCCTTGAGCCCGACTGTGCGCTGCCGCCCCAGCTCGTCAAATGGCTGCGGACGGTGATCAAGCCGTGCTCAGACGATCCGCGTGGGATCGTGATCCTCAGCCATCATCAATATGTCTCGCGCTTCGATCAGTGCTATCCGAAGCCGGCGCAACAACTCGCCGAATTCTTTTCCCGTCCGGTCCTTTGGCTCTGGGGGCACGAACACCGCTTGGCGATCTATCAAGAGGCGGCGATGGCCGGCGGCGTCACAGCGTTCGGACGTTGCATCGGCCATGGCGGCATGCCGGTCGACTTGCCGCCCAAGGCGCCGCTGCATGATTTTGTGGTCGAATTCGTCGACGACCGGCTTTACCCGAACGATGAAAATCTTGTCGTCGGGTTCAACGGCTTCGCGAAGATGACCTCGCGCGACGATAGGACGACGTTGGACTATGTCGACGTGCGCGGAACGCGCGTGTTCAGCGAGACTTGGACCGTAGATCGAGGCAACCTCGTCCGCCTAACGGCGCGACGAGGTTGACGAGCCCTCTTTTCGCGTTGATCACGCCGCAGCAGCAGGCAAACGCCAAAGGGGCTTCATCGAGCGATGCAGGATCTGACCGCGACGACGGAACCCCCCTGGCATTCGGAACCGGCCGAAGCCGCGCTTGAGCGCTGCCGGTCATCGGCCAAAGGATTGAGCTCCGAGGAAGCCGCGAGGCGTCTCGAGGCGGACGGGCCGAACCGCCTGCCGGCGGGCAAGCCGCGGTCCTTGTTCGCGCGCGTGTTCGCTCAATTCAACAACCTCCTGATCTATGTCCTCCTCGCTTCGGGGATCGTCACCATCTTGCTGCGTCACGCTCTCGACGCTGTTGTCATCCTCGCCGTCGTCCTCATCAACGCGGCGATCGGGCTCATCCAGGAAGGGCGGGCGGAAAAGTCGCTCGAGGCCATCCGCGCGATGCTGACCCGCGAGTCCTCGGTCCTGCGCGATGGGCGCCGCCTGACCGTTCCCGCCGAAAGTCTCGTAGTCGGCGACGTCGTGCTGACCGAAGCCGGCGACCGCATTCCCGCCGACCTCAGGCTGTTGCGCGCGACAAGCCTCAGGATCGAAGAGGCTGTCCTGACCGGCGAAGCCGCCGCGGCCGACAAGTCGATCGACCCCGTTGCTCCCGACGCGGCGCTCGGCGACCGCACCTCGATGGCCTATTCCGGCACGATGGTCGCAAGCGGGCAAGGCGCAGGTTTGGTGGTCGCGACCGGCGCCGCGACCGAGCTTGGGCGCATCAGCGCCATGGTGGGGGGCGTCGAAACACTGACCACGCCGCTCCTGCGTCAGATGAACGTTTTCGCCCAGCGTCTGACGATTGTCATTCTGGCGCTCGCCGCCTGCGTCTGCGTCTTCGCCTTTATGGCGCGCGGCTATGAACTCGAGCACGCCTTCATGGCCGCGGTCGGCGTGACGGTCGCCGCCATTCCCGAAGGCCTGCCGGCGGTGATGACGATCACGCTCGCCATCGGCGTCAAGCGGATGGCGGATCGCAACGCCATCATTCGCAGCCTTCCTGCGGTCGAGACCTTGGGAGCGGTGTCGACGATTTGCTCGGACAAGACCGGCACGCTCACCTTGAACCAGATGACTGTCGGCGCGGTTCTGACCGCTTCGGCCGAGTTCGAGACCACCGGAACGGGCTACGCACCGCATGGTGAATTCCTTCGCAGCGGCGCCGCAATTGACCCCGCCGGCTCTCCAGAGCTCGCCGCAATTGCCCGCGCGGCTCTCCTTTGCAACGACGCCTCCCTAAGACAGTCGGGGAGCGAGTGGATCGTCGACGGCGATCCGATGGAGGGCGCGCTGATCGCCTTCGCGATCAAGGCAGGCGTGGACCCCGAGGCTTTGAGACGCGAGTCGCCGCGGTTCAAAGAGATTCCCTTCGATTCCCGATATCGCTTCATGGCGACCCTCAACCCCGTCGGTACAGACAGTCTCATCACCGTCAAGGGCGCGCCCGAGCGTGTGCTCGAGCTTTGCGCGACCCAAGCTGCTGCGACAGGGAACGAACCGATCGACGCCTTGCGGTGGCGCGCCGCGATCGACAGGCTCGCGGCGCGCGGCCAGCGCGTCCTCGCCTTCGCCTCGAAGCCGGCGCATGGGCCCGAGGCCCTCGAACTCGCCGACGTCGAGAGCGGCGGGCTCACGCTGCTCGGACTCGTCGGGCTCATCGATCCGCCGCGGCCGGAAGCGGTTCAGGCGATCGCCGAATGCAAGGCGGCGGGAATCGACGTCAAGATGATCACCGGCGATCACGCCTCGACTGGGGCTGCGATCGCGCGCGAGCTGGGCCTCGGCAAGGGCGCCGTCGACGCGCTGACCGGCCATGCGATCGATTCGATGGACGATGCCGCGCTTCGCCGCGCGCTGCCGACGACGTCCGTTTTCGCCCGCACCAGCCCCGAGCATAAGCTCCGGCTGGTCGAGGCGTTGCAGGCGGACGGCGCCGTCGTGTCGATGACCGGCGACGGCGTCAACGACGCGCCCGCGCTCAAGCGCGCCAACGTCGGCGTCGCCATGGGCCACAAGGGCACGGAGGCCGCCAAGGAAGCGGCGGAAATGGTGCTGGCCGACGACAATTTCGCCACCATCGCCGCCGCCGTGCGCGAGGGCCGCATCGTCTACGACAACCTGGCCAAGGTCATCGGCTGGACGTTGCCGACCAACGGCGGCCAGGCGATGGCGATCGTCGTCGCGATCCTCGCTGGCGTCGCCCTGCCGATGACTCCGGCGCAGATTCTCTGGGTCAACATGGTCACCGGCGTGACGCTGGGGCTTGTGTTCGCCTTCGATCCGGCGGAGCCAGGCGTGATGCAGCGGCCGCCGCGCGATCCGCGCGCGCCGATTCTTTCAAGCCTCCTGGTCTGGCGGACGTTGCTGGTGTCGGCTCTGTTCTGCGTCCTGGTGTTTGCGGTCTTCTTCTGGGCGGTGAAACGGGGCGAGGAGCTCCAGCACGCACAGACCTTCGCCGTCAACACGATGGTCGGACTCGAAGTCGCCTATCTGTTCAGTGTCCTCCTCCGCCGCAGCGCGCCCTTCGACTTCCGTGCCATTCGCTTGACGCGCGCGCTTCTGATCGGGATCGGCGCCGTCGTCGTGCTGTAGATCCTGTTCACCTATCTGCCGCCGCTCGAAACGCTCTACGACACGCGGCCGATCGATTGGCCGGACATGGGCGTCGCAGCGCTCGCCGCCATCGGCCTGATCTTGATCCTGGAGCTCGAGAAGGCGATCCGCGTCGGTCTGTTCGGAGCAGGGCGGGCGTAACCGAGAGGGCGACAACCGGCGCTGTTTTGGATTTCCCCCGCGCCTCTTCCGCGGGCGCAGTCGAAAGCCGCCTGCGTCCAGGAGCAAACGAAATCTGTTTTGTTGAGTCGGAATCCGCGCCAACATTGCGACACCTGACTTGCGCGGTTGCTTGCGCCCTCGCCGCGCCCGGTGCTATCGCCTCGCTTGCGCCGTTAACGTTGGCGCTTGTTGGAGGGGTGGCCGAGCGGTTGAAGGCGCACGCCTGGAAAGTGTGTATACGGGAAACCGTATCGCGGGTTCGAATCCCGCCCCCTCCG
>CAWEZX010000009.1:0-431756 GCA_963813555.1 uncultured Alphaproteobacteria bacterium | reverse complement strand
GCGGCGGCCGGATGATCGTCGTCGAGACCTTCGAAGGCCCGCGCCCTGCGCGCCCGCCACCACCCACCCGGATCAGGATCGACACCTCATGATGATCAACGCCGCGCATCCTGCTTCGCAACGTCGATCGGTTTCGCGTCCAGCCGCGCGCTGGAGCACGAGAGCGCTGACCTCGCGCGGTCGCCAATCCTCCTTCGACCGACGCCAACGCCTCGCTCCCGCGCATCGTCGCCTTGGAAAACGTCCGCCGTCGCCGCTTCCGCTGAAAACACCCAACGTTGTCGGCTGCCGACGCCTCGCTCGACAGCCGTCCGCGACCCTCAAATCCCCATAGGCGCGCTCGCCAAACGGCCCCCTTCCTCCCCGCGGTTTCCTCCTTGGGAGGCTTTCGGACGCCGGCCCCCGATTCCGCACGACCGTCCGCAAGGGGCCGGCGCCCGAAACCCTTCACCGAAGCGGCGCTCCCGCAAAAGCGATTTAGCTTGGAATTTAGACTTTCGGCTTGGTCGCGGCGAACAGGTAGTTCACGGCCGTATCGGACGACAGCCGCCAGTCGCGCCGGAACGGATCGTAGACCATGCCGTGCAGGCTCCGGCGCCTTAAGCCCGCGGCGTAGGCGAAGCCGGTGAGCTCGAGCGGCGTCACGAATTGCTCCCAGCGATGCGTTCCGGGCTCGAGCCAGCGCAAGACATATTCGGCGCCGACAATGGCGAGGGCGAAGCTCCTCAATGTGCGGTTGAGAGTTCGACACGAGCAAAAGCCCGCCGGGCTTGACCAGCGAGGCGGCCGTGGCGACGAAGCGTTTCGGATCGGCCGCGTGCTCGATCACCTCCATCGCGCTGACGACATCGAAGCGACGCTGCTCCGCGGTCAGGTCCTCGACCGTCGCCGCGCGATAGGTGAGCCTGGCGCCAGTTTCCTCGGCATGACGGCGGGCGGCCTTGATCGCGACGGTCGCCGGATCGACGCCGATGACATTGGCGCCGAGCCGCGCCAACGGCTCGGCGAACAGCCCGGCCCCGCAGCCGACGTCGAGGAGGTCGACGCCGGCGAGCGGCGCGCCGAGCGGCGCCTCAAGCTTGAAATGCCGCACAATCAGGTCGCGCGCCCAACCGATCCGGACCGGGTTCAGGCGATGCAGCGGCGCCATTGGCCCGTCTGAATCCCACCACCCCTCGCCCAGCGCGTCGAAGCGCGCGATCTCCTCCGACATGACGCTCGGCGACGGCCCGGCTGACATAGCGACCCCTTCCCTTGCCTTTCGCCTGCGCGGCCTGAGCGTTGACCCACCCGGCGCGCGCCTTTATAGGCCGCCTCCACGCATCGCGCGAGCCTGCGCGTCCCCCCCAAGGTTTCAAGGATCCATGCCGCGTCTGGTGATGAAATTCGGCGGCACGTCGGTCGCCGACGTTCAACGCATCCGCAACGTTGCGGCGCACGTGAAGCGGGAGATCGACGCCGGCTTGGAAGTCGCGGTCGTCGTCTCGGCGATGGCGGGCAAGACCAACGAGCTTGTCGCCTGGTGCAAGGAAGCGGGCTCTCACTTCGACAACGCCGAATACGACGCCGTCGTCGCCACGGGGGAACTGATCACGGCGGGACTGCTGGCGCTGGTGCTCAAGGACATGGGGCTCAAAGCGCGCTCGTGGGCCGGATGGCAAATTCCGCTCGTCACCGATGACGCGCATGGATCGGCCCGCATCAGCGGCATCGACGGAACGCGGCTCGGGGAGGGGTTCGCGGCGGGCGAGGTCGCCGTCGTCGCCGGCTTTCAGGGCGTCCATAAAGCCACCAATCGGGTGACGACGCTGGGGCGCGGCGGTTCGGACACCTCGGCGGTTGCGCTCGCCGCGGCGATCTCGGCCGACCGTTGCGATATCTATACCGACGTCGACGGCGTCTATACGTCCGACCCGCGTGTGGTGCCGAAGGCGCGCCGTCTCGATAAAGTGTCGTTCGAAGAAATGCTGGAGATGGCCTCGCTCGGCGCCAAGGTGCTGCAGGTGCGCTCGGTCGAAGTGGCGATGGTAAATAAGGTCAGGCTCCACGTGCGCTCGTCTTTCGACGATCCGGCGCATCCTAAGCTTGGCACGCTCATCTGCGACGAGGAGGAAATTATGGAGCAGGAGGTCGTCACCGGCATCGCCTTCTCGCGCGACGAGGCGCAAATCACCTTGCGCCAGGTCGCCGACAAGCCGGGCGTCGCCGCGGCGATCTTCATGCCGCTGGCCGAAGCCAACATCAATGTCGACATGATCATCCAGGTCGTTTCGGGCGACGCGACGACGACCGACATCACCTTCACCGTGCCGGCGGCCGAGTATGAGCGGGCCATCAAGCTGCTCAAGCAGCGGCAGGCGAAGATCGGCTATGCCAAGCTGCACGGCGCGCAGGACGTGGTGAAGATCTCGGCGATCGGCGTCGGCATGCGCTCGCATTCGGGCGTCGCCGCGCGGGCTTTCAAGGCGCTGGCCGAGAAGGGCATCAATATTCGCGCGATCACCACGTCGGAGATCAAGTTCTCGATGCTGATCGACGAGGTCTATACCGAACTCGCGGTGCGCACGCTGCACACGCTCTATGGATTGGACGCGAAGTAAGGTAGCTATCGGCTCCGCGCGCCGAAAAGAGCCCGCGCGATTTCATTACTGATGGGGTGCCCTTGCAGATACCTCGGCACTGAATTGCTCTAGTCGTGCGACTCTCTCAGTGATGCCGTTCCAAAACCCCGCGTGTTTCTCGTCAATGCCCACAGGCGTCCCGTGCAACAGCCCTGAGCCGTCCCGAAATCGGCTTACGAAGGACGGACCAAGAGAGAGAGGGAGTTGGACAGATATGTCTCGACGCTCCCGGCCCACCCATCCAACTTGTTTTCGTCCACAGAGGTATTCTGATTGCGGAGTGGGCCTAACAGCGCATTCCCCTCTGCAATGAACTTGCCGAGCGCCGCGAGAGTTTCGGCGGTCTCGGCCTGAGCCTGTTTGGCGGCTTGCACCGCGTGATACTGTCCAGCGACAGTGGCAGCAGCCGCCCCTAAGCCAGCAAAGATGGCAAACAAAAGCAGTCCAACCTTGAGCCACTGGCTCTCGGGCTTGAAGTGCGCCGCCCCGACTGCGATCACGGAATTGACTATCGCGATCACCGTAGGAACGACGGAAAGATAATCCCACATGGAGAACTTTCCCGGCGCGTCCCACCCATCGCGCTGGCACCCACCTAAACACTAACATATTGATATGTCTGCTAAGCTTATCGGATTAGGAGCCCGGCTATGCCCTCCACAAGCCGCCTCAGGACGGAGTAGGGCGCCTTGTCGAGCTCCAGTGAACCTAACTTCAGCTCAGCGGCGGGATACGCAGGACCTGGCCGGGATAGATCTTGTCGGGATGGGTCAGCATTGGTCGGTTGGCCTGAAAGATGACGTCGTATTTCCCGCCGGCGCCCTTGCCGTATTCCTTCTCGGAAATCGCCCAGAGCGTGTCGCCGCTCTTCACCGTATAGAATTTCGATTCGGGCGCGGCGGCAGCTGGCTTGATGTCGTTCTGCACCGTCTGCACTCCGACGGTGTTCCCGAGAGCGATCGCGATCTTCTCGGCTTGCTCGGTGGTCGGCGCGGTGCCCGAAACTTGCACCTTGTCTCCGTCGACCGCAATTTTCACGTTCGACGTGTCGAGGCCATGCTTCTCGAGGTCCTTTTGCAGCGTGTCGGCCGTCGCCGCCTTCGCCTCGCTGGCGCCGAAGAGCTTCTCGCCCGCGCTTTTGACAAAACTGATCAGTCCCATGAACCGTGCTCCTCGCCAGCTAGCGCGCCGCCGGCCCTTTGTCTGAAAAAACGCTCCTACTCGGGGCCGCGCCCGATCCTAACCTTAAGAGCCCACGGTGACAGCAGTATTTCGCTGGCGGCGAAGGAAGCGCTTAGGCGCTCTTCATGTTGTTCATGACCATGCCGACAATCGCCGAGACGATCGCGCCGGACACGCCGCCGCCGACGAGTTGGCCGATAAGCGCGCCGATATCCATGCCGCCCGTCGCGGCGTGCAGCATCGGGATGAGCGAGGTCAGGAGCGATCCCCCGGCGACGCCGCCGACCGCGCCCGCGACGGTGTTGCCAGTGGTTCCCAGACTAACATTTTTCGCCGCCGCGCCGACCGCGTTGCCGCCGATCGCGCCCGCGATCAGCTGGATGATGAGGTTGATGATTGTCCCGGACATGGCTTTTCCTCCGTTGTGGCCGCGGCCTGACCACGTCAGCGCCGCGACTATAAATTGCCTAAAGATCGTTTGGTTTTAGCCTCGATTCTGCTCCGCTTCAGTCACAAGTCAATCGCAGCGGCCGAGCTTTTCGACCACGATTACGCGATTCGCGGTCGAAACGCGCCAAGGCCCGCTGGCCAAACGGCTTCCAAAACAAACGCCGGTCGCAAAATCAGCCCGCCTCGCGCACAAGACAATCTGGGCATTTCGACGCGCACATGAAGGGCCGATGTCAGGCGCGGAGGACCGTCGCCGCTATTTATTTGCACCGGGCGCCGCAACGAGAGAGTTGCCCCCAGTTCGGACGGCGGCTGGAGAATCTGCCCGTGTTTCTGCTAAGGCTGATCGGCCTCGCCCGCCACGGATGCGCGTATGAAAGACCCTTATGAGATCCTCGGCGTAGCCAAGACCGCCTCGGCCGATGAGATCCGCAACGCCTACCGAAAGCTGGCGAAGAAGCTGCATCCCGATCTCAATCCTGGCGACAAGCAGGCCGAGGACAAGTTCAAGGAGGTCAGCGGGGCCAACGATCTGCTTTCCGACCCGGAGAAACGGCAGCGTTTCGACGCCGGGGAAATCGACGCCTCGGGCGCAGAGAAGGCGCCGCCGAACGCGCGATATTACCGTGACTATGCCGCCGAGGGCGGCCACCCTTACGAAGGCCGCGGGGCCTACGGAGACTTTGCGCAGGGCGACGATCTGTTTGCTGAACTGCTGCGCCGGAGCGCCGAGCAGGCGCGGCGCCGGCCGGGCGCGGACCTGCATTACGAACTGCCGATCGATTTTCTCGACGCGGTGAACGGCGCAAGCAAAACCATCACCCTGCCGCAGGGAGGCACATTGAATGTGACGATTCCCGCCGGGGTCGAGGACGGGCAGACCTTAAGGCTGCGCGGCAAGGGCGCGCCGAGCCCGGGCGAGGGCGAGCCGGGCGACGCGTTGGTGCAGATTGTCGTGCGGCCGCACCGCTATTTCAGTCGCGAAGGCGACGACGTCCTTCTCGATCTGCCGATCACCGTGAAGGAGGCTGCGCTGGGGGCGGAAGTGAGAGCGCCGACCACGACGGGAAGCGTCATGCTCAAAATCCCGAAGCGATCAAACACCGGCGACGTCCTGCGCCTCAGAGGGAAGGGAGTGAAGAAGCGCGGCGGCGCGGGCGACGAACTGGTCAAGCTCAAGGTGACGATGCCGACCGAGGCCGAGCCCGAACTCGAGGCCTTCCTCGCCGATTGGAAGCCGGCGGCGACTTATGATCCGCGCAAGGAGATGTGAGCCATGTTCACGGAGCGGGAATTTCTGGAGCGCACTCGGCTCGATCGGCGAACTCTGACGGTCTGGATCGAGGAGGAATGGCTTATCCCCGCTCGGACCGCCGACGCTCTCGCCTTCACCGACATGGATCTGGCGCGCGCCGAGCTGATCCGCGATCTCAGGGACAAGATGGGCGTTAACGACGAGGGGCTCGGGGTGATCCTGCATCTCCTGGATCAGATGCACGCGCTCCGGCGTGCGCTGGCGGCTACGCTCGAGTCGTCGCGCGAGCGAGGGCCTTCATCAGGGCGATAAGATTGCCCGCCGAAGACTACGGCTCCGCGCGCGTGATCCGCGCAGAAGCGTTCATATCTGCGGACCCATCAGCCAATTGAAATGTTCGGCGCTGAAAATGTGATTGTGCAGGTTGGCGATCCACTGTCGGCCGGAGGCCGTCAGGCTCAGATATTTCATCCCTTCCTCGAGATGCGCCGACACGGTGTTCCAATAAAATCCCGGAAACTTTTCGACCAGATCCGCAGGCGAAGCGTAACCGAACTGCCGGTTGCTGCCGAGCTCCTCGAACTCGTAGAACAGCGCGTTGGCCTTCCTCGGATACAAAGGGTCGCCGAGCTGCCCGATCAGATCGGCGGCTTGAACCAGCCTCGGCTCGAGGCCGATTTGATCCGAATCCGAATTCGGGCTCGGCGGGAAACGCGTGAGTTCGATCGCGGCGGTGACGCGGGCGGCGTCGATCGTCGTCGATTTCCCAAGCCGCTCGCTGACGAACAACTTCGATCGATCGACATGGTACGGCGCGAGCGACGCATCAGACGCCCCGCGCGGCAGCGTGACCGTTCGTCCGTTCTTGTCGACGACAAACTCGGTCTTGGTGTCGCCGCTCAATACGCCGCGGACGAAGCCGATGTCGTGCAAGAGGCAGGCGACTATGAGGTGCGTGTAATCCTCGGGCTGGACCCGATGCGCCAGTGTCCGTCCTCGCAGGATGTCACGGCCCACCATGGTCACGAGCATGGTGTGCTCGTACGTGTGGTAGAGCGCGTCGCTCCTGGCGATGCACTCGATCGTCGTTCGCGCCAGCGCGCCCAGGCGCTCGGCTTCGTCGTTTTCACTCGAGCCGAAAATTTCGCGGAAGTCTTTCGCCAGAAACTTGCCAAGCTTCTTGGCGACCACCGCCGCAATCGTATCCATTTCCTTGGCTCCCAAAGCAGGCGGCCAGCCATGGGTATTGTGGCGTTCGTGGCCAATCGGTAAACTAGTGCAGCCACGGCGACCGCGCTAGTATGGCCCACGGCGACAGCGCGCCAACAGATATGGGGAGCGATTAACGCTTGATGAATGCCGCTGGTTACGCCGCCCAGCGGATTCCGCCGTCGTAGACGATTGTTTTCGCCGTTCACAAAGTTGTTAGCGAACGGAACCAGGACTGTCTTTGCGACTGCGTCGGCGACCTCATCCGCCTTGCCGATCCTGCCGACCGGCGTCTTTGCGGCATAGTCCGCGAAGACCGCCCTGCGCTGATCGGCCGGCGCCGAGCGGATCGGCGAGTCCGACGAGGTCGAAGCTCAGCGCGCGCAGGCGTCCGCGCGCGGTTTCGTCGGAGGCCTGCGGATTCGCGCGCGCTTCCTGCATGCCGCTGAAATAGAGTCCGCTTCGGCCCGCAAGCGCCGGGGACTCGACGAGTCGCAGAATGGCCGCGCCGCCTTGCTCCACTGTGCTGATCGGCTGGACGCCGCTCAAGCGAACCATCGTCGTGTCCATGTAGGTCGCGGGATGCAGGCTGTTGACCGTGACGTCTCGTTCCGCGAGTTCCTTGGCGAGATCGACCGTGAATAGGATTTGCGCCAGCTTGCTCTGGCAATAGGCGCGCACGCCGCTATAGCCGTGGACCAGCATCACGTCGGAAAAATCGATCGGCTGTTGTCCGGCCGAGGCGACATTGACGATGCGGGCTGCTTCGCGGTTCTCGAGCACAGGCAGCAGCAGACGCGTCAACAGGAAGCCCGCGAGATAATTCACCGCGAAGCGCAATTCGAAACCGTCGGCGCTGAGTTCGCGCTTGGCGCCGCTGGCGCCGATCCCGGCGTTGTTGACGAGCGCGTCGAGGCCGTCGCCTTCGCGCCGCACCGCCTCCGCAAGGGAGCGAACCTCAGCGAGCGAGGAGAGGTCGGCGGCGATGAAGCGAGCCTCGCCCCCTCGCTGCGCGATTCGCTCGGTCACCGCCTTGCCGCGGCTCCGATCGCGGCCGTGAACGATGACGCGCCAACCCTCGGCCGCAAGGCGCTCAGCGATGTAGCGCCCGACGCCGTCGGTCGAACCGGTGATCAGAACCGTCTTGCCCTTCACGGGAAGCTGCATCAGTCGAGATAAGTGACGACGCCGGTTTGCAGGTCGTAGATCGCTGCTGTGATCTTCACTTTGCCCGAGGTCACAAGGTCGGCGATGAGCGTGCTCGCCGCGGTCAGCCGGCCCGCGGTCCGCTTCGCGCTCTCCTTGGCGGCGTTGTTGGCGAAATCGCCGGGGTCGTTTCGCACGGCGAGCGCCGCTGGCACAATTGGCTCGATCATCCGGCCGATTGCGCCAGGATAGGTGGCGTTCTTGGTGACGACATCGCAGGCGGCCTTCACAGCGCCGCAAGCGGTGTGAGCAAGGATGACGATGAGCGGAGAGCCGAGGACAGCGGCGCCATATTCGATGGTGCCGAGGGTCGCCACGTCAACGAGATTGCCGGCGTTGCGAGCGACGAAGAGTTCGCCGACGCCGTGACCGCCAAAGATGAGCTCAGGAGGCACGCGGCTGTCGGCGCAAGAGATGATTGTCGCCCAGGGCGCCTGGTGCGCGGCGACAGCGGTCCGGCTCTGCGCGAGATGGGCCGTGCAAAGCTCCGGACTGCTCACATAGCGCTCATTGCCCGATTTGAGCGCGGCGAGCGCTTCGTCCGGGGAAAGCGCCGTCGGCGCCCCTTCCTCCGCCCGCGCCGCAGGGGGCGCGCCTCCGGCCGCGAGCGCGATTGCGGCGGCTGCACCGAACTTCATCAAATCCCGCCGGCCGATCCGGTCACTTTCGCAATTGATGCACATAGCCTGTCCTCCCTACGCCGCGGCCCCTTGCGAGCCATCTTGAATACCAAGGGTCGTTCGTTCGAATAGATTGATGAGTTGTCGGCGCCGAAGAAGCGTTCGCGCCGGAGCCTCTATTGGACCAGCTTGGCTCTCAGGCGGCCGTATTCCTGCTCGGTGATCGAGCCCGCTGTCTTCAGCTTGTCAAGCTTGGCGATCTCGTCCGCCGCGCTGAAACCGACAATGTGGCGCAATTCCTCCCTGGCCTCGCTGGCTTGCGCCCTATTTCGCTCCGCCATGCCCCGCCCCTGCGTGAGAAAATAGGCGAATACGCCGAGGTAGGAGAACAGGATGAACGCGATCACCCAGAGCACCTTGGCGAAGCCGGACACGTCGTGCCGGCGAAACAGATCGCCCGATGCGACGATGAGCAACCAGAACCACAATATGAACATGAATATTGTGAAGACGTCGGCGAAGAAATTGCCGTATGTGAAGCCGCCCGAAAACAGCATTGTCGTTGTCCTCCCATGCCAACCGCGCCGGGGCTATTTTAGATCAATGTGGGCGTAATGCACAGCGGCCGCTGTTTCGCTCATGCGACCACCCGTAGGTTCGTCCCGCCCGCCGGCCGCGCTCGCCGACACTGGGTTGGCGACCTGTATCGCCCGCGCCCGGCTGAGCCGTCTTCAACCGGCGCGCGGAATAGACCTCATCCGCCGCGCGTGATCTCCACCTTGTCGGGATAAAACGCGAGGTGCGAGTCGATCTCGGCGACCTCCGCTTTGGGCAGCTCGTAGGTCCAGACGGCGTTGTCGTCGCGAGCTTTGCCATCGATGATCGAGTAGTAATTCGCCTCGCCCTTGTAAGGGCAAGTCGTGACGCGAGCCGTGCGTTCAAGCGCGCTCATATCCATGTCGGCGCGGGGAACGTAGACGACCGGTGGATAGTTCGCCTCGCGCAGTTCCAACGCTGTTTTGCTGTCGCCGATCGTGCGCCCATGCCAGATCACCCGCACCCGCTCATGGATGGGTTCGATCGTGATCGGATGATCCTTGGTTCCAGCTTGAGTCATCATAGCCTCCTCGAAGGATTTGAGCCGTGCAAAGTCATATCTAGGGCGAGCGCGGCGGTTCGCTAGGCATGTCCCGCCACCGGTTTGCTGTGATAGGGCTCCTCAAGCTTGGCGATGGTGCGCGCATCGAGCTTGAGTTCGGTCGCCGCGACGGCGTCGGCGAGATGATGCGGCTTCGAGGCGCCGATAATCGGCGCGGTGATGAAGGGCTTCGACAGCACCCAGGCGAGCGCGACCACCGCAGGCTTGGTGTTCAGCTTCTCCGCCGTCTCGACAACCCGCTTGCGGATCACCTCGTCCTGACGCGACCCTAGCCCCAAGGTCACGCTGAATGGATCAGTGCGACCGCGCACCGTCGAAGCTTCGGCGCCGATCCCCGAGCCCGCGAGATAGCCGCGCGCCATCGGCGACCAGGGAATGACGGCGATGCCGTCGTTCGCGCATAGCGGCATCATCTCGCGCTCTTCCTCGCGATAGACAAGGTTGTAATAATTCTGCATCGAGGCGAATTGGGCGCGCCCCTTTGCGCGCGCAATGTCGAGCATGCGGGCGAACTGCCAAGCGTACATTGACGAAGCGCCGATATAGAGCGCCTTGCCGGCGCGCACGACGTCGTTCAGCGCTTCCAGCGTTTCCTCCATCGGGGTCAGCGGATCGAAGCGGTGGATCTGGTAGAGATCGACGTAATCTGTCCCGAGGCGCCGCAGCGAAGCGTCGATCGCCTCCATGATATGCTTGCGCGACAGGCCCTTGGCGTTGACGCCTGGCCCCATCGCGCCGTGCACCTTGGTTGCGATCACCACTTCCGGCCGCTTGGCGAATTCCTTGAGCGCGCGGCCGAGGATTTCCTCGCTTACCCCTTGCGAATAAACGTCCGCCGTGTCGAAAAAATTGATGCCCTTCTCCAGCGCTTCACGGATGAAAGGACGCGACGCCTCTTCCTCCAGCACCCAGTCGCGCCACTTGGTTGAGCCGTAAGTCATGCAGCCCAGACAAATCTTCGAGACCTGCATGCCGGTTTTGCCAAATTTCACCGTCTCCATCCGGATGTCCTCTCGTTTCACGTTTAGTTTGTCTCAATGATAGGACGATTGGCAGGCTCTCGGCAAAGAGGCGGCCCAACGCGGAGATCAATCAAACGTGAAGTCGAAGCGCGGCTCGTCAAAGGAAAGGCCGGCGGGGGCCTGGGACTTCTGGATCGACCGCGGCGGCACGTTCACCGACGTGATCGGCCACGACCCGCGCGGGCGGCTGCATCCGATGAAACTTCTGTCCGAGAGCCCGGCCTATTCGGACGCAGCGGTTGAGGCGATCCGCCGTCTTCTTGGCCTTGCCTCGGGCGAGCCAATTCCGGCCGGCGCAATTGGCGCCGTCAAAATGGGAACGACCGTCGCCACCAACGCGCTGCTCGAGCGGCGCGGCGAGCGTACGCTGCTCGTGACCACGCTCGGCTTTCGCGACGCGCTCGAGATCGGCTATCAGGCGCGCCCACGCATATTCGCCCGTAACATCATAAAGCCCCAGCAGCTTTATTCGGGCGTCATCGAGGTCGACGAGCGCGTGCTCGCGGACGGCACGGTCGAAGCGGCTCCCGATCCTGAGCGCGTGCGCGCCGCGCTCGCCGACGCCCGAGCCCAAGGCTACGAAGCGGTCGCGATCGTGTTCATGCATGCTTATCGGTATCCGGCGCACGAACGCATGGTCGGGGCAATCGCCCGCGAGCTCGGCTTCAAGCAAGTCTCAGAAGGCCATGAGGCCTCCGCGCTCATCAAGCTCGTTTCGCGCGGCGACACGACCGTGGTCGACGCCTACCTCTCGCCGATTCTTGCGCGCTACGTTGGCCAAGTGTCGCGTGACTTGGAGATCGAGCGCACGGGTGCGCGCGTCATGTTCATGATGTCGTCGGGCGGCCTCACCTCCGCGGGCTTGTTCGCCGGCAAGGACGCGATCCTGTCGGGCCCCGCCGGCGGCGTGGTGGCGATGGCGCGCACCGGGATCAGCGCTGGATTCAAGCGCGTCATCGGCTTCGACATGGGCGGCACCTCGACCGACGTCGCCCATTTTGACGGTGAGTTCGAGCGCGCTTTCGAGACCGAAGTCGCAGGCGTGCGCATGCGCGCGCCAATGATGAAGATCCATACCGTCGCCGCGGGAGGCGGCTCGATCCTCTCCTTCGACGGCGCGCGCTTTCGCGTCGGCCCGGCTTCCGCCGGCGCCGATCCCGGCCCCGCAGCTTATCGCCGCGGCGGTCCGCTCACGGTCACCGACGCCAACCTGATGACCGGCAAGCTCATCCCCGATCTATTCCCCAAAGTATTCGGCTCTCGCGGCGACGAGCCGCTCGACGATAAAATCGTGCGCGAGCTTTTCGCGGCGCTGGCGCGCGATATCGGCGATGGGCGGGAGCCGGAGGCGGTCGCCGACGGATTTCTCGCCATCGCCGTCGCCAAGATGGCTGAGGCGATCAAGACGATTTCGGTTGCACGCGGCTACGATGTGACGCGCTACGCGCTCAATTGCTTCGGCGGCGCAGGCGGCCAGCACGCCTGCGATGTCGCCGACGCGCTAGCGATTTCGACCGTCCTCATTCATCCGTTGTCATCGCTGCTCTCGGCCTATGGCATGGGACTCGCTGACATCACCGCGCAACGCGCGCAAGGGGTCGACGAGCCCCTTCGCATCGACGCGCTCGTTCGGGTCGCCGCCATCGCCGATCAGCTCTCGGACGCGGCGGTCGCTGAGGTCGAGGGGCAGGGGGTCGCGCGCGACGCGATCAAAGCCTGTCGCCGCGCGCAGCTGCGCTATTCGGGCTCCGATACGACAATTGAGGTTCCGCTCTCGACGCCCGCCGCAATGCGGCGCGCGTTCGAGCGCGCGCACAAAAGCCGCTTCGGCTTCGTCGATCGCGCCAAGGCGATCGCCATCGAGGCGGTGTCGGTGGAGGCGATCGGCGGCGCGGGGCGGCTTGCCGAGCGGACTCACCATAGCCCGTCGAAAGACGGGCGTCTCTCCACGCCCTATGGCCCGTCGAAAGACGGGCGTCTCTCCACATCCTATGCGTCATCGACCTTGCCGCCCGCTCCCACTCGCGCGACTCGCTTTTTTTCGCATGGGGGCTGGCGGAAGGCGAATGTCTTTTTGCGCGAGGCGCTTTCGGTCGGCGCTCAGGTCGATGGGCCCGCGCTCATCATCGAGCCGCATCAGACGATCGTCGTCGAACAGGGCTGGCGCGCCGCGGTCACGCCGAAAAACCATGTGCTGATGACCCGTGTTGAACCGATGCCGCGCCGTCGGGCGATCGGCGCCAACGCCGACCCGGTCATGCTCGAAATCTTCAACCATCTTTTCATGTCGATCGCCGAGCAGATGGGCGTGACGCTGCAGAACACCGCCTATTCGGTCAACATCAAGGAGCGGCTCGACTTTTCCTGCGCCTTGTTCGATCGCAAGGGGCGCCTCGTCGCCAACGCCCCGCACATGCCGGTGCATCTGGGCTCCATGGATCGCTCGGTTGAATTGATCATTCGCGACAATGAAGGGCGCATCCGCCCGGGCGACGTGTTCGCCCTCAACGCGCCTTACAACGGCGGCACCCATCTGCCCGATATCACCGTCTGCACGCCGGTGTTCGACGAGGAGGCCAAGACGATCCTGTTCTGGGCCGCCTCGCGCGGCCATCACGCCGATATTGGCGGAACCGCCCCCGGATCGATGAGTTCGCTGGCGACCTCGATCCAGGAGGAGGGGGTCTATATCGACAATTTTCTGCTCGTCGACCGCGGCCGTTTCCGCGAGCGCGAGCTCTATGACCTCCTCAAGAGCGGCGCCTATCCGGCGCGCAATCCGTTGCAGAACGTCAACGACCTCAAGGCGCAAATCGCGGCCAACGAAAAGGGTGTGCGGGAACTGAAGCGCATGGTCGAGATGTTTTCGCTTCACACGGTCGAGGCCTATATGGGCCACGTTCAGGACAATGCCGACGAAAGCGTGCGGCGAGTGATCGATCGGCTCGCCAATGGCGAGGCAGAGAGCGTTTCCGATCAAGGCGCGGTCATCAGGGTCAAGATCAGCGTCGACAAAGAGAGGCGCGAGGCGACAGTCGATTTCACCGGGACGTCGCCACAGCAGGCGTCGAATTTCAACGCGCCCGAGCCGGTGGCGCGCGCCGCGATCCTTTACGTGTTTCGGGTCATGGTCGACGACGACATCCCGATCAACGCCGGCTGCCTGAGACCGATCCGCATCATCGTGCCCGAAGGCTCGATGCTGTCGCCCAAATATCCGGCTGCCGTGGTGGCGGGCAATGTCGAGGTGTCGCAGGCGGTAACCAACACCTTGTTCGCCGCGCTTCGAGCGCTGGGCTCGGCGCAAGGCACGATGAACAATTTTACCTTCGGCGACGACACATATCAGTACTACGAAACCATATGTTCCGGCGCGCCGGCCGGCCAGAACTTCGACGGCGCGGCGGCGGTGCATACGCACATGACCAATTCGCGTCTCACCGACCCCGAGGTGCTGGAGAGCCGCTTTCCGGTGGTGCTTGAGGATTTCCACATCCGCCGCGGCTCAGGCGGCCAGGGCCAATGGCGCGCGGGCGACGGCACGCTGAGGCGCATCCGCTTCTTGAAGCCGATGAGCGCGGCGATCCTCAGCGGCTATCGCGCCGTCCCCAATCCGGGCATGATGGGTGGGAGCGAAGGCGAACTTGGCCGCAACACGGTGCGCCGCAACGACGGCCGCATCGAAATCCTGCCCGGCTGCGCCGAGACCAAGGTCGAAGCGGGCGAAGCGATCGAGATCGTGACCCCGACCGGAGGAGGGTGGGGGAGGGCGTAGTTCCCCACTCACTTGCGGGAGAGGGGTTAGGGGCGAGGGCGACCGCGCCGGCGCCTTCTCCCGCAACGGGCGGTGGGCTGCGAAGTCCGGCTAGCCGCCTTCCCGCCCGACCTCATCCTTGTAACTTGGTTTCGGCGTCTTCTGATATAGCTGAAGACGCGGTGGCTGGGGGACGCCGGCTCTCGCCGCCCTCGCCGCCTGCCGTCACAATCCGGTCCTCAAAGCTTTCCGCCAGCGCCTCCTCGACGCCGGCAAGCCCAAAATGCTCGTCGCCATCGCCGCGGCCCATAAGCTCCTCTTGATCCTCAACGCCATCCTCCGGGACCAACGGCCATGGCGATGCGAAATCGCTTGACCTCGAACACAGTCGCTGAGGCGCCATTTGCGTCAGCAAATGGCCTCGAAGGACGTTCCAACATGCGCGGGTCGCGCTGCTTGCTTTCAAATGAGCGTCCCTCAAGGCCGCTTCGCGGCGCCTTGAGGCGCGAGGTCGGTGAACGGCGCCTCTAGCTCAGAATGCGCGCTCTACGCGCGGGCGAGGCGCAGCATCTGGTAGGAATAAGGCGGCAGCCTCGCGCTCAGTTGCCCATCCTTGACCTCGGCGCCCGACCCCTTCTTTGGCGCAACCGCGAGAGGCGCGCTCAGGGTATTGACGGCTTCGAGGTCGGCGTTGGTCATCACTTGGTGGTCGGCAATCCTGGCCTTGGCGAACCCTTGCAAGTCGAGTTCGAGGTTGAGCGTCTCGCTGGCATGCCGGTTTACGGCGAAAAACGTCAGCGGTCGCCCCGCCTCGTCGTGAACGCCGGCGACGTCGAGATAGGGAACGTTGTCGGCGACCTGCGAATCATATCCGGGTGACTTGACGCTAAGCTGAAGCGCCTCGCCCCGCCCGTAAACGGAGGCGAAGAAATAGGGATAGTAGATCGTCTGCCGCCACGCGGCGCCGCCAGGCTCGGCCATGATCGGGGCGATGACGTTCACCAGTTGGGCGATGCAGGCGATCTTGACGACGTCGGAACGGCGGATGAAGGTGTTAAGGATGCAGCCGACCTGGAGCGCGTCCTCGAAATTGTAGATGTCCTCGAGCAGCCGCGGCGCATGCGGCCAGCCCTTGGCGCCGCCCAGGATCTCGCGATCCTGGACGTTGGAATGATACCAGACGTTCCATTCGTCGAAGGAGATCATCACCCGCTTGCGGCTGCGCTTCGTGGCGCGGACAAATTCGATCGTCGAGGCAATGGCGTTGATATAGGCGTCGAGCTTGGCGTTCAGCGCGAGGTATTCGGCGGCGTTCTTTAGAGTTTGTCCGAGAACATCATGCGGGATTGGATAGTTTTCGCAGCATGAGGCGGATGGAGGCGAGGCGCAGGAAGGCGAGCGCCTTGTGATTGAGGCATTCCCAGTCCTTGACCAGTCTTCGGCAGCGGCCGAGCCAAGCGAAGGTGCGTTCAACGATCCAGCGCTTTGGCAGCGCGACGAAGCCTGTGGCGTGATCCGATCGCTTGACGATCTCGACGGTGACGCGGGCCAGAATCCGCTTCATCGCGCTCTTAAACTCCGGCCCCTGATAGCCGCCGTCGGCATAGAGCTTGATCAGGAATGGAAAAGCGCCGAACAAGCTCGCCATCAACAGCGCGCCGCCGTCGCGGTCCTGGACGTCGGCGGCGTGCACGATGGCATGCATCAGCAGGCCCTGCGTATCGACGAGGATGTGCCGCTTCTTGCCCTTGATCTTCTTGCCTGCATCGTAGCCCGCCGGATCGATCGCAGGCCCCCTTTTTCCGCGCTCTTGACGCTCTGGCTGTCGATGATCGCGGCGCTCGGGCTTGCCTCGCGTGAGGCGGCTTGGCGGCACTTCGCATAAAGCGCGTCGTGAATGCGGTCGAGCGTGCCATCCCAGCTCCACAGATCGAAATAATCATAGAGCGTCGAGCGCGGCGGCAGGTCGGTGGGGATCGCCCGCCACTGACAGCCGGTGCTCAGGATATACATCAGGCCGTTGACAACCTCGCGCACCACGACATGACGCCGGTTGCCGCCGCGTTTGGCGGGCGGAATGAGCGGCTCGACAAGCGCCCATTCCTCGTCCCTCAGATCGCTCGGATAGCGCAATCGGCTCCGGTCATAGCGTCTGCGATTCTTGCTCGTCCACATCGGCGGCCCCCCAAATCGAATCAGGCCGCTTCCCTTGAATCACAAATGATTCCGACGATTCAATATGTTCCCGGACAGGCTCTTAGCTCGATTGGCGAAATACATGTGCAGCGAGATGTGATCGACCGCATCGTAGGTGTGCTCGAGGACGATGCGCTCCCACTCGGGATAGGTCTTCATATCGGCGTTTGACGAGCCACAGACGATCAGTTCAAGCGAGCGATCGAAGGCGCGGAGCGTCTTCGCCACCTCGTTGGCGAGGCGGCCATATTCGTCGGCGGTCTTGTGGCCGACCTGCCACGGCCCGTCCATCTCGTTGCCGAGACACCAGTGCTTGACGCCGAACGGTTCGGCGCGTCCATGCGCCTTGCGCAGGTCGGCCCATGCGCTGCCAGTCGGGCCGTTCACATACTCAACAAAATTGCGCGCGTGATCGAGTCCACGCGAACCGAGATTGATGGCCAGCATCATCTCAGTACCCGCGGACTGGCACCATTGAGCGAACTCGTGCACGCCGACCTGGTTGGACTCGGACGTGTGCCACGCCAGGTCGAGTCGCGTCGGCCGCTTCTCGCGCGGGCCAACCCCGTCTTCCCAATTGTAGGCCGAGACGAAATTGCCGCCTGGATAGCGAACGATCGGGACCTTGAGTTCGCGAACCAGTTCGATGACGTCCTTGCGCATCCCGTTGGCGTCGGCGCTTTTATGATCCGGCTCGTAGATGCCGGTGTAGATCGCCCGTCCCAGGTGCTCGAGAAAGGCGCCATACAGGCGGTCGTCGATTTTCGCGATCCGGTAGTCCCGATTGGCGATGACCGAGGCGCGCATTTTTCCTCCCACTCAATATCAAGAAATCAGATATATTGGACCTGCTTCTTCCTATCGCGTCAAGTTGCGCCTAGATACAGTCCGAGGCGACCTTGTACCAACAAAAACCTGGAAGAAACGTCAGTTGAGCGAAGGCTTCTTAATCGCCTTTCGCAAACTGTTCCATGCGCTCTGTATCGAATTTGCTGATTGAAACTCCTTGGCGCCCCGCGCTTTCCTCGCTACCATCCCCCTAAGGCTTCCCGAAGGCGCAGATTCCGGAACCAAGCGCCTGCGGACGCGGGGAAGCCGCCGGACCATTTTTGGGAGGAGGTCGAGATGATCCGCAAGCTCTTGTACGCGACCCTGGCGAGCGCCGCGTTGACAGTCGGCGCCGCAATCCGGTTGATCCGGCCAAACGGAAGCTGGTGCTCGACGCCGTCCATTGGTTCAACGAGCACTCGCTCGAATGGGCGAGCGGCGGGCATGTGCCAGCCTATCTGCCGGTGCAGGAAAGCGCTGCGTTCAAAGCGCTGAAACCAAACTCCGACTACGTTTCGCTTGCCAAAACCGCGGTGTTTGATCCGGTGTCCGTGCTCGCCGGCGTCGCCTCGCCCGTCTACGATGCGGCCGGCAATTACGTGATGCCGGCAATGAACGGCGAGATGGCGCCGGCTGACGCCGCGAAACAGATGCGGGATGATCTCCAGGGCCAAGCCAAGTAAGCTTGACGCCGCGCGTGACGCCGGTCGGACCCAAATGCCGGCCGGCGGCGTTTCAAGCGCGGGGTGGAGACCGTCAAGGCGATGCTAAGGAGCAAACGCAGCGAGATCCTTGCCGCATCCATGTTGATGGCGCCGTTTGTCGTCACCTATGGCGTGCTGTTCATCTATCCAACGATCAAGATGGCGCAGCTCAGCCTGACTAACGCGCCGTTGATCGGGCCCGGAAAGTGGGTCGGTTTCGATAATTATTTCCGCTTGGCCTCGGACCGTCTGTTCTCGGTCGCGATCTGGAACACCCTCTATTTCGTTATCCTCTCGGTCATCCCGAGCACCCTCATTGGTCTCCTGGTTGCGCTCGGGGTGAACCGTCTCAAGGGTTGGCTGCAAAGCGTCGTGCTCGCCGCTTTCTTCCTGCCCTACGTCCTGCCGGTGTCTGTCGTCTTCAGAATCTGGCAATGGATGTGCGACAAGGATTTTGGCATCGCGCAGCACGTTGTCCAACTCTTCAACGACGGACAGCGTCTCTCGATCTTCCGGACGATCCCGCTGTTCATGCCGGCGGTCGCCGTCGTGACGATCTGGTGGCTCATCGGTTTCAACGTCCTTCTGTTCATCGCAGGCCTACGCAACATTTCCAGCGAGATCTACGAGGCGGCGGAGCTCGACGGGGCGGATCGCTGGACGCAATTTAGACGCATCACCTGGCCGCTGATCTGGCCGGTTACCGTGCTCGTGTTCACGATCCAATTGATCCTGCAGCTCAAGATTTTCGATCAGGTTTATCTCTTCGCGCAGGGCGGCAGGATCGACGCAACCATCGTGATGGTGCAGTACATCCTCAAGCAAGCCTTTCAGATGAATAAGGGCGGACTCGCGGCAGCCGCGTCGATGGTCCTCTTTGTGCCTATCGCGGCGCTGTCGGTGCTGCAGTTTCAACTCTTGCGCGCGCGAGGCGACAGGTGAGCGCGTCAGCCGAGACTGGCGCTGAGGTCTTCGCTCTGTCGCGCGCTCGCCGGCTCGCCCGTCTCCGCCATCTCGATCTCGTCGGGCTCGTTATCACGACGGCGACCGTCGCGGGCGCGGCGCTATGGGCGTTCCCGCTCTACTGGGGGCTTGTGACGACCTTCAAGCCGGAGAACGAGGTCGTGCGTCCGGAGGTGCAGCTTTGGCCGGAGCATTTCACCTTCCAGAACTACGTTCACGTCCTGCTGGAGACGAAGATCGGCATCTGGTACGTCAATTCGCTCATCACCTCGGCGGCGGTCACGCTTCTCGTCGTCGTGACGGCCGCGGCCGCCGGCTACGCGATCTCGCAACTGAGATTTCCCGGTCGGCGCCTCTTCTGGTGGATGATTCTGGCGAGCTTCATGGTCCCGATCCCGGCTTTGACCGTCAATCATTTCATTTTGATCAACCAGTTCGGCCTCATCAACACGCTGCCCGGCGTCGTCCTGCCGCAGCTTATCGCGCCGGTCACGGTCATTATTTACAAGCAGTTTTTCGATTCGGTGCCGAAGGACTTTCGCGAAGCTGCGATGATCGACGGCGCAAATGAATTCCAGCTTCTGTTCCGCATCTATTTGCCGATGAACTGGGGCGTCACCACCGCCTTGGCGATCATCACCTTCATCGCCGCATGGAACCTTTTCTTATGGCCCTTTGTCGCCGTGAATGCGGAGGACCGAATGAACATCACCGTCGGGATAACGCAGGTTCACGACGCCTTCGGCGTCCAATATGCGCGCGATCTCGCGGTCGCCATGGTCGCGGCGCTGCCGGTTGCTCTTGTGTACCTCATTTTTCAGCGCCGGGTGACGCAGGCCATCATGCTGTCGGCGGGAATCAAGGGATGAGCGCCGCTGGCGCAACGAGCGGGAGCGAGACCGCCGCCGCGCCCCATGTCGAATTGCGGCGGGTGACGAAGCGCTACGGCGCGGTCACCGCGATCTCCGATCTCAGCCTCAAGGTCGACAAAGGCTCGTTCACGGCGCTGCTCGGCCCGTCCGGCTGCTGCAAGTCGACGCTGCTCAGGATGATCGCCGGACTTGAGGATATCACTGCCGGCCAGTGCTTCATCGACAACACCGACGTGACCGACGTGCCGCCGGCGAAGCGACGCATCACCATGGTGTTCCAATCCTACGCCCTCTACCCGCATATGACGGTGCGGCAAAACATCGCCTTCTCGCTTTCCGTCGCCGGCCAGCCGAGAAAACTGCAAAACGAGCGAGCGCTCGAGGTCGCGCGCATCCTGCAGCTCGAGCCCTATCTCGACCGTCGCCCGGCCGAGCTTTCGGGCGGCCAGCGTCAACGGGTCGCGATCGGCCGGGCCCTCGTCCGCAAGCCCGAGGTTTTCCTGTTCGACGAGCCGTTGTCCAACCTCGACGCCAAATTGCGCGTGCAGATGCGCCTTGAGCTGGCGAAGCTTCACGCCGAGCTCGGCACGACGATGATCTATGTGACGCACGACCAGACGGAGGCGATGACTCTCGCCGACAAGATCGTCGTTCTCGACAAGGGAATCGTTTCGCAGGTTGGCTCGCCGCTTGAGCTCTACAACGCGCCGGCGAACAAGTTCGTCGCGGCCTTCATCGGCTCGCCGGGCATGAACTTTTTCGGCGTCGACATCGCCGCCATGAACGGCCGAACGGCCAGCGTCGTTCTGCCAGGCGGGCGAACGGCCGAGGTCGGCATAAATACGAGCGCCAGCGCCGGCTCGGCCGAGCTGGGCGTGCGGCCCGAGCACCTCATTATCGTCGATCCAAACGATCCGCACGCCGCATTTACCGGCGCAATCGCGATCATCGAGCATCTCGGCAATTCGACGATCCTCTACGTCGATACGCCGGCCGGTCAATTGATCGTCGAGGGCGGGGGGGACGTCGACGCGAAGTCGGGTCAAGCCGTTGGCCTCAGGCTCAACAACAGCCATGCGCGCCTGTTCGGCGAGACCGGGGCGGCGCTCTGACCAGCGCGATCGCGGCGATGTCCTTCCAGCGCTCACGACTTCAGTCGTGAGTTCTCAGCACGATGTCCTGATCGTAATTGCCGAACCCGCGGCCGAAGATGTTGACGCCGCCGGGATGGCGCGCATCCGGCTTGACTTCGATCCTCACCCGAACCGAATGGTGGGCGGACAAGTGAAGATCCTTCGAAGTCAGCGAAGAGATTCTCACACCGTCGACAAACGCGCCGTCAGGCGTGACCCTCCAGCTCTTCAACATGCCGTACTGGCTGCCCTTCAGTTTCCACCAGTCGGGCGTATAAAGGCCGCGCTGATCGCCGAAATCGCCGGGGCTGGTCCAGACGCCAAGCTCGCGGCCATTGATCGTAACGGTGATGTCGGATGGCCAGTCGGACGCAGTCCCGGGAACCTCGGAGGACAGTTCGAGCGAGAGTTCCAACGCGGTGACGGTCTTGCCGACGTGCCGGGCGTTATTGGGAAATTGGTACTCCACGAAGCCGCGCGTGAACCACATGAGTCCCGCATTCATTCGGTCGGGATCGAGGAAGGTCCCTGGCACGTCGAGGAGACCAATGATCCCGCGCGGCGAGCAGAGACCGCAAGGGGCGCTCACTTCGCAGCTGGTGTAGAGCCCGATCGGCATCGCCACCTCAATAGCGTTGGCGTTGACGCCGCTGACATCGTCGCGGAGCATCACCAGCACCTCGTCGAAGGCGGCGAAGCAGAGCTTCTGATGGCCCTTCCGACCCTTCTGCGTCTCCGTCCGAATGAGCCCAGCGCTGTCGAGGATTTGCAGATTGGACGAGACGGTCGATTGCGGAAGGTTGAGCGCCTCGGCGATGTCGTTGACATTGACGCCAGGGCGACGATGCAGCAGCCGCAAAATTCGCGCTCGCGCCGGCGAGGCCAACCCGCGCAACACATCCGGCCGCTCCGTGGGATCAATCACCAGGAAATTGCGCGACATTCTCCGCCCCGTTCGCCCTCAGGGCTTGTGTATCAGGTTTTCGGATGTTTTGATAAGCCTGCGACGGCCGGGTCCCCCTCATTTCGGAGTCTCTAATGGACGCTGACACTGCGGGTCGCCGCCCAACGCTGACGCTCGATGGCCTCTGGGACTTCGAATTCGAAGGTCCAACGGCGCGCCTCGACGGCGAGGGCCATACAATCCGCACGCCCGGGATCTGGCAGGCGCAATTTCCCGCGCTGCGCAACGCGCAGGGGACCGGACGCTATCGGCGCAGCGTCCAAATCCCGACGGAATGGGCGGACAAAAGCATCCATCTCATCATGGAAGGAATCTTCCACGAGTCGGTGATCCTGGTCGACGACGTGGCGGTCGCCGTTCACGGCGACGGCTGGACTCCGATCGAGGTCGATCTGACCGAGGCGCTTGGCGACAAAACCTCGTTCGTGCTCGGCGTCGATGCGCGGGTGCCCGACGACCGCAATGGCGGCCGCTTCAGCCAATCGCTCGCCGGCAAGCAGGACTGGTACGGGGCCCGAGGCGGAATCTGGAAGTCGGCGCGTTTGGAGGCGCGAGACCCAATCCACATCGCCAAAGACTGCGTGCGAACATCGTTCGACCTCAAGACGGGCGTTGTGTCGATGAGTGGCCAGTTATCGCGCGCCGCCGCTGCGACGACTCTGCAGGCAACTCTGTCGCGCAGCGGCGAATTCGTCGCGCGCCTAGTTTATCATTTCCGATCGGAACGATTCGAAGCGTCGCTCGCCCTTCCCGAGGCCGAGCCATGGTCGCCGGACGCGCCCAACCTTTACGTTCTCGTTGTCGAACTCATCGTTGGCGACGTGACTGTCGATGCGATCGAGAGGGTCGTCGGCTTTCGGCAATTCGAAGCGAAGGACGGCCGGCTTTTCCTGAATGGCCAACCTTTCTATATGTCCGGCGCCCTCGATCAGGATTGGCGCCCTGAGGAGGAATGTCGCCCACCCAATCCGCAGTTTCTCGAGCAGCGTTTCGCCAACGCCAAGGCGATGGGGCTCAACACCCTGCGCTGCCACGTCAAGATTCCTGACCGGCTCTATTTCGATCTCGCCGATCGGCTCGGTCTCATCGTCTGGCTCGACATGCCCTACATGCAGTTCCTCGCGCCGACGACGCGCGGGGACTTGCGTCGCGTGTTCCGGACGTCGGTTTTAACGCACGGGCATCATCCCTCGATCGCAATCTGGACGCTGTTCAACGAGGGCTGGGGTATTGATCTCGACGACAATCCGGACGACCGGCGCTGGCTGATCGAGACCTTCGATTGGGCGAAGACGCTGATTCCCAACAGCCTGCTCGTCGACAACTCCCCCTGCTTTCCGCGCAATTTCCACCTCAAGACCGACATCGAGGACTTCCATTGGTATAACGGCTTCCCGCATCAGAACGAGGCTTTCGCAGCGACGACGCGCGCCTTCGCGGGCCGCGCCGCCTGGACCTTCTCGCCCCATGGCGACGCTGAACGGCGCGGCGACGAGCCGCTGATCTGCTCGGAGTTCGGCGTATGGGGCCTGCCTCATCCGCGCGAGATCCTGGAGAGGGACGGAAGCGAGCCGTCGTGGTTCGAAAGCGGGCACGACTGGAACCTCGGCGCGGCCTATCCGCATGGGCTGGAAACGCGCTTTCGCGACGCGCAGCTTGCGCCAATCTTCGGCGACCTGGACGGCTTCGTGAGCGCCGCGCAGGAGCTTCAGTATCGCGCGCTTAAACATCAGATCGAGATGCTGCGTTGTGAACGGACGATATCCGGCTATGTCATCACCGAGCTCAACGATGTGCAGTGGGAATCGAACGGCCTCATGGACGTTCACAATCGCCCGCGCGCCTTCGCGGAGCGGCTCGCCAACCTGCAGCGGCCGTGGCTCATCATCGCGCAGACGGCACGCACCGCGGTTCGAACCGGCGAGCGCTTTGAAGTTTCCGTGCGGCTCGCAGGCGCGGCCGAGCCGTCCGACGGCGCGCGGCTCAAATGGCGCTTCGGCCCTGAGACCGGCGAGGCCCCGCTTGGGCCCAATCCGACGACCATCGCGCTCTCCGCTAGAGCCACTGACGCGATCGCGCTCATTCCGCTTGAGCTCGAGGCGCGCGACAGCAAGGGGCGCGTCCTGTCGCGCAACGCGCTTGAACTCTGCGTCGTCCCGCCGTTCGGCGGCGAGGCGCCCGGGCTGTTCCCCATCGACAGCGCGGCTTCGAGCGCGCTCGCCACGATCGGCTGGCCGAATCGCGCCGCAACCGCCGAGCAAGCCGATGTTCTTCTCGCGACACGGCTGACGACCGCGGTCCGCACATTGCTCATCGCCGGGCGCAAGGTTGTGCTCGTCGCCAATTCCGCCGACGCGCTGGTCGACCCGCAACGGAAGCTGCCGCTCAACGACCGGCACAACTTCCCATCGATGCTGCTGAGGGACCGGGCCGGCACACCCTGGGATGGACAATGGATGGGCGCGTTCACATGGCGGCGCACGGAGGGCCCATGGTCGGGCCTGCCCGGCGGGCCCATGCTCGACGAACATTGGACCGGGCTATTGCCTAATCATGTGCTGACCGGCTTTCCCTCCACCGCCTTTGGCGGATTGGTCGATTCTGGAGTCGCGGTCGGGTGGTTGCATCTCGCTGCCGCGTTTGTGAAGCGCAGCTTCCTGGGCAAGGCTTGGCTTACCGTGTCGACGTTCGACCTAACCTCGCCTCGAGCGCAGACAAATCCGCTCGCGCCACATCTCCTGAAAGCGCTGGCGGAGAGCTGAGCGGCCGCGGGGCGCTCCAGACTCGAGGAGGCCGCGGTGGTTGACGGATGCTCGACTTGGCAGCGCCTCACCCGAATCTTCTTACCCCTCGCGGTCCCCGGCTTGGTGACGGTTGCGCTGTTCGCGTTCATCAATTCCTGGAACGAGTTTCTCGCCGCGCTCATTTTCATGAATCGGAATACGTCGTTCACCGTCCCCATTTTACTGGTGAGCGTGAGAGCAGGAAAATTCGGCGCCGTGGACTGGGGCGCGCTACAGGCGAGCGTCATCATCTCGATCATTCCCTGTCTCGCCGTCTACCTCGCCTTGCAGCGCTACTATATCTCTGGCCTGCTTTCGGGCGCGGTCAAATGAACGACCGTCCCTCGAATAGCGCGCAATCCGGCGACGACGACTTCGCGCCCGGAGCCCGGACAATCCGCGACGTCGCTCGGCTCGCCGGCGTGTCGATCGGAACCGTCTCGAAAGCGCTCAACGCCAATGGGCGGCTCAGCGCCGAAACGCGCGCCAGGGTTCTCAAGGTCGCCAAGGCAATCGACTATCGGCCGAACGATCTCGCGCAAAGCCTGCATCGGGCGCGCTCGATGACGGTTGGCATTCTCTCCAACGATAGCTTCGGCCGCTTCGCGTTTCCGATTGTCGAGGCTCTCGAGCGGCGCCTGTTCGATCATGGCATTGCGGTCTTCATGTGCAACGCCACCGACGATCCCGCGCGCGAGCGCCGCCATATCGATCAACTCCTCGGCAAACGGGTCGATGGCCTTGTCGTCACGGCACGGCGGGCCGACCGGCGCGCGCCGATCGAGCCGGCCGCGCGCGGCCTGCCGGTGATCTATGTCTTCTCCCAGGTCGAGAACCTGGACGCGCTTTGCCTGTTGCCGGACGACGAGGGTGGCGCAAGGCTTGCCGTCGAGCATCTCGCCGCTCTTGGCCGAAGACGCATCGCCCATATCACCGGGCCGGAACGGTTCGAGGCGGTTCGCTTGCGCGAACTGGGATGGCGCAAGGCGCTCGCCAAGGCGGGGCTGAAAACGAGCGCCGGCGATTGCCGCCCCGGCCAATGGTCCGAAGCCTGGGGACGCGAGGTCGCGCAAAATCTCATGTCGCGCCGCGTGACGCGCCGGACGCGCTTTTTTGCGGCAACGATCAGATCGGGCGCGGCGCGCTGGACGCGTTGCGCGACATGGGGTTCGACGTTCCGGCTGACGTCGCCGTAGTCGGCTTCGACAATTGGGGTGTGATGACGGATGCGGCCCGGCCCGCGCTCACCAGCGTCGACATGAACCTTGAGGCCTTGGGTCGCGAGGCCGGCGCCTTGCTCTTGGAGATGATGGGAGGCCGCGCGCTGAAAGGCGTGCGCCGATTGCCCTGCTCCCTCGTCATTCGCGAATCATGCGGGGCGCATCGGCGCGCCGATAGGGGAAAACAACTATGACCGAGCGCGCCTATTCCGCGATCCCGCTTGCGGATGTCCGTATCACGAGCCCGTTCTGGCGCAAGCGGCTCGATACCGTGCTCAAGCATACGATTCCGAGCCAGCACGCTAAACTCGAAGAGGTGGGCATCCTCGATTCGCTCAAGCTCCCGAAGCCGATTTCCCCGCTCACCATCCCGTGGAACCGTCATAACTTCACCATGCAGGTGTTCTGGGATTTTGATGTCGGCAAGTGGATCGAGGCGGCTGCTTACGCGCTCGCCCATCGGAGCGATCCCGACGTTGAGGCGAGGATTGACGCCATCGTCGACGACCTTGCGCGCGCGCAGTCGCCCGATGGCTATCTCAACTGCTGGTACAACGGGCGCGAGCCTGAAAAGCGCTGGACGAACCTGCGCGACAACCACGAGCTCTACAATGCCGGGCATCTGCTCGAAGGCGCCGTCGCCTACTTTCGAGCCACTGGACGGCGGAAAATGCTCGACATCATGGAGCGCTACATCGATCACATCGCCGCGACGTTCGGCCGCGGTCCGGGACAGAAGCGCGGTTATCCGGGGTATCAGGAGATCGAGCTCGCGCTGGTCAAACTTTACCGGCTGACCGGCGACCGTCGCCGCCTCGATCTTGCGGCCTATTTCATCGACGAGCGGGGTAGCCAGCCGCACTATTTCACCGAGGAAGCGCTGCCGCGGGGCGAGGATCCCGCGAGCTACTGGGCTGGAACCTATGAGTACAACCAGTCGCACATCCCTGTACGCGAGCAGACTCAAGTCGTGGGCCATGCTGTGCGAGCCATGTATATGGCCTCAGCGATGGCCGACCTTTCGCTCGAGCTTGGCGATGAGGGTCTGAAACGCGCCTGCGAGGCGCTGTGGCGCGACGTGACCACCGCGCAGATGTACGTGACGGGCGGTCTTGGACCGAAAGAGACCAACGAGGGCTTCACCGAGCCTTACGATCTGCCCAACGAAACCGCTTACGCCGAGACCTGCGCCTCGGTCGCGCTCATCTTCTGGGCCCACCGCATACTGCATCTTGATCTCGATGGCCGCTACGCCGATGTGATGGAGCTTGCGCTCTTCAATGGCGCGCTGACCGGGCTCGCGCGCGACGGGACGCATTACTTCTATTCCAATCCGCTGGAGAGCCGCGGCCAGCATCGGCGGTGGGATTGGCACGTCTGCCCCTGCTGCACGATGAATGTGTCCCGCCTCGTCGCGTCGGTGGCCGGCTATGCGCTCTCGACGCGCGAGGACGGCGTCGCCTTCCACCTCTACGGCGGGTTCGAAACGACAGTGACTTTGGCCGACGTCAAAGTCGCGCTCAACGAGAGCAGCGCCTATCCCTGGTCAGGCGAGGTCCGGATTGAAATCGATCCAGAAGCGCCGGCGGCCTTCGATCTCAAGCTGCGCATTCCCGGCTGGGCGAAGGGCGCGACTGCGGCCGTCAACGGCGAGCCGATCGTGCTCCCGCCCGTGAACGGCTATGCGACCATCCGCCGAACCTGGCGCAAGGGCGACGCGGTGACGCTCGCTCTCGAGATGCCGGCCGAGCGGCTCTACGCCCATCCGAACGTGCGCATGGATGTCGGACGCGCGGCGCTCAGGCGCGGTCCATTGATCTATTGCGTCGAGGAGGCTGACAATCCTGGCGGGTCGGTTCAGACTCTGGCGCTGCCGCGCTCAGCGCCGCTCGACCCCGAATCGAGGCCGGATCTGTTCGGCGGCGTCATGACGCTGAAAGCAAACGCGAAGAGGCTCGTTCCCGGTAGGCAAGCCAGCGCGCTCTACTCGACTGATCCGCCCGCGGCCCGCGACGCTCCACTCGTCGCTCTCCCCTATTATCTGTGGGCCAATCGCGGGCCCGGCTCGTTGCAGGTCTGGGTCGCCGAGGTTGAAGGTTGAGCGCGCCGGACTGACGAGTAAGTATCCCCCGGCAAAGCCGGGGGCTTTAGGATTTGAACCGCTCAAAGCGGTAGGAGGGTCGCTGACGCGGCCCTTGATGTTTGGAGCCGCCTAAAGGCGGCTTTTTCAGCGCCAGAGGTTCATTTGTTCGAGCCTCTGATCTTCCTTCTCTTGGTTGCGGATGCAAGCCCGGATGGCCTCCTCGTCACGGCCGACCGTATTGACGAAGAACCCCCGCGCCCAGAAGTGCTGCCCCACGAAGTTGCGCTTGCGCTCCCCATATACCCGGGCCAGGTGGATCGCGCTCTTGCCCTTGATGTACCCGACCACCCGCGACACTGCGTATTTCGGCGGAATCAACAACAGCATGTGCACGTGATCGGGCATCAGATGCCCTTCCTCGACCCTCGCTTCCTTCTGAAGCGCAAGCTTGCGCAAAACTTCGCCCAAGTGTCGTCGCAGCTCCAGATACAGCACCTTGCGCCGACATTCGGGAATGAACACCACATGATTATTTGCAGGTCCATGTCGTGTGGCTTAGGCTCTCGTAGTCGTCCATCGGTGGAGTTCCTTTCGTGTGAGTGGCTGCTCACGTTGGAACTTCACCGGTGGACCGCCGGAAACGTCAAACCTCTACTGCCACCCCGGCAGAGCCGGGGGGTCTCCCGCTTACGCTAGCAATCGTCCGCGCGTCGTCGCCGGCCAAGCAAACAACGTGGGGAAATGATAATGCGCAACGCAATCTTCGCCTCGATCAGCGTCGCCCTCGTTCTCGCGCTCGCGCCTCTGCCAGCCTGTGCGCAGAGCAATCCGCCGCCGGGAGCTGCGTCGGCCGCCGCCATCCCAAGGACCGGGGCGGCGCCGGGTCGAGCGCGGCCCGGACGCGGCACAGAAACACCCTGAACCGGCAAAGAGCGCGGGCGACCTCCGAACACGCCCGCCACGTCCGCACCAGCCCACACCGATGATCTAATGCGCAAGACGTCGAGCTTAACCTGTCTTCGGAGACAGGGCGCGAGGGCCGTAGCGTTTAGCTGGCCAAGATACGATATGCCCTTCGGGAACCATATCGTCGAGCAGGTGGATGGCCGCCTGCGCCACCTCAGGCTCATCGAAGAACTCGATCACCAAAGGCAGATTGACATTGAGCCGCAGCATGTCGTCGGCGTGAACCTCCCCATCGGCGCCAAATCCGGCAACGCCTCTGAAGACTGTGACTCCCTGCACGGCGTGCCGGTCGTGCAAAACCGAGAGGATCTCCCGCATCAGGGTTTTGCGCCGTCCATGATCCGCTTCGCTGAGATAAATTCGAACCATCAGGACGTGATTCGCCATTCGGCGCTCCGGCTCACAAATTTCGAGCGACGTAGGCACCGCCGAATGCAGCCACGAATCCGATAACAACGGACAGAATCGCATAGAGCGTCTCCTTCAACAGTTCTCCTTGCTCGGCAAGCAGGAGTGTTTCCATCTCGAAAGTGGAAAAGGTTGTGTACCCGCCGAGAACGCCCGTCAGAACGCCCACGCGAACGCTTGGCGGGATCGTCAAGCGCTCAACGGTTAGGATGAACAAGAAGCCCATCAGGAAACTTCCGATCACGTTGATGCTCAGCGTCGCGAACGGAAAATTGCGGCCGAAGACCGCTTGCGCCAAATTCGTTTGCGTGTATCGGGCCCAGCATCCGAGCGTGCCGCCAATCGCAATCGCGACATAGGTCCACATCGTGCGTCTCTGTTAATGCGCCAATGTCAGCCCGAGGGGCCGCGAGGAGATCTGGATCGCGCGCAATCATGAACGATCCCGGCGACAGCAGGAGCGTCACGAGAACCTGAGTTTGTTGAAGGACCACGTCACGCACAATCAAGGCACAACTGCCCGTCTGCCAAAATGGCCGAACAGGAGTTATCAGCCCCGAGGGTGGTTAAAAGGCGAACCCCATTGCCTAGTTGACAGCGTGGTCTCGACCTCAAGCCTTGTCAAGCGGCGTCCGGAGAAGGCGTCGTCGTTCCCCCGCCAGTAGGCTCTCCTCCCCATGCGCGCTTTCCAGTCCGCTTCATGCTAGATGAGCCCCTTGCAACGGGGAGTTGTCATGATCTGGGGAACGTTCGCGCTGGCCCTCGCGGCCGCCTTCACCGGCGCCTCGTTCTACGTCAACTGGGTCGAGCAACCGGCCCGCCTGGCGCTCGACGACGAAGCGCTGCTCGGCGAATGGGGGCCGAGCGACAGCCGCGGCGTCTCGCTTCTCGCCGCCCTTGCGCTCGTGGCGGCGATCGCCGGCTTCATCGCCTATTTTGAAACCCAGGATGTGCGCTGGGCGTTTGGCGCGCTCGTCATTATTGGAAGCTGGCTTTACGCCTTTTTCGTCATGTCGCCGCTCGACAACCAGATCCGCTCGCTGCGCGGCGGCGAAGTAGCGGCGGCGCGCGCTCTCGTTCGTCAGTGGGGCATTGTCGAATTGGGATTGACTGCGATCGGAGTGGTGGCGGTCCTCATATTTTTGTGGGCCGACTGAGCGGCGCGCCTCATGGGCTATGGCCCGCCCGGCCGCTTCGCTCCCGCCGCTCGCGACGTCGCAGACGCCCTACGCTTTTTCACCCGCCTGCGCCTCGGCGAAGCAGCGCCAAACGCGTCGCTCGACATTGATCGCATCGCTTGGGCGGCGCCGATTGCAGGCGTCGTCGTCGGTCTCATCGGCGCGCTGGTCCTGGCGCTGACGGCGCTGCTCGGCCTGCCCCTCATCCTTCGCGCCGGGCTCACGACGGCGGCGCTCGTCGCCGTGACTGGCGCGTTGCACGAGGACGGGCTCGCCGACGTCGCCGACGGCTTCGGCGGCGGCGCGACGCGGTCGAGGAAGCTCGAGATCATGCGCGACAGCCGCGTCGGCGCTTACGGCGCGATCGCGCTTACACTCGCGCTCATCCTGCGCGTCGGCGCGCTGGCCGCGGCGCTCGACGGCGGGTTCTGGCGCGCCGCGCTTAGCCTGACGCTGGTCGCCGCGCTCTCGCGCGCGGCCGCGCTGACGCCGCTTGCGCTCCTGCCCCCGGCGCGCGCGGACGGCGCCGGCGCCGCGGCCGGGCGGCTTGAACCGAGCGCGCTCGCCGCCGCCTGGGGCACGGCCCTCATCATCGCGCTTGTGCTCGGCCTTGTCGCGGTTGGCGTGGCCCACGCGCTCCTCGCAGTGCTAACGAGCGGCGCCGGCGCTTTGGCGATGGTCGCGTTGGCCCGACGCGCGATTGGCGGGCAGACCGGCGACGTCGCCGGCGCCGCGCAACAATGCGCCGAGATCGCCGCCTGGTGCGGGCTTCTCATTGGGCATGCGCCCGCTTAAGTGAGGGACCATGTCGGCCCCCACAATCTCGACCCCGTGCATTAACCTGTGCGTCATCGATCCGCTGTCGGCTTTGTGCATCGGCTGCGGGCGAACGACTGCGGAGATTGCCGCCTGGGCGACGATGAGCGAGGCCGAGCGGATCGCCGTCATCGCTGGGCTTGGCCAGCGCCTGGCCGAGGCGGGATCGCGCGCCGCGCGCGGCGGGCGGGTCAAAGCGCGCGGCGAAAAAGTGGAAGCCGGTTCTTCGCGAGAAAGCGCGCGGAATCAGAGAAACATAGAGTCCTCGGCGATCGACCGAATCGCCGAGGACTTTATGGCGCGCCGTCGGCGGGACTGATGCGCTTTATCGTCCCCGTTGCGGTTCTGGCGGCGGCGCTGGCGGCCTTGCTTATGACCCCGCCGCAGTCGACCGTGCTTGGGCTCTACCACCAACGCCTCGCCAGCGCCGCTATCGGCGTCTCGCTTCTGCTCTGGCTCGTGCTGTCCGGCTTACGTTCGGCGCGGCCGAGCGACATCGCGCGCATCGCCACTGCAGCGGCGGTCTGGGGGGCGCTGTTGATCGCGCTGACCGGCGTCTACGCCTATCGGTTTGAGGCTTCTGATATCGTCGGACGGATCGCGGGCGAACTCTTTCCGTCCGAACCGCAGGTCGGACGGGGCGGTGAAGTCATCGTTAACCGGCGCCTCAGCGGCGAATTCGCGATTACCGGGCGGGTCAATGGGGCGCGCGTGACCTTCCTGTTTGACACTGGCGCTTCCGCGGTGGTGCTGACCGCCGGCGACGCGCGGCGGGCCGGCGCGAACGTGGGCGGTCTTACTTTTGATGTTCCCGTCGCGACCGCCAATGGCGGGGCGCTGGCGGCGGAGGCGCGGCTTGATCAGGTCGCGATCGGGCCGATCGTCATGCGCAACGTGCCCGCTCTGGTGGCGCGCCGCGGCGCCTTGGAGGAGAGCCTGCTCGGCATGAGCTTTCTCGAGCGGCTCAAGAGCTACACGGTCGAACGCGATCGGCTCGTTCTGGTCGCCAGGTGAGCGGCTACTCCGCTGCCAGGATCAGTTCTCCGTCCGGCTCCACGCGGGAAACCGCCTCGCGCAACACCTCGAGCCCGGCGCCGGAGCGGGTCGCTTCGCTTGCCAGAACGCGCCGATAGGAGCGGGCGCCCGGCCGGCCCGTAAACAGACCGTGGAGGTGGCGGGTGTAGTCGTGCAGGCGCTCGCCGCGCTGAAGCCCGCGCGCAATCGTTGGCATGAAAGCTTCGATCGCCTCGAACCCGTCAGCGACCGGCGCCGCTTCGCCAAAAAAAGCCGGATCGACGCCGATCAAAACCTCCGGGTTCTGATAGGCGGCGCGCCCGAGCATGATTCCGTCGACATGGCTCAAATGCGCGAGCCCTGCGTCGAGGTCGGCGAGGCCGCCGTTGAGGATGATGGGCCAGTGGGCACGCGCGCGCTTGAGCTCATGAACGAGGTCGTAGTCGAGCGGCGGGATCGACCGATTGTCCTTGGGGCTCAACCCTTCGAGCAGCGCTTTGCGCGCATGCACGATGAGCGCCACTGCGCCCGCCGCCTTCACCGCTTCTGCGAAGGCGAAGAGAGCGACGCGCGGCTCCTGCTCGTCGACGCCGATCCGGCATTTGACCGTGATCGGAACGTGGACCGCCGCGACCATCGCCGCCACGCATTCGGCGACGAGCCTGGGCTCGCGCATGAGGCACGCGCCAAAGCGGCCGCTCTGCACTCGGTCGGACGGACAGCCGCAGTTGAGATTGATTTCGTCATAGCCGAACTCGGCGCCGATGCGGGCCGCTTCGGCAAGCCGGCCTGGCTCCGCTCCGCCGAGCTGCAGCGCGATCGGATGCTCATCCGCGTCGAAGCCGATGAGCCGCTCGCGCTGTCCGAAGACGACGGCGTCCGCCGTCACCATCTCGGTATAGAGCCGGGCGCGGCGCGTGAGGACGCGATGGAACGCCCGGCAGCGCCGGTCGGTCCAGTCCATCATAGGGGCCACGGCGAACCTAAACTCTTGATCTGGAAGCATTTTCTTTATAGTCTCAACTTGTTGGGTCGGGTCGTGTGCACTCTTTTCTACGCTATGATGCGACCCCTTTCGCGGCAGTACGACGCCTCACTGCACACGGAGCGCACACGTTTTGGCTACCTTCACGAAGCTCAATTCGGGATCCTGGCGAGTCCAGGTGCGACGGAAAGGAAAGTATGTCAACGAGACGTTCCTTCGGCGCAAGGACGCGGAGGAATGGGCGCTTGAAGTCGAGCGCCGCATAGATCGCGGCGAGCCCTCCGTCGCGAGACGCTCTCGAGACGCTAGGTCATTTGGCGATCTTGTTCGCCTCCACCAAGAGGACCTCCAAGAAGTCGGCAAGCGCATTGGACGGTCCAAGGCGGCGAGCCTCGCTCTGCTCGAGCGGAAGCTGGGGCGGCTGCGTTTGCCGGAACTCAGCCGCGACCGGCTGATACAATTTGGCAAGGAACGCGCCCGAGAGGGCGCCGGTCCCGTCACTCTGGCGATTGACCTCGGATACATAAAAACGATCCTCTCCCACGCGGCAGCTGTTCATGGGGTGGTTTTGTCCATGAAGTCAGTCGTCCTTGCCCGCATCGCTCTCGCGAGGCTGGGGCTCGTTGGGCGGTCTGCACCGTCGCCGCGGCCTTCGTCACCAGCAACGCCCTCGCGATCGCGTTCATTTCGGCCTCGCTCTTCTTCCTCTACGTCACCAGCACCTGCGCTTGGGCGCTGAGCTCGGTCGCCGCGCCGACAAACTGCACCGCGTCGATCGGCGCGATGCAGAACTTCGGCGGTTATCTTGGCGGGGCGCTGGCGCCCACGGTCACTGGGCTGATCGTGCAGCACACCGGCTCGTTCGTTCCGGCGTTGGTCGTGGGCGCGCTGATCGGCCTCGCTTCGGCGGCGTCGTACTTGTTCATCGTCGATCAGCCGATCACCGCCGCTGATCTTGACGCCGTTGCGCAACAAGAGGCCGCTTCCTTGCGAGCGCGCGGCGCCTAGTCGCGACCAAGGCGGATCCGTTCGCGGCTCACGCCGCGAGCCACCGCGCCATGCGCCGCGTCGCTTCGGCGATCTGTTCGGGATCGCGTGCGAAGCAGAGACGCAGATGCCCCTCGCCGCCGGGACCAAAGGCGCCGCCGGGCGCCGCGCCAACACCGGCTTCGTCGATGAGCCGCAGCGCCAGGGCGCGGGAATCGGCAAAGCCGTCGACCGAGCAGAACAGATAGAACGCCGCCTCCGGCTTGAAGAAGCGAACACGTCCGGTCGCGGCAAGCCCCTGGCACAGCGTGTCGCGAGAGCGGCGACAGCGCTCGATCTGCCAGGCCAAGAACGCTTCGCCGTGCTCAAGCGCCGCAGTCGCCGCGCGCTGATTGAAGACGGGCACGCCCGAGGTCGTGTACTGGACGAGGTTCTCGATCACCTCGCCGAGCGCGGGCGGAGCCTCGAGCCAGCCGATGCGGAAGCCGGTCATCGCCCAATTCTTGGACAAAGTCTGGACGAACAGGATCCTGTCGTCGGGCGCCATGACGTCGTGGAACGAAGGCGCGCGGACGCCATCGTAGGTGATGCGTCCGTAAATCTCGTCGGCGATGATCCAAAGCCCGTGCCGGCGCGCGATGGCGAGCGTCTCGACGATTTCCTCCCGGGTGGCGATGAAGCCGGTCGGATTGGCGGGGGTGTTGAGGAAGATGAGGCGGGTCGCGGGCGTGACCGCCTTCTCGAGCTTGCCCGGATCGAGGCTCCAGCGGCTCCCTTTGTCGAGCCGAACGGGGACGGCGCGCGCGCCGGAGATTTCCAGCGCGCCGACGAAGTTCGGCCACGCGGGCGTGAGGATCAGCGCCTCGTCGCCAGGGCCGACGATGAGCCTCGTCGCGATCTCGATTGCGTGCATTCCTCCAATGGTGACGAAGAAATTCTCGGGCGAGAAAGGCCCGCCGCCCGGCGCCGCGCCATAGACCTGCGTCATGTAGGCCGCGATCGCCGCGCGCAACTCAGGAACGCCGCGCTGCCAGGTGTAGAAGGTTTCCCCGCGGTCGAGGGAGGTCTTGGCCGCTTCGGTGATGAATGGCGGCGTCGGCAGGTCGCCCTCGCCGACCCATAAGGGAATGAGCCCCTGCCGCCCGCGGCCATAGTTGAACACTTCGACGATGCCACTCGTGGCGACGTCGCGCATCACGGGGCGGATTAAATCGGGCCAATTGGTCGTGCAAGGGGGCGACGAAACGTTCATTTCGGCCTCATGGACCAGCGCTTGACCATGCGCAAGGGTCGGCCGCGGCTCAGGCGGCCGGCCTCTCGGAGCGCCAGATCATCGAGGATTGGACAATCCGGACGATCGCCCCCCATGGCAGGCGAAGGGTGTTCGCCCTGACCTGCATCTCGCCGACCCGCGACTGAAGATCGCTTGGCCGGTGCTGCTGGCTGCAGATTTATCCTGCCGGCCTCGTCTCCCGCCAGCGCAAAAAGGCCCTCGCCTAACCGCACAGCAATCGAGCGGCTTTCCGCAGCCGCGGGCGGGCGCCATTCTATCCCAGCGCCTTTTCCATCACCCTTCGCAGCCGCGCGCCGAAGGCCGATGGGTCCTCGACGCTCGCGCCCTCCATGAGCCGCGCCTCATCGAGCACCAGCCAGGCCGCATCCTCGACCAGCGGCTTGTCCTTGCCCTCCTTGAAACGTGCGGCTAGGGCGAGGGTCAGCGGGTGAGTGGGATTGAGCTCGAGAATTGGCTTCGCGCGCTCGCCGAGCCGCCCGTGCGCAGCGAGCATCTTTTCGAGCTGCCGGTCGGGGCCAAAATCGGGCGCGATCAGACAGGCGACGCTATCGGTGAGGCGCTCGGACGCGCGAACCTCCGCGACCTCGTCCCCCAGCGTCTGCTTGAAGAAGGCGAACAGCGTCGCCACTTCGCCGCTGGCCTCAGCCGGGGCGTTCGCCCCCTCGGCGAGCGCGATCGACTTGATGTCGGCTGCCCCCTGGCTCACCGACTTGAACGGCTTGCCGTCGAAGCCCGCGGCCGTCGAGACCCAGAAGGCGTCGACCGGATCCGCCAGCAGCAGCACTTCGACGCCTCGCGCCTTGAACCCCTCGAGCTGGGGGCTCGTCGCCAGGCGTTTGGCGTCGTCGCCAGTGAGATAATAGATCGCCGTCTGGTTCTCGCGTAACGAAGCGACATATTGCGCCAGCGTCCGGTCGCCCGCCGGATTGGTGGTGGTGACGAACCGGGCGATTTTGAACAGCCCGTCGCGGCGTTCCGGGTCCTCGTACAGACCTTCCTTGAGGACCGGGCCGAAATGCTCCCAGACCTTGGCGAACTTCTCCGGCTCGGCTTCGGCGAGCTTGCCGAGCTCCTGCACCACCCGGTTGGTCACGCCCTTGCGGATCGCCGCGAACACATCGCTCTTCTGGATCAGCTCGCGTGAGACATTGAGCGGCAGGTCGGCGCTGTCGACCACGAGGCGCACGAAGCGCAGCCACCCGGGAAGGATGTCGGCGTCCTCGGTGATGAGCACGCGCCGCACATAGAGCTTGTTGCGCCCTTTCCGCGCCGGATCGAACAGATCGAACGGCCGCGAGCCTGGAATGAAGGCAAGCACGGTATATTCGTGCCGCCCCTCGGCGCGCCAATGCAGGGTCAGCGCCGGCTCGTCGAATTGGCCGGAAAGTCCGCGATAGAACTCCGTGTATTCTTCCGCCGTCACCTCGGACTTGGGCTTGGCCCAAATCGCGGCGCCGTCGGCGATGCGGCGCTTTTCGGCCCCGAGTTTCTCGATGAGGTCGATCGGAACCGCGACGGCGCCGGAATGGTCGCGCACGATGCGCTCGAGCGTCCGCGGCTGGGAGAATTCATGCGAGGCGTCGTTCAGATGAAGGGTGACCCGCGTGCCGCGCTTCGGCGCGTTTTCGAGCGCGAGCGGCGCGATGGTGAAGGCGCCCTGGCCGTCCGACGACCAGCGCCAGGCCTCGTCGGTCCCGGCGCGGCGCGTGTCGACGACGACTTCGTCCGCGACCATGAACGACGAGTAGAAGCCGATGCCGAACTGGCCAATGAGGGCGGAGGCTTCCTTGCTCGCGTCATCGGCCGCAAGCTTGTCCAGGAAGGCCTTGGTGCCGGAGCGGGCGATGGTGCCAAGCCCTTGGGTCAGGTCTTCCCGGGTCATGCCGACGCCATTGTCCGAGAAGGTCAGCGTCTTGGAGTTCGGATTGATCGCAATCTCGATCGCGAACGGAGCGCCGTCCTCGATCAGTTCAGGGTTGGCGATCGATTCGTAGCGCAGCTTCTCGCACGCGTCGGCGGCGTTGGAGACGAGCTCGCGGACGAATATGTCCCGGTCTGAATAGACCGAATGGACCATGAGATGCAGCAGGCGCGAAACGTCGGCCTCGAAGCTCTGAGTCTTGGCGGCTTCGCTGGTCGGGGTCTGGGCGTCGGCGGTCAAAGGGCGAACCTCTCCAAAGACTGTTGAAATCGGAAATGCCGGCCGAGACGGCGCGGCGAACCGCATATCGGGGTGGCGCGACGCTGATGCAAGCCGCATTTGTCAGGAATTGCCCGCGATAACACCGCCCAGCCGACACCTGTCATACCTGGGAAAGCGGGCATTCAGCACCGCTGTCCAGGCTCCAGACTGGATTCCAGCTGTCGCGGGCATGAACGAACCGCCCGCGATCCCGTTTGAGCGCGCGTCCGCTCCGGCCGGACCTATGGCTCAATGACGTGGGCCTCTACTGGCGTAGATTTCTGTTTTTACCAATAGCTCAACGCAGATTCCGGATGGCTCGCACACGACGCCAGGCGGCCCGCCTAGGTTTGCTCGTTTGGAGGGGGGCCTCAAGCGGCCCGAATCGAGCGCGTGACAAATCGCGCTCCGGAGGGCGATGGTCCGCGCATACATCGCAACATTCGGAGGCGACTTTGGACTGGGCCACGCAAACAGGTCGGCATGCTTTGGGGACGCTGTCGCTGCAATCTGGCGCGAGCTTGCCGGCGGCGGAGCTGAGCTGGAAGACCTATGGGACCCTCGCTTTGGCGAAAATGTTCGGAATCACGATGAACCATCGCGTGGGGTCCAACACGGCGTCAGGTCCGATCAGCTGCTCGAGATCCGTGTAGTGGGCCGAATAGCTGGTCGGATGGACGATGACGTTGTCGCGGGCCGGTACCACAACCACGCTGACAGGAAAGGGGATTTTATGCGCAAAATGATTTTCGGTGAACTTGCCGGCGTGGACCTGAAGGTGTCAACCGCGTTCTACACAGCGCTCGGCGGAACGCTGAACGCGCAATTCTACGCCAGCGGCGCGTTCTAACTTGCCTCCTCGTTGCGGATCACCGCTTCGATCTCGGTATAGGTGGTAAAGCGGGGATCGATGGAATGGAAAACCGCGCAAAAGTCTGCGCGGAAGCTCCCGCGTTGTTTTCGGTTTTGGCGCGCCTGACCCCCAACGGCTTGCATCACGAAGTCAGCAACCTCAAGCGCGGGGTCGGCTGCCGATTTGGACATGAAACAGCATTCCGTTGGAATGGATTTTGACCCTCGCGTAATCTCAAGGTCCTGAAAAGCGTCTTCGATGAGCTTATCGGCTCTCTCAGATGCCTCAAAGATCACCACGACTTGCTTGCAGAGAGTTGTGCCGGCGATTGTATTTATCCGGTTCTGCAAAGCCGCCTTCATTGTTCTCATCCGGCTGAATTCTTCAACCAACCTCGTCTCCTGCGTAAAGACAGCTGCAAATCTCCAGAAATAATTGTCCTGAAGAAAGCGCGCGATTGCATCGATATACGCGGGTTTGGGCGTGAGACTGCTGGCGTGAAGCTGCGTGGCGGGCGACCCCGTGACGCGCTCCCTCACTTTCCGCCATGGTTCATTGATGATACGTTCGAGGTCCCTGCCCAATGCTGCGCAACCCCCAAGCGCATAAATTGGCTGACCTTTGAGGTCTTCGTGCCCCGTGTCGTCTACGAAGACCGCAAGGCAACGGTCCCCGATTTCTATCTTGGGCTGCTTGGCTTCTCTTGGCACTGCCGCAAGTTCCTCACGGGAATCCACGGACTGCCCATAGACATCAATTCAGAGTTGCGTCAATCCACGCTGTCGATGCGCGGCTCACGGGGAGGGCGGGTCTGACAAGGTGTTTGAAAAAACCAAAATCCATGTTATAGATTTCAGATGAGCCGATTCTGGCGACATGGCGGGTTGGCCGAGGTTCGGCCACGAGGAGGGACGAAGGCGTTTTGTAGAAGAGTTTGAAAACGACCCGGATTTTTTTATTTAAATCGCGTCTAAGCCATTGAAAAGGCTCGATTCAAAAAAATAAACGCAAGCAAACGTCAGTAAATTTGCTAGCGTTTAGTAGCGCTTATGGGCGCTTAAGAGCGTTTATTTGGGCGGATTCTGATGCCAGTCGGCCTGTGTCCATGGCCCGAGTCCCTGCGTCGACTTGCCTCGACGCCGGCCCGGACTCCCCCCGTTAGCTCTCCGACGTGGTCAAGGCCAGCGCGTGCAGTTCCCCGCCCATGCGGCCTTTCAGCGCCTCGTAGACCATCTGATGCTGGCGGACCCGCGTCTTGCCCTTGAAGACGGCCGAGACGACGGTCGCGGCATAATGGTTGCCGTCGCCGGCCAGATCCTTCACCTCGACCCGCGCGTCCGGAAACGCCTCGCGGATCATCGTCTCAATCTCGGTCTGCGACATGGCCATGGCGGTTGTGCTCCTTAATAGCTTCGAGGGCGTGGTCCTCTTCTTCGGCCTCCGTTTCGAGCCGCGCCACGATATCCTCGGCAGGCTCGGCGGCGGCGATCGTGACGCCATCGGTCAAAAGGATCAGGCAGTCGTCCGCATCCGAGGCATTGATAGCGACCACGCGCTCGGGCCGAATGTAAGCGAAGCCTTTCACGGTTTTAACGATGATGAACGGGATCATGGGTTTGCCCCCTGAGGACGGCTCATATAATGCGGCAGCCAACTTTCGTATGCTTCGCTCAGCGCCGCAAGGGCGACCGGCGCCGCGCCGCCAAGCCTCAATGCCTCGCCCCCAGTGACGCCGATGCGCGAGAGCAGAACGTTAAGGCGCTTCGCCTCATCGGCAATGGCCACGCTCGCAGCGGGCGGCGCGGTCAAAACGTAGCGGCCCTGATCTTCGCCGAAGAAGAACGCGTGCTCTGGGCCCTGCGTCTCGACGCGCGCGCCAATCCCGCCCGCCATCGCCATCTCGGCCAGCGCCACGGCGAGTCCGCCGTCGGACAGGTCGTGGACTGCGCTGACCGTCCCGCCTCGGATCAGCGAGGCGACAAATTCGCCGTTGCGGCGTTCGGCGGCGAGGTCGACGGGCGGCGGCGCGCCCTCCTCCCGGCCTGCGATCGTCGCGAGCCAAGCCGATCGGCCGAGCCACGCTGGGGCGCCCCCGACAAGCCAAACGTCCTCGCCTGGCGCCTTGAAAGCGAGGCTCGCCGTCTCCGCCACCTCCTCGACGAGCCCGACGCCGCCGATCGCGGGCGTAGGCGGAATGCCAGCGCCCATGGTCTCGTTGTAGAGCGAGACGTTGCCCGAGACGACGGGAAAGTCGAGCGCCCGCGCGGCTTCGCCTATGCCCTCGATGCAGCCGACCAATTCCCCCATGGCCTCGGGCCGCTCCGGATTGCCGAAATTGAGATTGTCGGTGAGCGCGAGCGGGCGCGCGCCGACGGCGATCAGGTTGCGCCACGCCTCGGCAACCGCCTGTTTTCCCCCTTCGCGCGGATCGGCGGCGCAATAGCGCTCGGTGCAGTCCGTGGTCAGCGCCAGGCCCTTGCGCCCCTCGCCGAGCCTGACCACCGCGGCGTCGCCGCCGGGCCCCTCAATCGTGTTGCCGAGGATGAGCGTGTCGTATTGCTCGAAGATCCAGCGCTTGGAGCTGAGATCTGGCGAGGACAGGAGCTTGAGGAGCGCCGCGTCCGTCGGCATCGGGGCCGTGATCGACGCCGCGTCGAGAACAGCCGCCTGCGGGTTCTTAATCCACGGCCGGTCATAGAGGGGCGCCTGGTCGCCGAGCTCCTTGATCGGCAGGTCCGCCTTGACCTCGCCGCCCCGCCTGATAACGAAGCGGCGCGTATCGGTGGTTTTGCCTATGACCGCGAAATCGAGCCCCCACTTGCGGAAAATGGCCTCGGCCGCAGGCTCCTTTTCGGGCTTGAGCACCATCAGCATGCGCTCCTGGCTCTCCGAGAGCATCATCTCATAGGCGCTCATGCCGGTCTCACGGCACGGTACGCGGTCGAGGTCGAGGTCGATGCCGAGATCGCCCTTGGCGCCCATCTCGGCCGCCGATGAGGTGAGTCCGGCCGCCCCCATATCCTGGATGGCGATCACCGCGCCCGAAGCCATGAGCTCAAGGCAGGCTTCCAGCAACAGCTTCTCGGCGAAGGGATCGCCGACCTGGACGGTTGGGCGCTTCTCTTCGGCGTCCGCCTCGAAGGCCGCCGACGCCATGCTTGCGCCGTGGATGCCATCGCGCCCGGTTTTCGAGCCGAGATAGACGATCGGGTTGCCGATTCCGGTCGCCGCCGAGGTGAAGATCGCGTCCCGCCTGGCGACGCCAACGGCCATGGCGTTGACGAGAATGTTGCCGTCATAACCTCTGTGAAAGCCGGTCGAGCCGCCGACCGTCGGCACGCCGAACGAATTGCCATAGCCGCCGATCCCGGCGACGACCCCCGCCACCAGACGGCGTGTCTTCGGATGGTCCGGCGCGCCGAAGCGCAAAAGATTGAGCGCGGCGACAGGCCTCGCGCCCATGGTAAACACGTCGCGCAAAATGCCGCCGACCCCTGTCCCCGCGCCCTGATAGGGCTCGATGAAGGAGGGGTGATTATGGCTCTCCATCTTGAACACGCAGACATCGCCGTCCCCGATGTCGATCACGCCCGCGTTCTCGCCCGGCCCGTAGATGACATGGGGGCCCTTGGTCGGCAGCTTGCGCAGGTGAAGTCGCGACGACTTATACGAGCAATGCTCGTTCCACATCGCCGAGACGATGCCGAGTTCGGTGAAGGTCGGCGTCCGGCCAATGAGCGCGACGAGCCGCGCGTATTCGTCGGGTTTCAGCCCATGCGCGACAGCCAGCGCTTCGTCCACCTTCGGTTCGGTTTCGCTCAAAGGCCCGCGGTCTTTCAGTCTCGGGGAGACGCCTGGCCCTTTAGCCTTGAGCAGCCGCGACCTCAAGTCGGCGGATCGCGAAGCGGAAGCGCCTTGGAATAGAGCCTGCCCCGATTCTGGAGTTTTTGCGATTTCGGCTCAGGCGAGGCGACATATCGAGAGGTCTTGAGACCTAAGGGCTTGACGAGGGCAAGGCAGGTTCGGCTCGTCGCGCTCAGGTTCTGCGCTAAGGGGCGCTGGCGCCATGGGAGAAGGAACGCGGGTTATGACGACGAGCTGGGCGGCTCTGGCAGCGGATCAATCCTTTCAATCGTTTAGGCGCCTTTTTCCGTCACTCGCTCCGCAGGCCCATTTACGGTCGCTCGAGACTTGACGACGCCATCGCAAATGGTCAGCTCGGATCCGCTCATTGGCCGATGATGCGAGCCTCCTGCACATAGCCGAAGCCGCCCTTGCCTGACCAGGCTCGTCCGTCAGGATAGCGCAATTCTATTCCGGCGAGATCCTTTTCATCCGCCAGACGCATATTAACGCCCGTCTGGATGTTTCCGAACTTCGATACGGCGCTCGCGGTCAGAATAAAGTGCGTCGTTGAACCGCAATTTGCACAGAAATGGACTTCCGCGGCCGGGTCTTCTTTGTCTCCCCGGCTATATCCCTTTGTCGTTCCCTTGATGCCGACTTCTGAGGGTTGGAAATAGGCCCAACGGGCGCCCGATTTGCTGCAGAGTGTGCAATTGCACTCGTTAATGAAGCCTGGCCGCTTTGGGATTTCGATGCGGACCCGGCCGCAGAGGCAGGAGAGCTTCAGCATTCCGTATTATATCAGGGGGACGATTGTCGGGAAGCGAGCGTCCGGTTTCCTACCCACTCACCGCCGTTTCCACCCCGGCCGCGCGGGGCGCCACGTGTCAGATTTTTACCAGGCAGGCTGGCCTCGATTTTGGGCGCCCGGCTGCGTTCACATTTCTTTGAACGGCCTGTATGAACTCGTAAAGCGGCCCGCGGAGCGGCGCCGGCATATGGGAGTGGCCGATGGCATCGAAATTCATGAAGGCGCTGGGTCTCGGCGTTGCGCTCGCAGCGGGTCTTGCCCTCGCGCCAACCGCTTTCGCCAAGGATTGGAAGACCGTCGTCATCGGCATGGAGGGCGCCTATGAGCCCTGGAACCTGACCGACTTCGAGCGGCAAGATCGTCGGCTTCGAGCCGGATCTGGTGATGGATCTCTGCAAGCGCGCGGGCCTCGAGTGCAAGATCATCGCGCAGGACTGGGACGGCATGATTCCGGGCCTTAAAGCGGGCAAGTTCGACGTCATCATGGACGGCATGTCAATCACTGACGAGCGCAAGAAGGAGATCGACTTTTCGAAGCCCTACGCCGCTTCGCCTGGCTCATTCCTGGCGCCGAAGGACAGCCCGCTCGCCAAGGCGCCCGACGCCGGCAAGCTCGTCAATCTCGACAAGGACCCGAAGGAGGGCGACGCCGCCATCAAGGGCGTGCAGGCGGCGCTCAAGGGCAAGACCCTCGGGGTGCAGGTCTCGACCACGCACGCCAATTTCGCCAGCCAATATCTCAAGGGCATCGCGACGGTTAAGGAATACAAGACCACCGACGACCGCGACCTCGACCTCAAGGCGGGCCGCATCGACGCCTCGCTTGATGATCTTCCGACCAACATGGCGACGGCCTCCAAGCCGGACGCTTCAGACCTTGCGATTGTTGGGCCGAAGTTGATCGGCGGCGTGTTCGGCGTCGGCGAGGGCATGGGCATCCGCAAGACCGACACTGACCTGACCGCCAAGTTCGACAAGGCGCTCACGGCGGCGATCGCTGACGGGACGGTGAAGAAAATTTCGGAGCATTGGTTCAAGATCGACATGACGCCCCAATCATAGGCTTTCAGCGCGCTCTTGCGTTGATAGGGCGCGCCCCCGGAGGGCGCCGAATTGGGCGATCTGGCGATCTTCGGCTTCGGTCAGGGCGGCTGGGGCCTGGCGCTCCTCCAGGGCGCGGCGGTGACGCTTCTCGTCTCCGCCTGCGGCCTCCTCATCGGGGCGGCGATCGGCGGCCTCGTGGCCTGGGCGCGGCTCTCGGGAAAGATGCTCGCGGGCGGCGTCGGGCAGGCCTATGCCGCCCTGTTCCGCGGCCTGCCGGAGCTGCTGATTGTCTATTTCGTCTATTTCGGCACTTCGACGCTTCTGACCGAAACGGCCCACGCTCTCGGTCAGGAAGGCTTCGTCGGAGTGCCGTCCTTTGCGGCCGGCGCGCTCGCCGTTGGCGTCATCTCGGGCGCCTATCAGGCGGAGGTGTTCCGCGCCGCCTATCTCGCCATATCGCGGGGCGAACTCGAGGCCGCGGTCAGCGTCGGCATGAATCGGGCGCTCTTGTTTCGCCGCATCATCGTGCCGCAGGTCCTGCGCTTCGCCCTGCCTGGACTCGGCAATCTCTGGCAGGTGGCGCTCAAGGATTCGTCGCTGATCTCGGTCACCGGCTTGACCGAGCTTATGCGGATAAGCCAGGTCGGCGCCGGCTCGACCCATCGGCCTTTTGCCTTCTATCTTGGCGGCGCTGTGCTCTATCTCGTGATGACGGCTGCGACGACCCGCTTCTTCGACGTCGCCGAGGCGCGCGCCACTCGCGGCATGCGCAGGGCGACGGGTTGAGGCGGCGATGGACTTCGATTTCATCACGAAGACTTTCGTCCGCCTTCTCGCCGCGCTGCCGCTCACGCTCTCGGTCTGGTTCCTGTCCGTCGTCCTCGGCGCCCTTATCGCTGCGGGCGTGACCTGGATGAGAGTAAGCGGCGTCAAGCCGCTCGAACTTTTCGCGCGCGCTTACGTCACTGTCTTTCGCGGCACGCCGCTCTTGATCCAGCTCTTCGTCGTCTACTATGGCCTCGCTTCGCTACCGGCGGTGCGCGCAAGCGTCTTCTGGCCTTTCTTACGTGAGGCGTTCAACTGTGCGGTGCTGTCGCTCGCGCTCTGCACCGCCGCCTATCAAGCGGAGATCTTTCGCGGCGCGCTTCTTGCTGTGCCGCACGGACAGGTCGAGGCGGCGCGGGCCTGCGGCATGTCCAGGCTCCTGATGTTCCGCCGGATCATCTTTCCGATCGCGCTGAGGCACGCGCTTCCGGCCTATTCGACCGAGATGATTTCGATGGTGAAGGCGACGGCGCTGGTTTCGCTCATCACCTTGTGGGACGTGATGAGCATCGCGTTGAAGATCCGCAATGATACGCTGGTCACTTATCTGCCGCTCATCCTTGCCGGCGCGATCTATTTTGTCGTCAACTACATCCTTGGCGCCGGCTTCCTCGCGCTCGAGCGGCGCATGTCGCCGCATCTCAGGCCCCGGCCAATCTGAAAGAAGCGCGTATGCCCACCGCGACGCCAGCGCTCACGGTCGACAAGATGCACAAAAGCTTCGGCCAGCTCGAAGTGCTGAAGGGCATATCACTGACCGCGAAGGACGGCGACGTGATCTCGATCCTCGGCTCGTCCGGCTCAGGCAAGAGCACGTTTCTGCGCTGCATCAATCTGCTTGAGACCCCTGACGAGGGCGTGGTGACGGTCGCGGGCGAGACCATCAAGATGCGTCGGCGGCGCGACGGGCGAGCCGAGCCTGCGGACAGGCGTCAGGTCGACCGCATCCGCTCCGAGCTCGGCATGGTGTTCCAGAGCTTCAACTTGTGGTCGCATCTGACGGTCATGGAGAATCTGATTGAAGCGCCGGTGCATGTGCAGAAACGCCCGCGCGCGGAATGCATCGAGGAAGCGCGCGCGCTGCTGGCGAAAGTCGGCATCGCCGACAAATGGAGCCATTACCCGGCGCATCTCTCGGGAGGTCAGCAGCAGCGGGCGGCGATCGCCCGCGCGCTCGCCATGCGGCCGAAGGTGATGCTGTTCGACGAGCCAACGTCCGCGCTCGATCCCGAGCTGGTCGGCGAAGTGCTGCGGGTCATGCGCGCGCTCGCCGAGGAAGGCCGCACGATGCTGGTTGTGACCCACGAGATGGGGTTTGCGCGCGACGTCTCGAACCGCGTGATGTTCCTGCATCAGGGACTGGTCGAGGCGGAAGGCCCGCCGCAGGAGCTTTTTTCCGCCTCGACCTCCGATCGCTTTCGCCAGTTCATCTCCAAGGAGCGCGGCTGATCTCTGGAGAGGTCCAAGCGCGGCGGCCAGCAATTCAGGCGCCGCCGAACCTCACCGTCTTATGCCATCGTTAGGGCTATTGATTGATGAGGACGCTTTGGCCATTCGCTCCAACTGCGACGCGTGGCCACGGCTTCTCAGGGCGTCACGGAGAGGCGCCTAATTTTTGCAACCACGCGATAACCGTCGCCTGCAGCGCGATGCGATGGTCACTCCAGCCATGGTCCGTGGCGACGTGCTGCGTTGTGACCTTGGTTCCGCCCTGAGCACGTATTGCTGCAACGAGGGCGTTGGTGTCGCCCTCCAGGCTGTCATCCACGGTAAGGGCCAGGTAGGGTGTGTCGACCAGGCCCGGAGCGGCCTTGGGCATGGGGTGCTGCGGCCCGGCGATCGTGACGTCCGCGGCCATGCTCGCGGCGGTAACGCCTGCCAAGGCTTCCATGTTCTCGCTCATCGCCTTCTCCCGGGTCGCCTCCGGGTCCAGGTTGGCCGTGTCCCAGGCCGAGAAAGTGACCAGGCCGATTAGTCCCTTGTCGTGGGCCGCAGTGTTGGCCGCCACCCAACCGCCCATGCTGTGGCCCATGATCACCAGGCGTCGAGTGTCCACGCCCAGGGCCTTTGCATTGGCGGGATCGCGCAGATAGGCAAGCACGGCGTCGGCGTCCTGCAGGGTCTGCTCGAAGCGGAACGTCCCCGGACTGCCCCACGAGCCACGATAATTGAAGGTGACCACGGTCCAGCCGGCCCGGCGGATGGCCTGGGCCAGGTCGAGGTTCTTCTCGTTGCCCGGTAAGCCATGCAGCAGCACCACGGCCGGGTGCTCACCGGCCCCGGCCGCGACATAGGCGATGCCGTTGATGGTCTCGCCATGGCTGGGGATGTGCAATACTTCCATGCGAGCGTTGTGAGCGGGGTCGGGCATCGGATCGGTGTAGATAGCGGCCGGGATCTCAACGGCTGTGGCGACGGAGAGAGCGCCCAAGGAGCCGGCGAAGGCGAGCGTTAGGGCGGTGAACAGCGATTTGCGCATTGGGCGTCTCCAAGAAGTGCTGGCTGTAATTGGCTTCGATTCTCGGCCTGCATAGGCCAAACTTGTTTCGTGAACTTTCGACGACGTCGATGCCCGCGCCGCGCGCGAAGTGGAGAAAAGCTTTATGAAATCCTCTCCCTTGCAATCGCCGAAGATCATTCCTTGGCGGTCAACAGAGCCTCAGATGATGGACCCGAAGATTTTCATCCACTCTTCGATTGGGATCGCCACACGATCAATTGGGCAGCATACACTTGAACAAAATACAGTTGACCTGCTCACGTATTTGGCTGAATACGTTAATAAATTTTTGAGTCAAGGTGAAGATCAAATAATACCGCTAGTAATGCACGATGCTGATCCAACCGCAATGCGTAATTTTGCCTAGCCGCCAGGATCGCCCTGGCGGGTTACGAATTGCATACTCGAGATGATCGCGCGCTGTTCTCGGGACTTTGGAGTTGACTCGATATGCGGCCTTGAGCTGCCGCCCCGCCGGCCGCCAACAATTCATTGCAGAGCGTAAATCCGCGGCTATCGTCGGACCTCACCAGGAAACCACCGCAATGCCTCGTCTGTTCACCGGACTGGAACTGCCGGACGCCGTCGTTGGCCAGCTTGCGCTGATGCGCGGCGGCGTCGTTGGGGCGCGCTGGCTCGAGCCCGAGGATTATCACGTCACGTTGCGGTTCGTCGGCGACGTGGACCGCGGCGTCGCGCGCGATATTGCCGAGACATTGGGTGACATTCGCCGGCCGGAGGCGCCGGTGCGCTTCGAGGGATTGAGCTGGTTCGGTGGCGAAAGGCCGCGCGCGATCGTGGCCAAGGTGAAGCCGGAACCGGCGCTGATGGATTTGCAGGCTGAACAGGAGCGGCGCCTGAGGCGAATCGGCGTCGAGCCCGAGACCCGCAAATACACGCCGCACGTGACGCTGGCGCGGCTGCGGAGCGCTACTCAAAGGGTGATCGCCGACTACCTCGCCGAGCGCGGCGTCCTGATCGCGGAATTGTTCACCGCTGAGCGCTTCGTGCTGTTCTCGGCTCGTGAGGGGTCGGGGGGAGGGCCGTATGTGGTTGAGGCCGCCTATCCACTGGGCTAAGCACGGGCCATGGCTCCGTCCATCGACGTCGCGCGGCGCCGGGTGCGCCTTGATCCGCACGATCCCGCCTTTTTCAGCAATCCCTACCCGGTCTATGCGGCGGTCCGCGACGCCTCGCCAGCGTTCTTCTGGGAGGATTACGGGTTCTGGTGCTTCGCGCGGTTTGCGGACGTATCGGCTTTGCTGCGCGATCGCCGCTTCGGCCGGACGATCGCCGAATTGGGCTCGCGCGGCGCCAAACCGCATCTGGCGCCATTTGATGCGCTCGAGCGCCATTCGATGCTCGAGCTTGAGCCGCCCGAGCACACGCGGCTGCGCAACCTCGTCAATCGCGCCTTCGTCTCGCGGCGCATCGAAAAGCTGGCGCCGCAGATCGAACGACTGGCGCACGAGCGGATCGACGCGTTTGGGTCCAGGCGCTCGGCCGATCTGGTCGCCGAATTCGCCAGCCCTATTCCGGTCGCTGTGATCGCGGATATGCTCGGCATTCCCCGAGAGATGGGGCATGAACTCCTCGACTGGTCGCATCGCATGGTCGCCATGTACCAGTTCGGAGGCAATCGCGCGGTTGAGGAGCGCGCGGCCGAGGCGGCGCGTGCTTTCGCCGATTATGTGCGCGGCTTCGCCCGCGCGCGGCGCGGCGATCTTGGCGACGATCTTGTCAGTCAGCTTCTCATCGCCGAAAGCGATGGCGGCAGGTTGAGCGAAGACGAACTGGTCGCAACCGTGATCCTGCTCTTGAACGCTGGTCACGAAGCGACGGTCCAGGCGATCGGCAATGGCGTGAAGATCATGCTGGACCACGGAGTTGACGCGCGCAACGCGTTCGCGAGCGAAAGCGCGACCACCGCGACAGTCGAGGAATTGCTGCGGCTCGACCCGCCGCTGCATCTCTTCGCCCGCTATGCGCTGGAAGACGTCGAGTTCGCCGGGGTGCGGTTGCGCAAGGGCGAGCAGATCGGCCTTCTGCTCGGCGCCGCCAACCGCGATCCGGCGCGCTTTTCTAAGCCCAACGTCTTCGACCCCGCCCGGACGCCCAACGCGCATGTGAGCTTCGGCGCCGGCATTCATTTCTGCGTCGGGGCGCCGTTGGCGCGACTGGAGCTTGCCGTCGCCCTGCCGATCCTGTTCGCCCGGCTGCGGGGCTTGCGCTTGGCCGAGCCGCCGCGCTATCGCGACGCGTTCCATTTTCACGGGCTCGAGGCGCTGAGGGTCGAATGGGCATAAGGTCGACGCTTTCGAACCTCGCGGACAGCGGATAGAAGCCGCTCCGTGAACTGGCCATCGCTTACTCAAACCCGCGCCCATAGCCCGTCGCAAGACGGGCGTCCTTCCGGACGCCCCTGGCTCAGCGGCCGCGACGACGCGCAGACCTCATCCGGCATGCTGCGCCGATATCGTCGATATTTCGCGGTTGCGGCGTTCGCGCTCCTTTCGACACCGCTCGTGGTCGGGATCGTCAAGCCGGACAGCGCCGCGTCGATCCTGAAGGAGGGGCGCAATCCGGCGCCGGCGCCGACACCGCCCGACGGTCCAGGCGACTGGCTGAAGCTTCCGAAACAGATCGACGCTTATCTCAACGACCGTTTCGGCCTGCGGGAGAGGATGATCCGCCTGCACCGGGATCTCACCCATCCAGTGCTGCTCAAGGTGAACACTGCCGCCTTGATCGGCCGCAGCGGGCGCATGTTCTATGAGGGCAACGAGATGGTGCGCCAGAGCGCCGGCCTCGTCCTGAGGGACGCGCGTATCTCGCGAACGGCGCGTCTGATGGCGGAGATGCGCGATGCTTTGGCCAAGCGTGGCGCTCGGTTTCTCGTGGCGATTCCGCCCAATTCGTCCACCATCTACCAGGATGATCTTCCGGCCTGGGCCCAGGACAAGGGCAGAAAGACGGAATACGATCTTCTGCTCGAGGACCTTAAGGGGTACGGCGTCAAGACGGTCGACCTCAGGCCCGTCCTGACGGCGCTCCGGGCGCAGGGCGAGGAAGCCTATCTTCTCTACGACGCGCATTGGACCCCGCGCGGCGCGCTGGCCGGGTTCAATGCGGTGGTCGAAGCCGACGGGCGCCCGGAGTTACGTCTGGATCCGGCAACCGTGATGGGACCGCTCGAAGAGCGCAAGGGCGGCGACGTCGCGCGCATCCTCGGCGTTCAGGACGACGTCAGCGAAACGTTCCAGTCGCTCAGGCTTCCGCTCCGGGGGACCGACGAGAACATCTCTCCCGGAATCATGCCCGATCATATCGTCGCCACGGGGCGGCCGGGTCCGACGATCATGGTGATCGGCGATTTCTTCACTCAGGGCTATTTTCCGCTGATGCTGTCGCAGCATGGCGGCCGCGCCATCTGGATTCATCATCACGAGTGCGGATTCGACTGGAAGCTGATCGATAAATTCCGGCCGGACGAAGTCTGGTGGGCGCCGACTGAACGTTTCCTGCTCTGCGATCCCGGCGTCGCGCCCATCGATTTTGAGACCAAAGGGCCATGAACGCCGGGCTTCCTGCTTCTGACAGGTCCTGACCGGGCATGCTCCTGCGCTGGCGCCGGTATTTCGCCATTCTGACGTTCCTGCTTCTGGTCACTCCGTTGGCGGTGGGAATCGTCCGGCCTGACGGTCCGGCGGCAGTCCTCAAGGAAGGACGCTATCTTGCGCCGGCGCCTCAAATGCCAGGGTCGAGCGTGGGCTGGCTCGCCCTTCCGAAACAGGTCGACGCCTACCTGCGCGATCATTTCGGGTTGCGGGAGATGCTGATCCGCGCGCACAAGGATCTGACCAAGCCCATGCTCGGTTTCGGCAACGATTTGGTGCTGGTCGGCCGCGAGGGCCGCCTCTTCTACCTCGGCGAGGACACGGTGCGCCAAAGCGCCGGCCTGATCTTCCGGGACGAGAGAGTGGCCGAAACGGTCGCCTTGCTCGCGCGCATCAACGCCGCGCTCGCGGCGCGCGGGGTCAAGTTCGTCGTCGCCGTGCCGCCGAATGGGCCCACGATCTATCAAGACGATCTCCCGCGCTGGGCGCAGCGGCGCGGACGCCGAACCGAATACGACCTGTTCCTCGAACAACTTGCTGCGAAGGGCGTCCGCGCGATCGACCTCCGCCCGGCGGAGACGGCGGCGCGCTCCCAGGGACCCGTTTTCTACATGCACGACTCGCATTGGACCGCGCGCGGCGCGCTCGCAGGGTTCAACGCCGTCGTCGAGGCGGACGGACACCCGGGCTGGCGGCTCGATCCTAAGTCGGCGCTAAGCGAGCCCAAAACCCATGAGGGCGGGGATCTGGCGCGGATGCTGGGCGTCGAAGGGCTGACGGAGATCGCGAAAGACTTGACCCTGCCGTCGGTGCAGAAAGAATTGTTGTCGTCCAACCCGTTCAGCGACTACGTCGCCACGTCCGAGACGCCCGGCCCGACCATCATGGTGATCGGCGATTTGTTTACCGGCGGTCTCATCGACCGGATGCTGCTGCCGCACGCCGGACGCCTCGTATGGCTCGAGCACCGCCGGTGCGAGTTCGACTGGAAGGCGATCGACCGTTTTCATCCTGACGAGGTCTGGTGGATGCCAAACGAGCGCTTCCTTATCTGCGATCCGGGCGCCGAGCCGGTCGATTTCACTGGATGAGCATGGAACAGGAGGCGCCCCAGGCCCGCATCCGCAGTCTGCTCGTGCTCGGCGGCGCGCGCTCCGGAAAAAGCGTTTACGCGCAAAGGCTTGCCGAGGCCTATGGTCCCGAGCGGCTCTATCTGGCGACGGCGACGGCGAGAGATGAGGAAATGGCGGCGCGCATCGCCCGCCACCAGGCCGAACGGGGGCAAGGCTGGACGACGCTGGAGGAGCCGCTTGAAGTCGCCGCCGCGCTGGGCGCTGAGGCGCGTCCTGGACGGGTGATTGTCGTCGATTGCCTGACCCTCTGGCTCAGCAATCTCATGCTGGCGGGCCGGGACCCGGGAGCCGCCGTCACGGCCCTCGCCGACGCCATCGGCGCGCTGGCCGGCCCGGCGATCCTCGTATCAAACGAAGTCGGTATGGGCATTGTCCCAGACCACAGGCTCGGCCGCGAGTTTCGGGACTGGCAGGGTCGAGCTAACCGGGACATCGGCGCCGCCTGCGACGCGGTGATCTTCGTCGCCGCCGGACTCCCGCTCCAGTTGAAGCCGGCTGCAACCCCAAGTGTGCGATTGGGCTGAAGCCAAGCATTTTCCTCACAAACCTCTGGCGACTCGGGGCGGCCCTGGACTAGAATTCCCGAGCAATGGGAGGGGTTGCCGGCTCACGCGGGCGCCGGCCTTACCCTCGGGACATTCGCTGGGGACTTGGCGGGATGCTGCGTCTTTTCCAACGCAAGGCGCCGGAGCAGGCGGCGCATTTCGACGTCGCTCACGACGGCGAGACTTATCGCGTCGCGCTCAAACGCATCGCGACCTCGCGGCGATTTACATTGAGGGTTCGCACGGCCACGCGTGATGTGGTGCTGACGATGCCGGCGCGCTCATCGATCAAAGCGGCGCGCGAATTCGCCGAGCGTCACGCAGCATGGATCGGCACGCGGCTGGCGCGTCTGCCCGAACCGGTCGCGTTTGAGCCGCGCGCGGTGACGCCGCTACGCGGAGTTGATCATCGCATTGTGCACCGCCCGGGCCAGCGCGGCGGGGTCTGGCTCGAGTCGAGCGAGCGCGGACCGCTCATCTGCGTTTCCGGCGAGCGGCCGCACGTCGCGCGCCGGGTCACCGATTTCCTCAAGCGCGAGGCGCGCAAGGATCTCGAGGCGGCAGTGGCCCGGCATTCCAAGCAGCTCGGCGTCAAGCCACGCCGCATCGTGCTGCGCGATACGGTGAGCCGATGGGGCTCGTGCTCCTCGACTGGCGGGCTCAATTTCTCCTGGCGCCTGATTCTCGCGCCGCCGTTCGTGCTTGATTATCTCGCCGCGCATGAGGCGGCGCACATCGTGCACATGAATCATTCGCCCCTGTTCTGGAAACTTACACGCCGCTTGCACCCGGGAACCGACCGCGCCGAAATCTGGCTCAAGGTCCATGGCGCGAGCCTGCATCGCTTCGGCGCCACGTGGGAGTGATGTCCCTCTCCCTTTGCTAGAAGGATCAGGGTGACGGGCGTGGTTACGCAGGCATAGTAGACGGCTCCACCATCCTTCCCAGCGCCTCGAACATCAGTTGCAAGTCCTGCGGCCGGGAGAGACGGTGATCGCCGTCCTTGACCAGCGTCAGCGTCGCCGGGTCGCCGCCGAAGCGCTGCATGAGCGCGAGCGTATGCGAAAACGGCACGTCTTCGTCCCGCATGCCTTGCAGCACCGCGGTCGGCGCGCGCGTGCGAATCATGGCGCCGAGCAGAAGGTGCTTTCGGCCGTCCTCGATGAGATCGCGGGTGAAGCAATCGGGTTCGCTCGAATAGGCGGACGGCCTTCGCCACACGCCTTCATCCATGATCGCGCGCCGCCCCTCGTTTGGCGCCTTGGCCCAGATGAGCGCTTCGGTGAAGTCGACCGCGGGCGCAATGAGAATGATGCCCTTGACGCGCTCCGCGTCGCCCGCCTCGTTGAGCGCCCGGGCGGCGAGCAGCGCGAGATACCCGCCCATTGACGAGCCGACCAGAATTGTGGCCCCTCGCTCTCGGCCTTGAGCAGCGCCAGCGTCTCCTCGAGCCAGCGCGAAATCGTCCCGTCCTCGAGCAGCCCGGCGGAGCGGCCATGGCCGGAATAGTCGAACCGGAGGAAGCCGAGACCGCGCCGCTCCGCTTCAGCGTCGAGCGCGGTCGCCTTGGTCGAGTCCATGTCGGAGCGATAACCGCTGAGCCAGACGACCCCTGGGCTTCCGCTCCGCACTGGCGCGCGGCGCCGAAAGGCGATACGCCGTTGATTCGGGGCCTTCCCGACGATGAAAACCTGCGGCTGTCCGTCCGACACATTGAGCTCGCTGCTGATGACGCCGCCCGGGGGCCGCGCCGGGATGAACCTCGGCTTGGGCGACGCGGGCTTGGCGGAGCCTTCGCTGCGAGTCAACCGCTCGCGCGTCACGCTTCTGTGTTCACGACGCGGGCCGCCATGAGCATCGAGGCGCTTTCCCCCTTCGGGCGCGGGGCGAACGCGCCGCTCGCCGGCCGAACGATCCTTCAGATTGTCCCGCCGGTCGACGCGGGCGGCGACGAGGGCGCGACGCTCGCCGTCACCGCGGCGCTGGCGGAGACTGGCGCCCGCGCGCTGGTCGCGACCGATTCCAGCGAGCTGGCGGGCGAACTGCAGGCGATCGGCGGCCTCTTCGTCCGCTTTCCAGCGGCGACCAAGAATCCGCTCGCGATGGCGCTCAACATGGGCCGACTTCAGCGCATCATCGCTTCCGAGCGGGTCGACCTCGTGCACGCGCGCTCGCGCTGGGCGGCCTGGGCGGCGGTCAAGGCGTGCCGCAAGGCGAAGCGTCCGCTTGTCACCTCGCTTCCGGGCGATGGCGGCCGCACGCGTCCGCGCACCAGCTTCGAGTCCGCCGTGGCCGAGGGCGATTATGTCATCGCCTCGTCTGAATTCGCCGCCGCACGCGCGGAAACATTCTTTCCCGCGGTTCCTAAGCGCCTCAGGGTCGTCCGTCCGGGGATGGATCTTTCCAAGCTTCAGCCGGAGCGCGTGAGCGGGCGGCGTGTGGCCGACGTTCGTTCGGCCTGGGGCGTCGCGGCGCATGAACGGGTCGTGCTGATGCCGGCGCGGCTAGCGCCCGGCCGGGGTCCGCAGACGCTCATCGAAGCCGCGGCGGTGATCAAGAGCAGGGGCCTCGACGACGTCCGTTTCGTGTTGGCCGGCGAAGCGGCGAAGCCAGTGTTCGCGCGCGAGCTTGACGCGCTCGCCGTCAAGTGCGGCGTCCAGTCGATGCTCGTGCGCGTCGGCGCCGCCGCCGATCCGCCAGCCGCGTTCGTCGGCGCAGCGGTCGTGGTCTTTCCCGCTGCCGAGCCCGACGGCGTGACGCGCACTTCGATCGAGGCCGCGGCGATGGGGGCGCTCACCATCATCTCCGACGTCGGAGCGGCGCGCGAGATTGTCGCGGCGCCGCCGCACGCGGACGCCGAGGCGCGCACCGGATGGCTCGTTCCGCCTCGCGAGCCGGCCGCGCTTGCGGAAGCGATCCATGCTGCGCTTTCACTCGGCGCCTCCGCGCGCGAGGCCGTCCGGCGCCGGTCGCGGGCGAAAATCGCCGAAGCCTACTCGCTCCAGCGCATGACGCGCGACACGCTCAGCGTCTACGCCGAGGCGCTGGAGCGATGAAACGACGGTGGGTGGCGGCCGGGCCGTTCAGGCCGCCGCCGAGCGCTGCGCCTTCTGCTGGGCATAAGCGCGCGCACTCATCTCGGCGATGCGGTGAATCAACGGAATGCGGCTCAAGGGCAGGTCGGCGGCAAGGTCGCGGCCCACGAGCGCAAGATGTTTCCAGGTCTCGTCGCGCGGGCGGGCGCTGTCCTTGAGCGCAAGCGCCGATCGGGCGCATTGCGCCGCCCAGAATTCCCGGCGCCTGGGCAGATAGCTTTCGATAAGCGCGCCCGCGCCCGCGCTGACCGACCTCGCCGCGCACATGACCGCCTCGACCTCTTCGCCGGCCTCGAACCAGTTGTCGGTCAATTCGGTCTTCGCTGCGAATTCATGCGCCGTGCGGATGGTTTCGGCGCGATCGCGGTCCGCGACGTTGGCGAGCGCCGACGCGATGATCTCGGCCGGCGTCGCGAAATCGGGCGCGAGCGAATCGAGACCGAGCGCGTCGACGACGCCCACGAGCGCGAAGGGCGGCGGTTCATCGCAGCTGAAATTGCGGCCGAGCGCGAGCCGCAGCAACTTCTCCCAGGCCGCGAACGAGATCTCGGACGATTGGACCGACGAGCGGAGCGCGCGTTCCAGCATAATCGCCTCGTTCGACGACAGGTCTTTGTAGGACGCGCAGTCATTGACGCCCGTCGGCTTGATCATCACCGAGGCGAGAAGCAAGCGGGAGCGACCCTTGACTGTGGCGAGCAGGAAGCTGACGCCCGATCCGTCGCAGACCGAGGCGATCGTCTTCACAATCTTCATGCCCGGCCGCGAGGCGGCGCGCCGCGCGGGGGGAAGACCAGCGTCGAGCGCAGTCCGCCGCGGCGGAGCAAGCCAGGGGCGAATGGCCTCGATCCAGCGGCGACGCTCGTCATCGAGGCCCCGCGGCGCGGCGCCAAGGCCGCGAATGGCCGCTTCCGCGAGAGCTTCGTCGCGATGGAGGAGGAAACCGACCGCGCCCCAGCGCATGAGCGCATGGGAATCGAGCGCCATCTGCTCGACGAACGCCGACCTGTAAGCGACAGGAAAAATCGAGATGATGGCCTCGACCTCCTCGTAGAGCTCGAACGGATCGGACCCGCTCTGCGACAGCGCGGGTCGCAAGAACGCCTCATAGGCGCCTGCCGCGGTGTCCTTGAGAGCTCCCGAGTCCAGCACCCGGCCCAACGCCGCGCGGGCGGGCTCCCCGATTTCGATCTGAGCGCCCGCGAGCAATCGTCCGAGCATCATCAGCACGGCTGGATGGATAGCGTCGCGCACCGCCGCCTCATCAATCATCGCGCGGATATTCTTCAGCGTTGTGCGCGCCTCGATGTCGCCGCCCGCAGCATCGAGCCGCGCCTGGTTCAGCGCCTCGTTGAGTTCGGACAGCATCTCGGCGTCCGGGATGTCGTCGGGGTCATCCAGATCGGCCGACAGGATGTCGACGATCATGTCCGCCAAGTCGCCGTCGGGGGGCAATTCTTCGGCCAGGAGCCGTCGAAGGGCGGTGATGTCAACGTCGCGAAAGGAGACGCCGGTCCCTGTCGCGCTATGGTTCCGGCGCACCGGCTTCCGCGGTTTGCTGGCGAGCTTCTTCATGTGGATACTTTCGTCAGGCGAATTGGAAGCTCAGAGTTTAATTCGCCGACCCACTGGCGCAAGCTCTCGCCGGCAAGCCTGTCCACAAGCTTCGCAGGCTCAAAAACGCCGGCCGGCGTATCGCCCCACGGGTGAGGGAGCAGAGATCATCCGTTCTGCCAGCGGATCGCCGAAGCCTATTCGCTCGAGCGCATGACGCGCGACACGCTCAGCGCCTACGCCGAGGCGCTGGAGCGATGACCAAGGACGGCGCGTCTGAGTTCAATTCTGCGCTGCTTCCGGGGTTTGCACGTGCTCGGGGCGAATGCCGACGCCGATCAACCGGGCTGGAATGCCGCGCAAGGCCGGAAAGCTGTTGAAGAGCTTGAAGAACGCCGGCGGCTTCGGCCGTTCGTGGCTTGCCAGAACGCGGCTGATGACCCGTCGCTGGATGGTGAGCTGCAGCCACTGGGTGAACCGCATGGGCAGCGTGCGTCGCTCCTCGATGGCCTGAAGATCCGCGTCCGTCACCTTGCCGGCGCGAAGCGGTCCGGCGAGCCGGTTGGCCGCGGCGACTGCGTCCTGCACCGCCATGTTGATCCCCACGCCGCCGATCGGCGACATCGCATGCGCCGCATCGCCGATGCAGATGAGCCCGGGCCGCCACCATTTCTTCAACCGATCGACGGTGACGCTGAGCAGTTTGACGTCGTCCCAGGTTTTCAGTTCGCCCACGCGGTCGGACAGGAACGGCGACATCTCGACTACGTGTTTGCGGAAGGCGTCCAGGCCTTGCGACTTCATCCGCTCAATCCCGCCTTTGGGGATTACGTAGGCACACTGCCAGTAGTCGCCACGATCGAACATGACCATGAGTTGGCCGGCTTCGATATGGCCGAACGTGTCCGGACTGTCGCTGTCCTTGCGCGACAGGCGGAACCAAAGCACATCCATCGGCGCCCCATAATCCTCGCTCTTGAACCCCGCTTTCTCGCGCACAATCGAATGGCGTCCGTCACAGCCGACCACGAGGTCCGCGCGGATCGTAAGCGCGCCGTCGCGCGTGTCAGCGATCAAGCCGACGATTCGCCCATTCTCTTCGATGAGGTCGGTCGCGTCCGCCTGCATGCGCAGGTCGAACGTTTTGTATCGCTTGCCGTGCTCGGCGAGGAAGTTGAGGAAGTCCCATTGCGGCATCAGCGCGACGAATTTGCAGTGCGTCGGCAGATGGCGAAAATCGACCATTTGAACGTGTTCGGCGCCGATCTGGGCGGTCAGCGTTTCGACCTTCTGATGCGGCAGTTTCAAGAACGCGTCGATCAGGCCCAGTTCGAACATCAACTCGAGCGTCGAGGGATGAACCGTATCGCCACGGAAGTCGCGGAAGAAATCGGCGTGCTTCTCCAGCACCACGACATGAACGCCGGCGCGCGCCAGCAGGAATCCGAGCATCATCCCTGCAGGGCCGCCGCCGGCAATGCAGCACTGGGTCGCGATCTTTGAGCTGGCCATTCTTCTTGGCTCCGCCGGGCGCGCGAGCCCGCGTTCATGATCGTAGAACGCAAAGATTAAGCCGAGGTTCCGACTAGGGAGCGGTTGGAATTTGCAGCGATGTTTGCGGTTCCGGTTCGAGCCCGAATCTGCGGCTCGAGCCGGTTCTCGCTAGTTCTTGACGAACGCGGCGCTGCGCAAATCGCTCAGCGCCTGGCGGATCTGGTCCTGCGTGTTCATGACGATCGGCCCGTGCCAGGCGATCGGCTCGCGTAGCGGTCGGCCGGAAACCAAAAGGAAGCGCACGCCGTCTTCGCCCGCCTGGACGACGATCTCGTCGCCCGCGCCGAACACGACGAGCGAGCGATTGCCGATCCTGTCGCGCACCAGCACCTCTTCGCCGTCGACCTGGGCTTCGCGCAACACGCCAAAAGGTTCGGATGAGTCCGCGAATGCAGCCGAGCCCTCGAAGATGTAGGCGAACGCCTGACGGAAATCCTCGACCTTGAGGCGCTTCTTCTTGCCCGCCGGCACCGTCACGTCGAGATAGCGCGGCTCGGCGGCGACGCCGTCGACCGGACCGGTCTTCCCCCAGAACTCACCGCAGATCACGCGCACGCACGTGCCGTCGTCGTCGATCACCTCGGGGATCGCGGTTGCGGGAACGTCCTGGTAGCGCGGCTTGGTCATCTTGAGATGCGCCGGCAGGTTCGCCCATAGCTGGAAGCCGTGCATGCGTCCCTTGGCGTCGCCGGTCGGCATTTCCTGGTGCAGGATGCCGCTGCCGGCGGTCATCCATTGAACGTCGCCCGAGCCGAGCTTGCCGCGGTTGCCGAGGCTGTCACCGTGATCGACGCTGCCAGCCAGCACATAGGTGATCGTCTCGATGCCGCGATGCGGATGCCAAGGGAAGCCCGCCAGATAATCCTCGGGCCGATCGCCGCGGAAATCGTCCATCATGAGGAACGGGTCGAAATCGGACGTGTCGCCGAAGCCGAAGGCGCGGCGCAGCTTCACGCCCGCCCCCTCCATGGTCGGAACGGACTGGCTGACGCGCTTGACGGGACGAATGGACATGAGCCCTCCTGATCGAATGAAAAACAATTTGGCTTCCGAAATACTGCCGCTCAGCCAGAGTTGAGACCGAAGAAGTTTGGCAAGTTCTTTGATCGGAAACCGTGCTGGTGGGGCAGATAGGTATAGACAGCGATCGCCGCAAGTCTATCAGAAGAAGCGATCATACCTATCGGTCGGGATGAACGCTTAGGCCCTCGGCCTACCGCCAATAATTGTCGAAGCCGCGGCCCCGGCGGCGGCGGCGCGCTCAAGCGCGGGTTGGATTTCCCTGCCGGCCAGTCGCTGGCTAAGAAAAGCGGCGACGAAGGCGTCGCCCGCGCCGGTGGTGTCAATCGCCTCGGTCTTCGGCGCGTCGACACGCCAGCGGTGTTCGCCTTGCGCCGCCTCGGCGCCGGCCGCGCCGCGCTTGATGACGACCAGCGGGTAGAGCGCCGCGAGCCGCGCGCACTGAGTCTCGGGATCGTCCGAGCCGGCGAGAATCGCGGCTTCCTCTTCGTTGGGGAACAGGATCGAAGCGCCCTGCGTGTGGCCGAGAAACATTTCCGCCCCGATCTCGCGCAAGAATTCCGCTGACGCGGGATCGACGCTGACCGGCTTGTGTCCGGCCCGCCGCTTCACGTCGAGCACCGCCGCGCGCGGCGAAGGCGCGAAGAACGAATAGCCGGAGAGATGGACGAGCGCTGCGCGCTCGATCAGCGTGTCGGGGATGTCGCCGACCTCGAGCGCTTCGTTCGCGCCGCGGTCGGTAAGGAAGCTGCGTTCGCCGTTCGCGTCGATCAGGGCCACGAGCCGTCCCGTCTCGCGGCGCGGGTCGCTGATCAGATGCGACGTGACGCCGATCGCCTTGAGCCGCGCCGTTTCGCTCTGGAGGTCAGCGGCGCCGACGCGCGCGACGAAGTCGACGCTTACCCGGAACGAGGCGAGCCAGGCGGCCTGATTGGCCGCGGAACCGCCGGGCTGAAAAGTGATCGACGCTCGCCGGTCCGAACCGCGCGCGAGCGGCCCCTCGGGGCGAACGATGACGTCGGTCATCACGTCGCCGATGACGAGGATGCGGGGCGACTCGATCATGGCGGCGCATGGGACACGCGGGCCGCGCGACGACTCGCGCGGATTTGCGTCAACCCAGCAATCTCACGAAATTGCGCCTGCGGCCGAATCGCTCCTTGAGGGCTGCGATATAGTCTGCCTGCTCGGCGGGGGCGCGCAAACGTTCCATGCGACCGACGAAGCCGGCGGCCTCCTCGTAAGCGCGATTGCCGCCCCCGTTTGCGAGCTCATCGACGCGCCGCGCATAGACCTCCAGGGCCTCGCGTGGATGGTCAGCCTCGCTTTCGCGCGCGAGGCCTTCTTTCACGGTCCGCGAGACGCGGTATTTTCGTGTCATCGCCCAGGCCATGTCGAACCGCTTCTCGTTCATCAGGATTTTGACGCCAAGATCGGCGGGATGGCCGAAGGATAGCCCGGTCTCGGCCGCCGCCCGGCGCTCGACCAGCGCGAGCGCCTGGTCGCGCGCCCCCTCGCCGCTTGCCTCGCGCCAGCGCAGGTAGACATTGAAGTCCGGCACACGCTCGAAAGCGCGCTTGAGAACGGCTTCGGCTTCGCCTCGGCGATCCGCCTTCATGAGAAGGTTGGCGGCGAACAGAACGAGGCGCGCGTCCGAAGGGCCGTCCTCGAACGTCCAGAGCCCTTCCTCGGCCCAGCGCAGCGCTTCGTTCGCGCCCTTGTGCCCGAGGCAGAACTCAGCGAGCTCGAAATATTTCCAGGGTGACGACAGGTCCTTGGCGCGCAGGGCGATGCGCGCATCGACGTCGCCGTCACGCTCGGCGAAACTGTCGAGAATTCCCGAGAGGCCGGAATAGTCGCCTTCAGCCTTCTCTCGGCTACGTCCGGTCAGCGGCGGCAGCTTCTCCCACGCTTCGGTCGCCAGCCTGCGATATTCGGCCAATCCGACTTCGCCGAGAACGTCGGCATAGAGCCGGGCCGCGCAGTCGAAGGTTCCGTAGCCATCGCCGGTCTCGCGCTCAAAGAGGTCGCGGGCGAGCGCCATGGGCTCCGGCCGGGCGCCGCGGGCGGCGCGGATGTGGATGTCCCGCGCGCGCTCGAGCAGTTCGCCGCATTCGCCGTCGGAATCGTCAATGGATTCGATTGCGCTCTCGATCCGGTCGATCGCCCGCTCGGCCAGCTTGAAGAGGAGGTGGTCGTGCCTGGAGTCCAAGGCGTCGAGGGCGTCGAGCGCCTCTTCGACGCCCGCGGCCCAGCCGCCCGCTCCCCGATATTCGACATAGCCGCGTGTGGCCGTCGCCTGGTCGATCGCCTTGCCTAGGCGCGCCGTCAGTGTCTTGTCGTCGGCGCCGTCAGAGGCCGATGCGATCTCAAGCTTGCGGAAAAGCGCTGGATCGCGCTCGGCAAGCTCGACGATCATCGAGACGAGAACGCCGTTCGACTTATTCGCGAGGTGGGCGCGGATGCGCGCGAGCGCACCGACGGCCACCGGCTCGGGGCCGCGATCGAACTCGTTGGCGGCGAGCGCGGTCGCCACCATGTGCTTGCAGAAGCCATAATCTTCGAACGCGGGACAGGTGCACTCGCCTCGGATCGTCTCGCCCCCGCCGAGGAGATTGACGCGGTAGTCCTCCGTTCCCGTGACTCGCGCCAGCACCCGCCTGGGTTCGATGGCGAGGATCTCGACGCGTCCTTCCCGATGGTACGCCTCGCCGCGGACGAAGGCGCCTCCGGCGAGCCGCTTTAGAGTCGCGATGTCGAAACGTGGGAGGTTTTCGACCGTCATGCCGCAGCGCGCCTTCCTGTATCGATCTCCCGCATGCGCGCTTGACAAGCCTCAGGCAGCGCAGGCGAGTGACCTGATTCGCCGATGCGCGACGATAGCACCTGGTCGCGACGCAGCGAACGGCGAAGCGCAAGCAATTTGTCGAGCTACTCTCCAGCCGCTGCCGCCAGGGCCTGCACGACCGCGATATTCGCCACTAGATTTGGCGGCAAACCGTGCCGCTCTTTCAGGTACTCCGCGCTATTGTAAGAGATCCACACCTTTCCTTGCGAATCTTCCGCGACCAGAATCTTCAGCGGAAGGTCGATGGCGACGCTCGGGGCCGCCAGCATCACCGGCGTCCCGCCCTTCGGGTTGCCGAAGATCAAAAGCTTGGTCGGCGGCATTTTCAAGCCCACCTTCTCGGCTTCGCCGCTGTGGTCAACGAGCGCGAACAGCGTCACTGCTTTGGTGTTGAGAATTGTCTTCAGTTTGTCGACCGTCTCGTCCACGGAATGATAGCTCGGAATTTTGACGAGCCCTTCTTGTTTCTGCACGGCAAAAGCCTCCGACGTCAAAAAATGGAAACCACGAAAATGAGGGCAGGCCACCAATGTTTTATCACGGCGCCTCCGCGTCGCGACGCGGCGGCTTCCGTCTGATGAGTCGCCGCTTTACTGCGCCAGCTTGCGCAGATAGTCCCAGGAATAAAGGCCGGTGTCGTGTCCATCGTCGAACACGATCTTGATGGCGTAATTGCCGACGGGCTCGATCGCGACGATGGCGACATTCTCCTTGCCAGTGACCGTCTTCTTCTGGCTCGGCGAATGCCCTTGAACCTCGGCGCTCGGGCTCTCGACCCGCAGCCTCTCGGCGGTCAAGCGGATCAACTGGCCGTCGTCGAAAGCGACTTCCAGCACGCGCCCTTTGTCCATCGCCGTTATGTCGGTCGGCCAGGACATCGCGGCTCCCTCACTCCAGGATGCGGATGCGCGGCGCAGGCTTTGCGCCCGGCGCGCCGGCGGCGAGCGTATCCGCCGTCCGTCGCGCTACCTCGAGCAAAGCGTTCGCCTGCGGGCTCTCCGCCAAGGTGGCGACCACCGGGCGCCCTTCGTCGGAATTGGCGCGGATGGCGATGTCGAGCGGCACTTCGCCGAGGAACGGAACGCCGAGTTTTTCGGCTTCCTTGCGCGCCCCTCCATGCGAGAAGACATCGGTTCGCCCGCCGCAGTGCGGACAGACGAAATAGCTCATGTTCTCGACGACGCCGATGAGCGGCACTTTGACCTGGTTGAACATCGCGATGCCCCGCCGGGCGTCGATCAGCGCCAGATCCTGCGGCGTCGAAACGATCACGGCGCCGGCGAGCGGCACGTTCTGGGCCATCGTCAGCTGCGTGTCGCCGGTTCCGGGCGGCATGTCGACGACCAGCACGTCGAGTTCGCCCCACACCACCTCTCGCAAGAGCTGGTTCAGCGCCGACACCACCATGGGCCCGCGCCAGACCACCGGCGCGCCCTCGTCGATCAAAAAGCCGATCGACATCACCTTGACGCCGAAGCTTTCGAGGGGGATCAGCCTCTTGCCGTCCGGCGCCAAGCCGGGCTTCGTGTAGATCCCAAACAGCTTGGGCATGGAAGGGCCGAACAGGTCGGCGTCGAGAACCCCGACGGCAAGTCCGAGCTTCGCAAGCCCGACGGCGAGATTGCAGGCGACAGTCGACTTGCCCACTCCGCCTTTGCCGGACGCGACCGCGATGATGTTCTTGACGCCGGGCAGCGGTTCGCTCGGGCGGCCGTGCCGGCGCGGCGCATCGCCCTGATGGGCATGTCCCGCCGGCGCGCCGGCGACACCACGCGCCGCCTCGGCGGTCAGCGTCACGACCGCGCCCGCGACGCCGGGAATTGCCCTGATCGCCGCCTCGGCTTCGGCCCGCATCGGCTCCATCGCCTTGGCTCGCGCCGGATCGATGGCGATGGCAGCGAACACCTTGCCGTCGCGAATGGTGACCCCGGAAACCGCCCCGGAATTGGGCAAAGACGCGCGCCCGTCGGGGCCGGGAATCGCGGCCAGCGCCGCCATGACCTCGTCGCGAGAAACCATCTCAGTCCTTCCCGCTCGTCGCGGCCGAACGATCGTTCCCAGCCGAGAAGCGCGGCTCAGCGGCCGGGCGCCAATCGAGCGTGTCCCGCAACGTCACGACCGTCCCAACGATAATGATCGCGGGGCCGTTCAGTTCGGCCGCACGCGCCTTAGCCGCCAGCGTTCCGAGCGTGCCAACAACCACCCGCTGGTTGAGGCGGGTGGCGTTGTCGATGATCGCCGCCGGCAAATCCTCTTTGGCGCCGCGCGCGATGAACTCGCGCGTCAGCGCCTCCACATTGCGCAGCCCCATATAGATCGCAACCGTCTGGCGTGGTTGCAAGAGCGCCGTCCAGTCGAGATCGATTTTGCCGTCCTTGCCGTGGCCGGTCACGAATACGCAAGCTTGCGCGTGGTCGCGATGAGTAAGGGGAATGCCCGCATAGGCCGCGGCCCCGATCGCCGCCGTGATCCCCGGGCAGACTTGAAACGGGATGCCCTCCGCGGCGAGAGCTTCGATCTCCTCGCCGCCCCGGCCGAATACAAAGGGATCACCGCCCTTGAGGCGCAGCACTCGCCTGCCCTCCCTGGCGAGCTTGACCAGCAAGGCGCTGATCTCGCTTTGCGGCAGTTCATGGTCGTCCGGCTGCTTGCCGACATAGATGCGCTCGGCCTCCCGTCGCACCAAGTTCATCACGCCTTCGTCGGTGAGCCGGTCGTAGAGCACGACATCGGCCTTTTGCATCAGCCGAAGGGCGCGGAAGGTCAGAAGATCGGGATCGCCGGGCCCCGCGCCGACGAGATAGACTTCGCCGCGCGGCGCCTCGGCGTTCTCGGCCGCCGCGCGTTCGATGGCGCGAGCAAGTTCGGTGGCGGCGGCGCGGTCGTCGCCCGAAAGCGCCCGCTCCGCAATCGGTCCCTCGAGCACCGTTTCCCAGAATTCGGCGGCGCATGACCGGCGAGGCGATCGCCTTGGCGACCCCGTCGCGAAACCCGCCCACGAGCAATGTCAGGCGGCCATAGGCCGCTGGAATGAGGCTTTCCAGGCGGGCCTTCAGCATGCGGCCCAGAATTGGCGAAGCCCCGCCGGTCGAAATCGCAATGACCAGCGGGTCGCGATCGACAATCGAGGGCATGATGAAGTCGCAAAATTGCGGCCGGTCGGCGACGTTGACCCATGCGCCAGCGCTCTTTGCCGCCGCCCAGGCCTCGGCTGACAAGTGTTCGTCTTCAACCGCTACGAAGCAGAGCGCAGAGTCCTCGAAATCCTTGGGCTCGGGATCGCGCGCCTCATGGTGAAAGTTCGGGGCGTCGAAAAGCTCGCGAAAATCGTCGGTCAGTGAGGGCGCGAATGTCGTGACGCGCGCGCCGGCTTTGATGAGGTGTTCCGCCCGTCGCGCGGCCACCGCGCCACCACCAACAACGACCGCAGCCTTGGCGCTAAGCTCAAGAAAAATCGGCAAATGGCGCATGGCTACCCGGCGCCGGATCGCATCGCGCGCGTCGCGCGGCCCGCGGGCAGGGGGTGAAGAAAGGCTGGCGTCCAATTCACAAGGCCGCCCTTCTAGGCCTTTCGGCTTTCAGAGCAAAGGGCAAGTCCCGCGGATCATTCGACGACTGGCGCGGGTGCGCCCTGCGCCGCGGCGGTCTCCGCCAGCGCGCCGCGCCGCTGGCGACGCTGAGCGGCCTGCACCGCGAGGCCAACCGCCAGAATCAGCATCGAGCCATTGAACAACGGTTCGACGAAGAACGGCGCGCCGAGCTGATTGAGGCCAGCGACGGTCACGGCAAGCACGGCCACGGCAAGCACGGTTCCCCAGACATTGACCCGGCCCGGCCGAATCGAGGTGGCGCCGAGCAACGCCGCGGTGAAAGCGGGCAGCAGATATTCCTGGCCGACCGAGCTCTGGCCGACCTGGAGCTGCGATTGAAGCACGACCCCGGCGAAGGCCGCGAGCGTTCCAGCGGCTACAAAGGCAAGTGTCACGTATCGTTTGGCCGAGATGCCGTTCAGTTCCGCAGCGCGCGGGCTCGCGCCAAGCACATAGAGGTAGCGGCCAAGAGGCAGGAACTCGAACACGATCCACAAAATGAGGCTGACGACGAGCGCGTAGATCGCCGGCGCAGGCACGATCCAGACATTGCCGGAAATGGCGCGAAATTCGGCGGGCAGGGGGGCGAGCACCTGTTGGCCGCCCGTGTACCATGCGTTGAGGCCATAGAGAATCGTGCCTGTGCCGAGCGTGGCGATGAACGAATTGATCTTTACCCGGGTGATTAGAAGCCCGTTCGCCAATCCGACCGCCGCGCCCATGAGCAGCACGGCGCAGATCGCAACCCACCAGGGCAGGCCCTGGCCCTGCAACCCGATCGCGAGCACCTGCGAGATGCCGACATTGAAGCCGGCCGAGAGATCGAATTGATTGGCGACCATCGGAATGAACACCGACAGCGCCACCATGAGCTGCACCGACTTGTTACTGAGAATGGAGCGGATGTTGAAATAGGTGAGGAACGTGTCCGGCCTCAGCCACGAGAACGCGATGACGAGGAGCACGAACAGCACGAGCAGTCCCCACACCGAGATCGCTCGGGTAACGACGGCTCCAAGGGAGTGGGGAGCGTCGCGGCTCATGACGCCGCCCCGTGGCGGGCGGTCCAGTTTCCTCCCGACGCGGCCGACGTCAATGCCGCGACGGTCAATGCATGCCCCGGAATCTCCGCCGCGACCTGACCGCGGCTGAAGACCAGCGCCCGATGGCAGATGCGCTCGACTTCCTCGAAATCGGACGAGATCAGGAGAACCGCCAGCCCCTTGCGAAGCGAGGCTTGAAGCAGGTGGTAGATGTCCGCCTTCGCGCCGACGTCGACGCCGATCGTCGGCTCCTCGAGAATGAGCAGCTTCACGTGGGCCTCCATCCAGCGGGCGAGGACGACTTTCTGCTGATTGCCGCCGGACAGGGTCGCGACCGGCTCTTCGACGCCAGCCGTCTTGATGGAGAAGCGCCTCACCGCGGCTTGCGCTTCGTTGAGCTCCGTCGCTCGGGAGATCAATTCGAGCATTCTTTTGCCGCTCGCCGCCGGATTCAAATAGATGTTCTCGCGCACATCGAGGTTGGAGGCGAGGCTCTCCTCCGCTCGCCGGCTCGACACGAAGCCGATGCCATGCGCCATGGCCTCCGCTGGGCTTAAAGACGCGATCGGCGCGCCGTCGAGCGTGAGGCGCCCGGCGACCATCGGCGTATGAGCGAAGATCGCACGTCCGACCGAGTGATGCCCGGCGCCGCGCAAGCCCACGAGCCCAAGCGTTTCTCCAGCTGCGACGGAAAATGAGACTGGACCAACATGCTCGGCGACCAGTCCCTCAACCGAGAAGGCGCTGCGCTCGGAAGGCGGCGCCGATCTCACGAACGCGTCGCTCATCGAGCGTCCGACGATCATCTGCACCAGTTCGCCCGCATCGGTCTCGCCCGCCGCGACGGTCGCTAGCCGACGCCCGTCGCGGAGGACAGTGACGCGATCGGCGATTCGCAAGACCTCGTCCAGTCGATGAGTGACGTAGACGACGCCGATATCGTTGGCGCGGAGGCGCCGCAGGGTTTCGAGCAGGCGCTCGACGTCGGCCTCGGGGAGCGCTGCAGTCGGCTCGTCCAACACGACGATGTCCGATTTGATCGCGAGCGCCCGGCCGATCGCGACGAGCGAGCGTTCGGCCGCTGGGAGAGAGGAGACCGGCGCGTCCGGATCGAGATCGCTGCCCATGATTGCGAGCGCGTCCGCGGCGGCGCTCTTTACCTTTGGCCACGATATGAGGCCGCCCCATGCGCGCGGATAGCCGGTCTGTATCGCCACATTCTCGGCGATCGTCATCCATTCGACCAGCCCGAGGTCCTGGTGGATGAAGGCGATCGGCAACGCGTCGGTTCCCGGCTCAGCCGGCTTTCCGTCAAACGCGATCTCACCGGCGTCGGCTTTGTAGACCCCGGCCAGCACCTTGATCAGCGTCGACTTGCCCGCCCCGTTCTGCCCAAGCAGGGCGTGAACCTCTCCGCGGCGGACGTCGAAGTCGACATGATCGAGCGCGAGCGTCCCGGTGAAACGCTTGACGAGGCCTGTCATCTCGAGCAGAGGCGCTGCGTCTTTCTCGAGACAGGCCTCGTCAATACGATTTACGATCGATCATCCCCCATGCGTTCGATCAATTTTGCAGGCGCGGCGACGCCGGCGGGCCAGCCTTGTCGAGCTGGCTGAAGGCTATTTCACGCCCCAGATTTCGAGATAATGCTGCTTATAATTGTTGCTGGGTATGAAGGTGTTCTTGTCGCCGCCTTCGGAATGAATGTTGTCCTTGGTGACGAGGAACGGCGGCTGCACGAACCCGCTCGGCTTCTCGTTATGGAACGCGCGATTGAGCTCGTCGACCGCCTGCCACGCCTGCAACTCGATCGGCTCGCTCACCGTCACCACCTGATACTGATCGCCCTTGCGGATGCGATCGTAGGCCGAACGATTCCCATCCGCACCGATCAGTTTCGCTTTCGCCGGATCGACGCCGCCCGAGCGCAGGACGGGAACGGCGAAGTCAAAGTCGTTGTCGCCGACTGAAGTCACATAGAGCGGCAGCCCGAAGCGCTGAACCCAGCTCGTGGTGAGCTGTGGCTGACGCTGAGCCGCCTCGGAAGCGGGCGAGTTCACGTAATCGAGCACCTTGCAACCCGCGCACTTTTCAATTTCGTCCTGGGTCGCCGTCGATTTGACCTTGGCGATTGCGTATTCGTTGTGGCTGAGAATGACCACGTGGGCCTTGCCGTCGGAATCGGCGATCGCCCAATCAGCTTCGGCCTTGCCGATCTCCCGCGGATCCTCCTGGATGTTGACGAAGAGATTGAGATCGGGCTGAGGCCCGGGCAACCCCGCCGCGTGAAGGCCAACGAATTTGATTCCCTGCGCGACTCCTGCCTTGATCGGGTCTTGCAGGCTGGCGGCGTCGGCAAACATCGCAATGCCGTCCGGCTTCAAGGCAATCGCCTGATTGAGGCCCGCAAGCCAGGAAGTCGGGCTCCCCTTGCCGTCGATCACGGTGACGTTCCAGCCGAGCTTCTCGCCCGCCTCCTTGATGTAGACGCCATAAAGATGAGAAATGTCGTTCTGTTCGTCGCCCGACAAGAAGACGATCTTCTTGCCGGACTCCGGCTTCGGCGCCTTGGTCGGGCCCTCCCAGGTGGTTTGCGGTCCGGAATATTTGGCGACCGCCGCCTTGGCGTCGGACACGGCGTCGGCTAGGGCGGGCGCCGCGGCGAACAGAGCGACGAGCGCGACCGCGCCGGCGAACAGGACCTTGTGGCAGACTTCAACCTTCATCGCGCTCTCCTCCCTTTTTCGTGTTCGCGAACTTCGCGCGAACAGTTTAATTATCTCATCTCGGCAATCTTGAGCCACGACGCGCGAATGACGAGCTTCGGCGGCAAGATGCTTTCCTGCGCGGCGTGACCCTACTCTATGACCGTGAGGATTGAGCCGTTCGGGCCGTTCCTCGGCGCCGCTCGGCGCGCCGCCGTTAGATCAATACGCTGCGGCGCGATCCGCCTCAACTCAAGCATCCGAATGCCGACCATATGTACAGCGTAGGCGACGCAGACGTCCAGGCGTCAAAGGCGAAACCAGGAGCCGCTTTGAACGCCAACGGGCCTGCACGCTCAAAACAATCCGAAGGCGACAACAACCCAACTTTGATGGGAGTAAATATGGCGGACAAGCAAAATGTCTCAAACGATGAAGCCGCTGTGCGGGATTTGATCGAAGCCTGGGCGGACGCCGTGCGGCGGAAGGATTACACAGGGATTCTCCGAAGCCATTCCCCCGATTTCGTGATGTTCGATGTTCCGCCGCCGTTTAAGAGCATTGGGCTCGAGGCTTACAAAAAGACCTGGGACCTCTTCTTTTCCTGGTCGAGCGAAGCGGTCCGGTTTGAGATTCGTGAGATGGAGGTCACGGCTGGCGCCGATGTCGCCTTCGCTTTCGCGACGATGGGCTGCGCTGGACCTGGATCTGACGGCAAGCCGGAGGCGCTCGATTTTCGTCTGACAATGTGCGTGAGGAAAATCGATGGGCGATGGATGGTCGCGCACGAACATCACTCGGTCCCCGCCACGGACTAGCAGGGCGTCTGGACTTACAGCTTCATGAGCTCCGCTGCCGCCTGCGCGGCGAGCTTGGCGTTGTTCTTGATGAGCGCGATATTGGCCTCGAGGCTTTGCCCGCCGGTGAGTTCGACCACGCGTTTCAAAAGGAACGGCGTCGCCTCCTTCTTGCCTACCCCTTGCGCCTTGGCTTCCGCCACCGCCTCGGCGATGCGCGCCTCAATGGCGGCCTCTTCGAGCGCGTGATCCTGCGGGATGGGGTTGGCGATCAGGAGCCCGCCGGGGCCGATATCGCACTGCAGGCGGATCATGCGGGCGAGATCGTGAAGCCCGTCGCAGCGGTGCTCGAGCTTGAATCCGGACGAGCGAGAGAAGAAGGCTGGAAACTCGTCCGTGCGGTAGCCAACGACCGCGACCCCCTGGGTCTCCAGGAATTCGAGCGTCTTCCCGATGTCGAGGATCGACTTTGCGCCGGCGCACACGACCGCGACGCGGGTGCGTGAAAGCTCGACCAGATCGGCGGAGATGTCGAACGTATCCTCGGCGCCGCGGTGCACCCCGCCAATGCCGCCGGTGGCGAAGATTTCGATGCCCGCGAGGGAGGCGGCGAACATCGTCGCCGCGACCGTCGTGCCTGCCGAGCCCTTGCGCGCGACGACGGCGGAGAGATCGCGCCGCGAAGCTTTCACCACGCCGCCGCTGAGCTGGCCGAGCCGCTCGATCTCCGTCTTGTCGAGCCCCACTCTCAAGCGGCCGTCAATGATCGCAATCGTCGCCGGGACGGCCCTCATCTCGCGCACCGCCTCCTCGACAGACCGCGCTGTCTCGACGTTGCTCGGGTAGGGCATGCCATGCGTGATGATCGTCGATTTAAGCGCGACGATCGGCTTCCTGGCCGAGCGCGCCTCGGCGACCTCGGCGGAAAAATCCATAAGATCGGCGGCGCTCATGGCTCGTCACTTTCATCGCAGGCGGCCTGCGATCGGCCGCTTCAAATTATCGGCAATTTCCGTTCATGATCAATGGCGCCGATTGCTGGCCAAGCCGAGAGTAGCCCCACGCCTCGGGCAGCTTGCGGTCTAGCGGATTCACGCTACGCTCACCGCCGAAAGCGCAGACAAAATCGAAAAGTCGATGGACGACAAGCCTGAGAAGATTCCGGCCCAGCCGGACCTCGCAGCCTCGCTCCGGCAGGCGCGGGTCGAGAACGCCGAGCGCGCCGAGGCGATCGCGGATTTACGGGAGCTCGAAATCGTCCGGCTCAAAGCGCTTGAGCGCGCGCTGGAGCCGGTCGTCGACCAGGCGCCTCAAGGCGTCGATCTGTTCGATATGGCGCTGACGCAGAGCGAGCATCCGCGCCTCTTTCTTGACATGATTGCGTTCGTCGACATGGCGCACGATAAGCGCACCTATCGCTTTTTTCAGGATACGCGCCACGGTCGCCTGCAGATGGCCGAAAGCCAATCTGTCGACACAATCGTCGCTGCTGTCGCCGATTATGTCGCGCGACGGCTGGTCGAGCGTGAACGCGCTCTGGCCGTCGACTGGCGCGCCGCCGGGGCGCCGCCGCAGCAGCCGGAAGCCAACGGGCCAGCCGCCTGGCCGATAGCCAGACCGCGTGTGCGCACCCTGTCCTTTCCCACTGCCGGCGGAAGCGAGGCGCCCGTGGCCGCTGACCACGCGAAGGCGCCGCGCGGGCGCCGGTTCACTGAGCGGCTTGGCGATGCGTTGAGCATGTTTTTGATGCTTCTGGGGTCGATCACGCTCACGCTTCTGATCGGGCTTGGCGCCTACTGGGCCTGGACGACGCGCCTGCGCGACTTTTGGACTCACTGGATCGGCGCGCCGCCGTTCTGAATTGCGCGCGCGGGCTTGATTCCCTTTTGCCCTCGCATGACAATCGCATCGCGTCCGATCGCTTGGGCAACCCGCGAAGGCCGACGGAACTCATGAGCAACGCTTTTTTTTACGATCTCCTGGCTTCGGTCGCCGAGCGTGGCCGCTCCATGCTCAAAATCAAGCCTTGGCCGAAGGATGCGGAGAATCGCGCCGACGAGTTGGTCGAGACCTGCCGGGCCCTGGTTGAAGGGCGGGGCGAGGCGTCCGGGATCGCGCTCGCCGCCGAGATCCTGGGGCGCTACCGCGCGCTCGATCCGTCCGACCATGCCGCGTTCTTCCGCGCGCTCGCCGACGAGTTCGGGCCCGATCGCGACCGGGTGCGGGACGCCATCGCCAACTTCGGTTTGGACGGCGCCGAAGCTGCGGCGAGCGAAGTCCACTACGCCTCCGAGCCGCGCCGCCACGAGCTGTTCCGGCGGCTCAATCGCGCGCCGGGCGGCACCGCTGCGCTGGTCGCAATGCGCGCCGACCTGCTCCAGCTCGTGAACCAGAACCCGTCGCTCGCCATCGTCGATCGCGATTTTCTGCATCTGTTCGGTTCGTGGTTCAATCGCGGCTTTCTGGTGTTGCGCCACATCGACTGGTCGTCGCCGGCCGCGCTTCTGGAAAAGATCATCCGCTACGAGGCGGTGCACGAGATCGGCGACTGGGACGAACTCAGGCGGCGCATCGATCCGGCCGACCGGCGATGCTACGCGTTCTTTCATCCGAGGCTGGTCGACGAGCCGCTGATCTTCGTCGAAGTCGGGCTGACGCGCGCTCCCCCGGCGGCGATCGCGCCGCTCTTGGCTGAAAAGCGTGCGCATATCGCGCCGGACCAGGCACGCGTCGCGGCGTTCTATTCCATTTCCAATTGCCAGCGGGGTCTTGCCGGCGTCAATTTCGGCAATTTCCTCATCAAGCAGGTGGTCGAGGAGATCCGCCGCGAGCTGCCGGCGATCGAGAGCTTCGTCACGTTGTCGCCGGTTCCGGGATTTCGCGCTTGGCTGGAGACGACTGAAGATCCGGCGATCGCGCCCATGAAGAGCGCTGCGCTCCAATTGGCGGCCGAAGACAATTGGCCGACCGCGCCCGGCGTCGCGCCGCGGCTGCGCGCCGTGCTCGAGCCGCTGGCCGCTCACTATTTCCTGAAAGCGCGCCGTCCAGACGGCCGGGTCTTGGACCCGGTCGCCCGCTTTCATCTCGGCAACGGCGCGCGGCTTGAACGCATCGACTGGGAGGGGGACCTGTCGCCCAAAGGGCTCGCTGAGTCCTTCGGGATCATGGTCAACTACCTTTACGACCTCGACGAAATCGAGCGCAATCATGAGGCCTTCGTTAACCGCGGCCAGATCGCCGCTTCAGCCGCGGTGAAGAAGCTTGTCCCCGCCGCGCCCTCACGTCTCCGCGCGGCTTTGCCGGGCGCTTTGGCCTCGAACGCGTGAGCACCGTTGGCGCTTCCGCCGTCAGTTCGACAGATTCGAATCCTGTGGAAAGCGACGGCCGAACCTGCGAATCCATGAGAATCGAGCGCATCTGATCTATAATGCCTTGATGAACGCAGCCGCTGATCAAATCGCCACCGTCCGTATCGAACTTGCCGACACCGAGCCGCTGATCTGGCGCGAGGTCGAGGTCGCGACCTCCGTTTCCCTCAAAACCCTGCACGCCGTCATCCAGGCGACGCTTGGATGGGAAAATTACCACCTCTGGGAGTTTTCCCTCGGCAAGCGTCGCTACGGGCCGCAGAGCGACGAGGATTGGCGGGAAAAGCCGCTCGTCGACGCAAGCAAGGTCCGACTGGCGGATCTGCTCGGGCCGCGCAGGACGAAAATCGATTACCTTTACGACTTTGGCGACAGCTGGGAGCATCGCCTGACCGTCTCCAACGTCCGCGCGGGCGATCCCGATCGCTCCTATCCTCGATATGTCGGGGGTGAGCGCAACGGTCCGCCGGAGGATTGCGGCGGAATTCCGGGCTTCTACGACAAGCTCGAAGCGGCGGCCGACCCGCGCCATGCGGACCATGCGGAGATCAAGGAGTGGCTCGGCGACTACGAGGCGGAGACGATCGACGAAGCGTCCATAAACCATGCGCTCTCACGCATCGCCAACCAAACACGCGGCGGAAAAGCCCGAACCGGGAAAACAAGATCGGCGTAGCCTTACTGCACCGTCACGCCCCGCCGGCACGGCTGCTTAGCCCCGTCGGGCGCTTCGCTTTCGAACGCTTGACGCCCGTAGCCCCGGCCGGGATTAAGGCCGCGCCTCGAGCACCATATTGAACGGCGTCTCGGTCGCCTTGCGCACCTTGCCGAATCCGCCTTGCGTAATCGCTGAGGACAGTTTGGCGAAGCCGGCCTGCGCCCCGAACGCCGCCCCGACCGGCTGGTCGAGCGAGGTCGGGATGCAAATCATGGTGGAGGCGGCGTAGTACATCCGGCTCACCGGATTGAGATTATCCTCCAGTCGATCGCCCGCCGCAGGCTCCACGATCATCCAGCTGCCGTCGGGCTTCAGCGTCTGGCGCACATGGCGCGCCGCGCCGACCGGATCGCCCATATCGTGCAGGCAGTCGAGGAAGGTCACCAGGTCCAGGTCCTTGCCTGGAAAGTCGCTCGCCATGGCGACTTCGAACTTCGTGTTTGCGGTCGCTCCATGCTGCTCGGCATGAACCCGCGCCTGCGCCACCGAGTCGGGGTGAAAGTCGTAGCCGACGAACGTCGATTTCGGGAAGGCTTTCGCCATGATGATGGTCGAAAAGCCGTGACCGCAACCAACGTCGGCCACTTTCGCGCCGCTTTCGAGTTTCGGGGCGACGCCGTCCAAGGCCGGCAGCCACGAGCCGACGAGATTGTTGTGATAGCCTGGGCGAAAGAAGCGCCCGGTCGTGCAGAACAGACACTGCGACTGATTGCCCCAGCCGACGCCCTTGCCCGAGCGGAACGCAGGCTCGACCAGCGGCTGGTTTTCCAGCATGACCGCCGCCATATCGAAGGCGGGCACCAGATAAACGGGACTGTCAGGCTCGGCGAACACCATCGCCTGTTCCGGCGGTAATGTGAACTTACCCGTTGCCGAGTCGTATTCCAGATATCCGGACGCTGCCTGGTGCGATAGCCACTCACGCGCGTAACGTTCCGCAACGTTCGTCTTCGCCGCCAGCTCGGCCGGCGTCATGGGACCCTGCTCCTTGAGCGCCTTGTAGAGGCCGAGCTTGTCGCCCATGCGCACCAGAGGCGCGCTGAATATGCCACCGAGATCGCCCAGAATTTTGCCGATGAATTGATTGAGTTTGGTCTCGTCCACGATCGCGTCCTCCTCCGTTTCAATATCCGAACTTGGTCGACAGCTCGGCGGATCACGACCGTCGGTCGCGTCATCCGTAGGCGCCCCGAAGAGCAGAAAGAACTGCTTGAAGAGTTCGAGCTGTCGTCCCAGAACCTGCAAACTGTAGCGACTGCCCAAGCCAATACGGAGATTGGGCGGCGTAGGTAAAAACCAACTGCGAGAAGCGGCGCGGACCAACCGCGCCGCCAGTTGAAATCACTCCGTCTTCGCGCCTGCATAAGTTGCGTCGATCTGTTTCTTAAACTCGGTCATGTCATACTGATTGCCATTCAACTCAGTGCTCATTTTCCGCGTCATCGCCGACGCGGCAATAGCCTCCTTGATCTGATCGTCAGTCGCCCCGGCATGCTTCGCCGCAAGCGTGTGGGCATAGATGCAGTATTGGCAGGGAATTTGCGCTGCGACGGCGAGGCCGATTAACTCCTTGGTTTTCCCGTCCAAGGCGCCTTTCGGATTGAAGACCGCCATATAATCCTGCCAAGCGGAACCGACGGCCGCTTGTGGCTCGATGGCTTTCACAAACGGCGGCGCGTCTTGAGCGAATGCTGAAACCGGCAGAACCACGCCGAACGCCAGTGCGATAATAAGAGCTTTCATAGTCATTCCTCCTTCTCCAGTTGAGCGGCGACTACCGCCGCCCCAGCGAAGCTGCATCCAGTATTTCGACATAGCGCGTTAGAGCGGAATCCGATCATCCTGTATCGTCCTGATAACCACAGGATTTGAAGTAATTTATACATACCGAGGGCTCGAAGATTTCGGCGCAGGTTTCGAGGGCGCGCATCAGACCCGCGACGGTCCGCTCGGCGATTTTGCGCAGGAAGGCCTTGAGCTTGGAGAAGGCTTTTTCGATAGGGTTCATATCGGGACTGTAGGCTGGAAGATATCGCAACTGCGCGCCCGCCGCCTTGATCAGTTGCTCGACCCGCGGCCCCTTGTGAGCGGGGAGATTGTCCATGACGACGGTCTCGCCGGGCGAGAGCGTGGGGACGAGGCATGTCTCCACCCAATCCTCGAACAGGGCGGCGTTGATCGGTCCGTCGAAAGTCCTTGCCGCCGTCAGGCCGCGAAGGCGAAGGCCGGCGACCAAAGTCACCGTTTTGTAGTGACTGTGCGGGATGGCCGACCGCAACCGGCGCCCGCGCCGGCAACGTCCGCTTTTGCGCGCGAGATTTGTGGAGGCTCCGGTCTCGTCAATGAAAACGAGTTTCGTCGGATCGAGATCGAGCTGTCCCGCGAACCATTCCCGGCGTCGATTTTGCACGTCCGCGCGTTGTTGTTCCTCGGCATGCGCCGTTTTTTTTAAAGGTGATCTGGTGACGGTCGAAGAAACGCCACAGCACGGAGACCGCAAAGCGCTCGCCGCTATTGGCGATCAGCTGCTCCCGGATCTCGAGCAGCGTTATGTCCGGCCTGCGCCGGATCAGGCCCAACAGATAGTCGCGATGCGCCTCGATTCGGCGGGAGCGGCGGTCGCCGCCGGAAGGCGCCGGCCAAATCTCGCCCGTGGTATTGAACCGCTTTACCCAGCGCACCGCGCTCGCCACGCTCACTTTGAAACGCGCGGCCGCCTGATTGCGCGACAACCCGCCCAAGACCACCGCCTCGACCACGCGCTCGCGAAGATCGTTGGAAAGACCCATCCCCCGCCGTCCCCATTCTCGCAGTGAATGAGGAAGCAGAAATTAACCGATTCGGGAATCCCCCCGCCAATTCAATCCGTTCGGATACTGCTCTAGCTTAGTTCAATTGACGAAAAACTCTCTATTCGCGCCCCTGTTCAAGGGGAGCGTCAATCCTTGCCCTATCGCCGTGCTGTTAGCTTAACTTAGATTACTAGAGCAGTATCCGAACGGATTGAATCGGCGGGGGGATTCCCGAATCGGTTAATTTCTGCTTCCTCATTCACTGCGAGAATGGGGACGGCGGGGGATGGGTCTTTCCAACGATCTTCGCGAGCGCGTGGTCGAGGCGGTGGTCTTGGGCGGGTTGTCGCGCAATCAGGCGGCCGCGCGTTTCAAAGTGAGCGTGGCGAGCGCGGTGCGCTGGGTAAAGCGGTTCAATACCACGGGCGAGATTTGGCCGGCGCCTTCCGGCGGCGACCGCCGCTCCCGCCGAATTGAGGCGCATCGCGACTATCTGTTGGGCCTGATCCGGCGCAGGCCGGACATAACGCTGCTCGAGATCCGGGAGCAGCTGATCGCCAATAGCGGCGAGCGCTTTGCGGTCTCCGTGCTGTGGCGTTTCTTCGACCGTCACCAGATCACCTTTAAAAAAAACGGCGCATGCCGAGGAACAACAACGCGCGGACGTGCAAAATCGACGCCGGGAATGGTTCGCGGGACAGCTCGATCTCGATCCGACGAAACTCGTTTTCATTGACGAGACCGGAGCCTCCACAAATCTCGCGCGCAAAAGCGGACGTTGCCGGCGCGGGCGCCGGTTGCGGTCGGCCATCCCGCACAGTCACTACAAAACGGTGACTTTGGTCGCCGGCCTTCGCCTTCGCGGCCTGACGGCGGCAAGGACTTTCGACGGACCGATCAACGCCGCCCTGTTCGAGGATTGGGTGGAGACATGCCTCGTCCCCACGCTCTCGCCCGGCGAGACCGTCGTCATGGACAATCTCCCCGCTCACAAGGGGCCGCGGGTTGAGCAACTGATCAAGGCGGCGGGCGCGCAGTTGCGATATCTTCCAGCCTACAGTCCCGATATGAACCCTATCGAAAAAGCCTTCTCCAAGCTCAAGGCCTTCCTGCGCAAAATCGCCGAGCGGACCGTCGCGGGTCTGATGCGCGCCCTCGAAACCTGCGCCGAAATCTTCGAGCCCTCGGTATGTATAAATTACTTCAAATCCTGTGGTTATCAGGACGATACAGGATGATCGGATTCCGCTCTAGGTATCTTAGCCATGAATTGAATGTTCTTTGCCCATCGAGGCCTCACATAAGCGCGGGTGATCGAAATCGCGTCCGGTAGTCATGCGGGCTAACATCAAAGAGCCGTTGAAAAGTGCGCCGCATGCGTTCGGCGTTGCCGAAGCCGCATTCCTCAGCGATCGTTGCGACCGGTAAGGCAGTTTGCTCGAGTTTGCAGCGGGCCGCGTCGGCCCGTGCTCGGTCGACGAATCGGGCCGGCGTCTGTCCGGCCGCGCTGCGAAAGAGTTCGCGCAAAATTGCGCGGGCTCATCGCCATGCGATTCGCCAACACCTCCACGCTCAGGTCTTCCCCCGGATGCCCAAGAATCCAGGCCAGCAGTTGGTCGATGTCCGCTCGTTTAGGCCCGACCTCGTTCCATTTCATATAGGCGCTAAATTGGGACTGTCCTCCTGGGCGGCGGGGAAAGACAACCAATGTCCGGGCGACAGTCAGAGTAATGGCTTGTCCGAGATCTTCCTCAAGGAGGGCAAGGGCCAGATCAATTCCGGCGGTAATCCCGCCTGAAGAGTATATATTTCCATCGCGAGAGAATAGAGGATTAGGATCGACGTGAACCAACGGAAATGCCGTGGCGAGAAGCTCCGAGAACATCCAGTGCGTCGTGACGCGACGATGATTTAAAAGACCTGCGGCCGCCAGAACGCGCCCGTACAAATCGACGCCACCCGGCGCGTTCGCGGCGCCATTGAACGCACCCATTCGACGAGGGTCGGATCCTCACAGGCCTCCTCAACATTGGTGCAGCCTCCCGCAACGACCAAAGTGTCCAGTTTGTCTCCCACCTCATCAAAAGTGTGGGTTGGAGCAATCTCGATTCCACACTTGGTCCTGATGGGGCCGGGCGCCGCGGCGATGAGCACACATTGGTAGCCGGTCTCGCTTCGTCCGAATCGGGTCAACCACGTGTCAGCGTAGAAGAATACGTCGTAAGGACCGCACACATCGAGAATTTCGCAACCTGGATAGATGAGGAAGCCAATCCGACGGGTACCGGTGATCTGCTGCGACGATTGGCTTAGAAGGGTGTTCACGCACCCATTATTTTCCCCGACCCTAACTCGCACAAGGACAAAAATCCCTCGTTTTCTGCCAAGGAAGCGCGGGCCGAAACCCTAACGGAAAGTCAAATGCCGCCGCCGCCCTTGCGAGGTCCTCTTGGGCGAATCGCGATAACGATTTCGTCTGGCTCCAACGCGCCTTATGATGCGCTCAATGGACCGCGATGCTCGTCAGGGGAGGACGCCATGTACGCCGCCATTCGTCAGTTCAAGGCCAAGCCGGGCTCGGCCGATGCGCTCGCCGAGAAGATCAAGGAGGCGATCGCCATCATCAGTGACGTTTCGGGCTTCATGGGCTATTATGTGGTCTACGCCCCGGACGACACGGTGACCGCGATCAGCGTGTTCAACACCGTCGCGGAAGCCCAAGAGTCGAACCGGCGGGCGCTCGCCTTCATCGAAAACAATCTGGGGCCTTTGGTCATCGGACCGGCGAGCGCAACCGCCGGGCCGGTGATCGTGCATTCGCTGCCTTGAGCCTAGCCAATGAACGTCAACACCGCCGGGGCGAAAAACCCGAAAGCAATGAGCGCCGCGCCGATCGCGCCGAGTGCGACACTGAGCCACACGAGGGCGGTAATTCCGGTGATGATGGCCGCGGACGCCAACACGATCGCAATCTGGGTGAGGCCGCTCCCGAGTTCATAATGGCCGAGCCGGCGATTGGCCAATTCCCGAGCTTCCGAAGCCTCCTTGGCGCGATCCTGGATCGCATCCATGCTGTCTTCCGGCTTCTTCGGGTCCTTTTCGTATCGCGCCAACGTCGCTTTGAAGTCAGCGATTTGCTTGTCGAACGCCTCTTGCGCCCTGGGCTCGTTTACCGCGCTCTTCTGCGCCTCGAGCATGGCCGCGGCCGTTTCCACGACCGTCGAGCGAATTCTCTTCGCCTGGTAGAAATTGAACAGATCGGAGGACTCGATATTTTTTTCCGTCGACAGGTGCTGGGCGTTTTTTGCGCCCGCTTCGGCCAGAGCCAGCAGGAGCGCCAGAATAGCGATGACGAGCGCGACCGCCTGACTTTTTTCCTTCGCCTCGACCGCGGAATCGGTGGCTTCGGACATCGAATTCCCCCTCTAGGAAAGAGCGACGCCTTAATCGATTCGGATAGGGCCGCGCGGTAGCCTGCCGCTATTTCGCCGCGAAGTCCACGCGCATCGTGGTTGCCGTTGCCGGGTTTTCCTCAATAATTCAATGGCCCACAGGGGGTCAGGCCGTCGCGGCGAGCCGCCTGAGTAGGCGCTCCACGCCCGGAACCCACCCTCGTCGAATCAGCCCGCCTCGGGCTTCGCCTCGGCGGCGTTCACCTCGGACGCCGGCGGCGACTTCACGACGCCAGTCGTTTCATTGACGATGACGCTCTTCCAGATGTTGTCGTTGGGCACGATCTTCACGACCCCGTCTTCCGTGCGGATGTAAGTGCTGAAGATGGTCACGTGAGTAACCTTGCCCTTGATGCCGCTGCCGACTTCGACGTTGTCGCCCACGTCGAACGGCTTGAACACCATGATGAGCAGGCCGCTGGCGAAATTGCTGAGCGTGCCCTGCAACGCGAAGGCGACGACAAAACCAGCGGCGCCGATCACCGCGAGCAGCGGCGCAAGATTCACCTCGAGCGCCGATAGCGCGAACAGGTATTTTTCCCTAACGCATCAGGCCTCGGCGGCAAAAATGTTATATGCGCAGCTATGCATTGCTGCATTCGTCATCGCGAGCAATTGAATCCGGGAGTTGCGAGTTGCAGATAAGGGGCCTAAGCGCCTGAAAAGCTTGAATCGCGGGCAAAACCGCACACCGTGCCCGCCGTACAATTTCCGGGCGTGGTTCGGCGCGACGCCAACGATCGGCCAGCGCTAGACGCCCAGCGCCTCGCGTTCGCCGATCGCCTTGCTTTCCGGCGTGAGGCCCCGGGCGCGGGCGCCGACCCGCCAGCGCTCGCCCTCGCGATCGAGCCGGACCAAATGATACGCGGCGCGATAGCGCGGATCGCGAGCCGCCACGGCGGCCGACGGGGCGCTGAGGACGGGAACCGCGCCGCCGACCGTGCGCGCGGCGCGTGACGGCAGCGAGCGGAAAGCCTGCCGGTGGATATGGCCGTGCAGGATCGCCTCGGCGCCAAATTCACGTACGACGCGCTCGAACGCGGCGGCGTCAGAGAGGCCGCGCATCGGCGGCGCGCCCCTGGCAAGCGGCGGGTGGTGGATGAGGACGACCCGCGCTAACCCCCTGTCGCCGGTGTGGCGCAGCAGTTCAGCGAACGCCTCGATCTGGGTCTTGCCGAGTTTGCCGGTCGCCATCAAGGGAGCTGTCGGCACCGCGGAACTCAAGCCGATGATCGCGATCTCGCCGCGAACGCGGAGGTACGGGTAGGTCGCCTTGCTCTTTGGCGCACCGTCGCTCGTGGCCCACGGCGCGAATGTCGTCGCGAGCAACGGCATAGACGCCCGCACATAGGCGTCGTGATTGCCGGGCACGAAGCTGACGTCGGACGCCTCGCCCAACGTCTCCATCCACAACGCGGCACGCTGGAACTCGGCGGCCATGCCGATATTGACCAGATCCCCAGTGACCGCGACATGATCGGGACGCTGCGCGCGCAGATCCTCGACCAAGCGTTTGAGCAGCGCCATGTCGTTGCGCCGTTCGCGCCCTCGCTTCCAGTTGATGAACCCCATGACCCGCTTGAGCCGCAAATCGGCGAGCCCGGGCATGGGGGCGGGGCTCAGGTGCGGGTCCGTGATGTGCGCGATGGTAAAGCTCATCGTCAGCGTCCCGTCTTGCGGCGCGCAAGGCAAAGAGGCCTCGAGCCATTGACCGGGCGGCAATAAGATTGCTTGAACGGAAAGACAACCCTGGGCTTTAGTCGGGGGCTCGGAGCATCCGCCATATGGCCGCGTCGGTTGGAGAAAGGCTGAGGCTGCGCTTGTTGCACTGGAGCTTCCTCGTCGCGCGGCCGATGACGCTTGGCGTGCGCGGGATTGTGATCAGCCCCGAGGACGAAATCCTGCTCGTTAGGCACGGCTATGTCTCCGGTTGGCATTTTCCCGGCGGCGGGGTGGAGGTCGGAGAGACTTTCGTCCAGTCCCTTACGCGTGAACTCGAGGAAGAGGCGCGCATCGTGATCGAAGGGCCGCCGGTCCTGCATGGGCTCTTCTTCAACACCCAAACGTCGCGGCGTGACCACGTCGCCGCTTACGTCGTTCGGAGCTTTCGGGTCTTAGGTGAACGCGCGCCCGATTGGGAAATCGCCGAAGCGCGTTTTTTTCCGCGCCTGGCGCTGCCGGGAGGAACGACACGGGCGACTCGGGCGAGGCTGGCCGAGATCTTCGATTCCGCGCCGCTCTCCGAACGCTGGTGACGGTGACGTGGGCCGGAGGATCGACTGCCGGTATTTAACCTTATTGCTTTGATTCCCAGCCGGAATTTCCGGCGTGAGGACAATCTGTTAACGGGTGGGTAACGACGGTGGCCTTTCATGGCTGGATGGACTTTTGGCGCCCGCGCGCTTAAGAGTTGGGATCGAATGCGGGGAGATCGATGAACTCCATCATCCGGCGCGGGACCGCCGTTGGACTGGCCATTGCGGCATGCATATGGATCGCTGGCTGCGACGATTCCTACCTCGATCAGAGCTCGGGGCGGTCGCAGCAACCGATTTCGAGCGCCACGCTTGCGGAAATGAACAAGCTGGACACCACGCCGTCCGCGCCGACGCTCATCCGGACTTACAAAAAGGAGGCTGAGCTCGAGATCTGGAAAATGAAGTCGAACGGCGAGTACGCGCTGCTCAAGACCTATCCGATGTGCCGATGGTCGGGACAACTCGGGCCGAAGAAGCGCGAAGGCGACATGCAGGTGCCGGAGGGCTTCTACTCAATTGCGCCGGGGCAGATGAACCCAACCTCCCACTATTATCTGGCGTTCAACGTCGGCTATCCGAACGCGTACGATCGGGCCTATGGGCGCACCGGCGGCAACGTGATGGTGCATGGCGTCTGTTCGTCCGCCGGCTGTTTCTCGATGACCGACGAGCAGGTCGCCGACATTTATGCGATCGCCCGTGACTCGTTCCGCGGCGGCCAGCGGGAAATCCAGCTCCAGTCCTACCCGTTCCGCATGACGGCCGAGAACATGGCCAAGTTCCGGCTCGACCCGAACATCGACTTTTGGAAAAACCTCAAGAACGGTTCCGACCATTTCGAAGTCGCCAAGACTGAACCTTCGGTTATCGTCTGCGGCAAGCGCTACGTCTTCGGCGCGACGGCGAGCGGCGACGTTTCCGCCACCGAGCCGTGCCCCACGCTCAAGCGTGATCAAAGCATCGAGGCGTTGGTTGCCGAGAAGGAGGACAAGGACGAGGTCAAGGTCGCCGACCTGGTCGCGTCCGGCGCCAAGGCGGTGCGCGTCGTTTATGCCGATGGCGGACAAAATCCGGTCTTCGCCGGCTACAAGGACGAGAGCGATCCGGAGGCGCTCGCGAGCGGACCGCAAGAGATCGTCCTGAGCGATCGTAAACCGGCGCCGGCGGCGGTGAAGATCGCCGTGGCCGACGCAGAGAAAAAGCGCGCGGCGAGCGTAGCGTCAGCGCCCGTCGAAGCTGCGGCGGCGCTGCCAGCGCCGGTGGCGGTCGCCGCCATCCCGGCGCCTGCGAACCAATCCGGCGGAGTCATCGGCGGGTTGACCGGTGGCGCCAAGAATGTCCAGAAATGGCTCCATCTTGGCGGCGAGGAGCCCCCGCTCCCGCCACCCGTTGCAGTCGCCGACCCCGACCCCGATCAGCCTGTTCCTACCGACGCGCCGCTGCCGCCTCGCCGCGACGACGTGCATCTGGCGTCGCTGCATACGGCGCCGACCCCGCCAACACGCCCGAACGCCGCGGAATCTCGGGCTGACGCGCCCGATTCGGCGCAATAGCGTCGGTCACTTCCTGTCCCCGATCTGATCGCAGAGGCGGGACACGAGCCGCGCCGCCTCGTCTGCATCGACAAGCGCGCGTGTCGGCACGACAACCGGCGCGCCGTTCCGTGGCCACACGTAAACGAGGCCGCCGGCGTCCTCGGCTTGTTCGCAATCGGCGTAGCGCAGACTTAATGTGCGCCCGTCGACCTCGAGCGACGCGGTTTCGTCGCCGAACGTCGCCGTCAGCGCGCCAGATTGAAGATGCGCGATCGCGGCCCGGCCGTCGCTGTGCGCGCGGCGAATCCGCCAGTGGGTCATGAGGCGCTGGATCATGAACGCTAAAGCGGCGAGGATCAGCGCGGCCTCCCCGGCGCGGCGGCTGATGAGACCGGTCAGCGCCAGCACCGAAGCGAAGGCCATGACAAGCGCGAAAGCGGTCAAAGGCGCCATGTGACTCGCGAGCAATCCGCCTCTCAGCGCTGTGCGGAGCCCTGCGCGAGCAGCGGCGGCTTCGGCTTCGGCGGGCGTGAGCGTGAACGCATAGGGCCCGAACGAATCGGAGCCTCGGTCCGTCGTCATGGCTCGCCCGGTGCCTTGGCGACCAGCGCTAGCGCATGCAACCCATCCGCGAACTCCGCCGTCAAAAGGCCATAGACGAGACGGTGCCGCTCGAACTCGGCTCTGACGCTCAAACCGGGCCGACACCACGCGGACGCGATAATGCGTGCCTCCGCCTTCGCGCGCGCCCGCGTGTCCTGCATGCCGGTCGGACTCGTCGACGACGTCGAGAAGAATGGGATCGAGCCCCGCCGTCAATCGCGCGACAATTCTCTGTTGCATGATCACGGTGGAGCACTCCCGTTAAGCGGATCGTGACCCTACATATCCTACGCTGGGCTGCGGGCTAAATATCCCGATCCGCTTGCGCCGATTGGCGGCGGCTTTGCCGGCGCCGAGCGTTTGGGACTTGCCCGACAGCGTTGGCGGTCATAAAGGTCATGGCATGGATCTGAACTCTCGCCTGTTCGACCGTATCCGGGTGAAGCCGGCCGAGCGCGCGCCGGAAAAGGCACCGACGACCCCCTGCTCTTATCCCGGTTGTGCGGCCGAAGGGGTGTTCCGGGCGCCGAAGGGCCGCGAGCGAGAGGGCGAGTATTTCAGCTTCTGCCGCGATCACGTGCGCGAATACAACGCTTCTTATGATTACTTTCGCGGCATGGACGACGCCTCGATGGCGAAGTTTCGTCAAGCCGACGCTGTCGGCCACCGTCCGACGTGGAAAATGGGCGCCCGGGCGGCCGCCGCCGGCCATCAGGCCGACGAATCCGTCTTTGCCGAGGCCCGCGCGGCGCGGCGACGCGGCGCGCGCGGCAAACCGCCGCAGACCGAACCGCCGCCGCGTTACAACGCCCTGGCGATCAAGGCGTTGTTGACGCTCGAACTCGGCGGCGATGCGACTCCAGCGAAGATCAAGGCGCGATACAAGGAGCTCGTCAAACGCCATCATCCAGACGCGAACGGGGGCGATCGTTCGTCGGAAGAAAGATTGCGCGAGATCATCCAGGCCTACAATTTTCTGCGCGCCAATAAGCTCGTCTGATTGCAGGTTGGCGCCCGCGGAACAGCACGCCAGTCTGGCGGTTAAGATGTCGCTGTGAGCGCTCGCTTTTGCGCGCGCCCGGAATTCGAGTATGAGAATGACGCTCTCTTCCGCATGCGGAAGAGCGTGGAGGAGCTATGAATTCGATACAAGCTCTGGTGGGATCCGAACCTGCGCCCGGTCTGCCCGACACCCGCATATCGGTGCGAAAGGCTTTCGGCATTGATTCCGATATGGAGGCGCCGGCCTATTCGCGGGCCGAGGAACACGTACCCGATCTGGACCCCGACTATCTGTTCGACCGGGATACGACGCTCGCGATCCTGGCGGGCTTCGCCTTCAACCGCCGGGTGATGATCACCGGCTACCACGGCACGGGCAAGTCAACTCACATCGAACAGACCGCCGCGCGCCTCAACTGGCCTTGCGTGCGCATCAACCTCGACAGCCACGTCTCGCGCATCGATCTCGTCGGCAAGGACGCGATCGTGCTCAAGGACGGCAAGCAGGTGACCGAATTCCGCGACGGAATGTTGCCGTGGGCGATCCAGAACAATATTGCGCTGTGCTTTGATGAGTATGACGCAGGCCGTCCCGACGTGATGTTCGTCATCCAGCGGGTGCTCGAGGTCTCAGGCCGCCTGACCCTGCTCGATCAGCGCCGCGTCATTCGGCCGCATCCCGCGTTCCGTCTGTTCGCGACCGCCAATACGGTCGGCCTCGGGGACACGTCGGGCCTCTATCATGGCACGCAGCAGATCAATCAGGGCCAGATGGACCGCTGGTCGATCGTCGCCACGCTCAACTATCTGCCGCACGACAAGGAAGTGGATATCGTGCTCGCCAAGTCGCCCGCGCACCGGGCGCGCAAGGACGGGCGCGACACCATTAACAAGATGGTTCGGGTCGCCGATCTAACGCGAAACGCCTTCGTCAATGGCGACCTGTCGACCGTGATGAGCCCGCGCACCGTCATCACCTGGGCGGAGAATGCGGAAATCTTCAAGGATATCGGTTTCGCTTTCCGCTTGACCTTCCTCAACAAGTGCGACGAACTCGAGCGGACCTTGGTCGCGGAATTCTATCAGCGCTGCTTTGGCCAGGAACTGCCGGAGAGCGCGCTGAACGTCGCCCTGAGCTGAGGCCTTTGGGAAACAGCGATGGTCAAGAGCGCGGTCCGTGAGGAAACGAAGCGGCTCGTCGCGAGAGAGGGGGATCTTTACTCCTGGGCGCTCCGTCAAGCCGAGCTCTTGCGCGCGGGCCGGCTGACAGAAATCGACGCCGCGGCGATCGCCGAGGAGATCGATGACGTGGGGGAGGAGCAATACGACAAGCTTGAGAGCGCGCTCCGCGTGCTCATGCTCCACCTGCTCAAGTGGGATCATCAGCCCGATGTACGCAGCCGCTCGTGGACCTTGACCATCCGCGAGCAACGGCGACGCGTCCTGCGCCAATTGCGAAAAAATCCTGGCCTGCGATCGCGTCTGGATGAAGCACTTGGCGAAGCCTACGAAGACGCTCGTGATGAGTTCCTCCGCCGAGACCTGTCTGCCCTTGAGCCTCTTTCCCGTCCAGCGTCCGTTCGAATACGCGGAGATCATGGAGCGTCCGATCATCTGGCCCGGTGACGAAGAGTGAGCACCGATCTCGCCAAGTGAGCGCGACAATTGGGCCGCGACTTAGGCCTCCCCGAACAATAAGCAAATCGCGGTGCGCGGGCGTGCGGCGGGGTAAGTTGGGGCGTCGGGATTCCGGATCGAGGCGAACCCGTGTATCCTGGATGGCATGATCGATGAAGATGCGATCCGCTATCGCTGGGACAGGGTCGGCTCGAAGCTCGACGAACGCGGGCGGCGGATGTTCGCGGCGGGCGAGGTGAGAACGGCCGGCCGGGGCGGGCTTGCGGTGGTCTCTCGGATCACCGGGCTTGCCCGTTCGACCATCAATCGCGGCGAGGACGATCTCGATGGCGAGGAACTGCCGAAAGGTCAGGTGCGGCGTGCCGGCGCCGGCCGCAAGGCTGTGGCCGCGAGAGATCCCGGTCTCGTGCCCGCATTGAAGCGCCTCCTCGAACCGGCCACGCTCGGCGATCCCATGCGCCCGCTGCTGTGGGTGTCGAAGAGCATGGACAAATTGGCCGCGATCCTGACCGCCATGGGGCATCCGATCGGCGCCGATACGGTGCGCAAGGAACTGGTGAAGCTCGGCTTCTCGCGCCAGTACAATCGCAAGGCCGAGGAAGGCTCGAAGCATCCGGACCGTAACGCGCAATTCGAGCACATCAATGCGAAAGTCGTGGCCGCTCAGGCAAAAAGCCAGCCCGTCATCTCCGTCGATACGAAGAAGAAAGAGCTGGTCGGCAACTTCAGAAATGGTGGCTCCGACTATCGGCCGAAGGGCGATCCGTTGCGCGTCGCCGCGCACGACTTCGAGGACAAGGACCTGGGCAAGGTCGTGCCTTACGGCGTCTACGACGTGACGGCCAACGCCGGCTTCGTCAGCGTCGGCATCACCAGTGATACCGCGCAGTTCGCGGTCCAATCCATCCGCACGTGGCTGGCGCGCATGGGCCGCGAACGCTATCCGGACATGAAAGAACTGACGATCACGGCCGATTGCGGCGGCTCGAATGGCGCGCGCGTGCGTCTGTGGAAGATCGAACTGCAGAAGCTCGCCGATGAGACGAACCTGACGCTCAGCGTGCACCACTATCCGCCGGGAACGTCGAAGTGGAACAGGATCGAGCACCGCCTGTTCTGCCATATCACGCAGAACTGGCGCGGCCGGCCGCTGACGGATCGCATTGCCGTCGTCGAACTCATCGGCGCGACGACGACCAAGGCGGGCCTCAAGGTCGAGTGCGCGCTCGATGAGCGAACCTATGAAAAAGGCATCAGGGTCACCGATGCCGAAATGGACGCCCTCGACATCGCCGCCGATGCGTTCCATCCGGAATGGAACTACACAATCAAACCTCGCCGGTTCGCGAAATCGTAGCCGTTATTGTTCGGGATGTCCTTAATGAGCGATTTCCCGTCGATGAGGCCCATGCGACTGCTCGCCATCTCCGGAAGCCTGCGCCGCGCGTCCACCAACACGGCGGCCTTGGAAGCGTTAGCACGGCTCGCGCCCAAGGGCGTCAAAGTTCTCGTCTATCGCGATCTCGCCAAGCTGCCGCCGTTCAACCCCGACGATGACATTGAGGACAAGCCGAAGCCCGAGCCGGTCGAGACGCTTCGCGCGCTCGTCGATGCGAGCGACGCGCTCGTCATCGCCGCCCCGGAATACGCCCACGGGCTCCCGGGCGCGCTGAAGAACGCGCTCGATTGGCTGGTCGCAAGCGAGACCTTCGCCGGCAAGCCTACTGCGCTCATCAATACGTCGCCCCGCGCGTTTCACGCGCAGGCGTCCTTGCGCGAGATCCTCTCCACGATGGCTGCGCGGCTCATGCCCGAGGCGTTCGCGTCGATCTCGCTGACAGGAATGACGGTGAGGGCGGAGGACATTCTGGCCGATTCCGTTTGCGCGCGGCGATTGACGGAGTCCCTTGACGCGCTCGTCGCCGTAGCAAGAGCCGGCTAGGCAGGCTCAAGGACATTCGCTTCAAATGGAGGCTGAGATGGGCGCGTTGGAGGGAAAGATCGCGATTGTGACCGGGGGCACGAGCGGAATTGGCGAAAGTATCGCCAAAGTCTTTGTCTCGGAAGGGGCCAAGGTCGTGATCGCAGGGCGACGCGAGGAGGAAGGTCGCGCTCTCGAGAAACAGATTGGGGTGCGGTTTGTCCGCGCGGACGTGGCCAATGAGGCCGACGTCAGAGCGATGGTCGACCGAGCGCTCGAATGGTTCGGTCGCCTCGACTGCCTCGTCAACAACGCCGGAATTCCGTCGCCGATGATCAGCCTCACCGAGACCGACGCGGCGACCATCGATCAGATTCTCGCCGTCAACGTCCGCGGCGTGATCCTCGGCGCCAAGCACGCCGCGCTCGCCATGCTGCCTGCGGGAGCAGGCAGCATCATCAACATCGGCAGCGTCGCGGGGCACCGCGGCGGGCTGTCAGCTCACGTCTATACCGCCTCCAAAGGGGCTGTCAGCGCCTTTACCCGCTCCGCCGCGGCGGAACTCGGCGAGAAGGGAATCCGCGTCAACTGCATCTCGCCCGGCGCGATCGTCACCGGCATCTTCGGCAAAAGTGCGGGTCTCGATGGCGCGAAGGCGGATAAGGTCGCTGGTGTCGTCATGGAGATGTTCACGGCGATCCAGCCGATCCCGCGCGCCGGCCTGCCGGACGACATCGCGCAAGCGGCGGTGTTTCTCGCCAGCGACGCCTCTGGATTCGTCAACGGCCAGGACATCGTTGTCGACGGCGGGCAGACGGCGGTCACCCGGGGATGGTCGTCCTCGGTGGCGGGACGGGGAGAACTGGCGAAGCGCCTCAAGGAGGCGGCTGCGGCGCTTTAGGCGCTGTGCATTGGGATGGCGGCGGCTCGCGACGTTCGGTTCGGTCGATCCGTTTGGGTTTTCTTGGCCCGTCGCCGTCTCGCTGCGAAGAGCCCCGATTCTGAGGGTTGGATTTCCTTGGGTTTCCTTGGATTCTCTCGTCCGAATCGAGACTTATCAATGGGTTACGCGGGATGAAGCGAGGAAAATTTTTTCATAGGCTTTTGTCCTTGCTTTCGCAGCGCCGGATCGCGAGCCCATGGGTCTTGGCGTCGGTAAGGGCAGGATTGTTCATGGGGCAAGCTTAACCTAATTTCTGAATTTCTGCAAACAATTGTCGGCTCTTATAGCGTTAGTTGTTGGTATGGGCCGATTCCGATGGCGCTCTTGATCCAGTTTTGTGGCGTGATTTGTCGATCCCAGGCTTCGAGGGCGCGCCGCCAGCCGAGATAATTTGGCAGGTTCTTGGTGGCGACGCCGTTGAAGCGATTGAGCCATTGCTTGAGACGGCTGTGGTAGGCGTTGACGTTGTTGATATGCAGGTGGGGCGCCGCGGGGACAGGCTTTCCCGGGGAAGGAACGGCGTGAAAGGGGATGTTGGCCTGGCGGGCGAAGGAGGCCAGCGGTTTGCCGCCATCGCCGATCAAGTGATTTGCGGACGTAACGACACCGGTCAGGACGGCGGCGATCGAAGCGCTGTCGTCGTTTGGCAGAACGGCGTCGAAAGTTGCGCCCTTTCGGTCGCGGGCGACGAGCACGGGAATGTTGTCCTGATAGGGGCCCGGATGACGGGCCGTTCCGCCGCGTTTGCGAGCCTTGCGAGGCAGATCGGACCACCGCCCCTTGAAAGATTTAAGGATGAAGGTTTCATCCGCTTCGACGATTCCGCTCAGCTTTTGCGGCTTGTCCGCGGCGGGAGCGCCCAAAAACCGGTGACGCCAGCGGAAAGCCGTCGTCGGATGCACGCCGCAAAGCGCGGCCGTCTTCACCAGGCTTTTGCCTTCGATCATCGCCTGCGCGTGATCGAGCCAACGCTCTTTCTTGCGCAGATGCGCCATTGGGCTTTTGCTCAGGGCGTTGAAGGTGCGTCCGCAAGCCTTGCAGCGGAACCGCGCCAGTCCGCGCGAGCGTCCCCAGGCCACGATTTCGCGACCCGCGCAATGCGGACACCCTCGACTTTCCACCCGCTCATGGCCTGTTACGCCCAACGCGTCCGGCCGACGGCGAGCCTTCAAGGCCTTGTTCTTCGCGGCCGCCGTCAGCATCGCAGTTTTCCGACCCACCCCCTCCGCCGTCGTCAGAGCCGCGAGCGCCGCCCGCCGCTGATCCTCGTTCAATCGAACGATCCCCGACAGCCAAGTCGAAAACTCCTCACCATTCATCGAACAATCTCCAACCCCACCCCCACCATAACCCAAATCAACAACTAACGCTATAAGAGCCCAATTGTCATTCGGGCCGTTCCCTATCGGCCGCCTCAATCCAAAAGCAACTCGTCCCGGCTAGACTCTCAAACTCGATCAGAATGTTGAAGTCGCAATGCGTCCCTGATTTCAAGCTGAATCGGCGGGAGGGGTGGACAATGGCGGCTGCGGAGTTGCTTGCGCGAGTCGCGCTCAAGTCTGTTTCCTTTCCTTATTTGCGACAAGAGCCGCGATGGCTTCGTCGATGGTGACGACCCCCTTTCGGGCGTCGGCGCCTCGATTGTTAAAATCAATCCACCCTTGATTAAAGCCATCGACCATCTGCATGCGTGGGGTCGGATTCTTCATGCCCTGCGCGCGAAAGTTTTGCTCCCATTCGGCGCGTGGCGCGATCTCAGCCCTGACCGACTTTCCCAGAGCTTTGGCGAAGGCCGCAGCGATGGCGTTTGGCGTCGTCCGGACGGAGGCTTCCAGTTCAACGATCCGGTGTCCGCTCCAGTCTTCAAGAAGCAGGTCTGCGGCGATACCACCCACATCGCGGGTTGAAACCATTGGGAAAGGGCGATCGAGCGGCTGCAGATAGCTCGTAACAAGGCCCCGGTCGCGCGCGGAAGGGACGTCCCATTCCGCATTCTCCATGAACCAGGCGGCGCGCAGGAAGGTGATCGGCAGATCGACATCGGCCAGCGCCTGTTCGAGGAAGCCCAGCGCGTTGAGCAGGTTCGACTGAGCCGCGTCTGCGCCGATCGTCGAGAGCACGACGGCCTTCGGTGGCCGGGCCCGCGCTAAAGCCTCCCGGATGGCGGCTATGTTCGCCTTCACGTTGCGGAAGTCAGGTTCGGGGTCGAACACGGGCGGCAAGAGAATGAACGCGCCCTCGGTTCCGGAGAGCGCCGCGGCGAGACGGTCCGCGCTGGCCACGTCCGCGATCGCGACCTCGCAGCCCCGCGCCTTCCAAGACGCGGCCTTGGCCTCGTCGCGCACGACCGCGCGCACTTTGAATCCAGCCGCGAGAAGCCCGTTGGCGACGGCGCCGCCGACCTTGCCGCTGATTGCCGTAATGGCGAACATGACTTGATCCCTTTGCTATCGGACAAGTCCACCGCTAAGACCAGGACGCTCCGGCTTCCAGCGCCGATATGTCACATCAATCAGGACTTCCAATCAGGAATATCGGATGCCCTATGACGGTCGGCTCCTTGCTGGGGTGAGCGTTCTCATGGCGGTGGTTGAGGCCGGCGGCATGGCGCGCGCCGCGGAGGCGCTGGGCCTGTCGCCGTCGGGGGTCGGGCGCGCGATCGCCCGGCTCGAGGCGCGCGTCGGGGTTCGCTTGCTCGACCGCACCACCCGCGCGATGCGGCTTACCGATGAGGGACGCCGATTTTACGAGCGCGTCGGCCCTCATCTCGACGGCATCGAGGAGGCGGCGATCGAGGCCGCCGGATCGCGCCGCGCGGTTCGCGGGAGGTTGCGCGTGAACATGGACGCTTTTCTTTCCCGCATGGCGCTCGCCAACGCCATCGGCGGCTTTCTCGACATCCATCGCGATCTGCGAATTGAACTCGTGATGCGCGATTCGGTCGGCGACCTGGTTGCGGACGGTTTTGACCTGGCGCTGCGCTTCGGGGAGCCGCCATCAGGCCGCTTTGTCGCCATGAAGCTCGTCGAGACCCGTATCCTGACCGTCGCCGCGCCGTCCTACCTTGCTGTGCGCGGGCGACCGGCTCATCCCTCCGAGATCGTGCGCCATGCCTGCATCGATTTTTGGGACGCGGCCAACAAGCGTCCATACGACTGGGAGTTCCGCAGAGGCGGCGAGGTCCTGCCGGTCGAACCGCGCGCTCGGTTCATGACATCCGATCCCGGGACCATGCTAATTAGACGCCTGCGTCGCGGGCGCCGGCGTTGCTCAGATCATACAACTGGGCACCCAGGAATGGCTCGCGAGAGGCTTGCTCGTCGAACTCTTCCCCGGATGGAATGACGAAGTGTTTCCGCTCTACGCGGTTTATCCTTCGCGCGCTCACCGGCCAGCCAAGGTCCGGGCGTTTGTCGACTTCGTCGTGGAGACGATCCGCCGAAAGCGCTAGGCGCTCGCGCGACAGGCGAGTGCGGCGAGCCATTGCGCGCCTGCGCGCTTTGCGCCACATGGGGCGCCATGAGCCATGACTTCGTCCTCATCGTCGACTTCGGCTCGCAGGTCACGCAGCTGATCGCGCGGCGGGTGCGCGAGGCGGGCGTGTATTGCGAAATCCACCCGTTCTCGAAAGCGGGCGAAGCGTTCGCGCGACTCAAGCCCAAGGCGGTGATCCTGTCCGGCGGCCCGGCGTCGGTTCCCGAAGCGGGGAGCCCTCGCGCGCCGACGGAAGTTTTCGCAAGTGGCGTTCCGATCCTCGCCATCTGCTACGGCCAGCAGACCTTGTGCGAGCAGCTCGGCGGCAAGGTCGAGAGCGGCCACGCGGCCGAGTTCGGCCGGGCGGATGTTGAGATCCTGGAATCGTGCGCCCTGTTCGACGGCGTGTGGCGAACGGGCGCCCGTTACCCTGTGTGGATGAGCCACGGCGATCGCGTCACGCGCCTTCCCGAAGGCTTCCGGGTCTATGCTGTGTCGGAGAACGCGCCTTACGCGGTCGCGGCCGATGAAAAGCGGCGATATTACACGACCATGTTCCATCCGGAGGTGGTTCACACGCCCGATGGCGCGAAGCTCCTCGCCAATTTTCTGTTCAAGGTCGCCGGCCTAAAGGGCGACTGGACGATGGCCGCCTTCCGCGACGAGGAGATCGCCCGCATTCGCGCGCAGGTCGGCAAGTCGCGGGTGATCTGCGGCTTGTCTGGTGGAGTCGATTCGGCGGTCGCGGCAGTGCTGATCCACGAAGCGATCGGCGACCAACTCGTCTGCGTGTTCGTCGATCACGGCCTCATGCGTCAGGGCGAAGCGGACGAAGTGGTCAACCTGTTTCGTGGCCATTTCAACATGCCGCTCGTCCACGTCGACGCGTGGCAAGAGTTCATGCAGGCGCTCGCAGGCGTCGAAGACCCCGAGGCCAAGCGCAAGACGATCGGCAAGCTGTTCATCGACACATTCGAGGCCGAGGCGCACCGCATCGCGAGCGACGGCAAAGGGTCGGTCGACTTTCTGGCGCAGGGCACGCTCTATCCCGACGTGATCGAAAGCGTGTCGTTTTCCGGCGGTCCGTCGGTGACCATCAAGAGCCACCACAACGTCGGTGGCTTGCCTCAGCGCATGCGCATGAAGCTGGTCGAACCGTTGCGCGAATTGTTCAAGGACGAGGTGCGCGCTCTGGGCCGCGAACTGGGGCTGCCGGAAGCGTTCGTCGGCCGTCATCCCTTTCCCGGCCCCGGACTTGCCGTCCGCTGCCCCGGCGCCGTCAGCCGCGAGAAGCTCGACATTCTTCGCCAGGCCGACGCCGTCTTTCTCGACGAGATCCGCAAGGCGGGCCTCTACGACAAGATCTGGCAGGCGTTCGCCGTGTTGCTGCCTGTGAAGACAGTCGGCGTGATGGGCGACGGGCGCACTTACGACTCCGTCTGCGCACTGCGCGCGGTGACCTCGGTCGACGGCATGACCGCCGACTTCTATCCTTTCGACATGACCTTCCTCGGTCGCGCGGCGACGCGCATCATCAACGAGGTCAAGGGCGTCAACCGCGTCGTCTACGACGTCACTTCTAAGCCGCCCGGCACGATCGAATGGGAATGATTTTTGCTCATCAGGGCGTATCCGAAATTACGCCAGGATACGATGCAAGAAACTGATAAAAAACAAAAATTTGTTCGGCTGTTATCGGCGGCCATCGGTGCGCAGAAAATCGCGTTTGACGTACTGGCTGACGGTAGTCAGACCTATTGCCGAACTCGAGTTTTGAAACTATCGTCAGGACTGTGAGGGCTCATGACGGTAGTTTTTCGGGATCATGCCACTGAAAACAAATATGTTTTCCGAGGACTGGCTCACCAAAGACGCTTGACGGTAGTTTTGGAGCAAGGCGCGCATGCTGACGGACGTCGCCCTGAAGGCCCTCAAACCGAAGGAAAAGATCTACAAAGTCGCGGATCGGGACGGGATGTACGTCCACGTGACGCCTTGAGGCGAGTGTCGTTTAGGCTGGACTACAGGCTGAACGGATGCCGAGAGACCGTGTATCTCGGCAAGTATGGTCCCTCCGGCCTGTCACTCGCCCGAGCTCGGGAGAAATGCATCGACGCCCGCAGAGCGATCGCCGCTCGAATTTCTCCTGCGATCGAAAAGCAGCGTGAGAAGCGGCGCCTGAAGGAAGCAAAGAGCTTTGGCGAGTTCGGCGAAGAGTGGCTGACCGCTGCTCCGATGGCTGACAGCACACGCGCCATGCGGCGTTCGATCTTCGAGCGTGAACTTCTGCCGACGTGGCGCAGCCGCCTTCTCACCGAGATTACGCCCGACGATCTGCGAGCGCTTTGTGCCGGAATTGTCGATCGCGGCGTGCCGGCGACGGCCATCCATGTGCGCGACAGGAGTTGTCACGAGAACTTGGCTCTGGCCGAACGAAGGTCAGAAGGACTTGGCTCGAGTTCACGCCGCAGCCGCTGCCCGCCAATTCTGCAACGCGTCGCCTCTGAGGACGCGGAGCGTGTCGCGGGAAACAAGATGGCGTTGAACACTGAACGTATTGTGGACGGCGGCTTGAACGGACGGGAAGCGTTGCGCTGGCCCGGGTGATTTAAAACGCTGCATCTTCCGCTCGCGTCGTCGCACCGGCAGATGCGAATTCTTGGCCCGGTTGTTCTTCCGCAGGCCCTGCTCGTGGCGAACCGACAAGCCCAGTTGGGTCTTGGCCGCTCCGTAGGACCGGAGCTTGTCGGTGACAAGCGTCTTAGGCGCGAAGCCCTGCTTCCTGAGCAGTTTGCGCATGAGCTTCGCGGCCGCCCTTGCGTCGCGCCGCCGTTGCACAAGGAGATCGAGAACCTCGCCCTCGTCGTCGACCGCCCGCCAGAGCCAGAATTGTCGGCCGCCGATCAGGATAGCCATCTCGTCGAGATGCCACTGCGCCGTCGGCCGATGACGTCTGCGGCGAAGTTCCTTTGCGAACAACGGCCCGAACTTCAGCACCCATCGCCTGACTGTCGCATAGGAGACATCCAACCCGCGCTCGGCCAGCAAATCCTCGACATCGCGGAAGCTGAGGGTGAAGCGAAGGTACAACCACACCGCATGCCGGATGATGTCAGGCGGGAATTGGCGACGAGCGAATGAAATCGTTCTCATTCGCCATCATAGCCGCGGGTCCGAAACCCGCCAAAGTTCCCGTGTCAATTCCGTCCAACCTTCTCGGTCCTCGGCCGCAACAGTCCAATAGGCCGATCGAGTTTTCTACGATCGCGCTACGAGAAGCGCCGACGCAGACGGACCTCTCGACGCGAGCGACAGAATCGTCGACGTCCGCGGTCGCCGAGGCGCCTGGGTCGGCTACGACCGCGTGCGTCTCCACTGCATCCCGATCACCGCTGACGGCGTTGTCACGACCTCTTCGGACTTGCGATCGGTCTGGTGGCTCGATAGCGAACGTTATGCAGAAAATCAGCTACGCCGGCTACCGCTTCCCGCCGGAGATTATACGCCAGGCGATATGTTTTATCTTCGGTTCACGCTCAGCTTTCGCGATGTGGAAGACCTGTTGGCGGAGCGTGGGATTTTGGTCTCGTACGAGACCGTTCGGCGCTGGGTAAATCATTTCGGTCCCATGATCGCACAGGCGCCGCAACCGAGGTGCGACGATGAAGGCTGCGCGGCAGGGCTTGCGCCTCACGCCCTGCTCTTCGCCGCGCGGTCACCCATGCGCGAGAGGAAAATAGCGCAGATCCAGCAAGAAAACACTTGTCGATCACATCAGTGGTCCACGGGTGATAGGGCTTGGTCAGGTGATGGTCGATATCCTCGAGCGCCAGATAGAGCTCGTATTCGTGATGCTCCGGGTTGCCGCAATATTCCGTGCCGCGATCGGTCAGCACGCGGCAGAGCCTCACCTCCCTCGCATCATAGAACGGCACGACGCGATCGTTGACGAGATCGGCTGCGGTGATCGGCGTCTTGCGATCATAGAGCTTGGCGAAGGCGACCTTGGCGTAGGTGTCGATGAAGGTCTGCTGGTAGATGCGGCCGACCCCCTTCATGTTGCCGACGTGAGACACGTATCCTGGGCGCCGCAATAACCCGGACATTCGCTCTCGAACTCGCCATGCGCCTCCTTTTCGCTCTTGACCTTCTCCAACGCGGCGAGCTGGCTCTCGGTCAGCACCAGGCCCTCTTGGGCGACCTTGGCTTCGAGGGCTTTGAGCCGTCTCTTCATCGTCTCAAGATCGTGGCGCCGCCAGACCCCGCGCACCCCGGCCGGCGAGATCGAATGGCCGAGCGTTCGCAACTCGTCGGCGATGCGGATCTGGCCGTACGCCGGCTGGTCCAGCGAAAGCGCGACGATGATCGCCTCGACCTCGGGCTGTGCGGTTCTTCAAGATCGGCTTGCGCCGCGTGAGCTCTTGCAGCGCCAATTCGCCGCCGACGTCGTAAAGCTCCTTGAAACGGTAAAAGCTGTCGCGCGAGTAGCCCATCATCTTGCGGGCCTGGCTGACATTGCCAAGTTGTCTGGCCAGCTCCAGCAGCCCACCTTGGCGCGGATGATCTTTTGTTCCTTCGTCATCGTCGGTCTCCTTTCAAACGCCGAGGTCGGGCGCTGCGAACCCTGACCACTCCGCGCCCGGCCTCGGCTTCCGCCTCAGCTATGACACCAACTGTCAGATTAAGTCTTAACTACTGCACGTATGGTCATGGCGCCCCTCCCCCGGACCAAGGAAAGCTCGCGACGAAGACACGGAAGACGGTAGCCAGCCCGCGGATAAGGGTCTTATCAACCGTCTTCTTTCGCCCACCCGCAGCCTTTGCCCCAATGGTATTTTTCGCCAACGGCGAGCTCGACGAGCGGGCGCTCTCAACCGGGCCTCACCTCTTGAGCGCGAACATAAGAGTCCAGGGTGGAGAGGTTTCTGAAAACCATAAAGGCCGATGGGCGTACCCGGTGGCGTATGAAACTTTCCAACATGTCGAGAATCCTTCCGCACTTTATGGAATAAGTCTGCGACGACCGCCGTGCGCTCATCTACTTCGGTTCAAAACAAATCCACGACCAGCACCCCACAATAGGTGGTGAAACCGGCGGCATAAGCCTTGTCCGGGCCGAGGGGCCTACTTGGGGTCCGCGATGGAGCCGCCATGGGTATCTGACCAACCTCCAAACCGCTGGATGTATGACTGACTTGACCCGAAGGCAATTGTATGAGTTGGATCGACGTTCAGGTTGTGGCAACAAGAGCGACGTAGTCCGGTGCTTTGACGTCACTAACTTAGAGAGCCGGAGGGGCAAGCAGGCGCCTCCCTCCTGAATTGGAGCGCGCGAGATGGATTTTGCAACCAAGAAGCTCAGAGGGATAGTCCTCAGCGGCAATCTTTCATCCCTGCTAATTGCTCTAATTTTTGGTATATTGATTGTAAATTGCTTGTTTGTCGACAAAGGATACTATGACACGATGCCGCAAGACTTGTTTGGATTCTTGGATGGAATTTATAGGACTCATCTAGGGCAGGTACCTCACCGGGATTTTTCGACAACATATGGAACTATACAGTTCTTTATTCCGTCACTATTCTTGGATCTTGGCGCTAACGTTGTTTCAAGCGTCAGGTATTACCATGCCACCCTGCTTCTGGTTGCGATGTTCATGGTTGTATATATTCAACGAACCAGGCTTGAAGATTTTGTCTCAGTAGTCTTTGGAGCGGTTATAGCGCTTGCATTGGCATGTAAGTATAATTTTGGTGACAGTCCCTTTCAAATCACAGAAGCTATGTTGTATAACAGAATTGGATATGTATTTATCACTTTAGAACTCGTAATATTTATTAATCCATCTTCAGATAAAAGGTTTATAAACAGAAAGATGTTTGACAATATTGATGCTGTGCTTATTGGATTGATCTGCGGCTTCCTTTTTTACGTAAAGTTTCCTTTTGGGATCGTTGCCGTTGGATTTAACTTCCTAAATTTACTGGCGGACGATAGGACTTGGCAATCAAAGGCAACTTTATTCGGCGGATCCATCACAATTTTTCTTCTAATTGTAGGCATTGTTGAATTATGGCTTGGGGGCAACTTTACTTTATACAGAGACGCCCGGATGGCGATGCTGAGTGACTCCGGCCGCAGAATGACAATAATACCACGTCGAATAATTGTTGATATTCCGGAAATCGTTATTGCGATCCTTGTTCCGTTGCTTATTATCTGGGCCGCAAGAGTAAAATTCAGAATATATTGGGCGCTGTATGCATTGGCTATCACGTTGTCATCCATCCTCTTGCAGGTCTACAGCTTTCAAGAATTGGTGCTTTTTCTGCCTCTAGCGTTTATCTTGTTTGGGATGTCAAAGCTTTCTATGGATAATAGAATTGTTGAATCAGATGGTCGTAGGACATATTTAAACTCTATGGTTGTTGTTTCGCTTCTGGCCAGCGCTAATCTCGCATATCCAATGATGATCAATGTGGCGTTAGCGTCAGTCAGGTATCACTACGCTGACTCTCGGTTCGCCACCGAGAACGATATTCTGAATACGATTTACACTACACCGTTTCGAGCAGAGGCAGACCATATAGGCAAGCTATTATCTCCGCAGGCTGTAGCGATGGTCGAAAGTGCCCCCAGGCTAGACGCCTATATGTGGGCGAGGAAGTCGAGGCCGACGTATTATTACGATGAGCTCTCCTTCCGGGAGTACGGGTTCTACTTGACGGACGGATTGAACGCAGCGACGTCCGGTTGTCGCAAAGGGGCGAGGATAGCCACGCTCGACTCCGTGAACCCGTTTCCTGCGTTGTTGGGCTGGCCTGAAGGCGGTGGCATGCTATTCGTGTCCGCACCTGAGCTTTTGTCCGAATCTTACCATTTGAAGCCCGAGGAGATGTTTCGACAGATTGACTGTGTTCTGGTCCCTAAGACACAAGTAGACACTGGAATTAGGGAGTTTTTAATGAGCGTATACGGTAAGTATCTAGACGCGAATTACGCCAAGAGCACAGAGACGGTGTTATGGACCGTCTTGACGCTAAGGACGGGTTCAAGTCGTCTCTAACGGCAGGCGAAGCTCAACCCTTGTCACCCGGAGAAGAGGCGAACTGTCGGGGCAGCGGGATCCAGACACCAAGACCCCGACTTGACTTCGGCCTCTGCGAGGCTTGAACGAACCCAAGGATAGGGCCGTTATGATTCCGATTTCTAACCTAGGCGGCGAGTTCGAGGGTCGGCCTCGGCCAGACCGAGTTCGATCGCCCCCTTGTTGTCGATCTCGACGAGACGCTCGTTCAGACCGACCTATTGCTTGAGTCCCTGTTTGCCTACCTCTCCGCCAATCCTCTTCGCGCCATAAAGGTTCTTGGGTCGCTTTCGCGGGGACGAGCGCAGCTCAAAGCTGACGTCGCGCGCGAGAACTCCGATCGATGTCGCGCGACTGCCGTACAGCGAGCAGGTCCTGTCCTTAATCCAAGACGCGCACAATACCGGCCGCGACGTTTACCTCGCTTCCGCGAGCAACGAGCGCTATGTCGCGGCGGTCGCGAGCCACGTCGGCCTCTTTGATGGTTGGTTCGGCTCAACCGACACACGCAACCTCTCGGGCAGCGCAAAAGCGGAGCTGCTTGTTAAGCACTTCGGCTCGCGCGGCTTCGATTACATGGGAAACGGGCGCGCGGACCTTGCCGTTTGGTCTGTCGCCGGCGGGCGTATCGCGGTCGGCGGCAACGCGCGCGTCGTCGCCGCGCTGAAGCGTCTCGATCCTTCGGCGCATGTCCTTCCGGCCCCGGGCGGCGGCCTAGGCGTCTGGTTGCGCCTCTTCCGTGTGCATCAATGGACGAAGAATGGGCTCGTATTCGTGCCGCTTCTTGCGGCGCATCTTTTCACGGTCCGAGCGTTCGCCTTGGCCCTCGTCGCAGCTATCGCCTTCTCGCTCGTCGCTTCTGCGATTTACATCGTCAACGACCTCGTCGACGTCGAGTCAGACCGCAGGCACCGCAGCAAGAGGAATCGTCCCCTGGCGGCCGGAACGGCGTCCATTACGCAGGCGCTGATCTTCGCGCTCGCGTTCCTGGTGTTCGCTTTCGGTGTCGCGCTCCTGCTTCCGGTTTCGTTCACTGCGGTTCTTGGCGCTTATCTTGCGACCACGACGGCTTACTCGTTCTATCTCAAGCGTAAGCTTATGGTGGACGTCGTTGCGCTGGCCTCGCTCTATACTTTGCGCGTCGTCGCCGGGGCGGTCGCCGTTTCAACGGTTCCGTCGGAGTGGATTCTCGCTTTCTCAATGTTCTTCTTCACTGCGCTGGCGCTCCTCAAGCGGTATGTCGAACTCGCGGCAATGCTCGACGGGTCGCTTCCAGACCCAACGAATTGAAACTACAAGAAGACGGATCTCCCGGTGATCGGCGCGCTGGCGGCGGCCTCGGGCCTCAACGCCGTGACGGTCTTTGCGCTGTATATTTCCTCTGATACCGTGCATCGCCTCTACCATCATCCGAAGGCGCTGTGGCTGATATGCCCCATCCTCACGTACTGGGTTGGGCGGGCGATCATCCTCGCGGAGCGTCGCCTCATTGACGACGACCCAATCCTCTTCGCGATGCGGGACCGGGTGAGCTTGGTCGCCTTTGCGGCCATCGCCGCGATCATGATCGCCGCGGGCTGATCGAATGACAGAGACCGCACCCTTCCTCCAGCGCTCCGCCGAGGCGACTAGATCGCCTCTCGGCCCGAGCGTGGCGCCGCAGCGCTTTGTTCAGCGCGACATCCTCTCCTGGGGGCGGGTGGACCGGCGGCCGCAACATTGGGCGCGCCCGCATTTTCGCGACGAACTCGCCGAACTCCTCCGCGATCCCGGGTGGCCGGACAAGCTCGCGATCGGACTTCGGCGCTCCTACGGCGATTCGTGTCTCAACAGCGGCGGCGGGCTCATCGAAACCACCGGGCTCGACCGCCTGATCGCTTTCGACCCGCTCTCAGGCCGGCTTCGCGGCGAGGCCGGCGTGAGCCTCTCTGAGGCGCTTAGGCTTGTTGTGCCGCACGGGTGGTTCCTTCCGACGACGCCGGGCACCCGCTTCGTCACGCTCGGAGGCGCGGTCGCAAACGACGTCCACGGCAAGAATCATCACCGAGCCGGAGCCTTCGGCGCGAGCGTCTTAGCGCTGGGTCTGCAGCGGAGCGACGGGGGCGGCGTCATCGTGACTCCGGAAACTCGCCCGGACCTCTTCCGCGCGACCATCGGCGGCCTTGGCCTCACTGGCGTGATCGAGTGGGTCGAGATTGCGCTGGTCCCGATCGCCAGCGCTTTCCTCGACGTCGAGATCGCGCCGTTCGAGAATCTTGAGGAGTTCTGGTCTCTGGCGGCCGAAAGCGTCGGCTCCCACGAGCATACGGTGGCCTGGCTCGACTGCGCGACAGGTCGTGGGCGCGGCGTGTTCACTCGCGCGAACTGGGCCGCGTCCGGCGGGCTTGCGTCTCACGACGATCGTTGGCTCCGCGCCATCCCGTTCGATTTCCCCGGCTGCGTCCTGAACCGCCTGAGCGTCCGGGTCTTCAACGAATTCTACTACCGCCTGCACAAGATGAAGGCGGCGAAGCATACGCAAGACTACCAGACCTACTTCTATCCGCTCGATTCCATCCGCAGCTGGAACCGGCTTTATGGCGTTCGCGGGATGCGTCAGTATCAATGCGTCATCCCGTGGGGCGAAGAGAGCGTCGCATTGCCAGCGCTGCTGGCTGAGATCGCCCGGACGGGGCAAGCATCCTTTCTCGCGGTCCTGAAGACGTTCGGCGACAAGCCTTCGCCGGGGCTCCTGTCCTTTCCGAGGCCTGGGACGACGCTCGCACTCGACTTCCCGAACCGGGGCGAGGAGACTCTCTCCCTCATGGGCCGTCTCGACGCGATTGTGCGCGAGGCGACGGGCGCGCTTTATCCCGCCAAGGACGGACGGATGCCGGCGGACATGTTCCGGCTCTCCTTTCCGCAGTGGGAGACCTTCGCGCAGTTGAAGGACCCCGCAACGAACTCGGATTTCTGGCGGAGAGTTTCGCAATGAGGGGGGCGCCGAGGCGGATCGTCATTCTCGGCGCCGCCTCAGCCATCGCCGAAGCTGCGGCGCGGCTTTGGGCGACTGAGGGCGCGCGCCTGGCGCTCGTTGGACGAAACGCCGATCGTCTGGAGGCGATCGCCTCCGATCTTCTCGCCCGGGGCGCCGCGGCGGTCGAAACCTTGGTCGCCGACTGCGCCTCGGCCGACGCCACCGCCTCGCTCGACAAGATCGCGGAAAGGCTCGGCGGCCTCGACATTGTTTTGCTCGCCTATGGCGTCCTCGGAGCCCAGTCCGAGCTCGAGCGGGATCCGGGGGCAGCGGCGGATCTGCTGAAGACGAATTTCGTCAGCGCTGCCGGATGGTGCCTCGCCGCGGCCAGCCACTTCGAGCGCCAGGGATCGGGAGCGCTTGTTGTGATCGGCTCAGTCGCCGGCGACCGCGGCCGAGCATCGAACTACGTCTATGGCGCCTCAAAGGCGGGGCTCGGGGTGCTTGTCCAGGGCCTTGCGCACCGTCTTGCGAAGTCAGGCGCCCGTGCGGTCCTGATTAAACCGGGCTTCGTCGACACGCCTATGACCGCTCACATTGCAAGGAAAGGCGCGCTTTGGGCACAGCCCGAAACCGTCGCCCACGCGATCGTCAATGCGGCTGACAAGGGTGGGCCAATCACCTACGCGCCGTTCTACTGGAGGGGGATCATGGCGATCATTCGCGGCGTTCCCTCTCTGATTTTCCATCGCGGCAATCTGTGAGTAACGCGTCTCGACTAGGGCGTGTCCTCATTTAAGCCAAGCGAGGGCACAGGCGAGATGGGTTCGATGCGGCGCACGGTCAGAGCATCGATGAAGCCGTCGGCGTCATAGCCCTTGTCGGCGATGAGGGCCTGCGGTTCGACTTCGGCCAGCAGCGCGACGGCCTGGGCGATGGCGTGGACTTGTCCGCCGGTCAGGCAGATCGCCAGCGGATTGCCGAGCTTTTCAGCTTCGCGCGGGCATCGTGTGCAGTGAATCGCCAGTCGGCCTTTGCGTGATGTTTGTTGCGATGGTCCTGCCAGGCGGCGACCTCTCTGAGGAGGGTCGGCTTGTCTGGAATGCGCCGGCTCAGACATTGGCTCGACGGAACGCCGAGTTCGGATTCGGCCATAGCGAGCCAGCTTCCATGTTTAGGGGTGTAACGCCATTCGAACCGTTTGGCGAGGCGGCGCGCTTCGGGCCGGGGAAGGCTGGGTAGAGCGAGGCCGCCGTATGCGTGCTCAGATTGTCCCGGACCAGCCTGATTTGTTCGGCGTCGGGAAAATGCACGTCGGATAGGTCCTTGAGAACCTGGGCGTAATCAGCGGCGGCGTGGCGGTCGGTCGCTTTGACCCGGCGCCAGCCCTCCAGCGGCGCGAACATCATGCGGAGATTGGCCGCCCCGTTGCGCTCGTATTGGTGATCGCGCCGGGCGGATTGTCCGGGCTTGGCGGCGAGCGGCGCGCGCGTCTCGACGATCAGCGGCTTGGACGTTTCATCCACACCCACGAGAGGGCGATCGGGGTCGCGCGGCTTCTGATCGGTTTCCAAGCCCGTCCTCCATCGCGGCGACAAAGCCAGCGTCGGCGTCCGGCGCGATCACCCCTTGCCGGTTGCGGTGAGGTTGGAGAGCGTTTTTTTGAGCGTCCTTCCAATCGTGTTGTCGCTGGCCTTCTCGACGATGTTCAATTCGACGACCAGGGAATCACAGTCAAACGCCTCTCTCAATTCGCAAGAAATCAAGCCGGCAAACGCTGCTCTCCTGCAATCGCAAAGACTCGCAGAAACCCGTTATCCCGTGGAAAACCAGGCGTCTCCCAATTCTTCACGGAGGACGACTTCAACCCCATCGAAATGGCCTTCGCCAAGCTCAAGGCCCTTTTGCGCGCCGCGGCCGCCCGTACAATCCCCGACCTCTGGCAAGCCATCGCCGACGCCCTTCGCCGCTTTACCCCCCAATTTGGAGTGCGCCCCTCGGGGTGGACGTGATGAAGGATTTGGATTGACCGTCGGTGCTGAGCTTTCTGAGGATGAAAGCCATGACCAAGCATCGTTCCCATAGTGCGGCATTCAGCCGCTAGACTACATGTTCGCCTGAGATAGGGCGACCCGTCTCACAGTATGCAGGCTTGTCGAGGGTTGCGCCGGGGTTCCGGCGCAGAGCCTCATGCGAAGGAGACGGGCCTTGGACCGAACTATCACATATGTTGGCCTTGACGTTCATAAGGGCACGATTGCGGTCGCGCTTGCCGAGACGGGCGGGCGCAAGGACGTGCGCGAGTATGGCAAGATCGCGAACCGCCGACGGCCTTGAACGCTCTGGCGGCGAAGCTGTCGCGCGCCGGGAGCGAGCTTCGGTTCTGTTATGAGGCCGGACCTTGCGGCTGTGGGATTCAACGGCGGTTGACCCTCGCCGGGACATGGCTGCGTCGTCGTGGCTCCGTCGTTGATCCCGCGCAAGCCGGGAGATCGGATCAAGACGGATCGGCGCGATGCGATCAATCTGGCCAAGCTGCATCGGGCGGGTGAACTGACCGCCGTCTGGATTCCCGATCCGGCTCATGAGGCGATCCGCGATCTCGTGCGCGCGCGTCTGGCGGCCGTTCGCAACCTGCGCCAGGCCCGTCAGCAACTCTCGGGATTCCTGTTGCGCCATGGCCATCACTACCATCGGCCAGCGTGGACGTTGATGCATCGTCGATGGTTGGCGGGACTGAGATTCGAGCAGCCGGCGCACCCCATCGTGCTGGAAGATTGCATCGCGGCGGTCGAGGCGGCGACGGCGCGGCGCGACCGTCTGGAAGCGCATATCGAGGCGGCGCTGGCGGATTGGTCACTGGCCCCAGTGGTGCGCGCATTGCAAGCGCTGCGCGGGATGGCGCTGGTCGCGGCGGCGACATTGGTTGCAGAGCTTGGCGACATCACCCGCTTCGCCAATCCGCGTCAGCTTATGGCCTATCTCGGCTTGGCCCCGTCCGAGCACTCCAGCGGCGCCAGGGCGGCATCACGAAAGCCGGGAATGGCGCGGCGCGGCGAATGCTGGTCGAGCCGCCTGGAGCTATCGGTTCCCGGCGCGCGTCAGCCGAGAGCAACTGCTGCGACAGGAAGGCTTGGCCAAGCCGATCCGGGACATCGCGTGGAGGGCGCAGGAACGGCTGTGTCGGCGCTATCGCAAGCTCGCCAGGGCGGGAAATTCGCCCGCCATGGTTACGACCGCAATCGCACGCGAACTGTCGGGCTTCCGAGGTCGGGGTGAAATGGAAAGTCCAGCGCGGATGGCGCGCTAGCCATTGGCGCACGGCGGGATGCTTGTGGGCCGCGTAGTTGTCGAGGATCGCGTGGATCGTCTTGCCGGCTGGAACCTCGCGCTCGACAGCGTTGACAAAGCGGATGAACTCCTGATGCCTGTGGCGCTGCATGTTGCGGCCGATCACGGTCCCGTCGAGCACGTTCATCGCCGCGAACGGGGTCGTCGTCCCATGCCGCTTGTAATCGTGGGTCATAGTTCCGGCGCGGCCCTTCTTCATTGGCAGGCCGGGCTGGGTGCGATCAAGCGCCTGGATCGGGCTCTTCTCGTCGACGCTGAGCACGACGGCGTGCGCCGGCGGGTCGACATAGAGCCCGACCGCCGCGCGCAGCCTGTCGACGAACTCGGGGTCCTTCGACAGCTTGAATTTGCCGGACCCGATGGGGTTGGAGCCCATGCGCGCGCCAGATGCGCTGGACCGAGGCGACGCTGACGCCAGCCGCCTCGGCCATGGCCGCGCCGGTCCAATGCGTGACCTCGCCTGGCGGCTCTTCCATCGTCAGGACGACGACGCGCTCGGCGATCGAGGGGGCGAGCTTGGCGATCCGAGAGGGTCGCGTTTTGTCGCGCAGGAGGCCTTCGAACCCCTCGGACGCGAAACGCTCCCGCCATCGCCAGACGCAGGTCTTGGATTTGCCGGTCTAGGTCTTGGATTTGCCGGTCTCGCGCATGATCGCGTTCGTGCCGACGCTCTCGGCGCTCAGGAGCACGATCTGCGCGCGCCACACGTGCTTCTGCGGCGCGTTGCGGTCTTTGACCAGGGCTCGAAGCCGATCCAAGTCCACCGGCGTGACGCAAAAGGAAATGCCGGTTCGCATGCCGCAGACTCGCATGCTGCAAACTCGCACGCCGCAAGTCACGGGGGAATCCCAACCCGGATTCAATCGGTCGGGTAGAGGCGGCGGTCGCCCGCCGCCTCCCCCGCAGATCCGGACTTGCAGCTTTCCCGCATCCGGCTCTTCTGATGAGTATTCCCGTTTCAGGTCGCTCGCCCTCGCCAGATGTGAACGAGCCGGGGCGGCGGCAGAGGGTTGACGTGCAGAAGAGCGTTGAAGCGATCCCACGACAGTCGTCGCTTTTGGCTGCGCCGCCTCAGTATGCCATGCCATGCTTTGACGGCTTGGTTCCGGAAGCGGCGCAAGCCATAGCTGTTGCCGGTGACGCCGAAATAGGCGTAGTGCCCGCGCAGCACGCGAGCCAGCCATCCATGCTGCTCGCGAAGTCGCGTGTGCATCCGTCGTTTCAACTCGTGCCGCAATTCCTTCAGCTTACGGATCATGCGCCCGCGCTGGGTTTTGCGGTGGACCATGAACCGTCCGTCCAGGGTTTTCCCGCAATAATGCGTGAAGCCCAGAAAATCGAACGTCTCTGGTCGCCCTTCGCCCCGTCGCCGACGATTTGCCGTAGCAAACCGTCCGAATTCGATCAGCCGCGTTTTGTCTTCGTGCAGACGAAGACCGAACTTGGCTAGCCGTTCCGCCAGAGCCTTCGCCATCTCGTCTGCGTCCGCGCGCTGCTCGAAGGTCAGCAGGAAGTCGTCGGCGTAGCGCACCAGCCTCAGCCGGCCGATTGCCGCGCGGCGCGTCCACTGCCCGACCCATAGGTCAAGCGCGTAGTGCAGAAAGATATTGGCGAGCAGCGGGCTGATCCCCGCGCCCTGTGGCGTCCCTTCCACCGTCTCGGCATACACGCCGTTCTCCAGAACGCCGACCTCGAGCCATTGGCGTATCAGCCGCAAGACGCGCGGATCGGCGATCCGGTGCTCGACCATCCGCATCAACCACTCGTGGTCAATCGAGTCGTAGAATTTGCGAATGTCCGCTTCGAACACCCAGCTCACGCGCTCCGAGATAATGGCGTCGTGGATGGTTCGCAGCGCTTGGTGGGCGCTGCGTCCGGGACGAAAGCCAAAGGAGCAGTCGAGGAAGTCGGCTTCGTAGATGGCGCTCAACACCTCCGCCACCGCGCCCTGAACGATTTTGTCTTCCAGGGCGAGAATGCCAAGAGGCCGCTTTCCACCGTCGGCCTTGGGAATGTAAGTCCGGCGAACCGGCTGCGGCTTATACCCGCCGCAGTGGACCTTGTCGCAGAGTTCACGGAGGTTGTCCGTGAGCCTCTTCTCGTAGGTTTCCACCGTCACCCCATCTACCCCAGGCGCCGCCCGCCGACGCAATCGCCGGAACGCTCGCTCGAGCGCCTCGACGTCCACATGGTGCAGCAGCGCCGTGAACCGGGTCTGGCGCGACCGTGCGGCCGCGTCGTTCACCCGGGCAAGATGATCTGGGAGATCGGTCCGACCCTGTGTTCGGCCCCCCAGCCTCTCGTCCGGGTTCCTCATCAGTCGAGGCCCTCCCTCCGGTCGACTCGTTACCTTCGTCGCCATCTGCGGTACTACGCCTCGATCCGTCATCCTGCCGACCAAACTCGCAGCCTCCGGTCTTCCCTCGGCATACGAGCCCTCCCGTGACCTACGGGAGCAGCCTTCAGGACTTCTCAGGTTCCCATGATTTCCTTGTGCACATGACCTGGTCTCCGACCCCGGCGGTCCGTCGTCGCCTCGCCATATCGGCGACGCCGGTGTTGCCTTCGGCCAATCTAAGCAGCCTCGGCACGCGCAATGAGAATTATTTCGTGGCCCAATACAGACCCTGCGCACTTGCTGTCTACGCTTAGCCCAGAACGTTACCGGTCTGGACCCAAGACTCGCTACGAGGCCTCCGGCGCGGAGCTACCTCGGTGGAGCTTTCACCCACTGGAGATCATGAGCTTCTCCTGTCGCACTCAGATTTCATCCAATAGTCGCTTCCACCGCGCCGGCGCTTCGTGTTATGGCGGGCGCGCTTTCCACGCGCCCGTAGCTCAACTGGATAGAGTATCGGTCTTCGAAACCGAGGGTTGGGAGTTCAAGCCTCTCCGGGCGCGCCAACGATTTCAATGACTTACGAAGCGACGGCCGGATTGCAGTAACTGCCCAGTCGGGTGAGTCCGATTTATCACAGCTGGCGTTGATTTTGGTTTTGGCGGCTCTGGCGGGAGTCAGGCGGGGCTGAATATGATTCTCTTCGGGCATGATTCTGCCACCGGAGATTTCGGCCCTGATTGCGTCGCTTCAGCGGGAGTTGGAGGCGTTGCGGGCTGAGAACGCGGAGCTTCGTCGCCGGCTCGGGTTGGACAGTTCGACGAGTTCGAAGCCTCCGTCGAGCGACGGGCTGAGGAAGAAGCCTGTGAGCCTTCGCGAGCCGTCGGGCCGGCCGAGCGGCGGTCAGAACGGCCACAAGGGCGAGACGCTGCGCCAGACTTTCGAGCCCGACTGGACCGTGACGCATGAGGCCCTTGCCTGTCGCCATTGCGGTTCGTTGCTGAGCCTTCGCGAAGCGACGGGCGTCGAGCGGCGTCAGGTGTTCGATCTGCCAGAGCGGCTGATCGAGGCCATCGAGCATCGGGGCCTCGTCTACGCCTGCGCCGGCTGCGGCTCTCGGACGCGGGCGGTCTTGCCCGAAGGCGTGACCGGACCTGCCCAATATGGCGAGCGCATCCGGGCTGCGGCCGTCTATCTCCACGCGCAGCAACTCATCCCCGAAGACCGCGCGCCCGAAGACCGCGCGGCCGAGGCGCTCGCCGACCTCATCGGCGCGCATGGGCTTTGCGCCGCCAGCGTGGCGGATTGGACGCGGCGGCGGGCGGCGGCGCTTGCGCCGGTCACCAGGCGGATCGGCGCGCTCGTCCGCGCCGCGCGCGTGCGCTGCCTCGACCAGACCGGCTTGCGTATCGGCGGCCGGACGCAATGGCTGCATACCGTGGCCACCGAAACCCTCACGCTTTATCGCGCCTCGGACAAGCGCGGCGACATGCCGGAAGGCCTCGAAGGGGGCGTCGTCGTTCACGAGGGCTTCAAGCCCTACCGCAAGCTGGACGGTCTCGCCCAGCCGCCCGCCCATGCGCTCTGCAACGCCCACCATCTGCGCGAACTCAAGGCGCTCATCCAGTTTGACCAGGAGCCTTGGGCTGCGCGCATGCGCGATTGTCTCCGCGACGCCTGCAAGGCGGTCGCGGAAGCCCGCGCGCGCGGCGAAACCGCCCTCTCCCTCGCCGCGCTCGAGGCCTTCCACATCCGCTACTGGGAGGCCCTGCGCGAAGGCCTCGCCTGGCATCGCAACCTCCCCCGCCTCGAAAAGACGGGCCCCAGGAGCGGCCGCACGAAACGGCGGACCGGAGACAATTTGCTCATCCGCCTGCACAGGTTCAAAGACGACGTGCTCAGGTTCTTGGTCGACTTCGAGGTTCCGTTCACCAACAATCTCGCCGAGCAGGCGCTCAGGATGATGAAAGTGAAAATGAAAATCTCCGGCGGCTTCCGGACCCCCGAGGGCGCTCACGCCTTCGCAGCCCTTCGATCGGTCATCGCAACGGCCCGGAAACAAGGCCGAAACATCCTCCACTCCCTCGCCGCCGAGCCCAACACTCTCGCCCAGAAAATCAATCCCTGATACCCGGCTAGGCAGTTACTTTACGCCACAGATACCGCCATCACCAGCGCCAGTCGCGGGTGCGAGTTTATGCAAGCCGGCGCAAGTAAGTTCTGCAAGCCGGTGCAAGCAAGGGTGGCAGTTGTGCCCGTAAAACCTAACAATCATGAGCGCAAGCCAGGCGCAAGCAAGAAACGCAAAGTGGTGCAAGCAAATTGCAATATCGTCATGGCGCTGCATAATGCTCTGCCGACTGTCGAGGCGATGATAGCCTTTGGTGAAGGCGGTAAGCTCGGAATTCACTTGACGGAGGTCCAAGAGGCGATGGGCAACGCCTGGAGTTACCTTAACGATCCCAGCGTCGTTGCCACCTGACTGCTATTTGCTTCTGCCCAGGCGTTAACAGAGTCGGGGTGCCCGTGGCTGAAGCAGTTCTTGATCTGTTCTGCGTGTCGGGCTATCGTCCGCGGATGCCCGCCGACGACAAGCTCACGCCATCGCGGGGGTCCTAGACTACATGTTCGCCTGAGATAGGGCGACCCGTGTCATAGTATGCAGGCTTGTCGAGGGTTGCGCCGGGGTTCCGGCGCAGAGCCTCATGCGAAGGAGACGGGCCTTGGACAGAACTAGAGCGGAATCCGATCATCCTGTATCGTCCTGATAACCACAGGATTTGAAGTAATTTATACATACCGAGGGCTCGAAGATTTCGGCGCAGGTTTCGAGGGCGCGCATCAGACCCGCGACGGTCCGCTCGGCGATTTTGCGCAGGAAGGCCTTGAGCTTGGAGAAGGCTTTTTCGATAGGGTTCATATCGGGACTGTAGGCTGGAAGATATCGCAACTGCGCGCCCGCCGCCTTGATCAGTTGCTCGACCCGCGGCCCCTTGTGAGCGGGGAGATTGTCCATGACGACGGTCTCGCCGGGCGAGAGCGTGGGGACGAGGCATGTCTCCACCCAATCCTCGAACAGGGCGGCGTTGATCGGTCCGTCGAAAGTCCTTGCCGCCGTCAGGCCGCGAAGGCGAAGGCCGGCGACCAAAGTCACCGTTTTGTAGTGACTGTGCGGGATGGCCGACCGCAACCGGCGCCCGCGCCGGCAACGTCCGCTTTTGCGCGCGAGATTTGTGGAGGCTCCGGTCTCGTCAATGAAAACGAGTTTCGTCGGATCGAGATCGAGCTGTCCCGCGAACCATTCCCGGCGTCGATTTTGCACGTCCGCGCGTTGTTGTTCCTCGGCATGCGCCGTTTTTTTAAAGGTGATCTGGTGACGGTCGAAGAAACGCCACAGCACGGAGACCGCAAAGCGCTCGCCGCTATTGGCGATCAGCTGCTCCCGGATCTCGAGCAGCGTTATGTCCGGCCTGCGCCGGATCAGGCCCAACAGATAGTCGCGATGCGCCTCGATTCGGCGGGAGCGGCGGTCGCCGCCGGAAGGCGCCGGCCAAATCTCGCCCGTGGTATTGAACCGCTTTACCCAGCGCACCGCGCTCGCCACGCTCACTTTGAAACGCGCGGCCGCCTGATTGCGCGACAACCCGCCCAAGACCACCGCCTCGACCACGCGCTCGCGAAGATCGTTGGAAAGACCCATCCCCCGCCGTCCCCATTCTCGCAGTGAATGAGGAAGCAGAAATTAACCGATTCGGGAATCCCCCCGCCGATTCAATCCGTTCGGATACTGCTCTATCACATATGTTGGGCTTGACGTTCATAAGGACGCGATTGCGGTCGCGCTAGCCGAGACGGGCGGGCGCAAGGGCGTGCGCGAGTATGGCAAGATCGCGAACCGCCGACGGCCTTGAACGCTCTGGCGGCGAAGCTGTCGCGCGCCGGGAGCGAGCTTCGGTTCTGTTATGAGGCCGGACCTTGCGGCTATGGGATTCAACGGCGGTTGACCCTCGCCGGACATGGCTGCGTCGTCGTGGCTCCGTCGTTGATCCCGCGCAAGCCGGGAGATCGGATCAAGACGGATCGGCGCGATGCGATCAATCTGGCCAAGCTGCATCGGGCGGGTGAACTGACCGCCGTCTGGATTCCCGATCCGGCTCATGAGGCGATCCGCGATCTCGTGCGCGCGCGTCTGGCGGCCGTTCGCGACCTGCGCCAGGCCCGTCAGCAACTCTCGGGATTCCTGTTGCGCCATGGCCATCACTACCATCGGCCAGCGTGGACGTTGATGCATCGTCGATGGTTGGCGGGACTGAGATTCGAGCAGCCGGCGCACCCCATCGTGCTGGAAGATTGCATCGCGGCGGTCGAGGCGGCGACCGCGCGGCGCGATCGTCTGGAAGCGCATATCGAGGCGGCGCTGGCGGATTGGTCGCTGGCCCCAGTGGTGCGCGCATTGCAAGCGCTGCGCGGGATGGCGCTGGTCGCGGCGGCGACGTTGGTCGCCGAGCTTGGCGATATCACCCGCTTCGCCAATCCCCGTCAGCTTATGGCCTATCTCGGCTTGGCCCCGTCCGAGCACTCCAGCGGCGCCAGGGCGGCATCACGAAAGCCGGGAATGGCGCGGCGCGGCGAATGCTGGTCGAGGCCGCCTGGAGCTATCGGTTCCCGGCGCGCGTCAGCCGAGAGCAACTGCTGCGACAGGAAGGCTTGGCCAAGCCGATCCGGGACATCGCGTGGAGGGCGCAGGAACGGCTGTGTCGGCGCTATCGCAAGCTCGCCAGGGCGGGAAATTCGCCCGCCATGGTTACGACCGCAATCGCACGCGAACTGTCGGGCTTCCGAGGTCGGGGTGAAATGGAAAGTCCAGCGCGGATGGCGCGCTAGCCATTGGCGCACGGCGGGATGCTTGTGGGCCGCGTAGTTGTCGAGGATCGCGTGGATCGTCTTGCCGGCTGGAACCTCGCGCTCGACAGCGTTGACAAAGCGGATGAACTCCTGATGCCTGTGGCGCTGCATGTTGCGGCCGATCACGGTCCCGTCGAGCACGTTCATCGCCGCGAACAGGGTCGTCGTCCCATGCCGCTTGTAATCGTGGGTCATAGTTCCGGCGCGGCCCTTCTTCATTGGCAGGCCGGGCTGGGTGCGATCAAGCGCCTGGATCGGGCTCTTCTCGTCGACGCTGAGCACGACGGCGTGCGCCGGCGGGTCGACATAGAGCCCGACCGCCGCGCGCAGCCTGTCGACGAACTCGGGGTCCTTCGACAGCTTGAATTTGCCGGACCCGATGGGGTTGGAGCCCATGCGCGCGCCAGATGCGCTGGACCGAGGCGACGCTGACGCCAGCCGCCTCGGCCATGGCCGCGCCGGTCCAATGCGTGACCTCGCCTGGCGGCTCTTCCATCGTCAGGACGACGACGCGCTCGGCGATCGAGGGGGCGAGCTTGGCGATCCGAGAGGGTCGCGTTTTGTCGCGCAGGAGGCCTTCGAACCCCTCGGACGCGAAACGCTCCCGCCATCGCCAGACGCAGGTCTTGGATTTGCCGGTCTAGCAGCCTGTCGGACTGCGCTCATTTTGGCTGACGATCGCGTGGATTGTCGCGGTTTGGATGTGGGTGGTAGTCCGATCGAGCTTTTCGGTGGCTTCGACTGAGCCTTGGGGAGCCTTGACAAGCCTCGGCCTAGGGCTGGTCGGCGCGCCTCGTAGGCGTTCGGCCCCTCTCAGGCGGGGCTGAGCGAGAACATTCGCTTCAGATTCCAAGCCATGGTCACGAGAGTCCACTCGCCGCGCACTTTTTCGAGCCCACGCAGGGAAAATTGACGGAATCCGAGCACGGATTTGATGATGCCGAACACGGGTTCCGGCGTCTGTTTGCGCAAGGCGTAGAGCGCGCGGCCTTCCGGCGTCTTCAGTTTATGGGCCATCGCCTGGACCGGCGTCGGTTGTTCCGGGGCTGCCGGCGTCGGCGCGAAGCGCACGCTCAGCGGCGGATGATGCGGCTGGCGGCCCATCGCAATCACCGGCTCGACGCCCGCCCTTGCACAGGCGTCCACATTGCCCGCGCTGAAATAGCCGGCGTCCGCCAGCAGATGTTCGACCTTCCCCAAATTCTCGGGCAACGCGCCGATCTTCTCCAGTATGGGCTCGACTTGGCCCTTGTCGTTGGGCGTCTGGACCACGTCGATCGCCACCACCAGCAGGCTGCCCGTCGCCACCGCCGCCTGCGCGTTGTAGCTTTGTTCGAAACCGCCGCCGGCCGCCGGCATGATGCGGGAGTCCTCGTCGGTCAGATTGACCTGATCGCTCGGTCGCGGTCCTTCGGCCGCAGGTTGCGGCGGCTTGCCGCCCGGCTTCTTTCCCGTCGCCGCGGCCTTGGCCTCGCGCGCCGCCATTTTGGCCTCGTGCTCCGCCATCTCGCGCGCATGACGCTCCTTGGCCCGAGCCTCGATCTTCGCCCGCGCTTCGGCGATCTTACGAAGACGCTCCTCGCGCCGCGCCAGTTCGTCCGGTATCGACATGCCGTCGGGAACGTCGGCCGCGTCAGCCGCTTCGGCTTTGGTCATCAGATCGGCGACCTCGGCCTTCAATTGCGCCTCGATCTTGCCTGCGTGTTCATGGGAAAGCGCGCTGTGCCGGCTTGCGTTGGCATGGATCTTCGTCCCGTCCAGGCCGATCGTCCCCATCTCCAGCACCCCCATCTCGCGGGCGAGTTGAAGAACGTCCACGAACAGCTTCTCGATCTCTTTCAAGAAGCGCCGCCGAAACGTCGCGATCGTGTCGTGGTCGGGATGATCGTTCGCGGCGATGAAACGAAACGCCACCGAGTTGTAGGTCGCCCGCTCCAGCTTGCGGCTGGAGAACACCCCCGTCGCATAGCCGTAAACCAGAAGCCCCAACACCATCCTGGGATGATACGAAGCCGAACCCGAGCCCCGATAGTCCCGGCTCATCCTGCCGAGATCCAGACCGTCGACCACTTCGACAATGAACCGAGCCAGATGTTTCTCCGGCAGCCACTCGTCAACCGAAGGCGGAAGCAGATATCCCGTCTCTCGGTCGATCGTACGAAAATTGTCCATCTGACCCGGTTCGTGGCGCAAGGAGAATCAACGCCGTCATTGTACCTCGCCAAACACCGCAGGTCCTTCCAGAACCCACGTCGTTCATTTAAGTCCGACAGGCTGCTAGGTCTTGGATTTGCCGGTCTCGCGCATGATCGCGTTCGTGCCGACGCTCTCGGCGCTCAGGAGCACGATCTGCGCGCGCCACACGTGCTTCTGCGGCGCGTTGCGGTCTTTGACCAGGGCTCGAAGCCGATCCAAGTCCACCGGCGTGACGCAAAAGGAAATGCCGGTTCGCATGCCGCAAACTCGCATGCTGCAAACTCGCACGCCGCAAGTCACGGGGGAATCCCAACCGGGATTCAATCGTCAGATTTCATCCCAATAGTGTTCATGGCCGATGACGCGGGGTCCTGGGCTCATGACACGCGCGTAGGTTGTACAGGGTCCTGCGGGATGGAAGTTGGTTTGCTATGGCTAGTAAACCGCGAAAGATTCATTCACATGTTACCGGTGCTGGTAACATGACGTCACTACCGCGGCACCACAGGCGTAGTAAGTGAGTCCTTAAGTGATTGATGATACATCACAAACCCGAATGAATCCATCCCAGACTTACACGAGGACCCATAGCGAGTCAGGTCTATTGCGAATGATTCCAAACACTTAGAGGATTAAAATAGCGGCGTGTACGGTGCGGTGAATTGGTTTGGGCTATGGGTGTAGCTGGCACCCTACCCGGTGGCAGCGCACACGCCGCGTAGGTCCAGGGAAGTGGCATCTGGGCGGCTAGGGCGGGGATTGCACACGCGCAGCGCGGGTAGACTTGGGAACCGCGCCCTCGACCCCGGCTCCCCGGCGGAGTTCAGGTTCCTTGGGCCAGGATCGAGGGGCGGCATTGCCGAGCCCAGCATGGGGTGATAGCTCAGCATCACCGAGCACCTGCCGACGGGTGCTCAGCAATCCGCAGCAAGCGGACTAGGGATTGTGATAGTAACGTCACCGGGCTGATGTGTAACGTAACTTGTTAAAGTCGCGTACTCTGACGCGCCGACCGGACTGCGTGAAGTTTTTCACGAAAAACTCAGGGCCGATAAACTCGACCATCTTTAGCCAGTTATTGTCGATATCGGTGATTTGCCTAAACTAACCGGGCGTGACACTGTCAGGCCTCAGCGCCGCATCGCGGCACTCTTTGTAGATCAAGTTTTCGAACTGAGGCAGGGCGCTGTCTGGCAGTTGCCGAATCTGGACCCGCCGTAGCTCACTGTCCTCGGGCAGCCGCTTCTTAGCCAAGATGAGTAGAGTGCGCCGGTATGTGTCAAGCGGTTCACCAGCAACGGGACCGGGTGCGCGCATTCCCCAAGGATCGATGGCAGATTCGCACCGTGCCTGATAAGACCTTGCAGTCGCTTGGATTTGTATCAAGTTCTCACGTGAAGTAAGCTGGCGTGCAGATTCTGCGCGCTGGATAGAATCCGCATGTGCAGAGGTTTCGCCGCGCTCAAATATTTCGATCTTCTTGGCAATATTGGCTAGGTTATGATGGGCTTGCTCAAGCTGTTCTGCAATAGATGCTATGAGAGTGTCACTAATTCTGCTTATGGTTGCTTATGGACCGCCGATACCTGTCGGTGTCTGGTTTGAGCTTGAGGGCTGCGGATGGGCGAGTTGCTCAAGAGAGGCGGCGGGCATGTCGCCGGTGGTGGACGGTACACGTGCAGTGACGTCCTTGGGGGATCGCCGGTGCCATCAGCGTCGGGCAGAGCGTTGCCAGCCGGATCGCGACCAGCGGCGGGATCATCTGGGTCCAGGTCCGGGTCGGCAGCATCACCGGGGAGCACCAAGGACATCTCGGCGGCCTCGGACGCGGCATCGAGCTTCCATCGTGCGCGGCGGGAACTCCTCGAGGCTGTCAATGCGCCTCACCATGTGGTCGATGCCGGTGCAGAGCCGCTGAACTAAGGAGTGGTGCTCGTCAAACTCACGGTCTTGGCGTTGCTGCTCTTGCTCCTGGGCCTCGGCTGCCCGGTTGATCATGTCCTCGAGGTCATTGCGCGCACGGGAGTCGACGATCTGCTCCATGACAGCGTTCAAGCCTCCCACGGCAATGGCATCGACCGGGGTCGGGCCATTCGCCGGCAACGGGATGATGGCGAAGCGGTCAATGTCAGGCATCGACCAACTCCCGGTCAGGCATGGGCGTTACGAGGTCGGGAGGGCTGTCATCATCAGGGGGATGGCGGTGAAAGAAGTCATCAGGCTGAAGGGCGGCGAGCGCACGGAGTTGGTCCGCCTCGAACTGACGCCGGTAGTCTGTGGCCCACGCGACAAAGCGCGCGTCACGCACCCAGAGTTGGGCGAGCCGGCAGAGGTAATGGAAGGCGGCCTCAAGGTCGTCGGGGAAGGCTATCGAGACCTCGTGGCGTAAGGCCCGATAGAGGCGACCGTAACCGTGCGCTCCAGCAGGATGGCGCGCAACTGATTGATCAGAGCCGTCCGCTCCCCGACCAGTCGATCTCGCGATCAATGCAGCGTCTGCATGTCGAGCTGGTCCTGGCCCTTCAGTTCGACGAACCGCATCGTCGGCCGCGTCGCCGCTTCCGCGATCCCCTCGGCCTCCCGATCGTCGTTCTTCCGCGCCTTGACATGGGGCCGGACATATTCGGGCGACATCAGACGCACGTCATGGCCGTGGGCGGCGAACACGCGGCCAAGATGGTGGGCGCCGCAGCAGGCTTCCATGCCAACAACGCACGGAGGAAGCTTCTCCGCCAGAGCAACCAGCGTCTCCCGTCTCACCTTACGCCGCATAACGACCGCGCCGGACGTATCCAGCCCAACCACGCTGCAGACGTTCTTGCCGAGGTCGACGCCAAGCACAGAGATATCCATACCCCTTCCTCCTCCTGAACCGCCGGCGACCCTACGACGCCGGAAGGAGGGGCGGGCCATTCCATAAAACTTCCCGCGCGCGCTGAAGGCTCATCTCGAAGGACTGCCGGAGACGGCGCCGGTCGAAATCTGGTTTGCGGACGTCCCTCGATAAGATCGGGATGAGGGCCCGCATCGGCCAGAAGAACGGCCAGGTTCGGCAGTGGGCCAGGCGCGGAACACGACCCAGGCAGCCCGCCGACCCGCGCTATGACAACGCCGATCTGTTCGGCGCGATCTGCCCCGCCCGCGGCGTCGGGGCGGCGTTGGCGCTGCCCCATGCCGACACCGACATGATGCAGCTTCACCTCGACGAAATCTCGCGCAGCGTCGCCGACGGCGCCAATGCCGTTCTGCTGCTCGACCGCGCCGGATGGCGCACCACGAGCAAGCTCGACGCGCCCGACACCATCACGCCGATCTTCCTGCCTTCCCGTGCGCCCGAGCTAAACCCGATCGAGAACGTCTGGCAATATCTTCGCCAGAACTGGCTCTCAAACACCGTCTTCGAAAACTACGACGCGATCGTCGACGCCGCATGCGCCGCTTGGCGAAAGCTCATCGCCCAGCCCGAAACGATCACCTCCATCGGAATGCGCGACTGGGCCCACCTCGGTCAGCCGTCATGACCTTTGGTATTACACCCCTAACATGGAAGCTGGCTCGCTATGGCCGAATCCGAACTCGGCGTTCTGTCGAGCCAATGTCTGAGCCGGCGCATTCCAGACAAGCCGACCCTCCTCAGAGAGGTCGCTGCCTGGCAGGACCATCGCAACAAACATCACGCAAAGGCCGACTGGCGATTCACTGCCCACGATGCCCGCGTGAAGCTGAAAAAACTCTACCCCTCATTGTGAAGGACTCGGGCGACTAGCATCTCGTCTGGGGACATCGAAATGAGCTGCGCGTTGACCGTGATCTTGTCCTCGAGGCGCCGCACGCTGCCTTCGAGCACATAGCGCACGCCGAGCTCGCGCCCGATCTCTCTCGCGTCGACCGGTTTGCCCTTGTAGGTGAACGCGGTGTCGCGGGCGATGACGAAGCTGTCGGGTAGATGCGAGAGGTCGGTCGTCAGATTGTCTGTGATGCCGTCGGCAAAATAGTCCTGGTCCTTCTCCCCGTTCAGATTCTCAAACGGCAGCAAGACGATCGAAAGCCGCGGCGCGGTCGCGAGCTTCTTCTCGACGGAGGCGCCGAACAGGTGGGGCGCAAGGCCTCCACGCCAGCCGCAGGCGCCCGCGGCGATGAGCGCCAAAACGAGCGCCACGGCAAGCGCGCCCAGGCGTGGCGACAGCCTACTCGCGTTCCGCGCGGGCGCGGGAGTTGCGGCGTCCGATTTCGCCGCCGCGATTGCGGAAGGTGAGAGCCCATAAACTCGAACCGGCCGGGCGATGGCTGACATTTCTGCGCCATGCCTCTGCCTCGCTGGATGGAGCCCCAACTTTCGAAGCTCGCAACCAAGGCGCCGACGGGACCGCAATAGGCCCACGAGATCAAGTTTGATGGCTACCGGATGGCGGCGCAGATCGACAACCGCGACGTCAAACTCGTGACGCGATCGGGGCTCGACTGGACGGCGAGTTATCCTGTGATCGCCGAGGCGTTCGCGAAGCTCAAAGTTAGGATGGCTTACATCGATGGCGGGCTCCGCAGCGGTGGGGCCCATGCCAGAATTCGTTGTCGAGTTCAACCGATCCCGAGCCCTTAAGTCGCTTGCCGCTTCTATGGCCCGGACGGCCACGTCATCGAGCCTTATTACGAGACGCAATGGTATCAGGTGCCAGACGGGTCCCGCCCGGCATTGAAAAACCCTGCCCAGCGCTTTCCGGCGCGAGACGTGAATGTCCGCCGGCTTGATCACTTCAACTGCCTCGCGGTCGACATCCGCGCCAACCGTAAGTCTTTCCAGAAATGTCTGGGCTTCCGCCTCCTTCACGCGCATTGATCTCACTCGGTTGGTTGGATGGGCGGTCTGCGAGATGGGTCGAATGATAGGTTGACGTCCGCCGCTAGGTTTCCAGGTTTCGATGCGAGAGCCAACAGAGAAGTCGACAGTCTGCGTTTGAGAAGGCTTTGGCGGAACTGCGCGCGGGCAGGTTCGAAAGGGCGGAAGTTTTGTGCGACCGGATCCTGGAATCGGCTCCGCGTGACCCGGCGGGGCATCAGCTGGCGGCCACAATCGCCCTCCGGCGCGGGCGCATTGACGATGCTGTACGCCGGGCGAACTCCAGCCTCGCGCTGCGCCTCGATCATGCGCCGACGCTGATCGTCGCAGCGCGCGCGGCGCGGGCGGCGGGCGACATCGCGCAGGCGAGACTATGGTTGGAGCGCGCGGGCCGTTCGGCCCCCGATCGGCCGGAGTCTGCCTTCCTGACTTGCGTGACGCTCATCGAGTCCGGCGATGCGAAAGCGCGGCAAGTTGTTGAAGACCTGCTGCTCCGCTTTCCGAACTTTGTCGACGGCTGGCGCGAGCTGGGGAACGCGCTGCGCAAAGCAGGCCAACTGGAAATGGCGGCGCTCGCCTTTGCGCGTGCGGCCGATTCTTCCGTGGATCCGATGGATCACGCGCGATTGGGCGCGGCTCTGCAAGCGATCGACCGTCCGCGGGAGGCGATCGTCAGCTTTCGACGGGCGCTCGAGGCCGCGCCCGATCTTGTCGAAGCCAGAGTGGCGCTTGGATCGTGCCTGCGACAGACGGGCGAGTTGCAACTGGCGCGCGTCGAGCTTGAACGAGCCGCGAAATCTTCAGCTGGGCTATGGCCGCGCCTGGTTCGCGCTCGGAATGGTCTGCGAAGACTTGCGCGACACGCAGGGTGCGATCGAGGCCTATCGGCGGAGCGTCGAGGCGCAGCCGGACGTTCCTGAGGCCCATGTCAACCCCGGACTCAATCTGCAGAACTCGGGCGATCTCGACGCCGCCATGGATTCGTACCGACGGGCGACGCGGCTTCGGCCCGATACGTTCGGCCGCATCGCCCAAGCTCTGACGTCAGCCAGGAAGGGTGAGCTTTGGCTGGACCTAGCTCGACTGCGGCGCTCGCTTGGAGGCTGATCGCTCGCGTCGCACGCGAAATCGCCGGCGATAGGCGCCGGGATGCGATAGCAGCATCTTTGCAGTCAACTCATATCGCCCGGCGTCTTCCACCGAGAAAGGCTGGAACTGAAGCTTGAGCGACTTGTGCACGATCGGGAAGCACTGCGCGATCGGGGTGCCCCGCGGCAGGACGCCTTCGAAATTTGCATCGGTCCAAACCGCCGGGAACAATATGCCGACGTCGGTGAAGCGGTCGCAATCCACGACCCCGGTCAACAAGCGGAACGGCAGATCCGCCCGATTGACAGGATGAGTCGCGAACAGCGAATGGCCTGGCTCGAGCTCGATCGTCCAGAAGCTGTTGAACTTCACGATCGCGACTTCGGGATTGTAGCATGGCGTGCCGGCGACTTGAGCGGGGACATGAAAGCTGATCGGAGAGCGCGGATGGGCTTCGACGGTCAGCGCGGGATGGTCCCAATCCCAGCACAGCACCCCGTCGCGCACCGTCACGTCGCAGGGCAGGGGAATGATGAAGCCGTGCGACATCGCGTCGACGAAGGGCGGGCATTGCTTAACCGTCCGCACCTCCTGCCCATGCAGGTCCGAAAAGGCGGTCCGCGGCATCGCACGCAGCCAATCCGGCAAGGCCGCGCGCGCGGCGACTGGGCAAATCAACTCATTCTCGATCGCGGGATCGCAGCGAAACACGACCCGCATGATTCTAATTAGATCTCCGGTCGCAGAACGGTGCGCGCGACGGCGTCGCGCCAGCCGCGATAGCGGGATTCCCGCTCGCTCGGCGCCATCGACGGCTTGAAGCTGGCCTGCCGCCGCCAAGTGAACGAAAACTGCTCGGGGTCAGGGTAGAGGCCCGCTTGCCAGCCGGCCAGATAGCCCGCGCCGAGGGCGGTGGTCTCGAAAATCTCTGGGCGGTCGACCTGCGCGTTCAATATGTCGGCGAGGAATTGCATCGTCCAGTCGCTGGCGCTCATTCCACCATCGATCCGGATGACCGAAGCAAATTCGCCCTCCCATAACCCGTGAGAATCGGCGCGCATCGCGTCGATGAGGTCGCGGGTCTGATAGCCGGCGCTCTCGAGGGCCGCGCGGATGATCTCCTTGCGGGTGGCGCCGCGTGTCAGTCCGAAGATCGCGGCGCGGGCCTCGCTGTCCCAATGGGGAGCGCCTAGGCCAGTGAAGGCCGGCACCAGATAGACCTGCTGACGGGGGTCGGCGCTCGCCGCCAATTCACCTGCTTCCGCCGCAGCGGTGAGAACGCCGAGGCCGTCGCGCAGCCATTGCACCGTCGCGCCCGCAGAGAAGATCGAGCCTTCAAGCGCGAAGGTCCGCTTGCCGCCGAACTGGTAGGCGATGGTCGTCAGCAATTTGTGCGTCGAATGGACTGCTTTGCCGCCGGTGTTGGCGAGAACAAAGCATCCCGTCCCGTAGGTCGACTTCACCATTCCGGGACGAAAGCACGCCTGGCCAATCAGCGCCGCCTGCTGGTCTCCGGCGATGCCGCGAATGGGGATCGAGGCGCCCAGATATTCCGCCGCCGCTTCGCCGAATTCGGCCGCGCAATCCGTAACCTCAGGCAGCATCGACGGGGGGATCCGGAAGAGTGCGAGAAGGTCGTCGTCCCACGCCCCCGAGTGGATGTTGAACAGCAGGGTCCTCGAGGCGTTGGTGGCGTCGGTGATATGAACCTTGCCATTGGTCAGCCGCCAGACGAGAAAGCTGTCGACGGTTCCGGACGCTAGGTCTCCGTGTTCCGCTTCAGCGCGTGCGCCGGGCACGTTGTCGAGGATCCAGGCGATTTTCGTCGCCGAGAAATAGGGATCGAGCAGCAGACCTGTGCGGGTGGAGACAAGCCTCTCGCACCCGCGATGCTTAAGTTCGGCGCAAAGCGGCGCCGTTCGGCGATCCTGCCAGACAATCGCATTGTGGATTGGGCGCCCGGTCGTCCGGCTCCAGACCAGCGTTGTTTCCCGCTGGTTGGTTATGCCAAGCCCGACGAGCGCGCTCGGCTCTACGCCGGCCCTGGACAGAGCCTGTCGCGCTGTCGAGAGCGTAGTTCGCCAGATGGATTCCGGATCATGCTCGACCCAACCTGGCTGAGGAAAGATCTGCGGGAACTCCTCCTGCGCGATGGCGACGAGCGCAGCCTCGGGCCCAAAGATGATCGAGCGCGTCGAGGTCGTGCCCTGGTCGACGACGAGAACGTGCCCGTTCATGGGGGCTATCCCTGCCCAAATGGAAAGGGGTCGGGCGCTAAGCCCGACCCTGTTCGCGATGCAAAATTGTCAGCTCTTCTTTTTCGGAGGCTGAGCGGTTTGTGTCCAGGTCTTGAGCAACTCATCATAGTCGACGGTTTCACCCGGCGGCTTTTCGTTGGCGAGCTTGCGCTGGGGCGACAGATTGCCGTCCTTCTCGGCCTGGCGTACCAGTACTCTGGATCTTTTTCCTCGTTCATCTTCGGGCCGAGCTTGCCCTGAGCGCCAGACTTCTCGAGCCTGGCCATGATCGCATCCTGATCACGCGCCACGCCGTCCATCGCCTGCTATGGCGTCGCCTCGCCGGATATGGCCTTGGAGACATTCTGCCACCAGACCTGGGCCAGCTTGCCGTATTCGGGCACGTTGACTCCGGTCGGCGTCCAGAGCTTGCGCGCCGGGCTGCGATAGAATTCGACCAGGCCGCCAACTTTGGGCGCGATCGCGGTCATCGCATCGCTCCAGATGTCGCTATCGCGGATCAGGTGCAGTGAAGTCACCGACTTTTTCAAAGTGACGGTCTTCGACACGCAGAATTGGGCGTAGAGCCAGCCACCCTTGATGTGCTCCATGGGCGCATATTTCAGCATGGTCCAGCACCCCTGATCCTGGTAGCCGAGCTTCATGCCCTCCTTCCAGTAGGCGCCGTGCGGGCTCGGCGCCATACGCCATTTCGGCGTGCCGTCGGCGTTCATGACCGGAAGATTGAGTTCCGACAGTGCGTGCGTGAACGCGCTGTACCAGAAGATCTGCTGAGCGATGTATCCCTGCCCCGGCACGGCGCCGGCCTCCAGGAAGTCCATCCCGGCAGCTTCCGGCGGCGCATATTTCTTCAGCCATTCGACGAACTTGGCGCAGGCGTAAACCGCCGCGGGCGAGTTGGCGCCGCCGCCGCGGCTGATTGAGGCGGCGACCGGGATGTTGTAAGCGCCGGAGCAATAATCCCTCATTGAAGCGGCCGGATTTTCTGGTAGCTCCGGAGCAAAAGTCCGGCAGCAGATATCCCTTTGCGGTGGGTCTGCAGAGGGTGGGGGATGAAGGGCGTGGAGCTTTATGGGCGCGTTCGCTACGCGGTTCAGATCGAGGGGTTGAGCCATCGCGCGGCGGCGCGACGGTTTGGAATCGACCCTCGCACGGTCGCCAAGATGATGAAGTTCACGGCGCCGCCGGGTTACGTGCGCACAAAGCCGCCGGCCAAGCCGAAGCTTGATCCGTTCATCCCGGTGATCGACCGGATTCTCTTCGACGACAAGTCGCGCCCGAGGAAACAGCAACATACGGCGAAGCGGATCTTCGAGCGTCTCCGGGACGAGTACGGCTTCACGGGCGGCCTGACGATTGTGAAGGATTACGTCGCCGGCTGGCGTCAGCGGGCTCAAGAGATGTTTGTGCCGCTGGAGCATCCGCCGGGACATGCCCAGGTCGACTTTGGCGAAGCCATCGGCGTCATCGGCGGCGTGGAGCGCAAGATCCACTTCTTCGCTTTTGACCTGCCGCGCTCGGACGCCTGCTTCGTGGTCGGCTACCCCGCCGAGACGACGGAAGCCTTCCGCGACGGCCACGTTCGGGCGTTCAGCTTCTTTGGCGGCGTTCCGCAGTCCATCCTTTATGACAACACCAAGATCGCCGTGGCTCGCATTCTTGGCGACGGGAAGCGGCAGCGGACGCGCGGTTTCGCCGAGTTGCAATCACACTACCTCTTCCGGGATCGATTTGGCCGGCCTGGCAAGGGCAACGACAAGGGCAAAGTCGAGGGGCTGGTCGGTTACGCGCGACGGAACTTCCTCGTTCCGCTTCCGGTCTTCGAGAGCTTCGAAGGGTTGAACGTCTATCTTGTGGAATGCTGCCGTCGCCGGATGGCGGACCGCTTGCGCGGCCATAACGAGACGATCGCCGAGAGATTGGAGCGCGATCTTGCCGCGTTCCAGAGGCCCCTGCCGCCAGCCTACGACGCCTGCGAGAAGGTCGCGACACGAGTCTCGTCTCTGTCGCTGGTTCGCTATCGGCTCAACGACTACTCGGTCCCGACGACGTACGGTCATCGCGACGTGCTTGTTCGCGGATATGTCCATGACGTGGCGATCTCATGCGGCGCGGAAGTGATTGCGCGTCATCCCCGTTCCTACGAGCGCCACGACTTCATATTCGATCCGCTGCACTACCTGGCGTTGATCGAACAGAAGATCAACGCGCTCGACCAGGCGGCGCCGCTGGCGGCTGGCGGTTGCCGGAAGAGTTCATGACACTCCGGCGTCTTCTGGAAGCCCGGATGGGCAAGCAGGGCAAGCGCGAGTTCGTGCAGGTTCTGCGGCTGATGGAAGTGTTCCCTCTCGACGACGTCGCCGCCGCGGCGCGCGACGCCATCGCGCGCGGAGCAATCGGCTTCGACGCCGTGAAGCACCTGATCCTGTGTCACATCGAACGGCGACCGCCGCGCCTCGACATGACGATCTATCCCTATCTGCCGCGGGCGCAGGTCACGATGACGTCGGCTAGCACCTACATGAGCTTGCTGACGGGGGCGTCGTCATGACTGATACGCCCCAACTTCTTCTCGGTCATCACCTGAAGGCGCTCAAGCTGCCGACGTTCTTGCGCGAATATGAGAAGCTTGCTCGGCAATGCGCTGCCGAAGGTCTCGACCATGTCCGCTTTCTCCTGCGCCTCGTCGAACTGGAGCTGATCGATCGAGAGCGACGCATGGTGGAGCGTCGGATCAAGGAAGCGCGGTTCCCGGCGGTCAAGAGCCTCGACAGCTTCGACTTCGCGGCGATTCCTTCGCTCAACAAAACCCTCGTCCTGGAACTCGCCCGTTCCGAGTACGCGACCCGCCGCGAAAACGTCATCGCGGTCGGCAACGGCGAGCCAGCGTCATACTGCCGGGTGTCCGGCGTTTGAAGTCCGGATCACGTATCGGTTTCATCCGCGCGCGGGTGATTTCGTCACGGTGGTCGGCGTCCGGCGGCATGCAAGCGCCGATCACCTCATTGTGCGGCAGCCCGATCGCACCTTGGCGCTGCTGCCCGCCTGGATGACCAAGACGAATGGGTCTTCGTGCGAACTCGTTCAACATCCGCGGCTACCGCTCGAGAAGCTCGCTGAGCTCCACGCCCTGGTCGGCACACTCCTAATCTTGTTGCGAGGGGATTCGCCCTCGACGCGAGGAGCCGGAGATGACGAACGAGCGACGCAACCAAAGAGATTTATTCGAACAAGCAACGATGCCTCCAGAGCTTCCGTCCCATCTCCGGACGGCGCTCACGCCATTGCTGCGGGTTCTACTGACGGAAGCGGCCGCTCGGGGAATACAGGCCGAGATGGACGATCGGATCGGCGAGGAGGACGGTGATGACCAAGATCACGCCTGAGCACTTGGCCCGCAGCGCGTTCGTCTATGTGCGCCAGTCGACGACCGACCAGGTTCTCAACAATCACGAGAGCCGCCGGCGTCAGTATGCGCTCGCCGATCGAGCCCGCGCTCTTGGTTGGGGCGCCGTCGAAGTGATCGACGATGATCTCGGTCGGTCCGGTTCCGGGATCGCGCGGCCGGGCTTCGAGAAGCTGCTGGCCGCGATCTGCGAGGGACGGGTGGGCGCTGTGGTCTCGATCGAGGCGTCGCGGCTCGCCCGTAACGGACGAGACTGGCACACTCTGCTGGAGTTCTGTGGCTTGGTCGATACGCTGATCATCGATGAGGACGGCATCTACGATTCCCGCCACCCGAACGATCGCCTTCTGCTTGGCATGAAGGGCACAATGAGCGAGATGGAACTCTCGCTCTTCCGTCAGCGCTCGCTCGAGGCCCTGAAGCAGAAGGCTCGCCGCGGCGAGCTTTTCCTCACCGTCGCGGTCGGGTTCCTCAAGGTGCGGCACGACCGGATCGAGAAGGACCCGGACCGGCGCGTCCAGGAAGCGATCGGACTCGTCTTCACCAAGTTCGCCGAGCTGCAGACGGTTCGGCAGGTTCATCTTTGGATGCGCCAGGAACGCGTGCCGCTGCCGGCAGTCGGATATGGCGCCGAGGGGCGAACCGTCACCTGGAAGCTGCCCGTCTACAACACGCTTCACCACATGCTGACGAACCCGATCTACGCCGGCGCCTATGCGTTCGGGCGCACCGGCAGCCGCATCACCATTGAATCCGGCCGCAAGCGGGTCGTGCGCGGCTTCCGCAAGGACCGCAGTGTCTGGGAAGCTTTGATCCTCGATCATCATGATGGATATATTGCGTGGCCCGAGTTTGAGAGGAATCAGCGCCTGATCAGCGACAACGCCAACGGTCAGAGTTTCATGAGCCGCGGCGCTGTGCGACGCGGAGAGGCCCTGCTTGCCGGTCTTCTTCGCTGCGGTCATTGCGGCCGAAAGCTCCACGTCGCCTACAGCGGCGAGAACGGGAGTTCGGGGCGCTACCATTGTCGCGGAGGCCATCTCAACCATGGCGGCGATCCATGCATATCGTTCGGCGGCATGCGGATCGATCGCGCGGTTGGCGCCGAGGTGATCGAGCGCCTTCAACCGCTCGGTGTCGAAGCAGCGATCAGCGCTGTGGAGGCGCGGCGAATCGAGAACACAGAGAAGCGGCGCCAGGTCGATCTTGCCCTTGAGCAAGCCCACTATGAGGCCGCCCTTGCGCGGCGTCAGTACGACGCCGTCGATCCCGACAACCGCCTCGTCGCAGCTGAACTCGAGCATCGATGGAATGAGCGCCTGGTCGCGGTGCATAGCCTTGAAGACGAACGCGACACGCTCGCAGCGGGTCCACAGTCTTCGCTCACCGTCACGGAACGGCAACGTTTGTTCGAACTCGGCGCCGATGTCGAGCGGGCCTGGGACAGCCCGGGTGCGACGCCCGCAATCCGCAAGCGGATTATCCGCACGTTGATCGAGGAGATTGTCGTTCGCGTCGAAGACGACGCGCTTACTCTTGTGATCCGATGGCAGGGCGGCGACCACACGCCCTTGCGCGTGCGCAAGAACCGCGTCGGCGAGCATCGGTGGGGTACGGATGCCGATGTGATCGAACTCGTGTCCGTGCTGGCGCGACAGATGCCGGATCAGGCAATTGCAGCCGTCCTCAACAGAGCCGGCAAGACGACCGGCAAGGGCAACGGTTGGACCCGTTCACGCGTGTGCTTCCTGCGCAACCACCGTCATATCGCACCTTACCGGGAAGGCGAGCGCACGGAGCGAGGAGAGGTGACACTCGGTGAGGCCGCCGCGATCCTCAATGTAAGCGAAGCGACTGTCCGGCGCCTGATCCAAGAGGAGGTCCTTCCTGGCCATCAGCTTTGCAAAGGCGCGCCCTGGGTGATCAGGGCAAGCGACCTCGAAGACGAGAAGGTCAGGCACGCCGCCGATATCCGTCGTCATCGACGTCCGCCGTCTGACGATCCGCGTCAAAATACACTGGCTTTGTAGCGTGATAGCGAGATGGGCATTATGAAGCGAGATCGAGCGGAACCGGCAAGACGCACATCGCTCGCGGGATCGGTCTCGCGGCCTGCCAGAAAGGGCTATCGGTCGGGTTCTATACGGCCGCGGCCCTTGTTCATGAATTGCTGGAGGCTCGCGATGAGAAGCGGTTGCTTCGTCTGCAGCGGCAGGTCGCCGGATACAAGCTCCTGATCGTCGACGAGCCTGGATATGTCCCTCTCTCCCAGACCGGGGCCGAGCTGCTGTTCGAAATATTCAGCCAACGCTACGAGCGCGGTTCAACCATCGTCACTTCGAACCTGCCGTTCGACGAATGGACCAGCGTGTTCGGGTCAGAGCGTCTGACCGGCGCGCTGCTCGATCGCCTCACTCATCACGTCCATATCCTGGAAATGAATGGTGATAGCTACAGGCTCAATCAGAGCCAGCGGCGCTCACGCCGCAACAACGCCAACACGCCCAAAGACGATCTGACCCAAACCTGACGCCCACCAAACAAGCCCGGGCTCGACGGCATTCTCGCCGGCATCATTGATGCATCTTTGCTCCGGAAAGCGATGCAATCTTGCTCCCGCGTTGACACGCCGGCCAGAATCTTGATCAGCGTCGATTTGCCGGCGCCGTTCTCGCCCAAGAGCGCAAGAATTTCTCCGGCGTTGAGGGTCATGCCGACGTCCGCCAGCGCTTCCGTGCCGCCGAAGCTTTTGAAGACGCCGCGCACCCGCAACAGCTCGGTCGGGTCCGCAGCCTGCGACCGCTCGTCCGCCGAACCGTTCACCCGGACGGCGCGCTCGACAACCTCCATCGACTCGTTCCCTCCGCGAAGCGTTCCGCCTCAGCCAACTGGCGCCCCGCGCTGGACCCGGGCATCGTCAACACGGCAAAAGCAATTCCGATCTCCGCAAAAGGCCGCTGTGGCCGCGGAGAGCCGTTGGAAGTTCGCTCCGTGCTTGCGCTAACTCCGTTGAGCTAAGGGCAATTCAATAAAGCTGTCAATCTGAGTTGCGGAGGCCGTAGACGTCACGTCGCGCGTCTGGCTTGAAAGCAGAGCCGCAAATCCGCGCCGAATGTCCACTCGATCCGGCGGACAGTTTGTTGGAGAGGCAATCCGCGCGTCGCAAGCCTACGCATCCTCTCAATCTCAAGCTACCGCCCACGATCGTGACGACCATCGAAGTCGATCTCTGCTGTTTCGCGCCGGGAACTTCGCCAGGACGCGCCGCCGTCGGAAGCAAGAAATCGAGCCAACGCGCCGCGGCGCCGTCCGAATGCGAGTTTGCCGGCCCGACGGCGGAGTTGTCCACCGGTCGAAGCACAACGCCAGTCCAACACTTGCCTCTTCTTGCGCCCAGTGTGTAGTCGCCGATACTATGATGCGGCGCGCGGGCAGCAAAGCGAGTTCACTCCGCTCAAAGATGGCGGCGCGGCATTCCGTCGGAGTCCAAAGGCCCTACGCCAATGGAGGAAGATCAATGTCATTCTACCGAGGCATGACCTGCGAGAACGTCACCATCAACGGCGACAGAGGCACGCCAATAACGGCTTACGTAGCTGGGCCATCAGGTCCCGGCTCCTTCCCAGGGGTCGTCCTCATCCACCATCTCCCCGGCTGGAGCGAGTTCTACATCGAGGCGATGCGACGGTTCGCACATCACGGCTATCTCGCGATCTGCGCCAACCTCTACGAGCGCAAGGATGGTGTCAGTGACGGCGACCCTGACGACGTCGCCGCCAAGGCGCGCGCCGAGGGCGGACTTGCAGATGGTTGGGGACACCGAAGGCGCCGTGAAGTGGATGCGTGCGCAGCCCAATCGCAACGGCAAGGTTGGTGTTTTCGGCTCTTGCTCAGGTGGCCGGCACGCCTTCATCTATGCCTGCCAGCGGAAGGACGTCGATGCTTGTGTGGAGTTATGGGGTCCTTCGTCATGTCGATCGGCGGAAATCGCCCGATATTTCCGTAACGTGTGTCCATAGCCTGGTGGCTTCAAATGTGATGTTCGCGGGCAGACCCTTACGCGCGTCGGACTTCGACGAGAACAGCTCGAATCGCCGGATCTCCCGTTCCCCGATTGGACAAGACCGCGCGCGGCCGGAATCCGCCGCGTGTAGGGCAGTAAAGCTCTGCTACTTTGCCAATTCTGCTGCGTGCTCTAGAGCAGTATCCGAACGGATTGAATTGGCGGGGGGATTCCCGAATTGGTTAATTTCTGCTTCCTCATTCACTGCGAGAATGGGGACGGCGGGGGATGGGTCTTTCCAACGATCTTCGCGAGCGCGTGGTCGAGGCGGTGGTCTTGGGCGGGTTGTCGCGCAATCAGGCGGCCGCGCGTTTCAAAGTGAGCGTGGCGAGCGCGGTGCGCTGGGTAAAGCGGTTCAATACCACGGGCGAGATTTGGCCGGCGCCTTCCGGCGGCGACCGCCGCTCCCGCCGAATTGAGGCGCATCGCGACTATCTGTTGGGCCTGATCCGGCGCAGGCCGGACATAACGCTGCTCGAGATCCGGGAGCAGCTGATCGCCAATAGCGGCGAGCGCTTTGCGGTCTCCGTGCTGTGGCGTTTCTTCGACCGTCACCAGATCACCTTTAAAAAAACGGCGCATGCCGAGGAACAACAACGCGCGGACGTGCAAAATCGACGCCGGGAATGGTTCGCGGGACAGCTCGATCTCGATCCGACGAAACTCGTTTTCATTGACGAGACCGGAGCCTCCACAAATCTCGCGCGCAAAAGCGGACGTTGCCGGCGCGGGCGCCGGTTGCGGTCGGCCATCCCGCACAGTCACTACAAAACGGTGACTTTGGTCGCCGGCCTTCGCCTTCGCGGCCTGACGGCGGCAAGGACTTTCGACGGACCGATCAACGCCGCCCTGTTCGAGGATTGGGTGGAGACATGCCTCGTCCCCACGCTCTCGCCCGGCGAGACCGTCGTCATGGACAATCTCCCCGCTCACAAGGGGCCGCGGGTCGAGCAACTGATCAAGGCGGCGGGCGCGCAGTTGCGATATCTTCCAGCCTACAGTCCCGATATGAACCCTATCGAAAAAGCCTTCTCCAAGCTCAAGGCCTTCCTGCGCAAAATCGCCGAGCGGACCGTCGCGGGTCTGATGCGCGCCCTCGAAACCTGCGCCGAAATCTTCGAGCCCTCGGTATGTATAAATTACTTCAAATCCTGTGGTTATCAGGACGATACAGGATGATCGGATTCCGCTCTAATTCGACCGACAAACGCTCACGTGGTTTGGTGCGAATGAGACCTTCCTCAGACATGCGAAGATGGGGAAATTCCGCCGCGGCGAATGCAAACTCCAGCTTGAGAAAAGGATTGACCAAAGTGCAACCGAGCGAGTTGGCGGCATTCTGCCTCTCCTCACGTTTGGCGAGCACTTCCGTGTAGGGGCGATCGGAAAAAAGGCCCAGCACCGGCATCGGAAACACAGCGAGGACATGATGCCTGATTGCCGCTGCAAGGTCTTGAAGGTCGCGCCGAGCGCCGCCGTTCGATCCGCGCCACTCGGCATAGGCCCGGCACGTCGCGCCGGTAATGTCACTCAGATAGCTGTCGCTGAAGAACTCGCCGAGTCGCTCGCATCGCTCGCCGCATTTGCCGGGGCGAGCCTGTCTCCGCGCCACGTCGTTCATATAGACAATGACAACGTCGTTGATGGGAATCTCGGTATGTCGCGCTCGCGTCGCGCCGGCTGGTATTTGCTGGTGATGTAGGCGCCGAGCGCCGCTTCCGCTTCTCGACGCTGGCCAGCGCTAAAGCCGGTGCTGTGCTGGCGCCCCCCGTCCCGTATGAGCCACTGGCGGGGTCTTTGCCGAGTGCTCGTTGGCGGGCGGGACGGAGCCAAAGATAAGGGCCGCGGGACCGTCCTGGCATTTCACAAGGTTACGCCGTGTTTTTGCCCGCGTCAACTTAGGCCACAGATACGCCACCGCTTCCGGCGAAACAAACGAGAACGAACGGAACGAACGACCACGAAAAACGAGCGTAAACGCTGGACTCCGCGGTAATCTGGTAGTTCGTCTCGCCGCTCATAACGGTCTGGTTGCAGGTTCGAGTCCTGCCCGGCCCACCAATACACTCGCCACCATTCGAGTGCGAGGTGTGGTTCTCGCATTCCCATACACGTCCATCCGAGGCTCCCGGCGCGGCGTCAAAGCTCAAAACACACGAACCGCTCATGTGGAAGTGGCGACCGGAAGGCCGGCAAGCAGGTCGAAGAGAGCGGAATCAAGCGCCGAGATAGGCCGCCTTCACTTGCGGATTTTCAAGCAGTTCCCCGCCGGTCCCGGTCAATGTCAGGCGGCCCTGCTCAATCACATAGGACCTGTCCGACAGTTCCAGCGCGGCAAAGGCGTTCTGCTCGACCATGATGACGGTGGCGCCCGCAGCCTGGATACCTTTGATCACCTCGAGGACGCGATCGACGATGTTCGGAGCGAGACCCAGCGAAGGCTCGTCGAACATAACAAGCTTCGGGCGCGACATGAGCGCTCGCGCGATCGCCAGCATCTGTTGCTCGCCGCCCGACAGGGTGCCGGCCATCTGCATGCGGCGATCGTAGAGGATCGGGAAGCGGTCGAAGAACCTGGCCATGTCGGCCGCGACCTCGCGCGAATCGCGGCGCAGATGGCAGCCCATCTGCAAATTCTCGGTTACCGTCATGTAGGGGAAGACGCGCCGCCCCTCCGGACAGTGGGCGACGCCGAGCTGCAGAATGCGATGCGTTGAGGCGCGAGTGATGTCCTCGCCCTCAAAAATGAGCCGGCCGGCGGCCGGCGCGACGAGCCCGGAGATTGCCTTGAGCGTCGTCGTCTTGCCGGCGCCGTTGGCGCCGATCAGCGTCACGAGTTCGCCTTGACGGACCTCAAGCGACAGCTCGCTGACCGCCGTGATCTTGCCGTAGCGGCAGGTCAGGCCCTCAACCCTCAACACGGACGTGCCTTTCGCCGAGATAGGCGCGGATGACGTCCGGATGGCGCTGGACCTCCGCGGGTGGCCCAATGGCGATAATGCGGCCCTGATTGAGACACACGACGCGATCCGAAACCCGCATCACCATTTTCATGTCGTGCTCGACAAGGAGAATCGTGACGCCGCCGGCGCGGATGCGCGCGAGGGTCTCCATGAAGCCCGCCGTCTCGATCGAGTTCATGCCGGCGACCGGCTCGTCCAGCAGAAGCAGCGTCGGCCTCGCGGCTAGCGCGACTGCGACTTCGAGCAGCCGCAGCTCGCCATAAGCGAGGGAGGAGGCGAGCTCGTCCTTGCGCGATTCAATTCCGACGAAATGCAAGACCTCTCGGGCTTTCTCGACAAGGCGCCTTTCCTCGCGCGCAACCGAGGGCAAGCCGAGGATGATCGCGAGCGGATGCTGGCGCGACTGCAAATGGAGGCCGATAAGGATGTTGTCGAGCACCGAGCGCCCGGCGAAGACGCTGGTTTTCTGAAACGTGCGTACGACTCCGAGCGCGGCGATACGGCTCGGCTTGAGACCGTTGAGGCGGGCGTCGCGATAGACGATGTCGCCCGCGGCGGCTGGCAGGTAGCCGGTGATGGCGTTGAAGGCGGAAGTCTTGCCGGCGCCGTTCGGACCAATCAGCGAGAGCACCTCGCCTTCCTGGACGTCGAAGGTCATGCTCTCGACGGCGGTCACGCCGCCGAAGCGGATCGACAATTGATTGACCGAAAGCGCCGCCCTCGGAATTCCGATCATTGCCCGGCTTGTCTCGCGTCGGCGCCCGCCGTGTGCGCCGGCTTGGCGTGCGCGCGGCTGCGGTCGTTCCACCAGCGTGCGAGCGCCGGGACGATCCCGCTTGGCAGGATGGAAACGATCACGATCATCAGCACGCCGTATGCGACCCACTGCAGCTCGGGCCGGATTTCCAGCGAGCGCAACGCCTCTGGCAGGAGGCCGAAAATCAGACCGCCGACGATGGGGCCTGCAAGCGTGCCCTTGCCGCCCACGACGACCATGATCACCATCGTCACCGTATAGATGAACAGGAATATGTTTGGATCGACGATCTGGATGTAATGCGCGTAGAGCGCTCCCGCCATTCCGGCGATCGCAGCTGACACCACGGCCGACAGCACGAGATAGCGCGTCACCTCGATCCCGACCGAGGTGGCGAGCGGCTCGTTCTCCCGCAGAGCGATCATCGCTCGGCCGGCTCGCGAATGCACAAGCCGCGCAATGACGACATAAGCGATGATCGCCGCAATGAGGACGAGATAGTAGTTGGGGACTTTGCCGATGAAGGAGAACTCGAACAGGCCAGGAATTGACAGGGTGAGCGGCGGGATGTTGTTGAGCGCCATCGGGCCCTGGGTCAGCTCGTCCCAATTCAGCGCGACGAGCCGCACAACTTCCGCGAAACTGATGGTGACGATCACGAAATAGGCGCCGCGCACTTTAAACGCGATGCGGCCGATCGCCCAACCGCAGAAGCCGGAGATCGCAATGGCCCAGAGCATCGCGAGCCAGACGGGTTGCGGGTCGAGTGTCACCAACCAGTCCGGCGTGAGATGGACTGCAAAGCCGAGGGACACGAGCGACGACACATAGGCGCCAATGCCGAAGAAAGCGACGTGACCGAGGCTGAGCTGGCCGGGATAGCCGAGCAGCAGGTTGAGGCTCATCGCCGCGATCGTGAAGATCCCCGTGATGATCAGCAGGTGCAAAACGTACAGGTTGCCGACCCAAAGCGGGATCGAGAACAGAAAGGCAAGAAACGCCGCCGTTGCGAGGCGCCTCATCCGATCCGCTCCTTGCGGCTGAACAGTCCCGTCGGGCGCACGACCAGAACGAGAATGATGAGCAGGAAGCCCATGGCGTCGCGATAACCCGACGACACATAACCGGCGCCCATCTCTTCGATAAAAGCGAGAAGGAATCCGCTGATAGTGGCGCCGGCGATGCTTCCCAGTCCGCCGAGAATGACGACGGCGAAGGCCTTAAGCGCCGCGAGATCGCCCATTCCCAGCGTCACCACGAAGACTGGACCGAGCAGCGCTCCAGCGGCCGCAGCGAGTCCGGAGCCGAGCGCGAAAGTCGACAGATAGACCCTGTCGATGTCGATCCCCATCAGTTTCGCGGCGTCGCTGTCCTGAAAGGTCGCACGCATTGCGCGACCGAGCCGCGTGCGGTCAACGAGCGCGTGGGCGCCAACGATCAGGGCGAGCGCGACAACAAACACGAACAGCCGGCTCCAGGCGACCGAAAGCCCTCCGAGCACAAGCGGGGTCGACGGGAACGGGGTCTTGATCGATTTGGCGACGCCAGACCAAGCAAGCTGCTCGAGGTTCTGCATGGCGATCCAGGCGCCGATCATCACCAGCATCGTCGTGTCGATGTCCGCGCCGCGCAGCTTGCGCAGCAGCACAAACTCGATCACGGCGCCGAGCCCGATGCCGAGCGCCATCGCCAGCGCCAACGACAGAAAGAAATTGATGTGCAACAGCATCACGAGCAGGAACATCATATAGGCGCCGAAGCTATAAAGCTCGCCATGGGTGAAGTTCACCACCCGCATGATGCCGAAGATCAGGGTCAAGCCGATGCCCAGCAGCGCGTAGATGCCGCCGAGCATGAGGGCGTTCACACAGTGCTGAAAGAATTCGTCCACGCCCGCGTCACTCGGAACTGCAACTTGATCGACAGCCATCCTTGGCCGGGCCGCAGGCGTTCCGCGATATTTTGGACGGCCCGCCGCTCGCCGTGAGGCCTCGTCGGCGAGCGCGGTTTCTTCCGGCTGCGAGGCCGGCCGCTATTGCTTCACGACCTTGCCGCCGTCGATCTTCACCAGATAGACGCTGGGCACGCTCTGGCCACTCCCCTTGCCGGCAGGTCCTTGCTTGATGAACGCGATGTCGCCATTGACGCCCTTCACATGGACGCCCCACAGCGCCTTGGCGATTGATTCCGCGTCCACCTTGCCGCCGACGTCCTTGATCGCCGCCGCGATGGTGTAGACGCCGTCCCATCCACCAAAGCCTTCGGTCAAGCCGCCGACATCGTATTTGGCCGCTTTCCAGGCTTCCATGAACGCCTTGGCGGCCTCAGGGTTCTTCACAGCGTCCGGAAACCAGGGCGTGAAGAAGACCAGGTGATACGAGCCGTTAGCCGCGTCGCCCGCCTGCTCAATAAGCTGATCGGGCGAGACCGAGCCGCCCGTTGTAATGATGCGGGCAGTCACTTGCTGATCCTTGGCCTGCTTGAGGATAAGGGTGAGTTGCTTGACGTCCGTGGTGACGAAGATCGTATCGCCGCCGGACGCCTTGATCGTAGCGAGTTGCGCCGACAGATCGGTCGCATCCTCGCCCATGGTCTCGGAAGCGCCAATCTCTACGCCATTCGCCTTCAGCATCTTGGTGAACTCCTGCATGGAGCCCTTGCCGAAATCATCGTTGGTCGCGAGGAAGTCGGCCTTCTTGATGCCCATGGTCTTGGCCAGCGGGGCGAAAGCCTTGGCCTCCATCTCCGAGGTGGGGCTGATGCGAAAGATGTAAGGATTGCCGGAGGTGGTGATCTTGCCCGACGAGGACGTCTCCACCAGCATCGGCACCTTATATTCCTCAAGCTTGGGCATAACGGCAAAGGTGAGCGACGAACCCCACGCGCCCAACATGACTGGAACCTTGTCCTGGACGATCAAACGCTCGGCAGTCGCGGCCGCCTCGGTCGGGTTCGACTTGTTGTCCTCAATGACGAGCTGGAGCTGCTTGCCGTCCACTCCGCCGGCCTTGTTGATCGCGTCCGCGGCGAGCTTGGTGCCCTGCGCCACATAATTGCCGTCGGCGGCGAACGCGCCAGTGAGAGGCTGCGTGACGCCAATCTTCACCGCGTCCTGAGCCGAAGCGGCGCCCGCCAACACGAGTGCGCCGGCCGCGCAGAGCAGCGCTTTAAGAAGAATTCGATGCATCAGCCCTCTCCCTTCCCTTTTACGTACACGCCTCGCAACTGGCTCCGCGCCCTCACGAAAAACCTTGCTTCCTTTTACTTTGCGCGCTCGACTGGCCCAAAGAGCGCCCGTTGGTCTCTTTGAGGCGATAAGCTGCCGGCTTGCGGTGGCGGCGCTGAACCGCCTCTCCGGTTCGACCGCATTCACGCGAAGGCCATCGCGAATTCATGTTGAATGCTGAACGCACCGAAAGTCACACTATCATGCTATCCTTAGTACCACTATTGTCCATATTTTTCGGGCGATCAATAGCAAAGAGCGCCGTCATTCAGGTGCGCCGACGTCAAGTCGAAGCCCTCGAAATCCGGCTCCTTCCGGACGCGAACCCGCCCCTACGCTGTGTGGTCGGGTCCGATCCCGACTGAAGCTTGGTCGCCGCATCCGCCGGCCACGGCGCGACGCTCGTGGGCCGCAGCGCCGCTATCGTGGCGCGACGCCCTTGAGCAGATCGTTGCGCAAGACGAAGCAGTTCTTGAGGTAGTGGATATCGGCGACGTATATCGCGAGGCCGTTGTCGTCGATGACTGTGAGATGGCAGTCAGCCGTCGGCTCGCCGAGGCCTATCTCGAGCAGATCGGCGGTTTCCGGATCGGCGACGCCGATCGTGAACGTTTGATAGGCGTGGGTGACAACCACGTCTTCCATCTCGACGATCTTCGGCAGCGCGGCTGAGCGCGTGAAGCGCTTGCTATCGCGCAAGAACAACCGCTGATCGAGGTGCAGGTTGACGACCGAAAAGGGCTTGCCGCCGTTGAACTGGACGCTTCTGAGGAAGGTATATGCCTTCGCCGGATTCCCCTCGCCGGGGACGAGGTCCGGCGGCTCGGCGTCGCGCTGGATGAACACTCGCTTCAGCACATTGCTGCGGATCGACTCGACCAGAGAATCGAAATCCGTCGCGAGATTGAGCCAGCGATTGTTCGCCGGTCTGCCGGAAACAAAGGTTCCCCTGCCTTGCTGCGCCTGCAGCAGACCCTCGGCGCGCAAGAGTTCGATCGCCTGGCGAATCGTCACCCGCGCCAAGCCGAATTCCTCCTCGAGCTCCTCCAGCGTGGAAATTTGCTGGCCCTCCGCCCAGCGGCCTGAATTGATGCGCTGGCGCATCACCGAGGCGACCTGAAGATAGAGCGGCACGCGGCTGCGATCGTATATCGTGGAAAACTTCCCCATCGGTTCTCCATACGACAGACGGGAAGAGCATTCCAGTTTGCTCCCGCCCCCACCAGTCAGTGCGCAAGCGCGAGCGCGTCAGGAGCGACCGAAGAATCTCCCGAAGAAGTCCTTCATCTTGCCAAGCAGCACCGTCGTGATCAACGAACCAGCGTTCAGTTCTCGAATCATGGGAGGCGCCGCTGCGCCTTCGCTCCCAATAGAAAGACGCGCCTCGAGATTTTGCGCGAAGGCGGCCGTCAGACGGCTTGCCAGGTCCTTGACCAAGCTCGAGCGGCTGAATTGCGCCAACATTCCCGTAAGCGTGTAGCCGACATCGACATCGACGCGGGAGCCGGCTCCGCACTCGTCCGGCTTGACGGAATAAGCAATGATGCCGCGCGTCGCTGAGTTGCTGCGCGTGTCGCGTCCAGAGCCCAGGATTGTGCCGCGGCGCGTCTTGTCGTCATGCGTGATCTGCGCAACGCCGCCAAACTCGGCCGAGATCGGACCGACCTTCACCCTGATCTTGCCCGTGACCGTACCGTCCTTCTCGCCGCCATCAAGCGAAGCGCCGGGCAGACACGCCGCTACGTCTTCAACTCGGCCAAAGAAGGCCCATACCTGTTCGACTGGATGAGCGATAACGAAGGTCTGCCGGAATTCGACCTGCGGCTTCCAATCGGCGTCGATGCGTTCGGCTGCGTTTGTCGCAGTGGGTTGTGATGCGGCGCGAACGCCGGCGGAAGCGACGGCCGCGGCGGTGGCCGCGCGCATTTCGCCGGCGCGACCCGATCCGGCCGGCCCCAAAAGCTCGCGCCCGCCTCCAGGGACAGAGGCGACGCCGCGCGCACGACGGTCGGCAACGACGCTCTGGATCGCGCGCACTATGCCGACATAGCCGGTGCATCGGCAGAGATTGCCGCTCATCGCGACACGGATCTCATGCTCAGTCGGCGCCTCCATGCGCAGCACGACGTCGCGCGCCGAAACAATCATGCCGGGCGTGCAATAGCCGCATTGCAACGCATGATGAGCCGTGAATGCCGCTCTCAGCTCGCGCGCGATCTCGTCCTCGTCGAGGCCTTCGATCGTGGTGACTTTGGCGTTTTCGCAAGCGACCGCGAAGGTGACGCAAGAACGTATCGGTACGTCGTCGACGAGCAGCGTGCAGGCGCCGCAGACGCCGTGCTCGCAGCCGATATGGGTGCCGGTAAGGTTGTGTGTTTCGCGCAACAGGTCGGCGAGATGGGTGCGCGGCTCGACCTCGGCGCTCAGTACGCTGCCGTTGACCATCAGGCTGACTTTGCTCATCGGCCGCTGGCCCGTTCGACGGCGCGCCGCAGGGCGACGACATGCGTCTGGCGTTCCAGGGAATCGTTCATGCCGGCTGAGCTCGCCAACTCGTCGGCGGCTCGGCCGTCGAAGCGTTCGGGAGCGCCGTCGGCGATGATGGGGCGGGCGTCGGCGATGATAATCGGACGCGCCCCAGTCGCCCCGATGACCGCTCGGCAAACGCCGCGCTCGGGATCGACGACGACGGCTCCAATCGCATGCGCGAATTCGCCAGTCTTGCGGCAGATCTTATGATAGCCCCAGCGGGCGAAGCGGCCGAGCCGCGGCGCCTTCACTGAAACGAGCAGTTGCCCCGGTCGGAGATCGGCCTCAAGCGCGCCGAGCATGTAACCCTCGACCGGGATTGTCCGCGTGCCTTCCGGGCCGCGCAGGGTCACTGACGCGCCGAGCGCCGCGAGAATTGAAATCCAGTCCGCCGACGGGTCGGCATGGGTGAGGCTTCCCCCGATCGTGCCTCGGTTGCGCACCGCGCGATAGGCGATGCCATGAGCGACGCTGGGCAGCGCGCCGCCGGTCACATCCGGCACACGGCGGTCTTCAATATCGGAGTGGGTGATGCAGGCGCCGATCACGACTCCGTCAGCGTCCTCTTTGACCTGTCGAAGTTCGTCGATGCCGGTGATATCGACGAGAAGTTCCGGCTGGACGAGGCGCATGTTGAGCATAGGCCCTAGCGACTGACTTCCGGCTATGACCTTGACGGAACGTCCTTCCTCGGCGAGCAGCGACAGCGACGCCTCAACATCTCTCGGACGGGCATAGTCGAAATTGACTGGCTTTACCCCCCCATTTCCTCGAACTCGACCGGCGTTTTCTCACGCTTGGCGCCCGCAATCGCCTCAAGCACGCGACGCGGCGTCATCGGTGAATGAAGGAGTTCGGCTCCGAGGGGGAGCAAGGCGTCGTTGACTGCATTGCCGAGCGCCGCGGGCGGAGCGATCGCGCCGCCTTCGCCGAGCCCCTTCACGCCAAATTCAGTGTAGGGCGCAAGCGTCTCCATATGGTCCAGCCGCGGTGCGGGAACTTCTGTCGGACCCGGAAGAAGATAGTCAGCGAAGGTCGACGCAAGCGGTTGGCCCGAGGAGTCAAAGTTCATCTCCTCGTAGAGCGCCGTGCCGACGCCCTGAGCAAAACCGCCATAGATCTGACCGTCCACCACCATAGGATTGATGAGCTTGCCGCCATCCTCGACGATGACGTAATCGAGAATCTCGATGTCCCCGGTCTCGGGGTCGACGGCGACAGTCGCAATATGGCCGGCATAGCTGAACGTGCCCGTGTCGCGGCCCGGCTTATAGCCGATCGTCGCTTTCGAGGCCGCGGGGATCGACCGAAACTGGAAGATCCTGAGGACGCCGATACCAGGTGTGGGCGATTTCCGCGAGAGAAACGCTGCCGGATTGCCCGTGAACTGCGCCGTCGCGCAACACGACGGATTTCAGCGTCGGTCTGCAACAGATGCGCTCCGATTGCTTTCGCGAGACGCGCCACTTCTCGCGCCGCGGTTGCGACGGCGCCGCCAGCCATCACCGCGCTGCGCGAGCCCCAGCTTCCGGTCGAATAGGGCGTGTATTCCGTATCGCCGTGGACGAGCTTGATTTTGGCGATCTCGATCCCGAGAATTTCATGCGCCACCTGGGCTAGGGTGGTCTCCATGCCTTGCCCATGCGAGTGAACGCCGACCCTCAGCTCAAGCCCTCCGTCGGGAGTCATGCGCGCTGTGGCTTGTTCATGTCCCGGCACCATGGGAATGCCCCAACCGGCGTAAACCGACGTGCCATGCGCGCCCTGCTCGCAATAGACTGCCAGGCCGATACCGATGAGGCGTCCATCCGGCTCGCCGCGCTTTTGGCGCTCGCGAACGCCCTTGAGGTCGGCCGCCGCCAGCGCCCGGCGCAGCGCTTCGGGATAGTCGCCGCTGTCGAAATGCTTTTTCGTGATGTTGTCGAACGGCATCTGCTCGGGCCGGACGAGGTTCTTCATCCGCACCTCGAACGGCTCGAGCCCCGCCTCGCGCGCGATGAGATCGAGCATGAGCTCGAGCGCGTAGCAAACTCCTGTCCGCGCGACGCCCCGATAAGGAAGGATCGGGCATTTGTTGGTCGCGACCGACCAGGTGCGCAGCGATAGGATGGGAAATCATAAGGGCCGGGCAGAATGCTCGCGACCTGCGCTGCCTCAAGGCAGGCCGAGAAGGGATAGGAAGAATAGGCGCCCGAATCCACGGTCGCCTCACAATCGACGCCGCGCAGCGTTCCGTCGCGATCTGCGTAGGCGGTGATGCGGTAATGATGCTCCCGGCAATTGGCGCTGGCGATGAGGTGCTCGCGCCGGTCCTCAAGCCAACGCACCGGATGTCCACACCGCATCGCCAGCCATCCGAGGCAGACGTCCTCCGGCAAAAGGATGCCTTTGTAGCCGAAGCCGCCTCCGACATCCGGCGAGACGATGCGGACCTGCGTTTGCATAAGCCCGAGGCATTCCGCGAGGCCTGTGCGCACGATGTGGGGCATCTGGCTGCCCGTGTACAGAACGAGCTGGTCCATGCGGCTGTCCCAATAGGCGACCGTGCCGCGGCCCTCGATCGGGGCCATGCATTGGCGGGCGGTGGAAATCTCGCGCGTGACCTTGATTGGCGCGTCGAACGCAGCTTCGATATTGATGTCGACGAACGTCTCAAGGAATGTGTTATCGCCCCAATGCTCATGCAGGAGCGGCGCGTTCGGCAAGCGCGCCGCCAGCATGTCGTGCACGGCCGGCAGCTCTTCGAGATCGACCTCGACGCTTGCGGCGACATCCTCAGCCTCCGCCCGCGTCCGGCCGACGCACGTCGCAATGAGTTCGCCGACCTGGCGCACCTTCTGGCTGGCGAGCACTGGTTGCTCGGACGCCTTGAATCCAGCGAGGCCAGACGCGGCGATGATCGGCTTCACGCCGAGTAGGTCGGCGGCAGTAAACGCCTTACCGCGATTCTCGTCGGGAATGTGGAGGGCGTGTAGCTTTGCGTGTGCGAGCGGCGAGCGGACGAAAGCCACGTCTTTCATGCCCGCGAGGCGGATATCGCCGACATACTGGCCGCGCCCGCGCAGGAAGCGGTCGTCCTCCTTACGCTTGACTGAGGCGCCTACGCCCTGACCGCTCATGTGACCACCTTCTTCAGCGGCGACTCCTGGCCAAGCTTACAGCGCCCCCATTGCGTGTCCCGTTCAACTCGAAAGGCGGCGATCACCTCACGCGTTCTTGCGGATCGGCTCGGCGTTGCACCAGTCGTAGATCGCCAGCGCCATCACCTTGATCGACGTGAGGTAGTCGTCAATCGAGACATATTCGTCGTCGGCGTGCATGACAGCCGTCGAGCCGGGTCCGAAAATGACCGTCGGCGTATTGCCGTAACGGTTGAGGAAGCGCGTATCCGCGGCTCCCTGCCGGCCGGTGATCACTGGAGCTTTACCGGTAATCTCGGTATAGGCGCGCGATACTGTCGCGACGATCGGATGATCGCGTGAGATCTCCGAGGCCTCAGCGTCATAGCCGACAAACCGAACCTTCGGCGGATGGTCCTTCATCCAAGGATCCGATGCGGCGGCGCGCGCCACCTGATCGACCAGGCTCTGTTTGACGCCTTCGTGGTCTTCGCCAGGGACGGTGCCAATGCTCCCTTTGAGCAGGCAGTTGGCCGGGAAGGCGCTCGGATAGCCGCCTGCTTGAAAACTCCCGACGATGCACGGCAGCGAATTGATCGGGCTCGGATAGAGCGGATGGGTCACAGTCGCGACGCGCTTGGCCTCGAGATCCGCGACCGCCTTGGCGACCTTGTTGCCGAGATCAATGCCGCTTACGCCCTCGTAGCGCTTCTGGATGCCGGCCGGTTTGCCGTGAACCTCAATCTCGAACCAGATACGGCCGATGCAGGCCGGCTGCACGGCGAGGTCGCTGGTCTCGCCAGAAATGCCGGCGTCCGCTTTGTAGCCCCGAATCACGGTGTCGAGCGTGCCGTGCCCACTCACTTCCTCGTCGATGACTACGTTGATCATGACGTCGCCTTTAGGAGTGAGGCCGAGTTCCTTGAGGTATCGAACGGCGAGGATGTGACTTGCGACGCCGCTCTTCATGTCGCAAGACCCGCGCCCATAAATGCGCCCGTACTTGATCCGCCCCGACCACGGATCGTCGCTCCAGCCCTCGCCGACCGGAATGACGTCGGTGTGGCCGTTGAGCAGGAGCGACCGGCCGCCGCCCATACCTTTCAACACGCCGACGATATTGGGGCGCCCTTCGTACCCGCGCTGAACCGGCCGATAGCCTGGATGCTTCTTGAGGGCTTCCCAATCAGTGTCCCAGACATCGACCTCAAGGCCGATCTCCTTCATCGTGTTCGAGACGAACTTCTGGATCGCAGCCTCGTCTCCCGTGACGCTCGGAATGGCGACCATCTTTTGCAGGAAGCCAATCGCTTGCTCGCGGCCGGCGTCGACCTTGTCGGTGATTTTCTGATGGTTCGGATCGGTCATCGAGCCGCCTTTCCTTACTGCTCGCCCATGTCGATTAGAGCGATTTCAAGCGCGGGATGATCTCGCGTGCAATCGTCTCGATCTGGTCCGTGCGGTATTTGTAGGGAACAAAGATAATCTTCTGCACGCCAACGGCGAAATGCTCGCGCAGCTGCGCCACGCAATCGTCGACCGAGCCCATGATGGCGCTCTCGCGCGAGCAGTCGCTATGCGCGGGAAAGTCCCACTCCTTGTTCAGCCAGTCCATCATGTCTTCGCGCACGGCCTCCTTGGACGGCCCGACCATTATCGGCAGTTGCGCGGCGTTGAGCAGCGAGTCCGGGTCCTTTCCAGCCTCCGCGGCGAAACCACAAATCTTGTTCCACGATTTCTTGAAGTCGGCCGGGCGGTAGAAATAGGTGAGCCAACCGTCGCCAGCCGTCGCTGCGCGCTGCAGCACCTTGTCCACATAACCGCCGATCAAGATCGGCATTCGCGGCTTTTGATAAGGCTTAGGGTACATCACGGCGGCGGAAATGTTGTGGCTCATATATTTCCCGTCGACCTTTGGCTCCGTCCACAGCCGCTTCATGATCTCGAGATTCTCGTCCATGAGTTTGCCGCGTTTGTCGAACGCAGTGCCGACCGCGTCGAACTCGCGCTTGTACCAGCCGGAGGCCATGCCCATGATGAGGCGCCCTTCGGAGAGAAGGTCGATGCTGGAGAGCTGTTTGGCGAGTGTCAATGGATTGCGCAGAGGCAAGACGAGGACGCCAGTGCCGATCTTCAAGCGGCTCGTGCGCGCGGCGATCCCGGTCAATGCCGTAAGCGAGTTGATGATGGGGAAATTTGGCTCGACGCCCAGCAGAACGTGGTCCCAAACCCAGACCGAGTTGTAGCCGAGTTCCTCGACGCGGACGCCGTATTCGACAAGCTCTTTCGCGTTGGGCATTTCCGGATAGGCGGTGAAATTGCGCGCGGCGACGCCAAACGTCTTGGCGAGAGTCTTCATCAGCTTCCTCCGGCGAAGTCTTTAGGCTGTGAACAGACGGTCGGGATCGAGCTCCCTCAACGTTTCAAGCTCGCGGCCGGTTGGAGGCTCGGTCATCGAAAGGGCCTCGTCGAAGAGGAGCTCGAAGCCGGTATTGTCTTGAACCTGCGCCCGGTCGACCCCGGGATTGAGAGCGAGGACCTTCATTCGTCGCGTTTCGTCGTCAAAACCGAACACGGCAAGCTCGGTGATCACGCGGAACATGCCTCCTGCCGGCAGGCCGCTCTCGGCGCGCGTCTTCCGCCCGTGGATGAAGCCGGGGCTCGTGATGAAGTCGACCTTCTCCACAAATCGTCTCCTCTCGTGCTTCATCGCGACAATCATGTTGGTGAGGCTCGCGATGTCATTTCCACCTCCGGTGCCCGGCAATCGCGTCTTCGGCGTGGCGGGGTTTCCGATAAAAGAGGAGTTCAGGTTTCCGTAGTGGTCGATTTGCGCCCCTCCCATGAACCCCACATCGACATAACCGCGTTGCAGAAGCAGCAAAACATCGGCGCTGCCGAGCACCATGTTGGCGCGCTTGGTGCACCGCTGGTCGTTGGTCGAGGGCGGAAGCTTCCCCGACTCCACGAAGGCGCCGATGACGCCGCCCTCAAAAAGGATGGTAAGGCCGGGACAGTGCAGTCTCTGCGCAAGCGTCGCGGCCAGCAGCGGAACGCCAACGCCCGCGAACACAACCTGTCCGTCCTCGAGCTGCCGCGCGCTCAGGATAGCCAGCGTTTCCGCAGCCGTATAGCGCTGGCTTTCAGTCATTGTAGATGCTGCGCCCCTTGTTGGCCGCCTCGAGCAGGTTGTCCAGGCCGATCAGCGACAGAAAGTCTGTCCACGTCTTCGGCCCGTAGACGTGCTGCTCGAGATAGTCGCGCATCCCCTCGACAGGTTCGGCGTTCACCTTCGCCACATAGGCCTCCATGTGACGCATCATCGGCTCGTAGACGCCGAAGCATTCATGCGGGGCCGCGCCGAAGGGGACCTCGACCACCGCGTCCACGCAGAAGAAGGGAATTTTAGTCTGATCCGGTGCGCGCCTGATCTGATCGTTGGAAATGATGCGCTCGGTCGTCAGGATCACCCGATCGGCCGCCATGGCGAGATCGATGTCCATGAACTGCAGGCCGTCGATCTGGGCGTTGCCGAAGGGGTCGCAGCGCTGTACGTGAATGAGCGCAACGTCTGGGTTGAGCGCGGGGACGAGCAACAATTTCTCGCCGGTGAAAGGGCAATCGAACTCCTTGGCTTCCGGGCGTTGCTTGAGGACATCGGAGCCCAGCATCGAGCGAATCGGCAGGAACGGCACGCCCATGCCGCCGGCGCGAAAGCGCATGCCCATCGCCATGTGGCTCCATTCCTGGAAGCGCTTGCCGCCTCTTTCGACGTGGTGGCGCATGACCTTGGAGAGTCCCCACAGAATGCCCTGCGCGAACCAACTGGTGACGACTTCGTCGGCCATATCGGAGCCAAACAAGAGGTCGCCGTCGGTCGAAACGATGCTGCGCGAGCAAGTGAGGCGCTTGCGCCGCTGGCGCATCAGCTCCCAGATCATCGCCATCGGCGTACGCGACATGGTCGAGCCGCCGACGCCGACAGACATTCCGTCTTGCACAAGGGTCGCCGCGTCGTGCAACGACATGATCTTCTCGCGCAGGCTGCGATCACGTCGGGAAAGGCCCTGCCTGAGCGACCGATAGTCTCTTACCAGCGGCGCAGACACCCGTTCCTCCTCAGAGCCGATGAAGCGGCGTCATCTGCGATGTCCTTCAGACCTGTCCTAGTAATAGAACTATCATACTGATATTAGGATGACCATACAATAAGCAACTGCGCCGATCCAGCGCGCAGTCTCCGCTCAAGACGACGTTCGCGCAATGGAAGGAGAGGCGGCCATGTTTCTCGCCAACGGGCAGAGCGACTATCGTACGCTGCTCGACCCGAGGGACGCCGAGACACTGAGCGTGGCAGCGGCCGAGGATGTTGAGCGGTTCCTGCGCCATCGCGAGAACCATGTCGTCACCCCGCTGCACCCGCTTCCGGCCCTAGCGCGCGAGCTTGGAGTTGGAGCGATCTACATCAAGGACGAGGGGCTCAGACTCGGCCTCGGAAGCTTCAAGGCGCTGGGCGGCTCCTACGCTGTCATCAGACTCGTGCTCGACGCGGCTTCGGAACGGTTGGGCCGCGCCATCGATGTCGCCGCGCTCCACGCGCCCGATGTGCGCGCTATTGCCGCCGGAATGACCTTCGCCTGCGCGACCGACGGTAATCACGGGCGTTCGGTCGCGCAGGGCGCTAAGCTTGTCGGCGCGAGATCGGTCGTCTTCGTTCATTCCGGCGTCAGCCATGAGCGCGTCGCCGCGATCGCGCATTTCGGCGCCGAGATCCTCCGTGTTGAGGGTTCTTACGATGATTCCGTCGAGGATGCGGCGCGGGTCGCAGCCGAGAATGGCGGGACAATCGTTTCTGACACATCATGGCCAGGCTACGAGTGCATTCCTGCGCTTGTAATGCAGGGCTATACGGCCATGGTGCGGGAGGCGCTGCGTCAGCTCCCCGAGCCGCCGACGCATGTCTTTGTGCAGGCCGGGGTCGGCGGAGTCGCAGCCGCGGTCGGCGGGCATCTCGCCGTGGCGCTGGCGGATCAAAGGCCACTCTTTGTCGTGGTCGAGCCGGCAAGAGCCGCCTGCGTCTACGAGAGCGCACGCGCCGGGCGTCCGGTCAAAATTGAACAAGGCGAGCCCACCGTCATGGCGATGCTCGAATGCTACCAGCCCTCGCTCATCGCTTGGCGCGTGCTGTCGCGCGTAGCCGACGGCTTCATGACCGTTGAAGAGGAGGACGCTATCGCTGCGATGAAGCGACTGGCGCGCCCTCTCGGGGCCGATCCCGCGATTGTCGCGGGCGAGAGCGGAGGCGTCGGTTTGGCCGGCCTGATTAGAGCGCTGTCCGACCATGAAGCCCGCAAGGCGCTGCGGCTTGGCCCACAATCGCGCGTCTTCGTCATCAATACCGAGGGCGCGACGGACCCGGTGCGCTACGCGGAGCTGGTCGCGTAGAGTCCTATGCCATACGATGACCTTCTGTGCGACAGAAGGTTGCGTCTCGCTGTTCAACTCCGATCTCATCAGAGCGATCTCCTGGCCGTAAACCTCGACGCCCTCAACGGCGGGAGCGGAAAGAGGCCATCTGTGAACTCCGCGAAATCGCAGAGCGGCGTAATGCGTCAATGGGTCCAATTTTAGCTTGAAAATCTTCGGCAGGGCGCCTCATCACAATCTTGACCTCGCAATGTGACCAGGCCAACCGCGATGTAGGAGGATTCAGTGCGCACGATCAAAGGACCGGCGCTGCTCATCGCGCAGCTTGCGAGCGACCGCCCGCCTTTCAACAGCCTCTCTGCGATAGCCAAGTGGGCTGCGAGCCTCGGTTACGTGGGGCTGCGTTAGAAGCGCCGGAACGGGAGCTCGCGGTCGAGGCCATGTGGAAGGCAGGATTGTTCATCGGGCAAGCTTAAACCAATTACTGATTTTCAGCCGTCAATTGTCGTCCCGGCCGTTCGCTTTCGGCGGCCTCAAACCCGAAGCACGCTCTCTAGCAGGCTGTTGAAAAAGTCCGCCGCGCACGGTCGAAACCGGGAACACAACGGAATCCAAGGGAGTCCGAAACAGAATCGAACTGCGGCGGAAATGAGTTTTTCAACAGCCTGCTAGTTCCATTGCACAGAGGTTTTGACGGTTTCAAGTTCAACGGAGCACTGGGAGGTCCTTGGGCCCGACCAGGAGCTCGATGCTGCGGGCGACGCCCGGGGTCCGCCTGATGAGGCCGGCGCGTTCGAGGGTGAGCACCATCTGGTGCACGCTGGGCGGCGAGACTTGGAAGTGCCGCTGCATGTCGGCTTCCGCGGGCGGTTGGCGGAAGATACGGCTGTAGGCGTAGATGAAGGCCAGGTACTGACCTTGCTTATCGGTGAACGGGGGAGCCGGGGGCACGTGTCAAACAATTGATTCAGAGCCTGATTCGTCTGGGCCTCGCGATTCGCGAGGAGACCCGGATGAACATACGCTACCATGTCGAACTGAGCGAAGCCGAGCGATGTGAACTCACCGCGCTGGTGGGCAGCGGCAAGCATTACGCCCGCAAGCTCAAACGAGCCCAAATTCTGCTCGCCGCCGACAGCGGGCTCAGTGACGACGATATAGCCGCTGCTGTGGCTGTCGGCGGCTCGACCGTTTACAGGACCAAGCGCCGCTTCGTTGAAGGCAATCTCGAAGCCGCCCTGAACGAGGAGCCGCGGGCAGGCGCCGATCGTAAGCTGACCAGCAACGAAGAAGCCCTCCTCATCGCCACCACATGTTCGAGCCCGCCCGAAGGTCGCGCCCGCTGGACGCTGGAGCTGCTGGCTGGCGCGATGGTCAAGCTGACCGACCATGACAGTCTCTCGCGCGAGACGATCCGCCGACGCTTGGCCGAGAACCATCTCAAGCCTTGGCAGAAGGACATGTGGTGCATCCCCAAGGTCGACGCCGAGTACGTCGCCCGCATGGAGGATGTGCTCGACCTCTATGCCGAGCAGCCTGACCCGAAGCGGCCGGTGGTCTGCTTCGACGAAAGCCCCACCCAGCTCATCGGCGAAGCGCGCCAGCCGATTCCGGCCGCACCGGGACGGCTCGAGCGCTTCGACTACGAGTATCGCCGCAACGGCGCCGTCAATCTCTTCGTCTTCCTCGATGCCCATCGCTCTTGGCGCAGGGTCAAGGTCACCAATCATCGCCCCGCTGACGACTTCGCCCTTTGCATGCGCGAGCTCGTCGATGTCGACTTCCCAGAGGCCGAGCGCATCCGAGTCGTCCTCGACAACCTCTCCACCCACACCGCCGCCGCTCTCTACGCCGCCTTCCCGCCAGCCGAGGCGCGCCGCGTGCTCAGGCGGCTTGAGTTCCACTACACGCCCAAGCACGCCAGCTGGCTCAACATGGTTGAGATCGAGATCGGCGTGCTCAAAGGCCAATGTCTCGATCGCCGCATCGAAAGCTGCGACCGGCTCGTTGCCGGGATCGACGCATGGCAGTCCCAGCGAAACCAAAGCGGCGCTCGAATCAACTGGATGTTCTCCACCGACAAGGCCAGAACCAAAATGGCGCGCGCCTATCCCGATCCCTCGCTCAAAGAGTCATAATCACTGTGCAGGAGAACTAGGCGGTCAGGCGCGAATACGCCGCCGCCAAAGCAAAGATGATCGAGCCATAGAGGATCTGTTTGATCGGCTCCGGCGAATCGAGAAGGGTCAGCAGTCCGTCGAGCACTGTTAGGATAAGGGCGCCAATGATACTGCCGGAATAACCGCCGCTGCCGCCAAAAATCGATGTGCCGCCAATGATAACGGCCGCGACGGAAGGCAAGAGGTAGGTTGAAGCCAAGCTGAGATCGGCGGAATTGGTATGGCCGACGAGGACGAATCCCGCGATTGACGCGAGGAGCGCGCAAATAATGTAGTCGATAAGGAGGAGCCGCCACACGCGCACGCCGGCTAGCCGGCAGCCCTCGCGATTATCCCCGATCGCGTATAACAAACGGCCGAAGCCAGTCCGCTGCAGGGTGATCACGACCAGCGCTGCAATCGGCACCCACAGAAATAAGTCGAGCGGAATGAGGCTACCCAGGCTATCGGACCCAATGGCGTGGATGAAGTCCGGCACAATTGAGCGCGAGGCCAATATCCTCTGGCTATAAACGATTATGACGCCCTGGGTCATCAAGCCAGTGCCGAGAGTCATGACCAACGGCTGAACGCCCAGCAAAGCGACGCCAACGCCATTGATCGCCCCCACCACCAAACCAAGCCCAAGGCCAATCGCGACCGCCGAAGCATCGCCGAACTTCAGGGCCGTTGTCGTCATCAGGAACGCCGAGCCCATCGCGACGCTGACGACCGATAAATCGATACCGCCAGTCAACATCACCATGGTCTGACCCGCGGCAAGAATGCCGAGCGGAGCTGCAAACAGGAGCGTGTTCGACAGCCACACCGGATTGACTGTGCCCGGTTTCATGACTTCGACGATGGCGATGAAGAGCAGGAGCAACAGGACGAGAGCAACAATGGAATTGCGCTGAAACCATAAGAGAAGGCTGCGAGCCTCGAAGGGCGCTAATCGCGCCGAAGCATCCGAGGGACCGTTCATCTGCGGCTCCTCAACGAGGTCGCCAGCCCGCCGGCCATCACGACCAGAACGATCAGGGTTCCCTGGATCACCTGGCCGAAATTTGGATCGATGTTCAGAAAGATAAGGTCGGCGGGAATGAGCGTAAGCACGAACGCGGCAATGACGGGACCCATGACGCCACCGCGCCCACCAGTCAGGCTGACTCCTCCGATCACAACAGCGGCCAGTCCGCTCAGCGTGTAGAGCACGCCTGCGTGCGGAGAGCCTATGCCCGTCGTCATCGTCAAGCCCAACCCACCGATCGCGCTGAACAAGCCGCCGAGGACATAGGCAAGGAGCCGGGCGAGCTCGACATTGACGCCGCTCCGGAACGCGGCGATCCGGTCACTGCCGGTGGCGTAGATGCGCAGGCCGGTTCTCGACATGCGAACTGGAATCCAAATAGCGGTCAAGGATACGACCAGCAGAACCAGAGAGTTGGATAGCCACTCGGTGATGAGCGTGCCGGTGCCAAGATTGGCAAATTCGGGCGGGGCGCCGCCACCAGGCTTCTCGAGTATGAGCAGCGCAACGCCGCCCCAAATAAAGCCGGTGGTCAGCGTCACTATGACGTCGGGGACACGAGAGACGATAACCAGGAGGCCGTTAACCGCGCCGATCACTGCGCCGGCCGCCAGGATCGCCACAGCGAGCAACAGCGCCTCGCCGAAGCTGGCATTGTTCATCGTCCTCGCTGCGAGAACGTTTGCCACCGCCATGACGGATCCGACCGACAGGTCGATTCCGCCCGAGATCACGACCACAGCCTGCGCCGCGGCGGCGCAGGCCAATGGCAACGCCGCCATTGCGACAGATTGGGCATCGAACGAATTGAATGAGGGGTGGATCGCCACTGTGCCCGCCAAGAAGACGAAAAAGAGCACTGGCATGCCGAATAGCGCCGGGTAGCGAATAACGGCGCCCCAGATCTTGTCGATAAGATTAGAATTTTGGCTTGGCGCTGGGATGTTCCACGATAAATTGCCGGCGGACTCTGCGCTCCCGACCGTTCCTCTGCGTTGGACACCCGCGCGCTGCGCGCCGCCTGTCTCCTGGGCGACGCCCATGCCGTGCGCAGCGCGCAGCAAAGTTCCCTCATCTGCCTTGCTCGCCGGCATTTCAGCGGCGATTTCGCCTCCGAACAAAACAATCGCCCGATCGCACACCAGGCCTATTTCCGGAAGCTCGGACGTGAACAACAGCACGGACGATCCGGCCTCGGCCATCTCGCGCAACAACCGATAAATCTGATGCTTGGTGCCGATGTCGATGCCGCGTGTCGGATCGAAGCAAAGCAGGATTTGAAACCCAGTGGCAATCCATCGCGCGATTACCACCTTCTGCTGGTTACCGCCGCTCAGTCGGCGCAATTCGGACTCCGCGCGAGTGTCGATTTGCAACCGCTTAACGGCGGCGGCAACGCGCTGACGCTCGCTTTGGGCTCGAATCAGGCCCCAATTCGACGCGTTGCGGACAAGCGGCAAGGCGACATTCTCGCGGATCGAGCGCTGCGGCAGAAGCGCCTGAAGCCGGTTCGCCGGAACCAGCACGAGACCTGCCGCGATCGCGTCACCCGGGTGATTAAGCTTCAACTTCCGGCCGTAAACCGCGATTTCTCCGCCGTCGTGGCGGTTCACTCCAGCGATACAGTCAAACAGTTCCTGTTGCCCTTGACCCTCGAGCGCTGCGACACCGAGAATCTCTCCTGGCCGCAGACTGAAAGACACATTCTTGAGCGTGTTCCGGTAGCAAAGACCGCGGACCACGAGAGCTGGCGGCCCCTTATCGACCCCGCGATCGCTTTGCCGTGGCACAGAGTCGGAGGGACCGGCTTTCATCGTGTCTGCGCCGAGCATAAGCGAGACGATGCGCTCTTTGCTGCCTTCCGCGGTGTCCGTGACGCCGACGGAAACGCCGTCACGTAAAACCGTGGCGCGATCGCAAAGCGCTGCTACCTCCGCGATACGATGAGAAATGAAAATCACTGAATTGCCGCGTTCGCGCCAGCTCCGCATGACCGCGAAGACACGTTCCGACAGGTTCGCCGGTAGAGCGGCGGTGACCTCGTCGAGGATAAGCAGGATCGGATTGGACGCCAGCGCGCGCGCCAAGTCGATGAGGCGTAAAACTGGATATGGGATGTTACGCGCGCGCTCGTCGAGATTGAGGTCGGCTATTTCGAGGTCGTCGAGGTAGCTCCGCACGTTTGCAAGGGGGACATCGGCCAATCGCATATTTTGGCTGACGGTCAGGTCTGGAACGAGAGCCGGATCTTGATAGACCGAGACGATGCCTGCGCGACGCGCTTCGGCCGGCGAGTGAAACGTACGTGCTGTACCATCGATCGTGATGGTTCCAGCATCCGACGACAAAACGCCGGTGAGAATCTTCACCAGCGTGCTCTTGCCCGCGCCGTTGGCTCCCATCAGCGCATGGATCTCGCCGCGGGAAACACTCAGAGTGGCCGACCTGAGCGCCACGACGGCACCAAATCGCTTGGCGAGATCGCAGATCTCGAGCAGAGGCGTCGAATCATTCATTGGCGCGGGCGCCCGCACGTCTGCTGGCGGCATGTTCGTGACGGCCCGCCCTTGCTATCAATAAGTGTGACTAGACGACTGCACTGCGATCAACCGACAGCGTCGGCGTCCGCATAAACACGAACGCCGACGCCGATGGCTGCTATTCTCCCGGACCCTTACAGGCCTTTTCCTGCGCAGCCGTGAAGTGGCCGTAGTCCTTCTCTGGACCATAGACAGGGTCCGTCGGCGCCACGTTCGGGTCGTAGAGCTTCTTCAGAATCGCTACATTTTCGTCGGTCGTGTTGTCATACCAAGCCGTCGGCACGGTGGTCACTCTCTCGCGGTGTTTTTTCTGCAGAACATCAAGGGCGACAACCAATCCAGCGGCGCCGATCGCGGGTGAATTACCGACCGCGACGCCGACCAATCCATCCTTCTTGTAGTCGATCAATTGCTTGATGAAACCATTGTTATCAGCGCCCACAAACGGCACGAAGGGCTTGTGCGCGGCTTTGATCGCCTCGATCACCGTGTAGTCGATTCCAGATGTCCAGACGCCATCAAAATGCTTGCCTGAGGCTAGCATCGCCGACATCTGCTGCGCTGCTTTTTCGTTGGACCAGTCCATGAAAGTCGTCGCAACGACCTTGATCCCAGGGTAATCCTTGAGTACGGCGTCGAAGCCGGTCTGCCTAACCGCATCGCCTGGCGCCCCATCGATGCCGCGCATTTGGTAGACGTCGCCCTTGCCCTTCAACTGATCGAACAACCATTTGGCGCCAACCTTGGCGTAAGTAACCTGGTCGCCGGTCACGATATAGGCTTCCGGAGCGCTGACGGGTTGGTCCGCCGCGACGACGACGATACCCTTGTCGGCCGCCGCCTTGATGACGCCGTTGAGCGCCTTTTCGTCCGACGGGTTTATGATGATCGCGTTGACGCCGGCCGAAATCAGCGACCGCAGGTCCGCGATCTGCTCAGAGGGCCCCGCTTCGCGATTGGCGAGAATGACCTTCGAAACCAAGCCTGAGGCAAGGGCCTCGGCTTTGATCGAGCAAACGAACTCCTCGCGCCAACTGTTTCCGATATGAGTGTTGGAGACCCCGATGACGAACTGCCCTGCGGCGCTGGCGTCAGAGGCGGGCGCCGTCGCCCCTACAGCCGCGAGCAGGGAAAGCGCGGCGATTCCGCTAAGGCGTTTCATCATATCCTCCCACATGAGTTTTTGTTGCGGCTGCGACGCCGCAATCCCTTTATGGCCCAAGCCGAAGTCTGGAGCCGCCGGCATTGTGGTGCGAAACAGTGATCATTGCAATTGCGCGTCAGGGATAGCGCGGGAACAGCATTTCCCGTATCGGGCGCTACCCGAGCACACGCGTTCCTTGCCTCGTACGACGACGCGGCGATAATCGTATCCCCTGCTGATGATTTTGCGGGTTGACCGGGGGCGACTCGTCATTGCGGGCAAGCGCTCCGGTTTTATGACAGGCGAGCGGATCCGAGTCCCGAGAGGTGATCTTGATGCAGCATGATCTGGTTCTTCGAGGGGGGCGGGTTCTCGATCCGTCACAGGGTATCGACTCCGTCACGGACGTCGGCTTCCAAGATGGCCGTGTCGGCGGAATCGGCGCAGGACTTTCCGGCCGTGAAATCGAGGACGTCAGCGGCCTTATCGTCACACCGGGCCTCATCGACTTGCATACGCATGTCTATTGGGGCGGCACGTCACTTGGGGTTGATCCTCTCCGCCTCGCTCGCGGCGGATGCACGACGGTGGTCGACGCGGGCAGCGCGGGGCCAGGCAACTATCCCGGTTTCCTGGAGCACATAATCCGCCCATCGTCTCCCGTACGGGTCCTTGCCTTCCTCAACGTATCTTTCGCTGGCATTTATGGTTTTGCCCGTCGCGTTATGGTCGGCGAAAGCGGCGATTTGAGACTGATGGCGCCGGCCGAAGCGGTCGAGGTCGCGAACGCCAATCGCGAGACGATCGTTGGCGTTAAGGTTAGGGTGGGCCTGCAAGCTTCCCAATACTCTGGCGTTATCCCGCTCGATATTGCCCGGCAGACAGCGGAAGAGCTGAGTCTGCCGATGATGGTTCATATCGATCATCCTCCGCCGACGCTCGAGGACGTTCTGGCGCGGCTCCGGCCCGGAGACATTCTGACCCATTGCTTCCGTCCCTTCCCCAACAACCCAGCGACGGCTGATGGCAAAGTGCGCGATGCAGTGATCGAAGCGCGCAAACGTGGGATTCTCTTTGATATTGGCCACGGCATGGGATCCTTCGCGTTCAAGACCGCCCGGTCGATGGCGGCCAATGGATTTGCGCCGGACTGCATTTCGAGCGACGTTCACGCCTTGTGCATCGACGGCCCTGCTTTCGATCTGCTCACGACGATGTCGAAGTTTCTCTGCCTCGGCATGAAGCTTGACGACGTCATACGCGCTTCGACATCGGCGCCGGCTAAGGCCTTGCGCCGCAGCGATCTCGGCAGCCTACGGCCTGGCAGCGTCGGCGAAGCGTCGATCCTCGAACTCAAGAATGGCAAGTTCGACTATGTCGACGTGGTTGGCGAGCGAATGACCGGCGATTGGCGGTTGGAGGCCCGCAGCGTTGTACTGAACGGCCAATTATGGAATGGATGACCCGCCAGTCGGGAAACAGTGGAATGATGCGCTCATGAGCAACTCAACGCCGGAGCAAAAGCTTGCCGCTCTGGGCCTGACATTGCCGGCCGTCCCTACGCCGGTCGCCAATTACGTTCCCTATCGCTGGGCGGGCAACCTCCTGTTTCTCTCCGGCCAAGGACCGAAGCGGCCCGATGGAGCGTTTGAGATCGGGCGGCTTGGCAAGGACGCCACGATCGAAGATGGTTATCGAGCGGCTCGCCTGACCGGCCTGCAATTGTTGGCGGTCGCGAAGTCTGCGGTGAGCGAACTGTCGCGTATCGAGGCGGTGGTCAAGCTGCTCGGCATGGTCAACGCCGAGGCCGACTTTGCCGATCACCCCAAAGTCATCAACGGCTGCTCCGACCTGCTGGTCGAAACGCTGGGCGAGGCCGGTCGCCACGCTCGCTCGGCCGTCGGCATGGGCTCGCTCCCCAACGGCATTATGGTTGAGATCGAGGCCATTTTTCTGATCCGGCCTTGAGGCGCGCGGCGCAAATCACGGCCGCATCATCGCAACGGCGACGTCGCGATAGATGAGGGCGGCGTGGAGGAGATCGTCCTTCGGGACATATTCGTCGGGCTGGTGAGCGACGTCGAGCGAGCCAGGGCCGAGCACGATGCCCACGGCGCCAACGTCATGAAAATGAACGAGGTCGCACCCGCCGGTCAGCCCGCCCGGCTGCGGAAAGGTCACTCCGTGCGCGCGGGAGATGGCGACCGCGTTGCGCACGAGCGGATCGTCGACTGCGATCTCCGCGTCCACGCCGTGGTCACGCGTCGCGCGCGTCAGGAGCGCTTGCAAGTCGTCCAGTGCGGCGTCGAGCGTTTCGCCAGGCAACAGCCGCCGGTCGAGCACGAGCTCGCAATTCTCAGGTACGACATTGTCGGCGATGCCTCCCGCGATTCGTGTCACCGTCAGGCTGGCGTGCCCGACCAGAGGATGGTTCAGGGCCCTCAGTTCGCGATCACGAGCATCGAAGACCGATGTGAGCTGGCTCGCAGCGAGGATCGCATTCACGCCAAGCTCCGGGCGGCCGGAATGCGCGGCCTTGCCTTTGGCGCGGATAAGAGGGCGCAGACAACCTTTGTGAGCTGCGAAAACGGCATTGTTGGTGGGTTCGCCGACCACGATCAAGTCGGGCCTTGGCCGTTCTTTCGCGAGAGCCCGCGAACCGCCGCCGTCGATCTCTTCATCGGCGACGAACATCATGACCAGCGTGCCGCGCCATAGGTCGCAGCGCGAGGAGACGACCCGCCTCGGCCATCGCCACAATCGGTCCCTTCGCGTCACAAGCGCCTCGCCCGAAGAGCTTGCCGTCGCGCTCCGTCAGACGAAACGGATCGCTGGTCCAGTCGCCGCCGACCGGAACCGTGTCCATATGCGAGTTGAAGGCGAAACAGGGGCCGGCGCCGTTGTCGATTCGCCCGACGACATTGGCGCGGCCGTCCGCAACGGAGCGAACCTCGGTGGCGAAGCCGATGGCCTCGAGCTCGGGTGCAAGCAGGGCGGCGGCCTCAGCCTCCCGTCCTGGCGGATTCTGGGTGTCGATGGCGACGAGTCGCTCAAGCAGGCCATTGAGGCGAGCGACATCGGGCGCAGGCGCGAGCTTCGCAAGGCTCACTGCACTTTCCCTCTCGCCGCGACTTCGTAGAAGGTTTCAACTCGTCCCTGTCGGGCCGCGTAGATCCGATCGTGCAGGTTCGTCACCACGCAGGCGTGGTTGGGGATGACAGTGACGAGCTCGCCGATTTTGGGCTCTCCCGAGCCAAGCGGCGCGCGAACATGCCCATGCTCTTCGCTCAAGCCGTAGATCTCCCATTCGGGATGCTCGAGGATGCGATCGTAACCGTTGAGCCCGATCAGATCGGACGACAGGCTCTTCGACCCAGCGTCGATCACGCATCGGTCTTGCGCTGCATGCGAGACGACGCGCGCCTGGACCCTGAGCGCGCAGTCAGCCAAGGAGCCCAGACCATGCGTCTCGACATGATTGCGGTCGCTGTAAATGTAGGTTCCAGGCCGGTGCTCCGTCGCGACCGTCACTTTATGGGCGCTGTAGAGGTCGGGCGTTCCGCCGTTGCTGACGATCTCGATGGCAAGCCCGGAGCGCCTGCAGAGATCGACGGCCTCGGTCAGCCAAGCGTTGGTCTTGGCCACCGAGTTCTTTGGCGGGCAGGTCATAAGCCCTTTGAATTTGAGCCCCGGCGCGCGGTCGATAGCCTGCGCCAGCGTGACGGCCTCGGCCGGCGATGTGACGCCGCAACGCTGGGCGCCGGTATCGCATTCGACGAGCACCGGCAGCTCAAGCCCAGCGCGCGACATGGCCAACGACAGGCCTTCGATCACGTCCTTCGAGTCCGCTACGACTTTGACGTCGGACCGACGGGCCAACGCCACGAGGCGATCGAGCTTGGTCTGACCGATGAGGTTGTAGGTCAGCAGGATATCGCCGATGCCCGCGTCGATCATGACCTCGGCTTCGCCAAGCTTCTGACAATTGACGCCTTTCGCGCCAAGCTTGATCTGCAGATGCGCGAATTCAGGAAATCTTGTGGGTCTTGATATGCGGACGCAGGCTCAATCCGTGACGGTCGAGATACGACTGACAACGCCGGAGATTGTTCTCCATGACGTCGAGATCGACCACAGCGCATGGCGTATCCAAGTCCTGGACAAGCAACTTTCTTACTCCTTCGGAACCGCGGGAGCGCCCACGCACATACTCAGCGGGATTGGTCGCGGCCAGACAATGGCAGCATAGCCAATATCAGGCAGCCGAGAATGACGCTGCGCCAGCCCTCCGAGGCGTTCACGACCGTGATCAACGCCGTCATCGTCACCAGGAGCACTGCTCCGGCGATCGTGCCAAGATAAGAGCCTTGGCCGCCGAGGATCGAGGTGCCGCCGAGCACCACCGCCGCAATCGACGACAACAGGTACGGATCGCCGATACCGACATAGCCCTGTCCGTTCATCGACAGAAGCAAAAGGCCAGCAAGGCCGGCGCAAAACCCGAGATGACGTAAGTGGCCAGCGTCAGTCGGCGAATCGGCACGCCCGACAGGCGGCTGACCACTGGATTGGCGCCGATGGCGAAGATGAGCGAACCGCTGCGCGTTCCATGCAGCCAGAACAGGCAAACGGCCGCCACGATCGGCCAAAGGATAATGCTGACCGAAATGGTCAGCACATGCGTCGAACCCAGCCAATCGAGCGAGGCGTTACTGACCGATATGGCGATCCCGCCGGCAATGAGGATGAGGAGCCCTTGGAGGATGGTCGTCATCGCTAACGTCATGATCAGCGGCGGGAGGCCCAGATAGCCGATGCCGAGTCCATTCACGGCGCCGATGGAGGCCGCGACCGCGAGCGCGAGCGCAATCGCTCTGAGCCCGGTGGCGTCGGCGTCGAAAGTCACCAACGGCAGAATGATGGCGGTGACCCGTGATGATTGCGCTGACCGAGAGATCGATCCCACCGCCGATCACGGCGATCGTCTGGCCGATTCCGACGAGGCCGATCACCGCGGCAAGCTCGACGATATAGCGCAAGTGGGCGTAGGCGCCGAAGCCCGCGATCAACAGCGAGGCCGCGATCCACAGGATCGCGACAACCGCGTAGGCGACGAGCGAGCCGCTGTACGTGGCCGCAAAGCGCTGCAAGCGCAGGACCGCGTTCAAGACGCTCTCCGCAGAGAGGCGCGGATCAAGGGCAGCGCGACCGTCGCGACGATGATCACTCCCTGGACAACATATTGCGCTACCAAAGGCAGGCCCATGAAGAACATGACGTTGATCAAGATGCTCATGAGCAGGCTGCCCGCGAGCGCCCCACGCATGGCGTCCTGGCCGCCCAGAAACCCGACCCCGCCAAGCACCGCAGCGGCGATCGCGGAAAGCGTCAGCGGTTCGCCGATCAAGGGATCGCCCGTGCGGCGACTATTGCATCGACGCGCTCTGACCTAAGCGCTTGACATCAACTGGCGCGCTCCCCTTCGGTGGCGGCCAGCCTGCGAGAAACAACCCGCGTTAGCGAACGCGCTTTGGAGATGGCTGGAATGCATCGGTCGATGTGGACATATGCCTGGGATCTTCTCGATCTCGGGTTTGACGCGGCGCTCGGCGAATTGCGCGATCGCGCAGGCCTGAACTGCGTCAGTCTCGCGAGCTCCTATCACGCCGGACGGTTCCTTCAGCCACGAAGCCCGAAGCGAAAGGCCTACTTTCCCGAGGACGGCGCGATCTATTTCCACCCGACGCCTGCGCGCTGGGAGGGGCTTGCCATTCGCCCGAAGGTGGCCGAGGTGATTCTAGAGAGCGGAGACGTTCTTGCAGAACTCGTGCGTCGACGCGACGCAGGCGGCCTGAAGGTCTCATGCTGGACCGTCTGTCTTCACAACACGCGACTCGGCACGCTCCATCCCGGAGCGGTCACGCGAAACGCGTTCGGTGACCCTGACTATTATAATCTTTGCCCAGCGAACCCGAACGCCCGCGCCTATGTGTGCGCTCTCGTTGAAGATCTGACCCACTCTTACAAGCCGGATCTTGTCGAACTCGAGAGCCCCTCCTTCATGGGGTTCGCTCACGAGTTCCATCATGAAAAGGACGGAGTCGGCCTCACCGCTGAAGACGATTTCGCGTTATCCCTTTGTTTCTGCCGCTGCTGTATCGCCCGTGCAATAAAGGCCGGCGTCGACGCCGAAGCCGCGCGCCGTATCGTCGCCCAATGGATCGTCGAGGCGTGCGAGAGGGAAACACCAAAGCCGCGCTTCCCTGATTTTCCAACTGGTCGCATCGAAACTTTCCGGCCATTTCCCGCAGTTCACGAATATCTCCTTTGGCGCAGCGAACCGGTGACCAGCCTCATCGCCGAGATCAAAGAGCGCTCGCACCCTTCAAGCCGGATCGTCCTGATCAATCTCGCGGAAGGATGGCTCGGCGGGTGCGATCTTATGGAGATTGGCAAGATCTGCGATGGCGCTATTCTCTGCGTTTATGGGCTCGGGCCCGAGCAGGGCGCAGCGGTGATCAAAGACGGCCGAGCGGCGCTCGGACCGGAAAAGTTCCTCGGCGCGGGCTTCCGCCTGTTCAATGGCGAGGTCGGAGGAGCGGATGGATTGACGGCTCGCCTCGACGCTTGCGTCGAGGCCGGCGCGAATGGTCTGAATTTCTATAACTACGGCCTCATTCCTGCTCGGCGACTCGACTGGATTGGCGCGGCCGTTGGAGCCCTTAAGGCCGCTAGCTGAGAAGGCCGGCGGTGCTTCGCAGTGTCGGCCGGCGGTCACATTGATAACATCTCGAGAATGTCACGGACCATCGGCGAGCGCCTTCAGGGTTCGATCGCGCGCCTCAATGTCGCCCTCGGCATGGAGCGGCTGAATGCACACTTGATTGGCGCCTGCGTCCAGGTGCGCCTTGAGGCCGCGGGCGATCGTCGCCGCGTCGCCCCAGAGCACCATCGCATCGATGAATTTGTCGGAACCGCCATTGGCGAGGTCGGCCTCGCTGAAGCCGATACGTAGCCAGTTGTTGCGGTAGTTGGTCAGGGTCATGTAGCGCGCGAGTTCTCGACGGGCGAGGCCGCGCGCGGCAACCGGGTCCGTCTCGAGGCAAACCTTCTGTTCGACCGCGAGCAGCTTGTGTGGCCCCAGGGCGGCTCTCGCTTCGCGTGTGTGTTCGGGGGTCACGTTATAGGGGACGGCGCCCGCCGTACGCTCGGCAGCCAGTTTCAGCATCAAGGGCCCGAGCGCCGCGATCACCACGGGCCACCCCGTTGCGTTCGATGCGTTTTCATAGAGGCTATCGAGGTAGCGGCGCATGGTCGGCACGGGCTTGTCGTAAACGTGACCTCGCAACTTCTCGACCATGGGCGCGTGACTTACGCCAAGGCCGAGGATAAAGCGATCGTCATAAAGGCTCGACAAGGTGCGCAGGCCGCGTCTCGCAGTGAAGGGATCGCGAGCGTAGATATTCGCGATCGAGCTGCCGATGATGAGCCGGGTCGTGTTCGCCAGCATGAAGCTGGCGATGGAGAGGGATTCATATCCAAGGGCTTCCGGGTACCAGAACGTCGAGTAGCCGAGGTCTTCAATCGTCTGCAGCAGGCGCCTGATCCCAACTGCGTCCAAACGGTCGACCGGATACCAGACGCCTAGTCTTCCCAATGGCCTCATCACTCGAACTCCCCGAATGGGCCGCGTCGCACATGCGGCGCCGATAGCGATGGAGACGTCGCGACCATCAAATCAGCGTGAAGACTTCGCCGCGGGATGCGTCCTTTTTGTGAGCGTCTTATCGTCCGCTCGCCGCTCGATTGCATCTGCGGTAGAGATACCACATCATCCGTCGTCCGCTTCCAAACATAGCGCGGACGCGCGCCAAACAGCTTCAAAGGTAATTGAATGAGCGATTCGAGCGACGAGGCGCTTTCTATCCGGCTCAAGGAAGCGCCGGTCGCTGAGCTGATCGACGCCGCAGGCCGGCTGCGCGACGAGGGGCACGGCCGCCACATCTCCTATTCGCGCAAGGTGTTTATTCCCCTCACCCATCTTTGCCGGGACGTCTGCCATTACTGCACCTTCGCCGAGCGGCCACGGGGGGGACGATCCGCCTACCTTTCTGCAGAGGAGGTGGTCTCGATCGCGCGCGCTGGAGCAGCCGCCGGCTGCACGGAGGCGCTGTTCACGCTCGGTGATAAGCCGGAGCTGCGCTACCGCGCGGCGCGGGAGGCGCTCGACGCGCTCGGGCATGAAACCACGATCGACTATCTTCAGGCGATGTGCGCGCTCGTGTTGCGCGAAACCGGGCTCCTGCCGCACGCAAATCCCGGCCTGGTGAGCCGGTCCGAGATCGCGAGTTTGCGTGCAGTCACCGCCAGCCAAGGAATCATGCTGGAATTGCTCAGCGCCCGCCTCTGCGAACCGGGCGGAGTTCACTACGGTTCGCCCGACAAGCAGCCCGAGGCGCGTCTTGAAACGCTGCGGCTTGCGGGCGAGCTGCGCGTGCCGTTCACGACCGGCATTCTCATTGGCATCGGCGAGACGCGCGCCGAGCGCATCGAGGCGCTCTTCGCCATCCGCGATCAGCACCGCCGTTTCGGCCACATTCAGGAGGTCATCGTCCAGAACTTCCGCGCCAAGCCTGGCACAAAGCTCGCCGGGGCTGCGGAGCCCGATCTTGACGACCTGCTTTGGAGCCTTGCCGCTGCGCGCCTCATCCTGGGTGCTGAGATGAACATCCAGGCGCCCCCCAACCTGTCGCCGGGCGTCTATCCGCGCCTGATTGCGGCGGGGATCAATGATTGGGGCGGAATCTCTCCCGTCACGCCGGATCACGTGAATCCGGAGGCGCCGTGGCCGGCGATCACCGAGCTCGCCGAGCGCACCGCTGCCGCCGGCAAGCTGCTCGTGCATCGCCTGCCGATCTACCCCTCTTACATGCGCGATCTTGCGGCCTGGACCGCACCCGAGATCGCGACGCAAGCGCGCCGTCTCAGCGACGCCGAGGGCTTCGCGCGTGACGACAGTTGGGCGCCTGGCACGAAGGTCGCTCCGCGAATGCCCGCGATCCACAGGCGCTACGTCGATCCGGCGCTTGAGCGGATCATCAAGCGCGCTCAATCCGGCGCCCGCCTGGATGCGCCGGAGATCGTGCGGCTGTTTGCGGCGCGCGACGCCGATTACCGCCGCGTTGTCGTCGCAGCCGACGAGCTTCGCCAAGCGGTCAGCGGCGACGTCATCCGCTACGTCGTCAACCGCAACATCAACTATACCAACATATGCTCCTACCGATGCACGTTCTGCGCCTTCTCCAAGGGCAAAAAGCACGAGGCGCTTCGCGGCGCGCCCTATGACCTCGCGCTTAAGGAAATCGTGCGCCGCGCGACCGAGGCCTGGGAGCGAGGCGCGACAGAAGTCTGTCTCCAGGGCGGCATTCATCCGGATTATACCGGCGAGACCTATCTCACCATTTGCCACGCCATCAAGGCGGCGATTCCGGACATGCACATCCACGCCTTCTCGCCCTTGGAGGTCACGCAAGGCGCGGCAACGCTTGGGCTCCCGATCCGCTCGTTTCTCGCCAAGCTCAACGATGCGGGCTTAAGCACATTGCCGGGCACCGCGGCCGAGATCCTGGACGACGAGGTGCGCGCCGTCATCTGCGCGGACAAGGTGAACACGGCGCAATGGCTCGACGTCGCGAGGACCGCGCACAGTCTCGGCCTGCGCACGACATCCACGATCATGTACGGGCATATCGAGCATCCCCTGTCCTGGGCGCGCCATCTGATGGCCCTGCGGGATTTGCAGAGGGAGACGGGCGGCTTCACCGAATTCGTGCCTTTGCCCTTCGTGCACATGGAAGCGCCAATGTATCTCAAGGGAGCGGCTCGTCGCGGGCCGACCTTCCGGGAAGCGGTCCTGATGCACGCGGTGGCGCGCCTCGCGCTGCATCCCCACATCACGAACATCCAGACCTCCTGGGTCAAGATGGGGCCTGAGGGCGCGGTCGCCTGCCTCAACGCCGGCGCCAATGATCTCGGCGGCACTTTGATGAACGAGAGCATCTCCCGCGCCGCTGGCACTGAGCATGGACAGGAGTTTCCGCCCGAATCCATGGAGGACCTTATCCGCTCGCTTGGGCGGACCCCGCAACAGCGGACCACGCTCTACGCCCCGGTTCCTGCGGAGAGGCGGGCTGCGTCGTTGAACGCCGCGGTTTTGGCTCCTGTCATCTTGACGCCACCGCGAAAACTCGTCGCGGCCGAATACCGGCTGAAGCACGCTCCGTTGGGTTGACCAGCCGGAGCCGTGCCTTCGCCTAGCCTTCTTCGGTAAGGGTCGGGGGATCATGTTTGGCGACAATTCCTTGCCGAAAATCAGAGGTCCGGTTACGCTGCGCGCATGCGACGATTTTGCGCCCCAGCGTTGCGAAAGGCTTTTGGCCGCCTCCTTCCAGCTTGTGCGTCGGAGGAGGCGGCGAAAAAATAAATACCCCAATACCCCGTAACTCCCAAGCTGTGAGTTATGCGGAGAGGGCTTGAGTGAGGGTCGCGGGTTTTGCGGCGATGGTTTGGAGGATGTTCCAACCTTGCTTTCGGGCGGTGGAGATGACGGCGCGGATGCGGGCGAAGGTTCGCGCGCCCGCCATCGTTCGGAAGCCGGCGGAGATTTTCATCTTGACCTTCATCATCCGCAGGTCTCGCTCGGCCTCGTTATTGGTGAAGGGGACGGCGAAGTCATAGAGGAACCGCAGGACATCGCGTTTGAACTTGTGCAACCGACCGTCACCCGATACGAGGTCAGGGCCGCGGTCGAGGCGGTATGCAGCCATTGGCCCTTGCCGGCGACGCGAAAATCGGTTTCGTCGAGATGGCGCACGGGAGCCTGCGCCACCAGCGCGGCGATCTGCGCCGCGACAGCCTCGAATTCGGCGGCCTTTCTCTTGCCCCAGGCGACGACGCTGTCCGGACAAAGCCTCGCCACGCCGAACAGGTCGGCCATCGCCTGCGCGGCCCGGTCCTCGGGAATGAGCTGTTGCACATTGAGATAAACCGCCGCCGCTCTGACGCGCTCCCCATACTGGGCCGGCGAGATCAACCCCTCGGGGAAACCAGCCGTGGTCTGGCCGCGGCAGCGGGCGCAGCAGTAAATCGTCGCCTGATGCTCGGTGACCTCCAGTCGCGGCTCAGGCAGATCGAACACCTGTCTCTTCTCAACGCCGGTGATCATCGCCGTCGTCAGCCCAGCGAGGCAATGACGACACGCCTGCGCCTCGTGCCACTCGATGACATCGGGTTTTACGACCTGCTTGAGCGTGCCGCCGGCATGGCCCGCTTGCCCGCCGCTCGTCTTGCCCGACTTGCCGCGCGTGCTGCCGGGAACGCGCGGCGGCTTTTTCAATCCGTCGCTCGACGGCGGCTTGCTGCTGTTCGAGCTGTTCTTGTCCAAACGACGCCGAAGGTCCGCGACCTCCTGGCGCAATGCCGCGTTGTCGGCCCGCAAAATCTCAATCTCGCGCCGCAGTGCGTCGATCAGGTCCTGAATCTCGGGGCGGAGAATCATTCATCCCTTGACTCATCTTTCCCGACCCCGTGTCCCGAAAAATTGCACGCCTTCCGGCATTTCTATCAAACCTGTTGCAAATGAGACTCACCCCGCCTTAGGAGTTACAATACCCCACTTTAACCGGCGCAACTCATTGAAAAGTCTCGATTCGGACGAGAGAATCCAAGCAAATCCAAGAGAATCCAACCCTGTTCATGAAGCCCTTTTGGGGCCAAACTCGGGCTGAGCAAGAAAACCCAAACGAGCGGAGAGATCCCCTCAGAGGGAATCCTGCTCCGCCGTCAACAGGCGGCCAGCGATGCCCGATTGCTTGAGGAAGGCAAGCGTCCGGGTGGATACAGGCGCCGACATTGTCAGGAAGGTGATAAGATCGACGGGGTGGTCGATATCCATCCCGATTCCCGGTTGACGGACGATGAGCGGTTCGATCCCGCGGGATCGCGCCGCATCGAGATGGGGGTAAAAACTGTCTTCGCCAAAACGGAGCGGAACGGCGTCAGGCGGCGAACAGACGATCGTGTTCGATCCGAGGTCGTCATGCGCGGGCACAATGGTGAAGGCGGGCGCTGGCCGGTGCGCCGCCAGAGTCGCAGCGATCTCGGCCGACGACAGTCCCGGAATGTCGCCGGGCATCGTCATCATGCCCGCCTCGCCCTCACGGGCAAGCAGGCGCTGAGCGGCCGTAACTGCGCCGGTATGGCCTTCCCCCGCGGCCTCCGTGACAATGCGCGCGCCGTAACGACTGGCAAGCGATGTCGCGACAGGATCGATCGTGACGACAAGCACGCCGGCAAGATCCCGAACCGCGCTCACCGCTTCGAGCACATCCTCGAGCATGGTCGTCGCGAGCGCGCGACGCTCCTCAGGGCTCAGGCATGATGACAGCCGCTGCTTGGCGCCCATCAGTTCCTTGACCGGCACGACGGCCCAAATGCCGCTCACGCGACGAAGTTCCTGCGGCATTTCGAAGAGGCAAGCGCGTCCGCCGCCGCAAGGACAACCCGAGCGAGTTCCTCCCGCTCGGCGAGAGTCGTCATCAGCGTGGGGGCGAGCGTCACCCGCGGCGCCACGTGACTCGCCTCCTCCGCGTCCGCGCTATCCATCACGTAGCCATCGAGCAGGTCGCCGTAGCGTTCCGCGACCGCCGCGGCGCTTGGAATCATTCCCAGCTCCACCATCATTTTGGCTGTCGGACCTTTGACCGCGCGCCCTGCAATGATGGGGGAAACCGCGGCGACTGGCGCCGCGCAGGCGGAAAGAGCCGCGCGCATCCCCGGCACGGCCAGAATAGGCTCGACGCTGATGAAAGGGTTGGACGGGCAGATGATCACCGCGCGCAGCCGTTCGTCGCCTAACGCCGCCAAAAGGTCCGGATGAGGACGCGCATGTCCCGCGCCGTCGAAGGCAAGCTCGCGCACGACGGGGCGGCACTGAAGGCGCACGAAATAGTCCTGGAAATCGAGCCAACCCTCATCCGTCCGCAATCGCGTCCGCAGCCGATCGTCTGTCGCCGGCAGCACGCGGGGACCGACGCCGAGGCGGCGACAGAAGTCCGCCGTAATGGCGGAGAGACTCTCGCCCTGCCGCAGCCTGCGGGTGCGCTCGACATGAACCGCAAGGTCGCGATCGCCAAGGCGGAACCAGTCCTCGCCGCCAAGCGCGGAGATCGTTTCCATGAACGCCCACGTTTCGTCTCGCCGACCCCAACCGAGCTTTGCGTTGTCGAGACCAGCGAGCGTGTACATCAACGTGTCCGCGTCGGGCGAGATATGCAGGCCGAGATGCTCGAAATCATCCCCGACATTGGCGACGATGAGCAGGTGGTCCGGCTCCATGATCCGGCTGAGGCCAAGCGCGAGCTTGGCCCCACCGATGCCTCCCGATAGGGCGACCACAAGATCCCGAACTCATCGAAACAGATCCTCATTTTGGGGACGAACGAGGTTGGCCGCAGTCGATTCCGGGCCGGACCAGCTTAAGCCCCGGATCAGGACCGCTGGCAGCGCCTCATCCGCCTGGCCCATCAAGAGCGAGGCGGCGGCCGCGACCTCATCTCCGAAACCGATGACGCTGACCTCGAGCTTTCGACCAAACAGGTCGGGCTGTCCGCGCAGATCGATCAGCGCGGGCAGTCCGGAGGCGCCGATCGCGACGCCGGCGGTTCCCTGGCGCCAGGGACGCCCGAAACTGTCATTAATGACGACCGAGACATCGACCCCGGTCGCCGCCTTGACCCCGCGGCGCAGCGTCTCCGCGCTCCGATCCGGATTCTCCGGCAACAGAAGCACATGGGTAGAGCCGTCCTCGGGCGCGACGTTCGACTGGTCCACCCCGGCGTTCGCCATGATGAAGCCGAGCTTATGTTCAACGATCAGCACGTCGCGGCGCGCCCGCACGACGCGGACCGACTCCGATAGAATCACCTCCACAAGCCGCGGGTCCTTGTCGACTTCCCCCGCCAGCGCGAGGGCCTTAGCGGAGGGCTTGATCGTCGCAAGGTCGACCATTCGACCCTCAGCCTTCGAGACAATCTTCTGGGCAACGACAAGCACGTCTTGGGCCCGCGGCTCGACCCCGTTCAGCTTGAGGCTTAAGGCGATCAGTTCGACCAGGTCGTCGCCAGCCTTGATCAAGGGCAGGCCACTCAAGGCAATGACCTCAAGAGAAATCATGCGCTCTTGGGCGTTTCGACCGGCGCGCCGACGCGGCCACGGAGTCGAGGCAGAACATGCTCCGCATAGAGCCGGACGAACCGCTCCTGATCGGGTCCCGGCGCATGGAAGACCAGATGGTCGAAGCCGAGGTCGATGTAAGTGCCGATGCGTTCGACATGTTCGTCCGGATCAGTCGAGACGATCCAGCGGCTCGCGGCGCGCTCGGCCGAGAGTCCGTCGGCGAGGCGCTCCATCTCTTCCGGACTGTGGACGGAGGTCTTCTCCTCCGGCGTCAAGGCCAGAACCGCCCAATGGCGGGTGTCTTCCGTCGCGCGCTTCCTATCTGTGTCGAACGAGACCTTGACCTCCATCATCCGGGTATAGTCGGGCGCTCGCGAGCCAGCTTCGGTGCGCCCTTCCAGCACCTTCGGCAATATCGTCTCGGTATAAAGCTCCCGCGCCTTGCCGCTGGTGCAGATCAAGCCGTCGCCCATGCGGCCGGCGTATTTCGCGATCAGCGCGCCGGCCGCGGCGATATAGACCGGAACGGGCGTCGCTGGCCGATCATAGATCGTAGCGTCCTTGGTGTGGTAATATTGACCTTCGAACGTCACCCGGTCCTCGGTCCAGAGCTGACGCATCAGGGCGACGGCCTCGCGCAGACGCGCGAACCGTTCCTTGAAATCGGGCCAGGTCATGCCGGTCGACGGAACTTCGTTTAGCGATTCGCCGGTGCCGACGCCGAGCACGACCCGACCGGGAAACATGACCCCGAGCGTGGCGAAGGCCTGCGCCACCACGGCCGGGTGATAGCGAAAGGTGGGCGTCATCACACTCGTGCCCATGGTGATGCGCGACGTAAGCGCCCCGAGGACGCCGAGCCATGCGAGCGAAAAGGGAGCGTGGCCGCCGTGATGTTTCCACGGCTGGAAATGGTCGCTGATGAAGACCGAGTCAAAACCCGACTGCTCCGCGAGGCGAGAAAATTGGAGCAATTCCGTCGGCCCGAATTGCTCCGCCGACGCCTTATAACCTAACTTGAGCATGATCCGCTCCGACGTCATGAGGCCTCGCGGCCCGAGGCGGATACAATAGCGCAGACGGATAGCCTAGGGCGACCGCCTCGCGTAGGGCGGGGACGGACGGCCGCCGCCGGCGGCGAGGCGAGCTGGCGCGAGGAATTCAAGTTCTGGAAGAGCGCGGGCGTCACACATGTGACGCTCCATAGCGCCTTTGAGCGGAATCACCAGCGGCGTGCCGCCTCGCGCTCATTGCAGGCCCATCTGACCGCGCTTGAGCGATACCGCGATGCGGTCGCCGACCTCTCGTAAGACAGGATCGCGGGTCAGCTCATGACCTGCACCGCGGTGGGCTCAATTTCAAAAGTAACCCTCACGTCGCCGGGTTTGGCGTACGGATACTTGTCCTTCCCGAGGTATTTCTTGGCGAGGGAATTGATATGCGCCGATGCGCCCTCTTCGGTGGCGTGCTCGACCAGACCGCGGATCTGGATGTAACGATAAGGGTTGTCGGGATCGAGGATCGAAAGCGCCACGGGCGCCCCTTCCCGCATGTTGCGTGTCTTCACACGACCTTTCACTGAGTTTATCCGGATTTTTCCGTCCGTGTAGTCGAACCATACGGGCGTAACTTGCGGCGTCCCATCCGGCATGATCGTGGCCAGATTCGCAAACGCTTTTTTCTGCTGCAGCAGATCCAGATATTCCGCGGGTATCGCCGCCATGACAACCTCCTCATCGCTTGCGCTTCTCGCGTCGCGTTCCGCCGGAACGCAGCTCCGCGGTGATCGTCATCCTAATCGTCGCAACTTGACATGACAACGAGACGAACTCAGGTTTCGCGAACGTCTCGACAAGGGGCTTGGGCTTCGCGCCGCTTGCGGTACGATCCGCGGCATTGGCCGCCCCGGCGCGCCGCGCTATAGTTCCCCCAGCATTAAAGGAGAGCATGATGACTGAAACGAAACTCGCTCCGAACCTGCCGGAATGGATGGTCGAACACGCCAACCGCTATCTCGCCAGCGGCGGAACCGAGGGGCACATGTACAAGAGAAACGTGCCGGGGCGAGGAGACATCACGGCGCCGTCGCTGCTCTTGACCACCACCGGCCGCAAGTCCGGGGAGAAGTTCATTTTCCCTCTGTTTTACGGAACGGACGGCGACCGTTACATTGTCGTCGCCTCGAAGGGCGGCGCGCCCGAACACCCTGGGTGGTACCGCAACCTCCTCGCCAGCCCGGATGTGGATGTGCAAGTCGGCGCCAAGAAGCTGAAGGCGCGGGCCAGGACAGCGACGGGCGACGAACGCGCGCGACTTTGGAAAAAGGCGCTCGAATTTTGGCCTCCCTACGCCGATTACGCGCTCAAGACCGAACGTGAGATACCGGTGGTCGTGCTGGACCCTATTCATTAGGCTTGGACTGGCGCATAGAGGAACCTCACCGTCAGCGTCAACGGCGCGCCTGACGGTCATGAACGGTCCGGGCAGCCCTCGATCTCGGCCATCGCTCGCGGCAAATTGCACCCGCTGCTGCTCGCCGCCGGAGAGCGCGGCATAGGGGCGCGAGGCTAGAGAGAACGCGTCAGCGGTCGCAAGGCACTGCTCGATGATGCGCGCGCGTTGATGGGCGCCGACGCGGCCGATTCCGTAGAGCCCGAGGCTCAACCCCGACGAGGACTATGGCGCGATGGAGCGGATCATTGCTGGAACGAACGGCGCCGGCGTCGTCACTTCGACCTCTGGCGCCGCAAGGGTCGGGCCCAACGTCGATCTCTATGGACAGTTTCTCTACCGCAAATAGCAGCTCCTACGTGGATGGCGGCGGGAATACGGTTCCCGACATCGGCAGCTCGGCGATTGGCGGGCCTGTTCAAGCTTAATGTGCGGCCGTCCGAAGGACGGCAGATTTCGCTGAGCGCGCTCACGCAGAACGATCAGTTCGCCAACAATGGCACCAGCACGGAAGGCGCGCGTTTCAATGACAACGTCACGACCGGAGCCTACACGCTGGGCTACACGTATAGGGCGCCGTCGACCCCGCTCATCGACTTCAGTTCGCACGTCTATTACACAACGACACAGAACCGTCAGACATTCGTGGCGCCGACGCCGAAGGCGTCTATTCCGCGCTGGGCGTCGTCCCCGGCGACCCGCTTGAGGACAAGATCAACAGCCACGGGTTCGACCTCCACAACAAGGCGCGCTTGGCCACGCGCTCACTGTCGAGGGCGACGGCACACTGGAATGGGTGTCCACCTTCGACGACGCCAGCGGCTTTATCTCTGCGCTGACGCCTTCAGGAAACCGTTCGCTCTACGCGCTTATGTCCAGGACGAAATCAGCTACAGCTCGTGGCTGCGCGTCCTCGGCGCGCTGCGCGAGGACGGTTATCATCTTTCGGGCGGCGGCGTGAGCTCCGGCGGAACGCATCTCTCGCCCAAGCTGACGATCGGCATAGCCCGATTCGCGGAATCGAATTCTACGGCACTTATGCTCAAGGCTATCGCGCGCCATCGGTCACTGAGACGCTGATCGAAGGCGTGCATCCGTTCCCGTCGTTCACATTCCTGCCCAACCCGAACCTTATCGCCGAGACCGCTCACGACTGGGAGGCGGGCGTCAATCTGAAATACGACAATGTCTTTCGTGCGGGCGACAGCGTGCGGGGAAAGGGTTTTCACCAATCTGCCCGAGCCTGCCGCCTGGCCTCTGCGTGCCGTTCCAGCCGTTTCAGTACATCAATGTCGGGCAGGCTCGGCTTTCGGGCGTCGAGTTGGAGGGCGGCTATGATTGGGGCGCCGGCTTCGCGACGTTCGAAGGCTCTGCGATCAATGGCAAGAACCTGGAAACCGGCATGTCGCTGACGACCGTCCCGCCGTATCGGGCGAGCGCCACCTCGGCTTTCGATTCCTCAGCGATCGATCGCTGACCGTTGGCGCGCGCTTCACCGCGGTCGGCTCAAGCCCGAAGAATGTGCCGATCGCGACGGACGGCGCCGGCCCGCTGCCTACAGCGAGTTACGGACTCGTCGATCTCTTCGCCTCGTACGCCTACAATGATCGAGTCAGCGCAAACTTCGTTCGGCGCTGCCGCCGCAAAGGAGCACACGATGTACATCGCAATGAACCGTTTCAAAGTCATCAAGGGCCACGAGGGGGAGTTCGAGCGCCGTTGGCTCGGCCGGGACACCTATCTCGACCAGTTGCCTGGCTTCGTTGAGTTTCACCTTCTGCGTGGGCCGGATCGCGGCGACCACACGCTCTATTCGTCCCATACGGCGTGGACGAGCAAGGAAGCGTTCGAGAACTGGACGCATTCGGAGCAGTTCCGCGCCGCGCATCGCAACGCCGGCGACAACAAGCCGCTGCACCTTGGCCATCCGGAGTTCGAAGGCTTCGAGGCGATCCAGACCTTGAAGAAAACGCACGCGAAGGACGCCGCAGCTTGAGCCTCGCAACGGCATCCCCGCCCCTCGACCTCGAGGCGATTCGGGCGGCGCTTAAGGAACCATCCGCAGAAGGCGTGGTACAACGGCGGCGGAGACCCGAACATCGCGGGAATTTCACTTGCGCTGTCGAGAACAAATAGCCGCGGGATCGCTGGCCGGAGGGAACAGGAGTGACATTGACCAAATGGCTCGCGACGGTCTCAGCAGCGCTGCTCATCTCGCTTTCGCCGCTCGCGGCGTTCGCGGCGTTCGCGGCGGACAAGGTCGTCATCGGCGACATCGACGATCTGTCCGGAGTCTACGCCGACGTGAACGGCCCGAGGGCAGTCGAGGGATCAAAATGGCGATCGCCGACTTCGGCGGCAGCGTGCTTGGTCAGCCGATCGAATTCCTGACGGCTGACCACCAGAACAAGCCCGACATCGGCGCGAGCAAGTTCCGCGAATTGGCTGACACAAGAGGCCTGACGATGCTGCTTGGCGGCTCCAACACAGGCGTCAGCCTTGCCATGGCGCCGGTCGCGAAGGAAAGGAAGATTCCCTTTTTCGCGATCGGCGCGGCAGGCGCTTCGACTGCAACGCCTACATGATCCATTACGGCTACGATACGACGGCGCTCGCCAACGGCACGGCCAAGACGATCCTCGATCAGGCAGGCAAGTCCTGGTTCTTCGTCACGGCGGACTACGCGTTCGGCACGCAACTGCAGCAGGCGGCGACCAACGTCGTCGAAACCGGCGGCGGCAAGGTCATCGGCTCGGTGAGGGCGCCGCTCTCAACGTCGGACTTTTCGTCCTACCTCCTGCAAGCGCAAGGGTCGGGAGCGCAGGTCGTCGGTCTCGCCAAGCGCATTCCGACCCGGCTTGTCACGCGGGAGGATGCGGTGCTGGTCGGAATGGCGGCGATCGCCGCGACGCCCGACCGCTACGGCATTGATTACGAATCCCGCGCGGCCTAGACTACATGTTCGCCTGAGATAGGGCGACCCGTGTCATAGTATGCAGGCTTGTCGAGGGTTGCGCCGGGGTTCCGGCGCAGAGCCTCATGCAAAGGAGACGGGCCTTGGACAGAACTATCACATATGTTGGCCTTGACGTTCATAAGGACGCGATTGCGGTCGCGCTTGCCGAGACGGGCGGGCGCCAGGACGTGCGCGAGTATGGCAAGATCGCGAACACGCCGACGGCCTTGAACGCTCTGGCGGCGAAGCTGTCGCGCGCCGGGAGCGAGCTTCGGTTCTGTTATGAGGCCGGACCTTGCGGCTATGGGATTCAACGGCGGTTGACCCTCGCCGGACATGGCTGCGTCGTCGTGGCTCCGTCGTTGATCCCGCGCAAGCCGGGAGATCGGATCAAGACCGACCGTCGGGACGCGATCAACCTGGCCAAGCTGCACCGGGCTCTAGGGATTCCCTTTTAGGAGCAAATCAGAATTCAAGGCTGCTTTTGGGAGGCAGTCTTGGGTGTGTTGATTTCCACTGAGAGCTGACCCGGGCGCCACGGGTTTTTCCACCGAGAACTGACCCATGTTCGAACCTATCCCCTTGGCCTACGCGGGGGGCATCGGAGTGATCGACATGGAGTTATTGAGCGTGATCCGACGCTGGCGCGATCGGGATCATTTCTCGATCCGGGAGATATCGCGGCGCACAGGTCTGTCGAGGAGCACGGTGCGCAAATACCTGCGCTCTGACAGTGTCGAGCCGAAGTTCAACATCCCGGATCGCCCGAGCAAGCTGGACGCCTATGCCGACAAGCTGTCGCAAATGCTGCGGCAGGAGGCGGGAAAGTCGCGCAAGCAGAAGCGGACGGTTCTGCAACTGCACGCCGATTTGAGCGCGCTGGGCTACGACGGCTCATACAATCGCGCGGCGGCCTTCGCTCGCGACTGGAAGGCCGCCCGGCAGCGAGAACAGAACACCTGCGGCCGCGGCGTGTTCGTGCCGCTGGCGTTCTCGTCGGGTGAAGCATTCCAGTTCGACTGGTCGGAAGACTGGGCGGTCATCGGCGGCGAGCACACCAAATTGCGGGTCGCTCACGTCAAGCTCTCCCACGGCCGCGCCTTCATTCTCCGGGCCTATCCGCAGCAGACCCACGAGATGCTGTTCGCCGCCCATAACCACGCCTTCCGTGTTCTGGACGGCGCGCCGCGGCGCGGCATCTTCGACAATATGCGAACCGCGGTCGACAAGATCGGCCGCGGCAAGGAGCGCCAGGTCAACGCGCGGTTCTCGGCCATGGTCAGCCACTTCCTGTTCGAGGCGAGTTCTGCAACCCGGCGTCCGGCTGGGAGAAGGGGCAAATCGAGAAGAACGTCCAAGACGCCCGCCATCGGCTTTGGCAGCCCGCGCCCAGCTTCCCCTCCCTAGCGGCGCTGAACGATTGGCTGGAGGCGCGATGCCAGGAGCTGTGGGAGCAGACGCCGCACGGCTCGCATCCCGGCGCGATCGCCGACGTATGGGCCGAAGAAGTCCAGCGCCTGATGCAGCTTCCCCGCCCGTTCGACGGCTTCGTCGAACACGCCAAGCGCGTCTCGCCGACGCGCCTGATCCATCTGCAGCGCAATCGCTACAGCGTGCCGGCCTCCTTCGCCAATCGCCCGGTCAGCGTGCGGGTCTATCCCGAGCGTATCGTCGTCGCCGCCGAGGGGCAGATCGTCTGCGAGCACGCCCGCGTTTTTGCCCGTTCCCACGAACGGAAGAGCACCACGACGGTTTACGACTGGCGGCGCTATCTGGCGGTCGTTCAACGCAAGCCCGGAGCCTTGCGCAATGGCGCGCCGTTCGTCGAACTGCCGCCCGCCTTCCGCGCTCTGCAACAGCGCCTGCTCAAGACGCCAGGCGGCGACCGCGAGATGGTCGAGATCCTGGCCCTGGTCCTCCAGCACGACGAACAAGCCGTGCTCGCCGCCGTCGAACTGGCGCTGGAGGCTGGCGCGCCGACCAAGACGCATATCCTGAACCTGCTTCACCGCCTGGTCGACGGCAAACCAATGGGCGCACCGGCCGTAAAGGCTCCTCAGGCCTTGACGCTGATCACCGAGCCGCGAGCCCGACGTCGAGCGCTACGACGCCCTCCGTAAGGCCAGGGAGGCGCGCCATGCGTCATAATCCGGCCGCCGGCGCGATCATCATCATGTTGCGCACCCTCAAAATGCACGGCATGGCGCAAGCCGTCGGCGACCTGACCGAACAAGGCTCCCCGGCCTTCGAGGCCGCCGTGCCGATCCTGTCGCAGCTTCTGAAGGCGGAGACGGCCGACAGAGAGGTCAGATCAACGGCCTATCAGCTCAAGGCGGCGCGCTTCCCAAACTATCGCGACCTCGCCGGCTTCGACTTCGTCAGCAGCGAGGTCAACGAGGCGCTCGTACGACAACTTCACCGCTGCGAGTTCCTCGAAGATGCTCACAATGTCGTCCTGGTCGGCGGCCCCGATCTCGCTTCATAATGCCCATCTCGCTATCACGCTACAAAGCCAGTGTATTTTGACGCGGATCGTCAGACGGCGGACGTCGATGACGACGGATATCGGCGGCGTGCCTGACCTTCTCGTCTTCGAGGTCGCTTGCCCTGATCACCCAGGGCGCGCCTTTGCAAAGCTGATGGCCAGGAAGGACCTCCTCTTGGATCAGGCGCCGGACAGTCGCTTCGCTTACATTGAGGATCGCGGCGGCCTCACCGAGTGTCACCTCTCCTCGCTCCGTGCGCTCGCCTTCCCGGTAAGGTGCGATATGACGGTGGTTGCGCAGGAAGCACACGCGTGAACGGGTCCAACCGTTGCCCTTGCCGGTCGTCTTGCCGGCTCTGTTGAGGACGGCTGCAATTGCCTGATCCGGCATCTGTCGCGCCAGCACGGACACGAGTTCGATCACATCGGCATCCGTACCCCACCGATGCTCGCCGACGCGGTTCTTGCGCACGCGCAAGGGCGTGTGGTCGCCGCCCTGCCATCGGATCACAAGAGTAAGCGCGTCGTCTTCGACGCGAACGACAATCTCCTCGATCAACGTGCGGATAATCCGCTTGCGGATTGCGGGCGTCGCACCCGGGCTGTCCCAGGCCCGCTCGACATCGGCGCCGAGTTCGAACAAACGTTGCCGTTCCGTGACGGTGAGCGAAGACTGTGGACCCGCTGCGAGCGTGTCGCGTTCGTCTTCAAGGCTATGCACCGCGACCAGGCGCTCATTCCATCGATGCTCGAGTTCAGCTGCGACGAGGCGGTTGTCGGGATCGACGGCGTCGTACTGACGCCGCGCAAGGGCGGCCTCATAGTGGGCTTGCTCAAGGGCAAGATCGACCTGGCGCCGCTTCTCTGTGTTCTCAATTCGCCGCGCCTCCACAGCGCTGATCGCTGCTTCGACACCGAGCGGTTGAAGGCGCTCGATCACCTCGGCGCCAACCGCGCGATCGATCCGCATGCCGCCGAACGATATGCATGGATCGCCGCCATGGTTGAGATGGCCTCCGCGACAATGGTAGCGCCCCGAACTCCCGTTCTCGCCGCTGTAGGCGACGTGGAGCTTTCGGCCGCAATGACCGCAGCGAAGAAGACCGGCAAGCAGGGCCTCTCCGCGTCGCACAGCGCCGCGGCTCATGAAACTCTGACCGTTGGCGTTGTCGCTGATCAGGCGCTGATTCCTCTCAAACTCGGGCCACGCAATATATCCATCATGATGATCGAGGATCAAAGCTTCCCAGACACTGCGGTCCTTGCGGAAGCCGCGCACGACCCGCTTGCGGCCGGATTCAATGGTGATGCGGCTGCCGGTGCGCCCGAACGCATAGGCGCCGGCGTAGATCGGGTTCGTCAGCATGTGGTGAAGCGTGTTGTAGACGGGCAGCTTCCAGGTGACGGTTCGCCCCTCGGCGCCATATCCGACTGCCGGCAGCGGCACGCGTTCCTGGCGCATCCAAAGATGAACCTGCCGAACCGTCTGCAGCTCGGCGAACTTGGTGAAGACGAGTCCGATCGCTTCCTGGACGCGCCGGTCCGGGTCCTTCTCGATCCGGTCGTGCCGCACCTTGAGGAACCCGACCGCGACGGTGAGGAAAAGCTCGCCGCGGCGAGCCTTCTGCTTCAGGGCCTCGAGCGAGCGCTGACGGAAGAGCGAGAGTTCCATCTCGCTCATTGTGCCCTTCATGCCAAGCAGAAGGCGATCGTTCGGGTGGCGGGAATCGTAGATGCCGTCCTCATCGATGATCAGCGTATCGACCAAGCCACAGAACTCCAGCAGAGTGTGCCAGTCTCGTCCGTTACGGGCGAGCCGCGACGCCTCGATCGAGACCACAGCGCCCACCCGTCCCTCGCAGATCGCGGCCAGCAGCTTCTCGAAGCCCGGCCGCGCGATCCCGGAACCGGACCGACCGAGATCATCGTCGATCACTTCGACGGCGCCCCAACCAAGAGCGCGGGCTCGATCGGCGAGCGCATACTGACGCCGGCGGCTCTCGTGATTGTTGAGAACCTGGTCGGTCGTCGACTGGCGCACATAGACGAACGCGCTGCGGGCCAAGTGCTCAGGCGTGATCTTGGTCATCACCGTCCTCCTCGCCGATCCGATCGTCCATCTCGGCCTGTATTCCCCGAGCGGCCGCTTCCGTCAGTAGAACCCGCAGCAATGGCGTGAGCGCCGTCCGGAGATGGGACGGAAGCTCTGGAGGCATCGTTGCTTGTTCGAATAAATCTCTTTGGTTGCGTCGCTCGTTCGTCATCTCCGGCTCCTCGCGTCGAGGGCGAATCCCCTCGCAACAAGATTAGGAGTGTGCCGACCAGGGCGTGGAGCTCAGCGAGCTTCTCGAGCGGTAGCCGCGGATGTTGAACGAGTTCGCACGAAGACCCATTCGTCTTGGTCATCCAGGCGGGCAGCAGCGCCAAGGTGCGATCGGGCTGCCGCACAATGAGGTGATCGGCGCTTGCATGCCGCCGGACGCCGACCACCGTGACGAAATCACCCGCGCGCGGATGAAACCGATACGTGATCCGGACTTCAAACGCCGGACACCCGGCAGTATGACGCTGGCTCGCCTGGCACAGGCAAGACCCACCTGGCCACCGCAATCGGCGTGCAGACCATCGAACATCACCGCAAGCGCGTCCGGTTCTTCTCCACCGTCGAACTCGTCAACGCCCTCGAACAGGAAAAACTTCAGGCGAAGCCTGGACAGATCGCGGGGCGCCTCGCCTACTCGGACCTCGTCATCCTCGACGAACTCGGCTACCTGCCGTTCAGCGCCTCCGGCGGCGCGTTGCTCCTCCACCTATTGAGCAAGCTCGACGAGCGCGCCAGCGTCATCATCACGACCAATCTCAGCTTCGGCGAGTGGGCCACCGTGTTCGGCGACCCCAAGATGACGACCGCGCTGCTCGATCGCCTCACCCACCGCTGTCACATTCTCGAAACCGGAAATGACAGCTTCCGCTTCAAGAACAGCTCGGCGAAAGCCGCCAAACCCGCAAAGGAGAAACCTCGGAACTTGACGAACCCCTGACCCCGAAACCATCATCAAGCCGGGTCAGTTCTCAATGGAAACCCCGGCTCACTTCTCGCCGGAAATCGACAGGCGCGCATTTCGAAGCTGATGCTGAACTCTGCCCTCATTCTCGATACCAGACGAACAATCGCGATCGACCGCAATCCGCCGTCCAGAAGGGAGGTAGACCGACCCATCGCCTGCCGTCCGGACGCCGAGGTCCACAGTTCGAAGAGCCGGCGTTCGATGGAAATCCGGTGCAAGGCGGGCTCCCCTTCGATGCAACCGTTTAGAATCGGGGGCGGCGGCAAGGCCGGTCGATCAGTTTTGCCATTGGAAGTCAGCGGGAGCGATCGCACGACGGCATAGATGTCAGGACGCGTAGCGCCGGGAAGCAGACGCCGCGCCCGCTCGGACCCGAGCGCTACCAGACCTACCGCATCATCTTCAGTGCGCACATGAGACGGGGTGTCGAGCGGTGAATGTTCCGGATAGCGGGCCGGAACGCCGGTCGGGTCAACTCCCGCGACCGACCACACCGTCTCTGATCGCATCCTGTTTGGATCGGCAGGGAGAAGATAGGCCACGAGATGGCGTTCTGCGTTAGAGCCTTTGTGCAGGTCGACCGTCGCGAACACCCCGGGCGTCTCCGCCAGCACCGTTTCGATTTCACCTGGCTCTATGCGCACACCGGTTCTCAGATGCGCGACAGCGTCGCGCTTGACGGAGGGCCCTACCATTTTTTTGCGAGCAACTCGCGCAACGCAGCCGCGTCCAGCATCTGCTCCGCCAGAAGCTTCTTCAGCTTCGCGTTCTCGTCTTCAAGCTGCTTCAGACGCTTCGCTTCCGAAACGTCCATGCCGCCGTACTTGGCCCTCCAGTTGTACAGCGTCGCTTCCGAGACGCTGTGCTTGCGCGCCAGATCGGCGGTCTTCGAGCCGACCTCGTCCTCCTTCAGCGCGCCGATAATCTGCTCTTCCGTGAACCGTGCTCGCTTCATCTGTCCGTCCTTCGAAAGGCCGGACTCTAAATCCTCGTGGAGGAAAATCTCAGTGGCAGGTCAACTGGCGCAAGGTCGACTCGGATCGTTTGGCATTCCGGCCCCGTTTTCGCCCCCGTCGACTACGTGAACTTAAAGTTGCTCGCCGTTAGGTGCGATGCCTGCACTCCCCTCAACGTGACGCTGTCGTTCGCATCGTAGGCTATGACCGTGTTTGCTCCGACCTGCTGGGTATCAGCCAGCGCTGCCGCGTAGTTTGCAAACAGGGCAGTATCGAACTGCAGCACGTCACGAGAGGTATTGAAGTCCGTGACAGTGTTGTTGCCGAAGCCCGCATCAAACTTGAAAACGTTGTGGCCGTGACCGACCGTCCAGAGGTCGCCGGGCGCCGCGACCAGCCAGTCATTCCCGTTTCCGACGGTGATAGTGTCGTTTGCCCCCCCGTGAACCGTGTCGTTGCCGTTACCCAGATTTACCGTGCTGTTGCTTCCAGGATTCACTGTATTATTGCCGTTGCCCAGCATAATATTACTGCCAGATCCTGCTATGGTCACCGTGTCATTGCCGTTGCCTAGCCTGATCGTAGTGTCAGTCGGATTCGGAACGGCGAGGAAGCTGCTATTTGAGTTAAACCCGACGATTTCGCCCGCGTCGTTAATGCCGCTGGCAAAGCTTTCGCCGCTGGGGGAGGAAAGGGTAGTGTAGATGCCGTTGCTATAGAGAAAGGCTTGGTCTCCAAGCTTGCCGTTGAAATACCCGACGACTTGACCAGAGTCGTTGATACTTTGTGCGAAGGTACCCCCTGTGGCCAAAGGGTCGTTGAGTGCGGTATACGTGCCGGTGTTAATATCGTAAATGAAGCCTTCATTACTCACCGCGCCCGTCAAACTGTTAATTACGCCGTACGTGCCGACGATTTGGCCCTCGTTGTTGATGCCTCCAGGCTGAGTGTCATATGACCCCGGAACGTCAATTTGACTGTACGTCCCGCCGCTATAAAGGAAGCCCTGTGGGATGAAATTGGTGTTGGCGTCGTAAATCCCGACGATCTGCCCGGCCTCATTGATCCCATGTGCAAGCGTGTCGATGGCCTCGGGAAATTCGATATTGGTGAAGCTGCCGCCGCTATAGAGGAAGCCTTGGGTAGACAAGGTGCTGTCTTCGTAATCTCCGACAATCTGACCGGCGTCATTGATCCCGCCTGCCTCGGTTGAAAAATTTATCGCTCCTGGAACGGCGATGCTGGTGAAGGCGCCGCCGCTATCCAGGAAGGCATTGTCCAGCGCAGGCGCATTTGGCAGGCTGCTAAACTCGTAACGTCCGACGATCTGTCCCAAGTCGTTGATGCCTAAGGCATCGGTGTCGTACGAGCTCGAGGGATCGTTGAACGAAGTATAGGTATAAGTCGGCACGATGGTGGCGTTGACGGAGTCACTGGCGCCGTTGCCGAGGGTGATGGTTGAGCCGGCGACGATAGGGCCGTTCACCATGTCGCCGGCGCCGTTGCCGAGGGTGATGGTTGAGCTGGCGTCGACGAGGGTGGCGCCGGTGCTCACCATATCACCGGCGCCGTTGCCGAGGGTGATCGTGTCGCCGCCGCTGTTGGTTACTTTATCACCAGCGCCATTGCCGAGCGTTATCGCGTTACTGTTTCCGGAGTCGTTCACCACATCGCCTCTGCCGTTTACAAGGGTGAGGCTATTGTTGATGCTGGAGGCGTCGAGGTTCGCCACGTCGCCGTTGCCGCGGCCGAATTTGATTGCGCTGTTGTTGACCCGAGTGGCATTCACGGAGTCATCGGCGCCGTTACCCAGGGTGATTGTTGCCTCGCCGGTTTCACTGGCGTTCACAGTGTCATGCGCGCCATTTCCGAGGGCGATTTTTATCTCGTCGGTTTCACTGGCGGTCACCGTGTCGCCGCCGCCGCCGCCGAGCGTGATTATGCTGTTGCTGCCGCCGCTGTCGGTCACTTTGTCACCGGCGCCGTTGCCGAGGGTGGTTATGTCGTGCCCCCCGAATAAGTCCGCAATCAGCACCGCGTCACTGGCCCCATTACCGAGGCTGATTGTGTCGTTTCCCCCGCTGTCGCCCGCAACCACCGAGTCACCGGCGCCGTTGCCTAGGGTGATGCTACCTTCGCGGCCTCTGCTGTACTGGACCGAGTTGCCGTTGCCGTTGCCGAGGCTGATTTTGTCGTCGACGCCATAGAGGGCACTCACAGTGTCACCGGCACCGTTGCCGAGGGTGATCCTGTCGTTGCTGCCGTCGACGGCGGTCACCGAGTTGCCGGCGCCCTTTCCGAGGATGATCGTGTCGTAGCTGCTACCATCGGCGGTCACAGAGTTGTCGATGCCATTGCCGACGATGATTGTGTCAGCGTTGCTGTTGTCGTCGGACACCGAAAGACTATTTGCGTTGCCGAGAATGATCGTTGTCATTGGTCGTTCCCTCCCTTTTGGGCCTCAGGATTGTCAAATTGGTTTAGGGCCGCGCCAACTCAACCAAACCCGGTCTTCGAGAGCCAGCTAGGCTTTGGCCTGATTAATTGTTCTCTGTATTGTCACGACCGTCGCCTTCGCGGCCCCGGGCGCTGGAAATGACATCGCTGCTCCTCACCGCCGTGATAACTTTCTCGGTTGTGAGGCGTAAATTGACGATTGGTATGCGAGGTCCCGTTTGGTGAGGCGGGCCTCGAAATACAACCAAACATAGTGTAACAGTTACGTCAAGTAGTTGTTGATCGCTACCTTCTGCTGCCGGCCGAAAGAGGGTCCTGACTGGGTTTTGATGGGGTGGATGCCCCCTCCCGACGGCATCGAAGTGTGCCACGCTGGTGATGTTGCATGACCAGCCACAGCGGAGAAGGCATCCATGGAGAAGGCTACGATCATTGGGATCGACTTGGCAAAGCGAACGTTCCAAGTCCATGCGGCGTCGAAGGACGGCCGGCCGATATTGCGCAAGAAGGTGTCGCGGGCGCAGTTGCTCGGCTTCCTGGCTAAGCAGCCGCCTGCCGCGGTGGCGATGGAGGCGTGCGCGACGGCGCACCATTGGGGACGGGCGATCAGCGGTCTCGGGCACGACGTGCGGCTCGTTCCACCGATTTATGTCAAGCCGTTTGTGCGCCGCCAGAAGAATGACGCCGCCGACGCCGAGGCGATCGTCGAGGCGGCCTCAAGGCCAACGATGCGCTTTGTGGCGTTGAAGACGGAAGAGCAGCAAGCGCGATCCATGATCTTTCGGACGCGCGACCTCTTGGTGCGGCAGCGAACCCAGCTGGTGAATGCGCTGCGCGGTCATCTGGCGGAGCATGGGATTGTCGCCGCTCACGGGCTTGCCCAGGTGAAAGCGCTGGCGACCGCGATGCGAGACACGGGCTCGCTCCATCCGCTGGTGTGCGAGCTTAAGCCAGCGATACCTCGAGCATATTGCCCGCCTTGATGCCGAGATTGCGGAGCTCGACAAGAGATTGCGGCGACCCTCCAACGACGATGAGACGGCGAAGCGTCTTCAGAGCATGCCGGGGATGGGACCGATCACCGCCGCGGCGATCGAGGCCTTTGCGCCGCCGATGGCGACCTTCAGGCGAGGACGCGACTTCGCCGCCTGGCTCGGTCTCGTTCCGCGGCAACACACGACTGGCGGGAAGCCGCGGCTGGGGCGGACGTCAAAGATGGGCCAGCGCGACATCCGCCGGCTTCTGATCATCGGCGCCATGACCGTCATCAGATGGGCAGTCCGCAAGGGCGCGGCCAAGGGGTCGTGGCTGGCCCGAATGCTGGCCGGGAAGCCGCGCTTGGTGGCGGCCATCGCGCTCGCCAACAAGATGGCCCGTTCGGTCTGGGCGATGCTCACCAGGGGCGAAGACTATCGAGGATCAGCGCTGGCGCCGGCCTGATCGGCAGGCGCTCACGCTGGTGCGTCGGCGATGAGGGAGGTCGAGGAGCGGTAAGGGCAAACTGATCGGACAAGTCGAGGCCAGGAAAAGCAATTAGGGTCAACGAGCTTAAGCCGCTCGCGGTTTTGATCTGCGCCTGGTCTGCGTATCTCCATACCGGCCCGCGGCATGTGGCAAAGCCGCACTTCGAGGCCTGACACATGACCGCACCCGATCATCGCCGGCGCCGTCAAAAAACCTCTTGCATCGACGGGGGCATCCACACATGACCCTAAAGCACGGCAGACCCTGCGGCCTGCCCGCCGTCACGGTCTGCCGTGCGGTGTCGGCTGTCGGCCCCGGCCCGTAGCCGCTGCGGCATTGGCCATCGGGGAACAATAACGACATCGGCCTGTTTTACCTTCCGGCGCGCTCCCGCCCCCAGCCTGGAAGGGCCCTCCCGGCGCGGGCTTCTCGGAGACCGGCGCGTAGGAGGAAGCGACTACGACGGATGACGAGTTGCGACAGAAGAATGCTCGGCTCAGGGACAAGATCGACGAGCTACTGAATCATCATCCGGAGCTACGCGACGTTGTAGATGGAATTGCCGTCCATCAGGGCACACACGTACAGAAAGGCGTGCCGTTTCTCGATCGGATACACGCAAATCCGCAAGAGCGGGCGCGAGCCATAATCGAGCTTCGTCCTGAGTTCGAGCACCATTTCGACGACTGACCGCCGAGGGCTTGCCGACCCGCGGCCGGTAGCGCCGCATGGACTGCTGCGACCGTAGCGCGCGTGAAGATCAGGCTGGCGAGAGCCGCAAGACGACCTGTGGTTGTCGGCTGGTCTTCTCTTTGGTACATGCGGTGAAAGGAGAAGCCGCCCGTCGTAATTTTGGATGGGTCCGCGACCACGCACCAGTCGAAATAGTGAGGGTTTTTACCCAGAATCACCGCCAAAAAATTAACGCCGCCTTTGGCTTTGGGACGGCGTAAAAGCTCCGGGCCAGCGTGGGCTATGCCTTCACTACGCGAGTCGGCGGACTTCTCACCCGCCACGTCCTGGTCACGTCGAGCGCGCCTGTCGGCGATCGTTACAATGCGGCCGCCGACAGGCTGATTTTCAGCCCCTCGTAACGCGGACAATAACGTCGCTGTAGCTCTCGCCTGGCCCGCGCAACGCCTTCAGCTGGTCGAGCACATCGCGCGGCAATGTAACGTAGAAGCCGCCCCTGCCGTCCGGGTGAGCGTCAGCCTTCGACCCTTTTGCGATCGTCGACTCGATCGCAGCGAAAGCTTCGACGGTAATTCCGATTGTGACCATGCTGCCGATATGGGAACGGCCCTTGGCGATAGCTACCCAGAAGTCTTGGCGCTGGTTCGCGACAGGAGCCGCCTCGGCCCGCTAAACATCGTAGCTACCGAGCTCTAAAAGATAGGTAGTTTTCACCATATTCGCGACGCAGAAAACATGAAAATGTGTGACGGCGATCACAGACAAGCCAGTCGGTCTATCGCAGGTTGAAATCTGGCACTTACGAGGGGGGGGCGCTCAAATGGGCGTCTACGAAGATAATTTTGGCTTCTGGGACATAGACGGGCCAGAGGAGCGAGCGTTCTTTGAACATGTCCGATGCCAGAGCGTCTTCATGGCTTGCGAGCGTTGCAAACACCCCGCTCGGCTCATTCCGCCCAAGACCCTCTGCGCTTCTTGCGTCTCCGCACTCGAATGTGGCGCGCCGGCTTCGATGAACGAATATGGCTACAGTCAGACAACGCTTCTGGACCCTGGTCATCCGCCGCGACGGTCGCTTCATTCCTGAATTCGGCAGCTTTGTCCGGGGCGAGGCGATAGCCAAAATGAGCGAATGGCGGCGCAAAGGAGTTCGTCGCAGCGACCTCAAGATCATCGCATCCGATCCCGACGCGGCCGCAATCACCAAGGACGTTGAAGCGCTGAATGACGCTTGATTAGCGGGCCGCTCTCCCGCCAACGCTTCACTTACCAATCGTTTCGCCTCGCGTTGCTTGCGCTCGGCGACGAGCTTTGCTGTTACTTCGGCCGTTTGCGCCCGCGCGAATGCCGAGCCGCGCGTCAGTGCACACGATAGATCGGCGATTATGTAGCGCGGGACAAGACAGACGCCATTCGCAGCGATCCGTCCTGGCAGGATCCATCCTAATGTAATGAAATTAACGCCCCTCGCCCTGCGAGAATCAATGTTGGATTTTAGCGTAGCCGCGGGCCCGGCGTTAAGTCCGACAGGCTGCTAGGCGGAAGCTTTCTTACCTGGGCCCCGGAAGTGGACCTTCTTTTTGCTCGCTTTGTCCATTTCCTCGGGCGTCAACAGCACGATCGCCTTGGTCGCGATCAGGTTGCTCTCGTTGACGGCGAGGGAGAGAGCCGCCGCGGTCACATTGTCGGGCAGGTCGACGATGACGAAACAATCGACGTCCCCGAACGCGAAATGCATCGATTCCAGCTTGCCGCCGAGCTCCTCGAGATGCTTCTTGACAGCGTCCCGGCGGCCCGTGCCGCCTTCCTTTGCGAGGCCAACGGCGCCTTCCGAACTGTAGCGGGCTTCGAACAAATATTTGGGCATGGCGTCCTCCCTTTGAGGCGCGTTCACGCTATATCCGACAGCGGCGCGGCGCAAATCAAAGGTTCAGCGCGCGGCGACGACGAACAACCTGGGAACGGCAAAAGAACGGTCCCGTCCGTTTCCGCCGGATGGGCCTTGGCGATTGCCGCCTCGTAGCGCGCAAGGAAAGCTTTCCGCTCGCTCTCCTCAAGCGGGTCGAGGAACGGGCGAAGACCGGTTCCTTTCAGCCATTCGACAACGGCGTGCGCGCCGGCGAGCGGATGAAAGTAAGTCGTGCGCCAGACGTCGACATGGCGCGCATGGGGACGCAGCAGGCGAAAATACCAGTCAGCGCCGTGGCGCTCGGCTCGCGCCTTGGCGGCGTCCTTCAGTTTCGCCGCCAATGGCCCGTTGCTTGCGATGTCGCGCATCAGCCGATGCGACGGCTCTCCCAAATTATCCGGCGTCTGTACGGCAAGCGCTCCGCCCGGACCGACTCTGGCGATCAGGGCCGGCAATAGCGTCTCGTGGCCCGGAATCCATTGCAGCACTGCGTTGGCGAGGATCACATCGGGCGGGTCCTTCGGGCGCCATTCGCGAATGTCCGCGACCTCGAAGGCGATGTCGGGAAGACGCTCGCGCGCCGCCTTGATCATGTCGGGCGAGGAATCGACGCCGACGATGCGCGCCTCCGGATAACGCTCGCGCAAGACTTCGGTCGAATTGCCGGGACCGCAGCCAATGTCGGCGGCGCTGACGATCTCGAGGTTCGGAATTCGCGCCACAAGATCATGGACCGGCCGAGTGCGCTCCTGTTCGAATTTGACATACTGGGCGGCGGACCAGGTGATCGCAGGCGTCCCGTAAGCGCAGCCTCATCTCATGCGACGTCGTCGCTGATGTCGCAAGGGCGCGCCGGTCTTGTCTTGCCTTCACCGCGTTTTGACGCCTAACGTTCGCTTCCGGCGGATAATTCCCGCCTCAAGGCGGATTGCGCATGGCGATTCTGGTCCTCGGCCTCGTCATCTTTCTCGGCCTTCACTCGATCCGCATCGTCTCCGAGAGCGGTCGCGAGAGAGCGATCGCGCGGATCGGCGAGGGCCCGTGGAAAGGTCTATATTCGCTGATTTCAGCGATCGGCTTGGTTCTCATCATCTGGGGATTCGCGCAGGCGCGCTTCCAGGCTCCCCAGCTCTGGACGCCTCCTCCCGGAGCCCGGCACATCACGATGCTTGTGATGCTGATCGCGCTGATCCTGTTCGCGGGCTTTCTCTTCAAGCGAAGCCATATCGCGGTCATCACCCATCATCCGATGCTGTGGTCTGTGTTATTGTGGAGTATAGGCCACCTGTTCGCCAACGGGTCGGCCGCGGATCTGTTGCTGTTCGGCGCCTTCCTCGTCTGGTCGGCCGCGGATCTCGCAACCTCATACGCCCGCGACCGGCGGAACGGCGTCGTCTATCCCGAGCCGCAACTCGCTCGCACCGCCGGCGCCGTCGTCGTCGGGTTGGTCGTCTATGCCCTGCTTATCGGTGGCCTGCACCTCTGGCTGTTTGGCGTATCACCGCTCGCGATGTGAGGCGCGGCCCAGGTAGATGCGCTAACGTCGCGGAGCCGGGTGGCGCAAGCGAAACATTGAATTCGCTCCGCGATCTGGTTCATAATGACGTGACAGCGCCGGCGCGACGTACGGAACATGCGCCAGGGAGGCAAGCGAGAGCGATGGCCGATAAATCCAAGACGAAATCGAACGGCGGCTCCAAGAGCGACCCCAAGCTCGCGTTGCGATCCCGGCAATGGTTCGACAATCCGGACAACCCGGGAATGACGGCTCTTTATCTCGAGCGCTACCTCAATTTCGGCCTGACGCCCGGCGAACTGCGCTCCGGCAAGCCGATCATCGGCATTGCGCAGACCGGGTCCGATCTTTCCCCCTGCAATCGCCACCACCTTGAACTCGCCAAGCGCGTGCGCGACGGGATCACCGCGGCCGGGGGGCTGGCGTTCGAATTTCCGGTCCACCCGATCCAGGAGACGGGAAAACGGCCGACCGCGGCGCTTGACCGCAATCTTGCCTATCTCGGCCTCGTCGAAATCCTGATGGGCTATTTCATCGACGGGGTGGTGCTGACGACCGGATGCGACAAGACGACGCCGGCCTGCATCATGGCGGCGGCGACGGTCAACATTCCCGCCATCGTCCTCTCGGGGGGACCGATGCTCAACGGCTGGCATCACGGTCAGCGCAGCGGCTCGGGCACCGTGGTCTGGCAGGCGCGGGCCGACCTTGCCGAAGGCAAGATCGACTACGAAGAATTCATGGAAATCGTCACTTCGTCCGCGCCCTCGGTCGGTCATTGCAACACGATGGGCACGGCCTCGACCATGAACTCCCTGGCCGAGGCGCTCGGCATGAGCCTGCCCGGCTGCGCGGCGATCCCCGCGCCTCACCGTGAGCGAGGCCAGATCGCCTATCGGACCGGCCAGCGAATTGTCGAAATGGTGTGGGAGGATCTGAAGCCGTCGGACATCCTCACGCGCGAGGCGTTCGAGAACACGATCGTCGTCAACAGCGCGATCGGGGGCTCGACCAACGCCCCGATCCACATCAACGCCATCGCCCGCCACATCGGCGTGCCGCTGTCGATTGAAGATTGGGAGACGATCGGGCACAAAGTGCCGCTGCTCGTGAACATGCAGCCGGCCGGCAAATATCTCGGGGAAGAATATCACCGCGCCGGGGGCGTTCCGGCGGTCGTCAACGAGCTCATGAAGCGCAAGCTCATCCATGAGAAGGCGCTGACCGTCAACGGCAAGACGATGGGAGAAAACTGCGCCAAGATCCATTCGGACGATCCCGACGTCATCGCGCCGATCGACAAGCCGTTGAAAGAGAACGCCGGCTTCGTCGTCCTAACCGGCAACCTGTTCAACGACGCCATTATGAAGACGAGCGTCATCGATCAGGAGTTCCGCGCCCGCTTCCTCTCCAACCCGAAGGACCCGGAGGCGTTCGAGGGGAGAGCGATCGTGTTCGAGGGGCCCGAGGACTATCACCACCGCATCGACGACCCGAAGCTCAAGATCGACGAGCACAGCATTCTGTTCATTCGCGGCACGGGGCCGATCGGCTATCCGGGCGGGGCGGAAGTGGTCAACATGCAGCCGCCCGCGGCGCTGCTCAAGAAGGGCGTGCACGCGCTGCCCTGCGTCGGCGACGGCCGGCAATCGGGCACCTCGGGCTCGCCCTCGATCCTGAACGCTTCGCCTGAGGCGGCGGCGGGAGGGGGATTGTCGCTGATCAAGACCGGCGACCGGGTGCGCATCGATCTCAAGAAGGGCGCCGCCAACATCTTGATCTCGGACGAGGAGCTGAACGAGCGCCGCGCCAAGCTCGCCCAAAGCGGCGGGTTCCCCTATCCCAAGAGTCAGACGCCGTGGCAGCAGATCCAGCGCGAGATGGTGGCGCAGTTCGACGAAGGCATGGTGCTGAAGCCCGCCGTCCAGTACCAGCGGCTCGCTCAGACCATGGGCGTGCCGCGGGACAATCATTGATGGGATGACGACGAAGTATATACGTAAGACATAAAATCGTATATACGAAGCTTATCATGGGCATCAGCATCCGCGATCGTGAGGTTGGTGAACTGGCGCGGGAACTCGCCCGGTTGCGCAAGACCAATATGACCGAGGCAATCGCCCATGCGCTGCGCAGCGAACTGAAGCGAGAGCGCGACAAACGGCCGTTGCGCGAAAGACTGGCGGAGCTTGCACCCGAGACGATCGCGATGGCTGGCCCCAATCCCAGGGAGGTCACGAAAGATGAGATCGACGATCTTTGGGGCCAGTGATCTTCATCGATACCTCCGTTTTCGTCGCCATTCTCACGAACGAACCGGATCGAGATTTCTTCATCGAGGCGATTGAAGCCGCCGAACGCAGGATAACGTCGCCCGTCGTGCGTCTGGAGATCTGCATCGTGCTGAGCCGACGTCTTGATTTTTCGGCGCGCGCTGCCGAGGGGCAGTTCGATGTTTTTTTGAAAGACGCTGAAATCGAAGAGATGCCCATCAGCTCCATCGTCGGCGCTGCCACCGTAGCTTGCTTCGAACAATATGGAAAAGGCCGACATCCGGCCCGGCTCAACTTTTCGGACTGTTTGTCCTATGCCTGCGCGAAGGCTCATGGCGCAGCGCTGTTGTTCAAGGGGGAGGATTTTGCGCAAACTGACCTCGCGGCGTCTTGAAGCTGCAATGGACAACCTTTCGTTGTCGCGCCGTCCGCCAAAAGCATTCCGAGACGCCGTATGACGCCACCATCTGCGACCTTGCCCATCGGTCCGCTCGTTGAGTCGCATCCGGCCAAGCGACCGGAGCGGGTCACACTCGAAGGGCGGTGGATCACCCTCGTCCCCCTAGACCCGCACGCGCATGTCAAGGCGCTCTATGAGGGTTCGAACGGCGACGCGGCGCGTGAAGCCGTATGGGCCTATCTGTTCGACGGGCCATACACGAGCCTCGACGAATTTCGCGCCAACCTCGAAGCCAAGGCCCGCTCCGGCGATCCGCTGTTCTTCACCGTGATCGACAATTCCTCAGGGCGCCCGGTTGGCTATCAGACCTTCCTGCGCATCGACCCGCCCAATCGCGTGATCGAAGTCGGCAATATCCTGTACACGCCGGCGATGCAGCGAACGGTCGGCGCGACCGAGGCGCAATATTTGTTCGCGCGTTATGTCTTCGAGGCGCTCGGCAATCGCCGGTACGAGTGGAAGTGCAACGCGTACAACGCGCCCTCGCGGCGCGCGGCGGAGCGCTTCGGCTTCACGTTCGAGGGAATCTTCCGCCAGCACATGATCGTCAAGAGTTGCAACCGCGACACCGCCTGGTTCGCGATGCTCGACAGCGAGTGGCCAGCGCGGAAGGCTGCGTATGAGCGCTGGCTTGCGCCCGATAATTTCGATTCCAACGGACAGCAAAAGGTCACGCTCTCCGCCTTGATGCCGAAGGGCGGGTAATGTTGCCAGGCGTTTCGATCGAGGGCTAATCTGCCCCACGCCCCGCATTGCGGGCGTCGGGAAACGCCGGATCACAATCTTGGAGGAGCGGGCCAATGGGCTTGCCCGGCGGCGCCGTTCGACAGCTGCGCTTCGCCCTGCGCGGCGGCGTGTGGGTCGTCTTATATCTGGTGTTTGTGCTCGCGCCGCTGTTCGCGCTCCTGATCGGGCCCTTGCCGCGGTCGCGCGATTTCTGGACGGAGTTCTCGATCGCGATTGGCTATTCGGGCCTCGCAATGATGGGACTGCAATTCGGCCTCACGGCGCGATTTCGCTACGTCACCGCGCCCTGGGGCGAAGATGTCATCTACCATCTGCACCGGCAGATTTCGCTGCTCGCGGTTGCGCTCGTGGTGGCGCATCCGCTGATCCTGTTCGCGGTGCGGCCGGAGTTGATGGCGCTCTTGAACTCGTTTACGGCGCCGTGGCGCGCGCGGTTCGCCGCGCTTTCGACCTATTCCCTGATCGTCCTGGTGGCGATGGCGCTGTGGCGCGCGCAATGGAAGATCCGTTATGAAACCTGGCACGCGCTGCATATCGTACTGGCCTTGACCGCGGTCGCGGCGGGTCTCGCGCATATGGTCGGGTGGAGCGTCTATCTCGAATCGCCATGGAAGCGGGCGCTTTGGATCGACCTCACAGCGTTCTGGATCGGGCTCCTGTTCTACGTGCGCATCGTCAAGCCGCTGTTCCAGCTCAGGCGACCTTACCGTGTCAGCGAACTGCGCCAGGAGCGCGGCGACACATTCACATTGGCCATGATTCCGGATGGCCATCAGGGCTTTCGCTTTCAGCCGGGTCAGTTCGGCTGGCTCACGCTGTGGGGCAGTCCGTTTCAGATCACCGGCCATCCCTTCTCGTTCTCCTCCAGCGCCGCGGCCGCGGACGGACGGGTGGAGATGACGATTCGCAGCCTGGGAGATTTCACCGGCAGGATCGCGAGCGCGGCGCCCGGGCAGCGAATCTTCCTTGATGGGCCGTATGGCGCCTTCACCGCCGACGGCGCGTCCGCCGACATGTTGGTGCTGATCGCAGGCGGGATTGGCGTCACCCCGATGATGAGCATCATCCGCACCTTCGCCGACAAGGGCGACAAGCGGCCGCTGCTGCTATTGTACGGCAGCCGGACTTACGAGGAGATCACCTTCCGCGAAGAGCTGGAGGAATTGGTCGCGCGGGCGCAGTTGAAGGTCGTGCACGTGTTGCGCAACCCACACGAGGGCTGGAGTGGCGAGCGCGGTTACGTCGATGTCGAGATCTTCCGCCGCCATCTTCCGCCGCCCTATGCCGCGCACGAATATTTCATTTGCGGACCGGACGTGATGATGGACGGGATCGAGCGGGCGCTTGGCGAGCTCGACGTGCCGATGTCACGCTACCATTCCGAGCGCTACAGCTTCGTCTAGGAGGAAAACGCGATGCGCCGCGTGTTTGCCGATCGACTGGTGCTTGCGACCGCTATAATCGTGATCGGGATGGCGCTTATATTCGCGTGGTATCGCGTCTCTGCATGAGCGCCGCGTAAAGAAGGATGATCGCACGATGCCGACGATCGCAGAAAAGCGCGCCCGCTTCGCCGAACTGCATGCGGCGCCGGGGTGTTTTGTCATTCCCAATCCGTTCGACATCGGCTCGGCCAAATATCTCGCTTCGCTTGGCTTCCCGGCGCTCGCCAGCACCAGCGCCGGCATGGCCTTCGCCGCCGGAAAGGGCGATGGCGCGGTTGACCGGGCCTATGTGCTGACCCATCTCCGCGATCTTGCCGAAGCGACGGATCTGCCGGTCAACGCCGATTTCGAGGCCGGCTTCGCTAGCGATGCTGACGGCGTCCACGAAAGCGCGCGGCTTTGCGTCGGCGCCGGCGTCTCGGGCTTTTCGATCGAAGATTACACCGGCAACCCCGGCGCGCCTCTCTACAGCGTCACTGAAGCGGTCGACCGGCTGCGCGCGGCGCGCGCGGCGATCAGCGCCAGCGGCGAAAAGGTCCTGCTCACCGCGCGCAGCGAGGCGATCCTGCGCCAGGCTGGCGACCTTGCCGAGGCGCTGCGGCGCCTTCCCCTTTACGCGGAAGCGGGCGCCGACGTGCTTTACGTGCCCCTGGTCAGGACTCCGGAGGAGGTGGCCGAGGTCGTGCGGGTCGCGGGCAAGCTGCCGGTCAATGTGCTGGCCGGCTGGCCGGGCTTCACCAAGCGCCAGCTCGAGGATCTCGGCGTCAAGCGGATCAGCGTCGGCGGATCGCTCGCGCGCGCCGCCTGGGGCGGGTTCATTCGCGCGGCGAAGGACATTGCCGAGAACGGCCGGTTTGACGCCTTCGCCGACCTGCCGGGGATGGGCGATATCACGGGGGCGTTCGTCGAGAGGGGCTAGGTCTCAGGTTTCGATATTGGCGATGGAGGCGAACCCTCAGGTCGCCCGGCACGTACTTGCGCTCTGGAATGTCGGCCAATGCGAAAGTCGCGATACTCCTTCTGCGTGAAAAGGATCGTTGCTATCGCTGCCTCCATATCGCGCTGGTACCCGCCGAACTCATGCTGATACGTAAGGAAAGCTTCGTAGTCGGTTTCACCTTCGCGGGCGGGAGGTCGGTCCATCCTCAGGTCCAGGTAACCGGTGAGTGCCATTCTAAAGAGGGGTGCAGTGTATAAGTTCAATGCCCTCTTTCCAGGTGAGACAATTAGTCGATCATCGGTAATCTTGTTCCCGTGTAGGAAATCGTTGCGAGCTCGATTCAATTCGCCATACAACCACACAGGAAGCGCCCGCTTTTTCTGGCCTTCTTTGTAACCATAGGGTTCATAAATAGGGTCTCTGCACTCCGATAGGTTCCAACTAGTGCGCTCTAATAGTTGATATACTTGCCTAAAGCCAACATGTGAGGATCCTGGATGGGCAAGAATTTCGAATGCACTTACCCAAAGCGCGACGGATCTCCCGATGTCATAGATCGTGGCTTCCACATTTCCTGGTAGCATTGACGCAGACAGCGCCATGTTTAAGGAACGAAAAAGCGCGACGTTACCAAGCGTGGGAGTGTCGGTTGCAAAGCGAGCCACCCACCGATCGAGGACTGCCTCGAGCAGCGGCCTATCAACCAAGCGAGCCGATAGTCGTTCGTATGAAAAGCCCGCTGTTGTCTGTGCCCTCAGCGCCTCAATTTGATCGTCATAACCAAGTCGGGCCATACTCTGCATAATGATGCCCTCATATTTGGCATCCGTCATCCAGGGATAAAAGGAAAACCAGTTTGCGTATCGAATCCCAGCCCGGGTCTCGAAGCGCAGGGTGTGCGCCCATGAATGCGGGATCACCGACATAGCAACCGCATCGCGAAATCCAGCAAGTGCTTCGGCGGTACGATACCGCTCCGGGCTTGAACTTTCTCGGAGGAGTATGCTCGGCCAAACTTGTATACCGAACTCCGTTTTAAAACGCCGCAAGTACATCGCGAAGCGAGGATGATTCTTCACAAGAGCCTTGAGCCGTTCGTCCCTTAGCGAAACGAGGGCGATCCCTGGCCGTTCGATTGGGTCCTCCACATCAATGTTTGGGAGCGCGAACATTGGAATCCAGGTTGCCATATCTCCTGACCTGTTTCTGGCAGAGGGAGTGACGGTACCTCTATTTCCACGCATTCGCAGCGGTTACAGACTCCCACATCACCGGCACCCACGGGTAAGGCTAGGCAATGTGTATCGGAGGTCAATTTAACATATAATATATGTTTGAAATGATCTCGCCCTGTCCGAGCTCAATGCCGAGTCCACAACTCTTGAAGCGCGGAACTAAACGGGGTCATAACGCACTGAAAACATTGGGGCGCGCCGGTAAAATGCCGGTTAGGCCGGCGCGCCCAGGTCCGCTGTCTTTGCCCACGCCACCGGGAACGCCCTTAAACCCCCGCCGGCCGTCTCAGATCGAGCGTCAGCGGAAACTCAGGATGCGGCGCCTCCGGCGGAGGTTCATAAGCGCCAGGCGTGTGGCCCCGCGCCTCGAAGCGCGCGAGGCGGCGCGCTTCCGCCTCATTGCTGTTGACCGGGAAGGTATCGTAGCTACGCCCGCCGGGATGGGCCACGTGATAGACGCAGCCGCCGAGGGCCCGCCCGCTCCAGCAATCGAAAATGTCGAAGACCAACGGCGCGTGGACCGGGACGGTCGGGTGCATCGCCGTCGCCGGCTTCCAGGCTTTGTAACGCACCGCGCCGACGGCGACGCCATTCGTTGCGGTCTTCGCCAAGGGAACGCGGCGGCCGTTGCAGGCGACAACGTAGCGCTCGGAATTGGATGTCGTGAGCTTCACCTGCAGCCGCTCGGTCGAACTGTCGGTGTAGCGCGCCGTTCCGCCGATCGCGCCCGTTTCGCCCAGCACGTGCCACGGCTCCAGCGCCTGGCGCAGTTCGAGCTGAACGCCTTCGTAGTCGACCTCGCCGCAGAACGGAAAGCGGAACTCGGCCTGCGCTTCGTACCAGTCGGAGCGGAAAGGAAACCCATGAGCCTTGAGATCGCCTAGGACGCCAAGGAAATCTTCCCACACGAAATGCGGCAGCATGAATCGGTCGTGCAGCGAAGCGCCCCAGCGCGGCAGCGGCCCATCCAGCGGATCGCGCCAGAGCCGGCAGAGAATCGCACGGATCATGAGCTGCTGAGCGAGGCTCATGCGGGAGTCCGGGGGCATCTCGAAGCTGCGGAACTCGACGAGGCCAAGCCGGCCCGTCGCCCCGTCAGGCGAGTAGAGCTTGTCGATGCAGATTTCCGCCCGATGGGTGTTGCCGGTCACGTCGGTCAGAAGGTTGCGCATAAGCCGGTCGAGCAGCCACGGCCGCGGCGCGGCGCCGTCTCCTGGCTTCGGGATTTGGGCGAGCGCGATTTCCAGCTCGTAAAGACCGTCGTGACGCGCTTCGTCGATTCGCGGCGCCTGGCTGGTCGGCCCGATGAAGAGGCCAGAGAAGAAATAACTCAAGCTCGGGCGCCGCAGCCAATAGATGATGAGACTCTTGAGGAGGTCGGGACGCCGAAGGAACGGGCTATCGAGCGGCGTCTGTCCGCCGACGACAACATGATTGCCCCCGCCGGTCCCCGCATGCTTGCCGTCGATCATGAACTTATCGGCGCCGAGGCGGGAAAGCCGCGCCTCCTCGTAGACGACCTCGGTGGCGGCGACGCATTCGCGCCAGCTCGACGCGGGGTGGATGTTGACTTCGATCACGCCGGGGTCCGGCGCGACGCGAATGACGTTCATGCGCGGATCGACCGGAGGCGGGTAGCCTTCGATCTGCACCGGAAGCCCGACCTGTTCGGCCGCGGCTTCGGCGGCTGCGACCAGTTCGAGATAATCCTCGAGCCGCTCGACCGGAGGCAGGAACACGCATAAGCGCCCGTCGCGCGGCTCGACAGTCACCGCAGTGCGAACGGCGCCGTCGATATCGCCGAGGCGCTGCTCGACGCGCTGCTGAGCTGACCCTTCCGCCGCGGCGAATGAGGCAAGCCGCTGGGCGTGCTCCCGCGCATCGTGGAAATCCGGCAAGGACCCGCGCGGCTCGGTCGGATCGGCTTCGACGACATAGGGGAACGCGGACGGCGGAACGTAAGGCAGCGCGCCGAGCGGCAGGCGGTAGCCGACCGGACTGTCGCCCGGGACCAGATGCAGCGCGCCGCGACGGGTTTTCCATCTTTCGCTGCGCCAACGAACCCCATCGGCCTTCGCCTGCCAACGCTGGACGGGCAGAACATAGCCCGAAGGTTCAGTCAGCCCGCGCGAAAAGACGCGGGCAATGCGGTGGCGCTCCTCAGGGTCCTTGAGCTCAGAGTTCTCCGGCGAGACGTTCGCCGGCAGATTGGCCTCTTTGACCAGCCACTCAGCAGGATCCTCATAAGCCGGCGCGACATAGTCGGACGCAATCCCAAGCTCGGACGCCATTGCGCCAAGCAACGCCTGCGCCGTCTCTTTGCTTGCGCCGGTTTGCTCTCCCTCCGCGGCGATGCGCTCAGGGTTCCGCCAGATCGGTTTCAAGTCGCGGCGCCAGAAGAGCGAGAACGTCCAGCGCGGCAAAGACTCGCCCGGATACCATTTGCCCTGCCCGTAATGAAGGAATCCGCCCGGAGCGAACCGGTCGCGCAATCGCCGGATCAGCCGGTCAGCGAGCGCCCGCTTTGTCGGGCCGACCGCGTCCGCGTTCCACTCGCCCGATTCGAAGTCGTCGATCGAAACGAAGGTCGGCTCGCCGCCCATGGTCAGCCGGACGTCGTCGGCGACGAGCTTCTTGTCGACTTCCTCGCCGAGCGCGTCGAGCGCCTTCCAGGCTTCTTCAGAAAACGGCTTGGTGATGCGCGGATGTTCGGCGACCCGTTCGACCCGCATGTCGAAATTGAAATCGACATTGGCGAAACTTGCGAGGCCCGAAATGGGCGCGGCGTTGCGATAATGCGGCGTCGCGGCCAGCGGAATATGGCTTTCCGCGGCCAACAGGCCCGATGTCGGATCGAGCCCGATCCAGCCGGCGCCGGGCAGATAGACTTCCGCCCAGGCGTGGAGATCGGTGAAGTCGTGGTCCGTACCGGGCGGACCGTCGAGCGCGACGAGATCGGGCTTCAGCTGAATGAGATAACCGGACACGAACCGCGCGGCCAGGCCAAGGTGGCGGAAAATCTGCACCAGAAGCCAGCTCGAATCGCGGCACGAGCCCGAGCCGCGCTCGAACGTCTCCTCCGGGGTTTGCACCCCCGTTTCCATGCGGATGAGATATTGAATTTCACCCGCAAGGCGCCGGTTGAGATTGACCACAAAATCGACGGTGCGAATGGGCGTTCGATCAATCCCGCTCAAGAAGGCCTGCAGCCGGGGTCCACGGTGCTCGGGCGTGCGGTAGATGACGAGATCGGGCCGCAGGTCCTCGGGATATTCGAACGGCCAAATCTCGGCGCTCTCCTCGACGAAGAAATCGAACGGATTGTAAACCGTCATGTCGGCGACGACGTCGACCTCGATCTTCAGTTCGTTGACCAGTTCCGGGAAGACGTAGCGCGCGAGCCAGTTGCCATACGGATCCTGCTGATGGTTCACGAAATGGTCGGCGGGTGAAACCTTCAGCGAATGCGAGATGACCCGGGTGCGGCTGTGGGGCGCGGGCCTGAGCCGGATGATCTGCGGACCGAGCGAGACCGGGCGATCATATTTGTAGTGCGTGAGGTGGTGGATGGCGGCTCGGATCGACATGGGCTCGCGGGGACTGGCGACGGAGCGAAGACCCTTTCACAATCTGCTGCGCCGCACAATCGCATGCGGCCTTGCTGGCGCGGTCAGCGACCGCGTCTACAAGGGCGGTGGCGGATTCCCCTCAAAGCCGCAGGCGGCCAGCGTCTCCAGCATATGGGGCGGCGCGGGCGCCTCGACCTCGATCGGCGGCTTCGACTTCGAAAGCGGCACGGCGACCTTGCGCGCCAGCAGTTGGAGCGGAAGATCGGCGCGCGCGCCATAGATCGGGTCGCCAAAGATTGGCCAGCCCTGCGAGGCGCAATGCACGCGCAACTGATGCGTGCGGCCGGTCTTGGGTTCGAGCTCCGCCCATGCGATCGGCGCGCCGCGCCATGTCCCCCGCCCCTTGACGCGCCAGAGCGTCAGCGCCTTCTGGCCTTTTGGGTCGACCTTCATCCACCAGCCGCGGGTGTCATCAAGCCGGCCGAGAGGCAGATCGATCGTCCCCTCCTGTTCCTCGGGCGCGCCCGCGACAATCGCCCAATAGGTCTTGGCGATCTTGCCCTGCTTGAACAAGAGCCCCAATGTTTCCAGGGCCTTGTGATGCCGTCCGAGCACTAGGCAGCCCGCGGTGTCGCGGTCGAGTCTATGCGCAAGCGCCGGCCTGCGCGGCAGGCCGAAGCGCAGGGAGTCAAAATCATCCTCGAGGCTCGCGCCGCCTTTCGGCCCCGCGTGAACGGCGACACCGGCAGGCTTATTGAGAACGAGCATCATGCCGTCCCGGTAGAGGAGCCGCGCTCTTGTTTCTTCCGGCGTCATGGGAAGAAGTGGTATGGCAGCATCGGCCGCGCCCGCATAGGGCGGGCTCGAGGAGGGTTTGTGGCGTCGGACGAAGACGAAAAAAAGCGGAAATCAGGCCTGCTAGGCCGCTGGTTCCGCGGCGGCGAGGCGCCCGCGCCCGTCGATGCGCCGACGTCGGCTGCGAGCGAAGCCGAGTTGGTTGTCGAGCCGCCGGCTGAGGCCCCAGCCCCTCCGGGCGTGGCCGCGGCACCCCCGGCGCCGAAGCAAAGCTGGCTCCAGCGTCTCCGCGCGGGCCTCTCGCGGTCGTCAACGACGATCGCGCGCGGCGTGACCGACATCTTCACCAAGCGCAAGCTCGACGCCGCCTCCCTCGACGACCTCGAGGACGTCCTCATCCAGGCCGATCTCGGGCTCGCCGCGGCTTCCCGCATTCGCGAGGCGGTCGCGCACGGGCGCTACGAGCGCGGGATCAGCCCGGAGGAAGTCAAGCAGATCCTCGCCGACGAGGTCGACCGCGCGCTCGAGCCGGTCGCTCGGCCGCTCGCCATCGATCCCGACAAGCGCCCGTTCGTGATTCTCGTCGTCGGCGTCAACGGCTCCGGCAAGACGACGACCATCGGCAAGCTCGCCGCCAAGTTCAGGGCCGAGGGCAAGGCTGTGTTGCTCGCGGCCGGCGACACCTTTCGCGCCGCCGCGATCGAGCAATTGCGCATATGGGCGCGGCGCACGTTTTCCGCTCTCGTCGAGCGGGACCAGGGCGCCGACGCGGCCGGACTCGCCTTCGACGCGCTGGCCAAAGCCCGCGAGCTTAACGTCGACGTCGTCCTGATGGACACCGCGGGGCGATTGCAGAATCGCACGGAGCTAATGAGCGAACTCGAGAAGATCATCCGGGTGATGCGGAAGGTCGACGCCAGCGCGCCGCACGCCGTGCTGCTCGTGCTCGACGCCACGGTCGGGCAGAACGCACTGAGCCAGGTCGAGATTTTCGGCCGCATCGCAGGCGTCACCGGCCTCGTGATGACCAAGCTCGACGGCACCGCGCGCGGCGGCATTCTGGTGGCGATCGCCGACAAATTCGCGCTGCCCGTCCATTTCATTGGCGTCGGCGAGGGCGTCGACGACCTTGAACCCTTCACCGCGCGCGACTTCGCCGATGCAATCGCTGGGATCGACAGAGAGGCCGCATGACGGCGCCAACGAGCAGAACGCCCACGACCGAAACCGTCGCTCCGCCGCGCCGTAAAGCGCTCAATCCGATCGTCAAGTTCGTGCTCGAGCTCGGGCCGCTGGCGCTCTTCTTTGTCGCCAATTCGAGGCCGGGGCTTTTTCACGGACTTGTAGGCGCACTGCTGCCAGCAGACTTTCCCCCCGACAAGGCTGGTATGTTAACGGCGACCGCCGTCTTGATACCAGTAACGTTCGTCGCTCTGATTATCTCTTTCGCGCTAACGCGCCGTCTTCCGGTGATGCCTGTGGTTACCGCAGGAATGGTTTTGGTCTTCGGCGCGCTCACGTTATGGCTGCAGGATAAGACCTATATCGAAATCAAGCTGACCGTCATATACTGCCTGTTCGGCATCGCGCTGTTTGGCTCAATGGCGTTCGGCAAACTGCTACTGCCAATCGTCTTCGACATGGCAATTCATCTCGACGCTGCCGGTTGGCGCCAACTTACCGTTCGTTGGGGACTGTTCTTTTTCGTTCTCGCCGGTGCGAATGAAGTTCTGCGCCACTACCTAAACTGGGATCAGTGGGTGGCATTTAAGACCTTTGGCGTCCTCCCAATCACACTTGCCTTCGCATTGGCGCAAGCACCGCTGATAATGCGTCATGAGACGAAAGAGGACACGTTTTCTGACGAAATGTGACGTCTGTCGGTTACGACGGCGCGCTGCATGTCACCGACGAGGGCTGGCGCAAGCTCACCTGGCGCTCGGCGTTCTTCTTCCTGGGGCTCGCCGTCCTGAACGAGATCATCTGGCGCACCCAGACCACCGACCTCTGGGTCAAGTTCAAGACCTTCGGCTTCCTGCCGCTCACCCTCCTGTTCGCGCTCTCCCAAGCGCCCCTCATTATGAAGTATGAGGCCAAGGACGAGGGCCCGGGCGACGAACTTTGACGCGCGACCGGCCCGTAATCGTCCCGGGCGCGAGGCGAAGCCACCCGCGCGGGTCCTGACACAACCGTGACGCGAGTTTGCGCCAAATAAATCCAAGCAAAACCAAATAAATCCAAGCAAAAGTGCTTGGATTTCTGGGGGAAAGGGGGAGCGTACGGGACGCGACGGCTTGCGATGGCGTAAAGAGTGTCGCTGCCCCTACGACGATACTGTGTCTTTCCAACCGTTCACACCTCGAAGACCTTTTGCACTTCGTCGCCGAAATGGTTGGCGCACGAAAAAGCTTTCTTCGTTATAGTCGTCGTCGACGAACCATGCTGCGACATCGTTCTTAAGGTCGTTGCCGCCGGAGGAACGCACTTCGCCGGTCGTCGGATCGAATATCTCCATGCCCTTGATCTCAATGCGGATCAGATCGCCCCCAGCGCTTTTACCACACGCAAATCGGGCTCGCCAAAGATCACGAAGAGATTGCCCGCGCCCTGGCTTTCAGCCTGTCTCCCATCCGCAGGTCTTGATTCCTTCGCGCTTTCAGCACGTTAAGCGAGCCGAAGTTCAAGCGGGTTTCGTCGACTTCGGGCACGAAGGCGAAGCCGCACACAATCAGCGTATCGTAGAGGTCCGCCGCCTCGCGAGCGGCCTTCTTCACGAGGTCATAGCCGACCGTGTCATATTCCGGGCCGATGCATATGGCCGCGCGCCGCAACTTGCGGTTCTCGGTACAGCGCCCTTCGAACGGTACGAGCCCGGAGCGGGAGACGCGCGGTTTCAGCCATTTGAACTTGATGGCTTCGCCTTTCCGCGTGTTCTGCACGCCGGACGCCAGACGATTATCGTAAACGACCTGCGCGAAGTCGCTGGAGAGCTCAACGGCCAATCTGTCCTTCATAACGCGATCATCCGCGTTCTGCTCCGCGCCTTCAGCTTCGAGTATCTCGGAGAGGAATGGGTCTTCGCGGCAAGCGATGTGGCGATAGGCTCTCGACCGTGAAAGGTCCAGCGACACGTACAATGCTCCTGGCCTTGATCGGTTGGTTGTAAAGCATCTCGACATCGGCGTTGCGGGCGATTGCAGCGTCGATTTCGCGCTGGCGCTCGCGTCGTGCGGTCCTCCATGCCGCGTGATCGACCTTCGCAGCCTCAGTCTTCAGTCCCTTTGTCTGGTGCCGAGCTATCGTTGATGGCTATTGGCTTCGCGCCCGCCGCGCTGAGCTTGAACATACAGGACTGTCCGGCCTGCTGGTCTCGCCGCCAAACCGTCGTCCCGGCCTCCGCACGGACCTTCCTCGCGAGGCCAGCCGCGACAAGTTTGGTCGCGACCTTCTGCGCTGCACCACCCTTCAAGAGTTTGGCGAGGCGACGGGACATCGATTGTCGCGTTGCGTCGCCCCCGCCGACGTCAACGCACGCTCTTTTTCGACCCAAACGCCAGTCGTTTCTTCGATTTCGGACCAACGCCCTGGTTTACCGTGGTTACGATGATGGGGTGGTGAACTGCGCCCCGAGCTGAGTCGGTTGCCGCATAATTCCGCGGCGACGTGCAGAGAGGAGGCGACCTTCTTGCCATCCACCGACCATTGCCCGTCGCCATCCAGCGCACCCAGACGATCAGACCGGAAGATGATCTTTGGCCCAGTCGTTGGGCGGATGGAAAGCACAAGGGCTCGCGCCGATCAGAAAAGTTCACTGGGCGGCGGTGCAGACAGGGACACGCAAGGCCCAGCTCAAAAAGCGCATTCGTCCGGCGCTAGGTGGTGCGGACTCTAACTGTATGGACGAAATTTCGACCGGTGATGTTTTTGGGATTCCTCGGCTGAATCAGACATGATTCATCAGGACTCCGACCGAATCAGAGGCCGGGGCCAATGTCGAGAAAGATGGATGAGGACGATTGGGCGCACACGCTTGCGGTGTTTCGCGCTTGCCTGCCGCGGCGCGGACGGAAGGCCGAGGACGACCGCCGCTTCCTCGAGGCGCTTCATTTCTTCACCGTCGAGAACGTTCGCTGGCGCGCTCTGCCGGAGCGCTTCGGGCATTGGAACAGCGTGTGGAAACGCTTCGATCGCTTGAGCAAGGCTGGGGTCTTCGAGGCCTTCTTCGACACGCTCGCGTCGATGAGTTCCACGGCGCATCTCATTCAGATGTTCGAACTCGACGATCGTGCGCGCTCATGTGTCGGCGGCCGGCGTAAAAGGGGGCAAGAAGGGCAAGCGCTGGGGCGCTCGCGTGGCGGCTTCACCACGAAAATCCACGCAAAATCGGACGCCTCCGACGACATCATCGCCTTCGACCTGACGGGCGGCGAAGCCTTCGACGGGCGTCACTTCGAAACCCTGCTCGACATCGGGCCCGACCTTCAGCCTCGCGCCGTCCTCTGCGACAAAGGCTACGCCAGCAAGGCCAACCGGTCCGCCGCGAGAGCGCGCGGCATTGCTCCCGTGATCCCCCACAAAGTCAACGAAAAGAACAAGCCGGCCTTCTTCGCGCGCACCCTCTACAAGGCCCGCGCGCGCATCGAGCAGGGCGTCGGACGGCTCAAGCGCTTCAAGCGCGTCGCGCTACGCTGCGAAAAGACCGCCCGAAACTTCAGATCAATCGTCTCCTTCGCCGCAGGCCTATGCTTGATCAAATTCGTCCACACGGCCTAATGTCAGCACGCCCAGAGATTTGAGGAACAAAATCCATGTGGATCATCCATAGGAAAACAATCGTGATCACTCCGCCCGAAATGACGACGTACCACAATACAGCAGGCATTGAGGACGAGACGGCGCTCAATCGCTCTTCACGCGAAACATTCATCGCGTCGAATTGACGAATGATCTCGCCGTGAAGAACTTCCTGGGTCTTGCTTTTTGCTTCAAATGAGAAAAGAGCCTTGCGGATCGCCTGCAACCGATGCTCGCCCCCTGTGGGATGTGAAGTGGCCCTGGATTTTGGGACCAGTGGCATAGTTGGAAGAAGTCTGCTCCGAATTGGATGGGACGGAGCGGCAGATGACGAAGACGAGACGGAAGATTGACGCGGCGCTGAAGGCGAAGATCGCGCTGGAGGCGCTGCGGGAGCAGGCGACGGTCAGCGACCTGGCGCAGCGCCATCAGGTTCATCCGAACCAGATCTACGCCTGGAAGAAACAGCTGCTGGACCATGCGGCGGGGGCGTTCGATTCAGGGGTCGGCGTAGACACGGAAGCGGCGTCGGCGCGCGCGATCGAGAAGCTTCCCGCCAAGATCGGCCAGCTGACGATCGAGAACGATCCCCGATCAAGTCGGGGACAAGCTTTTTCGCCAAGAGGTTGGGCAAATGAGCGCGTCGAACCGTCGAGCCAAGCTCGATCGCGATCATCCCGATTTATCCGTACGCCGGCAATGCGCGATGCTCGGCGTGGCGCGCTCGGGCGTCTATCGCAAACCGCGCCCGGCCAACGACAACGACCTCGAGGCGATGAGGCGCATTGACGCGCTGTTCACCGCGCGTCCGTTCTTCGGGGCCCGGCGCATCGCGCGGACGCTGAGCGAGGAGGGCTTTCCGATCGACCGCAAGCGGGTGTGGCGGCTGATGCGGGTGATGGGGATCGAGGCGCTGGTTCCGCGCCCCGGCGCCAGCAAAGCCGCGCCCGGGCGCAAGATATACCCCTGCCTGCTGCGCGGCCTGAAGATTACCGAGCCGAACCCCGTGTGGGCGGCCGACATCACCTATATCCCGATCGGCCGCGGCTTTCTCTACCTGGTCGCCGTCATCGACTGGGCCAGCCGGGCGGTTCTGGCATGGCGGCTGTCGAACACCAACGATGCCAGCTTCTGCGCCGCGGCGCTGGAGGAGGCGCTGGCCCGATACGGCAAGCCGGAAATTTTCAACACCGGTAGTCAGAGGATAAACGCCAGTTTCCGGGCGGCCTGAACTCAAACACCGATCGGCCGACTGGTAGGCTGGCGCCGCAAGCCGCCCGGTGCGGTCTGACCCGCACTCCGATCGACCAGCCGTGTCTTTCCCTGGACCTGTCGACCGCCCGGGAACGCCTTGCGGTGAGGCTTTGCCTCGCCGATGCCTGTGACCCGAGAAGGGCCTGACCTCCATGGTCTCGTGACTGTCCTGTCCGCGCATTCGGTCCCGGCGAAGCCATTCATGCATGGTCATGTGGAGGCTGGGAATGGCGGTAACCGGAGGAACACGTCGCATCGTCGGCGGCGTCGATACCCACAAGGATCTTCACGTCGCAGCGGTCGTCGACGAACAGGACCAGGTCATCGGAACACGATCCTTCGCCACAACTCGGCAAGGCTATCGCCAGATGCTCGCCTGGATGCGCTCCTTCGGTGAGTTGCAACGCGTCGGCGTAGAGTCGACCGGCAGCTACGGCGCAGGGCTCCTGCGCTTCATGCAGCAGGCAAAGGTCGCGGTCCTCGAAGTCACGACCCCCGACAAGCAGGATCGGCGTCGACGCGGCAAGAACGACGATCTCGACGCCCAGAACGCCGCCCATGCCGCCTTTGCAGGTCAGCGGACCGTGACGCCGCGAAGCCGGGACGGCATGATCGAATCCCTGCGGGTTCTGATGGCTTGCCGGAAGACCGCGGTGAGCGCCAGGCGTGTCGCCCTGCAGATGATCCACAACACCATCGTCTGCGCCCCTGATGGCCTGCGCGATCAACTGCGCAGCCTGACCCGCATGCAGCTCGTCCGCACGCTGGCCTCCTGGCGACCCGATCTTACCGCTTATCGCGACTTGGATTCCGCCTATCGCATCGGCCTCAAGTCGCTGGCCCGCCGTTACCTCGAGCTGCATGATGAGATCGCAGATCTCGATGTGATGATCGCCGCCATCGTCGACGAGCTGGCGCCGAACCTCGTCGCCCGCAATTCGATTGGCCACATTGGCGCTGCGCAGCTTCTCCTTACGGCCGGCGACAATCCAGAAAGATTGAGGTCAGAGGCCAGCTTCGCATCGTTGTGCGGCGTCAGTCCGGTTCCGGCGTCGTCGGGAAAGACCGTCCGGCATCGGCTCAACCGCGGCGGAGATCGCGCCGCCAATAGCGCGCTACACATCATCGCCATCGGACGCTTGCGGACCGACCAGAGAACCAAGGACTACGTCGCTCGCCAACTCGCCGAAGGACATTCCAAGCTCGACGCCATTCGAGCCCTGAAGCGCTACCTCGCCAGAGAGGTCTTCACCCTCATCACGCAGCGCCGCAAGGAAATCAACGCCACCCGAATCGCCGCTTGACAAACAGAAGGGCGTCCAGGGCAGCCAGTTCACCAGCGCGGATGTCACCGGCGTGCCGATCGAGGCTGACGTGCGCATCTCGATGGACGGACGCGGCCGCTGGATGGACAACGTGTTCATCGAACGCGTCTGGCGCTCGCTGAAATACGAGGACGTCTATCTCAAAGGCTACGCCGACGGTCGCGAGGCGAAAGCCGGCATCAGCGATTGGATCATTTTCTAAAACGAGCGCCGCCTTCATCAGGCGCTCGGCTATCGCGCGCCGATGGCCGTCTGGCGTGACGGCGCGCCGCCCGGGCCTATGGACATGTGGACAACGCAAACGCGTTGACCACTGCCCACAGGCGGATCAGAAACAGCAGCAGACAGAACCCTTGGCGGCTTGATAAAGGACAACCAGCAGACGCACTTCCAACTTAGCCGCCGCCAAAAACGGTCCCGCTGCGCGGGGCCACTTCAATGCGCGCTTGGCGGCGCGCCGGCCAATCCTTCTCGATCACATAGTGCGTGTAATCGCGCAGCTCCGATTTGAGTTGGCTGCGCAGAGGCTCCGGATAGCCGTCCGCGCTATGATACATCGTTGACAAGCTGGACGCCTCATCGGCGACGTGATCCTGGAGATCCTTTGTGGTCTGAAAGGCTGCGACGGTGAGAAGCCCGAGCAGCACGGCGTAGATCAGCCCGTAGTTCGCCGCGACGAAAATCACGACACCATTCTGTCGCTCAGCGTGGATCAGCCGGTGCATCATCGGATGAATCAGAGCGACGCCGAGGGTGATCGCGACGAAAAAGCGCGAGGCCTTCTGAGCCGTCGCCCGTTCGCGGATTTGGTTTTTGCCGGGATGCTGATGGGGCGTTATATACATAACGATATATAGCGCGTTGACTGATTTGAGGCGCCGGTAATTTCGAGTTTCGAAGCCGCGTTGGGGCTCTGACGGAAAGGATTCATGGCCTTCGGGGGGGCACGTGAACCAGGGTGGGGCAAGTCGATGAAGAGACTCGGGATTGCCATTGTCGCGTGGGGACTCGCCAGCTTCGCCCATGCGGCTGATTTGCCGACGACGAAGCCCGCCGAGGCCGAAAAGTCCAAGCCGCCGTGCTTCAGCAGCCTTTGGAACTATCTCAAGTCCTCGGTTCGGGACTGCCCGCTGAGCGCCGGTCCGCTCACGCTCTATGGCACGCTCGACGGCGGCTTCGGCTTTGAGCAATGGGGCACGCGCGTCGGCACGTTCGCGGACAAGCCCAATTTCGCCATCCAAAGAAACAGCGGCGATACGCACTGGTTAGGGTCGCCGAACGGGCTCAGCACCTCGACCATAGGCGTTCGCCTGGCGCAAAAGCTCGGCGACAACTGGGAGATCGTCGGCGCCGTCGAAGCCGGGTTCAATCCCTATACGCTTCGTTTCGTCAATGGCCCCCAATCGCAAGCCGATAACAATCCCTTCGCGACGCCCTTCCAGAGGACAGCTTTTGACTCAGCGCGGGGAGGAACGTGGGACAACGGACAAGCCTTCGTCGGGATCAGCAATCCCACTTACGGGACCCTGACCTTCGGCCGGACCGTTCTTTTGTCCATGCAGGCGCTGAGCGCCTATGATCCTGTGGCTTCGGTTGCGTTTTCCCAACTGGGCTTCACCGCGCTTTACGCCACTTTTGGCGCCAGTCCGACCTCGCGCATCAACACGGCGTTCACTTATCGTCTAACTTACCAGGGCTTCCGCGTAGCGGCCCAGGCACAGGTGGGCGGCTACGATCAGTTCAATGCCGCGACTGAGCAATATCAGGCGCAGATCGGAACGGATTTCAACGGCTTCTCGTTCGACGCCATCGCCGGATATGCGAAGAACGCGCTGACCTTCCAGAGTTTCGGCGGAGCGACCTTGCCACCCGGATTCGATTCAGAACTCCATTGTCCGCGCGACGGCTGCGAATACGGGCGGCGTCGAGCTGCTCGGCCGCTACGAGTGGGACAAATTCAAATTTTACGCTGGATATATCTACTCGCTCTCCGTCAATCCGAGCAATCCGAACTATCCGTATGGGGTGGGGTCGGTTGCGCCTGAAATCACCGTTCCTCCGGGCTTCGTTACGACCAACGCCTATACGGTTCCGCGTGTTCTCGACACGGTCTGGACGGGTCTGCGCTATGCGCTGTGGTCCAACCTTGACCTCGCCGCTGCGGCCTACTGGGAATCTCAGAACAATTTTCTGGCCCCGCCCGACGTCTGCACCGGTTCGGGGTCGACGACCAGCAGCTCTCGCTGCGCTGGCGGTCGCTATTCCTTCTCATTCCTGGCGGACTTCCGACCTATTCCTCGCGTGAACTTTTTTGCGGGCCTTCTAGTGTCAAATGTCTATGGCGGCGTCGCGAGCGGCTTTCTACACACCCAAAACGTCGCGCCGACCGTCGGCATGCGCGTGCGCTTTTGAGCGCGCGCTCAGCCGGGGTTTCCGCCGATGCAGCCTTTGTTGCAATCGTCGGGATCGCGGCTAAGCCCGTCGTCGTCGCCCTCTCCGGGATGAGCATATGGCTTGAACATCTGGTTTGTCTGAGGATGACCACTCTCAACCGGTCCCGGCCGCTGAGCGATTGGCGCGGGCGCTGCGGCCGGATTGTGCGCCACGAAGTGGTGGTAAACCGTATGATGCGTCGCGTAATAGTGATGGACGTGGTGATGGGTGGTCGGCTGCTCCGTCTGCGCGGTCGCGGCAAGCGGACTTGACAGCAATGTGGCGAGCGCAAGCACGATGGTTGCCGATGTCTTCACTTCACCCTCCCGTACGAGAGCGCATGTCCGCCAGCTCGAGCCGACGCCACTACATAATCATTTCGGGCGCCAATCAGCAGCGCGCTTCTCTCGCCGGGCACGTCTGCCGCGGCGTCGGAGCAGCGAAAAAGCTCTCCGCGTTGAAGGCGCGGGGCTAGTCGAGGCCAACCATCACATCGGTCGCCTTGATCACCGCGTAGGCCTTCTCGCCCTTCTTGAGCTTCAATTCGTCGACCGCTTCGTTGGTGATCGACGCGGTCACCGTCACGCCCCCGCCTAAGTCGATGCGAACATGCGCCGTCGTCGCGCCCTTTGTGACGTCGGTGATCGTTCCGTGAAGCTTGTTGCGCGCGCTGATTTTCATCGGGTGTCCCCTCCTTTGGGATTTGCTCAAGTCACCGAAGGCGGGATATGTACCACGGCATATAGCGTCAGGCGAGTTCTTCGGGAGAAGACGGGCAGCCATGACCGCCTTCATGAGTTCGCTTAAGCCACGGGAGAATCGTCCTTGAAGCTGACCGCGCTTGCAACCGCACTGATTGCGTTTTTGGCTTCGCTCGCGGCGCCGGCCCAGGCGGACGTGACCCATGTCGCGGTCGCGGCGAACTTCACCGAGCCCGCGAGAGAAATCGCCGCTCTGTTCAAGCAGAAAACCGGCCACGAGGCGGTGCTGATCTTCGGCGCGTCGGGCGCCTTCTTCACCCAGATCACTCATGGCGCGCCGTTCGAGGTGTTCTTGTCGGCTGACACGGAACGTCCGAAGGCGGCGATCGACGGCGGATTTGCGGTTCCCGACAGTCTGTTCACTTATGCGATCGGCAAGCTCGTGTTGTGGAGCCGGGTCGTTGACGTGACCAACGGGGAGGCGGCGCTGAAGGCGGGCAAGTTCCTGAAACTCTCGATCGCCAATCCGGTCGCCGCCCCCTATGGGACCGCGGCCGTTGAAACGATGAAAGCGCTGGGCGTCTACGACACGCTGAAGCCGAAGATCGTCCAGGGCAACAGCATCGCGCAAGCGTTCCAGTTCGTCGACACGAGGAATGCGGAACTGGGCTTCGTCGCGCTATCGCAACTTCATGGGCAGACGGAGGGGACGCGGTGGGAGGTTCCGCTAAAATTTCATACGCCGATCCGTCAGGACGCGGTGCTTTTGAAGAGCGGAGCCAATAGCGAGGCGTCGAAGGCCTTCCTCACCTTCCTCAAGGGTCCAGAAGCGCGCGCCATCATCGAGCAGTTCGGCTACGCTCTGGAGTGAGCGGGCCGTGCTGGGCATGCCTGACGAGATCTGGGTCCCGATCAAACTCACGATCGAACTCGCCACCATCTCGACGCTATCGCTGCTCGTCGTCGCGACGCCGCTCGCCTGGTGGCTTGCGCGTTCGAAGGCCTGGTTCAAGGAGGCCGCGGCGGCCATCGTGTCCCTGCCGATGGTGCTGCCGCCGACCGTGCTCGGCTTCTATCTTCTGATCGCGCTCGGTCCCGACGGGCCAGGCGGCGCGATCGCCTCTCTGTGGGGCGCGCGCACGCTCGCCTTCACCTTCACCGGCCTCGTCATCGGCTCGATCATCTCGTCGATGCCGTTTGTCGTCCAGCCGATCCGCAACGCCTTCGCCGCCGTCGGCGACCGGCCGCTCGAGGTCGCGGCGACCTTGCGCGCCTCACCCCGCCGCGCCTTCTGGACTGTCGCCCTGCCGCTTGCGAGCCCCGGCTTGCTGACCGGCGCAGTGCTCGGCTTCGCCCACACGGTCGGCGAGTTCGGCGTCATCCTCATGATCGGCGGCAGCATTCCCGGCCGGACCCGGGTCATGTCGACTGCGATCTTCGACTTTGTCGAGACGATGCGATGGCGCGAGGCCAACCTTCTGGCGGGCGGCATGGTGGCGTTCGCCTTCGCAGTCATTCTCACGATGATCCTGCTCGAAAAGCGCTTCGCGCGAGCGGGCGCGTGAACGCGCCTCCTGCGATCCGCGCGGAATTTCGTGGAACAATCGGCAAGTTTGCGCTCGACGCCGGCTTCACCGCGCCTGCCAAAGGCGTGACCGCCTTGTTCGGCCCGTCGGGCTGCGGCAAGACCACGGTCCTGCGCTGCATCGCAGGTCTTTTGCATGTGAATGGCGTTTGCGAAATCGGCGGCGAAGTGTGGCAGGACCAGAAGGGTGCGTTCCTGCCGACCTACAAGCGTCCGCTCGGATATGTCTTTCAGGAAGCGAGCCTGTTTCAGCATCTCTCCGTCCGCCGCAACCTTCTGTTCGGCGCGCCGCGCCAAGACGGCGGCGGAACCAAAGGCGTCATCGTCTTTGACGAAGTGGTCGAGCTCCTCGGCATCAAGCGGTTGCTCGACCGCAGCCCACGCAATCTCTCGGGCGGCGAGCGCCAGCGAGTCGCAATCGGCCGCGCGCTCCTGGCGCAGCCTAAGCTTTTGTTGATGGACGAGCCGCTCTCCGCGCTGGATCGAGCGACCAAGAACGAAATTTTGCCGTTTCTCGAGCGGCTGCGCGACCACCTCAATCTGCCCGTCGTGTACATCACGCACGATATCGCCGAAGTCGAACGCCTCGCCGACCAGATGGTGCTGATGGACAAGGGCCGGGTGATCGGCGCGGGCCCGCTTGAAGAGGTGCAGAGCGACCCGTCTTTGCCGCTTGCGGCGGCGCGCGACGCGGCGGTGAGCTTGGACGGTGTCGTGCAGGCCAGCGACGAGGCTTACGGGCTCCTCACTCTGAAGGTGCGCGGCGGCCTGCTGACAGCCCCTGCGGCTCCCGTTCCGGTCGGCGAGCGGCGGCGCATTCGCGTCATCGCCGGCGACGTGAGCCTGACGCGCGAGGCTCCCGGTCCAAGCTCGATCCTCAACGTCCTGCCAGCGCGCATCATGTCGATGAAGCCGATCGATTCCAACGAGATCGTCGCCGTACTGACGCTGGGCGCCGATGGCGCCGGCGCCCGCCTGTTGTCGCGCCTCACGCGGAAGTCCTGGGAGGCGCTTGGCCTTGCGGAAGGACTGAGCGTCTACGCGCAGGTCAAGGCGGTCGCGCTTGCGCCGGGGCGGGGCGATTTAGGCTGACAGACTTACGGTCGCCGCCCTCAATCCGCTCACGCCAGGAACGCTTTGCATTGGGACGGAGTCGAGTTTGGCTCCTTCCCGGTAGCGAGCCGCGACGTATGGGTCCGGTCGCTCCGTTTGGGTTTTCTTGGCTCGTCGCCTTTCGCTAACGAAAACCCCCGATTATGAGGATTGGATTTCCTTGGATTTCCTTGGATTCTCTCGTCCGAATCGAGACTTATCAATTGGTTACGCGGATAAAACCGAGGAAAAGTAACTCCCAAGCACCCCCTCTTGACTGGTGAGCGAATCGGGCTCGGAGCGCTCTCAAGGCGGCGGCCGATTCCTGTTCGTTCGGCTTGCGATTTACTTTCGTTCTCGCGAAGGCCTCTTTGAAGCCTTCGCGATCGCGAAAAAAGAGGGGGTGCTTGGGAGTTACTAGGAAAATTTTTTCATAGGCTTTCGTCCTGGCGTCAGAAGCGCCGGAGCGGTCGAGGCCATGCGGAAGGGCCATGATTGTTCATGCGGCAAGCTTAATCTGGATTCTGAATTTCTGCAAACAATTTGTGTCCGAGCCGTTCGCTTTCGGCCACCCTCAATCCAGAAGCAACTCGCTCTAAGGCTCTAAACGCGCCGGGCGTTATAGCCAACGCGAGCGCTTGCCGCTGCGGGGTGAATTGCCCAGATTGTCCGTCTAACCTCACGGCCTATCCGCCGGTCGTGCGGCGCTCCGTCGCCGGCGTCGCGCCGCACGGCGGATTGGAAACATCGGAAACAACGACAAGACCATGCCGACACTGAACCGGAGAGAAACACTGAGGTCTGCGCTCGCCGCGGGAATTGCTGCGGCCGCCGCGGGAAGACTGTCGCCCGCCGCGGCGAGCGAGATGGTCGACCTTCCGTTCGGCAACGGCGAGCGTCCGCTCGTCGCCTATCCGGGCAAACGCCCGCTCATCGTGCTGACAGCCCGACCGCCGCAGTTGGAGACGCCGTTCAGCGTGTTTAACGAGGGGATGTTCACGCCGAACGACGCGTTCTTCGTCCGCTATCATCTGGCCGACATCCCGCTCAAGATTGATCCGGACGCGTTTCGCTTGAGCATCCAGGGCAAGGTCGACACGCCCCTGTCGCTCTCGCTCGCGGACCTGAGAAACGGCTTCGAACCGGTCGAACTGGCCGCGGTCAACCAATGTTCGGGCAACAGCCGCGGCTTTTTCGAGCCGCGGGTTGCGGGGGGTCAGCTCGCCAATGGCGCGATGGGCAACGCGCGATGGAAAGGCGTTCCGCTGAAAGCGCTTCTGGCCAAGGCCGGAGTGCAGACCGGCGCCATTCAGGTCTCCTTCAAGGGCCTTGACAGACCGGTGCTTCCGGAGACGCCGGTCTTCATGAAGGCGCTCGACCTCGACCATGCGCTCGATGGCGAAGTGATGATCGCCTATGCGATGAATGGCGAGGACCTGCCTTGGCTGAATGGATTCCCGATCCGGCTGATCGTGCCTGGCTGCTACGGCACCTATTGGGTCAAGCATCTCAATGAAATCACGGTGCTGGACGCGCCGCTCGACAGTTTCTGGATGAAGACCGCCTATCGCATTCCCAACAACGCCTGCGCCTGCACCGAGCCCGGGAAAGCGCCGACAAGCACAGTGCCGATCGGGCGCTTCAATGTCCGCTCCTTCCTGACCAACATCGCCGACGGCGCGACGGTTAAGGCCGGCGGCAACGTCAATCTGCGCGGCATCGCGTTCGATGGCGGCTATGGCGTCTCCGACGTCGTGGTCTCCGCCGACGACGGCAAGACGTGGACCGAAGCAACGCTTGGCGAGAACCTCGGCAAATATTCGTTCCGTGAATGGAAGGCCAATGTTTCGCTTGAGCCCGGCAAGCATCGCCTGATGGTTCGCGCCGCCAACCGGATCGGGCAGTCGCAGCCGCTCGAACCCCTCTGGAACCCGTCCGGCTATATGCGCAATGTCGTCGAAGTCACCAACGTGATCGCCGCGTGACAGCCATGAAGAGCCTTGCAATCACGTTCCTGCTCTTGCTCACCGCCATCGCTTCGTCAGCGCTCGCCGAGCCGATGGTCTATCAATTGCCGCCTGAGACGGCGGAACTGAAGCCCGGCCCGGGCGTCGAAACGGCGGCGGTTTGCCAAGCCTGCCATTCGGCCGACTACATCAGCACGCAGCCTCCCGGGAGGACCAAGACCTTCTGGCAGGCCGAGGTGCAGAAGATGATCAAGGTCTATGGGGCGCCAATCGGCGAGGACGACGCGGCAGTCATCGCCAACTATCTGGCGGCGACCTATTGAGCGCGTGAGAGACCGCCTCACACCTTCCTGCGCCTGGACTTGGCGAAGGTGTCGAAGGCGACCGCCAGGACGATGATCACGCCGATGACGATCTGCTGGATGTAAGAGGACACGTTCATCAGCACGAGGCCGTTCAGAAGCACCCCGATCAGGATCGAGCCGATGACCGTGCCAAAGATGGTGCCGGCGCCGCCGAACAGGCTCGTGCCGCCGATCACCACCGAGGCGATGACCGTCAGTTCATAGCCGGTGCCGGCGACCGCTTCCGCGGAATTGAGCCGTGCCGCGAGCACGAACGAGCCGAGGCCTGCGAAGAAGCCCATGATCACGTAGACGCTCATGATGATGCGATTGACGTTGAGCCCCGAAAGGCGCGCCGCCTCCGGATTGCCGCCGACCGCATAGACCTGCCGGCCGTAGCGCGTGTAGCGCAGGACGACATGGGCGATGAGAGCCGCCAGCAGGAAGATGATGACCGGCACGGGAACTGGCCCGATCTTCCCCTGCCCCCACCAGGTGAACGATGGCTGGAAGCCCGAAATCGGGCCCCCGGCAGCGAACAGCAGGGCCGCGCCGCGGAAGGCTGACATGCCCCCCAGCGTCACTACGAAAGGGGGCACCTTGAGCCGGGTGATGGCGAGGCCTTGCAGCCAGCCGCAGGCGAGCCCGACCGCGATCGCCGCCAGCGCGGCGGCGAACCAGCCATAGCCGACGCCGCCCTCCCCGACCGTGAAGCGGTTGTCGAGTCCTCCTTTGGCGACCGCAGCGGCCACAAGGCCGGCGAAGGCGAGCAGCGAGCCGACCGAGAGGTCAATGCCGGCGGTCAGGATGACGAAGGTCATTCCAACCGCGAGCAGGCCGGTGATCGACACCTGCCGCATCACGTTGAACAAGTTGATTTCAGATAGAAACCTCGGCTGAATAGCCGCGAACAGAATCATCAGGACGATAAGGAAGAGCAACGGCGCGAATCTGGCGACAAAGCCGAAAACGTCGACCCCTCTGTCTTCGGCCGCTTCCAGCCTCGCCTCGCTCATGAAAATTCCCCGTTCAAACCGCTGACGTGGGCCACGCCGCTCTCATGCGCCGTCATCATCGACATCAGAATTTCCTGGGTCGCCGCGGTTCGGGCGATTTCACCGGTGACGCGACCCTCCCGCATCGTCACGATGCGGTCCGAGATCGCCAGAATTTCCGGCAACTCCGACGAAATGACGATGACCGCGATCCCCTGCTTCGCCATATCGATGAGGAGATTGTGCACTTCGACCTTCGAGCCGATGTCGATGCCGCGAGTTGGCTCGTCGACGATGAGAATCTTGGGCCTGAGCGCCAGCCAGCGCGCGAGCACGATCTTCTGCTGATTGCCGCCCGAGAGCTGACCCGCCGCCTGTTCCGGGCTCGCCATGCGGATCGACAAGAGCTTACGGAACTCGTCGATCAGCACGTCCTCCTTACTCTCGTCGATGAACCAGCCGCGGCTGACGTTCCTCTGCGCGGCGATGGTCATGTTGGTGCGGATCGCGAGGCCTAAGAACAACGCCTGCTTCTTGCGGTCCTCCGGAACGAGGCCGATGCCGTAGGACATCGCGTCGCGCGGACTTAGGAACCGCACCGCCTTGCCGTCGACGCGGATCGTCCCATGATCGAACGGGTCGGCCCCGAAGATGGCGCGGGCTGTTTCCGTGCGGCCGGCGCCGACGAGGCCCGCGAGGCCGAGAATTTCGCCGTGGTGCGCTTTGAGCGAAACGTCGACCAGCTCGATGGCGTTCGGATCGCGCGCGTTGCGCCGACGGGTCAGGCCCTCGACCTCGAGCGCAACCTTCCCATGCTTGGGGATTGGACGCTCGCCATAGAGCGCGCCGACGTCGCGCCCCACCATCATGCGGATGATCGCCTCGACATTGGTTTCGGCGACCTGGCCAGAGGCGACGTAACGGCCGTCGCGCAACACGGTGTAGCGATCGCAGAGGCGAAAGACCTCATCCAACCGATGGGTGACGAAGATGACTGACAGGCCCTCGGCTTTGAGCGCCCTGATGATGCGAAAGAGGTTGGCGACTTCGGCCTCGCTCAAGGCCGACGTCGGTTCGTCCATGACGATGAGCCGCGATCGCATGGAGAGCGCCCGGGCGATCTCGACCAGTTGCTGCTCGGCGACCGAGAGATCGCGAACCAACGTCATCGGGTCGCGCTTGAGCCCGATCTTATCGGTGATCGCGCTTGTGTCGTCGGCGAGGCGCCGCCAGCTGATGAACAGCCCCGATCCGGGTTCGCGCCCAATGAACACGTTCTCGGCGATTGTCATGTCCGGGGCCAGGGTGAACTCCTGGTAGATCGTGACTATGCCAGCGCGCTGGGCGTCGTGGGGCGTTGCAAAGGCGACGGGCTCGCCGAACAGTTCGATTTCGCCCGCATCGGCGCTGTGCGCGCCGGACAGAATCTTGAGCAGGGTCGACTTGCCGGCCCCGTTCTCGCCCAGGAGAGCGTGGATCTCGGATTGCCCCACTTCGAGATGGACGTCCTCAAGCGCCAGCACGCCAGGAAAGCGTTTGCTGACGCCGGTCATCTTGAGGATCGGAACTCCGGCGCGGCTTTCAGCGAGAGGGGCGGGTGCGTCAGGCATTCACGCTTCTGGGGAATGAGCCTTCATCGGGCGCCATAGCCCAAAGGGAGAATGCCCCTCTCCCCATAGCCCGTCGAGAGACGGGCGTCCTTCCGGACGCCCTTTGGGGAGAGGGTTGGGGGTGAGGGCCAGGCTTACTTCACCTCGTCGAGGCGTTCCGCCTCCTTGAGGTTGTCCTTGGTGATCGCCACCGGCGTAATCAAATTGATCTGTTGCGCAGGCTTGGCGCCGGTCTTGAGGTAGTCGGCCATGATCTGCACCGCGGTCGCGCTCTGCTTGCCGGGGAACTGCTCGACCGTTGCGGTGATCTCGCCGTCGCGGATCTTGCCCAGTGTCTCCGGCAGCGCGTCAAAACCGATGATGACGATGCCCTTGAGGTTGCGCGCCTTGACCGCTTCGAGCGCGCCGAGCGCCATGTCGTCGTTGCCGGCGACGATTACCTGCGGCGGCGTCGCCATGCTGGCAAGCGCCCCCTCGGTGATCGAAAGGCCCTTGTCGCGCTCGAAGTTGGCGGTCTGCTCAAAGACGATCTTGTATTTGGGCCCGGCGTTGTCGAGCACGTTGTGCAGGCCCTTGTTGCGGTCGATCGCCGGGCTCGCCCCGGGAGTGCCCTGAAGGTTCATGATCGTCGCCCCGGCCGGGAACATCTTGACGATCAGGTTGCCTTGAGCCTCGCCGCCCTTGACGTTGTCGGCGCCGACATGCCCGACGATGCCGGTCACCGAAGGCACGCGACGGTCGACGGTGACCACCGGCACCTTGGCGTCGATGGCCTCCTGCAGCGCCGGCGCCATCGCGTCAACTTCGTTTGGGGAAAGCACGACTCCCTTCACGCCCTTGGCCAGCGCCGCCTCGATGTCGGCCGTCTGCTTGGGCGAGGACATCTGGCCGTCGCCCTCGATCGTGTCGAGGCCCTGTTGGTCCGCGGCAGCCTTGAAGGCCTTCATCATGTGGACGAAGAACGGAAAGTTCATCCCCGGAACGGAGATGAGGATCAGTGGCTTGTCCGCGGCGAAGGCCGGCGCGGCGAGCGCCAAGGCCAAAATGCCGGCGGTCGCAATTCGGCGGGTTATGCGCATCGATGAAACCTCCCTCGAGCCGGCCTGACATGTTAGCTGGCGGCTGGGCGAACCATGTCCGAAATTGGACGCGGCGACAAGGGCGACCCCTCACCCCCAACGGGGAGAGGGGAGGTCAGGCCAGCTCGATCGCACGGCTCCTTTAGAAAAGCGTTTGACCGCGATAGATTGGCTTCCAGTTGGTCCAAAGCCTGCGGAGCAGCGCAGGAAACAACGGGAGGGTTCGGATGGCGCGATTTCAAAGCATTTTGGAGACAGTCGGACACACGCCGGTCGTCCGGATCAACTGCCTCGCCCCTGACGGGATCAATCTCTATGTGAAAATCGAGGCCTTCAACCCGTTGGGTTCGGTCAAGGACCGCCTGGCGCTAGGCGTCATCGAGGCGGCGGAGCAATCTGGCGAGCTCAAGCCCGGCCAAACGGTCGTCGAGGCGACGAGCGGCAACACCGGCATCGGCCTCGCCATGGTCTGCGCCGCGAAAGGCCATCCGCTCGTGCTCACGATGGCCGAGAGCTTCAGCATCGAAAGGCGACGATTGATGCGTTTTCTGGGCGCCAAAGTCGTCGTCACGCCGGCCGCCGAGCGCGCGGTCGGAATGGTCAAGAAGGCAATCGAACTGGCTAAGACAAATGGCTGGTACATGACGCGCCAGTTCGAGAACGAAGCCAACCCGGATTTCCACTCCCGGACGACCGCGCGCGAGATCGTCGACGACTTCGCCGGCGACAGGCTCGACTTTTGGGTGACCGGCTATGGCACCGGCGGCACGCTGAAGGGCGTCGGGCGCGTTTTGAGAAGAGAGCGCCCCGATACGAAGATCATCGTCTGCGAGCCGGCGGACGCCCCGCTGCTCGAGTCCGGAATCGAGCAGAAACGCTTAGCCGACGGGTCGCCAGCCGCGCCACATCCGAGCTTCAAGCCTCACCCGATGCAGGGCTGGACGCCTGACTTCATTCCGAAGCTGACCGGAGACGCGATGGATATGAAACTGATCGACCGCGTCCTGCCGATCTCAGGCGCCGACGCCATTCGCTTTAGCAAGGAGCTGGCGGCGAAAGAGGGCATTTTCGTCGGCATAACCTCCGGTGGAACCTTTGCCGGCGCGCTGAAGATCGCCGCCGAGGCGCCAAAAGGCGCGAACATCCTCTGCATGCTTCCCGATACCGGCGAGCGCTATCTCAGCACGCCGCTGTTCGCCGATGTTCCGGTCGACATGACCGAGCAGGAACTTGCGATCTTGCGGTCCATCCCGAGCGCCTAACCTTCGCTCATCGATCTGACCCGAGCCTCGATTTACGCCAGCTCGATCGCCATCGCGGTCGCCTCGCCGCCGCCGATGCACAGCGACGCCACGCCGCGTTTGGCGCCGCGCGCCCGAAGCGCGCCGATCAGCGTCACCAGAATGCGCGCGCCCGAAGCGCCTATCGGATGGCCGAGCGCGCAGGCGCCGCCGTTGACGTTGACCTTCTCGTGCGGCAGGCCGAGGTCGCGCATCGCCGCCATGGCGACGACGGCGAAAGCCTCGTTGATCTCGAACAGGTCGACGGAATCCGTGCTCCAGCCGGTCTTCTCGAACAGCGTCTTGAGCGCGCCGATCGGCGCCGTCGGAAAATCTTTCGGCGCGGCGGCGTGGGTCGAATGAGCGACGACCCTCGCAAGAGGCTTGGCGCCGCGTTTCTCGGCCTCGCTCTCGCGCATCATGATGAGCGCCGCCGCGCCGTCGGAGATCGAGCTTGAATTGGCCGCCGTCACCGTGCCGCCTTGGCGAAAGGCGGCCTTCAGCGTCGGGATCTTTTCGGGACGGGCCTTGGGCGGCTGTTCGTCGGTCGCAACGAGCGTCTCGGACTTGCCCGCCTTCACGCTGACCGGCGCGATCTCCCAGGCGAAATCGCCGTTCTTGATCGCGCGATTAGCGCGCTCGAGCGAGCTCAGCGCATAGGCGTCCTGCTCCTTGCGCGTGAACTGATAGGCTTCGGCGCAATCCTCGGCGAACGTCCCCATGAGCCGGCCCTTGTCATAGGCGTCCTCGAGGCCATCGAGAAACATATGGTCGAGCGTGCGCCCATGGCCCATGCGGTAGCCTGTGCGCGCACGGTCGAGGAGATAGGGCGCATTGCTCATGCTCTCCATGCCGCCGGCGACGACGATATCCGCTGAGCCCGCGCGCAAAAGATCGTGCGCGACCATGGCCGCCTTCATGCCCGAGCCGCACATCTTGTTGATCGTCGTCGCGCCCGCCGCAAGCGGCAACCCGGCTCCGATCGCCGCCTGCCGCGCCGGCGCTTGGCCCTGCCCCGCCGGCAGCACGCAGCCCATCAGGATTTCGTCGACGCGCTCGGCCCCGATCCGCGCCCGCTCGACCGCGGCCGAAATGGCGCGCGCGCCAAGCGCATGGGCCGGCGCGTCCTTCAAGTCGCCGAGAAAGCCGCCCATGGGCGTGCGCGCCGCGCCAACGATGACAATCGGATCTGTGGCGGTCATGGAATTGGCCTTCATTGGCGCTAGAACGGTATGCACGACGCCAGTCGGGGCGGGCTGGCGCGCAAAGCCGCTAGCTCTCATATAGGGAACGAGCGAGCGATTAGGAACGCCGGCGGCTCAAGGAGCAAACATGCCCCAGACGGCGCCGGACATAAGGGTGAAGCGGATATACGATCCCCCTGACCGAAATGATGGCGCGCGGGTGCTTGTGGACCGATTGTGGCCGCGCGGCGCCCGCAAAGACACCGCCAAGTTAAAGCTATGGCTGAAGGATATTGCGCCGAGCGCGGACTTAAGGCGATGGTTCGGCCACGATCCGGCCCGCTTCGCGGAATTCTCGCGACGCTACTGGGCTGAGCTCGCCGCCAACAAAGACGCGGTCGGCCGGATCGACGACTTGGCGAAGGCTGGCCCGGTGACCTTGCTCTATGCCGCGCGCGATGAGGAACACAATCATGCGCGCGTCTTGGCTGAGTACCTCAAGGCTCGCGCGTGATCGGTCGCCGAGTTGGCCGGCCTATGGAGATTGGTCATGGACCATGAATTTCGCAGCGCCGAGAAGCGGCGCGCCGCTATCCTCGGCTAGACGCAGAAGGAGACCGGCATCGACGAGGCGATGATCGAGACGCTGATTCGCGGCTTCTATGCGCGGGTGCAGCAAGATCCATTGCTTGCGCCGATCCTCGAATTGCGCATTTCGGACTGGGAGCCCCATCTCGACAACATGTTCGCCTTCTGGTCGTCGCTGACGCTTCAGACCGGGCGCTATCACGGCCAACCGATGGCGAAGCACATGCCTTTGGCCGTGGACGCGCGTCACTTCGATCGATGGCTTGCGCTGTTCGAAGAAACGGCGACAGACCTCTGCCCACCCGCCGCCGCGGAGCGGTTCGTCGAACGCGCTCGCCGGGTCGCGGAGAGCCTTGAGCTCGGCGTCGCAGGTGCGAACGGAATCCTGTTGCAGAAAGGCGAGCGCTATCAACGGGAAGCGTGATCGTTCTGCAAGGGCAGGATCACTTGTCGGAAAACAGGGTCAGCAGGACTTTTCCCTTGTCCCCGATTACGCACACAAGCGTCTGGGGCTTCGTCGTTTTCGTCCGCTCTACATAGGCGTCGCCAATGACAATGGTCTTGATCGGGACGTTTTCAATCGTCGTATCGGCCTTAATGACCTTAGCGCTATCAAGATCGATCAGCACGTCTTTGACCTGCGGATACTTTTGCTTGAGCGCAAGCAGACCGCTCGCCTTGCATGCGTCCGTCTCAGGAGAGAGTGTTTCCGTGAAAGCCGTGCTCGCGATCAGCGAGGCGAACAATGTCAATGCTGAACTGTGCAACGCCATCTGGTTGTCTCCCTCCGCCATTTCCTTACCTAAACTGTGGCGACCGCGATTTGTTCCACGCTCATCTTTCAGCGGGGCCACGGGAGACGCATTTTGCTCGCGAAGATGGCGCGTACATGGTAGCAAGACGCGTTCATGACCCTCTCAAGCGAAGAGATCGAGCGCTATGCCAGGCAGATTGTGCTGCATGGGCTGGGCGGCCCTGGCCAGAACAAGCTCAAAGCCGCACGCGCGCTTATCATCGGCGCGGGAGGCTTGGGCTCGCCGGCGCTACAATATCTTGCCGGAGCGGGGGTCGGGACGCTCGGAATCGTCGACGACGACGCCGTCTCGCTCTCCAATCTGCACCGCCAAGTGATCCATGCAACCGGCGACGTCGGGCGGCCGAAGACCGAGAGCGCGGAAGGCGCGATTCAGCGCATCAATCCACATGTCGCCGTCGAGCCGATCGCCCTGAGGCTTGATGACAAGAACGCTCGGCCGACCGTCCGGCGCTTCGACGTCGTGCTCGACGGCTCAGACAATTTCGCCACGCGCTATGCGCTGTCCGACGCTTGCTTCCATGAGCGGCGACCGCTCGTTTCGGCCGCGCTTGGCGAGTTCGACGGCACACTCACGACCCTGAAGCCCTACGAAAACGGCAGCGATGGCAAGCCCAATCCGACCTATCGCTGCCTCTTCCCCGACCCGCCGGAGCCGGGAACCATCCCCACCTGCGCCGAAGCCGGGGTGTTGGGCGCACTTGCCGGCGTACTCGGGTCGCTGATGGCGCTCGAGGCGATCCGCGTCCTCGTCGGCGGCTTCGGCGACGGCGACGAGGGGCTGGTCGGACGGCTGTTGATGATCGACACGCGCGCGATGCGGTTCGAGACGCTGCGTTATGCCTGGGACCCGGACAATCCTCTGAGCGGCAGAGGCACAAGACGCGAAACTCTGCTCACGCGAGAGGTTTAGCCTTGCCTGGCGGGCTCCAATTTGCGCCGTCGAATGGCGCGATGGGGCAAGCGCAGGTTTAGCGCCGGCGGCTCATTTGGCGGGATTGACGAAGTCCACGCAGTTGACCTGGCCTGAATCGAGGCAGCGCTGAAATCTGCGGCTGTGACCCAAAGCGTGACAGAGCCAGTAGCCGATTAGGACAAGCGCCAACACTGCAAGAAGCGCTACGACATTATCGAATCTGCGGCGCTCGAAATCGTCCTCCGCCTCCCCGCGCTTCGGGGGATTGAGGCGATAAAGCTTGAATTCCTCCGGTCGGTCTTGCGCCAATTGCTTACGCCGTGAGTTGTATTGGGCGACGCTCAGTCACCAAGTCCCTAACACATTTATACGCCGCCAACTAGCTTTAGTTGAGCAGGTAAAGCCGCCCGCCGTCGCCGTTCGAGCCGAGCAAACGCACGGCGCCGCCGGCATTTTAACATCTTTGGTCAGCGGAACATAATTCTCGCCATGCATGGTGCGGCCTGGCTGAAGTCCCCCGCCCTTCCGACTGGAGACAGGCATGCGCCGCCTCGCTACGCTCTGCTTTCCCGCGCTGCTTTGCGCCATATCCGCACCGGCTTTGGCCGCCAACGATGGCTTTGTCGTCGTCGGGCTTGGAGAGCCTCAAGCGCCCGCAAGCGTGCCTGCGGACGTCCCGCCGGCCCCCGCCCCCGCCCCAACACCCGCGCAACATGGCGGCGGCCTCATCGGCTTGCTCCTGAACGGCGGCGCGCCGCAGGCGTCGCAGGCGCCCGCCTCATTGGCGACGGAGCCGGACGGCGAGCCCGAACCGCAATTCCAGCGACAGGAAGTCGACTACGCAGGACCGGAGGCGCCAGGAACGATTGTCATCGACGCGCCGGACAGGTTCCTGTTTCTGGTCGAGCCGCACGGAAGAGCGCTCCGCTATGGCGTCGGCGTCGGGCGTCCAGGCTTCGAATGGTCGGGGGTCAAACGGATCAGCCGCAAGTCCGAATGGCCGGACTGGACGCCGCCGCCACAAATGCTGCTGCGCCGGCCCGACTTGCCCCGCCATATGGCGGGCGGTCCCGATAATCCGCTCGGCGCAAGAGCGCTCTATCTCGGGTCCTCGCTCTACCGCATTCACGGCACGAACGAGCCGTCGACGATCGGCCACAACGTCTCGTCAGGCTGCATCCGGATGATGAACGAGGACGTGATCGACCTTTATGATCGCGTCCCGGTCGGGGCGAAGGTGATCGTGCTCTAAAACAAAACGGCGACGCGCGCCCGAGCACGCCTCGCCGATGGCCTAAACCAACCAAACCCCTCAGACGTCGTCGTAGCCGCTGCCGTCGTCAGACGAGCCGTCCGAGTTGTCGAAGGTCGAATTGTCGAGATTGTCGAAGTTGGCATCCTGAACGCCCGGCGCGCCGGGATCAAACTGCTGGAAGTCGGCGTCGCTGCCGCGGTCCGACTTGTCGTCGTAGTAGTTGTTGATCTCCGTCACTTCCGTCGGATTGCTGCCGGTAAGCCCAGCGCCGCCCAACCCGGCGGCGCTTGCCCCGCCGCCAAAGAGACCACCACCGCCGCTATGACCGCCAAACAGGCCGCCTAGCAGATTGCCAAGGACGACGCCGCCAGCCACCCCCGTCGCCGTTGAAGCTGCATTTTGCAGGAAGCCACCGCCTCCGCTCTGAGGCTGGGGCTGACCCCATGGGCCGGGTTGCGGCGGATAGCCCTGTTGGGGCGGCGGGGGGTAGCCGCCTTGAGGCGGAGGCGGTGCGTAGCCCCGCGGGGGCGGTGGGGGCGCCGCGCGCTGATAGGCCCGCGGGTCAACGTCCGGCCGAGGCGGAGCGGAGGAAGGGCCACCGCCGAAAATGGACTTGCCGAGATTGCCAAGGAAACTGCCGTGTTCCTGGCTCTGCTCGGCGCCCTGCTGCACGGCCGCCTCAAGCTGGGAGATGTGATTGGCCGCAGCCTCCAACGCCTGCTGCTGGACAAGCACGGTTTGAGCTAAGACATAGGGCGCGTGGGGTGCGGCGCGAACCGCGTCACTGATGAAGGATTCGGCTTCGGGGTCACGCTGCGTCGCGGCAGCCGAGTTGACGCGCTGGAACAGGCCACCAAGCATCTGGCGTTCTTCGGGGGTCATGTCGCTCTCCCTGCGGCCGAATAGCCGCGCCCGGCATATAGCGACGCCTACGGGCAATCCAAGGCTTCCGTTCGGGTTTTTCGCTACGACCAGCGCGCTTTTCGCGCGAACGCCGCCAGCGCCGCGCCTTTACTCAGGCTTGCCGATCGTTTAGGCGAAGGCCGCAGGGGCCCCGGCTCGGCTTTTGCCGCTGCGCCGGGGCTTCCCTCGTTTAGACAATGGGAAGAGCAATCGACGTTGGCCAATGTTGTCGTTGTCGGCGCCCAATGGGGCGACGAAGGAAAGGGCAAGATCGTCGATTGGCTGTCGGTCGGCGCCGATGTCGTGGTGCGTTTCCAAGGCGGCCATAACGCCGGCCATACGCTCGTGATCGACGGCAAAACTTACAAGCTTGCGCTCCTTCCGTCCGGCATCGTTCGACCCGGGAAGCTGTCGATCATCGGCAACGGCGTCGTCCTCGATCCCTATCATCTCGTCAAGGAGATCGAGCAGCTGCGCGGCCAGGGTGTCGGAGTGACGCCGGCCAATCTCAAGATCGCCGAGAACGTCCCCCTGATTCTGTCGCTGCATCGCGAACTCGACGCTCATCGTGAGTCGGGGAACGCTGGCGCAACCAAGATCGGCACCACCAAACGCGGCATCGGTCCAGCTTATGAGGACAAGGTCGCCAGACGCGCGATCCGCCTGATGGACCTCGCCGATCCCGACGCGTTAGACGGCCAGATCGATCGTCTGCTCGCCCACCATCAACCGCTGTGCCGGGGCTTGGGCTTGCCGCCCCCGAGCGCGGCCGCCGTTCGCGGCGAATTGCTCGCGGTCGCGCCCAAGGTGCTGCCGTTCATGGCCCCGACATTCGAGATACTCGACGGCGAGCGGCGAGCCGGCAAACGCATTCTGTTCGAAGGCGCGCAAGGCGCCATGCTGGACGTCGATCACGGCACGTATCCGTACGTGACATCTTCCAATACGGTCGCGGCGAATGCAGCGATAGGCTCCGGCCTCGGGCCCGGAGCGATCGGCTACGTGCTTGGCATCGCCAAAGCCTACACGACGCGCGTCGGCGGTGGCCCGTTCCCAACCGAGCTCGACGATGAGGTTGGCCGGCTGATCGGCGAGCGCGGCCGTGAATTTGGCACCAACACTGGGCGCCCGCGCCGGTGCGGGTGGTTTGACGCGGTGCTCGCCCGCCAGGCGGTGCGCACTTGCGGCATCGACGGTCTGGCGCTGACCAAGCTTGACATTCTCGACGGCTTTGAGACCATCAAGGTCGCGACCCGTTACCGCCTGAACGGCGAGGTGATCGATTATCTTCCGGCTTCGCAATCCGCTCAGGCGCGCGTCGAGCCGCTTTATGAAACGATCGAAGGCTGGAACGGAGCGACGAGCAAGGCGCGGTCATGGGCCGACCTGCCTGCGCAGGCGATAAAATATGTGCGCCGAATCGAGGAATTGGTCGGCGCGCCGGTCGCCTTATTATCGACGAGTCCCGAGCGCGACGATACGATCCTTGTGCATGATCCATTCCAGGACTAAGGGACCCTTCCGCGGCGTCGCGCGGAGCGGTTGAGCGGACGCTTCATGGCTGATTATCATTCGCTGCTCATGCGAGCCGTCGCCAATTTGCCGAACGCCGGTACTCCGGCGACGCGCGGGGCAATCTATGGCCGCGCACGGAAAGCGCTGCTCGAACAGCTCCGAAGTTTGCGTCCGCCGCTGCCAGAAAGCGACATCGCGCGCGAGGAGAAGGCGCTCGACGTGGCGATCGCCCAGATCGAGGGGAAATACGGGTCCCAAGAGGCCGGCGCGCCGCCCGCCCCGCCGGGGCCGCCGGCGCCGACCTCGCCTGCAGCCGCAAAGCCGGGCGTCGCGCCGTCGCCGACGCCGAGAGCCCCACCGTTCCCGCTCCCTCAAAACGGCATGGTCCAGCGACCAACCGCGCCTGCGTCGTCCACGCCGTCCGCCGTCCCGGCACGATCGCCTTCGCAAACGGGGGCGCCGAGCCAACCTGGAGCCGCGTTGAGCGCGCCCGTCCCGCCGGCCCCCGCGCAGCGCCCTCAGACTCCCGCGCGGGCGCGGAGCCAGCCGGCCGCAAGCCCTCCGCAGGCGCCAGCTCCGTCTGCGGGAAAGCCAGCCGCGACGGCGGCTTCGCCGGCTCGATCCCAGCTGGCCGCTGCGATGGCCAACGCGCCCTCGTTCGGCTCGAGGACCGGCCGGGCTGCTCCTTCGGTTATGGCCAACGGCAAGGACGAGAGTTTGCCTGGGGTGGCGGCGCTTGACCCAGGCAGGGCGGTCCGACCGAACAAGGCCGACGACGCGCGCGCGTCCGGGGCGCCGCCGGTGGTCGCGGCCCACCCCGACGAACCAATGCGATCCGCGCATGCGCCGGAAGTGGCGGCCGAGTTCGACCGCCCTGACTTGCCGTCCAGGCCGGATGCGGAGATCCAGCGTCCGTTCGCGCCGGGCGTCGAGGTCGCCAAGCCGAAACCCTTGCTATGGATTGCAGCGGCGGTCGTCCTCGGAATTGTCCTTGCGGTGGCGGCAGCCGCGATCCTGATGCGTCAGAAGCCGCAGGACCTCGCCATCAAGCCCCCTGCCGAGACCCAGCAACCCGCCCCGCCGGAGCCCTCGGCGAAGATCGCCGAGCGAGTCCAGGCGAACCCGCCCGCCCCTGCTGCGCCTCCGGCTGCCGCGAGTGGACCGCAAGCGGTCCAATCGAGCCCTCAGGGCGCGGCGCCAGCAACCCCGGCGCCCGAAGCGCCGAGCGCGCCCGCGGCGCCATCGGCCGGCCGGGCTGCGATGCTGGTCGCTTCGGCGGACAACCCGCAGAAGCCGGCCGTCAGCTTGGGCTCGACAGTGTGGTCCTTGATTCCCCCCGCGCCGAACCAGCCGGCGACGGTCGCAGTGAAGGCTGAGGCGGATATCCCCGACCTCAAGATGCACGCCACCATGACCTTGAGGAAGAACACCGATCCGACGCTCCAGGCGACGCACACGATCGACCTCAAATTCTCCTTCGCCCAAGGCGCCCCGATCACCGGCTTCAAAGACGTCGGCCTGCCGCAGATGCGCAAGGAGGATTCGACCGCGGCGGAGGCGCTGACAAGCGTGAAGGTCAAGATCAGCGACACCTATTTCCTGATCGCCCTGGCGAAGGGCGAAGCCGACACCGCCCGCAACCTCGACCTGATGCAGACGCGCTCCTGGTTCGACTTCCCCCTGCTGCTCAACGACGATCGCATCGCCAAGGTCGTTTTCCAGAAGTCTCCCGAGGGCCAGGCGATGCTGGAAAAGGCGTTCGAGGCGTGGAAGTAAGCGAAAGGCTTATCCGCGCAGGTTGAACACCCGGGTTGAGACGAAATAGCCGTCCTCGACGACGCCAAAGGCGATCGGCGTTCCGAAGCACTCGACGTAAGCCCGCCCCGGGGCTGGGGCGGCGCCGCCACGAAGCAGCAATTTCTGGCCCCGCCGAAGGATCGCGGCGCCCGAGCGATCGACCGGCAGGACCGGAATTTCGGCCAAGCCCGCCTGCAAGGGCAGAATGGCGCGGGCCATCAGATCCGCATTATCCGGCAGCCGATCGAGCGGGATCCCCGACTCGGCTGAAAACGGGCCGACCCGGGTCCGGCGGAGTTCGATCACATGTCCGTAGCAACCGAGCGCGCGGCCAAGGTCGCGCGCGATCGCTCGCACGTACGCGCCTTTGCCGCATTCCGCCTCGAGCACCGCCGCATCGGCCTCAGCCGATATCAGTTCGAGCCGGTAGACCTGGATTGGGCGCGGTTCAATCTCGAAGGTTTCGCCTTCGCGCGCCAGATCATAGGCGCGCGCGCCGGCGATCCGGATGGCGGAAAATGTCGGCGGCGTTTGCAGGATCGCGCCGACGAAGCGCGGCAGGAGGCTTTCGATTTCGGCCGGGGCCGGTCGCCGCTCCGAGCGCGCGACGATCTCCCCTTCGGCGTCGTCGGTCGCGCTTTCTTCGCCCCAGCGCACGCGGAAGCGGTAAGATTTGGCCCCGTCCTGAACGACCGACACGGTCTTGGTCGCTTCCCCGAGAGCGACTGGAAGCACGCCCGACGCCAGCGGATCGAGCGTGCCGGCATGGCCAGCCTTCCTGGCGTTGAACAGAAACTTGAGCCGCCCGACGGCCTGAGTCGAGGACATGCCAGTGGGTTTGTCGAGATTGATCCAGCCATTGATCTCAAGCCGGGACGAGCGCTTCTGCCGCGGATGGCCGAGGCGGCGGCCCTCGGGCGCCTCGGGCCGGGAGAATCCGTCTTCGCGGCCATCGCCGGTCATTCCTTGTCCTCTTCGCCGAGATCCTTCAGATCCCGCGCCACCGCCGGCGATCTCAAGAGCTCGTCCATCCGCGCTTGCGCGTCGAAGCTCGTGTCCAGGGCGAAACGCAGGTCGGGAGCGAATTTGAGATTGACGCGGCGCGCGACAAGCGCGCGCATCTCCTTCTTGTGGCGATCGAGCGCCTCCACCGTCGCGCCAGCTCCTTTGCCGCCGAGCGGCATCACCAGAATCGTCGCCAGTTTGAGATCCGGCGACATCCTCACGGCAGGAATGGTCAGCGGATGGCGATCAAAAGCCTCGTCGCGCACCTCGCCGCGGGCGAGAATGTCGGCGACTGCATGACGGATCAACTCGCCGACGCGCTCGAGCCTGTGGCTCGCGGCGCCTGGCTTGGAGAAGGAACGGGGCATTGCGCTCTCCTTTGAGGCGCGGCGTGAATGCAGCATCCGGGTGGGCGCGAGCGGCCCAGCTCAAATCGACGCGAGCCGAGCCGAAAACCCGGGCAGCGCGGCCAAGGTCAGCGCCTCCTCGCCACCGTGTTCACCGATTGTCCGCCAACCGGCAGGGGCTGCACCCGAGTGGACGAACGTTCGACGCCGCGCGGCGTCGATCACCCACAGCTCGCTGACGCCGTGGCGCGCGTAGAGGCGCGCTTTGAGGCCGCGATCGTAGGCGAGGCTGGTCGCCGCGACTTCGATCGCCAGCAGGATGTCCGAGCCCTTCACCTCTTCCAGCTTGATGCCTTTGGGATAGATGACGAGATCCGGTTCGACGAAGGTGTTCGCGCTCAGATAGATCGTCGATTCGACTCCGAGCCAGAGACGATCGGGCAGAGCGCGCGCGACGGCGATGGTAAGCGCCGACTTGATGAGCTCATGCGTGTGGGTCTTCGCCTGCATCGGCACGATCTCGCCTTCGATCAGCTCGTAATTCTCGTCCTCCGCAATGATGCCCGCGTCTTGCATGCGCAAGATTTCAGCCACCGTGAACGACCGGCGGTCGAAACCCTCGGCGGCCCGGGTAATGTTCGCTCGCATGTCTTTTCGTTCCGTGCGCGCCGGTCACAGGGTGCGGCGGATCTCCTCAACGCTGTAACACTCGATGACGTCGCCGACTCGCATGTCGTGGTAGTTCTCGAACGCCATGCCGCATTCCTGCCCGGCCTGCACCTGAGCGACTTCGTCCTTGAAGCGCTTGAGCGTCGATAGCTTGCCCTCGTGAACGACCACACTGTCGCGAATGAGGCGCACGTGCGCGCCGCGCTGCACGACGCCATCGGTCACGCGACACCCAGCCACCAAGCCAACCTTGGAAATGTCGAACAATTCGAGAATTTGCGCGTTGCCCAACATCGTCTCGCGCAACGTCGGCGCGAGCATCCCTGAGAGGGCCGCCTTCACGTCGTCGACCAGGTTGTAGATGATGTTGTAGTAGCGAATTTCGACGCCGTCCTGTTCGGCAAGGCCGCGCGCCTCCTTATGCGCGCGCACATTGAAGCCGAGGATGACAGCCTTCGACGCCGTGGCCAGCGTCACATCGGATTCGGTGATGCCGCCGACGCCGCCATGGATAACCCGCGCCATGACCTCGTCGTTGCCAAGCTTTTCGAGCGCTGCGGTGATCGCCTCGACCGATCCCTGCACGTCGCCTTTGAGGACGATCGGCATCTCTTTGTGGCCCGCCGCTCTGAGATTGCTCATCATGTCGGATAGCGAGGTCCTGACGGCAGGTCCGCGCGCGACGAGCTTCTCCCGCCTCTGACGTTCGCGATATTCTGTGATTTCGCGCGCTCGCGCTTCGGATTCGACCACCGCCACGCGATCTCCCGCCTCCGGCGCGCCAGAGAATCCGAGCACTTCGACCGGCGTCGATGGCTTAGCCGCCTCGAGGGTCGCGCCCTTGTCGTCGATCAGCGCCCTGACGCGGCCCCAATGCGATCCGGCGACCACCAGCGCGCCGACCTTGAGGGTGCCTCGTTGGACGAGCACCGTCGCCACGGGTCCGCGGCCGCGATCGAGTCTCGGCCTCAATGACCGTGCCCTCCGCGTTGCGGTCAGGGTCGGCGACGAGATCGAGCAGCTCCGCCTGCAGCGCAATTGCCTCGAGAAGCTTGTCGAGATTAGTCCCCTTTGTCGCCGACACTTCAACCGCAAGGGTATCGCCGCCAAACGCCTCGACCTGCACGTCGTGCTGCAGGAGCTCCTGCATCACCCGCTGGGGATCGGCTTCGGGCTTGTCGATCTTGTTGACGGCGACGATGATCGGAGCCTTGGCCGCTTTGGCGTGGCGAATCGCCTCGATCGTCTGCGGCATGACGCCATCATCCGCCGCCACGACCAGCACCACGATGTCGGTCACCTTCGCGCCCCGCGCGCGCATCGCTGTGAAGGCCGCGTGACCGGGGGTGTCGATGAAGGTGATGGTCTGGCCGCCGGGCGCAACGACCTGGTAGGCGCCGATGTGCTGAGTGATGCCGCCCGCTTCGCTCGCCACGACGTTGGCGTGGCGGATGGCGTCGAGCAGCGAAGTCTTGCCGTGATCGACATGGCCCATGATGGTGACGATAGGCGGGCGCGAGACCGACGCGCCTTCGTCGTCGGGCCGATCGAACAGGCCTTCCTCGACGTCGGATTCAGCGACGCGCTTGACCGAATGGCCCAATTCCTCGGCTACGAGTTGCGCGGTGTCGGCGTCGAGCACGTCGGTCAGCGTCACCATGCGGCCCTGGCGCATTAAAAACTTGATCACGTCGACCGCGCGCTCCGACATGCGGCTCGCGAGCTCCTGGATGGTGATCGCTTCCGGCAGGACGATCTCACGCGCGATTTTCTCTTTCTGGTCCTGCGCGCCGTGTCCTCTCAGCCGCTGCGTGCGGCGACGGAAAGCGGCAACCGAGCGGGTGCGTTCTTCTTCGCCCGAAGTCGCGCTGGTGACAGTCAGCCGGCCACGATTGCGCTGCTCGCCGCTCCGCGCCGGCCGCGGCGTCGGGACGACCACCTTCTGCCCCGGCAGCACCAGCGCCGGACGTCGGATGACCCGACGTGCTTCTTCCTCTTCGCCGCCGGCGGGTCGGGCGACCGCTCCCGGCGCCGCGACGATTCCGGGCGTGGCCGGGGCGACGCGCGGGATCGAGGGGGACTGCGCCGGTTCGCCGCCGGCAAGGCGCCGTCGCGCTTCGTCCTCCGACTGCCGCTTGAAATTGGCTTCCTGTGCGCGGCGCAGCTCTTCATCGCGCTTGCGCGCTTCGGCGGCCTCGCGTTCGAGGCGGTCGCGCGCCTCGCGCCCGCGCCGGGCCTCGACCTCCGCCCCCTGGCGTCGGCGATCCTCCTCCTCCTGCGCGCGCGCGTCGATCAGCGCCCTGGCCCGCGCCTCGCGCTGCTCGGCCGTCAAGGTGGGCAGGACGACGCCGGTCTTGGGCGGCGGCGGAGCGGCGGGCCGCGCCGCTCCGGCAATTACGGGCTTGGCCGGGTCTGGCGCGACCTGCGACGGAGCGGCGGCTGGAGCGGCCCGCGCTGCTGCCGATGCCTCTGCTGGGGTCAAAATCCGGCGCTTCACTTTCTCGACGACGACCGCCTTGCTGCGTCCATGCGAGAAGCTCTGCCTCACCGTACCCTGCTCGACCGGGCGCTTCAGGTGCAAAGTCACCTTCGGCGGCGCGGCCGTCACTGTCTTGTCGCTATTACCCGTCTCACTCATGCCAATTCCTAACCGCTTGGCTTTTCAGCCAATTAGATGGGTCCGCCAAGCGTTCCGGCCTCGTCGGCGTTCTCGCCGCCGCGCTGTGTTCCGGTCGCCGCCTCCGCTTCGCTGTCGCGATAGCGGCGCAAACGATCCGCCCTTGCAAGAAAGGCCGAACTCGCCGCCCCATATTTGAGGGCAGCATGTATCACATTTGCCCGCCCTAATGCCAAATCCAATTGACGCGACGAAAAGAGGTCGACGCGCGCCACAGCGTGGGCCTCCGGGCCGAGTTTCGCGCGCAGAGCGTGGGCTCGTTTAGCCGCTCCGTCGGCCGCCCCGTCGTTTGCCTGGATTAGCGCTACGACGCCCCCGGCTTCGATCGCCGAATTGACTTTGAACGCGCCAGCGACGATGAGGCCCGCCTTGTTGGCGATCGACAGCGACTGCAACGCGTCGCGTTCCAGAAGCGAATCGACCGTTTCGGCCAGCGACGCGGGCGCCGCCGCCTTAGTGCGAAACGCGCGCGAAAACGCCTGTTTCGCGGCCGCGCGGGTCACCGTCTCAAAGCTCAACCGCGTCCAAACCCCGCGCCCGGGCAGCTTGCGGCGGATGTCAGGAACGACCGACCCGTCGGGGCTGAGCGCGAAGCGCAGCATCGCCTCGGGAACATCTTTGGTCCCCGTAACGATGCAGGTCCGCTCCGGCCCGGCTGCGTCGCTTGTCGCCCGCAATCGATCGATCCCACTGCCGCTTACGCGCCTTCGCTCTCTTGCTCTTGCGGCTCGTCCTCAGGGACGGGCGCTTCGATCCATCCCGCGCGCACGCGCGCGTCCAAAATCACTGCGTCAGCCTGGGCGCGCGAGACGTCGAAGCCGTTCAGAAACCCGGGCTTCGTCGCATCGCCTTCGGTCCAGCCGACGAGATCGTCGCTTGCGCAATCGGCGAGATCCTCGAGCGTCTTGACGCCGTTCTCTCCGAGCTTGACGAGCATCGGCGTGGTCAAACCAGCAATCTCCTTGAGATCGTCGGACACCCCCAGCGCCTTGCGCTGGTCGTCAAATTCGGCTTCGATTTGGGCCAGGTGCCCCTGCGCGCGCGCCTGGATTTCGTTCGCCGTGTCGGCGTCGAAGCCTTCGATCGTCGCCAATTCGCGCGGTTCGACATAGGCGATTTCGTCGACCGTACGGAAGCCCTCCGAGGCGAGGAGCTGGGCGACCGTCTCGTCGACGTCGAGCGCGTCCATGAAGGTCTGGGTCCGCTCGGCGAATTCCTTCTGCCGGCGCTCGGACTCCTCGGCTTCCGTCAAGATGTCGATGTCCCAGCCCGTGAGCTGCGAGGCGAGGCGGACGTTCTGCCCGCGCCGGCCGATCGCCAGCGACAGCTGATCATCGGGAACCACGACCTCGATCCTGGTCGAGTCTTCGTCGAGCACGACCTTCATCACCTCGGCCGGCTGCAACGCGTTAACGATGAATGTCGCGGCGTCCGGAGACCAGGGAATGATATCGATCTTCTCGCCCTGCAATTCGTTGACCACCGCCTGTACGCGCGAGCCCCGCATGCCCACGCACGCGCCGACCGGATCGATCGAAGAATTGTTCGACAGCACCGCGATCTTGGCGCGCGAGCCCGGATCGCGAGCGACCGACTTCACCTCGACGATGCCATCGTAGATTTCCGGCACTTCCTGGGCGAACAGCCGGGCGGTGAATTGCGGATGGGTGCGGGAGAGGAAGATCTGCGGGCCGCGGGTTTCGCGCCGGACGTCATAGACGTAAGCGCGGACGCGGTCGCCGGGCCGGAACATTTCGCGGGGGATCAATTCGTCGCGCCGCACGACCGCTTCGCCTGCGCCGGAGCCGCCGAGATCGACGACGACATTGCCGTATTCGACCCGCTTGACCTGGCCGTTGATGATATCGCCGATGCGATCCTTGTAGACGTCATATTGCTTGTCGCGTTCCGCCTCGCGGATCTTTTGCACCAGCACCTGCTTCGACGCCTGGGCAGGGATGCGTCCGTAGTCGAACGGCGGCAGGGATTCCGCGATCCAGTCGCCGATCTGGGCCGAGGGGTTCTTCTTCTGGGCTTCGACGAGCGTCATCTGCGTCGCCTCGTTTTCGACCTCATCGACGACGAGCAAGAGCCGCGAGAAACGAATCTCGCCGGTCTTCGGGTTGATCTCCGCGCGCACCTCGGTCTCCTGGCCGTAGCGCGACCGCGCGGCCTTCTGCATTGCGTCTTCCATCGACGCCAGCACGATCGATCGGTCGATCGATTTCTCCCTCGCGACCGCGTCGACGATCTGCAACAGTTCGAGTTGGTTGGCGCTAACGGCCATGGGTCTCTCCTTCATCAGGCCCGAGCGGCCTCGCCGCGCCGCGGGCCGCGGCTTTGGGTTCGTTCGATCGCGTCTTGCGCCCGGCGCCCGGACGGGATTCTTGGCTGGTCCCCGTCCCGCGGCCCGGGCCTCGCCTTGCGTCCTTGAGCGCCGCCTTCTCCCGCCGAAGCGCGGCGCGGATGAGGTCGTCGGTCAATACAAGGCGCGCCTCGGCCATCGCGCGGATCGGCAGTTCGACCTCGCTCTCGCTCTTGTCGTCTGCGATCAGCGTCATCTTTGCTGCCGGCCCGTCGGGTCCGGGCGCGACGCTCATGAGACGTCCGCGAAAACGCTTGCGTCCATTGATCGCAACCGCCATCTCGACGCGCGCTTCGTGGCCGACGGCGCGCGCGAAATCCGATTCGCGCACCAGCGGCCGATCGATGCCCGGAGAGGAAATCTCCAGCCGATAGGCCTGGGCCATCGGCTCCTCGACGTCGAAGACCGGCGACAACGCCACGCTGACGCGTTCGCAATCCTCGATCGCCATCGTCCCGTCTGGACGCTCCGCCATGATCTGAATCGTCGCGCCCGCAGCCGAAGAAACCTTGACCCGGACAAGCCGGTAGCCCAGATCCCGCAGGACCGGCGCCGCGATGCGGCTGACGGGTTCGCTTGCGCCCGAATCCTGGATCAGGCGCGCCTCGTCGAGCCCCTCGACGGGCTCAATCGCGGTTCGATGCGAGGCTTCGACCATGCGACCTTGGCAAGCAATAAAAAAGAGCGGGTCCCGGCCGGGAACCCACTCTCAACTTGTCTCTCCGTGCGGAGAGCTATGAGATGTCGTTGAGCGGATATAGGGGAACGGCTGCGCGAGCGCAAGGGCAAAATACGGGGACCGCACGACCTCGTGCCTCAAGCCGGCTGCGCAGCCGCGTGTCGAAGGACGCTCCAGTACGCGCCGAGCCGGGCAGCCCTCCCGGACCATCCTTCGAGACGCGCCTTCGGCGCTCCTCTGGATCAGGATGCAGCCCCGCCCTCAAGCCGTCGGCAGCTTATAGCCCTTGAACGTCTCGCGCAGCTTGAGCTTGTTGATCTTGCCCGTCGCGGTATGGGGAATTTCCTTCACCACCTGCATGTCGTCAGGCATCCACCACTTGGCGATACGGGGCTTCAAGAAATCGAAGATCTCATCGGTCCTGGGCGAATGGCCCTCCTTCGCCACGACGACGAGCAACGGACGTTCGTCCCATTTCGGGTGCGCGATCCCGATCACGGCGGCCTCCGCGACATCCGGATGAGCGACGGCCAGGTTCTCGATGTCGATGGTCGAGATCCACTCGCCGCCTGACTTGATCACATCCTTGGCGCGATCGGTGATCTGCATGAACCCGTCGGGATCAATAGTGGCGACATCCCCGGTGTCGAAGAATCCGTGCTCGTCAAGGATCTCGGTATCGTCCTTGAAATAGTTCTCGGCCACGGCGAATCCCCGCACCTTGAGCCGGCCGAACCGCTTGCCATCCCACGGCAGCTCCTTGTTCTCGTCGTCGACGATCTTCATTTCGACGCCGAACGGCGCCCAGCCCTGCTTGGCCTGAAGGGCGAGCTTCTCCTCATGTGAAAGCCCCACCATGCTTGGCTTGATCGAGCCGGCCGAGCCGACCGGGCTCATCTCCGTCATGCCCCAGGCATGGCGCACTGTGACGCCGTAATCGTCCTCGAAAGCGCGGATCATGTCGGGCGGGCACGCCGAGCCGCCGATGCCGACGAACTTGAGCGTGGTGAGCCGCTTATTCTCCTTGCGCAGATAGTGCAGCAGCCCCAGCCAGACCGTCGGGACGGCGGCGGTCATCGTCACCTTTTCGGTCTCCAGCAGATCATAGACCGAGGCGCCGTCGAGCCTCGGACCCGGCATCACTATGCGCGCGCCGCGCATTGGGCAGGAGAGCGCGAGACCCCAGGAATTGGCGTGGAACATCGGCACGACCGGCAGCACGGAATCATAAGCGGTCAGCATCAAGGTCTCGAACGAGCTCGCCATCGTCGAATGCAGGAGGTTCGAGCGATGTGAATAGAGCACGCCCTTTGGGTTTCCGGTCGTGCCCGAGGTGTAGCAGAGGCCGGCGGCGGTCCGCTCGTCGAACTCCTTCCAGGCGAAATCGCTGTCGACCTCGCCGATCCAATCCTCGTAGGCGACGGCGTTCTTAAGTTTGGTCGCCGGCATGTGGGCGCCGTCGGTGAGAACGACGTAGCGCTCAATCGTCGGCAAACGGTCGGCGAGCGCCTCCATCAAGGCCACGAAGGTCAGGTCGACGAGCACGATCCGATCTTCGGCGTCGTTGATGATCCAGGCGATCTGGTCGGGGAACAGGCGCGGATTGACGGTGTGATAGACCGCGCCGGCGCCGGCGATGCCATACCAGGCTTCAAGATGGCGATAGCCGTTCCAGGCAAGCGTCGCGACCCGATCGCCAAGCTTGATTCCGTCGCGCTCCAGCCTTTTGGCGACCTTAAGCGCGCGCTGCCGAATGACGCGATAGTCCGTGTAATGCATCGGGCCTTCGACCGTCCGCGAGGCGACCTGTTGCTCAGGGAACTGGATGGCGGCGAAATCGATGACCTTGTGCATGAGCAGGGGCCAGTCCTGCATCCGTCCCAGCATACGTTTTCTCCCGAATCCCTTATCGGCGCTTGATCGCGGCGCGCGGATTGTTCATGGGGTACCACATTGGCGCCCTGTGCGCCGCTTGGCAATGCACGGAAAGCGGAGTTTCCCGCGCCGTTGAGGGTCCGGGCCTTCGCCCGCCCGCGATGTGAGGAAGGATTCGATGCCCGACCGGCAGAACCCCGACCGCTCCGTACGGGTCTGGTTTCGTCTCATCCGCCTCGAGGCGCGCATGCAGGCCGCGGTCGGCGAGCGCCTGCGTGAAATCGGCGTTTCGATCCCGCAATGCGACGTGTTGACCACGTTGACCGAACAGGAGGGCGTCAGCCAGCAGGAACTGGCCACAAGGCTTTACGTCACCAAGGGCAACATCTCTGGCCTGATTGACCGGCTGGCGGAGGCGGGTCTGGTCGAGCGCCGCGCGACGGCTAACGATCGTCGCCAGCACGCCATTCATCTCACCGAGGCCGGCCGCCGGATGGCGGAGACGGCGATTGCGGTCCAGTATCGCTGGATCGCCTCGACCCTCGGCCGGATGACCGAGACGGACCTCGAAGCGCTGGAGTCGAAGCTGGTGGCGCTCAGGGACATCGTACGCGAAACACAGACGCCGAAGTCGGCGGGCGGGGCGAATGTGTGAGCGGGGCCTATGCGGTTTGCGAGTCCATTTTGAGGGATGTCAAAGGGTTGCGGCGCCATTTGCGAGTCGGTTTGGCGGGCTGACTATCTCGATCATCGGGTCCGCTTGCGCAGCAAAGGGAGGAAGAACAGATTTCGTCTGGCGAAACGAAACGTTTCGCAAAGGGTCCCCTAAGTCGTTGATTTCATTGATGGCGTCGAATCAGCCATTTCGCGGAATTGTTCGTTTTCAAGAGCTTAGTCGACGTTTCGTTTCGCTGTTTTCGCAACTTTCTGTTGGGCGCCGATCTCGCCGCCGCTCCTCTCAAGTCCGACCTCATCATCATAGCCAAAAATTCCGAAAAAGGGAAGCGTTTGTCGGTCGGAAAAGATCGCCCACATTGCAGTAGAATCGATGGCGTTGCGCACCCGCCCCCCATAGCCCGTCGAGAGACGGGCGAGGCGAGGACTTGCCAGCTTCCTAGTCAATCTTAGGACGAACGATTAAGCTTAAATCGCTTGGTGTGAGATGCCCCTGTGAAAAACTCCATATGGTATCTGGTGAAATTCTTCAAAGAAGAGGCATACGCCGATCAGTTCATCAACGGAACATTGTATTGCAATAGGATTTCATACTTCAAATTATTAGAACAAGGCAAAACTGACGGTCGCCCAGATCATAATGAAGCTGTTGCCGCGTGGTTACGGAGAGCGGCAATAGAATTCAACGACCATCCTGAACTTAATATAACATCAAAGGATTTGGCTGGACCAATTACCCTATCGTTCGACTATCATGACAATCTTAATGTTTTTTGTATGACAGCAATTCACACATGTGAATTTGAATGCACGGATGGGTTGGTAGAATACGCTGTGGATGAGGCTTTCAAGGTAAGAGCACAACTAGAAATCGATGCGAAGTGTTTGTGCTTCGGGCGGTTTGCAGTCGTTGTTCGCGCCTGTGAATTTGTTCTTCGTGCGAAGAACGCAATTGAGAGCAGGGGTTTCGGCTTTAATTCGACGCTAGTCGAATATTTTGATCCGGAATCATTTGAGGGTAATTTTAGCTGGAAAGCGATTCCGTTCATGAAAAGCAAACAATTTAGCTATCAAAAAGAATATCGGATCTGCGTCGATACAAAGACCGTCAACGGTAGTCCGGTTGCAATAGACATCGGTAATATCCAAGATATTTCAGGCAAAATGTTTTCAACGGAGGTTAACACGTTGCTCAAATTGCAGCCACGAGAACGCGCCGAGGTCTCGTGAATACAACTCAGTCAAGACAAAGGCGTCCAACGAACGTCGGTCTGAACGAACCACAAGTCGGAAGCAGCGGTTAACATGGCCGCTGGGTGTGGTTCAGCTGTTGGCTTGGCTTTGATTTTTGGGTTGATTGTTTGGTTCGCTTACAATCAACCACCTACACCGCCGCAGAGACTAATAGTCGAACCACGCGCGACTCCCCCAGCAGACACAGCGCCGACCCCAGCGCCGCCACCGAGGCCGGATGACATCGTCCAAGCTCACGCACCACAATCCGAGATTGACTTTGCAAATGCTCACCTTGCCTTCCGGCAAGACATTGTCGCGCCAAATGCAATCGTGCGGGACGAATTGCAAAAGCAGAAAAGCCGCGTGTGGAAACAGGCCGTGCTTAAAGTAGGTAATTTCAATGAATGGGCCGGAATAGTGAGTGATATTAGATCCGACGGTAGAATTACCATTAACCTTCCCAGCCGACTGCGGCTATGGGCTGATGTCAGGCCGGATTCAACCCTATTTGCCACCATTAGAGCTATGAGCGACACCAATACGCCTGTGCTGTTCTCTGGTCACATCGATAAGACAAATATCGACACCACGACCGATAGTGATGATGACATTTTTCCCACCTGCTTTGAGGACGCTTTTGGAATTTCTGGGTGTGAAATTAATCTTACGAGCATCCGCGTCATTCAATAATCGAGGTTTTACCTATGACTTATCTGCAAGTTGATCTCAAGCAGCAACGGGCAACGTAGGAGGCGGCCACGCCGTCGAGTGCACGGCGATTCGCCCTTCGGCGTGAGGCCGGTCGTCTGAATGTTCCCGCGATGTCCCGCCGGCCGCAACTTACCCCGCCGGGCGGGAGAACCAACGGAAATATTACGTTGCGCCGCAGCGGACGAGCCCGAGGGCCGGCCGCGTCGGATGGCCCAGGGCGGCCCAGGAAGCCGGCAGAGCCGCCTCGTGCGCCCGAGCGGTTCACGCCCGTCAGCGGTCGAGCCCGCCCATCAGCATGTATTTGATCTCGACGAACTCCTCCACGCCATGGCGCGAGCCCTCACGGCCGATGCCCGATTCCTTCACGCCCCCGAACGGCGCAAGCTCGCTCGAGATCGCGCCGGTGTTGATCCCGACCATGCCGTATTCGAGCGCCTCCGCGACGCGCCACACCCGGCCCAGATCGCGGGCGTAGAAGTAAGACGCGAGGCCGAATTGCGTGTCGTTGGCTTGGGCGATGACGTCGTCCTCGTCCTTGAAGCGGAAGACCGGCGCAACGGGACCGAAGGTCTCCTCGCGCGCGACCAGCATCGTGGCGTCGACGCCTGAAATAACTGTCGGCTCATAGAAGGTGCCGCCGAGCGCGTGACGCTTGCCGCCGACGACAACCTTTGCGCCCTTCTTCTGCGCGTCGGCCACATGCTCCTCGACCTTCTTCACCGCCGCCTCGTTGATGAGCGGCCCTTGGGTGACGCCGGCCTCCGTCCCGTCGCCGACCTTGAGCCGCGAGACCGCGGTCGTGAGCTTGGCGACGAATGCGTCGTAGATCCCCTCCTGCGCATAGATGCGGTTGGCGCAAACGCAGGTCTGGCCCATGTTGCGGAACTTCGAGACGATTGCGCCCTCGACGGCGGCGTCGACATGCGCGTCGTCGAAGACAATGAACGGCGCATTGCCGCCGAGCTCGAGCCCGACCTTCTTCACCGTGCCCGCCGCCTGCGTCATCAGCGCCTTGCCGACTTCGGTCGAGCCGGTAAAGCCGATCGCGCGCACGGCTGGATGCTCGCACATCGCCTTGCCGATCGCGCGGGCTTCGCCGGTCAGGAGGTTCAAAACGCCAGGGGGAATGCCGGCGCGTATCGCGAGTTCGCCAAGCGCGAGCGCCGTGAGCGGGGTCTCGCCCGCGGGCTTCGCGACCACGGTGCAGCCGACCGCGAGCGCCGGCGCCACCTTGCGGGTGATCATCGCGGCAGGAAAATTCCACGGCGTGATCGCCGCGACCACGCCGATCGGCTGCTTGAGGACGACGATGCGCGAATCGGCGCGGAAGGTCGGGCTGACTTCGCCATAGATGCGCTTGGCTTCCTCGCCGAAGAATTCGATGAAGCCGGCGGCGTAGTCGACCTCGCCGCGCGCTTCCGCCAGCGGCTTGCCCTGTTCGCTGGTCATGATGAGCGCGATGTCGTCGCGGCTGGCGATGATGAGATCGAACCAGTGCCGCATGATCTGCGCGCGCTCCTTCGGCAACGTCTTCGCCCAGGGGCCGAAGGCGCGCTGCGCCGCTTCGATGGCGCTGATCGTCTCGGCTTCGCCGAAGCGCGGAGTCTTGGCAAGGATGGCGCCGGTCGCGGGATTGGCGATCGGACGTGTCCCCTCGCCAACCCATTTTCCGTCGACAAGACACTGGCTTTTTAGGAGAGAAGGATCGGCGAGTTTCATGAGAGGCCTCCAAGGTTGGAGGGCTTATAGCAAAGAGAGCGGGCGACGGTGAGGCCGGGCCCCTAGCAGCCTGTCGGACTGCGCTCATTTTGGCTGACGATCGCGTGGATTGTCGCGGTTTGGATGTGGGTGGTAGTCCGATCGAGCTTTTCGGTGGCTTCGACTGAGCCTTGGGGAGCCTTGACAAGCCTCGGCCTAGGGCTGGTCGGCGCGCCTCGTAGGCGTTCGGCCCCTCTCAGGCGGGGCTGAGCGTGAACATTCGCTTCAGATTCCAAGCCATGGTCACGAGAGTCCACTCGCCGCGCACTTTTTCGAGCCCACGCAGGGAAAATTGACGGAATCCGAGCACGGATTTGATGATGCCGAACACGGGTTCCGGCGTCTGTTTGCGCAAGGCGTAGAGCGCGCGGCCTTCCGGCGTCTTCAGTTTATGGGCCATCGCCTGGACCGGCGTCGGTTGTTCCGGGGCTGCCGGCGTCGGCGCGAAGCGCACGCTCAGCGGCGGATGATGCGGCTGGCGGCCCATCGCAATCACCGGCTCGACGCCCGCCCTTGCACAGGCGTCCACATTGCCCGCGCTGAAATAGCCGGCGTCCGCCAGCAGATGTTCGACCTTCCCCAAATTCTCGGGCAACGCGCCGATCTTCTCCAGTATGGGCTCGACTTGGCCCTTGTCGTTGGGCGCCTGGACCACGTCGATCGCCACCACCAGCAGGCTGCCCGTCGCCACCGCGGCTTGCGCGTTGTAGCTTTGTTCGAAACCACCGCCAGCCGCCGGCATGATGCGGGAGTCCTCGTCGGTCAGATTGACCTGATCACTCGGTCGCGGTCCTTCGGCCGGAGGTTGCGGCGGCTTGCCGCCCGGCTTCTTTCCCGTCGCCGCGGTCTTGGCCTCGCGCGCCGCCATTTTGGCCTCGTGCTCCGCCATCTCGCGCGCATGACGCTCCTTGGCCCGAACCTCGATCTTCGCCCGCGCTTCGGCGATCTTACGAAGACGCTCCTCGCGCCGCGCCAATTCGTCGGGGATCGACATGCCGTCGGGAACGTCCGCCGCGTCAGCCGCTTCGGCTTTGGTCATCAGGTCGGCGACCTCGGCCTTCAATTGCGCCTCGATCTTGCCTGCGTGTTCATGGGAAAGCGCGCTGTGCCGGCTTGCGTTGGCATGGATCTTCGTCCCGTCCAGGCCGATCGTCCCCATCTCCAGCACCCCCATCTCGCGGGCGAGTTGAAGAACGTCCACGAACAGCTTCTCGATCTCTTTCAAGAAGCGCCGCCGAAACGTCGCGATCGTGTCGTGGTCGGGATGATCGTTCGCGGCGATGAAACGAAACGCCACCGAGTCGTAGGTCGCCCGCTCCAGCTTGCGGCTGGAGAACACCCCCGTCGCATAGCCGTAAACCAGAAGCCCCAACACCATCCTGGGATGATACGAAGCCGAACCCGAGCCCCGATAGTCCCGGCTCATCCTGCCGAGATCCAGCCCGTCGACCACTTCGACAATGAACCGAGCCAGATGTTTCTCCGGCAGCCACTCGTCAACCGAAGGCGGAAGCAGATATCCCGTCTCTCGGTCGATCGTACGAAAATTGTCCATCTGACCCGGTTCGTGGCGCAAGGAGAATCAACGCCGTCATTGTACCTCGCCAAACACCGCAGGTCCTTCCAGAACCCACGTCGTTCATTTAAGTCCGACAGGCTGCTAGGCCGCGCGCTTCCGGATCAACGAAACGACCCCGGCGATTAAGGCGAAGACCGCGAGCATGATAAGGCCGGCCCCCGCGGCCTCGACGAAATGGTGAGGAGAGAAAGCCGCGAGCCTGCGCTCCGTCCGAACCGCGCGCGACCTGTATCCGCCAGGACAGCATCGCGGACGCGCTAGCCACGCCAGCGACCGTGCCGAGAAGGCGCGCCAGATTGAGCATCGCGCCGGCCTCGCCTGAGAGATTGGCCGGCGCCGCGTTGATCGTCGCATGGTTGTTTGGCGCAATGAACAACCCAAGTCCCGCTCCGAAAACCACAAGGCCGAAAAAGCCCATCCAAACGTTGGCGGCAGGCTCCGTCACGATCGCCGAGAGCGCGAGCAAGGCGACGAAGCACATCGCCATCCCGGTGACGCTAAGGAGGCGCGTCCCTATCCAGTCGACGAGCGCGCCCGCAAGCGGCGCGACGATGCCGATGCTGATCGGAACGATCGCGAGCTTGAGCCCGGCGGCGGTGGGACTGTCCTCGTAGCCGCTGACGAGCGCGAAAGAAGCGAGGAAGAACATGCCGTAAAGCATGGCGTACGACGAAGCGCACGCCAGCGCCCCGGCCAGAAACGCCGGTTCCTCAAGCGGCGCAAGATCAATCAGCGGCGAACGCGACCCGCGTTCCTGCCTGAGGAACAGAAAGATGAGGACGATCGCGGCGCCGATCGAGCCGAGAAGCGCTGGGGAGGTTGGCCCCAGGGCGGAAACCTGATTGAGCGCGAACACGGCAAGCGTCAATGCGGGCGCGAGTTTAAGAGCGCCGCGCCAGTCGAACGTTTCATTCGGATTCTGCTGTGCTGTTATTGGCAGCACCAACCAACCGGCGACAACTCCTATCAGCCCGAAGGGAACATTGATCCAGAACACCCAGGGCCAACCCAATGTCCCAAGCAACAGGCCGCCAACAACCGGGCCGGCGCTGACTCCGACGGCTTGCGCGCCGGCGAACACGCCGAGCGCTCGCGCACGCCCGCTTCCGTCCGTCGCCGCGATAACCAGCGAAAGGCTGATGGCTGCACACGTCGCCCCGCCGAAGCCTTGCAAGAACCGAAACGCGACCAGCGTGAGAAGATTCGGCGCAAAGCCGCAGAGCGCGCCTGCTCCGGTGAACACCACAAAGCCGATGATGTAGAGCAGTTTTCTGCCGAAGATCTGGGAGAGCTGACCGAAGATCGGTAGGAACGATGCGCAGCCGAGCAGATAGGCGAGCGCGACCCAGCTCACGCTTTCCAGGGTCGAGTCGAATACGCGTCCCAAGGTCGGCAACGCGAGCTGCACGATGCTCGCGTCGAGCTGGCCCATGAAAGCGCCGATACAGATCACGCCGACCATCAGCCACGGATACGAGCGCCAGCGGGTGAAGAGCGCGACCGGAGGCGGCTCCGCCCCATGGCGGATCAGGTCGCTCACACGAAAAGCAGGCGCAGAGCCCAGATCCTCGGCTCTCATCCACTCCCCGCCCTATTCCCCGATGAACAGCGGCCATATGGGCGCCGGACCCGCGCAAAAATCAAGCGCTGAGCCGGAGCCGCAGGCGGGGATGCCGGCTTGGGCCCGGATGTCGAAATCGCCTACCCTCGCACGTCTATTTGGAGATGGCGTTCTCGCAACATCAATCCAACACGCCGTCGGCCGGGAGGCAAACCTCATGACGACCGATCTTTGGTACCTTGCGTGCACGGCGATGCTGACGGCGGCGCTGTGGATCCCGTACATCGCCTGCCAGGTGATGACGAACGGACCCCTGTCGGGGGAAAACTACGTCGACCCCGCGCCCCGTCCCGTGCCCCTTTGGGGTCAGCGCGCTCACCGCGCCTATCTCAACGCGGTCGAGTGTTTCGCTCCGTTCGCCGCGCTGGTGATTGTCGCTCAAATCGCGGGAAAAGCGAACGGGATGACGGCGTTCTGGGCGATGAGCTTTTTCTGGCTGAGGCTCGCGCACGCCATCGTCTATTGGACGGGTATCCCCTACCTGAGAACCGTGCTCTTCACCTTGGGTTTCGTCTGCGTCGCGGGGATCTTCTGGCAGCTAATCAAGTAGGCTCGGGGAAGGTCGGGGGGCCCTCACCCCCGACCCCTCTCCCCAAGGGAGAGGGGGGTCAACGCTCCCGCATCGCCTTCGAGGCGACTTCGACCAGCGGCGAGAACAGATATTCGAGCATCCGCCGCGCGCCGGTCTTGAATTCGACCGTCACCGCCATGCCGGAAGTGAGCGGCTGGATTAGGCCATCGACCGTCATCGTCTCGACGTCCGGCTTCAGCATGACCGGAAAGACCAAATTCTGCATGCGCTCTCCCCCAGCAAAGCCGGCGGCGTTGGAGACGCGCGTCGGATCGCCTTCGATCGCGTTGGCGTCCGGCTCGGGAATGGCGTCCTTCGCGATGCGCGTCACGCGCGCCTTAATCGCGCCGTAGCGGGTGAAGGGGAAGGATTCGACCTTGACCACCGCCTCCTGACCGACCCTGACAAAACCGATGTCGCGATTGCGCACATAGGCCTGGATCTCAAGCCCGGAATTCTCCGGCACGACGCGCATGATCTCCTGGCCGCTGGCGACCACCTGGCCGACATTGGTGATGATCGACGATTGCACCCGTCCCGCGATCGGGGCTCTCAGCGTCAGGTGATCGAGCTCGGCTTGAGCCTTGGCCAGGCGCTGCTCGACGTCTTCCGCCCGCCGCTCGGCGTCCTCGAGTTTCTGGGCGTCGTCGGAAATGAAGTCCTGGACCGCCTTGTCGGAATTGCGGGCGATGACATCGAGCCCTGCGGCCAGCGAGGCCAGATCCTGCTCCTGCTTCGCCTCCTGGGTGATCTGGTATTGCAGTGTCTCGGTCGCGTCGATGACCGCGGCCTTCGAGCCCGCTTTCACTTCCACCAGCTTGGTGCGCATATTGACGCGTTCCTGCAGGGTCGCGACGAGGTTCTTCTGCGTCTCGATGGTCGCCCTCAGCTTGTCGCGTTCGGCGGTTTTTTGCGCTCCTTCGGCATCGAACGAGGCGACGTTGGCGGCCAATTGTCCGAGGTCGGCGGCGAGAACCTGATTCTCCCGTTGGCGCAACGCCGGAGCGACGTCGTCCGGCCAGTCGATCGCCGGGGGCGGATCGAAGCGATGCGATCGCGCGCTCACGAGCGCGGTTTTGCGGCGCAGGATTTCCGCCCGCGCGGAAGCGAGCTCGGCGCGAGCGCCTTTGGTGTCGGCCAGCGCCGCCGACCGGTCGAGTTCGACCAGCACGTCGCCTGCCTGCACGAGCGAGCCGTTGCCGACGCGAATGGCCTCGACCTTGCCGGTTTCCACCGGCTCGACGACCTTCACCTGCCCTTTCGGCTGAAACTTGCCTTGCGCGGCGGCGATGATGTCGACGCGGCCAAAATAGGCCCAGCTCAGCGCAGCAACGACGAAGGCGCAAATGATCCATAAGAACGCGACATGGACCGGAGAGGGCGGCGTTTCCAGGATCTCGAGCGCCGGCGCGAGGAATTCTCGGTCGCCGAGATTCATTCCGGGAATCTTGCCCGGAGTCTTGAGACGCGCGAGCGCGCGCGAGGGGAAAAGTTTGACGGTCGGCGCCGCCGGCTCGGCCGTCGGGAGGCCGCGGATCGCGCTCATGCGGCGATCTCCGTCGGCTGGCTCTGAAGGCTCCAGAGATAGGCGTAGAGGCCGCCGGGCCGGCGCACGAGTTCGGCATGCGCGCCGACCTCGACAATGCGGCCATCGGTCATGCCAACGATGCGGTCGCAGCCGCGCACCGCAGCCAAACGATGGGCGATGATGATGACGGTGCGGTCCTTGGCGATGCGGCGCATGTTGCGCTGAACGATCCGCTCGCTCTCGTAGTCGAGCGACGAGGTGGCCTCGTCGAAGATGAGAATGCGCGGATTGGTCGCGAGCGCGCGGGCGATGGCTATGCGCTGCCTTTGCCCGCCGGACAGGTTGGCGCCGCGCTCCTCGATAAGTGTATCGTAGCCTTCCGGAAGCTTGTCGATGAACTCGTCGGCGCCGGCGAGCCGGGCGATCTCGATAACGCGCGCGCGCGGCATCGCCGGATTGGCGAAGGCGATGTTCTCGTGAACGGTGCGGTTGAACAGCAGGTTCTCCTGGAGCACGACGCCGAGATGGCTGCGCAGCCACGCCGGATCGACATGGCTCAAATCGGCGCCATCGAGCAGCACCTGCCCCTCGTTCGGCAGATAGAGGCGCTGAATGAGCTTGGTCAGGGTCGATTTGCCGGAGCCCGATGGTCCCACGACCCCGATTGTCTCGCCCGGCCGGATGGCGAGCGAAATGTCTTTCAGCACCTCAGGCGCGCCCGGACGGTAGCGGAAGCCGACGCGGCGGAATTCGATCGCGCCGCGCGGCGTCGGCGGCAGCAGGCGCGCCGCCGGCGAGGATTCCGTCGGAGCGTTGAGGATATCGCCCAGGCGCTCGATCGAGATCTGCACCTGCTGGAAGTCCTGCCAAATCTGCGAGAGGCGCAAAATCGGCTGGATCGCCTGCGAGGCGATCATGTTGAAGGCGACGAGAGCGCCAACGCTGAGGTCGCCGTCGATGACCGCCTTGGCGCCGAACAGAAGCAGCGCCGCGGTCGTCAGCTTGCTGATGTACTGGATGGCGAGCTGACCGCCCGAGCCCAGCATCGTAGCGACGAAGCTCGTCTTCACGTAAGCGGCGAGCTTCTCCTCCCATTGCGCGCGCATGATCGGCTCGACCGCAGCAGCCTTCACCGTGTTGACGCCAACGATCGTCTCGACCAGGAACTGCTGGCTCGCCGCGCCGCGATTGAATTTCTCCTTCACCAGCTCGCGCAGCGGCGGCCTGACGGAAAAGCCGATCAGCACATAGAACGGAATCCCGGCAAGCACGATCAGGGTCAGAGACCACGAATAGGCGAACAGGACACCGACGAACACGAAGGCGAACACCAGGTCGATCGCCGAGAACAGGGCCTGTCCGGTGAGAAAGCTGCGGATCGTCTCAAGCTCGCGCACCCGCGCAACCGTCTGCCCGGTCGACCGGGTCTCGAAATAGGCGATCGGCAGGCGCAGGAGATGCGCGAACAGGCGTTGGCCGAGCTCGACGTCGATCCGGTTGGTGGTGTGCGAAAGCGCGTAGGTGCGCAAATATTGGAGCGCGACGTCGAACAAGCCGATGGCGACGAGTCCGCCGACAAGCACGAACAGGGTCTCGTAACCGCGATGGGTGAGCACCTTGTCGACGACCACCTGGAAGAACAACGGCGTCGCGAGGGCGAAAATCTGCACGAACAACGAAGCCGCCAGAACATGGCCGAGCGGATGGCGGTAACGCCAGATCGTGGGCAGAAACCAACGCATGCCGAATTGGCGCGGATCGATACCGGCGCCGCCGACCCGGCGAGCGATCAGGAGCGCCTGTCCCCCGATGGAGCGCGCAATATCCTCGAGCGGCGCCTCTTGGACCGCATGGCTGATCGGATCGACCAGCCGGTACAATCCTGACGGATTGCGCCCGCCGAACACCATCAGCGCGCCGCCCGCCATGCGAACGATCGCCGGAGTGGGCAATGTCGTGAGCCGCTCGGCGGTCACCTTCGCGACCAGGCGCGCCTTGAGCCCGATGAGCTTGGCGGCGCGTATGATGTCCGCTTCGTCCGCCTGACGATCGCTCAGCGCCAGTTCGCGCGCGAGCTGCACCGGATCGGCGCCGATGCGGTAATAGGCCGCGATCCCGCACAGAGCGCGTAGCCCTGGATCGAGCGGCGTCCCCTCACTGGGCGGTGGCGCAATCTCCATCATCGACGCCCAAGCCTTCCCTTGCGAGGTCCTTCGAGGCAGCGATCGTACCCAATGACGCTCGGTCATGAGCAAGCGGGACCGCTGGACAGGCTTAGCGAACCTTTGAGTTTTTGCCTCGATCCGAGGTTGCGACGGCAACGCACTAGCAAGGGGGCGCCCGGACGATAGGCGCGTTTTCCCTCTCCCCTCGGGAGAGGGGAAGGGGTGAGGGTTCGGGTTCTGTCAGGCTATGATGCGGGCGGGCTGGCGCACGGTCCCCTCATCCGGCCGCGCCATGGCCCGTCCGAAAGGACGGGCGTCCTTTCAGGACGCCCTATGGCGCGTCCACCCTCTCCCGAAACGGGAGAAGGGTCATGCCCCGTGGGTCACGACCTTGACGTCGACATTGCCACGCGTCGCGTGGCTATAGGGGCAGATCTTCTCGTGCGCCTCTTCCGCCAGTGACTGAAGCTCCGCTTGCGGCAGGCTCGCATCGGTCACGTCGAGAACGACGGCGAGGCCGAAGCCGCCCTTCTCGCGCGGGCCGATGGTGACGGCGCATTTCACCGTCGCTTTCGACGCGTCCTTCTTGTGCTGCTTGGCGACGAAGTCGAGGGCGCCGCCGAAACAAGCGGCATAGCCGGCGGAGAACAGGTGCTCGGGCGTCCCGGTGTTCGGCTTGCCTGGGCCGCCCATCTCCTTCGGCACCGAGAGATCGACGCTGACCATCCCGTCATCGGATTGCGTGTGCCCGTTGCGGCCGCCGGTCGCGGTCCCGTGAGCGGTGTAAAGCGGCTTGATCGCGTCAACCATGTGATTTCCTCCTCATGACAGTTGGGGCAGATGGCGCGAAGTGGATCACGCCTTCATGCGCGAAGCAACCGCGCGCGGATCAATCGCGGCTCGTCTCGCGCACGATTCCCGCCATGGCGTGCGAGTCTTCGTCGCCCGTCGCCTCAAGCCCAGCGACAACTCCGGCGCGGTCGGCGGCGTTGCGATTCTGGCTCGTCTTCCATTTGCCGCGGATATCGAGGATCTCAATCTCAATGCCGACAATCGCCCGGCGCTGCATGGCGATGAAATCCGCCGGCGCGTCGCCGACCGCCCAGGGCGCCTCGCGTCGCTGCTCGAGCGTCCGGGTCAGCTCCTCGATCTGCTGGGCGAGCCAAGCGTCGTCCATCACCTTCGCCCGGCCCTTCGCCTGGACCGTAGTGTAATTCCAGGTCGGCACAACTTTGCCGGTCTCCTGCTTGGTCGCGTACCAGGACGGGGTGATGTAATGGTCATGGCCCTGGAACACGACCAGCGAATCCGGCGAGGCTTGAAGATCGCGCCATTGGGAATTGGCGCGGGCCATATGAACTTTTAATGTGCCGAGCCTCGAAGCGTTCGCATCTAGGACGAACGGAACCGAATTGGCGACCAGCCCCTCGGCGCCGTTGCTGATCAAGAGGCCGAAAACACGGCTCCGGATCAGCGCGTGAAGCGCCGGCAGGTCTTCATTTCGATGGAGAGGGGGTTCGTACAAGGCGGCCTCGTCCCCCTTTCATGTGGGCTATTTCTACGCAAATGTGAAGAGCGAGGTCGCCGCGGGATGCGGTTGAAATCCGATCCCTTGCGCCGGAGCTTAAGTCGCGGAAGGGCGGAAAAGCAGGATTTCATCGCCTTCCAACGAGTTGATTTCTCTGTGTCCTGTGCAAGATGCTGCAACACCGACGATTTGCGCAATATTCGGACGGATGAGATGGCGCCGAGTTCACATCGCGATACTCATTCCCTTCATCGTGGGACTCGCGGCGACCGTCGCCACAATCGCGATTCACGGCACCATCTTCCACACCATCATCATGAGCTTGCGCCGCGATCTCAAGAGCGGCCTTCTTGGCGTGCGGACCTGGGTGAACATGACATTCACGATGGCCACAATCCTGCTCGCGCTCGGAGGCCATCTCGTGGAGATCGTGCTTTGGGCCTTCGTCCTCGATATGTCCGGCGCAGTCGCCGACATCGGCGCGGCGATTTATTCATCCGCCGGCAGCTATACGACTTCGGGCTCCGACATCGTGTTGTCGCCGCAATGGAGGCTGCTCGGACCGTTTGAAGCGGTGGACGGAATGCTGATGTTCGGCGTCTCGACCGCGTTCATTTTCGCGGTCGTCAGCCGCCTGATTCATGCGCGGTACGATGACGCGGACACGTTCGTTCTTTGAAGGCCCGGGTCCCAAAGCCTGAGGGTCGCTAGAGCCCGAGATCGCTCAAGCTGGCATGATCGTCCGGACGACGGCCCAGCGGCCAGTGATAAAGACGGTCCTGTTCGCGAATCGGCAGATCGTTGATGCTCGCGAGGCGGACCCGCATCAGCCCGTCGTCGTCGAATTCCCAGTTCTCCTTGCCGTAAGCGCGGAACCAGCTTCCCGAATCGTCGCGCCATTCATAGGCGAAGCGAACGGCGATGCGGTTCTCGTGAAAGGCCCAGAGCTCCTTGATCAGCCGATAGTCGAGCTCGCGGTTCCATTTGCGGGTCAGAAACGCCTCGATCGCAGGGCGCCCAGACAAGAATTCGGCGCGGTTTCGCCACCGGCTGTTTTCAGAATAGGCGAGCGCCACGCGGGCCGGGTCGCGGGTGTTCCAGGCGTCCTCCGCCATCCGCGCCTTCTGCGCTGCGGTTTCCCGAGTGAAGGGTGGCAGAGGCGGTCGAACTCACGGCTCGCGCCCCTTATTCCGCCGCCTGCTGGTTCGACCCGTATCGCTTCTCGATATAGTCGTTGACCAGCGCCTTGAATTCCTCGGCGATGCGCGGCCCGCGAAGAGTCACGGTCTTGATCCCGTCGACGAACACCGGGGCGGCAGGCGCTTCTCCGGTTCCGGGCAACGATATGCCGATATTGGCGTGCTTGCTCTCGCCCGGCCCGTTGACGATGCAACCCATGACCGCAACGTTCAGTCGCTCGACGCCCGGATAGACCGCGCGCCATTCCTGCATGGACTTCGCGAGATAAGTCTCGATGTCGCGCGCGAGCTCCTGGAACACGGTCGAGGTTGTGCGCCCGCAGCCGGGACAGGCCGCCACCTGCGGCGCAAAACTGCGGAAACCCATGGTCTGCAGCAGTTCCTGCGCAACCTTGACCTCCTGGGTCCGATCGCCGCCCGGCTCGGGGGTGAGCGAAATGCGGATCGTGTCGCCAAGTCCCTCTTGCAGCAATATGCCGAGGGCAGCGGACGAGGCCACAATGCCCTTCGAGCCCATGCCGGCTTCGGTGAGGCCCAGGTGCAGCGCGTAATCCGAGCGCTCGCCAAGCGTGCGATAGACGGTGATGAGGTCCTGGACCGACGAGACTTTCGCCGACAGGATGATGCGCTCGCGTTTTAGCCCGATCTCCTCTGCCCGCGCCGCCGACAAAAGCGCCGACCTCACCATCGCCTCGCGCGTGACCGCGCTGGCCTCAAGGGGCTTCGCGCTCGAGGCGTTCTCGTCCATGAGCGAGGTCAGGAGCTCCTGATCGAGCGAACCCCAGTTGGCGCCGATGCGCACCGTTTTGCCGTTGCGGATCGCGATCTCGATGATCTTGCTGAACTGCAGGTCGCGCTTGTTCTTGAAACCGACATTGCCGGGATTGATACGATATTTGTCGAGCGCTTCGGCGCAGGCCGGATGTTCGGCGAGCAGCTTGTGGCCGATGTAGTGGAAGTCGCCGATCAGCGGCGCCGTGATCCCTCTGGCGCGCAGGCGGTCGCGGATGTGGGGCACGGCCGCAGCGGCCTCCTCTCGATCGACGGTCAGGCGCACTAGCTCCGAGCCTGCCCTCGCCAGCGCCGCAATCTGCCGCGTGGTCGCCTCGATGTCGGCAGTGTCGGTGTTCGTCATCGACTGAACGACGATCGGCGCGCCCCCGCCAACGGTGACCGCCGCGTCGCCTTCGCCAACCCGAACGCCGATGGTCGCGTGGCGGGAAAGCGGCCCGCAGGGCGTTTCCGACATCGAAAGGCTCATCGCCGTCATCCTTTCCGCCGCGCTCCGACCGAATTGACCCCGCGGCGTTCTAAGCGCTTAAAGCAAATTTGTCATCCAAGACGTTTGCAGTGCAATGAAGCCCTCGAAAGCTTGACTGCAATGCAATATGACCGCTCTCACGCGGACGGTCTCGCCGCGTGGTCCGATGAGGAGAAACGCCGATGTCGCTCGCCAAACGCCACGCCCTCGTCACCGGTTCGACGAGCGGCATCGGGCTTGCGATCGCTCGCGCCCTCGCCAAGGAAGGGGCTGACATCGTCATCAATGGGTTCGGCGACAAGGCGGCGATCGAGGCCGAACGCGCCAAAATCGAGAAGGAGTTCGGCGTCAAGGCCTTCTACAACGGAGCCGACATGGCAAGGGGAGCGGAAATCGAGGCGATGATCGCCGACGCCCAAAGCAAAATGGGTTCGCTCGACATCCTGGTCAACAATGCCGGCATTCAGCATGTCTCGCCGATTGAGGACTTCCCACCCGAGAAGTGGGACGCGATCATCGCCATCAACCTCACCGCCGCGTTCCATGCGATCCGCGCCGCGGTTCCGGGAATGAAGGCGCAAAAATGGGGACGCATCATCAACACCGCCTCGGCCCACTCGCTCGTCGCCTCGCCCTTCAAATCGGCCTATGTGTCGGCAAAGCACGGCCTCGCCGGGCTCACCAAGACAGTGGCGCTCGAGCTTGCGACCTTTGGCGTCACGGCAAACTGCATTTCGCCTGGGTACGTTTCAACGGAGCTGGTCGAGCGCCAGATCCCCGATACGATGAAGGCGCGCAACATGACGCGCGAGCAGGTAATCAACGATGTGATGCTCGCCGCCCAGCCGACCAAGCAATTCGTCACCGTCGATCAAGTCGCCGCGCTCGCGGTCTATCTGTGTTCGGACGCAGCGGCGCAGATCACCGGCGCCAACCTGTCGATCGACGGCGGATGGACGGCTGCATGAGACGCGCCGCCAAGCCCGCGGCGGCGAAGGCCGCCGCTCTATCGCGTGGGGTCAAGACCATCAACCTCGCCCTCCAGGGCGGCGGCTCGCACGGCGCCTACACCTGGGGCGTGCTCGATGCGCTGGCCGAAGATACGCGGATCGAAATTTCCGCGATCAGCGGCGCGAGCTCCGGCACTATGAATGCCATCGTCTTCGCCTCCGGAATGAGCGAAGGCGGACGGGAGGAGGCGCGCGCGAAGCTGGAGTTGTTCTGGCTCTCAGTCTCGTCCGAAGGCTCGCTTTCGCTTCCGCGCGGATGGGTTGACAAGGCGCTTGCGGCCTGGGGCGGCTTTTGGCCGGGGTCACGCTTAATCGACGGCTGGACCGACGCAGTGTCGGGGTTTCTGAGCCCTTATGAGTTCAATCCCTTCAACGTCAATCCGCTCAGGATCCATCTCGAGCAGGTCGTCGATTTTGAACGTCTGCGGGCGAGCAACAACCTCAAGCTCTTCATCGCGGCGACCAACGTCAGGACCGGGCGGGGCGAGATTTTCCGCCGTCATATTCTGACTGCCGATCACGCCATGGCGTCGGCCTGCCTGCCCGAATTGTTCCAGGCGGTGATCATCGAGGGCGAGCCCTATTGGGACGGCGGTTACGCCGGCAATCCGCCGTTGTGGCCGCTGTTCTACGAGACGCAGTGCCGCGACGCGATCATCGTCCAAATCAATCCAATTGAACGCGACGAGACGCCTCGCCTGCCGGGAGAGATCGCCGACCGGGTGAACGAGATCACCTTCAACGCGAGCCTCTTGGCGGAACTCAGAGCGGCCGATTTTGTCGCCCGTCTCATCCGGTCGGGCGTGCTCAAGAGCGGTGAATACCGGGAGGAGCGGCTGCATCGCATCGGCGGCGCGGGCAGACTCGAATCGTTCGACGCGGCGACCAAGAACGACGTGTCCTGGCCTTTCCTCAGGCAATTGCGCGATCTCGGCCGCAGCGACACGAAGGCGTGGCTCGAGGAGCATTTCGATTCGATCGGCGTCGAAAGCACGCTCGATATCGACAAGGCCCTGCGGCGCGAGCCGGTGAAGCCGCCGACGAAGGGCGCGGCCGCGACGACTTAGCGCTCCCATTGTTCAGCGCGGCCTGACGCTTCGGCCTCCCGGGAAGCGTGCGTCATTCGCCACCCGGCCGAACTGTGCAATTTTGCGTGCGAGGCCGCGTTTTCAGCGGCTTGGGCCTCTTTTTCTGCAACGCGCGCGCGGTCGAGCGGAGGCGTCGTCTGCGCTCATCGCATAGCCAGTACAACATGTACAATCGGTTGTTATCTACCCGTCTCGCTACCGGTTCTCGAACTTGGCCGCGCGTTTCTCGGCGAAGGCCCGCATGCCCTCCTTCTGGTCCTCGGTGGCGAACAGCGAATGGAAGATGCGGCGCTCGAACCGCACCCCCTCTGCCAGCGTCGTCTCGTAGGCGCGGTTGACGGCCTCCTTGGCGGCGAAGACCGCCGGCCGCGACAAAGCGGCGATTGATCCGGCGACGTTGAGCGCCTCCTCGATCAGCGACGCGGCCGGCACGATGCGCGAGACGAGGCCCGAGCGCTCGGCTTCGTCGGCGTCCATCATGCGGCCGGTCAGGATCATCTCCATCGCCTTCGATTTGCCGACCGCGCGGGTCAAACGCTGGGTGCCGCCGGCGCCGGGCATCACGCCGAGCTTGATCTCGGGCTGGCCGAATTTGGCGGTGTCGGCGGCGAGAATGAAATCGCACATCATTGCGATCTCGCATCCCCCGCCAAGCGCGAAGCCGGCGACCGCGGCGACGACCGGCTTGCGCACGCGCGTCAGGCGCTCCCACTTGGAGATGAAGTCGCCGAGGAAGGCGTCGGCGAACGTCTTGTCCTGCATTTCCTTGATGTCGGCGCCGGCGGCGAAGGCCTTCTCGGAGCCGGTGAGAACGATCGCGCCGATCGCGGGGTCGGCCTCGAACGCCTCGAGCGCCGCGTCGAGGTCCTCCATCAACGCCGCCGACAGCGCGTTCAAGGCTTGCGGACGGTTGAGCCTGATGAGGCCGACCGCGCCGCGCGTTTCGACGAGGATGTTGGCGTAAGTCATGGGGCGCACCTTCCGAGATTCAGAGGTCGAGACCTAGCCAATGCTAGGCGCAGCGAAAAGAGGTCCTCGTCCAGCTTAAAGAAACCGCCTGCGCTCGATGGAATCAATGACCCGCCGCATCCTTAAGGAGAGACCGCGATTTTCGAAAGGCTGACCGGCGGCGTCGAGTTCCTCTGGCACAAAGAAGTCCGGTTCGAGGTCAACAGTAGGATCGACTCGATAGCGATCGAAGTCCCGCACGCCATTTTCGAACAAGAACGTATCGTCGATCAAAAAGCTTCCCGTGAAGGTCTTGGCGTCCTTCAAGAAAACGAGGCGCGCTGCGTCCGCTAGGATCTCTGGCGTGCGCGAGGCGCGCATGACGGCGTCTCCCCTCACGTGCTTGATCGCGGAGGTCGCGATCGTCGTACGCGGCCACAACGCGTTGACGGCGACGCCCTTGGACCGCAGCTCGCCCGCCAAGCCGAGCACGACGAGGCTCATGCCATATTTCGCCATCGAATAGGCGGTGCTGCCCGCAAACCATTTCTCCTTCAGATCGAGGGGTGGTGATAGCGTGAGAATATGGGGGTTGTCCGACTTTTCCAGCAATGGAATAGCGAATTTCGACACCATGAAGGTTCCGCGCGCGTTGATCTGATGCATCAGGTCGAAACGCTTCATGTCGGTCGCCTGCGAATTGGTGATCGAAATCGCGCTCGCGTTGTTGACTACGATATCGACGCCGCCGAACGTTTGCGCTGTCTTATCGAGCGCCGCGCGGACTTGACTCTCGTCGCGAACGTCGACGGTCAATGGCAGCGCCCTACCGCCGGCCGCCTCGATCTCCTTCGCGGCGGAGAAGATCGTTCCGGGAAGTTTGGGATGCGGCTCCGCCGTCTTGGCGGCGATCGCGATGTTGGCGCCCTCGCGCGCGGCCCGAAGACCGATCGCGAGCCCAATGCCGCGCGAGGCGCCGGTGATGAATAAGGTTTTGCCGGTAAGAGTTGAGGTCATCGTCGTGCCTCAAATATGCAGCGGTGTCGGAGCGCGGACTCCTGGAAGGCCTCGCTCGGCGCTCTCGAAGCTCGGGCCTGCAAGGCGCCTCTCACGCCGCCCACAGCTTCGCGGGCCGGTCGATTCCCTTCAGCTGATATTCCCGCCCGGCGCTCTCAGGCAGCGCGGCGGCCGCCTTTTCGCGGACGGCGGCGGTCATCAAAATTTGGTCGGGCGCCGCTGCGCTCTGCGCGCGGGAGGCGACGTTCACCACTGTGCCGATCGCGGTCAGGTCGTGGTGCGTGCGGCCGAACTCGCCGAAATTGACCTTACCGGTGTCGAGGCCGATTCCTATTCCGATCGTCGCGGCCTCGGCGCCGAAGGCGTGCGAAAGCTCTTCGCGTCGCTCGCGCCACAACTCCTGTATCCTCCGCGCGGCGGCGACCGCATGCTCCGTGTGATCCTTATGCTTGATCGGAAAATTGAAGATAGCCAGAACGGCGTCCCCCATCGTCTTGTTGATGATGCCGTCGTGCTCCCAGATCGCCTCGCCGCAAACGTCGTAGAAGGCGTCGAGAAGCTTGGCGATCGCGCCGCCCGACTGGGACTGCGAGAGACTCGTGTAGCCCCTGAGATCGGCGAACAGGATGGTCGCGTCGAGCTCGACCTGCCGCGCCTTCATGACCCGCTCGAACATTGTCTCGCAGATCGTGCAGACGTTGGGGTTCATGCGGCTTTGGCGGATGCCGACCGCGCGATACGGCACTGCAGCGATGGTGCGCAAAGCGATGGGCAGCTTCATATTCTGCCAGCAGCCTACGCAGAAAATCGGTTGTGACGCCATCTGGTGGCTCCCTCAGAGTCGGGAGCGCGGTGTTTAGCACCGGGCGGATGGGTGTCAACCGGACGTGGCCTGTCAAATATGCAGCGGATGTCCCAGCGCACCCAGCGCCGACTCGTGGAAGGCTTCGCTCAGCGTTGGATGGGCGTGGATGGTGAGCGCGATGTCTTCGAGACGCGCGCCCATTTCCAGCGCGAGCGAAAAGGCAGCCGAGAGTTCGGAGACCCCGGCGCCGACGGCCTGGATTCCGAGCACCACATGGTTGTCGGCGCGCGCGACGACGCGGACGAAGCCTTCGTCGTCCTGGAGCGTCATGGCGCGGCCGTTGGCGCGGAACGTAAAATGGCCGACGCGGACTTCGCTATGCGCGGCCTTGGCGGCGTCGGGGGAGAGCCCCACGGCGACGATCTCCGGGTCGGTGAAGCAGATCGCTGGGATGGCGACATGATCGAACGCGCGCTTCTTGCCAGCGATGATCTCGGCGACCATTTCGGCTTGCGCCATCGCGCGATGGGCGAGCATCGGTTCGCCGGTCACGTCGCCGATCGCCCAGACGTTGCGCATCGAGGTCGCGCAGGTCTGATCGATGCGGACGAACGCGCCGTTCATCGTAAGGTTAAGCGTCTCGAGGCCAAAGCCGCTCGTGCGGGCGCGCCGGCCCACCGCGACCAGGACCTTGTCGGCGGCGATTGCGCGGTCCTTGCCGTCCGCCGCTGCGACCTCGAGCGCGCCGTTGGCGAACCCCAGCGCCCGCGCGCCGAGAAGCGTCTCGACGCCGAGGTCGGCGAGGCGTCGCGCGACCGGCTGTGTCAGCTCCGGATCGTAGAGCGGCAGGATCTTGGCCAACGCCTCGACGATGGTCACCTTGGCGCCGAGCTTGGCGAAGGCGACGCCAAGCTCCATCCCGATATATCCGGCGCCCACGACGGCCAGCGATCGCGGAACCTCGGTCAACGCCAGCGAATCGGTCGAAGACAGGACGTCGCCGCCGAACTCGAGCGCCGGCAATTCCACCGGCTCCGAGCCGGTCGCGATGACGAGATGCTCGGCCGCGATGCGCGTCTCGCCGGTGTCGGCGCTGACGGTCGCCGTCTTGCCGTCCACGATGTTCGCCGTTCCTAGGAGCGTGCGCACCTTGGCCTTCTTCAACAGCGCGCCGACGCCGTTGGTGAGCCTCGTGACGATCGAATCCTTCCAGGCGATCGTGCGCGTGAAATCGAGCGTGGGCGATCCGATCGAAAGCCCGATAGCGCCGAGCGCGCGGGGCTCGCGCAGGCCATGCGCCGCCCCGGCGGCGTGGATCAGCGCCTTCGAGGGAATGCAGCCGACGTTGAGGCACGTTCCGCCGAGACGGTCGGCCTCGACGAGGATCGTGTCGAGGCCGAGGTGGCCGGCGCGGATCGCGGCGACATAGCCGCCGGGGCCGCCGCCGATGATGAGAACCTTGCAGCGAAGCTCATTCATCTCACGCCTCGATGAACAGCGTGGCCGGGGCCTCGATTAGCGCCCGCAAGCGCTGGATGAAGGTCGCCGCATCGTAGCCGTCGACGACGCGATGATCGAACGACGACGACAGGTTCATCGTCTTGCGCGGAACAAAGCCGCCGTCGCGCCAGACGGGCCTGACGACGATCTTGTTGACGCCGATGATCGCCACTTCCGGACGATTGACGATCGGCGTCGAGGCGACGCCCCCTAGCGCGCCGAGCGAAGTGAGCGTGATCGTCGAGCCAGAGAGCTCGTCGCGCGCGGCGACGCCCTGGCGCGCCGCCTCGCTCACCCGGCGCATTTCGCGCGCGCATTCGTGCAAGCCGAGGGTCTCAGCGTGGCGGACGACCGGAACCATGAGGCCGTTCGGCGTTTGCGTCGCCACGCCCAAATGGACGGCGCCAAAGCGCGTTATGACGTCGTTTTCGTCGTCGTAATGAGCGTTGATTTGCGGGAACTCGACGACCGCCTTGACGATCCCGAGGATAAGGAAGGGCAGCAGGGTCAGCTTCGGCCGCTCTTCATTGGCGCGGGCATTGAGGGAGGCGCGAAGCTCTTCGAGCGCGGTGACATCGGTCTCTTCGACATAGGAGAAATGCGCGACGCGGCGCGCCGACTCCGCCATGTTCTCGGCGATGCGCCGGCGCATGCCGACAACCTTGATCGTCTCGACGGATTTATTGGGCGCCCGGCCTGATCGTTTCGACGGCTCCGGCGGGCGGGCGATATAGGCGTCGAGGTCGGGGTGGGTGATGCGTCCCGCAGGGCCCGAGCCGTGCACGAATCTAAGATCGACGCCGGCCTCGCGCGCTTTCAGACGCAATGCGGGCGCGGCGAGCGGCTTCTCGCCAAGCGGGCGCGGCGCGCCCGGCGGCGGCTCAACAGAACGCAGCGCGCGGGTTTGCGGCTCAGGCGGAGGCGGCTCGACTATTGCCGCACGCGGCGATGGCGCTGGCTCGGATTTGGCGCTTGGCGGAGGCGGTGGCTCCTGCTGCTGCGGCCGCGATTTCGGCGCTGCCGAAAGAAGCGAATCCGGCAGGCCAGGCGCGTCGATGCGAATGAGCTCGGCGCCGACAGCCAGCACGTCCCCCACAGCGCCGCCGAGCGTGAGCACGCTACCCGCCACGGGAGAGGGAATTTCCACCGTCGCCTTGTCGGTCATGACGGCGGCGACGACCTGATCCTCCTTGACGAGATCGCCGACCTTCACCGCCCACTCGACAATCTCGGCTTCCGCCACCCCCTCGCCTACGTCGGGCATCTTGATCGAGCGCACGCCCATCTCAAGCCTCCATGGCCTTCATGAGCGCGCGCCCGACGCGCGCTGGCCCGGGGAAATAATCCCACTCCTCCGCATGCGGATAGGGCGTGTCCCAGCCGGCGATGCGCTGGACGGGCGCTTCGAGCGCGTAGAAGCAGCGCTCCGCCACCTGCGCGGCGAGCTCAGCGCCGAAGCCCGAGGTCAGCGTCGCCTCATGCACGATGACGCAGCGGCCGGTCTTCTCAACCGATGACTGGATCGCGTCCACGTCGAGCGGCAGAAGCGAACGCAGATCGATGATTTCCGCATCGACCCCGGTCTCCTCCACCGCAGCCTCGGCGACATGGGTCATCGTGCCGTAACAGAGGACGGTGACCCCTTTCCCCTCGCGCCTGACCGCCGCCTTGCCGAGCGGCACGACATAGCGCCCCGCCGGCACCTCGCTCAGCGGATGCTTGGCCCAAGGCACGGTAGGTTGCTCGGGGTGGCCGGTGAACGGGCCGTTGTAGAGCCGCTTCGGCTCGAGAAAGATGACCGGATCGTCGTCCTCGATCGAGGCGATCAGAAGACCCTTGGCGTCGTAGGGATTGGACGGGATGATGGTCTTGAGGCCGGAGACGTGGGTGAACAGCGCCTCCGGACTCTGACTGTGCGTCTGTCCGCCGTAAATGCCGCCGCCGCACGGCATGCGGATCACGATCGGAGCCGAGAATTCGCCGCCCGAGCGGTAGCGCAGCCGCGCCGCTTCGGACACGATCTGGTCGTAGCCCGGATAGACATAGTCGGCGAACTGGATCTCGGCGACCGCTCTTAAGCCATAGGCGCCCATGCCGATCGCCACGCCGACGATTCCGGATTCGTTGATCGGGGCGTCGAAGCAACGCGACTTGCCGTACTTGCGCTGCAGCCCGTCGGTGCAGCGAAATACGCCGCCGAAATAGCCGACGTCCTCGCCGAACACGACCACGCGCTCGTCCTCGGCCATCTTGCAATCCATCGCGTCGTGGATCGCTTCGACCATCGACATGCGCGGCATGGCGCTAAACTCCGGGCAAACCCCCCTCTCCTACGGGAGAGGGGTTGGGGGTGAGGGTTCTGCGCGTGAAGCGCAGTCCACGCCTCCGGCCCTCATCCGGCGGAGCATAGCCCGTCCGGGAGGACGGGCGTCCTTCTGGACGCCCTGTGGCCCGCCACCTTCTCCCTGAGGGTTCTCGGTTGAGACATTCCGGGTGATGGACCACGGTTCCCTTCGATAGCTATAAGCGGTTTGTATGACTGCATTTTTCATTTCTGGTCATCGACAACCGTGTCAGGAGATTGCCCTCTGGAGCTACCTATTCTACGTCGAGGTAGCGCCATCCAATGCCCAGGACCCGCCTGACAAAGTCTGCAATCGACGCCCTCCCAACACCGGATAAGGAGATCGTTCACTGGGATCAAGCCTTGCCTGGGTTTGGCGTCAAGATAACGTCGAAAGGTCGAAAGGTCTTCATTGTTCTCTACCGCGCTGGAGGCGGCGGTTCCCGGCTTCGCAAATACACGATCGGGCCTTATGGTCGGATCACGCTCCACAATGCGCGGATCGAGGCCCAGAAAGTGCTGGCGGCGCGTTTGGACGGTCGGGATCCGGCCACAGAAAAGCTTGCGGCCCATCGGCGGCTCACGGCTGACACAGTCGCCGAAGTTGTCGCGCTTTACGGCAAGCTGCACCTCTCCCAGCGGAGGTCGGGACGTGAGGTGATGCAGATTCTCCAGCGCAATCTCGTCGACCGCGTCGGCTCCCGGTCTGTCCATTCGATCGCAAAGCGCGACACTATCGACGTTGTTAACGCAGTCGTCGATCGCCGTGCACCTGTCGCTGCGAACAAGACTCTGAAGGTCGTCAGATCGTTTTTGGCTGGGGCGTTGGCCGCGCGATTCTGGAGCGCTCACCCTGTGACGGAGTCCGCGTGCCGACATTCGAACGGGCTCGAGACCGCGTCCTGATGGATAAGGAGCTCGCGGGTATCATCCGAGCCGCCCGTCAACTGGGCGGGCCCTACGGAGCGATCGTCGAGGTCCTCGCGCTGATCGGGCAGCGCCGCGACGAAGTCGCGCGGATGACTTGGGACGAGGTCGATCTCGAACGCCGTGTTTGGACGTTGCCGGCGGTTCGGACGAAGAACGATAGGCCGCACATTGTTCAACTTCCGGATCCGGCGGTTGCGGTCATTGGCGCTCAGCCGCGCGCCGGCGTGCTTGTATTCTCGAGGAACGGCGTCACCCCAGTCGGAGACTTCTCAAGTCAGAAGCGTAGGCTGGACGATCTCTGCGGCGTCTCGGACTGGCGGCTGCACGATCTGCGTCGGACGATGGTCTCAGGAATGGCCCGCCTCGGTGTGGCGCCGCATGTCGCCGACAAGATCCTCAATCATGTTGCAGGGACGATCTCCGGCGTTGCCGCCGTCTATCAGCGGCATGAGTTCATGAACGAGCGCCGGGATGCGCTCGAGCGCTGGGGCGCATACGTGGAGACTCTACTGGCGGAAGGTGAAGTGATCGGACTGAAGGCCGCCTCGTGAGCCGCTAACAGAATCGCTCACTCCGCAGGTGATCGCGCAACATCATCTCGAGGGGGCTACTATCACTCAGTTTGTCACCGAGTCCGAGGCAGAAGCAGTGCTCGCGGGGCTTGGTACAATGCTGCGGGATCGGCCCCCGATTGATCAATTCCAGGAGCAACTTGAGGCGACCATAAGCACATTCTGGGCGATCCGTCGCGCCGCGGTTCGTTTACGGGCCGGTAACGAGGTGATCCGGCAAGCCCGCCGGTCCGCGCTGCGGCTAGCCCGCATTTCTCACGCGGGCAGACCATTTTCCGGTTGTTCTGGCTCGATTTGAAGGTCGGACTGATGTGGGCGTGACGGTGGGTGGCGCGGGCGCGCGGCGACTTTCGCGATGGCGGATGTGTCTCCGGTGGGCCGATGGGTTTTTGCCGCGCATTTTTGCGCCGCGGCGGCGCGCGTCAGGCTGGCCAGGCGCGCGCCGCGGCGCGCCTTGCCGCGGCGAGGCGCCACTCCTGGGCGTTTGGGCAGGCCGAAGCGAAGGCGATCCTGACGCGCCGGGCGCTGATTTTGACGAGCGCGCCAAGCTTCAGCAGTTTCAGGCGGATCGTGCCGCAGGTCGCGCTGGCGAACGGCGTGTGGGCCAGGCCGATGCGGCGCATCGCGCACAAGAGCGCATAGGCCATCGAGGCGAACCACAGCCGAAGCTGATTGGCGCGCATGGTGGCTGTCGAGGTGCGGTCGGCGAAGAGATCGCCCTGGCGCTCCTTGATCCGGTTCTCCATCTCGCCGCGCGCGCAATAGAGCCTTTCGTCAAGCGGCCTGGCGCGCCAGGCGTCGGCCTTCAGCGAGGTCACGAGAAAGCGCGGATTGGCCTCGCCCTGCGTCCATTCGGCCTTGCCGACCACCCGGCGCCGGCGCGACCAGCTGTCCTTCGTCGACCATTCGAAGTCGCGAAACGCCCGCGCCGGCCGGCCCTCGTTCGCCTGCGACATCGCCCGCGCCTCGCTCAAGGCGTCGGCGATGCGCGCCTCCAGCCGCGCGTTGCGCGCCAGGCCGAACACGTAGTCGACCGCGTTGGCCTCGCACCAGGCCATCAGGCCGTCGCGGGCGAAGCCGGAGTCGGCGCGCAGCACGATCCTCACCCGCGGCCAGCGCGCCCGGATCTGCTCGATGATGCGCGCCATCTCTTCCTGCGCCCCGGCGCTGCCGTCGATGTTCGAGCGCCGCAGCTTGGCGGCCAGAAGATGGCGGCCGCAGAAAACATAAAGCGGCAGGTGGCAATAGCAGGCGTAATCGCCGTGAAAGAACCGCCCCTCCTGATCGCCGTGCAGCGGATCGTCGGTCGCATCCAGGTCGAGCACGATCTGACGCGGCGCCTTGGCGTGCGCGTCGAGAAACAGATCGACCAACAGCCGCTCGATCGCCGCTTCGTCGTGGCTGATCTTGTGATAGCGCGGCCTCTTGCCCGCGCCCGGCGCATGCTCCAGCCGGTTCAATGTGCTCTTGCCCGCCAGGGGCGAGGGCTCATCCCCGGCGCGCTCGAGCTTGCCCAGAAGCACGCCCAGGACCGGATCGCGGCGCAAATCGTCGTGGTCGTTGAGGTCCTCATAGCCGAGCGCCAGGCCGAACACGCGCTGCCCAATCAGAGCCTTCAGCGGGTGGACGGTGAAAAGCCGGCTGCGACGGTCGGCAAAGCACGCGGCGAACCGTTCGGTCAGCCCGACCGCGTTGTCCGCCTCGCCAAGCAACAAAGCCCCCGCGTCCGAGGAGACCAGACCGCCGTCGAAATCCGCCACCACACGCCGCCCGCCGGCGCTTCCAAACTCCATTGCTGTCGGGCTACACCGCCTCGGCATCGGGACCCCCTTCGAATTGGCATAACTCGTTGATCACAAAACAAGTTTAGCTGATTCTGGGCCCCGATGCGCCTGCTACTGTGAGAAATGCGGGCTAAAGACCACTCTCCAGACGCCGAAGGTAACCGCGGCCGAGCTAGAAACGTACATCTTTTATTTGGGCCCGCGGGTGAGGGACGCTCTTATTGCAGTGGATGAGCTGGAACAGGCTTTGTCTAGGTTCCTCGAACTCTTCTCAGGAGAGCAAAAACCACTGAGAGGTCCAGCACCGCGCATTTGGTACTCCGCCTTTATTCTGGACCTTGCAGAAATCGCCGGGGGCATCGGCATTGACGTGACGACAGCCGGAGATCGGGACGGGGAGCGGAAATACGACCGGTACTCGACCGCCTTCACCGAATTTGTGTTCGCCGTCGAAAAGTTGCTGCCACGCATGGAGCAATCGGCCTCGTTGGCTGCCTGCGCGAAGCGGATTGAGCGGGCGTTTAAGGCCCACCCTCGCGAGATCGGCAAAGAGACCCGGCGCAAAGCGAAGTCCTGAAACCACCTTACAATTTGCGCGACAAATAGCGTCCGCTTCTTGTCGTGTGACCGCAGCTCGCCGTGGGGCTACGCCGGCGATGACGATATGCCGTCGTCACCGCAGGAGAACGCCTATGGCGGAAGCATCCGCTCCCGAGACGCCTCTTTTCGATACGGCCGGCGCAGCAAAGCGTCTCGGCGTGAGCGAGAGCTTTCTAGCCAAGGCCCGCATGAACGGCACTGGACCCAGATACTACAAATTGCAACGGGTAGTGCGCTATACTCAGGCTGACCTTGATCGTTGGCTCTTGGCGTGCGGCCGCAACTCCACAGCCGAACAGCAACCAAGCGGGTTGCCGGTCCAAAAGCCGTCCAGCAAACGATGAGTGTCCATCCATGGCCGTCCATCATAATCCATCGACAATACATAATGTCTACTGTGATCGACGAAGTTTATGATAATTAAATGTTGTAGATCTCCTCTCTATTCTATTGACACTATCCCAATATCTATGACAATCCATCCCAATCCATCCCAAGCCATCCCCATCCATCAACCGCTTTCCCAAGAGCGCCCTCATGACCGCCCAACCTCACATGCCCCCCTCAAAGAGCCGAGTCTCGCCGACGCCATCGCCTACATCGAACGGTCGGAAACCCTGAGCCTTGAGAGGCGCTCGCATTGGACCTGCTCGATGCGCTTCCTAGCGAGGGCGCTTAACCACCCGCCCTCGCTCATTCCCGTTCGCTGGACAGCCGTTCGTCCCCGGCTGGAAGAGGTGCATCCTTCCCAACTCGGCGTCACGGCCAAGACCTTCGCCAACCATAGGGCCAACGTGCGGGGCGCCTTGAACTTTTTCTGCAAGGAGAAAAGCGTTCCGAAGCGCGGTGCTCCGCTGAGTGAACCGTGGTCCAGTTTGTGGGCATCGATTGACGGCGTTCCAACACGCAAGCAGTTGTCGCGCTTTCTCCGATATTTGTCCGCCCATGAGATCCCGCCGGAGGCAGTCGACGACGCGGTTGTCAAAGCCTTCCTCGACAACTGGGAGAAGACCGCCCTCAAGGGGCCCGATGCGCAAACCCGGCGGCGGCTCGTTCGCGCCTGGAACGACTGCTGCGAGACGATCCCCGGATGGCCCGCGCAGCGCCTCAATCAGTCCGTGGTCCGATCCGTTTCGCTCGGCCCCGACTGGAAGGCTTTCCCCGGCAAACTGCGCGAAGAGGTGGACGCCTTTCTCGCCTCGAAGGCGCCAAGGAAGCTTTCGCTTCAGGGCAGCGCGGCGAAAGTCTGGGCGTCAACGACCTTGCGCATCGTACGCGCAAAACTTCAGGCCTTCGCACGCATGGCTGTGCGGCTCGGCGTCGCGATCGAAACGCTCAATTCGTTGGCGGCGCTGCTTGATCCGCGCCTCGTCGAAAGAGTTCTCGACGCCTATTGGGAGCAGGGTGGCGAAGCGCCCAAAACCTACACGATCGACCTTGCTCACGATCCTTTGACCGTTGCCCGGGCGACGAGCGCGGTTGATGCGACCGGCCTCGAACGGCTCGCCGGGTTTGCTAGCGTAAGCGGGAGACCCCCGGCTCTGCCGGGGTGGCAGTAGAGGTTTGACGTTTCCGGCGGTCCACCGGTGAAGTTCCAACGTGAGCAGCCACTCACACGAAAGGAACTCCACCGATGGACGACTACGAGAGCCTAAGCCACACGACATGGACCTGCAAATATCATGTGGTGTTCATTCCCGAATGTCGGCGCAAGGTGCTGTATCTGGAGCTGCGACGACACTTGGGCGAAGTTTTGCGCAAGCTTGCGCTTCAGAAGGAAGCGAGGGTCGAGGAAGGGCATCTGATGCCCGATCACGTGCACATGCTGTTGTTGATTCCGCCGAAATACGCAGTGTCGCAGGTGGTCGGGTACATCAAGGGCAAGAGCGCGATCCACCTGGCCCGGGTATATGGGGAGCGCAAGCGCAACTTCGTGGGGCAGCACTTCTGGGCGCGGGGGTTCTTCGTCAATACGGTCGGCCGTGACGAGGAGGCCATCCGGGCTTACATCCGCAACCAAGAGAAGGAAGATCAGAGGCTCGAACAAATGAACCTCTGGCGCTGAAAAAGCCGCCTTTAGGCGGCTCCAAACATCAAGGGCCGCGTCAGCGACCCTCCTACCGCTTTGAGCGGTTCAAATCCTAAAGCCCCGGCTTTGCCGGGGGATACTTACACGCCTTGATGCCGCAGCCTGTGTCACGCCCCACGGCGGTGAAGCCTTTGTCGAGCGGGCGGAACTCAGCCGAAGCTCGGGATCGGTAGCAAGCGGCGTAGAGAGGGTGCGGTTGATGGCGCAAACGCTCGCGCAGGAGGGGGATTTCGACTGGCTCAAGAATGTCGAAGCGCAGCTGCGTGCGAGGGCGCGACCGCGGCCAAAATTCGCGCGCATAGTCGAGACGCGCGAGCTGGTCGAGGCAGGTCTCGTCCTGATGCAGGAGGCTCGCGACGCAGAATACGGACCCGCCCGGCAAGCAACGTCGTTTCGCAATGGGCTCATCATCGCCTTGCTCGCTCTGTGCCCCATCCGCGTAGGTACCTTTGCGTCCCTGACCCTCGGCCGGTCCTTCCTGAGGATCGGCGACGGCTGGTGGATTGGGCTTGCCGCCAACGAGACGAAGAACGGCCGACCCGACGAGCGGCCGGCGCCGGGCTTTTTGACATCATGCGTCGACGAATATCTGAGCATCTACCGTCCGAGATTCTTGTGCGCCGGTCGGGCCGGGAGGGCGAGGGGGAATCAATCCCAGGCATCGGCGCGATCGTCGCCTCCGCCCTTGTCGCCGCCGTCGGTCGGGCGGAAAGCTTCGAGCGCGGGCGCGATCTCGCCGCGTGGCTCGGCTTGGTTCCCCGTCAGTTCACCACCGGCGGCAAGCCGAAGCTGCTTGGCATCAGCAAACGAGGCAACAGCTACCTTCGCCGACAGCTGATCCACGGTGCACGCGCCGCGCTGCCTATGTGGCTGAGCGCGACACGCCGCTGGGCCGATGGGCCAAAGGCCTTTCAGGCCGCGCCCATCGCAACGTTGCGATCGTCGCCTTCGCCAACAAGCTGGCGCGGATCGCCTGGGCGGCGCTGCGGCGCGGAGAACGGTTCGCCGTCATGGGAATGCCTGCGGCGGCATAGAATTGGCCGGTCACGGTCAAAGCGTCCATCGGTCAACAGGGGTTTGCGAGAGGGTAAAGACGGGATGGCCTGACAGTCGAACGGCGCTCCGGAAGCCTGGCTTAAAAAACGGCGCGATCTGACGCCGGGAGTTTTATGAGGACCGGAGCGCGCGTATCTCCATCATGGCCGGAGGAAGCTCCTCGAGGCCGGATACGTTGAAGCAGACTGGATCGGCCGCCAATCTCGACAAAACCCATTGCGAACGGGGCGGGCCATACGTTTTTAAACGCCTCGACGATCCGCTCGTCCTGACCCAGATGACGGGGCCTGGCGCTGATATGCGAGAAGCCAAGCTTCTCGAGGAGCTTTCCGACATAGCGCTGGTGAAAGTCGACGCCGAACCTCTCGGCGATGACGCGCTTGAGGTCGAGCCGCCGCCAGCCGACCACCCCGTCCTTCTCCCGATCCGGCCCGGCCTCGACGATCTGCGCGAACTGAGTCAGTTGCTCCGCCGATAGGCGAGGCTTCGGACCCTCGGTCCAATTGTCGATGAGCCCAGCCGGCCCCGAGGCGTTGAAGCGATGGACCCAGTCGCGCAGCGTCTGGCGGTCCATGCCGCCGATCTTCGCCGCCGAGCCTCGGTCCATGCCGTCCCGGACCGCAGCCAGCGACAGAAGCCGTCGGCTCTGGTTGACGTCCTTCGATCGACGGGCGAGCCTCCGAAGTTCCTCGGCCGAATAATCCTCTCGCAATCTCACCGCTGAAAGCATGGCGCGAATCCTCCACGCCGCCTTGAATCAGCATCCCCGCGATTCGGGAATCCCCCTATGAGTCAGCCAGCGGAGCCTTTGGTATCAGACATTGGCTCGACAGAACGCCGAGTTCGGATTCGGCCATAGCGAGCCAGCTTCCATGTTTAGGGGTGTAACGCCATTCGAACCGTTTGGCGGGGCGGCGCGCTTCGGGCCGGGGAAGGCTGGGTAGAGCGAGGCCGCCGTATGCGTGCAGATTGTCCCGGACCAGCCTGATTTGTTCGGCGTCGGGAAAATGCACGTCGGATAGTTCCTTGAGAACCTGGGCGTAATCAGCGGCGGCGTGGCGGTCGGTCGCCTTGACCCGGCGCCAGCCCTCCAGCGGCGCGAACATCATGCGGAGATTGGCCGCCCCGTTGCGCTCGTATTGGTGATCGCGCCGGGCGGATTGTCCGGGCTTGGCGGGGACCGGCGCGCGCGTCTCGACGATCAGCGGCTTGGACGTTTCATCCACACCCACGAGAGGGCGATCGGGGTCGCGCGGCTTCTGATCGGTTTCCAGCCCGTCCTCCATCGCGGCGACAAAGCCAGCGTCGGCGTCCGGCGCGATCACCCCTTGCCGGTTGCGGTGAGGTTGGAGAGCGTTTTCTTGAGCGTCCTTCCAATCGTGTTGTCGCTGGCCTTCTCGACGATGTTCAATTCGACGGCCTTCGCCTCGAGCAAACGCAAACTCCAACCGGCGAACCCCTCGGGAGCCGGCGAGCCGGTCAGGGCGATCAATTTCGCCTCCGCCACGCCGTCGAAAATCCGCGCGCGGGCGGAGTTCGGATTGTGTTTGCGGCTCAGCGTCGCCTCGAACCCTTCCTCGACCAGCCGACGCCGAGTGCGGCCGATGGTGTTTATGCTGGCGTCCAGCGCCCCCGAGATCGCCCTGTCGCTCCAACCTTCGCCCGCCTCCGACACGTCAGCCTTCAAGAGGATGCGCGCCTTCCTCAGTAACTGCGCCGGGGGCTTGCCTGCGCAAGTCATTGCCTCCAGCCGCTCGCGCTCCTCGGCGCTCAACCGCGCCACATACTTCTTGACCGCAATCTCCTTCCCCGCCACGAATCGCCTCCACCGCGGCATCGCCGCGATAGAGATTCAGAAAAACACCACAGATCCAATGACGCCGATGACTAGGTGGTGTGTCCTCAAATAGGGATGACCAAGGGATTCGCGAATCATTGAAAGCGTGATTCATGGGGAGGCTTCGATTTTGGAGGCTTTCGATGCGGCGGTTATGCTTTGCGCGATGATCAGTTCGCGCGGATTGAGGGGCTGCTTCCCGGTCGCTCGGGCAGTGTCGGACGCAACAGCGAACTGGGCGATCGGCTTTTTGTCGAGGCGGTGATCTGGAAGTTTCGCTGCGGTGCGCCGTGGCGTGATCTTCCCGAACGGTTCGGAGGATGGAAGAACGTCCATACCCGGTTTTCGCGGTGGGCGAAGAAAGGGGTTTGGGAGAATCTCTTCAAAGCCTTGGCGGACCAGCCGGACAACGAATACGCGATGATCGACGCCACGATCGTGCGCGCGCATCAGCATAGCGCGGGCGCGCCCAAAAAAACGGCGGCGAAGAAGCGATCGGGCGATCGCGGGGCGGATTGACGACCAAGATCCACGCGATCGTTGATGCGCTCGGCAATCCGCTGGCGATCTGCCTGACCGGCGGACAAGTCCACGCCATCGCCCAGGCCGTCGCGCTGCTGGCCGAAGTCGAACCGCAGGCCCTCATCGCCGACAAGGGCTATGACGCCGACGGCTTCATCGATGCTCTGACCGTGCGCCGCATCGAACCCGTGATCCCGCCCAAGGTCAACCGCAAATCCCCCCGCCGATGCAACTTCAGCCTCTAGGCCGAACGTAACCTCGTCGAGCGTTTCTTCAATGCTCTCAAACAATTCCGAGCCATCGCCACCCGATACGAGAAGACCGCGCGGAATTTCCTCGCAGCTATCCATCTCGCCTGCGCCCTCGCTTGGCTTAAATGAGGACATGCCCTAGGGGCATGCACGGCTGTCCGGCAGGAGTTTTGCTTGCTTAGGCGCACGGCTTTGATTCTACTCGTCTCCTGAGTTTCGCGACTCATCGGGACACGAAAGGACCAAAGCCGTGCGGCACAGGAATAGCGTCTTTCACGATCTTCTGAAACCGGTTCCCTGGGCGGCCTTCGACGGGCTGGTTGGGGAGCATGGGGCCGACGAGGGGACGCGCAGCTTCACCTCGCGCCAGCACCTGACGGCGCTTCTGTTCGCGCAACTGAGCGGCGCTTGCTCGTTGCGCGAGATCGAGGCGACGATGGCGAGCCATCAGGGCCGGCTCTATCATTGCGGCGCCGCCGCGCCGAAGCGCTCGACCTTCGCCGACGCCAACCACGCCAGCGATTTCCGCGTCTTTTCCGGCCTGTTCGAGGCGATGCTGGCTGGCGCAAGCCGCGGCTTCCGCCGCAAAATGGCCGACGCCGTGCGGCTGATCGATTCGACCGGGCTCAGGCTTGCTGGCGTGGGCGCGGAATGGGCGCGCTTTTCGACCTCGGTTTTCGGGGCTAAGGCGCATGTCGTCTACGATCCCGACTTCGGCCGCCCCGTCTATCACGCCGTCACTGCGGCCAACGTCAACGACATCAGCGCAGCCAAGGCGATGCCGATTGAGGCGGGCGCGACCTACGTCTTCGACCTCGGCTATTACGACTTCGGCTTCTGGGCCAAGCTCGACGCGCTCGGCTGCCGGCTGGTGACGCGGTTCAAGACCAATACGCCGTTGAACGAGCCGCGCGAACTGCCGCTTGAGCCCGGATCGACCCTGCTCAGCCACCGGATCGGCTTTCTGCCCGTCCGACAGGCGATGAACCGCAAGAACCCGATGCAGGATGCGGTGCGCGAGATCGTGGTCAGGACCGAGACCGGCGAGACCCTGCGCCTGCTCACCAACGATCTTGACGCGCCCGCGCAGGAGATCGCCGATCTCTACAAGCGCCGCTGGCAGATCGAATTGTTCTTCCGGCTGATGAAGCAGACGTTGAAGATCACGAAGTTCATCGGAAGATCGGAAAACGCGGTGCGCATCCAGATCGCGGTGGCGCTGATCGCCTTTCTTCTGCTGCGCGCCCTGCAACAGATCACGAAAGATGCGCACGGCTTCCTCGAGCTCGTTCGACTCGTGCGCGCCAATCTCATGCATCGAAAAGACGCCTCTCGACTCCGAAGTCCCCCACCTCCCCCGCCGCTCGACTCGCGCCAACTCCAACTCTCCTTCCCCTCATCATGAACCGGACAGCCGTGAGGGGCATGCGGGCATCGAGCCGCGCGACCATATCGAGGCGATGCTGGCAGACCAGATGGCGGCCCGTCCATACGGGCCTCGACGTTCGCCCGCCGCTAGCGCATGTCGAGAACATCCGGGCGTTCAACAAATTGATTATGACCTTCGCTGCGCCGGTGTCCGCGTTGAAGGAATATCGCTCGAAGGGCGAGCTGGAACGCCCTGAAGCACGGACTCTTTGCGGCAGAGGCTAACGGATCAACAACTTGTGACCAAACATAGCGGTCCGAGAGACCCAAGCCCTTCCCGAACGGCGTACCCCGCGATCCGGGCGGCCGCCACCTCAGCCGGAAGGCCGCCGAAAAAAAAAGTTTGACGTCGGCGTGCACCATCTGGCGCGCGAACAAGGGCCTCAGGCCATCGCCACGCTGGCGGCGGTGTTGAACGATCCGGCCGCCCCCACGCGGTTAACAATTACTAGAGCATCGGACGGTCAGATTGAATCGGCGGGGATTCCAGCGTGGATGAGAATGGGGTTCACTTCCGGTTGGAGGTGATTTGCGATGCCGAAGCCCTATTCGCTTGATCTTCGCGAGCGTGTGGTGAGTTACGTTGAGGGCGGGCATTCGCGGCGTGCGGCGGCGGCCCATTTCAGGGTGTCGCCCTCGTTCGTCATCAATTTGATGACGGCTTTTCGCGAGCGCGGCGCGGTTACGCCCAAAGCGCTCGGCGGCTGGCGACACAGCAAGCTCGATCCGCACCGCGTCTTCATCCTGCGCCGGGTGGCGGAGAAGGACGACATCAGCATGCCGGAGCTGGCCGGCGAACTCCAAGCCGCCAGCGGCGTGAAAGCCGACCCCGCCTCGCTGTCGCGCTGGCTGATCCGCAACGGCCTGAGCTTTAAAAAAAAGCCTTCAGGCCAGCGAATGCGATCGGCCCGACGTGCGCCAGGCGCGCGAGGCGTGGAAGGCTGAACGGCAGCCTCAGATGCGGGCCGAGCCCCATCGGCTGGTGTTCATCGACGAAACGGGAACCAACACCAAGATGACCCGCGCGCGCGGACGCTGCGACCGGGGCAAGCGCCTTCGCTCCAAGGCCCCCTTCGGCCATTGGAAGACCCAGACTTTCGTCGCCGGATTGCGCTGCGGCGCCCTGACCGCGCCCTGGGTCGTCGACGCCCCAATGGACCGGGCGATCTTCGACACCTACGTGCGCACCCAACTCGTTCCAACGCTGCAAGAAGGCGACATCGTCATCCTGGACAATCTGCCCGCCCACAAAAGCCCCGCCGCCGAACAAGCCATCCGCGCGCGGGGCGCCTGGATGCTGTTTCTGCCGCCCTACAGCCCCGACCTCAATCCCATCGAAATGGCCTTCGCCAAACTCAAGGCGCATCTGCGCGCCATGGCCATGCGCACCATCGACCAACTCTGGAAAGCCATCGGCCAAATCTGCGATCTCTTCCCTCCACAGGAATGCGCAAACTACTTCAAAGCCGCAGGGTACGGATTCAAATGACCGTCCGATGCTCTAGATTGAGGGCGCCCAATCACGCCGCAGGCTCGCGCCAGAGCAGTTCTGGCAGGTTCGCTATGCCAAGAGTTAATTCCGGTGTAATTGTTGAAATTTGGATTTTTAGATTATCGCTAGTGTAGGCCGACGCGATAGTAACATCGATGTTATGATTTTTTCCCACCGTATCTACATATGTCGTGGCAAATCTGGAAAATATGTGCTTCAGCCAGTCTTCGGGCCTCCTGTTTCCGCCTTCGCCCGTCTTCGAGGAGTTCCTTTGGTCCGGTTCGCGATAGACCCACGCCTTTTGCTCTTTGGTCGCTGAACTATAGATGATTGGTGCATCGTGGTCTATGTAATGAGGAAAGTCGAGTGCTGGCGATTGTTCTGCGAGCGGGTTAAATGTACAAGTATTGTGTCCAGCCGCAATCGGCGCTGAAGTTTGGTCAATTCCGGCCTTGTCCCAGGAAATCGCAAGGCCCTGAGCGTCGTCATTCCTAATAAAATTCCACGAGAAGTAGGCGTGGGTGTCGGGATCGGTCCAGATGTCAGAACCGAACGAAAAATGACCATAAGTGTTGTCAACGGGAGGGGGACGGATTGGGGCTGGTGGCTGCGGGTGGTCTCCAAACCTCTCCAGCGGCACCGGACAATCTGCAAATGCGCTATAACTTGATCCACAAGTGATGGCGATTGCGGAGAAAATGATTTGTCGGAGCATATTGTTGTCAACACATGGAAGGTCGGGCATTTTGGGGATACGCGAATTTAGACCAGCAGCCAACTATCAACCGTCCCCTTAGAGCGCTTCCGCGGGCGGCGATCGACGTCACCCTCCCAGCGCCTGATCGAGATCGCGGATCAGATCCTCGGCCGTCTCGAGGCCGATCGACAGCCGGACCACGTCGTCGCCTGCGCCAGCGGCGACGCGCTGCTCGTCGGTCAATTGCCGATGGGTGGTCGAGGCCGGATGCAGGATGAGGCTGCGCGTGTCGCCGATATTCGCCAGATGCGAGAACAGGCGTACGCCTTCGACCAGCCTGACGCCGGCCTCGAACCCGCCGCGGACGCCGAACGTGAACACCGCCCCGGCGCCCTTCGGCAGATACTTCTGCGCGAGCTTGTAATACGAACTGTCCTTCAGACTGGCGTAGGACACCCAGGCGACTTTGGGGTGGTGAGCGAGAAACTCAGCGACCTTGCGCGCATTCTCGACATGCCGCTCCATTCGCACGTGGAGGGTCTCCACGCCAGTGATCGTCAGGAAAGCGTTCATCGGCGCAAGCGCTGGGCCAAAATCGCGCAAGGCCACCGCGCGCGCCTTCATGGTGAAAGCGAAATCGCCGAAATTCTCGAAAAACTTGAGCCCATGATAGGCCGGCTCCGGCTCGGTCAGGGAGGGAAAGCGGCCGCCTTGCGACCAGTCGAACTTGCCCGACTCGACCACGACGCCGCCCAGCGCATTGCCGTGCCCCGCCAGGAACTTGGTCGTCGAATGCACGACGATGTCGGCCCCATGCTCGATCGGCCGGCAGAGGTACGGCGTCGCCAGCGTGTTGTCGACGATGAGCGGCAGCCCTGCCTCATGGGCGACCGCGGCGACCCCCGCGATGTCGACGACGACGCCCCCGGGATTGGCGAGGTTTTCGATGAAGATCGCCTTGCACTTCGGCGTCAGGCTTTTACGGAAATTCTCGGGCTCCGTCGGATCGACGAAATGGCAGGTCCAACCGAGCTTCTTGAACGAGAGGCCGAACTGGGTGAGCGAGCCGCCATAAAGGTTGCGCGAGGCGACGAACTCGTCGCCCAACTCCATCAGGGTGAAGAAGGTGAGGAACTGCGCCGCGTGGCCGGACGCGGCGGCGACCGCGGCCCGGCCGCCCTCGAGCGCAGCGATCCGTTCTTCCAGCACCGACACGGTCGGGTTGGTGAGCCGCGAATAGATGTAGCCGAAATTGTGCAGGTTGAAGAGCGAGGCGGCATGGTCGACATCGTCGAACACATAAGCCGTCGTCTGATAGATCGGGGTCGAACGCGCGCCCGTCGTCGGATCGGGCGCGGCGCCGGCATGGATCGCGCGCGTCTCGAAGCCGTAGTCAAGATTGCGCGACGGCGCGGGACGGCTCTTGACCCGCCGCTGCAACGGCGCCGCCGGCGGACGGTTCTGGATCATGCCGCTGTTCACTCCGCTCCACGACAATTCGCCGCCGAGGCGCCCGAATTCGATCTTCGGGCAGCGGTTCATGATCACTTCGAGGCCGGCCGCCTCGGCTGTCTTGGCCGCCTCGTCGTTGCGGACGCCCAATTGCATCCATACGACCTCGGCGCCGATAGCGACCGCATCGGCGACGACGCTGGGCGCTTCGTCGGACCTGCGAAACACATCGACCATGTCGACCTTTTCCGGAATGTCGCGCAGCGACGCATAGGCCATCTCGCCGAGCAGAGGCTTCCCGGCTATGCCCGGATTGACGGGGATCACGCGATAGCCTTTGCCCTGCAGATACTTCATCACGAAGTAGCTGGGGCGGTTCCAGTTCGCGGACGCGCCGACAAGCGCGATCGTCTTCACCCGCTCCAGGATCGCGCGAATCTTCGCGTCAGAATAGGAAATCGGTTCGAGGTCTGGCATGCGCTGCGTTCTCTTGTGAAGACGCCCACTCTAAGCAGATTCCGTTTGGCTAACCAACGGATAGGTTTTTTGCGGTTGGCTGCCTGCGCCGATTCGCAAGGTGTATGACATGGCGGGAAAGTCTCCGATTATGGCGAGCGATGAACAACGCGCCGGCCTCTTGGCTGTTGCCGGTTCGCGCGATCGCGGCGAGGCGGACCGCGCCCGCGCCGTGCTTTTGACGCTGGCTGGTTGGACCAGCCCCAAGATCGCGGAGGCGTTTGGCGTGCGCGAAGATACGGTTCGGCTGTGGCGCAGCGACTTCACCGCCGGCGGTGTGGCAGCGCTGAAGACCAGCATCGCGCCGGGCCCGCCTCCAGTGAAGAGTGAAGCCGCCATGCGCGTCGCCACCCCGCTGCTGGAAGAACCTGTGGCCGACCGGCGCAACTGGACGATCCCCCGCCTTCGCGCCGAGATCGAAGCGCGCGAGGGCGTGCGCATCAGCCGTTCGCAACTGTCCAAGGCCTTGCGAAAAAAAAGTTCCGCTGGCGGCGGCCCCGGCACACGCTGAAGGGACGTCAGACGGAAAGCGAGGTGGAACGGGTGGGGCTGCGCCTGCAACTGCGCAAACAGCAGGCCGAAGCGGGCGACATCGTTCTTCTCTACGGCGATGAGAGCGAGGCGCTGACCCATCCCTATCTCGCCCGCGCCTGGGCGAAGTCGGGGGCGGACTTGCGTGTGCCGGCGCCGGGGCAGGCCAAGAAGGTCGCGATGCTGGGGTCGCTCGATCCCCTCACGCGCCAACTCATCGTCCATACCAGCCCGACCAAGCGCAGCGGCGATTTCATCGCCCATCTGGAGCAACTCGACCGTCTCTTTGGACCGCAGCCCGGGCGGCAGGCCAAGCCGGTCGTGCTGGTCGAGGACAATGGTCCGATCCACACCAGCAAACGCTCGCTCGCCGCCCTCACCGCCCGCGCACACTGGCTCACCGTCGAATGGCTGCCGAAATACGCCCCCGAACTCAACGACATCGAGCCGGTCTGGCGCGATCTCAAAGCCCATCACCTCGCCCACCAGACCTTCACCGACGCCGCCGCGCTCGACCAGGCCATCCATCACGCTGTCATTGATCTCAACCGCGAGCGCATCCCCAATCCGTTGGCCAAGCCACGAATCTCTGCTTAGGCGCGCAGTACACCCAATGCCGTCAACCGTTCACGCGAAACCAAATAGGGCGGTTGCTATGTGGTTGCTAGGCCAGCCGGCCGGATCTGGCTTTGCGGAGCTAACCTATTGGAAAATATTGGAGCGGGCGAAGGGAATCGAACCCTCGACCCCAACCTTGGCATGGTTCGGGTGTCACAGTAGGGCTTGGTGCGGACGGCGGGACTCGAACCCGCATTCTCATCGAGAAGCAGATTTTCATACCACTTCGGCTTTCGCCGCCGCCCTTCGGCGTTCGTGGTCTGGACTGTCCCTTCGCCATGGCGTTTCTGCCGAAGGCGCCGCCCGTCCAGTCTCTACACCTTCCCTCTCGCGAGAGCTTGGCTCGGGATTGGCTTGAGGCCTGAGCCCCGGAGCGTTCCCCGACTTTGAGCGGTTCTACTCCGCGGGTTTCCCCGCGGGCACTCCAATTGAAGTCTGCTGCGTCTACCGATTTCGCCACGTCCGCATTCTCATAGTCGTGCCACAGCAAGCGCCATGCGATTCCGACCCTTGGCTCCTGATTGGCTCCTAGCCTCGAGTCCGCTCCACCTCCCTTCTAACCATGAGGCTTCGCAAGGCATTGTTTTCCGTAACAAAAGTACGCCTTGACGAAAGTTCGTCAAATAGGCGCAGAAAAGGGCTTTTAAGTCCCTTGCGTCTACCGGTTTCGCCACGTCCGCCTGAAGCGCGCTTGTTTCACACTTCGGGGCGAAAATGAACCTCAGCCGGCCCCGTCCTTGGCGATTGGCGGCTGGAAGGCGAGCCCCATGTCCCAGGGGAAATAAATCCAGGTGTCCTGCGACACCTCGGTGATGAAGGTGTCGACCAGTGGGCGCCCCAGGGGTTTCGCGTAGACGGTGGCGAAATGCGCTCTGGGCAGCATCTCGCGCACCAACTTGGCGGTGGCGCCGGTGTCGACCAGGTCGTCGACGATCAGGATTTTCGCGCCGTCATTGAGATTGGAGACATCGGGAGCGATCGTCTTGAGGACCTTGAGCCCTCCTTGGGTCTTATAGTCGTGATAGGAGGCGATGCTCACCGTCTCGATCACCCGGACCTCGAGTTCTCGCGCCACGATCGCCGCCGGAACGAGACCGCCGCGGGTGATGGCGACGATGGCGTTGAACGGCCCTGACGAGGCGAGCCGCCAGGCCAACGCCCGCGCATCCCGGTGGAATTGGTCCCACGAAACCGGAAAGGCCTTATCGCGGGGCGACGTCACCGGCGGCTCCTTGGCGCAAAAGATCGCCTTCCTCCTAGCAAGCGCGACGACGGTGAGCGAGCGTCCGCTGCGCCGGATCAACACATTTTGCAGGGCGGGGCGCTTATCGCAGCCTAACGCGCCGCGTCTACCGACAGAGCCGCGAGCATCGCCTCGACTGCCCGTCGCGCGGCGGCGACGGCCTCTTGGTCCTTGCCGCGCACGACGATCTGGTTGTTGAAGCGCCCGTCTTTGTAGGACGGATAGGAGCCGATCGACACATTGGGATGGGCGGCGGCGATCGTGCTGAGCGGGTCGCCGTACCGGCCCTCAGGAACCCTGCCCGCCTCGATTGTCTCGACCTGCATGACGGCGCCCGTCTTCATCGTCTTCACGGCGAAGTCGAGCATCGCCTGCATGACGGCGGGGACGCCCGCCATCACATACACATTGCCAATGCGAAAACCTGGCGCGATCGAGATCGGGTTTTCGATGAGCTCCGCAGTGGCCGGGATGCGGGCCATTCGCCGCCGCGCGGGCGTCAGATCGCCCAGCGCGTAGCGCTGGAGCATCGCGGCGATGACCCGCGAATCCTCGTCGATCGTAACGCCGAACGCGCGCGCGACCGCGTCCGCAGTGATGTCGTCATGGGTTGGACCGATGCCTCCGGTCGTGACCACATAGTCGTAGCGCCCCCTAAGGGCGTTGAGAGCAGCGACGATTTCGTCCTCGACATCCGGCACGACCCGCGCCTCCCGAACATCGACGCCGATCTTCGCCAGATATTCGGCGATATAGCCTAGGTTGCGGTCCTTGGTGCGGCCGGACAGGATCTCGTCGCCGATCAGCAGGACGGCGGCGGTTACGGTCGTCGGTTTCGTCATCGCCAAGTCCCCTCCGTGCGCCCCGGACCCGCCAGGGCAAAGCGCGACACTAAAATGAACGCCACGAACCGTTCACCGCGGGATCTGGCGAAATGGCACCCAATCCCACATCGGCGCCTTGTCTTCGACGCGAAGCAAGGCATATGTGTAGGGGTTTCTGGAACATGGGCCAAGGGAAAGCTCCGGTGGCGACGTCGACGACATTCGTGCTCGCAAACGAGAAGGTTGGCCGCCGCAGCGGGCAGATCCGGCTGCATGGGCCGGAAGACTTCGCCGCGATGCGCAAGGCCGGCGCGCTGACCGCGGAAGCGCTGGATCTGATAGGTCCGCTGGTCAAACCGGGAGTCACGACCGCGGGCCTCGACCGGTTCGTGTTCGAGTTCGCGCGCGAGCACGGCGCCTACCCGGCGTCCCTGAATTACCGCGGCTATCGCAAATCGGTCTGCATCTCGATCAATCATGTCGTGTGCCATGGCATACCTGATGAGAAGCCTTTACGCGACGGCGACATCCTCAATATCGACGTGACCCTGATCGTCGACGGCTGGCATGGCGACGCGAGCCGTATGTTCGTCGCGGGCGAGGCCCCACGGCGGGCGCAACGCCTGATCGACGTAACCTACGAGGCGATGATGCGCGGCATAGAGGCGATCAAGCCCGGCGCGACGACAGGCGACATTGGTTACGCTATTCAGACCTACGCCGAGGCTGAGCGTTGTTCGGTTGTGCGCGACTTCTGCGGGCATGGACTTGGAAGGCTTTTTCACGACGAGCCGAACATCCTGCATGTTGGCCGAAAAGGGGAAGGCGTTCCACTTCGCCCCGGCATGTTCTTTACTGTCGAACCGATGATCAATCTCGGCGGCTACGGGGTGAAGATCCTCTCCGACGGTTGGACCGCCGTGACTCGCGATCGGTCGCTGTCGGCCCAATTCGAGCATACGGTCGGAGTAACCGAGACCGGGTACGAGATCTTCACCCTCTCGCCCACCGGAGCCGATCGCGCGCCAATCCGATGACCTCGGACGCCGGCGAGAAGGCCACAGCTAATAAGGGGCGCCCCGAGCGGTGGCGCAATCAGCTGCATGAGGCTGGCGCGCCGTCGCTGGCGGCAAAACAGCCGCTCTTGCCCGCAGATCCGGTTGCTCCGGAGGGCGGCGAAGGCGAAACGCCTCATTATCACGGACATCGCGAGCGGCTGCGGTCGCGCTTGAGAGAGGCCGGCCCTGGCGCCCTTGCCGACTACGAACTGCTCGAGCTCATTCTTTTTCGCGCCATCCCGCGACGCGACGTGAAGCCGATCGCCAAGAGCCTCATCGCTCGCTTCGGCTCGTTCGCCGAAGTCATCGCGGCTGATTCCGGAAGGCTCGCTGAAATCGAGGGCATGAGCGCCGGCGTGATCTCCGAGTTCAAGATCGTCGAGGCCGCCGCGCAACGCTTCGCCAAGGGCGCGGTCAAGAAGCGGCTGCCGCTGGGCTCGTGGAGCGAGGTGATCGACTATTGCCGGACGTCGATGGCGTTCGAAGGCCGTGAGAGCTTCCGGATCCTGTTTCTCGACAAGAAGAATGGTCTGATCGCCGATGAGGTTCAAGGGTCAGGCACGGTGGACCACACCCCGGTCTATCCGCGGGAAGTCATGCGCCGCGCGCTGGAACTGTCCGCGACCGCGATCGTACTTGTTCACAATCACCCGTCGGGCGATCCGACGCCGTCGACCCAGGACATTAAGATGACGCTAGACATCATGGCGATCGCCAAGTCATTGGGCGTCGCCGTCCATGATCACATCATCGTCGGACGCGACGGGCATGCCTCGCTGAAGGGCATGAGGCTGATTTGATCGGTCGGACCTACGTTCAGCTTTTTCAAATGGTTGCGTGGTAATCCATCTTTGGACTTGGGTCTGTCGCAACAAAATCCTGCGCGTTCGCAGGCTCCTTTGATGTAGTCGCCCGTGAAGAACTTGCTTTGACGCACCGGGCCGGAGCAGGCGGCTTTCGCTCCACTTCTCGCGGTCGATGAGCACGGCGTGCGCCATCGACAGCAGGATCACGAATCGCGGCGGCCGCCGCAGGGCGAACACCCCCTTTGTTGACCGCGGCCTCGGCGGTGTGCTTCCGCCGGTTTTCGACGTCGACCGCGTCGTCAATGCCTTCGAACTGCTCGCAGCGGAACGGGAGATGGAGCGGCCCAGTCTCGAAGTCGGCGTCGCGCGGCGCCACGGTTTCGACGACCCAGACGCGGTCGTGGCCCGCAGCGTCGACGCGCACGGCCGTGACCGGAAGCAGCCTTTCCTACGCGTCGGGGATCAGCCGGAAGTCGCGCTCGTAGCCGAGGGCACCCAGGAAGTCATGGGCGAACTCGCGGAAGATCAGGAGCCGCTTCCGGTTGTTGCGCTCTGCCTTGTATTCGGAAACGAGCCGGCGCCAACAGGCGCCCGCCTTTTCGAGCTTGCGGTCCGGTGGTGTTTCGCCCGCCTTCTCCTCACCCCGCCATTGCGAGCGAAGCTCCTGGACGTCGCCTTCGAAGACGGTCTGGAGGTAGCGCTCCGAGTAGAACTCGTTGACGTTCGATATCCCAGCCAGTTCGATCGGCATCGGTCAGCCCCGGAAAACCGCCACCAGGCGGACGTATGGGTTCGGATCGTCCTGCGTCTGGCGCGTCTTCTCGATCTAGTCCCACCACCATTTGAACTCGTCCTCGACCCGCTCGCTCTCCCGGTCGCGCTTGTTCCGCGCCCTGGTCCTGTCCTCCGCGGATTCGAAGAGATCTTGGATGAGGCGGCGATGTTTCGCGAGGAGGACGTCGCGCTTCTCGGCGAGCCCTAACAGCTCGCTGTCCATCGCCTCCTGGAACCGTTTCCTTGCCTCATGGACGTAGTTTTGCGCCTCATGGACGGCTTCTTCGATCAACGGCACGAGGTCTTCCGTGTCGGCGTCGCCCACGTTCGGCAGCGCGCCGGCGCCGATGCTGAGCCGCGCCGGGAAAACCGCCGCCACCTCCACGCGCTCGAACCGGCCCGGGCGGAACAGGACGACCGGCCACTCGTCGACGAGCGGGTGGCCCTTCAGGTTGGGCACGACGCCGTTTGAAGAGGAAGGCCGCTCATCCGCTTCGAGCCGCTTGGCGCGCGACCGGTGCGCTGCCGCGTCCGAACACCGACACCCGGTCGGCGAGCCAGTCGACGATCAGGTGGACGTCCCAGAGGTACTGGAACTGCGGCCAGCCGTTCTCGGTCCCCAGCCTCGACCGCTTGATGCTGTCGTTTATGAGGCTGCGGTTGTCGGTGAGGCGGATCCGGCCGTCGTCCCGCTCGGCCTCGGGCGGCATGTATCGCGGCTGCACCGCGCGAGCGGTCGCACCCAGCGACGTCCGCTCGCGGAACTCGATCGGGATGTCGAGGGTCAGCACCCGGTCGGTCGGATCGAGTTCGTAGCGCAAGTCCGGCTTCCGTTCCTTGAGGCGCTGGATCGCCGTCGACGCGAAATCGAAGCACGTGCCGAACGCGGTCGGTCGGCTTTCCGTCGCGGGTGCCGCGATCGGACTGTGCCGGGTCAGCGGGCGCCTCTGGCTGCGCCGCGCCGAAGAACGCTTCGAGCGCGGCGAACTGCTCGTCGTCGGTGAGTTCTGCAGCGCGGGCGTCCATGTCGGCATCGAACTTCTCGGCGCTGTCGCCGGCCTCCATCGCCTCGGCGACAACGTCCTCCTGCCGCTCCTCGTCGTTCGTGCCTATGAAGACAGACGGGTCGCCGATGTTCTCCCGCGCTGTCCTGTCGCGCTCGACGAGGCGTTCGAGGATCGGGAGGTCGCCCCTGATCTTCTCCTGCTTCGGATGGCCGATCAGGTACCAGACGCGCGGTTGTTGCTCCTGCCCGTACCGGTCGATGCGGCCATTGCGCTGCTGGAACTTCAGTAGGGCCCCGTCGGCGCGCCGCTCTCGTTTCTTGACCACCATTTGCGCTGCGGCGACAGCCTGTTCGGGAACTGGGTCAGGAAAGGCATAGACAAGGCCGTTTCGTACGGCAGCCCCTTGCTGCTCCACAGCCCCATAAAACGCGCCACAGGCTCCGCCGCCTCGATGCAGACTATAGAGGGCCTGACCGACGCCGAGATCGCGGAAGCGCACCGCTCCGCCGACATCTTCACCGGTGTCCAGGACATGACCGCCGAACTCGATGCGTTCCTGTCCCTGCTGCATGCCCTGGATTGGGTCATCAAGAACCGCGCGGATAAAGGTGCGATCCGCGTGTTTTTCGACGGCCAGTTTGGCGACCCCATTCAAGTGGCGCGCGGGGCGGATATTGCCGAGGTCGCAGGAACGGTCAGAACGGCGGAAGCCGCAGGGGGGCGCAGTCGGGCGGACCGGAGTGCCGAGGCGGCGGCAGATCGCGTCGAAACCGCCAGAGGGCTGGTTCTGGAAGCGCGGCAACTGGCCGGGGAAGAGCGGTTCTTTAATTGGCAGGTCATGTTCCCCGGCGTCTGGTCGGATTGGGAGGAAGAGGGCCTGCATGGGGGTTTTGACGCCGTTATCGGCAATCCGCCGTGGGACCGGATGAAGCTGCAACAGGTCGAATGGTTCGTGGCGCGGCGTAGAGACATCGCGCTGGCGACGCGCAGCTGATCGGAAGCGTATGGTGGCGGAACTCAAAGCTACCGCCGACCCACTGGCGGCCGACTTTGCAAAGGCGGACGCTCGCGCCGTCGCGGCTGCCCGGATGGCGCGAACTGGTGGGGACTATCCCGCGCTATCGGGCGGCGACATCAATCTCTATTCTCTGTTTGTTGAGCGCGCCGTGGCCTTAGTGAAGCCGTCGGGTTTTGTCGGGCTCGTTACGCCGATCGGCATTGGGACCGACAAAACGTCAGCTGAATTCTTCTCGTCGATGGCCGAGACGGGGAGAGTGAAGACGTTCCTCGCCTTTGAAAATAAGCGAGGTTGGCTTTTCAAAGATGTTCATCATGAAGACCAGCCGACAGTGATCGTCCTTGCAAAAGACGAGGGAGCTTACGCCGACTTTTCCTTCGGGTTGAAGCTCCACGGTATACCAGACGAGGAATATAAACGGGCTCATCGAATGACCGGAGCTACCTGTCGGCGCATCAACCCAAACACTGGTACAATACCTATTTTTAGAACGGCTAGAGACACGGAAATTACTTCTGGCATCTACTCTCGCGCGCCGATCCTGGTTGACCGATCCGAAACGGTGCCAGTTCGGGCTTGGCCTGTACGCTACGCGACAATGTTTCACATGACGAGCCGGTCGTCACTATTCCGACGAAAGGATGAACTAGAAGAGAAGGAAGCGGCCTTCCCGATCGGCGGCCGCGTTTGGGACAGCGCACGGGGTCGCTGGTATCCTCTCTACGAAGGGAAGATGATTAGCATCTACAATCACCGCTATGCGAGCGTGGCCGTCAATGCCAATAATGTTAGCGGTCAGGGCGTAGCTGTTCATTCTTCAATTGAGGCGTTGAGCAATCCTGCCTTTGTCAATGAACCAAGATATTGGGTTCTTTGCTCGAACATACCCTATGGTAAGGACTTCGTGCTATCCTTCAATGACATTTGCAATACGAATAATAGCCGAAGCCTGATCGGAGCTCTGGTGCCTTTCGCCGCGTATGGCAATAAGCTTCCGATCCTAATGCCTGATAACGATGCCGATGTTTCGGTTTCTTCACTTTTGCTTGCAAATCTAAACAGCGTTATTTGCGATTACGTGGCTCGCCAGAAGATACAAAGCCGCAACCTCAACAAATATATTCTTGAGCAGATCCCGTCATCCCGCGCGAGCGCTTCGATGAAGTCAGTTTTGGCGCAAAGACGGCTAGACTAAGAGACTTGTTTGCGAGACCGTGCTGGAACTGACCTACACAGCCCACGACATGGCTGCGTTCGCCCGCGACATGGGCTACGTCGACAAGGCGGGTCAAGTGAAGCCGCCCTTTGCCTGGGACGAAGTGCGCCGCCTGAAACTCAAGGCCAAGCTCGACGCGGTTTATTTTCACCTGTACGGCGTCACCGACCGCGACGACGTGCGCTACATCTATTCGACCTTCCCGATCGTCGAGCGCGAGGAAACGGAAACCCACGGACGCTATCGTTCCCGCGAACTCTGCCTTGCCTACATGAGCGCGCTTGCAGCCGGTGACCCGGACGCGGACATCAATCTATAGCTTTCAGCGCGGTCCGTTGAATGGTGGGCGGCGAGGGTCAAAAGAGCCGCCCAAAGGCACGCACGACAGCATCCACGCCCCGGTCCAGACTTAAGCGATTTCTTTTTTGGAAAAGATCGCAAAAAGGGTGGAGCGGTTTTTGCCCGGCGGACCCGGAGACGTTCTGCGGGACCTCCTTTAGCATGTTCCGATTTACGGAACTGTCGACCTATCCCATGGTGTTTCAGAACGACGCCGTAAGTATAGTTAGCCTTCTACAGATAGTCATAGCCATCAATATCTGCGCTCGTCTATTATTGCTTGCTGTATACTCAACTATACTTAGATTGACTGTCAACCTTATCGTTTAGCGCGGTCGCGCGGTTCGGTCGATTGAGTGCGTCAAGTTCTGCAATAGGCGGTCACGATCTAGCTGGGCTAGGCGGCTTTTCGGAGGTGGGTTTTCTTGTGCTCCCTGAGGTCGTTCATGTTGAGGTAGCGGTGGGCTTCGAGCCAGTTCTCGTGGGTTTCGACAGCTAAGGCGCGGACGAGACGCTGACAGGCCTGGGCATTGGGGAAGATGCGCACGACGTGGGTCCTGCGTTTGATTTCCTCGTTGAGGCGTTCAAGCATGTTGGTGCTCTTGAGATGCTTATGGTGCTGGCGCGGCAGCCTGTAGAAGGTGAAGGTGTCCTCGATTGTTTCCTCGACCCCATCGACGAGCTTTTGATAACGGGCGCCCCATTTGGCGATCCAGGCGGAAAGATCGCGGCGGGCCTCCTCGACATTCCGCCGGTCATAAAGCCAGCGCAGCTCCTGCAGGCAGTCGTCGTCGGCCTTGCGTGGCAGATGATCGAGGGCGTTGCGGAGGAAGTGCACGTAGCATCGCTGGACGGCCGCCTCCGGGAGGACCTCGCGGATGGCGGCGCGAAGGCCTGCGTGATCGTCGGCGACGACGAACTCGACGCCGTCGAGGCCGCGCCGGCGCAGTCCGAGCAGGAAGTCCTTCCAGGACGAGCCGCTTTCGCGGTTGGCCATTTCGACGGCCAGGATCTGGCGTCGCCCGTCCCAGTCGATTCCGACCGCGATCAGCACGGCCTGGCTCGTGACCACGCCGCCCTCGCGCACCTTCTCATAACGGGCGTCGAGGATGAGGTAAGGGAAAGGCTCGGCGAGGGGGCGCTTGGCAAAGGCGTCGAGGCTCCCGTCCAGGCGCTTGTTGATGGCGGAGACGGCGGAGGCCGAGAAAGCGTGGCCGCACAGTTCCTCGGTGATCGCCTTCACCTTCCGGCTCGAGACGCCTTGCACGTACATCTCGGCCAGCGTCGCCACCAGCGCCTGTTCGGAGCGCTGATAGCGCTCGAAGAGCTCGGTCGAGAACTGTCCGTCCCGATCCTGCGGCACGCGCAACTCGAGCTTGCCCACCCGGGTGACGAGCGTTCGGGTGTAGTAGCCGGAGCGGTAGCCGAGCCGCGCGGCGGTGCGCTCGCCCTTTTCCGCCCCGAGCGCATCCGTCATTTCGGCTTCCAGCATCTCCTGCATCACCGCGCGCACGATCTCGCGCAGCCCGTCAGGGCTCGTCGAGAACAGATCATTGACGGCGGCAATCGCGGTTTTAGCTTGGACCTTGGTCATGGCGGCAATTCTCCCAAGAGAATCAGGTGACTTCGACATCACCAGCCTGCCATGACCGCCTCTCGCTCTCAGCGATTTTGCAGAACCTTCAGCACGCTACTGTTCGGTCGGGCAATCGAGCGGTGAGGCCGAGGTCTGGCGCGACCCTACCCGGCCAATGCTTCGGTGTGAGCGACAGGCGCGTCGTCAAGCGGAAGCGGCCCTCAATGGGCCTTCCTCCCGCTGTGATCGGCCCCGGCGCTGCCTGCCGCGCAATCCAGGCGGCTTGGCGCGCGCGTTCTTTCGTCCGCCCCGACCCTCAAAGAGGCAGGATGGAGCCGTCTTGTCGCTCGCGTGCGGAGCGGCCCCTTAAGCCTGACGAAGGGTCACTAGCCCGGTCACTAAAACCCGGCTTTGCCCTCGTCGACTGTTACCAGACATCGGTTAAGTCTTTGATTTCGATGGTGGGCGCACAAGGGCTCGAACCTTGGACCCGCTGATTAAGAGTCAGCTGCTCTACCAACTGAGCTATGCGCCCATCGCATCTGCCGGACGGTCCCGCTCGGCAAGGGCCGGCGTTTAGCAAAGGCGCGATAGACTGTCCAGAAGAAACGGGCGGCTAATCGTGCGTCATCTGCGCGGTCGTTCTCCGCTACCGGCAACCTCAGTTTTTCGCTTTGTCGACGAGCTTGTTCTTACCGATCCAGGGCATCATGCCGCGCAGTTTTGCCCCCACCTCTTCGATCGGATGGGCGTTGGCGCGGGCGCGCATCGCCTTGAACGAGGTCTGGTTGACTCGGTTCTCGAGCATCCAGTCACGGGTGAACTTGCCCGACTGGATGTCTCCAAGCACGCGTTTCATCTCAGCCTTCGTCTCCGGCGTGATGATGCGCGGGCCGGAGACATATTCGCCGTACTCGGCGGTGTTGGAAATCGAGTAATTCATGTTGGCGATGCCGCCCTCATAAATGAGGTCGACGATCAGCTTCACTTCGTGCAGGCACTCGAAATAAGCCATTTCTGGCGCATAGCCGGCCTCGATCAGGGTCTCATAGCCGCCGCGGATCAGTTCGACCAAGCCGCCGCATAGGACCACCTGCTCGCCGAAGAGATCGGTCTCGCATTCCTCTCGGAATGACGTCTCGATGACGCCAGCGCGGCCGCCGCCGATCGCCGAGGCGTAGGACAGGCCGAGATCGTGGGCGTTGCCGCTCGCGTTCTGGTGGATCGCGATGAGACATGGCACGCCGCCGCCTCGTTTATATTCGGATCGAACCGTGTGGCCCGGGCCCTTCGGCGCGACCATCAGGACGTCGAGATCGGCGCGCGGTTCGATCAGGTTGAAGTGAACGTTAAGTCCGTGAGCGAACATCAGCGCCGCGCCCTGCTTCATGTTCGGCGCAAGCTGATCGCGGTAGATATCGGCCTGCAACTCGTCCGGCGTCAGCATCATCACGATGTCGGCCCATTTGGCGGCGGCGGCGACCTCCATCACTTTGATGCCTTCGGCCTCCGCCTTTTTGGCCGATGCGGAGTCCGGACGCAGCGCGACCGCGATCTCCTTGACGCCGCTGTCGCGCATATTGAGTAGATGCGCGTGGCCTTGGCTGCCGTAGCCAACCACCACCACTTTCTTGGCTTTGATCAAGTTGAGATCGGAGTCTCGATCATAGTACACACGCATGTTTTGTCCTGGGTCTAGCGCGAAACGCAGCTTTGCGGAGACATTCGGGTCAGGCGTCGCCACGCCGGACAGGGGTTTCTAGTGAATGCACAGGATGCGATCAAGCGCGCTCCTGCAAGCGCGCTCCTGAAAGAGGCGGCCAGTCAGGCCGCGGAAGTCTGAGCAGGCCGCCCTCGCCGGTGGCCTAATGGGGTCGGGCGGCTTATGATTGTTCGCACCCGCGAAGCGTCGGGCGTCAGTCGGGAGGGGTTGTCAATGGGCTTGCTTCATCGGTTGCGGTCGTTCGCCGTTCTGGCGCTGGTCGCCGTTTCGGTTTCCGCCTGCGGCTACAATGTCATCCCGACCAAGCAGGAGGCCGCCAACGCGGCTTGGGCGCAGGTTCAGAACCAATATCAGCGCCGCGCCGACCTGGTGCCCAATCTGGTCGCGACAGTTCAGGGCTACGCCAAGCAGGAAAAGGACGTCTTTGTCCAGGTCACCGAGGCGCGCGCCAAGGCGACCTCGATTCACCTCGACGCCAATGACCTCACCGACCCGGCAAAAGTCAAACAGCTGCAGGATGCGCAAAACGCGCTGTCCGGGGCCCTCGGCCGTCTGCTCGCGGTCAGCGAAAACTATCCGGACCTCAAGTCGAACCAGAATTTTCTCGCCCTCCAATCCCAACTCGAGGGGACGGAAAACCGGATCGCCGTCGCCCGCCGCGACTACATCGCCGCGGTGCAGGACTTCAACACCACGCTCAGGACTTTCCCGAGCGTGCTGTGGGCGCAGACGGTGTTTCGCTCGATCAAGCCGCTGGTCCCGTTCACCGCCGATTCCGAAGCCCAAGCGGCGCCGAAGGTGAAGTTCTAGCCCTCGAACGGGGAACGTCCGGATGCCTCGCCTCTGGCCGCGGGCGCTGGTCGTCCTCATCGTCGCAGCGCTATGCGCCGGCATTGCGCTTGCGGCGGCCAACTTTCCGGCGCTGACCGGAAGGGTGGTGGACCAGGCGAAAATTCTCTCGCCGGTCACGATCGCCGACCTCGAGCGCAAGCTCGCCGATCTCGAGCAGAAGTCCCGCATTCAGCTCGTTGTAGCGACTGTGCCCTCGCTCGGGGGGGAGGAGATCGAGCCCTACGCGAACGAGCTCTTCCGCGCCTGGAAGCTGGGCGAGGCCAAAGAGAACAACGGCGCTCTGCTTCTGATCGCGCCGAAGGAGCGGCGGGCGCGCATCGAGGTCGGCTACGGCCTCGAAGGGACGCTGACCGACGCCGTCTCCAGCATCATCATCTCCAATGCGATCGCGCCGCGATTCAAGGCCGGGGACTTCAACGGCGGCGTCACCCGCGGCGTCGACGACATCATCACCGCGCTGACCACCGACGCGGCCGAATGGAAGCCGAAGCCGACCGACATGCGCGCCGAGCATGAGGCGTCGCTGCTCGATACGCTCGCACCCTTCCTCATCTTTCTTTTCATCATGTTCGTGATCAGTCGCATCAGCCGGAGAAGCGGCGGCGGCAACGTCATCTTCATTCCGATGGGCGGCGGCGGTTTCGGGGGCGGCAGCGGCTTCGGTGGCGGCGGCGGCTTTTCGGGCGGCGGAGGAGGCTTTTCGGGCGGCGGCGGCTCTTCTGGCGGCGGCGGCGCCTCGGGAGGCTGGTGATGATTCTCGACCCGGACGCGGCGTCGCGCGTCGAGGCCGCGTTCGACGCCGCGCAACTCAAGACCCGGGCCCCGCTCGTCTGCGTGCTGGCCGGCGCCTCCGCCTCCCTCGACGCGGAGTTTCTGCTCGGCGCCTGCATTCTCGCGCTTGCGACGCCGCTGCCATTGCTGGTGTTCACCGAGCTTTCCGCCCACCGCATCTATGTCGCTCAACTGCTCGTCGCGATTCTTGCGGCGGTGCTGGGTTCGCTGCCGCCGGTGCGGCGGTGGCTTATCCCGAAGCGCATGGCGCGCTCGGCCGGCCACCGGGCCGCGCTGGCGCAGTTCGTCCTGCGCGGGATCGATCGCTCCCGGTGCGGCGCGCTCATCTATGTGTCGCTGGCCGAGCATTACATCCGCATTGTTGCAGCCGAGGACGCTGCGCGGGTCGTCTCACAGGAACAATGGCAAGTCGCGGTCAATGAGGCGCTCGCACCTCTCGCCGCCGGGGAGACGGAGGCCGCGCTAACCGGGCTCGCCGCAAGCTGCGGCGACATCCTTGCTGCACATTTCCCCCCTGGGGCGCCTGCGGATGCGGCGCGGCAACGTTTCCACATCGTGTGAGCATCAAGGCGAACTGCGTCAAACAGGCCCGATCTCATTTTCGCGCGCCAGGTCGCCGTCGGAACGCGCGCTAAACGCCGCCGCCGCTTGAGACTCGAGCCGTTCTCCACTAGAAAAGGCTGAGCTTGGACATCGCGGGGAACGCAATCATGCCATTTGGCCGATGCTGGATCGGACGGCGCGTCCTGTTTGGCTTCGGCGCCTGGCTCGCGCTCGGCGCGGCCGCGGTGCAGGCGACACCTTACCTCGTCGTCGACGCGGACAGCGACCAGGTGTTGATGGAGAACGAGGCGACCGCGCCCTGGTATCCCGCATCGCTGACCAAGCTGATGACGGTCTATGTCGCCTTGGACGCGGTGCGAAACGGCAAACTGACGCTCGATACGCCGCTCATCATGTCGGCTCGCGCCGCGCGGATGCCGCCGTCGAAAATGGGGTTCCGGCCCGGCACCGAAGTGACCCTCGACAATGCCCTCAAAATGCTGATGGTCAAGTCGCCCAACGATGTCGCGGTGATGGTTGCCGAAGGCGTTTCAGGCTCGGTCGAAGCCTTTGCCGACGCCATGAATGCAGACGCCCAGCGCCTGGGTCTGCGTGAGTTGCATTTCGTCAACCCCAACGGCTTGCATAATCCGGCTCATGTGTCCTCAGCCCGTGACATGGCGATGATCGCCCGCGCGCTGTTGCATGAATTTCCAGAGCACGCGGGCCTTTTCAGCATTGGCGCGCTTCAGTTGGGCAACCGGTACATCCCCAACCACAATGGTTTGCTTGGCCGCTATCCCGGCGCCGACGGGATGAAGACGGGCTTTACCTGTCCGGCGGGTTTCAATGTGGTGGCGAGCGCCAACCATTCCGGACGGCGATTGATCGTGGTCGTGCTCGGGGCGCCATCGGCGAAAACGCGCAACCAGGAGGCGGCGGACCTCTTCGACCGCGGCTTCGCCATGGGCGGGGGCAATGGCTCGCTGGAATCGCTGCCGTCCGGCTCAGGCGCCGCGCCCAACATGCGCGCCGATGTGTGCCTGCATCGCAACGCCGCCGCGCTCGCCGCGGCCGAAGATAACGGCATTTTTGATCAGGCTCAGGCGGGAGTGGGATCAGCGGGACGCGTTGGGATGCTCCCCGCCCCCCTGGCGGTGCTTATTGCCCCCGTAGCCGCGCACACCGAGCTCACCAATGAAAGGATTCGCTTCGATCCGGTGCCGGTCTACATTGGCCCGGCGCCCGGGTGGAAGGGGCCGGCGCTGGGCGCCCGTCGGACGACAACCGAAACGGCAGCCGCGCCGGGGAGCCCCAAGACCATATCCGCCGACAATTCGTCCACAGCCGCGACGACGGCTGAGGGAGATGCGAGCGCGCCCATCCAGACTTCACCCAGATCCAAGCACAAGCACAAGTCGGCGCGGCATCCCGAAAAAAAGATGGCAGTCGCGCAAACCTACGACCGGGGCGACTGAGAAATCAGAGAAGAAGGACGTATCGACCGACTGAAGCGAAATTGCCTCCCAGCGGACGGGCGCGGCGACTGATGCTTTTCAACGTATTTGTGATCGTACTTATTTGCTCAGACTATAATTCGTCGATAAAGACTAAGACCTTTTTTACAAAATGCCTTAGTTTGGCCAGTTTGTCGTCAAGCGCGTGCCGCAACGGCGGGTCATATTAACACTGTGCCGCGTGGGATCGGTTTGCGGTTAGCTCGGTTTTCTTGCCCCCCAGCCCCCGAGCGCCTAGACGGGCCGAAGAAGTTCCACGAAGGCTAGCGGATCGGCGGGCCCCCTCCTAGCCGATCCGCTCTTTTTTTGTCCGCGCGGCAAAAATTGCGAACGTCACTCGTCGAAACTGACCCCTTTATAGGCCCAGCGCTTTAGCAAGTGATGGGCGATCGCCATCGGAGTTGGGGCCATGAGGCCTTCCGGATGGCGTCGTTCGATGAGCGCAATCGTTTCATCGCGGCTAAACCAGCGGGCGTCCTCCAGCTCGACGCGATCAACCTCCAGGTTTCGGCTTTCCGCTTCGGCAAAGCAGCCGATCATCAACGAGGCGGGAAAAGGCCATGGCTGTGAGGCAAAGTATTGCACCACCCGGCAGGCGACGGCGGCTTCCTCGCGGATTTCTCGCCTGACAGCAGCCTCGATCGTCTCCCCGGGCTCGACGAAGCCGGCCAGCGCCGAATACATGCCTTTCGGGAATCTGGGCTGGCGACCGAGCACGCAAGCATCGCCATCGACTGCAAGCATGATGACGACCGGATCGGTGCGCGGGAAGTGGATGGCTTTGCAAACAGGGCAATCCCGCCGCCAGCCCGCCACCGCGACCTCAGTGAGCGTCCCGCAATTCGAGCAGAACCGGTGCCGCGCGTGCCAGTGCATCAACGCTTTGGCCGCGGCCAACATCGCCGCCTGGTCGGGCGGCACAACACCGCTCATCGCGATCGATCGCAGGTCGACGAGCTTCAGGTCTTCGCGACCCGGCAAGACCATAACGCGCAAGTCTCGAAAACCGTCGCTCGAAGTCCGAGCGCATTTCCACCGCTCCATCAGGCAACAGCGCGGCGAAAATCGGCGCGTGATTTGCTGTGAGGCCCAGCAGCGCTTCGACTTGCGCCCCGCCAAGCGCCTCGATTTCGCTCATCGACAAAAACGAATCGAGCCCTCTGTCGCTATTGCGCAGCACCGGCATATCGCGAGCGATCAGGAGAGCGCGCGCGTCATCGCGAGCGCGTAGCTCCGCGACCTTTGCGGGATCCTCGCGCCAATAAGATCCGCGGTCTACCCAATCGACAGCAAAGCCGAGGCCTTCGAGAGTCGCCAAGACTTCACCTCCTTCAGCGGCGCTGAACCAGAAATGCGTGGACGGAAATCCACGTGGAGCGCGGCTTCAGGCCGCAGTTCAAGGATAGCGCGCCTTGAGGCTCGATACGCGCTCGGCGTCGTAGTCTATTATGCAGCGCAGGCGCGGATCGCCGCCCTTGGCGTCCATGCCTGATTCGAATGGAGCGACGTCCTGACATTCTGAATCGCGCCACGCGACCCATTGCGCCTGGGCGTCATTGAGCGCGCGGCGCCAACGGGCCTTTTGCGACGACAGCAAGCCTTGGCGCGCGTCAATCGATTTGATCGCCGCGTCGGCGACCGTCGCCAGGTCCCTATCGGCCCGGTCGGCGCCGGTTCTCAGGCACTCGGCGAGCTCCCGGGCGCCAATTTTGGCGGCGTCGCAAACGACCTGTGACGGATGCGCATCCTCAGCTTGAGCCAACGGGCACAAGGCAATCGCGGCGACTGCAAAGACAACGGGTCGCAAGATCACTTCGTCACCCAGAAGGACATGAAAGAGCCCATCACGAGCTCGACGCCACGCGCGCCGGACGGCTGAGATAGTCCCCGATGCGTTCGAGTGCGCGTTCAATATTTTCCAGCGAGTTGGCGTAGGAGAGCCGCAAGTAACCCTCGCCATAGACGCCGAAGTCCGGGCCGCCGATCGTGGCCACGCCCGCATCCTGCAACAGCGCCGCGGCGAGTGGCTTAGCCTTCCAACCCGTGCGGGAGACATTCGGAAAAGCGTAGAATGCGCCTTTCGGCGCCACGGCGCTTGCGCCTGGCAATCGATTGAGGCCCGCGGTCACCGCCTTGCGCCGCCGGTCGAACTCGGCCCGCATGGCCGCGACCGAATCCTGCGGACCCTTCAGCGCCGCGATGCCGGCGAACTGCGCCGCCGAGTTGACGCAGGAATAGGAGTTGACTGCGAGCTTGCGCGCGACGTCGCGCCAAGCCTTGGGCCATACGGAATAGCCGAGTCGCCAGCCAGTCATCGCGTAGGTCTTCGACCAGCCATCGAGCAGGATGAGGCGGTCGCGGATTTCCGGATAGGCGAGTAGCGTCTGATGCGCGAGGCCGTCATAAGTCAGCTGGCCGTAGATCTCGTCCGACATGATGGCTGCGTTCGGAAAGCGGGCGAGGCCGGCGACGAGATTCTCGATCTCTTCTTTCGGCGTGACGCCGCCGGTCGGATTGGCCGGCGAATTGACGATGATGAGGCGGGTCTCAGGCGTCATCAGCGCCAGCGTCTCTTCCGCCGAGAAAGCGAAGCCGTTTTCCTCCCGCATCGGGATCGGAATCGGGCGCGCGCCGGTGAACTCGATCATCGAGCGATAGATCGGAAAGCCCGGATCGGGATAGACGATGTCGACCCCTTTTTCGCCGAACATCTCAATCGCCATGAACATCGTCACCTTGCCGCCGGGGACGATCATAACGAGATCGGGCGACACGTCGGCGCCGAGCCTGCGATGCAGATCCTCAGCTACCGCCTCGCGCAAGGGCGCAATCCCAGTCGCGTCGGTATAGCCATGCTCGCCGTCGCGCAAAGCTTTGACGGCCGCCTCGACGATATGCGGCGGCGTTTTGAAATCCGGCTGGCCGATGCCGAGATTGATGATGTCGCGTCCCTGGCGCTGCAATTCAGCCGCCCTCGCCAGCACGGCGAAGGCGTTTTCCTCGCCGATGCGCTCAAAGGCAGCCTTGATGGCGGTCACTGGAATTGTGTCTCCGGGGATGGGCGCTCCTTTTGGCAAAGCCGGGCCCCTCCGGCAAGGGCTCCGCCGGAAGACTCAGGCGCCGCCCTCTCGAAGCGCCAGGTCATCGAGGATCGGACAGTTGGGACGATCGTCCCCATGGCAGGCGGAGACGAGCTCTCGAAGCGTGTTCGCCATGGCCTGCATTTCGACGATCCGCGACTGAAGATCGCCCATATGCGTCTCGGCGATGCGCTTGACTTCGCGGCTCGGGCGGCCGCGATCGCGCCATAGAGCCAGCAGTTCGCCAATTTCCGCGATCGAAAAACCAAGCCGTCGCGCCCGCCGAATGAACCTGAGTTCGTGGATGTCGCGCTCGCCGTAGTCGCGATAAGCGTTCGAGCGCCGCTCGGCGGGACGCAACAGGCCGATCGCCTCGTAATGGCGGATCATCTTGCCGTTGACGCCGCTCGAAGCCGCCGCCGCGCCGATGTTCACGTTGAGAATCCGCTTGACCTTCCCACGGTAGGAAGGTTTACGCCTCCCCCTCATGGAACACAAGGAACATTCGCCGATGAGTCTGGCCGACGCCAAGAGCGCGTTCGCGAAGGATCCCGTTTGCGGCATGTCGGTCGATCCGGCGACGGCCAAGCACAAGGCCGAGCACGCTGACGCGACCTATCATTTCTGCTCCGCCGGCTGCCGCGAAAAGTTCGTCGCCGACCCCGCGCGATATGTGGCGGCCCCGACGCACGCCCCAGCGCTGAAATCTGCGCCCTCGGGCGCGATCTACACCTGCCCGATGCATCCGCAGATTCGTCAGGACCATCCAGGGTACTGCTCGATCTGCGGCATGACGCTGGAGCCGGAAATCGCCGCGGAAGCGACCGGCCCGAGCGCCGAGCTTGTGGACATGATGCGGCGTTTCTGGATCGCGCTCGCGCTCTCCATCCCCGTGTTCGCGCTCGCAATGGGCGGGCATCTCGCCGGTCTGCATGGGTTCTTGCCGGAAGGGCTTTCCAACTGGATCCAGTTGGCGCTCGCGACGCCGGTTGCGCTCTGGGCGGGAAGGCCGTTCTTCGAGCGCGGCTGGGCGTCGCTCAAGACCCGCAATCTCAACATGTTCACGCTGATCGCCTTAGGCGTCGGCGTTGCGTGGGCGTATAGCGTCGTCGCGACGGTTGCGCCTGGCCTGTTTCCGCCGGCGTTCCGTGGCGCCCACGGCCCGGTCCCGGTCTATTTCGAAGCGGCGGCGGCTATCACGACACTCGTCCTGTTGGGGCAGGTGCTCGAACTCAGGGCGCGTGAGCAGACCGGCGGCGCGATCCGCGCGCTGCTCGATCTTGCGCCAAAGACCGCGCAGCTCGTTCACGCGGGCGGCGCGGACGAGGAGGTCGCTCTCGACGCGGTCAAGATCGGCGATCGGCTACGCGTGCGGCCGGGCGAGAAGGTCCCTTTGGACGGTGAAGTCATCGAAGGGCGAAGCTCGGTCGATGAGTCCATGCTGACCGGAGAGTCGATGCCGGTCGGCAAGGCAGTCGGCGACCGGGTCATCGGCGGCACGATGAACGAGAGCGGGGCCTTCGTGATGCGCGCCGAAAGAATTGGCCGCGACACGGTGCTCGCGCAGATCGTGCAGATGGTGGCCCAAGCGCAGCGCAGCCGCGCGCCCATTCAACGCCTCGCCGATCAGGTTTCAGGCTGGTTCGTACCGCTCGTTATTGCGGTCGCCGTCGCCGCCTTCGCCGCCTGGGCGATCTGGGGTCCCGAGCCGCGCCTGGCCTATGGTCTCGTCGCGGCGGTCTCGGTGCTGATCATCGCCTGCCCTTGCGCGCTGGGCCTGGCGACGCCGATGTCGATCATGGTCGGCGTGGGACGCGGCGCACAGGCCGGCGTGCTGATCAAGAATGCGGAGGCGCTCGAGCGACTCGAAAAGGTCGACACCCTGGTCATCGACAAGACCGGCACGCTGACCGAAGGCAAGCCCAAGGTAGTGGAGCTAAGGCCCGCGCCCGGGGTTAGCGAGGAAACGCTGCTCAAATTCGCGGCCAGCCTGGAGCGCGCCAGCGAACATCCTCTGGCGGCGGCGATCGTGCGCGCGGCGGCGGGTCGCGATCTGACGCTTGGCCGCGTTGAGGACTTCGACAGCGTCGCGGGCAAAGGGGTCACCGGAACCATCGATGGTCGCAAAATCGTTCTTGGCGCCCCGCTCATGATGCGGGCGGAAGGAATCGACGTCGGCCCGTTCGAGGCGTTCGCGGACGAAATTCGCAGCGACGGCGCAACCGCGATCTTCGTTGCGATCGACGGCGAGGCCAGCGGCGTGATCGCGATCGCCGATCCGGTCAAGGAGACTTCGCCCGACGCGGTTCGTGCGCTCAAGGAGACGGGCGTCCGCGTCATCATGCTGACTGGCGATAATCGGGCGACCGCGGAAGCGATCGGGCGCAAGCTCGGGATCGTGGAAATCGAGGCGGAGATCCTGCCGCAGGATAAGGGGAAAGCCGTCGAACGGTTGCGGAAGGAAGGGCGGGTCGTCGCCATGGCCGGCGATGGCGTCAATGACGCGCCGGCGCTTGCCGCCGCTGATGTCGGGATTGCGATGGGTGGGGGAACCGATGTCGCGATCGAATCCGCGAGCGTCACCCTACGCAGCGGCGATCTTCGCGGCATCGTCGCCGCCCGCCGGCTATCGCAAGCGACGATGCGCAACATCCGCCAGAACTTGCTCTTCGCCTTCATCTACAACGCCGCCGGCGTGCCGATCGCCGCTGGCGCGCTTTATCCGCTGTTCGGACTGTTGCTGTCGCCGGTCATCGCGGCTTTGGCGATGTCGCTCTCCTCGGTCAGCGTTGTCGCCAATGCGCTTCGATTGCTGAGCGTGCGCCTCCATTGAGCAAATGAGGAGGACAGGAGCATGATGGGTTTCGACGGAATGTTCGGGGGCTCCATGATGTGGAGCGCCGGACTGATCTGGCTGCTGGTTTTTGTCGCGCTGATGTTGGGCATTGCCGCCCTGATCAAATACCTGCGTAGCTAGGCGGCGCATCGCAGGCGCAAGATTGGGCGGCTGAGACAGCCCTTGGGTCAGCGTTCTGTCTTTGGAGGATTTGTCCATGGATTACTACATCAATCGGCTGCTACCGCTCGCGTTTGACGAGGTCGTAGCCAGGACGAAGGAAGCCCTTAAGGCTGAAGGCTTTGGCGTACTGACCGAAATTAATGTGCAAGAGACATTGAAAGCAAAGATCGGTGTCGATTACCCGAGTTACGTCATCCTCGGCGCGTGCAACCCCGCTCTGGCGCATGAAGCTCTCCGTTTGGAGAATAAAGTTGGCACAATGCTGCCCTGCAATGTTGTGGTGCGCGATGCAGGGGATGGACAAACCGAAGTAGCGGCGATCGATCCCGTCGCCTCGATGCAGGCGATCGACAACTTGGCGCTCAAGGAAGCCGCACAGGTCGTGCGCTCCAAACTCGCTCGCGTAGTGGCTCAAGTGTGAGTCCAGAGCGAGTAGTCTGATGGGTATGGGTGGAATGTGCGCGGCATTGCCGCCCTGATCAAATACCTCCGCATTTAGCATTGAGCCGTCGCCAAAACCGGACTGACTCCGGTCCGATCTCGCTGCCCAGGAGGAAAGCGCTATGAACAAATCCATGCTTATCGCCGTGTTCGCGCCCGCATTGTTGTTATCAGCGCAAAGTGTCGGCGCCGAGGACATGAACAACATGAAGGGTATGAATATGTCGATGAAGCCGGCGGCGACCCCAGCCGACAGGGCGTTCGCGACTTCGATGCAAACCATGATGAAGGGCATGAATGTGAAGCCGTCCGGCAAGCCGGACAAGGATTTCGCTCTGATGATGATCCCGCATCATCAAGGCGCGATCGACATGGCGAAAGTTGAACTGCAATACGGGACCGACCCCGAACTGCGCCAATTGGCGACTGACATCGTCGCCGCGCAAGAAAAAGAGATCGCGCAGATGAAGGCTTGGCTGGAGAAAAACGGCAAGTAACCAGCCGGTGCATCACGGACAGGCGCGCGCCCGCCTAATCCGCTACGCGCCGGCCGTCGCTGGCGGATGCGCAGCTACCGCAGAGCCTTCTTTCCGCCTGCAGGCACCTTCTATTTAGCGTTCAACCTCATGCTGCCGGCAGGGCAGTAGCCGCGGTGACGGTGCTCCGTCGGAAGGCCTGGCTTGGGCTAGTCGTCGTCCGAATCATTGTCTTCTTCGTCACGTTGGTTTTCCATCGGGGCCATTTTTTCGGACTTCCGGCCCATCATTTCCATGTCGCCGTGACCCATCATCCCCATCCCGCCCATCATTCCCATTCCCCCGCGCATCATCCCCATCCCGCCGCGCATCATGCCCATGCCGCGATGACCATGTCCCATCATGAACATTTCCCGGCCGAGCAGGACGAACAGTCTCTTCTGGGAATCATCAAGGCTTGCGTATAGGGGTTTGGCGGCGTCGGCGACTTTTTCGATCGCGGCGCCGCGCTCGGACAAGTGTTTCCCAAGGGTCTCCAGTCGGTCAATTGGGGAGACGGCTTGGCCGGGCGCGGGCGCTTCCTTCATGTCTTCGGATTTTTCCATGCTTTGCATCATTTCATGCATTTTCTGCATGCGCTCCATCATGGACTTCATCTGTTCCATATGCAGCTTCGCGGCGTCGCGAACCGCCGTTTCAAACGGCGGCCAGAGCTTGTCCTGGTCCGAGGTCAGTTTGAGGCCCGCCTTGAGACCAGCGAGCCCGGCGTCAAGCAGCGCCTCGTGGTCCGCGGCCCAATGCTGCATCCTCTCCATCGCCGGTTGAGACGATTCATCCGCGGCGGCTTGGGCGGCGGGAGCGAATGTCCAAGCAGCGAGCGCTGCGAAAGGGAGAAGAATGTGTCTCATCATCGTATCTCCGATAGGCTCACCGAGCTGAGCCAAATGGGTCGGACGTCAAAGTCGAGCGAATGCGTGACGCCCTGGATCGGTCGCAATCGATCACAACTTCAGGGCAACTATCGGGCGACGCCCCCGCGATTGGACTGCGACCGTTTGACGCCGCTGTGACAATCGCCATTGAGGGGCGCGGGAACGCCGCCCTCGCCGTGTAATTAGGCTTGGCGCTTGGCAGCTCGTCGCCGACCGACGCGCGGCTCACCAACGATCGATCGCCTGCCCGGGCGCCTCCGCGCGATCCGCACCGAATCGCTGACATAACATCAATTGCCATGTCATCTATTCGGACCTCCATGCCCCCCGCTCCAGAGGACGCCCGCGCTCGATTCGCGCCTCTCAACGCCCATGTGGCGCGGGAATGGCGACGCGCGGTCGACGGGCGTTTGCAGGTCTATGGGCTGACGGAGGCGACGTGGCTGCCCTTGCTTCGGATCGCCCGATCCGAAACCCCGATGCGGCAGAATGAACTGGCCGCGTCTCTGTCTCTCGATGGATCCTCGGTCGTTCGCCTGCTCGACGCGCTCGAAAGTTCGGGCCTCATCGAACGATGCGAGGACCCCGCGGACCGGCGCGCGAAGAGCCTCGCGCTAACGCCGCACGGGCGTCGGACAGTCGATCAGGTCGAGCGCGTATCCCAGGAAATTCGTGACCTCGTGCTCGGCGAGGTCTCGGACGAGGATCTGGCGCGTACGCTTCACCTGCTTGAGACAGTCAGAGACCGGCTCCTAAGCCTCCCGGAAGCGCGATCGGAGACCGCCGAGCGCGAACATTCGGCGGCCCGATGAACCACACTCCCCGACGCGCGGTGCCGCTCTGGCTCTTGGGCTTGCTCACCTTTAGCGGGCCGGTCGGCATGCACATTTTCGTGCCCGCCCTGCCCGCCGCGGCCAAGGATCTCCACGCCACGCCCGCCGCTCTGGAGCTGACAATCAGTCTTTACATCCTGGGATTGGCTGTCGGTCAACTGGTCTACGGGCCCGCGTCCGATCGCTTTGGACCGTCGTCCGGCGCTGGTCGTCGGTCTCTCTATATTCACGATTGCGAGTATCGCCGGGCTCTTCGCGCCCGACACCCATATGCTCGTGCTTGCGCGCTTTTTCCAGGCTGCAGGCGGATGCTCAGGGCTGGTGCTCGCCCGCGCCATTATCCGCGATACGTCGCAGGCGCACGAGGCCGCCCGGCGCCTTGCGCTCACGAATCTGCTTGTAACTGCAGGTCCCGCTGTCGCTCCGCTCATCGGCGCCGGGCTCAGCAGCCTTTGGGGATGGCGGACGATCCTGCTGGGGCTCAGCGCCCTGGGCGTGGCCAACTTTGTGCTGGCGTGGCGCATTCTGCCGGAGACGCGTCCGGAGGCGAGCTTCGTCAGCCCCGCGAGATATGCCCGCGACTACGTCGACCTGCTGCGCTCCCGTCAGTTTCTCGGCTACGCAATCGGCGGCGCCTGCGCGACGACCTCCCTCTACGCGTTCATCGCCTGCGCGCCGTTCATTTTCGTTGATTCCCTGCACGTCCCGAGCGCCAGCGTGGGACTATCCTCGCCCTCCTTGTCTCCGGGCTCTGGCTCGGCAGCCTTTTCGCAAGTCAGTTGATCGCGCGTTTTTCCCTCAACCGATTTCTGGTCGCCGCCAATGCGCTGAGCGTTGTGGCGGCGGCTTCGTTCCTCGGCCTCCTGATAGCCGACCGGGCGACTCTGGTTGGAATTGTCGGGACGATGTTTGCGTTCAGCGTCGGAGTGGGCGCGGCGGCGCCGGCCGCCCTTGTCCAGGCCATCAGCGTGAACCCACGCGTTACCGGAACGGTTTCCGGACTTTATGGTTCGGTCCAGATGGCTGTCGCAGCAGCGCTGGTCGAGCTTGCGAGCCTCGGCGCCAACCCCGCGTTGGCCTCCGCCGTTGTGCTCCTGGCCGCCGGCGTCGTGGCGCAGGCGTCTTTCTGGGTTGCGCGAAACCAGGGCGCCGCCCTTATCGATCCAGAGAACGAGGCCGCGCCAGAAGCGCCAACGTAGCCACGCCTGAAACCGGCCGAGGGCGCTAAGCGCCGCGTTTAGCCAGTTGGTCGCGGATCTGCGTCAGGAGAACGACTTCCTGGGTGGGCGGCGCGGGCGGGGGAGGCTCCTTGTCCGCTTGCCTGGTCAGAGTGTTGATCGCTTTAATCGCGACGAACAGCGCGATCGCGACGATGGCGAAGTTGATCACGACGGTGATGAAGTCGCCGTAAGCGAGAACGCCGCCCTGCTTTCGCGCATCCACCAGATTGGTCGCGGTCACGCCGCTCGCAAGCGGGAGATAATAGTTGGAGAAGTCGGCTTTGCCGGCGATACCGATGATCGGCATGATGATGTCGTTGACCAGAGCGTCGACGATCTTGCCGAACGCCGCGCCGATGATGACGCCGATTGCGAGGCTGAGTGCGTTGCCTTTAAGCGCGAATTCCTTGAATTCATTCCACATCGGCTATCGTCCCTCGCAAGCCGGGGCCCGGTTGCGGCGGCCCACTCCACCCACGGGTAAGCTAGCCGAGCCGGCCGGAGAGATAAAGTCTCCCGGCGGACCTGGGGCGCCTGAGGACTAGGCGGACCGTGCCGGCGCGCCGGTACGGCGCTCGCCGTCTTCCGCCGAAGGCTGGCCAAAAATCATCGGGTAGAGCCGTCCCTCGCCCAGGGCCAAACTCAGATTCCTCAGACCAAAAAACGGGATCAGCGCGATAAACAGAATGGCGGTGATGCTGAGGAACCCGATGAGACCGCCACCGCCGATCACCGGCACGCTGTCGATGATCGTCTCTCCACGAAACAGGCCTTCGATCGTCTTTTCGATGACATGGGCGACGAGAAAAAGGACAGTCAGGAGCAGAGTCTCATAGAGGATCGGATAGATGAGAGGCCGGGCGCGCAGCCAACGGCCGGGGTCGAACACTTCGAACAGCATCATCACTTTGGCGAAGACGAGGGCGTTGATGAAGGCAAAGCCAAGCATGGGGAAATTGATCCCGTGCTCACGCATGACGACGCCTTGGTTGAGGACGAAGACGCCGAAGAGAATCCAGAGATAGAAGAAGAGGATGGCAAATCTGCGGAACTCGTCGGCCGCTTTGGCTTTCAGGGACCGGGTGCCATGGCCGTTCGCGCTGGCCGCGGCGACCTGCCCTCCTGCACCTGTCGAATCTTGGGTCATCGGATCACCTCACGAGGACCATGGGTCGAGTCCGCGAGCAAGGCAAGAGCTTGTGCAAACGTCGGGGCGCCGCGCACGTTCCCCCGGGCGAAGACCCGGCGTGCGCCGCGAGTCGGCCTTAAGGCTGCTTGGCGCCCTTCTTCGCCTTCGCCTTCTTGCCCTTTTCGGTCGCCGTCTTGGGAGCGGTTGCAGGGCCGAGCTCGTCGAGCCTCGTCTGCAAAAGCGCAGTTCGCGCCTCGGTGACGCGCAAAGCGCAATAGCCGTGGAGGCTTTCCTCCGCGTAATCGCGGCAGAGCTCGTCGCGCTGTCCGGCGAAGCCGTTCTGATCGCGCACCAGATCGGCCGCCTGCGCGCTATCCTCGGCGCGGTCCTCGATTGTGTGCAGGATTTTGCTCATCGCCTTTTCCGCTTGGGCGCGTTCCTTGACGATCTTGGCCGCATCGCCGACCAGCGAGGCGCCGTCGGGGCCCCAGAGGCCGCCCGGCGTGGTTTGGCAATCGGCGGCCTTGAAGACGCAGGCTGTGATTTGGGTCGGCACGAGAACTGCGCCGTCCAGAACGTCGAACGCGACCGGGCAGGCCGGAACGTCGGCCTCGAAGCGCTCGAGGCCGTCGGGGCGGCCCACGTTTGTCGCTTCGATCGGCGTCTCACCGACGATGTCGACGACGCAGCGCTGCGATGAGTTGGAGACGCCCTCGCCGGCGAGCTGAAGCTTGTCGATCGTCAGCGACTTGTCGTCGCCGGAGACCTGAAGAAGCCCAGACTTGCCGTTCAGCATGAGCGGCCGCCCGACGAGGCTCGCCACTCCCGCCTCAGCGGTGGGCTTGCTGGGTTTGGAGACGCTCGCCTTGCGCGCGCTCTTCGGCTTGGATACGTCCTTCGCCCCCTCTGACGCGGCGGGCGCAGCGCCTGGCAGCATCAATTGAGCCCTCGACGGCACATGACAAAAGGCCAGGCTCACAAGGCCGAAAAGCAACGAGGCGAAAGGCCGATTCATTGAGCCGAGTTTAGAGGCGCCGGTGAGAAAGGGGAAGGCGCGGCGGATTCGGGCGACGCGCGGGAAGCTCGAAAAATCCACGGCTTCCGCGCCTTGCGCCACTAAAACGCCCCACCTATATACGCCCCGACTGGCCGCTTCGGGCGCGAAGCCCGTTGGATCGGCGGAAATCTGGTTGAAAGATGGGGATCGGAAGACGTCAGCCGTCGGCTACGAAGCGATCGGTGGAACGCTTTTCTTAGGCCTTGCCGCTTTGGGGCTCGGCGGTCCCGCACAGGAACAGGGGTGAGTAATGGCGAAAGTAATTGGCATCGACCTCGGCACAACCAATTCGTGCGTCGCTGTCATGGAGGGCGCGACGCCCAAGGTCATCGAGAATTCGGAGGGCGCGCGGACGACGCCTTCTATTGTTGCGTTCACCGACGACGGCGAGCGCCTGGTCGGGCAGCCCGCCAAGCGGCAGGCGGTGACCAATCCCGAGCGCACCATCTTTGCCATCAAGCGGCTGATCGGGCGCTCGTTCGACGACCCGATCTCAAAAAAGGACATGGCTCTCGTCCCCTACAAGATCGTTCGCGGTCCCAATGGCGACGCATGGGTCACCGTCGACGGCAAGCAATATTCGCCGTCGCAGATTTCCGCGTTCATTTTGCAGAAAATGAAGGAGACGGCCGAGGCGCATTTGGGCGGTCCGGTCACGCAGGCGGTGATCACGGTTCCCGCCTATTTTAACGACGCACAGCGGCAGGCCACCAAGGACGCTGGCAAGATCGCTGGCCTGGAGGTTTTGCGCATCATCAACGAGCCGACTGCGGCGGCGCTCGCCTACGGCCTCGACAAGAAGAAAGCCGGCACCATCGCGGTCTACGACCTCGGCGGCGGCACGTTCGATATTTCGATCCTCGAGATCGGCGACGGCGTATTCGAGGTGAAGTCGACGAACGGCGACACGTTCCTCGGCGGCGAAGACTTCGACATGCGGCTGGTCGAATACCTTTCTGGCGAGTTCAAGAAGGAGCAGGGTATCGACCTGACCAAGGACAAGCTCGCTCTGCAGCGCCTCAAGGAGGCGGCTGAGAAGGCGAAGATCGAGCTCTCGTCGGCGACTCAGACCGAAATCAACCTGCCCTACATCACCGCCGACGCGAGCGGGCCGAAACATATGGCGCTCAAGCTGACCCGGGCGAAGTTCGAGGCGCTGGTCGACGACCTCATCCAGCGTACGGTCGAGCCATGCAAAAAGGCGCTGAAGGACGCCGGGCTTTCGGCCGCCCAGATCGACGAAGTGGTCCTGGTCGGCGGCATGACGCGCATGCCGAAGGTGCAGGAGGTCGTCAAGCAGTTCTTCGGCAAGGAGCCGCACAAGGGCGTCAATCCGGACGAGGTGGTCGCCGTCGGCGCCGCTATTCAGGCGGGCGTGCTGCAGGGCGATGTCAAGGACGTGCTCTTGCTCGACGTCACGCCGCTCTCGCTCGGCATCGAGACCCTGGGCGGCGTGTTCACTCGGCTGATCGAGCGCAACACGACCATCCCGACCAAGAAGAGCCAGGTGTTCTCGACCGCCGAGGACAATCAGACCGCGGTCACCATCCGCGTCTTCCAGGGCGAGCGCGAGATGGCCGCCGACAACAAAGCGCTCGGCCAGTTCGATCTGGTCGGGATTCCGGGCGCGCCGCGCGGCGTGCCGCAGATCGAGGTGACGTTTGATATCGACGCCAACGGCATCGTCAACGTGACCGCCAAGGACAAGGCGACCAACAAGGAGCAGCAGATCCGCATCCAGGCTTCGGGCGGCTTGAGCGAATCCGACATCGACAAGATGGTGAAGGACGCGGAAGCCCACGCCGCCGAGGACAAGAAGCGGCGCGAGCTGGTCGACGCCAAGAACAGCGGCGAATTGCTGGCGCATGACGCGGAAAAGGCGCTGAAGGAATATGGCGACAAGGTCGCCGAGTCCGATCGCAGCGCCATCGAATTGGCGGTCGCGTCCCTGCGCACGGCGTTGCAGGGCGAGGACGTCGAGGCGATCAAGGCGCGCACCAACGACCTGATGCAGGCGCAAATGAAGCTGGGCGAGGCCATGTACAAGGCTCAGGCCGCGAGCGGAGCGCCGGGCGATGGCGGCGCCGACGCCGGCGGGCAGGCCAAGGACGACGTCATCGACGCGGAATTCCGCGAAGTCGACGACGACAAGAAGAAGTCGTCCTGAACGAAGAGGTCGGCCGCCCAACGCGGCCGGTCTCGTCTTTGGGGGACGCCGCGATGGCGGGTGGAGATCGGGCTGGCGTCGGGCCTGCGTTTAAGGACGCCGGCGTCCGCGTCAGAATCGAGCCCCGAACCGCGACGAACACGCGGCGCAGAGTGGCAGGTCTGAGGCATGCATAGGCTGTGGGCGCGCTGAACGATGGCCAAGCGCGATTTCTACGAAACCCTGGGCGTCGCCAAAACAGCGAGCGACACCGAGTTGAAGTCCGCCTTTCGCAAGGCGGCGATGCAATGTCATCCTGACCGGCATCCGGGCGACAAGCAGGCCGAGGCGCGGTTCAAGGAGCTGAACGAAGCCTATCAGCATCTATCGGACGCTCAGAAGCGGGCGGCTTACGACCGTTACGGTCACGCTGCCTTCGACCAGGGCGGCATGAACGACGGCTTCGCGTCGTCGATGTCCGACATCTTCGACGATCTGTTCGGCGATATGATGGGGGGTCGGCGCGGCCGCCAGTCCTCAGGCCGCGAGCGCGGCGCGGACCTGCGCTATAACCTTGAGATTACGCTCGAAGAGGCGTTTCACGGCAAGACCGCGGCTATTCGCATGCCGACGTCGGTCGCTTGCGAAGCCTGCGCCGGCTCTGGAGCGCGCGCGGGTTCGAGGCCCGCGACCTGCAAAACCTGCGGCGGTCATGGGCGCGTGCGCGCGCAGCAAGGCTTCTTCGCCATCGAGCGCACTTGCCCGTCCTGTCACGGACGCGGTCAGACGATCGAAAACCCTTGCGACAAATGCGCCGGCGCGGGCCGCGTGACCCGGGAGCGCACGCTGTCGGTCAACGTCCCCTCCGGCGTCGAGGACGGCACACGTATTCGCCTGACCGGCGAGGGCGAGGCGGGCATGCGCGGCGGGCCCGCGGGGGACCTCTATATTTTCCTCACCGTCAAGCCGCACGCATTCTTCCAGCGCGACGGCGCCGACCTTTATTGCCGAGTGCCGATCTCGATGGTGCAGGCCGCGCTCGGTCACGAATTCAGTGTCCGGACGCTCGATGGGACAGAGTTCGAGGGTCTCCGTTCCGGAAGGCGCCCAGTCAGGGCGCCAATTGAGATTGCGCGGCAAGGGTATGCCAGTGCTGCGCTCGCGGGATGCGGGCGACCTCTTCGTTCAGCTCAATGTCGAGACGCCGCAAAACCTGACACGGCGCCAGCGCGAGCTCCTGATGGAGTTCGCGTCCGAATCCTCGAACACGACCCACCCGGAAAGCGCCGGCTTCTTCGCCAAGATGAAGGAGTTTTTCGAGGGTCGCAGCTGAGGCCGTGATGTGGGGAAGCCTCTTTTGCCAGGCGGGGACCCGCCCGATATAAGCGTGGGACGGCGCACGGGACTCGCCGGTCGCGGAGCCGGAATGCGGGGGCAAGCGCTGGACAAAAAAGGTCGGCGGGGGCTCGCTGACAGCGCGCGTTTCCTCAAATCTCTCGTCGCCGCGCCGCGGCTGACCGGCGCGGTCGCGCCGTCCGGACCAGCGCTAGCGCGTGCGATGGCGACAGCGATTGGCTCGCCGTCGCATGGCCTCGTTGTCGAGCTCGGACCCGGCACCGGCCCGGTCACCCGATCGCTGATCGAGGCCGGCGTGGTCTCTGAGCGACTCGTGCTGGTCGAGTATGACGCGGCATTTTGCCGTCTTCTGGGTCAGCGTTTCGCGCCGGCCGCGATCGTCCAGGGCGACGCCTATGACTTGCCTCACACGCTCGCGTCCTTCGCGGGCCAGCCGATCGCCGCCGTGGTCTCCAGCCTGCCGTTGCTCAACCAGCCGCCGCCCCGGCGGACGAAACTGATCGGCGACGCGTTCGCGCTGATGGGGCCCTCGGGGATCTTCGTCCAGTTCACGTATGGCCTCCGGTCGCCCATTCCCCGCGAGGCTTGCGCCAATCGCTATTCCGCGGTTCGCTCGAGACCGATTCTGCTCAACCTGCCGCCGGCCTTTGTGTGGATTTATCGGCTCGACAACAAGGGCGTCGATGCCGTCGAAAGTCGGTGAATTGAACCTGCTTGCGCCGCGCGATCGGCTGATCGTCGCGCTCGATACGTCCGACGTCGGCGAGGCGCGGCGGCTGGTCGAGCAGATTGGCGAGAGCGCAGCCTTCTATAAGGTCGGCATGGAGCTCGCCTATGGCGGCGGCTTACCGCTCGTCTCGGGACTGGCTGTGGCGGGCAAACAGGTCTTTCTCGATCTCAAGCTGCATGACATTCCTAACACCGTCGAGCGCGCGACGGCGCAGGCGGCCCGATTGGGGGCGAGGTTCCTCACTGTCCATGCCTATCCGCAGACGATGCGCGCGGCCGTCTTTGGAGCGAAAGGATCGGGGATGCAGATCCTCGCCGTTACGGTCTTGACCTCCTATGACGACGCCGATCTTTTCGAGGCGGTCTACCGCTTCGGCGTGGTCGAGACGGTCCGGCGGCGAGCCGAGCAAGCGCTTGAGCTTGGCGTCGACGGGCTGGTGGTGAGCGCCGCGGAAGCGGCCATGGCGCGCCAGACCGTCGGCGCAGGGTTGCTTCTTGTCACCCCTGGCATCCGGCCCGCGGGCGGGACAGTCGGCGACCAGAAGCGCGTCGCGACGCCCGCCGAGGCCATCCGCAATGGCGCAGACTATTTGGTCGTGGGTCGCCCGGTCACCCAGGCGTCCGATCCGCGTGCGGCCGCGGAGGCGATCGTTGCGGAAATCGGATCCGCCTTGACTTGATTGGTCGCTGAGCTGAGCTAGGCTCGCTCGCCCGCCGTTGAAGGAGCGATCATGTCCAAGGGTTACATCATCTCGCGCGTCGATATCATAAATCCCGACGCCTATGCGGGCTACGCCGCGGCCGCCACCAAGACGATCGCTGACTATGGCGGCAAAGCGCTGGCGCGAGGCGGGCGCAGCGAGGCGTTGGAGGGCAACGCGCGGGCGCGCAACGTGGTGCTCGAGTTCGAGAGTTACGACGCGGCGCGCCGCTATTTTCATTCCGATCGGTACCAGGCGGCGCGAGCGTTGCGCGAAGGCGCGGCGGAAATCGAGATGGTTCTGGTCGAGGGAGTTCTGAGGATGCCGAAGGGCTACTGGATCGTCCATATCGATGTGCGCGATCCCGAGGTTTACCAGCAGTACGTCAAGGCCAATGCGGCGGCGTTCGCGAAATATGGGGCGCGCTTCCTGGTCCGCGGCGGCAAGCATCTCGTGACCAGGGGCAAAGCGCCGGCGCGCAACGTCGTGATCGAGTTTCGTGACTACGAGACCGCCATCTCCTGCCATGATTCCGAGGAATATCGAGAAGCCTCGAAACTTCGCGACGCAGCCAGCAACGCCGATCTCGTAATTGTCGAGGGCTACGACGGCCCGCAGCCTGGCTGACCGCGGATCAGGGAGCCGGATATGGCCGACTTGAGACTGATCGTGAGCGGCGCCGCCGGCCGCATGGGGCGCATGGTGATCCGGACGATCCATGAGACGGACGGTTTCAAGCTCACCGGCGCGCTCGAGCGTGAAGATTCGCCCTGGCTCGGACAGGATCCGGCGCTGCTGGCGGGCTGTCCGGCAAAGGGCCTTCAGATCGTGGCCGACGCGCTGCCATTGCTGCTCGACGCCGACGCGATCATCGATTTCTCCTTGCCCGCTGCGAGCGTCGCCCTGGCCGGGCTCGCCGCTCAGGCGCGCATCGCCGACGTGATCGGCACTACGGGCCTGAGCGACGACAATCTCGACAAAATCGAAGCGGCCGCGCGCCACGCCCCGATCGTGCGTTCGGGCAACATGAGCGTCGGCGTCAATTGTCTCGCGGCGCTGGCGCGACAGGCGGCGTCCGCGCTAGGCGACGATTTCGACATCGAAATCGTCGAGATGCATCATCGTATGAAGGTCGACGCGCCATCGGGCACAGCGCTCCTGCTCGGCGAAGCGGCGGCTGAAGGCCGCGGTGTCTCGCTGAACGACCATTCGGCGCGGGGACGCGACGGCCTGACCGGCGCCCGCCGCGTCGGCGACATCGGCTTCGCGTCGCTGCGCGGCGGCACGGTGGTCGGCGATCATAGCGTCATCTTCGCTGGCGAGGGCGAGCGGGTCGTTCTGAGCCATCACGCCGAAGACCGTGCGCTCTTCGCCCGCGGCGCGCTGAAGGCGGTGATATGGGCGAAGGACCGCAAGCCGGGGCTCTATTCGATGGCCGACGTGCTCGGCTTAAGCGAGGACTAGCCGAAGGCGCTTGCATTGGGAGGGAGTTGGTTTGGCTCCTTCTCGGCTGCGGGCCGCGACGTGGGTCCGGTCGATCCGTTTGGGTTTTCTTGGCTTGAGGCCGTTTCGCTGCGAAGACCCCCGATTATGGGGGTTGGATTTCCTTGGATTTCCTTGGATTCTCTCGTCCGAATCGAGACTTATCAATGGGTTGCGCGGCATGAAACGGGGAAAATTTTTTCATAGGCTTTTGTCCTGGCGGTTAGAAGCGCCGGAACGGAGCCCGCGGTCGCGGCCATGCGGAAGGGCAGGATTGTTCATGGCCCAAGTTTAACCAAAATTCTGATTATCTGCAAACAATTGTCGTCCGAGCCGCTCTCTTTCGACCGGCCCCCAATCCAAGCAACTCGCGCTAGCGAGGCGCCTCATCTCCGAATTGCGTGTTAGCGCGGGGCGGGCGTTTCCGTGCATTCGAAGTCTATCTTCGCCGTCTTTTCGGTCTTGCCGGCGCGGACCTGAATGGCGAGCGGCATGCAGGTCGCGGCCTCCAGGAACACCGCCTTGTGCTCGATGCCGTCGGGTCCGAAGATGAAATTGGTGAACGCTCTGTGGGTGATGATCCGTTGACCGGAACGGCTAGTCTGCGTCAGGTCGATGACTGCGGTTGCATATTTGGGCGAGGCGTTCTTGTCACCCTCGAAGGTGAAGTCGATGAGCAGGCCGGTCGCCGTGTCGCCGCCCAGCGCGCCCCCTCTGGGAGCATCGACAAGGCTCTGCCCGCCGCTTACGAGATCGTCGGACAGTTTGCCCGCGTGTTCCAGAAACGCATAAGCCTTGACGTCGACGATCTTGAGTTGCGCCGCCTCGGCGCCCCCGACAGCCAAGAAGGAGACAGCCGTTAGGGCAACGCGAACCCCACCCATTACCCCGCCCCCCTGAATAAGACTTTAGACAAAAAAATCCCCCGGCTCGCGAACACGCGCCGGGGGGAGAGCTAGATCGTTACATTGACGATCTGATATCAGCTGTTGCGCTGGGACCCGGTCAGCATCAGGATGGCCTGGAACATATTGATGAAGTCGAGGTAGAGGCGCAGCGCGCCGTGAATCGACTTCTTGTGGACCATCTCGAAGGTGTCGCCGCTGTAATACATCTCCTTGATCGACTGCGTATCCCAGGCGGTGAGGCCAGCAAAGATTAGGACGCAGAGGATCGACAGCCCGAACTGCATCCCGCTGCTATGCAGCAGGAACGCGTTGAGCAGGCTCGCAACGATGAGGCCTACGACGCCCATCATCATGAACGAACCCATCGCCGACAGGCTGCGCTGGGTGGTGTAGCCGTAGAGGCTCAAGCTGGCGAAAGCCGCCGCAGTGGCGAAGAACGCTCGCCCGAACGAAGCGCCCGTGTAAACCACCAGCAGCGCCGACATCGACAAGCCGATCAGCGCGGCGAAGACGAGGAACGCGTTGCGAGCGCTCGCCACCGACATCGAATTGATGCGGGCGGAGAGCCAGAACACAACCGCCAGCGGCGAGAGTACGATCAGCCAGCGCAGGGGCGAGACATAGATGGCATGACCAAAGTCGGTCAGCGCCAGGCGGCCGCCCGTGTCGACCGTGCCGAGCGAAAAGGCGGCATAGGCCACCAGTCCCGTCACGCCGAGCCCGAGGGTCATGTAGTTGTAGACGCCGATCATATAAGCCCGGAGGCCCTGATCGACGGCGACGCCGGACCGTGCGAGCCCCGCGCCGTAACGCGTATTGGCGTAGCGGTCATAGTCGGACATGGGAGAAACCTCTTGGATCAAGGGTGCAGCGCCCGCCCAGGTTTTACCGGATGAGCGCCCGACCCGCATAATATGGCCGCTTGGCGCCCCTCCGCAAGGGAGATTCCTGAGGAATCGGGCGGGGTAATATTACCGATTCGTAACGCCAGCCGCTCGTCACGATCGAACGCGTCACGCGCCCGGGTGGACGGGCGGCTAGTGCCCGCTTCCGCCAGCGCCCGCCGCGGCCGGGCGGCGCATCAGCGTAGCGAGGCCGACGCAACCCAGGAACAGGACGGTCAGCGCCAGGAACACATCGGAAAGCGCCATCACTTCGGCCTGCCGGCGCACGATCAGCGCGAGCTGGCGGGTCGCCGCGAGCTCGGCGTCCGATCCGCGCGCGGCCATCGCCGCAGTCATGTTGGCGAGCGTGTCGACCGCGACCCGGCGACCCCAAGTGACGGATTCGCGCAACCGCTCGAGATGCAGATCCATGCGCTTGTCGAGGAGCGTGTTGATGAGCGCAAGCCCGACCGCCCCGCCGAGGTTGCGCATCAGGTTGAACAAGCCCGAGGCGTTCTTGATTTTATGCGGTGGCATGGTGCCGAGCGCCAGATTGTTGATCGGCACCATCGACAGCATCAGCCCGACGCCACGGAAGACCTGGGGCCACAAAAGTTCCCAGAAGTCCCAGTCGACGGTGACATAGGAGGCCTGGTAGGTGCCGATGGCGAAGAAGACGAAGCCGGTCGCGATCATGATCCGCGGGTCGACCCGATTCATGAGCCGCCCAGCGAGCGGCGCAGTGAAAAACATGCACAAACCGGTCACGAACATCGTCTTGCCGATCATCAGCGACGAATAGCCGCGCACCACCGCCAGATAGACCGGATAGATGTAAGTGAGGCCATAGAGCCCGATGCCGAGCACGAAGGCGAACATCGCGCCGGTCCAGAAATTGCGGTCGCGAAAGGCGCTAAGATCGACGATCGGCTGGCGCGCCGTCGCCATCCGCCAAAAGAAGGCGACGCCGCTGACTGCCGAGATGACGATCGCGATCGTGACCGGCTGGCTCTCGAACCAGTCCTTCGACGGCCCTTCCTCGAGCGCATATTCCATCGCCCCCAGGAATCCGGCCATCGCGGCAAGGCCCACATAGTCGAAGTGGGTCAACAGCGAATAGTCGGGCTCGTCAAAGTCGATCAAGAGCCAAGCGGCGATGGTGACGATGATCCCCGGGCCAAGGTTGACCAGGAACAGCCAATGCCAGGAAAACCAATCGGTGAGATAACCGCCGACCGTCGGCCCGATCGTCGGGGCGAGCGTCGCCACGAGGCCAATGACTGGGGCGATGAGCGGCTGCTTGTCGCGCGGAAAGATGGTGAACGCCGAGGCGAACACGGTCGGGATCATGCCGCCGCCGATGAACCCCTGCAGCGCCCGCCAGACGATCATCTCCTCAATCGAGTTGGCGTGAGCGCACATGAAGCTCATGAGGGTGAAGCCGCCGGCCGAAATGGTGAAGATGACCCGCGTCGACACCACCCGCGACAGGAAGCCCGACAGCGGGATCATGATCACTTCCGCGACCAGATAGCTGGTCTGAACCCAGGTGACCTCGTCGGACGAGGCGGAAAGCCCGGCCTGGATTTCGGACAGCGAGGCGGAGACGATCTGGATGTCCAGGATCGCCATGAACATCCCGAACACCATGAAGACGAACGCGGCGACCCGCTTCGCTGAAAATTGCGGAACGGCGACGCCTGGCGGGCGCGCCGTGCGCGCGGGTTCGACATGCGCCCCGGGCGGCGCCCGGATCGCAAGCGCGTCGCTCACGGCTTGACGCTTCGGGTGGCGAAGGCTTCGAGCCCGAGCGCGCCAAGCAGGGTCGGCTTCGGGGTTTCGGGATCGCGGGTATGGACGGTCGCGACGACAGAGAGGCCGGGCCGCAGTGGGACTTCCTTCAGCACCGTTTCGGGAAAGTTGACTCGCACCGCGACGCGCTGGACGACCTTGGTGAAGTTGCCGGTCGCATTGTCCGGCGGCAGCAGCGAAAACTGAGCGCCGGAGGCTGGCGAAATCGACGTGACCACCCCCTCGACCACCTTGCCGTCGAGCGCGTCGATGGCGACGTCGACCTTCTGGCCCGGCTTGATGTCGCCAAGCTGGGTTTCTTTGAAATTGGCGTCGACCCACGAGGCGTTGAGCGGAACGAGCGCCATCAGCCGGGTTCCGGGCTGGACGAAGTCGCCGACCTCCGCCGCCTTGTTGCCAATGGTTCCGTCGAACGGCGCGACCACGCGGGTGAACGAAAGGTTGCGTTGAGCCATCTCCAACGCGGTCACGAGCTCGTTGCGCTGGCGCGAAGCCTCGTCTTTCTGGGCCTTGAGCACGTCCAGGTTCGCCTTCGCGCCATCGAGGGCGGCTGCGGCTGACGCCCGTCCCGCCTTGGAGGCGGTCGCGGCGGCGAGCGTGCGGTCGCGATCGGCTTTGGCCTGCTCGAGCCGCTGCTGCGACCCGAAGTTTGTTTGCGCGAGCTTGTAGGAGCGATCGTATTCCAACGCTGCCCGGTCGACATCGGCTTGGGCGCTCTTGACCTGCGCGGCGGCGCTCGCAACCTGCGCCTGCGCCTGGGCGATGACGGCGCCCTGGGCGTCGATCTGGCGGGCGAAGCGGGCGATCGTGGCGTCCTGCGTGCCGATGCGCGCCCGAGCCGATTCGACTGCATTCTGATAGTCGCCGTCGTCGATCGCGACTAAGAGATCGCCCTTGTGAACGACCTCGTTCGCCACCACCGGAATCGCGGTCAGGTGGCCCATCGCCTTGGCGGCGATGATCGAGGTGTCGGCGCCGACATAGGCGTCGTCGGTCGAGACAAGAAAACGCCCTTCGACGAAATAATCGTAACCGGTTTTGCCGCCATAGCCCAGCGCCGCCAGGATCAGAACCGGGGCGACGAATCGGCGCAAGCCGGACCGCTTGGCCGGAGCGGGCTTGACGAGCGGAGCGCCGCCGGCCGGCGGATGCGCGAGAGCGCCGGGGGAGCCCGGGACAGGCGTCGGGAAGCCGGCTGGCGCGGGAGCCGTCACCGCGCGCGACGCTGTCCCGGCGTCGGGCTCCGCGACCTTGGGGTCATCGACCATGTGGGAAATTCGCCCTCCGACCGAACGGTTCGGTCATTTTCTATTGACGTAGCCCAGTTGGGAGCGTATTGCAACAAAAATCGAACCGAACGGTTCGGTCAGTCATGAACGGTCAAAGGGCATGGTGGTTATGGAATCGGAGGCGTTGGAGCGGGAAGCGGCGGCAAGCAACGACGGCAGCGCGAAACGACGACAGATCATGGAGGGCGCGCGACAGGTGTTCTTGAGCGCCGGCTTCGACGGCGCGAGCATGAATGACATCGCTCGCGTTGCGGGCGTCTCCAAGGGCACGCTCTACGCCTATTTCAATTCCAAGGACGAATTGTTCGAGGCGATCATCCGCGGCGAATTTGCGCAAGCCGCTGAACGTCTTTGCACCTTCCGGCGTGAGGGGGACGCTCGCGACATGCTGACGGACTTTGGCGTCCGGCTCATCAGCCGGATGTCCGAGCCGGGAACGCGCTCGCTTGCCCGCGTCGTCCTCGCCGCGGCTGAGAAATTCCCTAACGTCGGGCGCGCCTTCTATGAGGCCGGCCCACTCTACGGAGCGACCCGCCTCGCGGCGGAACTCGAAGACCTGGAAAAGGCGGGGGCGCTGAAAGTCCCCGATCCCGAGCGCGCCGCCTGGCAGTTCGTCGATCTCTGCCAGAGCTATGTTTACAAGCGCCTCCTGTTTGGCGTCGTCGATTCGATCAGCGGCGAGGACATCGAGGCCTCGGTCGAGGCCGGGGTCGACGTCTTTCTCAAGGCGTATGGCGTGTAAGGGACCAAGCCGACCGGAAAAGGCTCAGAACCATTGACTGTGACAGCACGCCGGTCAACGGTGCAGCTGTGGGTATAAAGGGGGGCGACCAAAGGGACGGGAGCGCTCACATGTCAGTTTCCAGCAAAGCGGGTGCGTGGGTTTCGGGTGCGGTTATCAGCCTGATGGCGTTCTCCGGCTCGGCGCGGGCCGGGGTGTTGTTCGACAGCCTGGACAGCCCGAACACGGGGGTAATGGGAGCCAATACTGTTCCCTTCAACTACCCGTTCGACGCGAGCTTCGCGACCGGCGCTTCGGCCTTTCGCGCCACCGACATATCGCTCCTGCTAAACCGAGACGGACTGGATACAATGACGATGCCCGGCGACACGTTCACCGTGTCGCTGGTCGGTGGCGTCCCGCTCGCTGACCTCATATTCAATCCAGTCTTAGGCCTTCTTGACAACATGGGGGACAATGTCGGCGGGCCTGTCCTTGGTTCGGTCACACTCCCAATTTCTGACCTGTCGACCAGTTTGACAGCAGAGCCTTTCGCGCAGTTCGCCGGCATCACGCTTCAACCGAACTCGTTCTATTGGATTGATCTCAACGCTTCCGTGGCGCCTGAAGAGCTCGAAACTTCGCCCGTGGGGTGGGGCGTCACCAGTGACAACTCGGGCCCGGGCGTCGCGGCGGGCTACAACAGCAGCAACCCTACGGATTTCTTCTTCTTTCCCAACAATGGAGCGGGGGGCGAGCCCGCGTTCCAGATGGAGGTCAGCGGCACAGCCGTGCCCGAATCCTCGACCTGGGTCTTGATGCTCGTTGGGTTCGGCGGCCTCGGGCTCATCGCGTTCCGCCGCCGGGCGGCGCTCGCATTGAAGGGCGCCTGACGACTCCGGCGCCTGCCCGCGTTCAGAACGGACTCGTCCTTGAATCCCCACCCGCCGACGGCGCGGTCGTTTTACGTCTTCTGGAGGGGATGGATCATGTCCTCCGGTCGCACCCACGCATCGAATTGCTCGCCCGTGACATAGCCAAGCTCGAGCGCCGCCTCACGCAGGCTGATGTCCTCACGATGGGCCTTTATCGCAATCTGCGCGGCCTTTTCGTAGCCGATATGCGGGTTGAGCGCGGTCACCAGCATGAGCGAATTGTCGAGGTGCTCCCTGATGCGCTTCTCGTTCGGCTCAATCCCGCGCGCACAATTTTCGTCGAACGAGCGGCAGCCATCGGCAAGCAGCTCAGCCAACTCAAGGACATTGTGCAGGATCACCGGCTTGAACACGTTCAGCTGGAAATGTCCCTGCGACCCGGCTAGGCCCACCGAAACGTCATTGCCGAACACATGCACGGCGACCATGGTCAAGGCTTCGCACTGGGTGGGGTTGATTTTGCCCGGCATGATCGAGGAGCCGGGCTCGTTTTCAGGGATTTTTAGTTCACCGATGCCTGCCCGCGGCCCGCTAGCATAGAGGCGGATGTCATTGGCCATTTTCATCAACGCGCCGGCCAAGGTGCGCATCGCCGCGCTGGCGTTGACCATCGCGTCGTCCGCCGACAAAGCCGCGAATTTGTTGGGCGCCGAAGTGAAAGGCTCACCGGTCTCCTCAGCGAGAATCCGCGCGACCGTGTCGCCGAAGCGCGGGTCGGCGTTCAGTCCGGTGCCGACCGCCGTTCCGCCAATCGCCAGCGGCATCAATCCTTGGCAGGCGCGCTCAATTCCCGCAATCGCCTGGCCGAGCTGCGCCGCCCAGCCCGAAATCGCTTGCCCCAGGGTCAGAGGCGTCGCGTCCTGCAAATGCGTGCGCCCGACCATCACGATATTGGCGAAGGCCTTCGCCTTGGCGTCGAGCGTATCGCGCAACTGGGAGACGGCCGGCAGCAGCGCCTTCTTGATCTCTCTCACCGTGGCGATATGCATGACAGTCGGGAACACGTCATTCGACGACTGGCTGTGATTGACGTCGTCGTTCGGGTGGATCGGCTTCTTCGACCCGATGACGCCGCCGGCGATCTGAATGGCCCGGTTGGCGATCACCTCGTTGGCGTTCATGTTGGACTGGGTGCCCGACCCGGTCTGAAACACGACCAGCGGAAACTCATGGTCGAGCTTGCCGTCGATCACGTCTTGAGCCGCGCGGACGATGAGATCGACCTTCTGCTTGGGCAATTGCCCAAGTTCGAGATTGGCGAGCGCCGCGCATTTCTTCAGAAGGCCGAAGGCGCGGATCACCGGCCGGCCCCAGCGATGCCGCTCGACCCCGATGACGAAATTGAGCCGGGAGCGCTCGGTCTGCGCGCCCCATAAATGCTCGGCCGGCACCTTCACTTCGCCGAGCGCATCCTTCTCAATGCGCCAGTTTTCGCCCTTCGCCGACCCGCTCGTCGTCATTCTCTTCTCCCGGGGGAACCATCGCGAGGCGAGCCGACAAAAGCAAGGCGCTGTCGCACTTGCTCCAATCGGCCTCCTTCTCTATAAGCCGGCGTTTCGCGCCGGTTCCGACACCCCTGGAGGCAGGGCGCCACTGACATCAATAAAGGACATCATCATGGCAGCGATCAAGCAACTCGCGGCCGTGGCGCGCAGCGGGACAGGCAAGGGGGCCGCCCGCTCCGTTCGTCGCGAAGGCCGCGTTCCCGCCGTCATCTATGGCGGCGGCGTCAAGCCCGAGCCGATCTCGGTCGACTATAAGGACGTCAACAAGCTCATCTTTGCGGGCCACTTTCTGACCTCGATCTTCGAACTTGAAATCGAAGGGCGCAAGGAGCGAGTTCTGCCGCGCGACTACCAGCTCGACGTCGTCACCGACTGGCCGGTTCATGTCGATTTTCTTCGTCTTGCCCCAGGATCGCGCGTGCGCATCGGCGTCCCCGTGCACGTCGTCAATCGCGAAGCCTCGCCGGGATTGAAAAAGGGCGGCGCGGTCAACCTGGTGCTGCATACGGTCGAGGTGATGGCGCCCGCCGACGACATTCCGGAATCGATCACCATCGACCTCGCCGGCATGGATTTCCACGAACTCGGTGCATGTGTCCGCGCTCAAGCTGCCTGAGGGCTGCCGGCCCCTCAGCGGCACGGCCGACCTGACGGTGGTGACGATCGTCCCGCCGACGGTGATGGTCGAGGAGACCCCCGCGGCGGGGACGGCAGCGGCTGCGCCCGCAGCCGCAGGGGTCAGCGCCGCCGCGCCTGCGGCCGGCGCTCCGGCCAAGGCGGACGCCGGCAAGGGCGCCGCCGCGCCGGCGAAAGGCGCGGCCGCACCCTCTGCGGCAGCCAAGCCCGCCGCCAAGAAGTAACCGCCGAAGGGCGTCGATCGAGGCTCCGGCCGGCTCCGCCGGAGCAGGAGCTTCGACGCCGCGCCGGACGGAAGCGGCTTTTGCCGCGGCGAGGTGGCGCCGCGTCGCGCTGATCGATCGGGGACCCCATGCTGGTCATCGCGGGACTCGGCAATCCGGGCGCGCGACACGCGCGCAATCGCCACAACATCGGCTTCATGGCGGTTGAAGCGATCGCCGAGGGGCGCCGGTTCGGTCCGTTTCGTGCCCGGCATCAGGGACTTGCGGCCGAGGGGCTGATTGGCGATGAGCGAGTGATGCTGCTCAAGCCGCAGACGTATATGAACGAGTCCGGGCGCAGCGTCGGCGAAGCGCTGCGCTACGCGAAGCTCGACCTCAGCGCGCTTGTCGTCATCCATGATGAACTCGATCTCGCGCCCGCCAAGGTGAGGGTCAAGGTCGGCGGCGGCGACGCCGGCCACAACGGACTGCGCTCGATCACCGCTCATGTCGGCCCCGGCTACAAGCGGGTGCGGATCGGCATCGGCCATCCCGGCGACAAGGCGCTCGTCTACCATTACGTGCTGAGCGACTTCGCCAAAGCGGAGGCGGGCTGGGTCGAGGCGGTCTGCCGGGCGGTCGGCGACGCCGCGCCCTTGCTGGCCGCCGGTCAGGACGCAAGTTTCCAGAACAAGACCCATCTTGCCATCGAGGCGGCGGGTTTTGGCGAGAAGTCCAGCGCCTGACGCCGCCCGCCCTTAAGCTCATTCCAGAGCCATCCAAGGCGAAAATACAACCATAGCGCGACTTACTTTCAAATAAAAGCAAATAGACGCTGGTAAAATGCCAATAAACGTTGGTAAGTGCTAGTAAAATAGCTAGCGTTTACTAGCGTTTATTTTTTCAAATCGCGACTTTTCAATGAGTTACGGGCAATTCAAATAGAATTTTTTCCGTTCACGCCTCACAGTTGTGTTCAAAACGTCTCAATCCCCTTCCTCTCGAGGCGTCCTCGCCTCGCACGTCCAGCGCCCGCATTCCTTCGATCGGGCCGACAGGAAAACATATAGCACAAGTTCCGTTTGTCAGCAATCAATTGCGCTGATTTCTGATCGTGCCTAGCCCGCGCGATCCGCCGAGTGACGCGTTAGAATCAGAAACTCGGCCGCCGGACCGGATTCAACCCAGTGCACTCGTCCACCTTCTGTTTAGGAACGGCTGCTTCGCGTCAGAGCGCTGCCCTTCCGAGCCGACCTTTGGAGGGCGGAAGCCGATTGAGTCCTTTGACCTTGAGTTGGCTGTTCCTCCTCGCGAGCGGGCGACCAGATCAAGCCGCGTGCGGGATCGTCCGTCTGCGGCGCCGCGCCGACGGCGTCGCTCGGCAGCGGGCTTGGGATCTAGCGCCGGCAAGTGTCCATCAGCGCGTTAGGGGGAAAGCTGACCGTCGCACGCCGGAAAGCATCTAAGGCGGCGCCGGCGAGGCTGACGGCGCTCTCACAAGTCTTCGAGCGTCTGTTCGCCTCTCATGACGATATTGCCCGAGGTTAGCCCACAGTCGACGGGAAGGGCGACGCCGGTGATCGCCGAGGCCGCATCGGAAGCCAGGAAACCGACCGCTCGCGCAATATCGACAGGTTCGACGATGCGCCCGAGAGGGTACCAGCGCCGGAGCGTTTCCAAAACTTTAGGATCCTTGGCGGCGCGCTTCTCCCAGAGCGGGGTGCGCACAGTGCCCGGCAGGACGATGCTGGCGCGGACGCCGTAGGGGCCATATTCCTGAGCCAGCGAGCGGGTCAGCGAGATCATGGCCGCCTTCGCCGCGCTATAGGCCGGATCGCCGAGCGCGCCGAGCCCATTGACGGACCCGATAGCGATGATGACGCCGGAACGCTTCGCCAGCATGCCTGGAATAACGGCGTGGGCGCAGTAATAAGCGCTGTTCAGATTGCCGTGCTTTCAGGTCCGATGCGAGGCTCTCCACCGCCGCCTTTTTATCGATCGCCGCGACCTTGGCGCCCTCGTCGAGGAAATAGCGGCAGAGGCTTCTCCCGACGCCGCCTGCGGCGCCGGTGATTGCGACGACCTTATCCTCAAACGCCATGCGATATCCTGCGTGTCACCCCTTCAGCGCCCCTTCCATGAGGCCCTTGAAAAATAGCCTCTGCGCCAGCGTGAACGCGATTATGCCCGGAGTGACAACGATGACGTAGACGGCGGCGAGATTGGGCCAGGCCCATTGCCCTTGTCCGCCCTGGGCGGCGGCGAGAACGACGGGCATTGTGCGTTTGGCTTCGTCATCGATGAGCGTCAAGCACAGCAGATACTCGCCCCAAGCCGCGACAAAATTGACGATGAAGATCACCACCAGTCCATTCCGCACCATTGGCAGACCGACTTCCCAGAGCGCCCGCCAATGGCCGGCGCCGTCAATTCTTGCGCTTTCGAACATCTCATGCGGCACGAGCTGGAACATGCTGCGCATGATCAGGATGCTGATCGCCAGCTGCAGCGTGATGTAGGGCAGTATGAGGCCGCTTGTCCTGTTGATCAGGCCGAGCCAGTGCTGCGTTTCGTAGATGCTGATGATCGAGACGACACGCACGGGGAAATAGAGCGAAACCAATAACGCCGTCACCACGAGCCCCGCGCCGGCCGGCTTGATATGCACGAGCGCATAGCCCGCGAGCACCGCGCAGGCGGTCGTGATGAGCACTGTGGCCGCGGTCACATAGATGCTGTTGAACAGGTTCACCGGCAGCGTCGAGATGCGATGGAACACGAACCCGTAATGCGAGAAATCGGAGTGCTTCGGCCAGAAATCGCCGCGCATCGCGTCGGGCAGCGTTTTCACCGACATGAGCAGCACCCAGGCTAGCGGCAGCAGGATGATGAGGTTGAACAGGTTGATGATGACGTGGCGCAGCGCCGCAGTCCCGACAGACGAGGCGCTTGGGTCTCGGTGCGCGCCAATTTCGGCCTGATCGGCTTCCAGCGTCATCGTCAGCCTTTCGGACGGAAGATCCAGATGAGCATCGCCATGACCAACATCATGGCGATGGCGCCGATCATGCCGATCGCGGCGGCGTAGCCCTGGCGCCAGAGCCCGGTCTTGAACGCCTGGTCGTACATGAAAATCGTCCAGGTGTAGGTCGGCGAAGCGCGGTTGAAGCCGCCAAAGATGAGATATTCGTCGATCACCGCCATCGCCGAGCCGAAGCGCAAGACGACCAGGATCATCATGATCGGGGCAAGCTGGGGCCGCGTCACATGCCAGAACACCTGCCATTCGTTGGCGCCGTCTATGCGCGCCGCGTCCGGCAGATCCTTCGGAATTGCAGCCAGGCCGGCGATGAAGAAGATCGTGTGGTAGCCGAGACCCCACCAGACTTCCATGATCGCGATCGCTGGAAGCGTGAGCGCCGTGCCGCCTAGCCATTGCGGCGCGTTTTGCAACGTGAACAGTCCGAATGTATTGACGAGCAGGTGGTTGATGGGCCCGCTTTGATAATTATACATCCACTTCCACAGCACGAAGATCAGCGTGCTCGGAATGACTGCCGGAATGAGCAGGATCACGCGGTAGAGCGTGGCAAGGCGTTGGTTCGCGATCCGGTCGACGAGGATGGCGAGGAGCAGGGGAAGGATAATCGTTCCGGGCAGGAACATGATGGTGAACAGAGCCGCCCGCCCCAGGCTCGCCCACATCAGCGGGTCTTGAAGCGCCTGCGCGTAATTGTCGAACCAGACCCATTGCGCCGGCTTGTCGGACAGGAACTCGAAGTTGGTGAAGCTAAGCCACAGGACCCGAACGATCGGCCACACCTGATAGCCGATAAAGAACACGACGGCTGGGGCGAGGAACAGCCATTCCGCCCCGCCTTTGCGGAGAGCGGCGACGGGGCCGCCTGCGACCCCCGCGCCGAGTTCACTCTCGCTGTCTGCGGTCGCCTGCGCCATTCACCAATCCAGCCCGATTAACCGCTCTGGGCCGGGCCGGCGCAGAGGCAAGCGGTCAAAGCCGCGCGTCTGGCTATCAGCCCTTCTTGATTTCGGCCTGCACCGCCTCCTTCACTTTCGTCATCGCCACCTTTGGATCCGGCTCCTGGCCTTTGAGGTAGGTTTCCCAGATCGGCTTGCCGATGACGAATTGCTGCAACCCAAACAGGTTGTTGTCGATCGCCTTGGCGCGGTCGAGCTGGTTGCGCACGAGGCCTACGAACGGGGGCATCCAATCGGGCTTGCTCGAAGTCCCAGCCCGCATAGATCGATTTGTAGGGCGGAAGCTGACCGGGATGGACGCCCGGTGTGCCCACGATCGAATCCTTCCAGATCTGCGGATCGTAGGTCAGCGCCTTGATGTACTCGGCGGCCTTCTCTTTGTTCTGCCCGTACTTGAACAAAGCGCAGCCCGTCGTCCAGAACACGGTCGAGCCTTCGCCGTTGGTGAATTTCGGCAACGGACCGAGATGCAGGAGCTTCGGATTGTCCCAGCTCGCGGCCATGCGCAGGGGCGCGTTGAAATATTTGAAATAGAGGCCCACACGCTGCGTCTGGAAGGCGACTTCGTCCGTGGTGGAGTTCACGCCGGCGTCGGAGGAGCCCTCGAGCAGAATGTCGGGGTTTGAGAACGCCATGATCTGCTTCATGAGCTTGAGCGCGTCGATGGCAGGCTCGCTGGTGAAGTCGAACAGGCCGTCGGGCGTATAGACCTTGGTGCTCATGCTGTGGGCGATTGGCACCAGAGAACGCCAGCCATGCGCGTCGAAAGTCGCGCCCCAGGGCGCGGCCTTCGAATCGACGATCTTCTTGGAGCTTGCGAGGAACTCGTCCCAGGTCGCCGGCGCAGCGTCGGGAACGCCCGCCTTGCTGGTGATACCTGAATGCCAGGCCGAGCCAATGACGTCGAGCAGGAACGGCCAGCTGTACAGTTTACCATCGACCGTGCACTCCGCGCGAATCGACGGAATGATGTCATCGATCACATCCTTCGGGATGTAATTGTCCCACGGCTCGATAACGCCCGCCTTGATAAAGGCGGACATCTCAACAAACGGCGTCTGACCGATATAGACGTCCCAGGTGCTGTCGTGGTTTTTAGCCTCGGCGACAAACCGCTCGATGCCAAATCCCTCGACCGGCGCGATTTGGTAGTTGATGCCTGGAAACTTCTTGTTGACCTCAGGAATGGCGGGATGGAGGTCCTGAATCCATTGATAGACGGTGGGGAGTCAGCGGACGTTCGGCCGCGAAGGCAGGCGTGACGCCGGACTTCGCAACGGCCCCAACGCCGGCAAGCGCTAGAACTCGCGGCCAAGCTCCGGGTCATGAACTCTCGCCTGTCGATGCGGCCTTCGGCCAGTTCGCGGCGCAGCGCCTCGCGGATCAGGTATTCCTGCTCGTTGCGTCCACTCATTCTGACCTCCCAATGTTTCTACCGGTCCAAGCGCCTTACGCAAAAATCGCGCCCAAACAGTCGCCGGCCACCGCCTGCCCCACGGTTACCGAATAGGACGTCGCGGCGGCTCAGTTGGCGCCGAAAAGACGCAGAAGTCAAAGTGATCAATTGCAAGGCTTTGACGCTTTGCCGACAGGCGCCGGCCGCTAAAATGAAATGCGCGATAAGAACGAGAGGGTTCGCGATATGACGGTTCTTGATCGATTCCGGCTGGACGGCAAGCGCATGCTTGTCACGGGGGGCAGCCGGGGATTCGGCCGAGCGATTGCGTTAGCGGCTGCAGAAGCAGGCGCCGACGTCGTGCTTGTCGCTCGCAACCCCGACGCGCTCGCGCGAACTGCCAGCGAGGTGCGTGAACGCAACCGCCAAGCCTGGACCTTTCCAGCCGATATTGCCGAGCCTGCAGCATGCGAGGATCTCTGCCGGCGGGTGCTCATGCAAGGGCGGCCCGTCGATATTCTCGTCAACAATGTCGGCGGCCGGAATGTCGACGTTGCGATCGAAAACTCCGACCTCGCAACTTGGCGGCGCTTCATCGATCTCAATCTTACGCATTGTTTCATTTGCACCAAGATGATCGGCGGCGCGATGCTTGCGCGGGGAGAGGGGCGGGTCATCAATATCGCCTCGATCAGCGGTCTCATCGCCAACCGCGGAATTGGGGGGCGCCACTATGAAACGGCGAAGGCCGCAGTCATCCATTTCACTCGCGCCACCGCCGCTGACTGGGCGCCACGAGGAGTCACCGTAAACGCCATCTGTCCAGGCCTCTTCATGACTGAGCCCAATCAGGCCTGGGCCAAGAAAAATCCGGATGTGATCGAGACGTTCGTGCGCGCGATTCCGATGGGTCGCGCCGGCGACCCGCAAGAAATTGGCCCGCTTGCGGTCTATCTCGCTTCGCCAGCTTCGAGCTATGTGACCGGAGCCGCCTTCGTCATCGATGGCGGTTACACCCTGTGGTGATGGCGCGATGGGAGTGTTTCGCCGCTTAGAGCGGAATCCGATCATCCTGTATCGTCCTGATAACCACAGGATTTGAAGTAATTTATACATACCGAGGGCTCGAAGATTTCGGCGCAGGTTTCGAGGGCGCGCATCAGACCCGCGACGGTCCGCTCGGCGATTTTGCGCAGGAAGGCCTTGAGCTTGGAGAAGGCTTTTTCGATAGGGTTCATATCGGGACTGTAGGCTGGAAGATATCGCAACTGCGCGCCCGCCGCCTTGATCAGTTGCTCGACCCGCGGCCCCTTGTGAGCGGGGAGATTGTCCATGACGACGGTCTCGCCGGGCGAGAGCGTGGGGACGAGGCATGTCTCCACCCAATCCTCGAACAGGGCGGCGTTGATCGGTCCGTCGAAAGTCCTTGCCGCCGTCAGGCCGCGAAGGCGAAGGCCGGCGACCAAAGTCACCGTTTTGTAGTGACTGTGCGGGATGGCCGACCGCAACCGGCGCCCGCGCCGGCAACGTCCGCTTTTGCGCGCGAGATTTGTGGAGGCTCCGGTCTCGTCAATGAAAACGAGTTTCGTCGGATCGAGATCGAGCTGTCCCGCGAACCATTCCCGGCGTCGATTTTGCACGTCCGCGCGTTGTTGTTCCTCGGCATGCGCCGTTTTTTTAAAGGTGATCTGGTGACGGTCGAAGAAACGCCACAGCACGGAGACCGCAAAGCGCTCGCCGCTATTGGCGATCAGCTGCTCCCGGATCTCGAGCAGCGTTATGTCCGGCCTGCGCCGGATCAGGCCCAACAGATAGTCGCGATGCGCCTCGATTTGGCGGGAGCGGCGGTCGCCGCCGGAAGGCGCCGGCCAAATCTCGCCCGTGGTATTGAACCGCTTTACCCAGCGCACCGCGCTCGCCACGCTCACTTTGAAACGCGCGGCCGCCTGATTGCGCGACAACCCGCCCAAGACCACCGCCTCGACCACGCGCTCGCGAAGATCGTTGGAAAGACCCATCCCCCGCCGTCCCCATTCTCGCAGTGAATGAGGAAGCAGAAATTAACCGATTTGGGAATCCCCCCGCCGATTCAATCCGTTCGGATACTGCTCTAAGCCCGCTGCCTTCGCCATGACGGAACGGATCGACATTGCAGAGGTGTCCAGGCGATCATATTCGGGTGGTCTGAGCTCGCCGCCCATAAAAACATACAGACGGCGAAATTGCATGCCGCTTGACACCGGCTCGGGCGCGGCAAAATGAATCTCGGACGGCTTGGCCGCCGCAACGATTCGATCGACGTTGCGGTTGGTGACGCCGCCGCCCGGCATGACGATGATGCGGTCCCCAGCGCGCCGGATAAGTTCGACAATAAGCGGCAGCCCTTCGAGAACGCTCGCCTCCTGCCCTGATGTCAGCACGCGATCGACACCGAGCTCGATAAGTATTTCGATGGCCCGGAACGGCTCTGGAGTCAGATCGAACGCGCGGTGAAACGTTGTGGAAAGCGGCCGGGCGAGGGAGATCAACTCGCGCGTTCGGGCCACGTCCACTTCGCCCGTCGCCGTCAGCAGGCCGATGACAACACCGTCGGCGCCTTCAGCTTTGGCTATTTCGATGTCCGATTTCATGACGGCGAACTCATCCTCATCAAACAGGAAGTCGCCGCCACGCGGTCTGATCATCACATTAAGGCCAATGCCCGTGATCGTCTTCGCATGACGGATCATTCCGCGGCTCGGCGTGACGCCCCCCTCCAGAAGATCGGCGCAGAGCTCGACCCGGTGAGCCCCCGCAGCTTTAGCCGCACGAATGGCGGCGACAGATTCGACGCAAATCTCAAAGATCATGGGGAGCCCTCTTGCTGATTTAAGACATAGCAAAATCTCTGCGATCGAAGCAGACAACGTCTTCTGACGCCGGCGAATCATCCGCCAAAGACGCCGATTCGATCCACGCGTGGCCGGTCATGGAATCTGGATCGCGTTTGCGCCGACCCGTGTTCTGCTTGCCTGACGGCATACGTCAGTTGGGTATTGCGGCGTGCTCGCCATCTCCCGTTTGTTAGTCACGCAGAAAAGCGTATGCGGTGGAAGATGGAATAGGCGCCGCGCGCCGCTGTCGCTGGGTAGTCATGGCGATGTCATCCGCGGAGGCTGACGCCATTATCGTCGCCACACCAGCCGATTCCCATGTCGAGGTTTGCCTGCGGGCGCTCGGCCGAAACCTCGCGGTGTTGGTGGAGAAGCCAGTTCCGCCCTCGGCCAGCGCCGCCGTCCCACTCCTTGCGCCTGAGCGTCAAGCTGCGGGTTTTGTTTTGCCGGGCCACGTCGTGCGATTTTCGTAGGACCATGTCCGGATGATTGAGATTGTCCGTTCGGGCGGAATCGGCGAGGTCATTTATGTGGACTCGCGTCGTTATCGGGACGACAGCCGCCAGCTGCCTTGCCAGTCCGATGATGGCCGCCTTGGCGGCGGCGGTTTCCTCAAATCCGGAAACCACCGGCGCTCTTGCGGACTGGATGGTGGCGGACGTAGTCCTGCGAAACCAGTCTCATATGGCCGCGGAAAGAAAGTTCCTTGGTAACAGCCAAATTGTCAGGGAAGTTCGCTTAATGAGCCGACTTCCCCCGACGCCCGGTTCGATATCGTACTGTTTTCGCTGACTTTTAGCCGCGGGCCACGGTGAATTCCCTAAGGATCGGAACAGGGAATAACAGGGAAACGTCACTTTTTCACGGGCGGAGAGCACCAGAAAGCGACCGTACGCGCTACAGGCAATTGCGCCATGAGCCACCGTCGCTGAACAAGCTGCGAACGCGCGTAAGTTCGACCGATCAGAACGAAGACAGCGGGGGCGAGGCGTTGCGAACCGCTTGGGGCGTTTGTCCATAGTCGCGCTGAAAGGCGCGACGCATGCGCTCTCGGTCGCCAAAGCCTGTCTCCCTCGCGACCGCTTCGACGGGCTGCCGCCCTTGTTCCAGCATCAGCCTGGCGGCCTCCAGCCTGAGATTCTCGATCGCTTGCGCTGGCGACTGGCCGGTTTCGGTACGAAAGACGCGACTGAACTGGCGCGGGCTGAGACGCGCAGCTTCCGCGAGCCGTTCGACCGACAATGGCTCATGCAGATTGCGTCTAGCAAAGGCAAGCGCGTCCTGCACACGAACGGACTTCGCGTCGAGTTCCGGGAGGGTGGAATGTTGCGATTGGCCGCCCGCGCGGCGGTGGTGAATCACCAGCATCCTTGCCACGTCACGAGTTGCCTCCGCGGCGATGTCCCTTTCGACCAAGCCTAGGGCGAGATCAACGCCGGCCGTCATCCCCGCCGATGTCCAAATCGGGCCATCAGCTATGAAGATCCGGTCGATTTCCACCTTGATTTTCGGAAAGCGGCTTTGCAGGTCGCGAACAAAAAACCAATGAGTTGTCGCGCGACGACCGTCGAGAAGGCCGGCTTCCGCGAGGGCGAACGCGCCGACGCAAATCCCCGCAATTCGCCGCGTTGATCCGACGGCGTCCCGAAGAAACGCGATAAGGCCAGGCGTCGCGGGCACAACCTCCAAGCCGGCGCCCAGCATTATCGTGTCGAATTGGGCGTGGCCGAGCGGTTCTGTAGCGATATCGGCTCCAAATGAGCTGGGGGTTCGACCACCTGCCTCCGATAGTAACCGAACATCGTAGCGCCGCTCGCCTAGCGTGAAGTTGGCAGTCTCGAAGACCGAAAGAGGAGCGAAGCTCATCGCCTGGAAGCTCGGCCTTACGATCAGTCCAATCAGCATGAACACCACCCCAAAACCTGGTGCAGGCGCCTGGCGCTCCGGGCCGGCAACCCGTTCAGCCCGTTTGAGCGCCGGCCTCGGCTAGGCGCCTCTTCTGACGTGAGCCATCTTGCGCCGCGAAATCGGCTGGCGAGACGCCTTTGCCGCCAAACCTCTTGCGGTAGGCTCCGGGCGCTGAGCCTACGGCCTTGCGAAACGCACGTGTAAATGAGGCCACGTCCTTATAGCCGAGAGATTCGGCGAGCTCTTTCTGCGAGGTCTCCCCTCCCTCCAGGACCTCGCGCGCTCGCGCAATGCGAACGCGCCGACAATACTCGATCGGGCTCATCCCCGTTGCGCTCGCGAACCGTCGTAGCAGCGTGCGCCTTTCCAGTCCGGCAGCCGTCGCCAGTGCAGCAAGGGAAACGCCTCGCCCGTCCCTCATGTGGACCCACTCTTGGGCCTTCAACACGGCCCGATCTCCGTGGGTCCGAGGAGGAGCAAAGCCAGTAAAATAGCGCGCCTCACCCGCTGCCGGGCTGTCAAGAGCAAAGCGCGCTGTCTCCGCCCTTATGGCCGGGCCAAGAATCCTCTCAACGAGAAACAGGCAAAGATCGACCCATGACAGGAATCCGCCCGCCGTGATGATGTCGCCGTGATCGATGACGCGCTGATTTGTGTCGACGACGATTTTCGGAAAACGCTTCGCCAGCGCCTCTACGCAAATCTGATGCGTGGCGACCGACTGCCCGTCCACGAGACCCGTTTCGGCAAGGATAAACGCTCCCGAGCAGAGGGAAACCAACGTGGCGCCGGCGGCATGGCGATTGCGGACCCAGGTGACAGCGCCGGCGGGGATATCGGGATCTGGGAGGTCAACCATCGTCGGCGGGATGATTAGAGTCCGCGGCTGTGGGGCGCCGCGCGGCGCGCTGTCATAGACGCATGAAAGATCCGCGTCGAAGCTGTCGGTCGGCTTCCAGTGCGTAACGCGAAGCGCGACTTGGTCAGACCGCCGTTGGTCGAGCGCAATCGTGGAGGCGATGCCGAACAAATCGGTCAGGCCCAGAATACAGGCCGCTTGCGCGCCGGGGTAATCCACGATGCCAATTTCGTGTGCGGCGCGTCCAGACATCGCTTTGTCGCTCCCGGTCAAAACTTTGACCCTTCCGGCAATTGAACCCGCCGACCGGACGGAAGCAATTTAGCAAAATCAAGGCATGCGGTCGCGGCGCTCGATTGGACGCCGGATCGAGGTCGGATGGACCCTCGAGCGATGCGCCTGCTCCGCCTTCGCATCGCCTCGATCCCTTATCGGTAGAAGGAACTGAATGATGGAAAGCGCGTCGACCTATCGAGCGGTGCAGGCCGTGGCCCCGGGACGGATTGAGCTCGTGCGGAAGCCCATTCGCGATCCCGGGCCAGGCGAGGTGCGGATTCGCGTCGAGGCTTGCGGCGTCTGCCATTCGGATTCCGCGACGGTGGAGGGACTAATGCCGATCGAGTGGCCGAGGGTGCCCGGCCATGAGGCGGTCGGGCGGTCGATGTGATCGGCGAGGGCGTCGAGGGCTGGGCGGCGGGCCAACGCGTGGGCGTCGGTTTCCTCGGCGGCAGCTGCGGACACTGTCAGTCCTGCCGCGATGGCGACCTCGTGAACTGCGCAAACCAAGGCTACACCGGGGTGCAGCAGGATGGCGGCTACGCCGAGGTGATGATCGCCAAGGCCAGCGGGCTGATGGCCGTGCCGGACGATCTGTCCTCGGTCGACGCGGCGCCGCTGCTGTGCGCCGGCCTGACGACCTTCAGCGCGCTCAGGAACTCGCCGGCGCGGGCGGGGGACCTGGTCGCAGTGTTCGGGGTCGGCGGGCTGGGCCACCTCGCTGTGCAATTCGCCCGCCGCATGGGGTTCGAGGTGGTCGCGATCGACCGCGGCGACGACAAAGCCGAACTGTCGAAGAAACTGGGCGCGCACCACTATATCGACGGCTCCGCCTCCGATGTCGCCAAGGCGCTCCAGGCGCGTGGGGGCGCGGCGGTGGTTTTGGCCACAGCCTCGGGCGGCAAGGCGGTCGCCGCCGCCCTCGGTGGCTTGCGACGCGGCGGCGTGGTGATTTCGCTTGGCGCCACCGATGAGCCGATCGAACTGTCGGCGTTCGATCTCTTGTTCAAGCAACTTGGTGTCGACGGCGCCCTCACAGGGACCCCGGCGGCTGGCGATGCGACGCTGAGATTCAGCGCGATGAGCGACGTCGCCGCCATGATTGAAACCATGCCGCTCGAGCGGGCCGCGGAAGCCTACGCGAGGATGATGTCCGGAAAAGCGCGCTTCAGGATGGTTCTGACTATGACCTGAGCGCCCGATCCTGCTGCGTTTCAATGTCGAAAAGTTGAGCGATGAGCGACGACGCGCCCCAAGGCCGGTACCCTCGATTTGAACGAATGGTTCCACCCGATGTGGGAGCTGTTCGTGGGCCGGCGCCGGCCCTGGGTCAATCCTGTTCCGGACGCAAAGCAATTTGACGGCAATCCTGACATCCAAGCGAGGCCCAAATGAATCGATTTCAGAAAATCTTCGATGCGCAGAAGGCCCTCTTCGCCTCAGGCGTCACCCGCACCTATGAGTGGCGCGTCGAACAGCTCGACCGCATGGCCCGCATGATCAAGGAGAACGAGGAGCGCTTTCAGAAGGCGATGGCCAGAGACTTCAAGACCGCCTCGCAGGAATACATTTTCGAGACCGCGGCGTCGGCTGGTGAGACGGAGGTCCAGAAGAGCCAGCTCAAGGAGTGGATGAAGCCGATCGAAGCGCCGGTTCCGCGCTTCCTGGCCGAAACCGGCCACAAGGGGATGATCTACCGTGAGCCGTATGGCGTGGCGCTGATCATCGGCCCATTCAACGGACCCTTGCTGTTGCTGATCCGCCCGGCGCTCGCGGCGCTGGCGGCCGGCAACACCTGCATTCTCACGTTAAGCGAAGCGCTCCCGGCGACGACTAGAGTGCTGCTCGAGCTTGTGCCGAAGTATTTCGATCCGAGCGCCGTGACCGCGGCAGCTGGCGGTAAGGAGCAGAACACCGAACTCCTGAAGCTGCCGTTCGACTTCATCTTTTTCACCGGCAGCACCTTTGTCGGGAAGATCGTCGCTCGGGCGGCGGCGGAAAACCTCACGCCCGTCCTGCTCGAACTCGGGGGCATGAACCCGGCGCTCGTGGACGAGACCGCCAACATCCCCGACGCCGCGAAGAAGATCGTCTGGGGCAAGATGGCCTGGGGCGGCCAGTGGTGCACATCGCCAGGCTACGCCTACGTCCACGAGTCCGTCGCTGACGCCTTCGTCGCCGAGGCGAAGAAGGCGCTGGTCGAGCTCTTTGGTGATGATCCGAGATCCAATTCCGACTACTCGCGCATCATCAATGCGCACGCGGTTGATCGATTGGCCTCGCTCATCGATCCCGCCAAGGTGATCGCAGGCGGCAAGTCAGATCGGGATGCGCACTACCTCGATCCCACGCTTCTTTATCCCATCACCTGGGACGATAAGGTCATGGAGGACGAGGTCTTCGGGCCGATCCTGCCGATCCTGACCTACAAGTCCCTCGACGAGGCGTTCGCGCGGATCGCGGCGACGCCGCGTCCGCTCGCGGGTTTCATCTTCAGCCGCGACCAGAAGACCATCGATCGGTTCATCGGCGAGCTGTCCTATGGTGGGGGCGGGGTGAACATTGTGAACGTCCACCTGTTCGTCGAGACCATGCCGTTCGGCGGCACCGGATCCGCTGGGATGGGCCACTACTACGGCAAGTATGGCTTCGACGCGCTCACTCATGCCAAGTCGATGCTGATCTCCCCGCCCGACGTCGCGATCGACCACCTCTACTCGCCCTTCACCGACGAAAAGAACCGGGCGCTTCAAGGGTGGTTTGAGTATTGAGGCGACCTCGCCTTTGTGCATGTGCGTTACTTGGACTGGGCCGGTCAGGAAACCGCCGGCGTCGACATCTTTCGCTTCGATGTCGATGGCAAGATCGTCGAGCACTGGGATGTGCTGCAGCCCGTGCCCGCCGTCTCCAACAACGCCAACACGATATTCTGAGCGCTCGCGCAACCGCTGACACGGGCAGATGTCCTGAACAGTGGCATCTATGACGTTTGTCCGACGACAGCTTGTTCCTATGTACGGGTCGCATCTTTCTCAAAAGAAGAAGGGTTGGAAGAAGGCCTCCACGTGAAATCCGTAGACGCGGCGTCGGCTGTGACCCTCGTACAAAGCGCTCGTCGCTCGGCCACTATTGCCGGCTTTCCGCTCTCCGCCTGGGCTTTTGCACTGCGGATCTGGGTCGCCATGATGGCGGCGCTGTACGCGGCGTTCTGGCTGCAGCTCGAGAGCGCCTCGTCCGCCGCGGTCACCGTCGGCATTCTTGCCTTGCAGACGCGGGGGCAGGCCTATCAAAAGGCTGTGTACCGGGTCTTCGCGACGGTCATCGGGGTTGCCGCGTCGTTTGTGATTGCAGGCTTGTTCCCGCAGACTCGTGAGCTGTTCATCGTCGGCTTCGCGGCCTGGCTCGGGCTCTGCGTCTACGCCGGTGGACTTTCGGACGGCAACAGAGCCTACGGCGCCGTGCTGGCCGGTTATACGGTTGCGCTGGTCGCTGTGACGCAGATCGACTCGCCGCAGAATGTTTTCTCGGCTGGCGTCAACCGCGGCGCGGCGATCGTCGTAGGAATTGCCGCGCTCACCCTGGTCAGCGACTTTTTCGCCGCCGCCAAATGTTCACGCGGGTCTGTCCGGCAAGCTCACGGCGGCCCATCGGCGCGTGCGCGCCTTCGCGCTCGCCATCCTCCGTGGCGAGAGTGCGGACCCGATCCAGTCAGCGAATCTGCTGCGCGAGATCACCGCTCTTCATCCCGACATCACAGCGCTCGCCTCGGAGTTCGAGCGATGGAGAAGCGCGAGGCGCGGCGGCCCGGAACGCCGCCGTTGCGCTGGTCGCGGAAGTCAGCGCCGCGGGCGCATTGGCATCGCTCCCCACGAGCTTGCCATCTCTTCGCAAAGCAGTTGTCGAGGCCCTCGCCGGTGACCTCGGGCAGGACCCGTGGCATCAGCGTATCGACCGCCGCGCCGAGCACCCAGGGCCTGCCAAACGTCGATCCGGTCTACACCTGGGTACGGCTGGCGCAACGCGTGCCAGTCCGCATCCGCATCACCGATGTCCCAGCCGGCGTCCAGCTCGTTTCGGGCATGACTGTGACGGTAACGATCCGCGATGCCGAGGCGCCGGAAAGCGGCGGCTGGCTGCAGCGTTTCGCGGGCTTTGCGAATCGCCTGAGTGACATCGTGCGCGGTCCGCAGCCGTCGCCCGGCTGCATCCCGCGGATCGGCGACGAGAACGGCGCGACGGTAATTCTTCCCACACCCAACCCTGCGGCGCCTCTCAATCCCGAAGAACTCAACCCCGGCCTCGCGCCTGCTATGGACACGTCACCCCGGGCGCATTGAGCATGAGGGCATCGTCACGTTGCCAGGCGAGGAGCGCGAGCGGGCTACAATGGGGGTTACGGATCTTCATGCGGCCGAGACGACCTCCCGCCACGCGCTCATCGCCGCGGCGCGGAGCAGGCGGTGTGATTGAGCTGACGTGAGATGGCGTTGGACGTTGAAAGTGTTGTACACGGCGGCGTGGGCTGAGAGGAATTTCTGCGCGGAGCCGGCGCTCTTGAAGCGCTGCATCTTGCGCTCCCGCCGTCGGGTCGGTTGATGCGAATTCTCGACCCGATTGTTCTTCCACCGGCCGCGCTCATGCAGGTGTTTGATGCCGAGATCGCGGGCCGCTGGGGCGTATGACCGCAAGTCGTCGGTCACCAACCGCTCGGGGACGAAGGCATATTTCTTCAGAAGCTTACGCATCAGTTTTCAGAGCGGCGTGCCTGTTGCGCTTGGATTGGACCAGCACATCGAGAACCTCGCCCTCGGCGTCGACGGCGCGCCACAGATAAACCATCCGCCCATCGATTTTCAGATAGACTTCGTCACGATGCCAGGTGGCATGCGGTTTCGGACGGCGCTTGCGCAAATGCGCGGCGATCATCGGACCGAAGAGGTTCACCCAACGGCGCGCGGTCTCGTGCGAGACCGCGATCCCCCGCTCGGCGAGCAAATCCTCAACGTCACGAAAGCTGAGTGTGAACCGGAGATAGAGCCAAATCGCCTGATGTATGACCTCGGGCGGGAACCGATATCCAGCGTAGCTGATTTTCCTCATAGCAGACGCTCGGACGGTCGTCATTCCTCGGGTTTCCGTGGGCGATCTGGATCGCCGCGGCCGTGGCATGCGCCGCGTGGGTCACGCTGACGCAGACGCCCTTTGGCCGACAGATCTATGCTGTGGGCGCCGACCCGGATTCCGCGGCAAAGGCCGGGATCCGAGTTCAACCAATTATCTTTTCGGTGTTTTGCATTTGCGGGGCCTGCGCTGCAGTCGGCGCGCTGATCTCCGTCTCGCAGGTCGGCGCGGCGGCGGCGACTTTCGGTTATCAGGAGGAATTCCCCGTCATCGCCGCCGCTGTGCTCGGCGGCACAAGCCTATTCGGCGGTCGGGGCGGCGTATTCGGAAGCATCTTCGGCGCGGCGCCGGTGCAGACGACGGCCAATGGCCTCGTGATGCTCAACGCCAATCCCTACCTTTATCCGCTCGTGAACAGCTTGATCATCTTCGTCGCCGCCTGGGTCGACGGGCGACGTAGGCTCATGACAGAGAGAATCGAGCAGCGCAAAATCCGCGTTGAAGCCTGACCTTCGTCGCCCTCAGGAGACGCAATGACTGACTATCCCTTCACGGCAGAAGATCTCCAAGCCCTTAGAGCCTGGGACACGCCGACGATCTGTAACGGACTCGAGATCGTCTCGCCGGAGCGGCGCGCGACCGGGTTCACCGTCGAACCCACCGTCGTCGTCGACCGCAAGCTGCCGCCCATCGTTGGTCTCGCCAGGACGGGCGTGATCCGCGCCAAAGAGCGGCCGCGCGGACCCATCCCTCCCCGCGAGGACTGGTACGAGTATGTGGAGGCCGCCAGTATTCCGACCATCGCCCTCATCCAGGACGTCGACGACCGTCCCGGCTTTGGCGCGTTCTGGGGCGAGGTGCAAACGACCGTCCATGCCGCCCTCGGCGTGGCGGGCTGCGTAACCAACGGCTCCTTTCGCGATATCGACATGCTGGCCCCCGGCTTCCAGATCGTCGGCGGTCGGATTGGGCCGAGCCATGCGCATGTACACATGGTGCAGATGAAGTGCGATGTGAACATCTTCGGCATGCTTGTGGGCCACGACGACGTGGTCCACGCCGACGTGCACGGCGCGGTCGTGATCCCAGCGCAGGTCGTGCGCGCGCTTCCGAAGGCGATCGACCTCGTGGCGCGACGCGAGAAGGTGATTCTCGAACGAGCGCGCGCTCCTGGCTTCACGAGCCGTGCGATGCGCGACGCGCTTCGCCAATCGGGCGAAATCCACTGATCGCAAGGAGAGTGTCGCGTGATCTCCAACCCCTTTCGCGTCGGCGTGATCGGCTGCGGGTTCTTTGCCGAGAACCATTTGGCGGCATGGGCTAGCATGGATGACGTCGTGCTCGCCGCTGTCTGCGATCTCGACGCCGACAAAGCGCGCTCGGCCGGGGACCGCCACAACGCGGGCGCAGTCTATACCGACGCGGCCGAGATGCTCGACCGCGAGAAGCTCGACTTCGTCGACATCATCACCACGATGGAATCGCACGTGAAGCTCGTCGGCATGACCGCGGCGCGCAAACTTCCGACGATTGTGCAGAAGCCGCTTGCGCCAAGCTGGGAGGATTGCGTCGCTGTAGTCAATAGCTGTCGCAACGCGAGCGTGCCCTTCCTGGTGCATGAAAACACGCGATTCCTGACGCCGGTGCGAAAGGCGCGCGAGGTTATCGCCTCCGGGGCGGCCGACCTGGGCGCGGGTGGTCGCGACTGATTTTACTTTGACACTGCCCGCGCCACTCTGAGCGCCAGAAGCAACGCAATACTCCCGCAACCGCCTGTTTACGGCGCGAGCGCTCGCCACTCAGCCAGCGCTGCCGCGCGCCTTTGCTTGTAATCCGCGCGGCGAAGGAGATGGCGTTCCAAATTAAAGTGATTGATCTGAGCGTGAACCGAAACGAACTTCTGCAGCATGACCCAACTTCGAAAACGCTCCATCGCATGCTCGCGCCGCCGAAACGGCAGATGTGAGTTCTCCACGCGATTGTCGCTCCGGCGACCAGAACGATGCCGGCCAACGACGCCGATCTCCTTCATCGCCGCCACATAGGCTGGCAAATCGGCCCGTAACGATCTGTCGCGGGCGGCCGTGCCTTTTCAATAACCGCTTCAAGACCTTCGAAGCCGCAGATTTGTCCCCGCGTAGCCGTGACGACGGCGTCGAGAATCTCGCCTTCTTGATCGACGGCGCGCGACAGATAACAGAGCCTCCCGTTGACCTTCACGAAGACCTGGTCCAGGTGCTAATTCCATTGGATGAAACCCCGCCTCTGCGCGAGGCGTCGCTTGCGGGTATTGGCGGCGAAACTTGGGCCAAACCGGTTCCGCCAGAACCGCACGGTTTCGTAGCTGACGCCGATTCCACGTTCCGCGAGGAGATCTTCGACGTTGCGAAGCGACAACGGATACCGGACGTATATCCTCACTGCGAGGCGGGATGACCTCCGGCGAACGCTTGAAGCAGCGGAACAGGTTCGCCATGTCCGGATCTTACTCAGTCCGAGGCCGCTCCGAAACTTCGTCTGACATTGTCCTCGCCCGGCCGATTTTGGGTCGACCTGCTTTCTCGCCGGCGCGCTAGGCGGTTGCGTCGTATCGTCGCATCGGGAGAACATGGCTCAGGACCTCATCGCCGATCCGGACGCCGGCAAGAATGTTGCAATCATTCGAGACGGAGGGTTTTTCCCGACGATAAAGACGAGGCGAAGATTGCTACCGTCACGACTTTGGCGCCCACGAGCTGGTCAGGGGTTTGCCGACTGGGACGGCGTCGCCGGTCGCTTGTTAAACACGACGGAGGGCGCGTGCTTGTCTTCAATGCTCAATTCCCCGGCAACACGCGCTGTAGAACGCGATCGCCTTTGACGAACCAATGGTAGAGCGCGCCCGCGATATGGAGCGCGACGATCACACCGACCAGAATCCCGCAGATGAGATGCCAGACGAAAATGCGGTCTGACAGCGGCTGATCCTTGCCGATAATCGCAGGAAAGTCGAAGAGACCGAAGATGCTGACCGGATCTCCGTAAGCGTTGGTCCCTGCCCAGCCGAGCACGGTCGTGACGAATAGAAGGACGTAGAGCATGTATTGCGCCCAGAGCGAGGCGCGCTGCTCGAGGGGTGGCATAGACGCATCCGGGGCCGGCACGCCGAAGGCTATGCGCCTGGCGAGCCTCGCGACCATGACGATCAGGACAAGCGCGCCCAGCGCCTCGTGGTAGTTATAGAGATTGTCCCTGAGCGAGCCCTCGGGGACGAGCCGCTTCATCACGGGCCCTGTGGCGAGGAGCGCGATGACCGCAACCGCGACAAACCAGTGCATCAGTTTCGCCGAGGCCGAATAGCTGACCGGCGGCGCGCGGGAACTCCATGCCGACGCCATGAGGCCCTCCCCCGTCGAGACGACTGAACGCCACGCGAACGTCGCCAAGCTAGCGTAAGCGGGAGACCCCCCGGCTCTGCCGGGGTGGCAGTAGAGGTTTGACGTTTCCGGCGGTCCACCGGTGAAGTTCCAACGTGAGCAGCCACTCACACGAAAGGAACTCGACCGATGGACGACTACGAGAGCCTAAGCCACACGACATGGACCTGCAAATATCATGTGGTGTTCATTCCCAAATGTCGGCGCAAGGTGCTGTATCTGGAGCTGCGACGACACTTGGGCGAAGTTTTGCGCAAGCTTGCGCTTCAGAAGGAAGCGAGGGTCGAGGAAGGGCATCTGATGCCCGATCACGTGCACATGCTGTTGTTGATTCCGCCGAAATACGCAGTGTCGCAGGTGGTCGGGTACATCAAGGGCAAGAGCGCGATCCACCTGGCCCGGGTATATGGGGAGCGCAAGCGCAACTTCGTGGGGCAGCACTTCTGGGCGCGGGGGTTCTTCGTCAATACGGTCGGCCGTGACGAGGAGGCCATCCGGGCTTACATCCGCAACCAAGAGAAGGAAGATCAGAGGCTCGAACAAATGAACCTCTGGCGCTGAAAAAGCCGCCTTTAGGCGGCTCCAAACATCAAGGGCCGCGTCAGCGACCCTCCTACCGCTTTGAGCGGTTCAAATCCTAAAGCCCCCGGCTTTGCCGGGGGATACTTACCGGCGATGACAGCGCGATGAAACGTGCATACATGGCGACACCCGTTTTTTGGCGATCCACCCCTCCCCCCACAGGTGCATGCGATGTGGTGCTCGGTGGTGTCGAGGTGGCTCGCGTGGCCACGCTGGGCTCTCCCGGCGCTCACCCTCCTATGGCTCGACCGGCTCCCCACCGGGGGTAGTTCCGCGCCGCGCCGGTCAAAGGGTGGCAGATTTTTCTCCAAAATATTCCGGGACCCATCTGGGCTTGAACTCGAAGCCAACCCTCTCCCCGCTTTCTGCGGTGAAGGGACCTCAGCACGCCCCGCAGCCGGCCCTCAGGTCGTCCTCAGAGAGCGTCAGGTCACTTGAGGTTTCCGCCAGGTGCGCGAGAAGGTCCTGCTGGAGGGGACCCGTGCTCTACTCGATCTTCAAGGACTTCGCGGGGCCAATTGCAACGATAGTCGCGGCGATCAGCGCAGTGGGCGTGACGGGCTATTTTGCACGGAAACAATGGCGGACTGCCGAGAAACAATCGCAGACGGCCCGAGAAAAGCTTCGCCTGGATTTGTTCGACAAACGGCGTGTGGTATATGAGGAGCTTCGCGAGATAGTGGGTCGGTATGGAGGAGGCCGCCTCACCCAGTTTGACTGTGTCAAGTTAAAAGAGATCTCCTCGAACGCGGCCTTTCTCTTCGACACCGACGTCACGTCCTTTCTTGATAGAACGCACCAGGACCTCTGTGAGGAGGTCGTTCAGTGGGCAGCGCCGCGTCCGATTTCCGAGGACAAAAGAGAGGCAGTTGAAGCAGTGCTTGTTGCCCGCGCGAACCGCTTAAGCAGCTTCTACAAAAAACAGACCGGCCGGAAGCGAAAATTCGTGTCGCTCGCGGGTTCTTCGCCGTCGAACGGCAGAGTGTCAGCCGTCCCATGCCGCTGGTCGTGTTGAACGATTGGGTCACTGAAACGAAGGCGACGCCATGGCCGTCAAACAGCTCCACGAGCTTGGCGAAGTCGGTGAGCGGGCGGGTCAATCGATCGACCTTGTAGACGACGACGATGTCGATCCGGCGCTCCCGGATGTCTGCGAGCAATTTCTGCAGGCCGGGGCGTTCCAGGCTGCCGCCGGAGAAGCCGCCGTCGTCATAAGGATCGCGGATCAGTTTCCAGCCCTCATGGGCCTGGCTCTTGATGTAGGCCTGTGCGGCCTCCCGTTGAGCGTGAAGGGAGTTGAACTCCTGTTCGAGCCCGTTGTCAGTCGAGACGCGCGTGTAGATCGCGCAACGCCGAGGCTTCACGGCAGCCGGCTTCGTTGGACCCTCTCGTCGGCGTCCGTTGTCGCGCTTGCGGACGCCGGCGACGAACCACGCGCCGCGAGAGGTCGGTTGTCTACCCTGCCGCGCGCCAGAGGGCTCGACCTTTCGCTGCCGTTGCTCCGTTTCAAATTATCTTCTCGCTGGCTCACCCCGATGCGATCTCGACGCCGCACGCCGAAGAATCTGCGGCCGTTCCACTTCGTGCCCGTGATGGCGAAAGCGGCGGCGGACAGGCTCGTATAGGTAGCGCCGTTCCAAGCGAAACCGCCCTTGACCACCATCACGCGCTCAATCCGGTCCTGCCACTCTCGGATCAATAACGCCCCGGGCTTCAGGACCAGCGGATCGCTGGCCGCTCGCACCAATGAAACCTCGGACTTCAAGCCGGCGTCCGAGTCGGGCGTCGATGACCCTTTGGAAGCTGATCTATCCGCCGCATCGTCAGCCAGTCGTTCCAGCATCCGAATGGTCTTCCGATCCAGATCGCCGAACGCCTCAGCCTGAAGGCGATAGGCCATAACGCGAAGGAAGAGGCCTCGGGAGAGACGGGCCGGCGCGAGCCGGCCCCAATGGTTGCGCCAGCGAAGACGCAGGTCGTCGAGAGAGAGCTGCTCCAGTTCGGCCAGTTCCGCTTCGAAACCGACGGCGGTTAGAGGAGCCTCGGCCCAGACGGACCCCACGGCCGCCTCTAAGCAGAGATTCGTGGCATGGCCAACGGATTGGGGATGCGCTCGCGGTTGAGATCAATGACGGCGTGATGGATGGCCTGGTCGAGCGCGGCGGCGTCGGTGAAGGTCTGGTGGGCGAGGTGATGGGCTTTGAGATCGCGCCAGACCGGCTCGATGTCGTTGAGTTCGGGGGCGTATTTCGGCAGCCATTCGACGGTGAGCCAGTGTGCGCGGGCGGTGAGGGCGGCGAGCGAGCGTTTGCTGGTGTGGATCGGACCATTGTCCTCGACCAGCACGACCGGCTTGGCCTGCCGCCCGGGCTGCGGCCCAAAGAGACGGTCGAGTTGCTCCAGATGAGCGATGAAATCGCTGCTGCGCTTGGTCGGGCTGGTATGGACGATGAGTTGGCGCGTGAGGGGATCGAGCGACCCCAGTATCGCGACCTTCTTGGCCTGCCCCGGCGCCGGCACACGCAAGTCCGCTCCCGACTTCGCCCAGGCGCGGGCGAGATAAGGATGGGTCAGCGCCTCGCTCTCATCGCCGTAGAGAAGAACGATGTCGCCGGCTTCGGCCTGCTGTTTGCGCAGTTGCAGGCGCAGGCCCACCCGTTCCACTTCGCTTTCCCTCTGACGGCCCTTCAGCGTGTGCCGGGGCCGCCGCCAGCGGAACTTTTTTTTCGCAACGCCTTGGACAGTTGCGAACGGCTGATGCGCACGCCCTCGCGCGCTTCGATCTCGGCGCGAAGGCGGGGGATTGTCCAGTTGCGCCGGTCGGCCACAGGTTCTTCCAGCAAGGGGGTGGCAACGCGCATGGCGGCTTCACTCTTCACCGGAGGCGGGCCCGGCGCGATGCTGGCCTTCAGCGCTGCGATCCCGCCGGCGGCGAAGTCGCTGCGCCACAGCCGAACCGTATCTTCGCGCACGCCAAACGCCGCCGCGATCTTGGGGCTGGTCCAACCAGCCAGCGTCAAAAGCACGGCGCGGGCGCGGTCCGCCTCGCCGCGATCGCGTGAACCGGCAAGAGCCAAGAGGCCGGCGCGTTGCTCATCGCTCGCCGTAACCGGAGACTTTCCCGCCATGTCATACACCTTGCGAATCGGCGCAGGCAGCCAACCGCAAAAAACCTATCCGTTGGTTAGCCAAACGGAATCTGCTTAGGAGAGGGCGCTGCGCAGTCTCGATCGGACCCGAAGGCAATGTCTTGCGCATTGTCCCCTCACCTTTCCGCTGCCGCCGGGTCATCGACGATGACATACGCGCCCGCGCGCTCTTCCTTCGCCTTGCGCCGATCGATCTCGAACCCGCGCTTGCGCAGACCTGTCAGCGCGGCGCGGGTGGTATGGGGAAGCCAACCCATCGCGTCCGCCAGCTGGTCGATCGTAGCGCCGTCCTCGCGTCGGAGCAGGTCCACGACCGCAGCGAGTTTCGAGCCTTCGCGCGGCATGGCGATCACGGTTAACACCGCAACGTTCCCCGCCGCCGCTTCGTGATCCACGATGTTCGTCGGGACCTCGCCGGTAGCAGGCGGTGAGATCTGGACGGCGGGCTCGGCGGCTTCTGCGTCTTCGATCGCGATCGCCATCAGCCCGGCAGGAGTAACCTTCAGCGCGCAAGCGAGCCCGGTCGCATCGTCGCGCCGCCAAACGTGGGCGCCCCGCTTTGCTCTGGTCCTTAGCCAATCCCGCGACGACCAGCTTCGTCGCGATCTTCTGGGCTGCGGCGCCCTTCAGAACTCGGCGGAGCTTCGATGCAGCGATCTTCGCGCTGCGTGTCGGTGAGTTGGATGGACATGGTCTGACCCTTCGTCTCTGGGAGCACGGCCAATCCGGCCCCTCACCAGGACGAGCCCCGGATCGATGCGATCGACGGGGCGAGGGTCACTGCGCGCGGCTCCCGCCGCGCGACGCCCACACACTCATGCTCCCTTTCGAAGAGAACGCCAGTCCTTTCTGCGCGCTCGCGCGCTCGTCCTGCCAGCGAGGTAATCGGTCCATGTACCAGAGCCAGGAAACTGCCGCATGTCGGAGTCAGGTGCGGTCCGCTAACGGACCCATTCCTGTCGTCCAGACGCGCTTCGGAAACGGCAGCTTGGCGAGGTGACGGGCATCGGCGTGGTTCGAGCCAAACGGATCACGGACACTTGGGCCGAGCAGAAGATCGTTCGGGAGATCATGGTCTTCCGTCACAGTAATGGGATCGGAATCACCCGGGCGGTTCGCATCTTCAAGACCTAAGGCGCGGACGCCGTTCAGGTCATGACCGAGAACCTCTATCGGCTCGCCGAGACATCCGAGGGATTGGATTCAAGAGCGCCGACGCGATCGCAATAAGCTCGGCATCGAAAAGACCGCCATGATTCGACTATGCGCCGGAATATCCTACGCATTGACGGAGGCGATGGACGAGGGTCATTGCGGGCTTCCTACGGACCAATTGATCTCGCTCGCGGAGGAATTGCTCGAAGCGCCGAAGGAATTGATCCTAACGGCCCTCGAGGTCGAACGATCCGTGGGGGCCGTGATTGCCGACAAGGTTGACGAAACCGCCTGCATTTTCCTGGAAGGCCTCTACGGGGCGGAGCAAGCGATCGCCGAGCGGCTGATCCGCATCGGACGCGGCAGGCTACCGGCCGGGATGCGTGGATACGTCGCTCTCTTCGAGGTCAGCGCGCCGCTTGGAATCCTGGCGGCGGGACTGCTCGGCGCCTGGGTCGTGCCGGAATTCGGTTGGCGCTGGATGTTTGTCATCGGCGCGATCCCGGCTCTGCTGGTTTTCCCCATTGCGAAGGCAACTTCCGGAATCTCCGCGCTTCCTGATGCGGATGAATAGATTCGAGGAGGCCGAGCGCTTCGTCGCCGCGATCGAGCGACAGGCGCCATCCCCGGCTCGACGGGAGCGTATATTGGAACTCCGAACCCCAGCCAAGCTTCCCGGGACCGGATTCTTCAATCGCGCCTGGATCACGGGAGGTCTGGTTCTGTTGTTAACTTCATCAACTACGGTTTGACCGGGTGGTTGCCTTCGATTTATCGCAGCATCTTTCATCTGGATGTTGGCGTCTTTGCGCTACGGTCTTGCAACGAGTGCGGCAGGAGTTGTAGGGGCGATTGTTTGCGGGCTATTCATCGATCGGGTCGGGCGGAGGAGTTGGTTTTCCGTGGCTTTCGCCCTGGGCCCGGCGCCGCTTCTGCTGCTGGGGGCGATCGGGGACAGCTCCGCACTCGAGTGGTTGATGCTTGGATCCCTCAGCTATGTGTTCGTTTCCGGCTGCTCGGCGGTGCTCTGCCTATACCCGGAGATTTTTCCGACCTCCAGCCGAACTCTGGGCACCGGGGCCGGCAGTGCGTGCGCGCGCGTTGCATCGGCGATGGCCCACGTCATCGTCGGCGCCATTCTGTCCAAGAGTACGTTGGCGGTCGTATTCGCGCTGTTCGGAGCGGTGGGTTTGGTCGGGGCGCTGCTCTCGTTGACCTTACTTGAAACGGCGAAACAACGGCTTGAGTGGCTAACGACTTATTAAGCTTGTTGAGCGCCGCCTAGTTCGACGCTCCGCCTCCCCATATTTGTTGAGGGTCGGCCGTCCGGCGACCCCTGTCAAATCGGGCCGGAAAAGATAATAATCGCAAGTAAAAGCTGTTCAGAGCTGACGACCGTCGGCACAATCAGGATGAGTAGACACGCTGGTCTGGGGGCGCCTAAAGCTCAGGGAAGGTTAGCGTGAATTGAAAAGCCTTTCGATAAATAAATCTGGATTATCGAAAAGGGAGGACACTATGCTGACTGCTTTTACAGTTTTATTGGCCAGACGCCGCACGGTCATAGCAACAGCGTTCAGCGCAGGCGTAGCTTTGGTGGGAGCCGCGGCAATTGCCGCTGACCCTCCGACGCCCGCCTATCTTTCTGCCTTCCCGAATTTCGCGCCGGACGTGACGTCCCAGTTGCCAGGCGATGTCGATATCGTGCTGAAGGACAGCCTCGAGACGAAAAAACAGTTCAGCCTTGTCCAGCGCGAGTTCGACCTCAACGCCTGGCAAATGTTCCTCGCGCTCAATTGGCCGACAAACGATCAAGGCCAGCCGGCGCCTCGGCTTGAAGATACGAGTTTCGGTCCGCCGCGGTGGACGCTGTGGCACAACAGCAGCACCATTTTCCAGGTCGGAGGGGGAACGCCTTCGGTTTGCGGCCGGCCGGCCGCGATGCGCGCCTTGGTCCTCACTCGGAATTTGGCGCTTCCGGTCAGCCGCGGACTGCCGGCGTTTCGCCCGGAAACCAATGCGGCTAACGCGGTCGCCAACCAACGCGCCGAGCGCTTTCTTGGCGTGATGTCGGCGGTCGGCGAACTCAATGCCGCCAATCTGGGCAGCGACATCAAGCAGGCCTTCACGGGACCTCTCATCGATCAGAACGGCAATTTCGTTTTTTATGAAATCATGATCGATCCGAACGAAGTCACCTATCTCTGCGATCACAAACTCTACAACATCAATGGCCAGGTCGATTTCACCAAGGGCGGCGGCAAGGTCGACATGCCGACCGGCCACCCGAACCAGGACGGAAGCGGCTCATTCGAACTGAAGCTCGCCTGGAAGGTGCTGGAACCCGGCAAGGACGATCCCAGTCGGTTCTTCGCGGAGGAGGCCCAGATCATGGATCAGGGTCCGGATGGCAAGCCGTTGCAAAGGAAGGTCACGGTCGGCCTTGTCGGCATGCATATCGGCCACAAGACCGAAACATCGCCGCAGTGGATATGGGCGACCTTCGAGCAGGTGGACAATCTCGACGTAGATCCGGTCGCCCATCCCGACCTGCATCCCTCGTTCTACGACCCAAACTGTCCGATTTGCACGACCAACGTCCAACCGAAGGCGCGCGCAAGTGGAGTTCTATCCGCGGATACCCGTCCAGGTGTCCCGCGCAATTCCTATCCCTGCGGACAAGGCGCATCTCAACGCCGAGGTCGCGGCGGCCCTCGGGGGGAGCAAGTCTGCCTGGCAATATTACCAACTGATCGACACGCAGTGGCCGACTGATCCTAAGTCCACGCCTGCTGCCTGGGACAGCGGGCTCGCGCAAGCGGTCGCCAACAAGCCGGGCGGCCAACCGACACCGGTCTTTCTGACCAACATCACCATGGAAACCTACTTCCAGAGCGGCAATCAGCCGGCTTGCCAACAGGAAGAAGCCGTGGTGACGTGCCCGGCGCCCTACGCCACGTTGGTCCCAGGGACAGCGCTTCCTGCTTACACTCCGGACCCTGTTTCCTGGAACTCCTCTCTCAATTCGTACAATAACCCGGTCAAGCCAGGCGTCTCGACCCAAATCTTCGCCACCGAGAGCTGCATGGGTTGCCACTCCTCGGCCGGAATATGGACGAGTTACGATCCCAAGACCCAGCAGGGCCAGAAGTCGGGCCAGCTCTCCGGCGACTTTTCCTGGCTCCTGACCCAGAAAGCCGATTGGGCGCCGTCTCATTAGGGCGCCGCGCCAAGATTGAGAGGCCGCTCCGCGCCAGACGGCGCGGAGCGGCTGCAGTCTCCTTGGAGGTCAATCGCGGAGATTGTTCAGAAAAGCGCATCGCTGCTGGAGACGCGCGCGAGGCTCGCGACCAGCGTGCGGATCGTGAATGGTCTGGCGCCCGGCAATCTCACTCGGGCGCTCGAGGGCGAACCGATCGGCACTCTGATTTACGCGTGAGCGGATAGAATCAGGCAGGACGATATGACGGGGAGATGACCGAACATGGCCCAAACCGAACCGGCAATTTCAACGGGCGAGGAAGAGACGCGTTTTGCCCGGGTCAGAGCGATCCTCAACGCAGCAGCGGTCGGCAGCAAAGCGGACTATGGCGGAGTCGGCCGCTTCTGGGAGCGGGATATCGCGGAATTCCTGGATACGCGAATTCATGACGTCCGGATGATTGCGCCGCAGCCGACGTCATCTAGCTGCTGCCATGCCGAAAGCCGAAGCGCGGGTTCGGGCCTCATCAAAGGATTGCGCGGACAGGCGCCTTTCGACGGCAGCCGGTTCCCGCCGCTTCTGTGGGGAGGGAAACGCGTTGCCGACCCCGATATTCTGTTCATCGCCGATTGGATCGACGATGGATGTCCAGCCGACGACCGTCTGAATTCGATCCCCGTTGCAGCGCTCGACGGCCAGCCTGGCGAGATTACGCATATTCGCGTCGGAGACGTCGCCGAATTTGAGACGTTTTCGCCCGGCGCCAAACGGTACGCTTACCGTGACGGCGAGCCGCGTCAGCGCGCGAACCTCGATTGTCTTTCGGAGGCGCAAAAGGACGAACTCCGCGCCGCCTTCCGCCGCATCTACGACATCAACGACAAAATCGAGGACCGCCGCAATTATAACAATCAGGCGCTCATCCACCAGAATCATTGTCAGCACGGCTGGGAACGATTCTTGCCCTGGCATCGCGCCTACCTTTATGAGTTCGAGCAAAACCTGCAGGATTTCGCGCCGGACATCATGGTCCCTTATTGGGATTGGACGATGCCGCAATACCGCCCGGAGGACCCGGTCACGGGTTGGATCATTCCCGAGGCGCTAAAGGCGTTCCTCTCCGAAGAACAGGCCGATGTGCTGATCCGCACTCTCAACCCCAAGCCGAGCCGCAAAGCGGCGGACGGACTCCGCAAGATAGCGAAAGAGCGCATGCTGTTCGTTTCGCAGCATGCGTTCTTCTGTTGGCTGATCAAAGACCTCGGCTACACCGACATCGCGCCGGATCTCAGCAATCCCAACCGCCGGCGCCTCATCGACGCCCTGCTTGCGTCAAACGCCCTGTGGTACCCGCTGCGCTACCCTGCTGAATATGGCGGACAGACCATCAATCAGAGGATTCATTACCATTACCCAACCGGCCAGGACATGGCCCAGATCCTAAGCCTGAACAACTTCCGCGACTTCGGCGGCGGCAATGTCTACGACGCTGCGTTCGGGTTCCTTGATCAGAACCCGCATAACACCATGCACATATGGACGGGGGGCATGAACCCCGACGTCGATAAGAATGGGGACGTGCTTAAGTCCTATGCTTGCGGGGAGACTAGCGAGGCAGCCGCGGCCCCGGCCGGCGCCCTGGCATTTGCTGCCGAGCATCGCAATCTGACCACCATAATCGCCGGACGCGCGTTCCACAGTCGAGCGGACCTCTACACGCAGCCGCCATTCGGAGACATGTTCAGCAACCTGACGGCATCCTACGACCCGATCTTCTGGCCGATCCACGTGAATATCGACCGCATCTGGTGGGAGTGGCAGACCCGCAATCCGACCGGGTTGCCGGCCGATCTGGACGCCGTGCTCTCGCCCTGGAGCTACACCGTCCGCGACATGCTCGATATTTCGCGGTTCGGCTATGAGTACGTTCGCAGCGCCTTCTTCATGCCAGTCGGGATGGAGGCGCCGATCGCGCGCTTCGTGTCGAAGCCGATCAGCGTCGACGCGAAGATCAAGAACTTTCGCAAGGCGGAGATCCGGCTGCACTGGGTGCCGCAGCTTCCGCGCTCGTGCTTCGTCCGGGCCTTTCTCAACCAGCCTGGCGCCGACGCCACGACGCCGTTGCGAAACAATCCGCACTATGCCGGCTATCTCGCAATTTTCGGCCACGGCGCCTGTTATGGCGGGCCGGGCCATTGCGACTTGCCGCCGCCTCGCGCCCGGGCCCACGACCTGCGTCCGCGCAGCCACAACACTCCGAGGAATTACCGCCTTGACGTGACGGAAGCCGCCCGAGGTCTCCTCGCGAGCGGCGACGAATTGCAGATCACCCTCGTCATCGTTGGAGTTGACTACCGTGAGGAGCGAGATCTCCTCAAGCTTGAGGGCGTGTCGCTCAACTTTCTCGACTAAAAGGGGGGCAGAGGTGGTCACTTACAAGATACATCCAGGGATCGGGATCGCGCGCCTCGGCAACAGCGATACTGAGTTTTATATCGCGCCAGAAGCGCCGGCGGGGCTGCCGCTGGCCTGCGACGGCCACGGCAATCCGGTCCATGAGGCTGACGGGGTCAAGCCGGTCCTGGTAACGCAATTCAAGGACAGCCAAGGCCGCATCAAGCGGCAAGCCGCGCGCTTTCAAGTTTTCGTCTATGACGAGGAGTCGCCACAAGGCCGGCCGCTCAAGGTGGGCGACCGGGTCGAGGGTGGCGGCAACGCCGGCACGCTCGTCGATATTCAGTGGCAAGTCTATGTCGCCAATAAGAAAGCCTGCTGGTTCGAATTCAAGGAAACGCAAGGCGAGCACGGCTACTCGGCCTCGCATCCTCGTCGCAACGCGCAATTGACGGGCGCAGACCGCGATCGCCTCATCATCGATCCTGGGCCCCGTGTCGTAAACGGAACGACGAAACGGCGAGCCTCCTTCGATCGCTCCGGAGATGGCGGCTACGCGACAACTTTTCCGCCGGAAACGCTTTCGCCCGCCACAATCGACACGCTTGGCGAAATGATGACGGACGATGCGCGACGTCTCCTCGTGCTCGGAGGGCACGGGCGCTCCGGCAGCGAGAGGACCGGCCCTGGCGAGCCTCATATCGCTAGTTACGCCAATAACGACGGCTGGTACGACGACGTCTCCGACGGGCCGGTCATGGCGCGGCTCGTGATGTTCGCCGAGAACGTCCAGAGGCAGCGTTATGTCGATGTCGAATACCCCGCCTGGGTGATCGTGGGCTATCCTCGCTACGCACCTGAAGTCCTGGACATGGTCACCATGGACGATGTGCTTTACGACCTGTTTGTGCGCGAATTCGCGTACGACACAGGCCTCTATGGAGCGTTGGGCAGCTTCGCCGACCCCAAACGCATAGATTTCCGCAACGACGAAGAAATCCACCAATGGCGAGACAGCAGGCTCGCCTGGAACACGGCGTACAAGCCGTGGTTCTACCGCGACATATGGCCCGTTCTGTACCGGCCCGACCAGTTCCGTTTTTTATGCGACGTGCTGGCGCAGTCGAATTTTCCGCACGACCAGGAGAATCGAGGGCTGTTCGATCCTGGCAAGTTGTCGATCGTGCCTGGCAGCAAGGCGGGGCGCGATCTCATCGGGCCTGACGCGCCCGAGGTTGAGTTTGCAAGCCTTGGTCGCCTGTCCGCCAAGACTGTTCATCCGTCGAAAGAGAAGGAAGCAGCCGACCCTTATGGTCCTTTGCGCGAGTTTTTGTTCGGGCTTCTGCGGTTGCCTGGCGAGGAGAACGAATTCAAAGTCGAGGACCGAATCAGCAGCCGGCTGCACAACCTGCCGTTGATGCCGTTCCTGGCTGGCGACAATCCGCTGAGCAACGTGGCGGCGTCGAAATTCCTGCGCCTGACCGACTATCAGCTTTTCATCCTGAAGCAGTGGGCGGATGGATGCTTCCTCAACGAGATTGAGGAAGGCTGGCTGAAGAGCCCCCCTTACACGCCCTTCCTTCCCTATCCGACAGCGCCGCCGACGATGGGGCGGGAACTCGACCGAGGCGCGCTCAGCAACGTGCTCGGCGGCGCGTTTTGTCCTGGCGGCGAAGCCAGCTGGATCATGCGCAATCCGTCGATTTATTGGGAGCCATACCGTTTCAAGGCTGATCGTTCGGTCAGTGATTTCCTAGAGACCGCGGCGCAGGTCAACCAGACACAGGATATCGACCGAGACTATAGCTTCAATGTCCAGAATCCCTTGAGCCAGGACAGCAGTTTCTCGCACGGCCTTCAGCCGGGCGACATCACGAAATACTCAGGCGTCCCCTGGCAGGCAGATTTCAACGAATGCACGACGAATCCGACCGACGTGACCTACGCCGAGTGGAATCTCATTGAACCGAAGAGCCTCCACGATAAGGCGCTCGAACGCAATCGGAGAGTGGCGGAGACTATGTGGTGGCCAGCTCACCGGCCGCTGCAGTACGGCGAGTTGCTATCCGTCAGGGATGGGAATCAAGACGTCCGGTGGACGAATTGGACGCGCGGTGTCCAGCAGACCAATCAGGGCGACCTTAAAATGGTCACCGAGTGGTCGCGGCTGAACTTCATTATCCGTAACCCGCTCCTACAACAGAGCGTCATAGGCGCCGCCGCGAATGGGCCGCCACCCTATATTTACGTATCTGTCGAGAAGTTCAATTCCTGACGCAACCGCGCCATTGGAGTGGTGATATGACCGAAAATCCTTTTGTCGGCAGTTGGACCTACCGCAGCTTCCTTAACGACCTGGACGTCAATACCGACTTTGATAAACTCGAATTCGGGCGCGGGACCATCGTCATTGAGGACGCGCCGATGCAAGTCCTCGCAGGGTCGATTGGCGGGCCGGGATGGTCGCTCGCGCTAGATGGCGCGCGCGCCTACGGCAACCCAATGTACGTTCGCTTTCAGGGCACAGGAATAGTTGGCGGCGAGCAATGGATTTACGAGTATGAAGGATACCTTGTCCCGCGTTGGCCGAATGGCGTCAATCAACGGTCGGCGATCGTCGGCTCGGTAATCCGAACTATTCCCCATTCAGGAGGTCAACCAGGAACGGTCTCGCCGGCAGGCGTCGTTTGCTCATTCTACGCGGTAAGGATCGACTAGCCTTTGGCGAATTTCGACGTCGTGATTGCGGGTGCGGGGCCTGCCGGCTGCGCGACTGCAATCATGCTTGCGAGAATCGCCCCTGAACTGAAGGTCTGCCTAATCGACGCGGCGCCTCCAAAGACCCCTCGGATCGGGGAGAGCGTACCGCCCGCGATTCGTCCGTTACTTCAGAGGCTTGGCTTATGGGAGACATTCGTCGCCGATGGACATTGCCCTTCTTATCGCACGCTCAGCGCCTGGGGTGACGGGCGTCTGTCCAGCAACGAATTCCTATTTCAAACTGAACAGGTGGGTTGGCGGCTGGATCGGAGCCGATTTGATGTGACGCTCGCGGCCGCGGCCGGGGGCTGCGCTGCTCACCGAGTCCCGGCGCGAGTCATCGACCTGACAAATGCCGACGGCGAATGGCAAGTGAGCCTTGACGTCGGCAAGACTTATTCTGCGCGCTTCGTCGTCGACGCCACGGGCCGCTCAACCGCGCTCACGCGATCCCAAGGTATTCGCCCGGCGAATCTGGACCAGCTGGTTGGCTGCTTCATGCATCTGGAGACATTGCGCGACGAAGGCGACGGACTCCTCATTGAAACGTTTTCAGACGGGTGGTGGTACACTGCGGCAATCCCTGGCCGCCGGCGCGTGATCGCTTGTATGACCGACGCCAGCGAGGTGCGCTCTCTGGGCTTGCACGGGACCGATGGTTTCATCGAGTTGCTGAGCAGAACGCAACACGTGCGGCTCTTTGCAAAGCACGCTCGCCCTCTCGCTCTCCAGCGCTTCGTCCCGGCGAACTCGCGCCGCCTTCCCAAGTGGGGCGAGGAGCCAATTCTCGCCGTCGGAGACGCCGCGTCCTGCTTCGATCCGGTTTGCGGTCAAGGTATCGTCAAAGCGCTGCGATCGGGAGTATTCGCATCCTACGCGATAGTTGACTGGCTGTGTCGCGGCGAAACGGTCGGCGTAAGGCGGTATTGGCGTTTGTTGGACCAGGAGTTCGGGTCGTATTGGCACACGCTACGCGCCTACTACGCGCTGGAGCGGCGGTGGACCAGCCGTCCGTTCTGGTGCCGCCGGCATCGCCCGGTTGCTCGGGTCCAGATTCAAACATAGTCAGAAGACCTGCCACCGAAAGAAAGTGTGCGGCGCCTTGTTTCGCTTGGACTGGAACAACAGGTCGAGGGGCATTGTCATGTCTCGACGTATATGAACATCGGATAATCGCGGTCCGCGCGTAATCCACCGACAGTGCCGCGATCTGGGCGATGACGCCCGGTTTAATCGCACCTTCGGACGTTTCGCAAAAGATGACGGCGATTTGCGTCGTTGACAAGGACGGCCGGAGAATATGGCGAGGTCAGTGCCCCTCGGTTCCAGAACAGATCAGCGTCGCCTTGCCCAGATACGCGGGCGACAATGCTCGGGTAGGGATCGAAACCGGCGCCATGACGCCATGGATTGTGCATGAACTGCGCAATCTCGGCTTCGAGTGTTATTTTTCACGGAACTGGGACCTCTTACCTCTTACAACTAATCGCTTAACCTATTGATTGGACAGGCTAACCATCGAATTGACTGGTGTCCTCAACATCGATGACATCCGTCTTTGCCCGTCGCGCCCGCCGATCCAAAGGCAGGCTCGATGGCTGGATCACATGGACCTCGATGCAACGTCGGGCAAAGGAAGCGCGCCAGCCAAAAGCCGTCGCGCCCAGCTTCATGGGTCAGTATGATCCGGCCGATCTTGCGACCCGCCGCTGCGCACCTGGCCTTTAGACGCTCGACAAAAGAAACCAACCTATCGCCACAAGCGTCCAGCACATGCCTCGAATGCCGGCGTGCCCCAGGCAGTTGAACAGCCAAAATCCATTTCTTCTCGCTCAATTCCAGCGCGCCAATGATGGTGGAGTTGTAGTCGAGAGCTGCCTGCGGGGAACCCGAGAACTGAGACATCTGCTTCTCCTTGAGGTCGTCCAACAGACCAAGGATACCTACCTCGGCCGCCGATCGCCCTCATAGGATCTTCACCGAAGCGGACCTCTGGAAACTCCCGCCTGGCCCCTTGGCCACGCCAGCTCGTCGAGCAACGCCTTCGCATCTTTCAGGTCGGGCGTGTCGAATCCCTCGGTGAACCAGCCATAGACAGGCGCGAGGAGGTCATGGGCCGCGGCGTACCGAGGGCTTGTCGCCGCGCGAAGCTCTAGAGCCTTTTGCTTTTTGGATTTACGCATATCCGGCGTTCCTGATATATGCGGCGCATTCTTCGGGCGGGTATTGCGTGAGGATCTGAGCACAGGCTTGGGAGACGGCTTCGTATGTTCGCGCTCCCACCTTTCGCAGCAGGGTTTTGAACTTGGCGAAGACCTGCTCGATCGGATTGAGGTCGGGGGAGTATTTCGGCAGGAAGACCAACCGCGCTCCGACGGAGCGGGTCGCCTGCCACACCGCCTTTCCCTTGTGAGAACCGAGGTTGTCGAGGATGACGACATCGCCCGGCTTGAGGGTTGGAACCAGGAATGGCTCGACGTCGGCGAGAAAGCGCTCGCCATTGATGGGTCCGTCGAACAGGCAGGGCGCCTCGATGCGATCGCTGCGCAGGGCGGCGAGGAACGTCGCGGTCTTCCAGTGTCCGTGAGGGACCTTGTCGATCAACCGCTGTCCTTTCGGCGCCCAGCCGCGGAGGCGGGTCATGTTGGTCCTGAGCCTGTCGAAGGATCGTCCAGGTCTCATCGATAAAAACCAGGCGCCCGGGATCGATCAGGCCTTGATAGTTTCGCCAGCGTACGCGATGGCGTCTTACGTCCGGACGGTCCTGCTCGCTCGCGACGAGAAGTCTTATGGAATGGCCCGCCCCTCCTTCCGGCGTCGTAGGGTCGCCGGCGGTTCAGGAGGAGGAAGGGATGGATATCTCTGTGCTTGGCGTCGACCTCGGCAAGAACGTCTGCAGCGTGGTTGGGCTGGATACGTCCGGCGCGGTCGTTATGCGGCGTAAGGTGAGACGGGAGACGCTGGTTGCTCTGTCGGAGAAGCTTCCTCCGTGCGTTGTTGGCATGGAAGCCTGCTGCGGCGCCCACCATCTTGGCCGCGTGTTCGCCGCCCACGGCCATGACGTGCGTCTGATGTCGCCCGAATATGTCCGGCCCCATGTCAAGGCGCGGAAGAACGACGATCGGGAGGCCGAGGGGATCGCGGAAGCGGCGACGCGGCCGACGATGCGGTTCGTCGAACTGAAGGGCCAGGACCAGCTCGACATGCAGACGCTGCATTGATCGCGAGATCGACTGGTCGGGGAGCGGACGGCTCTGATCAATCAGTTGCGCGCCATCCTGCTGGAGCGCGGATTCGTTGCTCCGCGGGGCAAGCGAAAGCTCGAGCAGTTTCTGAGCGTACTGATGGACGAGCAAGGCGCAGCCGACCTGAGCCCACGAATCGCTCTGCTCGTCGCCGACGCTCGCCTTTCTGCCTTCGACGCCGAGTTGGTCCGCTGGGTGAAGGAGAACGAAGAGGCTCGACGGCTGACGACAATCCCAGGCGTCGGCGCGATCGTCGCATCCGCCCTTGTCGCCGCCGTCGGTCGGGCGGAAAGCTTCGAGCGCGGGCGCGATCTCGCCGCGTGGCTCGGCCTGGTTCCCCGTCAGTTCACCACCGGCGGCAAGCCGAAGCTGCTTGGCATCAGCAAACGAGGCAACAGCTACCTGCGCCGACAGCTGATCCACGGTGCACGCGCCGCGCTGCCTATGTGGCTGAGCGCGACACGCCGCTGGGCCGATGAGCCAAAGGCCTTTCAGGCCGCGCCCATCGCAACGTTGCGATCGTCGCCTTCGCCAACAAGCTGTCGAGAATCGCCCGGGCGGCGCTGCGGCGCGGAGAACGGTTCGCCGTCATGGGAATGCCTGCGGCGGCATAGAATTGGCCGATCGCGTTCAAAGCGTCCATCGGTCAACAGGGGTTTGCGAGAGGGTGACGACGGGATGGCCTGACAGTCGAACGGCGCTCCGGAAGCCTGGCTTAAAAAACGGCGAGCTGACGCCGGGAGTTTTATGAGGACCGGAGCGCGCGTATCTCCATCATGGCCGGAGGAAGCTCCTCGAGGCCGGATACGTTGAAGCAGACTGGATCGGCCGCCAATCTCGACAAAACCCATTGCGAACGGGGCGGGCCATACGTTTTTAAACGCCTCGACGATCCGCTCGTCCTGACCCGGATGACGGGGCCTGGCGCTGATATGCGAGAAGCCAAGCTTCTCGAGGAGCTTTCCGACGTAGCGCTCGTGGAAGTCGACGCCGAACCTCTCGGCGATGACGCGCTTGAGGTCGTGCCGACGCCAGCGCACGACGCCATCTTTCTCGCGGTCTGGGCCAGCCTCGACGATTCGGGCGACCTCGGCCATCTGATCGGACGACAGACGAGGCTTCGGACCTTCGGTCCAGTTGTCGAGAAGCCCGTCCGGACCCGAGGCGTTGAAGCGGTGAACCCAGTCACGAAGCGTCCGGCGGTCCATACCTCCGATCCTCGCAGCCGCCCCTCGGTCCATGCCGTCCCGGACCGCAGCCAGCGACAGAAGCCGCCGGCTCTGGTTGACGTCCTTCGACCGGCGGGCGAGCCTCCGAAGTTCCTCGGCCGAATAGTCCTCTCGTAATCTCACCGCTGCTGGCATGGCGCAAATCTCCCACGCCAAAAGAGTCAGAAAACCACGCCAAAGGGAATCCCCAATGAGTTAGCCCAAAAAGCCGTTGGTATCAGCCGGCAAGGCATCGCAGCAAGGCCCCGTTTTCATCCGCGTTTCCGGGGATTCCAACAGGTTGCGGCGCCATTTCCTTCCGGCCGGCGCCGCTTCCCATGCGAGTAGACGCGACTCAAGACATCTGCCCCGGCGGCCCCTGCCGGACCGTAACCTTGTGACCGTCGGTCAAGTCCACCGGCGGATTGAGGATGACCTGGTCCCCGTCCTTCACGCCTGCGCTAAGCTCGACGGTCGTGCCGAAGTCGCGCGCGATGGTCACCCGGCGCACGCGGGCGACGTCATTCTCAACCACCATCACGCTGAGTCCGTCGGCATTGAACACAATCGCCGCCGCCGGAACGATCAGCGACGGCGTCTTGCGTGGGATTTTCAGCTCGACGTTGCAGTAGACGCCTGCCGGCAGCGCGTGGTCGGGATTGGGCACGTCGACCTCGGTCAGCAGCGTGCGGGTGCCGGGCTGCAGCGCATCGGCGATCCGCGTCACCGTGCCGGGAAACTTGCGACCCGGCAGCTCCGGCACGCGCACCACCGCTTCGACGCCTGGAGCGACCCCGAATGCCTGGTCCTGCGGCACATAGAGCTGGATGCGAAGCACATCGTCGTTCATCAGGGTGAACATATCGGTGCCGGTGTTGGCGTCAGCCTGCACCAGGCTGCCGACATCGACGTTGCGCTGGGTGATGTGGCCGTCAAACGGAGCAACCACGGTCTGATAGACCTGTTGCTGGCTCAGAACCTTGATCTGCGCTTGCTGCGCCTTGATGTTCGCTTCGGCTACCCCCACCGCAGCCTGATCAGCGGCAAGAGTTGAACCGATCGGTGTCGCCCTGCTGCAGCGTCACCCAGCCTTGCTGGACCAACGTCTTGTCGCGCCCCCAGGTGACGTTGGCAAGGTCTCTATTCGCCTGCGCCTGGACCAGCGCCGCCTGATTTTGCGCCAGCGTCGCCTGGGCTTGGGCGATTTGATGCTGGATCTCCGGCGCCGTGATTTCCACCAGGACGTCGCCCTTCTTGACGCGGCTGCCGATGTCGACGTTTCGTGTGGTAATGTATCCGCTGGCGCGAGCGAAGATGTCCGCCGAATTGAAGGCCAGGGTCGAGCCGGGCCAAAAGACCGACGTCGTCGCGGGGCTCGCACGCACGGGAGCGGTCAAAACCGCCGGCACGAAGTCGCGCGTTTGTTCCGCCGTCGCTATGACTTCGGTATGAAGTTGATAGTGGCGCCAGCCGCCATACCCCACCGCGCCAGACAAAACAAGCAACGCGCCAAGCCCCAGCAAGCAACGTCCGACGCGGCTCGCGCCGCCGGGCGGCGGGCGGTGCTCAACTTCACGCTCAGGCTCGCGAACAGGTTCGGGTTCGCTAGGTCGGAGAAGCTCAATCGGCCGAATGTCGTTCCGCGTGGCCATCATTCCAATCCTTCGGCGAATACGCCATGTGCGACCTTGCCGTCGGCGCCTCTGCGCAGCGTCGCAAATAGATAGGGCACGAGCAACAAAGTGGTAGGGGTAGCAAAAAGCAGCCCGCCGACGACCGCGCGCGCCAAAGCCGCGTTCTGCTCTCCGCCCGGCTCGCCGATCGCCATTGGGAGCATGCCGACGATCATCGCCGTCGCCGTCATCAGCACGGGCCGAATTCGGGTGACGCCGGCCTCCACCGCGGCTTCAAGCGCCGGTTTTCCGGCAAGCTGCTCATCGCGCGCATAGGTGACGAGCAGGATCGAGTTCGCCGAAGCGACGCCGACCGCCATGATCATACCCATCAGCGAGGGAACGCTGAGCGTCGTGCCCGTAATGAACAGCATGGTCAGAGCGCCGCAAAGCGTCGCAGGCAGCGCCAGGATCACGACGAACGGGTCGGCCCAGGTCTGGTAATTGACGACCATCAAGAGGTAGACGAATATCGCCGCGAACACGAGCCCGAGCGACATATTTTGGAAGGCTGTGTTCATGCTTTCGATCTGGCCGACCACTTGAATGGTATTGCCGGGCCTCAGCTGTTTTTGCTCGTCCGCGACGATGTGATTGATGTCGCTCGACACTGAGCCGAGATCGCGGCCCTGGGTGTTGGCGAAGATCTCGTACACGGGTTGTATGTTGGCTTCATTCAAGTTCGTCGGGGTCGTGTCGCGCATGAACGTCGCGACGTTGCTCAGCAAGCCGGGCACGGCGCCGGTGTGGGGGGCCGCGATGGCGCCGATCGGCGTGTTCTTGATCTCATTCAAAGAGTTGGCGAGATACTGCGGCGTTTGTACCGCCAGGAAGTAGGGTATCCCGTTGGTGGGATCGGTCCAGAAATTCGGCGTTACCTGTTCCGAAGAGCTCAGGGAAATATTGATGTCGTTGGCGATCCCGCTCGCCGTGAGTCCAAATTGAGTTGCTCGCGCCCGATCGATCTTGGCGAGAAAGTCGGGCCCGTCCAGCTCCTGTTGGAGATGGACGTCCATCAGACCGGGAATCGCAGCCATCCTGCGGCGAAGATCCTTCGCGACGACGAGGTTCTTCGTCCGGTCGTATCCGACGGTTCGTACATCAATCTGCGTGGGAATGCCGAAATTGAGGATCTGCGTGGCGATATCGGCCGGCTGGAAATAGAAAATATCCTCCGGAAAGGCGGCCGGAAGCGCCTGTCGCAGTTTCTTGACATAATCGGCTGTCGGCGCGTGGCCCTCTTTGAGCGCAACCATGATCACGCCGTCGTTGACGCCGATCGCCGTCCCATCCATGAACGCGTAATTGTAAGTGCGCGCCGGCAGGCCGATGTTGTCGACGATCAGATCGCGGTCGCTTTCCGGGACGATCTGGCGAATCTTGTTCTCGATCGCCTGGAATATTTGCGTCGTCTTCTCAATCCGCGTTCCTGGGGGAGCGCGCACGTGGAGCTGGATCTGGCCGGCGTCGATCGCGGGAAAGAAATCGCGGCCTACGAAGGTGACCAAGACGCCGCCGAGTATCAGAACCAATCCCGCCACCGCCGGCAAGATGAATTGGCGCCGCACCAATCCCGCGAGCAGATCGGCGTAGCTGGCGCGAAAATGCTCGAACCCCCGGTTAAACCCCGCGTTGAAGCGCGCGAACCAGCCGCGCGCAGCATCCGCTTCGCCGTGATGCTCGCCCTTCAAGAGATAGCCGATCAAAATCGGCGTCAGCGTTCTGGACAATGCGTAGGACGCGAGCATGGCGAAAACCACCGCAAGGCCCATCGGCGTGAACAGGAATTTGGCCGGCCCGGTGAGGAACACGACAGAGGTGAAGACGCAACTGATCGCCAGTGTGGAGACGAGCGTCGGGACGGCAATGTTTGCCGAGCCATGGAGCGTCGCTTGAGGCAGCGGCATCTTTTCTTCGGACAGGTAGCGATGCGTATTTTCGATCGTCACCGTCGAGTTGTCGACGAGGATGCCGATCGCCAGCGCCAGGCCGCCGAGCGTCATCGTATTGATCGTCTCGCCGAGGAAATAGAGGACGACGAGCGACGAGAGGATCGACAGGGGTATGGAGACCATGACGATGAAGGTCGAACGCCACGAACCGAGGAACAATATGATCATGAGCGCCGTCAGGCCTGCGGCGATCGCGCCTTCTCTCAGCAATCCGATGATCGAGTCCTTGACGAAGACCGACTGATCGAACAGCGCCTGGATTTGCATGCCGCTCGGCGCCGCGGCTCGGGCGGTCTTCAATGCCTCCTTGACCGCATTGACGACCGCAAGCGTCGAGGCGTTGCCGTTCTTGACGATGCTGAGCAGAACCGATTGCTTGCCTTCGGTGCGAACGACGTTCTGCTGGACCAGCCAGCCGTCGTGAACCTGCCCGACATCCTTGATGAACACCGTCGCGCCGTTGAGAAACTTGATCGGGATGTTGTTGAGATCGTCGATCGTCGACGGCAGCGCGTTGGTCCTCACCGTGTATTGCGTGTCCCCCAACTTCGCGGTCCCAGAAGGGACGGTGAAGGCTTGCGCATTGACGGCGTTGACGACATCGTTCGGGGTCAAGCCTTTGGCCTGCAGTTTCAGAGGGTCGATATCCACCATGATTTGGCGATATTTTCCTCCGGCCGGAGTCGGCAGCGTTACCCCGTGAATCGGCGCAAGCTGCTGGCGCATCCGATAGATGCCGTAGTCGTAGAGCTGGGCGCCGTTGAGCGTGTCTGAGCTCAAGGAGATCTGCAGAACCGGCACGCTCGAGGCGTCGTAGCGGACGATGATCGGAGGCTGGACGCCGGGCGGCAAGAGCGAGCGGATGGCGTTCGTGCCGGCAACGACCTGGGCGATCGCCAGATCGATGTCGACGTCGGGCTGGAAGTAAAGCTTTTGAACGGAGACGCCGTTGAGGGTCTGCGCCTCGATGTCTCTGATGCCGTTGACGCTCGAAGAGATCGCATATTGGCTGTAGGTTGTGATCCGTTGCTCCATCTCCGGAGTCGAAAGACCCGTTTCTTGCCAGATCACCGTCACGACGGGGATGTTGATCTCGGGAAAAATGTCGGTCGGCATGGAGAGAATCGCCGACACGCCGAGCACCAGGATGAGCGCCGCCAACACGAAAAACGTGTGCGGAAACTTGAGCGCAAAGCGGACAATCCCCATGACGCGCCTCTCGCTTCGTTGTTAAACCCTATAGTTAGGCGCTTTGCGATCAGGCGGACGCCTTGCTCACGACCGGGCGGCGCGCGATATTCTCGATTTGCCCGCGGCCAATGCCGATGTCGCTGAGATCGTGGTCAGACAGCTGGGACAATTCGCGCACTGCCGCACGATATCGGCGCCAAGCGTTCAGTTTATCGGAAACCCCCTTGAGTGAGATCATTTTATTATTCCCATCTTGCTCTTGCAGACCGTCCGTTTGCTGCGCTGCGACATGATCGCTTCGAGCACCAAGCGGTAGGCGCAGGATTGGAGAGCCAGGTATGTGTTTTGCGCATTGCTGGTTTCCATCAACCGTCACGGGCCTATTCCTGGCAAATTCAAAAATTGCGCGAATCGTTGCTATTTGGGCGATTTCGTCGTGATCCCCGAGAATGTTAGAGGTACCGTTTTGTGTATCCCTCATGACTGCCTCGCGATGTGGCGCCGCAAACACAAAATCGTGACGAGTCGACACCGGCGTAGCGTTGAGACCATGCCCAAACGATTTCCATGACACTCTCCCTCTCGAGTTGGCTGACGCCGGTCCGATCGGACCGGCGTCAGCTCAAAGGCCAGCGCCCTCGTGCTTGATCGTATGGGTCGCCACCTCGTCGACCGCCGACACAAGTTCGGAGGGGGCGAGCATGGGCGTGCAAGCCTTGTTGTTGTCGATGAAGAAGACGATTCCTCCGGAGTTCCCGTCGAACCGCGCCAAGGCTGCGTGATCGCCGTAAGGCAGGCCAGGCGGGGTCTCGGGGTTCATCACGTAGACGCCGCGCAGGAATTGCCAGAGCTTGGTCCAGCTGCCGTGACGGGCCGCCACGACCGCCTTCGGCGCGGAGACATCCACGCACATCGGCTGGGCGCCCTCAGCGGCAAACGCGCCCTGCGACAAGGCGATGAAGCCGATGAACCCAGTTATGAGAGCAGAACTTTTGCCGTTTGACATGGGGAGCTCCCAGATTTGTATGTCGAGTTGGTGACCCGAACCGCTTAGTTCGGGTGGCGAAAAGCGCTCATAGCGGAAGACCAAAGATGCTTTGGCCCGTGAGCGGCCGGGCTGCTGCGCTGTCGTGCGGCGCGTTTGCGCCGGCGCCGCTACGAGCCGGCTGAAGCGAGAGCGCCACCACGAGCGCGAAGCCTAAGGCAGCAAAGACGAGCGAGCGGATCAACTGGCCGAGATTCAACACTCGATGACTCCGAGCATCGGCGCGAACGGGGATCGCTGGCCAGGCAGAGCTTTGTGTTTCGGATCGCATTGAAACCCTCATAGTTGAGGCTTGGTTATGGTTCTTCGCCACGGGTCGGACAGGCGCGAAAACGCGAATTCCGTCGCTTCGCCACTCTTATGCGGCGTGGCCGCAGGCCAGCAGCGCCATTGACTCAAGCCGATAGGGTCAAAAATGCGCTTTGCGAGGCTTGAGCTCAGGCTTAACCTAGCCACGTGGCTCGGCGCGCTCCATTGCACTCGCGGATTGTCGTGACGCCGATGCAGATGAGACGCCCTACACTTTGGTCCAGCAAAGGGCAGAGAAGAACAGCGGAAGGACCATCCGACGGGGGCCACGTCCGCAGCGACATCCACGACGATGTGCCCTGCCGGCCGCCATCTTGGCCGCGGCCTGGCGCGAGCTAGAGCATCGGACGGTCAGATTGAGTCGGCGGGGATTCCAGCGTGGATAAGAATGGGGTTCACTTCCGGTTTGGAGGTGATTTGCGATGCCGAAGCCCTATTCGCTTGATCTTCGCGAGCGTGGCCCGGGTGCCGAAAGCTACCTTTTAGTTACAGCGCCAGTTTCGATCCGCGCTGCAATCGCCAGGACTTCGCTCAATTCCGGCGTCGTCGGGGAGGGCAGGGGGGCAGCGGGATCGATCCACTCAATGGCGTCGACCTCGTCGCTTAAGCGCGGCTCCCCGCTCGTCCAGCGCGCCACGAACGAGGCGATGACAAAATGCGTTCGAATACGCTCGCCCTCGTGGAAGATCGCCTCGACATGCCGGCTGAAGGCGAGGATTTCGGCCTCGACGCCGACCTCTTCTATGAGTTCGCGAGCGAGCGCTTCGGCGAGCGTCTCGCCCACCTCGACCCCGCCGCCGGGCAGGCTGAAATGGCCGATGAGCGGCGCGCGCGCCCGGCGAATGATGAGCACCCGGCCGTCTCGAAAAACCGCCGCCGACACTGCGAGGATGGGGCGGGCGGGAAACAGCCGGTCATTCATGGGAGCCCACCCGAGCCATAATCATCCCGAACACCAATGGCTGCCGCCATGGCGAGCCTCCTGCAGTCCGCCCAGATCGAACAAATTTCAGCCGATTCGGGAAGCCCCCTCCGTGAGTCTGCATCAGCGGGGACTGGTATTAGCGCACGAGCCGCCGGTCACTCCCTCCTTATGGGGCGCCCGCCTCAGCGAGCCTCGGAGAATGTTCCCGTGGCGCCGACTGCCCCAGGACGTCCGGGGCGCCCTTCAAGACGTCACGCTTCGTGCGTCCCTCAGGGCGAGGCGGATACTGGCGCCCGATCAGGCACCCTCTCCCTTGAAGGGGGTTCCCCATCCGTGGGCGCCATAGCCCGTCCGGGTGGACGGGCGTCCTTCCGGACGCCGCCATCTTCTCCCGGGGAGAAGAGGGACGGCCTCAGCTGGCGTCTTGGGTCTTGGCCGGCGCCTTTGGTTTTGCGCCTTTCGCGGGCTTGCGCAATTCCCGCCAGGAGTCGTTCTGCGCGATCATTTGGCGTACTGCCTCAACATTGGCGCGCGCGGCGGCGGGAGAAAGGTCGGTCCGGCCGACCGTCTCGGCGTCGCTGAATTTGCCTTCCAGCGCAAGCACCAAAGCAAGATCGCCGCGCATCCGCGCGTCGGCTTTGGGACTCGCGACGGCTTGCTTCAGCGCCTCCTCGGCCTGCGGCAATTGCTTGGCCAGAGCGAGCGAGAGCCCCAGATTGGTGAGGACGCTGGGCTCGCCGGGCGCGATCTTGAGCGCATCGCGGTAGAATTGCATCGCCGTCGCGTGATCGCCCAGCCGGTCGGCGACCGTCCCTTGCACCGACATCACGTCCCATCGTGGATCGTCGGGCGTATAGGCGTGGCTCAGCACCTCCTTGGCTTGCGCGAGCTGGCCGGCGTCGGCGAGCGCCTTGCCATATTCGCCGAGCACGTCAAAATCCTTCGGGGCCTTGATGGCCGCCGTCTGGATAACCGCGACCGCTTCGCTGTATCTGGTGAGCGCGCGCAAGGCGCGAGCATATTCGATCGAGGCGGTCTTCTCGCCGGGATTGCGCTCGTAGCGCTTCCCACACTCGTCGGCGTAGGCCCTGAGTCTCCCATCGTCCGTCGGCTGGCTCGCGGAGCCATTGATGGAGCCGGTGACGTCGCCGAAGTCGTGACAGCCGGCCAACGGCGCGGCGACGCCTGCGAGCGCGGCGACGAGGAGCGCGCGCAAGAGGGCGGGGCGGTAGGACAATCGCGGCATCGGAGCCCTGGGAACGAAAACGGCGTTAACGAGAGTCCGTCCCGAACCTTGCTCCAGGCTGCCCCGCCCGTGGTCCTCCTGCGTCAACCAAACGCGCGAGGGCGCGGCGAATTGGTATCTATATCTGCCGAAGTGCAGCGCCCGTGAGGCGGACCTACGGATGAAGGAAACTCGACATGCCGAAATTCGTGACGATTGGATACTGCGACCGCGCGGGCTACGAGCGCACGCCCGAACACGTTCGTAACGCGGCCCATGCGTGCGATGCCGAGCTGAAACAAAGCGGAGCGTTGATCGGCGTCGCTGGCGCGCCGGTGCAAGTTCGCAATCCGTTGTCGGCTGGGGTCGAGATCGAGAATTCCGCCTTCATGTCGTCCGCCTTGCCGGTGGCGGGGTTTGCGGTGATTGAAGCCGCCGATCTCTCCGAGGCGATCAAAATCGTTTCAAGCACGCCCTGCGCGGTCGCGCACGGCGTTGTCGAAGTCTGGCCTTTGGAACAGGGCTGATCAGCACGTGCTTGCATTATGAGCATTTCCTTCGTTCATTCCAAAGCCGCAGATACGCAGATCTCGATTCCAGCAATCGGACTTGACCTCTTTGTCCGCATCGCGCCAGCGGCGAGCGGTGCGGCGTTCTCCATCATCGAAACCATCAATGCGCCGGGCAAGGGGCCGCCGCGACATCGGCACCCCGAGGCAGAGATCTTTCGTGTCCTTGAAGGACGGTACCTCTACGAAATGGACGGTCGCCGCTTCCATGCGGAGACCGGTGATGTGGTCAGCATTCCCGGCGGCGCCAAGCACGGATTCGTGAACGTCACCGAGAAGCCAGCGCGCCAATACATCCTCATTGTTCCGGCGTTCGACGCAGCTGCTTTCTTCACGGAGCTTGCCCACGTGATGCGGAACGGCGCGCCGGACCAGGCCGCCCTCAACCGCTTCGGCGCCAAGTCGCAGGTCGAGTTTCTGGGACCGCCGGTGAGCCTCGCCGATCAGCCGACCTAAGCTGACCGCCAGCCTATGCCCGCGAGAGGCGCGAGGTCACGGGTGGATCGTCTTCGCGCCTTTGGCGTCAGCGTAATATTGCGGGGCCTCCCGGCGGTCGTACTTGCCATAGTCGCGGACAATCCGAACCCGTCGGACCCTGCCGTTGTTATTCGACGCAAGGGCGCCTTCGTAAGTTTGGGCCGCGGAATCGTCCTTCCACGAAATGAGAAGGATCAGGTCGCCGGGCGTCAGCACCGCGTCGGACAGATCCCAGGACGTGCTCGTGGCGGCCCAAGGTTTCAGGCCAAGCTGCTTCGCCAAGTCGTCCGCATCGCTCGTTTCCCTTAGCCCGCCCGGACGCGCGGCGTTGATGAGCGAAATCGCGGTCCCCTCTCCGACCTCGGTTCGGTCCAGGCGCTGTTCGCTGAGTGCGTAACCCTCCGGGATGTGGTCGTCGGCGGTGATCTGGCCGACGCGGAGGTGATAGTCGGCGAGAATCTCGTCGCGGCCTTTTTGCTGCACTTCGTGGTGGCGCGTGTGCGTCCGCCACCGGACCAGCGATTTCTCATCTCTCCAGTTCGACAGCGAGAGGATCCAACCGTCTCGTGTCAGACTCCTGTAGCGAATATTGTCGACGAAGCCGTCGACTTTCTCGAGCTCGGGGCGCAACATTTTCGCGTTGTCGAGATAATCGTCCCAGTTCGCCTTGTTCGGCAGGACCTCAAAGATCACCGAGAACATTGGCATGTTCCTCCTGGCTCAAAGGGCCGCAACGCAGTCGATTTCGATGTCGAACGGCCCTGGCCAGGCGGGGACGTTGACGAAGATGCGCGCGGGCGGGTCCTTCGGAAAGTAACGGGCGTAGACCTCGTTGACGACCCCGAACTTGTCGACGGAAGTGCAATAAACGTTGCACTTCAGCACCTGTTCCAGCGACGAGCCTGCGGTCTCCACACAAAGCTTCAATTGCTCGAGCACGAGTTCAGTCTGCCGCTCGATCGGCGCGCTGACCACTTCGCCGGTGTTGGGGTCGAAGGGCGGGAAGCCGGAGACGTAGATGGTGTCGCCGTGACGCGTGACTGCCGAGGTCGGCGCCTTCCATCGCTCAAGGTAGGTCGACAGAGGCTCGACCCGAATGATTTCTCGTTTCATGGTTTCCTCCGGCAGTTCAAGGCAGTCTTTTGGGCGGCGATTTTGACGCCGATGCGGCCTCGCGCCGAACAATTGTCTCCTGGCGCCAGTCCCCCCACGCGGACCCTCCCGAGTAAAAGCCGTCGCTTCGCAGGACGCGATGGCAGGGAATGGCAAACTCGAGCGGGTTCCGAGAGCAGGCGGCGCCGACGGCCCGGACGGCTCTCGGAGCGCCAATCGCGCGGGCGATCTTGAGGAAGCTGGTTGTCCGCCCGAATGGAATTTTCCCTACGGCCCCCCACACCTGGCGCTGGAAATCCGTGCCCCGAATGTCCAACGGGAGCGTAAGGTTCTCGCGCGGGTCTTCGACGAAGCCGACCACCGCCTCGACCATCGGTCGGATTCCTGCGTTGTCATGTCGCAGCTCAGCGCGGGGAAAACGCGCTCGCAAAGCTTCGACAAGCGCTTCATCGTCGGGGTGCTCTTGGATCGCAATCGCGACAACCCCTTTGTCGGAGGCCGCGACCAGGATGGCGGCGACGGACGTTTGACCCAAGCCGTAGCGAATGAGCTCGCAAGCCGCCCCCGACCGTTTCCTCCTCCCCGCCGAGGTGGTGGCGAGCGGGTCTCTTCGCGGCATTGAGCCGGTCCTCCTTGGACGCGTCCCGAACGAACTCACGCCCAATCTCCATCTGGTCAGATCTCAAAATCAATTGGCGGAAACATCTCGCCTCAGCGCGGTTGAGGATAGGCCGGAGCGAGGCCCGTGGAGAAACAGCAGCGCTGGCGGCCTCATGGTCGCAACGCGTGAAGCGTCCCATTCTGGGACCCTCCAGCGCGCCAGCGCTGCCCCGGCCGGGCTCGAGATCGCCTTCAAGGTCGAGCCGGGCCGGTCGACGACAACGATGGGCGCGAGGTCGGCGATCGCGCGCCAATGACGCCAGAGATGGAGCTGGCGAAGGTTGTCGGCGCCCATGATCCAGACGAAATGGACGCCCGGCGCGCGGCGCTTGAGCCAAAGAAGCGTGTCATAGGTAAAGCGCGAGCCGATCTGCGCTTCGATGTCGCTGACCACGACGCGCGGTCCGACGTCGAGCCGGCGCGCGGCCTCGATGCGGGCTTTGAGCGCCGCGAGTCCGGTCAGCGACTTCAGGGGGTTGCCCGGCGTCACCAGCCACCAGACGCGGTCGAGCGCGAGCCTGCGCAGAGCCAGCCGCGTGATCAGCGCATGCCCCTCGTGCGGCGGATTGAACGAGCCGCCAAGCAGGCCGATGCGCATGCCGGACGCGAAGGGCGGCAGACTTGGAATGGGCGTCACGACGCCGCCTGCGCCGCTAGCAGCTCGGCCTGACGTTCGGTCGTCAACCCATCGATGATTTCATCGAGACCCTCCCCTTCCATGATCCGATCGAGCGAGTAGAGGGTGAGATTGATGCGGTGGTCGGTCACCCGGCCTTGCGGGAAATTGTAGGTGCGGATGCGCTGCGACCGGTCGCCGGAGCCGACCTGCGAACGCCGATCCTGCGCCCGTTCGGCGTCCAACTTCTGATTTTGGGCGTCGAGAATGCGCGACCGCAGAAGCGCCATCGCCTTGGCGCGGTTGCGGTGCTGGGAGCGCTCCTCCTGCATCGCGACAACCACGCCGGTCGGCAGGTGGGTGATGCGGATCGCCGATTCAGTCTTGTTGACGTGCTGGCCGCCGGCGCCGCTCGAGCGCATGGTGTCGACCTTGAGATCGGCTTCGTTGATCTCGAAATCCGCTTCCTCCGCGATCGGCAGCACGGCGACGGTTGCGGCCGAGGTGTGGATGCGCCCCTGAGTCTCGGTCGCCGGCACGCGCTGCACCCGGTGAACGCCGCTCTCGAACTTGAACCGGGCGAAGACGCCCCGGCCTGAAATTTCGGCGACGATTTCCTTGAATCCTCCCGACGTTCCTTCGCTGGTCGACAGGATTTCGACCTTCCAGCGCTTCCGCTCGGCGTATTTGACGTACATGCGGAACAAATCGCCGGCGAACAGCGCCGCTTCGTCCCCGCCTGTGCCGGCCCTGACCTCAAGGATAGCGCTCCCCTCGTCGGCCGCGTCCTTGGGCAGGAGCGCAATCTGAATCGCCTTGGACATCGCTTCTGCTTCCGCCTCGGCGGCGGCAAGCTCATCGCTCGCCATGGCGCGCATTTCGGGGTCCAGATCCGGCTCCCGCAGCATCGCTGCGAGATCGGCGCGTTCCTTTTCCTTGGCCACGAACGCCTGGATCGCCGCGACTACTGGGTCGAGCTCGCTGAGTTCACGCGACAGCGCCGAATATTGCGCGCCTGCCGCGCCCTCAGCGAGGCGAGCGGAGATTTCCCGGTGGCGGCGCAGGATGAGTTCGAGATTGTCGTTGGCGGCCATGGGGTAGAGCTCAGGAAGCGGGAAAGCGGCAGGGTGGTAGGACGCTCGCGTCGCTAGAGGCGCACTTGGAGACGTTCCGCCAGCCGCTGAAGCGGCTCCCGCAGCGAGGCGTCTTCGCGCCCTTTGGCCAGCATCGCCTCGACCTCGGCCTCTGCCGCGCCGATGTTGAGCGACAGCGTCATCGCCTTGACCGGCCCGATCGAGGCGGCAGACATCGACAGTTCACGGTAACCCACGGCCATGAGGGCCATCGCTTCAAGCGGCTGTCCGCCCATCTCCCCGCACAGGGTCACCGGCGTTCCGTGTCGCCCGCCTGCTTCGGCGATCGAGCGCAGCGCCCGCAGGAAGCCGACGCTCAGTGGATCGAAGCGGTTGGCGACCCGGCGGTTGTCGCGGTCGACCGCGTAGAGATATTGCATGAGGTCGTTCGAACCGACGGAAAGGAAGTCCGCGGCGATAGCGATCTCGTCGAGCTGCCACAAGAGCGACGGCACTTCGACCATCACTCCGAGACTGGCCACGCGCGGCGGCTCGTAGCCGCGGCTGAGGCTCCAGTTGAGCTCGTGATCCAACATCGAGCGCGCGACTCTGTATTCATCAACGGTCGAAACCATCGGCGCCATGATCTTAAGGTCCCGCCCCGCACCGGCGCGGATGAGGGCGCGGAACTGCATGCGCAGCAGCGCTGGCCGGTCGAGTCCGATGCGTAGCGCGCGCCATCCGAGCGCAGGGTTCTCCTCCTCAAAGCCTTTCATGTAGGGCAGAAGCTTGTCGCCGCCGATGTCGAGCGTGCGGAAGGTCACCTCACGATCGCCGGCAGCGTCAAGGATGGCGCGATAGAGTTGCTGCTGTGCGCCCGGCCGGGGAAACCGCGCGGCGAGCATGAACTGCAGTTCGGTGCGGAAGAGACCGATAGACTTCGCGCCGGTTTCGGCAAGATGGGGCATGTCGACGAGCAAGCCCGCGTTCATGTGCAGACCGATCGAGACGCCGTCGAGGCTGGTCGTCGGCGCATCGCGCAGGGCGCGATATTGCGCCTGGCGCCTGGCGCGCATGCGGGCTTTTTCCGCATAAGCCGTCTCGACGTCCGCGGGCGGCCGCAGGTAGATCTCGCCAGCGTCGCCGTCGACGATGATCGCGTCGCCCTGCTCGACTATTTCGGAAATGTTGGCGATATCGCTTACGGCGGGAATGGAGAGCGCACGGGCGACGATGGCGATGTGACTCGAGGCGCCTGCCTCCTCGAGCACCAGCCCGCGCAGCCTCGCGCGGTCATAATCGAGCAGCGCCGCCGGGCTCATCGAGCGCGCGACAAGGATGGCGTTTTCCGGCAGCTCCTCCGGCAGCAGGACCAGGCTCTGGCCAGCGAGTTGATGCAGCAGGCGATTGGCGATGTCGGTCAGGTCGTGGAGCCGATCGCGCAGGTAAGGGTCGGTCTGGCGCTGCAGTTTGGCGCGTGCGTCGTTATGGACCCGCTCAACCGCGGCCTCCGCGGTCAGGCCCGAGCTCACCGCCTCACGCAGCCGGCGCAGCCAGCCGCGATCGTGCGCGATCATGCGGAAGGCCTCCAGCACGTCGCGGTGCTCGCCGCCGACGCCGTCGTCGTTGCGGTCGATGAGATTGTCGACGGAGGCGCGCATGGCGCTGATCGCCGTCTCCAGCCGCATGAGCTCCAATTCCACGTCGTCGGCGACGATCGTGGACACCGTCACGCGCGGCTGGTGCATCACCACATGCCCAAGGCCGAGCCCATCGGCGATGCCCAGTCCCTTGAGCGAAATCTGCCGGGGCACAGCGATCGGCGCGCCCTGGGCGGCGATTCCCTGCAATTCTCCGGACGCGATCATTTCGGCGAGCAGCATGGCGGTCGTCTGCAGCGCCTCGAGCTCTTCCTCCGAATAGGCCCGCCGCGCGCGGTTCTGCACCACCAGCACTCCGATCGTCGCGCCGCCGCGCAGCACCGGCACGCCGAGGAACGACTGGTAGATTTCCTCGCCCGTCTCAGGTCTGTAGGAAAAGGCTGGATGATGCTGCGCGTCGGACAGCGCCAGCGGCTCTGCGCTCGAGGCGATCAGGCCCACAAGGCCCTCGCCAGGCCGCAGGGTGGTCAGATGGACCGCCTCGCGATTGAGGCCCTCGGTGGCGAACAATTCCATCGCCCCGTCGGCGCGCACGACGTAAAGCGAGCACACCTCGGCCACCATATTGGAGGCGATAAGGACGACGATGCGGTCCAAACGCGCCTGTGCGGTGACCGGCTCCGCCATCACCTCGCGGAGCCGCCGCAACAATAGACGCGGTCCGCCGGGCGCGCGCATCAACACCGTCCTGTTTCGTCACCGGTCGATCGGTCGGCCGACCGAGCCATGCAATGATCACGCCGGACGGAAGCCGCTCCCCGGAATGCGCTTCCTGCCCGTAACCTCAATTAGCTTGGGGGCGGTATAGAAACGAATTGAGGGCGCGGCAAGGCCGGACTGGCGCCCCATTTCTGGCGCCGCTGGCGGAGACCTTTTAGGGCGCCCTGAGCAGCGCCGAGGTCGTCGCGGCGCCCGTCGCGCGCGCTGCCAGAACCTCGTCGAGCCAGTCCGGGCGCATCTCGGGCACCGAAGACAGAAGCAATTCGGTATAGGGATGATAAGGTGGCGAGAACACCGTGGCGGTGTCGCCGCCCGCCACCATCTTGCCCTTCAGCATGACCGCGACCTTGTTGGCGATTCGTTTCACCGTGCCGAGGTCGTGGGTAATGAACAGATAGGCAACGCCCAAATCGTCCTGCAGCCTCTTCAACAGGCGAAGAATCTCTTCGCCCACCAACTGATCGAGCGCCGACGTCACCTCGTCGCAGATGATCAGGTCGGGTTCGGCGGCAAGCGCCCGGGCGATCGATACGCGCTGCTTCTGGCCGCCGGACAATTCGCTGGTCTTGCGGGTGATGAAGGATTCCGGCAGATCCATCTGCCGCAGCAGTTCGGCGGTGCGCGCGCGCACTTCCGCCCGCGATCGATTGAAATAAAACGCCACCGGCCTGCCGATCGTTTCGAGCAAGGTGTGTTGCGGATTGAGCGCGACGTCGGGCATCTGGTAGATCATTTGCACCCGGCGCAATTGGTCCTTGGTGCGGTCCTTGAGTCGCGGCGACAGGCTCGCCCCGTTGAAGCGCACGTCCCCGGCGACGCGGGGCAAGAGGCCAGTGACCACCCGCGCCAAGGTCGATTTGCCCGAACCGGACTCGCCGACCACGGCCACCGTATCACCCTTGCGCACTTCGAGGCTGACGTCGTCGATGACTTTCGGCTTGCCGGGATAGTTGGCGCTGACGTGGTCGATGGCGAGGATCGGGACTTGGGCGTCGACGTTGGCGTCGACGAAATTGTGGCCGGCGACGCGTTCGCTCACCAGGCGGCGCGTATATTCCTCTTTGGGCTGTTGCAGGATTTGTCGCGAATCGCCGAATTCGACCATCTTGCCGCGTCTCAGCACCATGATCCGGTCCGCGATCTGGGCGACAACGGCGAGGTCGTGGGAGATGTAGAGCGCGGCCGTGCCATGCTCGCGGATGAGCTTGCGGAAGGCGGCGAGGCATTCGACCTGAGTCGTCACGTCAAGCGCGGTGGTCGGCTCGTCGAATATGAGAATGTCGGGCTTGGCGACCATCGCCATCGCCGCCATCACGCGCTGAAGCTGTCCGCCGGAAACCTGATGCGGATAGCGCGACCCGATCGTCTCCGGGCTCGGCAGATCGAGCTGCTTGAACAGGCTGATCGCTTCCCCGCGCGCCTTCGCAGGCGACAATACGCCATGCCGCACCGACGCCTCGCAGACCTGCTCCATCAGCGTATGCGCGGGATTGAACGAGGCCGCCGCGCTCTGGGCGATATAGGCGATCTTCGGTCCACGCAGCGCGCGCCGTTCATCCAGGCTGATCGCGCGGATGTCCGTATCGCCGAATATGATGTTGCCGCCGACGATATGGCAATCGCGGCGGGTGTAGCCCATGGAGGCGAGGCCGATCGTCGACTTGCCGGCTCCGGATTCGCCGATGAGGCCAATTACTTCCCCGCGCCGTAACTGCAGCGACACATCGTCGACCAGAACCGGCCCCTCGCCGGCATCCGTGCGCACGGCGACCTGCATGCCGCGAATGTCGAGAATGACGGAATCGTCGTTGGATGGAGAAGCGTCCTGGGGCTGCTGGCTCATGCGCCTTCTCCTTGGCCTCTGGAATAAATCGAGAGCATCCAATCGACGATGAAGTTGACCGCGATGGTCAAAATCGCGATCGCGGCGGCGGGGTAAAGCGGCGCCGCGGAACCGAAATTGATCATGTCGCGATAGTCCTTGACCATGCTTCCCCAGTCGGCGGCGGGCGGCTGAACGCCGAGCCCGAGAAAGCTCAACGCGGCGATGAAGAGAAACGTGAAGCAGAAACGCAAGCCGAACTCGGCCGTCAGCGGCGGAACCGCATTGGGCAGAACCTCACGCGTGACAATCCACCACCACCCTTCGCCGCGCAATCGAGCCGCCTCGACGAATTCCAGACTGACGATGTTGATCGCCACCGCGCGCGCCAGGCGAAAGACCTTGGTCGAATCGAGGATGGCGATGGTGAAGATGAGGACCGGCAGCGCCGAGCCGAGCACCGAGAGGATGACGAAGGCGAAAATAAGCGTCGGCATCGACAGCAGGAGATCGACGAGGCGCGACAGCAATTGATCGATCCAGCCTCCCGCAACGGCGGCGGCGAAGCCCGAAATGACGCCGATCAGGAAGGACAGCGCAGTGATGACCAGCGCCAGTCCGATCGACATGCGCGCGCCATAGATCAGGCGGCTCAGGATGTCGCGGCCGAGGTTGTCGAGCCCCAGCCAATGCTGGGCGCTCGGGTCAGCCCAGGCGTCGCCAACCGGCGTCGCCTGATCAAAGGGAGCAATGAGCGGCGCAAGCAAGGCGACGAGCAGATTGATGACGACGATGACGATGCCAATCTGCGCGGTTACGCTCACTTTATAGCCGCGTATGCGCATAACGGCCTTTCTTTTTGTCGCGCCCGATGGTCCCCAATCAGCGCGGCTGGCGAAGCCGCGGATTGGATAGAATGGCGAGGATGTCGGCGATCATGTTGAGGAGGATGAATGTGGCGGCGAAGATGAGCCCGCAAGCCTGGACCACCGGCACGTCATGCTTGGACACTTCGTCGACCATCAATTGACCAAGGCCGGGATAGACGAACACGGTCTCGACGATGACGACGCCGACGATGAGGTAGGCCAGATCCAGCGCGACGACGGAGATGATCGGCGCGAGCGCGTTCGGCAGGGCGTGGCGGACGACGATACGTGACTTTCTGAGGCCCTTGAGAATTGCCATCTCGATATACGGGCTCGCCATTACAGACAGCACGGAAGCGCGAGTCATGCGCATCATATGCCCGACGATGACCAGAACCAGCGTCAGCATCGGTAAAAACGCATAGTAGAGGCGGTCGACGAAGCTCGTGTCCGGCGTCACATTAGCTAACGAAGGAAACCAGCCGAGATCGACCGCGACGTACTTGATGAGGAGATAGGCGACGAAATATTCCGGCACCGAGACCGTTATCAGCGTGAAGAGATTGACCAGCCGGTCGAATACGCCGCCTTGCCGGATCGCCGCCAGGAGTCCGAGACCGATCGCCAGGGGCACCGCGACGATCGCCGCATAAGCCGCAAGGAACATCGTGTTGGCGAAGCGCGGAGCGATTTCGGTCAGCACGTCGCGGCCGTTGGCGAGCGAATGGCCGAAATCGCCGTGAAGCACGCCGAACAGCCATTGGAAGAAACGAATATAAGCGGGCCGATCGAGTCCGAGATCGAGGCGCAGCTTGGCCAGGCTCTCCGGGGTGGCGGAATTCTGCAGGATCGCCGAGGCAAGATCGCCCGGCAAGATTTCCGTGCCGATGAAGATGAGAACCGACGCAGCAAATAGCGTGAGAACGCCGAGTCCGAGCCGCTGGAGAATGAGATTCAACACGACGCCCGTTCCCTCACTTCATCTTGAGACTCGCGGGAACTCGCCTTCCTACTGTCATTTGGCGCCGAAGCCCAGCCTCGCGCGCGCCCTACCGCCCGAGCGTCCCTTCGGCCGCCCGCCGACGCAAGCACATGGGCTCGGACCGTGGCCGGCTAGGTTTTGATCCACGCCTTCTGCATGATGTAGCCATTGTCCATATCGAAGCCGCTGTGCGGCGTATGCCCGCCGACTTTGTCGAGATGGGCGTCGAGCCAGTCCTTGAACACCGGAATGATCGCCCCGCCCCGCTCGTTGAGCATCGCCTGCATTTCCCAGATGTAGGGCCGGCGTTTGTCCTCGTCCGTCTCGCCGCGCGCGTCGGCAAGCAGCTTCTCGAACTTCTCGTTCTTCCAGTGCGTCTCGTTCCAAGGTGCGCCAGCCGCATAGGCGACCGAGAGCATCTGGGTCGCCGCCGCGCGCCCGCCCCAATAGCTGGAAACGAATGGGTCCTTGAGCCAGACATTGTCCCAGAACCCGTCGGCGGGCTCCTTCTTCAGGTCGACCTTGATCCCGGCTTTAGCCGCGCTCGCCTGGAGCAGCGCGCCCTCGTCGACCGCGCCGTTGAACGCAGCGTCGGAGGCCTGCAGCAGGATCCTGGGATTGGCGAGGCCCGCCTTCTTGAACGCCGCCGCAGCCGCCTCTGGATCATACTTGCGCTGCGGTAGCTCCTTGTTGAAATAGGGGTCACTCACCGGAATTGGATGATCGTTGCCGACCGTGCCATAGCCGCTAAACAGCGCTTTGAGGATCTGCTCGCGGTCGGTCGCAAGCTTCATCGCCATCCGGATGTCGGGATTGTCATAGGGCGCCTTGTCGCACTGCATGGCCATCACCGCGTGCCAACCGCCGGAGGCGCGCACGATCTGGAGCTTGGGGCTCTTCGCTAGGAACGCCACCGCCTTGTGGTCGACGCGGTTGATGGCGTCGATCTGGCCGGAGATAAGCGCATTGAGCCGCGCGGAGCCGTCGTTGATGACAGTTACTTCGACGCCGTCGAGCCAGCCGCGGTCTGGCTTCCAATAGTCGCGGGTTTTCTTGAGCGCGATGCGCACGCCCGGATCGAACTTGTCTAGGCTGAAGGCGCCGGTGCCAACCGGCTTGGCCCAATCCTTGAAGCCATTCGGCACCATGTGCACGTGATAGTCGGTCAGCGCGTAGGGCAGGTCCGCGTCGGGGCCGTTCAGCGAAATCTGAATTTGATGGGTGTCGAGCTTCTTGATGTCGGTGACCGGCTTGAACGTGGCTGCGCCGCCGGACTTGGTCTCGCCGCGATGCAGGTTGAGCGAGTAAATGGCGTCGTCGGCGGTGAATTCCTGGCCGTTCGAGAACTTGATCCCCTTGCGCAGGTTGAAGACCCAGTCCTTCGCGCCGTTCCTCGGTTCAAAGCTCTCGGCCAGATCCGGATGCGGCCTGCCATCCTGGCCCCATTCGACGATGCCGTCGAACAGGCCGTGGCCGACGTCGATCATGACCGAGTCATTGTAGGAGGTGATGTCGATGCTGTCCGTGGTGCTGCCGCCGCCGAGGCCGAGCTTGAGGTGGCCGCCCTTCTTGGGCGTCTCGGCGGCGAAGGCGTCGGCGCTCGCCAGCATGGTGGAAATTGCGACGCTCGAAGCGCCGAGCGCGGCGGCGCGGCCCATGAACTCGCGGCGCGATATGGCGCCCTTGAGCAGGCGCCCGTTCCAATAATCCAGTTCACTCATCTTAGTCGGATCCTCTCTAGAGTGCGCCCTCCCCAGATAACGACCGGCCGTTCTTCTGTCAGCGGCGCGTCGTTCCTCGACTTGGCGTCAGAATTTCGCTCCTGTCAATTGTCCGGCGAGGTCGGTCGGAAAAATCCGTCACCAGGGCGCGGGCCGGGCCAAATCCTCAGCAATCTGCATGTCTTGCAGGCATGGATGGCCGCGATTTTGAACTGACTAACTGAACATTCGGCCAGCTTGGGAATCAGAGTTTCACCCGCGTTGACTTGCGCCGGAGCCAAGATTAGGGGTTCGGCCTCGAATTGCTTCAAACGAGCGCTCGGTTCGAGAGGAGTTCTGCGGCTTATGAAGATCCTCGTGCCCGTCAAACGGGTGGTCGACTACAACATCAAGATCCGGATCAAGTCCGACGGCTCGGGAGTCGAACTCGCCAACGTCAAGATGTCGATGAATCCGTTCGACGAAATCGCCGTCGAGGAAGCGCTGCGGCAGAAGGAAACCGGCAAGGCGACCGAGGTGGTGATCGTCTCGATCGGCCCGCAGCAGGCTAGCGAGACCATTCGCACCGCGCTCGCCATGGGCGCCGATCGCGGCATTCTCATCAAGGCCGACGCGCTCGTCGAACCGCTGGCGGTCGCCAAGCTGCTCAAGGGCGTCGTCGCCGCCGAACAGCCGGGCCTCGTGATCATGGGCAAGCAGGCGATCGACGACGATTCCAACCAGACCGGGCAGATGCTGGCGGCGCTCACCGGCTGGGGTCAGGGCACATTCGCCTCCAAGGTTGTCATTGGCGATGGCTCGGTCGAAGTCACACGCGAGGTCGACGCTGGCATGCAGACCGTGTCGCTGAAGCTGCCGGCGATCGTCACGACCGATCTGCGCTTGAACGAGCCGCGCTACGCCTCGCTCCCCAACATCATGAAGGCGAAGAAGAAGCCGATCGAGGAAAAAAACCCCGCCGACTACGGGGTCGACGTTTCGCCTCGGCTCAAGGTGCTCAAGACGGCCGAGCCCCCGGGCCGCAAGGCCGGGGTTAAGGTCAAATCAGTGGCGGAACTGGTCGCCAAGCTGCATGACGAAGCGGGGGTGATCTGACGATGGCGACCCTTCTTCTGGCGGAAGTCGCGGGCGGCCAATTAAACGATGCGACCGCGCGCGCGCTGACCGCGGCGCTCGAGTTGGGTCAGCCCGTCGATGTCCTCGTTGCGGGCAAAAATGTTGGCGGAGCTGCGGAGACCGCCGCCAAACTCCAAGGCGCGGCGAAAGTGTTGGTCGCCGACGATGCACGCTACGAGCATGGCCTGGCGGAGCCGCTGGCGGCTCTGATTGTCGCGCTTGCCCCCGGTTATGACGCGATCGTCGCGACCTCAACCGCCAGCGCCAAGAATGTTGCGCCGCGCGCAGCGGCCCTCATCGACGTGATGCAGATTTCCGACATCACCAAGGTCATCGGCCCCAAGACCTTCGAGCGGCCGATTTATGCCGGCAACGCGATCCAGACTGTCGAGTTGATCGATCCCAAGATCGTGGTGACCGTGCGCACTGCGTCTTTCGCCGCGACCGGCGAGGGCGGCTCGGCGCCGATCGAGACAGTCACAGCCGTCGCCGATCCGGCGGTGTCGTCCTTCGTCGGCGAGGCGCTCGCCAAGTCCGACCGCCCGGAGCTCACCTCGGCGAAGATCATCATCTCGGGCGGCCGGGCGATGCAGAAGGCGGAAAATTTCAAGACCTATATCGAGCCAGTCGCCGACAAGCTCGGCGCGGCGATGGGCGCGTCCCGCGCCGCAGTCGACGCCGGCTACGCACCCAACGACTGGCAGGTCGGCCAGACGGGCAAGGTGGTGGCGCCGGAGCTTTATATCGCGGTCGGCATCTCGGGCGCGATCCAGCATCTGGCGGGGATGAAGGATTCGAAGGTCATCGTCGCCATCAACAAGGACGAGGAGGCGCCGATCTTCCAGGTCGCCGACTACGGTCTCGTCGCCGATCTTTACACAGCGCTGCCAGAGCTCGCCACGGAGCTTGGCAAGATCGGGCGCTAAGGTCCGCTGATGAGAAAAGCCCGGCGTCCGACTGGACGCTTGTCGCTGCTCGTCTATGATTGTGGCGCGGCGCAGGCTGTTTGCTGGACAGAAAAATGACATTCAACATCGAGACGGTTGGCGTCATCGGCGCCGGCCAGATGGGCGCCGGCATCGCCGAGGTCGCGGCTCGGGCGGGATTGACCGTTTCCCTCAACGACGCGGTCGAGGAGCGCGTCAACGCCGCGCTCGCGACCATCAACGGCCACCTGTCGCGCCAGGTGGCCAAGGGGCAGATAGACGAAGCGGAACGTAAGGCGATCCTCGATCGCATTCAGGTCGCCCCGACCCTCGACAAGCTCAGCGACTGCGATCTCGTGGTCGAGGCCGCGGCCGAGAATGAAGAGGTCAAGCGCAAAATCTTCATGGCGCTCCGCTCGTTTCTCAAGCCGGACGCCATCGTCGCCTCCAATACGTCTTCGATCTCGATCACTCGCCTCGCCTCGGTGACCGCCAATCCGGAGCGTTTCATCGGCATCCATTTCATGAACCCGGTGCCGCGCATGCAGCTGGTCGAATTGATCCGCGGCATCGCCACCAAGGATGAGACGTTCGAGGCCGCCAAGGCCTTCGTCATCCGGCTCGGCAAGACGGCGACGATGTCCGAGGATTTCCCCGCCTTCATCGTCAACCGAATCCTGTTGCCGATGATCAACGAGGCCGTCTACACGCTCTACGAGGGCGTGGGCTCGGTCGAGGCGATCGACACCGCGATGCGGCTCGGCGCCAATCATCCGATGGGGCCCCTGCAGCTCGCCGATTTCATCGGCCTCGACACATGCCTCGCGGTCATGCAGGTGCTGCACGAGGGGCTGGCCGATTCCAAATACCGCCCCTGTCCGCTCTTGGTGAAATATGTCGAGGCCGGCTGGCTGGGCCGGAAGACCCAGCGCGGCTTCTACGACTATCGCGGCGAGCACCCTATGCCAACCCGCTGAGGCCGGCCTCGGCGCACAAATTTACGGCGCTCAATTATTTCAGAGCTTTGGCGCCGACCCGGCCGACGGCCATGCGGAGCGGATCGCGGCGCTGCACATGGTCGAGCCGCGCGCCGATCGGTCGCAAACGATCACGCTGGGCGCCGATCAAGCCTACGACGCCGAGGATTTCGTCAACGAACTGCGCTCGATGAACGCAACGCCGCACGTGGCGCAGAACACCAGCGGCCGCTCGTCGGCGATTGACGGCGCCACGCGACACGTCGGCTACGCCGTCAGCCAGCGGATCCGCAAACGGATCGAGGAAGCCTTCGGCTGGATGAAGACGATCGCCGGGCAGGAGAAGACCAAGTTCCGAGGACGCGATCGCGTCGGTTGGGCCTTCGCCTTCACGGCTGCGGCCTACAACTTGGCGCGGTTGCCCAAGCTGCTGGCGACGCCGGCATGAGCGCGCCGGCGCTGGCGAATTGCAAACTTATCGGCCGCTGGCGGATCGTCGAGGCCGACCTCTCATGATTGCGATTATCTCGACCTGAGCGGGCCGGCGACGATCACGATCACCGATCATGGTCGCGGCGAAATCGCCTTCGGCGCGCTCCAGGCCAGCCTCGACATCGAAGACAGCCGCTCATCGGTCGGGTTTACGTGGCAGGGGTTCGACGAAATGGACGAAGTCTCTGGCGACGGATCCGACGAACTCAACGACCACGGCTCGATCGAGATCGAATTGGCCTATCACAACGGCGACGAAAGCCGTCCTCAAAGCCAAACCGGACACTTCTTCAACAGCCTGTCAGGGCCAAGACGCAATCGCCTGCTATGGCGACGACCGTCTCGGGCGGGTAACGGACGTTGCGGACAGCCAAACAATGTCGGCGGCGAGGCAGCGGCCGGCAGCCATCACACCGCAGCCCAGATTTGCGCGGTCCCTCGACGGACCGCTCGCATCGGCAGGGTTCCTGTAAGGCGGCGCCTTTCGGCTTTGCTTGAGCAAAGCGCCTCCGGCCACTCGTCGCGAGCCTCCTCGAAATCGCTTGTCGTTGCCGGTAATACGATTTCCTGGTGATCACCTCGGGTTGGCGATTTTGGGCCACCAGTGGAAGCCGGCTTGGCTTTTGATTTTTTGTCGCTCCGCAGCGAGGGCGGCGCAACGTGCGGAGATGACCTCGTCGAGCGTTTCGAGGTCGGGAATGTGCTTGTTGACGATCGGCTCGTCGACCAGCGTCCAGAGCGTTTCGGCCGGCTGCACTTCGGGGGTATAGGCGGGTTGGAAGACGAGACGAACCCCTTCCGGTACGACAAGGCCGGCTTCACCGTGCCAGCCGGCGTTGTCGAGCACGAGCACGATGATCCGATCGCGCCCTGCGCCGGCTTCCTCGGCGAACAAGCGCAGCAGCGCCTCGAAGAAAGGCTTCGATACGCCGTTCGAGACGTACCAGAAGACTTCACCGGTGGCGGGTGAGACGAAGGCCGTCACATAAAGCCATTCGAACCGATGGTGGCCGTGCGAGATCGGCCGTTTGCCCACAGGCGCCCGAACTCGCCGCGTCACCGGCTTCAGGCCGATCCGGTGTTCGTCGGTCGCGAAAGTCTCGATCGGCGTGTCGGGATGGCGCGCCGCTTCCTCGGCGACAATGTCGGCCACTTTTTTTTGAAGTCGTCCTGCTCCTCGAGCGTCGCCGCCTTGGGGTTGCGCGGCCGCGGCTTTTGGATCGACCAATCGATCGCCCTCAGCGCCTCCCAGCCACGCTGCGCGGCGAGCGACGCCAGGCCCAACTCGCCCGCCATCCATTGCGCAACCTTGGCGCTCGTCCAAACCCCGCCGTCCGGCGGAGGATCGGCAAGACGAGCGCCAAGCCGATCCAACACCTCGGGCCTCAGAACAGTCGCCACCGCGCCGTTGCCGCGCCGGAGATCGCCCAGCGCCGAAGGCCCGCGCGCGTTGTAGCGCTCCAGAAGCTGCTCGATCCAGCGGCTCCCAAACGAGGTCATCGCCGACACTTCCCCGATCGTATGGCCCTTCGCCAACAGCCAGATCGTCTGGAAATGCCGCGAAGACGTCGCGTCCCCGCTGGCTTCGTAACGCTCCTCCAATGCCGCAACGCTCAGATGACCGGCCACATGCGCCATGCTCGCCCCCAGCGAATCATGGCTTTCCTATCTACCAGCGGCAAATCCAACTGAGAATCCTTCCCCGCCGAGTCAATCACCCGGAACTCGTATAAGATAGCGCACGGACAGTTCCAACGGGCGGCCATCCGCGGAATGCCGGATTAGCTCTTGGGGAATTCAAAATGAAATCTGCCAAGGTGAGCATCGCATCTATCGCGATGCTCACGCTTTGTAGTTTCCCAGGACAAGCGGCATCCCAAACTCAGCAATCGGAAGTCGATACTGCCAGCCGGCTCTTCCAGGTTGGGAAGTTTGCCGAAGCTCGTGATCTGTACTCGCGAATAGCGGCTCAAAATCCAAAGGACGATTCCGCTATCCTTCAGTTGGGCCGCATCGCGCTGCTTTCCAACCAACTTGACGATGCGCAGAAATGGCTGAAAGAGGCTATAGCCCTGCAGCCAAGTGACGCGGACGCCAAGGTTATGCTGGCCGAGGCGTTTTATCGCCGCGACGACTTCCAACAGGCAGCAGCTTCGCTGAACGGCGTCGAGGTCAGCACAAATAAGCTGATTATTTCGCAGTATCCAACACTGAACGTTGCGAAGTTGGAGAGCTTCAAGGGCCAGACGCCCTATGAGGTGCACGGCGACGGGCAAATTACGCGGCTGAAGTTCCTACGAACCGAACCGCTGCCCTTGGTCAGCGTGCGTGTCAACGGCGGCGACGAGGTCACCTTCTTCATCGATACCGGGGGTTCGGAGCTCGCGCTCGACACTGAGTTCGCTAAGGAGCTTGGCCTTCCGCAATTCGGGGAAGTGCAGGGCACTTTTTCTGGCGGTGAGCACGCCGACGTTCAACAGTCGCGCATTGAATTACTCGCCGTCGGCGACTGGACCATCAAGAACCTGCCCATTGTCACGCTCGCCCTCCGCCAACTCTCCGAAGGACTTGGAGTGAAGCGCATCGACGGATGCGTTGGGACCACTCTGCTGTACCATTTCCTTGCGACGCTAGATTATCCACACGGCGAGTTGGTCCTGCGCCGGAAGGCGGAAAGATTTGCGTCAGCGTCTTCAGACAAAAGCGTCGCGGTTCCTTTCTGGATTGCGAGCGACCACTTCATGGTGGGCTGGGGCCGTGTCGATACGATCTCACCCGCGCTCCTTTTCGTCGACACAGGATTGGCGGGGGCTGGCGTCAAGTTGGCGGAGTTGGCTATCAAGCAGGCGGGGATTAAATTGGAGGAAGACAAGGCTACCGAAGGCGCGGGGGCAGGCGGAAAGCTGAAAATCGTGCCATACACGGTGCGTCAACTTTCCTTTGGAGGCGTGAAGGAAGACAACGTCGCGGGTCTCTACGATGGGCCGTTCCCTTGGGAAAACAAATTTGGCTTCTATCTTGCCGGCATGGTCGGCCACGATTTCTTCAAGCCTTATGCGGTAACCTTTGACTTTGAGACGATGCAGATTTTTCTGCAGTAGCGACTGCCAGTCCCAAGGGACTCAGGCGCGTCAGGGATTTCGCCCGCGCGGCTGCATCCCTGGACCCGCGAAGACGACGTCGCGAAACCGGATTTCCTTTGAGCGGGCAGTGCGCGGACGCCGTATCGAATGGGCCGACCTGCAACTGGCTTGGGCTTTGCTCGAACGTGATCCATGCCCGCGACACCTCGCTGACCGTCACGCTCGCGCGGGGCCTGGCGCAGCCTCGCCTCCGCCCGCCGTTTCTGTATAGTGCCGGCCGACTATTCGGAGTCGCTGGTGGCCGCTCGATTCTTGTATCGTTTCGCTGAAGGGGCGCGCCTGAAGGCGCTCGCCGCCGGGCTCGCGCTTATGCTCGCGGCTTGCGGCCGATATGGCCCGTTGGAGCCTCCGCCAGACCCCAATGCGCCGCCCAAACCCGCCAGCTCAAACCCCACCAATATGAGCGCCTTGTCCCACCCGTCGATCCCGCCGATCGTGCCGCCGAAGAAGCCGTTCTTCCTCGATTTCCTGCTGAAATAAGCGCTTCAGGCCAATGCGCCCCTTCTCCTATCGCAACGGCGTCTTTCACGCCGAGGACGTCGCCTTGGCGACGATCGCGGAAGCGGTCGGGACGCCCTTCTATTGCTATTCGAGCGCCGCGATCGAGGGGAGTTTCAAAGCGTTCCGGGACGCGTTTGCGGGCCAGGACATGGCTATTTCCTACGCGATGAAGGCCAATTCCAACCAAGCGGTGTTGACGACGCTGGCGGGGCTCGGCGCCGGCATGGACGTGGTCAGCGAGGGGGAATTGAGGCGAGCGCGGGCGGCGGGAGTCCCCGGGGAGCGCATCATCTTTTCTGGCGTCGGCAAGACGTTGGCCGAGATGAATTTGGGGCTGGACGAGAACATCTTCTGCTTCAACGTCGAGTTGGAGCCGGAACTCGAGGCGCTGTCTCGCGCGGCCTCAAGCCGCGGCGCCGTCGCGCCGATCGCCATCCGGGTCAATCCCGACGTCGATGCGCGCACCCACGCCAAGATCGCGACCGGCAAGTCGGAGAACAAGTTCGGGGTGCCGATCTCGCGCGCTCGCGACGTCTACGCCTACGCCCGCAGTCTCCCCGGATTGAGCGTCCACGGTGTCGACATGCATATCGGCTCGCAGATCACCGACCTTCAGCCGTTCGACGACGCGTTCGCGCTGCTCACCGAATTCGTGCAGGCGCTCAGGGCGGACGGGCATGAGATCGAACACATCGACGTCGGCGGGGGCCTGGGTATTCCCTATCGCAACGACAATTATCCGCCCCCCTCGCCCGAGGAATACGCGAAAGTCGTCGCCAAGCGGACGGCGGCGCTCGGCTGCAAGGTGATCCTGGAGCCGGGCCGGGCGATCGTCGGCAATGCGGGAGCACTGGTCGCTTCGGTGATCTACCTGAAAAAGGGCGAGAACAAACATTTCGTCATCGTCGATGCGGCGATGAACGATCTCGTGCGCCCGACGCTCTATGACGCGCACCACGAGATCCTGCCGGTGAAGGAGCCAGACCCACGCGCGCCGCATCGGACGCTGAGCGACGTCGTCGGCCCGGTCTGCGAGAGCGGCGATTATCTCGCGCTCGACCGCGACCTGCCCGAACTCGCCGCAGGCGACCTCATCGCCATCATGAGCGCCGGCGCCTATGGCGCGGTGCAAGCCGGAACGTACAATTCCCGCCTCCTCGTTCCCGAAGTGCTGGTGAAAGGTGCGGAATATTCCGTTGTGAGGCCAAGACGGACTTATGAGGAATTGATCGGCCTCGACACACTTCCGCCTTGGTTAAAGTGAGGGTTGAGGACTATAGGAATCAGTGCGGGGCGCGTTGGCCATGGGCACTGGCCTGAAAATTGCTCAAAAATTCGATGAAAACCTGCCTCGCCAACGACGGATGACGGCATCGCGGTGAAAGACTCAGGTCAACCATCAATCAACGGCGGGCGGCTCGCTGCGCTCGCGGTCTGGGCGCGCCGCGTACTTTTGCTTGAGCGCGTGTGGCCGCCGCTCGTCTTCGCGCTCGCCGTCTTGATCCTGTTTCTTGCCGCCTCATGGGCGGGCGCCTGGCAGTTCGCGCCGCGGGCCTTCCGCGTCGCTGGCGTGGTTCTGTTCGCGCTCGGCGCCGGGGTCGCCCTCTCGCCGCTCATGCGATTGCGCCGCCCGGCGGCGCGCGACGTCCTGGCGCGGCTCGACCGCGACGCCAAAGTCAGCCACCGTCCCGCCTCCTCGCTCGCCGATAGCCTGGCCAACGATGACGGCGATCCCGGCACGCAGGCCCTTTGGGCGGCCCATCGGGCGCGCCTTGAGCGCGAAGTTGACGCAATCCGCGTCTCCCGGCCCTCGCCGCGCATGGCCGAGCGGGACCCCTATGCGCTGCGCTTCGCCGTGGCGATGCTGGCCTTTGCGGCGGCGGTCGTGGCGGGACCCGAGATGTACGGTCGCCTCGCCGCCGCCTTCGACTGGCGCAGCGACGAGGCTGTCGCCGCCGTGGCGGCGAGCCGCATCGACGCGTGGATCGACCCGCCGCCCTACGCCGGCCGGCCGCCTCTGGTCATCGATTTCAAGACCGCCGATCCGCAGACGCACAATGTCCCGGAGGACTCGGTTCTGGTGGTGCGCGGGGATCCAAGCCTGGTCGAGACGCGCGTCGAGGGGGCGATCACCCGGTCGGAACAAAAGAGCGAAACGCCGGCCAAAGCTCCAGCCGCGTCGGGCCAGAAAACCGCGACCCCCGCCGACGCTCCAACCGAAAAGCGGTGGACGATCCACGGGCCCGGCAAGGCGACAATCTTGCGCGGCGGCCAGCCCGTGGCAGTCGCCGTCCTCGCCGTCACCCCGGCCGGCCTGCCGACGATCGTCTCGACCGAGGACCCTCGCGCCAACCTCAGCGGCACGCTCACGCTCGCCTACAAGACCCAAGATCGATTCGGACTGGCGAGCGCCCGGGCGGACTTCGCCCGCCCGCATGAAGGCGCGGGGCCTGCGCCGCGCACGCTGGCCCCGGCGCCGCAGGCTGCCCTGCAACTGCCGCCGACCGCCAACGGCGTCGGCGATGGGCGCACGACCGTCGATCTCTCCGAGCATCCCTGGGCAGGCGCGAAAGTGACGATGACGCTCAACGCAGTCAGCATTTCGGGCAAGACCGGGCAGAGCGCGCCGATCGAAATGACGCTGCCGCAGCGGATCTTCCACAACCCGCTCGCGCGCGCCCTCGTCGAGCAGCGCCGCAACCTCATTCTCGACCCGGACCATGCGCCAAAGCAAGTCGAAACCGCGCTGACCGGGCTTACGATCGCGCCGGAATTGTTCGACACCCCGGCCAATATTTATCTCGGGCTCAAGCAGGCCGACGCCTCGCTCGAGCACGCCCAGAGCGACGCTGATCTACTTGATGTCGCCGCCATGCTCTGGGCGATGGCGCAGCAGCTCGAGAACGGCGACGCCTCGAAAGCCGAGCGCGATCTGCGCACCGCCGAGCAGGCTCTGCGCGAAGCGCTCAAGCGCGGCGCGAGCGACGAAGAAATCCGCAAGCTGATGCAGCAATTGCGTGAGGCGGCCGACCGCTTCATGAGCGAAATGGCGCGCAACTCCCAGCCCGACAGCAATCCACAGGACCAGAACCTTCAGGCGCAAGATCTGGACAAGATGATGAACCAGATGGAGGACGCCGCCCGCAACGGCTCGCGCGAAGACGCACAAGCCATGCTCGACCAGATGCAGGAAATGTTCGAGAACATGCGCAGCGCGCACGAAGGCCAGGAGAGCCCGGCCGAACGCGAGATGCGCAAGCAGATCGGCGAACTCGAGAAGCTGCTGCGCGACCAGCAGGCTTTACGCGACGACACATTCCGCAGCGATCAGAAGGACCGGGCGCGCAAGCGGGCGCAGCGCAATCAATCGTCGCCCGATCAAGACTCGCAGGGGCAGCCGGACCAGGATGGTTCGAACGCGCCCGACCAGAGTGACAACGATTCCGACCAGGCGGACAAACAGGGCCAGGACCAGGCTGACCAGGACCGACAGCAGCTTGAGGATCGCCAGCAAGAGCTGCGCGACCGCCTCGCCGAATTGCAGCGCAAGCTGAAGAGCCTGGGCATGAAGGGCGAGAAGGGTTTCGACGACGCGCAAAGCGACATGAAAGAGGCGGAAGGCAACCTCAAGGGCGGCCAGGGCAAAGCGGGCAAGAGCGGGCAGACCGGCAAGGGCGCGGCGGTCGACGCGCAAGGCCGCGCGCTCGAAGCGTTGCGCGACGGCGCCCAGGGGATGCAGAAGCAGATGGAAGGCCCGGGGCAAGGCAAGGGACGCAATGGCAAGGGCAATTATGTCGCGCGCCGAAGCCGGCCGGGCGAAATGCCCGGCGACGATCCGCTCGGGCGCGGAGCGGAAGGCGAGAAGGGCCGCGAGGACGGGCCGCTCAAGCAGTCGGCGGGCGCCGCCGAGAGAGCGCGCCGGGTCATGGAGGAGTTGCGCCGCCGTCTCGCCGACCCCGCCCGCCCGGTCGACGAGCGCGACTACCTCGAACGGCTGATGAAACGGGACTGAGGCGGCCTCAAGCGCTTTTCCCGCGGATTGGTTGTCGTTTCATAACCACAAAACCCGGTGCGCTCCGAAGGGCGCATGACACGCTCATCCAAGCGGGCTGACGCTCGCATCTACGTGCGTTACGGGTGAAAGCTGCGTCGAGCCCTGCCGAGCCAGGACACGGCGCTCGGTCACGCTGTCGGGTTGTCCTGCTTTTCTGCAGCATGGCGCTGAGCTTCGCCAAAATTCGATTCGACTGGCTCTGCTCCGCGAAGGCTCCGCGCGATTAAATCGATGAAGCGGCGCTCGTCGGCCGTGAGTCGGTCCCGGGACGGAGAGCGCCCACCGAGGGAAAACTCGGGAGGGACGGGAACGAGAGTCGCGGACTTCGGCTCATCAACCACGAGACACTCACTGCGCCCGTTATAAATACATCAACTGATCGTTGATTTTCGCTGAGTTCGGCGCGCTCGCCGTCTTTACGGATTCTCGGCGGTCGCGAAAATGAGGGAAACTACCCACTCTACAAGGGCCGGCGTCCCCGATGATCGCCGTGCAACTCGTCGAGGCTTCTCGGTTGGCGCGGACGGCAGCGATCGCCCCGCATTCGCGGCCAACTCCGACAGTCCGATTGCGCGGCGGGATAAGGCGGGCATAATGACAAAAACGACAGGCCCTGTCGCGGTTCGGGGGAGAAAACACATTGATCGAGCTTGGTGGCGTCGCCAGCGTGGCGGATGTGGCGCGCGGCCAGGCGCTCCGTCGCGGGAGCGCGCAAGCGCTTGTATTCGAGGGCCGGACGACCACTTTCGCTGAAGTCGACGCGATGGCCTCGCGCATCGCCAACGCATTGATCGCGTCCGGCGTTAAGCCGCAGGAGCGGATCGCCTATCTGAGCAAGAACAATGATCATTTCTTGCCTTGCCTGCTAGGCGCCTGCAAGGCGCGAGCAACATTGGCGCCGTTCAACTTTCGCCTCGCAGCGCCGGAGATCGCTCGCGTCCTCGAGGACAGCGGCGCCAAGCTTCTGTTCGTCGGCCCGGATGTGGTCGACCTCGCGGACCAGGCGGTCGCCTCGCTCACCTCGAAGCCCCGGATGATTGCGCTCGGCTTCGACCGCGATGGCTCCGAACGGCGGGACGCGTGGATTGAAGCCGCGGCTACAAGCGATCCCCAGCTCGATGCGGACCCGGACGACGACGTGATCCAACTCTACACGTCGGGCACGACCGGGCTTCCAAAGGGGGTTCGGCTCACCAATCGCAACTACCTCGCCCTTTTCGAGTTCCCGACAGATTCGGGCGGCCTGAATTACCAGCCGGACGATACGGTGCTGGCGGCGATGCCGTTCTTCCACGTCGCCGGCGTCAACGTCGCGCTGATCGCAATGGCGAGCGGCGCGCGGTCGGCGATCCTCAGGGACGCCGCGCCGCAGCACATTCTCGACGCGATCAGCAAGGAGAATATCAATCATGCGTTTCTCGCGCCCGCTCTCATTCAGATGCTGATGCAGGCGCCCGGAATCGGCAGCGCCGATCTCTCCAGCATGCGAACGCTAACCTACGGCGCTTCGCCCATCTCCGAGGATTTGCTTAGGCGCGCGAGCGCGCGGTTTCGCTGTGGGTTCGTTCAGCTCTACGGTATGACCGAGACATGCGGCGCGGGGACATTCCTACCCAACTCGGATCATGATCCGGCCAGAGGCAAGCTTCGCTCCTGTGGGCAGGCGTGGCCCGGCGTCGAGCTCAAGATCGCCGCAGCTGACGGTGGGGAAGTCCCGCCAGGCGCGGTCGGGGAAATCCTGATCCGCTCCTCCGTCGTCATGAAGGGCTACTGGAACAAGCCCGAGGCGACCGCGAATTCCATTCGCGACGGCTGGATGCGCACCGGTGACGCCGCCTATATGGACGAGGACGGCTATGTCTTCATCTATGATCGGGTGAAGGACATGATCGTGACGGGCGGCGAGAATGTCTATCCGGCCGAAGTCGAGAACGCCCTCTTCGGTCATCCGGCAATCGCCGACGCGGCCGTGATCGGCGTCCCCGACGAGAGTTGGGGCGAGGCGGTGAAGGCGATCGTCGTCTTGAAGCCCGAGGCGCCGCGGGACGCAGCCGACATCATCGCCTGGGCGCGGGCGCGCATCGCGAATTTCAAGGCGCCGAAATCCGTCGATTTCGTCGACTCGATTCCGCGCAACATCACTGGAAAAATCCTCAGGCGCGAGTTGCGCGAGCCTTATTGGAAAGGGCGCGAGCGCAGGGTCAATTGAAAGCCGGGCCTTTCGGCTCTGCCCGCCCATACTTGCGAGCCCGTCGGCTGCAGTGCGCCATTGACGGGGAAAGCCAACGCCTTACGGTTTTCGTCGAGTTCGAAGGCCAAGCCATTCCAGGCAATTCCGCTTGGGAATAGGCTGGCTCAGTTGAATTCGGTTCCTCCGGCCTTATTGGGTCAGGTGGCCCGACTGAGTCACTGCGGCGAACAGGGCGGAAAGCGCCTGACCGAGATCGGAGCCGATCGCTGCGTCATAGAAGAGGCTGGGGGAGGCGCAAGCCTGCAGGGCGGGGCCGATGTCCGACTGGATCGGCGCGATATGGCCCTCGTACCAATTGTCGGTCGGAACCGCCAGATAGTCGGTATAGAGGATTGCTATCTTAATTCCACGGTTCTTGATCGTCGTGCACCAGTTCGTACTGGAGGAATTGCCGTTAGGGGCGGTTCCAAGGTCGTTGATCGCTTGCTCAAGACGGTTGCCGCCGCTCAGCTCGTCCTCGACGCCGTCAGTGACGATGAACAGCACTTCCTGGGGCGTATCGCCGGGCTGGTTGGTGCCGTTGCCGGGCACGGGAACGTAGCTCGTCTGGCTGAGCTTGCCGAGCGAATTGTCGTAGTTGGTGGCGACGTCGCCGCCTGGCGTAGTCGTGCTCGAAGTGCATGCCGCGTTGGCGCAATCGTTGTTGTTCGAATACATCTCCATGACGCCGAAATTGGCCGAGGCGGTGGTCCAGCCGGAGGTGTAGCTCGAGGTCAAGGTCATGAGCTGGTTGAGGCCAATCTGCCACAGGCTATCCATCGAATAGATCGAAAACCGATACTTCGGCGGGGTCGCGAACACCGTCGACTGTGCGGTCGTCGAGGCGGTCTGTAGCAGGGTGGAAATGCCGCTGTTCAGTTCATCCAGACGAAGCGTGATGCCGTTGTTGCGGGCGAGTTGGTAGTTGTCGATCTGCCCGCCGTGCTTGGTGGCGTCGCAATAGAGCGAGCCCTTCGACGTCGACGGCGGGGGAGCGCTCAAGGTCGGCGTCGTCCCGTCGGTGCAGGGGTTGCCCGCCGTATCGGAGTTTGCGTTGGTATGTGCGTGATGGCAGGCGAAGGCGCAGCCGCCCGTCTCTTCCGGCGTCGTCAGGCTTTCCATTTTTGTGACGCCGGCTGTTGTCGCCGGCAGCACCATCGATGGCGAATTGTCGAGCAGGACGTAGAAGTCGATATTGGGCGGCGCTTGCGCGCTCGCCTCCGAGAAGCCCGAAACCGGCAATGCGCTTTTTCCCAGCACCTGGGCGAAGATGGTGTTGACCGAACTCGAGTAGCTGACTGCGACATTGCGCGTGAGCGAAGTGGCGCCCACCGTGACGGTGACCGTCACCTGCGTCGCGTTGGCGGTGACGCCCGGGATGCCATCGGTCAGACCGTTGAACATGGAGACGGCGGCGGCCTGGGCGACCGACGCGCTCTGCTGCAGCATCGACGGCGTCAGCGCGGCGAGCGCGGCGGCGTCGGCCGCGGCGTTTAATTTGGTGTGAATTTGCGCCGCCCGGCCGTAGTCGATCGCAGCCCCGGCCCCGAACACCAGCAATGGCGCGACGAGCGCATACATCATCGCGACGTTGCCGCGGCGGTTGCGCAACAGGCGATCAAGATTGAATGTCGACACGGGAAGGCCCACAGCTGTCGAGGCCGGCGAGTTTGGGTGAGACCGCACGCCTCGGGTGATAACTATCGTCATCAAACAACCATCGGGTTTATGTATTTCTAACGGGTTTCGAACGATTTGCCGGAATGCTAAAGTTTTTGTCAGCGGCGCTCCGGCTTTTTTCGCCTTTCTGCGGGTCAAAACCTAAAGACGCGCTGCACACATGGGATCGCGGACTGTCCAGTGCGCGCTGGATCAGGGCCGTCGCGGACGGGCGAACCGGATCCCTCGCTTGCCGCTCCGGCTCGCGCAATGGCCATGAATTCTGTGAATTTTCCGCGGCCCGAAGATCTTCGAGCGGCCGCAAGGGACCGGCTCAAGGGTTTGCCAAAATCGCCGAACTCGGGCAATGTTGCATTGCGAACCACTGCGCGACGTTGCCGCCTTTGTTATTCGGGAAGTAACGTTACGAGCGGCGGCTTCGGGGGTGCTATGGAACTGGGTCTGCTTTCCAACTCAGCGCTCAATCCGAGCGTGTATTGGACAACGCTTTTACCGCCGCTTTTTTCCGGACTAGAGCTCCAGCCCGGCGTCCGGACAATCGCTCCGCCGCCGCTCGCTTGGGAACGTCGCAGCGAATGGGGCCGGATTCGCTCCCAGGTGAAGGGCTGCGACGCGCTGTTCTGGATCCAACTGGCCGCGCGTCCCAGCGGTCCTATTCACGTTGCCTCCTATCTGAACCCGCGCGCTCGCCGGTCCAATTTCGTTCTCGACGCGTGGAAGCCTTCGCTGACCAAGATCGGTCTGATCGCAACAGTCGAACGTCTCGATCCCTGCTTTGTCGCTTACCGCGAGGGAATGGAGGAGCTCAAACGTCGATTTCCGCTGGGGAAATTTGTCTGGCTGCCGTTCGGCGCCTCCACCGATGTTTTCTATCCGCGCAAGGAAGAGAAGTCGATTTTCGCCTTCTGGCTCGGCCGTCGCTATGAGCCGTTGCATCATGCGCTGGTGGCCTATTGCGAAGCGCGCGGCCTCCGCTACGTCTATTCCAAGGACGGAGGATTGACCACCGAACAAATCGGTCAGTTGTCCTCGAGCGCGCAATATTTCGTGGCCACGCCGCCCGATCTGGACGACCCTAAGCGCACGGGCGGGTTCAGTCCGCTGGTGATGCGGTATTTTGAAGGGCTGGCGGCGGGGACGCGCCTGCTCGGCGTCTTGCCGCGGAGCGGCGAATATGAGTTGATCCTGCCGACGGACGCGTTCTGTGCGGTGTCGCCGGACGGTTCGGACTTGGCCGAACGCCTCGACGAGGATCGAAGCAATCCGACTGCTCAGCTCGCGGTGGACGCGGCCGGGGCGTTCGTGCGCGAACATCATTCCTGGCGACGGCGGGCCGAGCAAGTCTTCAATCATCTCGCCAATGGCGCGACAATTGAATTTCCGCTAATGCAGAAGCAGCGTCAGATCGGTCGAGTTGAGAGCCGAGCTGGTTTTCGACAAGACTTGACGCACGATCTGAAGACGACCGGGCGCTTTGGCTGACCAATCGACTGTCGTCGACACCGATGAACTCAGATTGTATTTTCGACCGGCCGCCGGGCCCCTTCCTATTCGAGCTGTTGACCGACGAGCCCTCTCTAGACCGCGCGCTCATCCAAGCTGGACCCGTCGCCATCGCCATGTTATGAACCTGGACGATAATCAACATCACGCTTAGATGGACGCGATCTTGAACCGCCTTAAGTGGCGTTCGAGGTCAAAATCACGGTCGTTGCGCAAGAACACGACGCGGCTCATCGACAGCGCTATTCTGAGAGGACATTCCGTAAGCGCTCACGATTTTAATCTTCGGCTTTAGTGGGGACGTGTCAGTGATCAATATTTCGAGATCACCGCTTCGCATCAGTTTTTTCGGCGGCGGCACAGACTATCCCTCATATTTTCATCACCATCCAGGCGCCGTCCTGGGAGCCTCGATTGATAAGTATATCTATACGGTCGCGCTGCCGATGGTCGATTTCGCGGATCATCGATATCGAATAACTTACCGAATTGTAGAAGGCGTTGATCGGGTCGAAGACATCAAACACAATGTGATCCGCGCCACGCTGTTGGAGATGCGTTATGATAAGCCGCTGAACGTAGCGATTATTTCCGATCTTCCAGGAAATTCGGGGTTGGGAAGCTCGTCGTCTTTCACCGTCGGATTTATTGCGTTGATGGAGTTTCTCAGCAATCGGTCAATCACAAAATTCGATCTGTTCAAGCGCGCGGTGCATACGGAAAGAGATCTGCTGAACGAAAACGTCGGGATACAGGATCAAATCCACGCGGCCTTTGGCGGCCTCAACCTTTATCAATTCCATAAAGACGACTTGACGATTCGGCCCGCTCAGATGGCGACCGAATGTCGCGATGCGCTGGATCGGTCTCTTTGCCTCGTCTACACGGGCATTCAGCGGCACGCCTCAAGCGCAGTTAAAGAGCAGATTAAGAATACCGAAGAAAATAAAATACACAAAGACCTCTCCCGCCTGGTCGAACTCTGTCACGAAGGACTTCGCGTCCTCGAAGGACGGAATCCGGAAACCATGCTTCGCGATCTCGGCAAGCTGGTGAGCGAAGGGTGGGAAGCAAAGCGCAAATTCTCGACCTCTGTCTCCTTGCCGCAGATCGACGAGACGTATGACGAAGCCATCCGCCTCGGCGCTTATGGCGGGAAACTGTGCGGCGCTGGCGGCGGCGGTTTTCTGCTGTTCATGGCGCCTGACCATGTTCAAGCCAAAATGGCGGAGACGTTTGGGCAGAAGAGCTTTGTCAAGATCTGCCTGGAAGATCATGGGGCGGGAATTATTAGTCGGTAGTATCGAGACTGTTTTCGCCGGTAAGCTCAACTTTGCCACTGGAACGAGAGGGAAAATGCCTAAGCGCGCCTTGATCACAGGCATAACAGGGATGGTCGGCTCTCATCTTTTGGACTACCTTCTTGAGCAAACCGACTGGGACATCCACGGCATGCTTCGATGGCGCAGTCCCCTCGATAATATTTCTGCTCGTCTTGACGAAATTAATAGCGGTGGCCGAATTAAGCTCCACTATGCAGACTTGCGCGACACGATGGCGATACAGAATTGTGTCCAGGCCGCGCGACCCGATTATGTTTTTCACCTTGCTGCCCAAAGCTACCCGCAAACCTCGTTCACGGCGCCGCTGGACACAATGGATACGAACATCCAGGGCACCGAGCGGCTCCTTGGCGCATTGAGACGCTCCGCGCCAGAAGCGATCATCCACGTTTGCGCCTCATCGGAGGTGTTTGGGCGCGTCCCACGCGAGAAGCTGCCCATCAACGAGGAGTGCACATTCCACCCCGCGTCGCCCTACGCGATCTCGAAAGTGGGCACGGATCTCGTGGGTCGATATTACGCCGAGGCTTACAAGATGTGCGTCATGACGACGCGCATGTTCACGCACACCGGCCCGCGCCGCGGCGACGTGTTCGCCGAGTTGACCTTCGCCAAGCAAATCGCGATGATCGAGGGCAATAAATTGCCCCCGGTGGTCAAGGTCGGCAACCTCGAATCGCTGCGCACCTGGGCGGACGTCCGCGACGCCGTGCGCGCCTATTATATGCTGGTCACCGTCAACCCGACGCCGGGCGCCTACTATAATATCGGCGGGCAGCATACCTGCACAGTCCGGGCCATGCTGGATACGCTGATCGGGCAATCGACCTGTGCGAATATCAAGGTCGAAATCGATCCGGAGCGTCTGCGTCCGATCGACGCCGACTTGCAAGTGCCCGATACGACGAAGTTTCGCACCCATACCGGGTGGGCGCCGGAAATCCCGTTTGAGACCACGATGCGCGACCTGCTTGAATACTGGCGCGAGCGCGTCCGGCGCAACGAGAGTTTCCTGTCTAGGTGACGATGCTTCCGCAGCGCGGAAAGGAATCATGGATGGCGCCATCGAGAGGCGTGAACTTGAACAAATCCGACAGAATTCTCGTAACCGGCGCCGCCGGCCTGATGGGGTCCGCGCTCGTCGATCATTTGCGCGCTGAGGGCTACGCGAACGTCATCCCGTTGGCGCGGGCCGATTGCGATCTCGTCGACACGTCCGCGACATTCGCCGAATTCGAGCGCCGCCGTCCCGATCAGGTCTTCCATGCCGCGGCGCGCGTTTACGGAATCATGGGAAGCCTCAAGCATCAGGGCGCACTGTTCTATGACAATTGCATGATGAACGCGAATGTCGTCGAGGCTTCGCGCCGCACCGGTGTGCGCAAGATTACGGTCATGGGCACTGGGGCCGTCTATCCGTTCCCTTCGCCCGGCCTGCCGCTCAAAGAGGACATGATCTTTCTCGGCCGCCCGCATGCCGCCCACGCCGGTTATGCGAACGCCAAGCTCGCCATGCTCGCCATGCTTGAGGCCTATCAAGACAGCTACGGCATGGAATGGGCATACATCGTATCCGCCAATCTTTTTGGGCCGCGCGACCGGTTTGACGCCGAGACGGGGAACGTCGTTCCGTCGCTGATCAAGAAATTCCACGAGGCGAAGAAGAGCGGCGGAGCCGTTACGGTTTGGGGCGACGGATCCGCCCAGCGCGACTTCGTCTATATCAAGGATGCGGCGCGGATCGCGCTTGGCGTGATGACCAGCATCGACGGACCGGTCAACATGGGGAGCGGCCAAATCTACCGCATAGGCGATGTTGTGGATGCGCTCGCCGAGATCACGGACATGAGCGGCCGAATCGAATGGGACCATTCAAAGCCGAACGGACAGGCCTATCGCGCCTATGACCTCTCGAAGATCAACAGTCTCGGGCTCAAGCCGGCTTATTCGATTCGCGAGGGGCTCAAAGAGACGTGGGATTGGTATTGTGCGAAGCATGACTAGCCCGCTATCGAAGCGAGGCGCCCCTGCTCTTGCCCGGAGCGGCGCGCCGGAAGGCTCATTGGGCGCAGAGAGCGAAGCCGCCTCAATGGCGCGCGTCACCGCCGCTGACGTCGGCACGAACAGCTCGGTCGCGCGTCTCAAGCGCTGGGTCGTCGCGGAGGCACTGCCCCTATGGGGCGAGACGGGATTCGATTCAGCGCGCGGAAGCTTTGTCGAGCGCCTGACCTTCGAAGGAGCGCCGCTCTTGTCGGCGCCACGGCGCGCCATGGTGCAGGCCCGCCAAATCTATGTTTTTTCGCATGCGGCGCTGCTCGGCTGGCGCCCTGAAGGCGAGGTTCAAGCGCTCGAAGCCGCTCACCGGCTCATCGACCGCTATCACGGCGTCGACGGCGACCACGGTTGGATCTTTTCCGTTCATCCCGATGGTGCCGTTCACGATGCGAAGCGCGATTTCTACGCTCATTCCTTCGCGCTGTTCGGGCTTGCGTGGGCTTACAAGCTTGCGCCCGAGCCACGGTTTCTCGCCGCCGCGCTCAGCACATTGAACATCCTCGATCAGCGCTTCGAGTCGCCGACCGGAGGCTATCACAGCGCTCTGCCCGCAGATGCGGGCAAACGCGAACAGAACCCGCACATGCATCTCTTTGAGGCCATGCTGGCATGGTTCGAAGCCACGGGCCGCGAAATGTTTCTGGCCCGCGCCGCTGAGATCTACGGCATGATGGCCGCGCGCTTCTTCCAGCCTAAGACGGGAATCCTGGCCGAATATTTCGACGGCGCCTGGAACCCGAGAGAGGGGATTTCTGGACGCATATGTGAGCCGGGCCATCATTTCGAATGGTCCTGGCTTCTTCGCCGCTACGCGAAGCTCGCTGGACGACAAGACTCGCCGATCGCCCACGCCTTGAAGGCGTTCGGCGACCGGCACGGTTTCGACGCGCAAGGATTCGTCGTCGACGAATTGCTCGACGACGGGCGGGTGCATAAGACCTCCAGCCGCTGCTGGCCTCACACGGAAGCGATCAAGGCCGAGGTCGCCGCCGCTGAAGCGGGGGACAAGGATGCGGCGCCGCGAGCGGCGCAGACAATCGATCGGCTGCTTGCGGTTTTCCTCGGGCGCCCTGTAGCGGGCGGATGGATCGACCACATCGACGCCAACGGCGCGCCGATGGTCAACACCATGCCGGCGAGCACGCTTTACCACGTCTTTCTCGCGGCGGCCGAGGCGGACCGTCTGTGGGGTCAGCAAGAGACGCCCGAAAAGCAATCGGCCGTTCTGCGATGAGCGGCGCGGCGATCCGGCAGGCCGTCATTCTGGCGGGCGGCAAGGGCACGCGGCTCGGCGCGATCACGCAATCCATTCCGAAGCCCATGCTGCCGATCGCGGGCGATCGACCGTTCCTCGACTATCTTCTCGAGATGATCGAACGGCACGGCTATCAGGACATCATCTTGCTCGCTGGCTATCTCGGGGAAGCGCTGGAAACGGCGTACGGCAGTCGACGGATCGGCGGCGCGACAATCCGGGTGTTGCGGGAGAAGGTTCCGCTGGGCACCGCCGGCGCGCTGACGGTGGCGCGCGAAGCGCTCGATCCCCGGTTTCTGATGATGAATGGAGACGCGTTCTTCGACATCAATTTGCGAGCCTTGGAGCAAGCGTCGCATCAAAGCGGGGCGATGGCGACCTTGGCGCTGCGCTCGGTCGCCGACGCCGCGCGTTACGGTCGCGTGGTTGAAGACGAGGGCAAGGTTGTGGCGTTCCTGGAAAAGGATGCGAGTCGCTCGGGGCCAGGGGTCATCAATGGCGGGATCTATGTTCTGAAGCGCGAGATCCTCGATCTCGTTCGCGACCTGCCCTGCTCGGTCGAACAGGACGTTTTTCCAACCTTAGTCGAGCGGGGTCAGATACGGGGCCGCGAGTTTAACGGCTATTTCCTCGATATCGGGCTGCCCGAAACGCTCGAGCAGGGGCACATCGAGCTTCCGAGCTTGCGGGCGCGTCCCGCCGCCTTTTTTGATCCGAACGCGCTCGTCGATGTCGCCGAGGGCGATTCATTTCGGCCGGAGGCCTTTCAATGGACGAGGAGCGCGGTCGAGGCCGTCCGCTCGCTGAACGATCGCGGCTATTATGTCTTCGTCACGAGCCACCAGTCAGGCGGGGCGCCGAGAACGTCCGTCGCCGGCGACGCGGACTGGTTGTACGTGGCGATGCAGGACCGCCTCGCGGCCGAAGGGGCCCATGTCGACCGATTCTACGGCGGGCCTGACGATCCAGTCGACATTGCGCCTGCACGGGCGATCGACGCTGCGAAGCGAAAACCAATCTCCAGCCTCCTCTTCGAGGCCATGAACGAGTGGCCGGTCATCGGCGAGCGATCCTTCTTCATTGGCGTAAGCGGCGACGATATTGAAGTGGCGCGGAGCGTCGGAATTTCGGGCCATATCTTTGACGGCGAAGACATTGGCCGCCTCGTCCGTTCGCTCTTGGGCGATCCGATCCAGGCAAGGGGCGACTGAGCGCCGTCGGAGTTCTTCGTAGCGACGAAGTGGTGGGCAGGTCGCCGGGGGCGCCTTGGATGCGCTGCGCCTTGCTCTCTCCATAAGCAATTGATTTCTCATAATTTCTCTCGCTCCACATCAGTCCGGACGGTGGTCTTCCGCGATATTTTCGCTCTTATAGCGTTGGCTGTTGGTCGCTCGCCGACCCAAGCGATTCAGAAATAGACGGTCCCCCGGCGTCATGGCCTGGCTTGACTCGGCCATCCACGCAGCGACAGCGCTATTTGCGGACTTCCTCAAATTTTTACGACGCTATCAATGAGATGATCGCATGGCTCGGCGTTCCCGTAGATGGCCGGGTCAAGCCAGGTCAAGCCCGGCCATGACGAAAACCGAGAGGTGGACGATGCGGAAAGACCACCAACAGCTAACGCTATAAGAGTTGGTATCCTCTTCACGATTTTCAGAAACCATGCTATTCTGTGACGTTTTCCCTCAAAGCGCGCGTAGCGCTCGCGGAAGGAGATTGAAAATGGTTCATGAGATGGCGCCTATGCGTCGGCAGTTGGGCGCGCTCGGCAAGATGCAGCGCCGGAAGCGGATCTTCGCCCGCTTAAGGGAAGGCGCAAGCTACGAGGAGATCGCGGCCGAGGAAGGCGTGAGCCGCGAGCGCATCCGGCAGATCGTCTCCGAGGTTTTGCAGAAAAGATCGGTCGACAGCGGCGCCGACCATGCGAAGCTGCAACTCGATCGCCTCCTTCCGGCGATGCAACTCGCGGCCGAAGGCATCGCCGCTGGCGACGTCACGGCCATCACCCCCTATTTGAAGGTGCTCGATCGGCTCGACCGCTATCAGTCGGTCGCCGGCGCCAACCAGGTCTACCGACCGCGCCGGACGTATCCAGCCCAACCACGCTGCAGACGTTCTTGCCGAGGTCGACGCCAAGCACAGAGATATCCATACCCCTTCCTCCTTCTGAACCGCCGGCGACCCTACGACGCCGGAAGGAGGGGCGGGCCATTCCATAAAACTTCCCGCGCGCGCTGAAGGCTCATCTCGAAGGACTGCCGGAGACGACGCCGGTCGAAATCTGGTTTGCGGACGTCCCTCGATAAGATCGGGATGAGGGCCCGCATCGGCCAGAAGAACGGCCAGGTTCGGCAGTCGGCCAGGCGCGGAACACGACCCAGGCAGCCCGCCGACCCGCGCTATGACAACGCCGATCTGTTCGGCGCGATCTGCCCAGCCCGCGGCGTCGGGGCGGCGTTGGCGCTGCCCCATGCCGACACCGACATGATGCAGCTTCACCTCGACGAAATCTCGCGCAGCGTCGCCGACGGCGCCCATGCCGTTCTGCTGCTCGACCGCGCCGGATGGCGCACCACGAGCAAGCTCGACGCGCCCGACATCATCACGCCGATCTTCCTGCCTTCCCGTGCGCCCGAGCTAAACCCAATCGAGAACGTCTGGCAATATCTTCGCCAGAACTGGCTCTCAAACACCGTCTTCGAAAACTACGACGCGATCGTCGACGCCGCATGCGCCGCGTGGCGAAAGCTCATCGCCCAGCCCGAAACGATCACCTCCATCGGAATGCGCGACTGGACGCACCTCGGTCAGCCGTCATGACCTTTGGGATTACACCCCTAAACATGGAAGCTGGCTCGCTATGGCTGAATCCGAACTCGGCGTTCTGTCGAGCCAATGTCTGAGCCGGCGCATTCCAGACAAGCAGACCCTCCTCAGAGAGGTCGCTGCCTGGCAGGACCATCGTAACAAACATCACGCAAAAGCCGACTGGCGATTCACTACAGACGATGCCCGCGTGAAGCTGAAAAGACTCTACCCCTCATTGTGAAGGACTCGGGCGAACTAAGCAGAAATTCGTGGCTTGGCCAACGGATTGGGGATGCGCTCGCGGTTGAGATCAATGACAGCGTGATGGATGGCCTGGTCGAGCGCGGCGGCGTCGGTGAAGGTCTGGTGGGCGAGGTGATGGGCTTTGAGATCGCGCCAGACCGGCTCGATGTCGTTGAGTTCGGGGGCGTATTTCGGCAGCCATTCGACGGTGAGCCAGTGTGCGCGGGCGGTGAGGGCGGCGAGCGAGCGTTTGCTGGTGTGGATCGGACCATTGTCCTCGACCAGCACGACCGGCTTGGCCTGCCGCCCGGGCTGCGGTCCAAAGAGACGGTCGAGTTGCTCCAGATGGGCGATGAAATCGCCGCTGCGCTTGGTCGGGCTGGTATGGACGATGAGTTGGCGCGTGAGGGGATCGAGCGACCCCAGCATCGCGACCTTCTTGGCCTGCCCCGGCGCCGGCACACGCAAGTCCGCCCCCGACTTCGCCCAGGCGCGGGCGAGATAGGGATGGGTCAGCGCCTCGCTCTCATCGCCGTAGAGAAGAACGATGTCGCCCGCTTCGGCCTGCTGTTTGCGCAGTTGCAGGCGCAGCCCCACCCGTTCCACCTCGCTTTCCGTCTGACGTCCCTTCAGCGTGTGCCGGGGCCGCCGCCAGCGGAACTTTTTTTTCGCAAGGCCTTGGACAGTTGCGAACGGCTGATGCGCACGCCCTCGCGCGCTTCGATCTCGGCGCGAAGGCGGGGGATCGTCCAGTTGCGCCGGTCGGCCACAGGTTCTTCCAGCAGCGGGGTGGCGACGCGCATGGCGGCTTCACTCTTCACTGGAGGCGGGCCCGGCGCGATGCTGGTCTTCAGCGCTGCCACACCGCCGGCGGTGAAGTCGCTGCGCCACAGCCGAACCGTATCTTCGCGCACGCCAAACGCCTCCGCGATCTTGGGGCTGGTCCAACCAGCCAGCGTCAAAAGCACGGCGCGGGCGCGGTCCGCCTCGCCGCGATCGCGCGAACCGGCAACAGCCAAGAGGCCGGCGCGTTGTTCATCGCTCGCCATAATCGGAGACTTTCCCGCCATGTCATACACCTTGCGAATCGGCGCAGGCAGCCAACCGCAAAAAACCTATCCGTTGGTTAGCCAAACGGAATCTGCTTAGGCTAGCGCCTGTCCAAAAACGACGGATTTTTTGGTCGGATTCGGATTGCGTGGGCGATGGGCGGGTCGTTTGCGCCGCCATTTCGGTTGGCGCGGCGGTTGCGGTGAGTGATTGAGCTGCGAAGAGCCGAAAATCGGAATGAGGGGTCGATCCGGAGATCAGCCGGATTGGCAAGGCCTCGGCGGACGGAGAGAGTCAGGTGGGCATGAGGCGGGCGAAGAGGGCGAGGTTGTAAGCGACAACCGAGGACCAGACGTATGCCGTGAAGTGGTTGAGCCCGCGCCAGACGCAGCGCGCCAGGCCATAGGCGCGCTTCAAACACGAGATGTCCGATTCGATGCCGGCTCGGAAGTTGCGCAGCTTGCGGTAGACCCAGTCGCTCTTGACCATGTCCTTGATGCGCAGGCCGGCCTTCTTGTGGAAGGCCACGTCGCGGACGCCGAGGGCCTTCGCCTGGCTGAGATTGTCGCGGCTGGCGAAACCGCCGTCGGCGGCGGCCTGTCTGGCGCCTCGCCGTAGAAGGCGACGTGGCGCTTCAGCATAGGCAAGAACCGTTCGCCATCCGCCGGATTGCCGGCCTCGATCACCAGATCGAGGATCAAGCCGCTGCGGCCGGTGATCAGGTTGAGCTTGTGACCGTATTGAACCTCGCGCCCGCCTTTGACGATGATGTCGGCGTGCGGCTCGAACAGGCTGACGATCTTCTCGTTGGCGGCGACCGTCTCGCCGCCAAGAACGCGACGCTCGGTCTGGGCGATGATCCGCTCGATCAGCGGATGATAGCGACGGAACTCGGCTTGCCACGGCGCGGCGACCATCGGGTGCGCCGCTCGCCCTATCTGCGTCGCGGCCTGATCGGCATAAGCCAGAGTCGTCCGGGTCAGCTTGATCAACTCCCGATAATGCTGGACCCGCTTGGCTCGATCGCGGGCGTATTCGGTCGCGCGCGCCCGCTTCTTCGCCGCGCGCCAATGATTGCGCCACTCGAGATCGCCGACCAAGGCTTCGCCCGCCTTCAACAGCCGCACCATCACGCGGACCGCATCCCAGAGAAGAGAGCTGTCGCTCGGCTCATGCATCAGCGCGTCGGCGACCGTGCTGTCGAGCCGCACGAGCTTGCCGGTCTCGACTCTCTCCTCACGCGCACTGGCAAGCAGGATGCGATTGATCGCCTCCCATGTCTCGGCCCGGATGGCGCTGATTGTCCTGTGCAGCACCGACTTCTTCGGCGTCCACGACAGCGGCAGCCGGGCGAAGGCGCGAAACGAGGCGGAGTCTTCAAGGTGAAACGCCAGCTCCTCATAGCTCAGCTGGCGATGTTGCTTGAGAAGCCCGCAGCGCAAGACCGACTCGGCCGGCAGACCCTGTCGCCCGGTCTCCTTAACGTCATGCCGGCGCAGATCCTCCGCCACCAGCCCGATGAGCTCACGATGCTCGTCCAGCCACTGCGACATCGCCTTCAGCTCGCGGCCGATCTCGTGATCGGCGAAAAGATCGAATATGCTGGCCTGGACGGTGCGTTGCTGACGCATTGTCGGGCTCCGGCGGTGGCGGTTTCGCCTTTGGAATCAGTGGCTTGATCCCAAAGCTTATCCGAAACCGCCGCGCCAAGCACTCGCCAAAACAGCGATTCCTTAAATAATTTCAACGGGTTGCCGTTTATGGGCGGACACTAAGCAGAGATTCGTGGCTTGGCCAACGGATTGGGGATGCGCTCGCGGTTGAGATCAATGACGGCGTGATGGATGGCCTGGTCGAGCGCGTCGGCGTCGGTGAAGGTCTGGTGGGCGAGGTGATGGGCCTTAAGATCGCGCCAGACCGGCTCGATGTCGTTGAGTTCGGGGGTGTATTTCGGCAGCCATTCGACGGTGAGCCAGTGCGCGCGGGCGGCCAGGGCGGCGAGCGAGCGTTTGCTGGTGTGGATCGGACCATTGTCCTCGACCAGCACGACCGGCTTGGCCTGTCGCCCGGGCTGCGGTCCAAAGAGACGGTCGAGTTGCTCCAGATGGGCGATGAAATCGCCGCTGCGCTTGGTCGGGCTGGTATGGACGATGAGTTGGCGCGTGAGGGGATCGAGCGACCCCAGCATCGCGACCTTCTTGGCCTGCCCCGGCACCGGCACACGCAAGTCCGCCCCCGACTTCGCCCAGGCGCGGGCGAGATAGGGATGGGTCAGCGCCTCGCTCTCATCGCCGTAGAGAAGAACGATGTCGCCCGCTTCGGCCTGCTGTTTGCGCAGTTGCAGGCGCAGCCCCACCCGTTCCACCTCGCTTTCCGTCTGACGTCCCTTCAGCGTGTGCCGGGGCCGCCGCCAGCGGAACTTTTTTTTCGCAAGGCCTTGGACAGTTGCGAACGGCTGATGCGCACGCCCTCGCGCGCTTCGATCTCGGCGCGAAGGCGGGGGATCGTCCAGTTGCGCCGGTCGGCCACAGGTTCTTCCAGCAGCGGGGTGGCGACGCGCATGGCGGCTTCACTCTTCACTGGAGGCGGGCCCGGCGCGATGCTGGTCTTCAGCGCTGCCACACCGCCGGCGGTGAAGTCGCTGCGCCACAGCCGAACCGTATCTTCGCGCACGCCAAACGCCTCCGCGATCTTGGGGCTGGTCCAACCAGCCAGCGTCAAAAGCACGGCGCGGGCGCGGTCCGCCTCGCCGCGATCGCGCGAACCGGCAACAGCCAAGAGGCCGGCGCGTTGTTCATCGCTCGCCATAATCGGAGACTTTCCCGCCATGTCATACACCTTGCGAATCGGCGCAGGCAGCCAACCGCAAAAAACCTATCCGTTGGTTAGCCAAACGGAATCTGCTTAGCTAGGGTCAAGTGAGCGGTCTAAGCGCACGCTTAAGAAGCTGCGCCGCCTTCTGGCTTGGATCGACGCACTCTAAGGACTCGACTCTCACGTTGAAGTTGGGCACGCTCTGTCTTGCCGATCAAATCCTTGGTCGCCGATGGCGGCGTGTTGAGCGCACGACGAATACCAGCACTCATCCGCTGTGCAATCTCCTCGTCGCTCAGGGCTTTATCGCCCATCACTTTTTCGATGTCTAAGTCTAAGAAGAAGCCAAAACCGGAAGGCTTGATCTCAGAAGGATTCTGGGATCGCCCAATACCACAAAAGCGCGGAGATTCCAATACAACTGGGATTTTTGCAGCGATAGGTTACGCTCTTTCGGCATGGGAAAATGCCGAAGAAATGTTGACGCGGCTTCCATATATTTTCTCCGAGACCAAGGACGCAAAGTCAGCCGACGCAATTCGCCGCGTATTTGGATCTATATGCTTGGCAAATACCGATATACAGCGAACGATTCCAATGGAATTGGGAGAAAATTCGTTAATTTAGATAGAACAATATCAGAATACATCACTTCGATTAAAGAAGATCGACGGAATATTGCCAACTATAAGAGAGGAGCTTATAAAAACTCATTCAAAAAAAGGCGCATAATCTCTTTCCGCAATCCCCTCTGCGGTCTCCTCGGCGATCTCTCGGCTCAGACAGCTTATTAGATGCGCCACCCGCTTTTCGATCTTTTTGATAGCTTCATCTGAGGGCATGCGGCATACCTCTTTGTGCATGTCATCGTCGGCCTGTCTTGATTCGTTTACCATTTTTGTCCGCGGTTTGGCAAGTGCATAATCGGGACAAAAAAAGAACTTGTGTCCGAGAACAAACCGTGCACATACTGGCCATTCGGGGCGCGCAAGACCGCGATTGCGGATCGGACGCTGCCCATGAGAGAAGGACGATGGTTATGACCCAACCAAATCTTCGCCTCGTGGAAGGAAGCAACGTGGACAAGACCAAGGCGCTCGACGCCGCCCTGTCGCAGATCGAACGGTCGTTCGGCAAGGGCTCGATCATGCGTCTGGGCAAGAACCAGAAGGCGGTGGAGATTGAGACGGTGCCGACGGGGTCGCTCGGGCTCGACATCGCGCTCGGCGTCGGCGGCCTACCGCGCGGACGGGTGATCGAGATTTATGGGCCCGAATCCTCGGGCAAGACGACGCTCACGCTGCATGTGATCGCGGAAGCGCAAAAGAAGGGCGGCGTTTGCGCCTTCGTCGACGCTGAACATGCGCTCGATCCCGTCTATGCGCGCAAGCTTGGCGTCAACCTCAACGACCTCTTGATTTCCCAGCCCGACACCGGCGAGCAGGCGCTCGAAATCACTGACACCTTGGTGCGTTCGGGCGCGATCGACGTGCTGGTCATCGACTCGGTCGCGGCGCTGACGCCAAGAGCCGAGATCGAGGGCGAAATGGGCGACTCGCAGCCGGGATTGCAGGCGCGGTTGATGAGCCAGGCGCTGCGTAAACTCACCGCCTCGATCTCACGCTCCAACACCATGGTGATCTTCATCAATCAGATCCGCATGAAGATCGGAGTCATGTACGGCTCGCCCGAGACGACGTCGGGCGGCAATGCGCTCAAATTTTACGCTTCCGTCCGCCTCGACATTCGCCGCATCGGCGCGATCAAGGAGCGCGAGCAAGTGGTCGGCAACCAGACGCGGGTCAAGGTGGTCAAGAATAAGGTTGCGCCGCCTTTCAAACAGGTCGAGTTCGACATCATGTATGGCGAAGGCGTGTCCAAGGCGGGCGAGCTAATTGACTTGGGCGTCAAGGCTGGCGTGGTGGAGAAGTCGGGCGCTTGGTTTTCTTTCGACAGCGTTCGGCTCGGTCAAGGCCGGGAAAACGCCAAAGCGTTCTTGAAGACGAGTCCGGAAATGGCCGACAGGATCGAGCGCGCCATTCGGGAGAACGCCGGTCTGATCGCCGAGCGTATCCTCGAGCAGGACGGCCAAGCCGAAGACGACGACGCCGAAGAAGCCTGATCCGCTTTCCTGGGCGCGTCTCGTGTCCCACCGCGAAAGGCGTGTCCATCCGCCAGGGAAGCTGCTTTTGGCCTTCGGGCGTCCTGGGCGGGCGCGAGAGCGGTTCACCTCCCGCCGCTCTCGCGCCGCCCGTTTTGAGCGACAGCTGGCAAAACGGCTTTGATCCACTACGGTCTTGGAATGAAGCGGATCAAACTTATGCCGTTTGCCGGTTCGGACGCAGACCCTTCTCTTTCGGCCTGCGCTTCACGATTTCAGCCTAGACCAATCATGGTCGAGCAAATCGCCAATCTTATCGATTGTCCTGTCGACCGACGCGCCATCTCCCGGCGGCTCCTGAATCGCGAAGTGGCCCTGCTTGGGAAAGATGGTGGTGACTCGATCTCCCCACGCTGCCTTCACGGCGGCGAGGATGCGCGTCTTGTCGTCAATGAGCACGTAACGAGCAGCTGGATAGCAGCGCTCGACGTCCTTCAGTTCTTTTTCCTTGTGGACGTAGATCAGAACGTCGCCCGCGAACGCCTTCCATAGGCCTGAGCGTGCGATCTTTCGCGGTTGAAGGACGGCATCGCCGTCCGACAGAATGGCGGGCGATCCCCATTGGCGAACATGATTCACCGCGTCGAGGGCATGCGGATAGAGGCGGTCCGCGAATGGATAGTCCAAGAGCCAGTTAGCGGTGACGGGAAGCTCCCGATCGTAGCGATCCTCGAGTCTCAGGCGCTCGAGGGCCCCGAAATAGTCGGCGTAGCCCACAGCGCCCCATTGCTCCTCGAATATTTCCCAATATCGCGCGCAGGTGCGGTCGCCATGGGCGGCTCTAAGACGTTCGCGAAGGTCCGCCTGAATCCGGTCGTTGTCGAGAAGCGTATTGTCGACGTCGAACAGAAAGACGGTGTCGACCGCAGCGCTCATGGCGATGTCCCCATTGGCGATTGCAAGAACCCGCCACGGTCAATGATTGGCCGCTGCCCTGCGCGGGCGAGCAACAACGTCTTGGCCCCGCTGAGTCAAGCCGGAGCGCTCACTTCCAACGCGGCGGCCGGGTGCGCTGACGATAGGAAGCGTCTGCATGCGATCGATCCAGGTGGCGGGACGCGAGCCGACGACATCGTCTTTGACAAAATCCGCCCTGCGGCCGGCGATCCGGAGGAAGAGCGCCACGAACGGATAGACGGCGAGGTCGACCGCGGAGAGTTCGCCGGTCAGATAGTCGCCGGTCGCCGCCTCGTCCCATACGGAGAGCTCCCGCCGCGAGTTCGTTCAGAGCATTCTCAGAGCCTTCGCCGGACGCCAGGCTCTGGCCGAGACCGGCGAGATCGTCATCGGCTTCGCGCACCATGCGCCTCTGGATCGTGCGCGAAGAAGGCTGGCCCCAACGGCCAACGTTCCTCAATATATTCGACGATCGCTGCGGATTCGGCCAGCGCGAAGTCGTCGTCGACCAAGACTGGAACTTTCCCCCCGCGGGTTGAGCGCCTCGAATTCCGGCGTTTGAGGTCGCCGGCGTCAAAGGACAGCGTCTTACGATGATAGGGAACTCCCTTCCGCTCAAGCGCAAGCCCGACCCGCCACGGATAGGGCGAGCCCGATCCGTAATAGAAGCGGACGGCCACCCCGTCAGACCTTGACCGTCGAGGCCTGATAAATCTCGTCGATGGCTTCGGTCAGCTCTTTGTCGAACTCGGCGTCGGTCATCGAACGCTTGAGGCCTTCGGCGAGCGCGCGCGAGAAACTCGCGATCATGCCATGATTTTTGGCCAGGCGCTCGCAGGCGTCGTGCCGCGTGTAGCCGCCGGATAGCGCCACCACCCGGACAACCCGCTTATCGTTGATCAGAGACGAGTAAAAATCAGGGACGTCGGGGATTGTCAGCTTCAGCATCACCTTGCGGCCAGCCGGCAGCGCGTCCAGCCCTTTGGTCAGTTCGTCGAGCAGGATCCGCTCGGCCCCCGCCTTGTCGGGACTTTTGATCGAGACTTCCGGCTCGAGGATTGGCGTCAGTCCGTGGCTTAAGATCTGTTCGCCGAACTCGAACTGCTGCTTGGCGATTGCCGCGATGCCGGTCTTCGACGCCAGGTTGATGACCGAGCGCATCTTGGTGCCGAACACGCGGAGCTTTGTCGCCCGGGCGAGCAGCTTGTCGAGGTCCGGCATCGGCTTCATCAGGCTGACGCCGTCATTCTCTTCCGCGAGCCCCTTGTCGACCTTGACGATCGGAACGACGCCGCGTTCCTCCCACAGGTAGGTCGGGACCGGCTTGCCTTTCGCCTCGCCGTCCATCGTCCGCTCAAACAGGATGGCGGCGATGACCTTGTCGCCGGTAAAGGCGGGCGCGGTGATGATGCGCACCCGCATTTCATGGACGAGTTCGAACATCTTGGCGTCGTCGCCCTTGTACTCGCTCTCCGGAATCCCGTAGAGGCGCAACGCGCCGGGGGTCGATCCGCCGCTCTGGTCGAGCGCGGCGATGAAGCCGGGCTTCGTCGACATCTGCGCCATCATCTTGTCGTTGGCCATGGCCACCATCCTCGGTTTCGACATTGTTGCGCTGCGGTCGCGCAGGCTCGTGCAAAGGGCGGACGGGACGCGGCCGTCAGGAGCGCCATGCGCCCGCCAGTTCGCCTCGACCGAAGCGCCTGGGGCAGTGTAGCACCGAACAATGGGCTGTCACGCGGCGAGAGGAGCGATGTTCGATCGCCCTCGGAATTGACTCTGCGAAGATTCTCGATGAAGAATCCCACGCTCTTTACGCGTTTGGGCCGAATCGGGTCAGCTTGATACGGCCTGTCGGGCGCTTCGCCAGACCGCGCGTTATTGTGGGGGTTTATCGGTAGGAACGACGCGGAGATCTTATCTCTCGTCGCCCTCGCTTCGCGCCCGCTCCTCGCGCCTTGCAACCGATAAGCTCTCCACGCCATTCCTACCTCTCAAAGGTAAAGAGTTACTTGGCTGCGGAATTATCGAAATTATTTGAAGATTTGAATCTAGATAGGCTGCGCCTAGCGTAAGCGGGAGACCCCCCGGCTCTGCCGGGGTGGCAGTAGAGGTTTGACGTTTCCGGCGGTCCACCGGTGAAGTTCCAACGTGAGCAGCCACTCACACGAAAGGAACTCCACCGATGGACGACTACGAGAGCCTAAGCCACACGACATGGACCTGCAAATATCATGTGGTGTTCATTCCCAAATGTCGGCGCAAGGTGCTGTATCTGGAGCTGCGACGACACTTGGGCGAAGTTTTGCGCAAGCTTGCGCTTCAGAAGGAAGCGAGGGTCGAGGAAGGGCATCTGATGCCCGATCACGTGCACATGCTGTTGTTGATTCCGCCGAAATACGCAGTGTCGCAGGTGGTCGGGTACATCAAGGGCAAGAGCGCGATCCACCTGGCCCGGGTATATGGGGAGCGCAAGCGCAACTTCGTGGGGCAGCACTTCTGGGCGCGGGGGTTCTTCGTCAATACGGTCGGCCGTGACGAGGAGGCCATCCGGGCTTGCATCCGCAACCAAGAGAAGGAAGATCAGAGGCTCGAACAAATGAACCTCTGGCGCTGAAAAAGCCGCCTTTAGGCGGCTCCAAACATCAAGGGCCGCGTCAGCGACCCTCCTACCGCTTTGAGCGGTTCAAATCCTAAGAGTCTGTCCGAGAACATCATGCGGGATTGGATAGTTTTCGCAGCATGAGTTGGATGGAGGCGAGGCGCAGGAAGGCGAGCGCCTTGTGATTGAGGCATTCCCAGTCCTTGACCAGTCTTCGGCAGCGGCCGAGCCAAGCGAAGGTGCGTTCAACGATCCAGCGCTTTGGCAGCGCGACGAAGCCTGTGGCGTGATCCGATCGCTTGACGATCTCGACGGTGACGCGGGCCAGAATCCGCTTCATCGCGCTCTTAAACTCCGGCCCCTGATAGCCGCCGTCGGCATAGAGCTTGATCAGGAATGGAAAAGCGCCGAACAAGCTCGCCATCAACAGCGCGCCGCCGTCGCGGTCCTGGACGTCGGCGGCGTGCACGATGGCATGCATCAGCAGGCCCTGCGTATCGACGAGGATGTGCCGCTTCTTGCCCTTGATCTTCTTGCCTGCATCGTAGCCCGCCGGATCGATCGCAGGCCCCCTTTTTCCGCGCTCTTGACGCTCTGGCTGTCGATGATCGCGGCGCTCGGGCTTGCCTCGCGTGAGGCGGCTTGGCGGCACTTCGCATAAAGCGCGTCGTGAATGCGGTCGAGCGTGCCATCCCAGCTCCACAGATCGAAATAATCATAGAGCGTCGAGCGCGGCGGCAGGTCGGTGGGGATCGCCCGCCACTGACAGCCGGTGCTCAGGATATACATCAGGCCGTTGACAACCTCGCGCACCACGACATGACGCCGGTTGCCGCCGCGTTTGGCGGGCGGAATGAGCGCCTCCACAAGCGCCCATTCCTCGTCCCTCAGATCGCTCGGATAGCGCAATCGGCTCCGGTCATAGCGTCTGCGATTCTTGCTCGTCCACATCGGCGGCCCCCCAAATCGAATCAGGCCGCTTCCCTTGAATCACAAATGATTCCGACGATTCAATATGTTCCCGGACAGGCTCTAAGAGTTTATCCGGAAACATCACGCCGGATTGCACAGCTTTCGTAACATGAGGCGGATGGAGGCGAGGCGGAGGAAGGCGAGCGCTTTCTGATTGAAGTTCTCCCAGTCTCTGGCGAGCCTGCGGCATCTTCCGAGCCAGGCGAAGGTGCGCTCGACGATCCAGCGCTTTGGCAATACGACGAATTTCCGGGCCGTGTCGGCGCGTTTGACGATCTCGACGTTCACCCGCGACAAGACCTTCTTCAACGCGCGCCGGAATGTCGGCCCCTGATAACCGCCGTCGGCATAGAGCTTCAGCAAGAAGGGAAACATGCCGAACAAGCTCGCCGTCAACAGCGCGCCGCCGTCGCGGTCCTGAACGTCGGCGGCGTGCACGATGGCGTGCATCAGCAAGCCTTGCGTGTCGACGAGGATGTGACGTTTCTTGCCCTTAATCTTCTTGCCGGCGTCGTACCCCGGCGGATCGTGAGGCCCCCTTTTTCAGCGCTCCTGACGCTCTGGCTGTCGATGATGGCGGCGGTGGGACTGGCCTCGCGCAAGGCTTGCTCCCGACACTTCACGTAGAGCGTTTCATGGATGCGATCGAGCGTGCCGTCCCAGCCCCACAGGTCGAAATAATCGTAGACCGTGCTCTTGGGCGGAAGGTCCTTCGGAATCGCGGCCCACTGGCAACCCGTGCTCAAAACATACATCAGCCCGTTGACGACCTCGCGCATGACCACCGTGCGCTTGCCGCCGCCGCGTTTGCCCGGCGGGATCAACGGTTCGACGTGCCTCCATTCCTCGTCCGTCAGATCGCTTGGATAGCGAAGCTTGCTCCGGTCGTAGCGACCGCGATTTTCCGTCGACCACATCGGCGATCCCCCAGAGAATCAGATCGCCACACTTGAATCACAAACGATTCCAATGATTCAATAACTCACCGGATAGGCTCTAAAGCCCCCGGCTTTGCCGGGGGATACTTACCTTCGACCAACTAAGTTTGTTTTCTTATGCGGCGGCGTAATCAAAGAGAGCCGGTTCCCGAGACCAGATAGTCTCAGAGATTACCTTTGGCGAGAAACAAGGAATTTATACCAAGGGCCAAGGCATCGGCGTGATGGTGTCGGGCGCGTCGAGCTTGCTCGTGGTGCGCCATCTGGCGCGGTCGAGCAGCAGAACGGCATGGGCGCCCTCGGCGACGCTGCGCGAGATTTCGTCGAGGTGAAGCTGCATCATGTCGGCGTCGGCATGAGGAAGCGCCAACGCCGCTCCGACACCGCGGGCGGGGCAGATCGCGCCGAACAGATCGGCGTTGTCGTAGCGCGGGTCGGCGGGCTGCCTGGGTCGTGTTCCGCGCCTGGCCCACTGCCGAACCTGGCCGTTCTTCTGGCCGATGCGGGCCCTCATCCCGATCTTATCGAGGGACGTCCGCAAACCAGATTTCGACCGGCGTCGTCTCCGGCAGTCCTTCGAGATGAGCCTTCAGCGCGCGCGGGAAGTTTTATGGAATGGCCCGCCCCTCCTTCCGGCGTCGTAGGGTCGCCGGCGGTTTCAGAAGGAGGAACGGGAATGAATATTGCGGTCCTTGGTGTCGACCTCGGCAAAAATGTCTGCAGCGTCGTCGGGCTGGCTGGCGCGGTCGTGATGCGGCGCAAGGTGAGACGCGAGACCTTGATCGGGCTGGCAGAGAAGCTTCCTTCGTGCATCGTCGGAATGGAGGCTTGCTGCGGGGCTCACCACCTCGGCCGGCTGTTGGCGGCGTATGGTCATGAGGTCCGGCTGATGGCGCCCGAATATGTGCGGCCCTATGTCAAGGCGCAGAAGAACGACGATCGCGACGCCTAGGGGATCGCGGAGGCGGCGACGCGGCCAACGATGCGGTTTGTCGAGCTGAAGAGCCAGGACCAACTCGACATGCAGACGCTGCACAGATCCCGGGACCGGCTGGTTGGCGAGCGGACGGCTCTGATCAATCAGCTGCGCGCGATCCTGCTGGAGCGCGGCATGATCGTCTCGAAGGGGAAGCGGAAGCTGGCGGAGTTCCTCGCCGTCTTGATGGACGAACAGGGTGGAGCTGGGTTGAGCGCGCGAATGAGCCTTCTGGTTGCCGACGCTCGAGCCCAATGGGCCGAGCTCGACCAGCGGATCGCTGCTTTCGACGCGGAATTCATCCGCTGGGCGAAGGAGAACGAGGACGCCCGGCGGTTGACAACGATCCCCGGATTCGGCGCGATCGTCGCCTCCGCGCTTGTCGCCGCGGTCGGGCGGGCGGAAAGCTTCGACCGGGGCCGTGATCTTTCGGCCTGGCTTGGCATTATCCCTCGGCAGTTCACAACCGGCGGCAAGCCGAAGCTGCTTGGCATCAGCAAACGAGGCAACAGCTACCTTCGCCGACAGCTGATCCACGGTGCACGCGCCGCGCTGCCCTATGTCGCTGAGCGCGATACGCCGCTGGGTCGATGGGCGAAAGCCCTACTGGGGCGCGCCCATCACAACGTCGCCGTTGTCGCCTTCGCCAATAAGCTGGCCAGGATCGCCTGGGCGGCGCTGCGGCGCGGAGAAGCGTTTGCCGTCAAAGGGTCGTCCGTGGCGGCGTAGCGGTTGGTCGATCAGCGTCAAATGTGCTGCTCGATCGATGAGGTTTGCGAGTGGTGATAACGGGATGGCCTGACAGTCGAACGGCGTTCTGGAAACCTGATTTAAAAAACGGCGCTCGACGCCGGGAGCTTTATGAGGACCAGGGCGCGCGTATCTCCATCATGGCCGGAGGAAGCTCCTCGAGGCCGGATACGTTGATGCAGACTGGATCAGCCGCCAATCTCGACAAAACCCCTTGCGAACGGGGCGGGCCATACGTTTTTAAACGTGACGCCGATCCGGCGAAAGAGACGGCTCATCATTGATGGGTCGGCCTTGACGCCGCGCTCGGACAAAAGGCGATCGCAAAGCGTCTGAAGCGTGATGTCCGACTTCTCGGCCCGCGCCGCCTCCAGAAAATCTCGGTGGGGCGCCAGCTTGGACGCCCGATGGCCGCCGTGCCCGACAGGCTCTCGCGAACCATCCCGCTCAACCCGCTCAAGCCATTTGACGGCGACGGATTCACTGACCTCGTAGCGCCGAGCCGCCGCCCGCCGGCTCATCCCGCCCTTCTCAACCGCGTCAATCACCCGGTCACGCAAGTCCTGCGAATACAAGTCAAGACAGTTGTTCTAGGAGACGCCTAGAATTGCTGGCGCTCAGGGGATAATTACGAACGTCGGCAAACGTCAATGTGGCGGCGGACGCAGTCCTACAGAACCAGTCTGCGTACCGAAGTCTCCCTGCTAACAGGGAGGAAACAGGGAGGCGCGGGACGAATTGGGGTCGCATGGGTGTACGTTTCCCGCTGATTTGCAGGGAATTCTTGGCGACTGGGCGAGTAGAGGCGCCCGAATCGGAACAGGGAGGCAAAAAAAGAAAACAGGGAGCGTTCTGAGTTTGTTTAGGGAATGAATGGTGGGAATTGCCGGCCTTCGGTTCGACTGTAATCGATGCTACTTGGCCTTTGTGCGTTCAAAGTTTGCGAGGGGGCCATGGCGTTAATCATCCAACGGACCGTTCGTCTCCGAAGGAAGCCGGGACAGCGCGCTAACCTCTCCCAGAGCAAGATCGTCGCCGCCGCCTTGGACGTGCTAGACGCGACGGGTCTCCGAGGATTTCAGCGCGCGCCTGGTCGCCAGGAAGCTGCGGGTTACCCCGGCCGCCGTCTTTGCCCATTTCGAAGGCGGTTTGGCGGGAACTCAAGGCCGCCATGGTCAACGCGACCCTCCGCGGAGTTGCGGCGGCCCTATCGGCCGAATGACTCGCCAGCAGGCTATGTCCGAGACTTGTTCCTCAGCCTGTTGAAGACGATACATGGTAAACAGCCGCTCGCCCAGCTGATCGCGATCGAGCATTCCAATGGATTGTCTCGTTTGCCCGATTTTCGTGGAGCGCGTGCTCTCGGTGGCGCTGGGGAGCGGCAAGGTCGTTTCGAACCCTGCGCGCGCCCTGGACTTGGTCCTGGCCGTGCTCCTTGGAATGATTATGGTGGAAGGCGAGATCCACACCGCGGGCAAGAGCGCTGCCTCGTCGCGTAAGTTTTCGGAACCGAGTGAAAGCCTGTCCCTCGAATGAGGTCCCAACGCTTCTGGCCAATCGGGATGATCTGGCGCTTCAAATCCGGCGCCGCTTGGTCGCGTCCTCGCATTGGTATGCGGAGCCCGTCATTGCGGCGCTCAAGTTGACAGAGGGAGCATCTGCCGCAATGAACACTGATTAATTAAACAATAGGGCTATGCACTTGACTCAAGTGACACAATTTGTTGTGGCTGGCGCGTGGGAGAATATCCGCGCACGGTGCTGGAGTTCCGCGATTGGTTTGCGGACGATGCGGCGTGCCGCGACTATCTCGCCAAGCTGCGTTGGCCGGAGGGGTTCCGCTGCCCGATATGCAGCGAGCCGGATCATTGGGTCACGGCGCGGGGCTTGCGTCACTGTCAGGGCTGCGGTCGGCAGACCTCGGTGACCGCGGGAACGTTGTTCGCGGACACGCATTTGCCGTTGCGGCTGTGGTTTGAAGCGCTCTGGCACGTGACCAGCCAGAAAGGCGGGGCCAGCGCCCTGGGCCTGCAGCGGGTGTTGGGTCTGGGGAGCTATCGCACGGCGTGGAATTTGCTGCACGAGTTGCGCCGGGCGATGGTTCGCCCCGGACGCGACCGGCTGCAAGGTGTTGTCGAAGTCGATGAGATTTTCATCGGCGGGCCGAGATCAGGCAAGCGAGGGCGCGGGGCGCAGGGCAAAGTGCTGGTCGTGATTGCAGCTCAACAGGCGGCCAAAGGGATCGGCCGCATCCGGCTGACGCGCGTGGCCGACGCTTCGGCCAGCAGTCTGGAGCCGGCGATCGCCGCCGCCATCGAACTCGGCAGCCAGGTACGGACCGACGATTGGAGGGGTTACAGCGGGCTGGATCGGCTGGGGTATCGGCGCCGGATCGCCCGCTCCAGCGCCGAGGTGGGCGAGAACCTGCTGCCACTCGCCAACCGGGTGGCGTCGCTATTGAAGCGATGGCTGCTGGGCACGCACCAAGGAGCGGTTAGCGCCGCGCACCTCGACTATTACCTCGATGAGTACGCCTTCCGCTTCAATCGCAGAACATCGGGGTCGCGTGGCCTGCTATTCCTGCGGCTCATGCAGCAAGCCGTCGATCTCAACCCGGTTCCTGCGAAAGAGATCCTCGGCGGCAGGCGATTCCAAATGCCCCCAACCGATTGATAGAACTTAAGTCAAGTGCATAGCCACATTAAACAAAATTAACAACTATTACGAAACTGTCATAAAAAAGTACTCGCTGCGAGGGTGTTTCCCCTTCCCAAAAGCGTCGCCTGCGCGTATTGGTGGGGCAGTTCACACCCCTTTAGCCAAGGAGGGCTTCGGAGGTGGCGACGCAAATTGTGCGTTGTCGCGCTCGATGCTCCTTTTGGTGGGGAGTCCTTTCGCGACAGCGCCCGAACTGGGGCTGCGAGGATGGTGTGGGAAGCGTGTGAAGTATTCAGCCTAACTTCGAAGCGGTCGCGCTGCGACAATCGCCGTCGCCTGCATGGCGGGCCGCCGGCGTGCGTGGCTGAGTACGCCTCGAACCGTTTAGGCGATGGCTCCGACGCTCATTGCGGGCTGTCCCGCTCCAAGGTCTCACCGACGCCCCCGCGCATGCCCGCCCTTCCTGTTGGAGGGCGTCATGGCTGACGAGGATCATGAGGACCAGGCCAAGGAAGCGGCCAAGAACGAGGCCAAGCAAGCGGCTCAGGAAGAGCCCTACGTTGTTGGCCCCGGGCGCCCACCCAAGAGTAGCCAGTTCAAACGCGGGATTTCAGGAAATCCGAAGGGGCGGCCGAAGGGCAGCGTCAGCATCGCCGCACTCATTCAGAAGGAAAGTCTCAAGAAAGTCCCGGTTACAGAGGGCGGGCGCAAGAGATCCATGAGCAAGGCGAAGATTGTGGCTAGTCAGATCACGAACGGGGCGATGAAGGGGAATCCTAAGCAGACTGTGATTTTCATTCAGCAGCTCGCCAAGATTAATGACGTTGAGACAACGAACGGGCCCAAGACCGCGGTTCCCAATCTTGATGTCGCAACCATGCGGCGGATTGCCGAGCGGGTGCTGAGAGACGTTGAAGAATTGGAAGCGGAAGCCCAACGCCGATGAGCCGAGCTGAGCAGTCGGCGGATCGCGTCGCCTTCACTCCGGAGGAGCTAATTGCGCTGGCACGCGGCGATTTCGAGATCTTCGTCGAGCTCATGTTTCCCGTTTTGCATGGCGGCGAGACGCTGAAGCACGCTTCGTATCTCGACTACGTGTGCTACGAGCTATGGCGCAGCGGGGCGCCACATCGCCGGCGCGTGATCTTCAACATGCCGCCCGGGTACATGAAATCCTTGCTGATTTCGGTCCTGTATGTCGCCTGGCGTCTGGGCGTGAACCCGGCGCTGCGATTTATCTGCGCCAGCTACGGCGACGACGTCGCGCATAAGTTTGGCCGCCAGACGCGTCAGATCCTGCAGTCGCCCTTGTATCGAGCGATATTTCCGCGGACCATCCTTACCAAGACGGCGGAAAACTTCCTCGAGACCTCGCAGGGGGGCCTACGCTACGCGACGAACGTCGGCGGGGAGATCGCCGGCTTCAGGGCGAACTGCATTATTCTCGACGATCCGATGCAGCCGGACAACTCCCATCGGGCTGAGGCAAAGCAAAAGCTTGTTGATTGGTATCAAGGGGTCGTCGCCCAGCGCTTGCTGGCCGAAGGCTCGATTCTCGTCGTGATGCACCGCCTAGCCCCAGACGATTTCTGCGGAACCCTCCAAGAATTGGGCCGTTGGCATGTTGTGAATTTGCCGCTCATCGCTGAAGAAGAGCATGTGTACAAGGATTACCGAGGGCACGTGCTCTGGCATCGTCGGGTGGGCGAGGTGCTCAGTCCCAACTACCGCAGTGCGGGCGAAGTAGCGACGCTGAAGCGCGAGCTCAGTCCAGAGATTTTTGACGCACAGTGTCAGCAGCGGCCACGATTTGGTGGCAGCGGCATGTGCTCGATCGACCGTTTGACCCGCTACCTGAAGCCGCCGCCCTTTGAATTAACGATCCACTCTTGGGACCTGGCCGCAACCAGGGGTGGCGGAGATTGGACTGTGTGCGCACAGTTCGGATTGGCGCGCGACAGCCAAGGTCGCGACCTCCTCTACCTGACCGCCGTCCTGCGAATGCGGGTCGAATTGCCAGACGTGCGGGCGATCATTGCTGCGCAAGACCAGTTGGAGCGCCCCGCGTTGATCATCATCGACGCCAATGGCATCGGCATCGGCGTCTATCAGGATCTCTGGAACGATGGCCTCAAGCACGCGATTAAGGGCCAAAGCCTATACCAGGCTAAGACGTCACAACTTAAGGCGCAAACCTTTCATCACGGACTGCGGCCCCTCTACGATGGACTGATTTTGTTTCCGGAAACAATGCAAGGCCTATCGTCCCTGTTTGAAGAACTCGCTGCATTTCCTGATGGAAAACACGACGATCAGGTCGACGCACTGATGATCGTCGGCGCCTATCGCGAAAGGGTTCTCAAGGAAGCTCGAAATAACGCGGAGCGCCACGCACGGTGGACCGCCGATCATCGAGCCTTGCTTGAGCGAACGCGGCAGGTCCCGACCGCGCCTCGGTACCGACCCCGCTACTTCGACCGCAACTGATGCGGTTTGGCGTATCGCGGCGCCACAAATCCGCAATTCGTCAATCAGGAGCAATCACAATGGGGAACTCAACAGCAGAGCTTGATCGAAAGCGTTCGCTCAGGGACCAGCTGAAAGCCAAAAGCCGGCGCCGGCGCGAAGGCCAGGCCAGCTTGTCGCAACCCTCCGCCAGGGTCCGGCCGTTGCGCAACGACGTCCTGCCGGCTCTGGAAACTATCTACGTGCTGCTGGAGGACCTACGTTCTCCTGCCCGCAAGGTTCGCAAGCTCGACCCTGCTCACGTGCGCGAGGTGGCGACTGTGATAAGCGAGTTGGGCTTTTGTGTTCCCGTCCTCATCGGCAAGAACAACGTCGTGATCGACGGCGAGGTGCGGATCGAGGCGGCGAACCTTCTGGGTCTTGGTCGCGCACCCTGCATTCGGATCGACCACTTGTCGGACGAGGAGCAGCGCCTGCTGAGACTCGCCGCCAATCGCCTCGGCGAAAAGGGCGAGTGGAACCTCGACGAACTCAAGATCGAGTTCCAAGAACTGATCTTCAGCGACGCTCCGATCGAAGTCTCCGGCTTCACCCCAGACGAGATCGATCAGATCGTCCACGGCGATGCCGGGGACGCGGTGGAGCTGGGTCCGCTCGAGCCCGAAGCCGGCGCCGTCGCAATCGCGCGCTTAGGGGACGTCTTTCAGCTCGGACCGCACCGTCTCGTCTGCGGCAGCGCACCCAATCCTGAGACCCTGCGCCAGCTGATGCAGGGCGATCCGCCCGCGCGCCTCGTCTTGACCGACGAGCCTTATAACGTACCGATCGCAGGACATGTGACCGGCGGCCAGCACCGTGAGTTCGCCATGGCCTCCGGCGAGATGACTGTCGCCGAATTTCTCGCCTTTAACCTCGCGTGGATGGAAGCTATTCTGCCGTGCCTATGCGACGGCGGCGTGTTCGGCACCTTCATCGACTGGCGCGGCTTGCAGACCGTCTCAGCAGCCGCCGAAGAGTTGGGCCTCAAGCCGCTCAATCTCATCGTCTGGACCAAGACCAACGCCGGCATGGGCAGCCTCTATCGGTCCCAGCATGAACTGCTGCCGCTGTTCAAGAACGGGTCCGCTCCGCACGTCAACAATATCGAACTCGGCAGACGCGGCCGCTGGCGCTCGAACGTCTGGACCTATCCTGGCGCCTCGTCGCTCGGCTCCGACGCCCGCCGGGGTCTTCAGGACCACCCGACGGTCAAGCCGACCGCCATGCTCGAGGACGCCCTCCTCGATCTCACCAATCGTGGCGACATCGTCATTGACCCGTTCCTCGGCTCCGGCTCGACCCTTATAGCTGCTGAGGCCACAGGTCGGGTCTGCCGAGGCGTAGAGCTCGATCCGCTCTATGTCGACGTGATCATGCGGCGCTACCAGGCCGCTACGGGCAGGCTCGCCGTTCTCGCTGAAACAGGCGAGACGATCGACGCCATGACAGCGAGGAGGGCAGCGGAGGCGCTGCCAGCCTAGACCTTGCAGAACCGGAAGCGACGCCGCCGTCCAGCCAGCGGAGGGTGCCCGCACTGCAGAGGCCATCGGTTCGAATCCCCTCCGCTCCGCCAGTTCAGAACAGAACTGCGAACGCCGAGCGTAGCCGATTTTGCGCCCGAGGCAGCGACCAGCGTCCGGAGCAGGTCGCCCTTCGATCCCATGATGCGGATTTCTCCGTCCGCGACCTCGACACGTTGGGCGAGCGCGCGCAGGTGTTCGCGGCGGTATCCGCCGCCGTCGATCCGGATCCGCTCGCGAGCGGTTCTGGCAAACTTCTGGACCATCGCGGGCGTGATCGCTTGCTGGCCTGCGGTTTCAGCCATGGCCTGAGCGCGGTCGGCGTCAGCCTGGGCTTGATCGCGGATGGCCTTGAGCCCAGCGATGCGCTCCTTCAAGGCCGGGTCGTCAAGGTCGGCGACGCCGTTTTCGATGGCGTCATAGAGGCGCTTGAGCCGCAGGTCCGTCTCGGCGGCGCGCTTGTTCAGTTCGGCGATATGTTCGCGGCGGCGTTCGGTCCGCTCCTGGCGGCGGTCCAGCACCGAGGCCAGCACTTCTTCGAGGCGTTCCGGCTGTAGCAACCGGTCCTCGATGTGGTTGGCGACGAGGTTGTCGAGCTTTTCCATCGGGATCGAGCGGCCCTTGCAGCCGGTCTCGCCCTGCCGGGCCTTGGTGGAGCAGGTGTAGTAACGATAGCGCCCGCCCTTGCCGGTGCGGAGCGTCATCGCGCCGCCGCAGTCGGCGCAGAAGCAGATGCCGGTAAGGAGGGTGGGGCCGCTGACAACGCGGGCCGGCACGACCTTGGGGTTGCGGGCGCGCAGATGGGCCTGGGCGGCATCGAAGGTCGCCTGGTCGATCAGCGGCGGCACGGCGACGTCGATCACGTCGCTGACCGGCTTCAGTTCTTTGGCTTTGTTGCGCTTGTTGAACTCATGGCGGCCGACATAGGTCGGGCGGGTCAGGATCCGGTGAACCTGTCCGATGCCCCAGCGCCCGCCATCGCGGGTGAAGAAGCGGCGCTGGTTCAAGTGAGCGGTGATGTTCTTCACACCCATCGGCCCAGACGCGCCATCCCCCTCCAGGGCAAGCCGATAGATCAACCGCACCGTGTCGGCGTGGAGCGGGTCGATTTCCAGCTTCTTCTTGACCTTCGCGCCGCGCTGCTCGGCCGCGACGACGCGGTAGCCGACCGGCGGCAGGGAGCCGTTCCAAAAGCCTTGGCGCGCATTCTCCTTCAAGGCGCGCAACACGTGCTTGGCGTTTTCCTTGGACTGGTATTCGTCGAACAGCGCCATGATCTGCCGCATCATGACGTGCATGGGATCATCGCCCATCTCCTGGGTGATGGAGACGAGCTTGACGCCGTTCTTGGCGAGCTTGCGAACGTAGAACTCGAGCTCGAAATGGTCGCGGAAGAACCGGCTGAACGAATGGACGATGACGACGTCGAAAGTCGCAGGCTTCGCTGTCCCCGCCTCGATCATGCGCTGGAATTCGGGGCGGCGGTCGTTCGTCGCCGATGCGCCCGGCTCGACATAGGTCTCGACCAGCTGGTAGCCGCGCGATTGGCAATACGCCTCGCCCTGCCGCTTCTGGTCCGGGATCGAGACGTCATGCTCGGCCTGCCGCGCCGTCGAGACGCGCAGATAGAGGGCGGCGCGTAGCGGCACGGTCATGCAGGCAATCTCCCTATGTCATCGCGACGGCCCGAACAGTTCGTCGAACAGGTCGCCGAACCATGCCTCGAATACGTCGATTTCGGCGTCCGTGACCGGCACGCGCGCGGGCCAGTCGTCCACGACGCGCCAGGACTCAACGTCATGTTTGACCGGGCGGCCAAGGCGCGGCCATGGGCCGGGCACGACATAGAGGTCGGGCGGCAATTCGCCGAACGCGGCGCGGTCGCGCAAAGGGGATCGGCGCCGGGACATTGCGCCAGGATCGCGCAAACAACGCCCGGATGGAATGGCCGATCTCTACGCCACGGCACGCGCGTCCGTGTCGCAAAGGGAGCGGTCCCGATCCCTTTGAACCATGATCGCTTGCGGGCCATCGGCCGGGGCGGCTGCAGGCGGTCAAGGCCGCAGCCGCGCAGCGGTGGCGCGGCACGCGCCAGCCTTGACGGGCTGGCGAAGGTCCGGCCTCCTTCCCGCCAAGCGGTCATGGCTCAACTCGCCTTGCGTGAGACCGTAAGGGGAAGGTCGAGTTCCACCCGGTCATACGTCACCTTCGGCGCGATCCGCCCGCGCTCGCCGCGTTCCAGGTGGACCAGGCCATAGCCCGCCATCGTTCGCAAAGTCCGCGACAGGTTTGACTTCGCCTTGCCGGTGATCCGCGCCAGTTCGTCGAGCGAGCCCGGGGCCTGCTCCACGATCACGCGCAGCAGGTCGCGGTTCCAGCCGAGAGCACCTTGGCGAAGAATCGGTCGAGGTGAACCGCAGCTTCGGCTCCTCGGGCGCGATGCGGTGCTCGCCGCGCGCGACGGCCATGGTGCGGGCCTTCATGTCTTCGTAGCTGGCGATGCCCACTTTCAGTGT
>CAWEZX010000008.1:0-534042 GCA_963813555.1 uncultured Alphaproteobacteria bacterium | reverse complement strand
CTGCCTGTTGCTTGGCTCGTTCGTATTGCTCGCCGGTTCGGAACGATCTACTACCTATAGAACAACCTAGTCAACGGGATAAGCCTCATCACGGGTGTGATCGTTATTACGCCGACATGCACAGGAGGCATGATATGAAACACGCACTTACGGGACTTTTATTGGCAGGCGCGACTTCTGTTTTCGTGCTTGCGACTCCAGCTGTGGCGCAGGTGGCGGGGAAATCCTGGTGATCTACATACCCCGACCCCGTACATCAACGACTATAGGTTGCAGGAGACTTACGGCTCGAGCCCGAGCTTTGCCGGTCCATTTGGGCCTCTTGGCGCTATCGCCGCTCCATTTACCGCTCCTCTCGCTATGTTAACGGGCAATGGCCCAACCGGTGGGGCATGCGGGGTCTATAAAGACTTCAACGGCAGGTACACCGCACTCTGCGGCCTGTAATCTCGCCCTTACGCGTTATGTCTGGCGCCGCCTCTTGGGCGGCGCCAACTTTTTGCGGCAGGTATGGTGACGGCGCTGGTTGCCGCAAGTCGCAGACGTGAAGCCCAAGATCTTGGCCCAAGATCTTGAACCGGGCGCCAGGAACCGTGCGTGAGGGAAGGCTGGCTTCGTTCGCGTGGCGCAGAGATAGCGCGTATCGGACGGACGCGGCGCGTCGTTAGCCAACTCTTATTCGGTTCGGGCATCCATAGAGTTGTTCGCGGCGCCGGAGGCGGAACCAATGATGTCTAAGAGCGTTTGAAACGCAGACTTGGACCGCGCGCAGCCCGATGGTCCGGCAGTCGAAGGGACGACCAACTGTTTTGCTCCTTCTCTGCCTGTGCGACGCGGGACTTAGGAGGACATCATGAACAATGCATTCTTGGCCCTGACGGCCGCGGGATTAGCAGGTCTAAGCGGATTCGGCATCAACGCTAAAACCAGTCCGGTCCAGACCGCGCAAGTGGTGAATGTAGCGCCCGACTATAGCGAACAGGCGGGCGTTTTTTCGCAATGGCTCGACCCTAAGGCGTCCCAGTGTGTCGCCGTGTCCAAGATCGGCTCAGTCGCGCACCTGACCAAGCTCACGCATGAGCAGTTCCAATTCGTCCGCGCGCTCTACATCGCCATTCCCCCGATTTCGCGACAGCTTCCGCCAGGCGATAGGGCGGTGCTCGCCAGCGCGAGCGGCCGGTCCATGATCGCGATCATCTCCGGCGGCGAGGCCTGCGCCCGCTTCCTTGCGCCTGATTTTGTACTGTCGATGCTGGTTCAGGTCGGCAAAGGCGAGACCGAAGCGGCCGGGGACCCGATCTGAGGTCGGTGGGGTCGAGTTTGGCCGACTTTTGTTAAAAGCGGCCCGATCAGCAGCCGACGGCGGCGGCGCTGGGCCCCGTGATCGTTCCGGGGTAAAGACCGGAGACTTCAGCGCCGGCTCCTATTGCCGGCCATGCCGTTCCCTTCTATGCAATTGAGGGCGGCGGAGTCGGGGCCCTGGCGGGACCCATGCGGCGATAAAGCCCGTGGGACCGATCGCGGGGTCGGGGGCCGGCAAAAATGCGAGTATATCTGGGGGCGCTCTTTCTCGGCCTTGGGGCTCGGCGTAGCGCCGGCCGTGGCCGCGGACCTGCCGACGAGGAAGCCGGCCCCGGAGGAGATAGTCGCCCCGGTGTTGCCGTCCAGTTGGCATTTCGAGATCACCGGCTATGGCTGGGCGTCTAGCGTTGCGGGAAACACGGGCTTCGGCACCCTGCCGACGCTCTCCTATTACGCGCCTTTCGCCAAACTGCTCGAGCACCTTCAAGGCGGCTTCATGAGTAGCTTCGTCGCCCGCAACGATACTTTCATCGGCGGAATTGATTTCGTCTGGTCGCGGATCGGCGGGTCCGGAACCATACGAAACCCGGACAACCTGCTCTACGGCGGGCAGACGGACCTCACCCTCAACGAGGGGTTCATCACCGCCTTCGGCGGCGTCCGCGTGCCGCTCGGCGTGCCGAACCTCTATCTCTACGGTACGGTAGGCGCCCGTAACTTCTACAGCGGGACCAAACTCACCGTCAGCGGCCCGTTCGGATTGTTCAGTGGGACCGAAACCGTGAACAAGGACTGGGTCATGCCGGTCGGCGGCTTCGCCGCGCAGTATCGCTACGACGACCACTGGTTTATGAACGTCCTTGCCGACCTCGGCGGCTGGTCCGACAGCGCGACCGGACAGGCGCTCGCCTCTGTCGGCTACAACTGGACGCAGAACATTGCGACGACGCTCGGCTATCGCGTCATGTACACCTACACCGATCAGGACACCGGCTTCAACGAGCTCACCTTCCAGCCGAGGAGCTTCCGCTACCGGCAGTGGATGTACGGGCCCTTCGCCGGCTTCAAATACAGCTTCTGATCCGAATTTTCTTCGACCTGCTCACCAGGCTTCGAAGGCGCGCGCTCACGCGCTTCATGAATGCCGCGCGCCGATGCGTCGCGCTGAAGTTCATGTCGTAGAGCGCGAGATACTCGAAGCGGCCCTTCGGATCGATCAGCGCGCCGATGTTGTCGCGCACGAACCGCAGCGGCGGATCGCCCTTTGCGGCGACGTCGCGCCGGCTCTCGCCATAGGCGCACACGGCGGCCATGCGCTTGATGTGATGAAGTTTGGGATGGAACAGCCCCGCCTCGTCGATGACCACGGCGACGCCCGGCAGAAACACGCGCTGGAAATACCCTTGCATGATCGCGGGTAGGCCGTCGAACCAGACCGGAAACACCAGAACGAGCGCCTCGGCTGCCCGCAGACGCGCAACATAGGTTTCGACCTCGCGCGTATTGGTATTCGTGTCGATGTAGCGACGAAGTCCCTCCCGCGACATGACCGGGTCGAACTTCTCCCCATAGAGGTCGAGATCGTCGACAACGTGCCCGCGAGAGCGCAGGATCTCGACAACGCGCGCGTGCAACGTGGAAACGAAACTCGTTTCCAGCGGATGCGCGAAGACGACAAGAATGCGCAAGCTACGCTCCGGCCGGCTCGGCGCGCCGCTGCCGAGCCTCATCGCTCCGTTCGGCGGAAATGAGAAATTCGATGCGCGGGGGCGCGATCAGCATCTCTCGGATTTCGTCCTCAAGCACCCGATCGGCGTTGGTGACCCGCTCGCGCAAATGCATGAGCTCGAGCCAGGACTCGATGAGGTAGGCCTCCTCATAACGGCCGAGATCGCCTGCGTCCTCGAAGATTCCCCAGGCGAAGGCGCCGTCGCGACGACGCTCGAACCCGAGCTCGTCCAAAGCGCGCACGAACGTGTCGCTGTCTTTGGGGTCGATCCGGTACTCGATCTTGACCAGGACAGGGCCACGATCGTTGTCGATCTCCTCGCGTGTTTCCGGCAGGCTCCAATGCTGGGAGGGCGAAAGGTCGAGCGCCCCCTGTTGCAGCTTCCAGCGCCAGGTGAGGGGGATCGCCGCAAGCGCGCCTCCCGCGGCGATAAGGAGCGCAGCCGCGAGCCCGGTGCTCGCAGCGATTTCGCCCCACGCCGCGCTGCTCAAGGTCATTGTCCCGAAGATGACGGTCAGGAACACCGCGAGGCCGCGGCCGCGCACCCAATCGGGCAAGACGTTCTGGGCGGAGGTGTAGAGGCAGGTCAGGATGTTGACCCAAGCGATGCCCGCCAGCAGGCAGGCGCAAAGCGAAATGGTGAGATCTTGCGCGACCGCGAACAACACCAATGCGACGACGGTCAGGATCGTCCCGAAAGCGACCAGCCGATCGGCGCCGAAGGCGCGGCGCAACTTCTCGTGTCCCAGCGATCCAAGGATCGCTCCGACGCTGATCGCGCTGAGCAGGATCCCGTAGTGCTCCGCGCCCTGGCCGGTTCGCCGGGCGATCAACGGCAAAAGGCCCCAGTAGGCCGCGGTGAACGGATAGATCGCAATTGTTCGCGCCAGCGTCGCCCATAGCAGCCGGTTGTTCGCAGTGTGGCGAAGGCCGGTGCGCAGAGCGCTGCTAAGTCTCTCGGCGGGCAAGGACGCCCTCTGCCTTGTCGGCGAGCGCCACCAGGTGAGCGCAGCGATCACCGCCAGATTGGCGCCGACAAAAATCCACAGCGGCGTGGCCGCCCCGTAGCCCATGATGAGGAAGCCGCCAAGCGCAGGACCGATGGTGCGGCTGAGATTATAGCCGACGCTGTGGGCTGCGATGGCTCCCGGAATCAACGGCTTCGGCACGAGCTGCGGCACGATCGACAACCATGCCGGGATATTGAGGGACCAAGCCGCGCTAAGGACGAAGGTCGTCAGCAGCAGCAACGCGGGCGACGCGAAATCGAGCGCCACGACGGCGGCGAAGATCGTCATCAATGCGGCGATCGCGTAGGAGACCGCGATGATCATCCGACGCGGATCGAGGATGTCGGCGATGGCGCCAGCGGGAAGCGTGAACAGGAAAATCGGCAGTGTCGTCGCGGTGTGCAGCAGCGCAACGTCGAACGGGTTGAGGTCGAACGTCGTCATCAGCCAGCCCGACGCGGCGTCATACATCGCGATGCCGATCATCGCGCACGTGCTCGCCGTCCAGACGATTGCGAACGCCGGATGGGCGAATGCGCCGAGCATTGGCGACCGGCTCGGGCGGGGCTCCTGACTGAAGCGTAAGTTCATCTTCAATTCGTTCCTCGCGCCGGGGCCGGCGCGTCTAATGCGAGAGGAGCGTGCAGCGCTCGGCCTTGACAAGCAGGTCCCGCGTCACGCCCCCGACCGCCCACTCGCGCAGACGGCTGTGGCCGAACGCGCCCGCCACGATCAGGTCAGCCTCGAGGTCCTTGGCGATCGCAGCCAGATGCGTCGGTTCCGCCCCGCTCAATGGCGTTGCGAGGCAATTCGGCTCGACGTCATGGCGATGAAGCCAGTCGCCAACCTCAGCAAGACGGCCTCGCGTCGCTTCGATCTCGTGCTCGCTGACGAGTTCAACCACGTCGACCGCCTGGCTCAACTTCAGGATCGGCAGGGCGTCAGCGATCGCTCGTCGCGCCTCGCGTGAATCCTTCCAGCAAACAAGAGCACGCGTCAATTTGAGCCCCGTCGCGCCGGGCGGAGTCATGAGAATAGGGTGCCCGCTGCGCATGAGCAGATCGCTGACGTCAATTTCGGAGGAACGAGAGAATATGTCTACCCCGGGCTCAATGGCGGCGACAAGCAAGTCGGCTGCGCGACCTTCATTGGCGAGATAGTGAGACGTCGGTCCAGCGGTCATTTGCGTGCGCCAGCGAAGATTGTTCACCGTCGACAGAGCTGAGCGGAATTCGGCTTCCAGAACCGCCGCGCGCTCGCGAAATTTGTCGGGCTCGCGGCCGCGCGGCTCGCCGGGGCCGATGGCCATGATCGGGGAGTGCATTGAGATTTGCTTCGCGCAGACGCCAATGACGGTCGCGGAAAAGCGCTGCGCCAGATCGGCCGCCACCGCCAGCAATTCGGCGTTGGACCGATCGGTAGACATGCAGGCCATAAGAGTGGAAATGCTTGCCAACTGATTCTCCACGAGGCGAATGATTCGCGGCCACGACAGGCCGCCGATTTGAGATCGGATCAGGCGCAGTCCTGTCGTCGAAGTCTCCGCCGCAACGGAGCTGCTCGAAACATAATCACATGGCCCTCAATTCAGAAGTTTTCGCGGCGCTCGCCTCTTTTTGCCCAGCTTCCGGCGGCGAGACTGCAGCCGCGCCATGGCGAGGCCGAATTCGAAAAGACGGGCGAAAACACGTCAAGAATTTGTCTTCGCCGGGACATTGGCCCCGAAAGGCGCGCGCCGGTCGGGCCAAAATAAGTTTCCTTGCTGCAGGCTAGTTTTTGGGCGACTCGCTCCTCCACCAAACTGGCGGGCCGCCTTGAAACTTCGACCGATGTCCGCCATCTGACGTGGGGTTTCGGCGCGAGGTGCTTGCGCTCCGAAAGCCGCTCTACCGATGGGGTTTTTGTTGTCCAGCGAGTCCAGCGTCAAGTCGAACGCGCCAGCGGGCCAGGAATGGCGCTGGGGCGTTTTCGGCCATTTGGCGTTCACGGTCATGCTGATTGCGAGTTCGGCGTCGAATGTCGGCTTCGCAATGTTCGATACGTCGTCGAACTGGCTGATGACCAGTCTCAATCCAGATCCGATGATGGTGTCGGCGGTCCAGGTCGCCACCACGCTGCCGATGTCTCTCTTGACCCTGCCCGCCGGCGCGCTGACCGACATTATCGACGCGCGCCGGATGTTGATCGGCGCGCAGCTTGCTGTGACAGCGGTATCGATGGTCTTTGCGACGATCGTCACAATGCATTGGGCGACCCCGACTGTGCTGCTGGCGACGACCTTTTGTCTCGGGGGCAGCGGCGCGCTTGCGGCGCCGGCGTGGCTCGTCATCACACCGATGCTGGTGCCGAAGCAGGACCTTGACAGCGCCATCGCCATCAACAACGCTAGCTACAACTTGAGCCGCGCCGTTGGCCCGGCTCTTGCCGGGTTGGGGATCGCGGCCTTCAGCATCGCCTTGCCGTTCTGGTGCTTTTGCGCCGGCAATATCGCCGTTCTCGCCGCGCTCATGTGGTGGCGCGCCCCGCGCCGCTCACGCGAGACCCTTCCCGCCGAGCGCCTTATAAGCGCGCTGCGCACTGGCCTGCGCTACGCCCGAAACAATCGCGACATCGACTTAACGCTCATCCGCGCCGTCGCCTTTTTCCCCTTCGCCAGCGCTTATTGGGCGCTTCTGCCTCTGGTCGCGCGCACGCAGATGCACAACGGGCCCGAAGTCTACGGCGTCCTGCTGGGCATGATCGGCGTAGGCTCGATCCTCGGGTCGTTCGCGCTCAAAAGTCTCAAGGCGCGCCTCGGTCCCGACCGCCTGGCGACGCTCGGGACGCTCGGCACAATTCTCGCTCTCGCGCTGTATGGCGCGGCGCGCGAGCCCGCGATCGCGGCGCTCGCCAGCCTGATCGCGGGCGCGTCATGGATCACGATGATGACGACGCTTTTCGTTTCCGCGCAGGTGGCGTTGCCGGAGTGGGTGCGCGGCCGGGGACTGGCGATTTTCCTGACAGCGTTTTTCGGCGCGATGACGCTCGGCAGCGCGGTTTGGGGCAAGGTCGCCAGCCTCGAGGGTGTTCCCACCGCCCTTTTCCTCGCTGCGGCGGGCGCGGCCATAGGGATGGCTTTGACCGCGCGGTGGAGACTGCAAACCGCCGCGGCGCTCGACCTCACGCCATCGATGCACTGGCGGACGCCGGTGCTCGTGCATCCGGTTGAGGACGATCAAGGGCCGATCCTGGTCACCGTCGAATATCGGATCGACCCGAAGGACATTCGTCCCTTCCTCGCGTTGATCCATGAAATCGGCCTCGAGCGAAAGCGCGACGGCGCTTATGCGTGGGGCGTTTTCGAGGATACGCAGGTCAGCGGCCGGATCGTCGAGACCTTTCTCATTCAGTCGATGCTCGAACTCAGGCACCTGCGCACGCGAGTGACGATCGCCGACCGCATGATGGAGGAACAGGCGGGCGCGTTCCTCAAGGAGCCGCGGAAGCCGACGTTTCTTGTCGCGCCCAAGCGTCACCGTTTGAAACGACGAAAGGGATCGAAGCGGCTCGCGCGGCCGGCAGCCCGGGAGCCGGCCCCGGTCGGGTAGGGAGGCGCGGGGCACAGTCGGCCGGTCAATCGGACGCGATCGCGCTCGGCCGCGATGCGCGTTTGGAGTTAGTGATGGGCTTCGCCATCAGGCGAAGAACTTCGTCCTCCGTCGCGACGCGGCGGAAGCGACCGAGCGCGCCGACGCGTTCGAACGTTTCGTGCAAATAGGAGCCGGCGGGCGGGCAAGTCCAGAAATCGTAGCCGCTCCACACGACCGCCTCGCTCCATAGATGCACGAAGCTCGCCCCGATGGCTGTCCCCGCGACCCAATCGCGATAGCCAGGCAGGAAGAGCTTCCAGAATTGCTCCGGCTCGATCGGATAGCAGACATGCGAATTGAGCGCATGTTGGGTGAGGCCGTACTTTGCCAACACCGGGGTCAGCAGGAATGGGCCGATCGCGCCCCATTTCTGGTCGACGTCGATCGCCGCTTCCGCGGTCGCAACCAGTTCGCTTAGCGCCGGGTGCGTCGGCGGAAGCCGCAAGACCGCATTGTTGACGAGGCTCGTCCCGACGGCGTCGGCCTGGCGGCAAAACACGAAGCCGTCGTTATCGAAAACAGGCTCATTCAAACAAAGCATATCGGTATCGACCCAGCAGCAACCCGCCTTCTGGATCATCCGGTAACGAAACATGTCCGCGAAGGTCGCGATGGACGGTTTGCCGTTGGCGATGAACCTGCGGGTGAGCGACTTGTCGGGGCAGATCGCCCGCGCTTCCGCGAGGCGCACGCCGGGAGGCAGCTCGAGGCTCGGATCGTAGCTGAAGACGCGCAGGCTCGCGCCTGCTTGAGGGAACGAGGCGAGGCAGGCGTAAGCGAACGGATTGAGGGGTCCATCCCAGAAGGAGGCGAATTCGCAGCCGCTCACTCGATCCTCGCCAGAATGTTGCGGCCCGCCTCCTCCCAGTCACCGAAGAACGTCTCGGTCGTCAATTCACCCCGCGACACGAATTCGCAATAGACATCGAAAATCCAACTCGCATGGACGTCGTCCAGCAGAACATGCCGGCCGCGCTGGCCGCTGCCGATGCCAATGCAATTGCCCGTGTCGGAGCGGCAGACGTCGTCGGTGTGGCCGCCGTCAACATGAAAAATGTCGAACGTAAGGTCGGCGCGCCGATTGACAAGCCGTGGGAGCACCTCGCGGGAATTGCCGGTAAACAAGTGCACCCGCCCCGGGAACTCGCCTTTGAGGAAATCGACGCATTCGGCCGTATAACCATGCGACATGATGTCGACGCCGTAATATTCGAGCCGCGGGTTCGACGACAGCGCCAGGAGCGCGCTATGGCCCGCGTTGACGCCGACCTCGAGGAGCCGCTCTTTGAACCGCACGGCGCGCCATACGTTACGGCGGGCTGGAGCGAGTTCGCCGTCCGGAGGCTGGTCCGCGTAGCGGTTCGCGCCGTCGGCGTAGAAAATGTTCCCCTCCAAGGGCTCGCCGGATTGCTTTATGATCTCGGCGATGCGCTTGAGGCGCAGGCGAAACGGGTCCGCGAAGATCTCCTCGAGGGTGTCGCGCCGTATCGAATAGTCGGGAATTTCCGATAAGGGGATAGGCTTCCCAGGAAGAAGCCTGCGGCCGTTCATGGTTGCGAAGCCCTTTTCTTGCCATTGATGGCGGTCGCCGTTTGCTGGTCGGTTCTGCTGCGGCTATGGCATGCTTTCGCCGATCAATGGAACGGTGATCGCTACGCTTGATCCCGATGCGCTGGCTGCTCGCTGCCGCCCTCCTCTTGACTCTCGACCTCAGCCATCCCTATTCGGCAATTTGTTTTGCATCCCTCCGGCATCATGGGGACGGTGCATGCGCTCGGCTCGTAACCGTTGGGCGCGTTTTCGAGCGAGCGGAGCAGCTGAGGATGCTGGGAACCCTTCGAATTGAGGGTTATGCGATTGCGTCGGCCGACGGCATGATCGCCGATTCTACCGGATTTATGCCCGATTCGCTCAAGTTCGAAGCCGATCAACGCTTTTTTCTCGAAGCGCTCGATCGTGCGGCAGTGGTTGCGCACGGACGCCTGTCCCACGAGGGCCAGCCCGACTCACACGTTCGGCGCCGCCTGATCCTGACGCGGCGCGTGCCCGATCTTGCGCCTGACCCTGATAATCCGAACACTTGGCTCTGGAACCCGGCCGGTGCCCGACCGGAAGAAGCGTGCGCAGCGGTCGGCTGTGAGGCGGGCACGATGGCGATCGCCGGCGGCACCGAGGTTTTTAGCCTCTTTCTCAAAATCGGCTACGATGATTTCTATCTTGCGCGCGCCCTCGAGGTGCGACTGCCTGGCGGCGTTCCGGTATTCTGCCAAGGTCGATTTGGCCAGTCGCCCGAGGACGTTCTTCGGGACGCAGGTTTGAAGCCCGCAGAAAGTCGATGGCTTGGCGACGAGGTGTCGCTCGTCAAGTGGACCGCCTGATTTGGCGTCATCACATCGCCGCGGGCGGCGCGCTCCCAGCGATCGACTGGCGGCCATGGGCGCGCTCCCTTCAACTCGCCCACATTTGTCGCTAGGGAGGCCAGCTTAATAGGGCGGCCAAGGCGGCCGAGCGGACGATGGGTGAGCGGATGACGACAGAGCCCGCGGCAAGCCGCGTAGCCTCTTTGGCGGCGCTGCTTCCGCTTGTCCGCTATGGACGGCGCTATCTCGGCCGGGCGATCGCGGCGCTGGCGGCGCTGACAGTGTCCTCAGCCGCGACGCTGGCGGTGCCGTTTGCGCTGCGCTCGATGATCGATTTCGGGTTCTCGAAGGAGAGCGGCGGCGCGATCAATGGCTACTTCATGGCCATGGCTGCGCTCGTCGTCGTCATCGCGCTGGCCGCGGCCGCCCGCTACTATTTGGTGACTACGCTCGGCGAGCGCGTCGTCGCCGACCTCAGACGCGAGGTCTTCGCGCATCTGTCACGTCTCGACGCCTCGTTCTATGACGGCGCGCGAACCGGCGAGCTAATTTCGCGTCTCACCGCCGACACGACTCAGATCAAGGCGGCTTTCGGCGCCTCGGCGTCGATCGCCTTGCGCAATCTGTTCATGTTCGTCGGCGCAACGGTGCTGATGGTCTATACGAGCCCCAAACTGTCAGCGCTGGTGCTGGTCGCCATTCCGGTCATCGCCGCGCCGCTGATCGCGTCCGGGCGCGTGGTTCGCCGTCGGTCGCGGCGCGCTCAGGACACGCTCGCCGAAGCGACCGCCTTTGCCTCGGAGAGCCTCGGCGCGACGCGCACCATGCAGGCGTTTGGCGCCGAGGGCGCCAGTCAGGCGCGCTTCGCCGACGAAATTGAAAGCGCCTATCGGGCGGCGCGCGAGGCCGCGGCGACCCGTTCGCTCCTCATTGCGGTTGCCGTGACGCTCGCTTTTTGCAGCGTGGTGTTCGTGCTGTGGCTCGGCGCTCGCGACGTGCTCGCGGGACGAATGAGCGGCGGGCTCCTGTCACAATTCGTGCTCTTCGCCGTGCTCGGCGCAACCTCGCTCGGCGAATTGTCTCAGGTGTGGAATGAAGTCTCCGCCGCGGCGGGTTCGGCGGGGCGGATTGCGGAGCTGCTGGCGGTCAAGCCGCGCATCGTCGCGCCCACAAGGCCCGCCCCGATGCCTTTGCCCCCGCGCGGAGCGATCGAATTCAGGGGTGTGGCGTTCGCCTACCCGAGCGCGTCCGCGGTTCGCGTTCTGGATGACTTGAACTTCTCGATCGCGCCAGGCGAACGCGTGGCGATCGTCGGGGCTTCCGGAGCCGGCAAGTCCACCATATTCCAGCTCATCATGCGCTTTTACGATTCCGACGAGGGTCAGGTCCTGGTCGATGGAATCGACGTCAAGGCGGCCGATCCAAAGTCCTTACGCGAGCGCATCGCTCCCGTGCCGCAGGAAGCTGCGATCTTCGGCGCAACGGTCGCCGAGAACATCGCCTATGGGCGTGCCGGAACCAGCGAGTTCGCAATTGAGGAAGCCGCGCGGCGCGCGGTCGCGGACGGATTTGTGCGTGAGCTTGGGCAGGGCTATGCGACCAAGCTCGGCGAGCGCGGCGTGACGCTGTCCGGAGGGCAGAGACAGAGGCTCGCGATCGCGCGCGCCATTCTCAAGGACTTGCCGATCCTGCTGCTCGACGAAGCGACGTCGGCCCTCGACGCGGAAAATGAGGCGCAGGTGCAAAGCGCGCTCGACGACGTGATGACTGGGCGTACGACGCTGGTGATCGCGCACCGGCTTGCGACCGTCTTGAAAGCCGACCGAATTCTGGTGATGGAGGCGGGCCGCATCGTCGAGGAAGGCGATCACGTGTCGCTCGTCACACGCAACGGCGTTTATGCGCGTCTGGCGCGGCTGCAATTCGAATCCGGCGCAGCGGCGCTCAGCGAGGCGAACGCGGCGAGCTAGCGCAATTTGTACCTTCGCGTAACCGGGCGCCACACTCCGCCTCGTCCTGAGGGCCGCGCGAAGCGCGGGGTCTCGAAAGACGCTCCAACCTGGCGATGGACCGGAGGCCCAACTGGACCATTCTTCGAGGCCCCGCTAAATGCGGGGCGCCTCAGAATGAGGGGTGAGCACATCCAAAAGCCAATCGCCCAGCGTCCGGCTCCACTTTTGGGGTCGACGGCCATTGCCATTATGGTAGAGGGTGGGCCGGGCCGCAGCGGCGGAGCGCAACGCGAAGACGCGCGGCAATCGCGCAAACGCATTCTAACGGCGCCGCGCCGCGGCGCGCTACTCAGGCGGAGCAAGGTGACGGTTCGATCGACGACAGTCGCGCGTGAGCGCCGGGTCCATGGTCCGGCGCGCGCACGGCCATGGGACGGAGTTGTAGACCATCTTGTCCTGCTCAAGCCGCGCGTCATGTCGCTCGTCGTATTCACCGGCGCAGTCGGCTTTGCGCTAGCGCCGGGGCCGATCGATTGGATGAAGCTCCTCGCCACGCTCTCGGCGATGGCCGGCGGAGCGGGAGCGTGCGGTGCGCTCAACATGTGGTGGGACGCCGACATTGACGCCAATATGGCGCGGACGGCGACGCGGCCCATTCCGCGTGGCGTGGTTCCTCCTGTGGAGGCGCTGGCGATCGGAATTCTCCTTTCGATCGTGTCGGTGGCCGCTCTGGCGATCAAGGTCAACGTGTTGGCGGCGGCGCTGCTGGCGTTGACCATCGCCATTTACATTCCGCTCTACACTATGGTTCTTAAGCGCTCGACGCCGCTCAACATCGTCATCGGCGGCGCCGCCGGCGCGCTGCCGCCGGTCATTGGCTGGGCCGCCGCGGTGAATAGCGTCTCGGCGGGCCCGATCGCGATGTTCCTCATCACCTTCTTATGGACGCCGCCGCACTTCTGGGCGCTGGCTTTGTGCCGAAGCGGCGACTATGAGCGGGTCGGGGTGCCGATGCTGCCCAATGTCGTGGGTCCGGTTAAGACCTGCCGGCAGATCGTGGCTTATTCCCTTCTGCTCGTTCCAGCGTCGCTCGGGCCGCTATTGATACCAGGCGTCGGCCTGCTCTATGGCGCCGTCGCTGTCGCCGCCAACGCCGGGCTGCTCTGGCGGGCGTTCGCCCTTTACCGATTGCGCGACGGCGATGAATCGGCGAGGCGCAAGGCGGCGATGGGCCTGTTCGGATTCTCGATTCTCTACTTGTTCGTCCTATTCGCGGCGATGCTCGCCGAGGTCATGCTCCGTGACCGCGTTTAAACCGGCGGCTTAAGCGCGCTTCTCGACCGTCAAACCTGCGCCGCCCAGCGATCTCGACATGACGAATCCCGACCCGAATCTGAAGCGACGCAACTGGATCGTGTTCGTCGTCCTCGCGGCGCTCGCGGCGTTCGTGTACGCCAGTTTCCTATACAAGATGGGCGGCCACGGTTGACGCCGATGATTGCTATTCGCGACTTGCCGCACGTGCTCGCCGTCATCAATGCGGCGACCATCGTCGTTCTGCTGCGCGCCTACAGCCTGATCCGCGCCCGCGATCGCGAGGGACACCGGCGGACGATGTTCGTCGCCATCGGGCTCGGCGTCGCATTTCTCGCGGTCTATCTTGTGTACCACGCATTCGCGGGCCTGGCGAAATTCGGCGGCCATGGCGCGATAAGACCAATCTATTTCACACTGCTCGCGATCCATGTGTTTATGGCCTTCGTGGTCGCGGTCCTCGTGCCGGTGACCTTCTACAACGCGCTCAAACAGCGGTTCGCTACGCACAAGCGGCTGGCGCGTTTCACGTTCCCGGCGTGGCTCTTTGTCGCGGTCTCTGGCCTTGTCGTCTACGTGATGGCGGTCCATCTCTATCCGATGAACGCCAGTTGACCGGCTCGTGAGCGGAGCGGTTTGAACTTTCGATGACCCCAATGGCGCAACCGACGCTCACTTCCCTCAATCGCGCCCGATCTGTCGCCGGCGCGGAGAGCGCAGTCCGACGCGAACTTATCGGATGGGCCTGGCTCGCGGTCGGCGCGCTCGCGGTCGCCGGCGTGTTCGCGATTCTGCTGGCGCTGTCGCGGATTCCCGGAATGGAGAAGACGCCGTTCTGGCCGATCGACTTCTTTTATAAGGGCCTGGTGATCCACGTCGTGTTCTCGCTGGTGATCTGGCTGCAGGGCGCGTTCGCCTTCCTGGTCAGCGTTGGGACGCTAAAGCTTGCCGGCGACGATGTGCGCGCCGCGCCGCTCGGGCGGATCGGGCAAGGCGCGGTTCTCCTGGCTTTTCCGTGCCTGTTCGCGCCGGCTTTCCTCGAGGCCACACAGCCTGTGCTCACCAACTACATTCCGATCATTCGCCATCCGGCCTATGACATCGGACTGTTGGCGCTGGCCTTGGGGGTGCTCGCGCCTGTCGTTCGTCTTCTGATCAATCTGCCGGGCCGGCTTAAGTCAGCGCCGCCGCTCACGGTCGCGATGGCGCTTGGCGGCTTCGTCTACGTTCTGGCGCTGATCTGTTTTGGCGTCGCGGCAACGCTGCTCGCGAACAGAGGGGAGCTGGCGTCGCGCGACGCGCTGTTCTGGGGCGGCGGCCACGTGCTGCAATTCGTCTACGCAATCCTCATGGTGACGAACTGGTCGATCCTCGCGCGCATGAGCTTAGGCGAAGAGGTGGTCGACAGCCGCGTCTTCCTCGCCTGTGTATTTCTCATCGCGCTGATCGCGGCGGCGGCGCCGGCGTTCTATGCGGTTTTCGCTTCCTTCTCCGACCATCAGCGCGAGGCGTTCCGACTGCTGCAGTTCGGGATCGCCGCGCCGACGCTGATCTTTGCCGTTTCGCTCGTCGCGCGCGCCCGCGGGTCGTCCGCGCCATGGCCATGGCCCGATCCGGCTTTCTTCGCCCTTGCGATATCGCTGGCGTTGTTCGCGCTGGGCGGCGTGATGGGTTTCCTCATCACCGGTTCTGACACCCGCACGCCCGCGCATTATCACGCCGTCATCACCGCGGTCAGCGTGTCGAGCGCCGGGATGCTGCTCACCTTTGGCCTCAAGGAACTGGGCAAGCCGCCGGCGCCGCCGCGAGCAACCCGACTCCTCCTTGGCCTCTACGGCGCCGGCCAGTTCGTGGCCTCAATCGCCATGTTCGTCGCCGGCGGCTACGGCGCCTTGCGCAAAACCCCGGCCGGCGCTGGATCGCTGGACACTGTCGCCGCGGCGGGCATGGCGGTGCACGGGATCGCTTCGATCTTCACCATTCTGGGCGGCGCCGCGTTTGTCATCGTCGCCATACGAGCACTGTGGCGGCGGGCAAACGGGGCCGTCGCGCCGAGAGGGCCAAATTCGCCAAAAACGGTTGTGTCGCCTTAGTCCTTGTTTTTTGCACGGAGGCTGTTGGTTGCCTCGCGCTTAAAGCAGAGCACGGTCTCAACAGCGCCCGGCCTTCGCTGATAAACTCGCGTATAAGGGTTTACTCCCGACATTGACCGCGCGAACCGGAACTCTTTCGACCCAAGTCAGGAAAAGCCGTTGAGTGTCGCCATTTCAGATACGATTTTGGGCAGATTATTGTGAACGTCTTTGTAGTACGAGTCTTGTACAACTATAATCGCAACAGCGCCCCGCCTCATGACTTGTTTGAGGCGGCCAATAGATAAGGAAAGCTTCATAAAATAGTCGAGGTGGGTCTTAAAGTAGTAGCCACGCGAAATCAAAAGTCGTGCCATCTTGGTTCGGTCGCCGGATCGACGGGCCGCCTTGCGGAGAGGCCTTCCTTTGGTTTTCCTTCCTCTTCCTTGGATTTCTTTTCCTGCGGGTTGGATTATTCGCCTTGCTCCATCTCGGTCGCGCGCAGGTGGACGACCGCGAGGCCGAAAAGGGCCAGCGCCAGCGCCTGATGGGCGAGCGCAAGCTCGATCGGAACGACGGCGAGCAGCGTGGCAACGCCAAGCGCGACCTGGAGTAGAGCGACGGCCGCAACGACCACCGCGCGGCTAGCAAGCGGCGAGCCCGGCGCGGCGCGTAGCGCAGCGATCGCCTGAACAATCGCGAAGGCGATGATGGCGTAGGCGGACATCCGGTGGTCGAACTGCGCCGTCGCGGGATCGCCGAATATCGCTTGCAGCGGGCTTGGGTGGAACGCTTCTCCCGGAACAAGGCTCGATCCCATCAGTGGCCAGGTGTTGTAGATGAGGCCGCCGCGTAACCCCGCGACGAGAGCGCCGAGGCCGAGCTGGCAGAAGACGAGGGCCGCGAAGACCAGCGCCGAAATCGCAAATCCGCGCGGCGCCGTGCTCGCCTTCGGCCGTTCGCCAAGTCCGACGGCGGCGTAGATCAGGGCGCCGAAGGTCGCGGCGGCGATCATGAGGTGCAGCGCCAATCGCTCGTGGGCTACTTCGGTGCGCTGGCTCAAGCCCGAGGACACCATCCACCAGCCGACAATCGGCTCGAGCGCGAGCAAGCCGGTCGCGACGGCGACCTGCCGCCCGAGCGCGGCCTTGAGCTGGCCTTTCCGCCAGAACCAGAGGCCCGGCAAAATGAACGCCGCGCCCACGACGCGCGCCAATAACCGATGGGCCCACTCCCACCAGAAAATGGTCTTGAAGCCATCGAGTGTCATGTCCGGATTGAGCTTGGCGAATTGCGGGATTTGCTTGTAGCGGTCGAACTCGGCCTGCCACTCCGCGCCGCTCAGCGGAGGAAGGATTCCGGTGACCGGCTTCCATTGGGTGATGGAGAGGCCGGATTCTGTGAGCCGCGTCGCGCCGCCAACCAGCACCATAAGAAAGACGAGGCCCGCCACGGCGAGCAGCCAAAAGCGAACCGCCCGGCGAACGCCAAGGTTCGCGGAGCGAACGGCGGCGGGCGCGCTGTGAGTTAAGACCATGGCGACGATGCGTGAACTCTTTCGGGAACCGGTTTGTCGGGAAGCTTTAGCCCGGCCTTTTGTCCCAAACGCGTCGAAGGCGCAACGCCATCCGGCGCCCGCCGGCGGCGCGGGCGCGGCTGCTCACGGCGGCGCGGGCCACTGGCTTCGACGCAGCGAGCACGGGAGAGACCGTAAGCTTGCAATATTTATTGCGCATTTCCTTGTGAAAAGCAGAAATATGTGTTATATGATCCCCCGTGCGCCGGATCGAATTCTATCTCGTCCGGAATGTTTGATCGATTTGGTCGTAATCAGCCGCGGGCAGAACCGCGTCTTGAACAGCGCGCTTCCGCAGCCCAGGTCGGTGACGTCGAGTCTGGACGATCACGCGAGCGTGAACGCGGTAAGTCGGATGACCAACGATCGGGAACACTGTCAGAGCGCAACAAAAAAGTGTCGTAGGAAATCGTTAGGCCTTGCTCGCGGCGCATCGCCGCTTTGCTGCAAAAACAATTGCTGTTCTGTTCACGCTGTGCCATGAGCGCGCATCCCCAATAACCAGTCTTCTAGGAACCGATGTCCTTTTTGAACGGCAACAACTTCACCGACCGGCAGGCCGCCGCCGCCAAGGCGCGGAAAGCCATGGCGGAAAAATTTCTCGCCAATTCGAAACATGACCCCGCCGACCCGGCAGTCATCGAGCGCGAGGCCAAGCGGAAGGCGATTCTCGAGGCGCGAAAATTTCGCGACGTCGAGCGCGCCAAGCGCAAGGCGGAAGAGGCGGCGGCCGAAGCCGCTCGCCGCGCCGCCGAGGAAGCCGCCCGGCAAGAGCAACTGAGGCTCGAAGCGCTCGCGCGCGAGGCTGAACTGCAACGCGAGCGGGAAGAGGGCGAGCGGCTCGAATACGAGCGCAAGCTCGAGCGAGACGCGCGCTACGCCGCGCGCAAGGAGCGAAAGAAGAAGAAGAAATCGGCCGCCGAACGATACGGTTGAGTTGGCGAGCGCCCTTGATTTCCGACCGCGAACTCGGGACATTTCTCTCGAAATCAGGTTCTCCGCTGGGCGGAGCGAGGAGATGATGACGAACCCGCTTCGCCTGGGCGTCGCCGGTCTCGGGGTGGTCGGGTCAAGCCTCATTCGGCTTCTTCAAAGGCAGCACGCCGGATTGACGATGCGGGCCGGGCGCGACTTCACGCTGGCGGCCTATAGCGCGCGGCGCAAGGACGACCGGGGAATCGATCTTGGCGGCGCTCTTTACTTCGCCGATCCAGCGGACCTCGCCGCTTCCGCTCACATCGACATTTTCATTGAATTGATCGGCGGGGCCGACGGAGTAGCGTTCGACGCCGTCAAGGCTGCGCTTTCGCGCGGCGTCTCCGTCGTCACGGCGAATAAGGCGATGCTCGCCGCGCATGGCATCGAACTCGCGGCGGCTGCGGAGCGATCGGGCGCGCAATTGTTCTTCGAGGCAGCGGTCGGCGGCGGCATACCCGTCATCAAGACTCTCCGCGAGAGCCTGGCCGGCAACGCAATTCAGCGGATTTCCGGCATACTCAACGGAACCTGCAACTACATCCTGTCGCGCATGGAGACAGAGAATCTTCCGTTCGAGGTCTGCCTCACAGAGGCTCAAAGGCTCGGCTATGCGGAGGCCGATCCGACATTTGACGTCGGCGGCTTTGACACCGCGCACAAGCTTGCAATTCTCGCCTCGCTCGCGTTCGGGGCCAAGATCGACGCGGGGGCCGTTTCAGTCGAAGGAATTGAGACCATCACGCTCGCGGACTTAAGCGCCGCGGACGAACTTGGGTTTCGGATCAAGCTGCTTGGCGTCGCCGAACGAACCGCCCATGGCGTCGAGCAGCGCGTTCATCCAACGATGGTGGCCAAGAGCGCGCCACTTGCCCAGACGATGGGCGTGCTCAACGCGGTTTCGATCGTTGGCGATGCAATCGGGGAATTGACGCTGGTCGGACCGGGAGCCGGCGGCGATGCGACCGCGTCGGCCGTAGCGGCCGACATCGTCGACGTCGCGCGCGGGATCCGCGTGCCGCCGTTCGGTCGGCCTGCCACATCGCTTGTCGAGGCGGACCGCGTGCCGATGCAGCGGCACGAGGGCGGCTATTACGTGCGCCTTGCCGTCGTCGACCGTCCCGGCGCCATGGGCGCGATCGCGGCGCGGATGGGCGAACGGCTCATTTCGCTCGAGGCGATCATGCAAAAGCGGGCGACGAAGGAAGCGGCCTCAGCCGGCGTCGCGCCGGTCGTGCTGATGACCTACGGAACGACGGAATCGTCGATCCGGGAGGCGCTCGCGCGCACTGTCGAAGACGGCGTTGTGCGGGAGAGGCCTCAGGTGATCCGCATCGAGCGCGAAGCGGTGTGAATTGGCTTCGTCGACGGCCACAAGAATGACTTCGGCCGAAGACGAGGACCGACGGATGCGGGTTCTCGCGATCGCGCTAATGTGCGGCGCGATGGTCTGCTTCACCGGGCTGGACAGTTGCGCAAAATGGCTGAGCGCTTCTTTGCGGATCACGCAAATCATATGGACACGCTATGTCGGGGCGTCGCTGATCGCTCTCGCCAACTCGCGCGCGCTGTCGCGGCCGGTCACCCTGCGCTCGAAGCGGCCTGGGTTGCAGCTTGTGCGTTCGACGCTGCTTTTTGGCTCGACGAGCGCGAACCTGCTTGCCGTCCATCAGCTGCAACTGTCGGAGACGGCGACGATCTCTTTTCTGACCCCGATCTTCGTCGCGCTTCTCGCCGGGCCTCTGCTTGGCGAAAGAGTGAGCGCCGAGCGCATGATCGCGATCGCGATCGGATTTCTCGGCGTCGTGATCGCGACGCGCCCAGGGACGGCCGCGTTTCAACCGATTGTCCTCGTCGCGATTGCCGGCGTTGTTTGCAATTCCGGATATGTGCTGGCGACCCGCAAGCTGGCCGGCGCCGACGCGGCGCGGACCACGCTCGCCTGGACGCAAATTGCGGGGATCGTGGTCCTGACCCCCATCTTGCCCTGGGTCTGGCGCCAGCCAGCGACGCCGGGGGCGCCTGGGTGCTCCTGGCCGCGCTCGGCGTCTTTGGAGTGATCGGCCACGGGCTCTTGATCGTGGCGCATCGGTTTGCTCCGGCGCCAACCTTGACGCCGTTCACCTATACCCAGCTCATCTGGATGATCATTTCTGGCGTGGTGGTCTTTGGCGATTGGCCCGCCCCCGCCACTCTCGTCGGGGCGGCTCTGGTCGTTGCTTGCGGCGCTTATCTCGCGCTTCGAGAGCGCAGGGGCCGGCGGGTCGTGCGAGCTGTCCCGGTTGACGCGGAGCCAAAAGTCTAGTAATTTAATCAACATTAGAATCTAGGGCCATAGAGCAGGATTCTGGATGTTGCATGGCATAGATCCGATCTTCGCGGTTTCCGGGTTGGTCATCGGGCTGCTTGTCGGGATCACTGGGGTCGGAGGCGGCTCCCTTATGACGCCGCTGCTCGTGCTCGCTTTCGGGGTCCATCCGGCGACCGCGGTCGGTACCGACCTTTTGTACGCGGGGATCACCAAGATCAGCGGCGGGGCGGTGCACGCCTACCACGGCTCGGTCGATTGGCGGATCACGCGGCGGCTCGCCTACGGGAGCGTGCCCGCAGCGCTACTGTCGCTTCTGCTGCTCGCGCATCTTGGCTTGTCCTCGAAGGCGAGCGGCGGAATCATCAGCACGACGCTCGGAATCGCGCTGATCGTGACGGCGGTTACGCTCGTGTTTCGCAAGGCGCTGCTTACCCGCCTGACGCGTCTCATGGACGGCGCGAGCGAGCAGACCGTGGGCGTTCTCACCGTCTTGCTTGGCGTGGTTCTCGGCATGCTCGTGACGATCTCGTCCGTCGGAGCTGGCGCCATCGGCGCTACGGTTCTGCTGACCCTCTATCCCAGTTCTCCGATCGTGCGGATCGTGGGCTCGGATATCGCCCATGCGGTGCCGCTGACGCTCATCGCCGGCGCCGGGCATTGGTGGCTCGGATCGGTCGACTTCCACATGCTCGTCTCACTGCTGGTGGGCTCGATCCCGGGCATTATGATTTCCAGCCATTTCGCTTCTCGGGTCCCCGACCGGGTGCTGCGCCCCATCCTCGCTGGCACGCTTGCGGTCGTCGGCGGGCGCCTCGCGTTCTGAGCGGCCCAGGACTGCGGCGCTTTCTGAAGCTGACGCTTGGACTTTTCGCTCGCGCCCCGTCACACTCCGCCGCGGTCAGATGAACGCGTCCGGAGCAGGCGATGGCGGAGCAGGGCGGCGCGCCGGCGATCAAAGGCCTTTTGGAGACATCGCTCTACGCGTCTGACCTTCAACGGACCGCGGCGTTTTATCGCGATCTCTTCGGATTGAGGGCGCTCGTTGATTCACCGCGGCTGGTCGCCTTCGCGATCGCTGAGCGTAGCGTGTTGCTGGTGTTTCAGGCTGGCGCGACCGACCAGGACGTGATCGATGCGGGCGGCACAATTCCCGGACATGACGGCCGCGGGCGCCTGCACCTCGCGCTCTCGATCAGCGCCGATGATCTCGACGCGTGGCGCAAGCGGCTCTCCGAACGCGGCGTCGACATCGTCGGCGAGTATCGCTGGCCGCGGGGCGGGGTCAGCCTCTATATGCGCGACCCTGACGGCGCCTTGGTGGAATTGGCGACGCCTGGCCTCTGGTGGTAAGCCTAAGGCGGCGCTGAAGTTTTGTCGCCAAAAGAAGTCAGTTTGGCGGTTGGCCGAATTCCTCGAGCACCGTGGCGAGCGGATCGGGGTGGATGTAGACCGGGCCAGTGAATGGATGGTCGACCGAGATAATGACGACGAGACCCAAGGTGACCAGAACCGACAGCACGCCGGTCATTGAAACCTGCGCAAGTAAATTCTCGCTTCCGAAGAAGAGCGTGAATCCCACGGTCAGCAGCGCCCCCATGAACAGCGCTATCCATATGACGTAGGGCACAAGCCCGGTCGCGAGATGGAGCCTGACCCGCCGGGCCGCGGTCACGTTGTCGATCTGCCGGAAGACCTCCGACATATCCGCCGTGTCTCTCGTGCCGGACTGATTGAGGGCCAGCGCCGCCGAGTATAGCAAGTTGAGAGCCTCCGTTACCTTGTGGGTTTCGGATTCGAGGCCCATCGCAGGCCACTCGTCGTCGATCGTCGCCTTGAGGTAGATGACGAGCGCCGCCCGCAACGCGATCGCTCCGGGTTCCTTGCCTTCTGCGTAACGAAAGAGCGCCGCAGTCGCGCCGGCTTCGTCGGCGACTGCGGTCTGTGCGTCGTTGAACTTCTCCCATACGACGATAACCGAGAAGGCCAGGAGGACGGCATAGATGACGCCGACAGTCGCGAATTTGAAACCGGCGATTTCGTTGTTCTTGGCCAATGTCTCGACGCCGACCCACCGGTGGATAAGGAGCTGCGCGATCATCGCCACGGCGGTTGGAACAACCACGACCAGCGTGATCAAGAGCCACAACGGTAAGCTCGACAGAAAATACGACACTCTGGCCTCCCCGCGATCGTGAGAGCGAGGCGGCCAACGCCCGCCGCCGGCTGATATCGTTTGCCCGGTTGGGTCACCTCAACTGATATCCTCTACCGCCCTGTGTCTAGGGGTCTCGCACTTCTATCCGCTGTTGCTTGCGAAGCACTTGGGGAGGAAGGCTCTGGAAGAGCGCGAATTACTTCTGGATAAGAGCGCGTTCTGGCATGATTCCCGTCGCGGCAGGTGATTCGTGGACTGCCGCTTTGTGGAATTGAAAGCGGACTCTTGACGCCCTCCGATTATTTTCTCGACGTTGAGACGTCGGCGCTCGGGCAGCCATGGCGGCCGCGGCTTGACGCGGCGGGGGAATTGCGCGCGCTCGCCATCGCGCAAATTGGCGGGCACGACGAACTGATCGCCCGCGTGCTCGCCGGGCGGGGCGTCAAGCCTGAGGGGGTCGAGAGCCACTTGGCGCCGAGCTTCCGCGATCTGATGCCGGATCCGTTCTGCTTGCGCGACATGGAGGCGGCGACAGAGCGCCTGAGAAGCGCGGTCATGCGCCGCGAGCGGGTGGCGATCTTTGGCGATTACGACGTCGACGGCGCCTGCAGCGCGGCGCTGCTCAGCGAATATCTGAAGGCCTGCGGGCTGGAGACGATCGTCCACATCCCCGATCGCGTGACCGAGGGCTATGGCCCCAACGTGGAGGCGATTCAGGGTCTCGCCTCGCGAGGCGCGACGCTCGTGGTGACCGTCGACTGCGGAGCCGTCAGCCGCGAGCCGTTCGAGGTCGCGAGCCAGCTTGGTCTCGACGTGATCGTGTTCGATCACCATCAGGCGCCGGAGGTGCTGCCGAAGACGGCCGCGCTCGTCGATCCCAACCGAGAGGACGACCTCTCCGGGCTCGGCTATCTCTGCGCGGCAGGCGTGACCTTCATGGCGCTCGTGGCGCTCAATCGGGCGCTGCGCGAGGCAGGCTTCTGGAATGGCGGCAAAGGCCCGGACCTGCTGGCTTCACTCGACCTCGTCGCGCTCGCCACCGTCGCCGACGTCGTGCCGCTTATCGGGCTCAACCGCGCCTTCGTCGTCAAGGGCCTCGCGATCATGCGCCAGCGCCGCCGCCCTGGCCTTGCCGCGTTGTTCGATGTCGCCGGCGCGGACGGACCGCCGCGGCCTTACCACTTAAGCTTTGTCGTCGGCCCGCGGATCAACGCCGGCGGACGCATCGGCGACGCGGCTCTGGGCGTCCGGCTCCTGACCGCGGCCGACGACATCGAAGCGCGTGCGATCGCGGCCGAGCTCGACCGGCTGAACCGTATCCGCCAACAGATCGAGATCGAGGCGCTCGCGGAGGCCGAAGCGGAAGCGCTGCTGTCGCTGGGCCTGGAGGAACGGGGCGCTGCGGTGGTGGTGGCTGGGGCGACGTGGCCGCCCGGGGTCGTTGGCTTGCTTGCGGCGCGGCTCAAGGAACGGTTCGAGCGCCCGGCCTTCGCGCTGACGCTGGCCGGCGGGCATGCGACCGGCTCCGGCCGCTCGATCGCGGGCGTTGATCTCGGCCGGGCGGTGCGCGCGGCGATCGAAGCAGGCGTCGCAATCAAGGGCGGCGGACATGCGATGGCGGCGGGCGTGACGCTGGCGAGCGAGCGGCTCGGCGACTGGCGCGCCTTTCTCGAGGAGCGGCTCGGCGAAGCCGTGACGAAAGCGCGTGCCGAAGCCGGTCTCAAGGTCGACGCGGCGCTGACAGCGAATGGGGCCACGCCGGAACTCGTCCATCGGCTTGAGGCTGTCGGCCCCTTTGGCGCGGGCGCCCCGGAGCCTTTGTTCGCCTTGCCGCGCCATCGCCTGGCGGAGGTCACGCCCGTCGGCGCCGGCGGGCGCCATTTGCGCCTGCGGGCGGTCGCTGGCGACGGGCGGGCGGTCGAGGGGATCGCGTTCCGCGCCTCGGGGAAGAAGCTTGGCGAGGCCCTCATCCGCCTCAAGGGAGGGCAAGTGCATCTTGCTGGCGCGCTGACAGTGAACCGCTTCGGCGGTCGGGAGCGGGCGCAGATGCGGATCGTCGACGTCGCCGAGGCGACGCGGTAGCGCCGCAGTGGACACGGTCGCTACAACCAGAGGGCGAACTTCTCCCAAGCAAATTAACGGCGCCGTTGGCCTCGACGAGAAGATCGCGCATTTGCCCGGCCCATTGCTCTTTGTCGATGTCGATCAGGGCCTTGAGTTCGCGCAAATGATGGGCGTTGCACAGCGCGTGGCGGACGGCGGGCAGCGCGTAATAGGGCCTGAAATGGTCGTGAACAACGACGCCGCCGCGAAAGCCCTTGGGCGCGTCGCCGCGTTTGGCCGTCACCCGATACGAGGTCAGGGCCACGGTCGAGGCGGTATGCAGCCATTGGCCCTTGCCGGCGACGCGAAAGCCGGTTTCGTCGAGATGGCGCACGGGAGCCTGAGCCACGAGCGCGGCGATCTGCGCCGCGAGAGCCCCGAATTCCTCGGCCTTCCTCTTGCCCCAGGCGACGACGCTGTCGGGGCAAAGCGTCGCTGCGCCGAACAGGTCGGCCATCGCCTGCGCGGCCCGGTCCTCGGGAATGAGCTGCTGAACGTTGAGATAAACCGCAGCCGCTCTGACCCGCCCCCCATACTGAGCCGGCGAGATCAACCCCTCGGGGAACGCCGCCGTGGTTCGGCCGCGGCAGCGGGCGCAGCGGTAAATCATCGCCTGATGTTCGGTGACCTCCAGTCGCCGCTCAGGCAGATCAAACACCTGCCTCCTCTCAACGCCCGTGATCATCGTCCTCGTCAGCCCGGCGAAGCACTGGCGACACCCTTCCGCCTCATGCCGCTCGATGACATCGGGCTTTGCCGCCGCCTTCAGCGCGCCGCCGGCATGGCCCGCCTGGCCGCCGCTTGCCTTGCCCGACTTGCCGCGCGTGCTGCCGGCCACGCGCGGCGGTTTCGTCAAGCCGTCGCTCGACGGCGGCTTGCTGCTGTTCGAGCTGTTCTTGTCCAGCTGACGCCGAAGGTCCGCGACCTCCTGGCGCAACCCCGCGTTCTCGGCCCGCAAAACCTCAATCTCGCGCCGCAGTGCGTCGATCAGGTCCTGAATCTCGGGGCGGAGAATCATCCATACGTTGACTCTTATCTACCCACCCCGCGTCCCGAAAAATCGCGCCCCTTCCCGCATTTCCACGAAACCTGTCGCCAATCAGACTCACCCCCACCTTGGGAGTTACGTTTTCAGCGTAACTCCCAAGCACCCCCCTTGAGTGGCGAGAGAATCAGGCTTGGAGCGCGCTCAAGGCGGCGGCCGATTCCTATTTGTTCGCTCTGCGATTCACTTTCGTTCTCGCGGGGGCCCGCTCTGAAGCCTTCGCGACTGCGAAAAAATAGGGGGTGCTTGGGAGTTATACGGTTTCCGGTTGATTGATTCGGCGGGGGTGGAATCTCATTGAGGTTTCACTGGTAGATAGGACGGCCATGATTCGCGGGAGGCGGGCATGGCGCATGTGGCCGATCATCTGAGCGTTGCGGCGTTGGAGGAGCGGTACGAAACGTGCGAGGACGCGACGTCATCGCGGCATTTCCAGACGATTTGGTTGCTGGCGAAGGGACATTCGACCGGCGAGGTGGCGGCAATGACCTCGTTCGGCCAGCGCTGGATTGAGCAACTTCTGGGGCGCTACAACGCGGTCGGACCTTCGGCGTTGGGCGATCTGCGGCGCGGCAATGGCGCGGCGGCGAGGGTATTGAAGCCCGAACTGCTGGAGCGGCTTCGCGCTCGTCTTGTCGATCCGCCGCCCGACGGCGGCGCGTGGACGAGCCGCAAGGTCGCGCACTGGATGGCGGGGGAACTGGGCCTGGCCTCGCTCGCCGCGCAACGCGGCTGGGAGGCGCTGCGGGCGATCGACTGGTCAATCCAGAAGCCGCGGCCGCGCAACCCCAAGGCGGCGACGCCCGAGGAGCAGGACGCCTTCAAAAAAAAGTGACCGACATCGTCGCCGAAGAAGCGGCGCGCCATCCCGATACCCCGATCGAAACCTTCGCCACCGACGAGCACCGGATCGGCCTTACATGAGGTTTCTCCTGTCAAGCATTCCGCGAGTTTTTCGCGCGATCGTCGTTTGAGCGTTGGACTGGACGGATTGGGGATCGTCTTGAACGCAGCAAGCGCTGCATAACCTTACATACGGTCCGATCGCAGGCGCGCTGCGGCGCGACCTTTGAATCGCAACCCCAATGCCTCATGCACGAGGCTTCGATCCCGGCTGATGTGACCCACCTGAAACGCGGGAGGCACATGCTCCCAATGACGAAGACGGTCACATCCTCCGTCTATCCCCGCTCGTCGACGAGCGAGGGAACTCTATGCGGTGATGATTGCCCCTTCCGGCGCGAGACCCAGGGTGACGAAACGCCAGATCGCGATCAAGAGCTTGCGCGCCAGGGCGATGATTGCGACGCGGCGCGCCCGACCCTGGAGCGTGCCGACGCGTTGCCGGAACCATGCCGCCAGGCTGCTCTCTGGCTGGTAGCGGAGCCAAAGCCAGGCGAGTTGGACAAGCGTCTTGCGAGCTCGGCTATTGCCGGCGCGGTTTATGCGTCGATCACGGTCCATGCCGCCGCTTTGGAAAGGCGTGGGCGTTAGACCCAGGTAGCTGGCGATCTGTCGCCGGTTGTCGAAGGTTCGGTAGAACACCTCTCTCGTCAGGACTGAAGCGAAGTTCACGCCGATCCCTCGGACCGTGCAAAGCATCTTGACCGTCTGGCTGGCGGGATCCTGTTGTTCTTCGAGCGCGATCTCGCGCTCGGCGTCGAGCTCACGGATCATTTCGAGCGTCAACGACAGCCCTCGACGCAAGCGGTTCAGTTCTGCGACCAGATGGGTTGGCAGGGGTCGGCCCTCGCCGGTTCTCAGGGCGTTTACGTCCGCTCCCCAGGAACGGAGCGATGGCCTTTTCCGGATGCCCTGGGTGGCGAGCAACGCGGCGATGCGATTTTCGACGCGGATGCGCTCCTGCACGAGGAATTCGCGCTCGCGATGCGGCCGCTTTGCGTCTTCCTCTTCTACGGAGGGCACATTGACCGTCCGGCAGGCGTCAACGTCGCCAGCAAATCTTGCGGCGAGAACGCGCAAGAGCCCGACAGCGTCCAACCGGTCGGTCTTGGCGCGCCGCGCGCCTCGGGTCACCAAGATGCTGGTCGGCTCGACGACGTGGTTGATCACCCCATGCGCCGATAGAAGTCGATGCAGCCAAAACCCATCCCGTCCAGCCTCAAAGCAGCTGACGACAAGCACCTCCGCGTCATCTGAAGAGTGGAGCTGACTGCGCAGGTCGGCGATGAAAGCAAGCAGTCCATCGTTATCGCCGGCCTCCAGCCGGCGCAGCTTCGCCTTCTCATTCGCAGGCAATCGATACGCGATGACCCAGGACGACGCGCTGAGTTCGAGGGCGAGATAGACGATCCTTCGAGGTGAGGCATACGACGACATGAGGGCGCTCCGGTTCCAGTTGGGGCTCCCAGTCTGGCCGAGGCCCCGGCCGCATAGCATCTGGAACCGGTGACGCGCCGAGTTCTGGGCGCCGATCGGCGAACGGCCGATCGCCCACGGCCATCATCGTTTCGAATGGCTCTATGTACGACATTTGTTTCGCCGGCCACGGGCGAAGTCTTCTGGTCCGTCTCGAACGGAATATCGAAGCCGCTGTTCGAGGCGCTTCTGCGCCTGTTCGCCGAAGAGGCCGGCGCCGGCCGCGAGCGGATCATCGTCCTCGTGCTCGACAACGCCGGCTGGCACGGCGAAGCCGGCCTCGTCGTGCCGAACGGTCTCCATCTCGTCTTCCAGCCCGCCTACACCCCGGAAGTGCAACCCGCCGAAACGTTGTGGACCCTCGTCGACGAGCCCATCGTCAACAAACATATTCCCGACCTCGAAACCCTCGACGACGTCATCTCCGCGCGTTGCGCCGTCCTCGCCGCGGAAAGGCAAAAAATCAAAAGCCAAGCCGGCTTCCACTGGTGGCCCAAAATCGCCAACCCGAAGTGATCACCCGGAAATCGTATTACTGAAAAATTCCCCCTCCGGTTCGATTCGCCTCCTTGGTTGTGCGCAACTCGCCCGACGTGGCCGTTCTCGTCCTCCTGCTGAGCGCGCGAAGCATGGGTTCGGCCGAACGACATATAGCATGAATTCTGTTTTAGCGTAAAGAGATTGTTGCCTCGTCCCGGATTTTGCGCGGGCCGAGCATGGGGTCGATACGTCAAAGGTCTCTCGCCGCCGCCGGGACCCTTCGTCGACGAGGCGTTGGTTCGGTTCAATCTTTGGGTAGGTCCACCGCTCCGCCGATCCTCTGCGCGATGAGGCGCGCCAGCTGGGCCGTGACCGGCTCGGGGATGTCAACGCCCGACAAGCGCCAGGTGACGCCGGAAAGATTCATATGGAGGCGATACCGCCCATGGGGGCTGTCCAGGCCAACGACGAAGCTCAGCAGACCGTCGAAATAGGAGTTTATGAGGACCTGTAAGGGACGGGCGTGGAACGCCTCGCCGAGCGAGGGCATGCCCCAGACCGTCCCGGAATCCTGGCCACCGGCGTTAAGGACGCTTACGCGCCCCTGGTTCAAAAGCGCGGCGATTTTGTCCGGCGTGAGGAGGGCGCGCAGCAGCATCTCGGCCGCGGAGGCGTTGAGAAAGACGCCCTGCCGAGGCGCCGGCAGCTTTTGAAGTTGCGGATTCTGGTCGAGAAAGGCGCGCGCGATCTGGCCGCTCAGAGAGCGGATCAGCGCCTGCAGATCGACGCGCTCGATCACCGCTTGCGTGTCGCCGCGCGAGGCGGCCGAGGCAAGCTGCGCCGCGCCGGCCAGCGCCCAACTCCAATAGGCCGCAACCAGGACGACAAGCGCGACCGCGCCGCGAATGAACATTCGCATGGGACGCTATCTACCAAGCGGGGCCGGCCGCGTCAGCCCCTCCGGACGCTGTCGCCAGCCTCCACCCACGCTTCCGACAGCTTGCGCCCCGGCGTCGCCACGAGCCGCGGTCGAGGAAATGGCTTTCCGCGGACGTTGTCGTCATGGCCGGGCTTGTCCCGGCCATCGACGCCTCGCTCGTCAATGACGGTCCGACATCGGGTCGGCCAGCCAAAGGCTCGGAGGAACATGGATTTCCATCATGCCGCTCCCCGTGCGACCATTGGACACATCGAACCGCGTGGATAACCGGGACAAGCCGGGACAAGCCCGGCCATGACGGGGGAAGGCTTCGGATGCGTCCGGGAGGTCTGAAGTTTCTGCGGCTGGATCGTCTCTTGCATGAGCGACAAGCAGCCGGCACGACCCGGTTTACTGAATTGGATATCGAACCCATGAAGCGAGATGATCTGGCCGAAAAGATCCTCGACATCAAGCGCGAGAAGGGCTGGACCTGGAAGCACATTACCGACGAGATCGGCGGCATGTCGGCGATTCTGGTGGTCGGCGCCCTGCTGGGGCAAATGAAGCTGCCGAAGCTGCTGGCCGAGAAGGCCGGCAAGCTCTTTGGGCTCAGCGAGCCCGAAAAGCGGATGCTGGGCGAGGTCCCGACGCGCGGCACGCCGATGCCGCCGACCGACCCGCTCCTCTACCGCTTCTACGAGCTCATGATGGTCAACGGCCCGGCGCTAAAAGCGCTGATCGAGGAGGAATTCGGCGACGGCATCATGTCGGCGATCGACTTTGACCTCGAGCTCGACCGGCTTGCGCATGCGAAAGGCGACCGCGTCCGGCTTGTGATGTCCGGCAAGTTCCTGCCGTACAAATACTACGGCGCGGAGCAGGGCGTGCCGGAATACGGGTTCAAGGAGGAGTGAGGAGCGGGGTGCGCGCTGGCGCGCGTATCCCCGGGCCGGGTGCAGCCCTCGCCATGGGGTTGGGCAGGACTTGAGAACAGGCATTGTGTCCTCAAGTCTTCGCGTTATTGACTAAGGCGCCTTGTAACACTTTGTAACCGCCGCGTACAAATCAGTTTGCTGAATCTGATCAACATTCAATGTGCCGAGCGTGGGCGCGTCCCAATGCGTGAAGTCCGTCCCTGTGTAGGTGACGGTGACCGGACCCGGGCCAGCATGGGTCCATGCGCCGAACGAACCCTCGCTCGTTCCTTGCACCCAGACTTTGTCGGAATAGGAAAACATGCAGCATCCGATCAATTTTGACGGATTCTGCTTGCTGTACTTGATGCATCCGCTCAGCTGACCCATGACAACGTTGACGTGATCTGGTTTGGTGCGGTCCTGGCCAATTTCTGTGAACCAGATCGGCAGCTTGTACTGATTGTAAGTGCGGTCGACCCAGCCTGTGCCAGAACCATCGTTCTGAAACAGATAGTCGGCAGTGTTATATGTTTGCGGAGCGAGGAACAATCGAGAACTCAGCCCACTAATCTGGGGCAGGAGTTGATTCCATGCATACCAACAGGGCGGCTGGTTATTTTGCATAGCAAAGCTAACCGGATGCCCGATTGGCACTTTGCGATGGCTAGAGAATTGCTGTTGCTCGATTGAAGCCCATGCGTTTGTAAAAGCAACGCAATTCGCGACACTTATGCCGTTGCCAGGGAGATCAAACTCATTCCCGAATACAATACCCTGTATAGCTGGATGGTAATCGCTGCCCTGCGAAAAAGATTTGATGAGCGCCGGTATCTGCTGGTTCATATCTGGCAAGTCGCCGCCAGGCTGAAGGAAATAGTTAGAAACACTAACCAACACCCCTATGTTTTCGTTATGGCAGCCGGTGAGAAACGATTCATGGTGGTTCCGAGGGTCCCAGTCATAAAGCCTGATAATTTCGATGCCCATGGTGAGCATCTTTGGTAGGTCGGCTCGGCACGTCGTTTGCCCTGGACCTGTGCTTTGGCACCACGGCTGGACACTATTTGCATAGTTTGAGCGAAATAGAGAACCGATGTAGTCCGCAGTATTGTCGCTGCCGAAAAATACCTGCGTGCTGTTTGCTATAGAAGGATTGTACGGAGCCGGAAAGGCGTCGTTTCCGTAGCAAATACCCTTTACGCGCCCCATGGAGACCTCCCTCTTGAAGAATTACTCAACACGAAAAGACGAGAACCATTACGGCAGAAGGCCGAATGTGCTCCGTTCTGTATCTAGAAGCCATTTTCGATCCGCTGAGAACTCTTAGCGCCTCTATACGTCCGCAATAAGCGTCGGACAACTGACAGAAAAGGGGAGGCAGTAGAGCAAGGATACAACCGACTCTGCAGCAAATAACGAAAATGTGTAACGCCCTAAGCTGTGTTTGTCATAATGACGTCATAATACTGCAAACTCCCTCTACTGGGAGCGTTGATTTTGAGTCTCTGATTGCTTGTGGGGAGGGGGCGGCCCAGTCTAACGGCTCTCGAAACGTCTAACCATCCCGAACGACCCTCCGGAAGCCCCCAACGTCAAGCGCCTCGATCCATGGGGCCACTTCGTTGGCTCAAGTCCAGGATCCGCGACGAGAGGAGGCGCCGCCAGGCTCGAGCGGCGATCGCCCAGCCCCTGTCGTTGGATTTCAGTCTGGCCGCTAGGGCGAGACGGCGCTTGCGGCGTCGCGGATCGCGGCCACGGTTATCTCGGGATGCCCGATCATGCTTGGATGATCGCCGCCGGGTGCGTGATAGACCTTTGATTTCGCCCGAGTAGCAAACTTAAGCAGGATATCGGGCGGAATGACTTTGTCCGCGTCCCCAATGACGAACCAGGAGGGAATCGCCGCGGGCGACTTTCACATCGATCCCTGGCGCCCGGTTCCCCGCGCAATCATCACCCATGCGCATTCGGACCGCGCGCGCTTCGGCGCGGTGTCCGCTATCGCGACGTGGCGCCGACCCTGCGCAGAGTGCCTCGTCCGCCGGCCACGCAAGCGCCGCGATCTGAAATCCGATTCTTGCAGTCATAAACTGTAGTTCACGCGAACGTTATGCTAGGCGCGCACCAAGTTCATAAAAAGGGCCGAGCGCGATGCGCAGAGGGAAGCCGTGACGCGGGGCGCAAAGACAGTGCGGATTCTTTCAGCAGTCGCCGTTCTCACGGTAGCGGCGGCGTTCGCCGCCTACGCGATGGACCTCCATCGGATGGCGCTCTGGCAGGTCGTGCGCGCCTGCGTCGCCGATACCAAGCTGACCGGAGCGCCCTTTCCTTGCCTTGAGGTCAATCTTTCCGGCGGCGAGGCGCGCGGCAGCGTCATCCTGCGTCCGCCGCTGCTGGACGACACGATGCTGGCTCCGACGCGAAGGATCACTGGAATTGAGGACCCGTTCCTGCAGTCGCCGGGGGCGCCGAACTATTTCGACGCGGCGTGGCGCGCGCGCACCTTCCTCAAGGGCCCGGACGGACAGGCGCCGGAGCGCGACGCGATCGCGCTTTTCGTTAACTCCGCAATTGTGAGAACTCAGGACCAGCTCCACATCCACGTCGGATGCCTCCTTCCCTACGCCCGCCGCACGCTCGCGGCCGCCGCCCCGAAGGTTCCGATGGGCGAATGGGCGCCGATTGGCCCGGTCGTTCCCCACACGATGTTCTGGGCATTCCGCATCCGGGAAACGGAGCTTGCGAACGTCAATCCGTTTCGGCTCGCCGCCGAGGAGCTCGGCAGCAAGGCGAAGGGCCCGGGCGACCTCACCGTCGTGGTCGCTGGCGTTCGCGTCGAAAGCGACGATGAATTCCTGATCCTCGCTTCTTATGCCAAGGCGCCGCACGCCTGGTGGCCGGTCGGCGCCGACGACCTGCTTGATTCCTGCCGCTAAGCCAGGCCGCGCGGCGTTGGCTAAGGCGGACGCCGTCACGGATCGGAGCTGGTCCTCAGCGTGCATGACCACATTCCCGCCAACAGCCGCAAGCAGGTTAAGCGCGCGAGACCAAGGGAGCGGAATCATGGGCGAGCTCAGCGGAAAAGTCGCAGTCGTCACCGGGGCGTCGAAGGGGATCGGCGCGGCCATCGCGTGAACCTTCGCCAGGGCGGGGGCGGCTGTCGCGGTCAACTATGCTTCGAGCAAGGGCGACGCTGATCGAGTCGTCGATGAGATCGTCAAAGCTGGCGGGCAAGCGGTTGCGATCCAGGCGGATGTCGCCAAGCGCGCCGATGTGGAGCGTCTGTTCGAGGAGACAAAAGCGAAGTTGGGAAGGCCCAAAATCCTCGTCAACAACGCGGGCGTGTACAGGTTCGCTCCGCTCGAAGTCCGTGACCGAACAGGATTTCCATCGCCATTTCGACACTAACGTGCTGGGCGCGATCCTCGCCATCCAGGAGGCCGTGAAAGCGTTCGACGGGTCGGGCGGGAGCGTGATCAACATCAGCACGATCGCCAGCACGAACCCGTCGCCGAACACCCTCCTTTATGCCGCCTCGAAAAACGCGGTCGACACGATCACGCGCGAGCTCGCTCTCGAGCTTGCCGGCAAGGGAATTCGGGTGAACGCCATCGCGCCCGGCAAGACCGAGACCGAGGGCTTCGCCGCCGCCGGTCTTAGCGCCGAGTCGGCGAAGGCTTTGGGCTTTTCCCTGCCCATGGGGCGCCTGGGGAAGCCCGCGGACATTGCCCGGGTCGCGCTGTTTTTCGCCTCCGACCAATCGGCGTGGGTGACGGGCGAGCGCATTTCGGCCTCGGGCGGGCAAAGGTAGGCCGCAAATCGCGGCTGGCGCCCGTTCGCCTTCGCCCGCTCGCATCCCATATTGGGTGATCCGCCTCCTTCCTCGTCGAGCTCAAAATACCTTTGGATCTCATTGTTTCAACTGACCGCGGGCTCACTTGCGCCGCGGGCGACTTTCATATCGATCCGTGGCGCGCGGTTGAGCGCGCCATCACGTCGACCATCTGCTGGACGCAGAGCGGAATTAGGGAGAGACCTGACGACCACTTAATCCGAGACGCATTCGCAAGCTATTGGGCAAAGCGAAGGGGAGCGAAATCCGCCAAAGCGTACATCCACACGATGAGCGTGGCGACCGAGCATAACGTCGTCATTGAGACGGTCGCGGCGACAAGCAACTCCTCACAACGATACTCACCCGCGAGAATATAGACCGTCTTGGCCGTCGGCACTCCGGCGCAGATGACGGCTGCGGCGGTGTAGAGTGGGTCAAGTCGAAGTGCGATCGACAGACCGAGGACGATGAGCGGCATGATCAAGAGCTTGACGATCGTCAGTGAGGCCGAACGTCCGAAATTGGCTAGCAGTCCGTCGATCGAGAGGCCGAGCCCTATCGCGAAGAGCGCGCAGGCCGTGAGCGCGTCGGCGAGAATGCGGAGATATGCGCTGATGGGGCCTGGCATAGGAGCGCCGAACGCGGACCAAGCGACGCCGACCAGGGTGGAAAGGACCATGGGGTTGAGGATGACGTGCCGCGCCAGCTTGGCCGGCTCGATGCGCGAACCGCGTGCGTTGTTTGGATCGAGCTCCTGCAAAACCACGGCGGAAGGAAACATCACAACGGCGACAAAGACCGTTGCGATCGCCGCCGGCAGCACCGCCCGTGGTCCATAGGTCGCCTGCAGGATCGGCAGCGCGACGAAGCCAGTGTTTGTCATTGAAGCGGCCCAGCCCTGCATCGCTGGCCTGGCCACGCCACCGTCGCCCAGGATGCGCGCCACCATGAACACCAGAGCAAAGCAAACCAGCGAACCGCCGCCGAAGGCGATCAGGAATCGCCACGCCAGCAGAGCGCGCGCGGGCTCTTGCGCGATAGTGACGACCAGCAGCGCCGGCATCGCGACGTTGTAGGCGAAATGAATCAATCCGTCTGATAAGTCGCGCGATACATAGCCTATATGAGCGGCGGCCCAGCCGGTGACGATCACCGCGAACACCGGCAAGATGAGATCCGCGACTTCCATTCCCGCCTCTATGAGCCGAGCATGCTAACTTCGGACATGGACTCGGACAATGTCCATGGATAAGGCGACTCGACCGGCTTCCCGAGTCATAATTAGCGTGTTCACTGAACAGTCCCCCGCGTTCCGACGACCGCCCCTGGCGCCTAGGGCCCTTGGCGGTTCAGTCGAATCGCCAAGGGCCCCAGACTTCCTTCATGTCGCGCTTTTCGCGAAAAACCGGCTTCCACTTTTTCGCAGCGCGCTCTAGCCGACGTCTGACGAAGTCACGTTGTTCGTCCTCTTGTGATGATGTGGACGGCTCTCCCTCCTGCAGCATGATCTGCGGGTGAGTCGGAAGGAGAGCGACGATGAAGCAGGTCACGACGATTGGATTGGATATCGCGAAGTCGACTTTTCAGGTGCACGGCGTAGACGCAGCGGGCCACATGGTTCTGCGGCAGAAATTGTCGCGAAGCCGGGTGTTGGAGTTCTTTGCCAAACTGCCGAGATGCCTGGTTGGCATCGAGACGTGCGCCTCGTCCCATTACTGGGCCCGCGAGCTGATCACGCAAGGCCATGATGTGAAGCTGATGCCGGCGCAATACGTGAAGCCCTATGTGAAACGCGGCAAGAACGACGCGGCAGATGCGGAGGCGATCTGCGAAGCGGTGACGAGGCCGACCATGCGCTTCGTGGGCGTGAAGACCGTGGAGCAGCAGAGTATCATGATGCTGCATCGGGTTCGGCTGATCCTGATGCGCCAGCGCACCCAGCTCTCCAACGCCTTACGCTCCCACTTGGCTGAGTTCGGCATTGTTTCACCCATCGGCCGCGAAGGCCTCAACCGGCTGCTGACGATTGTGGCCGACGGGGATGATGGGCGGGTGCCTACTGAGGCTCGGGCGTCGCTGGAAATGCTGGCGGTGCAGCTGGAGGGAGTGAAAGCACAAATCCTTGAGAACGATCGGCGGATCATCGCCAGCGCACGGGCAACGGAGGTTGGGCGCCGTCTGCTGGAGGTTCCTGGCATCGGCCCCGTGCTAGCCAGCGCTTTCGCGGCCAGCGTCGCGGATCCAGCGATCTTCAAATCGGGGCGCGACCTCGCGGCCTGGATTGGGCTTGTACCGCGGCAGAACTCAAGTGGCGGCAAGGAGCGCCTTGGCGGCATTACCAAAGCCGGCAACCGCTATCTGCGCCAGATGCTGATGATCGGCGCCATGGCGGTGATCCGCTACGCCCAGCGCAACAGTGCCCGCCGGCCTTGGCTCGTCGCAGCTCATGGTTCGCCGCCCAAGGAAGGTCGCGGCTATCGCACTCGCCAACAAGACCGCCCGAACGGTGTGGGCGCTGATGAGTAGCGGCGAACGCTATCGAGATCCGCAGGCAATGCAGGCGGCCGTGTCAACTACGGCATAGAGAAAAGCGCGGCTGCTGTCGCGCTGACGAGCTTGGGAAGGGCAGACGGGAGTTGATGCAACAAGCCGGTTGAAACCGCCGGATCAGGAGAACCCAATTCGACCCAGCACCTCGAGTGCGAGCTTATGGTCGGGACCTGATACGCGGATGGCATTATGGCCAGCGGCTCTATGTGCCGCACAAACAGGTCGGACACATGGCCGCACCAACCAGCGTTGCAGAGACACTCAAAAAACCCTTGCCAATGGAGAGCCGTCCACACAGGGTCGAAACGGGTACAACTGGTCGGGTTTTGACCCAACCCCCATATTCGGTGGTCCACGCCCTTCCTCACAAAGCGCAAATCACCCTTGGACCTCATTACCTCAACCGACCGCGGACTCTATTGCGCCGCGGGCGACTTTCACATCGATCCCTGGCGCTCCGTTGAGCGCGCAATCATCACCCATGCGCATTCCGATCACGCGCGCTTCGGCTCGGAGACTTATGTCTGCCATCGCGACACCGCCCCGATTCTGCGCAAACGCCTCGGCGACGTCACGATCGAGACCGCGACTTACGGCCAAATCCTGACGCGCAACGGGGTCGAGCTTTCGTTTCATCCGGCGGGCCACGTTCTCGGCTCGGCGCAGATTCGGGTGACCTCGAAGGGCGAGACATGGGTCGCCTCGGGCGACTACAAGCTCGAGAGCGACGGCGTTTCACCGGCCTTCGAGCCGCTGCGCTGTCACGCTTTCATCACCGAGTTCGACCTTCGGCTTGCCGATCTACCGCTGGCGCCCGCAATCTGACATCTTCGCTGCGATCGACGCCTGGCGGCGCGAGAACATCGCCGCGGGGCGCGCGAGCATTCTGTTCGCCTATGCGCTCGGCAAGGCGCAGCGGGTGCTGGCGAATGTCGACCCCGACCTCGGTCCGATCGTCTGCCACGGCGCGATCGAGGCGATCAACGCGCTCTATCGCGAGGCCGGAATCGTCCTGCCGCCGACCCGGGTTGCGACGGACCCGCGGACTGCGATCCGGGGGGAGAACAAGCGCGATTTCGCCCGGGCTCTCATTGTCGCGCCGCCCTCGGCCGCCGCCAGCCCCTGGCTCAAGCGCTTCGGCGACTATTCCGACGCGCTGGCGAGCGGCTGGATGCAGGTGCGGGGAAACCGTCGCCGGCGCGGGCTCGACCGTGGTTTTGCGCTCTCCGACCACGCCGATTGGCCGGGCCTTATCGCGGCCATCGAGGCGACGGGCGCGGAACGCATTCTCGTGACGCATGGGTACACAGAAGCGTTGACGCGATACCTTCGCGAGAAGGGTTTCGACGCGCGAGCGCTCACGACGGCTTACGGTGACGACGAGGACGCGGGCGAGGGCAGGGCGCCGGCGGAGGGGAGGCCATGAAGGCTTTCGCCGCGCTTTATCGGCGGCTCGATTCCGGGACCTCGACCCGCGCCAAGCAGGCGGCGATGGTCGCGTTCTTCGCCGCCGCAAAAGCCGCCCCCGCGCAATGGGCGAGCGCCGCCTGGACGGTCTATTTCCTTAGCGGGGGCAAGCCGCGCCAGACCGCGCCGACCCGACTTCTGTGGCGCCTTGCCGTCGAAGGCTCAGGCTATCCTGACTGGCTATGCGCCGAGAGCTATGGCGCGGTTGGCGATCTCGCCGAGATGCTGTCGCTGCTTCTGCCTGAGGGCGCGCGCGGTGAAGAGGTTTCGCTCGACGTCTGGATGCGGGAGCGGCTGCTTCCGCTTCCCTCGCTGGCAGAGGAAGAGCGCTATGGAAGACTCAAACAATGGGTCTGGGAGCTGCCGACCGACGAGCGTCTCGCCTTCTTCAAGCTCATCACCGGGGAATTGCGCGTCGGGGTGTCGCGGCTGCAAGTGGTGAAGGCGTTGGCCGAAGTGGCGCGCGTCGACGAGGGCCGCATGGCCCAGCGGCTGATCGGCTATTCCCAGGCGCGGCGCATCCCGACGGCGACAGATTTCGAGGCGCTGATCGGCGAGGTAAGCCATGCCGAAGCGCAAGCGCTCGACGCGGGCAAGCCCTATCCGTTCTATCTCGCGCAATCGTGGAGCCGCTCCTTGGCCCAGATGCTTCCTACGCTTGGGCCGCCATCGAATTGGATCGTCGAATGGAAGTACGACGGCATCCGCGCGCAGCTCTTGAAGCGCGGCGAAAACTGGCGCCTGTGGTCGCGCGGCGAAGAGCTGATCTCCGACGCTTATCCCGATCTTACACCGCTGGCGCGCGCGCTGCCCTCAGGCGCGGCGGTTGACGGCGAGCTTGTGGTGCTCAATCCGCCAGGAGGCGAGTTCGCGACGGATTCGCTCGATGGCCTGGCGATCTTCGCCAGCTTGCAGCAGAGACTCGGCCGCAAGATCGTGAGCGAAAAGACGAAGCGCGAATTGCCGGTTGTGTTCATCGCTTACGACCTGCTCGAGAGCGAGGGCCGCGATCTTCGAACTGAGCCGCAGCATCTGCGCCGCGCGCTGCTGGAACAGCTCGTTGATCGCCTGTTCGCGGAAGCGAAGACGCGCGGCGAACGCCTGCCGATCCGCATCAGCCCGACCGTTTCCGCCGACACATGGGAGGAGCTCGCGGAGAAGCGCGAGCAGGCGCGCGCGCTCACACGCGAGGGGCTGATGCTGAAGGCGCGCGACGGCGCCTATGGCATTGGCCGGCGCAAGGGCGGCGACCGCGCGGACGTGTGGTGGAAGTGGAAGCTCGACCCGATGAGCGTCGACGCGGTCGTGGTCTATGCCGAGCGCGGGCATGGGCGCCGCTCGGGCGTCTACACCGATTACACCTTCGCGGTCTGGAGCGCGGGGGAAGAGGCCGGCGCCCGCGAGCTGGTGCCGTTCGCCAAGGCCTATTCGGGCCTGTCGGACAAGGAAATCCGCGAGATGGATGCGATCGTGCGGCGCACCACGGTCGAGACTTTCGGTCCGGTGCGCAGCGTCACGCCGACGCAAGTGTTCGAGCTTGGCTTCGAGGGCATCGCGCCGAGCAAACGCCACAAGAGCGGCGTCGCCGTCCGCTTTCCCCGCATGCTGCGCTGGCGGCGGGACAAGCCAATCGCGGAGGCCGACACGCTGGACGCGCTTAAGGCGCTGTTGGCTGGCGGTGGGCGCTGAGGGAGAGGAGCGCCTTAGCGGGGCAGTGAAAACGGATAGTTAGAAGCGGCGCGGACGAACCGCGCCGCCAGTTGAAATTACTCCCTCGCGAGTGAATAGGCTGCGTCGATCTGCTTCTTAAATGCGGCCATGTCATACTGATTGCCATTCAACTCGGTGCTCATTTTGCGCACCAGCGCCGACACGGCGATAGCCTCCTTGATCTGATCCTCCATCGCCCCAGCATGCTTGGCCCCCACCGTATGGCCGTAGACGCAATATGTGCAGGGAATTTGCGCGGCGACGGCGAGGCCGATCAACTCCTTGGTTTTTCCGTCCAAGGCGCCTTTCGGATTGAAGACCGCCATATATTCCTGCCAAGCGGGACCGACGGCCGCTTGAGGCGAGATGGCTTTCAAAGATGGCGGTGCGTCCTGGGCGAACACTGAAAACGGCAGGCCGACGCCGAACGCCAGCGCAATAATAAAAGATTTCACGATCATTTCTCCTTCTTCAATGAGCGGCCACGATCGCCGCCGTCGTCCGTGCTAGGGAGACTCTCCGACTAGCCGTGCTCGCACTCTTCCACACGCCTGATGCAAGCGTTTGATAATCCAGTAACGGCGGCGTAATAATCGAGTAACAGTCGCCAACATCTTCGGGTGGCGACATGTCTGAGGCCGAGCTCATGAGTGACGCCGGCAGCGCCCCGGCCAAAAGCTCATTGCCGCCGCGAGGCGCGCCTGTCCGGTTCGGGGACTTTACGCTTGATCTTGACGGATGCTCGCTCTCCGCCACGGATGGCGGCGACATTCCCCTCACCCGCAGCGAATTTGCGCTGCTGCGCGAGTTCATTCGTCATCCCGGACGGGTCTTGAGCCGCGGGTATCTGCTCGAGGCTCTAGCTGGGAAGCGGCTCGATCCTTTCGATCGCAGCATCGACATGTTGGTCGGCAGGCTGCCCGCAAGATCGAGCCCGACGCGAAGCCGCCCCGTCTCATAGTGACCGTGCCCGGCGAAGGCTATAAATTTGCCGCGCCGATTCGAGCCGAGGCGCTCAGGCTCAGCTCGGAAAGTGCGATGCCGAAGCGCACGGCGTCCCTGCCAAACAAACCGGAGCCGCCACGCCTGTCGATGGTCGTGCTGCCCTTCGCCAATTTCAGTGGCGATCCCGAGCAGGAGCATTTCGTCGACGGGGTCACCGAGAGCCTGACGACCGATCTTTCGCGCATACGAGGCGGCGTCATAATCGCCTGAAATACGGCGTTTGCCTACAAAGGCAAGCGGCTCGATGTGAAGACAGTTGGACGTGAACTGAACGTCCGCTATGTCATCGAGGGCAGCGTTCAGCGCGGCGGCAAGCGCATGCGCGTCAATGTGCAGCTCATCGACGCCGAAACGGGCAATCATCTTTGGGCTGAGCGTTTCGACAAGCCGCTCACCGATCTCTTTGACATGCAGAACGAGATCGTCGCCCGCCTGGCCAGCGCGCTCAACGACCAGCTCGCCGCCGCCGAGGCTCGACGAGCGGAAAAAGCGCCGACCCCCAATTCGATGGACCTCTATTTTCAGGGTATGGCCTGGATCAATAAGGGTCACGCCCCTGAGAATGTGGCGCAAGCGCACAAGTGTTTCGATCGCGCGCTTATCGCCGACTCCGGAAACGTCGATGCGTTAGTGGGGTCGGCGCGCGCGGGCGCGGCCGACGGCATAAATCTGTTCGTGACCGATCCGGGCTCGGCCCTCGCGGCGGCCGAAGCGAAATTGATCAAGGCCCTGTCGTTGGTCCCTGACCATCCGCGCGGCCACTTGTGGTTGGGACTGGTCTACATATGGACCAAGCGCGCAGCAGAGGGCATCGCCAAATGTGAACGCGCGCTCGAGCTTGATCGAAATCTTGCGGACGCCCATGCCAATATCGGCTTCGGCAAGATTTTCATCGGTCGCGCCGAGGAAACAGAGCCTCACATTGCGGAGGGTCTACGCCTTAGTCCGCGTGATCCGTACGCTTACATCTGGATGGGCAGGGCGGCCCATGCGAAGCTCTACCTCGGCAGTTGGGAGCAGGCAATCGCGTGGTATCGGCGGTCGATCGAGGCGAACCGAAATTTTCCATATATATATTTCGTGTTTGGCGCCGCGCTCGCGCAGCTTGACCACTTTGATGAGGCCCGTTCCGCAATCAAGGCCGGTCTGGCCCTCAACCCGACCTTCATCGTCACCCGCTTCCACGCCGCTTGGGCGGCGATGAGCGACGACCCGACGTACCTCTCCCAGTTCGAGCCTATTCTGGAAGGCATGCGCAAGGCGGGAGTCCCGGAACAATGACCGCCGCGCCTCACGCTTCGTTTGCGGCTTCTCAGTCCTGACCGCCGATGACGTCGGCGCCATACCGATCGCCCTGATAGTTCTCGCCGATCGACATGGCGCAGATGAGAGACATGTGCCGGTAGGGCAGGCCGGTTTCTGTCGCCCAGGCGTTGAACTGCTCCTGAATCTTGGCGAGGTCGCGCTTCGATGTCGGCGCCTCCGCAATATCGAGGCCGGCGTCGCGCAGACAGGCGACGACGTCCTTGGAGGCGACGAAAGCGTCGTAGCCCAGGAACCTGAGCAGCATCTGCCCGGTATTGCCGCCGAGCCGGTTGCCGCGTTTCGCGAGAACCTCGAGCAGCCCGACCTCGTCGGAGGGGGGCCATTCGGAAAGGAACTTGCCGAACGAGCCGCGCTCCTTCGCCACTTCCAGGATAAAGCCCGCGTTCGCGCGCACTGAGGCGATCTTCGCGCCGTTGCGGACGATGCGCGCATCCTTGACGAGCCCGTCCCAGAACTCGTCGGGCTCGAACGCGAGCCGCGAGGGCTGAAAGCCGAGAAAAGCCTCCTCGAAGCCGGGCCATTTGGCTTCGATTACGCTCCAGGCGAAGCCGGCCGAGAAAACGCGCTTCGTCATCTCCGCGAGCACGCGGTCGTCGCGGAGCTTGCGCAGCGCCTCAGGCGTGGGCGGCATGAGACGGGCGAGCGCTTTAGCGCCGCCTTTTCGTTTCTCGGCCCGGGCGCGAATGGTTTGGAATGGCGTCAAAGGCCCGGGGCTCCGTCATGAAAGTCGAGCTATCGTTGGCCGCGACGCTGCAGCTGCGCCACGGTACGTATGGTCAATCCGAGGCGCAATCCGTAGCCCCAAGGGCCGGGCCAGTTTCAGAGAGCGGATCCCAATGGCGCGTATACGGTAATGATCAAGGAAAATGGCGTCGTCAAATTAGCGGATAAATCTAAGTGCGACAGGAGAAGCTCATGATCTCCAGTGGATGAAAGCTCCACCGAGGTAGCTCCGCGCCGGAGGCCTCGTAGCGAGTTTTGGGTCCAGACCGGTAACGTTCTGGGCTAAGCGTAGACAGCAAGTGCGCAGGGTCTGTATTGGGCCACGAAATAAACCTCATCGCGCGTGCCGAGGCTGCTTAGATTGGCCGAAGGCAACACCCTCGTCGCCGATATGGCGAGGCGACGAAGGACCGCCGGGGTCGGAGACCAGGTCATGTGCATAAGGAAATCATGGGAACCTGAGAAGTCCTGAAGGCTGCTCCCGTAGGTCACGGGAGGGCTCGCATGCCGAGGGAAGACCGGAGGCTGCGAGTTTGGTCGGCAGGATGACGGATCGAGGCGTAGTACCGCAGATGGCGACGAAGGCAACGAGTCGACCGGAGGGAGGGCCTCGACTGATGAGGAACTCGGACGAGAGGCTGGGGGGCCGAACACAGGGTCGGACCGATCTCCCAGATCATCTTGCCCGGGTGAACGACGCGGCCGCACGGTCGCGCCAGACCCGGTTCACGGCGCTGCTGCACCATGTGGACGTCGAGGCGCTCGAGCGAGCGTTCCGGCGACTGCGCCGGCGGGCGGCGCCCGGGGTGGATGGGGTGACGGTGGAAACCTACGAGGAGAGGCTCACGGACAACCTCCGTGAACTCTGCGACAAGGTCCACTGCGGCGGGTATAAGCCGCAGCCGGTTCGTCGGACTTACATTCCCAAGGCCGACGGTGGAAAGCGGCCTCTTGGCATTCTCGCCCTGGAAGACAAAATCGTTCAGGGCGCGGTGGCGGAGGTGTTGAGCGCCATCTACGAAGCCGACTTCCTCGATTGCTCCTATGGCTTTCGTCCCGGACGCAGCGCCCACCAAGCGCTGCGAACCATCCACGACGCCATTATCTCGGAGCGCGTGAGCTGGGTGTTCGAAGCGGACATTCGCAAATTCTACGACTCGATTGACCACGAGTGGTTGATGCGGATGGTCGAGCACCGGATCGCCGATCCGCGCGTCTTGCGGCTGATACGCCAATGGCTCGAGGTCGGCGTTCTGGAGAACGGCGTGTATGCCGAGACGGTGGAAGGGACGCCACAGGGCGCGGGGATCAGCCCGCTGCTCGCCAATATCTTTCTGCACTACGCGCTTGACCTATGGGTCGGGCAGTGGACGCGCCGCGCGGCAATCGGCCGGCTGAGGCTGGTGCGCTACGCCGACGACTTCCTGCTGACCTTCGAGCAGCGCGCGGACGCAGACGAGATGGCGAAGGCTCTGGCGGAACGGCTAGCCAAGTTCGGGCTTCGTCTGCACGAAGACAAAACGCGGCTGATCGAATTCGGACGGTTTGCTACGGCGAATCGTCGGCGACGGGGCGAAGGGCGACCAGAGACGTTCGATTTTCTGGGCTTCACGCATTATTGCGGGAAAACCCTGGACGGACGGTTCATGGTCCACCGCAAAACCCAGCGCGGGCGCATGATCCGTAAGCTGAAGGAATTGCGGCACGAGTTGAAACGACGGATGCACACGCGACTTCGCGAGCAGCATGGATGGCTGGCTCGCGTGCTGCGCGGGCACTACGCCTATTTCGGCGTCACCGGCAACAGCTATGGCTTGCGCCGCTTCCGGAACCAAGCCGTCAAAGCATGGCATGGCATACTGAGGCGGCGCAGCCAAAAGCGACGACTGTCGTGGGATCGCTTCAACGCTCTTCTGCACGTCAACCCTCTGCCGCCGCCCCGGCTCGTTCACATCTGGCGAGGGCGAGCGACCTGAAACGGGAATACTCATCAGAAGAGCCGGATGCGGGAAAGCTGCAAGTCCGGATCTGCGGGGGAGGCGGCGGGCGACCGCCGCCTCTACCCGACCGTTTGTATCTGGATGATTGCATTTGCCGTGGACCAGGCTCCCGGGCGCCGATTGGGCCTGAGATGACAAAATGAAAAATCTGGCTGGATTGTTTCGCTGGCTGTTGTGGCTTTCGTTAGGGGTGCCGGCCGTGCTCGTCCTTGCGATCGCACTTTCTGTTCTCAATAATAATGTTTTGTTTTCGAGACTATCGCGTGTCCACCTTGTGCACAATTTAGACCACTCACTGGCGACCAGCACCGGCTGGACTATTGAACAGTTTTCTTCCAACAGCTCCGGCGAGTTCATCGCTACCGACTTCGGTATAGAGCTCGTTTCCAACCCTACGCTGGTGCATATGCTGGTGGACTGCGCCGCGATCTCAGACGATCCGCAGCTGCGGCAGCTCAGCTCGAAGATTGTAACAGCATACCGGCAGAGTCGTCCGAGTTTGATCGGGAAGATAGTCGACCCGGCCATCGACGGATCCCCCCCAACAGCTCGGAACTGGAGGAATACCAACGCTGGATTTTGCACGCCATCTCCCCTGCTGCGTTACCCTTGTCCGCCGGGGAGCAGGCGGACATGTTCTCTCCGGACAAGTTCAGGATGTACGACGCTACCCATCAGTTGTTTGCCCTTTACATCTACCGCAAGTTCAATGGGCAGACGTCCGAGTTGAGGAGCTTGATGGACCGGTTGGAAGGGCGCATCGCCACGGAAGCCACCCCCGATTTTCGCGTGACCGATCTTTATCTGCAACGCATCGCTTTCCTGCTGGCGGCCGGCCGGCCGGATCTGGTGAAACCAGGCTGGATTGAACGAGCTTTAGCGGCGCAGCAGAGCGACGGAGGGTGGCGTTACACGTGGCACGGCTGGGGTCCGCACCTGCTCAGCTATACCTTTTCCAACGCGCACTCGGTGGCCCACTCCACCGCTCAGGGAATGTGGCTCACGAACATGCTGAAGTATCGCTACCCGGAATGGATCGAGAAGAACTACAAGTGATAACAATCTGCTTCGTCCACGCTGTTGTGACCGGGGACGTTCGCGCATTTAACGCTAGTGGAGAAAAATCTGAGTGCGACAGGAGAAGCTCATGATCTCCAGTGGGTGAAAGCTCCACCGAGGTAGCTCCGCGCCGGAGGCCTCGTAGCGAGTCTTGGGTCCAGACCGGTAACGTTCTGGGCTAAGCGTAGACAGCAAGTGCGCAGGGTCTGTATTGGGCCACGAAATAATTCTCATTGCGCGTGCCGAGGCTGCTTAGATTGGCCGAAGGCAACACCGGCGTCGCCGATATGGCGAGGCGACGACGGACCGCCGGGGTCGGAGACCAGGTCATGTGCATAAGGAAATCATGGGAACCTGAGAAGTCCTGAAGGCTGCTCCCGTAGGTCACGGGAGGGCTCGCATGCCGAGGGAAGACCGGAGGCTGCGAGTTTGGTCGGCAGGATGACGGATCGAGGCGTAGTACCGCAGATGGCGACGAAGGCAACGAGTCGACCGGAGGGAGGGCCTCGACTGATGAGGAACCCGGACGAGAGGCTGGGGGGCCGAACACAGGGTCGGACCGATCTCCCAGATCATCTTGCCCGGGTGAACGACGCGGCCGCACGGTCGCGCCAGACCCGGTTCACGGCGCTGCTGCACCATGTGGACGTCGAGGCGCTCGAGCGAGCGTTCCGGCGACTGCGCCGGCGGGCGGCGCCCGGGGTGGATGGGGTGACGGTGGAAACCTACGAGGAGAGGCTCACGGACAACCTCCGTGAACTCTGCGACAAGGTCCACTGCGGCGGGTATAAGCCGCAGCCGGTTCGTCGGACTTACATTCCCAAGGCCGACGGTGGAAAGCGGCCTCTTGGCATTCTCGCCCTGGAAGACAAAATCGTTCAGGGCGCGGTGGCGGAGGTGTTGAGCGCCATCTACGAAGCCGACTTCCTCGATTGCTCCTATGGCTTTCGTCCCGGACGCAGCGCCCACCAAGCGCTGCGAACCATCCACGACGCCATTATCTCGGAGCGCGTGAGCTGGGTGTTCGAAGCGGACATTCGCAAATTCTACGACTCGATTGACCACGAGTGGTTGATGCGGATGGTCGAGCACCGGATCGCCGATCCGCGCGTCTTGCGGCTGATACGCCAATGGCTCGAGGTCGGCGTTCTGGAGAACGGCGTGTATGCCGAGACGGTGGAAGGGACGCCACAGGGCGCGGGGGTTACACCCTGAACGCAAAAGATAACTTCCGCTTTGAACGGACGATTATCGGCTGGCGGGGTCGGGTCGTGCTTGATTTACGTCACAAAAGGTAATACATATATATGTCATATGATTCGGTCGACGAGGGTGCAGAAATCCGAGCGTGTGAGAGCGGCGCGGAGATTGCTCGCGGCTGGCGTCGGCATGGCGGAGGCTGCGGTGACCTTGTCGCGCAATTTCGGTTTGTCGCGGCGTCAAGCGTATCGATACATCGAAGAGGCGCAGGTGGACGCACCGCCTCTGGCGCCGGCCGAGGGCGCCGTCACGCTCACTGTCAAGATGCCGGTTGGAATGGCCAGAGACCTGCGCGCCCATTCGGTCCGTTCGGGCGTGAGCGCCAGCGAGATCGTGCGACGGGCCGTATCGGTCTTCCTGTCGGCAACCCGCGAGCATGGGTGAGCGGGCGCGATGTCGGCGCGCGGTCCATTTCGAATATGCATTCGATCGCCTGCTCGCCGCCAAACTCACGCAGGCCTACGAGATTCTCAATCCCGATCGGGTGCGCATTCTTGGCGCCGGCGCGCAAGTGAAGGGAGTCGGCGATGAGGGCCGCTGCGATTTATGCTCGGGTGTCGTCGGACAGGCAGAAGGAAGAGCATACGATCGCCAGTCAGACGGCGACGCTGATGACCTTTGCGCGCGAACAAGATTGCGACGTTCCGGCCGAATGGGTTTTTGAAGACGAAGGCTATAGCGGGGCGAGTCTGGTTCGTCCCGGTCTCGAACGGGTGCGGGACCTCGCAGCGGAAGGCCGCATCGAGGCCGTTCTCGTCCATGCGCCGGATCGGCTGAGCCGAAGATATGCGCATCAGATTCTCCTCATCGAGGAGTTTGCTCGCGTCGGAGTCGAGACCCTGTTCGTCCGATCGCCCCGTGCGACGACTCCGGAGGATCAGTTGTTGCTCCAGTTCCAGGGCATGATCGCGGAATACGAGCGGGCTCAGATTCTCGAGCGCTCACGCCGCGGCAAGCGACATCGCGCCCAGCAAGGACAGGTCAACGTGCTCAGCGGAGCGCCATTCGGCTATCGTTACGTGCGCAAGACCGATCAATCAGCCGCCTATTACGAGGTCGTCGAAAACCAGGCTCGCATCGTCCGCATGGTCTACGAACTCTACACCGTACAGGGCCTGAGCATCGGCGCCATCACGCGCCATCTCAACGAACAGCGGATTGCCACTTGCAAAGGCCTCGGCCGCTGGGAGCGATCGACGCTGTGGGCCATGCTGCGCAATCCCGCCTACAAGGGTGTCGCCTGTTTCGGCAAGACGGCGATCGCGCCGCGCCAGCGCATTACCCGGCCCATTCGGCTGCGCGGAGGCGTTGCGCCTCGCAACAGCGCCAGCCATGAGCGCCCACGCGCCGACTGGATTGCCATTCCCGTACCGGCGCTTGTCAGCGAGGAAACTTTCGTGCTCGCCGCCGAACGGCTGGAGGCCAACAAAAACCATTCCCCCCGTCGCACGGTGACGCCCAGCCTCGCGCAAGGACTTGTGAGCTGCGCCAAGTGCGGCTACGCCCTCTATCGGACCTCAACACGATCGTCAGCCCGCACGATCCACTATTACCGATGCCTGGGATCAGACAAATATCGGCGGTTTGCCGGCCCTGTCTGCGACAACCGGCCGGTGCGTCAGGACCTCCTCGATGAAGTCGTCTGGATCGAAGTCGTGCGATTGTTGGAAGACCCTCAGCTTATTCAAATCGAACTCGATCGCCGATTGCAGGCCGCGCGGCGCGCCGATCCGGCCAAGCGGCGAGAAGAGGCGCTTCGGCGCGATCTTCTTCGTATCCACAAGAGCATCGAACGCCTCCTGACGGCTTACCAGGAGGACCTGATATCGCTTGACGAACTGCGCCAGAGAATGCCCGATTTGCGCATATGCGAGCAGACCAGCCAAGCCGAACTTCAAGCGATCGCCGATCAATCGGCGGAACGCGCTGCCTGTCTTCGCCTCGCAGAAACTGTCGCCGACTTCCTCTCCCGTCTGCGCTCATCGGCCGGAATGCTCGACGTTCCGGAGCGTCAGCGTGTCGTTCGACTGCTGGTCAAAGAAATCCTCGTCGGAGACGACAAAGTCGTGATCCGACACTCGATTCCACTTCCGACCAACCCCTCCGGAGGCCCCTCTCCGAAGGGGGATTCACCGGGGTCAGGCCAAGGCCAGTCCCGAAGTTATCTTTTGCGTTCAGGGCGTAGTCAGCCCGCTGCTCGCCAATATCTTTCTGCACTACGCGCTTGACCTATGGGTCGGGCAGTGGACGCGCCGCGCGGCAATCGGCCGGCTGAGGCTGGTGCGCTACGCCGACGACTTCCTGCTGACCTTCGAGCAGCGCGCGGACGCAGACGAGATGGCGAAGGCTCTGGCGGAACGGCTAGCCAAGTTCGGGCTTCGTCTGCACGAAGACAAAACGCGGCTGATCGAATTCGGACGGTTTGCTGCGGCGAATCGTCGGCGACGGGGCGAAGGGCGACCAGAGACGTTCGATTTTCTGGGCTTCACGCATTATTGCGGGAAAACCCTGGACGGACGGTTCATGGTCCACCGCAAAACCCAGCGCGGGCGCATGATCCGTAAGCTGAAGGAATTGCGGCACGAGTTGAAACGACGGATGCACACGCGACTTCGCGAGCAGCATGGATGGCTGGCTCGCGTGCTGCGCGGGCACTACGCCTATTTCGGCGTCACCGGCAACAGCTATGGCTTGCGCCGCTTCCGGAACCAAGCCGTCAAAGCATGGCATGGCATACTGAGGCGGCGCAGCCAAAAGCGACGACTGTCGTGGGATCGCTTCAACGCTCTTCTGCACGTCAACCCTCTGCCGCCGCCCCGGCTCGTTCACATCTGGCGAGGGCGAGCGACCTGAAACGGGAATACTCATCAGAAGAGCCGGATGCGGGAAAGCTGCAAGTCCGGATCTGCGGGGGAGGCGGCGGGCGACCGCCGCCTCTACCCGACCGACTGCGGCGCAATCGCCGTCGCGGCGCGATCAATCAACTGAAATTTGTCTTGGCCTTGCCAGCGAGAATTCCTAGCTTGTCGGCCTACCTTCGAGCCAAGCCGCCCAAGCCGCGGCGAGGCTAACCCCGTCATTCCCGGAGAGCCCCTTTGATCCGCTTCTATTTCCATCCGACGCCCAATCCCGCCAAGGTTGCGCTTCTACTCGAGGAGCTCGGCATGCCTTACGAAGTCATTCCCGTTGACACGGCCAAGGGCGAACAGCACGCGCCCGCCTTTCGCGCCATCAATCCAAACGGCAAGGCGCCGGCGATTGTCGACACCGAGGGGCCGGGCGGGCGCGAGGCGCGGGTGTTCGATTCGAGCGCCATCTTGCTCTACCTCGGCGAGAAGGCCGGCCGGTTCATCGGCTCTCCCGCGGATCGCCCGGAGCTTTTGTCGTGGCTCTTCTTCATCGCCAGCGGCATCGGTCCGTTCTCCGGTCAGGCGGTGCATTTCCAGCACGCGGCGCCGGAAAAGCTCCCCTACGCCGTGAATCGCTATCGGCGTGAGATTGAGCGGCACTACCGCGTCCTGGACAAGCATCTGGCCGACCGCGACTTCATCGTCGGCGGCGACTATTCGATCGCCGACATGTCGGCCTGGGGCTGGCTCACGCGCGCCTCAAGAGTGCTGCCCGGAGCGGACGATCCTCTTGCCGAGTTCCCGAACGTCAAACGCCTGTTCGAGAAGGTGGACGCCCGGCCGGCGGCGGCGCGGGCAAAGGAGGTCGGGAAGGACCATGAGTTCAAGCGCGACACGGACGAACAAACGAAGCGGGCGATGTTCCCGTCGAACTATCCCGAAATTGCGATGTGACTTAGTAGCCGAGAGATCCGACGTAGCTTAGGCGCCGCCAGGATCCATGCGACTGCGGGTCGCCGTCGAACACGATCTGATCCGCCCATTTGTGAGCGGCCTCGCGCTGCTCGGCGGTGCGGACCGTCCACGCCATGATCGGCGCGCCGGTCAATTCCTTGACCAGGAACGGGATCTTGTGAGGCAGATCATCGATGTTAAAGGACAGGAAATCCGGGCGGGCGAGGTCGTAATGGTCGAAATCCGTCCAGTCCCGTTTCTGCTCGGCGCTTAAGAAAGCCCAGTGCGGATCGTCGAAGGACGCCTGGGCCAGGATGCCGATGGGGCAGGGCCCCCGTGGCGGCCGCATGTGCGGTCGGCGCAGGCGTAGATAGGCGACCAGATCATGGTCGAAGCTCTTAAACGCCAGCGGGCCGTCATAAGCCGCGGCTAGGGCGCCGGCGCGGTCGCCGATGCGCCAGTCGCCGTCGAACCGGCTCTTAAGCTCGCAAATGATCGGCGTCCGGCCGGCGACCTGGTCGAGAAACACCTCGAAGGTCGGCGGCGGCTCGCCTGCGCCCTTGATGCGAACTTTCGCGATCTCGGCTGCGCTTGAGGAGGAAACCGGACCCGTCGCGTCAGTAAGACGCTCAAGCGTTTCATCATGGAAAACAATCGCTTCGCCGTCGGAGCTCAACTGAATGTCGCATTCGATGGCGAACCCGCTTGCAATCGCCGCCTCCGCCGCGCACAGTGTGTTTTCGATCACGCCATTCGCGCTGTCGTGCAAGCCGCGATGGGCGATCGGACGCTCGATGAGCCAGGATGGAGCGTTGACCGGCGTCAACCCTTGATCTCGAAGACAGCATCGACCTCGGCCAGCGCATTAAGGGGCAGGTGCGCCACGCCAACGGTGGTTCGGGCATGACGGCCCTGATCGCCGAACAGTTCGGCGATCAAATTGGACGCGCCGTTCATCGCTTGGGGCAGCGCGTTGAAGCTCGAACTCGACATTGAAGAACCCGCCGAGTTGCACGACCTGCTTTACCTTGTCGAGATCGCCAAGCGCCGCATGCGCCTGAGCAAGCACGTTGATGACGCACAGTCTGGCCGCCTCGCGCGCGGCGTCGACTTCGGAATTAGGCGAAAGCTTGCCCTGGTGGCGCTCGGCCAGCTTGCCATCTTCCCCTAACGGCAGCTGGCCAGAGACGAACAGAAGCGATCCGGCGCGCACCGAAGGGACGTAGTTCGCGACGGGGGCTGCGGGTTTGGGCAAAACGACGCCCATCTCTTTCAGGCGTTTGGCGGTCTTGCTCATGCGGGCTAGACTCCTCGGCTCGCCTGCGGTCGCGCGCGGGGCGAAGCTGTCGACGGGCGACCCTCGCCTATGTCGCCTTTCCCATGAAGGCAAGCTTGTTTTTGCTCGTCTTCGCGCTTAGGTTCGGGTGAAAGAAAGGATGCGCCGGCGGCGTGAGACCGGGCGGCGCGTAATGGGACGACGGCCATGGGTAGCTTTAGCATTTGGCATTGGATGTTGTTTGGCGCGGTGGCGCTTCTGCTGTTCGGCGGCAAGGGCAAGATTTCGGACCTGATGGGCGATGTCGCCAAGGGCGTGAAATCGTTCAAGAAGGGTCTTGCCGACGATGATGAGCCCAACGTGGCCCAGTCCGCGCCAACAGCGCCGCGGACGCTCGACAGCCGCGTCGGCGTCGAAGCTAACGACGTTCATAAGGTCAGCTGAACGCGGCCTCGACGAGAACGTTCGCCGACAGGAATGGCGACGCGCGTTGCTGTTGTGGTCGTTGGGCCGCCCGGTCCGGTGAGCCATGCTTGATCTTGACCTCAGTAAGATGATCATTGTCGGCATCGTCGCTTTGGCGGTGATTCCGCCGAAAGACCTGCCGCGAGTGATGCGAACCGTGGGCCAGACCTTGGGCAGGATGCGGCGCATGGCGGCCGAGTTCCAGGGCCAGTTCATGGAGGCCGTTCGCGAGGTTGAGCGCGAGGCGGATCTCGACAGCGTGAAGAAGGAATTCCAGGCCATCAACGACCAGGCCAAGATCGATACGAGCTTCGATCCGGTCGGCATGGTGCGTGACGACATGACGAAGGCCGTCGCGACCTCGACCGGCGCCGAAGCCGCCGCTTCTGAACCGGGCAACTCTGAAATTGGCAAGTCGGAAATCGCGCTGACCAGCCCGGAGCCTGCCGGAGCCGGCGCTCAGGCTGCTATGGAGGCAGAGCCCGAGGCGCCCGCCGCCCGGAGAAGCGCGGCGGAATGAGCCAAGAGGACATCGACGCCACCAAGGCGCCGTTGATGGACCATTTGATCGAGCTGCGCGCTCGCATCATCAGGTCGCTGTACGCATTTCTCGCCGCCTTTATCGTCTGCTTTTACTTTTCCCGCCACATCTACAATATATTGACCGAACCTTATGTGCGCGTGGTCGGGGCGGACAAGGCGACGCTGATCGCCACCCATTTCCTGGAGCAGTTCTACACTAACATCCGGCTCAGCATGTTCGGGGCGGCCGTGATCGCCTTTCCGGTCATCGCCGTCCAGATCTACAAATTCATCGCGCCTGGCCTCTACCGCAACGAGCGGCAAGCCTTTCGGCCCTACCTGATGGCGACGCCGATCTTCTTTCTGCTCGGCGCGCTGCTCGTCTATTTCGTCGTGATGCCGCTTCTGATCCGCTTTTCGGTGTCGCTGCAGCAGGTCAACGTGCCCGGCGAGGCGACGATCGAGCTTCTGCCCAAGGTGGACGAATATCTGTCGCTGATCATGACGCTGATCTTCGCTTTCGGCATCGCCTTTCAACTGCCTGTGATTCTTACGCTTCTCGGCCACGTGGGTATCGTAGACTCCGCCTATCTTGTTCGGATGCGTCGCTACGCGATTGTTGCGGTGGTGGGGCTCGCGGCGATTCTCACGCCGCCCGACCTCATCAGCATGACGTCGCTCGCCTTGCCGATGCTGGCTTTGTACGAGGGCTCGGTGATCGCGGTCAAAATGGTTGAGAGGCGCCGCGCGCAGCAAGCTCAGCGCGGGGCGAATAATCCTGCGACCTAAAGCACAGACAACTTTAAGTCGGGTAGAGGGAAGGCAGGCTGAGATGCTGCTCGACCCGGCGCATGCGGGCCTCGAGCTCGCTGATGAGCGAGCCGTGGCCGATGACGGAGGTGTGGTATTCCACCACCGCGCGACGGAGTCCCTGAATCTGCTCGCCAAGCTCCTTGCGCAGCGTCAGCATATCGGCGGCTACGTCGGCCCGGAGCGAGATCAGCTCGGCCCCGAGCTCGGACTTCGTGACGAGATTGGCGAGGTCGTCCTTGCTCGCAACTTGAGCCAAATCGGCCTTGGTCGCCAGCTCCGCCCGCATCTGGCGTAAAAGCTCGAGGATAAGGCTCGCGGGCTCTTCGGTCACCGGTGGATTTTAACACCGTTTCCGGGCCGTGTCAGCGGCCGGGCCGGAGATCGATCGAGTCTTCGGCGTTGCGTTCGCGCCATATTTCTCGATGATGCGCGACCGCTTTACCTACGCGCGGCCGTGGAAATGGGAGCGCCAACGGTGTCGAACCCGAGGCGGAGGCGGGGGCGACATGCCGACATAGACCACAACCACTTTAGAATACACCGGTGGTTGGTGCGGAATATGGTTTGCATCGCCCAGCAACAATTGGAGCGTGTGTCGGCCCCTTGGCAGGGTCACGCTGGTTTCGGTCTGGCCGGCGCCGAAATGCAGGTGGTTTTCATCGTTCGGAATTGGCTTATCGAGGGGCGGCAGCGTCGTGTCGATCAGAAGATGATGATGTCCGGAGTTCGGCTTGTCCACTCCAGCCGGAGCGACGCCCATCTTTTCGAGTCCGAAGCGGACCGTGAACGTGGTCGGCACGTAGGCGCCGTTGTCCGGGGAAATGATGTAAACGCGCGCGCCCGGAGGCGAGGGATGGGGCGCTCTTGACGCTGGGGTAGATTGCGCGGTTTGCGCCGCGGCGGGCGGTGACTCCACGACCGTGACGTGGATCTTGTCTGAGTAGATCGGCGGCGAATGAGGGATATGATCCGCGTCGCCTAACAGCAACTGCAGCGTATGCGGTCCGGGCGACAGCGACAGGTCGACTTCAGTCTGCCCGCCGCCGAAATGAAGATGGTTCTCGTCATTTGGAATCGGCTTGTCGAGCGGAGGAAGATCCGTATCGATCAAGAGATGGTGGTGGCCCGAATTCGCCTTCTTGGTTCCCGCGGGCGCGACGCCCATACCGTGAAGGCCGAAATGAATGGTCGTCTTGGGGCCAATGACAGCCCCATCCTTGAGGTCGACAAATTCGACCTTGGCGCCCGGAGGCGAAGGTGTCGGTCCTCCCGTAGCTGCAGACTGCGCAAAGGCGCTGGATGCGAAAAGGAAGCTCACGATGACCGTAAGCGTCGCCCACCCTCTCAGCTTCATGGTCGGCTCCCCAACGATTTTACGCTCTGCGGATGCTGTCCGCCGAATGCCTTGGCGCAATCTCCACGCAACGGCAGGCGAACCTATTCGACCCCTACGTCCCCGGCCCCCTGGACGACCAACATCACCACGTTTTGTGATCGTGTGGAAGGAATAATGTGGGCGCCGCGGTTGTTGACAGTTTGGCGAGGCTAAGCGGACGCGCTACGGCGCTCGCATTGCCGATCTGCGTTCCGGTCATTTCTTCATCAACGCCCGGCGTGCTAGCAAAAAGCGTGCATGCTTCCCCCGATTGATCGCCGTTTGGGCCGCCTTGGCGGCGACGCCGCGCGCCGGTTCGCGGCATGACCGCGCGCGACAACCTGGCGGCGTTGGCCGTCGCGATCGCTTGGGGCCTGAACTTCATCGCGATCAAGGTCGGCGTTGGCGAAACCTCGCCGCTCATGCTCGCGGCCTTGCGATTCCTGTTCGCCGCGCTCCCGATCGTTTTCTTCGTCGCTCCCCCCAAGGCGCCGGCATGGGCCGTTGTGCTTTACGGGCTCCTGATCGGGGCCGGGCAGTTCGGCCTCTTGTTCATCGCCATGCATCAAGGCTTGCCGGTCGGGCTGGCTTCTTTGACCATCCAGTCGCAGGCGTTCTTCACCATACTGTTCGCCAGGGTGTTCTTGGGCGAGCGTCAGCGCCGCGCCCAGCTCATCGGCGCCGCCCTCGGCTTTGCTGGAATGGCGGTCATCGGCTCGGGGCGCCTGTCGGGGGCGAGCCTCGGCCCTTTTCTTCTGGTCATTCTCGCGGCGATGTTCTGGGGCTCGGGCAACGTGCTGGCGAAGAGCCTCGGCAAGGTCGACATGCTCGCTTTCGTCGTCTGGTCGAGCCTCGCCGCGCCGCTGCCGCTGTTTTTATTGTCGCTTGCATTTGAGGGCAAAGATAGCCTCTTCGCCCTCGCGCATCCGAGCTGGAAGCTCATCGTCAGCGTGCTCGCGATCTCCTATGTCGGCACTGTGTTCGGCTTTGGCGTCTGGGCGCGGCTCCTGACTCATCATTCGGCGGCGACTGTCGCTCCCTTCGCTCTGCTCGTGCCAGTCATCGGCATGATTGCCGGCGCGGTTCTGTTTGGCGAAACACTGACGGTGGTTGAGCTTATCGGCAGCGCCCTGGTGATGGCTGGCCTCGCTCTCAATGTCTTCGGCGACTGGGCCCTGCGACGCGTCGCAGGTTTGCCCCTGGCTGCGTCGCCGATCGCCAAGCCACCCTCGATTACGGATTTAAAGGCTGAAACGTCTCTTCGCCCTTCATCGAGAAAGTGACGATGTCCTTGGCGTCGAGATTTATTTTCGTGAGATCGACCATGCGGATGCGGCTGTCGTCGTAGGTGCGGAAGTAATATTGCTTCGCCTTCAGATCGCTCGCGGCCGTCCACAAGGTGTAGTCGGCGAGGATGTTGCCGTGCTCGTCCTTCTCCGCCTCGCGCGCCGAGCCTTTCGGGATGTCGAAGTTGTTGAGGATATGAAATGCGGTGAGAACCGCCTCGGTCCCGGTTTGTGGCTGCAGGACGGACTGGCTGAACGCAACGGCGCGGACGAAGCGAGAGGGCGGCGTGAAGTCGCCCGGCATGCCCAGCATTCCTGAGCCCTGGCCGAACGGCTCGAGCTTGACCGAGCCAAGCTGAACCGGCGGATGGTTTTCGATCGAGAAGTTCACATAGTTGCGCAGATTGGTCATGTGCCAGTCGAAGCCGGGCGAGTTGGTGATGACCCCAAGCGGATTGTCGTAGACGTTCAGCTTGCCGGCGACGTACTCGATGACGATGCTCTTGCCGGAGGAATCGTGCACGACCGCGTGGACGGGCGGCGAGAAGCCCCATTGCTTGAGCACCGTCGCGGCGACGAGGATCGAGCCGATATTGGCCTTGACCTCATCGACGGTCGCGAAATTGTCGAGGATCCACGACCCCAGCTGCCAGGGCGCGATGGTCTTGGCTGCGTGGTCCGGGGCGTAGGGCGGATATCCGGCGGTGGTCGGAAAATAGAACAATCCGGCCGCGAGCCCGGCCTCGTTGAGGCCGTCGATGATGACCGGCAGACCGACGCCGTTCGCGCCAACGCTGGCGTATTTCGCCTTCCACTTAAGGCCATCCTTGCCGTCCGGCGTGATCCCGACGCGCTCGCAGCCGCGCGGCGACACGAGCACATCGGAATGAAGATCGATGGCGAATTCGAGCGTCCGCGCGTGAACGACCGTCCCGTCTACCGCCGTGAGCCGGATGCCGGTGCAAGCCTCGGCGGCGTTCGCGAAAAATAGCGCGCCGGCCGCGATCACCGCGGCGAGCTTCTGGGCGAATCGGCGGGCAATCATGGGCTGCTCCGGAAAAGGGTCGGGCCGTGGTCATTAGGCGCGACACAGACCGTCGTCTGATCGCGCGCAGGACTTGCGTCAACCTCAAACGAAGAAAAACTAGCATCAGATTTGGGGAGACATGGGCTCCGCGCGGATTTCGACGCAGGAGGGCGGCATAGCGGTTGAGCGGTTCGATACGCTTCTGCTAATGGGGCGGCCCCGGCTCAAGTTCGCGGCGACGGTGCCAGCGCCTACCTGAGGTCAGATCATGCACGATATTAGAGCGATCCGCGAAAACCCTGAAGCTTTTGACGAGGGCTTGCGGCGCCGTGGACTCAGCCCACGAGCGGAAGAGCTGGTTGCGCTCGACGAGAAGCGTCGAGCGGCGATCCTGGCGCTCCAGAGCGCGCAGGAGCGGCGCAACGCCGTCTCGAAGCAGATCGGCGTGGCCATGGCGCGTAAGGATATTGTCGCGGCGGACGACTATCGCGCCGAGGTCGCGGGGCTCAAGGCGACAATGCCGGAACTGGAGGCCGCGGAGCGGGAGGCGGCCGCAGCGCTCGACACGGAACTGGCGGCGATCCCCAATCTGCCGCTCGACGACACGCCGGACGGCGAGGACGAGAACGACAATGTCGAGATCCGTCAACACGGTAGCTTGCCGACGTTCCCAGAGGGCTTCAAGCCCAAGGAGCACTTCGAGATCGGCGAGGCTTTGGGCCTCATGGATTTCGACGCCGCGGCAAAACTGTCGGGCGCCCGCTTCGTCGTATTGAAGGGGGCGCTGGCTCGGCTCGAGCGCGCGCTCGAGCAGTTCATGCTCGACCTGCACACGAGCGAACACGGCTATGTCGAGGTCTCACCGCCGGTGCTGGTGCGCGACCCGGCGATGTTCGGCACCGCGCAATTGCCGAAATTCGAGGAAGATCAATTTTTTGCCGGCCGCAAACGGTCCGAAGATGAATGGCAAAGATTGATCGCTGAACGACTTCCAGATGCTATGCCGAGGAAAGCTCGCGAACTCGGTTTCAAAGACGAGCGCGACTTCCTCAGCAAGGATGAATTTAAATACACAGTGGAGGTTGGCAGAATAGCGTTGGATATCGGACAGGAAGACAAATTCTGGCTGATCCCCACCGCCGAAGTTCCTCTGACCAATCTCGTGCGCGAGAGCATAGTCGAAGGAAAGAGCCTGCCGCTGCGCTTCAGTGCTGGAACTCTGTCCTTTCGGGCGGAGGCCGGCGCGGCGGGACGCGACACGCGCGGCATGATCCGCCAGCACCAGTTCAAGAAAGTCGAGCTCGTCTCCATCGCGACGCCCGAGCAGTCGCGCGCCGAGCACGAGCGCATGACGGGCTGCGCCGAGGAAGTTCTCAAACGCCTCGGACTGCATTTCCGCACGGTTGCACTCTGCGCAGGCGATATGGGCTTCGCGGCGCAGAAGACCTATGACATCGAAGTTTGGCTGCCGGGGCAGGGGCGATTTCGCGAGATCTCCTCCTGCTCGATCTGCGGCGATTTTCAGGCCCGGCGCATGAACGCCCGCACCAAAGCGGCGGACGCCAAAGCGACCCGCTACGTCCATACGCTCAACGGGTCGGGCGTGGCGGTCGGCCGGGCGCTGATCGCCGTCCTCGAAACCTATCAGCAGCCGGACGGCTCAGTCGCCGTCCCGGACGTTTTGCGGCCGTATATGGGCGGTCTCACCCGGATCGAGCCCGCTCGCTAGCAGCCTGTCGGACTTAACCCGACGGCGCTGATTTTCGCTAGAATCCTGCGATTGATTCGCGCCGAAGGGTAGCTTGCTGGCGATGAGCAATTTCCGGGACGTTGATCGTGAGACGTCGTTTCTTCTGCCGCCGTCGGTCGACGAGTGGCTGCCTGAGAGGCATTTGGCCCGCTTTGTCGTCGAGGTGATCGACGGGCTCGATCTTGGCGGCATGATCGGCGCCTATCGCGGATCCGGGTCGGCGGCGCACCATCCCAGGATGTTGCTGGGGGTTTTGATTTACGGCTACGCCACCGGGGTGTTTTCGAGCCGCAAGCTCGAGCGCGCGACTTACGACAGCGTGGCGTTCCGCTACATCGCCGCCAACGACCACCCCGACCACGACACGATCGCCGCGTTTCGGCGGCGCTTTCTCAAGGAGATCGAGGGGCTGTTCGTCCGCGTGCTGCTGCTTGCGCGCGAGATGGGCGTGCTGAAGATGGGAACGGTCGGCCTCGACGGCACGAAGATCCACGCCAACGCCAGCCGTCACAGCGCGCTTTCTTGGGAGCACGCGAGCAAGCTCGAGGCGCAACTGAAAGCCGAGGCAGCGGATTTGCTGGCGCGCGCCGAGGCGGCGGACGAGGCCGATGTCCCTGACGGCATGTCAATTCCCGAAGAGCTGGCCTTGCGCGAGAAGCGTCTGGCCAAGCTTGCGGAGGCGCGGGCGAAGATCGAGGCGCGGGCGAAAGAGCGATACGAGCGCGAGCGGGCCGCGCACGAGGCCAAACTCGCCGCGCGCGAGGCCAAAACCGCCACGACCGGCAAGAAGCCTGGCGGCAAGCCGCCTGCGCCGCCTGTCGAAGGGCCGCTGCCGAAGGACCAGATCAATCTCACCGACGAGGACTCGCGCATCATGCCGGCGGCGGGCGGCGGCTTCGAGCAGGCCTACAACGCTCAAGCGGTCGTGGCGGCGGGGAGCCTGCTGGTCGTTGCCGCCGATGTGGTTCAGGCGCCGAACGACAAGCAGCAGCTCGAACCGATGCTGGGCAAGATCGAGGCTTTGCCCGAACGACTGGGCGCGGCCGAAACGCTTTTGGCGGACGCCGGCTATTTCAGCGCGGCGAATGTCGAGGCTTGCCGGCAGGCCGAACTCGAACCGCTGATCGCGATGGGCCGTCAGCCGCATCATCCCCCGCTTGGCGAGCGCTTCGGACAGGAGGGGCCCCCGCCGGAAAATCCGACGCCGGTCGAGGCCATGGCCCATCGGCTGAAGACGCCCGAAGGCCGCAAGCTCTATGCTTTGCGCAAGCAGACGCCGGAACCGGTGTTCGGCGTCATCAAATCGGCGCTCGGATTCCGTCAGTTCTTGTTGCGCGGCCTCGACAAGGTGCGCGGCGAGTGGACCCTCGTGACGATGGCGTGGAATCTGAAGCGGATGTTCGTCCTCACCCCCGCCTGACCCGGCCGCCAAGCGTTCCCACGCCAGCAAAGCAGGCGTCCGAAGCGACCCAAATCCCGCCTCTCAACCGCGCTTGGAGCCGATCCCACGCCGCAAGACGTTTCAGCTCGCCAAAATCGCCCGCGCCGAAACCCGAGTCCGACAGGCTGCTAGCAGCCGTTCACCAACTGCTGGCCGAGATAATTGCCGTAGGCGTCATAAATAGGCGCGTAGGACGTGCATCCGCCGTATCCGCCATAACCGTAGCCGCCATAGCCGCCATAGGCATAGGGCGCTGCCAGCAACGCGCCGGCGGCCAAACCGCCAACGATAGCCGGGCCCGCCCAACCTCCGCCGCCATGCCAGCCCCTATGCCAACCGCCTCCGTGCCATCCGCCACCGCGCCATCCGCCGCCGTGCCAGCCGCCTCCGTGCCAGCCGCGTCCGCCTCCATGCCAATTGCCGGCCGCGGCCGGTTCACTCGTGGCGAGAACGGAAGCCGCGAGGGATAAGGCTGTCAGGCCGGCTATTGCGGCTTTGGATACAATGTTTCGCATCGTTGACCTCCTCTGTGGCCAAGCCTCAAGAGGTCAACTCCGTGAACGGGAAAGAGTTCCGCCTAGCGGAATATGACGCTTGATTCCCGGCGCTGGAGTAGATTGTGCGTCTGCCCAGGATAACCGGAACAGAACGGTTGAACGCCTTGACCAAAACAAATTACGGGTTTACGGTGCCAATGATTGGGGAGGCTGCGATGAAAGCTTTTCTCATTACGATTTGCTTCTGCCTCGGTGCTGTTGGCGCGGCGAATGCCAATCCCGGGAAGTGTCAATCTGTTACAAATCCAAAATGTTTCCTGATGGGCGCTCCCGCCCCGGAGATCGGCTCTGGCGCTCCGGCCATGCTCGTTGTTGGCGGCGTGCTGCTGGGAGCGGTGTTTTTGAGGCGTAGGCGGCAAACCTGAGCCTCTTCATCGCGGAGCCGTAATTCACAGGTTCGACTTCGGACCGACGATTCCGGCCCGCGCCGCCGCATGTTGATCCCAACAAAATCATCGCCGCCGTCAGGCGTGGGCGCCAAGCGTTAAATTCGATCCGCTAGGGTTCGAATCTAGTGGATTGCGTCCCCGTCATGATCCGCCAGCATCAGTTCAAGAAGGTCGAACTGGTCTCGATCACGACGCCCGAACAGTCGCGCGACGAGCACGAGCGCATGACTGCCTGCGCGGAGGAAGTGCTGAAGCGCCTGGGACTGCATTTCCGCACGGTTGCGCTGTGTGCGGGAGAAATGGGTTTCGCGGCCTAGAAGACTTATGAGATCGAGGTCTGGCTGCCGGGGCAGGGACGGTTTCGCGAAATCTCGTCCTGTTCGATCTGCGGCGAGTTTCAGGCCCGGCGCATGAACGCCCGCAGCAAGGGGGCGGACACCAAGTCGACTAGGTTCGTGCACACCCTCAATGGCTTGGGGGCGCGGTTTGCCGGGCGCTGATCGCGGTCCTCGAGACCTACCAGCAGCCGGACGGCTCGGTCGCCGTCCCGGACGTTTTGCGGGCGTATATGGGCGGTCTCAACCGGATCGAGCCCGCTCGCTAACAGCCGTTCACCAGCTGCCGGCCGAGATAATTGCCGTAGGCGTCATAGATCGGCGCGTAGGACGTGCACCCGCCGTACCCGCCATAACCATAACCGCCGTACGCGTAGGGCGCCGCGAGCAGCGCACCCGCGGCCAATCCGCCAAGGACGGCCGCGCCCGCCCAACCTCCACCGCCCCAACCTCCACCGCCCCAGCCGCCGCCATGCCACCCGCCCCCGTGCCAGCCACCGCCGTGCCAACCACCACCGTGCCAACCGCCACCGTGGAAGCCTCCGCCATGGAACCCGCCCCCGTGGAAACCGCCTCCGTGGGAGCTGCCTCCTCCGCCATGGAAACCGCCGGCCGCCGCAGCTGGTCCAGTCGCGGCGATAAGGGATCCCATCAGGGACAATGCGGCCAAACCCGCTATGCTCATTCTGGTTATGTTTCGCATCGGTGAACTCCCAATCTTCCGGGTCCAGGCGTAAAGCCGAAAGAGTTCCCGTTCTCGGAGGAGTCCGGGGCGGCGCCCGGAAATCCAAAACGACTGAGAAGGAAGCCCTTCGCCTTGAGTTGATTGTCGCCCGTCCTCCCCAACCAGTCTTAATGTCCTGGCGGCCAACACATAACAATATTCCCTGTTCGCCGCTGTGAGCGCGATCACATGCCGGCTGCGTGCTCCCGCTTCTGGTCGTCGGTGGCGGCGAAATGGCGATTTCCGAGCCAACCGGCCCGTTTTCCCACCCCTGGCGGCGAGCCGCACCGATCAGCTTTCGCTCGAATGCGAGAGTCTCTGCGTGTCAGTTATGGAAGGAATCGCTCGGACTGAACGTCAGCGATGAATCCGGGCGCGAACGCGCTCTGTCACGAGAATCGTTGCCTTGACCGGTTGACGCTTGCCGCCACTATGAGCAGCGTGAACAGGGCGTTGAGGAATTCGTACGGAACCTCAATCATTGTAGGGCGCCTCGGCCGCGCGCCAGCAGAGAGCAAGGAATGCAATCGTCGTAATGGCGGTGCCTGCGCCGTACATTGCGAGAATATGCTGAATCATAAGTGAACTCTTCTTCCGACGCCCGCGATCCCCGCTGTTCTATTTTGACAGCTTGAATCGCCTACAACCTAAGATTGCTGCTTCGGAGTGATACAAGTCAAGAGGGCATTTCGCCGATGCCCGATAATGGGACATGCTGGTCAAGACTGCCTTACAGGGCGGCACTCAAATTGATTCGAAAGCGCGAAAAGGGCGCGCGACAGGGCGCGCAGGGCGAGAAACCGCCGATCAGACGAAGCGGATCCGAGCGCTTTCAAGCGGAACGCCGGTGAGTTTCGTGCTCCGCTCTTCTCCTGCTGCGACCGGAAAGGCGCGGGTCAGCGTTCCTGTGGTCACGATTTCGCCGGAGGCGAGCGGCGGGTTGAGCGGATCTTGCGCCAGCGTCTCGGCGAGATGACGCAGCGCAAACAGCGGCCCGTCGAGGACGTTGGTCGCGACGCCGTGATCGACATGGGCGCCGTTGCGGAAAAGATCGATCTCGAAGCGCGAAAGCTCGCGCACCCACTCGTCGCGCCGAGATTCAGCCGAATGACGGGGGCCAATGAAGAGCCTCCCATGGAGGCCGTAGGCCGCGACGGTGTCGGAGGCTTGAAACGCCCAATCTGGGAAGAGCGACTGCACGATCTCAAAGCCATGAGCGATCCAATCGATGCAGTCGATGAGCGCCTGCTCGTCCATGCCGGGCTCGGGCGCGGCCGAAAGGCCAAACATGATCTCCGGCTCGATGCGCGGTTCGGCCAAGCCGCTGAGCGAAAACTCGAGCGCGTCGCTGCTTAGGTCCTCGACCGTGCGGTCGTAGACATAGCCCCAGATTGGCGCATAGACGCCGTATTCGGCCCAGATGGTCCGGTTGGTGAAACCGATCTTGCGGCCGATCGGACGCTCTCCGCGCGCTTCTCTCTCCGCGCGGACGGCCGCCGTAACGTTGTAAGCCTCCTTAAGTCCGAAGTCGGGATAGACTTTGGAGAAGGGGTCGAGTTGGCGGCCGGTCCCGAGGACTGCGAGCACCTCTTTCGCGATATCCTGAACGTTCATTCGCGCGGCGTCCTCCGTTGTGTTGTTGATTATCGTCTGCCGTCCGGGTCGAATGTCGGGCGCGTCCTGCGAACTCTACCGCCGAAGTCGCAAAGGTTGAAAGCCGTTCGCACGTATTCGTGAGCATGCAGGAGAAATCGCAGTGCGCCCAGCTTGGCGAAAAAGAACAGGCGGGACGCTAGGGCGTGTCCTCGAATAGGGATGGCCAAGGGATTCGCGAATCATTGAAAGCGTGATTCATGGGGAGGCTTCGATTTTGGAGGCTTTCGATGCGGCGGTTATGCTTTGCGCGCTGATCAGTTTGGGCGGATTGAGGGGCTGCTCCCCGGTCGCTCGGGCAGTGTCGGACGCAACAGCGAACTGGGCGATCGGCTTTTTGTCGAGGCGGTGATCTGGAAGTTTCGCTGCGGTGCGCCGTGGCGTGATCTTCCCGACCGGTTCGGGGGATGGAAGAACGTCCATACCCGGTTTTCGCGGTGGGCGAAGAAAGGGGTTTGGGAGAATCTCTTCAAAGCCTTGGCGGACCAGCCGGACAACGAATACGCGATGATCGACGCCACGATCGTGCGCGCGCATCAGCATAGCGCGGGCGCGCCCAAAAAAACGGTGGCGAAGAAGCGATCGGGCGATCGCGGGGCGGATTGACGACCAAGATCCACGCGATCGTTGATGCGCTCGGCAATCCGCTGGCGATCTGCCTGACCGGCGGACAAGTCCACGCCATCACCCAGGCCGTCGCGCTGCTGGCCGAAGTCGAACCGCAGGCCCTCATCGCCGACAAGGGCTATGACGCCGACGGCTTCATCGATGCTCTGACCGTGCGCCGCATCGAACCCGTGATCCCGCCCAAGGTCAACCGCAAATCCCCCCGCCGATGCAACTTCAGCCTCTAGGCCGAACGTAACCTCGTCGAGCGTTTCTTCAATGCTCTCAAACAATTCCGAGCCATCGCCACCCGATACGAGAACACCGCGCGGAATTTCCTCGCAGCTATCCATCTCGCCTGTGCCCTCGCTTGGCTTAAATGAGGACACGCCCTAATCCTGCCTCGTTGTCTTGAGAAAGGGCGGCCTGTGGTCGGCGGCGCTTTCGAGAATATCGACGTCCGGGTATCGGTCAGAGATTCGTATAGGAGTGGTTCCACATTGTTTTGCAGCTGCGCGAGATAGTCATAATCGCGCACTCTCGCGAATTCGTTGACTAAAAATTCGGCGATTTTTCTTGCTTCATATTTGTCGTAGTTTACTGGTTTCTTACCCTTTGGAACGATGATTTGTCTTTCTATCCCGTTAGAAGCTGCGATGGCGTCATTCAAACACATTTGAAACGCGCCGTAGCTTCGGCTTACATCGTAGTCAACCATATCGTCGCAAGCGGGCGAAAAAAATTTCCTTTGAAGTATTTGAACCTCGCAAGCGAATCCCGAAGACAGCAACCTTTCTTTTGATTGCGCCTGGAAGTCCGATTCGTTCGTTTAATTTCCTGCGTGCTTTGGCGCTTTCTATGTGACGGAGAACCCAGTCTATGTGACGGAGAACCGAGTTGCGACATTCTTCCCGTTTTGCGGAGGATGCATCGATAATTTCCACGATTTCTGCAATTAATACGTCGCGCTGTGTCATCTCGGCCTCGCGAGACGCACGACGTTGCCGGTGTCCTTCCCGGCGCCAGCAATCGCGGCTGTGATCGTCGCGGCGGCTTCTTTGAGCGCATCGTCCGCCAAGTGCGCATACCGTTGTGTCGTTCGCATCTGCGTATGGCCAAGCAGCCGTCCGATGATCTGTAAGGATAGTCCGCCGCCCGCGCCGACGCCCGCGAATGAATGCCGGAGGTCATAGATTCTAGCGTCAAACGGGGCAGGGGGCAGCTTTACGCTTGCCTTCTCGGCGAACGCAATGACCTCCCTCGCGGTCGGCTTCCTTTTGAGACCTTGCTCAAGATTGGTCACAAGAGAGGCGACCCGCTCGTCCTTTGCGTCACCCCAGAGGGCGACAGAGGCCGTTTCGGCGGCCGCTTCCCAGGTGCTACGCAGCTGTTTCAGCGGTTCACCATGGCTCTGACCGGGGAAAACGAACTCGCTTCGCGCACGTCGTGGACTGGACTTGCGTCGCGCTTTGATATCAGCGAGGAGTTCGAGCGCCGCGGCGCTGAGCGGTACGCGATGCACCTTCCTTTGCTTCGTGTGGGCGGACGGCTTGACCCAAAAACCGGGCTCGGCGTCGAATTGGTCCCAAGTCGCATGGATCGCCTCGCCGGGGCGACAGCCGGTCAACATCAAAAAGCGCAAGCAATCGCTGGCCGGGGTTTGGCCATAGGCGGCCAGCGCGTCGCTGAGGGCGGCGAGTTCGGCGGGAGAGAAGAGGCGCTCGTGACCATCTTCATGATTGCGAGCCACGCCTTTGCAAGGGTTGCCCTGCGCCTGATCTCGCCACGGGGCGTCTTCCCCTTCCGTCCGCTTGAGCGCGATGGCGAACATTTTCGAGGCGACCGCGAGAACCCGGTTCGCGCGGACGGCCCGGCCGCGCTCGGTAATGCCGCGGTGAAGGGCCTCGACAACGCCCTCGCGCACGTCCGCCACCTTGCGGTCGCCGATCGCGGGCAGGATCTCCTTTTCGATCATCTGCCAGTCATTGACCTGCGAACTGGCGGCCTTCTTTGGGAGGTGCTCTTCCTTGTACCTTTCAGCGAGGTCCCGAACCGTCGGCGCCTCCCTCCGCGTCTTACGCTCTTGGGCAGGATCTTCGCCGCGATCGATCCGGCGCCGCAGCTCTTTGGCTTCGGCGCGCGCTGCCTCCGCACTCCAATCGGGATAGGATCCAATCGTGAAACGCTTCTCCCTGCCGCTAACCCGGTAATTAACGAAGAACGATCGCGCGCCGGCTGCATGGCGTTTCGTCGGGGCAAAGACGCGCACGCCGAATCCGGTGATAACCGAATCCCAGAAGGTCGTCGCGCCGGAGCCTGGAGGCACTTGCTCCTTAAGCCACTTGTCGGATATTTTAATCGCCATGACTTGAAGTCCTTTGACCCGCCACGGCCGCCTCGTTCGCATTTCGTCAGTGCCGCGAAGCGCCGTTTTGCGGTTGCGGGATGCCACATCTTTCCTTTTGGTGCAACTGAAAACCGTTTGATTCCAGTGCTTTTGAGGGAAGACAGGGGTTCTCTCGTCAGTATCAGAGGGTTAGCGGAGGCGGCTGGAATTGGCCTGCAAATCCTTGCACCCCGGTTCGAACTCCGGGCGAGGCCTCCAGCCAATTTTCATTTGGGGCGGCGATCCGTCCCATATTGCCGGTCTGAGCCAAGGGGGCGCACATTTCCGCTGAAACGATGCTCGACCGGCGCGTAAACATGGTCAACAGCCAACTCCGCACTGGCGGAGTCGTGGATAAGGCCGTGCTGGCGGCCTTCGTCGATGTGCCGCGCCAGCGTTTCGTCGCGCCCGAACACGAGTTGCTCGCCTATCTGGACCGCGAACTGCCTGCGCGGGGGGCGAAGGCCCGCCGGCTGCTGGCGCCCATGATCCTGGCGCGGATGCTCCAGGCGGCGAAGGTTGTTCCTGGCGACCGCGCGCTGGATGTCGCGGGCGGCTCCGGCTATGGCGCGGCGATCCTTGCCACCATGGGCGCGAGGGTGGTCATGCTCGAATTGGACATGGGCGCGGCGGAGGCGGCTAAGGCCGAGCTTCACAGTCGCATGAACGCTACCGTGGTCGTTGGGGCGCTCGACAGCGGGGCCGCCGCTCTTGGGCCTTTCGACCTTGTCGTCGTTGAGGGCGCGTTCGGGGTCTTCCCGGACCGTCTTCTCGCCCTGCTTGCCGATCCGGGGCGTCTCGTCGGCATTGATGCGTCCTCCGAGCCGTCGCAAGCAGTCATGTATGAAAAAACCGGCGGGGCGATTAGCCGAAGGGCGCTGTTCGAGACCAAAGCCGACGTCCTGGACGGCTTCCAGCCCGGCGTGAGCTTCGTCTTCTAAGCCTTAGTCTCGGCTGGGCACAGGGGATGCGACCCGCGTCAGGTGTCTCATGTTTGCGACGCTCAGTGGAAAAATGGCGTTTGTCGCGTCGGACCGGCGCAGCTTCCGTAGCGCGATGAGGAATTCTACGCCTATGATGCCTGCGTATTGGCCGCTTTCTGCAAGCGGCTGGAGGCGGTATCGGTTGTTGAAGTTTATGCTTGCGGTCGCGCCGGCGTCTTTGATTTTCGCATCAGACGTGCGAGTTAGGCGGCGACGAGGAGATCGACCGCTTTTTTCACGATGCGGCGATGGGGCATGAGGCGGGGATGATTTTGGGCTCAGGCGCATTTCGGGAGCGGCGCGCCGCATCGTGCGGCCGAAAGCCGTGCGGCCTCTTCCGCGCGGCGCTCCTGGCGGCGGCCGGTCTGGCGACGATCGGTGGTGGAGCAGGCCGAACGGAAACGATCGGCGGCGCGCTCATCAAGTCCTATCTGACCAGCCCGGACATCAATGCGCAGCGCGCCGCGGTCCGGGTGGCGGACGAAAACGTCCCTAAGGCGAACGCCGGGTACCTGCCGACCGTCGAGGCGACGGCGAATATAGGCATCGAACGCGCCCAAACGAGTTTGTTTGGCGCTCAGGGCGGCGCGGCTAGCAGCACATTAACCTTTGTCAAACCGCGGGGCTATGGCGTTCAAGCCAACGAGACCGTTTTCAACGGCAATCGGATTCTTAACTCGATCCGTCAGGCCGAGTTGCAGGTTTTCGGCGCCCGGGAGCAATTGCGCAACACCGAGCAGAACACCCTTCTTTCAGCCCTCACCGCCTATATGGACGTGCTGGAGGATACGGCCATTCTGGGCCTGGACAATAACAATGTGGACGTGTTGAAAGAACAGCTGCGCGAGACGCGGGACCGATTCACCGTCGGCGAAGTGACTCGGACCGACGTCGCGCAAGCGGAGGCGAGCCTTTCGAGCGCCGAGGCGACTGCGCTCAGCGCGGTCGCGACCCTGCAGGCCGCGGTGGCGCGCTACCGTCAATTCATCGGCGATCAGCCGACCAGCCTTGCGCCGGTGAAGCCGCTCTTGAGGCCTATACCGAAAACACTGGCCGAGGCGATATCGATCTCGCAAGTCGAGCATCCGGCGATCAGCGGTTCTCTGCATGGCGTCGACGCCGCGCAATTGCAGGTGAAAATCGCCGAGGGCGCGCTCTATCCGACCATCGGGCTCTCCGCCTCAGTCTCCAACCAAATCGACGTGAACGGAATCCCCGGTTTTAAAGTGCTGTCGGGCACGATCATGGGCCAACTGACGATCCCGATTTACCAGGGTGGAGCCGAGTACGCTACGACCCGACAGGCCAAGGAGAGTCTGTCGCAACAGGAAATCCAGACTGATTCCTTGCGCAACCAGGTCCGCCAAGCTGTCATCGCCTCCTGGAGCCTCAATCTAGCTGCGGTCGGCGTGGTGCGCGCTGCCCGCGCGGCGGTCTCCGCCAACGAAGTGGCGCTGACCGGCGTGCGCGAAGAGGCCAAGGTCGGCCAGCGGACGACCCTCGACGTGCTCAACGCTCAACAGGCTTTGTTGCAGGCGCGAACGACGCTGGTTCAGGCCGAACACGACCAAGTCGTCGATTTCGTACTCGTTGTTGTCGGCGATAGGCCGGCTCAACATCCCGACCCTTGGACTCGCGGTCGCTGAGTACGATCCGAGGGTTCATTTCGATCAGGTCAAGAGCAAGTGGATCGGCCTCAGGACCCCGAGCGGACAGTAAGGTCCTTTGGCTTTTGCGCTGAGCTTGCCGGCCGCGGCCGCGAGTGATTATCGTTGCGCGGTGTAGCCGCTCGATTCGGCGGCTCCCGGCAGCGCGGGCTGAGTCCAGCCTCGCGTCAGGCGCATAGGACAAGGCCCCTTGGGTGGGGCAGGGCGGTCTGATGAGCGCAATCAATTCGAATTCCAGCGACGGCGACTTCGAGGCGATTCACCGCGCGCAGCGGGCCCACGAGCCGTCGATGGAGGAGATTCTCGCCTCGATCCGCAACATCATCGCCGATGACCCCGCCAAGGGGGCGGCGCTCAAGCCGCCGCAGCTGGCGCCGCAAATCGTCTATTCCAGGGACGCGGTCGCGCCGCGCGGCGACGCCGCTGAGCCGCCCCAGCGGCCGGACACGAACGCGCCGACGGTCGTCTGGCGCCGGCCGCAAGCGATTGAAGCCGAATTTGCCGCTCCCGCCGACGATGCGGCCCAGCGCAACGAGGAGACCTTGCTGTCGCCAGAGGCGGACGAGGCGGTGGCGTTGTCGTTCGGGGCCTTGTCGGCTGGTCTCGATGTTCGCAGCGCCGCGCTCGCGGACGGCATGATGCGAGAGATGTTGCGGCCGATGCTCAAACTATGGCTGGACGAGAACCTCCCGCCCATTGTCGAGCGGCTGGTGGGAGAAGAAATCCAGCGGGTCGCGCGCGGACGAAAATAGGCGGCGTGCGGTCAAATATGGCGCGTTGACTTCGACTGCGGCGATGCGTTTATAGCGCCCGTGGCGCTTGCGCCTTCGGCGCCTGCCGCCCCCGTGAGCCGCCCGGAAGGCCGTCGTTTGATCTCGAGGCGTCTCCGCAGGGCATCGCGCGGACCAGAATTCCATGATCGACAAATCGTTCGACTTCGCTGCGGCCGAAGGCCGCGCCTCCGCGCTTTGGGAGGAAACGGGCGCCTTCCGGGCCGGCCGCCCCGATCGGGCCGCGGCGCAGCCGTTTTGCGTCGTCATTCCGCCGCCGAACGTCACCGGCAATCTGCATATGGGTCACGCGCTCAACAACACGCTTCAGGATGTCCTTTGCCGCTATTGGCGCATGAACGGCCGTGACGTGCTGTGGCAGCCAGGCGTGGACCATGCCGGCATCGCCACGCAAATGGTGGTCGAACGCATGCTGATGGAGCGGCAGGAGCCTGACCGTCGCGCCCTGGGCCGGAAGGCGTTCGTCGAGCGCGTGTGGGAATGGAAAGCGGAGTCGGGCGGCGCGATCGTGGCCCAGCTCAAGCGCCTCGGCGCCTCCTGCGACTGGAGCCGCGAACGGTTCACGCTCGACGAAGGGCTGTCGCGCGCGGTCGCCAAGGTGTTCGTTCAGCTCTATCGCGAGGGGCTCGTCTATAAGGACAAGCGGCTCGTCAACTGGGACCCCAAGTTCCAGACCGCGATCTCGGATCTGGAGGTCGTGCAGATTGAGACAAAGGGCTCGTTCAAGTGGTCGCGGGCGGATGGCGTACCGCTGGACGCGACGGCGCTCGCCACGGTCCTGGCCAAGAACCCCAACGGGCACCTCTACTACTTCGAGTATCCGCTGGTGGACTCGGACGGCGAAGAGACCGGCGAACGCGTGACCGTCGCCACGACGCGGCCAGAGACGATGCTGGGCGACACGGCGGTCGCGGCGCACCCGGACGATCCACGCTATCAGCACCTGTTCGGCAGCCATGTTCGCCTGCCGCTGGTCGGCCGTCTGATCGCGATGGTCCGCGACGAATATTCGGATCCGGAAAAAGGCGCAGGCGCGGTCAAGATCACGCCCGCGCACGATTTCAACGATTTCGAAGTCGGCAAGCGGCACGAAGCGGAGGGCGCGCGAGCGATCAATATCCTCGATGCGCAGGGGCAGGTGACGCTCAAAGGCAATGTCGACTTCTTCGACGGGCTAGAGAGCGACCACGATCACGCGCGGCTCATCGCCGCCGTCGATGGCCAGGATCGCTTCATCGCGCGCGGCCGGATTGTCGAAATGATGGCGCTCGCCGGTCTTCTAGCCAAGATCGAACCGCACGCCCACGCTGTGCCGCACGGCGACCGGTCGAACGTAGTTATCGAGCCCTGGCTCACCGATCAGTGGTATGTCGACGCCAAGACGCTCGCCACACCCGCGATTGCAGCGGTGCGCGAGGGCGAAACTCAATTCGTCCCCAAGACCTGGGAGAAGACCTACTTCGATTGGCTCGAGAACATCCAGCCGTGGTGCGTTTCGCGCCAGCTGTGGTGGGGGCATCAAATTCCTGCCTGGTATGCCCCTTGGGGCGCGGTCTATGTGGAGGAGACCGAGGAGACGGCCTATGCCGCGGGGCTCGCGGACGGCGTTGAACGTGGCGCTCTGACCCAAGCCGAGGCTGAGGCGCTCACAGGCGATCCGGCGCGGCTTTCAGAAATGTTCAAGCGCGACGAGGACGTGCTCGACACCTGGTTCTCCTCGGCTTTGTGGCCCTTCTCGACTCTCGGCTGGCCGGAGGAGACGCCGGAGCTCAAGCGTTTCTACCCGACCGACGCACTCGTCACCGGCTTCGACATCATCTTCTTCTGGGTCGCGCGGATGATGATGATGGGTCTCCATTTCATGCAGGACGTTCCCTTCCGCGACGTCTACATCCATGCCCTCGTCCGGGACGAGAAGGGGGCGAAGATGTCGAAGTCGAAGGGAAACGTCATCGACCCGCTCGACCTCATCAACCGGTTCGGCGCCGACGCGCTGCGCTTCACTCTCGCGGCAATGGCGGCGCAGGGCAGGGACATCAAGCTCAGCGAGGCCAGAATTGAAGGCTATCGCAACTTCGCAACCAAGCTCTGGAACGCCTCGCGCTTCGCCGAGATGAACGGTTGCGTCCGCGTCGAGGGCTTCGATCCCTCAGCCGTGCGCGAGCCGCTCAACCGCTGGATTCTCGGCGAGGCCGCTAGCGCTGCGGCGGAGACGGCGGGGGCGATCGAAGCCTATCGCTTCAACGACGCCGCCAACGCGGCCTATCGGTTCGTCTGGAGCGTCTTCTGCGACTGGCATCTTGAACTGGCCAAGCCGGTGTTGCAAGGCGACGCCGGCCCGGCGGCCAAAGCCGAAACCCGTGCGACGATAGCCCATGTGCTCGACACGATCTACGCCATCCTGCATCCGTTTATGCCGTTCCTCACTGAGGAGCTCTGGACCATCACTGGCCAAGTCGGCCCCAGGCGCCTGGGGCCCCTGGCGCTCGGGCCGTGGCCGAGCCATGGCTTCGAGGTCGACGAGGCAATCGAAGCCGAAATTGGCTGGGTCGTCGATCTTATCGCCGAGGTGCGGTCGGTGAGGTCGGAAATGGGCGTGCCGCCCTCGACGCAAACGCCGCTTATCCTCGTCGCTCCGAGCGAGCGGGCGGCCAGAAGCGCGCGCGCCTGGAGCCAGAGCATCGGGCGCCTCGCCCGCGTCGGCTCGATTGAAACCGCCGAGGCCGCGCCGCCGGGTGCGCTGCTCTTGGTCGTGCGTAACGAGACGGTGGCGCTGCCGCTCGCCGGCGTCGTCGATCTTAAGGCGGAGAAGGCGCGGCTCGACAGGGAGATCGACAAGGTCAAGGTCGAGATCGCCAAGGTCGAGGCGAAACTCGGCAACGACGACTTTGTCGCCCGCGCGCCCGAGGAGGTCATCGCCGAACATCAGGACCGGCTCGAGACGTTTCAGGCACGGCTCGTTAAGCTTACCGGGGCGCGGGAGCGCCTGGAGCGCGTTTGAAGAGGCGCCGGAGGAGGCAAATTGTTGCTTTTGCGCAACATCTCCGATGCAACTCTCGCGAGTCGGGATTCCGGCTGGAAGGCGCCGCGATTGCGCCATAAACCGCCAGCAATTTGAAATCGATTGATGACCAAAGTCGTCCGTGTCACGAGCGCCGTCAAAGGACCGCGACGGGGCCGGATGGCAGCTCGGGATCGAAATGCGCGTGGTCGCGTGTGCGGATGGTTGGGTTCAAAAGGCGTCGTTGCGTCGCCGCTTCGCATTTGCGATCATCGGATCAATGACGTTGGGGCTGGCCCCGGCCTTTGGTTTTGACGGGTCGACGTCTGATCCGTCGGAGAAGATCCCGAAGAACTTCACCGACCCTAATCAGGCGCTGCGTGCGGGCGTCGCCGACTTGAAAGCAGGGGACGCCGATGCGTCGGTCGCTGCGCTCACCTACGCCGCCGAAGGCGGGCAAGATCTCGCGCGCTGGAAACTTGGGGAGATGTACGCGGACGGCCAAGGCGTGCCTCACGACGACGTGAAGGCGTACCACTACTTCAATCAGCTAGTCGAAGATTACGACGAAGACGAGCCCGACCGGCGAAACCTTAGCGCGATCTCTAATGCGTTTGTCGCGGTTGGCGTCTATTGCCTGAACGGCATACCGAACAGCGACGTGCGGCCCGACCCCGGGCGAGCGCACGAATTGTTTCAATACGCGGCCACGATCTTCGGCGATCCGAACGCGCAATATAATCTCGCCCACATGTACATCGTCGGCGGCGGAGGCCTCGCCAAGGACAATATCGCCGCCATTCGTTGGTTGGCGGTGGCGGCCAAAAAGGGCCATGCCCCATCGCAGGCTTTGCTCGGCCATATGCTGTTCATGGGCGATGGCGTGCCGCATCAGCGCGCGCGGGGGCTGATGTGGCTCGAGTTCGCCAAGGACGGCGCGGCGGATTCAAGCGGCGCCTGGATCCGCGACCTCTACCAGAACGATTTCGACTTGGCGGGCGACAATGAGCGGAAGGCAGCCGCGGCGCTGCACGACGCGCGCGCCAAGCAAGCGTTGCCGTCGGCGCCGGTTAGAGATGTCGTCAAGTTCATCCTCAAGCCGCTCGGGCAGTTCAGCCCAATAGCCGGCTCGTCGACGCCGGCGCAGTAAGCGGGGGCCCTGGACCGACCTCCTGCGGCGGCCGCCGCCACGACTGAATCCGGAGGCTTAAGCCAGGAGCGAATGCGCGGCCGCCTTCTGCCGCCTAGGCTGTGGCAAGCCTGTCTGCTTGATCTCTGCCCGTTACGTCGTGAGGTCACGGCGGCCGCGGCAAGCGGTAACGCCGCCTTAGGGAATTGATCCCTGCGTGCCCGGGACGAGCCGGCGCATGACAGGTGTGCCGGGATAGGGTAGGCGGCTGAGCAAAGCGCGGCCTGCCGGCGGCGCAGCATGGGTACGAATATCCCAACCACCGCCTGTTTACAACGGAGATTCGATCGGAATGGTTGAATTTGGCCTCCGGTTCCTCAAAGGCCCCTGGGCGACCGCGGCGCTTGTCTGTCTTACGGCGTTCGTCGTTCTGTTCGCGCTCGCCGGTCAAACCGTCAACGCGCCGTTCGTCTATGCCGCGCCGAAATGAAGCGCAGCGCGTCGCTCGACTTTCTGCGTGGAGCGGCGGCGTTCGCGGTCGCGATTCCTCATTATCTGACGGCCAACGCGCCGTTTCAGCCGTTCACGGAAGCGTTCGCTATCGCCGGCGTCGAGGTCTTCTTCGTGCTCAGCGGCTTCGTGCTCGCGCCGCAAATCGTCGATTGGGTGGTCGGAAAGCCTTGGCGCAATCTCGGCGTGTTTCTGGTGCGGCGCTGGATGCGCACGATCCCGCCCTATGTCGTGGCGCTGACCGTCATTGCGGTGCTGACGGGCAACCTGATGACCGCCGACTTTGCCCGCTATCTCTTCTATGTCGAGAACCTCCTTTTCTCCGCCAACCACGTCGATTTCTATCCCGTGGCCTGGAGTCTGGCGGTCGAGGAATGGTTCTATGTGTTGTTTGCTCCCGCCCTGTTCATTGTCGCAAGGCTGCTTGGGAGACGTGACCGGCGGTTTGAGGCGACCTTCGCGGTTCTTGTCATTCTCGTCGTGGCGGCGCTGCGGTTCTCGATCGCGCCGCACGACTGGGACTTGAACGTCCGACGGGTCACGCTGTTTCGCATCGACTCCATCGTCTGGGGCTTTCTGCTTTATCTCGCGCTCGAGCGTCGTCCGCCGATTGGGCTGGACGCCGCCTCAGGCCGATGGCGTCTGGGCGCGTTGCTGGCGCTGCTTGCGGTTGCGATCCCGGCCGAGCTCGGCGTCGCGATCCTGGCTGTCGGCGGCGATCTTTCGGCTCAGCGGGCGTTTCCTTACGTCTCGGCGGCGTTCGGCATGATCGCGGTCGGCGTCGTCTGGCAGGCCGAGGGCCTTTTCCGCAACCGCGTCGTCAGGGGCGTGAGCTTCTATCTCGGCCGCATCTCGTATTCGGTTTATCTCTTTCACCTCATCATCGTCATGGCGCTGAAGCCGATGCTGGCCTCGGCGCCGCTTATCCTGCAACTGGCGATCTACGTCGTCGCGATCCTGGCGCTGTCGACGATCTTCTTTGCCGGGTTTGAACGGCCGATTCTGGCGGCGCGGCCCTATTACGGCGCTGCGCGGCGCGCGGGCGCGGGGATCGCCGCGCCGCAAGGCGACCCTCGCCGTTTTCGTCCGTCGTTGCTGGCCATTGCGCTTGGCCTTGCGGCGCTTGCCGCCGGCGTGCTCGCCCGCAACGCCTTCATGGCCGACAGGCCCTATGCGTTCTATTCGCTGCTCGCCGCGACGGCGGTTCTCATCCTGGCGTTTGCGGAAGTGCGCGTGCGTTCGACCAGCGCGGTCGCCGTGGCGGCGCGCGCGTTCCTTTTGTTTGCGCTCGCGCTGCCGGTCGCCGACGCCCTTTACCGCAGCTCGACCGGATTGCCGTTGGTCGCGACAACCGCCGCACCGACCTATTCCTATCGCGCCGCGCACGCCAACCCGACCGCGTTCGCGATCTGGTGGTTCTATTATCTCAACGAGTGGATCCGCAACGACGGGATAAGGGCGGCGATCGACGCGCCCGACCCGCAGAAGAAGCTGCCTTTCGTGCTCGTTCCGGGCAGTTCTGGCCGTATGTTCGACACCACGATCCGCATCAACAATCTCGGCTTTCGTGGACCGGACCTGGCCCGCGACAAGGGCGACGCCTTCCGTATCGTCGCGCTCGGCGAGTCGCAGACTTTCGGCCCCACGCTGCACGACGGAGAGAAGCCCTGGCCCGAGCTTTTGCAGGATCTATTCGACCAGCATGCGTCGTGCGGCCATAGGGTCCAGGTCATCAACGCCGGAACCGAGGCCTATACGCTCGAAGACAATCTCGAGCGGATGCGACGCGATATTCTGCCGCTCAAGCCTGACCTGATCCTCAGCACGCACGGTATGAACGGCTTTTTGCCGTTCGGCTTGAGACGCGCTCCGGAGCCCAACGAGCCGGGCGTCAGGCCCCGGGCCTCGGCTCTAATCGGCCGCGCCGTGCTGACGATCGAGCGCGCGACCCACGATTGGCGGGATCGGAATTCGGCTCAAGCCGGCGCGGTCGCGCTGGCGCCAATGTCGGACGCTGATTTGATGAAGAGCCGATACGCCGACGATTATCGCAAGCTCATAGCGCTTGCGCGCGATAACGGCGCGGATATCGCGCTCGCCGATTCAACCATGGCGGTCAACGAACAGAGTCCGCGTGAGGTCAAGGATTTCTATGGCGCAGTGTTCAAGCCGATCGACGACATTATCGCTGCAAATGCCGCTCACAACCGCATGGTCAAGCTTATCGCTCGCGAGGAGCACGCGCCGCTGATCGACATGGCCGCCGGCGTCGACGGCGTGTGGGATGATGATTTCTATCTCGACATTGTCCACTTTACCGAGGCGGGCAACGAGCGGGTCGCGGGCCTCATGTTCAAGGCGCTGCTGCCGATCCTGGCCGAGCGCGACGGGGTAAGATGCGTCGCGCGCTGACTGGGCGTACTCGCGAAGGCGGTTGATCGTCTGAGGCGCGCACATAGAATGCGGAGGCCGCAAGAGGGGCTCTCCATGGCTCAAAGCGAAATCGACGCCATTCGCGCGCTCTTAAGCGCCAAGCCGCGGCCGGTGGGCTGGGAAGAGCGGCGACGCCGGATCGAGGAGGTCGGGGCGGTCTGGCCGGTCGCCGACGACGTTAAGCTCGAGTCGGTTGATCTCGACGGCGTCGGGGGCGAATGGTCGATCGTCCCTGACGGCGATGCTTCCCGCGTGCTGATGTACTTTCACGGCGGAGGCTATTGCTCGGGTTCGATCGTAAGCCACCGCCGATTGGTGACCGAAGCCGGACGGGCAGGGGGCTTGCGGACATTGGCCGTCAGCTACCGCCTGGCCCCCGAGCATCCCTTTCCGGCCGCCCGCGACGACGCGCTGACGGCTTGGCGGCGCCTGCGCAGCGAAGGCTATCCAGCCAAACAAATTGCAGTCGGCGGCGATAGCGCGGGCGCAAATTTGACGCTTGCTCTGGTCGGGGAACTCAAGCGCGCGGGTGAGGACTTGCCGGGCTGTCTCTGGCTCGTGTCACCATGGATCGATCTCACCATGTCGGGGGCGACGCTCCTGAGCAAAAGCGCCGTCGATCCGCTCATTCAGAAAGGATACCTGGAGGAGCTGGCCAAGGCCTATGCGCCGCCCGGAATGGACCGGAAGGACCCGCGCCTGTCGCCTCTCTACGCCGATCTCAAAGGACTGCCGCCAATCCTGATTCAGATCGGTTCGGCCGAAACCTTGCTCGACGACGCTGTCCGCTTCACCGCCGCCGCCGGCGAGGCCGACGTCTCCGCGACGCTCGAAATCTGGCCGCATATGATTCATGCGTGGCCCCTCTGGAACGCCCGGCTCGAACCTGGCCGCCGCGCGCTCGCCCATGCTGGCGTATTCATGCGCGAGAACCTGTAATCACCCGGTGCATCCGGCTGCGCCGCTTCCGTTCCGCTTGCCAACGCAGCTCAATGGGGGCACGCAAATCTCAGAGGCCGGACCCATGTCCGGATATCGGGCGAATGACTTGACGACCGAACTGAACGTCGACCCGAAGACGCCTTCGCGGGCAGAGCTGCGCTCGGGCTTGTTCAGCAATCGCGCTTTCGTCGTCATTCTCGTCGCGACCTCGGTCTCGAGCGTCGGATTGGCGATGTTCGACACGGGTTCGGCTTGGTTCATGACCAGTCTCAATCCGAGTCCGAGAATGGTCTCCGCGGTCCAGGTCGCCACGACCCTCCCGCTCTTTCTCCTGACCTTGCCTGCCGGAGCGCTGACCGATGTCGTGGACCCTCGCCGGCTCCTGATCGTGACGCAAACCGGCATCGTAGCGATTTCAATCGCGTTTGCGGCCGCCGTTTCGGCTGGGCTGGCGAGCCCACCCTTGCTGCTTGCGACATCGTTCGTGCTCGGCACGGGCGGCGCGCTCGCAGCGCCGGCGTGGCTGCTGATCACGCCGATCCTCGTGCCGAGGTCCGATCTCGACCACGCAATTGCGCTCGATACTGCGAGCTACAACGTCGCGCGTGCGATCGGTCCGGCGATCGCCGGCTTTGCGATCGCAAGGCTCAGCATCGCCGTTCCATTCTGGTGCTGTTGCGCTGGCAATCTGGCCTTGCTTGCGGCTCTGATCTGGTGGCGGGCGCCGCCAAGGCCGAAGGAGACTCTGCCCGCCGAACGCCTGATGAGCGCAATGACGACTGGGCTGCGTTACGTCCGCTATAGCCGTGAGATGGACGCGACGCTTATCCGCGCGATCGCCTTCTTTCCCTTCGCTAGCGCCTATCTCGCCTTGCTGCCGCTCGTGGCGCGCAGTCAGAAGGGCGGGGCGGAGGTCTATGGAGAGCTCATGGCCGCAATCGGTCTCGGTTCGATCCTGGCCACGCTCGCGCTCAGCTGGCTGAAGACGCGGCTCAGCGCAAACGGGCAGGCCGCGCTCGGTGCGATCGGAACCGCGGTCTCGCTTCTTCTGCTCGCCGCGGCGCACGAGCCCGTAATGGCGCTCGCCGCCAGCTTCGTCGCCGGTGCCTCGTCGATCATCGCGCTGACGACGTTTTTTGTCTCGGCGCAGGTGGCTTTGCCAGAATGGGTGCGCGGCCGGGGCCTGGCTATTTTCCTCACCGCCTATTTCGGCGCCTTGACGTTCGGCAGCGCCCTATGGGGCGAAGTCGCGACGCTCAGGGGGGTGCCCTTCGCCCTTGCCTCGGCTGGGGTGGGCGCGTTGATCGGCTTGGCGCTTACGTGGCGATGGAAGCTGCAAACCGGCGAAGGTCAGGATCTGACCCCGTCAATGCGCTGGCGGGCGCCTTGCTTCCTCAACCGCGTCGCCGACGATCAGGGCCCGATCCTCGCGATCGCCGAATATCGGATCGATCCGAAGGACGCCGCCGCTTTCCTCGCCGTGATGCAGGATGTCGGCCTCGAGCGGAGGCGGGACGGCGCCTACGCCTGGCATATGTTCAAGGATCCGGATGAGGAGGGCAAGATGATCGAGACCTACCTCATCCATTCCGTGCTGGAACTCAAATATCGCCAGACGCGCCTGACCATGGCCGACCAGATTATCGAAGACGGGGTGAGCCAATTCCTGACGGCGCCGGCCACGATCCGCTATCTGGTTGGGCACAAGCACGGACCGCGGTCGTGGCGGCGGCGACCTGTCATCCGCGCGGGACTGCGTTCACGGGCCTGATGCCGCCGCCTCCGCGCTTACGCCAAGCCGTCGTCGAAGGCGCTTTGCCTTTGGATGGTGTCGGGTTGGCTCCTTCCCGGCGGCGGGCCCGTGACGTTGGTCCGGTCGATCGGTTTGGGTTTTCTTGGGCCGTCGTCGTTTCGCTTCGGAGACCCCCGATTATGAGGGTTGGATTTCCTTGGATTTCCTTGGATTCTCTCGTCCGAATCGAGACTTATCAATGGGTTACACGGCATGAAGCGCGGAAAATTTTTCTCGGCGCTTTCGTCCTGGCGGTTCAAAGCGCCGGAACGGGAGACCGCGGTCGAGGCCATGCGGAAGGGCAGGATTATTCATGGGGCAAGCTTAACCTGACTTCTGATTTTCTGCAAGAGATTGTCGTCCGAGCCATTCCCTTTCGGCCGCCTCAACCCAAAAGCAACTCGCTCTAGTAGTAACGCGGGATCGGACCGTTATGGGGCGTCTTGCGGTCCGCAAGATCGAACATCATCTCGTCGACATAGCACCAACCCCAGCCTTCCGGCGGATCATAGCCCTCGATGATCGGATGGCGGGTCGCGTGAAAATGCTTGGTCGCGTGCCGGTTCGGGGACTGGTCGCAACATCCGACATGGCCGCAAGTCCGGCAGATCCGCAAATGGACCCAGGCGTCCCCGTTCTTGAGGCATTCCTCGCAACCGAGCGCGCTCGGCGTCACGTCGCGAATGGTCGCCATATGCGTGCAGGTTTTCGACATCGCGGTTCGCCTGGGTGGTTAAAGATGGGGGCCTGGAGCATGCGACAGGAACTTATGGATGGCGGCCACCACCTGCGCGCCCTCGCCAATCGCGCCGCCGACCCGCTTGACCGACCCCGATCGCACGTCGCCGACCGCAAACACGCCGGGCGCCGATGATTCGAGGGGCGATGAGGCCGGGTCGCCGTTGGCCAGTCCAGCGCCGGTGGTCACGAAACCCGCCTTGTCGAGCGCCACGCATCCTTGCAGCCATTCGGTCGCGGGATCAGCGCCGACGAACAGAAAGACGTTGCGGACCGCAGCCTCGGTTTCTTGGCCAGCGCGATGGTCGCGCCATCGCACCCCCTCGAGATTGCCGCCGGGCGCGCCGCTGAGCGCGACGAGCTCAGTCTCAGTCATCAGCTCGATATTTGGCGCGGCGGCGATGCGATCGACCAGGTAGCGCGACATGCTTTCGGCCAGATCCGGCCCTCTCACCATCATGCGCACTTTGGAAGCGTGGGCGGACAGAAACACCGCGCCCTGACCGGCCGAATTGCCGCCGCCGACCAGCACGACCTCTTCGCCGGCGCACAGGCTCGCTTCAATCTGCGAGGCCCAGTACCAGATCCCGCGGCCCTCGAATCGGGCGATATCGGGGATCGCCGGATGGCGGTACCGCGCCCCGCTCGCGACCACGACCGTCCGGGCCTGAACGCGTTCGCCACCCTCCGTCTCGAGGATGAATGCGCCGTTGGCGCGCGAGCAGTCGAGCGTCTTGACGGCGACCGGTATCATGACGTCGGCCCCGAATTTCTGCGCTTGAATGAAGGCGCGGGCGGTGAGCGCCTGGCCGCTTATTCCGGTTGGAAAGCCAAAGTAGTTTTCGATCCGGGCGCTGGCGCCCGCCTGACCGCCGAAAGCGCGGGCGTCGAGAACCGCAACCGACAGGCCCTCCGAGGAGCCGTAGACTGCGGTCGACAGTCCCGCCGGCCCAGCGCCGACCACGGCGACGTCATAGATGAAGTTCGGTCGCAAGGTGACGGTCAAGCCGATTTGACGGGACAGGGCATGCTCCGAGGGATTGCCGAGCACTGTCCCGTCGGGGCAGACCACCAGAGGCAGTCCGCCAGCGATATCGGCGTAGCGGCCGATCACGTCTTTGGCCTCGAGATCCCTGGCTGGATCGAGCAGGTGGTGTGGATAGCCGTTCCTGGTGAGAAAGCCGTCAAGCCGGATGACGTCCACCGCGCCCGCTGAGCCGATCAGCACGGCGCCCGCGGCGCCGCCTTGAAGGAGAGCCACCCGTCGAAGAATGAGCGCCCGCATGATGCGCTCGCCGAGCTCGGCTTCGGCGACCAGAAGCGCGCGCAGGCCTGTCGTTGGGATCACCAAAGTCTCGACGTCGCCCACCGCCGAGGCGTCGACCAGGGTCGCGCGGGTGGAAAGCTGGCCGACGTCGGCCAGGAACTGACCTGCGCCCTGCTCGGCGATCGGAGTTAAGTGGCCCAAACCGTCGCGTTGCGTGATCGCCACCAGGCCCTTGAGCACGACGAACATGCCCGGGCTGATCTTTCCCGCTTCGACGAGCTTCTCCCCGTCCGCATATTTGCGTAACGATCCATAGCGCCGCAATCGGTCGATCTCCTGCGCCGTTAGCGCAGGAAACGTCTCCTGGTAGCGAGGTCCATGAGCGGGGTAGACGATATCGGCCATACGTCTCGACTATTTGCGCTAAGCGCCGCGTAGATTGGCGCGCCAGTAGGGAGCGAACTTCCGCTGCGAAGGGTCTTGGAGCCGCTGAGCCGCCCTCCGGCCGCCGCTCGATCGCCCAAGCGTTGCCCGTTGTGGGCTCTTTTTTCAAGCCCGGCGGCAAGCGCGCGAAATTATGCGTCAGCGAACCGACGCTTGGCGGCGTCGCCCCATGCCGATTAACACTTGCATCGATGACGGTCGTTCCCGATGAGGAACGTGGCGTGGCTGGAGCCTATTCGACGATGACCGAGACGTTCCAAATTCTGATCCTGCTTTTGGCTGTCATATCCGTAGTCGGCCTCGTCGCGAAGCGATTGCAAATTCCGCCCGCCATTCTGCTCGTGATCACCGGGGTTGGGCTCGCGCTCATCCCCGACCTGCCCACATTGCAGCTCGCCCCCGATCTTGTTCTGGTGCTGGTGCTGCCGCCCATCATCTATTGGGACGCAGTGAAAATGAGCTGGAAGGAGTTCCGCTTCAACCTGCGCCCAATAGCCCTGCTGGCGATCGGCTGCGTCGCGTTCACCACCGTCGCGGTCGCCGCGGCGACCCACTGGCTGTTGGGCTTTCCCTGGGCGGTCGGCTTCGTATTGGGCGCCATCGTCTCGCCTCCCGACGCCGTAGCGCCGCTCGCGATTGCCCAACGAATGCAGCTTCCGAGGCGTCTGGTCGTCGTTCTTGAGGGCGAAGGGCTGGCCAATGACGCGACGGCGCTCGTCCTTTATCGCTTCGCGGTCATTGCGGTGAGCGCGGGATCGTTTTCGTTCGTCGAGGCCGCCGGCAGCTTCGTGGCCATCCTTGCCGGAGAGGTCGTGTGGGGAATTGGGGTCGGCTGGCTCATGCTTCGCCTGCGCCGTTGGGTCCGCGATCCCGGGATCGAGATCATGCTCTCGATCCTGACGCCGTTCATGGCCTATTGGCCGCCCGAGCAACTCGGCGGCTCCGGCGTGCTCGCCACATTGGCGGCGGGGCTCTATGTCGGCTGGAACGGCTCCCGGTTGATTGCCGCGGCGACCCGGCTCCCGGGCGCCGTGTTCTGGGACTTCCTGACCTATCTGATCGAGGGCATGGTGTTCGTCATCACCGGCCTGCAGGCGCGCACGCTCATTCCCTTCATTCGACACTTTTCCATCGCCGAACTGGCGTTCGCCGCCGTTGTTGTCTGCATGGTCATCATCGTAACCCGGTTCGTGTGGGTGTTTCCCGCGACTTACCTGCCGCGCTGGCTCATTCCGTCGATCCGGCGCTATGACCCTTCGCCGCCGTGGCAGCAGCCGTTCCTTCTGGCGTTCACCGGCGTCCGTGGCATCGTCTCCTTGGCCGCGGCGCTCGCAATCCCGTTCACCGTAGCCGATGGGAGCCCATTTCCCGACCGCGATCTGATCCTGATTCTGACCTTCTGCGTTCTTTTCGTGACCCTGGTCGGCGAAGGCTTGACGCTGCCCGCAGTGACCCGTGCGCTCGGTCTCGCGAACGCGGGACGCCACGAGCGACAGGCGGAGCGGGAGGAGGAGTTCAAGGTCCGCAGGCGTGCGATTGAGGCGGCGATCGAACAGCTCGACGCTCTCGCCGTAAGCCGCAAGCTTCCCGAGGCCGTCGTCGGACCGATACGCGCCCATCACCGCAACCGACTCGAAGACATCGAACATCGCAAGGACGGCAATGACCATCACAAAAAGCTCGCCCAACTCGGCGACGAGCTCGAATTATCGCTGATCGAAGCAGAACGGGAGCTCGTCAACAATCTCTATCGCGACGGCGAACTGAAGGATGAAGCCCGCCGGCGCATCGAGCGCGATCTCGATCTGCGCGACACGCTTCTCGCCAGTCGCCGGCCAGCGGATTAGGGGTGGAGTTTATGCCAAGGACGATCGTTGTCCCCGCGCTCGCTTGTAGCTCGCGCAGCCGAGGCCGGCGAAGCCAAGCATCATCATCGCCCAGGTTGACGGTTCGGGAGCCGCGGCGGCGATGGTCAGGGTAAGCACGGCAAGAGGGTCTTGTTCGAACGGGCCACCCGACTCGCCCCAAATGAAGGCCCCGACGGGCGCGCCGATTAGGGCGCCGCCAAACGCAACATCGCCGCCCTCCGAGGCGTTGAGGTCGGCGACCGCGGCGGCGTCAAGGGTGACTGTCACCGCGAAGGGGTTGGAGGAGTAGGGTAACGAGATGACGCTGGAGCCGTTGGGAACGCCGGCCGGAACGCCGCCTCCCAGGGCGTTGAAAGCGGCGAGGCCGCCAGCGTTGCTGACCAGCGCCGCATAATCTCCAGTATAGAAGTATAGGCCAAAATCCACTGACGGCGCGCCGTCAGACCCGTCAATCCCCGCGGTCGTGGTGATCGTGATTGACGCGCCGGTAATTGCGCCGGTGACGCCACTAAGGTCGAAACCGAAAAAGCTCCGAAAATCGTCCGCTGCGTCCAAGCTTCCGGTCAAATAGTCGCCCGTCGCGTCGCCGGAGCCGGCAGTGCCAAAAGAGCCGCCGCTGTCGTAGGCGCCGCGCGACACATCATCGAGGGTGACGCTGCCCGCGATCGCCTGCGTTGCAACCGATCCGGCGATGCCAGCCGCTGCCACGGCCGCGATAAGTGTGCCTGTTCGCATGAGATCCCCCCTTGTGGCGCGCAGTAACGCAACCTGACGGGCGTTAACGTACCAGAGCTTGGGGAGCAAGCCAACCCATGTCGACAATTGATTGTAGAATTTCAGAAATCGTGCTATACACGCTTCTGTCGCCAGGTCTCGCCCTTTCGGCGCTCGCTGCGGGTAGGGCGGGCTGTGACGGGGATTTGATTTAGGACGGTTCTTAAGGCCGGAGAAATTTTTGTTTGAGTTGGCTGTAACCCATTGAAAAGACTCGATTCGAAAAAATAAACGTAAGTAAAAGAAAGCAATTTTGCTTTCTTTTACTTACGTTTAGTTGCGCTTAATTGCGCTTACGATCAGTCGCTCAGAGCCGCGCGACGACGTTGAAGATGAACGGGAGGACACAGAAATGCAGTGAACGAATGACGTGGGCGACCTCTCTTGTCGGCGCGCTCTCCTTACGGCCGCCGTTAATTTTATTTCAACGTGATTGGCCGAATATTGCGCAACCGCTGGGTAAGCGACGCGCCGTCGCTAGGACACGCATCCCAAGCCGCGGTCCGGCGTCGAGAAGAAGGGGGCGGACATGCTTGCATGGCTGCTTTGGCAACTGGAAAGGATTGAGCGAATACGCGCCGTCGCGGGCGCGCTCATGAGCGAATTTGGCGCCGAGGCTTATGCGGAAGCGCGCCGTCGGGAAAGCCAAAACCAAGACGGAACCGCACGAGATTGGAGACGGGTTGCATTGACCGTCGCCCGCCAGACATCTGTACGCGTCGACCCCGACACCGCGCCGCGCTCGCCTTCGCCGGAGCTTGGTTCAGTCGACGAGCCAACGCGGGTCGGTTCGGAGCAGCCGCGGACGTTCCGGATTCAATTTGTTTGCGGGACGGTCGACCGCGGCCCGACGAATCTGACGGAGAAACAGATTCAAGTAGCGGACGCGCCCGCCGCCATCATCGCCGCCGCAAATATAAAGTGGCCGCCTCATACGATTGGAGTGCGAATCCTGGATCGCCAGGGCCACGAGGTCTTTGCGCGGCAGAAAGCAAGGCAGGCGTAGAACGACCGGGGGTTGCCCTAAGCAGATTCCGTTTGGCTAACCAACGGATAGGTTTTTTGCGGTTGGCTGCCTGCGCCGATTCGCAAGGTGTATGACATGGCGGGAAAGTCTCCGATTATGGCGAGCGATGAACAACGCGCCGGCCTCTTGGCTGTTGCCGGTTCGCGCGATCGCGGCGAGGCGGACCGCGCCCGCGCCGTGCTTTTGACGCTGGCTGGTTGGACCAGCCCCAAGATCGCGGAGGCGTTTGGCGTGCGCGAAGATACGGTTCGGCTGTGGCGCAGCGACTTCACCGCCGGCGGTGTGGCAGCGCTGAGGACCAGCATCGCGCCGGGCCCCCCTCCGGTGAAGAGTGAAGCCGCCATGCGCGTCGCCACCCCGCTGCTGGAAGAACCTGTGGCCGACCGGCGCAACTGGACAATCCCCCGCCTTCGCGCCGAGATCGAAGCGCGCGAGGGCGTGCGCATCAGCCGTTCGCAACTGTCCAAGGCCTTGCGAAAAAAAAGTTCCGCTGGCGGCGGCCCCGGCACACGCTGAAGGGACGTCAGACGGAAAGCGAGGTGGAACGGGTGGGGCTGCGCCTGCAACTGCGCAAACAGCAGGCCGAAGCGGGCGACATCGTTCTTCTCTACGGCGATGAGAGCGAGGCGCTGACCCATCCCTATCTCGCCCGCGCCTGGGCGAAGTCGGGGGCGGACTTGCGTGTGCCGGCGCCGGGGCAGGCCAAGAAGGTCGCGATGCTGGGGTCGCTCGATCCCCTCACGCGCCAACTCATCGTCCATACCAGCCCGACCAAGCGCAGCGGCGATTTCATCGCCCATCTGGAGCAACTCGACCGTCTCTTTGGACCGCAGCCCGGGCGACAGGCCAAGCCGGTCGTGCTGGTCGAGGACAATGGTCCGATCCACACCAGCAAACGCTCGCTCGCCGCCCTGGCCGCCCGCGCGCACTGGCTCACCGTCGAATGGCTGCCGAAATACACCCCCGAACTCAACGACATCGAGCCGGTCTGGCGCGATCTTAAAGCCCATCACCTCGCCCACCAGACCTTCACCGACGCCGACGCGCTCGACCAGGCCATCCATCACGCCGTCATTGATCTCAACCGCGAGCGCATCCCCAATCCGTTGGCCAAGCCACGAATCTCTGCTTAGCGTATGGCTTCGCTCGGCGCGCATGCGATCATGTGGACGGTGCTCGGGCTCGGCTTTGGCGCTTGGGTCCAACGCGATTTTGCGGAGGCGAAGGCGGGGCGGCTGCAAGCGGCCTACTAAGTCGCGGGGCGGGCGGCTCGATGACCGCGCGCCTCGACCTCCTGGCGCATGGGCCTTCCGCGGCGACGCGCGCGGCCCGGTTCCCCGACGACGAAGCGCTTGAACCTTCCGCCGTCCGCGCCCTCCAAGCCTTGAGCGGCCGGTTGCGCCCCTATGCTCGCGTCTTGACCGCCCCGGGTCGCGCGGCCCGCGAGACGTCTGCGGCGCTGGGTTTCGACGCCGGAGTTGAAGTGGCGCTCAGGGACTGCGACTATGGGCGCTGGCGCGGTCTCGCCTCGAAGGACGTCGCTGAGCGCGAACCGGATGCGTTTGCGGCGTGGCTTGGCGATCCTGCAGCCGCGCCCCACGGCGGCGAGTCGCTCGCGGCCCTGATCGAGCGGACCCACGCCTGGCTCGCCCAATCGTTGGCGAGCGAAACCGCGACGCTGGCGGTCACACACGCCTCAGTCGTTCGAGCGGCGATTGTAAGCGCGCTTGGCGCCAGTTCCTCGGCCTTCACCCGGATCGATGTCGCCCCGCTCTCGCTTGCTAAACTCAGCGGTCACGCCGGACGCTGGAATCTCGTGGCGCTGGGGCCTTTGGAAGGCCTGTTATGAGAGGCGCCTTCGTCGCCCTAATTGCGACGCTCCTTATGCTCGGGACGTCGCCGAGCCAGGCGCATCGGATCTCCACGCGCAGCGGGCCGTCCCCGGTTGGCGTCTCTATTCCGAGCCTCACGCATGGCCAGATGGCGGTGATCCGCGACAATCTGCCCGCGATTCGGGCGCTGGCCAGCGGCAGGCTCAGGTTCGACATGACGACCTGGCGGTTGGAGGACTACCTGAACCTGCAGTCCTTCGCCTGTCTCTGGGGAGTCGCATTCGTTGAACGGACTGTCCTCATCCATAATGCTACCGGGGACGGGATCCCCTTTCATCCACCGACCGCCATGTTAGCTGCGGCCGCGTGTGTAGCGATCAGCGTGGCAGCGTGGGGCGCATGGCCCAGGAGGAGCATGAGACGGGAGCCGCGACGGGCGGATGTCTAGCTTCGCTCGGAGTGCGGCGCGGTCATGGAGCGCAGCCAAACCAGCTTCGCCAAAGCTCTAGCGGAACGGCGAGTTGTTCGACCCATGCCGACCGCGGGGCTTTGACGCCGCTATTCAGGAGTTGCGATGCGTCGGTATCCCCCTTCCCGAATTGTCTGCCTGACCGAAGAGACGGTCGAGACCCTCTATCTCCTCGGGGAGCAGGATCGCATCGTCGGCGTGTCGGGCTACGCGGTCAGACCGCCTCAAGTGCGGCGCGAAAAGCCGCGCGTCTCAGCCTTCACATCGGCCGACATTCCAAAGATCCTCGCGCTTGAGCCCGATCTCGTCCTCGCCTTTTCCGATCTTCAGGCGGAGATCGCAGCCGAACTGATCCGCGCCGGCGTCGCAGTGCACGCCTTCAACCAGAGGGACGTCGCCGGCATCCTCGCCATGATCCGGACCCTCGGCGCGCTGGTCGGGGTCGCCGACAAAGCCGAGGCGTTGGCCCAGGACTATGAGGCAAGGCTTGCCGAAGCCCAGATTTCAAAACGCGGCCGGCCGCGGCCGAAGGTCTATTTTGAGGAGTGGGACGATCCGCTGATCAGCGGCATTGGCTGGGTGTCCGAGCTGATCGAGATCGCGGGCGGCGATGACGTGTTCGCGGCTCTGCGGTCGAAGCGGTCCGCCAGGGAGCGGATCGTCCCGCCGTCAGATGTGAGAAAGTCGCGCCTGACCGAATCCGGCAGCGGCCGGGCTGGGATACGATACCGGCGGTGCGCACTGGACGCATCGTCGAAATCAAGTCGCCATTGATACTGCAACCCGGTCCGGCCGCGCTGACCGACGGTCTGGACGCGATGAAAGCCGCCGTGGCGGCGGCGCGACACTGATGCCGCTATACTCGCGCCGAGCAAGCGACGATGGCGGAAGCTGGGCGCCTAAGCTCGCAGGTTAGAACATTGAGGGATGCCGTCGGATGAAGCGCAAAGTCCTGATCATCGGCATCGGGGCTGGAAACCCGGACTTCCTGACGATCCAGGCGATCGACGCGATGAATCGGGTCGATGTCTTCTTCATCCCCGACAAGGGAATCGAGAGGGCAGATCTGAGCCGCGCCCGACGCCTGATCATCGATCGCTATGTTCGCGATCGGGTATATCGAACGATCGAGTACACGGTCCCGTCTAGGCGCCAGCAGGGCGATTCCTATGAGGACAATGTCGCGGCGTGGCATGCGGAGATCGGTGAGGCTTATGGCCGGCTGCTGCTGGAGAAGCTCGGCGAATCGGAGGTCGGCGCCTTTCTCATCTGGGGCGATCCGACGCTCTATGACAGTACGCTAAGAATTCTGAAGCATCTTCGGGCCAAGGGCGGCTTCGAGTTCGACTATGACATCATCCCCGGCATTAGCAGCGTTCAGGCGTTGGCCGCGCAGCACCGGGTCGCGATCAACGAGATCGGCCGCGCCGTCCTGATAACGAATGGGCGGGCGCTGGCCGAGGGCTTTCCCAACAATGTCGACAGCGTCGTGGTCCTTTTGAACGCGGACAAAGCGTTGCGCAGCGCGGACGGAGAGCTCGACGCCTATTGGGGGGCCTATGTCGGAATGCCGGAAGAGATTCTGGTTTCGGGCAAGCTTAAGGATATCGTCGACGACATCGAAAGGATCAGATCGTCCGCGCGGCAGGAGATGGGTTGGATCATGGATTGCGTGCTGCTCAAGAAGTCGCGCCGAGACGCGGATTAGTGGCCATCGCGACGGGTTGGAGCGCCGATCTTCTAATTTTTCGCTATGCCGCTCCGAATTCTATTTCTTGCTTTCGAGATGGCCCCGTGGTGTCGTCATTGCGTTCAGGGTGCTGCGCGGCGACTCGGCCAAGCGGATAATTGGGAAGCCGGTCCAAAGCCGGCGCTGCCCCCGCAACGGTGGCGGAGCTTTACGTCTCGACGGGAACCACTGGGTGCAAGCCTGGGAAGGCGCCGAGAAGGTCGGAAACGACGGTCCGAAGCCCGGAAGCCAGCCCTGACAGATTGGAGTTTGACTGATCGCGGTGGGCGGTCGGAGCCAGACCCGGGCAGCCGCCCGCGGCGAGGCTTTCCTCCATCACCACCAGTTCAGTCCTTGGCCGCCGAGGACAGGATATGGATGCGCGAAGCGAAATGCTGGAGTTGATACGAGGCCGCCGAGACGGCTTCAGCCTCCCGCAACCTTTTTACAATGATCCCGGCTTTTTCCGACTCGACCTTGAACTGATTTGGGGCCGCGATTGGCTGTTCGTCGGACACGACTGCGAGCTTCCCAATCCGGGAACCTTCTTCACCGTGCAAATCGGCGACTACCCCGTGGTGGTGGTGCGCGATCTCGAAGGAAAAATCCGCGCCTTTCACAATACCTGCCGCCACCGCGGAAGCCGCGTGTGCACGACCGACAAGGGCGCAGCCGTGCGGCTTGTCTGCCCCTATCACCAGTGGAGCTACAATCTGGATGGCCGGCTGCTCTTCGCCCGTCAAATGGCGGATGGCTTCGACAAGACAAAGTTTGGACTGAAGGCGATCGCCTGCGAGAGCGCGGCCGGCTACGTCTTTGTCTCGCTCGCGGACGCCCCCGCCGACTTCGCCCCCTTCCGAAAGTTGATCGAGCCATATTTCGCGCCGCACCGGCTTGGCCAGGCGAAGCTCGCGTATGAGAGCACGATCATCGAGAAGGGGAACTGGAAGCTCGTCTGGGAGAACAACCGCGAGTGCTATCACTGCCACGTCAACCATCCCGAACTTTGCAGGACATTCCCGGAAGCGCCGACGGTCACCGGCGTCGAAGGCGCGGAAAAGGATCCCGAAATGCTGGCGCATTGGACGAGATGCGAGGCGGCAGGGCTTCCCTCTCGCTTCGGCATCGATCCTACGGGTCAGTTCCGCACGATGCGAGCGCCGCTGGTGGGGGATGCGGTCAGCTACACAATGAGCGGCAATCCGGCCATCCGGCGGCGTCTGTCCGACGGGATCGAGACGGATCGCATCGGGACACTGATGCTCTATCATTATCCGACAACGTGGGACCACGTATTGGGCGACCACGCAGTATCGTTTCGCGTGATGCCGATCAGCGCAACCGAAACGGCGCTCACAACGAAGTGGCTGGTCCATAGAGATGCGGTTGAGGGCGTCGACTACGACCTTAACGAGCTCATTCACGTGTGGACCGAAACCAACGAGGAAGACCGCCGGATCGTGGAGGAAAACGCGCGCGGCATCGCCTCTCCCGCCTATGAGCCCGGTCCTTATTCCGAGCTCCACGAGGGAGGCACCATCCAGTTCGTTGATTGGTACGCACGCTTTATCGGGTCTCGGCTCGCCGAACGCGAGAAGCCGGGGATTCGGAGCGTCGCGTGAAGAGAGATTACAGACGTTCCGAGTCAAGGCGTTGGCGTCCGAGTGGGGACGAGCGCCAAGAAGTCTGGAGAATCCTTCGTTCACAAGTCACGAAATCGCACTTGACTTAAGTTCGTCCGGTCCGTCCCCCCAGCTTTCCAAAACGCGGCGGTCCAAAACTGTTCCGAAGGTTTCAGCGCGCATTCGGGGCGCGCCACCTCAAGACCCGCCCTTCGATCGCCGACAATATCGCGTTGGCGCAGAGGCCGATCGCGCCGAGTAAGATGACGCCGGCGAAGATGTCGGCTGACTTATAGGCTCGCGCGGCGAGCAGCACCCATTGGCCGAGCCCGTCGAGGCCGGCGATCATTTCGCACACGACAGCGAGGATGAGCGAGACCGTAAGGCCGAGCCTCAAGCCGACGAGAATATCTGGCGCCGCAGAGGGTAGCGATATTTTGGCGACCCCCTGCCAGCGCGAGAGGCCGAGCGCTCGCTCGACTTCGATCAGTCGCGGTTCGACCGCGGCGAAACCGTGCACCGCGGCGAGCAGCACCGGCCAGATCGAGCCAAAGCCGATTACCCCCAGCGCCATCTGCGGCGTCAGGCCGAACATCGCAATCGCTACGGGAATGACGGCGGAAGCGGGCAGGGGACGCAAGAATTCGAGTGTCGGCCCGATATATTCGCGCGCGGCTTTCGATGAGCCGATCAGGGCGCCAAGCGCGACGCCGACCACGGAAGCAACCAGCCAGCCGCCGAGCATGTGCTCAATGGTGCCCAGCGCTTTCGACGGCAGGTCGGTATGGGCCAACCCGTTTTCGAGCGCTGCCCAAACTCGCGCCGGCGTCGGCAGAAACACCGGCGACACCAGTTTCAGCGCGGCGATCGCGCCCCACAATGCGATCAGCGCTCCGAAGACGAAAATGCCGGCGGCGCGCCAGGCGAGCGCGATCACTGGCGCGCCTCGACCCGCGCGGCCTGGCCGAACAGCCGGTTTTGGGCAAAGACGAGAGCCCCGTTGAGCGCGAAACCGACCACGCCGATCCATACGAGGTAGGCGAGCATGAGTTCGGGGCGCAAAGCCTGTCCCGCCGTCATCACCTCGTAGCCCAGGCCTTGAGGATTGACCGCGATCTCGACCGTCACGGCGACGATCAGCGAAATCCCGGCTGCGAGCCGGAACGCGATGAATATGCGCGGCAGCGCCGCCGGCGCGACGATCTTGGCCGTGCGCTGCAACGGTGAAAGCCTGAGTGCGCGCGCGACCTCGATCAGGCGAGGCTCGACGCCGGCAACTGCCGCACGCGAAAGGATCATGAGCGGCCAGAAGCATGCGTAGGCGACAATCACGATCTCCAGCCGGTAACCGAAGCCGAGGGCCACCAGCGCGATCGGGATCACCGCCACCGATGGAATTGGCCGCAGCAGCTCGAGGGTAAGTTCCAGCAGGCGGTCGAGCGCGCTCACCGAACCCAGCAAGACGCCCAGCGCGAGGCCGAGGCTCGCGCCGATGATCAGTCCGCCGAACGCGCTGAGCAGCGTATCGCGCGTCGCTGCGATCAGCGAGCCGTCGGCGAGCGCTTCGGCAAACGCTCGAGCGATCTGAGACGGGGGCGCGATCGAATCGCTCGGCGCCGCGGCGCGCCCGCCGATTTCGGCGAGGACCAGCAACGTCGCGGGCAGGGCGAGCGCCTTGGCTGCGTTCACCGAGCGCCCTCTGCCTGGGTGGCGTAGATGAAGTCGTAGAGCTTGCGCCGCAAGCGCAGGAATTCCGGGCTTTCGCGCGTCGTCACCTGATCGCGCGGCCGCGGCAGGTTCACTTTGACCTCGATCCCGATGCGTCCGGGATGCGGCTTGAGGCCGATTACGCGGTCGCCGAGGTAGATCGCCTCTTCGAGGTCGTGGGTGACGAAGAAGATTGTCGCCCCGGTCGTGCGGGCGATTTCCAGCATTTCGTCCTGGAGGCTTTGGCGCGTCATCGCGTCCAGAGCGCCAAACGGCTCATCCATCATCAGCGCGGCGGGCTCCTGAGCGAGACAGCGAGCGATTTGCAGCCGCTGCTGCATGCCCCCGGACATTTGCGACGGGTACTGGCCCGCGTAAGCGAGGAGGCCAACCCGTTTCAGGAGCGCCGTTATGCGTGCCTCGCGCTCGCGGCGTGGGGTCGCCATCGCCTCCAGCGCGAGCGAGACGTTGCCGACGGCCGTCCGCCACGGCAGAAGTGCCTTGGAATAGTCCTGGAAGACGACCGCGACGTCGCGGCGCGGCCCCTTTATCGGCGCCCCCGCAAAGGAGACTTCTCCACCGGTCGGGGAGATAAGCCCGGCCGCGACGCGCAGCGCCGTCGTTTTGCCGCAGCCGGACGGGCCGACGACGCAGACGATCTCGCCACGTCGGATCTCGAACGTGAGCTTGCCCAAAACGAGATGATCGCCGAAGACGAGGTCGACGTCGCGAAATTCGATCAGCGCCGCGGCGTCGGTGGTCACGAGGCGCGATCCGCGCTGTCGGGGTAGACGCGTGCGAGCGTCGAGCCGATGTGCGCTGCGAGCAGGGCCTCCGCCTGTTTGCGTTTTTTCGCCATGGCGGCCTCGGCGAGAACTTCATGGGCCCGCACGAATTCCTTGCGGCTCTCGAAGCCAGCCATCATCAACCGGCGATAACGGTAGGTCTCGTCGTAGAGAGTGGAACACGCGGAGAGGAGGCGCGACGATCCGCATGCCGAAATCAACGCCCGGTGGAACCCCTTGTGCAGAGCGTCGAAGGCGGGCTCGCCCTCGCGGAACCCGCGCGGGTTTTCGGCAATATAGCGTTTCAACTGGTGCAAAGTAGCGACGATCGCGCCCTCCCATGCGCCGTCGCCAGCCGCCATGCTGAGCCGCAGGGCCTCGCGTTCAAGAACGGTGCGAATCCGTACGATGTCTGCGAGATCCTCGCGCGACACCGATCTGACGCGAAAGCCACGCTTGCCGATCGCGTTTACGAGGCCGCGCGCGGCGAGCCGCGACAAAGCCTCGCGCAACGGCGTCGCGCCCACTCCGTAGCGCGCCGCTGTCTCCACGATGCCGAGGCGGCTGTCGGGTGGGAGCGCGCCCTTGAGGATGTCGGCCTCGATTCGCCCCGCAGCGCGCTCCGCCAGAGTTTCCATTTCCCCAAGCGTCAAGGGAGAACGAGCTTGTTGACGTCGATGTCGGATTGCAGCATCCCCAGCTGCTTCATCGTCTCGACCCACCATTTGAAATCGGCGCCCTTCAGCTCAGGCTGAGACCGGGAGGGCCGGTTGAGCCGGACCAAATCGATCGGCATCTTGGTGAATTTGGAGATTGATTGACTTGCTTTCTCGCGATCGGAATTGACGATCGGGGCGGCCTCCGCGATCGACTCCCGGAACGCCTTGATGACGTCGGGGTGCTGCTCGGCGAAAGAGCGGGTCGCGACATAGGAGATGATGGGGTCGGTGCGGCCGAGGTCGGCGACGTAGCGCGTTACAACCTGCCCATTGCCGGCCTTCTCGATGCGCGTGATGAAGGGCTCGGCGGTGACGACGGCGTCCACTGCGCCCGATTTCAACGCGTCGTTCATCGTCGGGAAAGTCACCTCGACGAAATTGACCTGTTTCGGATCGACTCCGTGGTCGATCAGCCATTTGCTGAACAGGACTTGCAGGAACGCGCCGATCCCGGGCGCGCCGACCTTCTTGCCGATGAAATCCTTGGCGCTCTTGATCGAGACGCCTGTGCGCGCCACTGCCGCCACGCTCGTGCTGACGGCGGGATCCATCACCGAGGCGCCCGCGACTGCGACGAGATCGAGCCCGCCGCTGACAGCCTGCAAAAAGACCGGGGCGGTCGGCCCACCGATCTGGATCGAGTCCGAGACGATCGCCGGCGGAATGTTGGTGTTGATCCCGATCAGCGTCACATCGGCGTCGAGGCCGTGCTTGGCAAAGATGCCCTCGTCGCGGGCAACCATTGCCGAGGCGCAGTCGCTGGTTGCGGTGCAGGCGATCTTCAGCTTGAGCGCGTCGGCATCTGCGGGGACGGCGGCCATGGAGGCGAGCGCCGAAGCCGCGACGAGAATCATGAGCCCGCGCGAACCTGCCATAGTTTCCTCCTTTGGCGCGCGTCGGCGCCCCTCTTGATTATCGATAGAAAGTAGGATCGTATACATTCGATCAAAAGGCAAGGGGAGGGAAGGCGTGAAGCTGGCGACCTATCGCTTGGCGGGTGAAAACCGGATCGGCGTCGTCGAGGCGGGCGAAGGCACGCTGTTCGACCTGGCGGCCGCTGCCCGGCGGGACGGCGTCCGGGACGCCCCCTTTGCTTCGATGCTCGATCTCATCGACGCCGACGACCCTGGCCTCGATCGAGCGCGGTCGCTGTTGGCGAAACGCGGCGGCGAGGCCGACCTGTGGACCGATTTGTCGAAGGCGGAATTGCTCGCGCCGCTGCCTGAGCCGCGCCAGATGCGCGACGCGATGTCGTTCGCGTTGCATATCCGGCAGTCGGGGCGAGGCGCACGGGCGGTTCAGGCGCTCCTCGCGACCGGCCGCGAGGCGTTCAACGCGGTGATGCAGGAGCCGCTCGACGATCTTCCGGCGGTCTATCGCGAACTGCCGATCTACTACATTACCAATCGTTTCACGGTCGTCGGACCTGGCGCGGTGGTGAAATGGCCGCGTTACAGCGAGGTGATGGACTACGAGCTCGAGCTCGGCGTCGTGACGCGGCGGTCGAGATCGAACATTCTCGCTGGGCAGGCTCATGCTCATATCTTCGGCTACACGATCTTCAACGACTTCTCCGCCCGCGACCGGCAGATGCTGGAAATGCAGGGCCGTCTTGGCCCCGCCAAGGGGAAAAGCTTCGACGGCTCGAACGCCTTGGGTCCCTGGATCGTCACGCCGGACGAACTGGGCGATCCGCAGACACTGCAGGTCGAAGTGCGCGTCAATGGAGAGACCCGCTCGAAGGGCGACACCAGTCAGATGCTGTTCTCCTTCGACGAGGTCATCGCCTACGCGTCACAGGATGAGACGGTCCGCGCCGGCGAATTCTTCGGTTCGGGGACGGTGGGCAATTGCTGCGGACTGGAGATCGGACACTTTCTGGACAGCGGCGACACGATCGAGCTTCGCGTTGATCGGATCGGCGCGCTGACCAACCGGGTGCTGCGGCAAAGCGCGACTTGAGCTTGGCCAGGCAGAATTAACAATTGGAGACAACGATGGGCCGTCGGATCGTCGACATTTCCGTACCGCTGCAGAACGATGTCGTAGCGGACCCGCCGGGGACCGGACCCAAGATCGAATACATCGGCCACCAGCAGAGTTTACCGCAGATTCTCTCGTTCTTCCCAGGTCTCAAGAAAGAGGATTTGCCGGACGGGCAGGGATGGGCGGTCGAACGGGTAGCGCTCACCACTCACAACGGCACCCATCTCGACGCGCCTTGGCACTACCATCCGACAATGAACGAAGAGGAACGCGCGTGGACGATCGACGAAGTGCCGCTCGAGTGGTGCTTTCAGCCCGGCGTGAAACTCGACTTCCGCCATTTTCCCGACGGCTATGTCGCAACCGCTGCTGACGTCGACACAGAACTCGCTCGCATCGGCCATGCGCTAAAGCCGCTCGACATCGTCGTCGTCAACACCAGCGCCGGCTCGAAATACGGGCACCCCGATTATGTGGCCTCGGGATGCGGCATGGGCGCTGACGCGACGCTGCACTTGCTCAGGCAGGGCGTTCGGGTCACGGGCACCGACGGCTGGAGCTGGGACGCGCCGTTCGTCCATACCGCCAAGCGCTATGTCGAGACGCATGACGCCTCGCTCATCTGGGAGGGGCACAAGGCCGGCCGCCACATCGGCTATTGCCATATCGAGAAATTGCACAACCTCGAGGCGCTGCCGTCGACGGGCTTCACGGTTTGTTGCTTCCCGACAAAGATCGAGCGCGCTTCGGCGGGTTGGACGCGGGCGGTCGCGATCATCGAGGAGCGATGATCCGCGTATCAGTCATCCGGGTGTCTCGGCGATTTGGATTCCTCCCGCGCCGCTATCTTTCACCCCCTTCGCGCCCTTCATCGAAATCTCACGGAGTTCAGGGCTATGGTCGATGGCGTCGACGCGGCTTTGCAAACAAAAACAACGCTGCGCGCCACTGTTGACTTCGACCGGCCCGGCAAGCAGACCGGCTTCATTCAGGTTCCTCATTCCGTGCATGACGACGCCTGGGGCGTCATCCCAATTCCCGTCGCTGTGATCAGCAACGGTCGGGGCCCGACGGTCATTCTCGAAGGCGGCAATCACGGCGACGAGTATGAGGGGCCGATCGTGCTCGGCGAGCTTATTCGCACGCTCGATCCCGGCGCCATTTCAGGGCGTCTCATTTTCATCCCCGCCATCAACCTGCCCGCGGTCGCCGCCGCACGCCGAACGTCACCCCTCGACGATCTCAACTTCAATCGCACTTTCCCCGGCGATCCGCTTGGCTCTCCGACGCAACAAATTGTGGCCTACGTCAACGACGTTTTGTTTCCGATGGCGGACGCCTTTCTCGATCTGCATTCGGGAGGCTCGTCGCTCGCGATCGTTCCTAGCGCCATCATCGAGCCGGTCGCCGATCCGGAGGGGCACGCGCGCAACAAAGCCGCTACGCGCGCGTTCGGCGCGCCGATGACCGTAGCCATCGACAACCGCGGCGATCCGCGCACTGCGACGGCCTCAGCGGCGAGGGCTGGTCTCACAGTCGTGGGGACCGAGATGGCGGGCGCCGGAGCGGTTTCGATCGACGCGCTAGCCTTATGCCGGCGGGGAGTCCGCAATGTCCTCGCCCATCTCGGCGCGTTGCCCCTGGAGATGGCCGACCCGCCAAAAACGGTGTCGCCGGTCTACGACCTCCCGGGGCCCAACCGCTCATGTCCTGGCGACGGACGAGGGTGTGTTCGAGCCTTTCCACGCCAACGGCGCGGTGGTGCGCGCCGGTCAGCCGGCAGGGCGGATCCACTTCCTCGTCGATCCAAGCCGCCCGCCGGTCGAATTCGCCTACGAGGCCGACGGCGTCCTTTACGGACGGCGGCAGCCGGGCAAAGTGAGACCCGGGAATTGTTGTCTCGTGGTCGCTCGTCCTCTTGATGCGGCGTGATGCACAGCATGAAGCCGGGAGCGGGACCTCGGCACTTCGTCTTCCACCCTTCGAGCCGCTATGTTTACGCGATCAACGAGCTCGATTCGACGATCTCAGCCCTCGCGTTCGACACGGCGTCAGGCGCTCTCCGCCACCTGCAGACAGTCCCCGCGCTGCCTTCTGGATATAGCGGCGAGAGCCATTGCGCAGGCGTGCAGCTGACCCCTGACGGCCGTCATCTCTTCGGCTCGAACCGCGGCCATGACAGCCTGGTCGTCTACGCTGTGGACGAAGCGACCGGCGAATTGTCGTTCGTTGAGCATCATTCGTGTCTGGGCAGGACCCCGCGCGATTTTGCCATCGATCCCTCTGGACGGTTCCTCCTTGTCGCCAACCAGGACAGCGACACGTTGAATGTGCTTCGCATTGCCCCCGAGACCGGCAAGCTCACCGACATCGGCGTGCGCGCCGAGATCGGCACGCCGATGTGCGCCAAGTTCGCTCGCATTTGACCGGCCCGACGCGGTTGGACGAGTTGTGGGCTTTGCTCGATATTCGCGGAACTCCGCGGCCTGTCACGGATAGCGCAGGAGGATCGAATGTAACTCGGAGGGGGAGGCAAAAAAAGAATGACCAATTGCGCGAAAACGAGCCGCAAGACTGGCGGCAACCGTCGCAATCGCCTGCTCCGTCGCCTGCGGCGCGAGCGCCCGAGCCGCGAACGAAAACCTGCTCGACGGTCTGCCTGACAACCTCAAATCGCTCTATGAGGGCGCTACGGATAAGCTGCAGCCGTCAGCCTGTGACAATTTCAAGATGCCTCCGCCGCCATGGAAGTGGTGCCACTCCGAGTCTTATCAAGGTAATCCATGGCGCGTTGCGCTGACCAACGAGCTTAAGCGCCTTGTCGACGTCTACAAGGCGGCGGGCAAGGTCCGCGACTTCGAACTGTCTGATTCGAACAGCGACACCAGCCGCCAGATCGCGTAGATCCGCGCCTTCATAGACAAGAAGTGTTCGATCATCACTGCAACATGGCATGTCCAGGAATGCGTGCCGGTCGCCGTTGTGCCCTTCGGGCATCTCGATGTAGTTGCGCTGCTCACCACGGTATCGGTCAGTTGCGCCATAGAACGAGTCGGCCTCGACGAGCGGTCCCGTCGCGAGTTGTGTTGGAACTTGTTGACGCGTCTTCGGGCGACATGAAGCTATCCGATCATGCGGCGAGGTCAATTGTCTGGTCGGATGGCTTCTCGGCGAGGGTCTGCCATCCGTCGACCTTGCGCATGGTGATCTGCCCGGAGGCGAGCAGCGCCCAGAACAGCATGGCGGCGGTTTCGGCGCAGGGCAGCACGGTCTGGGTCTTGATCCTGCGCTTGAACTCCTCATGCAGGCGCTCGATCGCGTTCGAGGTCCTGATCGACTTCCATTGGCTCGGCGGGAAGCGCGTAAAGGTGAACAGCCTGTCGCCGGCCTCCTCGAGGCTGTCGGCGACGGCGCGGCATTTCAGGCGCCATTTGCGGAGGAACGCCTTGCGCCGGGCTTCGACCTCCTGTCTCGTCGCGGCGTAGATCATGTCGCGATAGTCGTTGGAGATTTCCTCGTGCAGACGCTCGGGCGCGTGAGCGAGCAGGTTGCGATGCTTGTGAACCGTGCAGCGCTGGACCGGCGCATCCGGCCAGAGCGCCGCCAGCGCCTTTTCCAGACCCGGCGCGCCGTCGGCGATGACGAGTTCGGGCGTCTTCAATCCGCGCTTCACGAGATCGTCGAGCAGCGCGCGCCAGGCGGCCTCGCTTTCGCCGCCCATGCTCCGGATCGCCAGCAGCACCTTCTGGCCGTCCGCGCGCACGCCGAGCGCCACCAGGAGCGAGACCGACGTCGCGCGTCTGTCGAGCCGGACCCGTACGAGCGTGCCGTCGAGGATCAACCGCACGATCGGCTCCTGGCCGAGCGGTCGCACGTTCCAGGCGTCCCAGTCGCCCTTCACCTTGCGCCATGCCCGGCTGACTACGTCCTTGCCGACCGGCCCGGCGAACACCGCAGCCAGCGCGCGCCGAACCCGGCGGGTGTTGGTTCCGAAAAGATAGGCCCCGACGATCAGCGCGTCGGCCGCCTTGGTGCGGCGCTGGTAGGCGCGAAGCGAGGCGCTTTTCCATTCGCTCGTCTTGCCGTCCGCGCCCATCAGCCGAGCCCGCGGCACGGAAATCTCCGCTCTCCCGAAGGTCCCGGTCAGCCCGCGCTTGCGGTGGCCGTGCCGGACGCCGACGATTGGCGGCGCCGCTTCATCCTCGTCCGGTTTCAGCCGGCCATAGCGCGGACGCGACAGCGCGCCGGAGAGTTCCTCATCCAGCATCGTTTCGATGAAGCCGCGAACGCCAGCCCGAACCCCGTCCTCGATCGCGTCGAACCAATCATCGAAAAGCGACACCTCGGCAGCCGCAGCCGACTCTTTCATGGTATCCTTCGTCATGGCGTGGTCTCCATTCCAGCGCGCCAACGCCGGAATTGTTCGGGTTAGGCAACCCGGAGACTACCCCAACCCAATTCCAACCACCTCCGCGACGGGACCGCCCCCTCCGCCCGACGCTCTGGTGACAGCGTCGCCAAGGTGGCCACGCTCAGCGGTACGAAGAGGAAGCCAAGTCCAATGCCCTGGATCACGCCGACCTCGACGATCGTCGTCTGCGAGACATCCGGCGTCCAGCCGGTCATCGCATAGAATGCCCAGGCCGTAAGCCCAAGGCCTACGGCCAGGAGAAGTCGCGTATCGACCCGTCCTATGAGCTTTCCGACGATCATCATCGCGCCCATGGTGCCGATGCCGCGCGGGCCCAGCACAAAGCCCGCGCTCACGATCGGATAGTCCATGAGATTCTGAAGATATGGAGGCTGAAGCGCTAGCGAGGCATAATAGGTGAGACCAACAACCATGATGAAGATCACACCGGCGGTGAAGTTGCGGTCTCGAAACAGGGTCGGGCTTATGAAAGGCTCGCGCGCAGTGAACGTGTGGACGATAAACAAGTAAAACGCGGAGGAAGCGATGATAGCTTCCATAACAATCTCTCCAGAGCCGAACCAGTCCAGCTCCTCTCCGCGATCCAGCATCACCTGCATTGCCGCGAGACCCAGACTCAGTGTGCCAAATCCGAACCAGTCCAGTTTCGTTGTGAGGTTCCGCGTTGTCTCGGGCAAAAAGGTCGTCCACCCGAAAAATGCAAGCAGGCCGACGGGCACATCGATAAAGAAAACGTAGCGCCAGCTGTAGGTCTGCGTCAGCCAGCCGCCGAGCACCGGCCCGAGAACGGGACCGGCCATCACGGCAACGCCCCATAGGGCGATTACAGTTCCTTGCCGCTCCTTCGGAGTGATATTCAACAGTACTGTTTGCGAAAGCGGCACGAGCGCCGCGCCGAACATGCCTTGCATGACCCGGAACAGTACGATCTGCACCAAGGACTGCGAAAAGCCGCACAGGACCGAGGCGAAGGTAAAGCCTGCAACGGAGACGAGAAAAAGGCGCTTCAGTCCAAACCTTCCGGCCAGGAAGCCGGTGGGTGGCGTCATGATCGCCGCCGCGACGATATAGGACGTCAGCACCCAGGCGATTTCGTCCTGACTTGCCGAGACGCTGCCTTGCATATAGGGCAGCGCAACATTGGCGATGGTCGTATCGAGCGCCTGCATGAGAGTCGCGAGAATCACGCAGACCGTGATTGCTACGCGAGTAAATCCAGCTAGAGGGCGAGCCTCGGGCATCACCCGCCTTTTAGGTCATGACCGAATAGTGCGGTCAGGAAATGTGGCAGTCCTCGCGTATGGTTGGTGTCGACGTCGACTTCGACGCTCATTCCGGCGCGCAGTGGCGGCAAGTTCTTACCGCTCGTGTCGATGCGTACTCGCATCGGAATGCGCTGGACAACTTTCACCCAATTGCCGCTGGTATTCTGAGCGGGCAAAAGCGAGAACTCCTGCGCAGCCGCCGGGCTCACGCTCTCCCTCCACGGCGCCGCCCCATTGCGTGTCGGGATACGTATCCACTGTCACCAGCGCCTTTTGGCCTGGACGGACATAAGTCAGCTCAGTTTCCTTAGGATTGGCGACGACCCAAGCGTGATCCGCGGTGACGAGATAAAAAGCGGCAGTTCTTTGCGCTGTGTCGTGGTCTGAATCTCTTCACGCAGGCGATCGTCGCGATCGACAGCAGCCGGTTCAAGGCCGTCAATTCCCCTGACAGATCGTTCTCGCGCGGCTCGATTGAGCGCCGCATGGAGCAGGTCGAGGCGAGCATCGAGCGCTATTTGTCGGCGCTGAAGACGGCGGACCGTCAGGAAGGCGAGTTGGCGGAAGCCAAGTCGGCGCGGCTGCAGGACAAGATCGCCTCGCAGCGAGAGCAGATGCGTAAGTTGAAGGCGCCGTGCACGCAGCGCCGGACAAGCAGATTTCCCAGACCGATCCGGATGCGCGATCGATGGCGACGAGCGCAAGGACACGGGCATGGTCGGCTACAGCGTCCAGGCCGCTGTCGACGCCAAGCATCACCTGATCGTTGCGCGCGAGGTCACCAACATCGGCAACGACAGAAGCCAGCTTTCGACGATGGCCAAAGAAGCGCAGGCGGCGATGGGCGCGCGAGATCTCACGGCGATCGCCGACCGCGGCTACTTCCAAGGGCGAGGAGATTCTGGCGTGCGAAGCGGCGGGCGTGACGCCGCTGGTTCCGAAGCCGCTGATCTCAGGCCTCAACGCCGGCGGCCGGTTCGGCAAGCAGGATTTCGTCTACGACGCCCAACAGGACGCCTATCGTTGCCCTGCGGGAGAAACTGATCCGGCGGTTCACGACTCTCGAAGCCGGCCTCACGCTGCACGCCTACTGGACAAGCAAATGCGCCGGTTGCGCTCTAAAGCCGCAATGCGCGCCTTCCAAAGAACGGCGCGTCAAGCGATGGGAGCACGAAGCTGTACTCGACGCGATGCAGGAGCGGTTGGACCGCGCCCCAGAGTACGCGCATCCGACGTCAAACCGCGGAATACCCGTTCGGGACCATCAAGGCTTGGATGGGCGCGGCCCACTTTCGGATGCGCACGCTCGAAAAGGTGAGAACGGAAATGAGCCTTCACGTTCTCGCCTACAATCTCAAGCGGATGATCGCCATCGTCGGGGTGTCGCCGCTCGTCCAGGCGATGAGGGCAGCCTAAGGCCCATTGCATCGAGAGGCGAGCAGGGAGCCGACGCTTTCCCTTCTTCGCCAACCTCCGCGCTCGGTCTGGAACCGCGCTTTCGCACGGCCTCGGCGGATTCCGGCCATTGGAGCCGGCGCAGTGGAGGGTCGCAATGCGGAAATAGCGGTCATTGATTGACCTCGGGGTGTAGGACGCTGGTTGGCGCAAAGCGCCTTCTCTTGGTTTATGTGCAAGTTCGAATTGCCCGCAAATCATTGAGCTGCGAGCAAGTCACAACTCGAGATGCGGGGTGGACCGAAGGCGCGAACCTGCGAAAGCGACCGCGCGCCGCTCTCGCTGACAACAGACCGTACACCGGCATTTTGTCCACACTTCAAGCCGGCGGCGCCGAGGAACTCGTGATCTTCGAAACCACCAGCCTGACGTCGGCCTGCAGCTGATCGATTGCGTGCGGATCGCCGGATATGTGCTTGAGAAGGCACTGCTGAAACAGCCCGTCGATCATCGCGTAGATCGCCGAGGGCGGCATCGACTGCGGTTCGCCGGTCAATTCGGCGAACCGGCGCATGATGCGCCAGATCATGTCCTCGAGGCTCTTGTCGAGTTCGGCGACATCTGCGCGGAACGCCGTCTCAAACAGGGTCTGCGAGCGAATATCGTACCAGAGCCGATGCATATGCGCTTCGTCTCGCATCGTCTGCGCGAGGGCTGCAAGAAAGCCCGTCATCAAGTCTTCGTGCGTCTTCGCGTCGGCGGTGGCCCGATCGTAACGGGTCACGCATCGCGCCTTGTATTGGCGCACGCTGCAAAGGATCAGATCGACCTTGTCACGAAAATAATAATGCAGAACCCCATGCGTGAACTCGGAATTCTGCGCAATCTCGCGCAGGCTGGTGCGGGCGTAGCCCAATTCCGAAAGGGTCTTCAGGGCCGCCTCGGCGAGCTCCGCGCGGCGCTCGGCAAACTTCTCCGCCCGCTGACGCGGAATCCTGTCGAGTCTCGTCACCTTCTGCAAATTTGCTCCCACCTTGCCATGAAACGCCTAAGAGCGGATCACGTCGTACGTTCGATTTGGATCAGGATTCTGCCCGTCTCCTCGACGGGAAGTGACGAGCGCTTGGCCAGTTCGATCACGACGAGGCTCCAGGCGGCGGTCACGATGACGGCTGGCCAGAAGCCGAGAACGCCGTCGCCGCCGAGATCGTGACCGCTCAGCGCCGACACGATCCACATGCCGCCGAACCAGGCGCCGAGCCACCATATGTTGTCCCAACCGAAGTTGGCGCTTTGCTCATGCGCGACCAGGTAGAAGTAGGCCAAATAGAGGAGGAAGATGATCAGAACGATCGCAAACATCCAAGTCACAGTGGCAAAGCCGCTCCACAGAATGATCAGGTTGCAGCAGATGAACGCGATCGGGGCGACGATGCTCGCCGCGACCAGGCGGAACGGGCGCTGCAGATCTGGATGATCACGGCGCAGGATCAGCAGCACGATCGGTCCGAGACCATACGTGAGCGCGGTGATGTCGCTGATGTAGTCGACCATCTTCTGCCAGGCCGGGAAGGGCAGAAGGAAGATCACCCCCACGACCCACATGACCGCCACCGAAACCCAGGGCACCTGTCCGCTGTTGAGCCTGGTCAGCACGCGCGGGCCGGCTTTCATTTCGCCGTTGGCGAAAAGGATTCGTGAGCCACCCGTCACATAGATCAGGCCGGTGCCGGCCGGCGAGATGGCTGCATCGATGTAGAGCAGGGTCGCCAGCCAGCCGAAGCCGAGCACCATGGCGAGGCCGGCGAAGGGCCCTTTCACGCCGGGGAAGCTGAGTTGCCCCCAACCCTTGGCGATATCCTCTGGCTTCACGGAGTTCAGGAAGCCGAGTTGCAGGAGGATGTAGACGAACGCCGAAAGCAACACGGCGCCGATCACCGCCAGCGGAATGTTGCGGCCGGGATTGGCGCTTTCCCCACCGAGGTCGATCGCGGTTCGAAAGCCGAGAAAGCTGAACACAATCCCCGCGGCAGGAAGGGCGATGAAGACGCCGTCGGGATCGTAGCTGCTTGATGCGGCGGTCCAGACGCTTGTGCCTCCGGTCCAGAGCGGCCCAACCTGATGAGCACCGGCGACGATGAGGATGATTGCCGTCAAGAGCGGCACCGCGATCTTCCACCAGGTAACGGTATTGTTGACGGCCAGAAGCCAACGAATGGCCAGAAGATTCAGCAGCGCCAGGATACCGACCAAGACTGCGCAGGCAACGAAGCCGGTCGCCGTCAATACGCCCTCGTTGCCGACGAGATGGGGGTAAAGGTTGTTGGCGTAGGTCACAATGCTTTCCGCTTCGACGGAGGGCACGGCGACATAGGAGAGAAACAGCATCCAGCCCCAGACCCGCCCCAGGCCTTCGCCGTGGCTCGCATGGCTCATATGAACGAGCGCGCCTGCGCGGGGAAACAGGGAGGCGAGCTCTGCAAAGCAGAGGGCTATGAGCATGATAATGATGGCGCCGAGGATCCAACTCAACAAGCTGAGCGGCCCGGCGATCTTCGAAGCATGAAGCGCGCCAAACAACCAGCCGGAGCCGATCATGCTGGTTGTGCTCGCAAAAAGCAGACCGATGATGCCCGCGTCGCGACGAAGGCCCGTCCCTGTCGCCGCTTCAGATGAAGTTGACATGACCGAGACTCTCCCTTCGCAGCTGTTGTTCGTTGCTAAGCCCACTCTGCGCTGGTCAACAAACGTTGACAAGCTAGCACTTCGGTGATCATCACCACCAACCTGGCCTTCGGTGAATGGCCTAACCAAGATCCCTTCGGGTAGCACGGGGACAGGGGCGATCAAACGAGATCGGGATCGCTGCCTATGAGCTCATTGCCACGAACGCAGCATCCTCTTCCCCCTGTGGACGAGTTCCCCCTGTGGACGAGTGCATGACGAGCGGAAGTTGGCGAACTCCATGAATTATTTTGACGACCGTATAAGAAAAGCTTGACACTTGTCAAAATATTTCATCCCCTGAGCAAGCCCCGCAAGAGGGCCGATTGCGACAGGGAGGAAGCCATGGGGACAGCATCAATTCGCTGCGCTGCCTTGGCGATATTGGCGACCCATTGGCGCTCGCGGCTCCTCCGACATGACGAAGACGGCCGACCATTTCGCGAAGAGCGACCCGGCCGCGGTTGCATAATTTAATCCTGGAGGAATCGTTCAATGAGCAAATTCGACCTGGCCGGCCGAAAGGCGCTGGTGACTGGCGGCGCTCGCGGCCTCGGCGCGGGCATGGCGGCGGCCCTCTCCAAGGCCGGCGCCGCGGTGATGATTGGCGACGTGTTGACTGACGTTGGCGGGGAAACCGCCAAGGCGATCGCGGCCGGCGGCGCCAAGGCCGCCTTCGTGACCCTCGACGTCACCGACGAGGCGAGCTGGCAGGCAGCGGTTTCGGCCACGATCGCCCAATTGGGCGGCTTCGACATCCTCGTGAACAACGCAGGGGTCGAAATCACGTCGCTGGTCATCAACGTCGAAGCGAAGGATCTGCGTCGCATGTGGGACGTCAATGTCGTCGGCGCGGCCCTCGGCATGAAGCATGCGTTCCGCACCATGAAACCGGACGGGCTCGCCGGCAAAGGCGGCGCGGTCGTCAACGTCGCCTCCGTGGCGGCGACCATCGCGTTTCCGGGGATCGCTGGCTATTCCGCGACCAAGTCGGGCGTCGACCGGCTGACCCGGGTCGGAGCGATGGAGTCGGGCAAGCTCGGCTATGGCGTCCGCGTCAATTGCCTCTATCCGGGCCTCGTTGCGACCGACATGGGCGTACAACTGGCCAACGACATGGTGGCCGCCGGGCTCGCCCCAAGCGTGGAAGCCGCAATCGGCGGCGTCATCGGGCTGACCCCTCTCGCCCGGCTCGGCGAGGTCGCGGACATGGCGGACGGCGTCGTGTTCCTCGCTTCGGATGCGGCCCGATTCATCACCGGCGCCGGGCTTCCGGTCGATGGGGGCATGGGAATGTAGGCGCGAGCCCAGGGGCAGGCCGAAGAAGGAACAAGCGGAGGAAACGAAATCATGACCGACAAAAAGCCCGTTATCGTCTATGGCGCGTCCGGCTACACGGGCCGGCTCGTCTGCGAATATTTGCGCGAGTTGCACGTGCCGTTCATCGCCGCCGGCCGCGATCGTGCGCGGACCCAGGCGGTGATGGACAAAATCCCAGGGATTGAAACCGCCGACTACCAAGTCGCCGAGGTGGAACACAGCGTCAAGGCCCTTGCCGGATTGTTCGACGGCGCCAAAGTCGTCAGCAACATGGTCGGCCCGTTCAGCAAATACGGTCCTGAGGTCGCCGAGGCGTGCCTTGCCGCGGGATGCCACTACACCGACACCACGGGCGAACAGGATTGGGTGCTCGACGCGAAAACCCGCTGGGGTCAGAAGTTCGCAGCCAAAGGACTGCTGCTCTCGCCCGGCATCGCGCAAATGTACACAACAGGCGAAATCGCCGCGAATATTTGCCTGGAGACGCCGGGCGTCGACACGCTCGACATCCTCGTGCTGTGGAAGGGTTTTCCCACTTACGCCTCCACACAGACGATCTTCGCGATCCTGCAGGCCAGATGGTACTATCTGGAGCAGAATAAGTTCGTCGAATGGGCGCAAAACACCCATTTCGACGTCAACGTCCCTGGCCAGCACGCCCACGCGCTGGTGACGCCGTGGGCCGGCACCTCCCACCCCGTGTGGTTCAAGGACGATCCGAGGGTCGCCAATTGCAAGGCGCTGGGCGGGGTCTTCGCGCGCGAAGTCATGGAGGGCTTCGTGGCGACGCAAAAGATGTTCGAGGAGCAGATCAAGCCGCTGGCTCCCGACCAGCAGCAGGCCGCGCTCGCCAATATCGCGGCTTCGATTCAAGCCGGGATGCCGCCGCGCGAGAATCCGCGCGTCAACATTTCGCTCGAACTCGGTCTATGGCTCGGGCCCGCTGGCGCGCGTGCATTGCGTGATCCACGGCGTCAGCAACTATAAGCAGACCGGCCTTCTGCAGGCTCATGCCGCCTATTCCCTGCTGCAGTCGCCGCCAAAGAAGGCGGGCTTTGCCTCGGCTTGCCAGGCCTTTGGACATCGTGACCTGCTCGGCGTCCTCAAGAGCTTCGGACTCGTCATGGAGCCGATGGTCACCGCGTATCACTGAGCGAATGCAGCGCTGGGACGGCGCATTGGCCGTCCTGGAGGTCTACGTGTGGAGTGCGCGATGCGGTTGATTGACTATCTCGACAAAGGCGCCGCGCTTGGGGAGGACGCCCCCTGCCTGACCATGGGCGAAAGGGATATGTCCTACCTCGAGGTGCAACGCGTCACCTGGCGCGTCGCCCGCGCGCTTCAGCGTGCCGGCGTCAAGCCTGGCGACAAAGTGGCGATCCTCTCGAGCAACGATCCCGTCGCCTTTGCCTGCGTCTTCGGCATCTCACGCGCCGGCGCCGTCTGGTGTCCGATCAATCCCCGCAATGAGGCGGCCGAAAACCGCTTCATCCTCGACGCTTTCGACTGCACGAGCCTGATCTTCCATAGCGCTTACGCGCCGCTCGTTGGGCAGATGCGCGCCGACCTGCCCAAGCTTTCTCTCCTTGTCTGCCTCGACAAGCCGATGCCCTTCGCGCCGGCGCTGGATGATTGGCTCGATGGCGTCGGCGATGAGCCGTTCGAGATCGCGGCCGCGGACGACATCGCGATGATCGCGGGCACGGGCGGCACCACCGGCCAACCCAAAGGCGTCATGCTTTCCGGGCGCAATCTGGAGACGATGTCCGCGCTCACGCTGATGAGCTATCCGTTCGAAGGCCGCCCGGTCTATCTCGCCTTGGCGCCGCTCACCCACGCGGCCGGGGTCTTGTGTTTTCCGATCCTGGCGCTCAGGGGCCGGATCGTCATTATGCCGAAAGCGGATCTCACCGAGTTTCTCGACCTGATCGAGCGCCGCCGCGTCACCCACACGTTCCTGCCGCCAACCCTGATCTATATGCTCCTCGAGAATCCGAAGCTCGCCGCAACCGACCGAAGCTCGCTGCAATGCTTCTGGTACGGCGCGGCGCCGATATCCGTCACACGGCTGGAAGAGGCGATCGAGAAGATCGGGCCCGTGATGGCGCAATTGTTCGGCCAGACCGAGGCGCCGATGATGATCTCGACCATGGCCCCGCGCGATCACTTCAATCCCGACGGAACCATCGCGCGTCAGCGTCTGGCTTCGGCGGGAAGGCCGACGCCATTAACGCAGCTCGCGGTGATGGGCGACGACGGGCGCCTTCTGCCGCCTGGGGATCGCGGCGAGATCGTGGTGCGCGGATCGCTCGTGATGGAGGGCTATTACAAGAACCCCGAGGCGACCGCCGAGGTCACCCGGTTCGGCTGGCATCACACCGGCGACATCGGCTATCTCGACCAAGAAAACTTTCTCACCATCGTCGACCGGGCCAAGGACATGATCATCAGCGGCGGCTTCAATGTCTATTCGATCGAAGTCGAACAGGCGCTGCTGCAGCACCCGGACGTGATGGACAGCGCCGTCTTTGGCCTACCGGACGCGAAGTGGGGTGAGAGAGTCGCCGCCGTCGTTCAAGCCCACGCCGGCCGCTCTCTGAACGTCGATGAGCTCATTCATTTCGTCAAGGGCCGTATCGGCAGCGTCAAGGCGCCGAAGCAAGTGGACATCTGGCCCGACCTGCCGCGTTCGAAGGTCGGAAAAGTCCTAAAAAAGGAAATTCGCGCCAAGATTCTTTCACGCGAGGAAAGGTGCTGACCTCGGCGGCGATGCCGAACGCGAGCGAGATTTGAAGCAGCGGTGACATCTCAACGGCTCTCGCCCGATGTCGACGGAAGAACAAGGCCCACAAATAGGAACTCGGGGGGGTGGCGCGGCCCCCACATGCGTTCTGGACCGAGACGAAACGCAATCTTCTCGAACTCAACAGCGAGTCAGCGCTTCGCGGTGATCCCCGCTGCTCACCTCCTCGCTACTCGCGCGTCATGGGCGCGGGACGCGAGCATCACGAGTCGGCGGCACTCACAGAACCCGGAATGACCATTTAACGTCGATTCGCGACGTTGAATCGTTCGCGGCAGACTTCACGGAGTGCAGTATCCGTTCGGCGGCGGCCGCCTTGCTATGGTGACGGGCGTTGCGGAGGGCGGTCGGCCTTGGTTTCGCCTCCTACCGCGTGCATGAGGTGCGCCCGAACGCAATGCACGTCCGAAAAGCGCTTCGAGGAAAGCAATCTTGATGGAGTTGGGTGCCGGTTGCGCGCCCCCGGCAGCCAACAAGCAAACGCCGAGGAACTTCTGGCTGAATTGGTGCGACTAGTCGAATCTTCGGAGTTCGCGCCGGAACGTCGGCCGCCGCCCGCCGAGATTGTGTCGGAGCCCGCCCGGACGGACAGGGAGCCGATGCAACTACTCGACATGACGTCGCTGCGCCCGTTTCGAGGAGTTGTCGAGCAAGCCGAGTGAGACGGGAGCCGTCGACGTCGAGCCGCCGCGAGCCCCCGAATCCGACAATTCATATTCGAACGATCCGAACGGAACCGATTTGGCGACGGGACGACGTGCCGTGGCCTGGAGATTTAAGGTTTCGGCGCTCGTCCTGGCCGGCGCCGCAGTGATCGGCTCGATCTTCTGGCTCAAACGAGTCGAACCTGGACTGCCAAACGCACCGCCCTTCATAGCCACGACGCAGCGCCCGACGACAATGCAGCCCCGAAGCAATTTGACCGTCGCGACTTCGAGCGAGGCCGGCGCGACGCTGAGAGCCATCACGCAGCCAGCCCAGGGCAAGGTGGTCAGTCCCGAAGAGCAGCCAATCGACCTGAACGCTCACGTCTCGCTCAATAATCCGCCGCAGTCGGCGGACTTGGCGCCGACAGTAATCGGCGCGGCGCAACCGACGGTCGATGCGTCCGCCGAAAAGCCACTCGCGGCGTCGGTCAATACGCCGGCCGTAGCGGCGCCGATCGCGGCCTCTCAGCCTATGGCGTCGCAATCTCTTGCATCCAGGCCCGTGCCCACGGTTTCGCTTCCGCCCGATTCGACGCAGATTGCAATGCCAACCCCCTCCGCTACGGACTCGGGCGTGACGGTGCGCTCGAGTGATGCGCCATTGCCGCCCGTCAGGCCTGCACCGAAGGCCGCGATCGAGGCGGCTGGGGTTGTGGAGCGGTCGACGTCTAAACTCGATTTGCCCACCAAGCTTTCAAGTAAATCTGCCGCGCACGTCGTGGTCGCCAAGGCCGACGTGGTGGCCGGCCCCGGGGCTGCCGCGGAGACGAGGAGCGAGCCACCTCGGCGTGGGGCATCTGTGAAAACCAAGAAGGGAGCAAAGACGCTCAAGGCCGCGCAAGCCCCGGCCGAGGCGCAGGCGGCCCCGTCAGAGCAACCCGTGGCGGCGCAGCAGCCCCATCCCCATCCCAATCCTGTTGTGCATGCCTTCAGCACAATGGTTGGCGCGCTGACTGGCCTCACTCCCTTCGCAACCCATTGATCCAGACTTTGCGCTCTCGATCCAGCTTTTTTCGAGGATCACGCGCCGTATCAAGAACCAAACGTTAGCCGAAGGCTGAGAGAGCCTCTTTCCGCCAAATACGACGACGAAGCAGCGATCAAGACGTGGCAGTCGGGTCATCAGTTCAAGAGCGAGTGGTTTACCTTGAGTTGAGTATGCAGGTCTCCCTCTGGAATAGCGCCGATCTACTTTGGTTTAAGCTTCCGGCTCGCCACCCCACCCACCCAAATTTCGAAAGGATCGACCAATGGACAGGATTGCATTTCTGGGCCTCGGCGCCATCGTTCGCGCATTGTCGCGCGCGGGATTGCAGCCGGCTATTACGTCACCGTCGCTGTCGAAGGGCAGTGGGTTCGACCAGACTTCGTGGGCGAACATTCGCTCCCGACACGATCAGCTTGCGGCATCATGAAACACCCAATCTCCGTGTCCACAATGCAGCGGGGCCACCCACTCAGTTGCCGAGAGGTTCGCGTCCGCCCGAAGCCGTCATTCGCGTGAACAAGGGGATCAGCTGGCGCGGGAGTTTTGCGACATCGGTAAATGGCGCCGCCGATGTCCCCTTCTGTGAAGCAGGCATCGTATGAGTTAGCGCGAGTCAATTGTGATCGCGCCAGCTGATAGCAGTCAGCGGATGATCCGCGGCTTGAGCAGTTCGGAGAGGCCGACCCTGTGGAGCATTTCGGCGCGGAGCCGGTCGGTGACTGTGGAGCCGACATTCGCGCCGTCCTCGTAGTGGACCCGGAACGGGCGCTTGCCGAAGGGCATGTCGACGTTCTCGACGCTGGCGTTGGCGACCCCTGAGACATCGGCGTCATCGGGCACGATCGCCGCGAACGCCTTCAGAACCTCTTCGGCGAAGCCCTTGTAAGGTCCGGCCTCGTACTCGGCGACCCGCGCCTCATCTGCGGGCCGGCCCGAATTGGCGAAATGGTTGGTGCCCTTGGTAAAGGCGCCAGGAACCACGATCGAGGTCTCGATGCCCCAACGCGCGAGTTCGCGGGCGTACTGCACCGCCAGCGCGTCCATCGTCGCCTTGGCGGCGAAATACGGCGACAGGTCGGGCGGCGTGCCGCCAGCAATGCTGCTGCTGGAGACCGCTGCTGGAGACCCACACCACGAGGCCCTGCTTCCGGGCGCGCATGTGCGGCAGCACGGCGCGGTTGACCCGTTGGGTGCCCAGCACGTTGACGTCGCATTGTTGGGCGAACTGCTCGGACGCGAAGGCCTCGGCCGGGCCGACCGGCGTTATGGACCACGACGTCAATCTGGCCGCTCTCGGCGACGATCTTCTCGACCGCGGCGTTGGTCGAGGGCTCGGATTGCACGTCGAGCTCGACCGCACACAGGTCGATGCCGTCACCAGCGGATCTCGGCGGCATTCTTGGCGTTGCGGCCGGCGACGTCGCGCATGGAGGCGCAAACGAAGTGGCCGGCCTTTGCCAAGGCCTCGGCGGTGTGGCGCCAGCTCGAGCAAATCGTCGCCCTCCAGCAGAAGCTTGCGCCGCTGATCGGCGTGCCGGCGCTCAAGCTGGTTGAGGTTGGGGTGGCCGGACTTTCAGCGCGAACGAAGCGCTCGAGGGCACCAATAAAGGAGCGGCAGACGTGACGCCAAGTTTGGATGATAAACCAACATCTTTGCGCACGAAGCTTTTCGCCGCAGGTTGTGAGCTTCCCAACGCGGGGAACGCGGCCTGGGAAGCGGCGACCCGCAAGTGGAACGGTGCGCCTTTTGACGTTGGCGCCACATCGAGCGGTCCCAATTTTCCAAACGGAATGCACAGCGCTCGATGTAGCCTTGACTGCAGCTCAACAAACTTGGGGCCGACACTTCAAGGGCTGGGCGGCGTCAGGGCGCGGCGCCGTACATGTTTTCCAGCCGGCCATGAGCGAATGCGAGGATGGGCGGCATGTCCAATCGTCCGCCAATGACCTCTATATAGACGCCCGATTTGCTGTCACGGGCGATGTTCATGGCGGCGTCGAGTTCGCCTAGCGTCGCTGCCCGAGCGGTAAACCAATCGGCGCATCCGAGCGCGCGCGGCAATTCCGCGTATTGCCAGGGCGCCAGATCGTTGTAGGACCAGTCCGGATTTTCTTCCAAGGCTCGCTCGATGAGATAACCCTCGTTGTTGAGGACAAAGACAATGATATTGGCGGCGAACCTGCCCATGTTGCCGATCTCGTTGGCCGTCAATTGGTGGGAGCCTTCCCCGGTGATCAAGACAGTGCGTCGGCTCGGATCGGCGAGCGCAACGCCAAAGGCCGCAGCCGTCGTCCAGCCGATCGATCCCCACAAGACCTGGGCTTCAACCCGCACTCCATCGGCAAGCGGCATGGGCATGATGCCCGTTTCAAGAACAACCGTATCTCCACCCCGGATGAAGGCGGCGTAACGTGGATAGAGCGTATCCGTCGTGATCTTATCCGATGGCTTGCCGGCAATGGGCGGGGCGTCTTCGACAGTTTGACGCGGCGGGGTGTTTCGTTTCAGCTTCCCGAGTTCGATGAGCATGTCGGCAAGGCGGACGCCGCCTATCACTTTCTCGCCGATCCGGACGTCATTGAGACCAATGGTGATGAACCGTGCCGGGTCGAGTTGCGCCGAATACGAAGCAGTAGTGATATCGTTGAGATTGACGCCGCCGAGATCAAGCACGAGATCGGCGCCTTCGACGATCGCGCGCGTGTTTTGTGCCGACGCCGCGCCCGCATAAAGGCCTGCGAATTGCGGATGGCTCTCGCCGATGATGCATTTTTCCATCGATGTGGTCACAAACGGGCAACCCAGCGCTTCGATGGCGTCTCGCAACCGCTTTTGCAGCCCAAGGCGCGCAATTGTGAAGGCCGGCAAAGCAACAACAGACTTCGCACCCTTGAGCCGCTCGTTGATGCCGGCGACCGCCTTTTTTAGCGCGGCCTCGTTCGACCTGAGCGTCAAAGGACGCACTTCAACTGGCGTGACCGGCGCCAAGGCGTAGTCAGATGGTACGACGATATAAGCGGGCTGATTGTTGCGTCGCGCCTCTACGATCACACGCTCCATCTCGATTGCACAGTTGTCCGGATTGATGAGAGCCGAGCACGTTTGCACAACCGATCCATTTGACTATTGGGTTGCGCTCGATTGCGTTGCACATCGGGAACAAATAGTCGCCAGCGACACCGAAGCAATGCGCGACACCCTCGTCGGCAATGCGCTGGACGATGTAGTTAGCCACGCTCACGGTCTGCATCTTTTCCTCAGTCGACATCTAGCACTACTTTGGCAGATTGAGAGTTTGTAAGGAATTTCGCCCGATCGTCGGCTTCGCGATTTTGCGGAGGCGACGGCGTGGCGGGCTGGAATGGAGATCTGGAGCGATGGCTTGCGCCGTTTGTTGCCCGGCTTGGGCATAAGGCGCGCAGACGGATGTTCCCGCTTTATGTGGAAGGCCTAATCGGGCCAGGGGACCGAAAGAGCGTCGAGCCGATGGCGGCGCGTCTGGCGCCGGGCGACTACGACCAGTTGCATCACTTCATTTCGAGCGCGGTCTGGGGCGAGGCTCCGCTGGAGGAGGAACTCGCTGTCCAGGCGGACAAGCTGATTGGCGGAGCCAATGCGATGCTGGTCGTCGACGACACCGCGTTGCCGAAGAAAGGATCGAAGTCGGTCGGCGTGGCGCCGCAATACGCCTCGGCGCTCGGCAAGACCGCCAATTGCCAGACGCTGGTGTCGCTGACGCTGGCGCGGGACGAGGTTCCGGTGATGATCGGCCTGCGCCTGTTCCTGCCGGAAAGCTGGACCGGCGACGCCGAGCGGATGACGAAGACCCGCGTGCCCGAGGACCGTCGCGTCGCGCGCACGAAGCCGGAGATCGCGCTCGCCGAGATCGACCGCGTCCGGGCCGCGGGCGTGCGCTTCGCGATGGTTCTGGCTGACGCAGGATATGGTCTGTCCGCGCCGTTCCGTCAGGGGCTGGATGCGCGGGGCCTGAAGTGGGCGGTCGGGATCCCGAAACAGCAGAAGGTCTATCCAAGCGACGTCAAGCTCACATTTCCGATCGCCGGACGCGGGCGCCCGCGCAAGCGTCCTATCCCCGATCAGCTCTCGGCGCCGGCGGAAGACGTGCTCGCCAGGGCGAAGTGGCGGCTCGTCAGTTGGCGCAAGGGAACCAAAGGACCCTTGGCGGCTTCCTTCGCCGCCGTTCGCGTACGGATCGCCGATGGTCCGGAGCAGCGCATCCACGACAAGGGCGCGCAGCACATGCCCGGCGAAGAGGCGTGGCTGGTTGGCGAGCGACGCGCCTCTGGCGAGCGCAAATACTACCTTTCGAATCTGCCCGCTGACGCCAACATCAAGACGCTCGCCGCCGCGATCAAGGCGCGATGGGTCTGCGAACAGGCCCATCAGCAGCTCAAGGAAGAACTGGGCCTCGACCACTTCGAAGGCCGCTCCTGGCATGGCCTCCATCGTCATGGGTTGATGACGATGATCGCTTACGCCTATCTGCAAACCCGCCGCCTCGCCGAAGCGAGCGGGGAAGAAAGAATCCTACGGGGGCCGCCGCAGCCGACGTTGCCAGCAATCCGGCGAGCCGTGATCGCAAGCCTCGCCCGCGCGCCGCCCTATCGATGCCCCCACTGCAAGCGAACCCTCCGTAGAGCGCTCGAATGAATCTGCCAAAGTAGTGCTAGGGCGTGTCCTCAAATAGGGATGGCCAAGGGATTCGCGAATCATTGAAAGCGTGATTCATGGGGAGGCTTCGATTTTGGAGGCTTTCGATGCGGCGGTTATGCTTTGCGCGATGATCAGTTCGCGCGGATTGAGGGGCTGCTCCCCGGTCGCTCGGGCAGTGTCGGACGCAACAGCGAACTGGGCGATCGGCTTTTTGTCGAGGCGGTGATCTGGAAGTTTCGCTGCGGTGCGCCGTGGCGTGATCTTCCCGAACGGTTCGGAGGATGGAAGAACGTCCATACCCGGTTTTCGCGGTGGGCGAAGAAAGGGGTTTGGGAGAATCTCTTCAAAGCCTTGGCGGACCAGCCGGACAACGAATACGCGATGATCGACGCCACGATCGTGCGCGCGCATCAGCATAGCGCGGGCGCGCCCAAAAAAACGGCGGCGAAGAAGCGATCGGGCGATCGCGGGGCGGATTGACGACCAAGATCCACGCGATCGTTGATGCGCTCGGCAATCCGCTGGCGATCTGCCTGACCGGCGGACAAGTCCACGCCATCGCCCAGGCCGTCGCGCTGCTGGCCGAAGTCGAACCGCAGGCCCTCATCGCCGACAAGGGCTATGACGCCGACGGCTTCATCGATGCTCTGACCGTGCGCCGCATCGAACCCGTGATCCCGCCCAAGGTCAACCGCAAATCCCCCCGCCGATGCAACTTCAGCCTCTAGCAGGCTGTTGAAAAAGTCCGCCGCGCACGGTCGAAACCGGGAACACAACGGAATCCAAGGGAGTCCGAAACAGAATCGAACTGCGGCGGAAATGAGTTTTTCAACAGCCTGCTAGGCCGAACGTAACCTCGTCGAGCGTTTCTTCAATGCTCTCAAACAATTCCGAGCCATCGCCACCCGATACGAGAAGACCGCGCGGAATTTCCTCGCAGCTATCCATCTCGCCTGTGCCCTCGCTTGGCTTAAATGAGGACACGCCCTAGAGCCTCCCGCTTTCGACGGCTTTGGGGATTGCTGGTCGCAAGCCTAGACTAGTGTCCGCCCATAAACGGCAATCCGTTGAAATTATTTAAGGAATCGCTGTTTTGGCGAGTGCTTGGCGCGGCGGTTTCGGATAAGCTTTGGGATCAAGCCACTGATTCCAAAGGCGAAACCGCCACCGCCGGAGCCCGACAATGCGTCAGCAACGCACCGTCCAGGCCAGCATATTCGATCTCTTCGCCGATCACGAGATCGGCCGCGAGCTGAAGGCGATGTCGCAGTGGCTGGACGAGCATCGTGAGCTCATCGGGCTGGTGGCGGAGGATCTGCGCCGGCATGACGTTAAGGAGACCGGGCGACAGGGTCTGCCGGCCGAGTCGGTCTTGCGCTGCGGGCTTCTCAAGCAACATCGCCAGCTGAGCTATGAGGAGCTGGCGTTTCACCTTGAAGACTCCGCCTCGTTTCGCGCCTTCGCCCGGCTGCCGCTGTCGTGGACGCCGAAGAAGTCGGTGCTGCAGAAGACGACCAGCGCCATCCGGGCCGAGACGTGGGAAGCGATCAATCGCATCCTGCTGGCCAGCGCGCGTCAGGCGAAAGTCGAAACCGGCAAGGTCGTCCGGCTGGACAGCACGGTCACCGCTGCGCTGCTGCATGACCCGAGCGACAGCAGTCTTCTCTGGGATGCGGTGCGCGTGATGGCGCGGCTGTTGAGGACGGCCGATGCCCTGATCGGAGACCGTCTCGTATGGCGCGATCATCGGCGCGCGGCGAAAAGGCGGGCGCGCACGATCGAGTACGCCCGCGTTCGACCGAGCCGGGTCCAGCATTACCGTGAGCTGATTAAGCTGACCCGCGCGACCTTGGCCTATGTCGATCAGGCCGCGGCGCAGTTGTCGCAGACGCCGGACCCGGTGACGGGGGCGCCGTGGCAAGCCGAGTTCCGTCACTATCGTCCGCTGATCGAGCGGATCATCGCCCAGACCGAGCGTCGCGTTCTTGGCGGCGAGACGGTCGCCGCCAACGAGAAGATCGTCAGCCTGTTCGAGCCGCACGCCGACATCATCGTCAAAGGCGGGCGCGAGGTTCAATACGGTCACAAGCTCAACCTGATCACCGGCCGCAGCGGCTTGATCCTCGATCTGGTGATCGAGGCCGGCAATCCGGCGGATAGCGAACGGTTCTTGCCTATGCTGAAGCGCCACGTCGCCTTCTACGGCGAGGCGCCCAGACAGGCCGCCGCCGACGGCGGTTTCGCCAGCCGCGACAATCTCAGCCAGGCGAAGGCCCTCGGCGTCCGCGACGTGGCCTTCCACAAGAAGGCCGGCCTGCGCATCAAGGACATGGTCAAGAGCGACTGGGTCTACCGCAAGCTGCGCAACTTCCGAGCCGGCATCGAATCGGACATCTCGTGTTTGAAGCGCGCCTATGGCCTGGCGCGCTGCGTCTGGCGCGGGCTCAACCACTTCACGGCATACGTCTGGTCCTCGGTTGTCGCTTACAACCTCGCCCTCTTCGCCCGCCTCATGCCCACCTGACTCTCTCCGTCCGCCGAGGCCTTGCCAATCCGGCTGATCTCCGGATCGACCCCTCATTCCGATTTTCGGCTCTTCGCAGCTCAATCACTCACCGCAACCGCCGCGCCAACCGAAATGGCGGCGCAAACGACCCGCCCATCGCCCACGCAATCCGAATCCGACCAAAAAATTTTGGACAGGCGCTAGCGTAAGCGGGAGACCCCCCGGCTCTGCCGGGGTGGCAGTAGAGGTTTGACGTTTCCGGCGGTCCACCGGTGAAGTTCCAACGTGAGCAGCCACTCACACGAAAGGAACTCCACCGATGGACGACTACGAGAGCCTAAGCCACACGACATGGACCTGCAAATATCATGTGGTGTTCATTCCCAAATGTCGGCGCAAGGTGCTGTATCTGGAGCTGCGACGACACTTGGGCGAAGTTTTGCGCAAGCTTGCGCTTCAGAAGGAAGCGAGGGTCGAGGAAGGGCATCTGATGCCCGATCACGTGCACATGCGTTGTCGATTCCGCCGAAATACGCAGTGTCGCAGGTGGTCGGGTACATCAAGGGCAAGAGCGCGATCCACCTGGCCCGGGTATATGGGGAGCGCAAGCGCAACTTCGTGGGGCAGCACTTCTGGGCGCGGGGGTTCTTCGTCAATACGGTCGGCCGTGACGAGGAGGCCATCCGGGCTTACATCCGCAACCAAGAGAAGGAAGATCAGAGGCTCGAACAAATGAACCTCTGGCGCTGAAAAAGCCGCCTTTAGGCGGCTCCAAACATCAAGGGCCGCGTCAGCGACCCTCCTACCGCTTTGAGCGGTTCAAATCCTAAAGCCCCCGGCTTTGCCGGGGGATACTTACCTCTAGATCGCGAACCTTTTCAGGGCGGCCTCGTCCCATGTGATGCCTGCGCTTGGCCGGTCTGGGATATGAATCGCGCTGTCGCGGATCTCGAACGGCTCCGCCAGGAACGGAACACCCCAATCCCGCCATTCCAGCCAGTCCGCGGTTTCCGTGGCGCGCATCAGATGGGCAGAGAATTCCGGATAAAGATGCGTCGAGATGGATAGGCCCGCAGCGCCTGCGATCGCCGCGGATCGCAGCCAGCCCGTGACGCCCCCGATCCGTTCCAAGTCGGGCATGTAGCGATCCGCCGCGCCCGCCTGGAGGAAATGCCGCGGGCCATAGATGTTTTCGACAATCTGCAATGGGGTCTTCAGCTCATTCGCGAGCCGCGCAGAACCCGCGAAGTCATCGAACACGATGGGCTCTTCGAACCATTCCAGCCCTTGATCGTCGAGCTGATGTAGCCGGCCCAACGCACCGTTGAACGATAGGCCTTGGTTGAAGTCGCTCATCAGGATGATGTCGTCGCCGACTGCTCGGCGCACTTCTGCAATGGCATTCAAGTCGTCCTTGACGCTGTCGCGGCCCAGCGATCGTCGCGCTTTGTGACGACCTTCTTGAAGATCTGGCTTTGCGCACCGGTGTGGCCGGAAAGCTTCGCAAGGTCCTGTTGCGGGACCTGGCGAATCGACCGACGTTCGACGACGTCGCCAAACACCTTAAGACGCCGCCACGCACGCTGCGGCGTCAACTGCGACTGCAAAACACCACGTTTCGGCGATTATCGGACGAACTCAGGGCTTATCTCGCGTTGCGATATTTGAAAGGCACCGAGATGACGAACGAAGACATCGCGTTCGCGCTCGGGTTCAGCGACGCGGCGAACTTCCGGCACGCGTTTCGGCGTTGGACTGAGAAAGCGCCTAACGATTTTCGGCGGGAAGCGAATGGATCTCGTGATAGCCTCTCCGAGAGCACGAGGAGCTAGCGGGCCGACCACATTTGGCCAATTCAGACCCTCGACTTGGCCGCTTTGAACCTTGACGCCCTCAGTTCTGCACGCAAACTCCCAAGCAGCAAATTTGAGCGATCCACGCGCCTTGGCGCTTCGGTTCAAGGCCTATGAACGGCCGGATGATCGCCGTGACGCCGTCCGGCCGTTATAGCAACCCGAGTGCGCTCGAGCGCGCCCGCGGCGTTTCCGTCTATAGTTGCTTACCGGTGTGCTAAATCCATAGCGCGGACGTTAGTCAATTTGCGGCGTTGAGTTTTGCTTCACATCGAACCCCAACGCGCCAAGGAACCCGTAGGTGAATCAGCGTCGAGCCTAGCGGCTAAACAGCACTGACAAGGAACCGGGATGAACGGCGCAGAAAGCCTTTTGCGAACGCTTGTCGGATCGGGCGTCGATGTCTGCTTCGGCAATCCCGGCACATCGGAAATGCATTTTGTGGCGGCCCTCGACAGAGTCGAAGGCATGCGGGCCGTGCTTGGTCTCTTCGAAGGTGGGGTGACCGGGATGGCCGATGGTTACGGCCGCATGGCGGAGAAGCCCGCCGCTACCTTGCTGCATCTGGGACCGGGGCTGGCGAACGGCCTCGCCAATCTTCACAACGCCCGCCGCGCGGGGACACCGGTCGTCAATATCGTCGGTGATCACGCGACGTACCACGCACAGTACGACGCCCCGCTGGCGTCGGACGTTCATGGTTTTGCCCGGCCGGTCTCCGGTTGGCTGTATTCGTCGGCGAGCGCCCGGACTGTCGCCACAGACGGGGCGCGCGCCGTGCAGGCGGCGCTGCAATATCCGGGACAGATCGCGACGTTGATCCTGCCTGCCGACACGGCGTGGCTGGAGGCCGACCGCCCTGCGCCCGCCTTACCGAAACCAACGGCGGTGATCGTGGCCGCCGAGGCGATTGACCAAGTCGCCAGTGCGCTGAGATCGGGCAGGAAAACGATGATCCTGATCCGTGGAGTCGCGCTCAAGGAACGCGGACTCAACGCCGCCGGCCGTATCGCGGCGGCGACCGGCGCTCGGATCGCGTGCGACACGTTCGCCCCGCGTTGCCAGCGCGGCGCCGGGCGTGTCGAGGTGGAGCGGATTCCCTATTTCGCCGAGCAGATCGTCGAATTCATGAAAGGGACCGAGCAACTGATCTTGGTCGGCGCAAGCCCTCCGGTGAGCTTCTTCGCCTATCCGAACAAGCCGTCCTGGTGTACCCCTGAGGATTGCAAAATTCATTATCTCGCCCACCCTAACGAGGATGGCGCACTCGCGTTGGAAGCCCTCGCCGACGCGGTCAGGGCGCCGAAACAACCGCTGCATGTCGGCGTCGCCATGAAACCCGATATTCCGAACGGACCGCTCAATCCGCTCACGGCCGGGCAGGTCATCGCGCGTTATCTGCCGAACGGCGCCATCATTTCCGACGAAGGCGCGACGGCGGGCGGCGGCGTTCATCAATTTGCGGCCAATATCGAGCCTCATGATCATCTTGCACTGGCTGGTGGCGCGATCGGACAAGGCATTCCAGTCGCCACCGGCGCCGCGATCGCCTGTCCCGACAGGAAAATTGTTTGTCTCGAGGGCGACGGTAGCGGCGATGTACACGCTGCAGGCGCTGTGGACGCAGGCGCGGGAATTGCTCGATGTGACGACGTTGATCTTCGCTAACCGCTCTTATGCGATTCTCAATATCGAACTCGCGCGCGTCGGAGCTGGCGATCCAGGACCCAAAGTCTTTTCGATGCTCGATCTGCACGATCCTGAACTTGATTGGGTCAAACTTGCTTCCGGCATGGGCGTCGAGGCGAGCCGAGCAACGTCAGTTGAAGAATTCGCGGCCCAGTTCGCGAGCGCAATGAAGCAGAATGGCCCACGTGTTATCGAGGTCGTCGTTTGACGTGCTCTCACACAAGGACAACGACCGGAGCGTCGGCATCCAGGCGATCGGCGCTGGCAAGAGGATAGCACTGGCCAATTCAGACCCTCGATTTGGCCACTTTGGACCTTGACCCCCTCAGTTCCGCACGCGAAACTCTTAAGCGACGGTTTTAAGCCGATACGCGCGCCTTGGCGCGTCGGGAGAACGCCTATGAACGGCCGGATGATCGCCGTGACGCCGTCCGCGTACCAGTATCCGTTGCTGATCAAGCAATTGCTCCACGCGCCGCTGATGCAGGCGCCGAAGCAGGAGATCGTCTACCGCGATCTCAAGCGCCTGACTTACGCCGAGCTTCGGGACCGCATTGGAAGGCTCGCGAGCGCGCTCGCAGCGATCAGCGTGCGCCCCGGCGACACTGTCGGCGTGCTGGACTGGGACAGCAACCGATATCTCGAAGCGTTTTTCGCTATCCCAATGATGGGAGCCGTGCTGCAGACGGTCAACGTCCGCCTGTCTCCGGAGCAAATCGCCTATACGATCGATCATGCCGGGTCGTCGACGCTCCTCGTCAACAACGAGTTTGTCGATCTCGTTCAATCGATCCTGCCGAAGCTGTCGAAAGTTAAGCAGCTCGTCGCGCTCAGCGACCGTCCGGCGCCGGTCGCCGGCCAGCTTCAGTTCGCCGGCGAGTACGAGGAACTCCTCGCGTCGGCGTCGCCGGACTACGCCTTCCCCGATTTCGACGAGAACGCGCAGGCGACGACTTTCTACACGACAGGCACGACCGGCCTGCCAAAAGGCGTCTACTTCAGCCATCGCCAGCTTGTCCTGCACGCGATGGCCGAACTCGCCTTGTTCGGGCTCGCGGCGAAACACGGCGGCTTCGATCGCGACGACGTCTATATGCCGATCACTCCCATGTTCCACGTTCACGCCTGGGGCTTCCCATGGGCGGCGACCCTCGCCGGCGTCAAGCAGGTCTATCCCGGCCGCTACGATCCGGCGCTGCTCGTCAAACTGATCAAGACCGAAGGCGTCACATTCACGCACGGCGTCCCGACCATCCTGCAAATGCTGCTCGATGCTGCGACGAAAGCGAACCTTGATCTTGCCGGGTTGAAGATGGTGATCGGCGGGTCGGCCTTGCCGAAGGCGCTGGCGAAACAGGCCATGGCGCTCGGCGTCGACGTCTTTGCGGGGTACGGCATGTCTGAAACTGGGCCGCTGTTGACGGTGGCCCATCTGGAGTTGCGCGACCTCACTGGCGATCCCGAGGGTGAGGTGGAAATCCGCACAAGGGCAGGTCGGACTTGCCCGTTGGTCGAACTCCAGATCGTGGATCCGGATATGAACCGACTGCCGCGCGACGGCCAATCCGCGGGCGAGATCGTCGTCCGCGCGCCATGGCTGACGAGCGGCTATTTCGGCAATCCCGACGCGTCCGAGCAGCTCTGGGCGGGCGGCTATCTCCATACCAACGATATTGGGGTCATCACTCCTGACGGCTATCTGCGGGTCACGGATCGCATCAAGGATGTGATCAAGACTGGCGGCGAATGGGTCTCCTCGCTTCAGCTTGAGGACATCATCATGCATTGCACAGGGGTGAGCGAGTGCGCGGTCATCGGTATCAAGGATGCCCGGTGGGGCGAGCGACCGCTCGCGCTGATCGTGCCCGACGGCAAGAGCGATCCCCCGGTGAGCGTGGACGACGTCAAGGCGCATGTGATGGCCGCCGCGGATAAGGGCATAATTTCGAAGTTCGCCGTGCCGCAGAAGATTCTGTTCGTTGACGCGCTAGCCAAAACGAGCGTCGGCAAGTTCGACAAGAAGGCGCTCCGGCTGCAGTACGGCGACGCCGCGTGAGGCTCTGGCAGGAGGCGCTTGAGAACAATGGCTGAGCGATCGGAAAGCGGAGAGGTGCAGTCGGACTCGCTGTCCGAGCAGGCGGCGGCCAACACGCTGGCGCTCAATCCGCTTGTCGGCGTGAGCGGTAGGGACTTGATGGAGAGCGCTTCGATCCTGCTGAAGGCGGTTGTCAAAGAACCCACCGTGGCAGCAGGCCAATGGCTCTCGTTCATGAGCGAGCTCGGCGCCATCGGCGCCGGCCGGTCCGATCGCGCGCGGACGCCCGGCGACAAGCGCTTCGCTGATGCGACTTGGAAGAGCAGCGCGCCCCACCGGGCATTGTTGCAGACCTATCTCGCTTGGGGCGATGCGATCAACGGGTTCATCGAAAAGACCAGTCTCGGCGATGTCGACAAGGCCCGCGCCCACCTGATCGCGAACATCTTCATCGACGCGGCCTCTCCGACCAACAACCCGTTCAGCAATCCGACGGCAGTGAGGCAGTTCCTCGATACCGGAGGCGACAGCCTCTTGCGCGGCTTCAAGAACTACCTGTCCGACATTGCCGAGAACGGCGGATTGCCGGCGCAGGTCGACAAGTCGCCTTTCAAGCTCGGCGTCAATATCGCCGCGACGCCCGGCGCGGTCGTTTTCCGCAATGAGCTCCTGGAGGTCATTCAGTACAAGCCGGACACGCCTGAGGTTCGCGCCCGCCCGCTCATCATCACGCCGCCTCAGATCAACAAGTTCTATTCCATCGACTTGTCCCCCGATAAGAGCCTTGTTCAATATCTGCTGAAGAGCGGCATTCAGGTGTTCTGCGTCAGTTGGCGAAACCCGACCGTTCGCGAACGGGAGTGGGGTCTCGACACCTATGTCGCGGCGCTTGACGAAGGGACTGACGCCGTTCGGGAGATCGCCGGCGCCGACGATGTCACGATGATGGGGGCCTGCTCCGGCGGAATCACTTCGGCCGCATACGCAGGATGGCTCGCGAGCAAGGGCGAGGCCAAGATCAAGAACATCGTCTCTCCGGTCTGCGTCCTCGACATTGCGACCGCCAGCGATAGCGCTTTCGGGTCGCTGGTGACGCCCGAGACGATGCGCGCCGCCCAACAAGCGTCGCGACTGCGCGGCGTCCTCGACGGCCAGGACCTGGCCCGCATGTTCGCTTGGATGCGGCCAAACGATCTGATTTGGAACTATTGGGTCAACAACTACCTGCTCGGCAAGCAGCCGCCCGCGTTCGATATTCTGTTCTGGAACGCCGACACGACCTCGCTTTCGGCGCGGCTGCATCACGACTATGTCGACATGTTCTTTACGAACCCGTTCGTGAACGCGAACAGCCTGACGCTGAACGGCGCTCCGATCGACATGGGTCGAGTCAAATTGGACGCCTATGTCGTGGCGGGGGTCACAGATCATATCACGCCATGGAAATCGGTTTATCGAACGGCCAAGATCTATGGAGATGAGACGGTATTCGTTTTGTCGAACAGCGGCCATCTCCAGAGCCTCCTCAATCCACCAACGAATGCGAAGGCTTCCTTTGTCGCCGGCCTCGCGAAGGCGCCCGACGGCGAGCGTTTTCTTGCCGCGGGCGAAAAGAGGAGCGGAAGCTGGTGGCCGCACTGGCGCGATTGGCTCTTTGAGCGTTCGGGCGCTGAACTCCCCGCGCCGTCGAGCCTCGGGAGCAAACGTCATCCGGCAACGACTGTGGCGCCCGGAACTTACGTGTTCGACTAATAGGCGATGTTTCGCAAAACTTCGAACGAGCGGCCATGACCGAGGGTGATGCAGACTCGGATAAGTTCGAGGTGCGAGCGATCGAGGTTGGGACCCAATCCCTGCGCGTTGCAATCAGGCGCGGTCCGGAAGGCCGTCCGCCGCTCCTGTTTTTCAATGGCATCGGAGCGAGTTTGGAGCTCGCGAAGCCCTTCATGCGCGCCTTGAAGCGAACCGAGGCAATCATTTTCGATGTCCCCGGAGTTGGCGGATCGCCGAAGCCCTCCGGCCCTTATCGCCCATCGACGATCGCACGTTTGGCCGAACGGCTCCTGAACCAGTTGGGACACCGGCGCGTGGACGTGGGCGGCGTCTCCTGGGGCGGCGGCATCGCCCAGCAGTTCGCGCACCAACACTACGCTATGTGTCGAAAGCTCGTGCTTGCGGCAACCTCGCCCGGCGCGATTATGGTTCCCGGTAGCCCAAGCGTGCTTTGGAAGATGGCGACGCCGCGCCGCTACCTTGACCGCGAGTTCATGCGGCGCATTGCGCCGGAAATCTACGGCGGCGGGTTTCGACATAAGCCAGAGCTCGTCGACGCGCTCGCGGAGGCCATGTCGGGGGGAAACCAAACTGGCTACGCCTACCAGATCCTTGCAATGGCGGGGTGGACGAGCTTGCCGTGGCTTTGGACGTTGAAACAGCCGACGCTGATCCTCGCTGGACGGGATGATCCCATTGTCCCGTTGGCCAACGGCAGGCTGATGGCGCGGATGATCCCAAATTCCCGGCTCGAGATTCTGGACGAAGGCCATCTGTTCATGGTGACCCGTCCGGTCGAGTTCAGCGGCGATTGTCGAAAGGTTTCTCGAAGAATAACAAAATCGGGAATGCGCAGACCCGAAGGAGAATGATTTTGGTCGAGTTCGCCCTTTCAGACGTTTCGCAATACGTCGGCAAAGAGATCGGCGTCTCGGGCTGGATGACCGTGGATCAGTCCCGGATCAATCAATTCGCCGAGTGCAGTGGCGATCGACAATGGATCCATGTCGATGTCGAACGCGCAAAGCGGGAGAGTCCTTTTGGAGCGCCGATTGCCCACGGCTACCTGACGCTCGCGCTCGTCGCGCCGCTGTCGATGGTGATTGGGGTGGTCCCGACCGACGCTGGCGCTGCATTCAACTATGGATTGGACAAGGTTCGCTTCCTCGCGCCGGTCAAGGCGGGCGCCCGCGTTCGGCTGCGCGTCGCGTTGATCGACGTCGAGCGGAAGAGCGGCGGGGTGGTCCTCAAGACGAACAACACTTTGGAAATAGAGGGTTCGGACAAGCCGGCGCTGATCGCTGAGTGCCTGGCGCTGATCACGGCGCGCAAAGCCGCCTGAGGAGGCGGAGTAGAAAGCCGATCAACGGTGTCACAAAGGAGGAAATGATGATGACGGACTCGATTCTCGAACAGATGAAGGCCTTCGGCGCCCGCCTGGGCCTGCCCAAAGTCGACGTTGACAAACTCGTTGACATGAATCTGAAAAATATTGACGCGCTCGGTCGCTCGGCGCAGGCGGCGGGCGAGGGCGCAAAAGCGCTCGCCGAAAAGCAACGCGAGATCGTCGAGACGGCGTTCCGCGAAACCTCCGCGATGGTCCGCGATTTCAAGCCATCAGGAAACCCCCAGGAGATCCTCGCCAAACAAAGCGAATATGCTCGGAAGGCGTTCGAGATCACGATGCAGAATACCAAGGACATCGCCGAGCTGACGAAGAAGACGTCGACCGACGCGACCGCGATTCTGCGCGACAGGCTGCGCGACAGCCTGGCCGAGTTGCGCGAGAGCATAAGCCGGGCCGGGTAGACGCGCGGGGCCAGGAGGCCCGACCTGCCGGCGGCAATTCCGATGCGGGGCGCGGCGCCTGGCCACCGGCGGCCCATGCGGCTCGCCGCGCAGCCCGGTCCCGCGGACGAGAGGCGGACCCCAGATCTGATGGAGAGAAGAGATGACGCTAGCGGCGGCTTCTTCGGCGCGGGGGAAGGAGTCCGTTCCGCCCCCGATCAACGGCGACTTCTACAGGATCGCTGATCTGCTCGATCCCAAAGAGCGCGCGGTTGGGAAGCGCCTGCGCGAGTTCATGGAGACCGAAGTCGCGCCAATCATCGAGGACTATTGGGGACGAGACCAGTTTCCGCACGAGATTATCCCAAAGCTGGCGGCTCTCGACGTTTCCATCGCCGGCGTCGGTTATCAGGGCTACGGATCGGCGGGCGGAAGCTGGCTCCTGAACGGCGTTCTGGCGATGGAATTGGCGCGAGTTGATTCATCGATCGCGACCTTCTGGGGTGTTCACACCGGCCTCTCGGCCGGCTCGATCTATTTATGTGGCGACGAGACCCAGAAGGCGCGCTGGCTGCCGCCGATGATGCGATGGGAGATGCTCGGCTCATTCGGCCTCACCGAACCTTTGGTCGGCTCCGCGGCCTCGGGCGGCATGACGACGAGCTGTCGCCGCGAGGGCGACACATGGATCCTCAATGGGCAGAAGAAGTGGATCGGAAATTCCACCTTCTCCGATATCAACGTCATCTGGGCGCGCGACGAAGCTTCCGGACAGGTCAAAGGCTTTGTCGTCGAAAAGGGGAATCCGGGCTTTTCGGTCGAGAAGATCAAGACCAAGATGGCGCTGCGGGTTGTGCAGAACGAACTCATCACGCTGAAAGATTGCCGCGTGCCTGAGGCAGACCGACTCCAAAACGCCAACTCGTTCAAGGACTGCGGCAAAGTCCTGCGGATGACGCGAACGGGAGTCGCCTGGTTCGCGGTCGGCTGCGCGATGGGCGCATATGAACATGCCTTGCGTTACGCGCTCGAGCGTAAGCAATTCGGCAAGCCGATTGGCGGCTTTCAACTTGTCCAGGACCTGCTCGTACGCATGCTCGGCAATGTCACCGCCTGCCAGGCGATGATGGTGCGGCTGGCTCAGTTGCAAGACCAGGGCCTGATGGAAGACGAGCATGCGTCGCTCGCCAAAGCCTATACCACGGTCAAGTGTCGCGAGACCGTCGGCTATGCGCGCGAACTGCTGGGCGGCAACGGTATTCTTCTCGAAAATCATGTCGGTCGTTTTGTCGCCGACGCGGAAGCCATCTATTCCTACGAAGGCACGCGTGAGATGAACACGCTCATCGTCGGCAAGGCAATCACCGGGCTCAGCGCTTTCGTCTAGCGTAAGCGGGAGACCCCCCGGCTCTGCCGGGGTGGCAGTAGAGGTTTGACGTTTCCGGCGGTCCACCGGTGAAGTTCCAACGTGAGCAGCCACTCACACGAAAGGAACTCGACCGATGGACGACTACGAGAGCCTAAGCCACACGACATGGACCTGCAAATATCATGTGGTGTTCATTCCCGAATGTCGGCGCAAGGTGCTGTATCTGGAGCTGCGACGACACTTGGGCGAAGTTTTGCGCAAGCTTGCGCTTCAGAAGGAAGCGAGGGTCGAGGAAGGGCATCTGATGCCCGATCACGTGCACATGCTGTTGTTGATTCCGCCGAAATACGCAGTGTCGCAGGTGGTCGGGTACATCAAGGGCAAGAGCGCGATCCACCTGGCCCGGGTATATGGGGAGCGCAAGCGCAACTTCGTGGGGCAGCACTTCTGGGCGCGGGGGTTCTTCGTCAATACGGTCGGCCGTGACGAGGAGGCCATCCGGGCTTACATCCGCAACCAAGAGAAGGAAGATCAGAGGCTCGAACAAATGAACCTCTGGCGCTGAAAAAGCCGCCTTTAGGCGGCTCCAAACATCAAGGGCCGCGTCAGCGACCCTCCTACCGCTTTGAGCGGTTCAAATCCTAAAGCCCCCGGCTTTGCCGGGGGATACTTACCCAACGACGCTCCTCGAATTTAGGGGCCTGCCGATATGCGGGCGGTCGACGAGGGCGACGCGTGAGCGAGGATGAGAAGCTCGCGCGACTGAAGCACATGCGCCTGGCCTTGGCCGCCCTGCTTGCGATGCTGATAGCCTATGCCGTGAGCTCGCTCTGGGAGCACTCTTTTCCAGCGTTCCAGTGGCTGCGGGCGTTCGCCGAGGCGGGCGTAGCAGGAGCAATCGCGGACTGGTACGCGGCCGTCGCTCTCTTCCGGCATCCGCTGGGTCTGCCTTTGCCGTACACCGCGATCATCCCGAACAACAAGGATCGCATCGCCGAGAGCGTCGGCTCGTTCATCGAGACTCATTTCCTGACTTCGGAAAATGTTGTCGAGAAGCTTGTTCGCCTCGATTTGGCGGCGACCGCCTCGGAATGGCTCAGGGAGCCGTCTAATACCAGTCCCCGCTGATGCAAACTCACGGAGGGGATTCCCGAATCGGCTGATTTGTTCGACCTGGGCGGACTGCAGGAGGCTCGCCATGGCGGCAGCAATTGGTCTTCGGGATGATTATGGCTCGGGTGGGCTGCGGGCGGCGGCGAAACGGTCGAAGGCCGGGCCGCAAGCGCGCCGATTGCTGGCTCTTGCGGCGATTGACGACGGCGCCACGCGCACTGCGGCGGCGAAGATCGGGGCGTCGGGCTGTAGGTCGTTCGCGACTGGGTGGTCAAGTTCAACGCGCAGGGCCCGGACGGCCTGATCGACCGCAAGGCGCCGGGGCAGCCTGCGCGGTTGAACGAGGCGCATCGCGCCGCGCTCGCCGCGATCATCGAGAGCGGCCCAATCCCGGCGATTCACGGGGTCGTGCGCTGGCGGATGGTCGATCTCCACCAATGGATTTTCGAGGAATTCCGCGTCGTCGTCTCCGAGCAGACGTTGAGCCGCGTGCTGCGCAAGACGGGTTATCGCAAGCTCTCGGCTCGCCCTCGCCATCACGCCCAGGCGGAAGGCGCAATTGAGGACTTGAAAAAAGTCTTCCCGAGCGCCTGGAAGAGATCAGCCGCGAGAAGGGCGTCGCTCCCGACGCCATAGAGGTCTGGTTCGACGACGTCCCTCGACAAGCTCAGGATGCGGGCGCGCATCGGCCAGAAGAACAAGATCACCCGCCGTTGGGCCAAGCGCGGAACGCGTCCGAGCGCTCCCAGAGATCAGCGAACCGCCTCCGCTTATATATTCGGCGCAATCTGCCCCAAGGACGGCAAGGGCGCAGCCCTCGTCATGCCCCGGTGCGACACCGAAGCCATGAACCTGCGTCTGGCCGAAATCGCCACCCAGATCGCACCGGGCGCGCACGCCGCGCTGCTCGCCGATCAGGCCGGCTGGCGTCTCTCCGGCCGCCTGACCGTCCCGCCCAACATCACGCTCATCCCATTGCCGGCAAAAGGCCCGGAGCTGAGCCCGCAGGAAAACGTCTGGCAGTTCATGCGCGACAACTGGCTCTCGAACCGAATCTTCAAATCCTTCGACGACATCGTCGACCACTGTTGCGACGCCTGGAACAAGCTCATCAATCAGCCCTGGCGGATCATGTCCATCGGATTGCGCCAATGGGCCTATGCCTTATGATCGGCGAGTCATCCATCGCGCCGCCGTTGAGCCGCAATGTCGTCGTCAGCCAAAGAGTTTTGACAATCTCTTGGGGCTTTCATAGCCTCGCCTTGCGTAAGTTCAGTTCGGAGCGCGCGCTAATGCGCTGTGCTGTCAGAAGGGCAGCAAAAGCGATGAGGAAAATCCGATGCAGGATTTATTTCAAAACTACGTAAGCGATTTGAACAAACTCCGCGACGCATTCCATGGCGAACTCACGGCCACCGCGGAAGAGCTGTCAAAGGCAATGGGGCTCTACGCTCGCCGCAGCGAGGCGGCGCTGGCGTCGTTCATGGAGAAAGTTTCGAACTCGCGGCGTGGAGTTCGAAACGTCGGCAATGGTGCGGCTTAATCAGTTTCGCGGTCTCCCGGCAAATGGCGGTCCGCCGGACGTCGATGACGGAGTTCTCCCGCATACCGCAACAAATTCCGATTCATTGAGAGTCGCAGTCGTCGCCGAGCGGGCGGTCGCGGATGGTCTGCAAGTCGAGAGCGATGGGGATCGCAAGCCGCCGCCCGCCCGCTCGATAGCACTGGTTAAATCAGGGCCGGTTCAATCAGAGCCGGCCGCTTGAAGCATCTCGCCACGGCTTCATGACGAAGCCGGCGCGCTCCGCCAATTCGCGAAAGCGCTACGCATATTGCGGGCCGCGCGAAAGTAACACCCGAAGGCAACCCTTCGGACCGCCAGATAAGAAGCCCCGCGCCGGAGGGGACCGGACGCGGGGCTGACGGACGCCTTCCAGGGTGGGTGCATCGGAGATATGGCGCCCGTCGGAGCGTAAAACAGGCCGGTGTCGTTATTGTTCCTCGGCGCTCGGTCTTACGAAAGCCGCCTCAGAGCGGCTGGGCGGCTGGTCGCCCACGATCGCGATGGCGAGCGCGGAGAGCGCCCAAACGACGATCGATCCAACAACTATTGCGACCCCGAGCACCGCCGCCGCGCAGAAGCGGAGCGCCAGCCCGAGGCGAGCGCGAACCGGACCAAAGTCAATGGCGGCGGCGAGCGGCGCCGGCAGTTGGGCGCAGCGCGTGAACGTGCTCGGGCGTCCTCCGGCCCAGAAAGGTCCCGCGCCCAGGGGGTAATCGGGCGCGGGACACTCCCCGCGCGACCGGCGTTTACCGGGCGATCGCTCCGCGCGAGCGGCGGACGTCAAGCGCGCAGCCATTTTGGGTATACACACCCGGGCTAGACTGTCTGTGACCCGGATCACAGCTCGTATGGTCATCCGAAGGAAAGCTGAAGCCGCCTCGCTATCCATCTGGCAGAGAACGATCGCGGCGAGTGTTGGGGTTTCTTGGACCAACCTTTTGGGTGTTCCCGTGGACACCTATTTGGTTACTATGACCCCGATTGCCGCGCTTCTCTGCGTCTCCGTAGGTTGGGGCCATTTGCCGCGGGGTCGCGGGCGGTTCGAAATGGTGGCGATTCAGCTTGGCCAATGATCGCGCTTGGACTGCTCGCGTGGTGGAGCGCCCATCGGTCGCGCGAGCACGGCTAAATCAATCGCCGCCAGGTCCAACCAGCAAGCCGCCGCGCGTTTCGGCTTTCGCCGGCGCCCGAAGGGCGGCGACACGTGTTCGTGATCGTTCCCGCCGGGGACTTGCGCTGCAGAACCGGATGGCGCCTAAAGAACGGTCGAGAACAGGCCGGGGCGCGGCAAGCCGGCCCGGAGGGGAGCTTCACTATCGCCTTGCGCGGTCACTACGTAGCCCGCATCGCGGCTGCTAAGATAAGGATCGGCGACCCCCAACGCGTCGGCGCGTCCTGGTCTGCGCGCCTCGCGAAAGCGGGTCAAGCGGTGAATGGGCGTTCGCCGAGGCTTATGGCCGTCCTGCGGGCGGCGCCGCTTATGGCCGCGCTTGCCGTCTCCGGATGCATGCCGGTCGGTCCCAACTTCGAGCGGCCGGCGGCGATCGTGTCGCCGCAGTTCAAGGAGGTGAAAGGCTGGAAGATCGCGACGCCGCGAGCAGACGAGCCCAAAGGCGCGTGGTGGTCCGTTTTTCACGATCCAGAGCTTGACCAGCTCATGCGGGTCGTCGTGGTGTCCAACCAGACGGTCAAGGCGGACGAGGCGAATTATCGCGCGGCGCTGGCGCTCATCAACGAGGCGCGCGCCGGGCTCTTTCCCACCGTCAACGGTACCGGCTCGGCGGCGCACGAATCGCCCTCCAGCACGATTTTGACCGCCGAGGCGTCGGGGTCATGGACGCTCGACATCTGGGGGCAAATCAGGCGCGAGGTCGAGTCGCAGCAGGCTGGCGCGGGAGCAAGCGCCGCCACGCTCGCCAACGCCACGCTTTTCGAGCAATCACTGCTTGCGCTCGCCTATGTGACGCTGAGAGAGGCGGAATTCGCTCGAGGACCTACTCGAACAGACCGTCGTCGAGTTCAAACATTCGCTGACAATCACTCAAAACCAGTATAATGCCGGGACTGCTGCCAAGTCCGACGTGATCACCGCCCAGGCTCAGGTCCTGAACGCTCAGGCGGCGCTCATCGCCGCCGGCGTGACGCGCGCGCAGAGCGAACATGCGATCGCAGTCCTGATGGGCCGCGCGCCCGCGGGCCTGTCAATTCCGCGCGGTAGCTTGGCCACTCGTGTTCCGTCGGTCCCGGTTGGGCTGCCGTCCTCGCTTCTGGAGCGGAGGCCGGATGTCGCGGCCGCCGAGCAGACCATGCGCCAGGCCAATGCCGAGATCGGGGTCGAGTTTGCCGGCTATTTCCCGGCTGTCTCGCTCAACGGCCTGATCGGCTATTCCGGCAATCCATTCGCCGCCGAGTTCGGTCCAAGCAATCCCGTCTGGTCGTTTGGCGCGTCGCTCGCCCAGCCTTTGTTCAACGGCGGCCTTACCACCGCCCAGGTCGAGGTGGCGCGGCAGACCTATCACGCGGACGTGGCGATCTATCGCCAGACGGTGCTGACGGCGATCCAGCAGGTCGAGGACGCGCTCGTCGGCATTCGGATTCTGTCGCGCGAGGTCAAGGTGCAGGTCGAAAACGTTCGCATCTCCCGGCAGGCGACGCAGATCACGCTTAACGAATATCAGGCCGGCACCCAGGCTTTCACTGCCGTCGTCACCGCCGAGACGCAACAGCTGGCCGCCGAAGAGGCTCTGCTGTCGACCCAAGGCCAGCTCCAGATCGACGCAGTCAATCTCGTCGTCGCGCTTGGCGGCGGCTGGAGCCAATCGATGCTGCCTGACGTGACGGCGGAGACGTCGGCAATTCCGCCCCATTGAGCAGGCGCCGCTTCGCCCGCCACACGCTGTCCGGGGTCAGACAGATGTGAGATAGCGCGCCGCCAAGCAATCAATGCCTCCATCCCAACTCGTCATCTCATATGTCCCGAACCCGGACGCTCGATTGACAGGCAGCGGGGCAGGGGGGAAGGTCCTCCCCGAGGGGGGCTTGCGAAAATCGTCAAAACCTTTGTCCTCGCCTCTGTGGTTGTCGATCGAAGGAGCTGGCGGTGATGAAAACAGTTTGGGGTATCTTGGCGACTGTCGCTGCGTCGGCGGCTCTGGCCGGCTGCGTGACCATGGGCGCGCAGGAGAAGGAAGGGCAGCTGGTGGCGGCCGGCTTCGTGCAACACCAGGCGGACACGCCGCAGAAGATGGCAAAGCTTCAGGCGCTGCCGCAGAACACGATCGTCTTTTCTCAGCGCAAACATGGCAACGTCTATATCTATGCGGACGCGGCGGGCTGCAATTGCGCGTTCATCGGCAACGAGGCCGCCTATCAACAATACCAGCAGATCCGCACAGCCAACAACATCGCCCAAATGCAAGAGACAACGGCGATGCTGAACCAGGACGCCGCGATGGATTGGAGCGGCGTTTGGGGTCCCTATGCGCCCGGCTGGTATTGATCGATGAACGCCGGCGGCGTGGTCCGGTTGCGGCTCACGTCTTGAGAAGGCCGTCGCCGCCTGGCCGTTCCTCCTAAGCGCCCGGTCGTGCGATTGTGATCAGCTTCGCCACCGAGGCTCGGTCCAATAACTGGGCTTGGGGTCTGCCGCTCATTGTACTGACGGTGCTGGTTCACGCTTTCGGCCTGGTGACTGATTCGCGACCACGTCGTGCTCGAGCTGCCGCTGATTTTGCATGCTCGGCGCTCGGCCCGACTTCCCCTCTGCTGCGCTCTACTCGCTCAGCGCAATGACGAGCTATGGCCACGCCAACGTGTTCCTGGCCGAGCACTGGCGGTTGATGGGCGCCATAGAAGCGCTGAACGGCATGATGCTGTTCGGCCTGTCGACGGCGTTCCTGTTTGGCGTGTTGCGGGAGCATTGGCCGACGAGACCGCGTCGATAAGGCGCGACGCGGGCTTCTTGGCGCCCGCGCACAAGTTTACGCGCGCGAGTTGTTTCAGCGGCTTAACACCTCCTTTGCGCAACTTTTCGCTTCTTAGGTCTCGTCCGAAAGACCTCGTTCTGAGACGCCGCTTGAGCCGCAGACGCGGCGACCCTCGGGCCGGAGAGCGCCGTGAGAATTAGGACGTGAGCGCTTTCGTTTTGGGCCTCGGCGAGGCCAAAAACAGGGAAAACGAAAGGAATCGTTTCGCCAAACGAAACCAAGCGTTTCGCAATGGGGGTCTCAAGTCATTGAAATCATTAGGTGCGAAATCAAGCCATTTCGCGGAATTGTTTGTTTTCAATGGGTTGACCCTCGTTTAGTTTCGCGGTTTCGTCGCATGCGCTCTCTCGCTTCGAAAAGAGCCTGAATTCATCAGCTCCTAACAACATCGCTATCATTGACGATATTTCTAAATCTGTCAAGATCGTTCGTTGCCTTTCTGTTTTCATACCAGGTGCGCATGCGCGACGCCGCCTTCTCCCATGGGGGCGCGTCAATCGGATCCCCTCTGCTCGAAAGTCAAAACCCAATCGCCTGATGCGGTGGCGACCGCTTAGGGCGCAGCCTGTGGGGAAACTCCCGCGCGTTTTCGGACGGACCTGTTTCGTTCGCTTTTGCGAGGCCTTAGAGCGTTTAGAATCCAAAAAAGTAACTCCCAAGCACCCCCTATTTTTTCGCAGTCGCGAAGGCTTCAGAGCGGGCCCCCGCGAGAACGAAAGTAAATCGCAGAGCGAACAAATAGGAATCGGCCGCCGCCTTGAGCGCGCTCCAAGCCTGATTCTCTCGCCACTCAAGGGGGGTGCTTGGGAGTTACCCAAAAAATCGCGAAAAGTTTTGCTCTGCTCGATCGTTTGCAAAATTTCACCGAGTTTTCACACGGCCTCGGCGGAGAGCAGACGTCGCTCAAGGCAACGCCGCGCGGTAGTGCGGCACTCACTCCTCGGGCATCCCCGCCTTGCGCAGACCTTCGTACATCCGCTCGCGCCCTGCGAGATAGATCGGATGGTCGCTCGATGTCTGGGACCGGAATCGTGCGATCGTGAAGCTCGGGTTGAGTTCCAGGCAGGCACGCGCCGCTTCGCGGGCTTCTTCGACACGATCGAGATGGGGCAGCACGGCTGCGAGGCAAAACCGGGCAAGCGGCGAATTCGGATTGAGCTCGATCGACCGGTTCAGCCTGGCGAGCGCTTCATCGTCGCGGCCCAGGTGGATCTTGGCTATCCCAGCGATGTCCATCCAGCCCGACGCGCGCTCGTCGCGCCGGCTGATGCGCAAGGCTTCGAGGATGTGCGCCTCGGTCTCTTCGTTGCGGCCGGCACAGACCTTCGCCATGCCGATAAAACTATGGGCAGCAGCGAAATTCCGGTCGATTGCCAACGCACGCTCGCATTCGGCGATGCCCCGGACGGCGCGATTGCTGTATGTTCGCAATGCCCCCAACGCGCAGTGTGCGGTCGCGGAGTCCGGCCTGAGTTTGAGCGCTTTGTCGACGTAGGCCTCGGCGAAGAGCAGCCGCTCGCGGCGGTCCTCGGACAACCAACTCCCGACAAAGGCCAGATCGATCCATGCGTGAGCTACTAACGCGTCGACGTTATCCGGGTCGAGCTCGAGTGCGCGGTCATAGTGAAGACGCGCCTTGTCGAGAATGGCGACGGTTGGACCTGTATGAGCTATCGCCTGTCCAAGGAAATAGTGATCCATTAAATCGGGATTCGCCTTGCGCTCAGCGCGCCTCGCCTCGGCACGCACGAGTTCCTGTCCGAGCGCGTTGGCGAGGCGGGAAACGATCTCGTCCTGCATCTCGAAGAGGTCGGCGACCGGCATAACGCGCCGTCGCCCGTCGTCTTGACGAGCCGGCCGCCGAGGTCCCGCACGATCGGCGTCGCAGCCTCGCGATGCTCACGCGCCGCCCGAGCCGTGCCGGCCTCGTCCTCACCCATGAGGCTCGAATAGCCGACGACGTCAGCGGCCAAGATCGCGGCGAGTTTCCGGGTCTCGCTCAGGGCGCACCCCTCTGCTGCCGCTTAGATTAGCACAAAAGGCCCGCGCAAGCGTCCCGGCTCGGTGCCGTGTGGTTTAGCCGATGGAAGCGGAGCCAATCCATTGGCCGGAGGACCGATTTGGCTCGAAACCGGTCCGACTGACTGGGTTTTGATGGGGTGGATGCCCCCTCCCGACGGCATCGAAGTGTGCCACGCTGGTGATGTTGCATGACCAGCCACAGCGGAGAAGGCATCCATGGAGAAGGCTACGATCATTGGGATCGACTTGGCAAAGCGAACGTTCCAAGTCCATGCGGCGTCGAAGGACGGCCGGCCGATATTGCGCAAGAAGGTGTCGCGGGCGCAGTTGCTCGGCTTCCTGGCTAAGCAGCCGCCTGCCGCGGTGGCGATGGAGGCGTGCGCGACGGCGCACCATTGGGGACGGGCGATCAGCGGTCTCGGGCACGACGTGCGGCTCGTTCCACCGATTTATGTCAAGCCGTTTGTGCGCCGCCAGAAGAATGACGCCGCCGACGCCGAGGCGATCGTCGAGGCGGCCTCAAGGCCAACGATGCGCTTTGTGGCGTTGAAGACGGAAGAGCAGCAAGCGCGATCCATGATCTTTCGGACGCGCGACCTCTTGGTGCGGCAGCGAACCCAGCTGGTGAATGCGCTGCGCGGTCATCTGGCGGAGCATGGGATTGTCGCCGCTCACGGGCTTGCCCAGGTGAAAGCGCTGGCGACCGCGATGCGAGACACGGGCTCGCTCCATCCGCTGGTGTGCGAGCTTAAGCCAGCGATACCTCGAGCATATTGCCCGCCTTGATGCCGAGATTGCGGAGCTCGACAAGAGATTGCGGCGACCCTCCAACGACGATGAGACGGCGAAGCGTCTTCAGAGCATGCCGGGGATGGGACCGATCACCGCCGCGGCGATCGAGGCCTTTGCGCCGCCGATGGCGACCTTCAGGCGAGGACGCGACTTCGCCGCCTGGCTCGGTCTCGTTCCGCGGCAACACACGACTGGCGGGAAGCCGCGGCTGGGGCGGACGTCAAAGATGGGCCAGCGCGACATCCGCCGGCTTCTGATCATCGGCGCCATGACCATAGTCAGATGGGCGGTCCGCAAGGGCGCGGCCAAAGGGTCGTGGCTGGCCCGAATGCTGGCCGGGAAGCCGCGCTTGGTGGCGGCCATCGCGCTCGCCAACAAGATGGCCCGTTCGGTCTGGGCGATGCTCACCAGGGGCGAAGACTATCGAGGATCAGCGCTGGCGCCGGCCTGATCGGCAGGCGCTCACGCTGGTGCGTCGGCGATGAGGGAGGTCGAGGAGCGGTAAGGGCAAACTGATCGGACAAGTCGAGGCCAGGAAAAGCAATTAGGGTCAACGAGCTTAAGCCGCTCGCGGTTTTGATCTGCGCCTGGTCTGCGTATCTCCATACCGGCCCGCGGCATGTGGCAAAGCCGCACTTCGAGGCCTGACACATGACCGCACCCGATCATCGCCGGCGCCGTCAAAAAACCTCTTGCATCGACGGGGGCATCCACACATGACCCCTAAACGCCGAGCCCATGAAACGGGATCACGCGGCACGGGTCTCCGGCCTTCGCGGGCTCGGCGTGGGGCGGGCGGACGATGAGGCCGTCGGCGCGCGCCATCATTCTCACCAGTGACAAGTCCTGCGCGGAGACCGGCGTCGCGGCGAGAATTCCGTCGGCGCCGCGGCTGAGCGACGCGCGCATATAGTCCTGGCGCGCCCCGTTGGCGGGGAGATCGACGACAAGGCGGGCGGGCTGGCTGGGATCGGCGCCCGGCTCCAACTCGCCATGCAATGCGCGCAGCAGCGGGCGCAGGAACAGGATCGAGCAAATCATCGACGATGTGGGATTGCCAGGCAGGCCGAGGATGAGCATGGCGCCGAGCCGCCCATGCATCAGCGGCTTGCCGGGGCGCATGGCGATGCGCCAGAAGCCAAGCTCCATTCCGGCCGAAACCAGCGCTTGCTGCACCAGGTCGTAGTCGCCGACCGACGCGCCCCCGAGCGTCACCAGCACATCAGCCTTGGCGTCGCGCGCACGGGTGAAGGCCGCTGTCATCGCGCCGAGCTCATCGACGGCGATGCCGATATCAATCGCGACGCCTCCGTAGGCCTCGACGACCCCGGCGACGGCGAAATTGTTGGAGGCGACGATTTGCGCCGGGCCCAGCGGCTTACCGGGCGGGACCAGTTCATCTCCAGTCGCCAGAATGGCGACTCGGGCGCGGCGGCGGACCCCGAGCGAAGTGTGGTTCGCCGCCGCCGCCAGCGCGACATCTCGGGGGCTAAGCCGGCGGCCGGCCGCGATAAGGGATTCGCCTTCGCGAAAATCCATCCCGGCCTGACGCAGATTGTCGCCGGGCTGCGCCGCGCTCGAAAGCCGGATGCGCTTATCCTCGCGCTGGACGTCCTCCTGGATGACGACCGTGTCGGCGCCGTCGGGCATCGGCGCGCCGGTGAAGATGCGCACGGCCTCGCCCGGACCGACGGCGCCCTGGTAGGCGCGGCCTGCGGCGGATTCGCCGACCACCGTCAGGGTCGCGGGCGCCGGGGCCGTATCGGCCGCGCGCACGGCATAGCCATCCATGGCGGAATTGGGAAACGGCGGCTGGGTTCGCAAAGCCTTGAGATCGCGCGCCAGCACACGGCCGTAAGCCGTTTCGAGGGCGACCTTTTCTTGCCTGAGCGGCGCGCTGGCGGAGGCGAGCACGCGCGCCAGCGCCTCCTCGACCGTAATCATTCCGCTCATCCGCGCGTTTCCTCCGCCTCTTTCGAGGCCGACCAGCGGCCCGATTTGCCGCCCCGTTTCTCGATTAGCCGCAAAGCTTCGATGCTCATGCCACGGTCGACCGCCTTGGCCATGTCGTAAATGGTGAGGCAGGCGACGGAGACGGCGGTCAGCGCCTCCATCTCGACGCCGGTCGGGCCGACGCATCGCGCCTGCGCCCGCACGATGAGGCCGGGCAGCGCCTCGTCCGGCTCAATGTCGATCGAAACCTTACTCAAGCTCACGGGATGGCAGAGCGGAATGAGGTCGGCGGTCTTCTTCGCCGCCATGATCCCGGCGATCCGCGCCGCGCCGATGACGTCGCCCTTCTTGGCGTCGCCAGCGAGGATCGTGGCCAGCGTCGATTGAGCCATGCGCACCCGTCCCTCGGCGATCGCGACCCGGTCGGTCGCGGCCTTGTCCGTCACATCGACCATCCGCGCTTCGCCGTCAGCGCCGATATGGGTAAGCGGCTTCGGATCGCCAGCAGGTGAGACCATCGGTTCGGGCGCGCTCTTCGCCCAAGCTTCCGCATGGGCGTTTGTGTTGATTGACATTTGTCCGGCCGCCCCTTCAAGCAAAATTCGCCACCGGCGGCAATGATCGTTTTGCTTGATTGTCCCGCCTCACCCTTCCGTGTAAGGACGCGCGCGGGCGGCGCGCCGCGCGCCCTGAGTTTCAGAATGGGATGATGGCGCGCGAGCCGAAAATTGCCTATGTCATGCTGCGCAATGCGCATTTCGGGCCGCGGCTCGCCGCTTCGGTCGAACTCTGCGTTCGCGACTTGATTGCGCATAGCCGGTACGCGCGCACGACGCTGGTCGTCTGCCCGCCGGTCGACCAGCCGTTCGAAGGCGTCGAGATCGCGACAATTCCGGACGCGCCGATCAGCGGCAATGCCGGAAAGGCCTTGAGCGTCGGCAGGCTTCTGCGGCGTCGCGGCGTCGATCTCGCGATAGTCGAAAATCACCTTCCCTCGGCGGCGTTCATCGCGCTGATCTCCGGAGCGCGGGCAATTTTGCATACCCACGCCTACGTGAGAGCGCCCTCGAGCGCGTTCGACCGAGCCTTCCGCGGCCAGGAGCTCCGTTTGCTGTCTGGCTTCGCCTTTGTCAGCGAATACGCCTTGAGCCGGTTCCGCGAGGATTTTCCTGGCTTAAGCGCGAACCACCGCGCCGTGCCGAACGGGCTCGACATGCAAGCCTGGTCAGCGGCAAAACCCAAAGACCGGTCGATCCTCTGCGTCGGGCGCGCGCTGAGGGGCAAGGGCCATCTCGAGGCGATGGCGGCGATCGCGCGGGTTCTGCCTTCGAGGCCCGAATGGAGCGCCCGCTTCATGGTGTCCGACCCTGTCGCCGCAGACCGGGAGCCTGAGACCGTTCAGGCGCTTCGCAATGCAGCCGAAGGTTTCAATGGCCGGATCCGGGTCGATTCGAACGTTCCCTATTCCGAGGTCAAGGCGGCGTGGGAGAGCGCCGCGGTCGGAATGGTGCTGACGACTGGCCCCGAACCGTTCGGCCGAACGGCGCTGGAAGCCATGGCGAGCGGCGCCGCGCTGATCACCTCAGGACGAGGAGGCCTGGCGGAAATCTGCGGCCCTTGCGCGGTGACCGCCGACCCGGGCGACGCCGATGGGCTTGCGGCGGCGCTCGGCCAATTGCTGGATGCGCCTGAGCGGCGCGCGGAACTCGCGCGCGGGGGACGCAAGCGCGTCGAGCAGCTGTTCGATATCCGCGCGGTCGCAGAGCAGATGGACGAATTCATCGAGGCGTGCGTTGGACAGGAGCGGCGCTTTAAGACCTGAGATGCGTGACTTTCGCGCGCCGATTTCGTTGATCCAATCGCCTTGCCCTCGGCCAGCCGATAACTGGCCCAAAGGCGCTTGGCTTGGGGGGCCGATGAGACCTGAAAGTTTTGCGGTTGCCGTTGGTCTCGCCATTTTTGGCGGCGGCGTCATCGGTCTTGTCCTTCAGCGCCTCCTGCCCGACGCATTTACGACCGGCGGCCCGCGCGACATGATCGGCGCGGTCGTTGGTCTTCTCACGCTGCTATCGGCGCTGACTATGGGCCTCCTGATCTGGACGGCCTATGGCGTCTATGCCGGGCAGAACATCGCGATCCAAACTCTCGCCGCCAAGGTTCTGCAACTCGATCTCGCTTTGGCCGATTTTGGACCCGACGCCAATCCCGAGCGCGCTCGCTTGCGAACGGCGGTCGGGCAGGCCATCGACGATGTTTGGGGGGCTCGCGAGAACGACAAGGATTTCATTGCGGAGAACTTCGCCGCGGCCGTGCGCGGCCTCCGGAAGGAGGAGGGAGACCTGGCGAGCCTCAATCCCTCGACCGACGCCCAAAAGCAGGCGATTGCGCTTGCAAATTCCATCGTCGAGGCGATCGGTCAGGCGCGATTGCAGATGTCCTTCGCGTTGACCAATCCCATTTCGTATCCGCTCATACTGATTGTGGTCGGATGGGCCACGGCGCTCTTTTGCGGCTTCGGGCTGATGTCCAAAGGCCATATGATGTCGGTCGTCGCCGTCTTGGTCGGCGCCATCGCTGTTTCAACTTCGGTCTACATGATCCTCGACCTCAGCAGTCCTTATACAGGCGTGTTTCGCCCTTCTTCGGCGCCGCTTGAACAAGTGCTGGAGGTCATGGGCAAGGAGTGAAGGCGGCGCGGCCGCGCGCCCGCGCTCGCTCGAAAATGACTTGCCTTTCGGTCGCGGCGGCGGAAAGGCTGGCGCCCCGTGACGTCGAGCCCCACGATCTCAAGATTCGAAGCATCCGCCGGCGATCCGCCGTTGATTGCGCGCGGCGGCGCGCGGTTCTGGCGCGTGAACGCCGGGCTGTTTCTCGGCAGCTTCGCGACCTTCGCGATGCTCTATTGCGTTCAGCCGCTGATGCCCAGTTTCACGCGCGCCTTTTCGATTTCTCCCGCCGCGGCGAGCCTGTCCCTGTCTGCGGCGACGGGCGTATTGGCGGTCGCCATGGTCTTCGCCGGAACGCTGTCGGACGTCTTCGGACGCAAGGCGATCATGACCGCTTCGCTGACCGCGGCTAGCGCGGCGACGCTCGCCGCTTCCTTTGCGCCGGATTGGACGACGTTTGTCGCGCTCCGGGCGCTGACCGGCCTTGCGCTCTCCGGCGTTCCGGCGGTCGCGATGGCCTATCTGGTCGAGGAGATGGACCGTTCGGCGATTGGGCTCGCGATGGGCCTCTATATCGCCGGCAATACGCTGGGCGGCTTGGGCGGACGCTTGGCGACCGCCGCGATCGCCGAAGTCGGCGGTTGGCGTGGGGCCGTCGCCATTGTCGGGCTCGTCTCGCTCGGCTGCGTTGGGGCGTTCGTGTTCGCCCTGCCACGGGAGCGGCGGCTTCCGCTCAAGACGGGGCGTCCGGCGTTGCTGCCTGCGATCCGCATGCATTTCAGCGACCCCGGCCTCAGATATCTGTTCGCTATAGGCTTCCTGCTGATGGGCGCCTTCGTCGCCACCTACAATTACATCGGCTTTCGACTCGAGGCTGCGCCCTTTTTGCTGAGCCAGTCGGCGATCGGCTTCGTGTATTGCATCTATCTCGTCGGCACGGTCAGTTCGACGGTGATCGGCGAACTCGCCGGCCGCTATGGCCGGCGCCGCGTCGTCGGCTTCGCCATCGCGCTTATGCCGATCGGCGTTCTTTTCACCTTGCCCGATAGCCTGCGGCTCACGATTCTCGGCGTCGGCATAGTCACAGTCGGGTTCTTTGGCGGCCATTCGATTGCTTCGAGCTGGGTGGGCTTGAGGGCCGAGACCGGGAAGGCGCAGGCCAGCGCGCTCTATCTGTTTTTCTACTACGCAGGCTCGAGCCTTGCCGGCTCGATCGGCGGCTGGGTGTTCTCGCTCGCCGCGTGGCCCGGAGAAGCCGCGTTTGTCGGCGCATTGTCCGGGCTTGCGCTCATCATCGCCTTGAAGCTCGCGCGCGTGGCGCCGCCGGCGCATCTTCGCGCTCGGTAAAGAAGGCGGCTCGCCCATGGAATGGCGCGACGAGGGCCTCATCATCGGCGTCCGCCGGCACGGCGAGGCTTCGACGATCCTGGAAGCAATGACCCGCGCGCACGGCCGCCATCTCGGCCTCGTGCGCGGCGGACGGTCGGCGCGGCTGCGCGCGACGCTGCAACCCGGCAATACGATCGGCCTCGTCTGGCGCGCCCGCCTCGACGAACATTTGGGCTCCTACGCCGTCGAGCCTGTGTTGCTCCGAGCGGGCAAGCTGATGGGAAGCGCGATGGCGCTCGCGGGAATCAACTATCTCGCGGCGCTGATGCGCGTCCTGCCCGAGCGCGATCCGCACCAGGCTTTGTACGACGCGGCGAGCCTCATCGCCGACGCCCTCGACGACGGCGCGCTGGCGCCAACGCTCATCGCCCGGTTCGAAGCGCAGATCCTGGCCGAGTGCGGGTTTCGGCTCGACCTCAGCCATTGCGCCGCAACCGGCGCGACCGAGCGCCTCATTTATGTTTCGCCCAAGTCCGGACGGGCGGTCAGCGCCGAGGCCGGGGCGCCCTGGCGCGATCGTCTGCTGCCGTTGCCGCCATTCTTGCGCGAGGGCGCGCCTCTTGAAGCGCAGCCGAGCGCGCAAGAAATCGCCGACGGGTTCCAGCTGACGGGCTTTTTCCTCGCCCGGGACCTGTTCTCGCTCCGCGGCGAGCCGCTGCCGGAACTCGCGGGCCGCCTTTCTCAAGGCAGCGGCGAAGGGGGCGCGATAGCGGCAAAGCGGCCACGACCAGCGAAGGCGCGCCGTCAACCTGACCCAGCTTTCAGTGTTTCTGCAGGTCGACGGCCTCGGGCAGGTCGTCGACATCGATCAGAGCGCCCTGTTCGCGCAGCGCGTTTTGAACCTCCGGGACCGTGGCTTCCCCGCTGCGGGCGAACTCTGCCCGCTGCGACCCCGCAGGCCTGACCAGTGGCGAAAGCGGTTCCCATGACGCAGAGCGAGGCGCCCGCCTTCTGATCGCCGTCAGCCGTCCGACCGGCCGCGAACAGGTTGGCGTATCGACGCTGGTGATCGAGCCCAGCGGGATCTCATAGACGCCGCTTCCGCCCGACGGCTGGAACTCGCTCTCGTTGGGCACAGCGCTATGCCATTCCGTTCCCCAGGGCGCCGAGCGCAATCGAATCTCCGAACCTCGCGCCCGCCAGCACGTCGGCCTCCTTCAGCTGGTAGGCGCAATCGACGTAGCGGCTTTCGCGGGTCCCGAACGACGGTCCGGTGACCACCAGATAGGCCTCCTCCCTGCAGCAAGCACGTGGTATCTGGGCGACCGTTTCGGCCAGCTCATGCGCTACTACCCGTCCTTGGATTGCAGCGGTGGTCAAGACTACTGGCGCCAGCACAGCCTGATACGGCTCGCGCTCCTGCATGGGGTCAGCACATATTCGTAGGTCGTGCTTGGCGGCGTACTCCAAATCGGAAGCTCTGCGTGCTTCGTAGCGGCGCTTCTCGTGATAACCCTACTACTTGCTCGCCGAGATGACTGGGAAAGCGCCGGGAATTTATTGTCGATAGTGGGCGGCGCGCCGCGAGTAAGATTTTTACGCCAGAAGCGAGTCTCAGCGGAATCGATAAGTTACGCGGTGGGTTTTGGCCCATGGAAACGCGCCGGGAAACCGCCCGACCATGATCATGGGGATAGCCGCCTCATCCGGCTGGGCTGGCGCCTCCTCCCTCTGCTATGAACGCCTCCATGCCCCTTCACCTCATCAAGCTTGCCGTCGGCGCGGAGTTGCTCGCGGACCTTCGCGAATGGATGGCGGAGCGGATGGCAGACGCTAGGCGCCGCCGCGCGCCGCTCCGCCACGCCCATGTCACCCGAATGGCCCCGAAAAGAGCCGAACAGATTCTGGACGGCGGCTCGCTCTACTGGGTCGTCAAGGGCATGATCTCAGCAAGGCAAGAGATCGTCGGCCTCGAGCCGTTCGTGGATGGGGACGGGATTGGCCGCTGCAAGATCTGGCTCGGCGAAACGGTGGTCGCGGTTGCGCCGCGGCCGATGCGGGCCTTTCAGGGCTGGCGCTATTACGAGGCCAAAAGCGCGCCAGCGGACATTGACGAGGCCCAACCCGGCTTCGCTGCGATGCCGGAAGGGATGCGCCGCGAGCTGGCGTCGCTCGGGCTCCTTTAGGCGTCATAACAAAGGCGATCGCGAGCCGGTCGCCGCACGGACAAGAACTTGGCGCAGAATATCTACGACACTCTCGAATTCTTTGAGGGCTATAGTCGGTTGGACCGATCCGTGCGCGGATTGGACGGCGGTCCGGAATGGCCGGCCTTGCGCGCGCTTCTGCCCGATGTGCGCGGGAAACGGCTGCTTGATCTTGGCTGCGGCTTTGGCTGGATCGCCCGATGGGCGATGACGCAGGGCGCAGCCGGTGTGCTCGGCGTCGATCTGTCCGAAAACATGCTGTCGAGGGCGAGAGCGGAGACCGTCGATCCGGGCGTGCGCTATCTCCGGGCCGATCTGGAAAGCCTTGAACTGCCGCACGAGACCTTTGACCTCGCCTATAGCTCGCTCGCCCTTCACTATCTGGAGGACTTTAGGCGGCTCGTCGGCGGGGTGTTTAGGGCGCTCGTTTCCGGCGGACATTTCGTCTTCGGCATCGAGCATCCGATCTACATGGCGTCGATGAGGCCCGGATGGCTGACGACAGCCGATGGCCGCAGGACTTGGCCGGTCGATCATTACGCCGTGGAGGGCGCCCGGGTCACGGACTGGCTCGCCAAAGGCGTGAGGAAGCAGCATCGGACCTTAGGCGCGACACTCAACACCTTGATCGACGCCGGCTTCGCCATCCGGCGCGTCGAGGAATGGAGCCCAACCCCTGACCAGGTCGCGGCTCAGCCTTCCCTGGCTGAGGAGTTGGAGAGGCCCATGATGTTGCTGGTGGCGGCTCGGAAGTAGGAGGCGACGGAGCGTCGATACCGTCTTTTCGCGCTGGGGCCGTCGTTTTCTGTTCCACCGGCTTGCCAAGCTCACGAGTCCGCCCAATGTAATATTTTCGTCGTAGATTGGGCCCGTTGATGGATAAGGACAAGGACAGCGCGCTGGCCAGGCGCGGCGGCGAGGGCGTCGCCGCCTTCGTCGAGGCGGCGAGAAAGGTTCCCGCGCCAGCCCGGTCCGGCCGCGGACGGCTGATCTTCGCCCTTGACGCGACGATGAGCCGGCAGCCGACCTGGGACCTTGCCCAGAGCCTGCAAGCGAAGATGTTTCAGGCCGCCTCCGGCCTCGGTGGCCTCGACGTGCAACTCGTCTATTTCCGTGGGCTAAACGAATGCCGGGCGTCGAATTTCGTCTCCGGCGGGCAGGGGCTGGCGCAGCTGATGAGCCGCATCGAGGTGCGCGGCGGATCGACGCAGATCCGAAAGGTGCTCGTCCATGCGCGCGACGAAGCGAAGCGGGCCAAGGTCGGAGCGCTCGTGTTTATCGGCGACGCCATGGAGGAAAACCCGGATACGCTTGCCTCTCTGGCGGGCGAACTCGCGCTCCTTGGCGTGAAGGCGTTCATGTTCCAGGAGGGGCAGGATCCGGCGGCGAGGTGCGCTTTCGGCGAAATCGCCCGTCTGACTGGTGGGGCGTACAGCGCCTTCGACGCGGGCGCTTCAGCCCGGCTTGAGGCGCTCCTGCGCGCGGCGGCGGCCTATGCCGCGGGCGGCCACGCGGCTCTCGTGCGCGAGGCGGAGGGGGATGCCTCGGCGCGGCTCCTGTTGTCGCAGATGCGCGGAACGTGAACTTGGCGTAGTTTCGCCCTCGGCGGGAATTAAGTCCGGGGCTTGGGAGTGCTCCGGCGAGACGCCGTCAGTTGAAAGCCTTACAACAATGAATTTCGTTATCGGCTTGATCTTGCTGTTCCTTGTGCTGCAGGCGATTAAGCAGTTCGGGCGCATGGACGCCGCCACCGCCGCCCGGCTGGTGCGTCATGGCGGCGGCGTGCTTGGCATGATCGGCGCGCTGCTCATGCTTTTGCGCGGTCGGGTCGGGCTCGCGGCCTCGATCGCCGGCATGGTGGCGAACTTCGCCGGATGGCGGATGCCAGGCGGGGCTTCAACGTCCTTTCGCAATGCAGGAACCGGCGCTCGCTCGGGGCGCGCGTCGACCGCCCGGTCGGCGATGGTCGAAATGCGGCTTGATCACGACAGCGGCGCGATGACCGGAAGGGTTCTGGCCGGCGCTTATGCGGGCCGCGCGGTCGAAACCCTGTCGCGTCCGGAACTCATTGCCTTGCGCCAGGAGCTGATACTCGACGATCCCGACGGCGCGAGCCTCCTAGAGGCATATCTCGACCGCCGGTTCCCCGGCTGGCGTGAGGCAGACCAGGGTCAGCGTCAGGGGCGGGGGGGCGGTGGGGCGATGTCGCGCCGGCAGGCGTTCGAAGTCCTGGGTCTCGCCGAAGGCGCGAGCGCGGCGGACATAATCCGCGCCCATCGAACCTTGATGAAGAAGTTTCATCCAGATCATGGCGGCTCGACCACGCTTGCCGCGCGGGTCAATCAGGCCAAGGATGTTCTGATGCAGCGACAAGGTTAGGCGGCTCCGCAAGGGTCGGCGTCAGTCGTCGTGGGCGGTGAAGCAAGAAAATCCGGTGCGTTTGAGTGAGCGGCACGCGGCTTCGGCCGAGGTCGAGTCCAGCACGGCGAAACGGGCGCGGTAGAGGGTGGCGTCGCCTTTGCGCACCTTTTCGGTGAGCGGCTTGGCTGCGGCGAGCGTTGAACGGTTCCGTTCGCGGGCGCGGGTCAGGAGGGCGTTGGCCTTGGCCAGATCATCAGGGGCGCCGATCTGAATCATCCAGCCCCGCGCGGCGGGACCGTCGTTGTCGTCATCTTGTTGGGAAGCGCGAGCCAGACTGCGCTCGTCCTCGGCCGGGCCCTGGGGCCTTTCAGGCGGCATGGCCAGTGCGCTCGCCGCCGCCAGCCGGGCCTGGATTTTCGCTGACGGCTTGGCGCGGTCGGGACTTTTGAGCAAGCCGAGATCGGCGGCCGTTGGCTGCGCCGCGCGCGAGGCCGGCGCCGGCTCTGGGGCCGCAACTTCCTCGTCTCCGGCTGCGTCGTCGCCTTCCCCGGGCGCGTTGGCCGCGCTTGTCGTGTCGGAGACGCGTTGAATCTTGGCCTCGGCAATAGGCGCGGGGCGCGCGCGCGCCGGCGGCGCTGCGGCCGGCTCGACGCGCGGCTCAGCCGTCTCGGCCGGCGAAGCGTCAGCGATTGCGGTCGCGGTGCGCGAGGTCGAAGCCTCGGCAATATGGTCGGAGATCAGATTTTCCATGATCCGGTCGCGCCCCGCGGCGGAGCGCCCGCCCATGACAACAGCGATCAGCGAACGTCCGTCGCGATGGACCGAGGTCAGGAGATTGAATCCGGACGCCCTGGTGTAGCCGGTCTTGATTCCGTCGACGCCGTCGACGCGGCCGAGCAGATGATTGTGGCTGCCGATGATCTCGCCGTCGAAATCGAATTGGGTGGTCGAGAAATAACGGAAGTAGCGCGGGAACCGCTCCTCGAGCGAACGTCCGAGGATCGTCAGATCATGCGCCGTGGTAATCTGCTCGTCATTGGGGAGTCCGGACGCGTTGACGTAGACCGTGTTCGTCATGCCGAGCGCGTGGGCTTTGCGCGTCATCATGTCGGCGAAATTGCTTTCGGACTGGCCGACCGCCTCGGCGATCGCGACCGCGATGTCGTTGGCCGAACGCGTCACGACCGCCTTGATCGCGTCCTCAACGCTGATCGTGTCTCCAGGAGCGAGGCCGAGCTTGGAAGGCTCTTGAGCCGCCGCGTGCTCGGAGATCGGAATTTGCGTCCGAAGCGTTATTGCGCCCCGGTCGAGATCCTCGAACAACAGATAGAGCGTCATCACCTTGGTGATCGAAGCGGGATGACGCAGTCCGTTCTCGTCAGCGGAATAAAGCGTGCGGCCGCTGTTGGCGTCGATGACAAGCGCCGAAAAGGCGGGCGAATTGGGAACCGCGCCCGCCGCTAGGGGGGCGTTTCGCGGGTATGCGCGATGGGCATAATGCGCAAAGCGTCGATAATGCGGGCCACGCGCATAGCGCGCATAATGCGCTTCATGCGTGGCGTGCGGGTAATGCCGATAATGCCGGTAGTGATGCGCCTGCGCCTCTGCGCCGGTGAGACACAGGGTCGAGGCCGAAATCAAGGCCGCCGTCGCTATGCGAGCAAGCCGGCCGATTTGAAAGCAACCGTAACGCAACGCCATGAACGCCCCACCGACTTCGCGCAACGGTGAGGCCTAGCCGCCCAGCACAGTTGCGTTACGCACACGGTCGGGAACGATATGCCGGTGCGGTTACGCAGCGGTTAACGGGATTTCGAAGAAGCCCGGTTTTTTTCGGCAAGCCTTTGGAATCGCTATCGGCGACTCACGGGCGCCGCCCAAGAGGATAAAGCACCGCCCAAATAAATGAGCGCAATTAATTGAAATAATTTACTCTTTTTTGCCTCATTGGAGAGCGCGGCGGGAATCACGGGCGAATTCGTGTTGCGCTGCAGCAAAACCGTCTTGACTTTCATTGTGCACTGCACATATTGCGACCATAGCGATTTCGCCTCCGTTCTGATGCGAAATCGACTTAATGCAACGCAAGGAGCTCCATCATGACCGTCGCCACGCCAACATTCGAAGACTTCCAGAAATTCTCCAAAGACCAACTCGAGGCGTTTACCGCTGCTTCGACCACGTTGTCGAAGGGTCTGCAGGACATCGCCGCCGAGTCGAGCGATTATTCGAAGAAGGCCTTCGCCGCCGGGACTGCGTCGTTCGAGAAGCTGCTCGGCGCGCGCAGCGTCGAATCGGCGATCCAGATCCAGACCGAATTTGCCAAGCAGGCTTATGAAGGCTTTGTCGCTCAGGCGACCAAGGTCTCCGAACTCTACACCCGAGTTGCTTCCGATGCTTTGAAGCCGGTCACCACGGTTTATGCGAGCCTGCAGAAGTAATCGAACAATCGTTTCGCCGCGTCTTACGCGGCGAAAAAATATTTCGAGCCCACGCGCCGGCGCCCTCCAAGCGCCGGCTTTTTATTTGCATCCTTATCCAACGAAACTGGCGGCGGGAAACGGAACAGGAAAGCGGGATCCGAGTTGCGTGCAAAGGCGTCCGTTCTCGGATGTGTCCAGGCTCTTGCACGTGACGAACAAATTGGCAATGCTGCCATTCGGCGGCGACATCTGGCGCCGGCGGCGCGCGGCGCCTAAGTTAACTTGCTACAGCTCTGCGTCCGCGCAATGATGGGAATTCAAGCCTAATCGGCATCAATCGGGGTCTATCCGTGGCTGCCGCCTCAAATACGTTAGTCGTTCGCCTGCGAGCGGGGATGGCTCGCCTGGCGCGGTGGCTTTATCCGGGCTTCGGCATGGCCTCGCCGCAAACGGCGACGCGGCCAATCGCAGCGCGCGAGACCAAGAGAGGGGGAGAAACACCAGGGGCGGGCGCGGCGGTCATCACCCGCACCCGGACGCAGACGAAGCGCCCGAATATGTATCGCGTGCTTTTGCTCAACGACGACTACACGCCTATGGAGTTCGTGGTCTCAATTTTGCAGGCATTCTTCAACAAGGACCAGCAAGAGGCGATGCAGATCATGCTCCAGGTGCATCACAACGGGGTAGGCGAATGTGGCGTCTACACCTATGAGATCGCGGAGACGAAAGTGTCGCAAGTGATGGATCACGCACGCAAGAATCAGCACCCCCTGCAGTGCATCATGGAAAAGAAGTGAAAGGCGCCCGATGCCAATTTTCTCCCGCGCGCTCGAAAAGACGCTTCGTCGAGCGCTCTCGCTCGCCAATGAGCGCCATCATGAATACGCGACTCTCGAGCATCTGCTCCTCGCGCTGATCGACGACGTCGATTCGGCGGCTGTGCTGCGAGCCTGCGGCGTCGACCTCGACTCGCTGCGCAAGACCGTCGTTCAGTACCTCGACACCGAACTCGAAAACCTCGTTGTCGACACTCAGGAGGAGGCCAAGGCGACCAATGGCTTCCAGCGCGTCGTGCAGCGCGCGGCTTTCCACGTCCAGTCGTCCGGCCGTGAGGAGGTGACGGGCGCGAACGTCCTGGTCGCCATTTTTGCCGAACGCGAGACGCATGCGGCATATTTCCTGCAAGAGCAGGATATGACCCGCTACGACGCGGTGAATTACATCAGCCACGGAATTGCCAAGCGTCCAGGCGCCTCAGACTCCTCGCGCCTGCCGCGCGGGACCGAGGAAGAGCACGAGGCGCGCGATTCCAAGGAGTCGAAGGACAACTCGGATTTAAAGAAAAAGGAAGGCGCTTTGGAGGCTTATTGCGTCAACCTCAATCGGAAGGCGCGAGAGGGGCGCATCGATCCGCTCATTGGCCGTGAGGCCGAAGTCCAGCGCACCATCCAGGTGCTTTGCCGCCGGCAGAAAAACAATCCGCTGCTGGTAGGCGATCCAGGCGTCGGCAAGACGGCGATCGCCGAGGGCTTGGCGCGGAAGATCGTCAACTCGGACGTGCCTGAGGTTCTGGCCGAATCGACCGTGTTCGCGCTGGACATGGGCGCGCTGCTCGCCGGCACCCGCTATCGCGGCGATTTCGAAGAGCGCCTGAAGCAGGTGATGAAGGAAATCGAGCAGCACAAGGACGCGATTCTGTTCATTGACGAAATCCACACCGTCATCGGCGCCGGCGCCACTTCGGGCGGCGCGATGGATGCCTCGAACCTGCTCAAGCCCGCTTTGGCGCAGGGGACGCTTCGCTGCATTGGTTCAACGACTTACAAGGAATACCGACAGTATTTTGAGAAGGACCGGGCGCTGGTCCGCCGATTCCAGAAGATCGATGTCAAAGAGCCGACCGTCGCTGACGCGATCGAGATCCTCAAGGGCCTCAAGCCCTATTTCGAGGAATTTCACAAGCTGCGCTACACCGGAGAAGCGGTGAAGGCGGCGGTGGAGCTGTCGTCGCGCTACATCCACGACCGCAAGCTGCCTGACAAGGCGATCGACGTCATCGACGAGACCGGCGCCTCGCAGATGCTGGTGCCGGAGCCGAAGCGCAAAAAGACGATCGGGGTCAAAGAGATCGAAGCGACGGTCGCCTCAATGGCGCGCATTCCGCCAAAGTCGGTGTCAAAGGACGACACCGAGGTGCTCCAGCATCTCGAAGAGACCTTGAAGCGCGCTGTCTACGGCCAGGACACGGCGGTAGCGGCGCTGGCCTCGGCCATCAAGCTCGCCCGCGCTGGCTTGCGCGATCCGGAGAAGCCGATTGGCTGCTACCTGTTCTCTGGCCCGACTGGCGTCGGCAAGACGGAAGCGGCCCGACAGCTGTCGGTCAGCCTCGGATTGGAGTTGATCCGCTTCGACATGTCGGAATATATGGAGCGGCACACGGTCTCGCGCCTCATCGGCGCGCCGCCCGGCTACGTCGGCTTCGACCAGGGCGGCCTGCTCACGGACGCCATCGATCAGCATCCGCACTCGGTTTTGTTGCTCGATGAGATCGAGAAAGCCCATCCAGACCTGTTCAACATCCTGTTGCAGATCATGGACCACGGCAAACTGACCGATCACTCGGGCAAGCAAATCGACTTCCGCAACGTGATCCTGATCATGACCACCAATGCAGGAGCGCGGGATCTCGCCGGCGCCGCCTTCGGCTTCCACAAGTCGAAGCGGGAGGGCGACGATACGGAGGCGATCGACCGGCTGTTTGCGCCCGAGTTCCGCAACCGGCTCGACGCAATCGTGCCATTCGCGCGTCTACCGGAGGCGGTCATTGCCCGCGTCGTCGACAAGTTCATCCTTCAGCTCGAGGCTCAGCTGAGCGACCGCAACGTCACGATCGAACTGACGGACGAAGCGCGCGAGTGGCTGGTCAAGAACGGCTACGACGAGGCGATGGGCGCGCGGCCGATGGCGCGCGTGATCCAGACCCAGATCAAGACGCCGCTTGCCGACGAGGTGCTGTTCGGGCGGCTCAAGGGCGGGGGTGTGGTCAAGGTCGTCGTCACCGCCGATGAGACTGGCGCGAAGAAGCTTAGCTTCGTCTATCCGGAGGGGCCGGCCCAGCCGCGGCTCGAGCGCGATCTGATTGTCGCGGCCGGGGCGCGGCGGTCACGCAAGCGCGTCGAGCCCGCGAATTCGGACGCCGACGACAAGGAGCCCGCTCCCGAAGAACCGTAGGCGCGGCGGCGCGCGCAACTTCGGTTCGACAAATGTCGAGCCAGGGGAGCGCATGTGGCCGGGCTCCGCGTGCGCGCCATGCGCGACACAATGTCGTGCAATCGGAATCGAACAGCTGACGGTCGCCGAGGCTTTAAAAAAGACGCCCTTCTCGGGCTGGCGTCATCTCGTTTGGCTTCAGTCCAATGCATTCCTGAACAGGGCGGCCTTGCGTAGGCGGCGGATTTGGCGGAGCAGTGATGAAACGTCTTATCAAGTCGGCTTTCCAAAATTTCGGATTCGACATTGTTAAGTATAGAAATAGCAAAATAACGAAATCGATAGATGAATCCTACCTCGAGGTGCTTTCCGACGCGGCGTTTCAAGCGTCCGTCGACGAAGTCAAAAGTATAACGCTTCTGGACACACCTCGTCTCGCCAATATATGGCAGCTGTGTCGGATGAGCAATCCGTCTGGGTCACTGATCGAGATCGGTTCCTATAAAGGAGGAGGCGCCCTCCATATTTCGAACTCTTGCCCGGCGCGCACCATTTTCGTCTGCGACACATTCGAGGGGTTTGGTGACCGGCCAATGGATCCCACCCTCGATCGTCTGTTCACTGGAGAACGCTCTGGACGGTTTCGCGACACCGGTTTTGAGTTGGTTAAAGCGCACTGGGCTCACAAAGGAAGGGACGTGCGTTGGGTGCGAGGTTATTTTCCCGAGAGCGCGGCGGACATGGATATCGCCAACGTGTCTTTTGCTCACATTGACCTTGATATCTACGATTCGACAGTGAAGGCGCTGAAGTATTTACGGCCAAGACTGATCGATCGATCGGTCATCGTTTTTGATGATTATCTTCGCGGCGCCGATGGTGTGGTCCAGGCGGCGCGCGAGTTCTCGGAGGCCCACCCGGAATGGACTACGTTTCCCATCTTTCCCGGTCAGGGTCTCATGGTCCATCGAAGCTGGTTTGGGTAGGGGATTTTGCCATCGCGCCGGCCCACACGGTCATCCCCCGGCGGCCTGGCTGCGCGCCAAAGAAGCGCGGGAGCGTCGTTGATCCGCGGAAGCGTGTCATCGCGATTTTGTATTGCTTCGGATTACAAAAACGCGATGATTTCGGTCGGATACTCCGGCAACTGATCCATTAGCAACGATGGGGATGCGTTTGCTGACAGTAAAGGCGAATTCGACGCTGAGGTCCATCGCAAGGTCAGGGCCGCTTCCTTTCAGCGCGCGCTCTTCAGCTTGGCGCGAAACGCAAGCGCCGTCTCGGGAACGCCGGTTTCGAATGGTGTAACGTCCGACCAGAAAGCGGCCGTGAAACGGCTGGCGTCGACATGGTACGGCCGGTCCCACTGGAAGCGCATCTCCTTCAGTTCGCGCAAGAACGGCGAGAACATCCCGCTCGCCCCCAGCATCCAGGCCGGCATGGCGCTGATGCGAAGCTTAACCCCGAGCGTGTCGGCGGCAATCTGCAGGATCTCGCGCGTAGTGCGGGTCGGCGCGCACGGCATGTGCCAGGCCTGACCAAAGGCGGGGTCGGGCGCGGCCAGAAGCGTCGTTGTCGCGCGCGCGATGTCCGGCACGTAGGCATAGTCGTGCAACACGTCCGGCGAACCAACGAACACCGCGGCTTTGCGCTCGGCCAGTTTCCCGATCGAAGCGTCGCCAAGAAAAGATAGACCGACGCCAGGCCCATAGAAATCGGGCGCGCGCAGCGCGGCGACGCGCGCTTCGCCAGCGGCGGCCGCCGCCATCCAGACTCGGGTCGCGGCTGAGCGCGCGGCTGGCTTCCAACCATAGTCGGAAAGCGCCATCGTCTCGACCAGCGGCGCCGTTTGAGGCCCGTACATGTAGAGATCGTCGATGAACACCATCCGCGCGCCGGTCGCTTTGCAGGCGGCGACGAAATTGCCGATCGCCTTCGGCCAAGCCTCGCGCCAGAGAACGCCGGAATAGGGAAAGCCGATTGCGACCACGAACTGACCGGCGCCGCGCACGGCCTTGATGACCGCGTCGCGGTCGAGCGCGTCCGCTGGCGCGAACGTCACGCCCTTTTGCGGGTTTGGCGGCGCGTTCCGCTGCGCGACGATCACCTCGCGCCCTTCGGCCACGAGCCGCGCCGCGGTGGCGCGTCCAACCGGGCCGTAGCCGAAAATCGTAATCCTGTCGGTCATGGGCCGCCCTTGATTTAGCCGTTCGCTTCGCGTGGATCGCCATGAAATCCCCAAAAACAAGAATTAAGTAAGGGAATTAGAGGCGTTGTTCAACGTCGCATGTAATGAAGGAGGTTTTAATGGCAAACAGTGCTTCGTTGCGCGGGGGCGAAAAAAATGTCCAGGACTGGATCAACCTGATCTGCGGCGTACTGCTGTTCGTGTCGCCTTGGGCCCTCGGATTCTCCAGGGATCTCATGGCGGCGAGAACCGCATGGGTCGGCGGCGCGATCATCTTCGTGATGGGCGTCGCCGCGTTGGTGCAGTTCATCGAGTGGGAGGAATGGGTCGCGCTGGTCGTCGGCGCGCTCGTCGTCATTGCGCCTTGGGTCTTGAGATTTGCGACGGTTCACGTGGCGATGTGGTCATGCGTCGTGCTTGGCGTCATCGTTGTGTTGTCCTCGATTTCCGAGATCTGGGCCGTCCATCATCCCGCAGCGATAGCGGGGCGATGAGATCCATGTGACCGGGCGGATCGCCTGCGGAGGCAAGCGATCCGCTTTTCTTACGCAGGCGACGCAAAGGCTCCCGGGGCGCGAAGGCGCTTGACGGACGAGCGTTTTCGGGGCGTTTCGAATGGACGCCTCGAATTGCTTGTGAGGAGCCTTGAAGCCCGATGAAGACGTTCGCGCCGCTGTTTGCCGCCTGTCTTGCGCTGGCAGCCTGCAACGCGCCGGCGCCGCAGGCCTCAACCCCGCCGACGCCGGGGTCGGTTGCGGTGACGCCCCCGGGCTTCCAGCTGCCGCAGGGCTCGAACTGTTCGGCCAAGATCGCGCGCTATCGCGCGATCCAGGACAACGATCTGTCCATGGGCCATGTCGTCCAGTCGGTCTATAACCAGATCAAGAAAGAGACGGACGCCGCCTCTAAGGTCTGCGCGACCGGTCGCGACGCCGAGGCCAAGTCGATGATCGTCGCCTCGCAGAAGCGTCACGGTTATCCGACCGATCTTTGAGCGAACGCATTGCGCAGGTAGGCGGCGACGAAGATCGGCACCCGCGTTTCATCGATGTCGCGCGGCCCGCGTACGATATGCATGCGCGAAAACTCGGCATGAGGGTCCTGCGTCAGATAGGCCTCGATCTCTGCCTTGACCTGCGCGGCAGGGGCCGCGAGCGTCATCAGCTTCATGCAGGCGATGCGTTGGGGCGTGAAGGCCAAGATCCAGCCGGGCGCGATGATCGCTCCGTCCGCGTTCACGCCGGTCTCTTCGAGCAATTCCCGGCTCGCGCTGGCTTCGAGATCGACCTTGCCGTCGAAGATATCGTTCGGATCGGGCGTCCCGGCTGGAAAATAGATCTGTCCGGCATTGAACGTATGCTCCGCCATCTCGCCGAGCAGGAACGCGCCGTCGGCGCCGCGGAGCGCGGCCATCGAGAAGCAATTATCGACGGGCTCCTCGGGATCGCCAAACTCTTCCCAGGCAAGGTAGTCGGCGTAGTCGGTCTCGAAAAAGGCGCCCTTGAGCTTCACCACCCCATCGCGGCCAGTCTCGATCACGCGCCGGCCGAGAAGCAGCACCCGCCCGTTGAACAGCGCCGGCTTGGCCTTCCTTGTCCGCGCCCAATGCGCGGCGATGCTCGCGGCCTGGCGTTCGGCGAACGCCCAGTGAGTGGGCTCAAACGTGAGATCGAGCTCGCCGACTTCGAGAAGACGCGCCGGCCGGCTCAAAGGTCGAGCGAGCCATCAGCGACAATGACGACCGAGCCGCCGATCGTCGCCGAGGCGAGGGCGCCGTCCTCGATCACAAGACCAAGCGCGATCAGGCTCGGCCGGCCCATTTCGAAGCCCTGCTCGATGATCAGCATGTGCTCGCCGTCGCGCGGGCGATCGAAGGCTTGGACGACGCCGGCAAATGCGGCGGCGGCGCTGCCGGTCGCCGGGTCTTCATATATCCCCCAGGCGCTGGCGAAGGCGCGCGCGTGATAAGCGGATCCGGGCCGGGCTGACTTGCGGGTGTAGACATAGGTCGCCGGTCCGTCCTTGGTCGACCAGGGCGTTACGCCTGGCGTGGCGCGGCCAATCGCGTCCAGCGAGCGGATTGGAACGAACAAATAGGGCGCGCCGGCGCTAAAGAGGCTCGGCTGGTGTCCGTCGAAACCGATGTCTTCGGGCTCAAGCCCCAGGCCCAAGGCGAGTTCCGCCACCGACGGCGGGGCGACCTCGAGCCGTACGGGCAGCTTCGGCAGTTCGAAATAAGCTGCGAGCGCCTGGCCTTTGCGCCGGCGCGCGACACAGACGACGTCGCCGATTGGCTCTTCCAGCACGATCCTGAGATCTTGAGCCGCGAGCAGATCGCCTGCGCGCCGGTGCGCGATGAGCGCCGCCGTCCCAACCGTTGGGTGGCCGGCGAACGGCAATTCGCGCTTTGGCGTGAAAATCCTGACGCGCGCGCTGTTGATGGCGTTCCTCGGCTCGAAGACGAACACCGTCTCGGACAGGTTGAACTCGCCGGCGATCGCCTGCATGCGCGAATTGTCGAGCCCTTCGGCGTCGAGGACCACGGCGAGTGGATTGCCAACCAGCGCCGTCTCGGTGAACACATCGAGCGCTTGAAACCGGCGCGTCATCAACAAGAGCCCACCACCTGCGGCGCTCGTAGAGCGCGCCGGCGGGCCTCGTCAGTACAACTCGAACAGCGGCCCACTTAACCCAGGCGAGGAGACAGTGATCAATGGCCTGTTCGCTTGAGGGAGGGAAATATCGTTCGGCAGGCGGTCCAGGCCGCGTTGACCGACGAACGTCCCTTCGTTGGAAGTCCGTAGGGGCGGCCTCAACGTGTCAAGAGCATAGCTGTTGCGCGAGCCGACGGGAGCCCAAGTGCCGAGGGTCAGCCACGGCTCGACCCCCTTACGAACGGTAATCTGGTGACCTTCGGCGGCCGGATGCCGCGCGCGGTGATGAACCGTCTGCGCGTCCGCGCAGGACGTGGCGAAAACGATTCCGAGCGCGGTGGCCCCTAAGAGACTGACTGGATGTGCCATGAACGCTATCCCCTCTTACCCGCGCCTTTGTACACTGAATCCAGTTTACTCATGCGCCGATGTGCAAGAAAAGTAAATGCGCAGCTCTACGCATCAAACCGCCTCTGGGGCAAAAAGTTGCGACGGGCGGATCAACTCATCTTGAGCATCGATCAGATTCAATTCGCGCGAGCCCGCGGCCATTGTGGCGTTCACGATCGCGTGAACCGCCGACGCCGCGCGCGACAGCGCCTCTGGCGTCGCACGCGTCTCGAGCCAATGATGAAAGAAGAGCGCTGCGAACAGGTCGCCGGCGCCGTTGACCGCGATCGGCAGCTTTGGCGTGCGGACTCGCCAAAATCCCGCGCCATCTCCGGCCACCATGTCGAGCACATCGGGCGGCGTATCGTCGAGCGTGAGCGACTTCGCCACCACAACTTGCGGTCCGCGCCCGCGCAGCGCCGCGATCGCCCGCCGCGCCGTTTGCAAATCGTTGGCGCGCTCGCCGGTCAGCCATTCGAGCTCGAAGGCGTTCGGTGTCGCGATGGTCGCCCACGGCAGGGCGCGGTCGCGCAAGAATTCGCCCACGCCGGCGGCGACATAAGAGCCGCGCCCGATGCGGCCGATCACCGGATCGCACGCGTAGGCCACTTGGCCGTTGGCGGCGCGCAGGCGCCCAAGCGCGCGCAGAGCGGCCTCTCCGATCTCCGCCTTGCCGAGATAGCCGGTCAGGAGCCCAGCGCAGTGGGGAAGGGCGCCAACGGCCCCCAAGCCGGCTACACATTCGTCGATCATCGCCGCGTCAAAAACGCGACCGCGCCAGCCGGCATAGCCCGTATGACTGGAGAACTGCACCGTCATCAGCGGCCAGACCTCGCGCCCGAGCCGCTGCAACGGAAACACGGCCGCCGAATTGCCGACATGGCCGTAAACGACATGCGACTGGATGGAGAGGATCGGAAGCACGGCTGATAAGGAGAGGGCGATTCGGCGACGGCGTCAAAAGCGGGCCGTCTCCTGCAAGGGGCCCTCGCTTACGACCCTTGCAACTTGCTCGCCCGGCCCTTCGCGGGGCGCCACGATGCCTCGATCTCTTCCAGAGAGCGGCCTCGTGTCTCGGGCAGGGCGACAATGATCCAAATGAGGCCGAGTACGCAGAATGCGGCGAAGAGCCAGAACGTGTACGCCTGCCCGATCGCTTTGACCAACGACAAGAAGAATGCGCTGACGAGGAACGCCGCGCCCCAGTTGACCGCGGTCGCCACCGCCACGGCGCGTCCACGAATCTCGTTTGGATAGATCTCGTTGATGACTGTCCATGTCATACGAGTTCCGGGTGATTGACTCGGCGGGGAAGGATTCTCAGTTGGATTTCCCGCTGGTAGATAGGAAAGCCATGATTCGCTGGGGGCGAGCATGGCGCATGTGGCCGGTCATCTGAGCGTTGCGGCATTGGAGGAGCGTTACGAAGCCAGCGGGGACGCGACGTCTTCGCGGCATTTCCAGACGATCTGGCTGTTGGCGAAGGGCCATACGATCGGGGAAGTGTCGGCGATGACCTCGTTTGGGAGCCGCTGGATCGAGCAGCTTCTGGAGCGCTACAACGCGCGCGGGCCTTCGGCGCTGGGCGATCTCCGGCGCGGCAACGGCGCGGTGGCGACTGTTCTGAGGCCCGAGGTGTTGGATCGGCTTGGCGCTCGTCTTGCCGATCCTCCGCCGGACGGCGGGGTTTGGACGAGCGCCAAGGTTGCGCAATGGATGGCGGGCGAGTTGGGCCTGGCGTCGCTCGCCGCGCAGCGTGGCTGGGAGGCGCTGAGGGCGATCGATTGGTCGATCCAAAAGCCGCGGCCGCGCAACCCCAAGGCGGCGACGCTCGAGGAGCAGGACGACTTCAAAAAAAAGTGGCCGACATTGTCGCCGAGGAAGCGGCGCGCCATCCCGACACGCCGATCGAGACTTTCGCGACCGACGAACACCGGATCGGCCTGAAGCCGGTGACGCGGCGAGTTCTGGGCGCCTGTGGGCAAACGGCCGATCTCGCACGACCACCATCGGTTCGAATGGCTTTATGTGACGGCCTTCGTCTCACCCGCCACCGGTGAAGTCTTCTGGTACGTCTCGAACGGCGTATCGAAGCCTTTCTTCGAGGCGCTGCTGCGCTTGTTCGCCGAGGAAGCCGGCGCAGGGCGCGATCGGATCATCGTGCTCGTGCTCGACAACGCCGGCTGGCACGGTGAAGCCGGCCTTGTCGTACCGGAAGGGGTTCGTCTCGTCTTCCAACCCGCCTATACCCCCGAAGTGCAGCCGGCCGAAACGCTCTGGACGCTGGTCGACGAGCCGATCGTCAACAAGCACATTCCCGACCTCGAAACGCTCGACGAGGTCATCTCCGCACGTTGCGCCGCCCTCGCTGCGGAGCGACAAAAAATCAAAAGCCAAGCCGGCTTCCACTGGTGGCCCAAAATCGCCAACCCGAGGTGATCACCAGGAAATCGTATCACTGGGCCAGCCGAGAACGCGAATGAGATGATGAAAGCGACAAGCGCGACGAGCGTGATCACGCCTGCCGAGCTTCCGAGGCTGCCCTGCGTCCCCGATTGCCAAAACGCGAAACCGACCACGGCAAGGCTGAGCGCCATGCCGATGAGACCCGCGATCAGGAGCGGGCGCCGACCGAGGCGATCGATAAAGGCGATCGCGATGAAGGTCGAGAGCACGTTGACCGCGCCGATCGCCCAGGTGGTGGCTTGGGCTTGCTCTGCGGGCGTCGCAAACCCCGCGGCGGCGAAGATGCTGTTGGAATAATAGATGATGGCGTTGATGCCGGTGAGCTGCTGTAGGACGGCAAGCCCGATGCCGATCATCAGCGGCGTCCGCCATCGCGGAGCAAATACCTCTCCCCAGGACGGCGTCTTGACCTCAGCGCGCAATGACCTCGCGATCGCCGCGAGTTGCGCCTCGGCGTCATTCTCGGCGCCGAGAGCGACGAGCGTGCGGAGAGCGTCCTCAAGCCGTCCAACCTTGGCGAACCAGCGCGGCGACTCGACAGCGATCAGAACGGCGAATGCAAGGAGGGCGCCGGGAACCGCCGCGGCTCCTAGCATCGTGCGCCAACCGTCGGGACCTGCAAGCGCCTGGTTGACGAAATAAGCGACGAAAATGCCGACGGTAATAGCGAGCTGATACGACGAGACGAACCGTCCACGCTGTGCGGCGGGGGCGAGCTCCGCCGCATAAAGCGGAGCGGCGACCGCGGCGACGCCAACGCCGAAGCCAGCCACGAGCCTGCCGAAGACAAGGATCGGCACGTTAGGGGCGAAGGCCTGTACGAGCGCGCCGATAATGAAAAGAGCAGCCGCAGCGAGGAGCGTGCGCTTTCGGCCAAAAAGATCGGCGGCATAACCGCCCGCGAGCGACCCGAACAGGGCGCCAAGGGTTACCCAGCTTGTGACGATCTCGAGCGCGACGTGACCGACGTCGAACGCTTTCTCGATTCCGATGAGGGCGCCAGAAATGACGCCTTGGTCGTAGCCGAAAAGGGCGCCCGCCAATAGAATGACCGCAATGATGCTGGCGGCGCGGGCGAAGGGAAGTTTGTCAGGAATGACACTCGGAACTTCGCCTGACGAAGCGCTGCTGGCAGCGCTTGTCGCGCCGCGCCGTCCTGTGTCAGCCATGCCGCCCTCCCCCTTCCGCCGTCGCCTCACGGGCTTGGCGGAGAAAACTTTAGCCCGACTTCACCAACTGGCGGGGGTGGGCGAGGCGAAGGCATTGGAATCGCAGGGGGGCGAGTTCAAAGGTCGGCACTACGGGAGGTGAGCGATCAAGCCGCTTGGCGGGGGATCGGAGCGGTGATCTTCGGCCTCGGCTGGGCGGGGAGGTCGAGCTTCAGGCGCTGCAGCAAAAGCCACTGATCGTTTTCCGGCTCGGTATGGCGCGATAGGACGACGGTGCGGCCGTCTGTCGTGGGCAACTCGACGTCGATCATTTGGATGGCGGCAAGCTTTTCGAGCACAGCCCTCGGCGTCAGCCCCGGCGCCAGCGCCTTCAGCCGCTGCTTCAGCGTCACCATCAGGCAATAGGCCAGGAAGGCCACGAAGATATGAGCTTCGATGCGGGCGTCTGACTGGTGATAGATGGGACGAATTGATAGATCGTTCTTCAGTTCCTTGAACGCTTGCTCGATCTCGGCCAATTGCAGATACAGCCGCCAGAGATGGCCGGGGTCGTCGCTCCTGATGTTGGAGCGAAGCAGATAGCCGCCCTCGCGGCGGCGCGCGAGGCGGAGCTTCTTGCGGTCCAGCGTGAAATGGAACGTTTGCGGCGTCACCGGCTGATCTTTCGTCGGCGGATGGATCACCAACAACCCGTAGGCCTTGCCGGCTTCCTTCTTGGCCGCGCCGAGCTTGAGCAGCAGCTCGTCGCGCGTCAGGTCCTGTCGTTGCAGTTCGCGCAACCGCTTGATCAGCTTCCTCAACCGACGCCGCCGCATCCCCTGCTCCTTGTCGCGCCGGCTTTGGCTTCGGGCCAGGACGTAAGTTTCCTCATCCTGTTCGATCAGCTTGACCCGCACGCTCTCGCGCACGTCTTCCCACGGCTTGGCCGCGAGCGCCTGTTCCAGCTTCGTCAGCCGGCCGCGGGGCGTGCCCACCAGATAGCGGATCGGCGTCGGCGAGCCGCGCATCTCCGCCAGGACTTCCTCGGTCGGGATGCCGCGATCCATCACCCAGGTGCGCTTGGCGCTGCCGTATTGCGTCTCGATCTTGGTCAGAAACGCCCGCAACGTCGTCTTGTCCGAGGTGTTGCCGTCCATGACTTCGTAGGCCAGGGGAAGGCCGTCCGGCGTGACGATCAGCGCAATCACGACCTGCACGCAATCGGAGCGCTTGTCCCGGCTGTAGCCGAACTTCCGCTTGCCGCTCTCCGGCGGATCGCATTCGAAATACGTGCTGGTCAGATCATACAGCAGCACTTCAAAGTCAGCCTGAAACAGGTCCTTCCAGCGCTCGCGCAGAAACGTGAACAGCGCCGGCTTGTGCGCGACAAGCAGGTCCAGGCAGCGATAGAGATTGTTGGGTTGCGCGAGCCCGACGTCCTCGCCGAGCAGGTCGCCTATCGCACTGTGCTCGAACCAGTGCCGGTGAAGCCGCCACTCGCTGCCCGGAGAGATCAGCCGATAGGCGACCAAGGTCTTCAGGACGTTCAGCCAGTCCGTTCCCTCGCGCGAGAGCGGCAGCGCCGGGCGCCAGAAATCGTCCATTCGCAGCTGATCCCACATCACCATCGCCAGCCAGCAGGCGCCCCACTGACGCGGTCGGCGCAACCGCATCGCGCTCAGCCGAATCGAAACCACGTCGCAATCGAGAACCGGGGCAGGACGATCTTCGGGAAACAACGCGATCTGCTTCGATCGCCCCCCTTCGTCGAAGACTTCGACAGCCCGACTCCACGCCGCCCGCTGGCTGTCGTTGATCTCCCCGAGATAGAGCACCTGTCGCTGAACCACGCGACCGCTCCGGACGCGCCGGTTCTCAACGACCGACCAGGTCCGATGCTCCTTGCCGTCCTTGCGGCGAATCTTGTGGCGCAAAAACATGTCCAAGACTCGCGCCGCGCCCCTCGCCGCGCAAGGGACTTGGTCGGCACTACAGCCATTTCCGGCCCGACTGACCCAACGACTCCAATGGCTTGCAGTCACAAAACTCCGCGAAAAATCGCAAAAATCAGCGCCAGTTGGTGAAGTCGGGTTAGCGTAAGCGGGAGACCCCCCGGCTCTGCCGGGGTGGCAGTAGAGGTTTGACGTTTCCGGCGGTCCACCGGTGAAGTTCCAACGTGAGCAGCCACTCACACGAAAGGAACTCCACCGATGGACGACTACGAGAGCCTAAGCCACACGACATGGACCTGCAAATAATCATGTGGTGTTCATTCCCAAATGTCGGCGCAAGGTGCTGTATCTGGAGCTGCGACGACACTTGGGCGAAGTTTTGCGCAAGCTTGCGCTTCAGAAGGAAGCGAGGGTCGAGGAAGGGCATCTGATGCCCGATCACGTGCACATGCTGTTGTCGATTCCGCCGAAATACGCAGTGTCGCAGGTGGTCGGGTACATCAAGGGCAAGAGCGCGATCCACCTGGCCCGGGTATATGGGGAGCGCAAGCGCAACTTCGTGGGGCAGCACTTCTGGGCGCGGGGGTTCTTCGTCAATACGGTCGGCCGTGACGAGGAGGCCATCCGGGCTTACATCCGCAACCAAGAGAAGGAAGATCAGAGGCTCGAACAAATGAACCTCTGGCGCTGAAAAAGCCGCCTTTAGGCGGCTCCAAACATCAAGGGCCGCGTCAGCGACCCTCCTACCGCTTTGAGCGGTTCAAATCCTAAAGCCCCCGGCTTTGCCGGGGGATACTTACCAAGAAATCGACCGTCGTTCTAACGCCCAGCACAAACGCATTGCGATTTGTGGGGGATGTGTAGCCGCCAGGACAGATCACGTATTGCGCGTCGAGCTTAAAATTCAGCCAGGGAGTTGTTTGCCATCCATACCAGGCTTCCGTTACGTATTCGTTGCGCTGCACAAAGCCCGGGCCAATGCCCAAGGCGTTGGCCTGGATCTGCCCATTGGCGATATACGGATTGACGTGCGTCGCACCGACTGCAATCCCATATCCATCTTGAGGCCTCCAGGGCCCGAGGCCATATTTCACCAGCCCCCCGAAGATCTGATAGTCCTCCGTGGATGTGCGGCGATCCGCATAGGTGGCGAGGAGAAAGGCGTTCAAGCCGTTCTTCGGGTCCGGGTTCGCGGGATCACGGGTCAGTTGCTGCTGCAGCACAGTGGAAAACCCGTAGCGTCCGTGGCCGGGAACCCCGGGAAGTCCTGACACCAGTATCAGCTCTCCATTGATGCTGGTCGCGACATTCGCCGCCCCATCGCTGCTCCACCAACCTCCAACCTGGTAGCTCCCCGCGAGGCCATTGAATTTTGGCGTCCACGCGATTTCGGCAGGGAAAATGGCGCCTTGGGCCTCACCGGGGAAGGCCGGCAAAGAAGCGGGATTGGGCGTGGTGTCGAGGTAGGCGGTATTCGAATCGAAAACGCCGACCTTTAAATAACCCTCCGATCCGAAATTCACCTTGGCCACGGCGGCCCACTGGCTGACCGGCCAATTGTAAATGTAGTCGCCCACCACGTTGCCCGCCTGCCCCGGGGCAGAAGGTCAGATTGATGAAATCGCAAGGGTAACTGAAAAACTCGTCGCCGAATGCGAGGCGGCCGGCCGTGGTTTCGATCCGGCCGTCGAGCCACTTTTGATCCCAGGCGAATTGCTCCAACCGGAGGATGTTGCCGCGCCCGAAGACCTCGTTGAGCAATTGTAGCGATGGGATGCCGGCGTCCGTGGCGGCGTCTCGGCCCCAGCGACTCACGAGCGTAGCCAGGAACGAAGCGCCTTGGAGACCCAAACTCTTTTGCAAGTCGAATTGGGCCTGCAAGGCGACTTGGCCGGCTTCCTGGGCTATGCGGCGGTCGCCGCCAGAAAGATTCAACACCGCTTCGTCGACGCCGGTGATCGAGACATTGATGCCAAGATCGCTCAGCTTTGAGCGGATGCCGGGCCATTCGCCGAGAAGATGCGGCGTGGTCGCGAAATAATCGGCAGGCAGCGCGGGCAGGATGAGAAATTGCGGGGGCCCGGCCGAAGCGCCTGAAGCCGGCGCCGGAGCTTGCGTCACGCCCTGGGCTTCCTGGGATGGCGCCGAGGCGTCCGCTGGGGATGGCGCCGAAGCGGCTGCTGGCGCTAATTCAGCAGGGAGCGCCGTTGACCCGGTCAGAAGGATGATCGCCAAAGCAATCAGCGCCCTCGGATCTGCGTAGCGTTCTCGCCATTTTTGGGATCTATGCGCCAGCGTCCTCATAGCCGTTGCGCGCTTTGCGGAGCTTGCGCCTCCGGCGGGTCCTTTGGCGCGAGAGCGGCCGCCGCGCGGGCTCCCCTGCGGCTCGCCCATCGAGCCGCTGATGAAGAGCAACGCGTGGGCATCGTGAACTCGTGTGACCTGGAGGAGTGTTGCGGGCTTTTCCCGCGTTGGCCGGCAGGCTTCTGTCAGGCGAATTGCACAAGCGTGTCGTCGAGGGCACATTGCGCCCGATGGCTGGTGCAAGGCAAGCCTGGACCGAAAGCGCCACGATCGGACGTCAGCCTCTCCGGCGGTCACCAGCACAAGTTTTGACAGGAGGCGAGCACACCGCTGCTTGAGCCTCAAGGGCAAGCCTGAAACAATGCGCCGAGCCTTCATCCTAAGGCTGCCGAGGCTGTTTCATGAGCGACGCCATCGCCTTTCTTCGTCGCGCCATCGAGCAGGGGCAGGGGCTTGCCCAGGCCGACATTGTCCTGAAGGGCGGGCGGATTTTCGATCTCGTCAGCGGCGAACTTGTTCCAAGCGACGTGGCGATCTGCAACGACCGCATCGTCGGAACGTTCGGCGAATATCGCGGTGAGCGCGACATCGACATCCGCGGCAAGGTGGTGGTTCCGGGCTTCGTCGACACCCATTGCCACGTCGAATTGTCGCTGATCACGCCGCTCGAGTTCGACCGCTGCGTGCTGAGCCATGGCGTGACGACGTCGATCTGCGACCCGCACGAGATCGCTAACGTGCTTGGGCTGCCGGGCCTTCGCTACTTCCTCGACGCGGCGATGCTGACAGCGATGGACTTGCGGGTGCAGCTCTCGAGTTGCGTTCCGGCGACGGCGCTCGAGACTTCAGGCGCGCGCCTCGAGGCCGACGATCTTCTGCCGCTCGCCGATCATCCCAAGGTGCTGGGTCTGGCCGAATTCATGAACTTTCCCGGCCTTCTGGCGCGCGACCCGTCATGCCTCGCCAAGCTTGCCGCGTTCCAGACCCGGCCGATCGACGGACACAGCCCGCTGCTCAGCGGCGCCGCGCTCAACGGCTATTTGAGCGCCGGCGTGCGCACCGACCACGAGGTCACCAACCTTCCCGAGGCAAAAGAGAAGCTCGCCAAAGGCATGCAACTCCTCATCCGCGAGGGCTCGGTGTGCAAGGATCTTCATGCCCTTGCTCCCATCATCACTGAGCGGAACTCGCCGTTCATCGCCTTCTGCACCGACGACCGCAATCCGCTCGACATCGCGGAGGAGGGCCATCTCGATTTTCTCATTCGCACCGCGATTAAGCTTGGCGCGCCGCCGCTCGCCGCCTATCGCGCCGCGACCATTTCGGGGGCGCGCATCTTCGGCCTCAGAGACCGTGGGCTGGTCGCGCCCGGCTGGCGCGCCGATCTCGTCGTCATTGACGATCTCGAACATTGCGCCGTCTCGATGACAATGGCGCGGGGGCGCGTGGTGGACGAAGCTTTGTTCGCCGCGCGCGCTTCGCTCGAGCCGGTCGGCCGCGAAAGCGTCAAGGCGCGGCGGGTCGAGCCGGCCGATTTTATCGCCCGGGGGCAGGGGCCGTCGACGCAAGCGATCGGCGTCATTCCGGGCAAGATCATCACTGATCGCGTGCCCGTGACGCTGCCGTTCAGACAAGGCGAGCGCAGCGTCGATCTCAGCCAGGATGTCGTCAAGGTTGCGGTCGTCGCGCGTCATGGCGTCAACGACAATCATGCGACCGCTTTCGTTCAGGGCTTTGGCATGAGGCGCGGCGCGATCGCCTCGTCCGTCGGCCACGACAGCCACAACATTTGCGTCGTCGGCGCCAATGAGGTCGACATGGCGGCGGCGGTCAACCGCTTGCGTGAGATCGAGGGCGGGTTTGCAGTCGCGCGCGACGGCAAGGTGGTGGCGGAACTGCCGCTGCCGGTGGCGGGACTGATGAGCCTCAAGAGCTTTGAGGCGGTGCGCGAGGCGCTGATCCCGCTACGCGCGGCGGCGAAGGGTCTCGGGGTGGCGCTTGCCGAGCCGTTCCTTCAGGTCGCCTTTCTGCCGCTGCCGGTGATCCCGCATCTCAAGATCACCGACATGGGCCTGGTCGACGTCGACAAGTTCGAATTCGTGCGCGACTAGCCACTCGGTCTTGTAACCCGTCGGTCGACACCATACATTGCGGAATGATCAAGCGGTTTCGACACAAGGGACTTGAGGCCCTGTTTCGAACCGGCAGCACGAAAGGCGTGAAACCTCAGCTTGCCCAGAAATTGCGGCGGGTGTTGCTGCGCTTAAGCGACGGTCCGCTCCCTGAGGCTATGGCGTTGCCGGGCTTTCGGCTTCACCCGCTGAAAGGCGACCGTGAAGGCGTGTGGTCAGTCTGGATAACCGGCAACTACCGTCTGACTTTTGAGATTGATGGGGAGGACGCGACCAACGTAGATCTCGAAGATTATCATTAGGTAATTCAGGCATCGCTCATGGAAATGTTCAACCCGCCCCATCCAGGCGAAATCCTTCGCGAGGACTGTCTAAAGCCTCTTGGCTTGACCGTAACGGCGGCGGCGAAGGGGCTCGGCGTTTCTCGCGGGTCGCTTTCGGAACTCTTGAACGGCCACAACGGCGTTTCCGCTGAGATGGCGCTTCGCCTCGAGAAGGCGGGATGGGGCTCCGCCGATTCCTGGCTGCGTAATCAATTGTCATACGATCTCTGGCACGCGCGCCGACGCGCCAAGGCGATCAAGGTCAAGCCTTTTCCCGTGCCCGAGCGGGCTGATTAGAATTGCGCGAAAGCAGACCGTCGCCTTCCTGCTTCTGCCGGTGATCCCGTCAGGCGTGGTGCGGCGACCTGACGGCGTGCAAATGCGCGCTGGCGTTCGCGCCCTTCGTCCGGGTGGTCGCCGTACGACTTGTCGGGCGCGCGCCGATGTGGACGCCGGTTTCGACCACTCTGCCCGAGCTGGCGCTTGGCAGACCGTGCAGCGCCGCGGCGCTGGCTCCGTTTGCGCAACCGAGGGTTCCGCCTCCGCCGCCACTGCCGCCTGACGTCGCGGGTCTGCTGGTCGCGACATGAACGCCGCCTCCGCCTCCTGTCGCGTGAACGCCCGCGGGATGGCTCGCTCCGCAGGCCGCGAGCGCCCGGTCCGGGGCGCAAATCGCCAGCGTGGCGATGAGCGGAGCAGCGGCCAAAATCGCGGCGGACAAGCTGACGCGGCGCATGCGAAACGCCGCTTTGCCAAACTCGAGGTTCGCTTGCATGATCTCCTCCTGCAATCGCTCCAACGCGCAATTCTCCAAGGCTAGGCTCGGTCAACGGCCCCGTCAACCCGCGCAAAACTCACGAGTTCGCGATTAATTCCGCACGCTAATTCCGCGCGCGAACGAGGGCTGATTAGCGCCACCAGCCCCGGGATGTGCGAAACGTCAATCCGCGCGCCGGCTCGCGCTCGCAAAGACGACCGCTAGCGCCAGCCAAGACAGCAGCATGGTCGTCCCGCCGATCGGGGCGGCGAATGGAAAAATGCGCTCGCCGGTGAAGACATGCATCGCGAGTTCGGCCGAAAACAGCGTTGCGCCCGCCTCCATCACAAAGCCGACAACCACCAGCGCGCGCGCCGAAGCTGTCGCGGTCCGCGCGTGCGCGGCGATCGCTAGCGCCGCGGCAGCGTGCAGCAGGAGAAACAGCGCGCCCCTCTCCGCGAGTTCGCCGCCGCTCTCATGGACGCCCGCGGCTGCGAGCGCGACCCCAGCCGCGCCCATAAGCGCGGCGACGCCGGCGAGAATGAAGGGCGAGCGGGTCATCTCTGGCTCCATCGCCGAGGAGGTCGATCGGCGCAAGCCAAAGCAGTCCTTTGGGCGCGCGCTTGTCAAGACGGTTGCGACCATCGATCCTGCGGCCCACAGGCGTGTGTCCTGTCCGCGGGAGGCCAACCGTTGTCAGACTTCAGAGTGCGCGCGATTGAGCGCACGGATCGCACCCGATGGGCGCCGCTGTGGCGCGGCTATCTCCATTTTTATCGCGCTCAGGTGAGCGACGAAGTCGACGATGTGACCTTCGCGCGCATTTTTGACCCGCTCGAGCCGGTGCACGCGCTGGTCGCCGAGCGCGGCGATGAGCTCATTGGTCTCGCGCATTATCTGTTTCAGCGCAGCACGTGGCTCATCAATCCGCAATGCTATCTCCAGGACCTCTATGTCAGCGAGGCGACGAGGGGCGGCGGCGTCGGCCGTGCGCTGATCGCAGCCGTCGTCGGCGCGGCGAAGGAAGCGGGCGCTGCGCGCGTATTCTGGAACACCCACGAGACCAATGCGGTTGCGCGCAGGCTCTACGAGGCGGTCGCTGAGCGCACGGGCTTCATCCAGTACCACATCGAGCCGTTGAGTTGATGCAAGGCGCCGAAACGCCGAAGGCTTGCCGCGGCGCCAAACTTCCCGCATCTTGTGCGGCCCGGGATGGCTGAACACCTGGGCGTAAACTGCAGAGGGGGTCTCAATGGTTTCGCGACGTGTCGCCAAGCGATCTCTCGCCATCGCCAAGGCCAACGCGCAAGCTGGCGCCGATGCAGCGTTGACTATCGCGGCTCGCACCCAGAATCTGCTCGCGCCTGGCGGTCGGCAATCGGATAAGGCGCGCGAAGCGCAGCTCATGGTGCAGGAGAAAATCGACGCAACCATCGAAGGCGCTTTCGCGGCGCAAATAGCCTGGGGCGCGTTCTTCATCAAGGCCGCGTTCGGCCGCGTGCGCACGCCCAACGACGTTTCGACGGGTCTTACCACCATCGCTGAGGCCGCCGTAGCGCCCGCGCGGCGCAAAGTGCGCGCCAACGCGCGCCGCCTGACCGGAGTCAAGGCGTCGCCTTGATATGGAACTCATCCCGCATCTGCCGCACGTCGTCGCGACCTACGGCTATCTCGCGGTCTTCCTGATCGTCGCGATGGAGAGCGCCGGGATTCCGATGCCCGGCGAGACTGTCCTGGTTACGGCCGCGATCTTCGCCGCCTCGGGCGCGCTGAAAATCTATGGGGTGATTGGGGCGGCGGCTGCCGGCGCCATCATCGGCGACAACTGCGGCTATTGGGTCGGGCGGGAGTTCGGATTTCCGCTTATCTACCGATACGGGCGCTACATCCATCTGGACGAACGGCGGCTCAAGGTCGGGCAATATCTATTTCTTAGGCACGGCGGGAAGATCGTCTTTTTCGGCCGCTTCGTCGCGGTGCTGCGCGCGTTTGCAGCGTTTCTCGCCGGCGTCAATCGCTACAATTGGGAAGAGTTCTTTCTCTTTAATGCCGCAGGCGGGATCGTCTGGGCGACGATCTTCGGCGCCGGCGGCTACCTGCTCGGGCGGGCCTTCGAGCATTACGCGCGCCCCGTGGGGGTCGCCGCGCTCATTGTCGCGGTGATCGGCGCGGTCTTTGCCGCCCGCTTCATCCGCTCTCACGAACAGGCGCTCGAGGATGAAGCCGAGAAGGCCTTCCCCGGACCGCTCGTCAAGCCGAAGGCTTAGGCGACGCGCTGAGCAACGCCTTGGGCCTTTCATCGCTTGGGCGGAAGCGCGCGTCTCGTGCGAAAATTAGCTGAACAGTTTCGGGGTCACTTCGCTCGGAGCGATCAAATATTGACAGGGCGCGATTTGAGGAGGCTTACGGGCGGTTTTCCCGCCGAAGGCATAGAAGTCAACGAATGGAGCGGAGATGCCAGTCAAGTTGACGGCCGCAATTCCCGCATTGCCCGCCCTTCTCCTGGGCTTCTGGCTGATGCAGACGGGCAATACGTTTCAGGGCACGATTCTCAGCATCCGCGGCGAAATCGAGGGCTTCACCCTCGCTCAAATTGGCGCTGTTGGGGCGGGTTTCTGGGCGGGCGTCATCATTGGATCGTTGTATGCCGCAAGGGTGATACGGCGCGTTGGGCACATTCGAACTTTCGCGGCCTTCGGAGCGATCGCCGCGACCGCGCCGCTCGTGCACCTTCTTGTCGTCGATCCGTACGTATGGATCGTGGCGCGGGGGCTCACCGGGTTCTGTTTCGCCGGTATGTTCATTGTCGTCGAGAGCTGGCTGAATGCCGGCGCGAGCGCCGAGAACCGGGGACAGATCTTAAGCATCTACGGCATGACGGGATTGCTGGCCGGCATCGGCGGTCAGCTTCTTCTCCCGGCCACGGACCCGGCGGGCTTCAGGCCGTTCTGCATCATCGCTTGCATCATTTCGCTTGCGCTTGTGCCGATCGCTTTAACTCAGGGCGCAGCGCCGGCGCCTCCCGGCGAAGGCAGCCATGTCAGCCTGAGCAGACTTTATCGCGACTCGCCTTTGGGGGTCGCCGCCGGATTCCTGGGCGGCGTGACCACCGGCGCCTTCTTCACGCTCGGCCCGATTTTCGCCGAGGGGCGGGGTCTGAGCATCGGTGAGATTGCCATCTTCATGGCTTGCGGGACGCTCGGCGGATTTCGCGGCGGCCTGGCCCTTGGGTTTGCTTTCGGATCGCTACGACCGGCGCCTCGTTATCATCGGGGCGGCCGCCGCGGCGGCTGCGAGTCTCATCGCCATGCTCGCGCTCGTGCCGGGCGACGCTTATCCGTGGCTGCTCTATCTTTGCGTCGCTCTGTTCGGCGGTATGATCATACCGACCTACAGCTTGGCGCTCGCTCACTTGAGCGATGCGGTCAAGCAACAGGAGATGGTGGCCGCCTCAGGCGGCCTGTTGCTGGCGCATGGCGCGGGGGCCGCGATTGGGCCGCTGATCGCGGGGTTCGCAATGTCGGCCACGCCGCGCGGACTGTCTTACACACTCGTTGCGGCGCAGGCCTTTATCGTCCTTTTCGGAGTTTGGCGGCTCATGTCGGGAGCCAGAGTCCCTACGACGTACAAAAGCACGTTCATGGTGGAGCCGCCGATCCCCGTCGGGACCGAGTTCGCCTCCGCCCATTCGACGCCGGCGCAGTCTCGGCCTTAAGCCGCCTGCAGGCGCTCCACTGGTCCGATCCAGACCCTGAGCTGCTCCGATCGGCGCAGAAAATCGACGCTGATGGTGCGATCGATCTTGTCGGCGTCGAGCGCGCGCACAAGGTCGCTGACGCTCGTCACCGGCTTGCCGTCGAGCGCGATGATGAGATCACCCGACAACAGCCCCGCCTGCGCGGCCGGCCCCGCCTGATCGACGCTGAGCAGGCGCGCCCCTGTGGTCTGTGCGAGAGCAAGCCTGAGCGCGATGCGGCGTGGAATGGCCAGCGTTGCGGCGCCGACCCCAATGTAAGCCCGCCGCACGCGCCCGTGCCGGGCGATCTCGCCGGCGACGAAACTCGCGGTGTTGGAAGCCACGGCAAAGCAGATGCCCTGCGCGCCCATGATGACGGCGGTGTTGATGCCGATCACCTCACCCGTCGAGGACACCAGGGGGCCGCCCGAATTGCCGGGGTTGAGTGGGGCGTCGGTCTGCACCACGTCCTCGATCATCCGGCCCGTGCGCGATTGCAGCGAACGTCCGAGCGCCGAGACGACGCCTGCGGTCACCGTCGCGTCGAAGCCGAGCGGATTGCCGATGGCGATCGCGATCTGGCCGCGTTTGAGCTTCGAACTGTCGCCGAGCCTGGCCGCCGGCAGCGAGACACCGGACTTCGACCCTTAGCAGCGCAAGATCCGTGTCGGGATCGTCGCCGAGCACGCGCGCCTGAAGTTCACGGCCTTCGAGCGTGATGAGGTTGACCGTCCGTGAGCCCTGGACGACGTGGCTGTTGGTGAGAGCGAGACCGTCGGAGGCGATGATGACGCCGGAGCCCGAGCCGGCGCTGCGGCCTTGCTTGCGCACGTCGACGCGCACCACGCTCGGCCCGACGCGGTCGACGACGTCGCTGACCACACGCGAATAGTCGTCGAGCAGAGCGGCGTCACTGGAAGCGGACGGAGCGCCGGGACCTTGACCGAGGCTGTCGGAATCTAGAGCCAAAGCTGGGGTGGGAAATGGGGATGGTTCGATCATTGCGGCGATATGGTGACGGCGGATCGGGCGCGCAAGCATGGGCGGCTTTGAGCCAGGAGGAGGGCGAGTTTCCCATCGAACTTGCCAGCCCTGAGCAAATCGCCCAGATATCGCGCATTCTCGGCGCCTCGGGAGTCGGATACCCGGACGACGCCGACTGACTTCGGCGCGGCGCGCCGCCAGAACAGAAGGCTAGATGGCTCTAACCGATCCCGTGGCTCTGTCTCCGGCCCACTCTTCCGAGCCGCCGGCGAGCACCGCGCTCGGCTTGAGTGCGGCGGTGATCTGCCTCAACGAGGCCGCGTGCATCGGCAAATGCCTGGAAAGTCTTCGTGACTGCGCCGAGATTGTCGTCGTCGATTCCGGCTCGACCGACGCGACGCCGGAGATTATCGACGATTTTATTCGCCGCGGCTTCCCGATTCGGCTCATCCACCAGCCGTGGCTCGGCTATGCGCGGCAGAAGCAGTTCGCGCTCGATCTTCCGACGCAGCCCTGGATCTTCAGCATCGACGCCGACGAGTGGCTCGACGACGATCTCAGCGCCGCGCTGCCGCGCTTGATGAGCGCCGGCGAGTTGGTCGCAGGCTGGAAGGTGCGCCGATCGCTGACGCTTTACGGGCAGGCGACGCCGGTCAGCCGTTGGACTCGGCCCGAGCACATCCTTCGCCTCGTGCGGCGGGGCAGGGCGCGTTTCGATCCCGCCCTCATCGTGCATGAGGGCCTTGTCGCTGATCATGGCGAGACGCCCGTTGCACGCGATGGACTGTTGAGGCACGAGCGCAGCCTGCCCTTGAACGAGCAGATGAAAAAGGAAATCACTTACGCGCGGCTCAAGGCCGAGCAGCGGCTGAAGAACGGACGCAAGCCGTCGACGCTCAAGCTCGTGTTCAATCCGCCGATCTATTTCCTGCGTATCTTCTTCTGGAACCGGTTTTTTCTATGCGGCTGGGCAGGCTTCATCCACGCGGCGACCGGCGCCATGTATTCTCTCATGACCGAAGCGATCCATCGGCAGTTGCACACCGCTCGAACGGACCAGTGAGACGCAGGCGCGCCATAGACGGCATGCGATCGGGCGAGGCGGGATGAGCCGGGAATTCGATGATGAGGCCCTCGACGCGCTTGAGGTCGTCATTCCCAATCTGAACTGGCGCTATTCGGGCGGCACGGCGGTGAATCGCACAATCGCGCCCCTGATCGCCAAGCGCTGGCGAGCGGCCTGGTTTGGGCCTGATCGTCCCGAGGGAATCGCAAGCTTGAGCCTTGGCGATCTTTTGCGCCTGCGGTTTCGTCCTCCGACGCATGGCAAGGTCCGCATCTGGCACGCGCGCCGCAATGTCGAAATGCTGGCCGGGCTTTTCTTGAACCTGCTCGGCTACGGGTTTGCGCTGATCTTCAATTCCGCCTCCCAGCGCAAGAAGACTTGGCTCACCGACTTTCTCATCGCGCAGATGGACGCTGTGATTGCGACGAGCGAGATTGCGGCGCAATTCGTGCGGCGCCCGGCGACGGTCATCCATCACGGCATCGACGTGGACCTCTACCGGCCGCCGAACGACCGCCTCGCCGCCTTCGCTGAAACAGGCCTGCCCGGAAAGTATGGCGTCGGAACCTTCGGTCGGGTGCGAAAGCAGAAAGGCAGCGATCTGTTCGTCGAGGCGATGTGCCGGCTGTTGCCGCAATATCCCGATTTCTCCGCCGTCGTGGTCGGACTCGCGACGGTCGACAATCGGCCATTCCTCGAAGGGCTCAAGCAGCGGGTCGCGGCCGCGGGCCTCGCGGAGCGCATCCGCTTCATGGGCGAATTGCCGGTCGACGAGGTGCCGCTCTGGTACCAAAGAATTTCGATCTACATCTTCGCCTCGCGCGTCGAGGGCTTCGGCCTCACTATGCTCGAAGCGATGGCGGCGGGTGACGCGGTGGTCGCCACGCGCGCAGGCGCGGCGGAAATGATCATCACCGACGGGGAGGACGGCGTTCTGGCGCCGGTTGACGATGTCGAGGCACTGGTCGCGGGGCTCGAGCCGCTGATGCGCGATCCGGAACGCATTGAGGCGATGGGAGAGCGCGCGCGGGCACGGGTGGTTGCCCAGTTCAGCCGCGACCGCGAGGCGGACGAGATCAGCGACGTCTACCGGCAGGTGTGGATGGGGCGAAGCTCTTAAGAGCCCGAATCAAGCGGCGCTCGGCCGCATGGCGGCGAACAGCCGCTTCAAAGGCGCAGACACATGGTGGCGCAGCATCGCCATCCGGCGATCGCCTTCCGAAGTGACCCAGTTGAACTGGATCACCCGCCGTTCGCCGGCAAAGGGCTTGTGCCCGTGCCAGGAATTGTCTGCCCGTTTGAACGCCAGCAGCGTTCCCTCGACCGGAGGGACTTCCATAATCATGTCGTCCAGATCTTCGGCCGATTTGAGGAGTCGCAAGCGTCCGCCGGAATTCTCCCAGCTTGGGTTCATGTAGATAAGGACCGTGATGATCTTGCTCTTCGTATCGGTATGGATCCGTCCATCCTTCGGGCTGCACTGACCCCGAACAGTGGTCGTGGTCGGCCGCCCGGTGAGCTCGAGGCCGAACTTCGCTTCGAACGCTTCGCGGAACACGTCGCCCTCCAATTCGGCGACGAATTGCCTAAACGCAGGTCCATAAGAGAGCTGCGCAACCGGGAAGCTGCCGCCCTCGGAGATCTTTGGATAGTCGGCGTTGATTTTCGCCCGCGCCTCGGGGCGAACAAAACCGGGCACGACAAAATATTGGAACGGCTCCCGGGTCACGGGCGTCGCTTTTAGGGCTTCGAGGTCGAGACAGCGCAGGCTCATGTGACGATTCCGGCGATGGCGAATTTTGCCGCCTTTTAGATCGCGAGGCGTAAGCCGTCAAAAACAGCCGCGCGTCATCCGAGCCGCGGATGCGTTTAGATGCATCGTCATCGCGAGGAGTGAAGCGACGTGGCGATCCAGGAGCCCGGGCGGCGTCCGACGACTCCGGGATCGCTTCGCATACGCTCGCGATGACGTTCAACCAATCCGTCGGGCGTCTAGAGGGGCAGACCGTTCTTTTTGAGGATGTCCGCGGCGTTGTTCTTGTCGATCAGCATGGTCGGCAGCGTGATGACCGGGGGGATTTTTTCGCCGTTCAGAAGTTTGACCGCTTGGCGCAGGCCTTCGGCGCCCGGCGTGGCGTACAGGAAGGTCGCGGTCAATTCTCCCTTATGCACCAGGTCACGCCCTCGTCGGCCAGGCCGTCGGTGCCCAGGATGAACTTGATGTCCTTGCGTCCGGCGTCCTTCGTCGCGAGATAGGCGCCGTAGACCATGGGGTCGTTTTGGCCGTAGATCAGGTCGATCTTTTCGTTGTTGCGCAGCGCGGTTGTCATGATGTTGTAGGCCTTGTCCTGCTTCCAGTCGCCCGATTGATTGTTGAGCAGGTACTTGATGCCAGGCTCCTTGTCGGTGAAAGCGGGGAACCCGTCGTGAGCCGCGGCCGGCACGGCCATGACGGAGGCTGGCGTCCATCCAGGCTGGGTGAGCAGCATGGCGCAAATGATCGTCGAGAAACCCATGACGGAGCGCTCAAGCAAGCGATTGTCTCGGGCGGACTCGCGCCGCTGACCTTGATCGACAAGAACGATTGGAGCGCCCACTTCGAGGTTTCAAGGCTATCGATCACGAGCGTTATCAACCGGCTCGCCTTCGAGGGTCTCGTCGTGATCGAGCCTCAGCGCGGTTCTTACGTCAGCAAGATTTGGCTGGCGGACGTCAAGCAATGGATGATGATGCGTCGCTTGCTTGAAATCGAGGTCGCGGCGCTCTGCGCGACCGAACTGCCCGAGCGCGCCATCGAGCAATTGAGCCGGAACCTCGCTTATCAGCGCGCCGCCCTTGACAGCGACGATCTTCCCGGCTTTCACGAACTTGACACGCGTTTCCACCGTCAAATGACCAATGGACTCGACCTCCAGCGCGTCGGCGAGGCGCTTGATTCCTTATGCGTGCATCTCGACCGGGTGCGCCGAACGCTGCTCCCTGCGCCAGGGCGCATAGAGGGAACCTACGCCGAGCACCGAGCGATCTTCGAGGCGATCGCTGAGCGAAGCCCGGAAGGCGCTGCCGAATCGATGAGGGCGCATCTCGGCTCCGTGCTGCGGGAATTCGAGGATTTCGTCCCGCGGCATCCTGGTTTTTTCGAGGGATAGCAGGCGGCAGATCTCGGCCGGGTCGGCGCGGGATTTGGCGCGCGCCTTACGGCGCGGCGCTTACGTCCGCCCCTTGGCGAGCGCCGCGAGGATGGCTTGCGCCCGATGGCTGGCGAAGGCGGCGACGACGTCCGGGCCCGACTTAAGGCGCCAGTTGGGGCGCTCGTGGTCGGTCCCGGGGAGATTGGTCGCGACCGTTTCACCGACAAGGTCATCGAATTGGGCATGAGCGAACATCGAGCTTGCGCCGCCGATCAGCGCGTGAACGGCCGCCGCCGTAGTGTCGAGAAGCGGCCCGTCTTCCATTGGCGAGACTGTGAGGGCCGCCTTGCCGAGCGCGCGCAGAAGCGCGCGCTTCTCCTCACGCCTCGTGGCGATCTCGTCGCCCGCCTGGGCGAGCGTCAGAAGGCCGAGCGCAAGCCGCTCGGCAATGTCGGCGCCTTGCCACCAGCCTGCGAGCGTCGCGAGATCATGCGTCGCGACGCAGGCGACCGACGTCGGCGGATAGGACGCAGGAGGCAGAAACTCCACACCCTTGCGCTCGAACCACAGCACCCGCATGCCGGTGATCTTGGCGCGCGTCACCCGGTCGCGGAAACCTTCCGGCACAGTGCCGAGATCCTCGCCGACCACCATGCATTGGGCGCGTTCGCTTTCGAGCGCGATATGGCCGACGAGATCGTCAAGCGGATAAGACAGGTAGGCGCCTTCCGCCGGACGCGCGCCTTCGGGAATGAGGAAGAGACGCTGCAGGCCCATCGCATGATCGATGCGCAACATGCCTGCATGGCGCATGTTGGCGCGATAGACCGCGCTCAGAGAGGTCCAGCCCTCGCGTGCGCCAGCCACCGGATTGAACGCCGGAAGGCACCAGTTCTGCCCTTTGAGGGAAAATGGATCGGGAGGCGCTCCGATCGTGACGCCGCGCGCAAGCGCGCCAGCATGCGCCCAGGCTTCGGCGCCGTCCGGCGCGGCGCCGACCGCAAGGTCGCGGTAGAGCCCGATCTCGAGGCCGCGAACGCGCGCTCGCTCGGCGGCTCGCCCAAGCTGACGGTCGGCGAGCCATTGGCAGAACAGGGCGAACTCGAAGCCAGCACGGTTGCGCTCGATCGCGTGATCGATCGCCTTGGCTTCGCCGTCGCGCAGATCCTGCGGCCAGAGCCGCCAATTCTCGCCAGCCTCTCCCTCGGCGGCCGCCTGGAAAGCCGCGAAGCGCCGCAACGCGTTGCCGCCGGATCTCGCGAAGGCATGGTAGTCGGCGACAAGCGGATTGCCAGGCCGCGCCGCGCGAAGGCGGACGAAGGCGGCGCTTCTGGCTTCCAGCGCTGCCCGCTTGGCGAGCCACACCTCCCCGTACTCGACATATTTGGTCGCCGAGGCGGCGGCGAACTGGGGCGCCAACGCCGTGAGCGCAGCGTTCAGCGCCTCGTCGCGCGGCAGGCCCGAATCGTCCAGCGCGTCGATGAAGATCGGATCGATGAAGCGGCGATCCGAGGGGTAATACGGGCTCGCCTGCTCACGATCCCCCGGGAACAACATATGCAGCGGACTGACGCCAAGATAGGCCGCGCCGGCGTGGCCGGCTTGTTCGCCCGCGACCGCGAGCGCTGAAAAGTCGCCGATTCCCTGGTCGCGACCGCTCTCGTTCGCGCGACGCAGGGCGTACAGCTGAGCGGCCACGCCAAAACGCTTGCGGGAGGCCCCATCTGGGCCGTGGGCTTGCGGCGGCGCGATGGTCAGCGCGCATTTGACGCCGTCGACAATGAGACGGTGGCGCCCGATCGGCAGCGTCGGTAACGCGATTGCGCGCTCGGAGACTGAGCGGCCGTCGGGCAGGTCGCGCGGGGCGCCGTCAGCGGTCTCGACGGTCCATTCGGCGACGACGCCGTCTTCGCGGTCGATCCGCGCCTCGGTTGCGCGGGGTAGGTCGCGCAAAGGCGCAATGAATGGCTGGCCGGCGCGCAGTACGAGCGAGAAGGGCAGGCGTCGGCGCTGTGTGTCGTCGACGAGCCGCGTCAGGCTGTCTCGCGCCTGGGCTTCGCTCGTGACGTTGAGACCGAGCGCCGACAGAAGCGCGATCTTGGTTTCTGGCGAGACGATCGTCCGCTTACCGCCAATGTCCGACCATTCCGCTGCGATGCCGGCCGCGCCTGCGAGCTTGTCAACGGTTTCGAGCGTGGGCGCGCCGGAACCGATGCCGCCGCTTTTCGTCGGCGCTTCGCCAAGAATGAGCGACGAGCGGGCGCGAAGCCGGACGCGTTCGGCGAGCGCGAGCCAGCGCTCAGGCTTCTCGGGATCATGCGTGTCGATGAGGGCGCCCCAAACCATGCCAGCGCGCGGCGAGGGCAGGTGAACGTCTGCATCGGCGTTCGACCGGTTCATGGCCACGACAACTCGGTCGACGCTATTCCCTTGCGGCGTGGCGAACACCGCGACCAGAACGGCGCCCTCGGCATCGTTCCACTCGGCCTGTGTCATCGGCCCATCGGCGTCGCGCCATTCGACGTCGGGAAGCTTGCTTGCGTCGAACGGCGCGCCGGTCAGGAAAGCGTCGCGCGACAGCGCGGCATTGGCGCGGCGAATTGCAATGAGTCGGGTCGTGAAGGCGATCGATGAGGCATCGGCGGCGCGCCAATCGATCGAGCTCGTCGCGTTGTCCTGGGCGTAGGCGTTGTTGTTGCCGCCCTGGCTGAAGCCGAGCTCCGAGCCCATGCCAAGCATGGGCGTCCCGCGCGAGGCGAGCAAAAGCGTCAGCAGATTACGCTCGTCGCGCGAGCGCGATTCGACGATTGCTGGATCCTCGCTCAAACCCTCGACGCCGTGGTTCCAGCTATTGTTGTTGTCGGCGCCGTCGCGATTGTTCTCGCCATTCGCCTCGTTGTGCTTGCGCTCGTAGGAGACGAGGTCGCGAAGCGTGAACCCGTCGTGGACGACGATAAAATTGACGCCTGTCGACGGCGCGGCGGCGCTTGGGAAAAGGTCGCGCGAACCCGCCATCCGGGTTGCGATCTCGCCGCGCATCCCAGGGTCGCCGCGCCAGAAGCGGCGCGCGGCGTCGCGGAAGCGGTCGTTCCACTCGGCGAAGGCGGGGCCGAACTGACCGAGCCGATAGCCGCCCGGGCCGATGTCCCAAGGCTCGGCGATGAGGCGCGCTTTGGCTAGAACGGGATCGGCGGCCAGCGCCTGGAAGAACGGCGCCTCTGGATCGAAGCCGCCCGCGTGGCGGCCGAGCGATGTGGCGAGATCGAAGCGAAATCCGTCGAACCCGCCGTGGATCATCCAACGCTTGAGCGCGCCTACGCCCATGTCGATAACCAGCGGGCGGTCAAGCGCGAGGCAATTGCCGGTGCCCGCATCGTTGACGTAGAGTTCCGGATTGTTTGGGTCCAACCGGAACCAGGCCTTATTGTCGAGCCCGCGAAAGGACAGCGTCGGTCCGAACTGGTCGCTCTCGCCGTTGTGGTTAAAGACGACGTCGAGAATGGCCTCCATGCCGGCGGCGTGAAGCGCGTCGGTCGCCGCGCGAACTTCCTCCCAGCCGCCGGGAGCGAGGCGCGGATCGGGCGCGCCGAACACCACTGCGTTATAACCCCATGCATCCGACAGGCCGAGCCCCGGCATTTGCCGTTCGTCGACGAACGTGTCGGCCGGCATGATCTCGACCGCGGTGACGCCCAGCCTTGCCAGATGCTGAATCGACTCAGGATGCGCGAGGCCCGCGAAGGTTCCGCGAGCCGCCTCGGGGATTGCAGGGTTCAGACGAGAAAAGCCGCGCAGGTTGAGCTCATAAATGACCAGCACCTCAGGCGCGATGCGTTTGTGGCCCGGCTCGCCGACGAGTGGCGCTCCGGCAATCGCCTTGGGCGTGTGGGGGCCGGTATCCTCGCCGACCGCGAACATCGAAGGATGGAGGCGAAAGGGACGGTCGAACCGCCAGGCGTAAGGGTCGGCGAGCAATTTGGACGGGTCAAATCGGAAGCCCCGCTTCGGCTCGTAAGGTCCCTCGACGCGGAAGCCGTAACGTGCGCCTGCGCCCAGGCCGGGCGCGAGGCCGCGCAGGACGCCATCGGCGTCGCGCGCCATCGGGACGCGATCAATTTCGTGATCGCCGTCATAGACGCACAGCGACGCGCCCTCGGCATTGGGCAGCACCAGCGCAGCCTCAAGCCCGCGCGCGGAGACGACAACGCCGCGAACGGCCTTCGGGTCGCTCATCCGGTGGGCCTGATCAGATCGCGATAAAGCGCCGCGTATCGCTTCGCCGGGCCGCGCCAGGAGACGTCCGAACGCATGCCGTTGAGGCGAAGCCGCCGCGTCACCGCCGCATCGCGAGCGATGTTGAGGGCGCGGTCGAGCGCGTAAGTCAGCGATTCCGCGGAGGGCGGATAGAACTGGAGGCCCGTCGCCACCCCGGCGGCGATCGCCGCCTCGTTGGCGTCGATGACGGTGTCTGCGAGACCGCCCACGCGCGCAACGATCGGCGGGGCGCCATAGCGGAGCGCGCAAAGCTGGGTGAGACCGCAAGGCTCGAAACGCGACGGCACGACGATGAAATCGGCGCCGGCCTGGATGAGGTGGGCCAGCTTTTCATCATAGCCGAGAACGCAGCCGACCGAGTCCGGCCGCGCCGCGGCGGCGGCAGTGAAGCCCGCCTCCAAGAACGGGTCGCCCGAGCCGAGCAGGGCGAGCTGGCCGCCCTGGGCGATGACGCCCGGCAGCGCCTGCAACAAGAGGTCAAGGCCCTTCTGATCTGAGAGGCGCGAGATGACGCCAAGCAGCGGCCGGTCGACCCGCGGCGCTAGTCCCATTTGGTTCTGCAGAGCGGTCTTGTTGCGTACCCGCATGTCGATGCGTAGCGCGCTATAGTTTTGCGGCAGCGCGGCGTCGGTGGCGGGGTTCCAGACCGTGTCGTCGATGCCGTTGACAATTCCCTGCACGACGGCGGCGCGGGTGCGCAAGAGACCGTCGAGCGCCATGCCGAACTCGGGCGTCATGATCTCCCGCGCATAGGTGGGGGAAACCGTCGTGATGCGGTCGGACAGCCGTAAGCCCGCCTTCAGATAGCCGACGCCGCTGAAATATTCGACCCCGTCGATGGCGAACGCGTATGGGGGCAGGCCTAGTTCGCCAAAGACCGAGATCGGAAAATGGCCTTGGAAGGCGATGTTGTGGATCGTGGTGACGATTCCAGGACGCGGCCTGTCGGCGTAGTTGAGATAGGCGGCCGCGAGCGCCGCCTGCCAGTCATGCGCGTGAACGACCTGGGGCCGGAACGCGTCGATCGCCCCGAGGCCGATGTCCGCGCCAACCCGCGCGAGCGCCGCAAACCTTTGCGCATTATCGGGCCAGTTAAGCCCGTCGGGCCCAAGGTAGGGATTGCCCGGCCGGTCGTAGAGATGCGGCGCGTCGATCGCGAACAGGTCGAGGCCGGCGACTTTGCCGGCAAGGATACGCGCCGGTCCGCCGAACAGATTGGCGTAGGCGTGGGCCGGCTGCGCGTTGGCGAGCTTGGCCAATATTGCCGGGTAGGCGGGGACGAGGGTCCTGATCTCGACGCCTTCGTGGGCGAGCGCGGCGGGCAATGCGCCGACGACGTCGGCGAGGCCCCCGGTCTTGACGAGCGGAAAGACCTCCGAAGCGACGGAGAGAACTCTCACCTCGCTCATTGCGCGAGCTTGTCGATCATCGGCTTCGTGATCAAGGTGACGCCGCTTTCGGTGCGGCGGAACCGCTTGGCGTCAAGCTCGGGGTCCTCGCCGACAACGAGGCCGTCGGGAATCCGCACCTCGCTGTCGATAACGGCTTTGGTGAGCCGCACGTTCCTGCCGATGTGGACGTAAGGCAAAACCACGGTCTCGTGCACCGTAGTGTAGGAATGGACGCGCACGCCGGTAAAGACGAGCGAACGGCTAAGCGACGCGCCGGATACGATGCAGCCTCCCGACAGCAGGGTCGAGACCGCAAAGCCCCGGCGGCCGTCCACATCGTGAACGAATTTCGCCGGAGGCGTGATCTCGCCGTAGGTCCAGATCGGCCAGCCACGATCGTAGAGGTCGAGATCGGGGACGACGTCTGTCAAGTCGATGTTGGCGCCCCAATAGGCGTCGACGGTTCCGACGTCGCGCCAATAGGGCTTGGCCTCCTCGCTCGACGTCACGCACGACTGCGAGAAGTGATGCGCCACCGCTTTGCCGTTCTTGACCAAGTAGGGAATGATGTCCTTGCCGAAATCATGGGCGGAATTCGGATCCGCCGCGTCGCGCTTGAGTTGGTCGATCAGGAACGAGGTCTCGAAGACATAGATGCCCATGCTGGCAAGCGCGACGTCGGGTTTGCCGGGCATCGGCGGCGGATTCTTCGGCTTCTCCAGGAAAGCGATGATGTTGTTCTTGGCGTCGATATGCATGACGCCGAAGGCCGTGGCCTCCTCGAGCGGCGCCTCGAGGCAGCCGACCGTCACGTCGGCCCCCGAATCGACGTGCTGCTGCAGCATTTTCTCGTAGTCCATCTTGTAGACGTGATCGCCGGCCAGCAGCACCATGAACAGCGGATTATAGCTCTCGATGATGTCGATGTTCTGGTAGACCGCGTCCGCGGTCCCGAGGTACCACATCGTCTCGGAGACGCGCTGGGAGGCGGGCAGGACGTCGAAGCTTTCGTTTCGCTCCGGCCGAAGGAAGTTCCAGCCGCGCTGGAGATGGCGGATCAGACTGTGGGCCTTGTATTGCGTGGCGACCGCGATGCGGCGAATGCCGGAATTAAGCGCGTTCGATAGCGCGAAGTCGATGATGCGCGACTTGCCGCCGAAATAGACCGCGGGCTTGGCGCGCCGGTCGGTGAGCTCGAGGAGGCGGCTGCCCCGCCCGCCGGCGAGCACATAGGCCATGGCGTGGCGCGCGAAAGGCGCTGAGACGCCAAGCTCCTTTACGGTTTTCATCTTGGGCATATCGAACTCCGTCGTCGGGCTGCCGCCTCAGGCCGAGGGCGGGCTGAAAACGAGGAATACAGTCGCCAGCGGCGGTGCCGTCAGGGTCGCCGAGGCGGGAAAGCCGTGCAAGGGGTGCGCCTCCGCGGTGACGCCGCCGAAATTGCCCATATTGGAGCCGCCGTACGGACCGGCGTCGCTGTTGAGCGCCTCGCGCCAAAAACCCTGGTAGGGCAGGCCGAGACGGTAGCCCACGCGGGGCTCCGGGGTGAAATTGCAGACGACCGCAACCGGTGGGTCGCTCTGTGCGCCGAGCCGGAGAAAGGCCAGCACCGACTGCGTGTCGTCGTTGACCACGATCCACCGGAAGCCGTCAGGCTCGCAATCGCGCGCATAGAGCGCGGGCGTCTCGCGATAGAGCCGGTTGAGGTCGCGGATCCAAGCCTGGACACCCTGATGGGGCCAATAGTCGAGCAGCCACCAGGGAAGGGATTCGGTCGCGCTCCACTCGCTTGTCTGGCCGAACTCCTGGCCCATGAACAGGAGCTTCTTGCCGGGGTGGCCCCACATGAAGCCGTAGAAGGCGCGCGCGTTGGCGAAGCGCCGCCATTCGTCGCCCGGCATTTTGCCGACGACCGAGCTTTTTCCGTGCACGACTTCGTCGTGTGAGATCGGCAGCACGAAGTTCTCGCTGAAGGCGTAAAGAAGACCGAAGGTCATCTTGTTGTGATGCCAGCGGCGATAGATCGGATCCTCTGACATGTAGTCGAGCGTGTCGTGCATCCAGCCCATGTTCCATTTGAAGCCGAAGCCAAGGCCGCCTTGGCCGGTCGGCCGCGAAACGCCCGGAAAGGCGGTCGATTCCTCGGCGATGGTGACTGTCCCCGGAAAGCCGCCATAGACCAGCTCATTGGCGCGGCGCAGAAAGGCGATCGCCTCCCGGTTTTCCCTGCTGCCGTCAGGATTCGGCAGCCATTCCCCTTCTCGGCGGGAATAGTCGAGGTAGAGCATCGAGGCGACGGCGTCGACGCGCAGCCCATCAATGTGGAAGCGGTCGACCCAGTAAAGCGCGTTGCAATAGAGAAAGTTGGCGACCTCGACGCGGCCGAAATTGTAGATCGCGGTGTTCCAGTCCGGTTGGAAACCCTTGCGCGGGTCGGCGTGTTCGTAGAGCGCGGTGCCGTCGAAATGCGCCAACCCCTGTTGATCGGTCGGGAAGTGCGCCGGGACCCAATCGAGGATGACGCCCAGGCCCGCGGCGTGCGCCCGATCGACGAAACGAGCAAATCCGGCTGGCTCGCCGAAGCGGCGGGTCGGCGCGAACAGGCCGATCGGCTGATAACCCCAGGATTCGTCGAGCGGATGCTCGCTGATCGGCAGAAGCTCGATGTGGGTGTAGCCCATGTCGGCGACGTACGGGATGAGTTGATCGGCGAGTTCGCCGTAAGTGAGAAAACGCCCGCCTTCGCCGCGCCGCCAGGAGCCGAGATGCGCCTCATAGATCGACATCGGTTTGCGCCGCGGTTCGCCCCCGCCGCGCTTGGCCATGTATTCAGCGTCGGTCCACGAGAAGTCGGCGCTATCGGCGACGACGGAAGCGGTTAAGGGCCGGAGTTCCGCCTCGAAGCCGAACGGATCGGCCTTCAGCGGCAACAGCGCGCCGTTCGGCCCTACGAGCTCGAACTTATAGATCGCTCCCACCGTCAATTCAGGGACGAAGATCTCCCACAGGCCGCTGTCGAAGCGCCGGCGCATCTGACAGCGGCGGCCGTCCCATCGATTGAACTGGCCGACGATGGAAACGCGGGTCGCGTTGGGCGCCCACACCGCAAACAGCACGCCGTCGATGCCTTCGTGACGAATGAGCTGGGCGCCGAGCCGGCGGTAAAGTTCACGATGCGTACCCTCTCGCGCGAGATAATCGTCGAGCGGGCCCAACGCAGGCCCGAACGCGTACGAGTCCATGTATGAATAGGTTCCATGCGCGCTCGTGACTTCGACGCGATAGGCCGGGCGCTCCTTGGCCGATGGAATCAGCGCCTCGAAAACGTCGCCCTTGCGGCGTGGCAGCTCGGCCATGAGCGCGCCGTCGCGGGTGAGCGCGCGCACCGAAATCGCCTCGGGCGCGAACACCCGGATGACCCATCCCGCGGCTGTCTGATGCGGCCCGAGCACGGCGAAAGGATCGGAATTGCGGGCAGCCGCGATCGCGTCGAGGTCTTTGTCTCGCGCTCTCCATTCCTCCCCCATGACGGTCTCCATGGCCAAGGCTCAGCTTATCGGCGCGAATGGGGCGTCCCAGATTTCCTTCGCGTATTCGGCGATCGTGCGATCGGACGAGAACCAGCCGACATTGGCGGTGTTGAGGATGCTCGATCGCATCCAGCGCTTGCGGTCGCGCCAAGCCTCGTCGATCTTCATCTGCGTCGCCCAATAGGCGTCGAAGTCGGCGCAGATCATGAAATAATCGTGATGGGTGAGCGTATCGACGAGGCCGCGATAACGCGCGGTGTCGTCGGTCGAGAACACGCCGGAGCCGATTTCGTCGAGCGCCTCGCGCAGGATCGGGGAGGCGGCGATGCATTCGGACGAATCGATGCCCTTGGCGCGCGAGGACTCGACCTCCGCCGCGGTCAGGCCGAAGATGAAGATGTTGTCGTCGCCGACCAGATCGTGCATCTCGACATTGGCGCCGTCGAGCGTGCCGACAGTCAGCGCGCCATTGAGCGCCATCTTCATGTTGCCGGTGCCGGAGGCTTCCATGCCGGCGGTCGAGATTTGCTCCGATAGATCGGCGGCGGGCATGATGATCTCGGCCAGCGAGACATTGTAATTGGGCAGGAACACGACCTTCAACAGGCCGCGTACGGTCGGATCCGAATTGACGACTTTCGCAATGTCGATGGCGAGCTTGATGATCAGCTTGGCCTGGGTATAGCTCGCGGCCGCCTTCCCGGAGAAGATCTTGACCCGTGGCGCGAAGTCGATGGTCGGGTTGGCTCGGATGGCGTTATAGCGTGCGACCGTCTCGAGAAGATTGAGCAGCTGACGCTTGTATTCGTGGATCCGCTTGACCTGCACGTCGAACATCGCTTCAAGGTCGACGCGCAGGTTGAGCTCATTGGCGATGGTGCGAGCAAGAGCGAGCTTGCGGCTCCGCCGCGCCTGAGCCACACGCTCCTGCACCGAAAGATCATCGGCCTGCGCGGCGAGGCCCTTCAGCGCGTGATAGTCGTCGAGCGCGCGCTCGCCCATGAGCGAGCGAATGGTCTCGGCCAAATCCGGATTGCACTCGATGAGCCAGCGGCGAAACGTGATGCCGTTGGTCTTGTTGACGATGCGGCCGGGATAGACCGAATTGAGCGAATGGAACACCGTCTTGCGCATCAAGTCGGTGTGCAGCGCCGAAACGCCGTTGATCTTGTGCGAACCAATAAAGGCGAGGTTCCCCATTCTGACCCGTCGCCCCGCGTGTTCGTCGATGAGCGAAATAGCGGCGAGTAGGCTCGCATCGACGAATCCGCGCCTTCGCGCGCTATCGAGATGCGCCGCATTGATGAGGTAGATGATCTGCATGTGGCGGGGCAGCAGGCGCTCCATCAGCGGCACCGGCCAGGTTTCGAGCGCTTCCGGCAGCAGGGTGTGGTTGGTGTAGGAGAATGTCGCCTGAGTGATCGACCAGGCCTCGTCCCAATCGACTCTATTGAGGTCGACGAGAATGCGCATCAGTTCGGAGATACCGATCGCCGGATGGGTGTCGTTGAGCTGGACCGCGGCGTGCTGCCCAAGGGTGCGGATATCGCCCCATTGCTTGATGTGGCGGCGAATGAGATCGAGCAACGAAGCGGAAGTGAAGAAGTATTCCTGCCTGAGCCGTAATTCCTGGCCGGCAGGAGTCGCGTCGCTGGGGTAGAGAACCTTGGAGATCGCCTGAGCCCGCACGGCTTCGGAAAACGCGCCGACATAGTCGCCGGCATTGAAGGCTTCGAGCTTCAGCGGATCGGTCGCCCGCGCTGACCACAGGCGTAGCGTGTTGACGTGCCGGCCGCGCCAGCCGACGATCGGCGTGTCGTAGGCGACCGCCTCCACCGTCTCGGCTGGATGCCACACGTGGCGGGCGCGCTCGTCGTCCCCCTGGACCATTTCGACCCAACCGCCGAAGCCGATGGCATAGTTGTATTCGGGACGGACGAATTCCCACGGATTGCCATTGACGAGCCAGTCCTCCGGCGTTTCCTGCTGCCAGCCGCCGCGGATGATCTGGCGAAACAAGCCATTGTCGTAGCGGATGCCGTAGCCGTGCGCGGCAATCGACAACGTCGCCATGCTGTCCATGAAACATGCGGCCAGGCGCCCGAGGCCGCCATTGCCGAGCGCCGCGTCGGGCTCGATCCGGCGCAAATCCGTCAGATTGACGCCAAGCTCGTCGAGCGCTTCCGCCATCGGCTCCGCGACGCCAAGATTGGATAATGCGTCGAACAACAAGCGGCCGATCAGGAATTCGAGCGAGAGATAATAGACGCGCTTGCGCCCGTCGGTATAGACGGCGTTCAGGGATTCGAGCCAACGGCCGACGATAATGTCGCGCGTGGCGAATGTGACCGCCAGAAACCAATCGCGCGGGGTGGCCACTTCGGGCGTCTTGCCGACGGCGTAGGTGAGTTTCGCCAGCACCGCGGCCTTGAGCTCCTCAGCGGAATAGGGACGCATCTCAACTGACTGCGGGGCAGGTTTGTCCCTGGTGACGAGTTCGTCCATGAAGCCTCTCGCGCTGCGTCAGTCCCCGGCGCGGCCCTGAACCTGCCGACCCGATCGATGTTTAAACACGCGGCGCTGGGCCGCACAATCGCCCGTGGACCTCACCAACTCACGGCCGGACTGTCTTGTCACGGATTCGGGCTCGCTTCCGGGAGCGAACTTTTGGCCGCGCGAACTTGCGCTTGAATGGCGTTGAGCTCGGCGGTCGCCGAGTTGATCTGGCCTTGCAAGGCCTGGGATTCCTTCTGTGCGGACGCCGTCTCGGTCTGTGCGTCGGCGAGAGCCTTGCGCGCGGCGTCGACATCGCCCTGCAACTGGGTCGCCTCGGTTGAAAGGGCCTGGTCGTGGCTCTGCAGCGACGACGCGCGATCACTTTCCTCCTTGAGCCGCGCGTCCACGGCTTGCAGATCGCGCGTCTTGGCGCTCGCCTCTTCCTGAGCCCCGGAGATGGCGAGTTTGGCGTCGTTGATCTGCTTGGTGAGATCGGCGAGCTCATTTTGCGCTGACGCCCTCGCGGCCGCGGCGTCCGACAGGGCCTTTTCGGCGCCAGCCGCCTGCTTCTTCAGATCGGCGGCGGCGCCGGCCGTCTTTTGGAGGTTTTGCAAGTCCGAGGCCAAGGATTCCCGCGCCCGCTCGACAGCCGTTAGTTGCTCAGTCAAATGAGACTGGGTCTGCGCGCCTTGCCACCAAAGGAACCCGGCGGCTAGCCATCCGACAGCCGCTGCGCCCGCCAACGTCAGGGAAACTGGTCGGCGCGACTGTTCGTCGCTCTCATCTACCATGACGCGTCTCCTTAAGGCGTCGCGTCGAGCGCGACCGGCTCAACCCAGGAGGCATATCGCCATATTGCGGGCGTCGAGGCAGTCCGCCAAGCACAAAATTGTCGCTCTTGCCGAACCAGTGGGCGCTGAGCGGCTTCAAAAAGACGTGAAGCAACGCCACACCGTCGCTGTCGAATTTGCGCCGAAGCGGACGAAAAGAATTTTTCATTTGTCAACGAGTCGCCGCGCCGTCTATTGTCGCGCCGGACCGGAATCGAGGGGCGTGGCGCATTCCGGTCGTTTGCGCTAAAGTCAGAGTGAAGGAGACGGGTGGTAATGCGCGTACGCTCAAACGCGATCGGGGCGGGTCTCTTAGCGTCGTTGGCTTCGCTTGCCGCGCCAACGGCGCAGGCGCAAATCTTTGGCGGTCCCAAATCTGGTGGAATTGGGTTTCTGCCCGCAAATACCGAAATTGCCGACGATATGTTCTGGTTCCACAACTGGATCCTGCTTCCGGTGACAATCGGCATTTCCCTGCTGGTGCTGGCGTTGATCGTATACATCGTATGGCGTTTCAACGAGACCGCCAATCCCGTGCCCTCGCGGCGGACCCATAACGCTATGCTCGAATTCGCCTGGACGGTCGCGCCGGCGCTTGTTCTTGTGGTCATTGCGGTGCCCTCGTTCCGGCTGCTCGCGGACCAACTCATCATTCCCGCGCCGGACTTGACGCTGAAAGTGACGGCCTCGCAGTGGCATTGGAACTACGGCTATCCCAAATCCGAGGGCGGCTTTTCGTTTGACTCGCTCTATGTCGAGGATAAGGACCTCAAGCCCGGCCAGCCGCGCCTCATCACCGCCGATCACGAGATGGTCGTCCCGGTCGGCAAGGTGATCGAGGTCGATGTCACCTCGCAGGACGTCATTCACTCGTTCTCGGTGCCGTCGTTCGGGGTGAAAATCGACGCGATTCCCGGCCGGCTGAACAAGTCCTGGTTCAAGGCGGAGCACGAGGGCATTTTCTACGGACAATGCTCGAACATCTGCGGCATTGACCACGCATTCATGCCGATCAACGTCCGGGTCGTCAGCCAGCCGGATTATGAGGCCTGGCTTGTCCAAGCGAAGAAACAATTCGCCGCTTCGGACCAAATCGACGTCGCGGCTGCGCCGCGGGTCCAACCCTAGTCGGCGCTGTCAATGAGGCTGCCGATCATGCATCACCGGAGTTGTTAAAAACATGGCGTCCGTCACCGACCTCTCTCATCACGGCGTCGAGGCTCATCACGAGCACGCCCACCCGACCGGATGGCGGCGGTATCTGTATTCCACCAACCATAAGGACATCGGGACCCTCTATCTCATTTTGGCCATTTGCGCCGGTCTCATCGGCACGTTGCTTTCGATCCTGATCCGCGCCGAGCTGATGTCGCCGGGGGTTCAGGTCTTCCCCTGGATCTCCGCGATCATGACTGGCGACGGCTCGGCCGACGCCGCCAAGAACATGTACAACGTGTTCTTCAGCAGTCACGCCATCATCATGATCTTTTTCATGGTCATGCCGGCGATGATGGGCGGATTTGGCAATTGGATGGTGCCGCTCCTGATCGGCGCGCCGGATATGGCGTTTCCCAGGCTGAACAATATGTCGTTTTGGCTTCTGGTGGCGTCGTTCACGCTTCTCATGTGCTCCATGTTTGCCGAAGGCTCGCCGGGCATGCATGGCTTCGGCGGCGGCTGGGTGCTCTATCCGCCGATGTCCAGCCAGGTGGGAACGCCGGGTCCGGCTGCGGACTTCGTCATCCTGTCGATGCATTTGGCCGGCGCGTCTTCGATCATCGGCTCGATCAATTTCATCGCCACGATCATCAACATGCGCGCGCCGGGCATGACGATGTTCCGCATGCCATTGTTCGCGTGGTCGGTGCTGATAACCGCGTTCCTGCTCCTTCTGGCTCTACCGGTTCTGGCCGGCGCGCTGACCATGCTGCTGACGGACCGCAACTTCCACACCACGTTCTTCGATCCGGCCGGCGGCGGTGACCCGATCCTGTTTCAGCACCTGTTCTGGTTCTTCGGCCATCCGGAGGTCTACATCCTCATCATCCCTGGCTTCGGCATCATCAGCCAGGTCGTGGCGACGTTCTCGAAAAAGCCGATCTTCGGTTATGTCGGGATGGTCTACGCCATGCTGGCGATCGCCTTCCTCGGCTTCGCCGTCTGGGCCCATCACATGTTCACAACCGGCATGTCGCTCAACGCCCAGCGCTATTTCGTCTTCGCCACCATGGTGATCGCGGTGCCGACGGGGGTGAAGGTGTTCTCGTGGCTGGCGACGATGTGGGGCGGCTCGATTTCGCTCAGGCCGCCGATGCTGTGGGCGATCGGCTTCGTCTTCGTCTTCACCGTCGGCGGCGTCACCGGCGTCGTGCTCGCCAACGCGGCGATCGACCGCTATCTGCACGACACCTATTACGTCGTTGCGCATTTTCATTACGTGATGTCGCTCGGGGCGGTGTTTTCGATCTTCGCCGGCTTCTACTACTGGTTCCCGAAGATGACCGGCTATCTCTATGACGAGAGGCTGGCGAAATGGCACTTCTGGGTCTCCTTCGTCGGCATCAACCTCGCCTTTTTTCCCCAGCATTTCCTTGGTTTCCAGGGAATGCCCCGGCGGGTCGTCGACTACACGGAAGCTTATGCTTTCTGGAACATGGTGTCCTCTATCGGCGCGTTTATTGCTGGCGCCGGCACATTGATTTTCATCTACGTCGTCTATGAAGCGTTCGCGGCCAAGCGCCCCGCCCCTGACAACCCGTGGGGGCCCGGCGCCACGACGCTCGAATGGCAGCTGCCGTCCCCGGCGCCGTTCCACACCTGGGAGACCCCGCCGCACATTCTTGGCGACGAGGATGCACATGCGCCGGCCATTGTGGGGCACGGGAGCGCGGGGTGACCGCTTCCGGCTATCACGACGGTCGGACGGTGTTGGTCGGTGGCCGAGCGGGACGCAACAATTGCCTGATTGGCGTGGGCGGCCTGACGCTGGCGGTGACGATGATCGGGCTCACCTACGCGGCGGCGCCGTTTTATTCCGCCTTCTGCCGGGCGACGGGCTATGAGGGCACGCCGCAGCACGTGAGCGCAAATTCGGACGCAGAGGGGCGCCGAATTCTGCGAGTGGGATTCGACGCCAACGTCGCGCCGGGCCTCGACTGGAGCTTGGAGCCGGAGGACGAGTTCGATCCGGATTCGCACGGGCAAGACCGTTACGGTCTTTTTCCGCGCGCGTAACCTCAGCGACAAGCCGGCGGAGGGCCGCGCCACTTTTAACGTGACGCCGGAAGTCTCCGGGGAATATTTCGACAAGATCTCGTGCTTCTGCTTCACGACGCAGCATCTCGGCCCGCACGAAACCGCGGAATGGCCGGTGGTGTTCTTCCTCGATCCGGCGCTCGAGAAGGACCTGTCGATGGCCAGGGTCGATTCGATTACGCTGTCCTATACGATGTTCGCACCGCCAGCCGAAAAGCCGACGGCCGATCGCGGTGGTTCCGCGGGATGACGATAAACAGGAGAAGACAATGACCGACGCGGCGGTTCCGGATCGGCCGGGATTTCATCTCGTCGAGCCAAGCCCTTGGCCGCTCGTTGGCGCGGCATTCGCGTTTCTTACGGCCTTTGGTCTCATATTGTTCATGCACGAGTTCGAGTTTCGGCCCGGCGCTTCTGACCATCGGCGTCGCGGGCATCCTGTTCACCATGGCGGGCTGGTGGCGTGACGTCATCTCCGAGGCTCAGGGCGGCTACCACAATATTATCGTGCGCCATGGCCTGACCTTTGGCATGATCCTGTTCATCGCCTCGGAGGTCATGTTCTTCGTCGCCTGGTTCTGGGCATTCTTCTGGTCGTCGCTCAATCCCGCCGATCCGCAGACCTACGGTCTCTTCGATTTCAGCGGTGGGATCTGGCCGCCGAAGGGGACGGAGGTGATCAATCCGCTCGCGTTGCCGTTGATGAATACGTTCGTGCTGTTGACGTCGAGCGCGGCGGTCAACGTCGCCCACGATGAGTTACGCGAGGGGAACCGCTCAAAATTCAAGATTTTTCTCGCGCTTGGGATCGCCCTTGGCGTGCTGTTCGTCTTTACCCAGGGTTACGAATATATCCACGCGCCATTTAGCTTCAAAAATTCGATCTACGGCGCGACATTCTTCATGGCGACCGGCTTTCATGGCGCGCATGTCATCATCGGCGTGATTTTCCTGTTTGTCTGTTTCGTGCGCGCCTGGATGGGCCAGTTCACTCCAAAGCATCACGTGGGGTTCCAGTTCGCCGCCTGGTACTGGCATTTCGTTGACGTGGTCTGGCTGTTCCTATTCACCTGCATCTACATCTGGGGATCCTGGGGCGCGTCGATCGAGGGGGTGGCTAGGTAGTAGCCTCCCGCTCGAAGCTGAGGGACGCGCGCCAGCCTTCCGCGACGGAGCCATCATGACGGAGCCGCTCGACAACATTCGGGTCGGCATGACCGGCCGGCATGAAGTCGTCGTGACCCGCGAACTTACGGTCGGCGCCCATCTGGACGGCATGCCATTCGTCTTTGGGACCCCGATGATGATCCTGGCGATGGAAATGGCTTCCGCGGCGGCTGCGGCGGGTCATTTGCCTGCGGGCTGGGTGACCGTCGGCAGCGAAGTCAATGTTCGCCATCTCGCCCCGACACCGGTCGGGCGCACGGTCGTCACCACCGCACGGGTCGTCGAAGTCTCCGGACGCAGCATGCTGCTCGCGGTCGAAGCGCATGACGGCGTCCACAAGATCGGCGAGGGGATGCATCGCCGCAGCGTGGTCAATCTGGAGAGCTTCGCCAAGCGCCTCGCCGCCGAAGCCGGTTCCAACGGCGCCCGCGGCGAGTGAGCCGCGCGGGCTCATCTTTGCTCGCAAGGACGGTTCGCGTTCTGCTAAGGGGGACTCGCAAGGAAAGCGGATCGCCGCAAAGACCGGCCAGGAGAGGGAGCGGCACATGTTGGAGCGGATGCACGATGCGCCGGCGCAGACGCTTGCTTGGCGCGCCAGCGGCGCGGTTACGGCGCAGGACATCGAGGCGGCGATTGACGCTGGGCTGGGCGAAGCCGCGACCGGCTTGGTCGTGATCATCGATCCGGATTTTGACGGCGATTTCGCCGAGCTGGCGCGCGGGCTCGCCAGCGCCGCGCTGGCTAAGAAATCGCTGGTCAAGCTCGCTGTCGTCATCGATCCTGAACGGATGGACGGAGCCAGGCTCAACAGCTTCGAGGCTTCCCCCGTCCATATCCGCCAGTTTGCTCGCGCCGACGAGAACGCCGCGCTCGAATGGGCTGCGGCGGCCCGGCGGGGGGAATAGCGGCGGCCTCCGCGCCGAGTTGGACTGTCTTAGCGTCCGCCGGAAACCGTCAGCACGCTGCCGGTGACGAAGCGCGCCGCCGGCGAGATGAGCCAGGCCGCGGCTTCCGCGATTTCCTCGGGAATACCGACGCGGCGGAGCGGGGTCATCGCCTCCATTCGTTCGCGGAATGACGCTTGGGCAAGCTGATCGCGGGTCATGTCGGTTTCGGTGAAACCGGGCGCCACCGCATTGACCCGAATTCCCTCGGGCCCGACCTCGGTCGCGAGGCCCTTGGTGAAACTTTCGACCGCGCCTTTGGTCGCCGCATAGGGTCCAAGTCCCGGCAGCCCGCCGGTTCTCGCTGCAATCGACGATATGTTGACGATCGACCCGCCGCTCCCGCCGTGCCGGGTCGAAAGCCGCAGCACGGCCTCCTTGCAGGCCAGGATGGTTCCGATCACGTTTATCTGAAAAAGCTGCGTCAACTCCGCAGCCTCCCGCTCGTCGACTCGGGCGAAGCGCCCCGCGCTGCCAGCGTTGTTGACGAGACCGGAAAGCGGTCCCAGCGCCTGCGTCGCTTGCTCGAACAGACGGTGAAGCTCAACCGCGTCAGCGACGTCGGCCTGAAACGCTTGTGCGCGCCCGCCCGACTTCTGGACTTCTGCGACGGTCGCCTCAGCCGCCTTGGCGTCGGCCGAATAGTTGACGCCGACCGCGTATCCGTCCGCCGCCAAGCGGCGGCAAATGGCCGCGCCGATCCCGCGCGAGCCTCCGGTGACGATGACAAGACCTGAAGGCATGGCGAGAACTCAAGCTCCGCAGTGGATGGTCAGACGATATTGAAGGCGAGCCTTGCGCCGGTCAATTCGCGCGCGGCGCCTTACGGCTTCAGGCGCCATCCGGTGCGGAAAATCCACGTCAAAATCGCGAGGCATACGGCAATGAACAGCGCGGTGAACCCGAGGCTTGAGGCGACGCTGACATCGCCCTGACCATAGAAGCTCCAGCGGAACCCGCTGATGAGATAGACCACGGGATTGAACAGGCTGACGGCGCGCCAGAATGGCGGCAGCATATCGATCGAATAGAAGGCGCCGCCGAGGAAAGTGAGCGGCGTCACCACCAGCGAAGGGATAACCGCCAGCTGCTCGAAGTTTTTGGCCCATATGCCGATGATGAAGCCGAACAGGCTGAAGGCGATCGCGGTCAGCGCGAGGAAGGCGATCATCCAGAATGGATGCTCGACGCGCACCGGCACCAACAGCGCCGCAGTGACGAGAATGACAAGGCCGATGCCGATCGCCTTGGTCGCCGCGGCGCCGACATAGGCGCAAACCGCCTCCATGGAGGATAGCGGCGCCGAGAGAAGCTCGTAGATCTGGCCCGTGAATTTGGGAAAGTATATGCCGATCGAGGCGTTCGAGATGCTCTGCGTCAGAAGCGAAAGCATCATGAGACCGGGCACGATGAATGCGCCGTAGCTGACTCCGCTCACTTCGCGGATGCGCCCGCCGATCGCCGCCCCGAACACGATGAAATAGAGCGCGGTGGTGATCACTGGCGTCGCCACGCTCTGCAGAATTGTGCGCTGTGTGCGCTGCATTTCGGAGCGATAGATCGCCCAAACGCCGCTCAGGTTAACCGCCGAAACCATCACGCCGCGCGCCCCACCAGATCGACAAAAATGTCTTCGAGCGTGGTTGTGCTGGTGTCGAGATCCTTGAAATCGACCCCGATTTCATTGAGGCGACGCAAAAGCGTCGGAACGCCTGTGTCCTCGGCCCCCGCGGAGAAGCGATAGGAGAGGCGCCGGCCGTCATCCTCGAGTTCGAGCGGCCAGCCGGCCAATTCCTTCGGCAGCGCGGGTAGTGGCTTCTGCAGCGCCAGAGTCAAGCGCCGCTTGCCAAGCTTGCGCATGAGCGCCGCTTTCTCGTCGACCAGCACGATCCGGCCGCCGTTGATGACGCCGACCCGGTCCGCCATCTCCTCGGCCTCTTCGATGTAGTGGGTGGTCAGAATGACGGTGACGCCCTGGCCGCGCAGCCGCCGAACGAGCGACCACATATCGCGTCGCAAATTGACGTCGACGCCCGCTGTTGGCTCGTCGAGGAACAGCACGTCGGGCTCGTGGCTGAGCGCCTTGGCGATCATCACCCGCCGTTTCATGCCGCCCGACAATTCAACGATCCGGGTGTCTCGCTTGTCCCACAGCGAAAGGTCGTGCAGCAATTGTTCGATATAGGCGGGATTGGGCGGCCGCCCGAAGAGTCCGCGGCTAAACGTTGCTGCTCTGTGGACGGTCGAGAAAATGTCGAGCGCAATCTCTTGCGGGACCAGCCCGACTATAGACCTGGCGGCGCGGTAGTCGCGTACGACGTCATGGCCGTCGATGAGGACCCGGCCCGAAGTCATCGTCACCGAGCCGCAGACAACCCCGATCAGCGTCGTCTTGCCGGCTCCGTTCGGGCCCAGCAGCGCGAAAATCTCGCCTTTGGCGATCTCCAGATCGACCGCGTCGAGCGCGACGAGGCCCGACTTGTAACGCTTGGTCACAGCGGCAATCGATATCATCGGCGACATCGCCGGCTCTCCCCGTCAGGCGCGCTTCGTGGGCGCGGCTAGCGGGGCGGCGACGGCGCCGCGTGGGCGAGGCCTGGGCCGCGAACCTCGACCGGGCCGCGAGCCCACTATGTAGGCGCGCGGAGGCCGTGGGTCACCCCCTGGCGCGCGCAGCCCGTCCTCAGTGGGCGGCTGCGCCTTCATCTACGGCGACCGCCAGCCTTTGGCGGCCGCCAGCCTTTGTCCGGGCGCCAACGGCCTCCGGCGCCCAGCGCGAAATAGAACCGTCGACGAAAGTCAGAAGTCCATCGGCACGAAGAAACAGTAGACGCCGGATTGCCCGTTCGCCCCGTCATCCCGATAGAAGATCCAGTAGTCTCCATCCTGGCTGGGCAGCGCCTGGCCGACGGGAATGCGACGGATATAGCCGTCGACCGAGTAATAGTCGTCAGAGATCCGGTGAACCTGTTCCGGGCGAAGATGGTGGGCGTCCGCCGGTCCGCAGCACGAAGCCTTCACCCAACCCGGAACGGGTTTCCCGTCCGACCAATAGTCATGTGCGTCCGCGCCGCTAGCGGACAAGGCCAACAATAGTGCGGCGATTCGAACGATCATCTCGGTCCCCTTTGCGGGTTTCTAAGTTGGAATGATGCCGAATCCCGGGGCTTCCTCCTTTCAACTCAAATCCACACTCGACCACTCTGCCGCAGCAAGTCTCATGCCGCCGGCTCAACTCAGTCATGTAATGCTGCGGCCGGAACCGTCCAGTTGGCAAGCGCGACTTCACAACAAATGTGAGGAGTTCCCCCGGAGTTTCAACGGGGATTGCGGAGCCGGACAGCGCTGGTTTCCATTTGCGGACCGGCCAGCGAATCCGCCTTGCTCTGCGCCCTGTCATGGATAAGCCAGAGCATTGCCCAAATATTGAGCAGCGTTGCCGTGGCCCAATTTTGTGCAGCTCTTCATGGCTCAAACTCGGGCGCGTTGGACCATGAATTCGGCTGTTCGGGGAATGTTCCCGGTGTCGTCAATCACGCCAAACTGACCGTCTCGCTTGCGTAGAGCAAGACGCGATCTGAATTGAATAAGTACTTGAGTTAGTCGCCATTTTGTGCAGAGAGATGGTTGCTTAAGGCGAGGCGACTACGCGACACGATTACGCCGAGTGAGCGACCAGACCCGCGGCGCTCGACCGAGGGCTGCGAATCTTGAACCTAGAACTCGGCCTTGCCGCGACTCAGCCGCCGCGTTAACCCGCGACATGGCCAAGCCTGTTCCGCCGCCCCCAGCCCCGCCTTCGGTCCCGATCGACGTCAACCTGCGCGAGGCGCTCGAGGAGCGCTATCTCGCTTACGCGCTCTCCACCATCATGGGCCGGGCGCTTCCCGACGCCCGCGACGGGCTTAAACCCGTGCACCGCCGCATTCTCTACGGCATGCATATCCTTAAGCTCGACCCGGGCTCGGCGTTCAAGAAATGCGCGAAGATCGTCGGCGACGTGATGGGGTCGTTCCATCCGCACGGCGACCAGGCGATCTACGAGGCGTTGGTGCGTCTCGCGCAGGATTTCGCCTCGCGCTACCCGCTGATCGAGGGCCAAGGCAATTTCGGCAACATCGACGGCGATAACGCCGCCGCCTATCGCTACACCGAAGCGCGCATGACCGACGTGGCGCGCCTCATCATGGAGGGCGTCGAGGAAGACTTGGTCGATTGGCGCGACAACTACTCGGGCGACACCAAAGAGCCGATCGTGATGCCGTCGGCGGTTCCAAACCTGCTCGCCAACGGCGCGCAGGGCATTGCGGTCGGCATGGCGACGTCGATTCCGCCGCACAACATCGCCGAACTCTGCGACGCCGCGCTCTATCTCATCGCCCATCCCGCCGCCGACGTCGAGGCGCTCGCGACTTTCGTGCCGGGTCCGGACTTTCCGACCGGCGGCGTGGTCATCGACGACAAGGCGGCGATCATCGAAACCTACCGCGCCGGCCGCGGCGCCTTTCGTGTCAGGGCGCGCTGGACGAAGGAGGATACCGGTCGCGGCGGCTGGGTCGCGGTCGTTACTGAGATTCCGTACGGCGTGCAGAAGTCGCGGCTAATCGAGCAGATCGCCAATCTTCTCAACGAGCGTAAAATTCCCCTCCTCGCCGACGTCCGTGACGAATCGACCGAGGACGTGCGCATCGTGCTCGAGCCGCGCACCCGCGCGGTCGAGCCCGAAACGCTGATGGAATCCTTGTTCAGGCTGACCGAGCTTGAGGCGCGGGTCTCGGTCAACATGAATGTGTTGGTCGACGGCGTCACGCCCAGGGTCGTCTCGCTCGGCGAAGCGCTCAAGCAATGGCTCGACCATCGCCGCGAGGTGCTGGTGCGCCGCTCGCGTCACCGGTTGGCGGCGATCGACAAGCGGCTTGAATTGCTGGCCGGCATGATCGTCGTCTTTCTCAATCTCGACGAGGTGATCCGCATCGTTCGTGAGGAAGACGATCCGAAAGAAGCGCTCAAGATCCGGTTCAACCTGACCGAGCTGCAGGCCGTTTACATTCTCGACACGCGCTTAAGAAGCCTGCGGCGCCTCGAGGAAATGGCGCTGCGCAAAGAGCAGGACGACCTGACCAAGGAGAAAGCGACGATCGAGGCGCTGCTCGCCAGCGAAAAGAAGCAATGGCAGATGATCGCGGTCGAGATCCGCGACGTCAAAAAGAAGTTCGGCCCCGACACCAAGCTTGGCCGGCGGCGCACCAGTTTCGAAGCCGCGCCCGACGTCGTGGTCGCCGACTTGGCCCAGGCGATGATCGAGCGCGAGCCGCTGACCGTCGTCGTATCGCAGAAGGGCTGGATTCGGGCGATGAAAGGCCAGGTCGGCGATCTGTCCGCCGCGACCTTCAAGGGCGACGACGGCTTGAAGACTTCTTTCTTCGCCGAAACAACCTCGAAAATTCTGGTGCTGGCGAGCGACGGCAAGGTCTTCACCCTCGACGCCGCCAAACTGCCCGGCGGAAGAGGGCAGGGCGAGCCGATTCGTCTCATGGCCGACATCGACGAGAGCGCCTCGATCGTCGCCGTCTGGGCTTACGCGGCGGGCGCGAAACGCCTCATCGCGTCAAGCGACGGCAACGGCTTCATCGTCGGCGAGGACGAGCTTCTGTCCTCGACCCGCAAGGGCAGGGGGGTGCTCAACGTCACCGCCCCAGCGACGGCGGCGTTGATTGCGTCCGCCGCTGGCGACCACGTCGCGATCATCGGGCAGAACCGTAAGCTCCTGGTGTTTCCGCTCGCCCAGCTCAACGCAATGGCGCGCGGCAAGGGCACGCGGCTTCAGCGCTACAAGGACGGCGGCCTATCCGACGTCAAGGTCTTCGCGGTCAAGGAGGGCCTCACCTGGCGCGACTCGGCCGGGCGCACCTTCACCGTTGCGAGGCCCGAGCTTAACGAATGGATCGGCAACCGCGCCGAAGCCGGGCGCCTTCCGCCGAAGGGCTTTCCGAAGACCAATCGCTTCGAGGGATAGTGGGGCGGCGCAGCGGCCGGACCCGGCCAGGTCCGGCGCCCGAGACTTAAGCCCGCGCCAGGTCGAAGGCGGACGGAAAATTCGTTTCCTTGACCATTGCGCGGGCGGCTTCCACGCCGATTGTATTGAGAGCTTGGCGATTGTCAGCTCGGCTCATGTCCTTGAGTTGAATGGCGTGCGGCGCCAAATCGACAAGTCCGAGCCCGCGCAGGGATTGCTCTTCCCGCGGGACATTGAAGCGCAGATCGCTGAGCGCCGCGCGACCGCCGAGGAGATCCTGATCGAGATCGCCGACCTCTGAAGGCGGTTTAGGCCCCAGAGTCCGTATTTATCATCGTTCGGCGAAGAAGCGCGCGCTCGAGCGAGAGGCGTTAGATTTTTTGCTCCGGCTTTGGCCGGCCGAGGGTGATGAAAAACGGGCGCCCCGCGATCGCGCCGCCGAGCGACGGCGTTATCCTAAATGGCAGGCACGCTTCGACCGCGCGCTCGGCGTCGTCGATGAACTGCTGTCGGGAATCCTTGTCGCCCTCGAGTTGCGAAAAGGTGATCCTCGGCCTGCCGAAGATCGAGCCGTCACGCTTCATCATCAGCATGATTGTCAGCCGCGAGCCGGCCGGACCGAATGACTTGCCCGCCATACACGCGCCGAACTGACGTTGAAGGTCGACGAGCGTGTTGGCCGGCGCCCCATTCTGGGCGAGGGCGACGGAAATGGCTGAGATCGACGCCGCGAGCAATGCGGCCATCGCCAGGGCGGGGATCATCGAACTCCACTTCGACATTTGGATGAGCTGTCTCCCGCTGGGCCCATGTTCGGTCTGAAACTGTCAAAGAGCAATGCGCAGGCGTTGAAGCCGGCGTATTGTCATTGAGGGAGGAAAGCGGGGAGGGACGGCGTGACGGATCGAACTCGCGAAAATCCGGCAGGCTTATGCCGTTGAGATCACGCGCCGCGCCGCCGTTAGCGACCCGAGAATCGAAGCGGCCTTCGCCGCTGTTCCGCGCGAGGATTTCGCCGGTCCGCCGCCGTGGCGCATCGGCTCCGGCGGCCTTTTTGGCCTGGCCTCATCCGACGACCCGGGCCGCCTCTACGAAGACGTCCTTGTCGGCATTGACGCCAGGCGCGGCATCAACAACGGCCAGCCGTCGCTGCATGCGCAATCGATCGACGCGCTCGAGCTCAAGGAGGGCGAGACTGTGGTGCAGATCGGCGCGGGCGCCGGCTATTACACCGCGATCCTCGCGACGCTGGTTGGGGCGGCGGGCAGAGTGATCGCCTACGAGATCGAGCTGGACATCGCCAAGCGGGCCGCGGCGAACCTCGTCCCTTACCCTCAAGTCGAGGTCCGCGCTCGTTCCGGCGGCGTCGAGGACCTGCCCGCGGCCGACGCCATCTATGTCAACGCCGCCGCCACGCATCCGCTACGCGCCTGGCTTGATGCGCTGAAACCCGGCGGAAGGCTCATCTTTCCCCTCCAGGCGGCGCGTTCGACCGGGGCGATGCTCATGGTGACGCGACCCGAACACGGCGACGCTTGGCCGGCGCGTTTGCTTTGGAGTGTGGTGTTCATCCCCTGTGAAGGGGCGCAGGATTTCGAAATGGGTCGCAAGCTCGACGAGGCGTTCCGTCGCGGCGGCTCGGAGAGGGTGCGCTCGCTGCGCTTCGGAGGCCCGCCGAGGCGCTCTGACTGGCTCCGAGGCGAGGGCTGGGCGCTGTCAAGCGAGCCGGCCGGGTAGGACGCGCGAGCGCGGCTGGATCCAGCCCAAGGACCACAACTTGAGGGCGAGCTTCCTCCAAATAAATCCAAATAAAAACAAGGAAAAATCCTTGCATTTGCTTGGATTCCTTTGGTCGAATCGTGCCTTTTCAAAGGGTTACAGTGAATCCAAATAAAAAAATCGCCTCGGCCTAAACTCGCCTCACGGGTTGTGCGCCAACCGCCTCCGACGCATGTCGCTCCCCTCTCGCAAGGTGCGGGCAACGCCGGTTCTATTCGGTCAGTAGGAATATCTATAACACATATTTCTGTTTTTTCTAAGCCAATCCGAAGCGCAGATCGCGACCGGACGGCGGCGGCCGCGAGATCGCGGAGTGGCATAGATCCCGTCGGCCGTCAGATCATCTCGAGCAGGTCACCCGAGCGCGGCGTTCGCCACGATCAAGCCGAAAAAGCCAATCGCCGGTACGATGTGCGAGAGGCGCTCGCGCCCTCTTAGGAGCGTCACAAGCGCGGCCAGAATCAAAAGCAACAGCCCAACAAGCGCGACGGGACGCGTGGATGGAAGCAAGAGACCCGCGGCGCCCGCAAGCTCGAGACCCGCGGTCAAAAAGCGCCAGCCTCTCGGGTAGCCCCAGCGTTGGAAATTGGCTTCCGTGTCGCCGACATTGAAGAGATTGACGAACCCCGCCGCGGCGAAGGCCAGAGCCGAGGCGCCGTTCACAATGAGGGCCGCGTTCATCGCGCTGCTCCGCGTTGGATCGGAATCGCGCTCATCTGCTGAAAAACGTCGAGCGTGTTGAGCTCGTCCCAACGCTCGACAAACCGATCGTTTTCGAAGCGCCAGATATCAACCGAACGCATGGTTATGTCAGCGCCCGAAGCCGGAACGCCGACGAACGGCCCCGTGTGGCGAGCCCGATAAGTGTAGCGCCCCACGACGCAGTCGCCGACGGCGAAGGCGTCCTCCACGGTGACGCGGGTGTCCGACAGGGTGTCGAACCAGTGCTCCATGAACGCAACCACGCCCGCGAGCCCAGGCTCGACGTTGGGATTGTGGTTGACGTAGTTTTTCGAAACGAGCTCGGCGAAGCGGCCGGCGTCGTGGCGGTTCATGATGTCGGCGAACGAATGGGCCAGATTGAGGGGGTTGCGCATGACGGACCTCCGTGGTTATTATGCGATACAAGATCGTATCGTATCGATTATATGAGACGGAATCGTATCGTATGCAAGCCCAAAATTCCAGGAAATGGCGAGAGGACGATCCGCGCAGGTTGCGCATGGCGGAAACGCGCGCTGCAATCCTGAGGGCCGCCCGGCCGATCATGCTAAGGGACGGGCTAGGCGGGACGACGCTTGACCGGGTCGCGTCTGAAGGGGGCATCGCCAAAATGACCCTCTATCGGCACTTCCCAAGCAAGGAAGCTTTGTTCGAGGGGCTGGTCACCGCCACCTGCGAATCCATGCGCGAGGGCCTCGAGAACGCGCCCACGGCCGACATGGATAAACCCATCGCGAACAGGCTCGCGGACGAGCTGCGCGCCTTCACCTCGGCGCTCATCGAGCCGGATGGGCTGGCGCTCTATCGTTTGATCGTGGCGGACGGCTGGCGTTTTCCGGAACTCGCTCGCGTTTTCGATCGGTCCGGCATGCGCGTGATTCGGCGGCGAATAGCGCAATTGCTGGAAACTGGCGGAGCGCCCGCCGATGCGTCGAGGCAAGTTGCTGCCGATATTGTCGCCTTGGCGCTCGGCGACGCGTATCAGCGCGCAATTCTTGGCATTGCTGAAGAGGGAGATGGCGAGGTGTTTGCACAGCAAATCGAAGCTGCAGTAAACTATGGGCTTAGCCGGCAAGCTTAACCCAATGCGCGCCTTCCCCGCCCAAGTTGACGCGAAAGGCCACCTTGGGCCATGCTGAGAAAATCAGAATTTTTGCCCTGCGAATGGGCCTAAAGCGAATTTGCTCGGGCCTTTCGAGCCGTCGCGTTCCGGACATTGTGTCGTGGTTTGACTGCGGCCACGATTTCGCGTGAACTCCGCGTTGCGGCGCGGTTAAAGGGCCAAATCCCCGCCCCGAACCCTCGGACCCGGACGATGGCGCTTGGCGGCTTCGCCCGCCTCGGCTGGCTGGCGCGACTGCGCCGGCATAAGACCACGCCCGCTTGAGGAGGCGGTCGATGACTGGTGAAATTCAAGCCGTCGCTGGGGTCATTGGTGACGTCGCTGAGGCGCTAAAGAACGTCCCAGAGCCTGTCCGGCGCAATCTTTTCAATGCGGTAGGAGCGCTAATCACCGGCATTGTAGAAGTTCCTGCATCCTATCTTGAGATGAAAGCGAATGCCTTCAAGGTCCAGAAGCAAGGCCACGAAAAAATAATGATGGCGGCCGCGCAGAATGCGGCGGGAGTTGCAGGCCAATCACCTGAGTTAGAGGAAAGGGCTCTATCCTACTTCGCTCACGACTTAGTCAAAGGCCAAGCCAACCGAGAAGGCGTAGCGCGAGAGGCGTTTCAAGCGGCAAAGGCGCTTCCACCACTGAACAACGTCGCTGAAACTGACGAGGCTACTCCAGAAATCGATGAAGATTGGCTTGATCAGTTCAGAAAGCTCGCTTCCAGTAAGTCCAGCGCTGATATTCAGGCGATACTCGGCCGTATTCTAGCCGGAGAAGCGCAAAAGCCTGGCAGTTTCGCTCCAATGACTCTCGATGTCATTTTTAAGCTAGATAAAGTTACTGCTCAAGGCTTTGAGAAGTTTGCCAGCTATGCGATTACGCTGCCGGACAGGTCTGGTATAATTGTCAATAGTATTATAGGAGAAGATATGGTGAGATTGGATTATCTTCTAAATTATATGGCGATGAGGCATCTTCAAGCTCACGGACTCCTTCTGGCGTCTACGGGTCAGAGTATAAACAGAGAATATTTTGCGAGTTTGCCTCCCTCTACTCTGGGAGGACAAGTGATCACATTCTCGTCAATGAAAGAACAAGCGGGCACATATAGTTTTATGCCCCCTATAAACGGAGAAGCTTGGTCGCTAAGCTTAGCTGGAATGCAGCTGTTACCCCTGCTTCCTAAGACGCTTGATCTCACGTATGCGCGGCGTTTGAGAGATGGTATGAGGCGTCTGAATGTGACACTTACTTTTCCAAATATTGACATCGACGCAAGCATTTCGCCGCCAGTGCCCACCTGAAGGACGACAAGGAAGCGGGTGGCGCCCGCCCGGCTTCGGGCATCGGGCCGACAAAAAGGTTGCTGGTCAAACCTTCGGGGAGAGCGTTGGTCGAGCGAACGCGCGGCCCGGAGCGCTACACCGTGAAGCTCACTCCGCAGCCGCAGGAGGCGACCGCGTTCGGATTCTTGACCCGAAACGACTGGCCCATCAGGTCGTCGACGAAATCAAGCTCGGCGCCCTTCAGCATTTCGAGCGAGACCGGATCGACCAGCACCGTCGCGCCGTCGCGCGTCACCGTCACGTCGTCCTCGGCGCGGCTCCTCTCGACGTCGAACGCATATTGGAAGCCCGAGCAACCGCCGCCCTTGACAGAGATGCGCAAAGCCGCGCCCGCCTCGCCTTTGAGGATCGCGTTGAGCCGCCGCGCCGCGCTGGCGCTGATCGTGACGCCCTCGAGCGTCTGAGAGACGGCTTCATTCATGATCAAAAGCCCTTAATCGCTTGCGCCGCCGAGCCGGCGCCGTCAAGACTCTGCTGGCCTCAAGATATGGACGCCGAGCACAGAGCGCAATGTCAAGGCGGATGCCCGACCACGCAAGCCTGACGGCTCGCGCGCCTTACGCCGCCGACGCCGGGCGGGCGCCCGGACGCCTCGTCGCCGAGCCGCCTTCGGCGACGCGGACCGAATTTCAGCGCGACCGCGACCGCATCATCCATTCGACCGCCTTCCGCCGCCTCGCCCACAAGACCCAGGTGTTCGTCGATCACGAGAGCGACCATTTCCGCACCCGCCTCACCCACACGATCGAGGTGGCGCAGATCGCGCGCGCCCTCGCTCGCGCCCTCAAGCTCGACGACGATCTTGCCGAAGCCGTCGCGCTCGGCCACGACCTTGGCCACACGCCCTTCGGACATACAGGCGAGGACGCGCTCGACGCCTGCATGACCGAGCATGGGGGCTTCGACCACAATAGCCACGCGCTCCGCATCGTCACCGAACTCGAGCATCGCTATGCCGAGTTCGACGGCCTCAATCTGACCCAGCCGACGCTTGCCGGGCTGGTCAAGCACAACGGGCCGCTGCTCGACGCCTCCGGCGCGCCGGCTGAGCGATACCGGGCGCGAGGCGTTCCGGCGGCGATCCTCCGCTGTGATGAGGTTCAGCGTCTGGATCTGAGCCTGCATGCGAGCCTCGAAGCGCAAGCGGCTGCGATCGCTGACGATATCGCCTATGACGCCCACGACATCGACGACGGCTTGCGCGCCGGCCTGTTTTCGCTTGGCCAGCTTCGCGCCGCCGTTGCCTTCATTGACGGCCTGATGGGGGAAGTGGACGATCTCCATCCCGGGCTCGAGGAGCCGCGCGCGATCCACGAACTCACCCGTCGCGTCGTCACCCGGTTCATTGAGGACGCAATTCATGAGAGCGGCCGGCGGATCGCCGAATCGAAGGTCGACAGTCCTGAAGCAGTCGGCGCCGCCGGGCGAACTCTTGTGGGGCATTCGCTCGCCATCGAGGCGGCGGATCGCGACATCAAGGCTTTTCTCCTCTCCCGCATGTATCGGCATCCAGATGTGCGCAAGGTTCGCGATCAGGCGGACGCGATCGTGCGGCGCTTGTTTAAGGCCTATTTGAGCGACCCGTCCGCCATGCCGCCCGAATGGGCGGCCAAGGCCGACGGCGCGCGCGCGGGGGCGGTGGCGGACTATATCGCGGGCATGACCGATCGGTTCGCGATCGCCGAGCACGCCCGCCTTTTTGACGCCGCTTCCGACTTGCGATAGACGCGCCCGGCCGGGTCCCCGTCATGGCCGGGCTTGTCCCGGCCATCCACACGGGTGGGCGCGCGGGAAGGTCACAAATTTCCGCGGCTTTCGCTGAAGCTGCTCGTCAGGGCGTTCCTTCGGCCAGGCTGGAAGCCGGAAACAGTCTTCCTGCATCACCACGTGGATGGCCGGGACACCCCCGGATCATAGTCCGGGGGCGGACATGACGCTGACAGCGGCTTTAGGAATTGAATTGGCCCTCCCGTCTCGGCAGACAGAATGAACGTTTTCGCCGACTTCCAGTCGCGCATCGCCAGCCTGCTCGAAAAGCGGATCGCAGCGGGAGAACTCCCGCGCGACCTCGATCTCGGCCGCTTTGTCGTCGAGCCGCCGCGCGAGGCGGCCCATGGCGACCTCTCGACCAACGCGGCGATGGTCTATGCGCGGGAAGCCAAGCAGGCGGGCTCGAACCCGCGCGCTTTGGCGGTGGGCCTGGCCGCGGATCTCAGCCATGAACCGGATGTGCTGAGCGCCGAAGCCGCTGGGCCTGGCTTCATCAATATCGTTCTCAAGCCAGAGATTTACGAACAGGTTCTCAAGACGGTTCTTATCCAAGGCGCGCGCTTCGGGGCCGGCGCGCCGAGCGTGGAAGGGCCCGTCAACGTCGAATATGTGAGCGCCAACCCGACTGGGCCGATGCATGTCGGCCATGCACGGGGCGCGGTGTTCGGTGACGCCCTTTCGAGCCTTCTGATATTCTCGGGTCGCGAGGCCACGCGCGAATATTACGTCAACGACGCCGGCGGCCAGGTCGACGTCTTGGCCCGTTCAGCGTTCCTGCGCTACCGCGAGGCCTTGGGCGAAGACATTGGCCCAATCCCGGAGGGCCTCTATCCCGGCGACTACCTCAAGCCGGTCGGCGGGCAGCTCGCGCGTGAATTCGGCGCCTCGCTCAAGGACAAGCCCGAGACGGAATGGCTGCCGGCGGTCCGCAAGCGCGCCATTGACGCCATGATGGCGATCATCCGCGCCGACCTCGCGGCCCTCAACATCACCCACGAAATATTCGCCTCCGAGCGCGCGTTGACCGGGGCCGACGGCGGCGAGGACCGCGTGCGCGAGACGATCGAATGGTTGCGGGCGAGGGGTCTCGTCTACCAGGGTCGCTTGCCGCCGCCCAAAGGCGCGCCTGCCGACGATTGGGAAGACCGCGAACAGACTTTGTTCCGCTCGACCGACTTCGGCGACGACGTCGATCGGCCGCTCATCAAGTCCGACGGCGGATACACCTATTTCGCTAGCGATATCGCCTATCATAAGACCAAGATCGATCGGAATTATCGCACCCTGGTCGACGTGTGGGGCGCTGACCACGCCGGTTACGTCAAACGGATGCAGGCGGCAGTCGCCGCATTGTCGGATGGCAAGGCCAAGCTCGAGGTGCGGCTCTGCCAGCTTGTACGGCTCATGCGCGCTGGCGAACCGGTCAAAATGTCGAAACGTTCCGGCGACTTCGTGACATTGCGTGAGGTCGTGGATGAGGTCGGCGCGGATGCTGTCCGGTTCATGATGCTGATGCGCAAGAACGACGCGCCGCTCGATTTCGACCTGGCGAAGGTGATCGAGCAAAGCCAGGACAATCCGGTGTTCTATGTGCAATACGCCCATGCTCGCGCCCGTAGCGTCCTAAGACAGGGCAAGACCGTCTTTGAGGACTTTGACCTCAATCCAAAGGCCTTGGCGCAAGCCGACCTCTCGCTTTTGACCGACGAGGGGGAGCGCGAGCTGATGCGCACCCTTGGCCAGTATCCACGGCTTGTCCGGCTGGCGGCCGAGGCCCACGAACCGCATCGGATCGCTTTCTTCGCGCACGAGTTGGCGACGCGGTTCCACGCGCACTGGAACAGGGGAAAGGATGCGCCACGTTTGCGGTTCGTTAATGAAAATGAACGAAATTTATCGCATTCGAGATTGGCTCTGGTCGCGAGCGTCAGCCTTGTTTTGGCCTCCGCATTGTCAATTTTGGGCGTTAGCGCCCCCGAGGAGATGCGGTAGCGGATTTGTTAGCTTGGGCGGCGCTTGACTCCCCCCTTAAGGATGACCCGCGACGAGTGAGGACAATATGAGTGCTTCCGGGTCCCGTGCAACGGATGAGATCAACCTCGACGAATTCGAGCGCCGCTTACGCGCCGCGGGCGCCCAGCAGGCGCGCGTCGAAGATCCCCTCGCCGAACTGTCCCGTCTGGTCGAGTTCTCGCACTTGGGAATCTCAAGCGCTGAGGCGCCGGCGCGTCGCGTCGCCCGGCCCGCTGCTGCTCGCGCGCAGCCTCTGACCTCGATCGAAAACGAGGCTCTTCGGCCAACGCTGGATGAAGAAGTGGAAGAGCTTGCTCCGGGCGCGTCGGAAGCGGATCGCGAAGCGCGGCAGGATTACGAGTTCGACGCCCATGGTTCCGACGGCGCCTCTGAGGCGGAACCCGTTGACGAGCGTCGACCCATGCGCTGGAAGCTCGCCGTATCCGCGCTGGCGATTGCCGGCGTGGCGATGATCGGCGCTGTCTTCGCGCTCAAGGGTGGGGCGCCGGGTCTGAGAAGGGATCCGCCGTTCATCGCGGCGGCTCAAGGACCGACCAAGGTGGCGCCGCCCAGCGACCAGACCGTCGCCGCGTCCAGTGACGCTGGCGCCACTCTGCTCAAGGACAGCGCCAAGCCGGGCTCTGTCAAAGTCGTCGATTCCGAGGAGCAGCCCGTTGATTTGAGCGCACAAGGCTCGGTCGGCAATCCGCCTCCGGCCAGTCCGCCAGGGAGCGCCGCGGCCGCGACGGCGCTGGCGGCGACCATCAATACGCCGCTTGTTTCGCCTCCCGCCGAGCCGCCGCAGGGCATGGCGTCGGAGTTTCCCGAGCCAAAGCCGGTCCGCACCATCTCGTTGCGGCCGGATGGGACGCCGATCGCCGCGGCCGCTCCCCCGGATCAATCGGCAAGCGATGCGAAGTTTGCGTCAGCGCCGGCGGATTCGGCAAGCAAGCCGGCGGAAGCGCCGAGTAAACCCCCATACAAGACGACAAGCGACGCCGTTGGCGTCGCGCAGCCGTCGACGCCTAAGATTGAATTGCCAACCAAGCTTTCGCCCAAGTCGTCGGCCCGCGTGGTGGTCGGCAAGACCGATACGACCGCGCCCGAGGCGACCTCCCAGACGCCGCGCGAATCTGCCCAAAACGGCGCTCTAGCGAAACCAGAGAAGGCCGCGAGGAAGCCGAAGTCCGGGCAAGTCGCCGAGGCGACCGAGACAACGGGCGCAATCGCGCAGCCGCCGGTCGATGCGACGGCCGCGACCACTTCGGGGGGCTGGTCGGTTCAGCTCGCCGCGCCCAGATCGGAGGCGGAAGCCCAGAGCGAACTCGCTCGGCTGACGAGCAAGTATGGCGCCGAGCTCAACGGTTCCCCCATCGGCGTGCACAAGGCGACTGTGAAGGGCGGGACCATCTATCGCCTGCGGGTGGTCGGCCTCACCAAGGCGGACGCCGCCGCGCTCTGCGCCCGCCTGAAAGGCGAAGGCGGCCAGTGCTTCATCGCTAAGTGAGGGAGCCGCCCGCCGCCTTTTTCTCGGCCCAAGCGCGGAGCCGCAAATGCCCAAGGCCTTCATCTGCGGCTGCGCCGGCCTTGCGCTCAACGACGAGGAACGCGCCTTCCTGCGTCAGGAAGACCCCTGGGGCCTCATCCTCTTCAAGCGCAACATCGCCGACCGTGATCAGGTGCGCGAGCTGACGCGCTCGTTCCGGGACTGCGTCGGCCGGGCTGAAGCGCCTGTGTTGATCGATCAGGAGGGCGGCCGGGTCCAACGGATGGCGCCGCCGAACTGGCGCGCGTATCCTGCTGCAGCCGCGATTGAGGCAGGTTTGCAACCGCCGAGAGCAGAAGAGGCGGCGCGTCTTATTGCTCGCCTCATTGCTTCTGATCTGGTCGAAGTTGGAATCAATGTCGACTGCGCGCCTGTGCTCGATGTCGCCAACGAGGGAATGCATGCGGCCATCGGCACGCGGGCTTTCTCTTCTCGACCCGAACGGGTCGCAGCGATGGGCCGAGCGGTCGCCGAGGGACTTCTGGCCGGCGGGGTGGCGCCGGTGATCAAGCACATGCCCGGGCATGGCCGGGCGCGGGTGGACAGCCATCACGAACTGCCCGTTGTCGACGCCGCGCGCACCGAGCTTAAACGCGATTTCGCGCCGTTTGCGGCGCTCAAAGACCTGCCCATGGCAATGAGCGCGCATCTTCTTTACACGGCGATTGATCCCCGACATCCGGCGACAGGGTCGCCGATTGTGGTCGCCGAAGTCATGCGCGGGGAAATCGGGTTCGACGGCCTGATCCTCAGCGACGACCTGTCGATGAAAGCGCTCACCGGCTCGTTCGAAGAGCGGGCCGCCGCGGTGATCGAGGCGGGCCTCGATATCGTCCTGCACTGCAATGGCAATTTGGAAGAGGCCCGCGCCGTGGCTTCCGCCACGCCTGTCCTCGCCGGCGCGTCGTTGCGCCGCGCTAGAGCCGCCGAGGCCGCGATCACCGCGCCGCAGCCTTTCGATGTCGAGCGTGCCGAGACGGAGCTTGCAGCCATCAAGGCTGAACTGGGCGTCGCTTAGGTCTAGGATTCGTCAACGGCCAAGGCGGGGCTTGATATAGCAATGGCTTCACCGGACGCGTGACTGGGAGGTCCATAGCAAAACGAATCGGTCTGGAAGCCGGCGCTGGTTTAATTTGGGCGAAGGGCGAGATCGCTTTCTCTTCCGCGCAGAAGTCACGGAAGTCAGCGCAAAGACTGAATGCCAACGCTTGTTTACCGGGCGCCAGACATGATAAACGCCTTCCGCCGGTGGGGACAAAGACGACATGCTCGATAAGACGACGGAACGGGAGAGCCGCGGGCCGTCGCTCTTCGATCCCATTCAACTCGGAGCGATCACAGCCCCGAACCGCATCCTGATGGCGCCGCTCACGCGCGGGCGGGCCTCGATGGCCCATGTGCCGACGGCGGTGATGATCGACTATTACAGGCAGCGCGCGGGCGCGGGCCTCATCATTACAGAGGCGACCGGAATCAGCGCGCAGGGCCTTGGCTGGCCCTACGCGCCTGGAATCTGGACCGCGGAGCAAATCGACGGATGGAAATCCGTCACGACCGCGGTCCACGAGGCGGGTGGGCACATCTTTTCGCAGCTTTGGCATATGGGACGGCTGGTGCATCCCAGTCTGCCAGGCCGCGGTCAGCCGTTGTCGTCATCGACGACAACCATGCCTGGCCTCGCTCGGACGTATGAAGGCAAGCAGCCGTATGTCCAGGCCAAAGCGATGACTTACGACGATATTCGGAGCGCGATAGCCGACTATGCCACGGCGGCCTGGAACGCGATGAAGGCCGGTTTCGACGGGGTCGAGATCCATGGCGCCAATGGCTATCTGATCGATCAGTTCCTGCGAGACAACGCCAATTTCCGAACCGACGAATACGGCGGTGCGGTCGAGAACCGCGTCCGCTTTCTTTTTGAGGTTGCGACCGCCGTGGTCGATGCTGTCGGCGCCGCCCGCGTCGCCGTCAGGCTCTCGCCCAACGAGGAGCGGCAGGGCGTGAATGACAGTCGTCCGGAGCCTCTGTTCGAGGCGGCGGCGGCTGCGCTGTCCAACCTCGGCATTGCATTCTTGGAGGTCCGTGAGCCTGATTTCGACGGCACCAATGGCAAGGCCGAGCGACCGCCGGTCGCTCCATCGATGCGCGCAGCCTTCAAGGGCCCTTTTGTCTTGAATTCGGACTACGACTACAAAAAGGGGCAGGCCGCGCTCGACGCCGGAAAAGCGGACGCGATCTCGTTCGGTCGTCCGTTCATCTCGAACCCGGACCTCCCAAAGCGCTTCGGGAAAGCGGTGGCCCTCACGCCCGACGACAAGGAAACCTGGTACGAGGGCGGCGCGACGGGTTATGTGACCTATCCCCCGGCAGAAATCCGGGCTTCCTCACTCAAAACTTAAGCCGCGCTTGGCGGATGTCGCTTTGTCGTCTCGCCAACGCTTGCAGGATTGCCAGAGCGGTCACGGCTCGGCTCCTGACCCGAGGAAACGGTCGAGCGTCTCAAAGAACTTGGCGACCGATATTGGCTTGGAGAGATAGGCCTCGCAGCCGCCCTGCCGGATCTTTTCCTCGTCGCCCCTCATCGCGAACGCCGTCACGGCGACGACCGGTATCGTTTTCAGCTCTTCATCATCCTTCAGCCATTGCGTCACCTCGAGACCGGAAACCTCGGGCAGCTGGATATCCATCAGAATGAGATCGGGCCGATGCTTGCGCGCCAGTTCGACCGCTTCGATCCCGCTGCGCGTCTGCACGATGCGGTGCCCGCGGGTCTCGACGAGATCATTGAACAGCTTCATGTTGAGTTCGTTATCCTCAACAATGAGCACGGTCTTGGGCATCGGGCGTTCCGTGGAGCGTGAATTCGGCCGGCTCGCCGGGTAAGCTAGCGGCGAGACATTGACGAAAGGAGAATCGGACTATGCGCGATTCCCTGAAGGCCAAGCAATCAACAAATACGGATTCCGCCCGATCTTTGGCGGTCCGGGCGCTCGCCTTTATTGCCGCCGACTTTGACCGGCTGAGCCGATTCCTCAGCCTGACCGGACTGGGCCCCGATAACCTCCGAACCGCAGCCGCGGACCCAACCTTCCTGGGCTCGGTGCTCGACTATCTGGTCGCCAACGAAGAACTGCTCGTCGCGTTCGCGGCCGACGCCGGCCTCAAGCCGGAAGCGGTTGTGCGGGCGCACAGCGCTCTCTGCGGGCCAACCGAGGGTGAGACCTGATGGATCCGCCTCGGCTTCGCCTCTGCCGCGACTGCCTGACCAAGGGTTCCCACGATGCGGCCCGGTGCGCGCATTGCGGCTCGCCTCGGACGATTAATCTCGAGGACGCCGCCGGACTGAACATCGCCCACATCGACTGCGACGCCTTCTACGCCGCAGTCGAAAAGCGTGACGACCCAAGCCTCAACGATAAGCCGTTGATCGTTGGCGGGGCGGGGCCTCGGGGTGTCGTCGCGACGTGCTGTTACATCGCCCGGACGTTTGGGGTGCGCTCGGCGATGCCGATGTCCCGGGCCCGCGCGCTCTGTCCGAACGCTGTGGTGCTCCCGCCCGACATGGCGAAATATGCTCGCGTCGGCCGCGAAATTCGAACCCGGATGATGGCGTTGACCCCTCTAGTCGAGCCGTTGTCGATCGACGAGGCCTTTCTTGACCTTCGCGGCTGCGAGGGCTCCAACGGAGCAGGCGCGGCGGAAGCGCTGGCCCGCTTCGCCCGCCAGGTCGAAGTCGATATTGGCGTCACGGTCTCGGTCGGCCTCAGTTATTGCAAGTTTCTGGCGAAGATCGCTTCCGATCTCATGAAGCCGCGCGGCTTCGCGTTCCTTTCTCGGGAGGAGGCAAAAGACTGGCTCGCGGCGCAAAGCGTCGAGCGCCTGTGGGGCGTAGGCAGGGCAGGGCGAGAGCGGCTCGAGCGCTCGGGCTTTCGCGTGATCGGCGATTTGCAGCGGATCGACGAGCGGGAAGCCGTCTTGCGCTTAGGGGAAGATGGCCTCCGGCTCTGGCGCCTGGCGCAAGGCCGTGACGACCGGGTGGTCACTGCGAAACGCGAAACAAAAAGCGTTTCGAGCGAGACGACGTTCGAGCGCGACATCAGCGACAAGGCCGAGCTGACGCGCGTCCTGCTTGCCCAGTGCGATCGCGTCGCCACCCGCTTGCGCAGGGAGGAGCTCGCCGCCTGCGGGGTCACGCTGAAGCTGCGCCTGGCCGACTTCTCGCTGCGAACCCGTAGCCGAGGCAGGATCAGAGCCACACAACTCGCCCCGCGACTCTTTGCGGCCGCGCGGCCGCTTCTGGACGCCCAACCCGACGGCGTCGCCTATCGTCTGCTGGGAATTGCCGCGGCGGAACTCGTGCCGGCCAACGGCGCAGACGAGGCTGACATGTTGGCGGGCGACGGCAACCGTGAGAAATTTCGAGAAGCGGCGATTGCGACCTTACGCGATCGGTTCGGCCCTGCGGCGGTGCAGCGAGGCCTGACCTTCCGGCCCGGACCAACGACCAAGTGAACGCGCTAAGTCAAAACTCAATCAGTCGGACCGGTCTCGACTTTTTGCTGTCCTACAAGGTCGGTCCTATGAACGGGCGAGAAGCGCTAAAAAGCGGTCCCTCCTCGTGCGGGGGGAGGTCGAGGGATGAAAAGGCGTAGGCAGATGGGGATTGGCCTGCGCAACGGCGAAGAGTGCAATCCTCCTGGGTCTAAGACGCTCAACCGGCGCTCCGATCCCCTTCTCCGTCCAGGAGAAGGGGATCCCGACCTGTCGAAATCGTTCACGCCAAGGCAAACCCCGCATAGCCCTCGCGCGCCGCCGCCGCGCACCGCTCCGCATACATCGGGAAGCCGCTCGCGAGCGGCATGAAGACCCGTGGTTTGCCAAGGACGTTGGCGCCGAGGTACCAGGAGTTGCAGCTGAGGAACACGGTCCGCGTCGCCACCCAGTGAACGAACGCCATCCAGTCAGATTCGGCTTTCTCGGTTGCCTCGATCGTCTTGAGGCCATGGGTGTCGAGCCAGGCGATGCAGTCGGCGATCCAGTCGATGTGGTGCTCGATCGAGAGAATGACGCTCGTAAACGCGCTCGTGCTCCCGGCGCCGGCGACGTTGAAGATGTTCGGAAACCCGGCCATCGCCAGGCCGAGGTAGTTCTGCGGGCCGTCGCGCCACTTGTCCTGAATGGAAAGCCCGCGTCTGCCGCGCAGGTCCATTCGCTTCAGAGCGCCGGTAACGGCGTCGAAGCCGGTTGCGAGAACGAGCGTATCGAATTCGTATTCCCTCCCGCCCGTCGCGAGTCCGCGCGGGGTGACGGCCTCGATCGGGCGCTGGTTAACGTCGACAAGCCTGACATTGGGCCGATTGAATGCAGCATAATATCCAACGCTGTCGACCGCCATGCGCTTGCAGCCGATCGGCTGCCGCGGGCACAGAAGCTCGGCCGTCGCGGGATCGGCGACGATCTCGCGGATCTTGCCGCGCACGAATTCGGCCGCAAGAGCATTGGCGCCGAGGTCGGTCATGAGATCGGCGAACGCGCCGAGGAAGGCGAAGCCTCCGATGCGCCATCGCTCCTCGAATCCGGCTTCACGCTCGTCGGCGGAAGCTTCGAGCGCGGATCGTGTGCTGGGCGGGATTTCGCTGTTGAAGCCGATCCGCATCAGGCGGTTGCGGGCGCGGTGGCCGGCGTAGTCCGCTTTGATGCGCGCTTCGTGGGCGGTGTCGAGCGGGCCGTTGTGCGATGGCACGACATAGGCGGCCGTCCGCTGGAACACGGTCAGCGATTTCGTCTGCGGCCCGATCGTCGGGATGATCTGCACCGCCGACGTTCCCGTGCCGACCACCGCCACCCGGCGGCCGGTGAAATCGACCGGCTCGTGCGGCCACTGGGCGGAGTGCAGCACCTCGCCGGCAAAAGTCGCGAGGCCCTCGAACGCCGGCGTGTTGGGGGCCGAAAGCGGCCCTGTCGCCATGATCACGAACCTTGCTGTCCATGTCCGGCCGTCGTCGGCTTCGACGCGCCAGCGCTGCGCCGCCTCGTCGAAATGCGCCCGCGTCACGCGGGTGTTGAGCCCCACGCCGTCGCGCAGGCCGAACCGGTCGGCGACGTGATTGGCGTAGCAAAGCAGCTCGGGTTGTGAGGCGTAACGCTCGGTCCACCGCCACTCCTGCTGCAATTCCTCCGAGAAAGAGAACGAGTAGTCGAGGCTCTGGATGTCCACACGCGCGCCGGGATAACGGTTTGCATACCAGGTTCCGCCTACGCTCGGAGCGGCTTCGAGCGCCAGCGCCTCTAGCCCCATGCGGCGGATTTTGTGGAGCGCATAGAGGCCGGCGAATCCGGCGCCGACGATCAGGACGTCGGCCTCCTTCCGCCCTTCGGCCATCGCGCGCCGCCTCCCGTTCTCAAGCATCTTATCCGCCTTCTCCCGTCCGAGGAAAGGTAGGAGTTTGCGCTTCGCGATGCTCGATTGGCGGCTCGATCGAGGCCCGCCTCGGACGGTGAATCCTATTTCGCGCTCGCAATGGAATGTCGGGTTTCGCTCGAACCCCGGTCCTTCCGAACGCGACCCCTGTAGGCGCGCCTTCCGCCCAAAGCCGAGCGCTGCCCTATTTGGCGCAGGCCGATGTCGGCAGAATCTCAAGCTTGCGCAAGCGCGCGCGCAGCGCGAAGGCGCCGTAGTCGAGCTTGAGACTGCCCGAAACGCCATTTTCATAAAGATCAAATGAAAGCGTGTATTCGGGCGGCGCATCGGTCGCGGCTTCGTTGAAGTAGGAGATCACGACCGGCCAGCGGCGTATTTCGCCCAGCGCCGAGGCCGTCTGGGTGTCTTCGTCAGGCTTTGTCGCTTCCTTTCCGACCACCGACAGGGTCGCGAAGATTTTCGCGCCCGTATCGGAACCGTCGTAGACGCGCGCCTGCATGGCGCCGCCGCCATGCTTGGCCAGTTCGATCAGCCGTTCGATATGCTGGGTCGGAAACAAGACTTCGTGGCCGAAGTCTAGCGTTTGCGCCTTGGGTTTGGTGAGCACCACGCGCAAGTCGTCGCCGTCGCCGCGGGTGGCGGTTCCCGCGACCGGGGGGGTGTCTTGCTCCCCTTGGGAATCGATCTGGAACCGCATCGACTTCCCATTGCCCTCCTCAAACGACATGGCGTTCACTTGCATGGAGACCGGCTCGCCCTCGCTGCGCTCCATTTCTGTCATTTGGCGAAAATTGGAGGTGTATCCCTCGCAGGCCGAGCCGCGAAATTCGTAGGCGATGAGCCCTGTGGCCGAGATCGGCGTCCGGGCGGACGACGGCGTCGGACCCGAGGAGTCAGCCAACGAGATGTCATAAGCCGCACGATGCGAGGCGAGAGGCAAGACCGGCGATGTCTGGGCAAGCGCCGCGGAGGAAGCGCACAGGACCATGGCCAAAAAGATGGCGAATCGTGAGCCCATTGTCTCTCCACGGGATAGCGGCAATCTTCGGGGTCCGCATTGTCGGCGCTTTCGTGACGCCGTCAATGCCTCGCGATCGCAAACCGAGCTATTGACGGTCAGCCCTCCTCGGGCGTGACGGGCGTCCAAGCTTGCTCAAGCGGGGACGAGTTTTCGAGCGGGTCCTCGTCCGGCCTCAGCGCTGACGCGTCATCCGGTTGCGGAACGTCATAGCCGGCCGGCAGTTTTCCTTCGAACAATCCGGCGCCTTTGAGTTCGTCCAGGCCGGGCAAGTCCGCAATCGCGTTAAGCCCGAATTCGACCAGAAACTCGGTTGTGGTGCCGTAGGTAATGGGCCGGCCCGGCGCCTTTCGGCGTCCCCGCATACGCACCCAGCCCGCTTGCATCAGAACGTCGAGCGCGCCCTTCGACACCGCCACACCACGGATCTCTTCGATGTCGGCGCGGGTAACCGGTTGGTGATAGGCGACGATGGCGAGCGTTTCGAGCGCCGCGCGAGAGAGCTTCCGCTTCTCGTCTCGGTCCCGCGCCAGCGCCCAGCTAAGATCATCGGCGGTACGGAACATCCATCGGCGCGCAACCCGCACCAGATTGACGCCCCGGCCCTCATAGAGCCGTCGCAATTCGTCCATCACCGCGCCGACATTCGCCCCGTCTGAGAGACGTTGGGCGATGGTCGATTCCTCCACCGGTTCCGCGGCGGCGAAGACCAGCGCCTCGGCGATCCGCACATCCTCCGGCGATACGCCGGGCGCGGCCGAAGGAAACAATTGCGCGACATTATCCGCGCCGATCATACGGCCCATTGAGCGCCTTTCTTGAATTGCGATCCAGCTGACAGGATCGCAGCGGCTCGGATGAGGGCGCGAGTTTTTATGAATGGCGCGCGCCCGCGGTCAGCGTGAACGGCCGAGTTCCGACAGCCGGAGGCGCGGGCGAAAATCACGCGGCGCGCTCTTCGCCAGGATCAAGGCCTGTCGGGCGGAGCCAGATCGGCGCAAACGCCCTCTCTTGGCGCATTTCGATTTTGCCCTCGCGGGCGAGTTCGAGCGACGCTGCGAAGGTCGATGCCCTCGCGCTGCGGCGCATGTGCGAATCGGCGCAGGCCTCCAGCAGAAAATTGTCGAAGGCGGTCCAGTCAGCTTGGACGCCGACCAGACGGACCAGAGCCTGGCGCGCCTCGGCGAGCGACCAGACTTCACGCGCTTTGAAGCGCACGCGCGCCAGCGCATGGCGCTGGGCCTGCCGCGCATAGGCGGCCAACAGGTCGTAGAGGCCGGCCTGGTAAGAGATACGCCCCGTTGTCTCGACGGCTTTCGTTTCTCCCCTCGTGAAGAAATCACGCCCCAGGCGAGGCCGGCTCATCAAATGTTCGGCCGCTTTGCGAATGGCCGCAAGCGCACGCAGCCGTTGCGCGAGCCCTTCCGCCAGCGCGGGAGCGTCAAGATCTGCTGGTTGCGCGGGCGTGGGAAGAAGCAGACGAGACTTGAGAAACGCGAGCCACGCGGCCATGACCAGATAGTCGGCGGCAAGCTCCAGGCGCAATTTGCGCGCCGCCTCGACGAAGAGCAAATATTGTTCCGCGAGCGCCAGGATGGAAATGCGCGCCAAATCGACCCGCTGCCGCCGGGCAAGCTCCAGCAACAGGTCAAGCGGGCCTTCGAAACCATCGACATCGACGGTGAACGCGGGCTCTCCAGCGGCCTGAGCAGGGTCGAAATCGACACGAAACGTGTCCGTTTGCAACGAATCACCTCCTGCGCGCATGCTGGCCCACCGGCAGAGGGCAGGCAAGGGGCCCAGGACCTATGTCAACAGCCGGTCCAACGCTAAATTATTAAAATATATGGTTTTCAAGCTAGGATGTTGCGCGTATAACGTCGCGCAGCCAAAGTATTATAGGTTACCCAGCGTAAGGATTAACTGTATTCGTTTAGGTAAATACGATCGGATTGATTTGAATGCGCCAATTATTATTGTATGATCGGCCGCGGGAGAGTATCATTTGGTTGTCCGTCAGCACAAAGCTGACAGGGACGCCCAGCAGCCCCGGTTCCGCCGCACCCCCGGGAGCCGTTGGGCTGGCCGGCTAGAACGCGATCTGGAGCGCCTCTCCACATGACGCGTTCTGCCGGCCTCCATTTTTTTCGCTTCTTTCGCCCGGTCAGTATTTGCGCAGCAGGCTCACCATTTTCCCTTGGACGCGGACGCGATCCGGCCCGAATATTCGCGTTTCGTACGCGGGATTTGCCGCCTCGAGCGCAATCGAAGCGCCGCGCTTGCGCAATCGCTTGAGCGTCGCTTCCTCCTCGTCGATCAGCGCGACGACGATATCGCCCGTCTCAGCCGTGTCTTGCTTGCGGATGATGACGGTGTCGTTTTCGAGAATGCCGGCCTCGATCATCGAATCGCCCCTCACCTCCAGAGCGAAGTGTTCGCCGCTCCCTAAAAATTCCGGCGGCATAGCCAAGGTCTGGAGCCGGGTCTGAATGGCCGAGATCGGGGTGCCCGCGGCGATGCGGCCCATCAGCGGCACCATCACCGGAGGATATTCATCGGCGTCGCGGGTTGGCGCGGGAGGCCGCACGCGTCCGAGATTGCCTGGGATGACGCTCGGCGAGAACCTCTGCAGCCTTGGACCTGCGACCGTCGCCGACTCGGGCAGCCGCAACACTTCGATGGCTCGGGCGCGATTGGCCAGCCTGCGAATGAAGCCGCGCTCCTCGAGCGCCATGATCAGGCGATGAATTCCGGATTTCGAGCGCAGGTCCAGCGCTTCTTTCATCTCGTCGAACGACGGGGGCACGCCCGACTCCTGCAGGCGCTCATGGATGAAGCGCAACAGCTCGCTCTGCTTTTTCGTCAGCATCATCGGTCTCCAGACAGCCCGCCGACATTCGCCATCGAACCCGTGGTCGAGCGAATCACAATTCTGGCTAAAACAAATCGCGAACAAAGCCTAATCGTTCACGCCTTGTTCGGCAAGCAGAATTTGAGGAATTTTGCGACGCTGGCCAGAAACCGAACGAGTCTGCGGCGTGCGCCAGGCGCGCTTTGCGCGAAAAACCGGCCCGACTTCTTCGTGGTGTGCGCTAGCGATCAGAAAGTGACAAAGGGTATTTACTATTCCAGAAATATCGAGCTCTGATTACGAGGTCGCTGTCAAAGTCGAAACACGTATTCGATCCTTTCCGAAACCGGCGCAGCAGGCGCCTGCACTTCGCGCGGGAAGGGCGCCATGCGCAAAGCTTTGGAGCGGTTCGACGCCCGCGCTCGCACTGATGGCGGCGCGTCGGAAGGAAAATCCTCGCTAAAGCTTTGAAATCGCTTGTTTGGCGGAAGGAGCGAAGCTTAGACAGCCCTCTTTCCGGCGGTTTGGCTAGGATTTTCGGGGCAAAAGGTGCGTTTTGCTGGGAAAGAACGACCATTTCCGCGGGCAAATGCCCCGGTTTGCTCGGGCCTGACGCCTAGCACGAGTTGCAAGGCTGCCGGAAGGGAACGGCTCGGACGACAATCGTTTGCAGAAAATCGGAAATCAAGTTAAGCTCTGAACAATCCGGCCCTTCCGCATGGCCTCGACCCATGGGCTTCCGTTCCGGCGCGTGCTAACGCGAGGACAAAAAGCGCGGAGAAAAAAGCTTTCCTCGCTTCATGCCGCGTAACCCATTGATAAGTCTCTATTCGGACGAGAGAATCCAAGGAAATCCAAGGAAATCCAACCCTCATAAAAGGGGGTCCTCGCAGTGAAACGGCCATCAGCCAAGAAAACCCAAACGGATCGACCGGACGGAACGTCACGGGCCCGCGGCCGAGAAGGAGCCAAACCGACTTCATCCAAAGGCAAAGCGCCCTAAGATCACCGTGGGCGTGTGCCGCCCGCGCTCAGCAGCAGGGAGCGCGGGACAATTCGGGGGTCCCGCAGCGACATTATGATTCGCCACGGGCGGCCCGCACAGGACTTAAGTCAAGGGAAGCGGCGGCGGATATTCGCCGGGCCGGAACGGTCCCTCGGGTCCGGATTCCAGCCTTGCAACCTGCCCAAGCAGATCGCCCCGCTGCTGGTTTCCCCAGCGGCCGCGATACCTCAGCCAGGCGGGATCCTTGAACGCCGGCGTCGCCTGGGGCGGCGTTGGAGAAAAATCGCTCGCGCCGTTCCACAAATAGATCTCGATCGTACCCTGACGCTGATCGAACCGGTACGCGTTTTCCTTGCAATAGTCGTGCGTACCCATGGGGCGGTCGTAGACGCCGGCTTTCGCGTAGGCCTCGTGATCGCCGTTGGCGAGATGCACCAGCACTTGCCGGCCGGAGAACTCCGTATTTCCGTCGCCTGGCTTGAAATTGTCCTGGTCGCCATGGTGATCGTACATCACGCCGACCACCATTTCGTTTTGCGGGTTCGCGAAGTCGACTTGGTCAAGCTTGACCCTAACGTGCTCCCAATCGGAAACATGGTTGCCCCAGCTGGTTGAGGCGACGGTCTTTCCCTGGTTGTAGTTGAACAGCCACCAATAGACGATATCGAGTCTCTTCTGCGCGCCCTCAACCACCACCGCATAGGTCGTGACTTGCGCCGGGTTCGTCGGACGCGAACCGTCGAACCAGTCCTGCGTGTCGGAGGGTTGGTTGAGATCGGCGCGCGTGCGTAAGAAGGCCATGGCGTTCGTGTTCGCCGCGCCCAGTAAGGGGGCTTGCTTGGCGAGGACGTTGCGATCCATCGGGCCGTCGTAAAACGTCGTCAGACCCTCGCCCGAGTTCGTCTCTTGCTTTCTGCAGGATCATGTGCGGCAGGAACGCGTCGATTGTCGTCTGCCAATAGACCTCATCCACGTTCAACATATAAATCGGAGCGTATTTGCGCACCAAGGCGTCCATGAGCGTCCACTTGTTAGACGGAGGCTTCATCCCGCTTATCGGTCCCGAGACCGCTCCGTCGCCATCATCGACGCTGAACTTCGCTTCGAAGGTGGCGTCGCCGAACACCGAAATCATGAGGCGCGCGCTGCCGTCGTAGGCGGAGTATCCGCTCACGGCGCCCGACTGAACCCGCACCACGCGATTGTGGCTGGTCTTCAACCCGTGCTTGTCGCCGCCCGCGTCGATGACCTGGATTGCATTCTTCCCGTCGATCGTGACGACGCCGTTGGCGTAGGCGCACGACCATGGCGAATAATTGAGAAGATTGACCATGAACGGTGCATCGTTCGTGGCGTGGAACGCGATCGCATTGATGAAATTGTCGGAATTGACCCAGGCGTGGAATCCGACGAACTCGGCGCCCGATATCGGAGGCGTAACGATGTCATCGATGCCGGTCGGCCCGGCCGCGAAACTCGCTCCCGTGCTGGTTGTGAATTCGAGGCGGCGCAGACTTCCGTAGCCGTAGCCGCTGCTGGAGAACGACAGCGATTGCAGTGTCTCGCCGTCCGCGAAGGTGTAGGAGCTCAGCGTATAGTTGACGTCGTCGATTCCGCCCGCGCTTCGTGTTGTGCCGTCGCGCAATTCCATTCGGACGCCGCGCACTTTGTCGCCGTCCCAGCGCACCGAGAAGACCCGGACGACCGAGGTTTCGGACGCCAGATCGACCTCGCTTTTGGCGGCCGCCTGATTGCCGACGGAGCGTGTCGCGAACCAGGGTCTGTTTACGACAGGCTTGGGCGGCGGCGGGCGAACGATGAAGGCGAGCGCGTTGATGAAATTGTCGGAATTCACCCAGGCGTGGAAGCCGACCAGGACCGCGCCCTCGACCGCAAGCGACGCCTCGTGGTCGAAGCCCCCCGCTCCCGCGTCGAACGTCTTCTTCAGGGACGTTTCGAACTCGACTTGGCGCACGCTCCCGTAGCCATACCCCGAGTCTCTCAGTCGCGCGCTGACCAGCGTTTCGCCTGGCGCGAAGCGATATTGCGTGAGCGCGTATTTCCCGTCGTCGTATCCGCCGGCCTGCTTGAATGAGCCATCGCTGAGCTCCATCCGTATGCCGCGCACCTTGTCGCCATCCCATCGGATGCCGATGAAAGTCGCAACCGCTTTGTCCGAAGTGAGCAACACCTCGGATTTACCGGCCGTCTTATTGCCGATTGACGCGGTTTCTTGAGTGGCGGAAAAAAGGGTTTGAGTGTCAACGGCTAACATGGGGACGACCTTCCTCTTTGACCGCCGTGGGCGGCGGCGGCGTTTCCTGTCTCGATTGGATATGCGCAACGCCCAGCCGGCGAATTATGCGGAGCCGGGGTTGGATGAGGGTTTAAGCTCGGCAGTACGAATTAATCTATATTTAAGAAGTATTTTCTGGCCATAGACAGAAAGGGATAGACATACCGGGGCCATGAATGGCGGATGCGAGTCCGCCATTCAACGATCGGAAATCCCGGGTGATGGTTACCGCGGCGGGGCGGCGGCGCGGGCCCTATTCATGCCCCCATCCGTGCCGCCACCTCGGGCGGGCGCGCCGGTGGAGCGAATCGGATCGATGCGCCGGTGCGGGCAGAATACTCTGGCCGTCGTAAAGGTCGACGGTCTGCCCAAGGTATTCGCCCGGCCCCATCGCGTCTGCGCTCGCCCCGTTTCCGTGATTGCCCGCCGTCGGCGACGCGGCCCCGGCGGGGGGGTTGGCGGCGATCTGTTCCTCGAGCGTCTTGAGATCGGCGGAAGCCGCGTTGGCTGCGGCTGACGCCTGGGGGGAGGGCAGGGCGGACACCGCCAGTTCGTCAGCGCTCGTCTCGGGCGCCGCCGATTGCGCGACGCTTTCCGACCGAGGCGGCTGTGGGGCGGCCGGTGGTTGGGCCGCTTGTGACGCTGGTTGATCGGCCGCTTTCGAGGGAGGCGCTGACGGCGTCGCCTGTTTCGGGACTTGCGAAGGAGCGGCTTGCGGCGGCGCTGATTGCGGCGACGCGTCAGCGACGGTCGCAAGTGGAACTGCTTGCGGCGCGGCTTCGCTCACATGGGCGGAAGAGGGTTTCGAATCGGAAATCGGCGGCGCTGTGCCGGGTTCGATCTCAACCGTCGCCGTCAGGCCGGCGACGAGCGTGACCCCCTCCGGAACCTCGTCGATGTGAATCCGCACGGGGACGCGCTGGGCGAGGCGCACGAAGGTGAAAATCGGATTGACCGAGGCGAGACCGGAGGCGTCGGGCGCGGCGTTCGGGACATTGATGCCGCGCGCGAGACCCTGAACCCGGCCGCGCAGCAGGGGGCTATATCCCATGAGCTTGATCGTCGCGGCGTCGCCTTTTTGGATCCGGCCGAGAGCGGTCTCCTCGAAATAGGCGTCGACCCAGTACGAGTTGGAGTTGACGAGCGAAAGCTGGAGGGCCCCAACATCGGCATAGTCCCCGAGCTGGGCGGTAAGATTGGTGATATAGCCGTTGACCGGGGACCGGACTTCCGTACGCCTTAAATTGACCCGCGCCTGGTCGAGGTTGGCGAGCGCCGACTGGTAGGACGCCTCGGCCGTGGCCGCCTGGCTGATATAGGTCTGCCGCTCCTCCATGGTGACCGCGATGTCGTTGAGCTTCAATCGCCGCGTCATTTCGGCGTTCGCGTTTTCGGCGGTCGCTCGCGTCTGCTCGACCGCCGCCTGCGCCTGCCGGACGGCGATGGAATAGTTCCTCGGGTCGATCAGCATCAGGAGATCGCCCTTGTGGACAAACTGGTTGTCCACGATCGGCAATTGCACGATCTCGCCGGCGACTTGAGGGGCGATTTTCACGATATAGGCGCGGACCGTACCGTCGCGCGTCCATGGCGCGCCCATGTAATATTGCCAGGCCTGCCAGCCGAGCACGGCGGCAAGCGCGGCGACCGCCGCGGTGATGAGAAACGGCAAGACGCGCAGCGACGACAGGACCGACCTGCGCTTTATCGCCGGCACGGTCCCAATGTCATTGGCTTTCAACTCGACGCCGGACATCAGCGGCTCCAGCCCGCAATCAAGAGGACGATCGATGAGACGATGATAACATAGAGCGAAAGCTCGAAAAGCGCCGGATGCCAAACGCGCCCCGTCAGGCCAAAGCGGTCGCCCGTCCGCCTGACGGCGAGATAGGCCACCCAGGCGACGGCCATGATCAGCATGATCGGCGCGACGTAAAGCCCGAACAGGTTGATCTCATTGAACCTCATCGGACCATCCGGTCGTCGAAATAGGGGGCGAATTCGGCAAGCTGGCCGGAAATCGCCAGGATGCCGGCCCGGAGCCGAAGCAGGATGCGGCTTCCGGCCTCGGCGCCGGGCAGGGCGGCGATAAGGCGGTCGATGTCCTTGAGGCGCTCGATCGCCTCGCCGCTTCGTCCCTCGGCCAACGCTTGAAGCGCCGCCTCCACGGCCGCGCCAGGGACGACACGAGGCGCGACACGGCGAAGCCGCACGATCTCTTTGCCGACAGAGATCGCCGCGACCAGCTCGGCGCGCTCGACCGGCTCAGCTTGCTCGGGCATCGCCAGCAAACGGGCGACGCCGCGGCTTTCCCAGTCGTCCTCCCCCCGTCGCGACGAGGTCCGCTTCGCAAGCCGCCTGAGATCGGCGAGCGTCAGGGCGAGCAGCCGGCTGGTCCGGATCGCCGGCGACAGCGGAGGCAGAATGAGCATCGCGACTGCCCCGACGGCGATGCCGGCGAGAATCCCGGACGTGCTGTTCCAGAACTGCGATGCGTCGAAGGTGATCCCGTTGGTGATCGACAGCATCGGAATGAAGTTGACGCTCGCCGCAAAGTAGAAGAGCGGATTCTTCGCCCGGGCGAGCAGAAATCCGAGCGGCACGAGCGCGAGTCCCAGCGCAAGGCACAGACTGGGGAAACTGGTCGCTCGCGGAAGGATTCCGAACACCAGGACGGTCGCGACGCCGGCGCCGAGCACGCATCCCTTCAGAAACGTCATCGATGCGGAATAGGCGAGATCTCCCTGCAGCGGCAAGAGGACGACGATCACCGCGCAGAAGGTGATCGCGAGCGCCCCGCTCGGCCATGCGCTCGCGATCCAGAACAGCGATATCGCTCCGACCGCCAGAAAAACGCGCAGCGCGGAGATGGAGGGGGGCAGCCAGTCGGGGACGTGCAATCGCGCCATTCCCTTGACGGGGATCATGTCGCTTCGATCGACCACGCCCGTTAGCCCGTTCAGCGCGCGGGCCATGCCGAGCATGCCGAAGGCCGCGCTATCCGCCAGGAGCCTCTCGGACGGCGTCCTGGCATTGAAGCGGGTGAGGGACCGCGCCGCCGAGCAGCACGCTGCGCGCAACTCGGCCGGCTTCTTCACCGAACCCGATGCGTCGCGCGGGAGCCGGTCGCGCGGCAGTTCGTCGTGGACGGCGCGAGCCTCGCGTCCGGCCGCCGCATTGCCGCTGCGCGCCATCTCGAACGCAGCCGCGCGCCAGGCCGAAATCGTCTCCAACAGGCCCGACACCGCCCGCTGCAAGACCGCCGACCGATAGCGCAGGTCGGACGCCTCGCCGATCGCCGCGTCGATCATCGGATCGAGCGCAATCACGCGGCGTAAGAGGTCGCGTCGAAGCGCCCGAAACTCATCGAGGCTGGAGCTGGCGGTCAAAAAACAATCGGCGAATCCATCCATGACCGCCGTCGACAGCGCGGTAAACTCCACCGCGAGTTTTCGCCGCGAATGGCCGAAATCGCTTAGGGCGAGCACGACGCCCGCGGACAGGATGCCGATGCAAATCTCGAGGGCGCGATCGATCGCGAGGATTGTGACGTCGCCGCTGTTGGTGGCGCCGACTGGCCCCAGAACGTCGCTCGCAAGAATCGCCGCCGTGTAGCCGGAAAGAGCCGCGGCATAGGCGGCGAAATTACGCAAGAGCGTCGCAACAAAGGCGCTCACCGCGCACCACAGCGCAAGTCCGACGAGAAAGCCCTCCCGGCTCTGGCGAAACAAGGCGGCGAGGATCACGATGCCAATCGCTCCGACAACCGTTCCGATCATTCGGAACGAGGCTTTGCGTAGCGAGGCCCCAAGCACCGGCGTGCAGACAATGGCGGCCGTCGTCGCCGCCCATGACGGCTCGTTAAGCTCGAGTTGGAAGGCGACATACAATGAAAGGCAGACGGAAGCCCACAGTCTCAGGCCGAACAGGAGCGCAGGCGTCGCTGCGCGCAACCATTTCGCCGGCGAGACGCCGCCGGACTTGCCGATCGAGGAACTGGCCGCGGTCATGGCCCTATGATCATATCACTGCAAGCAACCCGCCATCGACATAGATGATCTGGCCGTTTGCGTAATCCGAAGCGGCTGAGGCGAGGAAGACCGTGACGCCGATGAGATCCTCGGGCTTGCCCCAGCGGCCGGAGGGGGTGCGGCCTTTCACCCAGCCGTCGAACTTCGGGTCGTTCATCAGCGGCTTCGTCATTTCAGTGGCGATGTATCCGGGGCCTATGGCGTTCGTCTGAATGCCGTGCGGGGCCCATTCCGCCGCCATCGCGCGTGTCAGCATTTTCACGCCCCCTTTCGCCGCCGTGTAGGGCGCGATCGTCGGGCGCGCGACTTCGCTCGCGAGCGAGGCGATGTTGATGATCTTGCCGCCGCGTCCGCGCGCGATCATGCGCCGGGCGGCTTCGCGGCCGACCTGGAACGCGCCGGTGAGATGGGTCTCGACAACGCGCCGCCATTCCTCGGTCGTCACGTCAAGCATCGGCTTACGGACCTGGAACCCTGCATTGTTGACCAGAATGTCGATCTCGACGCCCGCGGCGTCGAAATGCTCGAAGGCCGCGAGGACCGACTCTTCGTCGGCGACGTTGAAGGCGCGCGCCGTGACCTCGTGCCCGGCGGCGACAAAAGACTCGGCCGTATTCGCGAGCCTCTTCTCGTCGCGGCCATTGAGAACAATTCCCGCGCCCGCCGCGGCCAGGCCCCGCGCCATCGCCAGCCCAAGCCCGCCCGAGGATCCGGTGACAAGCGCCGTCTTGCCGCGAAGGTCGAATAGAGCAGGTATGCTCATCTGGCCCCCTCGCTGCCTCGCCTCACGCGGCCAGCTCGACCCGAACCGGCGTATGGTCGGAGGCCTTGTCGCGCCCGCGCATGTCCTTGTCGATCGTGACCGATTGCAGCTTGTCGGCGGCCTCAGGCGACAAGAGCAGATGATCGATACGGATGCCGTTGTTCTTCTGCCAGGCGCCCGCCTGGTAGTCCCAGAAGCTGTAGAGGCCGCCCGCGTCGGTGGTCGCGCGCAGCGCATCAGTCAGGCCGAGCGACACGAGCTCGCGGAACTTGAAGCGCGTTTGAGGCAAAAACAGCGCGTCGTTGACCCAATCCTCAGGATGTGCGGCGTCGCGCGGGTCCGGAATGACGTTGAAATCGCCGGCCAGCACCAGCGGCTCCTCGTATTCGAGGAGCTGCCGGGTATGGATGATGAGCCGCTCCAGGAAGGCGAGCTTATAGGGATATTTCTCTGACCCGACGGGATTGCCGTTCGGAAGATAGACGCTCGCCACCCGCACCACGCCGTCTCCGGCCGGGACGACCGCCTCGATATAGCGCGACTGCGAATCGTTCTCGTCGCCCGGCAGCCCGCGCGCGACCTCGAACGGCCGCTTGGAGACAATTGCGACGCCGTTGAACGTCTTCTGCCCGTGAGTCTCGATGTTGTAGCCAAGCTCCTCGATCTCCATCCGCGGAAACTGCTCGTCGAGGCACTTGATTTCCTGCAGGCAAAGAACGTCGGGCTGGACCTCCTTCAGGTAGGCGAGGAGGTGGGGCAGCCTTTGGCGGGCGGAATTGACGTTCCAGGTGGCGATGCGCAAGCGCGAAGGCTCCTTGAGCTTAGTGGAGGCGAGAATTTGCCACGCTTCGTTCGCCAAGGGGAGGGCGCGCGTAGCGCCGCACGGTCGGCGACCGGCGGCGCGGCGCCGAGGTCCGCCCCCTAATCCACAATCGCCTGATAGGCGAGCGCGCGCAGGTCGAGCTCCGGCAGGTCGAAGCTCATCATCGACTGGGTCATGAACAGGCCGACCAGATCTTCCTTCGGATCGACCCAATACTGGGTCTTCGCCGCTCCGGACCAGCCGAACTCACCCACCGACCCCGGCGCCCCGGATTGCGCGACATCCAACAAGACGCGCGAGCCGAGGCCAAAGCCATAGCCGGGCAGGGGCAAGCCGCCGATCTCCAGAGGCAGGAGCGACGCCGGCACATGATTCGAGTGCATAAGCTCGAGCGTCTTGCGACCAATTATGCGCTCGCCGTCGAGCTCTCCGCCGTTGTCCAACATCTGGGCGAAGCGGAAATAGTCGCCGATGGTGCTAAAGAGACCATGCCCGCCGCGAACGAAGACGTCAGGCGAATCGACCGGATAAGACTTCGACACATCAAGGCGGTCGTTGACGCCCTTCATCCAAGCCGCGAACTCGCTGCCCATGGTCGGTCCGGCGACGCCCACGTCCGGGCGGCCATACATCGCGGCGAGGCGGCTGCGCTTCTCAGGTGGGACGCCGAATGCGGTGTCGGCCATGCCCAACGGCTCGAACAGGCGTTCGCGTAAGAATGCGCCGAGCGGACGGCCGGAGATCACCTCGATCACCCGGGCGGCGACGTCGATGCCGACGCTGTAGCGCCAGCGCGAGCCGGGCTGGAAAGCGAGCGGAAAACGCGCCAGATGGTCAATCGCCGCGTCAAGTGGACATTGCGGGTCCAGTAGCTTGCCTTCATTGTACATTTTGGCGAGCGGAGAATCCTCGACGAAATGGTAGGAGAGGCCGCTCATGTGGGTCATCAAATCGCGCACCATGACGGGGCGGACCGGAGCGACCAGGCTTCCGTCGGCCTCCATCACCTTCACGGCCCCGAAGGCCGGAATGTATTTCGCCAGCGGATCGATCAGCCTGAAGCGGCCTTCCTCAAGCAACGTCATCAGCGCAACGCAGATGATCGGCTTGGTCATCGAGTAAAGGCGGAAGATTGTGTCGGCGGTCATGGCCAAGCCCGCCTCTTTGTCGCGCCAGCCGAACTCGCCCGCGTGCACGACTTTGCCACGACGGGCGATCAGCGTACTGATCCCGGCGTACACGCCACGGTCGACATAGGCCTGCATGGCGGGACCTATGCGCTCGAGGCGACGGGCGTTCATTCCAGCCGCTTCAGACGGTTCGACTGCGTAATTCATGTTTCCTCCATTTGCGGCGGATGGCGGACGCCGCCACCGTCGAAACTGGCCCAAACGGGCCGAAAGCCCGGCGTCCGCCGATTTGGAGTTGCCCGGGCCTCTCCAAGGCGGTAGCTGCTTTAGACGACGAAACGACGAGGGCGTAAACCTCGTACGAGGGCTTGATGGCCAAGCGCACGTTCACGATCGTGTTGATCAAACCGTCGCATTACGACGACGATGGCTATGTCATCCAGTGGCGCCGTTCGACCATCCCATCGAACAGCCTCGCCAGCGTCTACGGATTGCTGGCGGAATGCGCCGAGGATCGCGTTCTCGGCCCCGACGTCGACATCGCGTTCGAGATCTACGACGAGTGCAACACCATCGTCGACATCCCCGCAATATCGGGACGCATCCTCGCCGATAGCGGAATGGTTGCTCTGGTCGGCGTTCAATCGAATCAGTTTCCCCGCGCGCTCGACATCGGCCGGCAGTTTCGCCAGCAGGGCGTGACCGTCGCCGTCGGCGGCTTCCACGTCTCCGGCTGCATCGCCATGCTGCCCGATTTGCCGCCGGACCTTAAGCAAGCCCAGGCGCTCGGGATGATCCTCTATGCCGGGGAGGGTGAAGGGCGGCTCGCCGACTTCCTGAAGGACGTCGACTCGCGCAAGCCGAAGCCTGTCTATAATTACCTCAACGACATGCCGGATATGGCCGCCGCGGCGATCCCTGTTCTACCGCGCGAGGTCGTGACCAAGGTGGCGGGACACTACACCAGCTTCGACGCCGGACGCGGCTGTCCGTTCCAGTGCTCTTTCTGCACCATCATCAACGTTCAGGGGCGCAAGTCCCGCTATCGCACCGCCGACGATGTCGAGGCGATCGTGCGCGCCAATTCCGCGCAGGGCGTCACGCGCTTTTTCGTCACCGACGACAATTTCGCCCGCAACCGCAACTGGGAGCCGATCCTCGATCGCCTGATCGAACTGCGGGAGAACCAGGGCTTCAGGATCCGGCTCCTGCTCCAGGTCGACACGCTCTGCCACAAGATTCCGAACTTCATCGAGAAGGCCGCGCGCGCGGGCTGCAACGCCGTCTTCATCGGTCTTGAGAACATCAACCCCGCGTCGCTGATGGGCGCCAAAAAGCGCCAGAACAAGATCTGGGAATATCGCGACATGCTGCAGGCGTGGCGGCGCGCCAAAGTCATGACCTGGGCCGGTTACATCCTGGGCTTTCCCACCGACACGCCGGAGTTGATCGCCCGCGACATCGAGACCATCAAGCGCGAGTTGCCGATCGACATTCTCGAATTCTTCTTCCTCACCCCGCTGCCTGGATCGGAGGATCACAAGACTCTCCATCTCAAGGGCGCCTGGATGGAAGCAGACATGAACAATTACGATCTCGAGCATGTCTGCGCGAACCATGCGATCATGTCGGCGGATATTTGGCGCGGCGTCTATCGCGACGCCTGGAAGCGCTATTACTCAGACGCGCATGTCGAGACGGTGTTGCGTCGCGCGGTCGCTAGCGGCATCAGTCCGCGCAAGATCACTGATGCGATGACGGTGTTCTCTGGGTCGTCGCGGATCGAGCGTGTGCACCCGCTGCAATTCGGCTATGTGCGGCGCAAGATCAGAACGCAGCGCCGACACGGGCTGCCCGTTGTGAATCCCCTTGTGTTCTATCCCTGGCGGGCATGGGACTTTCTTTCAGTCGCCGGAAAATGGGCGGCGCTCGCGTTGCGCTATCGGTCGATTCTGCGCCGCGTGCTCGCCGACAAGGACGGCGCGGCTTACACCGACGAAGCGCTGAAGCCCGCGGTCGAGGTTGACCACGACCACGATTTCGTCGCCGCCTTCGCCGACAAGATCCCCGACACCTATGGCGCGCCGAAGCGCGAGGCCGCGCAAGTCGCTGCTCAGTAAGGTTCAGGCGAAGCGGCGGCTAGCGAACCTGTGGTCGACACGTGCGCGCAATTCTCCGATGGACGATAGGGCTTCTGGCGAAGTTACAGAGACGGCGCGCGCCACCGCGGGACTATTCTTTGTCCGAAGGAGTGAATAATGCCGCGGACTTGGCTTATTACCGGCGGTTCTCGCGGTCTTGGCCGCGCTCTCGGCGAAGCGGTCGTCGCGGCGGGCGACAATCTGGTTGCGACCGCGCGTGACGCCAGGGCGCTCGCCGATCTCGTCGCGAGGGGAGGCGAGCGCGTCTTAGCCGCGGCGCTGGACGTGACCGACGCCGACGCGGCCCTCAGGGCGGTCGCCGGGGCCGTCAATCGTTTCGGTGGCCTCGATATCGTCGTGAACAATGCCGGCTACGGCGATGTTGCGCCGATCGAGGACACGGGCATCGACGAGTTCCGGGCACAGATCGAAACCAATCTGTTCGGTACGATCATTGTGACCAAGGCCGCGATCCCGCTGTTCCGCGAACGTCGCGCGGGCCGGTTCATCCAGATCTCGTCGATCGGCGGTCGCGTTGGAGCGATGGGGCGTGGACCCTACTGTGCCGCCAAGTTCGGCGTGGAGGGCTTCTCGGAGGTGCTGGCGGGAGAACTCGCGCCGTTCGGCGTGCACGTCACCATCGTCGAGCCCGGTGGTTTCCGCACCGACTTCGCGGGCTCTTCGACAAGGATCGCGGAAGGTGATGCTGCCTATGCCGAAACGGTCGGCAAGACGGCGGCGATGCAGCGGGCATATGACGGGCGCCAGCCTGGTGATCCCGCAAAGGCGGCTCAGGCGATCATGGCGTTGGCGAGCATAGAGACGCCGCCGCTGCGCTTGGTGCTCGGGAGCGACGCTTACACGCGCGCGGAACACAATGACGAAGCTAGGCTGGCCGAACTGCGCGCGTGGCGGACGACGAGCGTCTCCACCGACTTTGGGAGATGAGAGTCCGAAGCTGAAATGTGCGAGACCGCGACTAGCCGTGACCGGGCTTGCGCCGCCTCACCCGGGCCAGGTCCGCGCGGCCGATTGTGCTCATTCCTCCGGCAGTCCCGCCTTGCGCAGGCCTTCGGCGAGGGCTGGAGGAACGGTAAAACGCTCCGTCAGCATCTTGACCGTTAGCCTCGGATTGGCGCGCAGCGCTTCCGCCAGGACGGACTTTGCCTCGCCCATCTTGCCCTGAAGCGCATAGACCCCGGCCATATTCACCACGCGATTGTGATAGCCGACGTCGATCGCTTTCTGGTATTCCTCGATAGCGGCGTCCAAATGCCCCAGTCCAACATCGGCGTCCCCCAAAGTGACATACCTTAAGCCGACTTGCGGGTCGCGCGGGCTCAGTCGAATCGATTGCTGCGCATCGGATTTCGCTAGCTCGAAACGGCCGAGAGCGACTTCGGCGGCGCTTCGAGCGCCATAAAGCTGATTGGAATTTGGGTTGACCGCCAGGCCGTCGTTGGCGACTTGGACGGCCTCGCTCGCGCGATTTGACATGCGCAGGTAGACGCTCTTCGGGTAGTACCCACGCACGTCGTCGGGCGCGAGCGCAATGGCGCGGTCAGCCTGACCGATGACCTTTTCGTCGTAGTCGGTCCCAGCCGGACTCCAACCGTAGAGGTAATCAACCATATAAGTCATCGCGTCGCCCGCCAGAGCGTCGGCATAGTTCGGATCGATCGCGAGCGCCTGTTCGAACAAGGGACGCGCCGCATAGTAGATCGCCTGCTTCCGCGTCATGGATTGCTGCTGGATGCCCTGCCACAGCACGGCCCAGCCGCGCATAGTCAGATCGATAGTGTCGGGGCTGGTAGAGCGGGCGCTCTTGGTGGCTTCCGCCCTAACCAGCTCAAAACCCAGAGTATTTCCGAGGCGCGCGACCACCTGATCCTGCAGCTTGAAGAGGTCCGCGACATCTTCCTCGAAGCGCTCCGCCCAAAGATGCGCGCCGGACGCCGCGTCGATTAGCTGCGCGTTGACTTCGGACTCGATTCTGATCGCGTTGCACCGAGCCCTCGACAACGTAGCGCACGCCAAGCTCCTTGCCGACCTCCTTGGCGTCGACGCTCTTGCCTCGATAGGTGAGCGCCGTCCTCGGCGCGATCACGAAGCTCTTGCGAATCCGCGACAGATCAGTCGTCAGGTTTTCCGTGATTCCGTCAGCGAAATAATCCTGGTTCGGGTCGCCCGAGAGATTGGCGAAGGGAAGCACCACCAATGAGAGATGCCCAGGGTCCGCAGGCGCGGAAGGATGGAGGTTTTGAAAAAGCCAGACGGATACTGCCGCGATTACGCATAGGGAAGCAACGCCCGCGAGGAGCGGAGCGAACAAGCTTTTCTTTGTGGGCATGGGCGTCGCAGGTTTCGCGGATTGCTCCACACCGCGCTCTCCGGTCTCCAGCGCGTAGACCCGGATCGGTTCGGCGATGTTCTTAAAGTGGATCGGGCCGAGATCACTGGTGGCGACGTCGAGCCTTCCCTTCACCTGACGATAGGCATCTTCGGAGAGGCAGACGCCGCCCGGTTTGGCGACGGTTTCCAGTCGAGAGGCGATGTTGACGCCGTCGCCCATGAGGTCGCCGTCAGATTCCTCGACCACGTCGCCGAGATGAATGCCGACACGGAACTCGATACGTCTCTCGCGCGGCAGACCTGCGTTGCGCTCGACCATGCCGCTCTGCATTTCGATCGCGCAGCGCACGGCGTCGACGACACTGCGGAACTCGATGATCGAGCCGTCGCCAGTGCGCTTGACGACCCGTCCATGGTGCACCGAGATGATGGGGTCGATCAGGTCGCTGCGAAGCGTCCGGAGGCGCGCAAGCGTGCGATCCTCATCGACGCCAGCGAGCCGGCTGTAGCCGACCACGTCGGACACCAGAATCGCCGCGAGCTTACGTCTCTCGCTCATTGCGTCGCGCTCCGCGAGCTACGCTAGCACAAAGAGACCTTCATTCTGGAGGGCATCCCGCGCCGGCGGAGTGAAATGGAAGCGTACACGCTCTCAGGCGTTGGATCTTCCGCTTTTCCAGCGCCCGCTCAGTTCGGACACGACAGCTTGGCCTTCCGCCCATAGCCGCCGCGTCAGCGCCTCGGCGCCCTCGTCTCGCGCGAGCGCCGCGGCCTCGCCTGCCCAAAGCGGGGAGAAATCGCTGCTGCCGAGTTTTTCGGCCGCGGTCCGCAGCGGCGCCGCGGCTCCAGCGGCCAAAGGAAATTGCGGCGCGTCCTCGCACATGGGCCCGACCTCGGCTACGAACCGATTGACGAGACCGCGGGCGGGCCGTCCGGTGAACACGTTCGTCAGCCGCGTTGCGTCGTCGCGCGCGTTTGCGAGCGCGGCGCGATGGATCGGGGAAATTGTCGCCTCCGGCGTGCGCAGATAGGCGGTGCCGATCTGGACCGCGTCCGCTCCGAGCGCGAAGGCCGCCGCGATTCCGCGTCCGTCGCCGACGCTGCCGGCCGCCACGACCGGCAGGCGCACGGCGTCCCGCACCTGCGGCAGAAGCGAGATCAGGCCCGGTTGGGCGTCGATGTCGTCGGACAGGAACATGCCGCGTTGCCCGCCGGCTTCGCGCCCCTGGGCGATGACGCCGTCAACTCCATGCTGTTCGAGCCAACGCGCCTCGGCGACGGTCGTGGCGGTTGAAAGGATCAGCGCGCCGGCCGCTTTGACGCGCGAAAGCAAAGGGGCGGGCGGCAAGCCAAAATGGAAGCTCACGACCGCTGGCCGCAGCTCTTCGATGACGGCGCACATGGCCTCGCCGAATGGCGCGCGGGCCGACCCGGCGGGAGCGGCGGATGAATCAATGCCCGCCTCGGCATAATAGGGAGCGAGCCGCTTGCGCCAGCGCGCCTCGATTTCCGGATTGGGCGCGGGCTCGGCATGACAAAAGAAGTTCACATTGAACGGCGCATTCGTCTCTCGTCTGACGATTGCAATCTGCTCGCGTAAGCGATCTGGCGTGAGCATGGCCGCCGGAAATGAGCCGAGCCCGCCTGCTCGACAGACGGCAATTGCAAGCTCCGGACCCTGCGCGCCCGCCATCGGGGCCTGAATGAGAGGAATTTTGGAAGGCAGGAATGTCATGGATGGTCTTTCCTGGCGCTGGAGCGGACATGCGGATCTTAAGACATGCTGCGTTCGGGCTCGCATACCGGCGCCGCAAGGACGGCGTGGGCTTCGGGTCTGCTGCAGCGAAGGCCATCTCGTCCTGCAGACGGCCCGGACGATGCAGGCCAATTCGAGACCTTCCGATCCTGGCTCACAGGTTGGGCCGAAGGACCATAGCCTGCCTGAGATGCGCCGCCAGGCGTATTGACAGCGCCACGAGCGTTATGGTCGGGCAGTCGCTTCCTGCCGTTGGGAATACCGAGCTCCCGCTGATGAACAGATTCTTGACGCCGTGAACCTTCAGATTCTCATCGACCACACCCTTACGCGGATCCTTATGCATTCTCGTCGTTCCCATATGGTGCCAGCAACCCACCACTGTCGTCTCGGAATCGTCCTCCTCGTCAGGACTGACCGGCGTTATGACGCCCTGCCGATGCAGTTCTTTCCGGAGTAGCCCCTTGAGCCTCTTGGCGGCGGCATAAGTCTGTTCAGTCAGCCGCCAGTCCAATCGCGTTTGAAGGAGACCGAGGCGGTCCCTTTCGTGCGACAGAGTAACCCGACTTTCCGGATTGGGCGCCGGCTCGATAACGCTTTCAAGCTGGAACTCTCGTTCGATGAAAGGCAGATTGGTGTAGAGGTCCACGGCTCCCAACAGCGCCAACGGGGCCGAACTCAAGGCCGCGGGCAAACCTTCCAGCACCTCGCTGAGCACGCTCATGCCGGAGTAACCGAACACGCTCCGGCCCCGCCATTGCCGGCGCATGGCTCTCAGCCACAGATAGCCTTTGGACATGTGGGCGGCGTAGTCCGCCTCGAAATAGCTTCGTGAGTTCGGCAGCTTAAGATCACGTTGCGCGCGCGCCGTCGGAGCGATGTGCGCGGCCACCCGATGCGACTTTCCCTTGCGGCCGATTTGCCCCCTCATGGCCATCGTCACGTCGTAAAGGGGTCGGTAGCGGTTCTCACCCTTCAGGCGCAGTCTTCCCGATTTGAACCGTGGATGGTCCATGAAATAGCGTCCCACGACATCGTGGTCGTTTCCGAGCCCGTTGGGGCGGCGATCGTTGGAGAGCAGCAGCAATCTGGCGTTCTCGATGCCTCCCGAACAGAGAACGAAATAGCGCGCGCGCACGCAAAACCCCGATCCCGTCAAAGTCTTCACTCTTACACTTTCGATCATCTTCGTGTTTTCGCAAGTCTCCAGTTTGACCACATTCGAATAGAGAATGACCCTAACCGCAGAAGAGCGTTCGAGGTCTTCTTTGTGCAAGGGTCCGAAGGTTCCCGGCGAGCTGATTTGAATCATCATGTTCTGGAGGACGTCGCCCTCAATAGGGAGAAGCGAGATATTCTCCGATCGCAATTGCTCGCTCCAGGCGCCGGTGTCGTATTCGACGCTCAGATGCAAGTATTTGGCCGCCTGAGCGTAATGGGAGTCCAGCGCCGAGCGCTCGAATGGCCATCCGCTGTTCGGCATCCAGGGACGCTCTTCAAAATCCAAACAGTCGAGAGGGCGGCACCAGCCGCCCCAGCAACTGGTGCTTCCGCCGAAAAAGCGGCTTCGGGCGCGGTCGAGCCGCTCATAGGCGATGCCAACATTTTCGCCGGCGTAGAGGGACTGGGTGGCCGGGTCCGGCGATAGTCCGCCGCCTTCCAACAGGACAACGCGCGCCCCACTGTCCTTCAACTCCGTCGCCAACGTGATCCCGGCGGCGCCCGCGCCGATCAGGCAAACATCGGCATCTACCGTAGCCCCATCGGACACGGTCCGCCCGTCGATGATCATTCCCGCCCCCGATCGGCGCACATTTATGGCCGTCGCCCAACGAGATAGAGCTAAATGTGAAATGTATTTGACGTCAAGACGCACACACGCATTTGGTTAAACCCGGTGCGCCGCTGTCCACCGCTGCCACGCTTATCGCGCCGGCTGCGGATCCACAATCCACAAGGCTGTCACCGCTTTCTTGCTCTAAAGTGGCCGTCCGATCCTGCCCAATTTCCCGCCGTGGGCTCTTCATCCTTGCCGCAAACGCCGGCGGTGATCCGGCGCAACGAGGGCCGCCATGAAGATCGCAACTTTTAACGTCAATGGCGTCAACGGCAGGCTTCCCGTTCTTCTCCGCTGGCTCAAGGAGACGTCGCCCGATATTGTCTGCTTGCAGGAACTGAAATCAGAGACATTTCCGCAAAGCGCCGTCCGGGCGACAGGCTACGAGGCGATCTGGAGCGGCCAGAAAAGCTGGAACGGGGTCGCTATTCTGGCGCGCGGCAAGGGGTTGATCGAGACCCGGCGTAGCCTGCCTGGCGACGAGGACGACCTGCACAGCCGATACATTGAGGCGGCGGTCGACGGCCTCTTAATGGGCTGCCTGTACATGCCGAATGGCAATCCAGTCGAAAGCGAGAAATTCAACTTCAAGCTGCGTTGGTTTGAGCGGCTGATCATGCATGCCGCCGAGCTTCTCGCGAGCGGCGCGCCAATCGTGCTTGCCGGCGACTATAACGTGATGCCGACCGAGCTCGACGTCTACAAGCCCGAACGATGGGTCAACGACGCGCTGTTCCGCGCCGAGGTCCGCGAAGCGTTTCGCCAGCTCGTCGCGCAGGGTTGGACCGACGCCTTGCGAACGCTTCACCCTGGCGAGCGCATCTACACCTTCTGGGATTATTTCCGAAACGCCTACGCGCGCGACGCCGGATTGCGCATCGACCACCTGCTGTTGAGCCCGTCTGTCGCCGCGCGTCTTAAGGCGGCTGGCGTCGATCGCCCCGTGCGAGGGTGGGAGAAGGCGAGCGACCACGCGCCGGTCTGGATCGAGCTTGCGGACCGGGCGGCTGAACGACCAAAGCGAATTGGGCGGCGTTCTTCGCGGGCGGGCAGCGCGAGGGCGGAAACGCCGATCGGAGTGGGCGGGCGGCGAACGGCGGGCAATTTTTGAATCGATTGTGTCGGCACTCCCACTTCACCGTGGCGTGGATCACGAAGCGACGACGGGCTGCCTTTTTGGGGCGCCGTACGTGTCCGGGATCTTATCGGCGAAGGCTGCGACGAACTCATCGTTCTCGATGTCCTCGGCCGATGAAACGCGCGTCGCGTCGTCGACATAAGTAGCGCTCGCAGGATCGGCGACGACGCGCTTCTTGATGCTGTGATACCGCCACCCGAGGCTGAGCCATTTCGCCACCACGGTGACGAATTCGACCGCGCGAAGCGGATAGAACACGATCGGATTGACGATCGGCGTCCCATGGCGGCGCTGAGTCCGCACTTTGCGCCGGACCACGCCGCATTGCAGCGGGTGAACGCCCTCGATCCGCGAGGCCGCGGAGAACACAGCCATGACGTCAGCGATCTTGCGCGGCTTGATGCCGCTGACCACCGCGCGCCGCAACACCGTCTCGACATGCGCGTCCGTATAGTAGCGCGCCCAGGCGTCACGGTAGACCTGCCTCCATTCGTCATCCGACATCCGCGGATGAGCGGTGCAGACATGCTCAAGATCATAGCTGTTCATGTCAGGGTCCATGGGGACCCCTTTGAGGAACAGGTTCTTGTGATCCTCGGAGCCGGGGAGCGGGGTGAGAAAGAAAAACTCGAGGATGTCGAGCGGCAATTCTTTCTTGATGATCTCGATGTCGCGGGCGATGGTTTCCGGCGTGTCGGTGGGAAAGCCCAGGATGTAGCCCGCCCAGGTCATCACCTTGACCCGCCGCCAGGCCTGCAGCATGACGCGGTATTCCCAAATCTTGTTCTGCCGCTTCTTCGCGCCCTGGAGCGATTCGGGATTGATGTTTTCGAGTCCGATGAAGACCGCGTTGCAACCCGCTCGCGCCGCCTTCTCGATGAAGCCCGGGATCCTGTGGCACAGCGTGTCAACTTGCAGGATCAGCTTGATCCTGAAGCCCTTATTTTCCCGCAGATCGATCAGGCGGTCCAGAATCGGCTCCCAATTCCGGTTCCTGGCGAAATTGTCGTCGGTGACGAAATAATGGGAAATGCCGCGACCGGCGTTGGCGCGCACGATCGCTTCGACGTCATCGGCGGTCCGGTAGCGCGACTTACGGCCCTGGACATTGATGATCGTGCAGAAGCTGCATTGGAAGGGGCAGCCGCGACCGGCGTCGAAGCTCGCGTAATGGCCGACAATCCGCGTCACCACTTCGCGCGGCAACACCGGGATCGCGGCCGCCTCCATGCCGGGCATGTCATGCAGGTAATTGTAGACCGGCTTCGGCCGGTTCGAGGCGATGTCGCGGAGCAGATCGGCGATCCGCCCCTCGGCCTCGCCCGCGAACAGGATCACGCCCAAAGCCTGCGCCTCTTTCAGGTCCGGCGGCAGTTCCGGAAGCATCGATATGCAACCCGAGACGTGGAATCCGCCGATCACCACGGCCACGTCCGCGGACCGGAACTGGCGCGCGAGATCCACGGCGCGTGGAAACTGATTCGACTGAACCCCGACGAGCCCGATAAATCCGTCGCCCGCCGCCTTGATTCGCTGGGCCGCGGCCCTCGTGTCGATGACGGTGTTGCACTCGTCATAGGCCTCGATTTCGATGTCGACGTCGGGGCCGAGAGCCTGCTCCTCCGCGCAGTTAGCCAGGAGCCCGTAGACGCTCGCGAGGCTGTTCGAAGGGATGGTCGAGCGGCGCCATTGGATCACGTAGCCGTCGTCATCGTAGTGCGACGGTTTGATGAGAATGATTCTGAACGACCGCTTCCCCATGGCACCCACTGTTCAAGCGCGAGCGGACGCCGATCCATCGGTTCCGCATGGCGCGCGTTAAAAATGCAATCCGATGCCGCTCCGGACCCTTGCGAGCCTGACCGGCATACTATCTTTTTAGTCAGGTGGTCCAGTTGGGATCCCGAACCGCGATCCGAGTATCCATTCAGCGCGGAGCTCGCGCCTGACGCAAGGCGCGTTCTTCATGGATCGAATCTTGGCCGCGCACTCAAATCGTGGGATCGCCCTAACCCCACTTCCGGTGGCCCCACATCCACTGCTCAGGGGCTGCCCGGATAAAGGCTTCGAATTGTTTATGGAGCGCTGCGGTGCCTGCGATGGCGTCGGCCTCACGGTCGTCAGTCTCAGGGACCGAGACGCGTTTCACGCAGATGGTGAAACGCACGTTGGGGCGCCTGAACGCGGCGCCGGCGTAAAGGGGCAGGCCGGTCGTACGTGCAAGCAAGGCGGGAAAAACGGTCGAAAGGGCCGGGGCGCCGAAAAAGGGAACGCGGGCGCCGTTGTCGTCGCGAAGGTCGGCGAGGAATGCGGGATAGCCTCCCCCCTTCGCCGTCTTCAAAAGCGAACGTGCGGTCACGGGAGTTTTCGGCAGGAGACCGCCATCGTAGAGCGGTTCGCGCAGCTTGAGGGTCGCCGCGTCGACGTAAGGATTGCTGAGCCGCTGATAGACCGCGGTGAACGGCGCTCCCATGAGTTTGCCGGTGTAGCCGACTAGCTCCCAGTTGCCGAGATGCATGCCGCAGACCACGCAAGGTCCGTCGCGGATCATTTCGTCGAGTTGCGCCTGCGATTCGAACTCGATTCGCCCTTCTTCCATGATTTTCCGGAGACGGAAGCCTTCGGCGAAGGTGCGGCCGAGATTGTCCCACACGCCGGCCGCAATCCGCTTGCGTTCGTCGAGCGGCATTTCCGGGTAGGCGAGCGCAAGATTGCTCAGAACGCGCTTCTGGCGGTACAGATGCGGAGCGATCAGGCGCCATGCGGCGCCAGACGAGCGCGAGGCGAACTCAAGCGGGAGCGCGACGATCGCCGCCTGGATCAGCCGGAATCCGATATATTCCAGCCGGTAACGCAGGGGTTTCGAGAGAATCATTACTCGGCCAGATATCGGCGCGCGGCCAGGCCGGCTGATTGCGACGAGGGCCGAGCCTCTGTCAAGCTGGTCTCCCGCGAGGGGGCCGATTTGAGTTCCGGGAAACTTGGGCTTACTCCGTCGCCCGGGTTTATAACGCTGTTGGTCGATCGAAATCGCGATTGAGGCAAGACATGATGGGTATGGCCGAGGCCAACGAAAAAGCTGGCTTGTCCCAGGAGCGCGCAGCGGACGACGAATACCGACGGGTTCTCGAATGCGCGACCAACGCGATCCTGGCTGCGGATGCCTTCCGTAAGCCCTATCCGTTGATCCATTTTCACAGGTTCTTCCCCAGCGACTTTTACGCCCGCCTGTTGCAGCGCTTCCCCGAGGTTGACCGCTTTGCCGGACTGAATGGCGATGGAACGCGGCGGGAATACGCTCTTTACGACGAGCGCAGCGATCCAGGGTCGGAGGAAAGCCGGGCGCTGTGGGGGATCGTGCGGCGGGTTCTGTCGTCGCCGGAGATCGCCTCGGCGCTGCGGGAGAAATTGGACGAGGGATTTCGGATTCGCGCCAAGAGAAGCCGCGAAGGCTGGCCAGTACCGATGCATCCGCGCCCAGTGCTCTACACCGACCTCAACGGCTATGCGATCAAGCCTCACCCCGACACCCGCAGGAAGGTCCTGACCATGCAGATCTACCTGCCTCAGGACGACACGCAGCGCGATCTCGGCACGACTGTCTATAAGGTTTCGCCAATGGGCGTCTTTGCCTGGAAATCCTATGGCCTGGTCAAGGACAAGACCGTGCCGTTCCTGCCGAACTCGGGCTACGCGTTTGTCGTCATCCATCCGGCCTATTCACTCTTGAGGTCGAGTTGGCATGGGCGGGAGGCGATCTCGGTTCCGGTCGAGAAGCCGCGCCTGTCGATCCTCAACACCTATTACCGCGAGCCCGCGCCGGAGCAGACTGGCGGCATGTGATCGAGCGAATCAGCGCGATAAAAAAAGGCGCGCGCCCAAGGGAGGAACGATGAGCGAGCAGTCAAAATATTCTTTGGGCGAGGACCGGATCCCCAAGGCTTGGTACAACATTGTCGCTGACTTGCCGTCTCCGCCGCCCCCGGTGCTGCATCCCGAAACAGGTCAGCCAGTCGGACCTGACGATCTCAGCCCCCTTTTTCCGATGGCGCTGATCGCTCAAGAGGTGAGCGCCGAGCGGCATGTCGAGATCCCGCAGCCGGTCCGGGACATCTACCGCTTGTGGCGGCCGACCCCGCTTTACCGCGCGCGGCGACTTCGAGAAGGCCCTCGGAACGAGCGCGCGAATTTTCTACAAATACGAAGGCGTGAGTCCCGCCGGCAGCCACAAGCCCAACACCGCGGTCCCTCAAGCCTTTTACAACAAGGAAGAGGGCGTGACGAAGCTCTCGACCGAAACCGGCGCGGGGCAATGGGGCTCGTCGCTTGCCTTCGCCGGGGCGCTGTTCGGCCTCGAAGTCAAGGTCTACATGGTCAGGGTCTCGTACAACCAGAAGCCCTACCGGCGGGCGTTGATGGAGACCTATGGCGCCAGTTGCGTCGCGAGTCCGAGCGACGAGACGGATTCCGGGAGGGCGATCCTCAAGGCGCACCCGGATTCCCCGGGCAGTCTTGGCATCGCGATTTCGGAAGCCGTCGAAGTTGCGGCCAAGAACCCCGACACCAAATACGCCCTTGGCAGCGTGCTCAACCACGTGCTCATGCACCAGACCGTCATCGGCCTCGAAGCGATTGAGCAGATGGAGCAGGCCGACGCCTACCCCGACGTTGTGATCGGCTGCGCCGGCGGCGGCTCGAACTTCGCCGGCATCGCCTTTCCGTTCATCGGCAGGAAACTGCGTGACAAGCGCGACGTGCGGGTGATCGCGGTCGAGCCAGCCGCGTGTCCGTCATTGACGCGCGGCAAATACGCGTTCGACTTCGGCGACACCGGACATCTCACTCCCCTCGTCAAGATGCATACGTTGGGATCGGAGTTCATCCCGCCCGGCTTCCATGCCGGGGGCCTGCGCTATCACGGCATGGCGCCGCTGGTCAGCCACTTGAAGGAGCTTGGGCTGATCGAGGCGAGAGCCTACCACCAGAACCCGTGCTTCGAGGCGGGTGTTCAGTTCGCCCGCACGGAGGGCATCGTGCCGGCGCCCGAAACGACCCACGCGATCCGCGCGGCGATCGACGAAGCCTTGCGGGCGCGGGAAGAAGGAAAGTCCCCAGCCATCCTGTTCAACCTGAGCGGCCACGGCCATTTCGACATGCAGGCCTACACGGACTATTTCACCGGCGAACTCGTCGATCAGGACTACGACCCGAAGGCGCTCGAAGCCTCTCTCGCGCACCTGCCGAAGGTCGCGGCCGAGTAGTCGCAGCGACGCGGATATCGGCTAGGCGTGGGCTGCGCTTCACCCCATTGCGAAGTCCCAGAGCGAGCGCCAGACGCAGCGTTTCGCGGGGTTTTTGAACGCCGCCGCGTCGAAATAGGCCAGATGGCCGGTGGTTCCGTCGTCTGGCCAGCGGAAGCCAACCTCCACTTGCCCGGCCCGCTGGATGACGAATTGTTCGACTGGCCCGGGATCGTCAGCTGCCGCGATCGCTGGGCCGAGGCGGCCGGTCGCCCCGTCCTGATAACGCCAGACCCGGCCATCGGAAGTGCTTACCCGCACCGTACGGGCGCTTTCGTCATAGGCGACGACCAGCGGCCCCATCTTGCCTGCGCCCTTATAGTCGCATTGCCGTGTGACCGACCCGCCGGCGCGGGCTGTCGCGGAAGAGGCGACAAGCGCGGCGAAAATGATGGCCGGGAAGGGAGAGGTGTGGGACATATCGCGTGAGACCGCTCGGACTTTGAATTCGTAACGATGGGGCGCGTCCTATCACGGTGGTGAGGCTCTGCGCATCCGGCTATCGAGCGAAAGCGGTGAATTTTTCGCGACCCAACCTCTTGTACAACAAGAAGCTCGAGACGGCGCTCGCGGGTTGCAATGCCCCTTCAACCTGCTATCAAGCCGCCCGCGGCGATCCGGCGGCCGCTTTTTAAGGGTCTGTTCATGTTCGCTTGCAGCCGACGCGTCGCGCTCTGGCTCCCGCTTCTCGCCGCCTCAGCCGCCTGGGCGGCCGAGAACCCGGACGACACAGTCGTGATGACAACGAAGCACGGCAAGGTCGTCATTCGGCTGCGTCCTGACTGGGCGCCAAAAACGGTCGCGCAGTTCAAGACGCTGGTGAAGCAGAAATTCTATGACGGGCTGACGTTCCACCGCGTCATTCCCGGCTTCATGGCCCAGACCGGCGATCCGACCGGCACGGGCTCGGGCGGCTCGACTCTGCCGGATCTGCCGGCGGAGTTCAACAAGACCCATTTCGCCCGGGGAATCCTCGGCATGGCGCGCGCTCAGGATCCAAACTCGGCCAATTCGCAGTTCTTCATCATGTTCGGCGACGGCGGCTTCCTGGATGGCAAATACACCGCCTTCGGCGAGGTCGTTTCGGGCATGGACGCCGTCGACAAGATCAAGGCGGGAACACAGGATAACAATGGCGCGGTCACGAACCCCGATAAGATCGTTACCATGCGCATGGCGCCCGAAACGAAGTGACGAGGAACGGCGATATGGCGACCGCAGGCGACACGCTGACCCTCGAGACCAGCAAAGGCCCGGTGGTGATCGAAATGAACCCAGCGCTCGCGCCCGGCCATGTCGCGCATATCAGGCGCCTCGTATCCGAAGGCTTCTATGATGGGATCGTCTTTCACCGCGTGATCGACGGCTTCATGGCCCAGACGGGTTGCCCAAAGGGAACCGGGACCGGCGGCTCGCAATATCCGGACCTCAAGGCCGAATTCAGCGCCGAGCCGCATAAGCGCGGCACCGTGTCGATGGCGCGGGCAGCGAGTCCGGATTCGGCCAATTCGCAGTTCTTCATCTGCTTCGACGACGCGTCCTTCCTCGACCGCAAATATACGGTCTGGGGCAAGGTTGTTTCGGGCATGGAGAATGTCGACAAGATCAAGCGCGGCGAGCCCGTCCGTGAGCCCGACAAGATCATCAAGGCGACGCTGAGCTGAGAGCTGGCGACGATCGCCGCGGTGAGAGCGGCCAGGAGCATCGAGACGACCAGGGGCGCCAGCAGGAGACGCGGCGCAATAGATTGACAGCTTCGACAGGATGGCGATGACCGCGATGCGCGTCGACGCCTTCGATTTTGCCCTTGCCCCCGAACGCATCGCGCTCGCTCCGGCGAACCCGCGGGACAGCGCCCGGATGCTGGTTGTCGGCCCGGACGGCGCGTTGGCAGATTCCCATGTGCGAGATTTGCCGAATTTTCTGATCCCCGGCGATGCGCTCGTCGTTAATGACACACGGGTCATCGCGGCGCGGCTCGATGGCGTGCGCGTGAGAGGCGAGGCCGTCGCGTCCATTGAAGCGACATTGATTGAGCGCGTCGACGATTGCCGCTGGCGGGCGCTCGTTCGGCCGGCGAAGAGGCTCAAGGTCGGCGAGCGCATCCGTTTCGGCGAGACGAGCGAAAGCATTGCGTGCCTTCTCGCGGCGCTCGACGCGGAAGTGGAGGAGAAAGAGGAAGCGGGCGAGGTCTTGCTGCGCTTCGCGTTTGCCGGCGCGGCGCTGGATGAGGCGATTGACCGCCTTGGGGCGCCGCCTCTGCCGCCCTACATCGCCTCTCGGCGCGCGTCCTCAGAGAGCGACCGCGCCGACTACCAGACGATGTTTGCGGCCAAGCCCGGGGCGGTGGCGGCGCCGACCGCGGGACTGCATTTCACTCCCTTCCTGGTCGCTCGCCTCGCGGCGCGCGGCGTTGCGCTGCATCGGGTCACGCTGCATGTCGGAGCGGGGACTTTTGCGCCGGTCAGGGTCGAGGATACTCGCGACCACAGAATGCATTCCGAGTGGGGTTCGATCGACGGGGCGACAGCGGAGGCGCTCAACGCCGTGCGGGAAGGCGGAGGCCGAGCGGTCTGCGTTGGCACCACGTCCGCGCGCCTCGTCGAAAGCGCCGCTGATGAGGATGGGCGGCTTCGGCCGTTTTCCGGCCGAACCAATATCTTCATCACGCCGGGATATCGGTTTCGTGTCGTCGACGCGCTCCTCACCAACTTTCATCTGCCTCGGTCGACGCTGTTCATGTTCGTCTCGGCTTTCAGCGGGCTCAAGACCATGCGTGCGGCTTACGCGCACGCCGCTGAAGCCGGCTATCGGTTTTATTCTTACGGCGACGCCTGCCTGTTGACGCGCGCTGGCCTCGCAAGCCCGCCCGACGAGCGCCCTTGAGCGTCGAGTTTTCCTTCGCCGTACGCGCCACAGACGGCCAGGCGCGCCTCGGCGCGATCGCAACGCCGCGTGGAATCATCCGCACGCCAGCCTTCATGCCGGTTGGCACAGCCGCCGCGGTCAAGGCCATGTATCCGCAGGCTGTCCGGGCGCTCGGTTACGACGTCGTCTTGTCCAACACCTATCATTTGATGCTGGCCCCCGGCGCGGAGCGGATTGAGGCGCTCGGCGGCCTGCACACTTTCATGAACTGGCCCCATCCCATCCTCACCGACTCCGGCGGCTTTCAGGTGATGAGCCTCGCCAGATTGCGCAAGCTCACCGAGCGCGGCGTGACCTTCCAGTCGCATATCGACGGATCGCGCCACGAGCTGACGCCGGAGCGCTCGATGGACGTCCAGAGGCGTCTGGGCTCGGACATCCAGATGCAGCTCGACGAATGCGTGAGACTGCCGTGCTCCCGCGACGAGGTCGAGCGGGCGATGCGCCTGACGCTGCGATGGGCCGAGCGGTCGAAGGCCGGGTTCGGCGACCAGCCGGGCAGGGCGGTGTTCGGCATCGTCCAGGGGGGCACGGAAAAAGACCTTCGCCTGTTCAGCGCTCACGGGGTCGTCGAGATCGGCTTCCACGGTTACGCGATCGGAGGGCTCGCGGTCGGTGAGCCGCAGGCGGCGATGCTCGAGATGATCGATGTCGTGGTCCCGCATCTGCCGGCGGACAAGCCGCGCTATCTCATGGGCGTGGGCACGCCCGACGATCTGCTGCAGGCGATGAGGCGTGGCATCGACATGTGCGATTGCGTGATGCCGACCCGCGCGGGACGGCATGGACTCGTCTTCACCCGCCGGGGCCGCCTCAACCTTCGCAACGCGCGCTTCGCCGACGATCCGCGCCCGGTCGATCCGCTGTCGTCGTCCCCAATGGCGCGCGACTATTCTCGCGCCTACTGGCGCCATCTGACGAAGTCGGGCGAGATTCTCGCGATGATGGGCCTGACCGAAATCAATCTTGCCTATTATCAGGACCTCGTATCGGGCGCCCGGCTTGCAATCAGCGAAGGCCGGCTAGACGCTCATATCGCAGAGACGCAAAGAAATTGGGCGGAAGGCGAGGCGGAGGGACGCTGAGGACAAGCGGCCCTTGGAGCTCTGGCGAGCCGGCGCGCCCGCGCACTAGTGTGCGCGCGTCAATTATTTCAGCGATTTAACACCTCCTTTGCGCAACTTTTTGTGGAAAGGCCTTCCGCCCCCTCGCCCCCGAGGGGGCCGCGCAAAGGGTGCGTTCTTGGGAAATATTTCCGGGCGTCCACGCCGGCATCCCTTCGACGCGTTTCGCGTCGCTCGAGGGCGAGATTCTCGCTGCGTGCCCTTTCCTTGCCGCGCCCGAGATGTCATCACTGCCGGCGCGGCAAGGAAACGGGAGTAGTTTCGGACGGCTGGGTATCATGGGCTCGGCTTTGGCGACGATCCCACATCATAGCCGATAATTCTATAAAAGAGAAGCGTTTTCGCTGTTTTCCGATTTCCTCGGCCAACACGCCATCGCCGGCCGCCGATGGCCGCGCGCGGGAATGACAAGGCGGCCGGGTCAGGTTCCATCTGAAGGCGCATTGCTTATGCGCGCTCCAAGAACCGGTGCCTTTATTCCGCCTGCAAGTAGAAAAGTTCGCTTCAAAAATAGAAGGGGCGGCACGCTCTTATGGCGGCCCGCCCCTTCTTCCATTCGCGCAATGCGTTTTACAATCCCGGTCTTTTATTGTCCCTTCCGTATAGCCGGCGGGCGGTTCAAGACTGTCGAAACGCTTTTGTCCTCCCACAGACCCTACGGCGCCCGGCGCCAAACCTTTTGGCAGCGGCCTCCTTTTAGCCCATCATTGCTAGTCGAATTTTTTGGCGCTGTCACGAGCCTTAGCGGCCCTGCCATGCAAATTTTTTCTAGCTTGGTCCAATTTGGTCAAATGTGCATCGGAGAATGCAAAAGTGCTGAGCAATCGACCATCTTGCCGCGCCTCGTGCGTCTTTTATCGGTTGCCTGGATGCCGTAGAACGAACGCGAATCCCGTTGCAACCCTGGAGCCAAAATGACCGCGATCGTGAACGTCGTCGCTCGCGAGATCCTCGATAGCCGCGGCAATCCAACGGTCGAGGTGGATGTCGTGCTGGAAGACGGGTCGATGGGACGGGCCGCCGTTCCGTCCGGCGCTTCAACCGGCACCCGCGAGGCGGTCGAACTGCGCGATGGAGACAAGGGACGCTTCGGCGGCAAGGGGGTCCTGAGAGCGGTCGAAGCCGTCAATCGCGACATTTTCGACGCCGTCTCCGGCCTCGAGGCCGAAGATCAGCTCAAGATCGACGAGACGATGATCGCGCTCGACGCCACGAGCAACAAATCAAAGCTTGGCGCCAACGCCATTCTCGGCGTCTCGCTCGCCGTCGCCAAGGCGGCGGCGGAGGTTTCCGGCCTGCCGCTTTATCGCTACGTCGGCGGCACAATGGCCAGAATGTTGCCGACGCCGATGATGAATATCGTCAACGGCGGCGCGCATGCCGACAATCCGATCGATTTTCAGGAGTTTATGATCCTGCCGGTCGGCGCGCCGTCGTTCGCGGAGGCGGTGCGCTGGGGCGCGGAGACGTTTCACGCCCTTAGGGCCGCGTTGAAGAAGGCGGGTCACAACACCAATGTCGGCGATGAGGGTGGCTTCGCCCCCAACCTGCCGTCGGCGGAGGCGGCGCTCGACTTCTGCGTCAGGGCGATCGAGGCCGCCGGGTTCAAGCCTGGCGAAGACATCGCGCTCGCGCTCGATCCGGCAGCCTCCGAATTTTTCAAGGACGGGGCTTACGTCTATTCCGGAGAAGGCGTGACGCGGTCGATCGAGGAACAGGTCGACTATCTCGTCAAGCTAGCCGGCGCCTATCCGATCCTGTCGATCGAGGATGGCATGGCCGAGCAGGACTGGGCGGGGTGGAAGCTCTTGACGCAGAAGCTGGGCTCGCGCCGTCAGCTGGTTGGCGACGACATCTTTGTCACCAACGTCGCGATCCTCGAGCGCGGGATCAAGGAGGGCGTCGCGAACTCGATCCTCATCAAGGTGAACCAGATCGGCTCCCTTAGCGAGACGCTCGCCGCGGTCGATATGGCCCAGCGGGCTGGTTACACTGCCGTGATGTCGCATCGGTCGGGCGAGACCGAGGATTCGACCATCGCCGATCTTGCGGTTGCAACCAATTGCGGACAGATCAAAACCGGCTCGCTCTCAAGGTCGGATCGCTTGGCGAAGTACAACCAGTTGATCCGGATCGAGGAGGAGCTTGGCGATCAGGCCCGCTATGCGGGGCGGGCGGCGGTCAAGGCGTCCTGACCGAACGGGTAACTCTGCGTTAAAGGCGACTGTGATGACATCAATGCGCTAAGAGCATTTTCTATTAGGGTAAGCACCCGGAAAGCAGACTCAAGCGAGTTCGGAATTGCCCGGGGGCCTACGATGTCACTTGGCCGTCGCCAACCTCAAAATCACGTCGCTGTAGCTCTCACTTGGCCCGCGCATCGCCTTGAGCCGGTTGAGGACCGCGTGCGGTAACACGATCGAATGGCCGCCCTTGCCGTCCGGGCCAGCGTCAGTCTTTGATCCATCGGCCAGCGTCGCCACCATCGAGGCAAACGCTTCGGCGGTAATTCCTATCGCGACCATCAGGTCGAAAATGTAGGAGAGGCCGGGCCGCTAAAACCTATTGGTGAACATGTGCAAGCAACTGACGAAAAAAAACAAAACCACCACCGCTAAGATCAGACTGGACATGAGCCCCGCCCAGGCCAAGCGGCGGCTCTCATCGTCCGTACCTCGTCCAGCCGACGGGCGCTTATGTTCGGCACGGTTAGTTCCGGCCTTCAATGGCATTTTCTACTCCTTCGCTTTGAATATAGGAACGGCCACGGCGACCACCTAGCGCTTCGTATGGAGCCAGCCGTCGGGATACTGCAGCGGCGATGATCGCCCTCGATTTGCTTTTGCATGAGGATGTATCCCGCCGGGTTCAGTCACTCGGCAAGCCGCTCGGCGGTGAGCTTCGCCGTCGCTTCGACAGCCCGCGCTTCGCCAAGGACGAGCCGCGGGTCAGGGCCATTGCGTGCGTGGTCGTGAGCTTTTCGTCGGGGTCGGGCATGGCGCGAAGGGTAGCGGAGCAGAGTATGCGGGAATGTACGTGAGGTGAACGGAAAGAGCAATAAAATTAATTTAAATCAGCCGTTTATCAACAGATCTGTGCGCGGAAGCGAACGAAATATCGCTTGAATAAATGAGCCCTTGATAACACTGCGTTAACGCCGTTCCCGCAGGATCGGCGCATGGTCGTCAGGACTCGCCTGCGCTCGATCGTCACGCCGATCGTGCTCTACATCGTGCTTGGAGTCGCCACCGGCTATCTCGTATGGGGCGCGTCGAACGGCGAGCATGGGCTGAAGGCCAAAGTAAAATTTGACGCCGAGGCCGCTCAGCTGAAGGTTGAGCTCGCGGGGCTGAAAGAGGAACGCGCGCGCTGGGAGTTGCGCGTCGCCAGCCTCAGTCCGGAGAGCGTCGATAGGGATCTCCTGGATGAGGAGGCTCACGCTCTGCTCGACCGTGTAGCCAAGGACGAGGTGGTTATTTTCACCGGCGTCGGCAAGAGCCGCTAAACCGTCGTCCGCAAGCTATCGGCGCGCGGCTCAGCTTCGCGCTCGACGCGGTCGGCCTCCCTCTCCCTTTTGTGGGCTGACCGCCCGTGCTATGGCCGCGCCGCTCGCCCTCTTGGCCAAGCCTCGTTTTCTATGGAAGGTTTGCCGATGAACGTCTCCGCCCCTATGTCCGCGCGATCGAACTCGTTCTTCTCCGCAGCCCTCGCCGACGCCGATCCCGAGATCGCCCGTGCGATCGAACTCGAACTCGGTCGCCAGCGCGACGGAATTGAGCTCATCGCATCGGAAAACATCGTGTCGCGCGCCGTGCTCGAAGCTCAGGGCTCGGTCATGACTAACAAATACGCGGAAGGCTATCCCAGCAGACGTTATTACGGCGGCTGCCAATTCGTCGACATCGCGGAAAACTTGGCGATCGAGCGCGCGTGCCGCCTGTTCGACTGCCGCTTCGCCAACGTCCAGCCCAATTCCGGCAGCCAAGCCAATCAAGGGGTCTTCATGGCCCTGATGCAGCCCGGCGACACTTTCATGGGCCTTGATCTCGCGGCAGGAGGGCACCTGACCCATGGTTCGCCAGTCAACATGTCCGGCCGCTGGTTCAAGCCGGTGGCCTATGGGGTCGATCGAACGACGCATCGGATAGACATGGATCAGGTCGAAGCGTTGGCGCGCGAGCACAAGCCGAAACTGATCATCGCCGGCGGCTCGGCCTATGCGCGTCATTGGGACTTCGCCCGTTTCCGGGCCATATGCGAGGCGGTCGGCGCCTTTTTCGTCGTCGACATCGCCCATTTCGCCGGGCTTGTCGCGGGCGGCGCCCATCCCTCGCCGTTCCCGCACGCTCATGTCGTCACCACGACGACACATAAGACCTTGCGCGGCCCGCGCGGCGGTATGATCCTCACCAATGACGCGGAGCTCGCCAAGAAGATCAACTCGGCGATCTTTCCGGGCCTGCAGGGCGGACCGCTGATGCATGTCATCGCCGCCAAGGCGGTCGCGCTTCACGAGGCGCTGACCCCCGAGTTCAAGGCCTACGCGCACGCTGTGGTCGCCAACGCCAAGGCCTTGGCCCAGCCGATCCTTGCCGGTGGCTACAACCTTGTGACCGGGGGCACCGACAACCACCTGATGCTGGTCGATTTGACGCCCAGGGGCTTGACCGGCAAAGCAGCCGAGGCGGCGCTCGACCGCGCCAACATCACCTGCAACAAGAACGGCATTCCGTTCGATCCGCAAAAGCCCATGGTGACCTCGGGCATCCGCCTCGGCTCCCCCGCCGCCACTTCGCGCGGCTTCGGGACGGAGGAATTCGCTGACGTCGGCCGCATGGTTGTCGAGGTCCTGGACGGCTTGGCGGCGAACACCGAATTGGGGAATGTGGCGGTCGAGGCGAAGGTGCGCGCGGACGTCGCCGAACTCACCCGGCGGTTCCCCATCTACTGAGGGCGCCGGACGGTCTTTGAAGGGCGGGCTCATATGCGATGCCCCTATTGCGGCGGCCTCGATACGCAAGTGAAGGACTCGCGGCCGACCGACGATTCCTCGTCGATCCGCAGGCGGCGCATCTGTCCCGATTGCGGGGGACGGTTCACCACCTTTGAGCGGGTGCAGCTGCGCGAATTGCAGGTGGTCAAGAAGAACGGGCGCCGCGCGCCGTTCGACCGCGACAAGCTGGTGCGTTCGGTCCAGGTCGCTTTGCGCAAGCGCTCGGTTGAGCCTGAGCGGATCGAGCGCATGATCAACGGGGTCGTGCGCCAGCTCGAGAGCCAAACGGACGGCGACATCCCGACCGAGCGCATCGGCGAACTGGTGATGGAGGGGCTGAAGGCCCTCGACGACGTCGCCTATGTGCGTTTCGCCTCGGTCTACCGCAATTTCCGCGAGGCGCGTGACTTCAACGCCATCGTCGGCGAACTGGAGGCGGAGCCTGACGCTGCGCCAGCGCAGGCAGCTCCGCGCCAACGTAAGAACGCGCCCGCTTCATGAGCGAAGGCGCAGTCGCAGACCCCGATGAGGATCTGCGCTGGATGGAGGCGGCGCTGAACCTGGGATCGCGCTCGCTCGGCCTTACGGCTCCCAATCCCGCTGTCGGCGCGATCCTGGTGAAAGACGGGGCGGTCGTCGGGCGCGGGGCGACCGCGCCGGGGGGAAGGCCGCATGCCGAGCGGATCGCCATCGACCAGGCTGGCGAGGCGGCGCAGGGCGCTACGCTCTATGTGACGCTGGAGCCCTGCTCGCATTTCGGCGCCACCGCGCCTTGCGTCGACGCAATCCTCGCGGCGGGCGTCGCCCGGGTCGTCTCGGCGATGGAGGATCCCAATCCGCTAGTGGGCGGGCAGGGGTACGCGCGGTTGAGAGCCGCGGGAATCGCGGTCTCTGTCGGCGTTGGCGCGGCTCAAGCGCGGCGCGACCATCTGGGCCACATCTTGCGCGTGACGGCGGGGCTGCCTTGCGTGACGCTCAAGCTCGCCGAAACCGCGGACGGCTTCGCCTCCGGCGGTTCGCACGACGCGCGCCTGCGCATCACCGGACCGATCGCCGACCTTCGCGTCCAGATCATGCGCTCGACGCACGAGGCGATCATCGTCGGGATCGGGACAGCGTTGGCCGATGATCCGGCCTTGACCGTGCGGCTGCCTGGCCTCGACCGTAAGCCGCTGCGCGTCGTCCTCGACACCCATCTGCGCCTGCCCGAACGCTCGCGACTCGTCGCAACGGCCTGGGATGTTCCGACGCTGGTGATTGCAGGAACGACGGCGCCGGACGAAGCGGCCCGGCGGCTTGAAGACCTCGGGGTGATGATCGAGCGCGTGCCGATGGATGCGGACGGTCGGGTCGATCTCCATCACGGCCTTAGGGCGCTCAGCGTCCGCGGGATCACCCGCGTGTTCAGCGAAGGGGGACCTCTAGTGGCCTCCCGGCTCATCGCGCGTGGGCTCGCCGACGAGGTCGCGCTCATCACAGCCAATAAGCCGCTCGGCCGGACTGGCGTGCCCGCACTCGCCACTGAGGCGCGCTCGGCTTTGCTCGACGAAGCACGTTATCGTCATGTTGAAACACTGGCTTACGGGCCGGACACACTGTGGCTCTGGGAGCGGGCAGACGGATCGGAGCGCTCCATTCAGTGACTAGAACGCCTCCCGGCGCGCTCTTGCGCGAGGGAAGCGTGCACCGACAACAGCTCGCATTGAGTTCGCCGAAAATAAAGACGTTGATCCGTGTCAAGAACAGGCAATAGCCTGGAACCCGGACCGGTATCTGCGATTGGCTGCCTTGTAACCGCAATTTTGATCGACATTATGACTGTATCGATCCTTTTGCTCACATACAGCTCCACCAGGTGCCGAAGCATTTTGGGTTGAACATAGATCTCCAGCCGCGGCAACTGAACATCCACGTCGTTCCAGATCATCTTCGCTGATCGGTTCAGTTCGGAAGGTTCGAAGCTCTCGTTCGTTTGTACAAACGCCGCGACATCGACGTGAAAACGGTTGAAAGTTTCCGCGCTGTCGCCGACAGACAGTGCGTTCGCGACGGTTCCTACACCGTTTAGAATAGAATATTGCAAGGACGACGGCGGCAGGCGAGCGATCTGATCGTTCGGTATTGTTCGCTGCTGACGCATGATGTCGTTGAACGTTACGTCAATGTCCAGCCAATACATTTTTGAGCGCGAATCTGCTCGTTCGCGAATAGAAGTGCGGCCGTTCTCGGTTGGCATGGCTCGAATGGAGATGTTAGCGCCCGAGGGTACCTCTACCATGGTATCTGGAATGGAGTTCCTTACCAATTTGTGGAGGCCTGCCGCGCAACCCGCATTCCGGGGCTCAATTCCGGATCGGACCGGGGCGGCGCAAAGTGGGATAATCTCGCGACAAGCGCGCGCGAACGAGGCTCTGGATGTTCACCGGAATTATCAGCGACGTCGGCCAAATAATTGATATTTCGAAGTCTGGCGAGCTGAGTCGGCTTAGGATCGCGTGCGCCTACGACGCCGGCACGATTCCTGTCGGGGCTTCGATCGCCAATTCCGGCGCATGTCTCACCGTGGTCGGCGTCGAGTCGCGCGCGCGGGGTTCGGCGATCGCCTTCGACTTGGGCGCCGAGACTCTGGCCGTGACGACGCTCGGGGTCTGGCGGGCAGGGGGGCGGGTCAACCTCGAGCGATCGCTCCGAAGTTCGGCGACGAGCTTGGCGGCCATATGGTCAGCGGCCATGTCGACGGGATCGCTGAAATCCTGTCGCGTCGCGATTTCGATCGTATGGCGCATTTCCGCTTCCGCGCGCCGAAGGACTTGGCGAAATTCATCGCGATCAAGGGGTCGGTCGCCCTCGACGGGACGTCGCTCACGGTGAACGCGGTCGACGGCGATACGTTTGAGGTCTTGCTGATCCCGCACACGCTGAAGGTGACGACCTGGGGCGAACGCAAGGCGGGCGACAAGGTCAACATCGAGGTCGACCAGATGGCCCGCTACGCCGCGCGGCTGATGGAGGCGGGACGGGACGGACTTAAGTAAGGCAACCGTATCCAGTGGCGATGGCGCGCAGAATATCGCCCTTGTCTACTGTTCACATTTGCGTTACCGTGAAGAACTATTGAACGGATAGACTTTTGGCGGCGTTGGACCTGTAAATTTGTAAAGACGTGGCCGGCAGCCGGAGGAGCGCGATGAGCGAGACCCGGAAGATTGCGGCGATTCTGGTCGCGGATGTCGTCGGCTACAGCCGGCTCGCGGGAGCGGACGAGGATCGCATCCTGGCGCGGCTCAGGGCGCTGCGCAGCGACCTGATCGATCCGACTAGCCCTCCATCGCGGCCGCGTCGTCAAGCGCACCGGTGACGGCAGTCTGACCGAGTTCCGCAGCGTCGTCGACGCCGTGCGCTGCGCGATCGAAGTCCAGAACGGCATGGTCGAGCGCAATGCGGGCCTGCCGCCGGAGCGCCGGATTGAGTTTCGCGTCGGCATCCATCTCGGCGACGTGGTCGAGGAGAGCGACGGCGACCTCATGGGCGACGGCGTCAATATCGCCGCGCGGCTGGAGGGAATCGCTCAACCCGGCGCGATCTGCCTGTCGGAAGACGCCTATCGCCAAGTGAGCGGCAGGCTCGATATGGCGGTCGCCGACCTCGGCCTGACCCAGCTCAAGAACATCGAACGGCCGATCCGGGTCTACTCGCTGCAAGTCGGCGTCCCCGCCCAGGCGAAGCCCACGACGACGGCGAAGCTCGAGCCAAAAGGGCGCTCGCGGCTCGCGCTTCTGGCGGCGGGAATCGCCGCGTTGCTCGTCGTGATCGCGGCAGGCGCTTGGCATTTCCTCGGCGCCAACCGATCCGCGCCGATCGCGGCGCCGGCGGTCGCCGTCCTGCCGTTCGACAATCTGGGCGGCGACCAACAGGCGGGGCGCCTGGCCGATGGAATGACTGAAGACGTCATCACTGATCTCGCCCGTTACAAGGAGCTGCTCGTCATCGGGCGCAACTCGACCATGACTTACAAAGGCAAGCCCGTCGACGCGCGGCAGATCGCCAAGGATCTCAACGTGCGCTACGTGCTCGCGGGCTCTGTTCAGCGCCAGGGCGACCAGTTGCGGGTGACGGCGGAGCTGATCGACGCCGCCACCGGCGCGCAGGTACGGTCCGAGCGCTGGGACCGGCCAGCCCAGGATTTGTTCTCCGTGCAGGCCGAGGTGGCCGACAAGGTCGCGGTTTCAGTCGCTGGAACTGGCGGCTCGAACATTGGCGCGATCCAGGGAGGTCTGCTGTCGGAAGCGAAGAAGCGCCCCCCGGCCGATCTTTCAGCCTACGACTTTAATATGCTCGCCCGTGAACAGCGGAAGCTGGACACCAAGGCGGGCGTCGTGAAGGGACTGGAGTACGCTGAGAGAGCCATCGCGCTCGACCCGAACTTCGCCCCTGCCTATGCGTCGCGGGCGTGGCTCAAATGGGTAAAGGGCGCGTTCTTCAATCTCCCTTTCGAGACGAAAATGAAGGAATTCGAAAGCGACCTGCGGCAGGCGCTGGCGCTCGACCCGTCCAATGCCGACGCAGAGGCCGGTCTGGTGTTGCTCTTGGCGCTCCAGGGCCGGTTTGCTGAAACGTCCGCCGCCATTGACCGCGCTGTGCGGGACAACCCGACCAACAACCTGTTGCTCGCGACCGCCTCCGCCCAGCTCCCTTACCTGGGACGCCCCGAAGAGGGCGCCGCGATGGCGGACCTGGTCTTGCGGCTCGATCCGCAGACGCCGGTGAGCAGGCGTGGAATGCTTGTTGTCCCCTATTTCTTCGACCGCAAGTTCGAGCGTGCGATCGACGTCAGCGATCAAATTCCGGACGACCACCGCGACAGGTTCAATCGACTATTACGCGCCGCAAGCTACGCTTTTCTCGACCGCGCCGAGGAGGCGCAGCGGGCCAAGGCGGACCTCATCGCGAAAAACGGCGAACAGGTGATGGAGATATGGTTCAACGAAGGCGAAGTGTTTGCGCGGACGATCGAGCAGGATATCGAGCGCGAGGGCTTTCGCAAACTCGGACTTCGCATCTGCGCCACCGACGAGGAACTGAAGAAGATCGACAACCCCAAGCGCCTGCCGGAATGCGTCAAGACTTGAGTTGCTCTCGAATTGGTTCCCCCGGTCAAAGCCCCGTCCAGGTGACGACCTGGGGCGAACGCAAGGAGGGGGACAAGGTCAATGTCGAGGTCGACGCGGTGGCGCGTTACGCCGCGTGGCTCATGGAGGCGGGGCGGGGCCGCCAAGCAGCAGCTCCGCTTCGCTGCGGGTCGAGAGAACGCGATCGATCAGGCCCCAGTCGCGTGCGCTTTCCGCATCCATGAAATGGTCGCGATCCAACGTGCGCTCGACCTCTTCGTAGCTTCGTCCGCAATGTTCGGCGTAGAGGCGCGTAATTCGGCGCTTGGTCTGCCGAATTTCTTCCGCATGAATGAGAATGTCGGAGGCCTGCCCCTGGAAGCCGCCCAGCGGCTGATGGACGTGGAGGCTGGCGTTGGGCAGCGCCGCGCGCTCGCCAGGTTCGCCCGCCATCAGGAGAAACGACCCCATGGATCGGGCGGTCCCGACACACAGCGTACGAACGGGCGCCTTGATGAATTGCATCGTGTCATACATCGCAAGGCCGCTCGTCACGACGCCGCCGTACGAGTTGATATAGAGGTCGATCGGCTTCTTCGGGTTCTCGGCCTCCAGGAAGAGCAGCTGGGCGCAGATGAGCGACGCCATCGCGTCGTTGACCTCGCCCGAGAGAAAGACGATGCGCTCCCGAAGCAGGCGGGAGTAGATGTCGAAAGAGCGCTCGCCGCGGCTCGATTGTTCAAGAACCATAGGGACGAGCTGCATCGTGTCGCGCATGACGCGAATTCCTTCCACGCTGTCCAAGATTGACCGGCTGCGAGCCGCTCTTAAGCCGCCAGACTCAGGGGGCGAAGGTTGTCGTTGGCGCCGTTCCGGCGCGCGTCGCCCTCGATCCGATGGATGACCCGGAACAACGTGCCGCCCTGAGGTCCGGTTTCGATCTGGAACGTAACGGTGCTTTCCGCCAACGGAGCGCCTTCCTCCCGCATTCGGTACCGGACCTCCACTCCCGGAATGGACGCGATGGGCTCCGGCTCGGCAAGGTCCGCCTCAGGCAGCCATCGCTCCCGAAAGGCGGCGAGGGCGATCGCCCGCCATACCTTCTCCGGCGCCGCGTCGAGTTCATACTCGAGCGCGATTTCGGTTTCCTCACCCGCGTCGTTCACAACGTCGCTCATTGATCCATGTCCTTCAGCAGCGTCTTCAGGTCGTCGATGCGGCGCGGCCAGTATGCCCGATACCGGGCGAGCCACTTTCCGATTCGGACAAGCCCCTCCGGGTCCACTTCATAATTGACGAACCGACCGTCTCGACGCTCGCGCACGAGGCCCGCGGAGCGCAGGACAGCGAGATGCTGCGACATCGCGGGCTGACTGATCGCCATCCCTCGCCTGAGATCGCTCGCGTTCATGCCTCCAACCGCGAGCTTCTCGAACACGCTGCGACGCGTGGGATCCGCCAACGCTTTGAAGATGTCGCTCTCCATGCTGATAGATAAGCACATACTTATGTGATGCGCAAGCCGCCTCGCGGTTTTGTGAAGGGGGCTGCGAGGCGCGGCCCTCGCTCATGGTGAACGCCGTCGATGGCGACAAGGGTGGGCGCGTCTCGAAGGATGCTCCAAGCGGCAGAGACCGCGGCGCTAACTGGAGCATTTTTCGAGGCGCGGCAGACGCGGTGGGCCTCAGAATGACGCGGGCGCCTCACCCCGCCCGCGCCCGGACGTAGGCGCGTTCGCCGGTCCTTGGACAATACCAAACCTCCAGCGTCTCGCCGGATGGCGGATCGAGGAAGCGCTCGCCGGTGAAGCGCCAGTCTCGTCCAGGCGGCGCGTCGAGAGGATGGCGCTTATAGCCGCCCTTGCGGAAGAAGAACCAGATCAGAAGGAGCGCGAGACCGAAGCCGACAGGCAGGCCAAACGCGATCATGGCGCAGGTTCGATCACCGCGGCGGTGCCGTAGGCGACGATTTCGCTCATCGTCTGGCCAATCTCAGCGCTGTCGTAGCGCATCATCAGGATGGCGTTGGCGCCCATCGCGGTCGCGTTCTGGACCAGGCGATCCAGCGCGTGGCGGCGCGCTTCCTCCAGCAATTGCGTATATTCGTGGATTTCGCCGCCGACGATTGAACGTAAGCCCGCCATGACGTTGCCGCCAAGCCCGCGGCTGCGGACAACGACGCCGAAGCATTGTCCAAGTGTCCGGACCGTACGGTGCCCGGCGATGTTTTCGGTAGTGGCGACGATCATGCGCGAATCTCCGGAGCCTGGAGCAAATTTGCTCCTTTCCGGCGAGGTTCGCACGCCAAGCCTAACCACCGGTTGCATCGCACGAAGCGGCGCGGCTCCAGTCACTATTTGTTGATCGTCGCCGCGCCGACCATGCACGCGGCCTCGTCCTGCGACCCGGCGCCGCCGGAACAGCCGATCGCGCCGATCAGCTTGCCGTCCTCGATCAGAGGAATGCCGCCGCGGGCGGCGATAACGTCGTCGAGCGTCAATTGATATTTGAGATCGTTTTTCTGAACTCCATCCTCGAAGGCCTTGGTCGGACGGCGGAATTTGACCGCCGTACGCGCCTTGTGCTCGGAAATGGCTATCGAGCCGAGCTGGGCGCCGTCCATGCGCGCGAAGGCGACGAGATTGGCCCCGGAATCGACGACGGCGACATTGAGCGCCCAGCCGCGTTTTTCGGCTTCGCCCGTGGCCGCGCCGATCGCTGCTTGAGCGCGAGCCAGCGAAATCGGCGCCCCATAAGGGATGGCGTTCGGCATCTTGTCGGGGATAATGTCGAGCGGATTGGCCTGCTGCGCGGCCGCCGCGCCGCAAACGCTGAAAAATGCGGTCAAAACCGCAAAACCCAGTCGAAGCGCCATAGTCATTCCTCCCTGTATCCCCGAGCTAATATTGCGCCGTTCAGCGCCGCCCGGCAAGGACGCGCTAGCCGAACAGCGATGCTTTACGAAACCACCGATCCGACTTAGCTTTACTCACGCGCGATTGCGGCGCTGTTGGAGCGGGGTTAATGATGTTTGGCGCGCGAAGTCTCATCCTGATCGGCCTTGTGAGCATGGGCGTGGCGACGACCGAGGCGTCGGCTCAGTCCCTGTTCAATTTTCCGCTCACGTTGCCGGGCGCAGCGCCGCCGCCCGACCCACAGACCTATCTGCCGCCTGACGCGGATCCGAACTATTCGACTCCGGGAGGCTTCGACAGAGACGTCGACATGAGCCGCACGACCCGCAGGGAGGTCAATGATCCGACGGGCCAACCGGCCGGCACGCTCACCATCAATACGCATGAACGCAAGCTCTATCTGTCGCTCGGCGACGGCCGCGCGCTGCAATACGGGATCGGCGTCGGGCGCCAGGGCTTCGCCTGGAAGGGCGTGGCCGCGATTGGCCGAAAGGCATTCTGGCCCGGGTGGACTCCGCCACCGGAAATGCTGGCGCGGCAGCCGGGCCTGCCGGTGCATCTCGACGGCGGCATGGAGAATCCGCTGGGAGCGCGGGCCCTCTATTTGTTTGAAGGCAAGAAGGACACCTTGTTTCGCATCCACGGAACCAATGAGCCGAACTCGATCGGCAAGGCCGTCTCGTCCGGATGCATCCGGATGCTCGATTCCGACGTGATCGACCTTTATGGGCGTGTCGCCAAGGGGACGCCCGTCGTGGTGCTGTGAGCGCCCCTCACCGACCCCTCTCCCATACGGAGAGTGACGCTAATTCGCCACGGTGAACACGGCGCATGGGGAGGCGATGCCGCGCAAAGTATGCCTTCCAAGCGGGATCAGGGGCGCGGTGGTCTCGGCGGCGAAAGCGCCCGAGACCAGGACCGCACAGCCAAGCGGCCGGCATAAACCCTCCAGCCGGCTGACCAGATTAACGGCGGGGCCGATGGCGGTGAAATCCAGCCGGTCGGCGGCGCCGATATTGCCCCACAACATCTCGCCAAGATGCAGCGCAACGCCAAAGGGCAAAGGCGGGAGCCCATCACGGCCTCGCGCCTCGTCGAGATGCGCCATTCCGGTTCGCGCGGCGGAAACCGCGCGCAGCGCCGCATCGCAGGCGTTGCGCGGCGACCCGCCGACGACTGGAAAGATCGCCAGCACGCCGTCGCCCATGAACTTGAGCACTTCACCGCCGAACGCGTGCACGGAGCCCGCGATGCGATCGAACCAAGCGTCGAGGGCGGAGATGACCGCGGACGGCGGACTGCTCTCGGACAAAGCCGTGAAGCCGCGCAAGTCGGCGAACAAGAGCGCCGCCTCGATGGTCTCGCCGACGCCGCGCCGTAACGGGCCGGCCAGCACGCGCGCCGCGCTACGCCGGCCGAGATAGGCCTCGAGCGCAGCGGACAGAGTTGCGCGAGCGGTAAGCGCGGCGAGGGGCGCCGCAGCGAAGCGCGCCGCCTCATGCAGGCGGTCGGCCTCGTCGGGCGTGAACGGACGCGGCCCCACCCAGCCGAGCCTCGGCCCGTTCGGCCTCGGCTCGACGAGCTCTTCATGCACCGGGCCGGGCGCGAGGCCGGCAAGCCAGCGCCGACCCGCCTCGCCTGACGGACTATCCGCTCCCGCCGCCGAGTGCGCTCCGGCCACAAATCCCAGCGCCTCGACCACGTCGCCGCTCTCGGCTCGCCACAGCCAGGTGCGCCGGGCGATCAGCGGGTGGGGCGAGGCCAGCGTCAACGCGCCGCCGGCGAGCGGCGCGCCATCCTCGATCAGGCGTTCGCCAAGGGTCGCCAGAAATAGTTCGGACGTCGGCGTCTCGGCGGCCGCGTCCACCAGCCAGGCGAGGGTTGAGGACAAGTGCATGGATCAATCTTCGGCTGGAGTTGGCTTTGCCGCCAGCAGGTTTTGGCCCGGCTGCCCCGGGCGCCCCGTTGCGCAGCCTGGGGCGCTTTGCATTTGGACGGAGCCGGTTTGGCCTCCTTCTCGGCGGCGGCTCGCGACGTTCGGTTCGGTCGATCCGTTTGGGTTTTCTTGGCCCGTCGCCGTCTCGCTGCGAAGACCCCACTGACGGGGGGTTGGATTTCCTTGGATTTTCTTGGATTCTCTCGTCCGAATCGAGACTTATCAATGGGTTACGCGGCACGAAGCGAGGAAAAGAGGAAAAGTAACTCCCAAGCTGTGAGTTATGCGGAGAGGGCTTGGGTGAGGGTCGCGGGTTTTGCGGCGATGGTTTGGAGGATGTTCCAACCTTGCTTTCGGGCGGTGGAGATGACGGCGCGGATGCGGGCGAAGGTGCGCGCGCCGGCCATGGTTCGGAAGCCGCCGGAGATTTTCATCTTGACCTTCATCATCCGCAGGTCGCGCTCGGCCTCGTTATTGGTGAAGGGGACGGCGAAGTCATAGAGGAACCGCAGGACATCGCGTTTGAACTTATGCAATCGGATCAGGAGATTGTGTCCGGGGCGACGCGGCGCTCGCCCGCGGGCTCCGATTTGTCTGGCCAGGGGCGGCTGGCTTCGATGGAAGGCGAGCCCGCGCCGGACGATGGCGACGTAGCGTTTGATCAGCGTGCGCAGGACGAGGGCCGGCAGCGCCGTCGCGCCCTCGTCGACGGCGCCGTTGGCCTCGACGAGAAGATCGCGCATTTGCCCGACCCATTGCTCTTTGTCGATGTCGATCAGAGCCTTGAGTTCGCGCAAATGATGGGCGTTGCACAGCGCGTGGCGGACGGCGGGCAGCGCGTAATAGGGCCTGAAATGATCGTGGACGATGACGCCGCCGCGAAAGCCCTTGGGCGCGTCGCCGCGTTTGGCCGTCACCCGATACGAGGTCAGGGCCACGGTCGAGGCGGTATGCAGCCATTGGCCCTTGCCGGCGACGCGAAAGCCGGTTTCGTCGAGATGGCGCACGGGAGCCTGCGCCACGAGCGCGGCGATCTGCGCCGCGAGAGCCCCGAATTCCTCGGCCTTCCTCTTGCCCCAGGCGACGACGCTGTCGGGGCAAAGCCTCGCTGCGCCGAACAGGTCGGCCATCGCCTGGGCGGCCCGATCCTCGGGAATGAGCTGCTGAACGTTGAGATAAACCGCAGCCGCTCTGACCCGCCCCCCATACTGAGCCGGCGAGACCACCCCCTCGGGGAACGCCGCCGTGGTTCGGCCGCGGCAGCGGGCGCAGCGGTAAATCATCGCCTGATGTTCGGTGACCTCCAGTCGCCGCTCTCGACGCGCACGCCAAGGCGCCGCGTCAGATCGTGCTCGACCTGGATGCGACCGACGATCCGCTGCACGGCGATCAGGAGGGGCGGTTCTTTCACGGCGATTACGCCTGCTATTGCCACCTGCCGCTTTATGTTTTCTGCGGCCGCCATCTTCTGGCCGCCAAGCTGCGGCGCTCGAACATCGACGGCAGCGCCGGGGCGCAGGAAGAGATGGCGCGCATCATCGAGCAGATCCGGGCGCGCTGGCCGCGGGTGAGGATCGTGCTGCGCGCCAACTCCGGCTTCGCCCGCGACGGCCTGATGGCCTGGTGCGAGGCCAACGCGGTCGACTACGTGTTCGGCCTGGCGCGCAACGCGCGGCTGGAGGCGCGCATCGCCGACGCCTTGAGCGAGGCGCGGGCGATGTCGCAGGCGAACGAGGGCCGGCCGGCGCGGGCGTTTCGCGACTTCGAATGGTCGACGAAGGACAGCTGGTCGCGCCGGCGCCGGGTGGTCGGCAAGGCCGAATGGACGCAGGGCGAGGCCAATCCGCGCTTTCTCGTGACCTCGCTGAAGGCCGACGCCTGGCGCGCCAGGCCGCTTGACGAAAGGCTCTATTGCGCGCGCGGCGAGATGGAGAACCGGATCAAGGAGCGCCAGGGCGATCTCTTCGCCGACCGCACCTCGACAGCCACCATGCGCGCCAATCAGCTTCGGCTGTGGTTCGCCTCGATGGCCTATGCGCTCTTGTGCGCGATGCGCCGCATCGGCCTGGCCCACACGCCGTTCGCCAGCGCGACCTGCGGCACGATCCGCCTGAAACTGCTGAAGCTTGGCGCGCTCGTCAAAATCAGCGCCCGGCGCGTCAGGATCGCCTTCGCTTCAGCCTGCCCAAACGCCCAGGAGTGGCGCCTCGCCGCGGCAAGGCTCGCCGCGGCGCGCGCCTGGCCAGCCTGACGCGCGCCGCCGCGGCGCAAAAATGCGCGGCAAAAACCCATCGGCCCACCGGAGACACATCCGCCATCGCGAAAGTCGCCGCGCGCCCGCGCCACCCACCGTCACGCCCACATCAGTCCGACCTTCAAATCGAGCCAGAACAACCGGAAAATGGTCTGCCCGCGTGAGAAATGCGGGCTAGGATCGGATCGACCTTGTCTATGATCTCCCGGTACGTGAAGGGCCACAAAAGCTGCGAACCAGAACCAGAGATTCAGCGTTTTGAGGGCATAGTCGGCCAACAAGGACTCGGCGATACGGGCCCGCCTTGACGGTCTGCGAGGCGGAACGCTTGACAACACGCGGCATGACGCGAACTGACTCCGATCGAACTCCGAGCCTGTAACGCAAATATGGCACAATAGGCTCCGCGCCCGCTAACAAAGGGGTGCCCAGGATGACCGCCCGAGAAACCAAGTTTGAGGCTGCCCGACCCGCCCGAGATGCCTTAAATCGCAGAGGCAGCACCGAGTAATTCGTGGACCCCTTTTTCGTTAGGCCGACCTGTGGATGAGTGACGATTTTATTGAGAAATTTTGTCGCTGCCACCGCGAGACCGATTATCCATAAAGCAGCCAGGCCATCGCTACCCGAGGGATTCTCGAAGCGCGAGAATGGGCACAACAATGACGATAACTATTGCCGACGCTCTCATCATACTAGCGACGCTTGTTGGTCCAATTGTCGCTGTCCAGACACAGAAATGGATAGAACGGTCACGTGAGGATCGGGCGCGCAAAGTAAATGTGTTCAATACGCTGATGGCAACAAGAGGTTTAAAAGCGGCTTCAGCTGACCATGTCAAAGCTCTTAATTCAATAGATATTATATTTGATCGTCAAAATGAGAAGGAAAAACGTATAATATCCGCTTGAGAGGAGTATCTTGATCATTTGAACAATTTTCCTTCTGGCGAAGATAGCGTCGGACAAAAAACGAGGAATACTAAACAAACTGATTTGTTGGCCTCGTTATTGAAAGCAATAAGAGATAGACTTGGTCATGATTTTAACATCGTGCACTTAAAGAAAGGAGTCTACTATCCCCAGGGGCATCAAGACGAGATCCTGGCAGGGATCGCACTCAGAAAAATGGTAACCGAAATAGCAAACGGACAACGGGCGCTTCCGCTTGACATCAAGAGCTTCCCAATCGACGAACAAGTTCTTCGGCTCTTATAGCGTTAGTTGTTGATTTGGGTTATGGTGGGGGTGGGGTTGGAGATTGTTCGATGAAGGGTGAGGAGTTTTCGACTTGGCTGTCGGGGATCGTTCGATTGAACGAGGATCAGCGGCGGGCGGCGCTCGCGGCTCTGACGACGGCGGAGGGGGTGGGTCGGAAAACTGCGATGCTGACGGCGGCCGCGAAGAACAAGGCCTTGAAGGCTCGCCGTCGGCCGGACGCGTTGGGCGTAACAGGCCATGAGCGGGTGGAAAGTCGAGGGTGTCCGCATTGCGCGGGTCGCGAAATCGTGGCCTGGGGACGCTCGCGCGGACTGGCGCGGTTCCGCTGCAAGGCTTGCGGACGCACCTTCAACGCCCTGAGCAAAAGCCCAATGGCGCATCTGCGCAAGAAAGAGCGTTGGCTCGATCACGCGCAGGCGATGATCGAAGGCAAAAGCCTGGTGAAGACGGCCGCGCTTTGCGGCGTGCATCCGACGACGGCTTTCCGCTGGCGTCACCGGTTTTTGGGCGCTCCCGCCGCGGACAAGCCGCAAAAGCTGAGCGGAATCGTCGAAGCGGATGAAACCTTCATCCTTGAAATCTTTCAAGGGGCGGTGGTCCGATCTGCCTCGCAAGGCTCGCAAACGCGGCGGAACGGCCCGTCATCCGGGCCCCTATCAGGACAACATTCCCGTGCTCGTCGCCCGCGACCGAAAGGGCGCAACTTTCGACGCCGTTCTGCCAAACGACGACAGCGCTTCGATCGCCGCCGTCCTGACCGGTGTCGTTACGTCCGCAAATCACTTGATCGGCGATGGCGGCAAACCGCTGGCCTCCTTCGCCCGCCAGGCCAACATCCCCTTTCACGCCGTTCCTTCCCCGGGAAAGCCTGTCCCCGCGGCGCCCCACCTGCATATCAACAACGTCAACGCCTACCACAGCCGTCTCAAGCAATGGCTCAATCGCTTCAACGGCGTCGCCACCAAGAACCTGCCAAATTATCTCGGCTGGCGGCGCGCCCTCGAAGCCTGGGATCGACAAATCACGCCACAAAACTGGATCAAGAGCGCCATCGGAATCGGCCCATACCAACAACTAACGCTATAAGAGCCAGATTGTCGCTGAGCCGTTCCCTCTCGGCCGCTTCAATCCAAAGGCAACTCGCTTAACATTCAACCAGATGGTTGACCTTCAAGGAACCCGCGCCCATATTCAGCCCGCGCCTCCGTCGCCTGTCGATTTGACGGCGGGCCGCACGTCATAAAGCTGGAATGAGTTTTCTCGAGGAGAGTCCGATGGATGAATCGCTCGTCGTCCGACGCGAGACCCAGATCGCAGCCCCGCCCGCGACCGTCTTTGCCTTCCTGACCGATCCGCAAAAGATCATAAGCTGGATGGGCGCCGAGGCGAACACCGACGCCCATCCTGGCGGCCTCTATCTCGTCAAGGACGTTGCCGGGCGGCCCGGCCGCATCGTGCGCGGGGAATTCCGCGAGGTCGTTCCTGTCCATCGCCTCGCCTATAGCTTCGGGTGGGACGGAGACGACGAGGTGCCGCCGAGGTCAAGCCTGGTCGAGATCGACCTCCTCGACCGGGAGGGCGGGACGCTTGTGCGCATGACCCATACCGGACTTCCCAACACCGCCCAGTGCGCCGGTCACGCCAAAGGTTGGGCGTACTACCTCGGCCGATTGGGCGTGGCCGCCCCCGGCGGAAATCCGGGCGTCGACCGGGGTCCGGCGGGCCACGCCTAGCCGCGCCGAGACCGCACCCGGCCGAAATGCTGCGCGCAAAAGTGAGCGATGAGCAGCGCGCCCAAGCCGACAAACGCCCATTCGAGAACGACGTCCGCGCCTTTTGGGGTAAACTCGAACAGAAGCGCGAAGCCGACGGCGAGGTTGAGGAACCCCCACAACACATTGATGAGAGGAGAGGATTCTCCAACGCCGGGCGGCGACGCGAACGGGCTCTGGAACCTGTTTCCGCTGATCCCCTGAACGAAATGCGGCACGCCGTTGGCCAGGAACAGGCCGGCGACGAATTGCAGCAAGAAAATATATGAGGGAACCCTGAACATCGCGGCCGGCTTTCATTTGGGCGCTTTAACGCCTGAAGGTCCGGGTTCGCCTCCAGCCGTCCAGCGCGCGATCATGCGGGCGAGACTGGGGCCGATCAGGATCACCATCAGCAACCGTCCGACCTGCATCGCCATGACGAAGGGAACGTCGACCGGGGACGATGCGGCGATGATCGCCACCGCATCGGCGCCGCCGGGGCTGGTGGCGAGATAGGCGGTCAGCGGGTCCGTTCCCGCCGCCTCATGCAGGGCGAAGGCAAGAGCGCCGCACATGGCGATGAGCGTGAAGATCGAGGCCAGGATCCTCGGCAATTGCTTGCTAGCGTAGAGTACGATGTCGCGCGTGAACCTAAGACCGATGGACCAGCCGACCAGCGCGTAGCAGATCGCCAGAAGCCACGGCGGCAGCGTGATCGTGAGCACGTGAGCCGCCGAAAGCGGGGCGCCGACGAACAACGGCAGCAGCAACGGACCGGCCGGAATTTTGGATTTGATCCCAATGACCGCGCCGCCGACGCCCAAGGCCAATGTTCCGAGGAAGTGCCCGGCTGGGAGAGGCGGGAACCAATCGATTGCGGCTGGCGCTACGGCGCCGGCTGACCATATTCGGGCGACAATCGAAGCCGCCAGTCCGACGCAGGCCACGCGCAGATATTGCATCACGGCGACCAGCCTTATGTCGCCGCCGAAGGCGTCGGCCATCAGAACCATGGCGGTCGCCGCGCCAGGCGAGGAGCCCCAGACCGCCGTCGTGCCCGGAAGCACTCTCAAGCGAGCGAGCACATACCCGAGGGCGGCGGCGAAAAATATGACCGCGCCGATCAGGATCAGGAACATCGGCCATTTCCGGAAGATCGTCATTAAAATGTCGGGAGTGATGCTTCGCGCAACCAGGCAGCCGACAAAACCCTGCGCGATAACAAAGGCCCAGGCCGGAATCCTGACGCGCCCCTCGAACCACGAGAGCACGATCGCCGCGGCGATGGCGCCGAGCAGCAGAGCCGCGGGCAGGCGCACCAGCTCGAAAGCCGCAACGCAGACGAACGACGCGCTGAGAAGCACGCCCCATTGCAGAGCCGGCGGCCGCTCGCGCAGGGCGAAGAGCGACATTCCGTCCTCAGGCCGTTGTGAAAGCGAGCGCGTCGCTGTCCGTCACCCGGGCGATCCGCGGAAAAATATGCCGCATCGAATGCTGGTGCGATTCAAGCGTGATGCTGGTCGTCGCATCCCTTACGATGACGAGCTCGTAGCCGAGCCCCGACGCCTGCCACGCCGTGGATTCGACTCCGAATTCGGTGGCGACGCCGCCGAGGGCGATCGTCCGCACGCCGCGCTCGCGAAGCTTGCGGTCGAGCTCGGGGACGGAAAATGCGCCCCAGGTCTTCTTGGTGATCCTGAGATCGCCGGGCTCGGCAAGGCCAGGCGCAAGATCGACGAAGCCCACGGGCAGAGGCTTGGGGAGAGCGAAAGGCTCGTCGACGGGGCGCGGCTTATCCTCCGTCGCGGACGCTGCGTTGACCAGAACGACCGGCGCGCCTTGGGCGCGAAACCGTTGGGCCAGTGCCTTGCCCGCTTCGAGCAGCTCATCGGCGGAGAGCGGCTCGAGTTTGAAGCTGAGGACGCCGTTTTGCAGATCGATCAGCACAAGCGCGGTCGATTTTGGATCAAGGGCGATCATTGGGACTCCAGAAGGAAGGCGGCAGCGCGAGGGTTGCGCGAGGCATATTTATGAGGGATACTCGCAAATCGTCAATATGAGAGTTCCTCATAAATGTCAATCGAAATCCAGACCTTGGCCAAGGAGCCCAAGCGGGAGCGGGGAAAGCAGCGGGTCGCCGCGCTCATCGACGCCGGCGCCGAGCTTTTCGCCAAGAAGGGCTATGAGGCGACCACCATGACCGAGATCGCGAGCCGCGCGGGCGCGGCGATCGGCTCCCTCTATCAGTTCTTTCCGTCGAAGGAAGCGCTGGCAGAGGCGCTCTTCAACCGCTTCGCCGAGCGGGCGGCAAAGTTGTTTGCCCGGGTCGAGGAATTCGCCCCCGGACGCTCGGCCCGCGAGCTCGCCGACCTCCTCATCGACTACAAGCTCGGGCAGGGGATGGATCGGGACGCGGCGATCGCGCTCTCGAGTTCGGTCACCGGCATTGTCGAGCGCCGGAAGCCGCTCGGCGATGCGCTGCGCGGACGGATCGCCAAGATCCTCAGCGCCGCCAACGCGGCGCTCAGCGAGGATGAGGCCGCGGCGGCTGCGGTCATCGTGAACCAGGTGATGAAGATGATCCCGGCGCTTGCGGCGACGGAAGACGAGAGCGCCGCAAGGCTCGTCGGCGAAGCGCGGAGGCTCATGGCGCTTTACATCGCCGAGGTCCTGAGCAGGTGAGGCCGGCCAGGCCGCCGCTCAGTCTTGGCGCTCAGTCGGCGTAATTGTCGATGACCGCGTCGGCGATCGCGCGCTTGGTAATGACGCCGACGACATCGGCTGCGCGCGGCCGATGGACGCCGTGGAAAACGATCGCCGCGCCCGCGCGATGGCGCTTGAGGCGCGCCAGCACGAGGCTCAGCAAATCGATGTCACGGCAGACGACAAGGCGCTTCTCGACGAAGTCCTCCACCGGCCGGTCGGGGTTGTTCACGCTTTCGCGCCAAATGCCGGAACGGGGCGGGACTAAGCCGATGATTCGGCCCTCGTGCTCGACAATGATGGCGCGCAAATCGTCGACGTCTTCCCAGCCCATGCACTCGCGCAGCGTCGAACCTGCCTTGGCGAGGATGAACCGCCGCTCCATGATGTGCTGCGTCTGCTGGACGAGATAGAGGTTGACGTAACGCTCCTTCGGGATGCTGTGGCCACGGTGGCGCAGTTTGACGGTGTAGATCGTTTCGGCGATGAGCGACCGACGGACGCCGGCCGCGACCGCGACGGCGACGATCACGGGGACGATGATCGCGTAGTCGCGCGTCATCTCGAACACCATGACGATGCCGGTCATGACGCCGCCGGTCCCCGCTCCGACCATGGCCGCCATGCCCACGATCGCCGCCGACGGCAACGTCAAGCCGGCGTGGGGGAGCACGAGAGCGGCGAGAGACGCGAACGCCGCGCCGAGCGTTGCGCCGAGATAGAGCGAGGGCGAAAAAATGCCGCCTGAAGCGCCGCAGCCGAGGCTGATCGTCGTGGCCAGCAGTTTGAGCGCGAACAGCAGGACCAGGAGGCCAGTCACCGTCATGCCTTTGTCCAAGACAGACTGGATGACGCCGTAGCCGACGCCGTCGACATAGGAGTGGCCGAAAACGTGAGTGAGGCCAACCATCATGAGGCCGACCAAAGTCATGCCAATGATGTTTTGCGTGTAGACGTTGCCGGGCAGCTTGGGAAAGCCGTCTTCCATGAACACCAGAAGCCGAATGAACGCCCAGGCGGCGACGCCGCACAGGGCGCCGAGACAGACATACGCGATCGCCTCCTCGAGGCCGAAAGAGTTGGCGGACGGAAAGAAGACCTCAGGGACCGTAAAGGCCGGATTGGGGCCAATGAGGATGCGCCCGACCAGGGTCGCGGCGCCGGTCGCGATGACCACCGGCAGGAAGGTGCGGTTGGAGACTTCGGGCAGAAGGATTTCGATCGCGAACAACACGCCGCCGAGGGGCGTGTTGAAGGTGGCCGCGATGCCTGCGCCTGCGCCCGCCGAGAGCAGGGTGATCTTCTGCCCGGTCGAGAGCCCGATCGCCTTTGAGAACGACGATCCCAGCGCCGAGCCGATCTGGATGATCGGCCCCTCCCGCCCGACCGAGGCGCCCGAGCCGATCGAGAGCGCCGAGGCGAGCGACTTGATGACCGCGACTACGCCGCGAATGTTGCCGCGCTGATAGTAGATCGCGTCCATAACTTCGGGCACGCCATGACCTTTGGCCTCCGGCGCAAAGCGCTCCACCAGGTAAACGACCACGAGGCCGCCGAGGACCGGCGACAGGATGACCCAGTTGCCGAACCGGCTTGATCCCTCGAGGATGTTGGCGTCGTAGGCGATCTTGAACAGGCCGTTGAACATGAGGTTATGGATCAAGCCGATGAGCGATCGCAGCGCCACTGCCCCGACGCCGGTCATGATGCCAATCCCGAGAGCCAAAAGGCAGAGGATGAGCAGGCTCACGCGTCTTTCTTCCTGGTCGCGAGCAGAGGCTGGCGCAGACGAAATGGCGGTATCGGCGATCGTTGACGACATTTTCCATCTTTTTCTTGGGGATTCAAAGGTCGAAGCGCGCGTGCGCCAGACTTGTAATGTCCGTCATCGATCAATCGCGCAAGCGAACACCGTAACGGTCAATGCGTTCACGATTATGGCGCTCGATCCGCCGTCGGGGCCCGATCCCCGCCCTCATCACCAAGCGCCGCAACGGCCCAACAGCGGAGAGAGCCGCCAAGCCGGCGCCGCGCGCCAAATCGATGGGGGCAAAATGAGTGAGTAACGCGCGGTTGAGGCCGTCAACCGCGCCCGTCCTCACCGCGATATCGGCGCGCCTTGCGCGCTCGTACGTGCTTAAAGTGTCCGCTCCGCCAATATCGCGCCCCTCCGCTCGCGCTTCGACCGCGCAGGCGATGATCGCCTCGACGTCGCGCAAGCCGAGATTAAGCCCCTGCGCGCCGATCGGCGGCAGGACATGCGCTGCGTCTCCAACGAGGGCCAGCCGTTGGGCGGCAATCCTCGGCACGGTCTGGCGCGCCATCGGAAAGAATCCGCGCTCGCTCTCGATGCGGGTGGCGCCGAGAAGCGAGCGCGCCTGGCGCTCGATCTCGCGCGAAAGCGCTTTGTCGTCGAGCGTCGCACGCCTGCGTGCATCCTCTTGCCCCATCACCCAGACAAGGCTCGACCGGTTGGGCTCGGTCGCGCTGGCCGGTAGCGGAACGAGGGTGAACGGGCCGCCGCGGGTGTGGAACTCGGTTGAAAAGTCGTCGTGCGGAAGCCGATGGGCGAGGTGCACAGTCAATACGCTCTGCGGATAGCGATGGACTCGCGCCTCGAGCCCGGCGGCGCGCCGCGCTTTCGAATCCCGGCCGTCAGCGCCGATCGCGAGCGGGACCGAGATCATGCGCTCGTCATTAAGCCGCGCCTGGACGGCGTCGGCGGTAAACTCGTAGGCCGCAACCCCGGCCGCGACGCGCTCGACGCCGGGGACTTCAGCGATCCCGGCCCGGAGCGCCTCGGCCATCCGGTCGTTTTCGATATTCCACCCGAAGGCGTCGAGCCCGATCTCCGCAGCGTGGAACTCGACCGGGCGCGGCGCAAACAACGCTCCTGTGTCGTCGATGAGTCGCAACGACCGCAGAGGCGCCGCCAGGGATTGCAAACCAGCCCACAGGCCAAGGGACTTCGAGAAAGGCGACGGACTGGTCGAGCAGGGCGACGGTGCGTCCCCGCCCGGTCCGCTCAGCGGCGCCGCAACAGACGACGTCGAAGCCGGCCTGCGCCAAGCCGAAGGCCGCAGTAAGCCCCGCAAGCCCCGCTCCCGCGATCAGGACGTCCGCACCGCGCCTGGGAGGCTCATCACCGTTGGTCATCTTCACTCTCCCGCCAGCGCTTCCTTTGATCGTCATGCTCGCTGAGCTTGCGATCAGGGAGACGGCGTCGCGCAACTTTGATAAAGCCGGAAGCTACAGGGTCAAGCCGACACCGGCGCGGCTAATGGGGCTCCGTGAGGGGGACAGGGCAGGGCATGTCGATTGAAAAGCGGCCCGTTGACGTCGCGAGGGCCGCGGGTTTCTCAGTCCATCTCTTCACCGCCTCCGGCGGGGCGGTGGCGGTGCTCGCGCTTTACGCGGCGATCGAGCGCAATTTCGCCGCCTGCTTCGCTTGGCTCGGGCTCGCGTTTTTCATCGACGGAATCGATGGCACGCTCGCGCGCGCCGCGCGGGTGCAGGTGACGGCGGCGTCGATCGACGGCACAGTTCTAGACTTGGTGATCGATTTCCTCACCTACGTCCTGGTGCCGGTGGTTGCGCTCTGGCGCTCGGACCTGATGCCGACCGAGGCCTCGTTCTGGATCGGACTTATCGTCACCATCGCCTCGGCGCTCTATTTCGCCGACACCCGGATGAAGACCGACGACCTGTGGTTTCGCGGGTTTCCCGCGACCTGGAACATCATCGTCCTCTATCTCTTCGTCCTTCGTCCACCTTGGATTGTCAGCGCTCTCATTCTGCTCGGCGCCGCTGCGCTCATGTTCACGCCGATCGTATTCGTCCATCCGTTGCGGGTCGTCCGGTTGCGCGGCCTGACCATCGCGATGACGGTCGCGTGGTTCGCGCTTGCCGCGATAGCGATCACCGAGAAACTGGCGCCATCGCCCTGGGTCGGCTGGGGCCTGATCGCGACGGCGGTCTATTTTCTTGGCTTACCGCTGCTCCGCAGTTCGCCCCTTTCGGGCGACTGAGCGAAAGGCGGCCGAAACAGAGGAAGCGCCTTGCGAGCGAGATTGAATCCTTGGTATAGCCGCGGCTCGCGATGCTGCTTGGCTTCATCGTTGGCCTCGTGGCGGAGTGGCTACGCAGAGGACTGCAAATCCTTGCACCCCGGTTCGATTCCGGGCGAGGCCTCCAGCCAAATCAGTTAGTTAGGCGGTTTGTGGGTCGGGTCTGAAATTTAACGTCAGCAAAAAGTCAGCTGAACGCAGCTGGTGCGTGCTACGCTAGCGTAAGCGGGAGACCCCCCGGCTCTGCCGGGGTGGCAGTAGAGGTTTGACGTTTCCGGCGGTCCACCGGTGAAGTTCCAACGTGAGCAGCCACTCATACGAAAGGAACTCCACCGATGGACGACTACGAGAGCCTAAGCCACACGACATGGACCTGCAAATATCATGTGGTGTTCATTCCCAAATGTCGGCGCAAGGTGCTGTATCTGGAGCTGCGACGACACTTGGGCGAAGTTTTGCGCAAGCTTGCGCTTCAGAAGGAAGCGAGGGTCGAGGAAGGGCATCTGATGCCCGATCACGTGCACATGCTGTTGTTGATTCCGCCGAAATACGCAGTGTCGCAGGTGGTCGGGTACATCAAGGGCAAGAGCGCGATCCACCTGGCCCGGGTATATGGGGAGCGCAAGCGCAACTTCGTGGGGCAGCACTTCTGGGCGCGGGGGTTCTTCGTCAATACGGTCGGCCGTGACGAGGAGGCCATCCGGGCTTGCATCCGCAACCAAGAGAAGGAAGATCAGAGGCTCGAACAAATGAACCTCTGGCGCTGAAAAAGCCGCCTTTAGGCGGCTCCAAACATCAAGGGCCGCGTCAGCGACCCTCCTACCGCTTTGAGCGGTTCAAATCCTAAAGCCCCCGGCTTTGCCGGGGGATACTTACCAGTGTGGTCATGATAATCGAGCCGCGTCCGCCAAACTCGGGTTCGGCGCGGCCGTGGTCTTGCGTGAGGGCGTGACGGCCACCGAACAGGAGCTTGCCGCGTTCCTCTCCCAACGCCTGGCGGCGTACAAGACGCCGCGGAAAATCCTCTTCCTCGCCGAAATCCCCAAAGGCGCGACCGGCAAATTGCAGCGCATCGGGCTAGCGCAGAAGCTGGGGCTGGGGTGAGTCGAGGTGATCGACGCGGCTTTTCGTTGGCGCTCAAGGTTCGCCTTCCTTGAACGGCGGCTCTTTATCAGCGGGCACGCCTTGTTCGGCCATCGCTAGCAGCATGGCGACGCCGACATAGGTTCCGGCCACTCCCGTGAGATCGACGACCTGCTGTTCGCCGAGAAGCTTTTTCGCGCGATCGAACAAGTCGTCTGATATGGCATGCTTGGTCGTCAGATCGGTCACGACGTCATAAACGACTTCTTCCTCGGGGCTCATGCCCGCGGGCCGCTTGTTGGCTTTCAGGTCAGCGATGATCGAATCGGAGAGGCCGGCTTTCTTCGCGAGCGGCGCATGCGCATACCATTCCACTTGCGAGCGCCATTGGCGAGCGACGATCAGGATGGCCATTTCGTTGAGTTTGGTCGGCACGGACGTATGCCAGCGGAGATAGTCGAGCAGGTCGTACATCCGCTGCGCATAGATCGGGCTGCGCAACATCGGATTGTAGGGGCCGCCGAGCCCCACGCTCGAGATCTTGACGATCTTCTCACCGAGCGGACGCTGCTGGTCGTTGAGCTGGTCCAAGGTCAATTGGGGAAACCGAGGCTCCTTGCCCCTGGCTGGCGAACTCACCGTGTTAGCCGCGATCCAACCGAGAGGCATCGCGGCCATCAGGCATCCAGCGACGATCAGCATTTGGCGCATCGCTTTCTCCTTCGAGTGTTGTCGAGAGTTTTGATCTCCGACTGGGTTCCGAGCCAATGTCGAAGAGAAGTGTGGCGGGCGGGCGACAACGACCACTGTGGATTAGCCGTGGCGCGCGGGAGGGCTCGCTCGCGCCAGGATCGTTCGATCGACCCGCTCCGGCTCGGTCGCGACCGGGGCGAGGAGCCGTTGCGCGACATTGCCCGCATCTACGCCGTCAGTCACAGCGCATTTCACGACTCAAGGAGTGATGATACACCCCATTGCTTCCATAGGTCCGACGACGCGGCTCCCCGCTACGATCCGGGCTGGAAAAGAGGCACACACATGACACGTCCGGTCACCATTCTCGCCGCTGGCGCGCTGCTCATTTCACCACTTGGTTTGACCTTTGCGTTTGCAGACGCCTTTACCGACCAGAATGCAGCGCTAGGCGTTATTACGAAAACAGCCGAAGAACTCTGCTATCACATCGAGCAACAAGGCTCGCGCAGTAGCACGGAAATCTCTGGAGAAGCCGGCAGCGCAATTAACGCCGTCATTGCAAAACTGGCTGATCTTCACGTCAAGGGTTGGCAGATACGAAACTGAAGAGTCAAAGGGAGTACTGCAAAAAGATTTAGCGACTGTCATGAAAAGCAGCATCGACTGTAAGCTAGATGTTTTCAACTCGTTAGTTGATAAAATGCTGGGATGGAAGCCACCAGCGTCGCAAACTATACTTAACCAAATAGTGAGTTTCGTGATACAAGGACAAGAAATTTCAAATGAGTTTGTCAATACTGGTGACTTTGATAAATTTATGCCACAGTATACATGATGGCAATCTATGGTAGCAAACTATCTTGGACAAGCATTGGATCAATCCTACGAGGCGCAGTTTCTAACCGCTCAGCAGTCAGTTGTGACCCGCGGTAAAATGAAATTTGAAAATGCTGGACCTTGGCAAAAGCTGGAAGGCCAGAACGCCGTCCTCAACCAAATCATGACAGAGCTACGACGCGGCGGCTGAATGCAGATGCGGGAATCCCTTACCCAGCGAAGTCGATACCGACCTTCGACATTGAACGCATCGAGAGCCAACAATCTGCCTCCGAGCTCATGGACAGGCGAAGACCAAATGGAAAGTCAACAAATTCTTCCTGAAAAGCGGAAGCCATGTTATAGCTTTCTATTCGCCGGATTCCGGCCGCGCGCTGCCGCCCGGAGATGAGGAGAGCGGATGCATTTGAGCCATGTTCGCGTTCGAAACGTCGTCAACACAACCTGGAGATTAGGAGGCCAGATTTTTTTATTTTTTTCGGTCGTAACCCATTGAAAGGTCCCGATTCCAAAAAATAAACGTAAGCAAAAGAAAGCAATTTTGTTTGCGTTTATTAGCGCTTACTAGCGTTTATGGGCTTTTTATTTGCGGGGAATTCTCGCCCTGGTTGTATCCGGCCGCTCCACCAGACTGGGGCGCCCCCGCTCACTCCGGCCCGGTCGCCACCGGGCAGTCGGCGCGCGAGCCCCATTCCGCCCAGGAGCCGTCGTAGAGGCCCTCAACCTTGCCGCCGGCCTCCTCCACCGCCAGCGCCAGGATGGCGGCGGTCACCCCCGATCCGTTCGGTTTCGCCTTGAGGACGCTTAGGCGCGCTACGTGATCCTCGTTTTTCGCCGCCTGCCGTTCCAACAGGCCGGCGAGCAGATCGCCGACGCGCTCAGGCGTCAGCAGGCGGTCGGCGAGCCGTTCGGTCACCAGCCGGTCAAGCTTTTCCATTGGGATCGAGCGCCCCTTGCAGGCGCTCTTGCCCTGCCGGGCGCGGTTGGAGCAGGTATAGTACCGGTAGCGGCCGGGCTTGCCGGTGCGCAGCGTCATGCCGCCACGGCAGCTCGCGCGGCTGGCGATGCCGGTCAGCAGGATCGGGCCGGTGACGACGCGCGGCGGCAGGGCCTTCGGATTTCTGGCGCGAAGCATGGTCTGCACGGCGTCGAACGTTGCCGGATCGATGATCGGATCGACGGGCACGGCAATGTGATCCATTTCCGGCTTGGCCTTGCGTGTTTTCCAGACCGTGCGGTTGAAGCGGTGCTCGCCCTTGTAGGTAGTGCGCGTCAAAATCTCGTGCAGTTGCCCGATGCCCCAGCGCGCGCCGGTGCGCGTGCGGTAACCGTATGCGTTGAGCCAGCTTGTGACGACCTTGACGCCCATCGGGCCTGAGCTTCCGTCGCCCTCACGAAACAGCCCGTATATCAAACGCACGACTTCGGCCTCGACCGGATCGACGGCGAGGCGCTTCTTGGTCTTCGCGCCGCGCTGTTCGGCGGCGATGATCGTGTAGCCGTAGGGCGCTTTCGAGCCGTTCCAGAATCCCTGCCGGGCGTTCTCCTGCATGGCGCGGAGCGTGTGCTTGGCGTTCTCCTTCGACCGGTATTCATCGAATAGGGCGAAGACCTGTCGCACCATCACGCTCATCGGATCTTCGCCCAAGTCCTGCGTGATGCTGACAAGGCGCACGCCATGCTTCCTCAGGCGGCGCACCTGGAATTCCAGAGAAAAATGATCGCGAGCGAAGCGGCTGAACGAATGAACGACAATGACGGTGAATGGCGGCGCTTCGGTCAGCGCCATGTCAAGCATGCGCTGAAATTCCGGCCGGCGATCATCCGTACCGCTGGCGCCCGGCTCGACGAACTCGATCGCAACGTCCCACCCGCGCGCGGCGCAGAAGGCGAGCGCTTGCCGCCGCTGGTCGGGAATGGAGAGATCCTCCTCCGCCTGCCGCCCTGTCGAGACGCGCAGATAAAGTGCGGCGCGCGTGACCGCGTTTAGTTCGGTATTGATCGCGGCAGTCATGCGCTATCCCCGCCCGCTCCCCTCCAGCGCAGGCCAGCGCAGGATATTGCGGCGCTTGTGAGTCGGGACGTGATGCTGTCGCCAGTCTTTCCACACCATTTGTCTCGCCTGAAAGAATGGCGTTGAGCTGTGGCATCAGGAATGCCTCGATTGCATCAAGCTCTGCGGGATCGATGCAGTCAGCGCGCGGCAGGTCGTCGATGACGCGCCAGGCATGGCGATCTTCGTCCAATCCCCTTGTTCTTCGCCGCACCTTGCTCATGAAAGCAATGTGTGGACGAAGAGACCGCATATCCTGGACACGCACTGGTCATTCATTTGCGCGCGACGCGCGTCCGTCGATGGACCCGCTCTCTCCCGATTGCGTTCTCTAATGGGTCAAGGGGAGAGGCTCTTGTCGAGGCCTTGCTCAATTCGGACTCCTGTCCGGTAGGCTTATGGGCTAAACTGCCCAAGCCGGCGCGAACTCGGTTCCATCCCGTCGCATCGTGTGCATGATGATCGCGAGACGACGCGCCAGAGCAATGTGCGCCTTGCGGATCGTCGATCGCCTGGCGATCGCGAGGGCCCAGGCCTTCGGGGCCGGGCGCGCTTGCCTAGCGCGGCCTCTTAGCCAGTCGCCTCGAACGATCCGAACCGCGCCGCGCTCTACAGCGTCGAAGTGACCGGGCTGGAACAGGCGCTGCTGGTGAGCAAACGCGCATATGGCGCTCGGCGACCGTGGAAGTCCCCCATTTCCCCGTGTTGAAAGACACTCAGATGAAGCCCCTCGTCGCGGACAGGCGCTCCATGGGCAATCCGAGTGCATGAACGCCGTCCTACTGGATCCCCGTTGTCAACCGGCCCCCGGCGAATCAGCTTCGCGCCGCCGCCGATGTGCTGCACACCGCGCGGAAGGTCGCGATCCTGGTTGGACAAGGCGGCGCCCTGAAGGCGTGTTGAGGTGGCACGGGTCGCGGATCTGCTCGGGGCTCCTGTCGCCAAGACGTCGCTCGGCAAGGCGGTGCTGGCGGACGAATCGCCCTTCACGACGGGTGGCGTCAGCCGTCTCGGAACCGCGCCGTGCGCGCGGTGCGTTTGTTGCTTCTAACGGACGGTCCTTGACAAGGCGCCGGTTCGGCTCGATCATTTGTATACAAACATCTGACGCGTGAGCCGCTCGCATGTACGCTCGCCCTTCCGACCTCGACGACGCGCTCGGATTGCTGGCCGATGGCGGCGCCCGAGTCATGGCCGGGGCCACTGACATTTTTCCGGGCGCGGGCGAGTCGCCACTGCGGGGCGATTACATCGACGTCACTAACATAGCCGCGCTCCGCGGCGTGCGCCTGGAGGGCAACGCCGTGCGTATTGGCGCGACGACGACGTGGAGCGATATCGTGGCGGCCGATCTGCCGCCAGCTTTCGACGCGCTAAAGATCGCCGCCCGCGACGTCGGCGCCGCCCAGATCCAGAATCGCGGCACGATCGCTGGAAATCTGTGCAACGCCTCGCCGGCCGCCGACGGCGTCTCGCCCTTGCTGATCCTCGACGCCGAAGTGGAGCTTGCCTCTCGAAGGGGAACGCGCCGCATTGCGCTTGATGCTTTCATCACTGGCGTCCGGAGCACTCTACGGGCCCCGGACGAGGTAATGACCGCGGTTGTCACGCCCCTGCCCGCCCGGACGATGCGGTCGGCCTTCTTCAAGCTCGGAGCCCGACGTTATCTCGTGATTTCGATCGTGATTGTCGCCGTCGCGCTCGACGTCGTCGAGGCTGTTGTCCGCGACGCGCGGATCGCGATCGGCGCCTGCTCCGTGGTTGCCCAGCGGATTAGGGAAGCGGAGCGTCGCTTGATCGGCGCGCCGGCGAGCCCCGGCCTCGGACGGTCGATCCAGGCGCAGGACCTCGCGGGGCTGTCGCCGATCGACGACGTCCGCGCGACCGCCGACTATCGCCGCGCCGCCGCTTTGACCTTACTCAGGCGCGCGATCGACGCATGCGCACTTGGCAAAACGGGAGGCGTCGTCTGATGCTGGAACGCGCGCCAAGCGCCTCCTTGAGGCTCAACGGCGAGCCGGCCAGAATTTTCGCATCGCCGCTCGATCGCCTCAGTCACGCGCTGCGCGAGCAATGCGGACTGACGGGGGTCAAGGTCGGCTGCGACGCCGGCGATTGCGGCGCCTGCACGGTGCTCGTCGACGGCGAGCCGGTTTGCGCGTGCCTGACCTCGGTCGGACAGGCGGATGGGCGTGCGATCGAAACGATCGAGGGTCTGAGTGACAGCGAGGTCATTGTCGGGCAGCTTCGCGCGGCCTTTCACGCCCATGGCGCCGCGCAGTGCGGCGTCTGCACCCCTGGCGCTCTGCTCTCCGCCGTCGCTCTCCTACGGCGAGAGGCGCGGCCCGACGAAGAGACGATTCAGAACGCACTCGCGGGCGTGCTTTGCCGCTGCACCGGCTATCGCGCGATCCTCGACGCTGTGAGAGACGCGCGCCGCTTCGAAGCGCGAGATGTCGTGGAATTGCATATAGAGGCCGCGGTCGGGCGTCGCGTTCCCCGCCTGGACGGCGTCCGCAAGCTCTCTGGCGCAGAAATCTTCGGCGCCGACCAATGGCCGGGGCAGGCCCTGACCGTGCGCGCGGTGCGCTCGCCTCATGCCCACGCCGCATTTGTTCTCGGCGACGTTGGGGCGTTTGAACGCGCTCATCCCGGGATCGTCGCCGTCTTCACCGCCAAGGATGTGCCCGGTGCGAACTGCTACGGAGTGATCCCGCCTTTTGCCGATCAGCCCGTGCTAGCGGACAGACTCGTACGCTTTCGCGGCGAGGCGGTGGCGCTCGTGGTTGGCGACAGCGAGACGATGCGGCAGCTCGATCTCGCGAACTTCCCGGTGACCTGGAGCCCGCGTCCGGCCCTGACGACGATCGACGAGGCGCTTGAGGAGAGCGCTGAACGTATTCACGGGGGGCGCCCGCGCAACATCCTCACAAGCGGGCGCGTTGCGCGCGGCGACGCCGTAGCGGCCCTCGCGGCGGCGGATGTCGTCGTCGAAGGCGCTTTCGAGACGGGTTTCGTCGAGCACGCCTATATCGAGCCCGAGGCGGGTTTCGCACGCCGCATCGGCAACCGCATTGAGATTCAGGCTTGCACGCAAGCGCCCTATATGGATCGGGACGGCGTCGCAAAAATCCTGGGCATCGCGCCGGAGCAGGTACGCATCATCCCGACCGCAGTCGGGGGCGGCTTCGGGGCGAAGCTCGATCTGTCGATCCAGCCCTTCATCGCGGTCGCCGCCTGGCGGCTCGATCGGCCGGTGCGGATGGTCTATTCGCGCCGCGAGTTGATCATGACGACGACCAAGCGCCATCCCGCCCGGATCGTTGCGAGGGTAGGCGCGACTCGCGACGGGCGTCTCGCGGCAATGGACTTCTCCGCCGATTTCAACACCGGCGCCTACGCCTCATGGGGACCGACGGTCGCCAATCGCGTGCCGGTGCACGCCTCTGGTCCCTATCGGATGCCGCACTACCAAGCGGTAGCGCGGGCAATCCACACCCATCTCGTACCTGCTGGCGCCTTTCGCGGCTTTGGCGTGCCGCAGAGCGCGATTGCACAGGAACAGCTCTACGATGAGCTCGCGCTTCGCCTTAAGATCGATCCACTCGAATTCCGCATCCTCAACGCGCTCGGCGCCGGCGAGCCGACTGTCACCGACCAAATCTTCGCGGACGGCATGGGCTTCAAGGCATGTCTCGAGGCCCTACGCCCCCATTGGCGCGAAGCGCGTTCCGCAGCGGAGCGGTACAACGCTGAGGCGCAAGGCGCGCTCAGGCGCGGCGTCGGCGTCGCCGGGATGTGGTACGGTTGCGGCAATACCTCGATGTCGAATCCCTCGACGATGCGCCTCGGCCTCAAGCCCGACGGCCGATTTGCTCTGTTCCAAGGCGCGGTGGATATCGGCCAGGGTTCGAACACAGTGATCGCGCAGATTTGCGCGGACGCGCTCGGCGCGCCGATCGAAAAGATCGATCTCGCATCGGCGGACACCGATGTGACGCCCGACTGCGGCAAAACCTCCGCCTCGCGCCAGACCTTCGTCTCCGGAAACGCCGCGGTCCTCGCGGCGCGCGCGATGCGGCGCGAGCTCCTACGTCTCGCCAATGTCGGCGAGGACGCAAAGCTGCGTTTCGAGATGGGCGCGGTCGTCATTGGGGACGCCGACGACGAGCGGCGCGTTGAACTCGCGGACTTGCCGGTCAACGCCGCCGGCTTCGTGGTCGAGGTCGTCGAGACGTTCGATCCGCCAACGACGCCGCTCGACGAGAATGGTCAGGGCGATCCTTATGCCGTATTTGGCTCCGGCGCGCATATGGCGGAGATCGAGGTCGACGTTGAGCTCGGGCGCGTCAAAGTGCTGCGCCTCGTCTGCGCGCACGACGTCGGCCGGGCGATCAATCCGACGCTCGTCGAGGGCCAGATCGAGGGCGGCGCGGCGCAGGGCCTCGGACTCGCGCTGATGGAGGAGTTCTTTCCCGGCAAGGGCGAGAACCTGCACGACTATCTGATTCCGACCATCGGCGACATGCCGCCGGTCGAGTGCATCCTGATCGAGGACGGCTCTTCGGTCGGCCCGTTCGGCGCCAAGGGCATCGGCGAGCAAGCGCTTATTCCGACCGCTCCGGCGATCTTCAACGCCATCCATCACGCGACCGGCGCGCGGGTTCGGCGGGCGCCCGCGACCCCGGACCGGCTGCGTCAGGCCATTCTCGCGGCCGCCGGAGCACGAGCGTGACCGAAGCCGACGACAAGATCCGCTGCGACGCTTGCCCGGTGATGTGCTATATCCGGCCAGGGATGACGGGCGCGTGCGACCGCTACGCGAACGAGGATGGCCAATTGTTGCGGGTCGATCCGCACGTGCTGCTCGACCACGCCGTCAGCGAAGGCGCAAAGGTGGCGCCGTTCTTCAGCGCGGAGGGCGCCTGGAATGGCGACATCCTCAAAACGCCCGGCCCGTTCGTCACCGCTGTCGGCGCCGGGACCACCTATCCCGACTACAAGCCCGCCCCCTTCATCGTGTCGTCCAGGGTCGACGGCGTCGACATGGTGACGGTCGTCACCGAAGGCATCTATAGCTATTGCGGGGTAAAGCTCAAGATCGACACCGACCGCCATCTCGGCGCCGAATGCGCGATCGTACGGGCTGAGGGTGAGCCGGTCGGGCATGTGACGACCGGCGAATATGGCTCGCAGATGCTCTCGCTCGGCGGCGTCAATCACCTCACTCACGGCGGCAAGAAGGAGGGTCGCGTCACCTGCGAGACCTTGCTTGATCTCTGCAACCGAAAGAGCGTCGAACTTGTCGTCGATGGCGGCGCAAACGTGATCGTCCAGGCCGGCAAGGCGCCGATTATCAACGGCAAGCTCGAGGAGCGCATGCGGGTCGGCTGTGGCTCGGCGACGATCGGTATGTTCGCCAAGCAGTGGGGCGACAAAGTCGACGAAGTGGTCGTCGTCGACGACCACATTACCGGCGTTCTGTCGGAGCATCAGGCGGGCAAACTTCTGGGCATGCGCGACACCGGCATCAAAATTAAAGGGCGCCGCTCAACCCCCGGCCGCTATTTCCATGTCGCCGAGCCCGGAACCGGCTGGGGCGGCACGAACGTCTCCGATCCGCTCGAAGTCGTCGCTGGCTTCAATCCAAAGCTTGCGCGAAGCGGAATGACGATGCTGATGGTCTCGACGACCGGCGAGCAATATGCCTTCTATCGGCTGGACGAGAATTTGCGTCCTGTCGAGACGAAGCTTCCCGAAAACCTCCGAGAATTGGTCGAACGCATCGGCGAGAACTGTGAGCCGGCCCTCTGCTCGGTGCTGTTCATGGCGGGCGCCGGAGGCTCGCTGCGCGCCGGTGTCACGGAGAATCCAGTGCGGCTTACGCGCTCGGTGCGTCAGGCGCTTACGACCGTGACCGCTGGCGGCGCGCCGGTCATCGTCTGGCCGGGCGGCGGCATCACCTTCATGGTGGACGTCACGCTGCTGCCGACGAACTCGTTCGGCTACGTGCCGACGCCGGCCATCGTCGCGCCGATCGAATTCACCTTGCGCCTCGACGATTACGCCGCGCTCGGCGGCCACGTCGACGAGGTGCGGCCGCTCGCCGAGGTCGTCGCGCAGCACGCCGAGCGGCCAAACACTATCTTCGCAAGCGGCGCCGTGGCGCGCCGGGTAGGCGCGAGGCCCAAGGCATGAGAGCGGCGCCGCAACAGCGACGTCTTGCCGACGGACGTCTGCATTTGCACGACGGACCGATCGACCTCATTATCGAAGCCTTCGGCGAGGCCAGCGCCGTCGAAGCGGCCTACGTCAGGGCGTGGAGTCGCTTTGCGACGATCCTCGACGAGCTCTGCGCGGAGCTAGCTCTGCTGAGGGCGCAGCCGGTGGCAGGCGGCCCGGCGCCAGAAGGTCCGGTCGCGCGACGGATGGCGGCGGCGGTCGCGCCCTTCCGCGCGCGGCGCTTCCTCACTCCGATGGCTGCGGTCGCCGGCGCTGTGGCCGAAGAGGTCCTCGAGGCCATGACGACCGGGCGAAGGCTGGCCCGCGCTTATGTCAATAACGGCGGCGACATCGCGCTTCACCTCGTTCCCGGTGAAGTGTTCTCGATCGGCATGGTCGATCGCCCGGACCGGCCGAGCCTCATCGGCCGCGCCAGGATCGGCGGCGCGGATCGTGTGCGCGGCGTCGCGACGTCGGGCTGGCGAGGGCGCAGCTTCTCGCTTGGCGCAGCCGACGCGGTCACCGTCCTCGCCGCTTCGGCCGCGCTCGCCGACGCTGCGGCGACTCTGATCGCCAACGCCGTCGACATTCCTGGCCATCCTGCGATCCGGCGCACCCCGGCCTGCGACCTGGACCCTCAAAGCGACCTCGGCGAGCGCCGCGTCACTGTGGCCGTTGGACCGCTGACGCCTGGCGAAACTGCGCGCGCGCTTGCCTTCGGCGCAGCGGAGGCTGAGCTTTGGCGGGATCGCGGACTCATCGAAGGCGCCGCGCTGCGCGTCGGCGAACGGACCCGCCTTGTTGGCGCTGCCGCGAGCCGTTATGTCGGCCGCGTCCCCGCCGTCGTTCGCAATGCAGAAAAGGCGCGCCATGCCGTCGGTTGAGCTTCGCAAGCAAGTCAAGTTGGTTGAGGAAATCTTTCACGAAGGCGGCCCCGTGGCGAGATCCCCCTATCGCCGTGCCGCGATCCTTTCCGTGATCAGGAATCCGTTCGCTGGTCGCTATGTTGATGAGATCGTCGGCTTCTCCGACGATCTCAAGCCGCTCGGCCTCGAAATGGCGAAGGCGCTAATCGCTGCGCTCGGCGGCGACCCCAATGCAATCCAGGGCTACGGCAAGGGTGCGATCGTCGGCGCTGCGGGCGAAATCGAGCATGGGGCGCTCTGGCACGTCCCGGGCGGCTATGCGATGCGGGAGTCCCTCGGCGGTGCGAAGGCGATCGTACCATCCGCCAAGAAGGTCGCGGGGCCCGGCGCGCGCCTCGACGTGCCGATCACCCATATCAACGCGTCCTACGTGCGCAGTCATTTCGACGCGATCGAGGTCGGCGTCGCCGACGCGCCGCGCGCCGACGAAATACTGCTGGCGCTTGCGATGACCACTGGCCCGCGCGTGCACAATCGCGCCGGCGGCCTCGAGGCTCACCAGATCAAGGGGTTGGACGGCCTGAGATGAAGGCGAAGATTCGCAAACTCGTGACTGTCGTCGAGGAGACGCGCGTCGAAATGGATCGCACGGTTGAGCCGCCGACGCGACGAGCCGTCGCCGTCGCGGTGATCGAAAATCCTTTCGCCGGTCGCTATGTCGAGGATCTCTCAGGACTGATCGATGTCGGAGAGGAGCTCGGCGCCCTGCTCGCCGCGCGCGCGGTCGCGGCGCTCGGCATCGAGGGATCGAGCACGGAGAGCTATGGCAAGGCGGCAGCCGTCGGCGAGAACGGCGAGCTCGAACACGCCGCCGCGGTGCTGCATCCCAAACTCGGCGCGCCGGTGCGTAAGGTTCTAGGCAAGGGCGCGGCGCTCATTCCCTCGTCCAAGAAGCGCGGCGGTCCTGGCGTCGCGCTCGACGTGCCGCTTGGTCACAAGGACGCCGCCTTTGTAAGAAGCCATTTCGACGGCATGGAGGTGCGCATCCCCGACGCCCCGCGCGCCAATGAGATCGTGGTGGCGGTTGCCGTCACCGATTCCGGTCGCCCGCATCCGCGCGTGGGCGGACTGACCAAGGACGAGATCAAGGGGGTCGACGGACTGCGCTAGACCCTCGACCGCCTCACCAGGAAAATTCAAGTTTTGAACCAGGAACAATGAACATGCGAATGTTTTCGGCGATCGTATCGAGCCTCCTCCTTGCTTCAGCATTCGCCGCTGCTCGCCCCGCTGCCGCCGACGATACGATCAAGATCGGCGAGATCAATTCCTACTCGGCGATCCCCTCGTTCACAGAACCGTATCGCAAGGGCTGGCAGCTCGCTCTCGACGAGATCAATGCGGCGGGCGGCGTCGACGGCAAGAAGCTCGAGGTGATCAGCAAGGACGACGGCGGCAAGCCCGCGGACGCGGTCACGGCGGCCAATGAACTCGTCGCCAGCGACGGCGTCAAAATGCTCGCAGGAACCTTCTTCTCCAACATCGGCCTCGCAGTGTCCGACTACGCCAAACAGAAGAAGATTTTCTTTCTCGCCGCGGAGCCGCTCACCGACGCGATCACGCTCTCCAAGGGCAATCGCTACACATTCCGCCTGCGGCCCGGTACCTATGAGCAGGCCGCGATGCTTGCCGACGAGGCGGCCAAGCTGCCGGCGAAGAGATGGGCGACGATCGCGCCGAACTACGAGTACGGCCAGTCCGCGGTCGCCGACTTCAAGAAGCTGCTCTCTGCCAAGCGCCCAGACATCCAGTGGGTAGGCGAGCAATGGCCGCCGCAGGGCAAGATCGATGCCGGCGCGGTCGCCGAGGCGATCGCCAAAACCGAGCCGGACGCGATCTTCAACGTCACCTTCGGAGCAGACCTCGTCAAGCTCGTGCGCGAGGGAGACACGCGCGGTCTCTTCAAGGATCGCGCCGTCGTCAGCTTGCTCGCTGGCGAGCCGGAATATCTCGACCCACTCAAGGATGAGACGCCGCAAGGATGGATCGTGACCGGCTATCCGTGGAACGCCGTTTCGATCCCGGACCACGCCGCCTTCCTCAAGGCCTACCAGGCCAAATACAACGACTATCCCCGGCTGGGATCGGTGGTCGGTTACGCGATGCTCAAAAGCGCCGCGGCGATCTTTGCCAAGGCCAATTCGACCGACAGCGAGAAGCTCGTCGATGCTGCCGAGGGCATCGGCGTCGAGACGCCGTTCGGACCAATCACATTCCGCGCGATCGATCACCAATCGACGCTAGGCGCCTTCGTCGGCAAGACGGCGCTGAAGGACGGCAAGGGCGTCATGGTCGACGCGACCTACCACGACGGCGCCGCCTATCTGCCTTCCGACGCGGACGTCAAGGCTCGGCGCCCGCAGAACTGATCGCTCGCCGGGAGGCTGCCCGAGGCCGCGGGTCCGTCTCCCGGTAGATCTCTTACGGCGGCGCGCGACCTTGAGCTTTTATTTTATCCAGTTCATCACGGGGCTCGCGAGCGCCAGTTCGCTGTTTCTAGTCGCTTCCGGGTTGTCGATCATTTTCGGGGTCACACGCGTCGTCAATTTCGCCCATGGCGCTTTCTACATGCTCGGCGCCTATATCGGGTACACGCTGATCGACCGGCTCGGGGGCGCCGTCGGCTTCTGGCCGGCGATCGTGCTCAGCGCGTTCGCCGTTGCGGCAATCGGCACGCTTATTGAAATGCTGCTGCTGCGCCGCATCTACGACGCGCCGGAGCTCTTTCAGTTGCTCGCGACCTTCGCGGTCGCGCTGGTCGTCGAGGATCTTGCGTTGCTGATCTGGGGACCGAGCGATCTTTTGGGTCCGCGCGCGCCCGGCTTCAAGGGCGCAATCGACCTCTTCGGCCAGCCTTTCCCAACTTACGACCTCTTGCTGATCGCGCTGGCTCCGCTCGTGCTCGCGCTCATCTGGCTCATCTTCCGTCGCACCGCCTGGGGCGTGCTGGTGCGCGCCGCGACCCAGGACCGCGAGATGGTGGCGGCGCTCGGCGTCAACCAGAAATGGCTCTTCACCAGTGTCTTCGCGCTCGGCGTCTTTCTCGCCGGCCTGGGCGGCGCGCTCGAATTGCCGCGGGAGGCCGCCAACCACACGATGGACGTGCAAGTGATCACCGAGGCGCTGGTCGTCGTCGTGATCGGGGGTCTCGGCAGCGTGCTGGGCACTTTCCTCGCGGCGATCATCGTCTCCGAGCTCAACGCCTTCGGCATCCTCGTCTTCCCCAAGATCTCGATCGTGCTTGTCTTCCTCGTCATGGCGATCGTGCTCATCGTGCGGCCATGGGGACTGCTCGGGCGCGCGGAGGCGGCCGCCCGGACGGCGAGTCGCGCGATCATCTCCCGCTGGCGCCCGTTCGGCGCGCCAGGGCGGATCGCCGCCGTTCTCGCCGTGGCCATCGCGGCGCTGCTGCCGATCGCCGCGGGCAATTATCTCGTCGGCGTTGCGACCGAAGTGCTGATCTTCATGCTCTATGCCGCGAGCCTTCATTTTCTCCTCGCGGGCGGCGGTCTCGCCTCTTTTGGGCACGCCGCCTATTTCGGCCTCGGCTCCTACGGCGCGGCGATCGCGCTCAAATCGTTCGGGCTCGGCATGGAGACGGCGATCATCGGGGGGATACTTCTCGGACTCGTCGGCGCGCTCGTTTTCGGCTGGTTCTGCGTGCGCCTCTCCGGCGTCTATTTCGCCATGCTGACCCTTGCCTTCGCCCAGATCGCCTGGTCGATCGCCTACCAATGGACCGACGTGACGGGCGGCGACAACGGCATCATCGGCGTTTGGCCGAGCGCCTGGGCCGCTTCGCCGGCGCGCTTCTATTGGCTGACGCTCGCGCTGAGTACAGGCGGTATTGCGCTCCTGCGCGCGATCACCTTCTCACCGTTCGGCTATGCGCTGCGAGCGCTACGCGATTCGACTTTGCGGGCGGAGACGATCGGCATCGAACGGCGGCGCGTGCAATGGATGGGATTCGTGATCGCCGGCGGTTTTGCGGCGCTAGCGGGGGCGCTCTACGCCTTTCTCAAGGGCAGCGTGTTTCCGGACAACATCTCGATTTCGCTGTCGATCGACGGGCTCGTCATGGTCTTGCTCGGCGGGGTCGGCACGGTGTCTGGCGGCGTCGTCGGCGCGGCGATCTACCGGTCTTTGTCGATATGGGTGATCAGCCACACCGATTATTCCAAGCTGGTCCTTGGCGCCCTCATTATTCTGCTGGTGGTGCTGTTTCCCAAGGGCCTCGTCGGCGCGTTCCAGGCCTGGCGAAGCGCGCAGACGTCCGCTCGCCTTCAAGGGCAAAGCCAGTGAGCATTCTTGTCGTCGAAGACCTCGGCAAGACCTATTCCGGCTTTCGGGCGGTATGGAACGTGAGCTTCGCGCTCGAAGCGGGCGAGATGCTTGCGCTGATCGGGCCGAACGGCGCGGGCAAGAGCACGTGCTTCAATATGATCGACGGCCAGCTCACGCCGACGACCGGCAAGATCGTGATCTTCGGCAGGAGCACCGCCGGCATGACGCCCGGCGACATCTGGCGCCTTGGCGTCGGACGCACATTCCAGGTCGCCGCCACCTTCGCCTCGATGACGGTCGCGGAGAATGTGCAGATGGCGCTGATCTCGCATCATGCGGCGCGCTGGCTGGCGCTGCGTTGGGCCGCGCGTCACTACGTCGCCGAGGCGGAGCGCCTGCTTGATCTCGTCGGCATGGCCGACCAGGGACAACGCAGCTGCGGCGAGCTCGCCTATGGCGACCTCAAGCGGCTCGAGCTCGCCATCGCGCTCGCGAATGACCCAAGGCTGCTGCTTATGGATGAGCCGGCAGCCGGCATGGCGCCGCGAGAGCGCCACGCGGTGATGGACCTCACCGCTCGCATCGCCCGCGAACGCACGATCGGCGTCCTCTTCACCGAGCACGATATGGACGTCGTCTTCGGCCACGCCGACCGGGTGCTCGTGCTTGACCGCGGGACGCTGATTGCCGAGGGCGCGCCTGCGTCAGTGCGCGCCAACGCCGAGGTTCAAGCGGTCTATCTCGGCGTGGGCTCGCTCTATGGGGCCCATCATTGAACGCTGCCAAACTCTCGGTCGCAGAACTCGACGCGGCCTACGGCCAAGCCCAGGTGCTATTCGGCATCTCATTGGAGATCGCGGCCGGCGAGGCGGTCGCGCTGCTCGGCCGCAACGGCGCGGGTAAGTCGACAACATTCCGCGCAATCCTTGGGCTTATCGCCCGCCGCGGCGGCAGGATCGTCTTCGACGGCGAGGACATTTCGAAGCTCCCCCCTTACGAGATCGTGCGGCGCGGGCTTGGCTATGTGCCCGAAGACCGTCGCATCTTTTCCGACCTGACAGTCGAGGAAAATCTGCAGGTCGGCTGGCAGCCGCCGCGCTCCAACGCGCCGACGTGGACGCAGGAGCGGCTCTTCGCCACCTTTCCGAACTTGCGCGAATTGCGGGCGCGCGCTGGGGCACGCATTTCGGGGGGCGAGCAGCAGATGCTAACCATTGCGCGCACGCTGATGGGCAATCCCTCGCTGTTGCTACTCGACGAGCCGTCCGAAGGCCTCGCGCCCCGCATCGTCGAGCAAATGATCGAGGCGATTCGCGAGATGAAGCGCGAGGGGCTCAGCCTTTTCGTGAGCGAGCAGAACCTCGCCTTCGCCCAACTCGTCGCCGACCGCGTCTATGTCATAGAGAAAGGCAAAATTCGCTTCGTTGGAACAATGTCCGAATTCGACGCCCGGCCTGATGTGCGCGACGCCTACCTCGCGTTTTGAGCCGGCTAGTGACGCCCCAATTGCTGTGACACCGCCATGACCTCAATGAAAAGCTCCCGCATCAAGGGTCGCCGCGACCGGGAGGAGCGCTACGTCCTTGATGATCAGGTGGGCTTTGTCTTGCGTCAGGCGCAGCAACGTCACGCGACAATATTCGCTGCTGAGATGATCGAGGGCCTCACGCCTACCCAATGGGCGGCGCTAGCCAAGCTGGGGGAACGCGGCGTTTGCTCGCAGAACCATCTCGGCCGTCTGACCGCAATGGACGCCGCAACAATCAAGGGCGTCATCGATCGCCTGACAGCGCGCCGCTTCACCACGATCCGTCCCGACCCGGCCGACGCGCGCCGCCTGCTTGTCGCGCTGACGCCGGCAGGTTCGAAATCTCTATGATCGCGCCGCGCCGATCGCCGCGCTCATTACGCAGAAGACCCTCGAGCCGCTGGACGAAGGCGAACGCTCGACCCTTGTCGCTTTGCTGCGGCGGCTGGCGTGACGCGGCCTCAGCGAGCTGCTTTTGGATTGTGGCGGCCGAAAGGGCATGGCGCGGACGACAACCTATTGCAGAAAATCAGAAATTAGGTTAAGCTCGCCCCATGAACAATCCTGCGCTTCCGCATGGCTTCGACCGCAGGCCCCGTTCCGGCGCCTCTCAACGCCACGGAAAGAGCGCGAGAAATATTCTTTCGGCTAGCAGCCTGTCGGACTTAACCCGACGGCGCTGATTTTCGCTAGAATCCTGCGATTGATTCGCGCCGAAGGGTAGCTTGCTGGCGATGAGCAATTTCCGGGACGTTGATCGTGAGACGTCGTTTCTTCTGCCGCCGTCGGTCGACGAGTGGCTGCCTGAGAGGCATTTGGCCCGCTTTGTCGTCGAGGTGATCGACGGGCTCGATCTTGGCGGCATGATCGGCGCCTATCGCGGATCCGGGTCGGCGGCGCACCATCCCAGGATGTTGCTGGGGGTTTTGATTTACGGCTACGCCACCGGGGTGTTTTCGAGCCGCAAGCTCGAGCGCGCGACTTACGACAGCGTGGCGTTCCGCTACATCGCCGCCAACGACCACCCCGACCACGACACGATCGCCGCGTTTCGGCGGCGCTTTCTCAAGGAGATCGAGGGGCTGTTCGTCCGCGTGCTGCTGCTTGCGCGCGAGATGGGCGTGCTGAAGATGGGAACGGTCGGCCTCGACGGCACGAAGATCCACGCCAACGCCAGCCGTCACAGCGCGCTTTCTTGGGAGCACGCGAGCAAGCTCGAGGCGCAACTGAAAGCCGAGGCAGCGGATTTGCTGGCGCGCGCCGAGGCGGCGGACGAGGCCGATGTCCCTGACGGCATGTCAATTCCCGAAGAGCTGGCCTTGCGCGAGAAGCGTCTGGCCAAGCTTGCGGAGGCGCGGGCGAAGATCGAGGCGCGGGCGAAAGAGCGATACGAGCGCGAGCGGGCCGCGCACGAGGCCAAACTCGCCGCGCGCGAGGCCAAAACCGCCACGACCGGCAAGAAGCCTGGCGGCAAGCCGCCTGCGCCGCCTGTCGAAGGGCCGCTGCCGAAGGACCAGATCAATCTCACCGACGAGGACTCGCGCATCATGCCGGCGGCGGGCGGCGGCTTCGAGCAGGCCTACAACGCTCAAGCGGTCGTGGCGGCGGGGAGCCTGCTGGTCGTTGCCGCCGATGTGGTTCAGGCGCCGAACGACAAGCAGCAGCTCGAACCGATGCTGGGCAAGATCGAGGCTTTGCCCGAACGACTGGGCGCGGCCGAAACGCTTTTGGCGGACGCCGGCTATTTCAGCGCGGCGAATGTCGAGGCTTGCCGGCAGGCCGAACTCGAACCGCTGATCGCGATGGGCCGTCAGCCGCATCATCCCCCGCTTGGCGAGCGCTTCGGACAGGAGGGGCCCCCGCCGGAAAATCCGACGCCGGTCGAGGCCATGGCCCATCGGCTGAAGACGCCCGAAGGCCGCAAGCTCTATGCTTTGCGCAAGCAGACGCCGGAACCGGTGTTCGGCGTCATCAAATCGGCGCTCGGATTCCGTCAGTTCTTGTTGCGCGGCCTCGACAAGGTGCGCGGCGAGTGGACCCTCGTGACGATGGCGTGGAATCTGAAGCGGATGTTCGTCCTCACCCCCGCCTGACCCGGCCGCCAAGCGTTCCCACGCCAGCAAAGCAGGCGTCCGAAGCGACCCAAATCCCGCCTCTCAACCGCGCTTGGAGCCGATCCCACGCCGCAAGACGTTTCAGCTCGCCAAAATCGCCCGCGCCGAAACCCGAGTCCGACAGGCTGCTAGGGCGTGTCCTCATTTAAGCCAAGCGAGGGCACAGGCGAGATGGATAGCTGCGAGGAAATTCCGCGCGGTGTTCTCGTATCGGGTGGCGATGGCTCGGAATTGTTTGAGAGCATTGAAGAAACGCTCGACGAGGTTACGTTCGGCCTAGAGGCTGAAGTTGCATCGGCGGGGGGATTTGCGGTTGACCTTGGGCGGGATCACGGGTTCGATGCGGCGCACGGTCAGAGCATCGATGAAGCCGTCGGCGTCATAGCCCTTGTCGGCGATGAGGGCCTGCGGTTCGACTTCGGCCAGCAGCGCGACGGCCTGGGTGATGGCGTGGACTTGTCCGCCGGTCAGGCAGATCGCCAGCGGATTGCCGAGCGCATCAACGATCGCGTGGATCTTGGTCGTCAATCCGCCCCGCGATCGCCCGATCGCTTCTTCGCCGCCGTTTTTTTGGGCGCGCCCGCGCTATGCTGATGCGCGCGCACGATCGTGGCGTCGATCATCGCGTATTCGTTGTCCGGCTGGTCCGCCAAGGCTTTGAAGAGATTCTCCCAAACCCCTTTCTTCGCCCACCGCGAAAACCGGGTATGGACGTTCTTCCATCCTCCGAACCGGTCGGGAAGATCACGCCACCGCGCACCGCAGCGAAACTTCCAGATCACCGCCTCGACAAAAAGCCGATCGCCCAGTTCGCTGTTGCGTCCGACACTGCCCGAGCGACCGGGGAGCAGCCCCTCAATCCGCGCGAACTGATCAGCGCGCAAAGCATAACCGCCGCATCGAAAGCCTCCAAAATCGAAGCCTCCCCATAAATCACGCTTTCAATGATTCGCGAATCCCTTGGCCATCCCTATTTGAGGACACGCCCTAGCACTACTTTGGCAGATTCATTCGAGCGCTCTACGGAGGGTTCGCTTGCAGTGGGGGCATCGATAGGGCGGCGCGCGGGCGAGGCTTGCGATCACGGCTCGCCGGATTGCTGGCAACGTCGGCTGCGGCGGCCCCCGTAGGATTCTTTTTCCCCCGCTCGCTTCGGCGAGGCGGCGGGTTTGCAGATAGGCGTAAGCGATCATCGTCATCAACCCATGACGATGGAGGCCATGCCAGGAGCGGCCTTCGAAGTGGTCGAGGCCCAGTTCTTCCTTGAGCTGCTGATGGGCCTGTTCGCAGACCCATCGCGCCTTGATCGCGGCGGCGAGCGTCTTGATGTTGGCGTCAGCGGGCAGATTCGAAAGGTAGTATTTGCGCTCGCCAGAGGCGCGTCGCTCGCCAACCAGCCACGCCTCTTCGCCGGGCATGTGCTGCGCGCCCTTGTCGTGGATGCGCTGCTCCGGACCATCGGCGATCCGTACGCGAACGGCGGCGAAGGAAGCCGCCAAGGGTCCTTTGGTTCCCTTGCGCCAACTGACGAGCCGCCACTTCGCCCTGGCGAGCACGTCTTCCGCCGGCGCCGAGAGCTGATCGGGGATAGGACGCTTGCGCGGGCGCCCGCGTCCGGCGATCGGAAATGTGAGCTTGACGTCGCTTGGATAGACCTTCTGCTGTTTCGGGATCCCGACCGCCCACTTCAGGCCCCGCGCATCCAGCCCCTGACGGAACGGCGCGGACAGACCATATCCTGCGTCAGCCAGAACCATCGCGAAGCGCACGCCCGCGGCCCGGACGCGGTCGATCTCGGCGAGCGCGATCTCCGGCTTCGTGCGCGCGACGCGACGGTCCTCGGGCACGCGGGTCTTCGTCATCCGCTCGGCGTCGCCGGTCCAGCTTTCCGGCAGGAACAGGCGCAGGCCGATCATCACCGGAACCTCGTCCCGCGCCAGCGTCAGCGACACCAGCGTCTGGCAATTGGCGGTCTTGCCGAGCGCCGAGGCGTATTGCGGCGCCACGCCGACCGACTTCGATCCTTTCTTCGGCAACGCGGTGTCGTCGACGACCAGCATCGCATTGGCTCCGCCAATCAGCTTGTCCGCCTGGACAGCGAGTTCCTCCTCCAGCGGAGCCTCGCCCCAGACCGCGCTCGAAATGAAGTGATGCAACTGGTCGTAGTCGCCCGGCGCCAGACGCGCCGCCATCGGCTCGACGCTCTTTCGGTCCCCTGGCCCGATTAGGCCTTCCACATAAAGCGGGAACATCCGTCTGCGCGCCTTATGCCCAAGCCGGGCAACAAACGGCGCAAGCCATCGCTCCAGATCTCCATTCCAGCCCGCCACGCCGTCGCCTCCGCAAAATCGCGAAGCCGACGATCGGGCGAAATTCCTTACAAACTCTCAATCTGCCAAAGTAGTGCTAGGAGCATCGGACGGTCATTTGAATCCGTACCCTGCGGCTTTGAAGTAGTTTGCGCATTCCTGTGGGGGGAAGAGATCGCAGATTTGCCCGATGGCTTTCCAGAGTTCGTCGATGGTGCGCATGGCCATGGCGCGCAGATGCGCCTTGAGTTTGGCGAAGGCCATTTCGATGGGATTGAGGTCGGGGCTGTAGGGCGGCAGAAACATGAGCCAAGCGCCTCGCTCGCGAATGGCTTGTTCGGCGGCCGGGCTTTTGTGGGCGGGCAGATTGTCCAGGATGACGATGTCGCCCTTTTGCAGCGTCGGGACGAGTTGGGTGCGCACGTAGGTCTCGAAGATCGCCCGGTCCATCGGCGCGTCGATGACCGCGGTCAGGGCGCCGCAGCGCAGTCCGGCGACGAAAGTCTGGGTCTTCCAATGGCCAAAGGGGGCCTTGGAGCGAAGGCGTTTGCCTCTTTCGCAGCGTCCGCGCGCACGGGTCATCTTCGTGTTGGTTCCCGTTTCGTCGATGAAGACCAGCCGATGCGGCTCGGTCCTCATCTTGGGCTGTCGTTCAGCCTTCCACGCCTCGCGCGCCTGGCGCACGTCGGGCCGATCGCATTCGCTGGCCTGAAGGCTTTTTTTTAAAGCTCAGGCCGTTGCGGATCAGCCAGCGCGACAGCGAGGCGGGGTCGGCTTTCACGCCGCTGGCGGCTTGGAGTTCGCCGGCCAACTCCGGCATGCTGATGTCGTCCTTCTCCGCCACCCGGCGCAGGATGAAGACGCGGTGCGGATCGAGCTTGCTGTGTCGCCAGCCGCCGAGCGCTTTGGGCGTAACCGCGCCGCGCTCGCGAAAAGCCGTCATCAAATTGATGACAAAGGAGGGCGAAACGCTGAAATGGGCCGCCGCCGCGCGCCGCGAATGCCCGGCCTCAACGTAACTCACCACACGCTCGCGAAGATCAAGCGAATAGGGCTTCGGCATCACAAATCACCTCCAAACCGGAAGTTGAACCCCATTCTCATCCCCGCCGGAATCCCCGCCAATTCAATCTGACCGTCCGATGCTCTAAAAGCCGCGCAACCCATTGAAAAGTCTCGATTCTGGCGAGAAATCCAAGGAAATCCAAGAGAATCCGAGGCTCATGAGCGGGGGTCTTCGCAGCGAAACGGCCACGCGCCAAGAAAATCTAACGACCGGACCGATGCCGCGGGCCCGATGCCGCGAAGGAGCCAAACCGACTCCATCTAAAGGCAAAAAGCCCGAGCCTCACTCGCCGACGACGGTTGGCGCCTTCTCCGCAGGCGGCGTGTTGCGGCTGCGGTGCGAGCGCACGATCCCGTCGATGACGGTCATGCCGACGCCCGGCAGGTCACCGAGTTGCACGCTCTCCAGGAGTGTCTTGCCGGCCGAATGCTGGGCACGATCCATGAAGACAAAATCGGCGGCGCGCCCGACCTCGATGAGACCGCAGTCCAGACCCCGCATGCGCGCCGTGTTGCCGGTCGCGAAGCAGAAGGCAACTTCCGCGGGAATGTCGCCAAGCGAAGCGAGTAGAGCGACCATGCGCAGGATGCCGAGCGGCTGGACGCCCGAGCCGGCCGGGGCGTCGGTGCCGAGGATCACGCGCTCCAATTCGCCGAGTTCCTTCGCGGCGCCCAAGGTGAAAAGCGCTGCGCGTTCGTTGCCGTTGTGCACGAGTTCGAGGCCGCGTTTGCAGCGCTCGCACAGGCAAACGATCTGATCGTCGGGCAACGCAGTGTGCCCGCCGTTGATATGGCCGATCACGTCGGTGTCCGCCTCGAGCACAATGTCCTTGTCGATGAGCCCAGAGCCCGGGATCGACGGGCCGCCAGTATGAATCGTGCTGTTGATGCCGTATTTGCGCGCCCAGGCCACCATCTCGCGCGCGGTCGGTCCGTCCTTGACGCCGCCGAGCCCGACCTCGCCGAGGAACCGCACGCCAGCGGCCGCCAGCTCCTCGAAATCATGCTCCTCCATTCCCGGCTCGATCACCGGTGCGCCCGCGTGCACCTTCACGCCGCTGGCGCGAAAGTTGGAAAAGCAGCGCTGCGCGGTGATCGCCATCGCCTTGAGCCCGGTTATATCGCGCGGCCGACCGGGCGTATGAACTTCGCCGGCGGACACCATCGTCGTAACGCCACCGTGCAGGCATGAATCGATCCAGTTGAGCTGGCTCTGCCGCGGCGTCCAATCGCCGGCGACTGGATGGACGTGGCTGTCGATCAGGCCGGGCGCGATCGCGACGCCACTGGCGTCGATCGTCGTTGTCGCGCCGGAAAGGTCGAGGTCAGAAGCGCGGCCGATTGCCGTAATGCGGCCATTGACCGCGACAATCGCATCCGCATCGAGAATAGGCTTTTCGAGGTCGCCGCTCAACATGAGCCCAACCTTCTTGATCACAAGTTTGGTCGGCGCGTCGGAAGCCGCCGGTTCGTCGTGGGCCATAGCAACTCCTGCGTCGCTTCGCGCTGACGGTCTCTTCCGCCGTCCGGCGCGGTCGTTTGCATGCAAACAGTATGGCCCGCCGAGGGCTTGTGGCAAGGCGCAGCGCGATCTCAGGAAGAACCCTCAAAAGCCGGGAATCAATCGAGCTGGCTGGAGAGCTTCGCTTATTGCCGCGCGGTCGTGCCCCCGTCGATGACCGTGCCCAGACAATAGCTGGCATCGTCGGAGGCGAGGCAGAGACACCCATACGCCATTTCGTAGCGTCCCGGGGCGTTTCATCGGAGTTTGCCCCTGTCAGCCTTTGCCCGATCGTTGAAAAGACCCGGTCTAGCCCGCATTTCTCACAGTAGCAGGCGCATCGGGGCCCGGAATCAGCTAAACTTGTTTTGTGATCAACGAGTTATGCCGATTCGAAGGGGGTCCCGATGCCGAGGCGGTGTAGCCCGACAGAGATGGAGTTTGGAAGCGCCGGCGGGCGGCGTGTGGTGGCGGATTTCGACGGCGGTCTGGTCTCCTCGGACGCGGGGGCTTTGTTGCTTGGCGAGGCGGACAACGCGGTCGGGCTGACCGAACGGTTCGCCGCGTGCTTTGCCGACCGTCGCAGCCGGCTTTTCACCGTCCACCCGCTGAAGGCTCTGATTGGGCAGCGCGTGTTCGGCCTGGCGCTCGGCTATGAGGACCTCAACGACCACGACGATTTGCGCCGCGATCCTGTCCTGGGCGTGCTTCTGGGCAAGCTCGAGCGCGCCGGGGATGAGCCCTCGCCCCTGGCGGGCAAGAGCACATTGAACCGGCTGGAGCATGCGCCGGGCGCGGGCAAGAGGCCGCGCTATCACAAGATCAGCCACGACGAAGCGGCGATCGAGCGGCTGTTGGTCGATCTGTTTCTCGACGCGCACGCCAAGGCGCCGCGTCAGATCGTGCTCGACCTGGATGCGACCGACGATCCGCTGCACGGCGATCAGGAGGGGCGGTTCTTTCACGGCGATTACGCCTGCTATTGCCACCTGCCGCTTTATGTTTTCTGCGGCCGCCATCTTCTGGCCGCCAAGCTGCGGCGCTCGAACATCGACGGCAGCGCCGGGGCGCAGGAAGAGATGGCGCGCATCATCGAGCAGATCCGGGCGCGCTGGCCGCGGGTGAGGATCGTGCTGCGCGCCAACTCCGGCTTCGCCCGCGACGGCCTGATGGCCTGGTGCGAGGCCAACGCGGTCGACTACGTGTTCGGCCTGGCGCGCAACGCGCGGCTGGAGGCGCGCATCGCCGACGCCTTGAGCGAGGCGCGGGCGATGTCGCAGGCGAACGAGGGCCGGCCGGCGCGGGCGTTTCGCGACTTCGAATGGTCGACGAAGGACAGCTGGTCGCGCCGGCGCCGGGTGGTCGGCAAGGCCGAATGGACGCAGGGCGAGGCCAATCCGCGCTTTCTCGTGACCTCGCTGAAGGCCGACGCCTGGCGCGCCAGGCCGCTTGACGAAAGGCTCTATTGCGCGCGCGGCGAGATGGAGAACCGGATCAAGGAGCGCCAGGGCGATCTCTTCGCCGACCGCACCTCGACAGCCACCATGCGCGCCAATCAGCTTCGGCTGTGGTTCGCCTCGATGGCCTATGCGCTCTTGTGCGCGATGCGCCGCATCGGCCTGGCCCACACGCCGTTCGCCAGCGCGACCTGCGGCACGATCCGCCTGAAACTGCTGAAGCTTGGCGCGCTCGTCAAAATCAGCGCCCGGCGCGTCAGGATCGCCTTCGCTTCAGCCTGCCCAAACGCCCAGGAGTGGCGCCTCGCCGCGGCAAGGCTCGCCGCGGCGCGCGCCTGGCCAGCCTGACGCGCGCCGCCGCGGCGCAAAAATGCGCGGCAAAAACCCATCGGCCCACCGGAGACACATCCGCCATCGCGAAAGTCGCCGCGCGCCCGCGCCACCCACCGTCACGCCCACATCAGTCCGACCTTCAAATCGAGCCAGAACAACCGGAAAATGGTCTGCCCGCGTGAGAAATGCGGGCTAGTCCTGTCTTTCGCCGGGGCCGGGCAATTCGATGATGGTCAAAAGCCGCTTCAAATCGAACAACTGCTCATCGGTCAGCCTGTCCAGATCCCAGGACTTGACCATTAGGTTGACCGCTTGCGAGGGCCGACCATAGCCTCTCTCTAAAAGAATGTTCGCCGACGCTATCCTCGCCGCTGGCGGCATTTTCGTGTCGAGCATGATCGTCTTCAGGGTCGAAACGGCTTCGGGCGCACATTCGCGTGCCAGAGCCTTCACATCGGCGACAACCAGTGCCGATTGGACTGTGTCCGTCTCGGTCCTGGGGCCGGCGGAATGGACGATCACTCGCAAGGGCAGCCCTTCCGTATCGACCAGGGCGTGAACCTTACGTCCCTTCACTCTCTTGCCGGCGTCACAGCCTACAGCGTCTGCTTGGCTTTTCGCATTGAGCTGGAGGCCGGATTTAGGACCATTGGCTGAGGTGGGAAAAGTCCTGCTCTGTCGCAACCCGATGGAGCGAGAAATGACGAAGTCACGCAAGAAGTTTGATTCGGCGTTCGAGGCGAAGATTGCGCTTGAGGCGCTGCGCGAGGATGCGACGGTTCCGGAACTGGCGCAGCGGCACGGGGTGCATCCGAACCAGATTTATGCCTGGAAGAAGCCGGTTCTCGACAACGTCGCGAGCCTGTTTTTCGCGAGGGGCGAGCGGTTCGGGCGATGGCGAGGAGGAGCGCGAGCGTGAGACGGCCAAGCTTTACGCCAAGATTGGCCAACTGACGGTCGAACGGGATTTCTTGGCCAGGAGGCCAGGGCGATGAGCGCGCCCGATCGAAGAGCGATGGTCGAACGGCCTGGCGAGGACCTGTCGGTGCGCCGGCGATGCGCGCTTTGTGGGGGTGGCCCGCTCGGGGGTCTACCGCCCCAAGTCTGTCGTCGGGGCGGACGATCTGGCGGTGATGCGCCGCATCGACGAACTGCATCTCGAACTTCCCTTCTACGGCTCGCGGCGAATGACCTTCGAACTCAACAAGGAAGGCCGTGGGGTCAACCGCAAGCGGGTGTGGCGGCTGATGCGGGTGATGGGGATCGAGGCGCTGGTTCCGCGCCCCGGCGCCAGCAAAGCCGCGCCCGGGCGCAAGATATACCCCTGCCTGCTGCGCGGCCTGAAGATTACCGAGCCGAACCCCGTGTGGGCGGCCGACGTGACCTCCATCCCGATGGCGTGCGGCTTCCTCTATCTGGTGGCGATCATCGACTGGGCCAGCCGGGCGGTTCTCGCCTGGCGGCTGTCGAACACCATGGACGCCTCGTTCTGCGTGGCGGCGCTGGAGGAGGCGCTGCTTCGGTTCGGAAAGCCGCGGATTTTCAGTACCGACAGTCAGAGGATAAACGCCAGTTTCCGGGCGGCCTGACTCAAACACCGATCGGCCGACTGGTAGGCTGGCGCCGCAAGCCGCCCGGTGCGGTCTGACCCGCACTCCGATCGACCAGCCGTGTCTTTCCCTGGACCTGTCGACCGCCCGGGAACGCCTTGCGGTGAGGCTTTGCCTCGCCGATGCCTGTGACCCGAGAAGGGCCTGACCTCCATGGTCTCGTGACTGTCCTGTCCGCGCATTCGGTCCCGGCGAAGCCATTCATGCATGGTCATGTGGAGGCTGGGAATGGCGGTAACCGGAGGAACACGTCGCATCGTCGGCGGCGTCGATACCCACAAGGATCTTCACGTCGCAGCGGTCGTCGACGAACAGGACCAGGTCATCGGAACACGATCCTTCGCCACGACTCGGCAAGGCTATCGCCAGATGCTCGCCTGGATGCGCTCCTTCGGTGAGTTGCAACGCGTCGGCGTAGAGTTCGACCGGCAGCTACGGCGCAGGGCTCCTGCGCTTCATGCAGCAGGCAAAGGTCGCGGTCCTCGAAGTCACGACCCCCGACAAGCAGGATCGGCGTCGACGCGGCAAGAACGACGATCTCGACGCCCAGAACGCCGCCCATGCCGCCTTTGCAGGTCAGCGGACCGTGACGCCGCGAAGCCGGGACGGCATGATCGAATCCCTGCGGGTTCTGATGGCTTGCCGGAAGACCGCGGTGAGCGCCAGGCGTGTCGCCCTGCAGATGATCCACAACACCATCGTCTGCGCCCCTGATGGCCTGCGCGATCAACTGCGCAGCCTGACCCGCATGCAGCTCGTCCGCACGCTGGCCTCCTGGCGACCCGATCTTACCGCTTATCGCGACTTGGATTCCGCCTATCGCATCGGCCTCAAGTCGCTGGCCCGCCGTTACCTCGAGCTGCATGATGAGATCGCAGATCTCGATGTGATGATCGCCGCCATCGTCGACGAGCTGGCGCCGAACCTCGTCGCCCGCAATTCGATTGGCCACATTGGCGCTGCGCAGCTTCTCCTTACGGCCGGCGACAATCCAGAAAGATTGAGGTCAGAGGCCAGCTTCGCATCGTTGTGCGGCGTCAGTCCGGTTCCGGCGTCGTCGGGAAAGACCGTCCGGCATCGGCTCAACCGCGGCGGAGATCGCGCCGCCAATAGCGCGCTACACATCATCGCCATCGGACGCTTGCGGACCGACCAGAGAACCAAGGACTACGTCGCTCGCCGACTCGCCGAAGGACATTCCAAGCTCGACGCCATTCGAGCCCTGAAGCGCTACCTCGCCAGAGAGGTCTTCACCCTCATCACGCAGCGCCGCAAGGAAATCAACGCCACCCGAATCGCCGCTTGACAAACAGAAGGGCGTCCAGGGCAGCCAGTTCACCAGCGCGGATGTCACCGGCGTGCCGATCGAGGCTGACGTGCGCATCTCGATGGACGGACGCGGCCGCTGGATGGACAACGTGTTCATCGAACGCGTCTGGCGCTCGCTGAAATACGAGGACGTCTATCTCAAAGGCTACGCCGACGGTCGCGAGGCGAAAGCCGGCATCAGCGATTGGATCATTTTCTAAAACGAGCGCCGCCTTCATCAGGCGCTCGGCTATCGCGCGCCGATGGCCGTCTGGCGTGACGGCGCGCCGCCCGGGCCTATGGACATGTGGACAACGCAAACGCGTTGACCACTGCCCACAGGCGGATCAGAAACAGCAGCAGACAGAACCCTTGGCGGCTTGATAAAGGACAACCAGCAGACGCACTTCCAACTTAGCCGCCGCCAAAAACGGTCCCGCTGCGCGGGGCCACTTCAGGCGAGGGCTGCCGCCTCCATCCGGGCGGCTTGGCAAGAGTGTTTCCGCCACAATGAGCAAGCTTTTGAAACAAAAGATGTTAATTACGTCTTACCCTAGCTCGCCTCAAATGCGGTCGCCGCGACTTCTTTTCGGCTCGAAGGGAGAAGCAGACTTGGTCGGTTCTCATGGCCGTTTCGTCTGGTACGAGTTGATGACGACAGACATGGAAAGCGCCAAGGCCTTCTACGCCGATGTCGTGGGCTGGGGCACGCGGGACGCCTCGGCGCCCGGCTTGGCCTATAGGCTATTTACCATTGGAAATTCCCCCGTCACCGGACTGATGAACGCGCCGGAGGACGCGAGAAGAACGGGTGTGACCCCGCACTGGATCGGATATGTCGGAGTCGACGACGTGGACGGCGCCGTCGACCGGATAAAGCAGCTTGGCGGAGCGGTATACATTCCACCGACGGACGTCCCCAGCGTCAGCCGCTTTTCGGTCGTCGCCGACTCGCAAATGGCGACGCTTGCGTTGATCAAGGGGCAGAAAATCAACCAGGCGCAATCCGCCGAGCTAGGCGCACCGGGGCGCGTGGGCTGGCATGAGTTGCTTGCCACCGACTGGGAGAAGGCGTTAGCTTTCTACGCCGAGCTATTTGGCTGGCAAAAAGCCGACAGCCATACCGGCGTGATGGGCACGTATCAGGGGTTCTCCGCCGGAGGGAAGACAATCGGCGGCATGTTCACCAAGCCTGCGACATTGCCGCTTCCCTTCTGGCTCTACTATTTCAACATCGACGACGTCCAGGCGGCGGCGAAGCGCGTGGAAGCCGGCGGCGGCCAAATCCTGTATGGCCCGATTGCAGCGCCAGGCGGCGCTTGGATCGTCCATTGCACCGACCCCCAGGGCGCCGTATTCGCGCTGCTTGATAGGCGCATTCGCAAAGCTGTCGTATATTTCGAGCGCGCCACATCGCGCGACTCGCCGATGCGCTGAGCCGCCGAAGGTCTTGATAAGCTCGGGAATGGCGGATTTTGCTATTGCCCCGCCGACTTTGGCCGCGCCATCGCCAGTTGCGTGGCCGTTGCACAGCCACGCCGAGGCGGTGCGATTGTCAGTCGGAAGCTTCCGATTTCGCGCTGCGACCGATCGCAAATTGACCCACTGGTCCCTCGACGTGGAATGCGACTCCCGTCATCTTTGCGAACAGATCGATATTCGTGATCCCAATCGCACATCCGCCGAGCCTCATGTCGGTCGCCATCAAGTAGAGGGTTTGCGTTAATACACCGACGTCCTTCAGAATGAGCGCATAGGCGATCGAGCTATACTTCCACGAAATCCGGCCAAAGCGCGCGGCGATCGTGATCAAGATCTGGGGCGCAGCGGGGGCGCCCATTGTGTATTCAGCTTCCGCCAACAACGCTTCGAGCTCATTCGCGGGGACGCCGATCGGCGCCAGCACGTGGGCGCCGGCGTCGTAATGGTAGAAGCCGCGTGCAAGTCCTTCGCATAGGTTGACGGCCAGATAGAGCTCGAGCTCGTAAGCAGCGCCCGCCGACGGATACGGCCGGACGGTGTGATCGCCATCGTCGAGGTCGACCTTCATGTTCGATCTCGACAGGACGCGCGCGGTCCCGTCAAGAAACTGCGAAAGCTCGGCGAGCGTGATCGGTCGCTGGCCGTCAAAGCTGCGTGTCGAATGGCGTTCTCGCAGGAGCCTTGCGACTGGCGAGGTCGCCTCCGGATGCGCTGCCGAGATCTTGCGCAGATCGACCGTCTTTCCAGGCCAGCTGGGCCGCACGGCTGGCAGCGGAGAAATGCTGCCGACATACGGATAAACTCCCCCAAGTGGATTGCCGTGCCGACCTTTCGTGCTGCGCGTGTGGAATAGAAGATCATGAAAGTCCCAAAGAACGAGGCTGTGATCGCCCTCGGCCACTCGAAGCCCACTTTCGCCGGCAGCTCCGACCTTGAAGAGGATTTGGCAATCGAGGAGCAGCGCGAGAAGCTCGACCCCCGGAAAACCTTCCTGCTGACGCAGCTGTTTGATTTGCTGTGGGGTAGTGAGCATGGCGATGATCGCCGCAATCTTCGGATTGCAGATTTTGAATAACGCCCCGGCGCGCGGCGACTCCAGCACCATGTCGGCGCCGCGCCGTCGCATGAACGCGAACCGCGACAGGACGAGGGCCTCGGCATTGCCGAGTTGCGCCGTTTGCGGCCAATAATCGGCAACCTGGGGTTCGATGACGACCAGGTCCGCGCTGTCGCGCGAGCGCCCGAGGCGATACTCCAATAGACCGTGCCCAGCCAATCGCCGGAGCAGGAGACCAATCTCTTTGTCGATATTCCGGCGAACGGACGACATCGAGCTGAGCGGCAGCCCTGTGCGCAGTTCCTTCGCGCGGTCCGCAGCGACAGCGCTGAACGTTCCCAAGCCGACCGAATGGCTATCGAAGCAGGCGAGGATTTCTCCATTCGTCTGTGCTTCGAGCCTGAAGTGTGGGCGGAGCCGAGCGTAGGCTTTTATCGGCGCGGCCGGTCGCACGCTCTTTGGTGCGGGAACGGGCAAGCCGGAATCGCCTTTAGGTATGGGGGTGAATCGGATTGAGCTCGTTTTCCTCCAGGGACCGGTCACGCAATCCGAGCTTTACCGGCACATCGTAAAGCCGGCCGCGCGCGAAGCGTCGATAGAAATGACGCAATCCCGGAACGATCACTCGGACGACCGGCGCCTCGATGTCGGGACGCGTCTGATCGAGGACGAGGAAATCGAGGCCCGCTTTCTTCGCAAGGGAGACGCAGGCCGTCACCTGTTCGCGCGTGTCGAGATGGCCAAACTTCGAGCCGAACTCCGGTTGGACCATGGGATGGCCGCTCGGGGTCAAATAGGGATGGTCCCGCAGGCGTAAAGGAGCGGTTCCGTCAAGGCTTGGTTTTTCCCCCGTCCCGCCGCCCATGAGACCCAGGGATAGAAATTGATTCAGCTCCGTCAGCGCCCGCAACAAGGCGATCCGCGCATCGAAATGCGCGCCCGAACCGAACTCAATATTCTCCCGCCCGTTTTGCATCCAGTGCGTGACCGCGACAAACGTGGGGATCCCGAGATCGCTGGTCACGTCGAGCACCCAAAGCCGGCGGCCGGTTTGGGCCAGCTGCTTTTGCAGATCGCGAACATAGGAATCATCGAACTGACCCAGGTCGAGTTCCGGCCGCTGCAGTCGGTTGTACCACCAGATCGCGTATGCATCCCTTTCGACCAGCTCGAGAAATCCCTGGACGATCGCCTCCTCGAGCGTGTTGCCGGCTGCGCAGCCGTTGGAATCGGCTGCGAAGGCGGCGCCGCCCCGGTAAAAAAAATACAACAGGCTGGTCGGAAGATACTTGAAGCGCGCGTCGCGCAAAGACCAGACCGGCGACCATTCGATCCTCGCCGATTGGTCGAAGAGCGCGGGGATCGCTTCCTGGCCGCCCGAGCCGGGCGTCGGCGCCGAGCCCCGCCGCAATTGCGCGTCGCTGAACAGCAGGACTTCGTTTGGAGGAATGGCCTCATCTGACGGGAAATCGGCAAACCGCCGCTTTGCTCGGATCTCGTCGTCCTGAAAAATCCCGGAATAGCGCTCGATCGCCTCCATGAGCGCGCTGGCCTCACCCTGTTCGGCAGTGCTGCCCTTGCCGAAGCTGCCACCGCCCAGCCCCGACCTAAGCTCATGGACTGTCTCCGCCGGCCCTGAAAAATTGTGCGTGGCATAGTAGTTGGTGTTCAAGGGCAAATCGGCTTGGATCCGCTCGAGACGTGAGACAACGCCGGTGAGCGGGCTCACGTGCCTGCGGAAACGAGCAACCGTGGCCGACGACGAAACGCTGCGATACCCGCCGCTCGTCATGACGACTTTGCCGCCCGCGCCAAGCTCGACCGGCGCCGGCGCACGCCGAGGATCGCGCAGTTTCTTGCGGCCGCAGCTCGGACATTGGGGGCGGACCGCCACATGATGCTTGACAATGGTCGAGCCCAACAGGTCGAGGCTGATGATGTGATCGCTCAATTGCGTGCGAAAATCGGTGGCGATCGCTTTCGCGACCTCGACGGCCGCCAGTTGGATGGCAGTCTGTCCGACAGTCTGTTGAGCCAGAGGCGAAACGGCGACGCAGCGGGCGTCTCTGCGGTCGAGAAGCGCCTTGATCTCCCGGTTTCTCTTCATTCGCTCGGCAAGACACGTCCAGCAGGCGCTCTGCCCCGGTCTGAACACCGGGCCCACCAGGGGGAAAATGCCGGAGGGTTGGACGAGCAACCACGGGGCGCCATCCGACAAATGCTGCTGGTTCAATTCGGCCAATCGACCTTCGAGATAATCGTTCACCAACGTGACCGTCAGGTTGGGGGAGCGCTTGACGACGCGAACGCCCAGCCCGCTCAGGGCGGTCCCGAGTTCCGCTTCCCCTTGCACGTCGATTGATTGAATACGCACACGGTATTTCTGGAGATTTTGCTGCGCGGCCTCCGGCGATAGGCCGAGGCTCGCCCAGTAGGCGGCTGCGACGCCGTTCGAAGCGCTGGATGCCGGAAGGATATAACGGCGGTCGACCAGCCGCTTCAGGGCCTCATGAATTTTGGCTGATGGAAAATCCCGCTCCAGGTCACGAACGAGCTCCCGAAAGCTCTTTTCACCCTTTCCTATCGCGGAGGCGAGCGCACAATAGAGCTCGCCGTGAAGCAAGAACTTCCGGTCCTCGGAATAGAGGCACACGACATCGGGGGGTAGCACATAGACGGTGAAATTCGGCGCGAACCGCGGAACGTCTTTGCCGTTATGCTGTGTAAGCTTGTTTCCGAGATCGCCTGTCATGAGGTCGGTACGCACACCTTCGCTGCAGCTCCGGAGGCCACTGCAAGCCGTATGTCCGGCTGCCAGGGCTCTCGTCAAGCTCGCGCGCTAGCGTTTCTCGATAAGTTCGCCACCCACTCGGCCGCTCTTGGCGCGCCGGACGCGCGCATCACCTGGGAAGCGCTGCAAACCAGTTCCTTGGCCGGGTCGAACCTGGTGAAACCCGGGTATGGCGACTTGCGTCTCTCAACGCAATCGCAAGGCGCTCCAGTCTAGCAGAGTAAGCAACCCCCCCACGACAAGCAGCAGCCGCCGCCGCCCCAGCCCCAGCCGCAGCCGCCGCAGCCTCCCCAGCCACCACCACAGCCGCAACCGCCGCAGCCGCCCACTCGGCAGCCTCTGCAGCCTCCCACGCGGCAGCCTCTGCAGCCTCCGAAGCCTCCGTGTCCACAGCCTCGAAAGCCGCCGCCGCAGCCTCTGCAGCCACCGCCGCCGTGTCCGCAGCCGCAGCCTCCATGGAAAGCAGCAAGTTGTATGCCTGACCCGGAGTTTCCGGGGTTTTCATTGTCGAAGAGATGGAACGTCGCCAGGCTGACGTCAGAGATTTCCTCTTCATCGAGAGTGGGGACCCGAAACGACGCCGCATTCTGCCAGAGCATATCGGCTACCGAGCCGGCAGTCGGCGCTGCAAAAGCCGACGGCATATCCGCTGGCGATCCGCCGGTCGACGCCACCAAAGACACACCGGCGATTCCGAGCACGGATAGAGCTTTGCTTGGACGCTTCCGCTTCGAAGCACGCTTCACTTGCGGCATAGCAGAGTTCCTCCAATACTTTCCTTCGAACAAATGCACGACGAACCTGTAGCATCCGTAGCACTTTCCGTGCCCTTTGGATACTCACGTCTAAGGGAGCAGCCGCGTCTGTTCGCCGAGAATAATTGCTGCCGCGCCGAGTTGCTCGGGCAGCGAGGCGAACGAAATCCGCCAACGTCTCCTCTAGGCGGATATCGTTGAAGAACCCGCCTGCCAGCGAAGGCGAATGACGGTTGCGACGACGATCGGGGCGGGCGCGATGGGCCCCTTCGGCCTATGTGGCGAAGATTGGTGCTGGAAGCGGGATGAGCTTCGCCAGTTTCCGCAGATTTTGGGCGGTGGCCGCTAACAGGAACTCGTCTTTCCCTCCGCTCGGCCCGCGCAGGCGCAGCTTACCGAGCCCGAGGATGCGCTTCAGGTGAGCGAAGAGCATCTGACCTTCTCTCGCTCCCGGCGTGAGACGACATAGGCCTCGGTCTTGGCGATTGCGCGCGCCTTGTCGCGAGCGGCTTCATGAACGGAGCGCGCGATTTTGCGCGCGCGCAGGTTCGGGCAGCATTTTGGCTTGAGCGCGCAGGCGTCGCAGTCGTGCTTGCGCGCGAAGTCGATCATCGTGCCTTCTTTCGTCACCCCGACCCGCGGTTTCGAGAAGGAGCGATGGTAATTCTTGAGCTCTTTGCCGGCGGGGCAAACATAGCGGTTGCGCTCTGGATCGAAGGCGAAGTCAGTGCGGGAAAAGGTCCCGTCGGCGCGCTCGGACTTGTCGAACACTCTCACATGCGGCTCGATCCCGCGCTCGTCCAGCCAACCGAGCATCTCGGCGGAGCCGCAGCCTGCGTCTGCGACGAGGCGTGACGGGGCGACATCGAACTGTTCGACGGTGCGGTCGATCATTGTCTTGGTGGCTCCAACCTCCGCCTGCCGAATGGCCGTCGTCGCCTCGACGTCCGCAATCACTGCGTTCTTCAGGTCCACGAGATAGTTGTCGGAATAGGCATAGACTGCCGGCGTGGCGATCGCAGCCGTATAACGGGCCGCCGGATCGGTCGGTGAGATCGACCTCGGCTCGACCGGCGTCGCCTCGCCGACGGCCGCATCGTCCAAAACCGGAAGATATTCGGCGACCGCGCGGCTGGACGTCGGATCGAGGTCCTCAACCTTCGCCACGCCGCGCCCGCGATAGGCGTCGGCCACGATCATGCTGGCGTCGACTGCGAACGTTTCGCCCCTGACAACCCCTTCCTTGATGCAGCGCGCGACCACCGTCTCGAACAGCTTGCCCTCCTGAGCTGGTCGCATCTCGCGCAGTCAGCGACCGGTGCATGTCGGAGCCTCAGCACATCTGGGGTGAAGATGGCGCAAGATTGAGTGCGTCAAGTTCTGCAATAGGCGGTCACGATCTAGCTGGGCTAGGCGGCTTTTCGGAGGTGGGTTTTCTTGTGTTCAAGCATGTTGGTGCTCTTGAGATGCTTATGGTGCTGGCGCGGCAGCCTGTAGAAGGTGAAGGTGTCCTCGATTGTTTCCTCGACCCCATCGACGAGCTTTTGATAACGGGCGCCCCATTTGGCGATCCAGGCGGAAAGATCGCGGCGGGCCTCCTCGACATTCCGCCGGTCATAAAGCCAGCGCAGCTCCTGCAGGCAGTCGTCGTCGGCCTTGCGTGGCAGATGATCGAGGGCGTTGCGGAGGAAGTGCACGTAGCATCGCTGGACGGCCGCCTCCGGGAGGACCTCGCGGATGGCGGCGCGAAGGCCTGCGTGATCGTCGGCGACGACGAACTCGACGCCGTCGAGGCCGCGCCGGCGCAGTCCGAGCAGGAAGTCCTTCCAGGACGAGCCGCTTTCGCGGTTGGCCATTTCGACGGCCAGGATCTGGCGTCGCCCGTCCCAGTCGATTCCGACCGCGATCAGCACGGCCTGGCTCGTGACCACGCCGCCCTCGCGCACCTTCTCATAACGGGCGTCGAGGATGAGGTAAGGGAAAGGCTCGGCGAGGGGGCGCTTGGCAAAGGCGTCGAGGCTCCCGTCCAGGCGCTTGTTGATGGCGGAGACGGCGGAGGCCGAGAAAGCGTGGCCGCACAGTTCCTCGGTGATCGCCTTCACCTTCCGGCTCGAGACGCCTTGCACGTACATCTCGGCCAGCGTCGCCACCAGCGCCTGTTCGGAGCGCTGATAGCGCTCGAAGAGCTCGGTCGAGAACTGTCCGTCCCGATCCTGCGGCACGCGCAACTCGAGCTTGCCCACCCGGGTGACGAGCGTTCGGGTGTAGTAGCCGGAGCGGTAGCCGAGCCGCGCGGCGGTGCGCTCGCCCTTTTCCGCCCCGAGCGCATCCGTCATTTCGGCTTCCAGCATCTCCTGCATCACCGCGCGCACGATCTCGCGCAGCCCGTCAGGGCTCGTCGAGAACAGATCATTGACGGCGGCAATCGCGGTTTTAGCTTGGACCTTGGTCATGGCGGCAATTCTCCCAAGAGAATCAGGTGACTTCGACATCACCAGCCTGCCATGACCGCCTCTCGCTCTCAGCGATTTTGCAGAACCTTCAGCACGCTACTTGGCGCAACAGGTCCAGGATCGCGTTGGCGCGCGAGGATGTTGAGGATCACGTCGGACGAATGGACGCCCTCTGACATCGCCTGAGCGCAGGCGGCTTCCACCGCCGGCAATCCATCGGTGAACACGGTGGCCGGGATGGCGACCGTCTGGCGGTCGCCATCCTCGGAACCGGCGAGCTTGCGTCGAACCCGCTCGAGCGCCGCCGGCAGCACCCAATCTTGAACGGAGCGCCGTTCCGCAGGGCTCCAGGCTTGCGGGCCAGGACCGGAACATAGTGCCAGGGATCGTAGACTGTCTCGCTGCGACCGTAGTTGCGGGGATGCTCTGCGACGATACGCCCATCCTGACGGACGACGATGCGATCGGCGTAGGCATGGACCTCAATTGGACGACCGACTGCGCTGGCGCTCACCGAGTATTTGTTGTTGTCGAAGACCTACCAGGCACGTCTTCGACACCGAGGCTTGTTACGCATGGAGCCCGTCGAAGCGACCGCGATAGGCGATGAGCTTGGGCCGCTTTTCCCTCGAAGACCTCCCATACGGTCTGCTTGGGGCTTTCGGGGTGCGGGTGGGCCCTGGCGTAGGCGATGCACCTGTCCATGAGCCAGGTCAAGTCATCGTACGTCTTGAAGCGCAGCCGTGGGGTGAAGAAGCGCTCACGAACAAGAGCGACCCGGTTCTCCACCTGGCCTTTCTCCCAGCCTGACGCCGACAAGTTTACGCAGTCTGCGCAAGCTTGACGCCGGCGTGCACGCGACGGGCTCGACGAGATGGTCCGAGCACATCTGGAGGAAGCGGCGATTGTATTGCCGCTCCTTGCCGCGGCCGATCTTGTCGACCGCGGTTCGCATATTATGGGATGGACGTCTCCCGCTTTCCTGCCAGCCTCGCTGGACACAAAGGAGGAAAGCATGCCGCTTAAATTAATCGCCATCGATCTCGGGAAGCGCTCGCTTCATTGTCACGGCATCGACAGCGATGGCGTGGTCATTTCGCGCAAGGTGAGCCGCGGTAGATTGCTCGAGACGATCGGGAAACTGGCGCTCATGATCATCGCGATGGAAGCTTGCGCCAGCGCTCACTATTGGGGTCGACATTTTCTCGCCGATGGCCGCCAGGTCTTGCTGATCAATCCTCGTTTTGTGAAGCCTTCTGTCAAGCGATCGAAGAATGATGCTGCCCACGCAGAGGGGATTTACGAAGCCGCTTTGCGTCCCACGATGCGCTTCGTGCCGGTCAAATCTATTGAGCAACAGGATCTGCAATCGCTCCATCGGGCACGGGAGCGTGTTGTCTGCGCTCGAACCGCGCTCATCAATCACATGCGAGGGCTTCTCGGCGAATATGGCGTCACCTTAGCCCAAGGAGCGTGGCGCTTTCTTGCGCAAGCGGCCGACGCGATCGCAGGCGCTGAGCTTTCCGACCTCACGCGCGAGCTCTTCGGCGACCTGCTCGACGAACTCCGGGCTCTCGATCTCCGGCTCGACAAGCTGGATCAGCAGCTCTCGAGGCTTTGCAGGACGAATGAAGCTTGTCGGCGGCTCTCGAAGCTGCCGGGCGTCGGCCCCGTGATCGCAACGGCGCTGGTCGCCGCGGTTGATGACGGTCGCCATTTCCGCTCCGGGCGTGAACTGGCGGCGTGGATTGGCCTCGTACCCCGTCAATATACGACGGGGAGGCAAACCTCGTCTCGGCGGAATTGGCCGACGCGCCAATCACTATCTCCGACGTCAGATGATCCATGGCGCCCGCGCCGTTATGTTTCGATTGACGAAACACGACGATCGTCGTTCCCAGTGGTTGAAAGGGCTTGCGGCGAGGCGAGGCTTTAATCGGGCGATCGTGGCGCTCGCCAACAAGACGGCGAGGATCGCCTGGGCCGTGCTGACGCGTAAGGAGGATTATGTGGCCCTCGCATGATTCACCGCGTTAGTGCGGAAGCGAAGCTGTTTCGAATGCGAGGTGATATTTGATGGCGCGTCGGCAAGGACCGCAAACTTCTAAGCCTGATCTACGACAAGGCCTTCGCGGCCGATCATGTTATGAGGCCAGAAGCAGCGGACTCCCATCAAGGCCAGGGGCGCACAATCGTCCCGCGACAGGCCGGATAAATTCGTGCATTCCAGCCGCCCACGCCAACAAATCGCCTTGCGCGGGAGACGTCCATAGATTGTCGTAGATGCCGCGCGTGCAGGCGACCTTGAAGAACGCGAACGCCCGCGAAGTCCTGCGATAATGGCTTCCGGCAGCGTCCAGTAGACGCGTAGCAGCAAGGCAATGGAAAGCTCCATCAACTTTTCGAACTCGTAAGTAACAGGGTGTCGGCCCTGCCCCTTGCCATACTCGAACGGCACGCCGAGTTTTCGGAGCGACTTGAGATGTCGACCTGCTGACACCCTCACGGCAACCGAGCTCGGAAAGCAGCCTCAGGGTTTGGCCGTGCGAGAGAGCGAGGCTGGGAATCGCTTGCATCTCGGAGTGGCTCAATCGAGTACTGTCGCGCTTTCGCACGAGGTTTCCTCCGCACGACAAGCCTAGCTCAGCGTCGCTTCGGGGGTAGGGCGGTAGCGCCATAACGTCTGGCTGGCCAGGATACGATGTGTCCTCCGGGCACCAAGTTGTCTAGCAAATGGATCGCCGCTTCAGCGACCTTCGGCTCGTCAAAGAACTCGATTACCAAGGGCAGATCGACATTGAGCCGAAGAATATCATCCGCGCGAATCTCGCCACTTGCGCCGAACCCGGCGATGCCTCTGAAGACAGTCACTCCCTGAACGGCGTGCTGGCTCTGCAAAAGCGTCAGGATTTCTTGCATCAAGGTTTTGCGACGTCCATGGTCTGCCTCGCTCAGATAGATCCGCACAACGAGGATTTCGTTCCCCATCGGTTGCTCCAGCTTACAAATTTCGAGCGATGTACGCGCCTCCGAACGCCGCCGTGAATCCGAGAACAACGGACAGGACCACGTACAGCACCGCCTTAAGGAGCTCTCCGCCCTCGGCAAGGAGCAGAGTTTCCATCTCGAAGGTAGAAAAGGTCGTGTAGCCACCCAGAACGCCGGTCAGGATCCCCGTGCGCAGAGCTGGCGAGAGAGTGAGGCGTTCCAGAGTTTCGATGAACAGGAAGCCCATGAGGAAACTTCCGATGACGTTGATGCTCATCGTCGCGAATGGAAAATCGCGACCATAGACCGCCTGAACTAAATTCGTTTGCGCGAAACGCGCCCAGCATCCGAGGGCGCCGCCGATCGCAATGGCGACATAAGTCCACATGGCGGCGTCTCGTCTCCGTTGGTTATACCAATGTCAGTCCGAGGACGAGCAGGAGAAGCAGCCCGATTAGTCCGAGATAAATATTCAGATAGCCCGATTGCAGAAGCCGCAGTTTGCTCGCGACGGCGTCGACGATCCTTTCCGCGGGTTGAAACACGAGAGGCCCGAAGATGGGAGCGACATCGTGTTCGAAGACGAGTTTCTTAACGAAGTAACCGCCGACGTCCGCGTCCCGTTCAGTGTCCGCGGTCGGACGGTAGACGAAGCTGTAGAAGGTGCGCATTGCATTCGAGAATGTCAGCGCCGTTGTCGAGGCGCGCGTCGGGTCCGCGGACAATCCTCCATACCAGACACGAGTTCGGCGAACGGGAAACCGGCGGCTTGCGAGAATGAGCCCGAGGGGCACGAGGCCAAGAAGCGGCATCACGATGACGAGAAGCGAGGGCGAGATGAAAGCGAACTTCGCGGTGAGCGGAACTAACAGCAATCCGCTGTGCATTTCGCGCGACACGGCGGAGCCGAAATGAGCCTGCGTGGCGACGTCGAAGGCCGACAGCCAGACGGGCATGCCCGCGCCGAGCGCCAGCACCGCGAGGCTAAGGAAGCCCACGGTGACGGAATAGAATCGCGGGATTCGGGCTCGATGAGTTTTCTCACGCCCCAGGACGCTGATGCCGATTACCTTCACGAAGGTCGCGAATGCGACCGCAACCGTCAGCGCCAAACCTGCGCCGGCAAGCGCTAGAACCAGCCGGCCGCCGAGGTTCGGAAGATGGAAGCCCTGAAAAACCGACTGGAAAACGAACCATTCGCTGACGAAGCCAGCTGTCGGGGGCATGGCAGCCAGGCTCATGGCTGCAACGAGGGACCCAACGCCGAACACCCAGTCAGCGCCGCTCGCTCTGATAGCGTAGGCTCCCGACGAATGGCGTATCCCGTCCGCCGTCAGGAACAGCGTCCCCTTTGCCAGCGCGTGCCCAGCGAGATGGAGCAGCGCGACCGTCCATGCAAGACCAGCCAGCTCTTGAAGCCCGTAGCTACGGAAGAGCATCGCCGCGCCGAGGACGACAACGGCGACCGACGCGTTCTCGGCCGACGAGAGGCTCAGCAGCCGCCGCCAGTCGTCTTGTTGGAACGCGTAGAGGATGGTCAGAATGGCGCTTATGGTGGCGATCACGATGACGATGACCGAGAGCAGCTGGAACGCGTTGTCCGGGGCGGCGGGGAGCCAGTTCATCAGCCCGCGCGCCAACCCGAAGAAAGCAGCGTTTAAGACCACCCCCGAGAAGATTGCCCCGGAAGCGCCGCTCCCTGAGCCGTAGGCGCCAGGAAACCATTCGTAGAACGGGAGCAGGCCCAGTTTCGCGCCGAAACCTACGAGAAGGAGGAGGCCGACGCCCGCCTCCGTGGCGGTGGACAGAAAAGGCGCGCGGGCGACAAACTGGGCGAAGTCGAGCGACCCCGCCTCGAAGTCCAAGGATTGCGACGGAGAGGAGGAGCGCGACCGAGCCGACCTCGAGAAGGGCAAGCATGAACAAAATGGTTCGCCCCCGGAACGCTTCGAGTCGCTCCGACAGGATCATAACGGCGCCGCCCAAGCTCATAATCTCCCACGCGACCAGCAAGGCGGCCCCGTTCTGAAGACCAAACACGCCGAGCGCGCCGATCAAACTCAAAGCCGCGCCGAACAGCCAGCCGCCCCTTCCCACCTTTGAAGGAGACATGAGCGCGCACGCGAATGGCGCCGGCGCCAGACCGAAGCCCATCAGCCAAAGCGCATCAGGCTCCAACCGAAATGTGACTGCCTCGCCTGCAAGCCGAATGGGAAGCACGATGGTGCGCGTCTGATCCGGGAGCTCGAAAACCGCCGCGGCGATACCGCTGAGAGCCCCGGCCACCAGGAGTACACGGCTCAAGGCGGTCCACCGGCACAACGCGGCAATCGCGGCGATCACCCAAAGCAGGGCCGACAGAATGAGAAGCTGATCAACCAGCAACATGTCCTCCCCTCACTCGTTGTGGAGCGCGACCGAGGAACATCAGAAGAGCTTCGATAATCGCAGCCGGGTTCGGGGGACATCCCGGGAGGTAGACGTCAACAGGAAGAACGCCCTCGAGGCCTGCCCCGCAGGCGTAACCACCGACGGGTATTCCGCCTGAGACAGCGCAAGTTCCGACCGCCATCACCCAGCGCGGTTCTGGCATGGCGGCGTAGGCCGCCTTGAGGGGCTCGAGCATCGCGTGCGTCACCGGTCCTGTTACGAGAAGGAGATCGGCGAAGCGGGGCGACGGCGTGAAGAAGATTCCGAAGCGATGGAGATTGTAGAACGGGTTGTCGAGGCCTTGCAGCTCGGACTCGCAGCCGTTGCAGGAACCGGCGTCGACGTGACGGATGTGGAGGCTGCGGTGAAATGCGCCTTGGGTGGATGGTTGTACAGCTGCCGATCGGGACGCATCGTTCGACCACACAAGATCCGCCCGGTCACGGACGCCGAAGGCCCAATCGTTGGAAGGCTCCATCGCGCCCGTTGGGCATGCTTCGGTGCAGAGCTGGCAAACGACGCATCGTCCGTAATCGACGAAGAGGCCGTTGTCCCGGGCTTCGATCGCCTGCGTTGGACAGACCGCCGCGCACTCCCCGCACCCCTCCCGGCAGGCTTCGGGATTGTAGCGCGGCATGCCGAGCACGCCGTCCTGACCATCCGATCCGTCGTTCGCGGGCCACGGCGTCGTCGCTTTCCCACTTGTCAGCCCAAACAGGGTCCACAACGCCAAGGACGCCTCCTAACGGTCGCAGCCGGCCACGGTGAGACCGAAGCTTGCTTCATTGATCGCGTAGTCCATCATGTTCGAATCGTGCACGGTGAACGGGAAGACCTTCCAATTCGAGAATGACGGCGACTTGATTTTGACTCGCGCCAACTTCCCGTCGGCTCCCACATGAATGGCGTAGAACAGCGCGCCGCGCGGGCTCTCAGCCCATCCCAAACCCTCGGATAAGGGCGGCGGAACACACTCGACGCGGACTTCGCCGGGTTCCAGGAGGAGCAGGACGCGCTGGCAGAGAACGAAGGCGGATTCGACTTCAGAGATCCGAACTCGCTCACGGGCGTAGGCGTCTCCTTCTGTCAGTGTTGGCACTGTGAGAGGGAGTTCCGCGTAGTGCGCATAGGGATGTTCGCGCCGCAGATCGCGATCGATGCCGGAGGCGCGCTCGACCGGTCCGGTCGCGCCCTCGTCGAAGGCGACCCGGCGCGAAAGCGGACCCGTCGTGATGAGGCGATCGAGATGGCTTTCCGAGGCCTCGAGCCGCGCGACGTAGGCGGCGAATTCCACCCGAAGGGCCTCGAGCGCTTCGCTGAGCCACGTCCCCGGCGCGAGATCTCGTCGCATCCCGCCGGGAGCGAGCGTGCTGCGAAGGAATCGGCTTCCTGTGAGCCGGGCGTTGATCTGCTTAGCCTTTTCCTCGAGAAACTTGCCTTGCGCCTCGCCGACCTTGAGCGTCGTCGTGTGGCACAGATGTCCGAGATAGTGGAGGTGATTGTAGAGCCGTTCGAGCTCGGCGAGCAGAACGCGGAGCGCTCTGGCGCGAACGGGCGCTTCGCAGCCTGCCGCACTTTCGACGGCCTCGCAATAAGCGAGCGCGTGAGCGACCGTGCCCACTCCCGAAACGCGCTCGGCGACAACGACCCCCTGATCGGGCTGGCATCCTTCGAAACGCTTCTCCATACCGCGGTGTTTGAAGAAGAGACTCGGCTGGTAGTGGATGATGTGTTCGCCGACATAGAAGAACGTGAACTCCGCCGAATTCCAGCACGTCGGCGCGAATGGGGCCGAAGGGAAGTTGCTGAACGTCCGTTGCGTCGATCGCCGGCAAGTCGAGCCTGCCAGTCGACGGCAGGGAGTCAGCGATATCGTGTCCGTTAATCTGGGTGGGACTCCCATGGCGAAGCACCAGTGGGTAGGGCTCAGGATGATCGGTGAACTGAACGCCGTTGAGATCCATCATCTCCCGTTCGTACCAGCCGAGCGTCGGCCAGATTCGCGCGAGACTTGGAACGCCGGGCGCTGCTTTTAGCGTCCACATTTCGAAATCGCGGCGGTTCGGCGCGGCCACGAGGTAGCGCACCTCGACCTCATCGCTGTTCGGCGACCAGGCGTAAGCGAACCGGATGCGCCCGCCGGCGTCCCGGAGCTTTTGCGCATCGCTCGCGAGGTTCTCGGCGGCGACAGGTCTTAGCCGGGCGCCGTTCATGGCGATGTTCCCGTCGGCGGGGCGGTGGCAAGCGAGCCGGCAATTTCAAGAAAATGGTCCCACAAAGCCTGCGGCCACCATAGGCCCATGATGAACAGCGGCACGATCGCGAGCCACATCGGCGCGACACACCATGCGCTGATCGGCGGCATAACAGCCTTTCGCTCGCTGTGGCCATCTTCGAAATACATGCCTCTAAAATGATTCAAAAATCCGATGAAGATGACTATGAGAAGGAGGGCGATAACCCCAACAAGGAACCGTTCGGACCGGGCAAGACCCGCCCGAATGATCGTCAGCTCGCTTAGAAACAGCGCGAACGGCGGAGCGCCAGTGATGGCGACGGCTCCGGCCAGCCATAACCCTCCAACGACTGGATAGTGTAGGTTCACCGACCGAATGCTGCGGATTCGCTTGGCGCCGAAGGCGCGCATCATGCTGCCGGCGCCGAAGAACATGGCCGATTTGTTCAGTGAATGGTTCAGCATGTGGTAGAGGGCGCCAGCAATTCCGAACGGACCGCCGAACCCGAATCCAAGCGCAATCACGCCCATGTGTTCGACGCTGGAATAGGCCATTAGCCGCTTGATACCAGTCTGGCGGACAATGAAGAGAGCAGCGATGAAAAGTGAGAAGCCGCCGAGCGCCAGAAGTGTCCCACGCGCCACTACGGTGATCCCGGCGGCATCCGCGATCGCCAGATAGCGCACAATGCCGACCATCGCAGTGTTGAGCAGCGCGCCAGACAACATCGCTGATACAGGAGCGGGACCTTCGCTATGGGCGTCTGGCAGCCAGGTGTGCATCGGCGCGAGACCGACCTTTGTGCCAAAACCTATGAGGACAAGGAGGAATGAAAGGGTGACCAGCGCTGGGTTGAGGTGCGGCCCGGCCTGTCGCAGCGCGTCCCAGGTCATGTCGTATGTGGGGCCTAGAACGAATGTGCCGCTCCAGTAGAACAGGATGGTCCCAAGCAGCGCCAGGCTGATTCCGGCCGAAACGACGATGATGTATTTCCAGGCGGCTTCGATGCTCGTGGCTTCCCGCTCAAAGGCGACAAGAAAAGTGCTGACCAGCGTCGTCAGCTCGATCACGATCCAATAGAGGCCGGCATTGTTCATAAGCGGTCCGGCCAGCGTGGTGAGGCCGAATCCTGCGAACATCGCATAAAAGCTAGGAAGACGATCCGTTTGGCCGAGGAGCCGCATGTAACCGATCGCATAGACGGAGGCGAGAAAGTAGACGACGGCGGCACACAGAATTGTCCAAGCGCCGAGGCCGTCGACGACCACGTACCCACCCCAGAATAGCGATTTCGCGTTGGAAGCGAGGATGACGATGCACGCTATCGAAAGAAGCGAGATGACGCTCGCAACGAGGTTGATCGCCTCTGCAGCCCGCGGGCGAGGCACGAGCAGAATGAGGACGATCGCCGCAGCGGGCGCCGAAGTCATGGCAAGAGTGAGTGACCCGATAGCGCCCATCAACCCACCAAGCGCTTCAGTTGAAGTGAACTCGTCGTTCCGACATGGGTCAGGAGGTATCGGACCAGGACGCCGAAGCACGCGACAACGATCAGCAGATCAAACAGGATAACGATCTCAATAAGTAGCGGCATACCTGGCACGAGGATCTGCGCGCCGAGAAAAACGCCGTTCTCCAACACAAGGAGACCGAGGATGTGGCTGATCGCTTCGTGCCGGACCGAGAGCATCAAAAAGCCGATCATTTTCATCGACAGCATGACCGTGAGCGCAAGCACGACGATCGTGCCGGCGAGGCCGAGGTCGGCGCCGATGCGATAGGACACGGCTAGCGCGAAGATGACGGCGAAGGCGCCGATGACCAGGCTGGAGCTGGCCTGCAAGATGACGTGAACTTCGCGATTGACTTCGAGCCGATGAATGATCCGGAAGATCAGGTAGGGAAGCAGCATCCCACGGAATGCCGCCGTCAGAATAGCGACGATGTATAGCTCGGCATAGTTCCCATAGAACCCGATGGCTCCTGACAGAACGGCGATGAGCCACGACTGCGCGGCGAAGGCGAAGAGATAGTGCCGCAGCCATCGCGATCCGAGCATCACGAACGACAGGAGCAGGCTGCCAATCGCCAGAAGGCTGAACAACGAGGCGGGGAGCGGGGCAAGATGAGCGGCCAACATGGGGATCAAGTCAGCTGCGTGCTGACGATCGCCAGGATCGCGAGCAGGAAGGAGGCAGCTAGCGGCTCTTGATACCGATAGAATCGAAGTCGCGATTGGACCGTCTCGACAACGACGACCACACAAGCGACCGCGAGGAACTTGAGCAGGAGCGCGGCGATCGATCCGACAATGCCAAGGATCGTTCCTTTGTAGGACAAGCCCCAGGGAAACAGCAAGACATTGCAGAAGATAGTATAGAGGATGAATTGCTTCATCATTGACGCCCACTTCAAAATCGCGAGCATCGGCCCCGAATATTCGAGGATCCGGGCCTCGTCGATCATGTAGATCTCGATATGCGTGCTGGAATGGATCGGAAGCCGATCGGTCTCCGCCAGAAGAAGGACGAAGAACGCAGCCACCAGAAACAGATGCGTCGGTCCCCAATAGATCGACGGCTCGGCCACCAGCAAATGGTTGACGACGAACGGCAGCATCGATTTCGCCAGAAGCGTTATTCCGACGAAGACGAGGATCAGCGTCGGCTCCGCCAAAATCGTAACCATGACCGCGCGGCTTGATCCGATTCCGCCATAGGCGCTGCGAGTGTCTAACCCCGCCAGCGTGATCATAAACGATCCCAGCGTCAGGATCAGACCGCCGCCGAGAATGTCGCCCATACCGGATAGCGGCAGCGGATAGTTGGTCAGGACGGGAATGAGAATCGGAACCGTGAGCGTCGTGGTGAAGGCGACGATCGGCGCCGCCCAGTAGAGCCAAGACGCCGTTTCCGGAGCAACAATCTGCTTGTGGAAGAGCTTCCAGAGATCCCGATATGGCTGGAATATGCCGGGCCCTTGGCCTCGCTGCACCCGTTCTTCGAACTGCAGGATGACGCCCTGAAGCAAGGGCGCAAGCAAAAGTGTCGCGAGAACCTGAGCGATCTGAAGGACAATGTCCCGCGTGGTCAAGGCGCAACTCTCCGTCTGCCAATATGGCCTGACAGGAGTCATCAGCCCCGAGGGCGATTAATGGCGAACCCCATCGCCATCACCCAGGCTGGCCCCGCACACGCGTCTTGTCAAGCAGCGTTGGCGCGGTCCGCGAGAATTTGGTCGCCACGATATCATCAGAATCGGTTCCATGACTGGGTCGCGCGCTGGCGGAATACGATTCGCCCGGAGGCAGTTGTTTTCGTTCTCTGTTGGCACGCAATCGATCGACAGGGTGGCGACGCCAACGAGCCGGAGTGACCGCGCGTCCGAAGGATCGTAAGAAGTTTTTCCATCGCCAATCGGCGTAGCGAAGATCGTCCGCAGTCGCGATTGGTTCGACATCAAAAGCTTCGCCGATCAAGCGGCGGTCGCCACACAGAGTGCCAGGCAACTCGTATAGATGGCAGCCTTGTCGCCAGGATGGGCCAATTCGTGGACCCATGATGTGCGCTTTCGGGACGCCTTGCTCCGATGGCGACGCGTGCTGCCGACCGCGAAACCGTGCGGGTTGGATACCCTCGACGCGGCCGTGCCGAGTGAGGATGATGGTTGTCATGCGTTCCTTCTCCAATCCTCCTGCCGATACTCGCCTAACCGCGTGATTGAGAACTATATTCATCCGGGCGCTTTCCGGCGCTCCGGTCGGAACCGGACGTTAGATTCCGACAGTAGATCCGCCGCGAGCGGCGTCGGCCTGCCGTTCATAGGGCCGCTGATGGTGGGGCCTTACTTCTCGAGGAGGTTTGTGGTAACGAAGACCTTGGGGATGGAGCCCCCCGAACCGCCGAAAGGCTGATGATCCTTGCTGCGGCTTCGATCGCGGTGGGAGGGTTTGATGAACCCACTCTGGTGGGTTTTGTTTGTCTGGACCTCGTCGTCGAGGCGCTCCAGCCTTCCGCATCCCACCTTCATCGCGATTTCCGCAGCTGACTGCAACGGCCGGCCGCGGGAGAAGAACTCCCTCGCCGACCAGGACGCTTTGGGGGAGGAGAATGCGCCATGCGTGTTACGGATGTCGCGATCAAAAGCGAGTCAGGCACCGATTCGATCGTCGAGTGGGTCGCTGGCCTCGCGGTCGTAGTTCCCGCACTGTCCGTCGTCAGATGATTTGAGGCAGTTTGCCTGCTTGCGGAAGGGAGGCTCTGGATCATCTGTGGTTGAGATTATGCGGCATGCAGGTGATGCTGCAAACGACGATTTGCGATGGTCTGGCGTTTGATCCTTTCGCGTTCGAGGAGGATGGTCTCGGCCCGCCCGAAGTAGACGTCAGCCGGAGTGAGATTGGCCAGGCTCTCGTAGGCCGGGCTGGCAATGAGATCGTGCGCCTTCAGAAAGCCGATAGACCGACGCCTCTGAGACAAAGTATTTTTCCTCGTCCGTGAAGCGCACCGCCAATTCTCGCGGGCTGAGTTCGGGTTGATCCCCCGCCAGGTCGACAATCTGACAGCGGATAGCCTCCGGGATTCGGTTCCAAATCCGATCCGGCCGTGAGGGGCGATCCGCGAGATCGCCAGTCCGCCGCGTCGATATCGATCGTACCCGCGGTAAAACGGCGATCTGGGAATGCCGAGCTTTTCCAGCGTGCGTCGAGCCGGCCAAGGCGATTGCTCGACCAGCCGGATAATCTCTGTCTTGTCGGATGCGGAATATCTCATGCCTCGTCTCCCCCATCCCCGATCATGCTTTTTTTGAGCAGTCGGTTTCCGAGAGTGAGATCGGCCACGACCTCCTTCAACGCTTGCGCTTCGCGGCCGAGATCCTTCACCTCGTCGGAAGTCGCGGCGCGCGCCGTGTCGCCGGCAAGCCGTTTCTTGCCGGCCTCAAGGAATTCCTTCGACCAGCCATAGTACATCGACGAGGCGATGCCCTCGCGGCGACACAGTTCGGCAATGCTCTCCTCGCCGCGGAGTCCTTCCAGCACGACGCGGATCTTCTCCTCGGCCGAAAAATGTCGACGCGTCGCCCGTCGGATGTCCCTGATCGCCTCTTCCGCCGGTTGTTTCTCCGGCCCGGATTTCTGTCTCATTTTCGCTCCTTGCGGCTACGATGATCCAGAAATCCTCCCTACCCGAAAACCGCCCGCTGTCTCAAAGGCGCTGACGGCGGACACGGAGCTTTCGAATATATTGATGGAGCCAGAAGCAACGGCGCCGACCCCTCAAAGCCCCGAGAAGCACGAAGGGCCGCGACCATGTTGAGATTGTCTCGCGGCCGTGTGATTGGCGACTCGACTTCATGATCAACAGCCAGGCCCGGCCCTCCGCCAACGCAAATGGACGGCGAAGGGGGCGGGGTGTTCGGTCGACCGTCATACTCATTCGGGAGAATTGTATGGATTCCACACCGACGTCCTCCACATTCGTATGCCGGCAACAGGACGACTCGCGTGGGAGTCGGTCTTGGTAACCGAGTTCTGGCGTCGCGGCGACCAAGAGACTTTGCATTCGGTCGAGTGGCTCAAGCTTCTCTCGGGAGAGCCGGCGGACGTCTTAAAGTGGATTTGCGCAAACTCTGATGCGACGCTTTGGACGCGAAGGTATCGCTTTGCAGCGCGTGCCCGCGCGCGGGTCCGGCGAGCCTCTCGCGCGACCGCGACGAGCCTAGTGATGCGCGGTTCGACCGTCGGGGAGCACGAGCTGGGCGGCGCAAGCTAACGATACACGGCAGCGACCGGTGTGGGGCAAGTATCTTGGGTCGCCAGGGATCGGTCATCTGAACGTCTTTGGACCTTGACAAAGCGTATGGGAACTCTAACTTTTGTCACCGGAGCTTTAGAGAGGAACTTTTCGCTTCGGTCAGGAATTTCTGGGTCAGCGCCAGTTGGCGTGTGCCTTTGTTTTTTAGCAATTTGTTCCGAATAGGCGATGGAGTTCGCCTTTAAGCGCCTAGCGGCTGATGACTCCTCCGAACGTCTTCTGACGAAGTGGAGGAGAGCGCATGTATCCCCTCAAAAATTGCGAGTCCTTGCACGCGCGCACTCGGGTGCGAGCGGCCGATCCGAGCGTCATGCCGAAACCAAACCTCGGCGCGTGTTGGTGGTGCCGCGTGAAGGGCCCTCGGCCATCCGCTTCACCCTCATGGATCACTCCGCGGGCCGCGCACGAAGTGATATCGTCAGACGGTCTAACCCGACTTCACCAACTGGCGGGGGTGGGCGAGGCGAAGGCATTGGAATCGCAGGGGGGCGAGTCCAAAGGTCGGCACTACGGGAGGTGAGCGATCAAGCCGCTTGGCGGGGGATCGGAGCGGTGATCTTCGGCCTCGGCTGGGCGGGGAGGTCGAGCTTCAGGCGCTGCAGCAAAAGCCACTGATCGTTTTCCGGCTCGGTATGGCGCGATAGGACGACGGTGCGGCCGTCTGTCGTGGGCAACTCGACGTCGATCATTTGGATGGCGGCAAGCTTTTCGAGCACAGCCCTCGGCGTCAGCCCCGGCGCCAGCGCCTTCAGCCGCTGCTTCAGCGTCACCATCAGGCAATAGGCCAGGAAGGCCACGAAGATATGAGCTTCGATGCGGGCGTCTGACTGGTGATAGATGGGACGAATTGATAGATCGTTCTTCAGTTCCTTGAACGCTTGCTCGATCTCGGCCAATTGCAGATACAGCCGCCAGAGATGGCCGGGGTCGTCGCTCCTGATGTTGGAGCGAAGCAGATAGCCGCCCTCGCGGCGGCGCGCGAGGCGGAGCTTCTTGCGGTCCAGCGTGAAATGGAACGTTTGCGGCGTCACCGGCTGATCTTTCGTCGGCGGATGGATCACCAACAACCCGTAGGCCTTGCCGGCTTCCTTCTTGGCCGCGCCGAGCTTGAGCAGCAGCTCGTCGCGCGTCAGGTCCTGTCGTTGCAGTTCGCGCAACCGCTTGATCAGCTTCCTCAACCGACGCCGCCGCATCCCCTGCTCCTTGTCGCGCCGGCTTTGGCTTCGGGCCAGGACGTAAGTTTCCTCATCCTGTTCGATCAGCTTGACCCGCACGCTCTCGCGCACGTCTTCCCACGGCTTGGCCGCGAGCGCCTGTTCCAGCTTCGTCAGCCGGCCGCGGGGCGTGCCCACCAGATAGCGGATCGGCGTCGGCGAGCCGCGCATCTCCGCCAGGACTTCCTCGGTCGGGATGCCGCGATCCATCACCCAGGTGCGCTTGGCGCTGCCGTATTGCGTCTCGATCTTGGTCAGAAACGCCCGCAACGTCGTCTTGTCCGAGGTGTTGCCGTCCATGACTTCGTAGGCCAGGGGAAGGCCGTCCGGCGTGACGATCAGCGCAATCACGACCTGCACGCAATCGGAGCGCTTGTCCCGGCTGTAGCCGAACTTCCGCTTGCCGCTCTCCGGCGGATCGCATTCGAAATACGTGCTGGTCAGATCATACAGCAGCACTTCAAAGTCAGCCTGAAACAGGTCCTTCCAGCGCTCGCGCAGAAACGTGAACAGCGCCGGCTTGTGCGCGACAAGCAGGTCCAGGCAGCGATAGAGATTGTTGGGTTGCGCGAGCCCGACGTCCTCGCCGAGCAGGTCGCCTATCGCACTGTGCTCGAACCAGTGCCGGTGAAGCCGCCACTCGCTGCCCGGAGAGATCAGCCGATAGGCGACCAAGGTCTTCAGGACGTTCAGCCAGTCCGTTCCCTCGCGCGAGAGCGGCAGCGCCGGGCGCCAGAAATCGTCCATTCGCAGCTGATCCCACATCACCATCGCCAGCCAGCAGGCGCCCCACTGACGCGGTCGGCGCAACCGCATCGCGCTCAGCCGAATCGAAACCACGTCGCAATCGAGAACCGGGGCAGGACGATCTTCGGGAAACAACGCGATCTGCTTCGATCGCCCCCCTTCGTCGAAGACTTCGACAGCCCGAACTCCACGCCGCCCGCTGGCTGTCGTTGATCTCCCCGAGATAGAGCACCTGTCGCTGAACCACGCGACCGCTCCGGACGCGCCGGTTCTCAACGACCGACCAGGTCCGATGCTCCTTGCCGTCCTTGCGGCGAATCTTGTGGCGCAAAAACATGTCCAAGACTTCGCGCCGCGCCCCTCGCCGCGCAAGGGACTTGGTCGGCACTACAGCCATTTCCGGCCCGACTGACCCAACGACTCCAATGGCTTGCAGTCACAAAACTCCGCGAAAAATCGCAAAAATCAGCGCCAGTTGGTGAAGTCGGGCTAGGTAGCCGGGTCAAGGACAAATCAAGAGGCGTTCGTTCCCTCGATAGGCCCGAAGCGGCGGGGCTCGGCGAACGAATCCATTCCGGAAGCGGCCGGCAATGACCTTCCGCAGCATTCTCAATCCGTCGACGGAAATTGATGCGAAGACGGAGATTTCTGAGCAGCCTGCGTATTTCGCCGACCTCAATCTTGACCAGATCGTCGCCGCGATCACAGCTGGCAAGCAGGAATACAACCTGGCGCCGCTTTTCCATGAGCCGCTAAGGTCGCGCGAAGGCATCGAGTACCGCCAGGAGGTGATGCGCGATCTCGAGAATGACGCTCACTATGACGCCGTCATTAGGTTTGCGAACTCAATGAGATCGGTGCGGGAGCACCTCGGCCAAGCGGGCAAGATGCACTACAAATACCAGAAGGAGGCTTGGCTCCTCGATGCCGTCGAACTCTATTGTAAGTGCGTCGAGAGCTTGTTGGCCGAACTTCTCGTGGCGCCGCCCTTGTCGCCAGGACTTGTTGGGTTTTTTGCTTTTCTTGACGAGTACGTTGGCTCCCCAGCCTTTCAACATTTGTTGAGCGAGATCGCGGCGCTGACGGCGAAACTTTCGTCTGTCCGCTACACGCTGCTCATCGGTGACGGCGTCATCACTGTTTCCGGCTTTCATGACGAGCCTGACCATGGAGTTGAAATTCAAGCGGATTTCGAAAAGTTCAAACAGGGCGCGGCCACCGATCACATTTTCAAGTTCAGAGATTTCGAGCAGATGAACCACATCGAGGCTGGCGTCCTCGATCGCGTCGCGCGGCTAAACCCCGAAATATTCGCGGAGCTCGACAACTTCGCCGCGCGAAGCGACAGCTTCTTTCATCCTACGATTCTGCGGTTCGACCGAGAAGTTCAGTTTTATGTCTCTTATATCGCGTATATGCGCCGTATCAGAGGCGCGGGACTCGCCTTTTGCTATCCGCGCGTCTCGAGGGAATCCAAAGAAATACGGGTGACGGATACTTATGACCTGGCTCTGGCCAAAATGCTTGTCGGTAAGCAGTTGCCGGTAGTGACCAACGATTTCTTCCTCAAAGGACGCGAGCGCATCATTATCGTTTCCGGGCCGAATCAGGGCGGCAAGACAACGTTCGCGCGGACGTTCGGTCTTTTGCACCATCTCGCGTCGATTGGTTGTCCGGTTCCGGGAACCGACGCCCAGTTTTTTTTGTTCGACAAAATGTTCACTCATTTCGGAAAGGAGGAGGATGTTCACAATTTGCGCGGCAAATTGCATGATGATCTTTTTCGACTTCATAAGACTTTGGAAGAAGCGACATCCAACAGCATCATCATTCTGAATGAGGCTTTCAATTCCACGAGTCTCAAGGACGCGATCTTCCTCAGCACCAGGATTCTGACCAGAATTATCGAGCTGAATGCGCTGTGCGTGTGCGTTACCTTCATCGATGAACTGGCAGCGCTCAGCAAGACGTCGGTCAGTATGGGGAGCACCGTCAAACCGGACGATGTCGCCGAGCGCACATTCAAGGTCGTGCGACGCCCGCCCGACGGCTTGGCTTACGCCATTTCGGTCGCCGAAAAGTATGGCCTCACCTATGGCCAGTTGCGGGAAAGGTTGCCGTCGTGAAAGCCTTTCTCATGTACCGTGATCGCGACTTCGATCTTGAACGCGCTTCCGCCGCGAACGAGAACGTTCTTACCAACGACCTGGAGTTGGACACGCTGTTCACGACGATGGCGGCCAAGGACCCGCTCGTCCTGCAGGTATCGAAGAAGGCGATATTGATGGCCACCGCCAACGATCTCGCGACAATCTACTATCGGCAAGGCGCACTGAAGGACTGCATCAGCAATGCGGACATTGTCCGCCAGCTTTACGGTCTCGCGATTGAGTTCCTCCGAGCGACAGAGAAAGATATGGTCGACGTCTCGGGAATACCCCTCCGGCCTGCTCGACACTTCGGTCCAACGGATGGTCGCTTTCATTGATGTGCTGAAGCGTGTGCGGGACCTCGTGGATCGGCGCGCTGCGCAATTTCGGTCTGAGGCGTTTACGAGACTCCTCGCCACTCTGTCGACGGAGCTTGACGACGAATATTTCGGGGTCGTCGACAGACATTTGAACCGGCTAAAGTTCCGACATGTGCTGCTCAGCGCGGCGCTGGGAAATGGGCTGAAAGGCGTAAACTACGTCCTGCGGCGGCCGCTCAGGGATCCGGGCAATTGGTTCACCCGAGCCTACCGAGCCGTCTTCGAGCAGCGTCCCGAGAGTTACAGTCTTTATCTGGCCCCAAGGGACGAGGCCGGCGCGCAAGCCATGGGCGAACTGAGGGACCGCGGCCTTGGACTCGCGGCCGACGCTCTCGCCAAGAGCGCGGAGCATATCGGAAGCTTTTTCCGGATGCTGCAGATCGAATTGGCATTCTACATTGGCTGTCTCAACTTGCGCGAACGGCTTCTCCAACTGGGGACGCCGTTCGCGTTCCCCTTGGCGAGTGAATTCAGCCCTCCTCGGTTTTCCTCTATGGACCTCTACGATGTCAGCCTCGCGCTTAGCATGAACAGGCGCCCGGTCGGCAACGACATCAACGCGCACGGCAAAAGCCTGATCATTGTTACGGGCGCCAATCAGGGTGGTAAGACGACATTCCTGAGAAGCTTTGGGCTCGCGCAGCTGATGTCGCAATCGGGCATGTTCGCGCCTGCCGCGAGCCTTCAACTGAACGTCGTCGACGGGGTGTTCACGCATTTCAAGCACGAAGAGGACGCAACGATGAGGAGCGGCAAGTTCGACGAGGAGCTCAGCCGCATGAACGACATCGTCAACATCGTCACGCCCCGCGCATTAATCCTGTTTAATGAGTCGTTCGCCGCAACCAATGAGCGAGAGGGATCGGAAATTGCTCGGCAGATTGTATCCGCCCTGTTGGAGAGGCCAAAGAAAGTCGTGTTCATCAGCCATCAGTACGATTTCGCCCATGGCTTTTACGAGAAGCATCTTGCCTCGGCGCTGTTCCTGCGGGCTGACAGGCAGGAAAGCGGACAACGGATATTCAAACTGGTTGAGGGAGAGCCTTTGGGAACAAGCTTCGGCGAGGACGTCTACCGCAATATCTTTTCGAACGGAAAGACGGTCGCGACTCCCGAAACGGAGGCAGTTGAGGCTCCTGAGGCTGGGTCTTAAAGCCTCGCCGGCGCGTCCAACGTCATCGCCAGTCGCTCCTGCCGAAGCTATCGTCGATGGCGTAGCCTGCGCTGCGTACGGTCCGGATCGGATCCCGCTCTTTCCCCTTCGACAGCCTCTTTCGCAGGCGTCCGATGTGCACATCGACCGTGCGCTCGTCGACGTCCGCCGACCGCCCCCAGACGAGGTCGAGCAGTTGCGCCCGCGAGAACACCCGGCCCGGCCTCTCGAGCAGATATTCGAGCAGCCGAAAATCAGTCGGCCCGAGGCGAATGTCGCGATCGCCGCGACGAACGCGTCGGGTAAGCCGGTCCAGATCGAGGTCGCCGACGTAAAGTCGCTCGGCGATCCGTTCCGGCCGACTGCGCCGAAGCAGCGCGCGCACCCGGGCCATCAATTCAATCACCGAGAATGGCTTGACGACGTAGTCATCCGCGCCGACCGCGAGACCGCGCACCCGCTCGGCTTCTTCGCCCCGGGCGGTCACCATGATAATCGGCAATGTAGAGGTCGCCTCGCGGGCCCGTAAACGCCGGCAAATCTCGATACCCGAAACGCCAGGCAGCACCCAGTCGAGGATGACGAGGTCGGGCGCATTTTCGGCTAGGCGCAATTCGGCGTCCTCGCCACGCGAGACGCTTTCGACGACGTAGCCTTCCGCCTCCAGATTATAAGCGAGCAGCAAAGCCACATCGATCTCGTCTTCGACGATGAGAATGCGCGGCGCGGTGGCGGCGTTCGGACGGACGATGGCTTTGCTCGTCTCGTTCATCAGAGGTCGGCTCCGGCGGCAGTTGTGATCGTATCGTGCCCAGACGCTTCCCCCCATTCGCCCGTTGCCTCGCGTGAGCGCCGTGCATCAACGGCCGCTGCCCGGCTTGGCGGCTCGCCGGCGTCTCCGCTTGAAACGGAAACCGTGGAGGACAGAAAGACAGGATGATGGCACGTAGCCATCACGGCAAAGCCGCGGCAATCCGCAGAAATGTGGAGGAAACGCCGCTAACACTGTTCACAACTTGCCACGGAGCCGGCGCGAAATACCAAGGCACATTTAAAATTCGGTCGGACCGATTAAAACAATTACATCATTGCTTCGGACATGATTAACCGCGGGTGTGAGCAGGCTGAAATCTGCTGCGATTGGCAGCGTCCTAACGCTTGTCGCCTCGCCGCGGCTATCTGAGCCCGGTCGATCGGTTGTTTTCGAGCAAGTGCGCGACTGGTCCCTCGCCGCCGACACGGGGCCGACCCCGAGCGACAATATCGGAGCCCGACTGCGGGCGCACGGCCGGTAAACCCGACATTCATCTCCAATTCAGCATGGGAAGCGCAGAGAGAGATTGTTCGAGAAACAAGAGTTGGAAGACTCGCTTAAAGAGGAACTGCAATGATCAACAAATATGTTGCGATCGGCCTCGGCGCCCTTATCGCCCTCGCGCCCGTCGCCGCTATGGCCCAAGAGCAGGTGGCCCAGGCCGCCACGGACACGACCCCGGCCGCCGCCCCGGCTACCCCGGCGCACACCGGGTCGCATCGCAGCCACCGGCGGCATCGGGCGAATACTTCCCGTCAACGGGCGAGGGCTTCGGCTCACCACCAGCACAAGACGCGGACGGCCCCTGCCGCTCCCGCCGAGGCTCCGAAGAGCTGATTGGTCAAAGTCGCGCCCCTTGGCGGGCGCGAACATCGGTGGGGGCCGGGCGTCGCGGCCCCCTTCTGGCCTCCGCTCGCAGGGCCGATCAAGGCTTTTTGCCGATCGTTTTTCCTCTGCATCGCCGCACGAATTCGTAGCCTGCGCTCGAGCGCGCGCCGATGCTTCCCCTGCCAAGTGGAAAATGGTAGCCCTGCGATGGATCGCAGCGCGCAGGGATTGGGTCTCGGATGCTGAGCCGCTTGAGCAACGAGCATGGCCAGATTTCCTGCATGCGGTTCACTGCGCGGGCGCGCATCGCGCCGGTTTCGCGTGTTGGAATGGCCCGTTGAGCGCTGTGGCGGATAACGCCTCCCCGGGCTTCGCGCCGGCCGCGGCTGTTCGGGCGGCGTTCTTCCTTGTTTTTTGGCTGATGATCTCGGGCTGGTCGCCGGCTGACCTTCCAGTCGGGATCGCGGCCGTGGCCGGAGCCACCTGGACCAGTTTGCGCTTCCTGCCGCCGAAAGGATCGCGGTTCAGGCTTGCGCCGCTTCGGGCGCTCGCGGCAAGTTTCTTGCGCCAATCTGTGGTTTCGGGAACGGACGTAGCCTGGCGAGCGCTCAATCCAAGCTTAAGGCTGCGGCCGGGATTCGTAGCCTGCCCATTGCGTTTGCCCCTTGGCGGCGAGCGAAGCGCGTTCTGCGCTCTGTCGAGTTTGATGCCGGGAACGCTGCCGACCGGGATCGACGACCATGGGGCGCTGCTCGTTCACTGCCTCGACATCGGCCAGCCGGTCGCGGCCAATCTCAAGGCGGAAGAGCGGCTGTTCATCCGGGCGGTCGGCGGTGACTGATTTTCTTCTCGCGACCGCGGGCGCAATCCTGTTTACGGTGGCTGTAGGGCTCGTGCGCATCCTGGGCGGGCCGGGCGATGCTGATCGCATGATGGCGGCGCAGCTCATCGGCACCGGGGGAATCGGTTCGCTCCTGCTCATCACAGCCGCCACGGGCGCGCGCGGGGTCGAAGATGTGGCCCTCGGGCTTGCACTGCTCGCCGCTTTCGCCTCCGCCGCCTTCGTCAATAGCGCCGCGCCGGCGGAGGAGCGGAACCCGGACGCCGTGGACCGCCGATGAGTTTCGCCGTCGATCTCTTCAGTATCGCCGCGATCGGCGCCGGCGCCTTTTTCTTCCTTGCGGGCACAGTGGGCTTGTTGCGCTTCCCCGATCCTCTCAGCCGTCTGCACGCGCTGACCAAGGCTGACAATCTCGGTCTCGGCCTCATTGTGCTCGGCCTGTTGCCGCGCGCCGAAAGCCCGCTTGCCGCGCTCAAGCTCGTCGCGATTTGGGCGCTGGTGCAATTGGCTGGCGCGACGACCGCGCAGCTCATCGGACGCGCGGTGCGGCGCAAGGGATCGGCCGCATGAGCGTTCTGCTGGCGCTCGACATCGGCCTCGCATTCCTGGTTTTCGCGGTCGCGGCTTGGACCATTTTTGCTCGCGGACCCTTCGCGGCCACGGTCGGCTATGTGGTCTATGGACTGCTGCTGTCGCTCGTCTGGATACGTCTGTTCGCGGTCGATGTGGCGCTGACCGAAGCGGCGATCGGCAGCGGCGTGACTGGGGTTCTGCTCATTGGCGCCGCAGGACGGTTGCGCGGAGCGGAGACAGCCGTGGACGAGAACTCCTTGAGCGCCCTGTCGCGCCTTTTCGCCGCGGCTCTCTGCGTTCTTGTCGCTTTGGCGCTGGCCGGCGTCGTGCTGGTGTTGCCCGACCAAGGCCCGTCATTGGCCCAGCAATCGATGCAGCATCTGCCCGAAACCGGTCTCGGCAACCCGGTCACTGCGGTTCTCATCGCCTATCGGGCGTTCGACACCATGCTCGAAAAGGTTGTGCTGGTTCTGGCCGTAGTCGGCGTGTGGTCGCTTGCCGCCGACCGTTATTGGGGCGGCGCCCCCGGAGAGGCTCGCGCGGAGCAGCCTGAGCCGACGCTGGCCTTCCTCGCGCAAGTGTTGGCGCCGCTCGGCTTACTGGTCGGCGTCCACGTCTTTTGGGTTGGCGCCGATGAGCCCGGCGGCGCGTTTCAGGGGGCGCCATTCTCGCCGCCATGTGGATGATCGTGGTAATGGCGAGACTGACGGAAGCGCCGCCCACGAGCGCCTTTTGGCTGCGGCTCGCGCTCATTGCGGGGCCGGTCGTGTTTCTGGCCGCCGGCACTGCGGGGGCGATTTTCGCAGGGAGCTTTTTCGCCTATCCGCCTGGGTTCGCCAAGCCGGCGATCGTGTTCATCGAGACGTTCATGGTCCTCTCCATCGCGGTCACGCTCCCCATGCTGGTGGCGGGTCCGCCGCGACGCGAGCCCAGGCGATGAGCTCTCCGACGCTGGCTGGGCTTGTCGGGGCGGCGCTGGTCGGCCTTGGCCTTTACGGCCTCATCGTCAATCCGCAGCCGCTGCGCAAAATCCTCGCGTTCAACTTGATGGGCAGCGGGGTTTTCCTGGTGTTCGGCATCGTCGCCCGGAAAGGCGCGGCGGCCGGATTGCAGTCCGATCCCGTGCCGCAGGCGATGGTGATCACGGGGATCGTGGTCGCCTTCGCGGCCAGCGCGCTTGCTGTCGCCCTCGTATTACGCCTGTTCGAGGCCGCCGGCCGGACGACATTGAACCCGGACGCCTGGACGAAACCTCCGAACGACGGAGCGGGCTCGGCATGACGGCGGATTCGTCCGCCATCGTTGCGACGGCGGGCGGAGGCCTACTGGCGCTGCCGGTTCTCTTGCCGGCTGTTGGCGTGCTGCTGTCGTTTCTCATCGGCGGCCGGCGGGCCGAATGGATCGCGCTCGGTCTCATGCCGGTGCAATTGGCCGTCGCCGTCGCCATCGCTTATCTCGTCTGGCGCTCCGGGCAACCGCTCGTCTATACGCTCGCCGGCACTGCGCCCCCGCTCGGCATCGCGCTCCGGGCCGATGGATTTTCTGCCGCAATGCTCGTGACAGCGGGACTGATCGCGCCGGCAGCGGCGCTCTACGCCCGAGTCAATTTCGCGACCCCGCAGGGGATGGAAAAGCGAGCGCCGCTCGTCTTCTGGACTTTGTTGCAGGGGGTCCAGGCAGCGTTGAGCCTCGTCTTTCTGGGGAGCGACCTGTTCAACCTCTATGTCGGGCTCGAGCTTCTCACCTTCGCCGCGGTTCCGCTGGTTTGTCTCGACGGACGTCCGGAGACGGTGGCCGCGGCGCTGCGCTATCTCTTGTTCGCGCTGTTCGGCTCGGTGTTCTATCTGCTCGGCGCAGCCTTGCTCTACGGGGCTTACGGCACGTTGGACATCGTGCTGCTTTCCTCCCGTATTCGCGCCGAACCTGCGGTATGGCTGGCGGCTGGGCTGATGACCGCCGGACTGTTGGCGAAGACCGCGCTTTTCCCGCTGCATTTGTGGCTGCCCCCAGCCCACGCCAACGCGCCTGCTGCCGCTAGCGCCGTGCTTTCGGGCCTGGTGGTCAAGGGGTCTTTCTTTCTCGTTGTCCGGCTCTGGTTTGACGTGTTGGCGGCTCTCCCAGGCGTCATTCCGGGCGCCGTTCTCGCCGCGCTCGGTTCGGCGGCGATCCTGTTCGGCAGCGTGCTTGCGCTGCGTCAGGCGCGGCTGAAGCTGCTCATCGCCTATTCGACGGTGGCGCAGATCGGCTACCTGTTCCTGATGTTTCCGCTTGCCTCCGGGCCCTGGGCCGCGGACGCCTTCAGCGGCGGAATCATGCAGGCGCTCTCGCACGCCTTCGCCAAGGCGGCGATGTTCCTCTCCGCAGGCCTCATCGCCGAATCCCTCGGCCATGACCGGATCGCGGGCCTCGGCGGCGCCGCTCGCGCAATGCCGGTGACATTCCTGGCTCTCGGTCTCGGCGGACTGTCGCTTATGGGGCTGCCGCCAAGCGGCGGCTTCGTCGCGAAATGGCTGTTGATGAAGGCCTCGATCGCATCCGGCCAGTGGTTATGGGCAATCGTCATGGCGGCCGGCGGACTGCTGGCCGGCGGCTACCTCTACCGGGTGCTGGCCCCGGCGCTTTCGGGCGAGAGCCCGCAATTGAAGAAGGCGCCTCAGCGCAGCCGCGAAGCCGTCGCGCTGGCTCTGGCGGTTGTCGCTGTCCTGCTCGCGTTTGCGCCGCCGGCGTTCTTTGCCTTCCTGCAGATCGGCCGTCCCGCCGCGAGCGTCGCGCTGCGATGAACGGGCTGGCCGGGCTAGCGCAGCAATTCGGTCCCGGCCTGCTGGTCGCCACGCTGGCGGCGCCGCTCGCCGTTCTGGCCGCTTTCCTTGCGCCGGGGCTGCGCGGTCTGGCGCGCGCGATCACGCCGCTCGCCGCGGCGCCCGCGCTTGCCGCTGCTGCGCTCGCGATTGGCGGCGCGCCGTTCGGCGCCGAACTGCCTGCGTTGCGCATGAGCCTCTGGCTCGATCGGCCGGGCGGCCTGCTGCTCGCAGCAGCCGGGCTCGTCTGGCTCATCGTCAGCATCTTCGCCCTGACGGAAGGGCAGGGGAGGCCGAACGCCGACCGCTTTGCGGTCTCGTGGCTGTTGACGATGGCCGGCAGTCTCGGCGTGTTCATCGCCGCCGACCTTTTGACCTTCTATCTCGTCTACGCGCTGGTCAGCGTCCCTGCCTATTACCTCGTCGCGCATGATGAGGAGCCCGCGTCGCGCCGCGCCGGCGGCGTCTATATGGCGTTTGCGCTGCTCGGCGAAGCGGTCCTCTTGCTCGCCTTCGTCATGCTGGCGACGGGCGAGCCGAGCGGCAGCGCCAAAATCCACGATGTCGTGGCCGCTCTGCCCGCTTCGCCCTGGCGCGATGCGGCGCTCGCGCTCATTATCATCGGCTTCGGCATGAAGATCGCGCTCGTGCCCCTGCATGGCTGGATGCCTCTCACTTACACTGCGGCGCCCATTCCGGCCGCGGCGGTTCTGAGCGGCGCCGGGGTCAAGGCGGGGGTTATCGGCCTCATCCGCTTTCTGCCCTTCGGCGCGGCCATGTCCAATTGGGGCGAGGCGCTCGCGTGGCTCGGGCTCATCTCCGCCTTCTATGGCGTCGCGATCGGCGTGACCCAGCGCGATCCGAAGACAATGCTCGCTTATTCCAGCATCAGTCAGATGGGCGTGATCGCCGCGGCGCTCGGCATGGGCTTAGTCGGCGCCGACCAGGGCGCGGCGACGAATGTCGCGTTCTACGCGGCGAACCATGTGCTGGTGAAGGCCGCTCTGTTCCTGACCGTGGGCGCGGTCGCCGCGCTCGACGGCCGCGCGCGAACGCTGACGCTGATCGTGGCGGGGCTGCTTGGCCTCAGCCTCGCGGGACTGCCGCTGACCGGAGGCGCGCTGGCCAAGCTCGCGGTCAAGGACCAGTTCGGCGACGGCGCCGCGGGCGTGGCGTCACAGCTGTCGGCAGCCGCCACTACGGCGCTCATGCTGGTGTTCGTCATGCGGCTCGCGCGCTTGCCCGCAGCGGATCGGGTAGGGGCGTCGCGCGGGCGACTGTGGTCGTGGCTCGCGCTGGCCCTCGCCGCGTTGCTCATCCCCTGGCTCATGTTCCCCGCTATTGGCGGGCCGGCCGAGGCGCTCGAGCCCGCGAAGCTTTGGGACGCGGTCTGGCCAATGCTCATCGGCGCCCCGCTGGCCGCTGGCCTATGGGCAGTTGGCGATCGGCTTCCCCGTATTCCCGCTGGCGACATCGTCGTCGCCGAGGAGGCCGCGTTCCGCGCCTCAATGCCTCTTGGCGCCGTGTTCGAGCGGGCCGACCGGGACTTACGCAAGTGGCCAGCGGCGGGTCTCGCGCTGCTCATGGTCGCGCTCGCCCTCGCGGCAGCGGGGTATGCGAGCCGGTAAGCTCCGACCCCAAGCCGGGACCCAGTGCCTGCCGATAAAAGCGAGCAAACGCCAGTAAACGCTAATAAACGTTAGTAAAATTACTTGCATTTACTAGCGTTTATTTTTTCGAATCGGGACTTTTCAAGGGGTTACAAGCGATTCAAATAAAAAAATCTTTTCCTGTCTCAGGCTCTATCCGGAGGGTCTCAAGCGGTTCTCCATCCTCCTCTCCACCGGCCTCTCGCGACCCGAGGGTTCAACCCGGCGAATAGGAAAAGGTATAACACCGATTCTGAATTTCTCCAAGAAATTTCACCGCTTTCGGTTCGACTTTAGGGTGAAAACTCAGCTCGGCCGCACCAAAGGCTGAGTTGGGTACAACGACGGTGATGACATATCAGGCACGACTTGGCCGGGCAGGCCGCTCGGAGGGCGACGACGGGCAGTTAATGGGGTCTGCTTCCTCGCCTTCGCCCACCTTGCAGCCGCCATGATATGGATGCCCTTGATGTCAATTCGGCCTAGTCGGCACGATTGTGTTCCACCAGATTTCGCAAATTCATTAACCTCGCAGATGCAAGCAGCACAAGCACGGTAAGAAGCATCAGAACGCCCGAGGCCGCGGCGACGAGCGGCGTCAGACTATAGCGCAGCGTCGGGTATATTATTCGCGGGAGCGTCTCTGTGTCGGCGCTGCCCAGGAAGAGCGCCATGATGAATTCGTTGATCGAGATGATGAACCCGAACAAAGCCCCGACTAGAACCGAGGGCGCTACTAACGGCAGCACGACCTCACGGAAGGTGCGCCAGGAACTTGCCCCCATACCTCGCGCCGCCTCTTCGATCGACCGGTCCAGCCCTTCGAGGCTGATGCGAAGAATCATGATGACGAGAGGAATCGCCCAAAGCGAGTGCCCAATCGCGATAATGAGGTATCCGCCCTCGAGCCCCCATTTATACGCCACGGTCAGCAATGCCATCGCGATTATTACTGCTGGCGTAAAAACAGGAGTCAGCGCAAGCGTATAGAGTCCGGTAATTCCTCTGAATTTATATCGACTAAAAGCAATAGCTGCAGTCATTCCAACGAACAGCGACAGAACAATCGTAAGCGCGGCCACGATCATGCTGTTGCGTAGCCCGTCCACCCACCGCGGATCGTCAAAAAAAGCGAAGTACCACCTTAGCGACCACCTCGTTGTCGGTAGACTTAGAAATCGCGACGGCGTGAAAGACGTCATCACGGCGATGGCGATGGGCAGGAGGAAATATCCAACGACCAGCAGGGCAAAGAGATGAAATGCGATATCGCCTATGCGCCGCATTCGTGTCCTCCCCCTCAAACTCGCCACTTCATCTGCGACGCTATCGTCAAATTATACATCAACACAATTACGGTCATCAACGCGAGGATTATGAACGCGATGGCCGATCCCATCGCCCAGTTTACGTTCTCGAAGGTTTGCTTGGGAACCTCCAGCGCAAGCGTCTGAGTATTTGGGCTGCCGAGTAGAGCCGGCGAGACGAACGCGCCGAGTTCCCACACAATGGTGATGAGTAGCGCAACGCAAGCGCCAGGAAGGCTCAGCGGAAAAGTGATCAGCCAAAACGACTTGAACGAACTGGCCCCCATACCCCTGGCGGCGAGGCGCAGGGTTGGATCGAGGGTGTGTAGCGCTGCGGTTATGACAAGAATCGCGTAGGGAACGATCAACAGGATTTCCCCCAGGGCGACCGAGAACAGCGTATACACCAGCTGGACCGGCTGCTTTACAAGACCGAGCGCCATAAGGACCTCGTTGGCCATTCCGTTATGCGCCAGGATGATCTGGAGTCCGTACACCAGAACCAGCATATTGCTCAGTTTTGGCAACAAAACACAAACAAGAAGAAGCGTCTTTAATCGTCGCCCGGCCTTGTAAATGTAATAGGCCATTGGATAAGCTATCAGCATCGTCACACAGGTTATGATCGCGGCAAGCTCAAGAGTGAACAATAGAACGGACTGGAAATAGGAATCGCTAAAGAATCGGATGTAATTCTCTACCGTCCACGTCCCCTCGATATAGTAACCGCCTCCCTGGCCGGTTGCCCCGCCGATGCCGAAACCGGACGCGCCAGCACTCTTGTACAGGCTGACTCGGAACAGCCATAGCAATGGCACAGCAAAGAAAATCAACAGCGTCGCGACAATAGGGAAGAGCAGGAAATATTTATTGTAAGGCGCCAAACGGTCGATAAGCGAGAGCCGCCCACCGATGACGTCCTGATCGCGCGGGATCGCTGTCGCGCTTCTACTCTTTGACATAGACAGCATGACCGGCCTCCCAGCTGGCGAAGACTCTGTCGCCTTCGGAAAAGCTGGGTATACCGCTCGGGATTGGTTCGCTTGCTCTGATCAAGACATCATGATCGGTCAAGCGTATCGCGTACACGACGTATGATCCAAGATAAGAGACAAAATCCACCACGCCGACGGCCAAATTTTCCGGTTCCCGAGGACGATGATAGCTCAAACGGACGCGCTCGGGTCGGATCGACACCACCAGCGTATCGCCAACTGCAAGATCGCCGCGCTGCGCTATTGACGACTGCAGCCCGCCGCTCGTGACAAGATACGCCCGCTTGCCCGTTACGCCCGACACCTCCGCATGGAAAGACGACGCATCGCCAAGAAAGGTAGCGACGAATGCCGTAGAGGGTGTGTTGTATACGTCGCTTGGCTTCCCGACTTGCAACAACCGACCTTGGTCCATGACTGCGATGCGATCAGCCATGGTCAGCGCCTCCTCCTGATCATGCGTAACATAGATCGTGGTGATGCCAATTTTCTCCTGCAATTTTTTCAACTCGACCCTCATGGCGTCCCGGAGACGCTTGTCCAGGTTCGCCAGCGGTTCGTCGAGCAGCAGTAGTTCGGGTTCGTAGGCGATCACTCGAGCAAGCGCCACGCGTTGACGCTGACCGCCGGACAGTTGAGAGGGATAGCGGCCCGCCAGTTGGCGCAGCTCCACCAGATCGAGGACTTCATCGACCTGTTTGTTCCGCTTTGCACTCGGCGTTTTCCGAATTCGCAATCCGAACTCTACATTGCCGCGCACTGTCATGTGTGGAAAAAGCGCGTAATTCTGGAACACCATTCCAATGTTGCGCTTGTCCAGCGGAACGTCATTCACCAGTCGGCCGTGAATGTATATCTCACCAGAGGTCGGGGTTTCGTAACCGCCGATCATCCGCAGCGTCGTCGTCTTGCCACAGCCACTGGGTCCGATGAGGAAGACAAATTCGCCTTCCGCCACCTCGAAATTCACATTGTCGACTACGGACGATCCGCCGAAACTCTTGGAGATGTTCCTTACTTGAAGCGCCAAACGACGCGTCTCGGGTACTGGAGCAGGCGGACGTGAACGCAGCAACTCAGAAGTCTGAAGCGGCATCAATGTCCTCACAGTTCGCGCATGCGCAATACGCCGCCGTCCTGATAGGCCGCCCGACGGATAGCGGTTACCGTACGGCGACCGACCCGTTTGTGTTTCAGGCCTTCCTCAGTATTTCCTTGTTCCACACATCGACAACGTGGTCCCACTGCTTGAAGTAGGCATTGTAGGGATAATAGCCGACGTTATCGAACTGAGCGCTTGTGTGGGGATTAATCGACGCCCACAGTTTGTCGGCTGCCGCCACCTTTTCGGCCACCGAAGGAATTGCCGTTGGGAAGCCGCCATCCGACGCATAGACCTCCTGGAACGCCTCGCTGCAGAACACATTGATGGCCGCTTCGGCGAGTTCCTTCTTCTTGGTGTCTTTGGACACGAGCCACATGGCCTGAAACGAAGCCCGATCCTTTTCCGGCGCGAACACCCCGATCGGCTCGCCGTCACGTACTGGTCCAAAGGCGTCGACGCTGTGAATATTGCCAGCGAGTACGTTTTGCTGGACGAGATTAAGCGCCATATCCGAAGAGGAAGGCCACCAGAAGTTTACCCTGTCACGCTGTGACTTGGCGAAGTCGAGGATGCCGCCCAGGTTTTGCTCACACTCCTGTCGCGCTGTACCAGCCTTGCCTTCGGAGTCGACTTTCATGCACGCGAAGGTGAATAACGAAAAGTAGAACGAGTTGTAGATTCCAAGCTTCTTGTCGAAGCGCTTGTCCAGCAAGTCGGCCCATCGAGTTGGCGCCTCTCTGACGGCGGCGGTGTTGTACACGCCGGTCTGAGCGGCATCCGGCCAAGTGACGCCCCAGCCCTCCTTGACGACCCAGTTGTCCAAAGCCGCCGGCGTGAACTTGTTGGCGTTGGGCGCACGCGCCATGTCGATTTTTTGGAAGAGTCCTTCATGGACGGCGGGATACCCTTGGGTTGCGTCAGTCATTATCAAGTCATAAGCGGGATTGCCCGGAGGTGACGCCTTCAGTTTGGGGATCGAATCCCACCAACCCAAATCGACGAGCAATTCGGCGCCAGTCACCTCTTTGAACAGCGGTGCGAAGTTCTTGGTAAACTGATCGCCCCAGGCACCCGCATATGTAAAGATGCGCAGCTTTTCGCCCTTGAACATCTGGTCGGCTGCTGCCGAACGGACAAAACTCCCGAGACCGGTGGCGGCCAGGCCGGCTCCTACTGCCGTCGCTTTCATAAAATCGCGACGATTTCGCTCAACGTCTCGCCATTTTGTCATTTTAGTCTCCACAGCTTAGGGACAATCCGTCCTCTAAGATTTTACGTTGCCGCCGGCCACTCGCGGAAAGACGTTTGCTTCCTCATTTGAGGCGTTGACGCCGCAGCACTGGGCACCTTCGACACGGACGCGCCTTTGTTACAACCAAGCGCGGGCTCGCCAAGGCTCTGCACTCGGGAGATCCGGCGTTCAGCCCCTTGCCGGCTCACTTCGACCAGCGTCTACGGCCCGCCCTCCGGACAGCATATCGCTGCATCCAATTCGCCAGGGCTTCGAAGGGCTCGCACTCGGCCGCAAGGATCGGCGCGGCGCCTGCTTCATCGGCGCAACTTCAAGCTAAATCATGGCTTCGAGGCTGCGTAGCGCCTGATGTGACCAGTGGCGGAAGCCTCGGGTACCGATGTTCGTCTTGCGGCCGCTGGCGTTGGACGCGACGGCAGCGGCTCAGGACGGCGTGTCCACCGCTGGGTTCGCGCGATGGCGTAGCCCGTCGACGAGAAGAGCGACCATGCGCCGCGCATGGTCGGGCCCGTCATCGCGCGCGGACATGCACAAGCTCGCGACCGCGCTTAGAATATCGTCGGCGTCGACATCGCCGCGGACCTCGCCGGCGGCGACCGCACGCTCAAGAAGCGCCCGAAGAGCGGGGCGGAGCCGCTGGTCGAAGTGAGCCGGCAAGGGGCTGAACGCGGGATCTCCCGAGTGCAGAGCCTTGGCGAGCCCGCGCTTGGTCGCAACGAAAGCGGCATAGCGCTGCATCCAGTTCGCCAGGGCGTCGAAGGGCTCGTGCTCAGCCGCAAGGATCGGCGCGGCGTCCGCGCAGGCGTCCATTTCGCGACGGAAGACGGCGGCGACGAGATCAGCGCGCCGTGGGAAGTGGCGGTAGACAGTCCCGACGCCGACGCCGGCCTTCTCTGCAATCTCCCGCACGGGAGCGTCCACCCCGGAGGCGGCGAACATCGCCTTGGCCGCCTCGAGCAACGCGTCGATGTTGCGCTGTGCGTCCGCGCGCACGCGCCGATCCCCGCCGCCCTGAGGCGTTAAGTCACCACCTTGGCCATCGCCTCGGTCTTCCGGTTTGTCGCCCACGACGATCCTGCTTGCTAAGCGGAACATCGTTCCGTATAAATGTGGAACGAGGTTCCGTTTGATCCAAGTTAACGCCGCAGGACGGCGCTGACAACAAAATCGAAAGAGCAAAGGAGATGACTATGCAGGATAAACCCGTCGCCCTGGTCACCGGGGCCAATCAGGGGATCGGCCTCCAGATTGCAAAGGATCTGGCCGCGAAGACCTTCACCGTGCTGGTCGGTTCGCGCAATCTTGAGCGCGGCGAGGCTGCCGCCGAGGAGGTTGGGCCGGACGCCCACGCTCTCCAGCTCGACGTGACGGATCCGGCTTCGATCGCCGCCGCCGCCGAGCGCGTCCGTACCGAGTTCGGCCGCCTCGATGTGCTCGTCAACAACGCGGCCATCTCGAATACCAGAATGCGGCCTGACATGTCCGTCGAGGAATACTCCAAGTCGACCCGCCCGAGCGTCGTGTCGCTCGATGAAGTGCGCGCGGTGTTCGAGACCAACGTCTTCGGTGTCCTCGCCGTCACCCAGGCGATGCTGCCGCTCCTGCGCGAGGCGCCGGCGGGCCGGATCGTCAACGTCTCGAGCGGGGCCGGCTCGCTGACGCGGAACTCGGACCCGGCCGCCCCTCATCGCTTGATCTTTGGCCCCGTCTACCCTGCCTCCAAGACGGCTCTCAACGCCATGACGCTGGCCATGGCGATCGAGCTCGAGTCGACAAACATCAAGGTCAACGCCGCCTGTCCGGGCTTCACCAAGACGAACCTCAACAATTATGCGGGCACGCAGAGCGTCGAGGAGGGCGCCCGCGAGCCGGTGCGCCTTGCGCTGCTCGGCCCGGATGGCCCGACGGGCACGTTCTCGAACGCAACACTCGGAACGCTCCCGTGGTGAAATAGTCTTTGCGCTCAGGCTCGATCGTCGCCCGCTGCTCATCTGCTCGCGTTGAGATTGGAGACGAAGCTACACTTGCGCAGCCGCGAGCGGGTCCAGCGCCCAGACGCCCATCTGCGGGGGACTGGCGGTCATCGCCAACAGTCCTGCCGTTTCGCCTCGCTCAGTGCGGAATTGCACATAGTCATGGAAATTCTGCGCTTCGTCCCACTCCTCAATAAGCATGAAGTGGTTGGGATCGATATCGCTCCGGAGCAACCGGATGTTTCGGAAGCCTTTGTGAAGCCTGGTCTCGGGAAACATCCCTCGAAGCGTTTCGACGAACGCGTTGGCGACTTCCGGCTTGATAATCCAGGCTACGGTGACGGTGATGGCTTGGGGCATGTTGATATCCTCTCATCACGCTTGATCGGTCGGCTCAAAGCGCCTCGGCAGGAGCGTCGGAGGCTTCCCATTGGCTAATCCTGCCAAGCGTGTAGCGAGTGCTACATAGCACCTCTTTGTAGCGCGTGCTACAAGCGATTTCATGAATGTTCGCAGCGACCGTCGGCAAGCCGCGATCGATCGTATGGCCGACCACATTTTGTTGGAGGGCCTCGGGGCCGCGACGCTCAGGCCGCTGGCCGCCGCGGCGGGCACCAGCGACCGGATGTTGCTCTACTACTTTGCCGACAAGGACGAGTTGCTCACCGCGACGCTGGCCAGGATCGCCGCGCGCATGACCGCTGAGCTCGACGACGCAATCCCGATCGGACCGCTGCGGTCCTTTCCTGAGTTGCTGGAGGAGGTGTGGACGGCGCTGAGCTCAGAGAGCCTCAAACCTTTTATGCACGTCTGGCTCGATCTGGCCGCTGGCGCGGCCCGAGGTCTTCAGCCCCATCTCGATCTAGCTGGCGAGATAGCGGAGGGATTTCTGGCTTGGGTTACGAGTTCGTCTGGCGCGCCAAAGCGAGAGCGGGCAGGCTCGATCGGCGGCGCTGTTCCTCACCTCGATCGAAGGAATGTATCTTCTGAAGGCCATTGGCCGCGGCGCCATTGCGGACTCTGCGATGACCGAGCTTGCGGCACGCTCACAACGACAGTGTCGATGACATAACCAGCACCACTTGGCCGGGCATATTTTGGTGGGCGTTGTAACCAGAATCGGCCCGTGCGGGTGCAGTGCTCAGGCCGCAGCCTTCTTGCCCCGCGGCCAGAAGGCGACGGCGAGGCCGACAATCGCGACGCCAGCCAACACCAGCAACAGCGACGCCTGTTTGAGCCATGTCATGGCTGGAATGGAGAGCGCCATGGCCGCGCCGAGAAAGCAAATTCTGAGCGACATGAGATTGATGCCGGCAAGAAAGGTCCCAACGGCCAGCAACAACAGCAGCACCAGACCCGCGGCTTGCACGGGCAACACTTGTTGGAAACCTGGCAGAAGCACGAGGTTCATCGCCACCAGGATCGTGACCCAGTGCGCCGCCTGCGTCCAAATCAGCTTGAACAGCGTCTGGCGGTCGGCGTCGCTCGGCCAGCCCGTGACCACGCATACAAGACCCATCGCGATCGCGAGGAACTCCCAATAGCCATTGATCGGATGACCGGAGAAATTGCTATAGGCCACGCCGAATATGGACAGCGCGAGCGCCGCCACAAAAGGCAAGTTCCGCAGCACAGTGCGCATCGAAAAGAATTTTTCCGGAACAGGTTCAAGCTCCGGTTCCAGCTCCGGCTCTGGAAAGTCTGTCGTGTCGGTCATCGTCAATCCAATTTGCGATGGAGCGCAAAAGTGTTTACGCGTCGGCGGCTTCGAGTCTATCTCAATAATGCTCTGGCGTCTGATTTGGCGCTGCGAAAGTCTCGGCGGGGATAGAATCAATAGCTAGACCGGTCTCTTGTTCCTCGCGCGTTGCGGTTGCTGACGCGCGGCGCGTCTGGTTTCGTCCGAAAGCAGGGTGTCACAAAACGGCTCTAAGCCTGTCCCGAGAGTCCTTCGAGGTTAAGAGATGCCGACTGAAGCCAAGCCGATAACGCGCAAGCCCGTCCTGATCGATCTCGCCCTGCAGGGCGGCGGCTCGCATGGCGCGTTCACCTGGGGCGTGCTCGATCGCCTTTTAGAAGAGCCGTGGCTCACGATCGACGGCATTTCCGGCACCTCCGCCGGAGCGATGAACGCCGCGGTGCTGGTCTATGGCCACCAGTTGGGCGGCGCTGCCGGCGCGCGTGAGGCGCTTGGGGCTTTCTGGCGGCGCGTTTCGGACGCCGCCCGTTTCAGCCCGTTCCAGCGTGGGCCGCTCGACGTGCTGCTCGGCCGCTGGACGCTCAATTCTTCGCCCATGTATGTCGCGATGGATCTCATGTCGCGACTGGTGTCGCCCTACGACGTAAATCCAATGGGCAAGAATCCATTGCGCGAGATCCTTGCCGAGCTGATCGATTTCGACGTTTTGGCGCAATCGCCGATCCATCTGTTCATCACCGCAACCAACGTGCGCACCGGACGCGGCAAGGTGTTCAAGAACGACGCCGTCACACCCGACGTGCTGCTCGCCTCGGCCTGTCTGCCGACGATGTTCCAGGCGATCGAGATCGACGGCGAGGCCTATTGGGACGGCGGCTATTCCGGCAATCCGACGCTCACCCCGCTCGTCCGCGAGTGCAAGTCGCAAGACACAATTCTCGTTCCCATCAATCCGATCGAGCGCCCAGGCGTCCCGCGCAGCGCGTCCGACATCCTGAACCGCCTGAACGAGGTGTCGTTCAACGCCGTGGTCCTGAAGGAACTGAGGATGATGGCGCTGCTGCGCAAGGTCGCCGATCCGGGCGACGGCGAGGGCAGGCTCTGGACCCAGATGCGCGTGCACGTCGTCAGGAACGCGATCATGACCGAGCTTGGCGCATCGTCGAAGCTCAACGCGGAATGGTCGTTCTTCTCCTTCCTGCGCGACGAAGGGCGAAAAGCCGCGCAGGCGTTTCTCGACGCGCACGCGATGGATCTGGGAAAACGCTCGACGCTCGACATCGACGTTCTGCTCGAGGGAGTGTGAGGCCATGGGGCTCATCGGCATCCTCATCGCGCTCGGGCTCCTCATCTGGCTCGCCTACCGCGGCTGGAGCATCCTCTTGCTTGCACCGGCCGCCGCGATCCTTGCGGCTGCATTGGCCGGCGAGCCGCTGCTCGCGCATTGGACGCAAACGTTCATGGCGAGCGCGGCGCAATTCGTCATGCAGTTCTTCCCGATTTTTCTCCTGGGCGCGTTGTTCGGCAAGCTCATGGAGGATTCTGGCTCGGTGACTTCGATTGCAAAGTATATGACCGAGCGTCTGGGCCATGAGCGCGCGGTGCTGGCCGTCGTGCTCGCCGGCGCGATTGTCACCTACGGCGGCGTGAGCCTGTTTGTCGCGTTCTTCGTCATCGCGCCGATGGCGCATCAATTGTTTCGTTCGGCCGCGATCCCAAGACGGCTGATGCCGGCGGCGATCGCGCTCGGCACGACGACCTTCACCATGTCGGCTCTGCCCGGAACGCCCGCGATTCAGAACGCGATCCCGATGCCGTTCTTCGGCACCACGCCCTTCGCGGCGCCGGGACTTGGATTCATCGCGGCGCTGGTGATGTTCGGCTTCGGCATGTGGTGGCTCGGGCGAGCCGAGAGAAACGCGCGCGCCAAGGGTGAGGGCTATGGAGCCGACGTTCCACAGGAGAATGTTGCCGAGGACCTTGTCGTGCGCGAGCGCGCCACGACCGCCAGCACGTTCGATCCGCCGGAAGCAATTCACGGACGCCCGAGCGATGCGGGTCCGCCAATCGTGCTCGCGGCGCTGCCGCTCGTCGTTGTCGTCGCGGTCAACCTGCTGATGTCGCTCTTCGTCCTGCCGCGCATGGATGCGTCCTTTCTTGAGAAGGCGAAATGGGGCGAGACCTCGCTCGCCGCGGTCGGCGGCGTGTGGGCGGTGGTGACCGCGCTTGCGGTCGCGATCGTCGTCCTGATCGCCATCAACTATCGGCGCCTGCCGGCTTTGCGCGACAGCATGGATGCGGGCGCCAACGCGTCGGTGTTGCCGGTGCTCAGCGTCGCCAGCCTGGTCGGCTTCGGCTCGGTTGTCGCCGCTCTTCCCGCGTTTGCGACGGTGCGCGATTGGGTGCTCGGCATCGAAGGCGGCCCGCTCGTGTCGCTGGCGGTCGCTACCAATGTGCTCGCGTCATTGACCGGTTCGGCCTCAGGCGGGCTTACGATCGCGCTTGATGCGCTGGGCGCGACCTATCTCAAGATCGCGCATGAGCAGGGCATCGATCCCGGCCTCCTGCATCGGGTGGCGGTGATCGGCGCTGGTACGCTGGACAGTCTGCCGCACAACGGCGCCGTGGTGACGCTGCTCGCGGTCTGCAACTCGACCCATCGCGAGAGCTATCTCGACATCGTCATGGTGTCGATCGTCGGCGGCCTCTTGGCGCTCGCCGTGGTGATCATCCTCGGGAGCACAGTCGGATACTTCTGAGCGCGTTACCGCACGAATGTATAGCGGAAGCGGTCGCCATCCGCCTTGACCAGGCCGGTGGTTGGGCTGGGAAAATGGATCGGTAGGACGAATATGCCCGTGTCGGCGACCTGCCCTAAAAGGCGCCGACGCGACCGCGCGGCTTGCACGGGGTCGGTGTCAAAGATGGTCGACCAGTCCGGCTCCCGGCATTGCAGCGCGTGATGCATCAAGTCGCCGGTCACGATCGCCTCATGGCCTTGCGAGCGGATCATGACGCAGCAATGGCACGGCGAATGACCGGGCGTTGGAATGAGCGTGAAATTGTCGTCGAGCTGGAAAGTGTCGTCGACCAGCAGAGCCTGCCCCGCCTCGACAATCGGCCGGCAATTGTAGCTCCACGAGTTCCCCGGCAAACTCCCTTTGAGGATCCCCGGCGGGGCCTCACCGCGCGAACTGGCCGCCTCCCAATGAGCGTACTCGGCTTTGTGAAAGATGTATTTCGCATTCGGGAAGGTCGGGGTCCACCGGCCATTGCGAAGCATCGTATTCCAGCCGGTATGATCGAAATGCAGATGCGTGCAGAAGACATGCGTGATGTCCTCCAAGCGCAGACCCGCGGCGTGCAAGTTGTCGAGCCAGGGCTGCTTGGGGAAGTCATAAGGAGCCGGATAGCCTTTGTCCTCGCCGGTGCACGTATCGATCAAGATGGTGTGCCTGGGCGTGCGCACGAGGAATGTCTGGTACGTGATCACCATGCGGCCGCTCGCGGAATCGAACACGATCGGGTCGAGTTCAGCGAGGCGTCGGCGCCCGATCTCCGGATCATAGGCCGGGAACATAACCTCTGGCGTGCGCCAAGGACCGTCGCGCTCGATGAGGCTGGTGATGGCGATCTCGCCGACCTTAAGGGTTTTCATGACAATTTCTCAGCGCTTGCCCTTGGCTGGTCGTTCTGGGTCAGTCCCAAGCGACGCTATCGAAAGGGCGCGGATGCTCGTCGAATTCAAGCAAATACCGAATACTCACCATCCAGAATCGGGGATCATAGTTATGTTTCCGGTGCTGTCCTCCCTGCTCGAAAAAGTTCGGGATACGGAGCTGCCTATACGAACAATAGGCCACGTGTATTCCGAGGTTACTTTAATTGACGCGGGATAGTCTAGGTTGGAGTTGAAATAACCTGGAAACCCTGCGCCGCAATTTCGTGTAACACTGGAGCCCGGGGAAAGTTGGCCGATTCCCTGACCCCCATGCGTTCCGACTGGAGACTGTGAACCGTTACCCTTGGTAATAATGCCAGTCCCATTTCGGGAGTGAATTTCGCACCCAATAATAACATTATAGACAGGAACGCGCCCCTTATACGAGTTCCGGGTGATTGACTCGGCGGGGAAGGATTCTCAGTTGGATTTGCCGCTGGTAGATAGGAAAGCCATGATTCGCTGGGGGCGAGCATGGCGCATGTGGCCGGTCATCTGAGCGTTGCGGCATTGGAGGAGCGTTACGAAGCCAGCGGGGACGCGATGTCTTCGCGGCATTTCCAGACGATCTGGCTGTTGGCGAAGGGCCATACGATCGGGGAAGTGTCGGCGATGACCTCGTTTGGGAGCCGCTGGATCGAGCAGCTTCTGGAGCGCTACAACGCGCGCGGGCCTTCGGCGCTGGGCGATCTCCGGCGCGGCAACGGCGCGGTGGCGACTGTTCTGAGGCCCGAGGTGTTGGATCGGCTTGGCGCTCGTCTTGCCGATCCTCCGCCGGACGGCGGGGTTTGGACGAGCGCCAAGGTTGCGCAATGGATGGCGGGCGAGTTGGGCCTGGCGTCGCTCGCCGCGCAGCGTGGCTGGGAGGCGCTGAGGGCGATCGATTGGTCGATCCAAAAGCCGCGGCCGCGCAACCCCAAGGCGGCGACGCTCGAGGAGCAGGACGACTTCAAAAAAAAGTGGCCGACATTGTCGCCGAGGAAGCGGCGCGCCATCCCGACACGCCGATCGAGACTTTCGCGACCGACGAACACCGGATCGGCCTGAAGCCGGTGACGCGGCGAGTTTGGGCGCCTGTGGGCAGACGGCCGATCTCGCACGGCCACCATCGGTTCGAATGGCTTTATGTGACGGCCTTCGTCTCACCCGCCACCGGTGAAGTCTTCTGGTACGTCTCGAACGGCGTATCGAAGCCTTTCTTCGAGGCGCTGCTGCGCTTGTTCGCCGAGGAAGCCGGCGCAGGGCGCGATCGGATCATCGTGCTCGTGCTCGACAACGCCGGCTGGCACGGTGAAGCCGGCCTTGTCGTACCGGAAGGGGTTCGTCTCGCCTTCCAACCCGCCTATACCCCCGAAGTGCAGCCGGCCGTCAAAAGCGATTGTTGCTCCAGCGCCGGCGGCCAAGGGATTCGATCTATCCCAAGGCCGCCACCGTCGCAGGCTGCTTCGCGCGATAGAGCGTGATGTAGAAGACCGGCAGCACCAAGAGCGTCAGCAGCGTGGCGACAAACAAGCCGCCCATGATGGCGAACGCCATCGGTCCCCAGAATACGGTCGGCGCGATCGGGATCAGGCCAAGCACGGTCGAGACCGCCGTCAGCATGATAGGCCGGAAGCGGGACAGCGTCGCCTCGACCACCGCGTCCCAGATGTCGCGCCCTTGCGCCCGCTCGGTCTCGATCTGATCGATCAGGATGACGGCGTTGCGGGCGATCATACCGACCAGCGCCAGAATCCCGAGGATCGCCACGAATCCGAGCGGCCGGTTGGCGAGCAGAAGCGCGAGCACGATGCCGATCAATCCGAGCGGCACGGTCGCGACCACCAGCGCCACGCGCCCGAAGCTGTGCAATTGCGCCATCAGGAAGAGCAGCATCAGGAATAGCGCGGCGGGCAGCAGGGCGAACACGGAAGCCTGCGATTGCGCGCTTTCCTCCACCGTGCCGCCGACCGCGATGTGGTAGCCGCTGGGCAGACTTGCCTCGATTTTTTCGATCCCCGGTTTGAGCGAGGCGACCGCGCCTTCCGGCGTCGCGGCGTCGCGGACGTCCGCCTGTACCGTGAGGGTAGGGACCCTATCGCGCCGCCAGATCAGCGGAAATTCCTGATCGAAATCGAAAGTCGCCACCTGGCTCAGCGGCACGGTGCGTCCGTTCGGCAACGGCAATTGCAGCGAGCGCAAGGTGGAGAGCGAGACGCGCTGCTCGTCGTTCGCTCGCGCCACAACGTTGATGAGATAGATGCCGTCGCGAACCTGGGTGATGGGCGCTCCCGACATAACGGCGTTGAGCGTTTCGGCCAGTGTCTGCGAGCTCAATCCGAGCAGCCGCGCCTGATCCTGATCGATTTTGACCCTGACCTCGCGCGACGGCTCCATCCAGTCGAAATTGACGAGGCGCAGATTTGGGTTCTCGCCCATCGTCTGGCCGAGCTTGAGCGCGATCTCGCGCACTTCCGAAGGGTCCGGCCCACTGACGCGATATTGCACCGGCCATCCAACCGGTGGCCCGAGCTCGAGCGGCGACACCCGCGTGACCGCGCTCGGTAATTGCTCAGCCAGCGCTTTCTCGAGCTTGGCGTGCAGCCGATCACGCGCCGCAACGTCTTTGGCGATCACCACCGCTTGCGAGAAGAAGTCGTTGGGCAGCTTGACGTCGAGCGGCAGGTAGAAGCGGATCGCGCCGCGTCCGACATAGGTGCTCCAGCTGGCGACGTCGGAGTCGCCGGTCAGCATGGCGTCGAGCTTGGCTGAGGCGTCCTCACTGGCGAAGATCGAGGCGTTTTGCGGCAAGGTCAGGTCGACGACCAGCTCGGGACGGTCGGAGGCGGGAAAGAACTGTCGCGGCACGTAAGGCAGCGCGAGCAGCGCAGCGGCGAAACAGGCGAGCGTCACCGCGATCGTGATCCAACGCATTCGCATCGCGCTGACGAGGATCGAACGGAACGTGCGCAGGACAAAGTTGGGCTCAGCGGCGGCCGCACCTTCAGGCTTCTTGAGCAGCCAGACGCCGAGCAGCGGCGCGAACAGCACCGCGACGAACCAGGAGACGACGAGCGCGATCGTCACCACCGCGAAGATCGAGAACGTATATTCGCCCGCGGCGCTGCGGGCGAAACCGATCGGGACGAAGCCGGCGATGGTCACAAAAGTGCCCGTCAGCATCGGCAGCGCCAGCGTCTTATAGGCGAAGGACGCGGCGTCTTCCTTGCTGTCGCCGTGGGCGAGGCGCGTCGTCATGACGTCGATGGCGGTCATGGCGCTGTCGACGAGCAGGCTCAGGGAAATGATGAGCGCCCCGAGCGAGATGCGCTGGAGGTCGATGTGCATCGCCTGCATGATCGGGAACACGATCGCGATCGTCAGCGGGATGGTCAGCGCCACCACTGAGCCCGGCCTTAAGCCGAGGCTGATGATGCTGACCGCCATGATGATGGCGATCGCCTGCCACAGCGATTCCATGAACTCGCCGATCGCGGTCTGGACGATGACCGGCTGATCGGACACCAGCGAGGCGTCGATGCCGAGCGGCAGGTTGGCGACGCTGTCGTTGATCGCCTTTTTCACGTTGCGCCCGAGGGACAGAATGTCGCCGCCGTCGCGCATGGCGATGGCGAGGCCGATGGCCGGCTTACCGTTGACGCGGAACATCGGCTGGGGCGGATCGGAATAGCCGCGCCTGACGGTCGCGATGTCGCGCAGCCGGATCAGCCGGCCGTTGGACAGGAAGTTGACGTCGAGAAGGTCCGCCTCCGATCGGAACGCGCCCGACACTCTAAGCGAAATCTTCTCCTGGCCGGTCTCGAGCGCTCCCGCGGGACTGACCGCGTTCTGGGCCCTGAGCGCCGCGATCAACGCCGCCCTGTCGATGCCGAGACCGGCGAGTTCCTGGGTTGAGAACTCGACATAGATCTGCTCGTCCTGCGCGCCGATAAGCTCGATCTTCGACACGTCCGGAACTTGCAGGAGGCGCGAGCGGATGTCCTCGACATAATCGCGCAGTTCGCGGTGGGTGAAGCCATCGGCGGTGAAGCCGTAGATCAGTCCGAAGGTGTCGCCGAAGTCGTCGTTGAAACCGGGTCCGACCACGCCTGCAGGCAGCGTGCCGCGGATGTCGCCGATGTTTTTGCGCACCTGATACCAGATGTCCGGCACTTCCGAGGCTTTTGTCGATCCCTTGAGATTGACGAAGATCGTCGTCCGGCCGGGGATGGTGTAGCTGCGCAGGAAGTCGAGCCCCCTGGTCTCCTGCAATTTGCGCTCGAGCCGGTCGGTGACCTGTTGCAGCGTGTCGTCCATCGTCGCCCCGGGCCATCCGGCCTGGACGATCATGGTGCGAAAGGTGAAGGGCGGATCCTCGGCGCGGCCAAGGCTGAAAAACGAGGCGACGCCGGCCAGCGTAACCGCAATCATGATGAAGACGATGAAGGAGCGATGCTTGAGCGCCCAATCAGAAAGATTGAGTCCGCTCACGAAGTCGCTCCGAGCAGCCGGACCTTCTGGCCCGGATGCAGCGCCTGGACGCCCGCCGTCACCACCACGTCGCCGGGCTCGAGCCCCTGCGAGATCACCGCCGACGCTGGATCGAACCGCTGCACCTCGACATTGCGCAGCGCAACCGTGAGGTTCCGCGGATCGACGATCCACACCGCCGGCTGCCGATCGATCGAGGTCAGCGCGCTCGCCGGAATTGAGATACCGGCTCCGCCCTCCAGTTGCAGGCGCCCGGTCACCGTCGCGCCAAGGCGCATGGCCTCGGGATGATCGATCAGGCCGAGCCTGACCCGGAAGAGGCGGGTGACCGGATCGGCTTGCGGATCGACCGTGCGCACGCGCGCCTTCGCGGTCACCGACGAGTCGTCGGCGAGCGCCACGGTGATGATGGCGTCCGGCGGCGATCCCCTCAAGACTTGGGCCGAAACGTCGAACACCGCGTCGCGCCCATCCTGTCGCGCGACAGTGAAGATCGATTGTCCGGGCTGCACCACCTCGCCCGCCTCGGCGGATCGGGCGGTGATCGTCCCAGTGACGTTGGCCTTGAGCTCGGTGAAGCTCAGCCGGTCCTGAGCGATGTCCAGTTGCGCGGTCGCGTCGTCGACCCGGGCCTGCGCCGTCTGCAGAGCCTGGTTCGCCTGATCAAAGATCGCCCGCGTCGTGAAGCCTCTTTCCATCAGGTGGTTCTGGCGATCGAAATTGTTCTGCGCCTCGACCTCCTGGCCGCGCGCGGCGTTGAGCGCCGCCTGCGCCGAGCGCACGCCATTGAGCTCATCCTGGGGATCGAGCTTCGCCAGCACCTGATCCGGCTCGACCTTGTCGCCGACGCCACCCTTGCGTTCGATGATCCGTCCGCCGATGCGGAAGGCGAGGTTCACCTCGTTTTCGGCGCGGATGTCCCCGGTGAGCGTGACGGATTCGCCAACCTTGCCCTTTTCGACGGTGACGGTGCGGACCGGGCGCGGCTGCGGCGGCTCGGTCTTGGCTTCCTGATTGCAGCCCGCCGCGAGCAGGGCGAGCGCAAAGGCGCCGACGAGCGCGCGAATGCGGCCGCGCGCCTGCGGATGACCGGTGGATGGAGCCAAGGCGAATCCTCTCACGGGCAACGCGCCCGTGCTTATAGCGCGAGCGCAGAGGGCGCAACGATTAGGGACGTCGGCCGCTCTGCGCTACCGCCCTCGGATGCGCTCAACGGCGGTGGCCGCCTCCGGCCCGATGGCCGCCGCCGCCGCCGCGATGGCCGCCGCCGTGTCCGCCCCGATGGCCACTTCCGCCGGGGCGATGACCTCCGCCGTGGCCGGGCCTGTTATGGCCATGGCCGGGCCTGTTGTGGCCGGGGCGATGGGCGGGCGGCCTGTGGACGTGGACGTTCCGATTGACATGGACGTTCCGATTGACGTGGACGTTCCGATTGACATGGACGGTCCTGTGGTTCCAGCCGTGCCAGCCGGCGCCGCCGCCCCAGCCGACCCCGCGATTCCACGCGAATCCGCACCTATACCAGCCCGGGCCTCGCCAGGCTGAACTGTACCAGCAATAGCGCTGGCCGCCCCAAACGAACTGAGCCTCGTCGATGGGCGACGTCGCGGCCAGCGCGGCCGGCGGCGCGAACGCGCCGACGCCAAGCGCGGCCTCGGCGGGAAGAGCGAGCGGAACGATCAATCCCCCCGCCACGGCGAGGGATAAGGCGAGCTTGCGTAGCATGCATTGAGTCCTCCGAAAGCCCTGATTGTGGAGGCGCCGCTTGAACGTCAGATGAATGGGGGAGAGCAGTCCCCGCGGCGTTCGCCGGGCGCCTCGCTACCGTACCCAAACGCGGCATGCTATTGAGCTTCAACGCCCCCGGAAAACCTGTTGCCTGACGCAATGCGAGCGCCCGACGTGATTGCCTCGAGCGCCGAATCCGAGCTTGAGCGCGGCATACCAGATGCTGAAGGGCCGATCCTCGATCCGCGCGACGGCGACGCCGAGGACGACGTCTCGAGCCCGAAGCAAAAGTCGCTGCTGGCGATCGCCGGGAGCCTATTGGCCGAAATCAGCCTGACGAAACTCTTGCTGGCGTGGATTGCGTCGATCGTACTGCCGGCGGCGATCTTAGGCCTCGCCCCGCTGGTTGCGACCGCTTGGGTTGGCGACGTTTTTGTCCGAGTTCTGGAATTGACGGGAATCGGCGCCGGCCTCGTGCTGCTCGCTGTGGTCCTTGCGAGCTGGTTCGGCTGGCGCCCATTGTTTCGCCTCGCCGAAGCCAATTTCTGGGCGCTCAACGCGCTTGGCGTTCAGCCGGGATACGCCTTGTGCCGCGAGGCGATCCGGCATCTCTCGGAACGAGCCTTCAGGCCACGCAGCGGAGCGGAGCTCGCGCGCATGCGGGCCATGAGCTGCGCCGGCGCCGGAATCCTTCTCGCCGCTGTCGCGGCGCTGGTCGCGGCTTTTGTTTGGCCCGCAACGCGGTGGATCGGATCGGCCGCAGATCTCGCGGTCCCGCATCAGCTGATTCTGCCGACGCTCGCCAACGCCATCGTCATCATGTCGGTCTATCTCGCAGCGGCCTCGCTCGTCTGGGGCTTCGCCGACGCAAGCATGGACCAGCCGCTCGATCTCGAAGCGTTCGACGCCGCGCCACCGGGCGGCCGCATCTGGCGGGTGGCGCATCTGTCCGACATCCATATCGTCGGCGAGCGTTATGGCTTTCGCATCGAAAGCGGGCGGGGCGGTCCGCGCGGCAACGAGCGCCTGAAACGGGTCATGGCTCGCCTCGAGGTCGAGCACGCCGCCCAGCCGCTGGACCTAATCCTCATCACCGGGGACATGACCGACGCCGGGCGCTCGTCCGAATGGGCCGAATTCTTCGACATTCTTGCCGGCCATCCCGATCTCGCCGACCGGATGCTCATTCTGCCGGGCAATCACGACGTCAATGTCGTCGATCGCGCCAATCCGGCGCGCCTCGATCTGCCATTCAGCCCAGCGAAGACCTTGCGCAAGATGCGCGCCCTGTCTGCGATAGCGGCCTTTGGCGCCGATCGCTTGCGCGTGATGAGCGTCGGCGCCGCCGAGCCCGGCCTCACACTAGCAGCGGCGCTTGCGCCGCAGCGTCGGGCGATCGAGGCCTTCGCGGATCGGGGCGGCCTTCGATTGTCGAACCGTCTCGCGCGCCTCTGGGATGAGCTGTTCCCCTTGATCCTTCCGCCGGGCGAGGACGACGGCCTCGGCGTCGCCATTCTCAATTCCAACGCCGACACCAATTTCTCATTCACCAATGCGCTGGGAATGATTCCGGCCGCACAAGCACGCCGGCTCATTGCGGCGCTCGACCATTATCCCCAGGCGCGATGGATCGTCGCTTTGCATCATCATTTGATCGAGTATCCGATGCCGGTCACGGCCTTCTCGGAGCGGATCGGCACTGCGCTGGTCAATGGCAGCTGGTTTCAACGCATCCTCAAGCCTTACGCTGAGCGCGTCGTCGTCATGCACGGCCACCGCCACGTCGATTGGATCGGCGCCTGCGGCAAGCTCAAGATCGTCTCCGCCCCGTCGCCGGTCATGAAGCCGGATTCCAAGCCCACCCATTTCTATGTCCACGCGCTTGGGGCCGGCCCGGACGGGAGCCTCGCGCTGATGAAGCCGATACGGATTGATCTGGCGGCTGCGGAAGAAGGCGCGGACGGTTAACGGCTCGTCGTCGCCAGGAGCGCGCAAGCGCGACGCGGCGATCCAGGGGACCTAAAGCGCTTTTCATGCCTGGATCGCTTCGCTTACGCTCGCGATGACGATCGCGGCTCCGCCGAACTCTTCGTCAAGGCGTCCTTCTCGATCGGGCCGCCGAGAAGATCGGCGATCCAGCGGCTGGAGGGGTGATAGGCGCAGAAGGTGACGATCGCGATGACGATCGGCACGCCGATGAAGGCGCCGAACAGGCCCCAAAGATAAGTCCACAAGAAAACGGCGAGCAACACCACCGTCGGCGACATGGCGAGCATGGCGCCGGACACGCGCGGCTCGATATAGCTGCCGACCACAAACTGGATGATGTTGAGGCAGACGAAAACGGCAACGACCGCTTCCCACGATTCGAACTGCGTCATCGCGACCAAGGTTGGAAAGAGGGTGGCGACAAAGGGGCCGATGAACGGAATGTAATTGAGGGCGAACGCGATCACGGCCCATTCGAGGGCGAAAGGCAGCCCGGCGATCCAGGCGAACGCGCCGACGAGAACGCCTGTCGCGACGCTCATCAGCGTGCGCACTTCCATATATTTGCGGATCTTGACCGCCGTTGCGGCGCTCCCTTGCAGAAGGATCTGCGCGGCTTCGGGCCGGAGATAAGCCTGCGCGCGTCGGCAAAGGTCATCGACCTCCATCAGGCCCAAGATGACGTAGAGAAGGGCGATCAGCCAGAAGCTGAGCGTGGTGTTGACGCGACCGGTGATCTGGCCCGCCCAATGCACGAGCCAGCCGACGTTGAAATGCTCGCTCCATAGCCCAGCGACGGAGATTCCGCGGTCGTCGAGCCAGTCGATCGCGCGCTCGTAAATCACCTGATAGCGCGCGGTGTCGGCGAGCAGCGATACGCCGACGCGGCCGAAGCCCCATGCGGCAAGCGAGGCGAAGGCGATGCACACGGCGACGGTCACGGTCATCGTGATGGCGAGCGCGAGCAGCGCCGGCATCCGAGCCTGCAACCAAGACTGCAAAGGCCATACCAGAGCGATGATGAACAAAGCCAGCGCCAAGGGCGCAAACACGTCGCTCGCCTGAGAAGCGGCGACGCAAAGCATGACCGCGGCGATGATCCCGACCGAGACATTGAGCGCCGAGTCGCGAGCCATGCGAAAATTCCCGGAAGGCGAAGTCCCGTATGCGCGAGACGCGGCGCTTGTGCCCGAATGGCGCGCTTGTGTACAGGCGGCGCCATTTCTTCGGTTGAAGCAGCGGCGCCCTTGATCGCCGCCGGCCCCCAAAGCGAGCCCCATGAGTTTGCGCGCGCGCCATCGGGCGGCATAATCGGCGCGATGTGCAACCTCTATTCGCTTACCAAAGGTCAGGCGGCGATCCGCGATTGGTTCCGCGCTCGCCATGACCGCACGGGCAACCTGCCGCTGTTTCCCGGAATCTTTCCCGACCAATTCGCGCCAATCGTGCGCATGAGCCGCGACGGCGAGCGTGAACTCACCATGGCGCGCTGGGGCATGCCCGGGCCGCCGCAGTTCGGCGGCCAGCCGGTGACGAACATTCGCAACGTGACGAGCCCGCACTGGCGCGGCTGGCTCGGCGCGGGAAACCGTTGCATCGTCCCCGCGACGTCGTTCTGCGAATATGCCGACACCAAGCCGCGCAAGACGCCGATCTGGTTTGCCCTTGGCGAGGAGCGGCCGTTGTTCGCCTTCGCCGGCCTTTGGACGCGCTGGCGCGGCGTGCGCGGTCCCAAAAGCGCGCCGGTCGAGGGCGAACACGAGTTGTTTGGATTGCTCACGACGGCTGCCAACGCCGTCGTTGCGCCCATCCACCCGCAGGCCATGCCGGTCCTTCTGACGACCCAAGCGGAAGTCGCTCTTTGGCTGGAGGCGGAGACGCCGATTGCGCTTAAGCTGCAACGGCCGCTGCCCGACGAAGCGCTGAGCATCGTCGCCAAGGGCGAGAAGGAGGATGGCCCACCGGCCCTTGCAGGCTAGCGCCCTCCGCATCCGGGTGGGATGCGCGGTTCCCCTCTCCTACGGGAGAGGGGTTGGGGTGAGGGTTTAGGGGACGATGCGCGTCTCGGCTTCAAGACGGTTCCACCCTCATCCGTCGCGCCATAGAGCGTCCTTCCGGACGGCCTATGGCGCGCCACCTTCTCCCGGAGGGAGAAGGGAAGAGGGTCGTCCATCTCTGATCGCAATCCGTTCTAAGCGCCGCGGCGCGGCAAGCCTGTGCCGGCGTCGCTCGTTCCCGCCTTGACCGCCTTCAGTGAGCAGCATGGGCGAGGTTCAGATGAGCTTTTGTCCGGCTCTGCGGGTCAGGTCGAGAGCCAAGAGAATCGCAGACGTGGACGATGGTCATGTCGATGAAATAGAGCAACGCCCTGTCCGAGCAGGCTTCGCCAAGGGTGCGAGCCTCTTTCAATTTCTTGGCGACTTCGAACAGACGATCAGTTTGCGTCATCGCGTTATCCTGCTCTGGTTAGGTCTTGTGACGCCCGCCGCGCCCCCACGGCGCCCGTTTCTCGGCGTTGCTGCCTTAGGCGCGCTTGTGCGTCCGTCATTCGATAGCCCCCGACCATGGCCCGCGAATCCCTACCAAACTACTATAAGTTGCAATTCCAATTGTACACAACTGGAACAAAATGCATGACGGTTCTGTTGGGCCGGATGCAAGTCGCGGCTGGCAAGGGAATGGAAAAATTGACAGTCTCATGACGATGCGCTGGCGAGTTGGCGCGATGAGACGACTGGTGACGGAAGGACCCTTCGATGGCGGCGCGCCCATTCTGGAAGGGGTACATGAAGCTCAGCCTCGTCACTTCTCCGGTGGCGATGATGGCGGCGACAAGCGAGGAGGAGAAGGTTCGGTTCCACGTGTTGAACCGCCGGACCGGCAATCGAATCCTCAGCCATTATGTCGACGCCGAGACCGGCAGGCCGGTCGATGAGACGGACGAGGTCAAGGGCTACGCGCGCGGCGAAGACGACTACGTCCTGCTGGACGACGAAGAGCTGGAATTGGTCGAACTCGAAAGCGCCCGCACCATCGACATCCAGAGTTTCGTCGCCGCGCAGAGCATCGACTGGATCTGGTACGACACGCCCTACTACCTGACCCCCGACGATCCGATCGGCGAGGAGGCCTATTGCGTCATTCGCGACGCCATGCGCTCGACCGAGATGGTCGGCGTATCGCGGCTCGTCCTCAACCGCCGCGAACGCGCGGTAATCCTCAAGCCGAAGGACAACGGAATTGTGCTCTGGACGCTCCGTTTCGGCGACGAAGTACGCGATCCGGGCGAATATTTCGCGGCGATCCGGGACGCGAAGCCAGACGCCGAGCTGATGCGCCTGATCGGCGACCTCATCAAATCGCGCAAGAAAGCCTGGAGCCCCGACATGGTCGCCGATCCGGTGCAAGCCGGGTTGCTCGACATTATCGCGGCCAAGAAGAAGGGCGCGAAAAAGGCTAAGGCGAAACCGAGCGCCGAGCCTGAACCCCCAAGCAACGTCATCAACATCATGGACGCTTTGCGGCGAAGCGTGGCGGGCGCGACGAAGCCGAAGGGGCGTTGACCCCGTGCACAAGCTTACGCGCGCCAACGATTTCAATGCCTTAAGTGCGCTTTTGCGCAACTTTTTCGCGGCGCCTTGCCGCTCGATCTGAGGCGCCAAAGGACAATTGCCGATCGGCCTGGCCGTTGCGCTTCGGGCCTCGACGGAGCCGAAAAACCGCCAAAACGAGAAACGGTCATTTCGCCCTGCGAAACGAAACGTTTCGCAGGGCCTGTCGTAAGTCATTGAAACCATTACGAGCGCCGAATCAATGATTTCGCGGTTTTGTTTGATTTCAATGGCTTAACCGCCGTTTTGCTTCGCCGTTTTCGCTGGGTTACGCGTTTTCAATGACTTAGCTCCATTTTTTCGTTTCGCCCTGTGCACGGGCATTGGGCTCTTCCGATCCCCTGAGGGCCAGTCAATGGACCGCGATTCGCTTTCTTGTGCGCTGCCTTGACCATCCGCCTCTCTAGCACATTTTTCGCTAAAAGAGAAGTTAATTTGCAAATTTCTCTTGGTCGGAATGCACCTCGGGGCTGTGGCGATCCCTGTGGTTCGTTGATGCGGGCTTGACCCAGCCACCCACGAGAGCGCCGTCGCCCCAAATCCAAGGCCGTGATTATCGATGCCGACCGATGGCGGAGCGGGGCGGAGCGGATGGCCGGGTCAAGCTCGGCCCAGCACGCCCCGAGAATCATGGCGGCATGCAACGGCAGGCGCTAGCAGTGTAGGTGGTGGAGCATTTTGACAAAATGGACGTTGAACAATCGGTGGTGTTCACAAAGGACGAGCTTTGAATTTCTACCGTCATAACTGGTACTACGTGGGAGGAATAATTTTCGTTGTCCTCTCGTTTTTCATGGGCTTCTGGGGAAGCGTGTTCAGCCCTATTCAAGTGATCTTGATATTCAGCTTCATGGCGATGCTCGTTCACCAAGTCGAGGAGTATGGCTACCCAGGCGGATTTCCAACGGTAACGAATTTAATGGTGATGGGAGAGAAAGATATTCCCGACCGCTATCCCTTGAACGCCAATCAGTGCATGATCAGCAATACCCTATTGACCTATCTTTTTTATATCGCCGCCATATGTTTTCCCGATCTCATCTGGCTCGGCCTTGCGCAGGTCGGATTGGGCTTGTTTCAGATACTCGCACACGCCATCGCAGTCCCCGTACGAATAAAGCGTCTGTACAATCCTGGACTTGCCACTGTCCTATTTCTGTTCTTGCCCATTGGTGTTTATTACATTCGGTACGTAACGGCACACCATCTCGCAAGCACGGGAGACTTTGTGCTCGGCTTCTTCGTCACCCTCGGTGCGGTGGTTGCCCTATTCTTGCTGCCCATTATTCTGCTCAGAAACAGACAATCGAAGTACCCATTTTCAGAAGCCGAGATGAGTTGGTTCGCCGGACAACAGGTCCTGAGATAAATGAGGCCGGCCCGTCACCGCTTCCGGCTCGGCTTCGCTTTCTTCCGCTCTCCCTCGATCGGCGCCGCCGCAGCGCGGAAATCCGCCCATGGGTCGGCGGATGAGGAGAGGCGCGCCGGCGCATTACGGGTGGTGAAATAAACGGGCCCGATTTCGGGCGTAAGCTCCTCCCAGGCGAGCGGCATTGAAACCGCCGCGCCCGGCCGGGCGCGCGTGGAATAGGCGGCCACCGCGGTCATGCCGCGCTGATTGCGCAGGTAATCGATCAAAATCTTGCCATGGCGCCGCGCCTTCGGGATTGTCGAGACGAAGCGCTCGGGACTGTCGGCCGCCATCGAGTCGGCGATCGATTTTGTGAAGGCCTTCACCGCCGGCCATTCCGCTTTCGCCTTGATGGGCGAGACCACGTGCAGTCCCTTGCCGCCCGAGGTTTTGACGAAGGCCGCGAGACCTGCGTTCTTGAGCCGAGCGCGGACCTCGGCCGCCGCCGCAATGACCGCCGTCCAATCCACGTCCTCGCCTGGGTCGAGGTCCATCACGATCATGTCCGGGCGTTCCCAATCGGTGACGGTCGACCCCCAGGGATGGATTTCGAGCGCCGCCGACTGCACGAGCGCCATCAGCCCGTCGAAATCGCGAATGCTGATCAGCTCTTCCGGCTCCTTGGGATCCTTGACGAGGACGATATTGCGGTTGAGCCCTTTCCAGGCATGCTTCTGAAAAAACGTCTGTCCGCCGATCCCGTCCGGGCAGCGCACCAGGGCCAGCGCTCGGCCGACGATAAGGGGTTTCATGAGCGGCCAAGCGTCCGCGTAATAATCGGCGAGGCCTTCTTTGGTGACGCCGACGTCGGGCCAATAGACGCGATCGGGATGGGTCAGCGTCACGCTGCTCTTGGGACGGTCGGAGACGACATTGGGAGCCCTCGTTGTTTCAAGCACAATATCGCGCGCCGGCTTGTCATCGCGCAGGCCCCGAAAGGACGCCTGACGCAGAAGGCCGTCGCCGGTCCAGCCACGAAAATCGGCCTCCGCGATGAGCTCGGGCCGAACGAAGCGGACTTGACGCGCTTCCGCCGTGGTGAGCGGCTTGGCGAATGGACTCGAGCGAACGCGCATGGTGTCGAGCCGCGCGAACAGCGCCGCGGAGACGCCTGAGGAAAAGCCGGTGCCGACGCGCCCGACATAGCGCAAGTCCTTGCCGTCGTAGACGCCGAGCGCCAGCGAGCCGATCGCGTTACGCCCGGTGGACGAGGGGACGTAACCGGCGATGACAAACTCCTGCCGGGCGGAGCACTTTGACTTCACCCAGCTCCTGCCGCGGCCAGAAAGATAGACGGATTGGCTGGCCTTCGAGATAACGCCTTCGAGGCCGAGCGCGCAGGCGCGCTGCAATACCAGCCTGCCGTCCTCCACGAAATGGGAGCTGTAGCGGATCGCGCCGTTGCTGCTTCCGATCAGCTCGTTAAGAAGCTCCTTGCGGCGGATCAGCGGCGTTTCGCGCAAATCCCATCCGTCGAGATAGAGGCAATCGAAGACGTAATAGGCGAACCGGTCGACTCGCGCCTCGCTGAGGTCCGCTTGCAGCAGCGAGAACTCAGCGACGCCGCTCTCGTTCTCGACCACCAGCTCGCCGTCGATCAACGCGGCGCCGACCGGCAGATTTCGGAGCGCCTGTGGAACGGCGTCGCCGAATTTTTTCGTCCAATCGAGTCCGCCTCGGGTCCAGAGCGTAACCTCGCCGTCCTCGATGCGCGCCTGAAGCCGATAGCCGTCGAACTTGATCTCATGCAGCCATCGGTCGCCGGCGGGGGGAGACTTCGCCAGCGTCGCCAACATGGGCTCGACGAAGCCCGGCAGGGGGCCTTCGACCGCGCCCTCGATCGCGGAGGGGTCCCGCGCCGCCCGTGTCAGGGCGGCTTCGCTTGGCTTGGGGGCTGCGGTCCTATCGGGCTTCTCGATCCTTCCCGTCTTCGACGACCAGCCCGGCGCTTCCCCCTCGAGTTCATCGATGATCCTGCCGGTGTTGACCGACTCGGGCCGGTCTTCGAGGATATCGGCGTCATCGGCGGAGCGGGCGAATTCATCGTCGCCCTTGATCAGGAGCCAGTTCTCGTGCTTCTCGCCGGGCTTGCCGTGCATCCTGACCAGATGCCAGCGGCCTTTGAGCTTTTGACCATGAAGCTCGAACTCGAGGTGGCCCTTTTTTAAGCCCCGGTGCGCGTCCCCGATCGGCGCCCAGGCTCCATTGTCCCATACGATGACCGAACCGCCGCCGTATTCGCCTTTGGCGATTGTGCCCTCGAAATCGGCGTATTCCAGCGGGTGGTCTTCGACGGCGACCGCGAGGCGCTTCTCCCCTGGGTTCAGGCTCGGGCCGCGGGTCACCGCCCAGCTCTTCAGGACTCCGTCTAGCGCCAGCCGGAAATCGTAGTGCAGCCGGGTCGCGTCATGCTTCTGCACGACAAAGATATTGCTTTCGGCAAGCGGCGCGGCGCCCTTGGGCTCGGCGGTCGCCGCGAAGTTGCGCTTCTTCCGATAGGTTTCGAGCGCCATTCGTCAGCCTGCCTTGCGCCGCGGCGGGGCGGGCTTTGCTTTCGTCCCCGCGCCCCGGCCGGTTTTTTTCTTGGCTGCAGGTTTACCGCTCCGCCGGCTCTGACCGCCGGCGGCGGCGCTGTCACGCAACGCCTGCATGAGATTGACGGTCGGTTCGCTCCGGAGTGGCGCGCGCTTGGGGATCGCCTTGCCTTCGAGCTTCAGCTTGACGAGTTCCGCCAAGGCGTCCTCATAGCGGTCCTGAAACTTGCGCGGATCGAATGCGCCTTGTTTGGTTTTGATGATGTGGACGGCGAGATCCAGCATTTCTCCGGTCGTCGCTTTCGCCGAAATCCCCGAGAACGCTTGCTCGGCGGGACGCACCTCATAGTCGTAGTTCAGCATCGAGGCGACGAGGCCCTTGTCGACTGCCCGGATAAGAACCGTCCGGGCGCGTCGAAAGAGGACGGCCTCCGCGACCGCCGCCACTTTGGCCTTGCGCATGCCCTCGCGTACCAGCGCGAAAGTTTCGTCGGCGCTGCGGTCTGAAGGGGCGAGGTAATAAGGCTTATCGAAATAAAGATCGTCGACCCCGACCAGATCGACGAACGCGGTGACAGTGAGCGTCTTGTCGCCATGCGGGATGATCGCGGCGATTTCATCGGGCTCGACCGACACATATTCGTCTTTCGCCACTTCGTAGCCCTTGACCTGGTCGTCCCGCTCGACGGAATCGCCGGTCTCGGCGTCGATGAACTCGCGTCGAACCCGATGGCCGGTCGGCCGATTGATCGTATGCAGGGCGATGCGTTCCGAGGTCGAAGCGGCGGAGTAAAGGCCGACCGGAACCGTCACGTCGGCGATCTTCAGAAAGCCTTTCCAACTTGCTCTCGACGACAATGTCGACCTCGCGAAGTTCTGAGGGCGGCTTGAACCGCCCAAGATTAAATCCTCAATGTCGGACGGTCAAACTTTGATCCCGTTAATTCGGCGCTTTTCGCGGCGGCGCCGGAACTTTTCCCATTCTGCCCTGTTTATTGCGGCCGGCGCTTCAACTCGACGCTATTGGGTCGCGCGGTTAGAATAGGGCCTTAACCGTTCTCGATCACTCGTCGGGATCCGCGGGTGCGGCCAGGTGTCCCGAACGTAAAGCGTATCCCGCGTGCAAAGTGCGCCCATGAACGCGGCGTCGCCGGCGCGGCGAAGCGGAGGAACGATGGGGGAAGGCCGGCGTCCCGACACGGTCGCGATGGCGGACGAGGCTTCCGCCCCGCATCCCGAAATCACCCTTCGGCAGATCTCGGCCTGGTCGCTGGCGACCCTGGCTGCAATCGCGGCCGGCTTCGTGCTCTACGCCGCGCGCGAGATCATGCTGCCGGTGGTAGCGGCTTTCGTCGTCGGAATCATGTTGGGTCCATCGGCGCGGAGACTGGAGGCGCTGCACGTCCCGCGCCCGCTTGTTGCGCTGCTGCTGGTGGCGAGCGTGACGCTGGTGATCGCTTTCGTGATCTTACTTATTCTTCCGCGCGTGTCCGAAGTCACGAGCGGCTTGCCGGCCATCGTTGCGTCACTGAAGGAAAAGCTGCACGTCTTCGATGGCCTGGTTCGGGGGTGGCGACGTCTCACCACAATGATCGGCGAGCCTCCTGGCAGCGATGCGGTTGCGCTGCCCTTGCCCGGGATTTCCTGGGTGCCCTCGACGATCTCGATATTGTTGCCGCCGATTACCGGATTTCTGTTCTTTCTCGTTGTGCTGCTCTTGGTCATCTCAGAATGGCCGGGCTTGCGGCGGGGTCTGGTCATGACGTTCGCAAGTCGCGATTCGCGTCTTACGGTCCTCAAGATCCTGAATGAGATCGAATCCGGGCTGGCCAACTATCTTTTGATCGTGACGTTGATCAACGCGTGCGTCGGGGCGCTGACCGGCGTCATATCCGCGCTGACCGGTATGCCGAACGCGATCGGATTTGGCGCATTGGCCGCGACGCTGAATTTCATTCCGATTGTTGGACCGATGGCGATGTTCGTGATTCTCGTCGTGGTCGGGGTGGTGGCCGAGCCGACTTTCGCGCTGGGCCTCCTCCCTGCTGCGGGATTCCTTCTGGTGATCACCGTAGAGGGTCAGTTCTTGACCCCGATGATCATAGGACGTCACCTCGAGCTCAACGCGCTCGCGGTCCTGCTCTCACTTGCCTTTTGGACTTGGCTTTGGGGGCCGATGGGGGCGTTCCTGTCGTCGCCAATTCTGATGGTGGCGTTGATCCTGAAGCAACGTCTTTACGTTGACGAGGACCGCTAGAGCAGTATCCGAACGGATTGAATTGGCGGGGGGATTCCCGAATCGGTTAATTTCTGGGAGCAGCTGATCGCCAATAGCGGCGAGCGCTTTGCGGTCTCCGTGCTGTGGCGTTTCTTCGACCGTCACCAGATCACCTTTAAAAAAAACGGCGCATGCCGAGGAACAACAACGCGCGGACGTGCAAAATCGACGCCGGGAATGGTTCGCGGGACAGCTCGATCTCGATCCGACGAAACTCGTTTTCATTGACGAGACCGGAGCCTCCACAAATCTCGCGCGCAAAAGCGGACGTTGCCGGCGCGGGCGCCGGTTGCGGTCGGCCATCCCGCACAGTCACTACAAAACGGTGACTTTGGTCGCCGGCCTTCGCCTTCGCGGCCTGACGGCGGCAAGGACTTTCGACGGACCGATCAACGCCGCCCTGTTCGAGGATTGGGTGGAGACATGCCTCGTCCCCACGCTCTCGCCCGGCGAGACCGTCGTCATGGACAATCTCCCCGCTCACAAGGGGCCGCGGGTCGAGCAACTGATCAAGGCGGCGGGCGCGCAGTTGCGATATCTTCCAGCCTACAGTCCCGATATGAACCCTATCGAAAAAGCCTTCTCCAAGCTCAAGGCCTTCCTGCGCAAAATCGCCGAGCGGACCGTCGCGGGTCTGATGCGCGCCCTCGAAACCTGCGCCGAAATCTTCGAGCCCTCGGTATGTATAAATTACTTCAAATCCTGTGGTTATCAGGACGATACAGGATGATCGGATTCCGCTCTAAATGGTCCTGGCGCGGAACCTTCCGCATGGACCGACGTTAACATTGACCGTGGTGTTCTGGAGGAACAGGTGACATCTGACTTTCCATCCGACGCTGAACGAAACGAAGAAACGCGAGATATAGGCAATGACAACGCCTTTGCTCGTTTGGAGAAGGAGATGGCGGACATGAGAAACGCAATTGGAGGTCTTTCTGACCAAATTTCGGATGCTGCGAGCGACATCGGCGCGGTTGCGCAAGATCAGGCCAGGCGAGGTCTGAAACATGCGCGCGCCAACATGGGCTCCATGGTCAGTGACGCATCCGATCGACTGGGCGTTGTCGCCAACACGGCGCAGTCGCAGGCCTCTTCGCTCGGCGACACGCTTGAGGATGTGATCCAGGAACGCCCGCTATCCTCTCTCGCGCTCGCTCTTGGGCTCGGGTTCCTGGTCGGCGTGATCTGGCGTCGGTAGCGCGCTCAAGAGGCTTATTGCAGCAACAGAAATGATTGATCCCCGCCGCCGGTGCGGCGGGGATCGGATTCTTGATACGCCCTTTGGGTCCAGTCGTTGCTCGCCGGCGCTTAGACATATCCAAGCAAGGCCAGAATGAGGACGATGATGAGGATTGTTCCGAGTCCGCCGGCCGGATAGTAGCCCCAGCCGGTGCTATAGGGCCAAGCAGGCACGGCGCCAACGATCAGAATGATCAGAATGATGAGAATGATAAGACGCATTTTGGCCTCAGCTTGGGTCAACTGCTGGCGCGGGCGCCCAACAACGCCAAAATCACCGAAGTGTTCCCGATGCTACGGTCTCCCCAATGGCGGCAAGGATCGAGATGCGCCAATTCGTCGGCATTCTTCCGGTTTCGACCCGTGGCCGCGGCCTCGTCGAGATTACGCCCGACGTCATGAATTGGCTAAGGCCGCACGGCGTGCAAGCCGGACTCTTGACCTTGTTTTGCCGGCATACCTCGGCCGGATTGCTCATTCAGGAGAATGCAGCTCGGGACGTTCGCGCCGATCTCGAAACATTTCTCGATCGCCTTGCGCCGGAGGAGGCGGGGCGATATCGGCACGCGGACGAAGGCGCCGATGATATGCCCGCCCACATCCGCACCGTGCTGACCGGTGTGCAGCTTGCGGTTCCGATCATGCAGGGTAAACTCGCCTTGGGGACCTGGCAGGGAATTTATCTGTTCGAGCATCGACGTGCGCCGCATCGGCGGGAGATCGCCGTGCATTTGATCGGCGAGTAGCGTCACATTCGAAAGCATAACCGATCCACCGGCCGTCGCCTGCAATTCCCGCTAAATCACGTGATACGACCGCGCTGACGTTTCTGTGGATGAAACTTCAATGACGTCGGGAACGCCATATTTTAGTGGACGTTCGTTATGAGGTGTGATTAAAACGTGACGTCGCGACGGGTTGAACCTGGACCTTTGGGTTGAGAACCCCCTTCGACCCAATGAGTAACGCGGCGACGAATGGAGGCGACGCGACTAGCACCGGCCGGGAGGGCTTGCAGCAAGTTCGTCTGGCAAAACAGTCGCTTCCGAAAAACTGGGCGGTTTCGAATGCTTCGACATTCGGACCGCCCTGTCTTCTTCAGCAATCGAGTTTTCACTGACGCGATGTCCGGCGCGGGACTGTTCATTGCAGGGCTAGGCCGGTCCTGCATCGGGCTGGCCACGTTCTTGCCGCGATTGGGCGTCACTCCTTGCGACCGAAATGCGGCGGGACGGCGGGCCTCGGACAGCGAATCATGGCCAGCGCCTCTTGAGCGGGTTGACGCGTGGCCCTCGCTGGCGGCGTCGGAATTCGTTAGCGAATTCGAAACGAAGCAGGGTCAATAGTGCGCAGCGGGCTTGATGGTTCGGAAATATTCTATCGTGGTGGCGGGCCTCGGTGTTTGAAGCTTGAACCTTGCGCTGGCGCGCGACCCGAGTAAGCGTGATGAGCGTTTCGGGCCTTGAATTGCACGTTGGTGCGGGCAACCAGAGATGGCAAGCCGCCATCAGCCTGGGCGTGGCCGCCTTGGCGCTTGCCGGCTGCGCCACCCCTCAACCCACCCGAGTGTCGTATTCCCACGGCCACGAACATTTCTCTCAAGCCAAGTACGGCCACGCCAGCCGGAAGGTCGTCGCTGATGGCGAACGCGTGCCTCGCGGCGGGGGACAATATCTCGTCGGCCGCCCTTACACGGTCGCCGGCCGCCGGTATTACCCCGCCGAAAACCCCTCCTATACGGCGGTGGGAATGGCCTCCTGGTACGGCGCGGCGTTCCATGGCCGCCGCACTGCCAACGGCGAAGTCTATGACATGGCGTCTTTGTCGGCCGCCCATCCGACGATGCCGCTGCCGAGCTATGCGCGCGTGACCAACCTCGGCAATGGCTATTCGGTTATCGTGCGGGTCAACGATCGTGGCCCCTATCACGCCGGACGGGTCATGGACGTGTCGTCACGGGTCGCCGACGTCCTCGACATGAAAGCTATGGGGACGGCTAAGGTGAAGGTCGATTATGTCGGGCCTGCGCCGCTCGAAGGGTCGGACGATTTGCAGTTGCTGGCGAGCCTTCGCACCGACGGATCGCCGGCCAACATGATCGGCTTCCCGAGCGCGCCGACCCTGGTGGCGAACGCTGCTGCGGAGCAGACCGAGACGATCTGGTCGTTCTTCTCCGGCGGAGGCGGCCGCGGCGGACAGCAGCAGCAGCCGCAGTCTCAACCGGCCCCTTCGCCTGCGCCGGAACCCCCGCCGGTCGAGGTCGCGAGCCGTCCTGAGCTTCCACCGCCGCCGCCTGAGCCGGTGCGGGTCGCAGCGGCGCCCGCTGAAGCTGGCGAGGCTGACCCGTCGCCGCCCGAGCCTATTGGTTCCATCCGCCAGCCGAGCAGCGCCATTCCGCTGCCGCCGCCGCGCCCATTCGATCTCGGCATGAACCGCAGTGCGTTCGTTGTCGCTGCTGTCGCCAAGTCCTCGGTCGTCTCATCCGCGCACGGAGTGATGCCCCCGCGGCGGCCCGAACTTCATGCGAGCGCCGAGAGGGCGCTCACCTATTCCGGACCCGTTCGCTTGCCGCCTAAAAAGCCCACGACCGGCGCCTTCGATCACCTGAAGTCGGCAAGGTCCGCCCGCGCCGACTACTAGGGCGATTCGTATTTTGATGGAGTTGGTTTGGCTCCTTCTCGGCAGCGGGCCGCGGCATCGATCCGGGTCGGTCCGTTTGGGTTTTCTTGGCGGGTGGCCGTTTCGCTGCGAAGGCCCGCATTTATGAGCCTTGGATTTCCTTGGATTTTTCGTCCGAATCGAGACTTTTCAATGGGTTACGCAGCTTATAGCGGGAAGAATTTTTCTCCCTCCTTTTCCGCTGGCATGGAAGCGCGGGAACCGGAGCCTGCGGTCGAGGTCATGCGGAAACGCAGGATTGTTCATGGGGCAAGCTTAACCTGATTTCTGATTATCTGCAAGCAATTGTCGGCTCTTATAGCGTTAGTTGTTGATTTGGGTTATGGTGGGGGTGGGGTTGGAGATTGTTCGATGAAGGGTGAGGAGTTTTCGACTTGGCTGTCGGGGATCGTTCGATTGAACGAGGATCAGCGGCGGGCGGCGCTCGCGGCTCTGACGACGGCGGAGGGGGTGGGTCGGAAAACTGCGATGCTGACGGCGGCCGCGAAGAACAAGGCCTTGAAGGCTCGCCGTCGGCCGGACGCGTTGGGCGTAACAGGCCATGAGCGGGTGGAAAGTCGAGGGTGTCCGCATTGCGCGGGTCGCGAAATCGTGGCCTGGGGACGCTCGCGCGGACTGGCGCGGTTCCGCTGCAAGGCTTGTGGACGCACCTTCAACGCCCTGAGCAAAAGCCCAATGGCGCATCTGCGCAAGAAAGAGCGTTGGCTCGATCACGCGCAGGCGATGATCGAAGGCAAAAGCCTGGTGAAGACGGCCGCGCTTTGCGGCGTGCATCCGACGACGGCTTTCCGCTGGCGTCACCGGTTTTTGGGCGCTCCCGCCGCGGACAAGCCGCAAAAGCTGAGCGGAATTGTCGAAGCGGATGAAACCTTCATCCTTGAATTTTTCAAGGGGCGGTGGTCCGATCTGCCTCGCAAGGCTCGCAAACGCGGCGGAACGGCCCGTCATCCGGGCCCCTATCAGGACAACATTCCCGTGCTCGTCGCCCGCGACCGAAAGGGCGCAACTTTCGACGCCGTTCTGCCAAACGACGACAGCGCTTCGATCGCCGCCGTCCTGACCGGTGTCGTTACGTCCGCAAATCACTTGATCGGCGATGGCGGCAAACCGCTGGCCTCCTTCGCCCGCCAGGCCAACATCCCCTTTCACGCCGTTCCTTCCCCGGGAAAGCCTGTCCCCGCGGCGCCCCACCTGCATATCAACAACGTCAACGCCTACCACAGCCGTCTCAAGCAATGGCTCAATCGCTTCAACGGCGTCGCCACCAAGAACCTGCCAAATTATCTCGGCTGGCGGCGCGCCCTCGAAGCCTGGGATCGACAAATCACGCCACAAAACTGGATCAAGAGCGCCATCGGAATCGGCCCATACCAACAACTAACGCTATAAGAGCCCAATTGTCGTCCGCGCCGTTCCCTTCGGCCGCCTCAATCCAAAAGCAGCGCCCTCGTCAAAACCCAATCGCCACCTACGGCGGCGACCGCTTTGGTGAAGGGTTTCGGGCGCCGGCCCCTTGCGGACGGTCGTGCGGAATTGGGGGCCGGCGTCCGAAAGCCTCCCAAGGAGGAAACCGCGGGGAGGAAGGGGGCCGTTTGGCGAGCGCGCCTATGGGGATTTGAGGGTCGCGGACGGCTGTCGAGCGAGGCGTCGGCAGCCGACAACGTTGGGTGTTTTCAGCGGAAGCGGCGACGGCGGACGTTTTCCAAGGCGACGATGCGCGGGAGCGAGGCGTTGGCGTCGGTCGAAGGAGGATTGGCGACCGCGCGAGGTCAGCGCTCTCGTGCTCCAGCGCGCGGCTGGACGCGAAACCGATCGACGTTGCGAAGCAGGATGCGCGGCGTTGATCATCATGAGGTGTCGATCCTGATCCGGGTGGGTGGTGGCGGGCGCGCAGGGCGCGGGCCTTCGAAGGTCTCGACGACGATCATCCGGCCGCCGCAGCACGGGCAGCAGCGGAAGGACGAATTTGGTTCGGCGTCGCTGTCGGCGCCGGCGGGCGCGCTCTCGGCTGAGGTCTTGGACGGGGCGAGCAATTGTTGGGCGCGCTCGATGTTATTCGCTCGAACCGCGCCGGCGAACAGGCCGTAATGTCGGATGCGGTGGAAGCCGCTGGGCAGAACGTGCAGGAGAAAGCGGCGGATGAACTCGGCGGCGTCGAGCGTCATGGTCTTCATCCGGTCGCGGCCTTTGATCCGGTAGTCCTTCCACTTGAAGGAGACGACCTTCTCGTCGAGCGCGATGAGCCGGGAGTTCGAGATCGCGACGCGATGGGTGTAGCGCGACAGGTAGGCGAGCACGGCCTGCGTCCCGGCGAACGGCCGCTTGGCGTAGACGACCCATTCCGAATGGCGCAGGGGCGCGAGCGCGGCGTCGAAGGCGCGCTTGTCGGCGAGCGGGGCGAGGTCGCCGAGGAAGGCGAGGCGTCCGGCCGCATACAGGGCGGCGATCCCGTCGAGGAAGAGGCGGCGGAACAGACGCGACAGCACACGCACGGGCAGGAAGAAGCCGGGCTTGCAGGCGATCCAATGCGACCCGTCCGGCGACAGGCCGCCGCCGGGCACGATGACGTGGACGTGCGGATGGTGGGTGAGCGCCGAGCCCCAGGTGTGGAGCACGGCGGTGAGGCCGATGCGCGCGCCGAGATGCTTGGGATCGGCGGCGATGGTGGTGAGCGTCTCGGCGGCGGTGCGGAACAGGAGGTCGTAGACGGCGGCCTTGTTGTGGAACGCGATGGCGCCGATCGACGCCGGCAGGGTGAAGACGACGTGATAGTAGGGAACCGGCAGGAGCTCGGCCTCGCGGTCTTCGAGCCACTTCCGCGCCGCGGCGGCTTGGCACTTCGGGCAGTGGCGATTGCGGCAGGAATTGTAGGCGATCCGTTCGTGCGCGCAGTCCTCGCAGCGCTCGACGTGTCCGCCGAGCGCGGCGGTGCGACAGGTCTCGATCGCCGACATGACCTTCAGCTGGCCGAGGCTCAGGTGACCGGCGTTGGCCTTTCGCCACGCCGCCCCGTGGGCGCGAAAGACGTCGGCGACCTCGAGAGGGGGCCGCGCCACGCGGCCGTGGTCAGCCGGGCCGTGTTCGCTTCGTCAGGCTGACGCCCAGCCGCTCCAGCGGACTCTTGATGTCGCGGACCGTGTTGACGGCGACGCGGGTGTAGAGCGCGGTCGTCTCGAGTTTCGCGTGCCCGAGCAACACCTGAATCACGCGAATATCGACGCCCTGCTCGAGCAGATGGGTGGCGAAGCTGTGCCGAAGGGTATGCGGCGAGATGCGCTTGGAGATTCCGGCCAGGTCTTTGGCGGCGGTGACGGCGCGGTTGAGCTGACGGGGAGTGATCTGATTGATCGGGTTCTGACCGGGAAAGAGCCAGACCGGCGGTCGCGCCGCATGCCACCATTCGCGCAAGAGCTCGAGCAGTTGCGGCGCTAGCATGACATAGCGATCCCGCTGTCCCTTGCCCTGCTCGACCCTGAGCGTCATGCGCTGGCTGTCGATGTCCGACACCTTCAGGTTCGCGACCTCGGACACCCTGAGGCCCGCGCCGTAGGCGACGCTCAGCGCGGCCTTGTACTTCACGCTGGGGGCGGCTTCGAGCAGCCGCGCCACCTCCTCCTGGCTCAGCACGACCGGCGCCCTGCGCGGCTCACTCACAGTCCTCAGAGGACGAACGAGATCGGGCCGTTCGAGTGTAACGATGAAAAAGAAGCGCAGCGCGGCGATGGCGGAGTTGATCGTCGGAGCGCCAATCTGTTGCTTCGCCATGTGAAGCTGAAAGCGGCGAAGGTCCTCGCTCGTGGCCGTGTCCGGTGACCGGCCAAGGAAGGCCGCGAAGGTCCTCACATGCCGGACATAATCCTTTTGCACCTTCTCCTTGAACCGGCGCGCCGTCATGTCGTCGATCATGCGCTGACGCAGCGGGCTGATGGGCTTGTTGGACATCGAAAGCTCCTGTCTCGCATGGGGTTGAACCCCACGATCTTGAGACAGGCCTTGGCCTTCACGTCGGCCGGTTCTGGCCTTCCGAGTTCTCGCGCTGTCGCTCGCCGCCCCTACCGCGCGAGCGGTTTAGTCCCCGGGCGGAAAGCGGCCGTCCGGCGACGGCGCAGTGGACGGCAGCAGTGCGCAAACAGCGGTCATTCCCGGACGGCGTAGCGAACGGGTCAAATCGACGCGTAGAATGCAAACCGGCGGCACGTCCGCTTTGCCGCCGCGCTTGACGCAGCGGGCAGAGGGGACGAAAAAAACTGAGGGCGAGGCGGCGTGCTTGTCGTCGAGGATAGAGGGTTTATGTTCATCAGAAGGATGAAGCCGCCATGATCGCCGCGAGCCGTCAGGCCCACTGGGAGAAGGTTTACGCTGGCAAGCGCGAGAATGAAGTGAGCTGGTTTCAGGAGAACCCCGCTCCGTCGCTCGATCTCATTGCAAAGGCGGCCGCGACCACCGCCTCTTCTGTCATTGACGTTGGCGGCGGCGCGTCACGACTGGTCGACGCCTTGATAGAGAATGGCTTTCGGGCCGTAACCGTGCTTGATCTCTCGGGAGCTGCTCTTTTGGCCACTAAGGCCCGCCTCGGCAGCCGGGCTGAGCAAGTCCAATGGGTTGTTGCCGACGTGACGGAGTGGGAGCCGCGCGGGCTCGCCTACGACATCTGGCACGACCGGGCAGCGTTTCACTTCCTTACTGAGGAACCCGACCGCATGGCCTACGTCGCGCGCCTAATCAAGGCCGTGAAGCCGGGCGGACACGCGATCATCTGCACCTTTGCGCCGGACGGCCCCGAACGGTGCAGCGGCTTGCCGGTTGCGCGCTACGACGCACAAAGTCTCCGCCGCGTGGTGGGGGACGCCTTTGAGCTAATTGAGACCCTCCACCACGAACACAGGACGCCTTGGGGCTCAGAGCAACATTTCCAGTTCAGCCTGTTCCGGCGCGTTTCGGTTCGCTCTGATCGCTAACCTCGACGCGCAGAGCGCGTCGGGACCACCCATGTCGATCCGGCGGCCCATCGGGGGCGATATCGACGAACCGCGCGCCATCGCGCAGGTGGCGCGCCGCGAAAGAGCGCAGTATTGTCCCCTACCAGGGCCGCGCCTCAAAGCGTCATAAACGGCCGTCCAGGCCGGTCGGTGCTCACCTACTACCTGCCGACATAAACGCGGCACGTGTTGACGATTTCGGTGTCTGCTCAGGGCGCGTTGGGGCTAGCATGTGCGAAATAGCCAGCCTCGGGCGTTAGCGACCTTCGGGTAAGCTTCCGCCCGCCCTCGCGGATTGGGTCATCTGCAAAGCCATTGGCCGCGCCGAAGTTCAAAATCAAGAATCGTCGTCGAGTTCCGCCTCGACGCGAACAGGAAGGAAACTCCATGGCCATGAGACCTGATCCGACCTTTTACCCGTCGCCGAAGCTGGCGATGGAAGGGCCGCCCGAGGAATTCGCCTACACCGCCCTGCTAAGCGGTGATTCCTCGAAGCCCGATGCGCTCGCTGTCATCGACGTGAAGCCCGGCTCCCCCACATACAGCAAAGTCGTCCACACGGTGGCGATGCCCTACAAGGGCGACGAGTTCCATCATTTCGGCTGGAACGCCTGCTCATCGGCCCTGTCGCCGCTTGCCGGCCACGCCTTCCTCGAGCGACGCTATCTGATTATTCCGGGCATCCGTTCATCGCGCGTCTATGTGGTGGATACGAAGCCCCATCCCACCGAAGCGAAGATCCATAAGATCATCGAGCCGGAGGAGCTATTCAAAAAGACTGGGTATTCTCGGCCTCATACTGTCCATTGCGGGCCGGATGGGATTTACATCAGCACGCTTGGCGGAGGCGGCAAGGATGGCACAGACGGTCCGCCCGGCGTTTTCATTATGGACTGCGAAACGTTTGAGATCCTCGGCCGCTGGGAAATCGATCGTGGTCCCCAAAAGCTGCACTACGACTTCTGGTGGAACCTGCCGCGCGACTACATGGTGTCGAGTGAATGGGGGCTGCCGCCCCAATACGAGAACGGGATTGTTCCGGAGGATCTGCTCGCGAACAAATACGGCCACCATCTCCATTTCTGGGATCTGCGGGCCCGGCGCAATGTGCAGACGATCGATCTCGGCGCCAATCACCAGATGGCGCTGGAGGTCCGCCCCGCGCATGACCCCGTGCGTGAGTACGGTTTTCTGGGTGTCGTCGTCGACACCACGAACCTGGAAGGCTCGATTTGGACCTGGTGGCGCGAAGACGGCAAGTTCCACATCGAGAAGACGGCGACCATCCCGCCCGAGACGGCGCCCAAGGACCAGTTGCCGCCTCTGTTGCGGGGATTTGGCGCGGTTCCTCCGCTGGTGACCGACATCGACCTCTCCATCGATGACAAATTCCTGTACGTCGCCTGTTGGGGGACCGGCGAGATGCGTCAATACGACGTCACCGAACCGAGGAAGCCGAAGCTCGCAGGCTCCGCCCACGTCGGCGGCATCGTTCGCCGCACGCCCCATCCGAACGGCAAAGCGTATGCGGGCGGCCCGCAGATGGTCGAGATCAGCCGGGACGGCAAGCGCGTCTACTGGACCAACTCGCTCTATTCCAGCTGGGACAACCAATTCTATCCCGATGGCGTCCCGGGAGCTCAGGTTATGGCGACCGCCAATCCTGCCGGCGGCCTGGAATTGGCGAAGGACCACTGGGTAAGCTTCCCGGACGGATATCGCGCGCATCAGATCCGGCTCGACGGCGGTGACTGCTCGACGGATTCGTTCTGCTATCCATCGGCTTGAACGGAAGCGGGATCGACTGGACTGTCGCGGGACTGTGGCTCGCCGTCATCGCGAGCGGCCTCTACCACGGGGTGAATCCCGGAATGGGGTGGCCGCTCGCGGTTTCCGCCGGAATGATGGAAAAAAGTCCGCGCGCCCTCGTGGCGGCGCTTGGCGCGCTCGCGGCCGGCCATCTGCTCGCGATGTTCGTGATGATCCTGCCGTTCTCGCTGTTGGTCAGTCTCGTCTACTGGCAGCGGCAAATCCGGATCGGCGCCAGCCTGGTGGTGATGAGCTTCGGCGCCTTCCGGCTCATCGACCGGCGCCACCCGCGAGCGCTGGCGCGGATACGACCCGCACAACTCGGGATTTGGTCTTTTGCGGTGGCGATCGCGCACGGCGCGGGATTGATGCTGGTCCCGATCTATCTCGGCCTCTGCCGCGCCAGTGGCCCCGACAGAGGCAATGAGGCGGCGAGCGCGCTTATTAACGCCAACGTCGGCATGGCCGTCCTGGTCTCAATCGTCCACTCTGGCGCGATGATCGCGGCCGGCGGATTATCCGCGTGGCTGGTGTACCGTTACTTGGGGCTGAAGTTCGTGTCGCGGAGCTGGTTCAATCTTGATGCGACCTGGGCCATCACCCTCGTCTTGGTCGGCACCCTCTCGCTGGCGTTCTCCCTTGCAGACTCGCACTGAAATGCAATCGGCAGGGCGCGTCGCCAGCGGATCACGAGGCTTTTTCCAACTTCGGGAATCCCCCACCGGCGACGTCGGCCGTAGCGATCTGGAGTGACCGCTCAACGTCGATTTGCGACATTCAAATCGCTCCCGACGAATTACCGCAGACGGTCGACAGCGGTCCCCGGCGATCCGCTCCAGACGCCAGACGGGCCCCATTCGCGCGCGTTGCCAACCCGCGCCGAACCGTGCTGTGAAGAGCCATCGGCGCCGGGGCTTGAAGGCGATGTTTGCACAAGGACCGGCGTTCAGCTTCGTTTGGCGCGATTGGATGAGGGTTTTAGTGGAAGCGGCGCTGCGTCGGGCCCGCCAATGACCGGGCAGGCAAGAGGCCGTTTCATCACGCTCGAGGGCGGGGAGGGCGCTGGGAAATCGGTCCAGGCCAAGCGCCTCACGGAGCGCCTTGCCGCGCTCGGGCTTGCCGTCGTTCGCACGCGCGAGCCGGGCGGGTCGCCGGGCGCGGAAGCTTTGCGCGAGGCGATCCTTTCGGGCTTTGCAGTCGAGTTTAGTCCCGCCGGGCAGGCGTTGTTGTTCGCCGCCGCCCGCCTCGACCACCTCGACAAGACGATTTTGCCGGCGCTTGCCAGCGGCGCCTGGGTCGTTTCCGACCGGTTCGCCGATTTCGACCCGGGCCTATCAGGGCGCGGCGGAGAATCTGCCGTCGGAGTTCATCTCTGCTCTTGAGCGCCTGACGGTGGGGGCGAACCGGCCCGATCTGACGCTGATCCTCGACCTTGCGCCGGAAATCGGCCTTAAGCGGGCGGCCGAGCGAAGACAGACGGGGCCTGCCGACCGGTTCGAATTGGAGGGACTTCACTTCCATGAGACCCTCCGGCGGGCGTTCCTCGACACCGCGGCGGCCGAGCCCTGGCGCTGCGCCGTCATCGACGCCGACAGAAGCGAAGATGAGGTCGCCGCCGCCATTTGGTCGGCGGTCGAGACCCGCCTCGATCCGGCTCGCGCGCTCAAGACCAGCGCGCCATGAAGAAGAGCGAGGCCGATGATCTTCCCGAAGCCGACGCGTTGGCCGACGCGCCGCATCCGCGTCATGTCTATTCGCTGATCGGCCACAAGCGCGCCGAGACGGAAATGCTTTCGGCCTATCGCGACGGCCGTCTCGCCCACGCCTGGCTGATTGGCGGCAGGGAGGGGATCGGCAAGGCGACGCTCGCCTGGCGGTTCGCTCGCTTTGTGCTCGCCAACCCCGATCCGACCGCGAAGACGGTGCGCGAAGCGCGTGATCTCTACGTCGAGCCAAGCCATTCGGCGGCGCGGCTTCTCGCGGGGCTTGCCCATCCCGACTTTGCTCTCATCCGCCGCGAGTGGCAGGGCGCAACGAAGAGGCTCGCGAGCGAGATTTCCGTGGAAGCCGTGCGGCAGGGTCTGCAGGTCTTCCAGCTCTCCGCTGCTTTCGGCGGCTGGCGGGTCGCCATCGTCGATTCCGCCGAGGACTTGAACCGTAATAGCGCCAATGCATTACTGAAAATGGTTGAGGAGCCGCCGCAACGATCGCTGATCCTCATCGTGTCACACCGATCGGGCCAGGTCCTGCCCACCATCCGCTCGCGCTGCCGCCGTTTGCGGCTGGAGCCTCTCTCGGAGGCGGAGATTGTTCGCGCGGTAATCGGGCTTGGTCCGCCGTGGCGCGAAACCAGCCGCGAAGCGGTCGCCCTCGCAGCCAAGCGCGCCAATGGATCGGTTCGTGAGGCGCTCATCCGCCTCGCGCCGGAATTGGAGGGGGTCGGCGCGCTGATCGATTCGATCGTGGCCGGACTGCCGCGCCCCGATCCCCGCGCAGTCGCCAGACTTGCCGACGCGGTCGGCGGGCGCGCGGGAGACGAGACGTATCTGGCCTTTCATCGCGAGCTTTACGACTGGCTTGCGGCATACGCGCGCGACGTGACGCCTGGGTCCCTCCGGGTGGAGGAGATCGGGGGCTTATGGGACCGTATTCGCGCCGCGCAGCGCGAGACGGAGAAACTTAATCTCGACCGCAAGCTGCATATTCTCGCGCTATTCGCCGAGATCGCCGCGACCGCGCCTCGGGGATGAGCGCTTAGAGGCTCCTATGGCGTTAGCCGTTGGTCAACTCCTCTGCCGCGAGTTCTACCGTCATGGCCGGGCTTGTCCCGGCCATCCACGCAAGCGGTTTCAATGAGGAGTTTGGTATTACCGCTGGCGGTAGCAAAAGCTTACAACCACAATGTTTTCTATCCTTGCTGCAAGCTTGCCGCCATTTCGACGCGCAGAACACGTGGAGTGCCGGGACGAGCCCGGCCATGACGCTCTCAGAGGCGCCGAGCGCACTTAGATTTTCATCGCCGCTCAAAAACTTTTGCTTTAGGACGACGGCCATGAGCCGCTTCACCATCACAACGGCGATCCCTTACGCCAATGGCGCGCCCCATATCGGCCATGCCTACGAGCGGATCGCGACCGACGCCATTCAGCGATTCATGCGCCTCGACGGGCGCGAGACGCTATTCGTCACCGGCATGGACGAGCACGGCCTCAAGGTCCAGCAGGCCGCGGCGCGCGAGGGGGTGACGCCGCAGCAATTCGTCGATCGCGTCGCGATCGAGTTCGAGGCGATGGGCGACATGCTGAACGCCCGGGCCGATGACATCGTGCGCACGACGCAGCCGCGGCACGCCCGCGCCTCCCAGGCGATCTGGGAGCGTATGGCCGCGAACGGCGACATCTACCTGTCGAAATATTCCGGCTGGTATTCGGTGCGCGATGAGGCCTATTTCATCGACAGCGAGCTGACCGATGGCCCGGACGGAACGAAGCTCGCGCCGAGCGGCGCGCCGGTCGAATGGGTCGAGGAGGAGAGCTACTTCTTCCGGCTCTCCCAATACGCCGACAAACTGCTCGAGCATTACGCCGCGCATCCGGCCTTTGTCACGCCGGAAAAATACCGGAACGAGATCGTCGCCTTCGTGAAGCGCGGTCTGTCCGACCTCTCGATCAGCCGCGCAACCCTCAAATGGGGCGTGCCGGTTCCGGGCGACCCGAAACACGTGATGTATGTCTGGGTCGACGCGCTGACCAACTACATCACCGCGACCGGTTTCCCGGATGACGGCCCGCGGGCGAAGTTCTGGCCGGCGGATGTCCATGTGATCGGCAAGGACATCACGCGCTTCCATTCCATCTATTGGCCGGCCTTCTTGATGTCGGCCGGGCTGCCCGTGCCGCGGCAGGTGGTCGTGCACGGCTTCCTGTTCAACCGCGGCGAGAAGATGTCGAAGTCGGTCGGCAACGTCGTCGGCCCGAAGGCGATGGTCGAGGCCTACGGGCTCGATCCGGTGCGTTACTTCTTCCTGCGGGAAGTCCCGTTCGGCCTGGACGGCAGCTACTCGCATGAGGCGATCGTAGCCCGCATGAACGCCGATCTCGCCAACGACATCGGCAATCTGGCGCAGCGCTCGCTGACGATGATCGCCAAGGCCGGCGGACGCACGCCCGACTGGCGCAAGGCGGCGCCGGCCAAGGAGGATCTGGCGATGCTCGCGCGCGCCGACGCGCTCCTTGGCGAGGCGCGCCGGCAGATGCAGAGCTTCGCGCTGCATCTCTACATCGGCGCCGTTTTCGAGGTCGTGTCGGAGGCCAATCGCTATTTCGCCAACGCCGAGCCTTGGAGGCTCGCCAAGTCCGATCCGGCCCGCATGGGGCTGGTGCTCTACGTGACGATCGAATCCTTGCGGATCGCCGCGATCCTGCTGCAGCCGGCGATGCCGGCGAGCATGGGCGCGCTGCTCGACCTCCTCGGCGTCCCGCCGGAAGCCCGCACATTCGCCACGCTGGACGCCGGCGAGGGAAACGGCCGTCTCGACGCTCCGCATCGGCTCGAGCCGGGCAGGGCGCTCCCTCTGCCCAAGCCGGTCTTTCCTCGTTACGTCGAGGCGGAGGCGGCGAAGTGAGGGTGCGGGCCGGCGCCGAATGACGATTATCGACAGTCATTGCCACCTCGATTTTCCTGACTTCGCCGGCGACCTTGACGCGGTCGTCGAGCGCGCGCGGGCGGCCGGGGTCGAGCGCATGATCACCATCGGCACGAAAGTCGCGAAGGCCGCGGGCGTGGCCGCGATCGCGGAGCGGTACGACGACGTCTTCTTCACCGTCGGCACGCACCCGCATGAGGCCGCGGGGGAGGGGGCGGAGGACTTTGCCGCCATGCGTGCTTTCGCCAAGCATCCCAAATGCGTCGGCATCGGCGAGGCGGGTCTCGATTATCACTACGACAACGCGCCGCGCGACGTCGCCCAGCGAGTCTTTCGCGGGCAGATCGCGCTCGCGCGTGAGCTTGACCTGCCGCTCGTCATCCACGCGCGCGACGCTGACGACGACATTGCCGCGATTCTCACTGAAGAGATGGGGCAGGGGCGGTTCAGCGCCCTGCTCCATTGCTTCACCTCGTCGCGCGAACTCGCCGAGACCGCGCTTAGCCTTGGGCTCTCAATCTCGTTTTCCGGCGTCGTCACATTCAAGAAGTCCGAGGGCCTGCGCGCCACCGCCCGTGACGTCCCGCTTGACCGGATTCTGGTCGAGACCGACGCGCCCTACCTCGCGCCGACGCCCCATCGCGGCCGCCGCAATGAGCCGGCCTTCGTCGTCGCCACGGCGGGCGTGGTCGCCGAGGCGCGCGGGCTCGATCCCGAAGCGCTGGCCGCGGCCACGCGCGCCAATACGCATGCGGTCTTTCGCAAGCTTCACCCGGCCGTCGGCAAGCTGCCGCAGGCCGTCGGATCGTCGCATTGACGCTGCGCCTGACGATCCTGGGCTGCGGGTCGTCCGGCGGCGTGCCGCGGGTCGGGCAGGGGTGGGGCGCCTGCGACCCGGCGAACCCGAAAAACCGGCGCCGCCGCTGTTCGGTGCTTGTCGAACGGCTCGGGAGCGCAGGCGCCACCACAGTGCTGGTCGACACCTCGCCCGATTTGCGCGAGCAGTTGATCGACGCCGGCGTGAAGCGGCTTGACGGCATCCTGATGACCCATCCCCATGCCGACCACACCCACGGCATCGACGACTTGAGGCCCCTCTGCCTGATGGCGGGCCGACGCGTCGACGTCTATATGGACGAGCCGACATCGCTCAATGTTCGTCGATCGTTTTCTTATATTTTTGAGACGCCTGGCGGAAGCTCCTACCCTCCGACTGCAACTGAACTTCGTCTCACCGCCGGCAGGCTCTGCCGGATCATGGGGCCGGGCGGGGCGATCGAGGCGACGCCGTTCGACCTCGACCACGGAGAGATCAGCGCGCTGGGATTTCGCTTCGGGACGCTTGCCTACACGCCTGATGTGAAACGCATTCCCGAAGCAAGCCGCTCCTTTCTCGAAGGCCTAGACATGTGGATCATCGACGCGCTGCGCGATCGCCCCCACCCGTCCCATTTCAGCCTAGGCGACGCGTTATCGTGGATTGAGACGATGCGTCCGCGCCGTGCCATCCTCACCAACTTGCATACCGATCTCGATTACGAGACTTTGCGTGCGAAACTGCCCGCGCATGTGACGCCGGCTTATGACGGGATGCGCGTCGAGGACTTCGACGCCTGACGTTCGAAAAGGGGGGACGCGATGACGCCGGTCGAGAGCGCGATCCACGATTTCGTGGGCGAGCACGCCGAAGCGGAGACGCGCTTCCTCGCGGAGATCGTGAAGGCGCCGTCGGACAATCCGCCTGGAGATTGCAGCCGCTCCGCAGAAACCGTCGCCACGCTGTTGGAAGGACTTGGCTTTCAGGTCGAGAGGCACAAGGTTCCGGAGAACCTCGTCAAGGCCAATGGCATGATTTCGGCGACCAACCTGATCGCCAGGCGCAGGTTCCGCCAGGGCCCAACGATCGCGCTCAACGCGCATGGCGACGTGGTGCCTCCGGGTTCGGGCTGGACGCACGATCCTTACGGCGCGGAAATCGTCGACGGCTGGATGATTGGGCGTGGGGTCGCCGTATCGAAGTCGGACATTGCAACTTATGCGTTCGCCATGCTCGCGCTCGAAAAGTGCGGCGCGGCGCTCAACGGCGCGGTCGAGTTGCACGTCACTTATGACGAGGAGACGGGCGGCGAGATCGGGCCGCGCTATCTGCTCGAGAATGGCCTTTCGCATCCGGACTTGGCGATCGGCGCGGGCTTCTCCTACGCGGTCGTCAACGCGCATAACGGCTGCCTTCACCTGGAGGTCGAGGTCCTCGGCCGCTCGGCCCATGCCGCCCGCCCCTCGACCGGCATCGACGCGCTCGAAGCGGCCAACGCAATCCTTTCCGCCCTTTATGGCTGGCGCGGCGGACTTCAAGCGCGGACTTCGGCCATTGCCGGCATTGGCTCGCCGCAGATGACGGTCGGGCTCATCGCGGGCGGGATTAACACCAATGTGGTGCCGGACCGGGTCACCTTCCGCCTCGACCGGCGCATGGTGCCGGAGGAAAATCCGGCCGAGGTCGAGGCGGAGTTGCGCGCCGTCATCGCCCGCGCCGCGGCGCTGCATCCCGCCGCCAAGGTCGAGGTCAAGCGGATCCTGCTCGCCGAACCGCTAACGCCGGACCCGGCGGGGGCGAAGCTGACCGAGATTCTCTGCCGGCAAGCGAGCCGCGTCATGGGCGAGCCAATCGCCGCCTCCGGCGTGCCGCTCTATACCGACGCGCGCCACTACGCGAAGGCGGGCGTTCCGATCGTGCTCTACGGCGCTGGTCCTCGTACGATCGAGGAAGCCAACGCTCATCGCGCCGACGAGCGCTTGCCGCTCTCGGATTTGTACAAAGCCACGGAAGTCATTGCCCTGACGCTGGCCGAACTCATGGGCGTGTGAAGGACGTGGTGGGGGCAGGGGGCTTTGGCCCTGCCCTGCCGCGTGCCCGTCAATAGCCGACGGTGAACCGCTCACGGATGTGGGCCGGCTTCTCGAGTTCGTCGACCGCGGCGATCGCGTAATCCTCCCAGGAAATGCTGCTGCCCTTATCGTTGGTCAGCAGCTGGTCCTTTCCCAGCCGGAACTTGCCGGTGCGCTCGCCAGGCGTAATCACGGCGGACGGCGACAGGAAGGTCCAATCGAGGTCCTTGTCCTTGCGCAGAAGCTCGAGAAATTCGCCACCCTTTGCCGCCTCGGCCTTATAGGCGGCGGGAAACTGAGGCGTGTCGATAAGCTTCACGCCGGGCGCAACTTCGAGACTGCCGGCCCCGCCGACGACGAAGTAGCGCTTCACGCCCGACTCCTTGACCGCATCGATAAGCAGCTTCGGATCGCTGTCGAGGAAATGGACCGCGCTGATCACCGCGTCGTGGCCCTTGAGGAGCTGGACGAGACGCGGCTTATCAAAGACATCGCCCGTTTCCGCCTTCACGCCTGGCAGTTTATCGATGTTCTCTGGATGCCGCGCGGTCGCCGTCACCTGATGGCCGCGACGGCTCAATTCCGCCAGCAGGCGGGAACCGCCCTGGCCCGAAGCGCCGACGAGCGCCACTTTCATGATTGCCTCCGAATGAGAGATCGCCACGAAGTCAGTTACCGGGCGGCGGCGGTGCTGCGCAAGCCAAAGGGCGGTCAAGCGCCGACAGCCCCGAGCCTGGGTTCGTATTTTGGTTCCATAATAACTCTTATGCGAATCGTCCGAGCAGGATCGGCCGGACGTGGCCCGGCGACGCAAGCCGTGGAGGGCGCGCGTCAGGCGACCATTGATCCGGCCCGGCTCGTCTTCATCGACGAGACCTGGGCGATCCTTCGACAGGCTCAGGACCAGCATGACCCGCACGCACGGGCGATGCGCCAAAGGCCAGCGCCTGGCCGCCAAGGCGCCATTCGGCAAATGGCGGACCCTCGCCTTCCTTGCGGCGCTGCGCTGCGACCGGCACGGCGCCGGGCGTCATCGACGGCCCGATCAACGGCGTGAGCTTCCGCGCCTATCTATGTCGAGCAGGATAGGCTTCAGCCTAACAAAATCACGCTGTGCGCGAGGCGTCGATCAAGTTGCAGAAAAAGGAGCCTGAGGCCTTATTTGAGGCGGGGCCCGCCGCGCCATCGTGATTCATCGGGTTACCGGATGGTCGCTGTTATGATGTCGTCATGGCGCATCGCCGCGTAAGCGAGGAAGCCGCCCTCGCAGCATAGCGCCAGGATGGCGAGACCCAGAAATACTGCGATGAGACCCCCGCGCCTGGTCAGTAACTCTACTGCCCATACGAGCGCAAATAGAACGTTCATTCGCACATTCCCCCCGAGCTTCCTCGTTTATTATCTAAAAAGGGTGTTTAATCTTTGCTACCGCCCGGTTGCAATCTACTCTGAACGGGTGTAAAATTGCAATGGGGTTCCCGATCACAAGTTTGCGAGCGGCGGCCGCAAATCGCTGGGATCATCCTCGTCCGCAGTCAGCAAGCGCCGAGGGTCCGATATGGTTAGCGTTCTCTGCGACCGAAGGTCCGCTTCGGAAAGAAGCGGGTGGTCCATCGGCTCAAAGAGCTGATGCTAGACCAAAAAAAGATCCCTTATTCGCTCCGCTTCAATGGTCTTGAGCGTGTCCAGCGCCTCGTAGTGGTCCCTTAAAGCGACGAGCTGGGAAAGACGACGCGGGCGCAGCTATCCGGCTCCTCTTGGTTCACCGGATGCAGGCTGCGCGAGATCCTGAATCTTCGATGGACCGAGGTCAATTTTGATCGGGGCATGTTGCACCTGGCTGCTTCTAAGACCGGGACAAAGTCCATCGCCCTGAACGCCCCTGCCCTCGCCGTCATCGCGCTGCCGCGTGCTGGCGACTACGTCATTCACGGCGACCAGGATCGCGGCGTGCTTGCGGACTTCCGGCATCGAGGCTCCGTCACGAGGAATAACCCGCCGCAACTGATTGCAGGTTTTGCTTCGGGTCGAGCGGGAAAACCCGAGCTCGACTCAAATTGCTCGCCTTTTTCTCTTATGGAAGCTCACAGCTGGGCTGTGTCTCAAGCCGTCACCAGCAGGCGATCATCGCCGGGTTTCAAGTTCGGCGGCGGTCAAACCATTTCGTGTCGCCGGACATCGGACGCTGGGTTAGATGGCGGTAGCGGAAACTTCGGCCGCAACATCGAGAAGGGGCGCCCGCTCTCCCTCCCGGCGATGAGGGCTGAGGCCGGCGCGCGGCCTCAGGGATCGTGATTGTGCGGCCTTGATTCTTAGAGCGCGGCTTTGATTTTATTCGCAACCTCAGGAGACACCCATTTCGTCCAGACCGGCTCGTAGTTCTTCAGAAAGTATTTGGCGCCGTCTTCGCCTGTCGCCTGATTGTCGGTCATCCAGGCCATGACTTTCTGGACTGTGTCGTTCGACCAGCCGCGTGTCTTGAGGTAGTCAAGGGCCGGGCCCGCGCGATCCGCGTACTTCTTCGTCAGGATCGTTATGACATGGTCCCGCGGCCAGACGTTCGGTTTGGGGTCCGGGCAGGACGCAACCGTGTTGCAGAGCTTCCACTCCGCCGCATCGGTGCTCGGCACGCCAAAGCCTAGCCGAACCATCTTATACTTGCCGAGCAGTGAAGTCGGCGACCAATAATAGCCAACCCAGCCTTGCTTGTGCTCGTACGCCTTCGCGATCGATCCATCGAGACCGGCGGCCGACCCCGTGTCTACCAGAGTGAAGTTATGCTTGTCGCGTCCGTACGCCTTGTAGAACCGGGCTGTCGCAACTGTGCCACCCCAGCCCTGCGGACCATTAAAGACGGCGCCTTTGCTTAAATCTTCGGGCGCTGGAAACAGCTCCGGATGGTTGAGGACGTCCGGGATCGATTTGGCCGGCCTGGCAAGGGCAACGACAAGGGCAAAGTCGAGGGGCTGGTCGGTTACGCGCGACGGAACTTCCTCGTTCCGCTTCCGGTCTTCGAGAGCTTCGAAGGGTTGAACGTCTATCTTGTGGAATGCTGCCGTCGCCGGATGGCGGACCGCTTGCGCGGCCATAACGAGACGATCGCCGAGAGATTGGAGCGCGATCTTGCCGCGTTCCAGAGGCCCCTGCCGCCAGCCTACGACGCCTGCGAGAAGGTCGCGACCCGAGTCTCTTCGCTGTCACTGGTTCGCTACCGGCTCAACGACTACTCGGTCCCGACGACGTACGGTCATCGCGACGTGCTTGTTCGCGGATATGTCGATGACGTGGTGATCTCATGCGGCGCGGAAGTGATTGCGCGTCATCCCCGTTCCTACGAGCGCCACGACTTCATATTCGATCCGCTGCACTACCTGGCGTTGATCGAACAGAAGATCAACGCGCTCGATCAGGCGGCGCCGCTGGCCGGCTGGCGGTTGCCGGAAGAGTTCATGACACTCCGGCGTCTTCTGGAAGCCCGGATGAGCAAGCAGGGCAAGCGCGAGTTCGTCCAGGTTCTGCGACTGATGGAAGTGTTCCCTCTCGACGACGTCGCCGCCGCGGCGCGCGACGCCATCGCGCGCGGAGCAATCGGCTTCGACGCCGTGAAGCACCTGATCCTGTGCCACATCGAACGGCGACCGCCGCGCCTCGACATGACGATCTATCCCTATCTGCCGCGGGCGCAGGTCACGATGACGTCGGCTAGCACCTACATGAGCTTGCTGACGGGGGCGTCGTCATGACTGATAGGCCCCAACTTCTTCTCGGTCATCACCTGAAGGCGCTCAAGCTGCGGCGGGCGAACCTCGATCAAACTCTATTCCAGCAGTGCTCAAAAATAACAGCCCATCAAGCCGCGTTCTCGATCACGTTGCGGCAGCAACCGGGAGATCGAGGGATCGTTTTTGCGGGCTGCTCCGAGAAGCCTTCGGGACACTCCCATAAACCCTCTGGCTTCACAACAGAAAAGGACGCGCGTCTTTTTTCACGACGGCGCGGGCGGAGCGTCGCGGAGTTCCGTGCGGTCGCGCTGCGCGCAACCCCTCGAACGGCTTAAAGCCAGGCGACACGCCTCAGCGCTTGCCCTTCGATATCCTTCACCCGGAGGTTCGCGGGATCATACAGCGGCTTGAGCGAAGCCTTTGCGCGGAACCTCGTCCCCGCCACTTCGATCTCGAACCGGCTGCTTTGGATGAGTTCGGGCGTCACAACCTCACCGCCATTCTCGACATAGCCGAGACCGATCGCGCGGCCGATCGTGTGGCCAAACATTCCTGACGTAATGTGCCCGACGATCTCGCTGTCGCGAAGGATCGGTTCGTTGTGATAAAGCAGCGGCTCGACGTCCTCCATCGTGAATTGGACGAGCCGGCGGGTGAGCCCTCGCTCCTTCTGGCGGAGCAGCGCCTCGCGCCCGATAAAGCCGCCCGGCTTGTCCATCGCGACCGCAAAGCCAAGGCCCGCTTCGAGCGGCGTGTCCTCGTCGGTGATGTCATGGCCCCAGTGACGATAGCCCTTCTCAATGCGAAGGGAGTTCATCGCATGGTAGCCCGCCAGTTTGAGTCCAACTGCGCCGCCTGCCTCGGTGATCACGTCATAGACGCCCTGAGCGAAATCATTGGGGATATAGAGCTCCCAACCGAGTTCGCCTACGTAGGTGATGCGGCTTGCTCTGACGCGTGCGTAGCCGAGATCGATGACTTGCGACGTGGCAAACGGGAAAGCCTCGTTGGACAGGTCGGCGTCAGTCAGGGGTTGCAGCAGGTCGCGAGCGCGAGGCCCCATCACGCCCAGAACGGTCTGGCCAGACGTTACGTCATGGCCAGCGACTTGCGCATCCTCTGGAATACTACGTTTGAGCCAGGCCAGGTCGCGTATCTGAGAGGTTGCCGCCGTCACGACGAGATAGCGATCGTCGGCCTCTCTTGTCACGGTCAAGTCAGCTTCGATCCCGCCACGTTCATTGAGCCACTGGGTATACACGATCCTACCGATAGGAACGGCGACATCGTTTGCGCAGATCCGATTGAGGACCTTCTCCGCGTCCACACCCTCGACGACAAATTTGGCGAATGACGATTGGTCGAACAAGCCTACCGTCTCGCGAACCGCGCGATGCTCGGTGGCGGAAAAGGGAAACCAGTTCTGACGCCCATAGCTATAGTGGTATTGCGGCGCCTCTCCGTGAGGGGCGTACCAGTTCGGCCGTTCCCAGCCCGCGGCTTCGCCGAAACAGGCGCCCAGCGCCTTGAGGCGGTCATGAAGCGTCGACCGGCGCACGCCGCGCGCCGTTTCCGGCTGACGAAACGGCCAATGCATTGCGTAGAGAAGCCCCAGGCCTTCGACCGTGCGATCGCGCAGATAGGCGCGGTTGCGCTGGAACGGCATCATGCGGCGGATGTCGACATCCCACAGATCCATGGGCGGATGCCCGTCGACGATCCAGTCGGACAGAACCTTCCCCGCGCCCCCGGCAGACTGTATGCCGATCGAGTTGAATCCAGCGGCCACAAACAGGTTGCGAACCTCCGGCGTCTCACCGAGCAGATAGCGGTCGTCGGGCGTGAAGCTTTCCGGTCCGTTGAAGAAGAGTTGAATCCCCGCCTTGCCCAGTGCCGGCACGCGGTGGATCGCGGCCTCAAGCAGGGGCTCGATGTGTTCGAGATCTTCCGGCAGCTGGTCGAACGAGAAGCCTTCGGGGATGCCGTTCATTCCCCATGGCTTGGCGATCGGCTCGAACCAACCGACGAGAAGTTTGCCAGCGTCCTCTTTGAAGTATGCGCATCCATCGGCGTCCCGCAGCACGGGAAGGTGGCGTGGGAGCTCCGGGATCGGTTCTGTGACGATGTAGAAATGCTCCGCCGCGTGCAACGGCACGGCGGCCCCAGCTTTGGCGCCGAGTTCGTGCGCCCACATGCCTGCGCAGTTAACTATGACATCGGCCTGGACATCGCCGACGGCCGTTCGCACGCCAGTGGCCTTACTGTCTTCAACGATGATGTGGTCAACTCTAGTGTCTTCGATGAGCCGCGCGCCGCGGCTCCGCGCGCCTTTTGCCAGCGCCTGCGTTGTGTCGACGGGATTGGTTTGACCGTCTTTGGACAGGTGCACGGCGCCCAAGAGATCGTCGGCGTTGAGCAACGGCCAGAGCGCGCGCGCCCGTTCAGCGCTGATAGCATCGACTTGCAGACCAAAGCACCGAGCCATGGAGGCGCCGCGCTTCAATTCCTCCATACGGGCCTCGCTTGTAGCGACCCCGAGCGAGCCGATCTGACGGAAGCCCGTTGGCTGGCCTGTCTCCTCTTCAAGCGTGGCGTAGAGCTCAGTCGTATATTGCGCCAGCCTCGTCAGGTTGCGGGTCGCGCGAAGCTGTCCCACGAGCCCGGCGGCATGCCACGTCGTCCCGCTGGTGAGCTTCTTTCGTTCCAGAAGCACGACGTCTGTGCAGCCGCGTAGAGTCAAATGATAGGCGACGCTACAGCCGACGATCCCTCCGCCCACAATGACAACCTGCGCCCGCTTCGGCAAATCGGCCACCCTGCCCTCCCAATGCTCGGATTCGTCTCATAAAGAAATAGGAATTTTTTTCATACTTGTGAAGACAGAGGGTTTCTGATTAGCTCCGATTCCTCAAGCGGCAAATCAGATCCGCCAGCGTTCGCCTCCGTACGGGAAGAAGGCGATTCGGCGAGGGAGGCCGAGCGACATCGCGGGAGGAGCGGAAGCCGGACATGGTTGAGCATACGCGCGTCCTGGTTATTGGCGGCGGCGCGGTGGGCGTGAGCTTTTTTGTACCATCTGGCGAAGGCTGGATGGACGGATTGCCTTCTGCTTGAGCAGAATGAATTGACGTCGGGGTCGACTTGGCACGCCGCCGGGAACTGTCCGACCTACTCAACAAGCTGGGGCGTTCTCAAGCTCCAGAAGTATTCGGCAGAGCTCTACCGCGGGCTTGGCGACGAAGTCGGCTATCCGATGAACTACCACGTCGTGGCAGCAATCAGGCTCGCCCACACCCGAGAGCGCATGGACGAGTTCAAGCATGTTCGTTCCATGGCTCGGTCCAATGGGATGGAATACGAAGTTCTGACACCCGGCGAGATCGGCGCCAAGCACCCCCTTGTTACTCTCGACGACCTCACGGGCGCGCTTTGGGACCCCTACGACGGCGACATCGACCCGGCGCAGCTGACCCAAGCTCTGGCGAAGGGCGCTCGCGATCTCGGCGCCAAGATCCGGCGCTTTGCCAAGGTGACTGCGCTCGCGCAGCTATCGGATGGCCGCTGGCGGGTAACGACAAACAACGCCGATGAAATCATCGCCGAGACCGTCGTGAACGCTGCCGGATATCGCGCCGGCGAGGTCATGGCGATGATTGGACGCACCCTTCCGCTGGTGACGATGTCCCATCAATACCTGGTCACCGAGGACGTGCCGGAGCTCACGACCCGAACGGAACGGCTGCCGCTCCTGCGCGATCCCGATGTCTCGTACTATCTCCGGCAAGAGAGGGCTGGCTTCATCCTGGGGCCATATGAATGGGGGGCGCCACGCCAATGTGGCTCGACGGAATACTGGAGGACTTTCACTTCAAGCTGTGGAACGACGACCTGGACCACCTTGAGCAGTACATCAACGCGGCGATGGAGCGGGTTCCCCCTCTTTTGACCGCTGGCGTCCGCCGAGTCGTGAATGGCCCTATCCCATATTCGCCGGACGGCAACCCCTACGTTGGTCCTGAACACGGGTTGCGCAATTTCTTTCACGCCAACACGTTCTCTTTCGGGATCGCCCAGGCCGGCGGCGCGGGCAAGGCGCTTGCCGAGTGGGTGATCCATGGCGGTCCCGAGTGGGACTTGTGGCCGCTCGATCGCCGTCGTTACACCGGCTATGCCGATGCCGCTTATACGACCGCGAAGGCGATCGAGGTCTATCAAAACGAATATGCAACGGCGTACCCAAATGAAGAGCGCGAAGCGAGCCGGCCGGTCAAAACGTCATCGCTCTACGCGCGGCTGAAAGCCAAGGGAGCACATTTTGGCGCCCGCGGCGGGTGGGAGCGCGCGATCTTCTTCGATGTCGACGGCAGCATCAAGGAGCACACGCTGTCGTTCCGCCGCCCAAGGAGTTGGTGGAGCGCGGTCGCCGGCGAGGTCACGGCCGTGCGGGAGCGGGTTGGCGTTCTGGACTTGCCAGGCTTTAGCAAATTCGAGGTTTAAGGCTCGGGCGCCGAGGCTTTTCTTGACCGCTGACCTGCTCGCGGTTGCCGCGGGTTGGTCGGGTCAGTCTCGCCTACGTGCTCACCGAGCGGGGGAGAGTGCTCAGCGAGTTCACCATCACGAGGACCGCGCAGGACACATTTTATCTCATCGCGGCGGCGGCAGCGGAGTGGCACGATCTGGACATTCTCCAGACAAGTCTCCCGATCGACGGCTTGGTCCGAATTGAAAATCGCTCCGACACGATTGGCACGCTCGTTGTCGCCGGCCCGCAGTCTCGGGAACTCCTGGGCCGCGTCACCGCTGCGGATCTATCCAATGCCGCCTTCCCTTGGCTCACTGCGCGGACGATTGACGTTCTTGGGAACCGCACGCTCGCACTTCGAGTCAATTACGTCGGCGAACTCGGGTGGGAGCTTCACGCGCCGATGGAGCAGCTTCCGGCGATCTACGATCGCTCTCTCGTCGGTTGGGCCGAAGTATGGCTTGCGCGACTTTGGCCTTTACGCAATGGATTCCCTGCGGCTCGACAAATGCTATCGCGGCTGGAAGACGGACCTCGAGACGGGCTACTCCCCTCATGAGGCGTCGCTCGATCGCTTCGTGTCCCTCCAAAAACCAGCGTTTCCTGGCCGAAAAGCTGTCGTCGGCGAGATCGAGCGCGGGGTCGCACAGCAATTCGTGCCGCTTACGCTCGACGACGACGGCGAGGCGGACGCGCCCGTCTGCGCGCCCGTGATGCTTGCAGGTGAGAATGTCGGCCTGGTGATCTCCGGAGGTTGGAGCTTCACGCTGAACAAGAGCGTTGCGCTCGCCTATGTTCGCAGCGATCTAGCCTCACCTGGAACGAAGCTGGAGATCGAGGTCTTTGGTGAGCGCCGGGTTGCGACCGTGGGTCGCGAGCCGCTCTACGATCCCGAGAATGCGCGCCTACGCGCCTGAAACAACCGGGCCCCTACGCAAAGGCTGGCGAACGCTTCGCCAGCGGCGCGTAAGGTCCAGACAGGCGCCCGGGGAAACGACGGCTGTCCATCTGACAAGATGGCTCGGATCTCGCGGCATGTTGGCCGTGGAGGAATCCTCACCTTATACTCTTGGCGCTGTTAGCTGTGCGCCTTTCCGGTCGTGACCAGAATAGGGGTCGTCGCCGGCGCTTGGGGAATAAAGTCGATCTCGACATGAACAAAAAAGCAGCGGCCTTAAAGCTATCCGAGGCTCCGCCGGCTATCGCCGGGCAAGACTCTGACGAGCTTATGATCGGCGAGCAGCTCCGGGAACTGCGCAAGATCAAAGGGCTCACGCTGCAACAGGTCGCCGACGGCGTGAGGGTTTCGACGGGGTATCTCAGCCAAATTGAGCGAAACCGCTCCAAACTCCCAATCGGCGTATTGAAGAAGATCGCCGACGTGCTTGGCGTCCGGATGAACTGGTTTTTCCAGCCTGAGATCATCGGTCCGATGGAGGAGCGCGGATTCATCGTTCGAGCCGGGAAGCGGCGCAAGATGTCCTTCACTGGCACTGGAATACACGAGGAGCTGTTGTCGCCGAATCTGAACGGGCCGCTCGAGATGCTGCTCAGTGTTATCGAGCCGGGCGCAGACAGCGACTTTTACAGTCATGACGGCTTCGAAGCAGGCTATCTGATGAAAGGTTCACTCGATCTGTGGATCGGGGAGCGCCAGTTCAGGTTGGAGCGCGGGGATGCGTTTTCCTTCAAAAGCGCGACGGTCCATCGCTGCGCCAATCCGGGGCGAGAACGCGCCGAAGTGATCTGGATCATAACTCCCCCGCATTATTGAAGGCGACGGCTTTCGCCGGCCGCCTCAGGAAGCCTGGGGGCGTGGTGGGCGGTCGAGAGACGAGGTGTCGCGGCGCCACACCTCGAAGGCTTCGCAACTCGAAGGTCTGATACGAGTTCCGGGTGATTGACTCGGCGGGGAAGGATTCTCAGTTGGATTTCCCGCTGGTAGATAGGAAAGCCATGATTCGCTGGGGGCGAGCATGGCGCATGTGGCCGGTCATCTGAGCGTTGCGGCATTGGAGGAGCGTTACGAAGCCAGCGGGGACGCGATGTCTTCGCGGCATTTCCAGACGATCTGGCTGTTGGCGAAGGGCCATACGATCGGGGAAGTGTCGGCGATGACCTCGTTTGGGAGCCGCTGGATCGAGCAGCTTCTGGAGCGCTACAACGCGCGCGGGCCTTCGGCGCTGGGCGATCTCCGGCGCGGCAACGGCGCGGTGGCGACTGTTCTGAGGCCCGAGGTGTTGGATCGGCTTGGCGCTCGTCTTGCCGATCCTCCGCCGGACGGCGGGGTTTGGACGAGCGCCAAGGTTGCGCAATGGATGGCGGGCGAGTTGGGCCTGGCGTCGCTCGCCGCGCAGCGTGGCTGGGAGGCGCTGAGGGCGATCGATTGGTCGATCCAAAAGCCGCGGCCGCGCAACCCCAAGGCGGCGACGCTCGAGGAGCAGGACGACTTCAAAAAAAAGTGGCCGACATTGTCGCCGAGGAAGCGGCGCGCCATCCCGACACGCCGATCGAGACTTTCGCGACCGACGAACACCGGATCGGCCTGAAGCCGGTGACGCGGCGAGTTCTGGGCGCCTGTGGGCAAACGGCCGATCTCGCACGGCCACCATCGGTTCGAATGGCTTTATGTGACGGCCTTCGTCTCACCCGCCACCGGTGAAGTCTTCTGGTACGTCTCGAACGGCGTATCGAAGCCTTTCTTCGAGGCGCTGCTGCGCTTGTTCGCCGAGGAAGCCGGCGCAGGGCGCGATCGGATCATCGTGCTCGTGCTCGACAACGCCGGCTGGCACGGTGAAGCCGGCCTTGTCGTACCGGAAGGGGTTCGTCTCGTCTTCCAACCCGCCTATACCCCCGAAGTGCAGCCGGCCGAAACGCTCTGGACGCTGGTCGACGAGCCGATCGTCAACAAGCACATTCCCGACCTCGAAACGCTCGACGAGGTCATCTCCGCACGTTGCGCCGCCCTCGCTGCGGAGCGACAAAAAATCAAAAGCCAAGCCGGCTTCCACTGGTGGCCCAAAATCGCCAACCCGAGGTGATCACCAGGAAATCGTATGACACGGTCCATTCGCAGTGATGGTCAGGTGGGATGAAGAGATAGAGCTTGCCTTGCGTCGTCTGAACTTCGGCGATGTCGACGTGGAAGAAGCCGACCGGACAGGCCTTGAACTTACGCTTGGGCGAAGCTTCGCCTTCGGCCTGTCGCAGCGGCGAGATTCCATGACGCTGCAGGCAACGATGCGGCGTCGAGCGCGTCAGGTGCGGGATCGTGGTCAGGAGCGCGTAAAGGCGATCGGCGAGCGCAGGCGCGTATGCCTTCGGAAGGTGACCACCACGGCCTCTTCCTCGCCGGACAGGACCGTTGATCGGGGCTCCCTCGGCCCAGTCGGCGGATCAGCAACCGAGATCCGCCCCTTCCACTGCGCGACGGTCTTTTGATTGATCCAACTTGCTTTTATCAGCGACCATCACCGCCGATCGTCGAGAAATTATCGTTTATTTCCAAGGGGTCAAGTGGTCGGAGTGGCGGGATTCGAACCCACGACCCCTAGTCCCCCAGACTAGTGCGCTAACCGGGCTGCGCTACACTCCGACAGCGCCCCTTATAGTGACCGCCGCCGCGCCGTGCAACGCGGCATTGCTGCGTGTGCGTCAAGAGACCGGCGCGCTCGCTTGCGCAAGAATCCGTTGCGCCTCCGCGATTTCGGTCAGCGCCTCGCGTAGCGCCCGTATCTCTTGATCCGGGAGCTTGGCCTGGGTTTCTGTCGCGCCGATATCCTTTGCAGACAGGGCATGGGGCTCGGCGGCGGCGACCGGTTCGGCCGATGACTCGCTCGGCGGCGGGCCGGCCGAGAGGGCTTGAACGCCGTGCTCCTTGAACAGCTTCTGAACGCCCTTGATCGTGTAGCCTTCTTCGTACAGAAGACGCTTGATGACCTTCAGCCGCTCGATGTCGTCGGGGCGGTAATATCGACGCCCGCCGGCCCGCTTGAGCGGCCGGATCTGGGGAAAGCGGGTTTCCCAGAAGCGCAACACATGTTGCGGCAAGTCCAGCGAGTCGGCGACTTCGCGGATCGTGCGATAGGCTTCCGGGCTCTTCTCTATCGGCGGGTTCGCTGGCGCTCTCGGCGAGAGAATCATGGCCCCTCCGTCTGGCGATGACTCACTATCGGCCGATCGGAATGGAAACGCCAGGGCGCCGCTCGCCCTCAGAAGCGCTCTATTCCTTTTCGGACCCGTCGCCCCCGTTGATCTTGGCCTTCAGCACGTTGGACGGCTTGAACACCATCACTCGGCGAGGAAGGATCGGCACTTCGACCCCGGTCTTGGGATTGCGCCCCACGCGCTCGCCCTTGGAGCGGACGACGAACGAGCCAAAGCCAGACAGTTTGACCGTTTCGCCGCGCGCAGCCGCATCACAAATTTCGTCCAGAACCGATTGGACCAGTTCCGCCAACTCAGTGCGCGACAATCCGATCTTCTGATAAACGATCTCCGACAAATCGGCGCGAGTCACCGTCTTTCCGGATTCGCGGCCAAGTCTAGCGTTCGTCATATCGAGCCCCAATCAAATTCCCCCTCCCCCGCGCAACGACAACCCTCTACCGCGCAGGCCCCCAAGGCGCGCCGGCCACTCATGTCCGATCCGCATCGGACTCTCTCTTCGGTCCCGGCATTCCCTTAGGGTCGAGCCTATAATCGGCGCAAACGAAAATCCACGCTTGTCGCGCAGCCGCGACCAGCGCCGCAGCGACCCGGCCCTCCGTTGTCTTGCGTCCTCCCGCAATTTTGCCCCATAGGCGAGCCTAGCAAATGAAGCGAGGAGTGTCGATTGAGCGCGTCGGACCACGACGGACCGTCCCGGATCGCGCTGGTCACCGGGGCCTCTCGAGGCATTGGCCGCGCCGCCGCTCTCGCCTTGGCCAAGTCTGGCGCACATGTCGTAGCGCTCGCGCGCACGCAAGGCGGCCTCGAGGAATTGGACGACGAAATTCGTGCGCTGCGGGCTGAAGGGCCGGAGGCGACCACTCTGGTTCCTTTGGATTTGCGCGATTTCGCCGCCATCGACCGGTTAGGCGAGGCGCTCAATCGCCGATGGGGTCGGCTTGACGCTTTTGTCGGCAACGCTGGCGTCCTGGGCCTTCTCACCCCCTTGCACCAGCTCGATCCAAAGACATGGGACGATGTGATGGCGGTCAACGTGACCGCCAACTGGCGCCTCATCCGGTCGCTCGATCCGCTGCTCCGTCGCTCCCCCGCAGGGCGCGTGGCGTTCGTTACCTCGGGTGCGGCGAGCCGGGACCTGCGCGCCTATTGGGGCCCATATGCGACTTCGAAGGCGGCGCTCGACGCCCTCGCCCGCACCTACGCCGCCGAAACCCTCAACACGTCGAACATCCGCGTCATGCTGATCAATCCAGGGCCGCTGCGAACCCGGATGCGGGCGACCGCGATGCCGGGCGAAGATCCGTTGACGTTGCACGCGCCGGAAGAGCTGGCGCCGAAGATCGTCGAGATCTGCTCGCCCAATTGGACTGAGACGGGCAAATTGTACGACTTTCCTTCGGATCGAATTCTCAGCTTTCACGCCCCGGATTGACGCGACGACGGCGAAGGAATTGCCTTGCGGAATCCGACCCGCCTCTATATGAGAAGCGCCTCGTTGTGTCCCGCCGGGGGCTGAACGGAGGGCTGCGCGCTCATTTTGAAGGGAGCGTGCGGCAGGGCCTCGAGTGTCCGTCCTCCCGTGTTCCCGCCTTCGAACGATCCGGTTCGAGCCTTTCCGGGCTCGAGGGGCTCCGCGTGGGACACGGTTGAATTGGAAAGGCCCGAAATGGCTCTCTATGAGCATATCTTCCTGGCGCGCCAGGATGTCACGCCGCAGCAAGTCGATGCGCTGACGGAGCAGATCAAGACGAAGATCGCCTCCCTCGGCGGCGCAGTCACCAAGGTTGAGCCCTGGGGCCTGAAATCGCTCGCCTTCCGCGTCAAGAAGAACCGCAAGGCGCACTTCACGTTGCTGAATATCGCTGGGCCCTCTGAGGCGGTGGTCGAGATCGAGCGCCTCTTGAGCATCAACGAGGACGTCATCCGCTATCTCACCATACGCGTCGACGAGCATGAAGCCGGGCCCTCGGCTATGCTGCGCAAGCGCGAGGACAGCGACCGCGACGACCGCGGCCCTCGTGGACCGCGAGGGGATCGGGGAGAGCGCGGCGACCGGATGGATCGTCCGGATCGTCCGCCGCGGCGCCCGCGCGAAGACGCGAATGTAGGAGCAGTTTGATGGCTACCGCGCCCCGTCGACCCTTCTTCCGTCGCCGCAAGTCGTGCCCGTTTACGGGCGCCAACGCGCCGAAGATCGACTACAAGGACACGCGTCTGTTGTCGCGCTACATCTCCGAACGCGGCAAGATCGTGCCATCGCGCATCACCGCGGTGAGCGCAGGCAAGCAGCGCGAGCTCGCCCAGGCGATCAAGCGCGCCCGCTTCCTCGGCCTTTTGCCTTACGTGATCCGCTGAGGGCGGTCGCCGCCTGAAGTTTCGAAGCCGCCGCGTTCGGCCGCGGCGATAGTTGGAGGCGGCCCACTGGCCCCCTTCTAACCGCAACCAACGCGGGACAGCGCTCGTCATGTTTCATCGCTTTGTCGTCGCGATCGGAGCCGGGTGCGCAGCCGCGCTGCTGTTTGCCGTGAGCGCGCAGTCGAGCGTTTTGGCGATGGCGCTTGCTTATCTCGCGCCGTTGCCGATCATGATCGCGACCCTCGGCTGGGGACTCGACTCCGGTGCGATCGCCGCCGCGATTTCGATCGCTGTGCTCGCTTTGGTCGCCGAGCCGTTGGCAGCCTTGGTGTTCGCCGCCTCTATCGCCGCTCCCGCGTGGGTTTTGGCGGCGTTCGCGATCACGCCGCTTGGGCGCTACCTCAGCCGGCTGAAACCGGACGCTCCCGCCCATGCCTCGGTCGGCGCCGTGGTCTCGCTCGCGACCCTGTTGGGAATGCTCGGCAGCGCCGCAGCGCTGACGACCGTAATCGTCGTCTATGGCGGCTACCGCGAAGCCGCGCGACACGTCGCGGAAACGGTCGCCGCCCTGGCCGGCGAGGCCTTTGACGGCGCGCCGGGCAATCTCACCGCTCGCGAGTTCGCCGACGCGTTCGTACGATTTGGGCCTCCGGCGATCGCCGCCTCGACGCTGTTCATGCTGTGCGTCAACCTCTACGCGGCGGCTCGTTCGACCCAATTATCGCGCAATCTTCCCCGGCCTTGGCCCGACGTGCCGACGTCGCTTATGCTTCCCTGGCCGGTCGGGGTCGCGTTCCTTGCTTTCGTCGGCGGCGCCTACGCCCTTCCCACTCCCACCGCGCAATATTTCTCCATCGGCGCTGGCGGCCTCGGAGCGGCGTTGGCGCTGCAGGGACTGGCGGTCGCGCACGCTTTGTCGCGCGGTCTCAAGATGCGGCCGCTCATGCTGGTTGCGCTCTACGCCTGCTGCGTGCTTCGGGCCAAGTACACCCTTCCGGTTCTTGCGGGCCTCGGCGTCATCGACGGATTCCTCAAGCTGCGCTCGCGTGCGGCCCTCATTGCCTCCCCTGCCCCGACCGGACACAAATAGGAGATAAAACCCCATGGACGTTATTTTACTCGAACGCGTAGGCAAGCTTGGACATATAGGCGATACGGTGCGCGTGAAGGACGGCTACGCGCGTAATTTCCTGTTGCCGCGCGGCAAAGCGCTGCGGGCGACGGAAGCGAACAAGAAAAAATTCGAGGTCCGGCGGGCCGATCTCGAGGCCCGCAATACCGAGCTTAAACGCGGCGCAAACGAGGTTTCGGCCAAGCTCGAGGGAGCCACGGTCGTCATCATCCGCCAGGCCGGAGAGACCGGGCAGCTCTATGGCTCGGTGTCGGCGCGAGACATTGCCGAGGCGCTGACCGCCGCCGGCCACCCCGTACAGCGCGGCCACGTCGCGATCCAGCAACCGATCAAGACCCTAGGCCTGCACCCGGTGCCTATCCATCTGCACCCTGAGGTCGAGTCGAAGGTCACCGTCAACGTCGCGCGCTCGCCCGAGCAGGCAGAACGACAGGCGAAGGGGGAAGACCTCACAGTGCGCGAACAAGCGTCAATGGACGATCTCGGGCTCGAAGTCGGCAAGGCGCTGGCCGAGGCGGGTCCAGGCGAAAGTCTCGACCGTTCGTAAGGCGCGCGAGGTGCGCTCGGCCGCGCTCTCGGCCGAGCCGAATGAGGGCCGCGCCGCCGGCGGTCTCGGCCGGCGCCAAGTCCGTGCAAGCAAACGCAAATAAATGCAAATAAACGCAAGCAAAATTGCTTTCATTTACTAACGTTTAGTTTTTCGAATCGGGACTTTTCAATGGGTTACAGCCGATTCAAATAAAAAAATCTTTCCCGTGTTACACTGTGTTTCAATCGCACAACCGTATTCTCGCTTCCTATCTCCTCGTGGAAGGTGCGGGTTGATTTCCGACCAATAGAAAGACAATATAACATAGATTTTGGAGTTCCGCAAACATTTTCACCGGCGCGTAAGGGCCAGCTTGATCGTAGCGGATCGCGCCTGGCACGTTCAGACTGGAGATGAAGGAACGCTCACGCAGCCTTCAGCCGCGCCAGTTCCTGCTCAAACTCGAAGCGCAATTGTGCGCCTTCCTCGTCGGGGAGAAAGCCGGTCATCTGAGGGACGATGGTGCGGTAGAGCGAAAGTCGAGCAGGGGCCCAGGGGGCCACATCAGCTGACCGCGCTTCCGCCAGAATCTTCTGGAGTCGCGCCCGCACCTTGTCCGTGTCGGGGCGGTAGGCGGGAATGGGCTCGGCGCCGAACAGGTCGCCTTGGCTCTCGTTGTCGAACAAATTCAGGTCGTCGTCGTGCGGCATGGCTTCGTTGCGCCCTCGAAGCGAATCGGGTGCTAATCATGCGCGATGTTCGCTGCCGGCGCGAGCGCCTGAGTTACCCTTATCCACGCCGGAGGGTGAGTTATCCCCGGTCGGGAAACGCCTCTTTGTAGGCGGAGTTGATCTTGGCCATCTGATCGATTGTGAAGGCGAGGCTATCTGCGATGGCGGCGACCTGGTTGATTTCGTCAAGCGAAAGCTCCCGGCCCTTCTAGCAACGGAAATTCTGTATCGGCCATTTGACCGACGTTGGACTTATTTCACTGGAGTGTCACGAGGATTTCTTTGCCGACCTCGCAACGAGGTGATGCGGCATATGCTGCACGACAATATCGGCTTGATTACACCACGCCTGACTAAGGGCGAAGCATTCAAGCATGCTCAGGTGACGGATCTGTTGATCGAAGTCATCTGCATGTCGCCAAATACTTCAAATAACGGGTTTCTGTTTTCGCTTTATTTGTACTCAGAAATTGATAGGCGCGCTGAGAACCTCTCCCGCGACTTTCGCGCCTTCATCGACGCCCAATACGAGCACCACTATACCCCCGAAGAAATCCTCGGCTACATCTACGCCGTGCTCCACGCCCCGACTTATCGGACGCGCTACGCCGAATTTCTGCGTCTCGACTTTCCGCGCCTGTCGTTCCCGGAGTTGGCCGATGATTTCGAGCGGCTTTCGGAGTTCGGCTGGGAACTCGTGCAAGCCCATCTCTTGCGCCAGCTTCCGCGCAAGGGTCTCGCCAAGTATCACGGCAAGGGCGACCACATGGTTGAAGCTGTCCGCTACTCGTCATGCGCGACTTCAGGTATTTGTCGAGCACTTGGTTCTAGAGCAGTATCCGAACGGATTGAATCGGCGGGGGGATTCCCGAATCGGTTAATTTCTGCTTCCTCATTCACTGCGAGAATGGGGACGGCGGGGGATGGGTCTTTCCAACGATCTTCGCGAGCGCGTGGTCGAGGCGGTGGTCTTGGGCGGGTTGTCGCGCAATCAGGCGGCCGCGCGTTTCAAAGTGAGCGTGGCGAGCGCGGTGCGCTGGGTAAAGCGGTTCAATACCACGGGCGAGATTTGGCCGGCGCCTTCCGGCGGCGACCGCCGCTCCCGCCGAATCGAGGCGCATCGCGACTATCTGTTGGGCCTGATCCGGCGCAGGCCGGACATAACGCTGCTCGAGATCCGGGAGCAGCTGATCGCCAATAGCGGCGAGTGCTTTGCGGTCTCCGTGCTGTGGCGTTTCTTCGACCGTCACCAGATCACCTTTAAAAAAAACGGCGCATGCCGAGGAACAACAACGCGCGGACGTGCAAAATCGACGCCGGGAATGGTTCGCGGGACAGCTCGATCTCGATCCGACGAAACTCGTTTTCATTGACGAGACCGGAGCCTCCACAAATCTCGCGCGCAAAAGCGGACGTTGCCGGCGCGGGCGCCGGTTGCGGTCGGCCATCCCGCACAGTCACTACAAAACGGTGACTTTGGTCGCCGGCCTTCGCCTTCGCGGCCTGACGGCGGCAAGGACTTTCGACGGACCGATCAACGCCGCCCTGTTCGAGGATTGGGTGGAGACATGCCTCGTCCCCACGCTCTCGCCCGGCGAGACCGTCGTCATGGACAATCTCCCCGCTCACAAGGGGCCGCGGGTCGAGCAACTGATCAAGGCGGCGGGCGCGCAGTTGCGATATCTTCCAGCCTACAGTCCCGATATGAACCCTATCGAAAAAGCCTTCTCCAAGCTCAAGGCCTTCCTGCGCAAAATCGCCGAGCGGACCGTCGCGGGTCTGATGCGCGCCCTCGAAACCTGCGCCGAAATCTTCGAGCCCTCGGTATGTATAAATTACTTCAAATCCTGTGGTTATCAGGACGATACAGGATGATCGGATTCCGCTCTAATTCGGGGCGCAGCTTAACAGCCATGACATCCGCCTGAGCCCAAGCGACCTGCCAATCCTGGACGTCTTTTCCGAGGCGGTAATTTTCTCGCGCCGATTCTGAGTCCAAAGCCGCAAAATCGCGAACGGTTTTCATCAAATCGGCTTTGTCAAAACGGATACTCAAATTGTCGCGTGCTGTAACGATTCCAACGCTGTTAACCGGAAGAATATCCGTTATCTTCCAGCCCATGCCATATCGCTCTTTCAGTTCGTGGTCCTGTGGCAGCATCAAATAGTCGGGCGCGCGCGGGTCCAGCTTCTGCCAGTCGGCCGTCTCCATGGTTTGCTCGGCCGCCACCTGATACTTTTCCAGCCGTGTGCCCCAAAAATCTCCACGCCAGACCCCACGCTGCAATCCAGGCTTTTTCAACAAAAGGCTAATTGCCACGCCCTGCTCAATGTCGAAGACATTCTGGTCGTTCGATCCGTCCGGAGCCCGCTCCTTCTTCTTTGCGTTGCCGTGAAGATCGAGGACGTAAATCTGTTCAAAGCTGCGCATTAAAGATTGGCGCATTCCGCGAAAGGTCGGATTGTCTAGCCAGGAGTGATTTGTGATGACGCCGACGACGCCTTCCTCAACCGCATCCATCTTTAGTTGGGCGAAGCGGATGAATTTGACATAATCGTCGTTGAGCCATTTGGGATTTCGTTCGCCAAGCGGCATTTTGACTTCTTGGCCCGCCTCATTCGTTTCAGGTATAGACTTATAACCGCCGATGGCTGCGCGTATCCATGCGCCTTTGTTCTTGGACTCGCCAGAGTACGGGGGATTGCCCGTAATTACCAGTATAGGCTTTTCCTTGATAGCCTGCGCGGCTTCTACCTCTGCTGTGATTGCAGGCAAAAGCAGATTTTTCTGCGGCTCGATCGGCTCCAGCGTGTTGGTGAGGAACACCTGAAGACGCTCATCATTCTTGAGCGGATGCTTTTGATCTTGCAGGTATTGCGATAGCTTCAGGTGTGCAATCGTATAGGGCGCAATGAGGTACTCGAACCCATAAATGTTCTGCAAGAAATGATCGCGCACGATGAGATCGGCCCGCGCGGAATCCGGACCGCCTATATTTTCAAAGATTTTCTGAAACACCTCTAGCAGAAACGTGCCTGTACCACAGGCAAAATCCAGTACGGTGACGCGCTTGTGGTCGGCGAGACCCTCGCTGATCCCGAAACTATTTTTCAGGATGTCGTCGACCGCGCGGACGATGAAGTTCACGATCGGCGGCGGCGTATAGTAGACCCCGCGGCTCTTGCTCGTCTCCTTGTCGTAGGCGCGCAGATAATCTTTAGAAGTAGATGAATGGATCGCGCTCGAACAGCCTGTGCTCCTCCTCATCGGCGGCGCGCACCTTGCGGCTGATTGCCTTGCGCTGGCGGAACGACAGGTCCTCGTGGATGGCCGGAAGGTCGAGCCCGTTGACGATCGACAGCACCTCTTCGACGACCCAACGCACGTCGCGGTATTCGTCTTTCTCCAACTCGTTCAGGAAGTCGACCAGCTCGCGGATGAGGCGGAACGAGCTAGGCACATATTCCCGCGCATTGTGTAGCGTCACCGGTTTCGAATCCGAGTTGAGCCGCGCGAGAAACAGGCCATAGGCCAGCATTTGGGCCAACGCGTCGGCGAATTCTTTGAGCGTCAGCTCGTGAAAGACCTGATTGCGAAAAACCTGGAAGAGCCCGTAGAGTCGCCCTTCCTTGTGCTCCCGCTCCTGTCGCACCAATTCTTCGCCCAGATAGTCGCGCAAGAGTCGGCTGCGGGTCGCGAGCGCCAGCGCCAGCTGCTGCGCGCGTCCGATTCCCTCGGGGGCGCTTGAAAAGAAGCCTGCGAGGAGCTTCGCGACAGCTTCGCCACGATCGTCGCTAAGACGAAACCTGCGATTTTCGAGATCGGTCGCGTGGCACAGCCGCTCGCGCTGCGGCGGCCCAAATTTGTTGATCCAGATGAAATCGAGATAGTCGGTCAGAATGATGTTGCTGGACAGGCTCTTGTATTTGGCGATCTGCTCCGACTTGAGCGCCTTAGTCAGGTTTTCATCTATGCCTTTGTTCTCAACATAGCCGAGAATGAGCCCGCCCTTAATGACCTTGAATCCGGCGCGCCCTTGTCGGCTACGCGCTTGGGTTCGTGCTGGACCTTGATGGCTTTCTGAGTCTTGTCCGCTATGTCTTGAAGCAGCGACTGGAGCGCGGCGCGGTCAGTGTGCTCCGTTTTATCTTCTATAGCGGTCCTGCGCATTGCTAAAATATAGCGATCGAATAGATCTTTGTTGAGCATTCAGGCGCCCCGACTCGCGTGGACGCTATCGGGAGCCAAACGCTAGCGCAAGTTCACGGACACGCGCTGAGGGCTGGGAGCCTCCCTGTGCAAACCGGTCGAATCCCAAAATGGTAATTTTCGTTGTGCGCGGCGGAACGGTGGTGTGAAAGCATCGGGCCGGATTGCCTGCGCCCTTGACGCAGGACGGCAAATGCAATCGAGTGCAGTCCGCCAAGCGGCGGAAACGAGAAATTGGGGAGGAACTTGGGAATGTCGACGGAAGAAGCAATCGTCCGCACCGGGCTGAGGATTCAAAATCCGGTATCCCGCCGCGTCTTCATGAAACTTGCTGCGCACGCAGGCGTGGCCATTCCTGCGGCCTCGGCGCTTGGAGGCTCCGCATGGGCCGCGGAGCCGACGCCGAAAGCCGCGACGATCGTCGCGACTCTTGCGAACGACTACTGGGCCGCCTTCATCAAGGGCTTCAAGGCGACCGCGGCGTCGCTCAAATTCGACACCGACGAGCTCTATCACAACAATGACGCCGCTCGGGAGCTTGCGCAGGTGCGCGGCCTGCCGACGAGCGGCGTCAACATGCTGATCAATACGGTGGTTGCGGCCGGCGAAGTGCCAATGGTCGCCAAGATTTGCCAAGAGAATAGCATCTTCTACGCGGCCTTGTGGGAGATCCCGGCTTGGTTCACCCCGCCTGATGTCGGCGATTACTTCGTCTCCTACAACACCGCCAACTCGACTCAGGCCGGCTACGAGGTCGCGAAGGACCTGTTCAAGTCGATCGGCGGCGAAGGCGTCGTCGTGCATATCAAGGGCCTCGCGACGCCGACCGACGACGCGCGCACGGCCGGCGTCGTCAAGGCGGCCAAGGAGTTTCCCGGCATCAAGATCGTCGGCGACCTACGCGGCGACTGGGTTCGCGAGAAAGCGCGCACGGTCATGTTGAGCGCGGTGACCGCGCATCCAGATATGAAAGCGGTCTTCGCCCAGAACGACTCTATGGCGCTCGGGGTCCTCAGCGTGTTGAAGGAACGCGGCCTCTCGAACGTGAAATTGGCCGGCATCGACGGTATTCCGGAGGCGCTGCTGGAAGTGGCGAAGGGCGGTCAGTATGTCGCCACCAACACCTCACTGCCGCCATATCAGGCGGGCTTTGCCGCCGTCCTGCTGTTTGACTGCCTGCGCGGGTACAAGCCGAAGCTGCCCGAGCGTCTGATCTACACAGGGTCAGTTACGGCGACCGCCGCCAACGCCGCCTCCATCGCGGCGAAGATCTACGAGGCGAAAGAACTGCCCTTCGACTGGGTCAAGATGAGCCGCACGCTGCATCCGCAGGACTGGGATCCGCAGAACACGATCATCCCAATCGACCCCTCCACCCATTGGGGGACACAACCCGGCAAGGAAAAGCTCAACCCAGCCTATGCGGCCAGTTCGTGGCAGAGTGATCTCGCCGATGTGACCAAGCTCTACGCCGACCGGTACAAATCGGGTCCGTTCCTCTGAGGATCTCGACGGCGGTGGAGGGTCGCGGCGATACGGCCGGAGCGGACGGACCACGGGCGATTGTCCTTCAGGACGTCTCGAAGGCCTATCCCGGCGTAAAGGCGCTCGACGAGGTCAGCTTCAGCCTGAAGCGGCATTCCGTGCTCGGCCTGGTCGGCGAGAACGGCGCGGGAAAATCGACGCTGGTCTCCATCATCAACGGTTCGGTCCGTCCGGATTCGGGCACGCTCTCCATTGACGGACATCCGGTCCGCTTCGGTCATCCGACCGAGGCGGCGCGGCACGGGGTTGCGACGGTCTTCCAGGAGCAGGGGCTGATCCCGACCATCCCCGTCTACGAGAACATTTTTCTCGGCCGGGAACGCAAGTTCCTCGCCGGCGCGGGCTTGTTACGCCAGCGCGCGATGGTCGCCGAGGCGAAAGCAGTGCTCGACGACCTGCGCGTTGACGTCGATCCACGCGCCCTTACGGGGTCGCTGTCTTTCGGCCAGCGACAGCTCGTCGAGATTGCCAAGGCCTTCGCGCTGAGCAGGGTTTATCCGGTCGAGCCGATCATCCTGCTCGACGAGCCGACCAGCGCGCTCTCCGACCAGGAGACCGTGAAGCTGTTTGAGGGCATAGCGCAGTGGCGGACGCGCGCGTCCTTCGTGTTCGTCTCGCATCGACTTGCCGACATCTTCGCGACCTGCGACGAGTTCGTCGCCCTCAAGGACGGCCGCGTCGTCGATCAGCGCTCGACGACCGGCATCGACGAGTTGGCGCTGCATGAACTCATCGTCGGTCGGCAGAGGAACGCCGAATATTACCGCGAGGCGAGCCAGCGCAGATCGGCGGACGGGGTCGCCTTACGGGCGGTTGGGATCTCAAAACCCGGAGAGCTCGAGAATGTTTCGTTCGATCTGCGGAAAAGCGAGATCCTCGGCGTTGCCGGCGTTCTGGGCTCCGGCAAGTCGACGCTCGCGAAGATCGTCGCCGGCGCGGAGGCGCAGGGGACAGGAGAGGTGCGGATCGACGACGTGCAGCTGCGGCCGGGCTCGCGACGCGACGCGATCGCACGCGGGATCGGCTACGTGCCGGCGGAGCGACTCATCGCCGGGGTGATCGGCAGCGATACGGTGGAATGGAATCTGACCTTGCCGAATCTCGATGCGCTGTCGCTGCGCGGGCTGCCGTTGCTCTCTTCGCAACGGAGCCGCGAGCAGACGAAGCACTGGATGGAGAAGCTGCGCGTCCGCGCTCCCAGCCACGACACGGCGTGCCGCAATCTGTCGGGCGGCAACCAGCAGAAGGTCGTGTTCGCCAAATGGCTGGCGCGGAAAACGCATATCCTCGTCCTGGATGACCCTTGCCGCGGGCTCGACGTCGGCGCCAAGGAGGACATCTACGGGCTCATGCGCGAGATCGTAGCCAATGGCGGCGCGATCCTTCTCGTGTCCGACAATCTGCCCGAACTCATCGGGCTTTCGAATCAAATCCTGGTTCTCCGCGACGGCGCGATGTCGGCGCTCATAAGCGCCGAGCAGGGCGCAAAGCCTCGCGAAGCCGAAGTCGTCGCGGCGATGGTGTGAGGCTGAATGTCCAGTAATGCTCAGGGCGGCGCGAGCGGCGGCTCGCAGGTCTCTGCGGCGTTTGCCGGGTTATCGCAATTCAGGGTCGCCCTCCTGCCGCTCGTCTCAATCGTTGCGCTCGTCATCTACTTCACGGCGGTCAATCCGCTGTTCTTCTCGGCGTCCAACGCGCTCAACATCGGCCGTCAGTCGTCGGTGCTGCTGCTGGTCTCGCTCGCAGAGACAGTGGTGATTCTGATCGGCTCGATCGACCTTTCGGTCGGCGCGCTGGTTACCCTAACCGGCATCCTGACGGCGCTGACCGTCGATACGCTTGGCGCGTTCGGAGGCGGACTTGTCGGCGTCGCTGCGGGCGCTTTCGTTGGCCTGGCCAACGGGCTTCTGGTGACGATGCTGCGCGTCCCCTCCTTCCTGGTGACGCTCGGCATGCTTTCGATTCTCTCCGGCGTGACGAACCAGATCTCGCAAGGGCAATCGATCCTGTTCGCCAACACCCTCCTGCCCTCGCTCGTCAACAAGGCGCCGATCCTCGGGGTGCCAAACGTGATCTGGTTCGGGTTGGGGGCGACTGCGATCCTGACCATCGTTGCGTTCAAGACCAAGCTAGGCCGTTACCTCTACGCGCTCGGCGGCGGCGAAATCGTCGCCGCTCATGCCGGCGTTCCGGTCACTCTTTACAAAGTCCTCGCCTTCGTGCTCAGCGGCGCAATCTGCGGTTTTTCGGGCGTCATGCTCACTGGACAGGTTGGAGCCGGCACGCCGACGGCCGGCAGCGGACTCCTCCTCAATTCGATCGCCGCGGTGGTGATGGGCGGGACCGCGCTTTCAGGCGGCATCGGAGGTCCGCACCGGACGCTGCTCGGCGTGCTCGTGATCGCCATTCTGACAAACGGAATGGACGTGACCGAAGTCAACAGCTTCACCCAGGACATCGTCAAGGGCGCCGTGATCATCCTCGCCGTGTCGTTGACGATCGACCGATCCAAGTATTCGTTCATCAAATGACGGCCGGACAAGGGACGCGAGGGAGGACGCGATGAAACCAACGCAAAAGAGAACGTTCGGCCGCTCAGGGCTCGAAGTGACGGCGATGGGTCTCGGAACAGCGCCGCTCGGCAATCAGTTCCGGTTCGTGCCCGACGCCGACGCCCGCGCGGTGACGGACGGCGCATGGGACGCAGGGCTCCGATATTTCGACACCGCCCCGTTCTACGGAAACGGCCTCTCCGAGCTTCGCCTCGGAGAGGCGCTGAGGTGGCGCCCGCGCGACGATTATGTCCTCTCGACGAAGGTCGGCCGGCTTCTTAAACCCCAATCCCGCAGCCGCATCGAATTCGGCGTTCTGGGTCGATCCCGCGCCCTTCGAGGTCATTCATGACTATAGCTACGATGGGGCCATGCGCTCCTTCGAGGACAGTCTTCAGCGCATGCCGCTCGAGCGCATCGACATCGCATTCATCCACGACATCGACAATTTCAGCCATCCGCCCGAGGTTCAGAAGGCGCATTTCCGCACCGCCATGGACGGCGCCTACAAGGCGCTCGACAAGCTGCGCTCGGAGGGCCTAGTCAAAGCGATCGGGGTCGGCTGCAACGAATGGCAGGTCTGCGACCAGGCCCTGCGGGAAAGGGATTTCGATTGCTTCCTGCTCGCCGGACGCTACACGCTGCTCGAACAGGACGCGCTCGATTCCTTCCTGCCGCTCTGCGAGGCGCGGAACGTCGCGATCGCGCTCGGAGGCGGTTACAATAGCGGCATTCTGGCGACAGGCGCCGTCGAGGGCGCCCACTACAATTACAGCCTTGCGCCGGAACCGATCCTCAAGCGCGTCCGCGCCATCGAAGCGGTCTGCAAGGATTTCGGCGTCACTCTGAGGTCCGCGGCGCTGCAGTTCGTGCTCGCGCACCCTTGCGTGCCTACGATCATTCCCGGCACGCGCAGTCTCGCGCATCTGGAAGACAATCTGAAGCAGATCGCCGCCCTGATCCCTGTCGATTTCTGGTCCAGGCTGAAGCGAGAAGGGCTATTGCGCAACGATGCGCCGACACCCGCTTGAGCGCCCGGCCGGTTCAGGTCGAGGCGCGCTTCAGCAGAACGGGACCAAAGGTCGTGGACTCGCATTTTGCCGCGCGATCGAGAATCAGCGCCTCGACCAGTTCACCGGCGCGCCTGCCGACCTCGGCGACCGGATAGTCGACCGTGGACAGGGGAACCGCCAGTACCTTAGAGGCCTCCGTGTTGTTGAACCCGACAACGGCGAGATCGTCCGGGCACCGCATCCCTCGCTCCCGCATGGCCTCGATCAGTCCAAGCGCAAGTTGGTCGTTGTGGGCAAAGACGCCTGTCGGCCGCTCCGTGGTCTCCAGAATTCGGGCGAGAGCGAGCTTCCCCTCCAGGCTCGTCGCCCGGCTCACTTCTATCCGGCGCGGCGACTGGATGAGCTTCGCGCCGCGGCACACGCGCGAGAACCCTTGCGCACGATTCTTGAACGTCGCCGCGCGTCGCGGCCCCTGGATCTGACAGACAATTCTATGGCCAAGAGCGGCAAGATGCGCTGCGACCATCGCGCCTCCTCCCATGTCGTCGCAGAGCGCCGAAGGAAATCGGGCGCCGGAGAGGCTGCGTACGGCAAGGACGACGGGAACCTGTTTGGCGGCTTCGGACAGCGCGGCGGCGTCCTGCTCGGTCGAGGCCAGCGAGATGACGGCGTCCACGCGCCTGGCGAGGAAAGCGCGGAGCAGGCGCCGGAACTCGTCCGGCCGGTCCCCCGTTTCACCAATGAGGGGAATGATGCGCGACGCCTCGGCCGTGTTCCGGTTCAGATAGGCGACAGTCTCGCGAATGACGCGCACGAAAATCTCATTCAGGAGATCCGGCGTCAGAATGCCGATCGTTCGCGAGCGCCCGCGACGCAGGGTCGCCGCGGCGGCGTCAGGGCTGAAGCCAAGACGAGAAGCCTCCGTGCGGATTCGCTCCCGGGTCGCCTTGGCCACCAGATGCGCCTTATCCTCGCTCAGCGCCCGCGAGACCGTTGCGCGGTCCACTCCCAACCGTCGACCAAGCTCCAGCATGCTCAATCGGCTCATGACTCCACCGTCCGCATCCTTCAACGCCGCGAGCTTACGTGCGCGCGCCTCCTCGAACTTGTTGCAGGTGTTGTTTGTCGATGCAATCGATTGACGCGGCGCGGGCGCATGCTTAGCGTAAAGCCCCATACAAGGAGGAGACGTTCGCTATTCGTCGCGCCCATCCATACGAGAGCTTGCGCGAAGGGACGATCGCTGATTGCGCCGAGGGGCCTTCGTCGAGATCGTGCCGATCGCGCACGGTCCAACTTTACCGAGTTCTGGCTCTCCGCGGCGAGCCGCGAGGCGCCAGCCTCGAGCGACTTCCTCGCCGCCGCGATTGTCCGCTTCCCCGGATCTCGGTCTGACGACGCAACCGGACAATTTCCCGTTCAACAACGATAGGATGGAGCTGCAATGAGCAACGTTGGAATTATCACGGGCGCGGCTGGCGGCGTGGGCCGCGTGGCCGCGGAGCGCTTCGCCAAGGATGGCTGGGACCTCGTGCTCGTCGACGTCGTCGACTCGGTCAATGACGTCGCCGCCGAGGTCGCCAAGACATCCGGACGCAAGGCCCTCGGCGTCAAGGCGGACCTCACCCAGGAGGCAAGTTTGGCGACCATCGACGCGGCGCTCCGCCAGCTCGGCGGCCAGCTCAAGTTCCTCGGCCTCGTGGCCGCCGTGCTTCAGAAAGTCGGGCCGATCGAGGCTCTCGACCTCGCGGAATGGGACCGCGTGTTCAACATCAACGTCCGCGCCAACGTGATCCTCATCAAGCATTTCGCCCCGGTGATGAAGGCCGCGGGAGGCGGATCGATCGTGACGGTGTCGAGCTGGTTCGGCCGTAGCGGACACGGCTTTTTCAGCGCCTATTGCGCCTCCAAGGCGGCCCTCATTTCGCTGACCCACAGCGCCGCCGATGAATTGGCGGGCGACAAGATCCGGGTCAATTCCGTGGCGCCGGGAAACATCGCCACCTCGATGCATTTCACCGCGCTGCGCGAGGAAGCCGAGAAGCGTGGGATCACCTTCGAGGAGATGAAGAAGATCGAATGGGACAAAATTCCCCTCGGCCGCGCGGCCGACCCCGCGGAGGTCGTGGCGGCAATCGCCTTCCTGGCGTCGGCCGATGGAACTTACCTCACCGGCACGACAATCGATGTGAACGGCGGCGTCCTCTTCACCTAGTCGGCTTCGCGACGCGTGGGCGGCTGACGCCCGCGCTCGGGATCGGAACATTGGAACCCGCGCTCGGGATCGGAACATTGGAAAAGAAGCGGCCGTTCAAAACGCGGGCCGCCGCACAAAGGAGCAGAACAATCATGGAAAGGCTCGACGTCGAATTTCAGTCGGAAGGGGCAACCGTACGCGCCTGGTTCTACAAGGCGGAAGGAGGCGGGCGACGACCGACGGTCGTGCTCGCCGGCGGCTGGTGCTACGTGCGCGAAATTGTCATGCCGACCTACGCAAAGGCTTTCGCTGCGGTGGGGATCAACGCGATGATCTTCGACTACCGAAATCTGGGCGTCAGCGACGGCGACAACAGGCAGCATCTCGATCCCTGGGCGCAGATCCGCGACTATCAGAATGCGATCTCGTTCCTCGAGCGGCGAGACGATGTCGACCCGCACCGGATCGGCGTCTGGGGCATCTCCTATTCGGGTGGCCACGCGCTGATCCTCGCCGCGATCGATCCGCGGGTGAAGTCGATCGTCAGCCAGATTCCGGTCATCGACGGCTACGAGAACATGCGCCGCGCCCACGGCACCATGGAGTACAGGCGCCTCTGGGACCTCGTCCTCAAGGACCGCAAGTTGCGATACGAGCGCCCCGGCGAGCGACTTATCTTCCGCATGCGACCGAGAATTCCGAGGCCGAAGTGTCGTCCTGGCCCTTCCCGGAGACCGTGCGCACCTTCATGGCGATCAAGGCGAAGGAGGCGCCGCTGTACGAGAACAGGAGCACAGTCGAGTCCGTCGATCTCTTGATGAACTACGACGTCGGCCCGTTCGTGAAGCGCATCTACGATACGCCGACATTCATGATCGTGGCGGAAGGCGACGACCTGACGCTGTGGGATCTGGAAATCAACGCCTTCAACGCAGTGCCGAGCGCACGGAAAAAGCTGCACGTCCTGCCGCACACGTCGCACATGACGCTGTATTCGGACGCTTCGAAGGTGGAGACAGCAGCCAAGCTCGCAACGGAGTGGTTCTCAGAGACGCTCTAATGACTTGCGCCGCGGCCGCGCTTTCGTGTCGAAGGAACGGCCGTGCGGCGGGGCATAGGGCGTCGCCTCGTCGGGAGTGTCCCTGAGTCAGGCTCCCGAGGACCGGGCGAGGGTCTCCCCTGCCCTGCGTCTTCGAGCACACGCTTGGGACAGCCGCGTTCTCCGGCTCGGAATGAACCCCAGACGCCGCGCGCGCCTGTTGTCCTATTTCCGCAGGTCTGGAAGAAGGTTCTCAAGCGCGACCGGATGGCGGGAGTCCAGGACTTCCTGAAGCTTGAAGATGTTTCCATCCGGGTCACGGCCGTAGGTCGAGCGGAAGAGGCCAACGGTCTGGGGCTCGGTGTGAAACGGAACTCCCGCCTTTCTGAGCCGCTCGTATTCGGCGAAAATGTCGATCACGTCGAAGGCGACATGCGTCAATCCCGCGTCGCATGCAGGGCGATCGGGAATCGGATGTTTGCCGACCGGCGTTATATACCGAAAGATTTCGAGGTGAGTGTTGCCTGCGCGAAACAGGGCGGACTGGGTCGACGATCCCTTGAGGCCCACGATCTTGTCCAGGCTTTCCGCGTCGGGCGACGTGGGATCCCAGCCATAGGAGGCGACGAGTTCAAGTCCGACAACGTCCCGGTAGAACGCGACCAGGCGCTCGAAGTCCTGGGTCGATATGGATGTGTGATGAATGCCGCGTATCATCTTTTCCCCCTGACCTGACGCGACGGCGAAAGCCTGTCGTACGGATTTGGCTCGCCCATCGTCACGGCGGAGAGAGTTCGAGCGAAGCCGACCCGGTCGCGCGATCCCGAATAAGCGTCGCGCTCAATTGAACGATAAGGACGAAGATCAACAGCGCGCCGACGGCGAGGCTCTGTAGCCAATAGGGGGCGCCGAGGCTCGCAACGCCGCCGACCAGGAACCGCATCGTAAAAAGACCGATGAGGATGCCGAGAACGGTTCCCTTTCCTCCTTCCAATGCGATGCCTCCGATCAGGCACGCGGTGACCGCCGAAAGCAGAAGGGTGTCAAACCCCAGCGGCGTCGCGCTGCCGAGTTGAACCGACGAAACGGCTCCCGCCAGACCAGCCAGCGTTCCGGAAAGGGCAAAGGCAATCACCATCGGACGTATGGCGGACACGCCGGCGGCTCGAGCCTCTGCCCGGCCGCCGCCGGTCGCGAAGATCTCGCGTCCCCAGACCGTGTAGCGGAGGAACAGGTGCGCGACGAAGAAGACAGCGAACATCAGGATGCTGAGCGGCGACAGCAGACCGACGACCCGCTGCGCGAGGAAGTCTGTCTCGCCCAACCGCGGGATCGGGATGGTCACGCTGTTCTCGTTGCTGATGATCAGCGCAAACCCTCTGAGACCGATCAACGTGCCGATTGTAAACACGAGCGAGTTGATCCCGGTGACCGCGATGACGAATCCCTGCAGCGCGCCAAAGGCGCAAGCGACGGCGACGCTGATCGCGATGGCGGGAAGAATGCTCATGCCCGTGATGATCAGGTTGACCGTGAGCACGCCGATAACCGCGGCCAGCGAGCCCACGGACAGGTCGAACTCCCCCGCAATCATTGTAATGCCGATTCCCAGCGCGGTCAGCCCGATGAGGACCCCGCCATCCAGCAGCGCCGCCGCGCCTCTGACCGTGTGGTAGGACGGCAGCATGGCGGCGAAGACCACGTACACAGCCACCATGAAGGCCGCGCGAATCGCGAGATCGGTGAAGGTCTCCCGCGAACTCATGCCTGCCGCTTCTGCAAAAGATGAAAGCCGATCGTGGCAAGAGCCACCAACGAGCCGATCACGAGCATGCGCCAACCTGTCGTGAACGAGTGTAGAAGCATGAAATTCTGGAGCAACGCGATGAAGACTGCGCCAAGCGCCGCTTGGACCGGAGACCCCTGCCCCCCTTTCAGGGGAATACCACCCACCAGGACGGCTGCGATGACGTCGATTGTCAAACCCGAGAACAGATTTGCCACCGCAAGACCGAACTGCGCAGCGGCCGAGATCCCAGCCATGCCGCAGCAGACGCCAAACAAGGTCATCGCGACGATGGACGCCTGCCCGATGCGTAGGCCGGAAGCTCTCGCGGCAAGTCGGTTGGCGCCGATCAGAAGCAGTTGCCTTCCGAAGCGAGTTCTCTGCAGGACGAACCACGCCACCAGGGTCAGAATGACAAAAGCCCAACTTTGCGTCGGAACGCCGAGCGGGCGCCCGGTTCCGAGCCACTCCGCCGCCTTTGTGCCAAGCAGGATGTTCTTGTTGTCGCTGACCAGCGAGGCGATCCCGCGAAACAGCGCGCCAAATGCGAGCGTCGTGATGATCGGGTCCCCGCCCAACGAAATGACGCCACCCTGAATAGCGCCGCTCCCGGCGGCGAAAATAAGGGTGGCGATCACGCTGACGGCCAGTCCGTAATTGTCTCGCATCAGGAACGCGAAAACGCACGCCGCAAGGATCGCAAGCTCTTCGGCGGACAGCGCAAAGAGATTGCCGGAGATCGTGATGTAAGACATCCCGATCGCGATGATGCCGGTGATCGACGCGGCGCGAATCACCACCAACAGGTTCTCAAGCGTCAGAAAACTCGGCGTGGTTAGGCCGCCAATCACCAGCAACGCGACAATCCCAATACCCATGAACACGAATGCGCGCTGACGGCGCGCCGTCGCTTGCGCCTCTGTCGCTGGTGCGCCGGCCGGCGCAAAGCGCCCAAGCAACTCGGCGATCACGCAGCCTCCTTGCCCGGGGCGAGGTTCTCCGGATGGGTGACGTCACGCAGAAGACTGCTGTGCTCCATCTCTGTCGCTGGCGACACCCGGACAATGCGCCCGCGGAAGAAGGTGGCGACGGTGTCGGCGAGCCCGAGCACCTCCTGATTGTCGGAGGAGGCGAAGATGATCGCCAACCCCTGATCGGCGAGCTTGCGAAGGTGGCGATAGATTTCCGCGCGAGCGCCGACGTCGACGCCTCGCGTCGGCTCCTCGACCAGCAGGATTGACGGTTCGATACCCAGCCACTTGCCGAGCGCGACTTTCTGCTGATTTCCGCCCGAGAGCTTGCCAGCCTGGCTGCCCAGTCGCGAAAGGTTGATTTCGAAGAACTCCGCGAGGCGTCGAGACATCTCGCTTTCACGTCGTCTGTTTATAAGTCCTGCGACCGTGATCTTGTCGATCGATGGCGCGGTGAGATTCTCGGTCAGCTTGCGGACCGCAAAGATGCCGTCGCGCTTTCTGTCGTCCGAACAATAGGCGACGCCGCTGCTTATGGCGCCCCGCATGTCGCGCGGGTTCAGTTTCTGGCCGCGAAGGCGAATCGATCCGGCCGTCGGAGGAGCAACTCCGGCCACCGCGCGAACAATGGCGTTGGCGCCGCTGCCGAGTTGTCCGGCAAGCCCGAGAATTTCCCCTGCGCGCAATTCGAGCGAGACGGGACGGGAGAGGCCTGGGGCGATCAGATCGTGGGTGGACAGAACCACCTCGCCAAAGTTGCTTGCGCGCTCCGGGAACATCTGTTCAAGCCGCCGCCCCAGAAGCCGCTCGATCAGCGTGTCCACGCTGAGGTCCTTTACGGCGATCGGTTCGAAGCTGACCCCGTTGCGAAAGATCGTAACCCGGTCTGCGATTTCGAAGACCTCGCCCAGGCGGTGCGTGACATAGATGATCGAACGCCCTTCCTTGGCCAGCTTGGTCACGACGGCCGTGACTTTTTCGATTTCGACGTCGGACAATGCCGCCGTGGGCTCATCGAGAATGAGAATCTGGGCGTTGCGCGAGAGTAGCCGCGCGATCTCCACCAACTGCCGCTGGGCGACAGACAGCTTCCCCGCGGTTATCCCCGGATCAATGTCGCCGAGCCCTACGAGTTCCAGATAGGGCTTGACGCGTTGCGCGAGGGCCGAGGCGGTCCAGATCGGATTCTGCGATCGGCCCCCCAGGCAGATATTCTCCGCGACGGACAGCGCGGAAATGATGCTGAGTTCCTGGGTGACATAGGCGACGCCGGCTTGCAGAGATTGGGACGGATTCCGCAGACGCGCCGGTCGGCCGCCGATCTCGATCTGGCCCGCGTCGGCGTGCTCGAGGCCGGCGAGAATCTTCACCAGCGTACTCTTGCCTGCGCCGTTCTCGCCGAGCAGCGCCATGACCTCGCCGCGGCGGAGTCCGAACTCGACGCCCTTCAGCGCCGCAACGGATCCGTAGCTTTTGGTCAAGCCGGATACCCGTAGCGTCAGCGGATCGTCGCCCACCCAATTCTCTCCAAAGCAGCCCGGGCCCCTCTCCTTGCCGCGCGGCGAAGCGCGGCAGGGAGCGGCCTCAAGTCCGGATCAGTAGTTGCACAGCTCCTTGAAGGTCCAGCCCCACAGCCTGAACTTGTCGAGGTCAGCCTGGGTGTTGCCAACGGCAGGGTTCGGGATGAAGTTGTAGCGCGACGGCGCGCCGTCATCCGAGGGCTTTGTGTCCGGCGTGGCGGGAAGATAGAGCTTACCCTCGTTCACCTTGCCGGTCTTCAGGTACTTGTGCAGCGTCTGAACGGATTGCCAGCCTTCGAGAAAGGCGGCCTGAACGCCGGTTCCGACGAGGCTTCCCGACAGGAGGTCCGACGTGTCGCCGTGGCAGGTGCCGCCCACGACAAGAACATCCTTGCCCGGAGTCTTGCCGGCCTCCTTGAGAGCCTGGATCACGCCTGCGGCGACGCTGTCGCTCTCTGTGTAGACCCAGGTGATTTCGTCCTTCTTCGGCGGGATCAGCTGCGAGCCGACTTTGTAGCCCTCCTGCGACATGAAGCCAGCAGGCTCTTGCTCGATGACCTCAAGCTTCCCCTTAACCGCCTCTCTGAAGGCCTTGGCGCGGTCGGCGCCCGCCGAGTACCCCGCGGGGAAGGTGAAGATCATGCCCTTGCCGCATTTGACGGTCGTCGATTTGGCGCACGCGTTAAGCAACATTTTCGCCGCCGTTTGGGCGTTCAGGAAGTCATCAACGCCCGCGTAGGCCGTCCAGAACTTCTCGGTTCCTGCGATTGGATATTGGTTGGTGAAGATAACCGGCTTGCCCGTCTGCGAAAGCGTGCGCAAGGATCCGGTACCCGCCGCGTTGACATAGGGCCACCAGATGAAGCCGGCGACGTCCTCGCCGGAAGCCAGCTCCTGCTGAACCTGCGAGTCCTGCTCGGCCTGGTCGCGGCTCGATTCGATGATCTTGATGTCGTATCCGAGATCCTTGGCTTTGGCCTTGGCGCCGACCTGCCATTGCGCAAGGTAGTTGTCCGTGCCCGGCGGCATGAAGACCACGATCTTTCCAGCGCTTGCAGCGAACGCGTTGGTCCCGGCGAGGCCCAGCGTAAGCGTCAGAGCCGCCGCCATGGTCACGACTTTGCCCGCAAAGGCTGCGGCACGATTTCCGTTCCGTGATTCTGTCATTCGTTTCCTCCACATTGCGCCCCCGCTTCGCGGGCGAGGGTCTATGAAACAGTTCCAGGGCGCAAAGCCGGCTCCGGATTCTAGGACTGCGCCTTGCCGTCACAGGTCTCGGCAAACCGTCGGCGTCCGTTGCGAACTCTGGCCGCAAACCGTGCCCGAACACACGTGGAATGATGTTCAAATCGGATATTTCCGCGAGCGTGACGCGAGGGGCCAATGGAGTTCAAGCGGGGCGAACGACTCGCAACCGATCTATCCAAAATCGACACCTCTGGAATTTGGCTCATGCGCGGTTCGTGCGAGCCTGCATGGAAATCGACGAAGGGATCGGAGCGAATACATTGGCGGAGCCGCTCCAGTCGTATGACTATATCGTGGTCGGCGCGGGCTCGGCCGGCTGCGCCGTCGCCGGTCGACTGGGAGAAGCCAACAAGTCGGTCCTGCTCCTGGAGGCGGGCGGACCGGCGCGGAGCCCATGGATCCACATCCCGCTCGGCTATGCGAAGCTTTACGCCAATCCAAGCGTGAACTGGTGCTACACGAGCGAGCCCGAGCCGCACCTCAACAATCGGAGGCTCTTTCAGCCGCGAGGAAAAGTCGTCGGCGGCACGGGGGCGATCAACGGCATGATTTATATGCGCGGCCAAGCGCAGGACTTCGACAATTGGGCAGCCCAGGGTTGCGTTGGCTGGGGTTGGGATAGCGTACTGCCCTACTTCAAATCATGCGAGGACCAGGAGCGCGGGCCCGACGCTTATCACGGCGTTGGCGGCCCTGTGTCGGTCTCGGACCTGCCATCCAAGCATGCGCTCGGCGAGGCGTTCCATGACGCTTCCGAAAGGCTCGGAGCGCCGCGCAATCCGGATTTCAACGGCGCCGCGCAGCTTGGCACCGGCTACGTCCAGACCACCACGCGAAAAGGCCGCCGATGGACGACGGCCTCCGGATATCTCCGCGGCGTTGCGAAGCGGAACGTCAATGTCGTGCTTCACGCGCTGGTCGCGAGGATCGTGCTCGAGGGAAAGCGGGCGGTCGGCGTGATCTGGCGCAACAAGTCCGGTCAGCGGGAAGCGCGCGCCCGAGGCGAGGTGATCCTGTGCGGTGGAACGTTCAATTCGCCGCAGTTGCTCCAGCTCTCCGGGATTGGGCCGGCGAGCGTCCTCAAGGCGCGCGGGATCGAGGTCGCGCACGACCTGAGCGGCGTGGGGGAAAACCTTCAGGACCATTTCGGAATCGGTCTGCAATGTCGGTCGCGCTGCAAGACCACCGTTAACGACCTGCACAACAACCCGCTTAAGGGCGGCGCGCAGCTTCTTCGCTATCTTTTGTTCCGCACCGGACCCTTCGCCGACAACGGGAATTATTCGAACACCTTCATCCACAGCTCGCCCGACATCCCGACTCCCGACATGATGGTGACCTTCATGGCCTGGTGCACAAAGGAGGATCTGAGGCCGTTCCCCTTCTCGGGATTCACGATCCTGGCGGAGCACATGCGCCCGGACTCTCGGGGACACGTTCGGGTGAAGAGCGCGAACTCCGACGACCCGCCCGAGATTCGGTTCAACTTCTTTGCCTCGGAAGCAGACCGGCGGGCGGCCGTCGTCGGCCTGAGATTCGCCCGGAAAATCTCGCAAACCGAACCAATGGCGGACTGTGTCGAAAGCGAGATCGCCCCCGGCTCTGACGTCCGCACTGACGAACAGATGACGGCCTATTGCCGCGAAGCGGGGCTTTCGCTCCTGCATCCGGTCGGCACATGCAAGATGGGGATTGGAGCCGAGGCGGTGGTCGACCCTCGGCTGCGGGTGATCGGGATCCAGGACCTGAGGGTGATCGACGCCTCGATCATGCCGAGGATCGTTACAGGCAACACGAACGCCGCCGCCATCATGATCGGCGAGAAAGGCGCGGCGCTCGTTTTGGAAGACGCCCGCCGCTGACATCAGGCGCGCCGTCTGGCGGCGGGCTGTGACGAGAGATCAATATGCGCCGCCGTACCGCGCGTAACTACCCCCGCCTCAGATAATGCTGCGGACCGAGCCGCCGTCCACGCCCCAGACCGATGAGGTCACGAAGGACGCGAGGTCTGAGGCGAGGAACAGGATGACGTTCGCGACTTCCTCAGGCTCGCCAAGACGCTTCAGCGGCAGCTGCCGCAATGACATCTCATGCTCGACCGCCTCCTTGGGCGGCATCTTGTGGAAGGCCGCCATCGTGTCGGCAAAGCCGCCCGGCTTGGACCAGAAAGGCGTCCAGACCGGCCCTGGCGCCACGGCGTTCACGCGGATGTTGGGCGCTTCCGAACGCGCCAGGCCCTTGGTCAAGGCGAGCACCGCCGCCTTGGACACGGAATAGTCGGTCGGCACCGGCTCGGGCTGGCGCGCGAGGTCGGAGGCGTTGTTGACGATGACGCCCGCGCCGCGCGTACGCATCCCCGGCAGCACGAGCCGCGTCGTGCGAACATAGCTCATGAAGTTGAGCTGAAGCGTGTTGTTCCAATCCTCATCTGTCAGCTGGTCGAACGTCCGCACGAACCCGGAGCCGACATTATTGACCAGCACGTCGACGCTATCGAGCTTGCCCCGCAGAGCGGCGGTGACGCCGCTCGTCACCCCCTCCCCCGTGCTGAGATCACCGATTCCGTAGGTCGCCTCACCTCCCTGCGCTTTGATTTCCGCGCACAGGCTTTCGAGCTCGCCCTTGGCGATGTCGACGATCACCAGGCGGCTGCCCTCCCTCGCGAAAGCCAGAGCGGTGGCGCGTCCGATCCCCGTCGCGCCGCCCGTTATGAGGACAGTCTTGCCCTTGAGGTTGGTTTCCACGCTTCTCTCCCTTTCGACCTTTACTCAAGCCAGATTGGCGAACTGCGCCATCGCGCTCTTGAAGGACCGCTCGGCCTGCTCGCGAAGCGGCAGCTTGCGAAAAGTCTCGTTGATGATCTCAACGCCGTAGAAGCTGCGGAAGCCCGCTTGCTCCACCGCGTCGATGAAAGCGCGGCAATCGAAACTTCCCTCGCCGGGACACAGACGATGGAACAAAGTATCCTCCCACAGCGAGCCCTTGGGCTCCGCGGCCGCGTCGTCCAGCTCCACTGAATTGATCATGGTCGGAGGAAGGCTCCTGATCTTTGCGAAGTCGATGCCTCCTCGCATGAAGTGCCAGATATCCAGGCAGAGGCCGCCGTTGGGCTGACCCGCGCGTTCGACGATCGCTTTCGCTGTCTCGAGCGTTCGCACATTGCTCATCGGCAGGATTTCCATGGCGATCGTGGCGCCAACCGTCTGCGCGTCTTCACACACGCTCGCGAAGGCGTCGCCCATCTTCGATATGTCGCAATGCTCGGTCCACATTTCGCCGGCGCATTTGATGTCCCGTGCGCCGAGCGCGTGCGCCGCCTCAAGCAGGTCTTTCCGGACATGGTCAGACGCCTCGCGCTTCGCGCCCGACTCGAACCAGTTTCCGAGGAACTCCACTTCGACGTGAACAATCCCGTGATCGTCGAACAGTCGCTTCATTGCCGGGTAGCCCATCGCTTTGGCGTTGAAAATGAGGTCCTGATGAACCAGCCCGAGTCCCGTATAACCCGCCGCCGAGGCGGCCTCGACCCGTTCCTTCATCGGGAAGGGACTGACCTCGGACGGCCCCATGGCGTAGCAATCACCAGCGATCGTCCAGTATCCGGCGAGCAGTTCGATCTTGCGTGTCATCAAAACGGTCCTCAGCTCAACGGATTCGAATGCGTATCGCCGCAGAGCCCTGGGGGGCGCGCGTCCGCGGCGGTCGGACAATCAGAGGCGGCGTCTGGGTAGGGTTGACGAGGACGGTCTTCGTGGCGATACGCGCCATCCAAAAGCCGCTTGACCTGGACTCCCTCCCCTTCTGCCCCTTCGCGCCCAACACAAAGGGCGATCGCGAAGCGATGTTCGTTGGTTCCGATTTTGCCGGCGCCGAGGCCGGGTCGATACGCGGCAATTGTTCAAAATGATTCTAATCGCTGCGCCCGGCGTGCATCCCTTTGGCCTTCGTGGGATTTCGACCGACATGCTTGTGAGGGGCTCCGGCAATCGTCACGGTCTTGCTCTTCGGGCGTTCGCGGCCCATCCCAAGTCTCCTCGATTGGCATGGCGCGAACTCATCAGTACGTCGGCGCGCGCTTGCGCTTTGCGCAAAGCTTCTCGCGGCGAGCAAACGCCCCTCAACATGGCGTGCAGCTCCTCGCCGCAGATCTGAATGATCTCGGCAATCTGCGGCGCGGGCGGGCGCGGCCAAAACTGAAGCTCTTTGCGCCACGACATCGCGTCGACGGCCTCGAAGATCCGGGATAGGCGCCGGACCTCGGGATCGGCTCCGACGGAATAGCGCGGGGAGGTCCGGCAGCCGTTGAGGACGAAGAGCTTCTGCGCCTCGCGCGATGTGAAGGCGACCAGCGCCTCGACGGCGTCGCACCGACGCTCCGGCGGTAGGTTCGCCGGCACGCCCAGAACATAGCCGCCGACCGTGGCGATCGGGCTTCCGCCCGGCATCGAGGGATGAGGCAGGTAGCCCGTCTGGCCATTGGCGGGCGACCTCGGATCCAGTTCGACAAAGGGCGCGAGCGCGGTGAAGCAATAGGCCATCGCGACGCGCCCGGCTGCATAGGGTCGAATGCGCTCGTACCATGCCATCGATAGGATGTCGGGCGGCGAATAGGCCAGAAGCGCCCGCAGGTACTCGGCCGCTTCGAGGCCCAGCGGGGTGTCGATCGTCGCTCGCAGATTTTCGACGGCGGGCGGGTCGGGGTCGAAACCGAATTCCACGCGCCGCAAATTCATCACCGGCTGGCCAAAATCTCCGCAGGCCATGATGAACGTGTGGCCGAGCGGTGTGCCGCGCGCGGCGTTCCAGGCGATTCCGTATCGCCCCAGCGCGGGCCTATGAAAGCATCGCGCCGCAGCAAGCACGTCATCGGTCGTACGCGGAGGCTCGAGCCCGGCTTCGGCGAAAAGGTCGCGGCGGTAGAACAGAAGTTCGGGCGTCGTCTGACTCGGCGCGCCATAGGGGCGGCCCGCCCAATGAGCCGCCCGCCATCCCATCGGATGAAAATCGGTCGCGTCAAGCCGTCCGACATCCATGAGGGAATCGAGCGGCAGAAGGACGCCACGCTCGGCGAATTCGCCGATCCAGGGCAGGTCCACCGCGACAATATCGTATCGGCTGGTCTTGCGCTCCGCGTTGCGAAGCGCCTCCTCGCGAAGCTTGTCGATCGAAAGCGCGCGCAGTTGGATCCCAGCGCCGATCACCTGCTCGAACTGCCGCTTCAGATTGTCCATCACCATGAACGTCGGATCGGCGTGAGCCAGGACCCGAAGTCCGCCCGGCAGGGTCAGAGCGCGGGGAAGGACGCGAGGCGGATTGATGTTCGCGCTCGTGCGATAGTTCCCCAGGAAATAATCTTCGTGGGAAACCCGCGCCTCGTCACCGAAATGCCGGCAAGAGAGAAGGCGCACGCGGCCCGTCATGGCGGCCACAGCATCCACAAGCTTCTGGCTGGGGTGAATCGAAAAGCTGCGGCCAGAGCGGCTCCGTGGCCGGCGCTCGAGTAGTCCCGCGGAATCCATCTCCTCGAGGCGGCGCATCGCCGTCGCGTAGGGGACGCCGGCGCTGGCGATCAGCGAGGTCTGCGTCACAGGGCGCGCGTCGAGGTGAGCGCGGACGAGGCCGATCGCCATGGCGAGGTAGGGGTTTGGCGCCTCGAGTTCGAAGCCGGACGCGAGTTCGCCGCATAGAGCTTCGAGAAAGTCTAATCCGACGCGAATGTCCGCGCCGTCATGCCCGAAGAACGCCCGCCGCGGCCCCGCACCCCGGCCGCGTTGCTCCCGAATGCCCGAAGGCGGATGGTGTTCCTCGCGCATTGTCTCTGTTCTTGCCCTGGCCGAAACTCTTCCGAGACGCGGCGGATCCGTTGTCCGAACCTCGGCGCATACGCAGACTACACCAGCGCCGGTGTGTCGCGGGAATGGCAAAATTGCCAGTTTGAATAAAGGCGGGACCTCGACGAACCGAGGTGGCGTTCCTGCTCACTGTGAGTATTTCGACGCTAGCCCGCAGGCGCGGATCCGTGGTTTCAAAACATAAGCGCGCGCTTGAAGGCGCCGCATGCGTGAGGGAGGACCTTTGATGGGCAGACTCGAAGGCAAGGTGGCGCTGATCAGCGGCTCGGCGCAGGGAATCGGGCGCGCGGTCGCAGAGCTTTTCGCGGAAGAAGGCGCGCTCGCCTGCGCGAGCGATGTCAAGGACGTCGCGAGCGGCAAGGGAATCGAGCCGTTCAAGCTCGATGTGACGAAGCCCGACGACTGGAGAAAGGCGGTCGACGCCATCGTCGCGAAGCATGGTCAGATCGACGTGCTCGTCAACAACGCTGGAATCGTGCGCGCCTACGGTCAGGTGGCGGACACCGAGCTCGAGGATTTCAATGCTGTGGTCTCGGTCAATCTCACAGGCGCCTTCCTCGGCATGAAAGCCGTGCTGCCGTCGATGCGTAAGGCCGGAAAGGGGTCCATCGTCAACTTCTCCTCGATTTGGGGCAATGTTGGCGTAGGCGGCGCGGCCGCGTACAGCGCCGGAAAGGGTGGCGTCCGCAATCTTACCAAGAATGCAGCGATCAGCTATGCGCCCGAAAACATCCGGGTGAATTCGGTCCATCCCGGCCTCATCCGCACGCCGCTGGTCGAAGCCCAGTCGGACGAGATGAATGCGGGCATCATAGCCGCCACTCCCATGGGCAGGATGGGAACGCCGCGCGAAGTCGCCAATGTCTGCCTGTTCCTGGCGAGCGACGATTCGTCCTTCGTCACGGGCAGCGAGCTCATTGTGGACGGCGGATATCTCGCGCAATGAACGAATCCGCGAATGTGAAATCCCCGGACGCGGCTGAGATGCGCCAAGCCTCTTTTCCGGCCTCGTCTTCGCGACGCTTTTTCTTCGGCGCCGGCAACATCCCCGATCTGAACAAATCGGCCCTTGTCGCATATCGGGATATACGGTTTGGCGAGCCGGCGAAGGACAAACATCCGTGAGTGAGAAACCGCAACTCTGCGCGGCGCTTCCGGCGCTCGTCGTCGTCTCGGGGACAGCCTCGGGGCTCGGAACGCGTATCGCCAGACAGCTCGTCGATTGCGGCGTGACGACCATCGGAGTCGATATCGCCCCCCAACCGGACAGCCTCAAAAACCGCCTCTATGTCCACATGCAGGGCGACGTGACGCACGACAAAGTCTGGACGGCAGTCGGAGACGAGATCCGGAAGGCCGCTCCCGAAAGCGTCGGGCTGGTCACTTCCGCGGCTATGCTGGAGGTTGGCACGATCCTCGAATTCGACAGGGTGGCGCTCGAAAAGACGATGGCGGTGAATTTCGTCGGCACGGCGCTCGCCATCCGCGCGGTGCTGCCGCACATGATCGAGCGGGGCGGCGGAGTCATCGTTGCAGTGGCCAGTGTGAATGGGACCGTCGCCGAGCAGCAGCTCTCGGTCTACAACGCCTCCAAGGGCGCCGTGCGTCAGCTGGCGCGAACGGTCGCCATGGATCACGCCCGGCAGGGGATCCGCGCCAATGTTCTCAGTCCAGGCGCCATGCTCGCTGGGCTTTTCGAGCGGCATATGAAATCGGCGAGAGACCCCGGGAAGTTCCAGGCAACGCGGGCCGCGCGCCAGCCCAGCGGAAGAATCACCGATCCGGGCGACGTCGCAAAGGCGGCTTTGTTTCTTCTGTCGGACGCCTCAGCGGCGTTGAACGGCGCAGAGATCATCGCGGACGGTGGCCTGACGACGAGCTTCGATTTTCGCACGGGCAGCGAGGGGGCCTCAGTCTGAGCTATTGTCCGGCGCCCCCAGGACGTCGGGGCGGCCCTGTCAGTAATATCCAGCTTTGCGCATGACCCTGTCGGCCTCTGCCTGCGCCTTGCTTAGCGCCACCCGGTCTGAGACCTCGCCCCGCAGAGCCCGGTGGATCTCTTCGCCAAGGATCGCCTCCAGCGACAGGTATTCGGGCACGGGCGGCCGAGGCCACCCCTTGAGCAGGTTCCGCTTCGCCAGCCTGTCGACCACGCTGACGATCGGCGAGGTCGCGGCCGCCTCCGGGTCGGCGGATACGCTGAAGCGCGGCGCGACTGGAAAGCCATTCTGTACATTGGCCTTCATCGCTTCGGGCGACGTCATCCAGGCGATCGCCTCGAAGGCGCGCTCGACGCGGTCCTCCGGAAGATTCGACGGAATGCACAGGAGAAAGCCGCCCATGGGATTGTTCGAAACACCTCCAGGGCCACGAGGTTGCGGCAGATAACTGACCTTGCGTTTGACCGCGGAGCTGATGTCGTTTTCGAAGCGCGCCGCGCGCACCGTCCAGCAATACGCCAGCGCGGTCTGACCCCAGAGGAAGGAGGTCGTCCGCCGATCCCAGTCCATATCGAGAATGTCTGGCGGAGACACCTCCTTCAGCTTATGCAGGTAGTCGAGCACACGCAGCCCCGCTTCGGACTGAATCTGCGGTCGCAATTGCTCGCCCTTCGCCTCGTCCACGCCCATGGTGAGGTTGGTCTTCGGAATGCGCAGGATCGATTCACCGCAGCATCCCATCAGGAACATGAAAGTCGAGGCGATCGGCATCCCCCGTCCGCCATTCCATGCGATGCCGTACCGCTCTTTCGCAGGCTCGTGAAAATGCTTGGCGGCCGCAACGGTCCGTTCGAAGGTCGTCGGGTAATCGATCCGGTCCTTGTCGAACAGGTCTTTTCTGACCGCGAGAAGCTCTATGGTGCAGTAGATTGGAACCCCGAATTGCTCGTCGCGCCAAGACCCCATCGACCAGACGGAGGGGTGAAAATCGAGCGGCGAAAGCGTGGCGGGCTTGATGTAACAGTCGAGCGGGATGACGAGGCTCTTCTTCACCGCCTCGCCAAGCCAGGGAGCGTTGATGGCGACGATGTCGTACTCTGAATTCCTTGAGCCGCGCATTCTCGATCAGCCGCTCGTGGAGCTGAGGGAGCTTTCTGAGGTCGAAGCTCTTCCGCGACGCGATATTGTTGCGGAAATCGGCCCACATATTTCGCATCGAAATGAAGTAATTGTCATCGTTGAGCAGGAACCGGATCTCGTGATTGCCGCGAAACAGGCTCTCGATCAGGCGCGGCGGCGGAATGATCTGCGCCGCGAAATAGGATCCGCCGAAATAATAATCCTCATCGCTATCGCTCTTGGAGCGAAGACCGAAGGTCTCGGCCAGCAGAAATTTGATTCGACGCGCGTATTGCACAAAACTGTTCGTCAGCGCTTCGCTTGGAAGAAGCTTGAACCTCTTACCCGCATCATTGAAGGTTTCGGTTTCAATATGGCCGCTCTCCATCAGCGCGTGGATCCGGCGCATCGCGGTGGCATGGGGAACGTTGGCGACGGATGCGAGCGCGGAAAGAGTCACCGGCGTTCCCGTCAGGTGGCTCTTGATCAGGAAGAGCAGCATGTTCCAGGTCGCATCTTCCTCGGCGATCGGAATCACCTCCTGGAAAGGCTGTCGAACGCGCTCCAGGAAGGCGATGATTCGCAGGAGTTCGTGCTCGGTCATCCGAATATTGTCAGGCCGCTCTCGACCGGATCCTCCCCACCCTGTGAGCGGACGGTAATGTCCCGCGGCTGCGCTTGTCGAGTCCAGGCGTTTGCCAGGAGCCTCCATCCGCGCCTGCTTCTTTAACTCGGCGGGTGCGTCTGACATTCAGGGAATGATCTTGTCCGCGCGCAACGCCGAGAACAGATCGAGGAATGCGTCCTCCGTGTTCTGGTAAGCGAGAAAGCCCAGCTTCCGGCTGAGCGCCATGTCCGTCATCACTTCGATCGGTCGGCTCAGGTCGAGATCCGTGTGCCAGGGCGAGGCCACACGCCAAAGGTCGGATTCGGCAAGCCCATATTTGTCCGCCATTCCCTTCCAGACCTGGTCGTCTTTCGCCATCTGCGTTTCCAACGGGACCATTTTGTCCCCGGCCCCGGTCCATTCGACGTCAAACCACTTGGCGATACGGGGCCACATCCATTTCCAGCGGAATATGTCTCCGTTGACGATGTTGTACGCCTCGTTCTTGGCGAAGTCCTGCGTGCTTGCCCATACGAGCTGCTTGGCGAGAATTCGGGTGTCTGTCATGTCGGAAAGGCCGTTCCACTGCGCGGCGCTGCCAGGAAACGTGAAGGGCCTGCCGAGCTCCTTGCAGATCGACGCATAAGCGGCCAGCGTCGTGCCCATATTCATCGCATTGCCGATCGCCTTGCCAATGATCGTATGGGGACGATGGACGCTCCAGGTGAAACCGTCGCGCTTGGCTGCGGCGTAAACCTCGTCCTCCTGGGCGTAGTAGAAATTCGGCGTCTCGAGCCGGGGCTGCTCTTCACGAAGCGGCGTAAGCGGAAGCGTTCCGCTGCGGACATAGGCGTCGAACGGGCCGAGGTAATGCTTCAGGCCGGTGACCAGCGCCACATGCTTGACGCTGCGCGCAGGCGCCAGAGCCGCGAGCAGGTTGCGGACCATGCCGCCATTGACCTCGATGTTCTCCGCTTCGGTGGCCCGCCGCGACCAGGTCGTGATGTAGACATGTGTCGGCTTCAGGGCTCCGAGCGTCTTCTTGAGACTTTCGGCATCGAGCAGGTCCGCGGCCACGTGGCGCACGCCGGGCACGAGGCCTTCGGCGTTGCGCGACAAGCCATGGACCTTGGCGCCACAGCGGACCAACTCCTGGCAGGCGCCGCGGCCGGCAATGCCCGTCGCGCCGACGACGAGTGCGATAATGTTCATACGATTCTCCCCCGGTCGCGGGCCCTACTCCTGAGAGAGCGGCCCGCGAGCCCACAAAGCCTCAATCCTCCGATCAATATCCCGACCGCAGAGCGCGCCGTGCTCAGGCCATCTTGACCATGACCTTCATTTCGGTGCCCCTCGGATCGAGAAGCGAACGAAAACCCTTTTCGACGACAGCGTCCGGTTCGATTCGAGCCGTAATGATCTTTTCGACCGGGAGTTTGCCGCTTGCGATCATCCGGATCAGGCGCGGCCACATCGTGATCTCGTAGCACCAGATCGCTTCGATCGAGATGTCCTTCATTGCCCATAGGGCCGGATCGACCAGAGCCTTCTTCACATGCAGGCCGGTCTGGACAACCGTGCCCTGATTTCGCACGGCCTCGACGCAGGTGTTCAAGGCTGCTTCGACGCCGGAGCACTCAATCGCCGAGTTCGACGCCAACACCCTCCTCCGTATGTTCGCGGATGTATTCGAGAACGTTGACGGCTTTCGGGTCAAGCACTGCGCTCGCAACGCCCAGGCTTTCAATTTGGCGGCGGCGGTTGGCGTTCGGCTCGCTCACAATGATCTGTGACGCGCCGAATGCGCTGCAGACCAACACGACAAGCGCCCCTATCGGGCCGGCGCCGGTGATCAATACAGTGCTGCCTCCCTTCACCTTCGCGCGCTCCACGCTATAGAGCGCGACAGCGGCCGGCTCGACCATGGCGCCTTGCTCGTCCGTGACAACGTCAGGAATCCTATTGGCGTTATAATCGTTGATGACCGCATACTCGCCCATTCCGCCCCAGGCCCAGCTCAGGCCAACGCAGCCCATGCTCGGGCTGAGGTGGTTAAGGCCACGCCGGCTGTAATAGTCGTCGAGCGGCATGACGAGCGGCTGGATTGACACGCGGTCCCCCTTGCGAACGCGGGTCACGGCGCGCCCTACGTCGATCACCTGGGCGGAGAACTCGTGACCAAAAATTTGGGGGAGTTTCGCGCCGGTGAATTTGTGCGGCGCTTTCGGCGTGACGATCGGACCAGCCGCAAATTCGTGCAGGTCAGTGCCACAGATGCCGCAGGTGAGAGGCTTCACGAGAACTTGGGTGTCGCCCACCTCGGTCGGCTCCGCGACATTCTCGACCCGAACATCTTCTTTGTCATAGAATCGCACCGCCTTCATCATCTCCTCCGTTTCAGTTCATGCGTTTCCGAGAGAGGGTTGGCGCCTCCAACGGACCGGCGCGCCAAACATGACGTTTCAATTGATTCAATCGGATCGGACTGCCCAAGATACGGCGTCACTGGACTCGCCTATCCGGCCGGCGCTCTCGAGGGGTCCGGCTTCAACCCGGATCTTTTGAACGATCCGGCGCTTCGCGGTCCATACGGTGGTCGCGGACCGCGTCATGCTCTTCATGACGCACCTCCCTTGACAGTTCGTTCCGAGCTGTCGTGAGCGCTCACAGCCGCCATTACGGAACAGGCCTTGTGGCCGCCAGAATAGCCACGCCGCCGCGCCCGGGGCGAGTTGAAATATTCAATGTGAATATTACAATCGCCTGGCAACCTCCTTCCGCCGAAAGGCGCAACGCGCCAAAATAGTCATTCTGGAAATTTTAGAGCGCCTATCGCGAGCCGATCTTTGGCAAGCTTGGTCAGTCAAGCAAGTTGGGCGGGAAACGACCACATGGCATCCGGATCGAACCCGGCGGTTCAAAGCGCGCCGCTATCGAACGACGACATCGGCCTCGAACACCGGCTGGAGCTGTTCCGACTTCAGGTCGAGATTCGGGACTGTGAGAAACGGGCTCACGACCTTTTCTTTCAGAACCTGATCAAAGGCACGAGTTCATCTATCGATCGGGCAGGAAGCGGTCGCGGCCGGTTTCGGCGTCGCCATGCGAAAGGGCGATAAGTCCTTCTGCACTTATCGAGGCCATGCCCATACCCTGGCCCGCGGCGCCTCCATGGAGGGCCTTCTGGGCGAGCTGATGCTTCGTGACGTCGGGCTCATGCGCGGCAAGGGCGGCTCGATGCATCTCACCTCAGTCGAACATGACGTGTTCGGCTCCTACGCGATCGTCGGCGCCCATCTGCCAATCGCCTGCGGCTCCGCCTGGCGCGCTCAATACCTTGGCGAGAAGGACGTGTCGGTCGTCTTCTTCGGCGACGGCACGACGAATATCGGCGCGTTTCATGAGGCGCTCAACTTCGCCGCAGTCTGGAAGCTGCCGGTCATCTTCGTGTGCGAAAACAACCTCTACATGGAATATACGCCGATTGGGGACGTCACGGCGGTCGAGCACCCTGCCGCGGATCGGGCTGGCAGCTATGGGCTTGAGCGGATCCTTATCGATGGCAACGACGCCGACGTCGTTTACCGGACCGCGCAGGCGGCGCTCGAAAAGGCGCGCCGCGGCGAAGGGCCGTCGCTCATCGAGTGCCTCACCTACCGCCATTCAGGCCATTCCCGCGCAGACCCGGCGAAATATCGCCCGCCCGGGGAATTGGAGGAATGGCTGAAGCGCGATCCGATCGTCATCTATCGGCAGCGCTTGAAGGATTTCGGCGTTCCGGACGAGACGATCAGCGGAATCGAGACTGAGAGCAAACGCAAGGTCGACGCGGCGACAGCGACAGCGAAGGCGTCCCCGCCTGCTCCGGTCGAACTCCTGACGACAGACGTCTATGCGGATGGAGGCTGGGCGTGGCGGAACTGAGTTATCGTGACGCCGTCATCCGCGGCATCGCGCAGGAGATGGATCGGGATAACCGCGTGGTCTTTCTTGGCGAAGACGTTGGCAAGGCGGGCGGCGTCTTCAAGTCGACCGTCGGGCTTTACGAGCAATTCGGTCCGTTACGGGTGCGCGACACGCCGATTTCCGAGCAGGCGATCCTCGGCGCCGCCATGGGGGCGGCCATGACAGGCCTCCGGCCGATCGCCGAGATCATGTTCGCTGACTTTCTCGCGGTCTGCTTCGACTATGTCGCCAATCAAATGTCGAAGCTTCACTACATGACGAACGGGCAATTATCCTGCCCAGTGGTTATCCGGACGGGCAACGGCGGCGGCGCGCGCTTCGGCGCACAGCACTCCCAGTCGATCGAGAACTGGACCATGATGATTCCCGGCGTCAAAGTCGTGGCCCCGTCATCTCCTGTCGACGTGATCGGCCTCATGGCCGCGGCCGTGCGAGACCCGGACCCGGTCATCTTCCATGAGCACAAGTCTCTTTACGCGACGAAGGGCGAAGTGCCGGACGGCGAGATCGTCGACAAGCTCGGAACAGCGAAGATCCTTCGGGCCGGTCGCGACTGCACGATCGTCGCGCTCGCGCTCATGGTGCCGCGCGCGCTTGAAGCGGCTACGACGCTGGCGAGCGAGCACGGAATCGGTGCGGAAGTCATCGACGTGCGCTCGCTTGTTCCCCTCGATACCCAGACCATACTGGGATCTGTCTCCAAAACGGGACGGCTCTTCACTGTGGAAGAGAATCCAAGGCTCTGCGGCTGGGGCGCGGAGATCGCATCGATCGTTGCCGACGAGATCTTCTGGGACCTCGACGGTCCGATCGTGCGCATCACCACGCCGCACATCCCCCTGCCCGCCGCGGACCACCTCGAGGATCTCGCCCTGCCCAGCGCGGCGCGCATCGTCGACAAGGTCCGCCGGGTTCTGAAAGCGTAGTTCGATGTCCGAGACTGTAATCATGCCGCAACTCGGCGAAACGGTTGCGGAAGGCAAGATCTTAACCTGGTTCAAGTCGGTCGGCGACGAGATCAAGGAAGGCGACGACCTCTTCGAGGTCGAGACCGACAAGGTCACGATCGAAGTCCAGGCGGTCGTGTCGGGTCGGCTGAGCGAGATCAGGATCGGTGCGGGCGATGTCGCAAAAGTCGGCGCGATTGTCGCGGTCATCGGGGGAGAATCCGCGGCTGAGCCCACCCCAAAGCGGGAGGCGGGGCAGGCCGCAGCGCTAAAAGCGGCCCCGTGGCGCAATCCTTTTGAGGAAGTCTCGACGCCGAAGGAAAGGTTCGGTCCCGCCAAGGGACCCGACGACATACGCGTCACCCCCCTCGCGCGCCGACTGATTGCGCAGAACGGCCTCGACGTCGTGAGGTTCGCCGCAGAGGTCAAGCGTCGCGGCGGCGGCCGGATCGACGAGCAGCTTGTGCGCTCGGCCATGGCCGCCTCACCTCCAACTTCGGCGCCCGCCGCCCCTGACGCACGTCCGTACTCCCCTCTGCCGGCGCCCTTGGGCGGCCAAACGATCGCGTTGAACGCCGTGCGGCTGAAAACGGCGGACCGGCTGGCGGAAAGCTGGCGGACGATTCCCCATGTCTTCCAGGCGATCGAGGTCGACTTCAGCGCGATCGACCGTGTCCGCGGCAAGCACAAGCGGGCGTTTCAGGAGACGCACGGCTTCTCGCTGACGTATCTGCCGTTCATCGCTCGAGCGACATGCCTCGCCATTCGAGCCTTTCCGCAGGTCAACGCGCGTTTCGACGGTAAGTCTCTCTCGCTGTCTCCGACCGTGAGCCTCAGCGTCGCCGTCGACCTTTCGCATAACGGTCTCGTCGTGCCTGTCGTGCGCAACGCGGAGGATCTGACCGTCGCGGGGTTGGCCAAGGCGATGCGACGCCTCATCGACAAGGCCAGGACCGGCAAACTCGACCCGGACGATCTTTCCGGGGGCACCTATTCGATCAGCAACAACGGCGCCTTCGGAACGACTTTCACGGCGCCGATCATTAATGCGCCGCAGGTTGCGATTCTTTCGACCGACGCCATCCAGTTGAAACCCGCGGTGGTGTCGACGCCGGAAGGCGCATTTGTCGCGCCGCGCATGATGGGAATGGTCGGACAGAGCTTCGACCACCGGGCCTTCGACGGCGCGTATTCGGCCGCGTTTCTGTCCCGGCTGAAGCAGGTTCTCGAGACTCGCAATTGGGAAGACGAGTTCGCCGGCAATCCATGACCTTGCACGCCAGGCAAGCGCAATTATCGAAATCGGAAGGGGAGCACCCATGAAATATAACAGGCCGCATGGGACCGCCGCATGGGGCATGATGGCGAAAGACTGGGAACAGGGGGTTGACTATCATCGCCTGTCCGTCGAACGCCTGAAACGAGCCCAGGAAGCGATCCGTTACGCCGGCCTCGGTGGCGTCCTCTGCTTCAATTTCGACAACATCCGCTACGTCACGGCGACCCATATCGGCGAATGGGCGCGCGACAAGTTCTTTCGCTACGCGCTTTGCCCGGCCGAGGGAAAACCGTTCCTGTGGGACCCGGCGCCGCCGGCCAAACGCATTTCCTCGCCCTGGATCTCGGACAATGTGGCGGCTCCGCTCACGACCATGCTGGGCGCTATTCCACCCTCGATGCATGTGCAGCAGGACTTCGCCAAGCAGATCAAGAAGGCGTTGGTGCATTACGGCATCGACAAGGAGCCGCTCGGCATCGACATGATGGAAATCGGCATGCTGCGAGCGCTCGAGGCCGAGGGCATCGAGGTCGTCGACGGCCAACAGGCGATGCTCGACGCGCGCGAGATCAAGACGGCCGACGAAATCGAACTCCTGAAGGTGGCGGCGTCGATGGTCGACGCCACCTATGTCGACATCGCGCGCGCGATCCGCCCGGGCGCCAAGGAGAACGAACTCGTCGCCATCGCCAACGATCGCCTGTTCCGCATGGGGGCGGAGCGGGTCGAATGCGTGAACTCGGTTTCGGGACGGCGCGGCCGGCCCCACTCGCACACGTTTTCAGATCGCATGTTGCAGCCCGGCGACATGATCTTCCTCGACATCATGCACGCGTTCAACGGTTACCGCACCTGCTACTATCGAACTTTCATCTGCGGGGAGCCGAACAAGCACCAGATTGACGCCTATGAGACCGCTTCAAAGTGGATCAGCGCCTCGATCGACTTGATCCGTCCCGGCGTCACCCCGGACGAGGTCGCCTCGGTGTGGCCCGACGCGCACGAGTTCGGCTATCGCGACGAGGCGGAGGCGTTCCTGCTGCAATATGGCCACGGCGTCGGCTTGTCGCTCTGGGAACGCCCCATTTTCTCCAAGCGTTTCCGCGGCCAGAACCGGCCACTGGTCGAGGGCATGGTGTTCGCCCTGGAGACGTGGAAGGGCGCGGACGACGGGTCGGGCGCGGCCCGCATCGAGGAGGAGATTGTCGTCACGAAGGACGGGTGCGAGATCATCACGAACTTTCCTTCTGACCGGCTGATTTCCTGTGGCCTTCCAGGTTGCGAAGTGTTCTGACCGGAGAAACCGGATGTCCACGGAAACCTTGCGGGCGGAATCCAAGAGCAGAATCCCGGTGACGCTCGTCACCGGGTTTCTCGGAAGCGGGAAGACAACGTTCATCAACGCTGCGCTTCGCTCTCCGGAGCTTGCGAAAACGGTGGTGGTCGTTAACGAATTCGGCGAGGTCGGGCTCGACCATAAGCTGTTCGCCACCAGCTCTGACTCGGTCGTCGTCCTCGAGAACGGCTGCCTGTGTTGCACCGTCCGGAGCGACCTCGTGGGCACGCTGAATTCCCTGTACCACGGGCGGCAGGCGGGCGAGCTTCCCGAGTTCGACAATATCGTGATCGAAACGTCGGGGCTCGCAGAGCCCGGCGCCGTTCTGCAGGCCTTCCTGTCGGAACCGACGCTGGACGGGCTTTTTCGCATCGCAAGCGTGCTGACGCTCGTGGACGCGGTCAACTGGCGCGGAACCGCCGAGTCCCATGACGAGGCGGTGCGCCAAGTGGCGTTGGCCGATCAGATTCGGATAAGCAAGCTAGACCTGGTCGAGGCCAGGGACATTTCTGCCTCCCGGCTTCTGCTGGAGCTGCGGCAGATCAATCCGTCGGCCGAGATTGCCGAAGTCGATTGGTCGTCCGCTGCTGTGGCGAAGCTGCTGACGTCCCCAGGCTTCGACTTTTCCGATCCTCACGCCGATCCCCGACCTTGGCTCGACCTCCAAGCCTATCAGACGAGCGCGCACGATCCCGACCATGACCACGACGACCATCATCACGACCATGGGCCCCATAACCGCAATCATCTGGAAGGGCGAGGGATCGAGAGTTTCGTGCTGACCCGCGAGAGCCCGCTGTCACGCGCGGAGTCGCAGTTCCTGTTGGAGGGGATCGCCCAGAACCTTGGCGCAGGACTTCTGCGGGTTAAGGGACTGATCAACATCGCCGAAGAACCCGGCCGCCCCGCTGTGATTCAGGGCGCGCAGCATCTCCTGCATACGATGACCTGGCTCGACCGCTGGCCCGACGACGATCACCGCACGCGCGTCGTCTTCATCACCCAGGGCATCGCGCGGGAAAGTCTGAGAGACATTATCGATCTGCTCGATCGGGTCAGTTCGCGGACCTTCAAGGCGCGCGCCCGTGGACAACAGGCGCAAGAAGCCGCGAGAGCGACGACGCGGACCTGATGAAATTCGACATCATCATCGTTGGGGCCGGCCTCGGCGGATATATCGCCGCGATCCGCGCGCCCCAGCTCGGAATGAAGACGGTAATCGTCGAGCGTGAGCCCCTTTGGGGGAATTTGCGTCAATTGGCGATGCATCCCGACGAAGGCCCTGTTGCGCTCCGCCGAGGTTTTCGAGCACGCGACGCGGCGACCGGAAAGCTTATGGTCGGCGCCGAGGTCACCGAACTCATCCTGGGCTTCGGGATCGCGATGAACCTCGAGACGACCGAAGATGAATTCATCCATACCGCCTTCCCGCGTCTTACCTCGTCCGCTTGCGCGGGGCGCAACCCTCGCCGTTTGGGCGACGAGGGCAGTCTCGGTTAGACCAGGATCATGCCGCCGTCCGACATGATCACCTGGCCGGTGATGTAGTCGGAATTGGCCGAAGCGAGGAAGGACGCGATGCCCGCAAGGTCCTTGGGCTTCGACGGAAATCCAAGCAGGATGCTAGCCGAGAAGCTCTCGATGAACTCGCCCTTCTTCTTGATCACGCCCTTGTCGATCATGTCCTGCTCGAGACCATCCCACAGCGGCGTCACCACAACGCCGGGCGCGAAGGCGTTGACAGTGATCTTATGCTTGGCAAATTCGCGGGCGCCGGCCTGGGTCAGCGAAATCACCGACGCCTTGCTGCAGCAATAGGGTGCGAATTCCGCGTAACCCTGACGGCCGGCGATCGAGGCGGTGTTGATGATCTTGCCGCCGCCTCCCTGGGCGATCATCTGCTTGGCGCCTTCCTGGGTGCCGACCATCACGCCCCAGGTGTTGACGCGCATGATGCTGTTAAAATTGTTCTCGTCGACGTCGAGGAAGGGCAGCGGCTTGTTGAAGCCGGCGTTGTTGAACAACACGTCGAGTCGGCCGAAGCGATCGACGACCTCCTTGATAGCGGTCTGAACCTGACTGCGCTCGCCGACGTCCACCCGGACGCCGATGGCGTTCGCGCCCTCGGATTTGAGGCCTTCAGCGAGCGCCTTCGCCTTCTCGCCATTGATATCGGCCACCGCGATCGAGGCTCCTTCCGAGGCGAGGCGGCGGGCGATGCCCTCGCCAATGCCCTGCGCGCCGCCGGTAATCATGATCGATTTGCCTTTGAGCTTACTCATCTTTCTCTCCTGCTATTCCTACGGTCTCGCGTCGCCGACGCGTTGGCGCCCTGCCTTCGGTCCTCGCATTATTTGTCGTAAGGGCTGTCCATCGTCATGTACTGCATCTCGACATCCTTCTCCAGGAGATCCATTCGACGATTGAAGAAGGCGGTCAGAAGCGGCGTCTTCAGATGGGTGTCAAGTTCGGGTCTTGACCGCCAGTTTTCATAAAAGACGAACAGGTTCGGATCGTCGTTGCTGACGTGAAGGTGATACTCGACACATCCCGCCTCGGTGCGGGTCGGCTTCACGAATTCGCGCAAGGTGGCGAGAAGCTCGTCCCGCTTCTCGGGTTTGCCATGCAGATAGGCGAAGAGCGTTAGTCCCGGATTCATGGTCGTCCTCCTCTAGACGTTTGCGTCGCATTGAGCGCGGCGTCACGCCGCCTTGTTGTGCAGGGTGATTTTGATGCACTTGTCGGCCTGCTTGCCGAGTTCGAAAGCCTCGACCGCATCCGTCAGCGGGAAGTGATGCGTTTGGATCGGCGTGAGGTCGACCCCTGCCCTCTCCAGGAAGCGGATCGCCGCCGGCCAGACGCCGGGCGAACCGATGCTGCCCTTCAGCGTGAGATTGCGCATCTGGATGTTGCCAAGCTTCGCCGGAATCATGCGGCCGATGTTGATTCCGATCATTGCCACGCGTCCGTTCTCCTTCGGAAGGTCGAACACCATCCCAAGTGATGCATCATGGCCGGACGCCTCGACGACAAGGTCGGCCCCGCCGTCTGTCAGTTCCATGACGCGCGCAACCGTATCCTCCGAGTTCGGATCGATGGTCGCCGCCGCGCCCAGCTTCATCGCCGTGGCCCGGCGCGTCTCGATCGGGTCGATCACGATCACCTTGGCGCGCATCCCAATCGCCGCGGCGGCCGAGACGAGTCCGATCGTGCCGCCGCCCGAAACAACGACGGTTTGGCTCGCGTCGGCGCCGCCAATGTTGTGGATCGCGTAGTAGCCGCAGGTGAACGGCTCGATCATCGAGCCGATGGCGTCGCTCATCGACTCCGGCAGTTTGTGGATCCATTCCGGGCGAACCTTAAAGTATTCGCGGAACGCGCCATCGATCGAGAAACCGAAGTGATGGATGCGGTCGGGCAGTTTCACCACGCATTCGCCAACGACACGGTCGCCGGCCTTGAAACCCTTGACCGCTTTGCCGACCTCGACCACCTCGCCGATCCACTCATGTCCAGGGGTTACAGGATAGCTGATCGGAATGATGTAGCGGCCGTAGAGCAGCTCGTAGTCGGAGTGACAGATTCCGACTTGCCGCATGCGGACGAGCACTTCCGTCGGTTCGACCTTGGGTTCGACGACGTCCTTGACGACCGGCTGGTTGGGTTCCTGGAAAATCAGCGCCTTCATGGTTCTCTCCCTATGCCACGCCCTCGACGCGTCCGGACGACGCGCTTCGAACGATCGATTCCAAAAGCGAAATATTCTGGATGAGCTGGTCGCCTGTGATCGGATAGGTCGACTTGCCTTCGACGGCCCTCGCGAAAGCCTCAAGATTGTCGAGCACCGGCTCGGCCGGGCCGATCTCTTCGGTCGTGATCCGCGAGCCGCTGCTTCCCTTAATGATGACCCATCCCTCGGGCGCCTCCACGTGCGCCTTGTCGCGGACCTCGACCCAGCCATGCGTCCCATAGACCGCGAAGCGCGACACGAAAGGCATCGCGAGAACTTCGCGGAAATATACGACGTGCCGCCGCCGGCGAAGCGAATATAGGCGCTGAGAGTATCGCCGCCCTGCAACTTTGATCCGCGTTGCTCGCAGGTCACGAGCGCCTCCTTCGCGGGTCCCATGAGCGCGACCGATAGATCGGTCAGGTGGATGCCGGTCGCTGTCATACCGGCGGCCGGGGCGTGATCTGCTTGCAGACGCCAGTTCGACGGATCGAGCGACAGGAACCTGTCATGGCTGAAGTTGGCCTCGATCTGGAGGAGCGTCCCGAGTCGGCCCGCGGCGGAGTTGGCAAGGATCGCAGCGATCGGAGGCTCAAAGCGCCGTTCGTGGCCCATACCGAGCACGAGGCCGGCCGACTTGCAGAGGTCGACCGCAGCGACCGCTTCCTTGCGGGTGAGAGCGAGCGGTTTCTCGCAGAAGACGTGCTTGCGCGCCGCGACCGCCTGCCGGATCTGCTCGCCATGGAGGGCATGCGGGGTCGCGAGGATGAGCGCGTCGACCCGCGGATCGTCGAGCGCCGCCTTCAAGTCCCCGGTGATCTGAATCCCGAGCTGGTCGCCCACCTCCTTGGCGCTGGCGGCGTTCGGCTCGACCGCGCGAATGAGTTGGATTTCGCGCGACTGCTTTTTTATCAGGGCGCCCATCTTGCGACCCCACCAGCCAAGTCCGACCAACGCAACACCAACCATTCCGCTATCTCCTATCCTGCACAATCTGCTCGCCGCCCAGCTCACGGACCCGGTTCGCAAGGATGCGAATGTTCGCAGGGTCCGGCTTCAGCCTCCTGCTTTCGATCTCGAGCGCCATTTCAACGATCGCCGCGTTCACCGGCGCCCTGCGACCGAGCCGCTGGGCCTCGGCGACCACGGTCCCGTTGAGATCGTTCACTTCGCTGTGCCGCCCCTTCATCCAGTCCTGGAGGACGGTCGTCTTGGTGGTCGGCAGCGTGAACCCCTTGAGCAGCGTGTCGAGCAGCAGATCAACCATGCGGTTCGAATGCGCCACGTCGTTCTCCGTCAGGCCAAAAATCGGCAGAACCGGATGGCCGAGCGCCTGTCCCACGTCCAGTGCCTCTTGCCCGGACCGCAGCATCAGGTCACGCGCCTCGGGAGAAGACGCGCCTTCATGAATCGACAACCCGAACAAGGCCGTCGACACAAGCGTGGTCGCGTTGCTGACGAGCTTCATCCATTTGGTCGCCTGGACGTTGCTCACGACCGAGACCTTGCCGGCGTGGCGCAGGAGTTCGGCGATCTCTTCCGCCCGGCCCTGCGTCTCCGGCTCGTTCGGACCGACTGCGAACCAGGAACGCTCATGGTTGAAGTCGCGCACGGTAACGCCCGGAACGAACATCGAGGAAGAAATTTCGATCACGCAGCCGAGCGTCCGGGAAAGACCGACGACATCGGCAATCGTTTGTGTCGTCATGCCGTTCTGGACGCCGACCAGCAGGCCGTCGCTTTTGAGGTATGGTTCGATCAGCTGCGCCGCCCAGCGGGAATCATAGGCTTTGACGAGCATCAGCACGATGTCGAAGCGGTCGGTGAAGGTGCAGACGTCGCAGAGGTTGAACGCCCGCACCGGCACGGTCAGAACCTCGCCTGGCATTTCGATGCGCGCGCCTCGCTCACGCAGAGCCGCGACATTTTCCGGCCACTGGTCGATGAGGACGACGTCGAGGCCCGCGCGGGTCAGATCCGCGCCGATCGCGGCGCCATTGGCGCCCGTCCCCAGAACGGCGATCTTCTTTGCCATGTCGTCCCTTCGTTTTCTCCCGGGAGGCGCGCCGTCCCCACTTCGCGACAGCTAGAATGCGGGGGCGGCCATCACACCGGGAAGTTTCATCCCTTTCGTTTCCACTTGCGTCGGCGCAAGTCGACCGCGAGGCCCATTAACCGTCCAAGCGACCGTCAGCCGTGCGGCCTGGCGTTCCCGCCGACTATTGGGCGGCGTAGCCGTCATCCATGATGAGACTGGCGCCGGTCACGAAACGGGCTTCGTCCGAAGCGAGGAACAGCACGCAATTCGCCACGTCGACGGGTTCGCCAAGCCGCAGCGGATGCTTCTCCTTCATCATATCGAGATACGCCTGACGCCCGTTGAGCACATCGAAGATCGCGACCCGGGCGCCGTCTTCGGCGAAACGCTCGACCGTCGCGCCGCCAATTCAGCGGGAACTTCCGGTGACTATGGCGACCTTGTCAGCCAGGCGCTTCATCGCGCTTCCTCCCTTTGTCTAACTTCGAGCGAGCAAGACCACTCTTCAACGGCGCCGCGCATCCAAGATTTTCGCCGAAATGAGAATTTGCGGCTTGTCCGCAAAAAAAAAACGCCCTGCGTCAAAACGCAGCGTGCAGGTGGGAGGAAACTGGACGAAAGGAACACAAGCAGCGCGCGCGTTCGCAGCCAAGTCGCGGCATCCGCGGGCGTTCCTCAAGACCTCCCGCGATCTGGCGGATCGCTGCGCCAACTGAAACACAAAGTTCGTTCATTATGGATATTCTCGCGTCAGCCACGCAGCGGGCGGTGATCTCACCGCCTCACGCAGGGCGGCGTTCTCAATGCCTCAACTTCGATTGGAGGTTCACTCGGGCCGCGCGCGCTCTCAGGCGCGTCCGCGCCCGCGGACGGTCCAGTAGATCAGGGCGGCAATCAGGATCAGCGCGCCTTGAAATAAGTATTGATAGGTTTGCGACAAGCCGAGAAAGGCGACGGCGTTCAGCACTTCCGTAAGGAGCACCGCGCCGATCGCCGTCCCTACAAACGTGCCCCGCCCCCCGCGCAGGCTGGTGCCGCCAAGAACCACCGCGGTGATGCTCGATAGCGTGTAGCTAACGCCCTGCTTAGGGTCGCCTACGCCGATCTGTGCCATCAGCATCACAGCCCCCAGGGCGGCGAACAGGGAGCAGACCATATAGCCGAGGATAACGACCCGATCGATCCGCAAGCCGATCCGCCGCGCCAATTCCTCATCCGAACCCGTTGCGCGAAGTTGCCAACCGGCTCGTGTATTCCGCAGCGCGTATTCGCTCGCTACGACGCATGCAGCCAAAGCGAGGAACGCCACGGGGATCGGCCCGACCTGCGCGGCGAGCGCTTGAACGACGGTTGAATTGATGTATCCGCCCGGGCCATCGCGAAGAAGAAAGCTCAGTCCTTGCAGACCGATATACATCGCCAGAGTCGCAGCGATCGGGGTGAAATTGGCGAACCGGATGAGACAGCCATTGACGCCTCCGACGACAAGCGCGCCGACGAGCATCAAGAGAAATCCCGTCAGGATCATCGGCCATGGCTGGCCATCGTTTATGAAAAACGAAGCCACCACCACCAGAAAGCCCGCCAAGGGACCTACCGACAGATCGACCCCGGCCAACAGGAGCGCGATGGTCTGCCCAAGGGCGATGAAACCCAGGGCGGTCGCCAACATGAGTATGTTGTATACGTTAAACGACGACAGGAAATTCGGGTTCTGACTGTATCCATAAAGCGCAAGCAGAACCGTGACGATCGCCAGGGGAACGGCAGGGGCGTTGTCCGTCTGGACAAAGTGTCGCCAGCCGTTTCGAGCCCCTCCGCCTTCAGGTCCTCGATCGCCTTCTCCAGGGTCGACATGCTCGGCGCCAACGGCCGCCGCGACAATGTTCGCTTCAACGACATCGTCGCCGGTCAAGGTCTCGACGACCCGCCCCCTCGATAGCACTATGACTTTGTCGCATAGGCCTTCGAGTTCCGCCGCGTCCGAGGAATTAACGACGACTGGCGTTCCTGAATTCGTAATTTCCCGCAGGATGCGATAAATTTCAGCCCGGGCGCCAACGTCGACGCCCTGGGTCGGTTCGTCGGCCACGATCAGGCTCGGGTCGGCAAGCAGCGCGCGCGACAGGACAACCTTCTGCTGGTTGCCGCCAGAGAGCGACGTAACCTGCGCTTCGATGCTCGTGGCCTTCACGGCGAGGGCTTTGAACGTGTTTGTGACTTGCTCCACTTCTTTCGTGCGGCTCACAATTCCGAGGGAGCCAAATTTCTCCAACGCCGCCATGGACGCGTTTTCGCGGATGGTAAGGCCGCTAGCCAGGCCTTCGGTGAGCCGATCCGAGGGCATGAATGCGGCTTTGCGCAACAAGTCGTGGTGCGTAAGCAAGCGACCGCCAAGCCGGACGGCGCCGTCGGACGGCTGTAAGCCCGCCAGCGCCCGCATCAAGTCGGACTGGCCGTTGCCCGCGACCCCCGCCACCCCGATAATTTGCCCGCGTGAAACGTCGAAGGTCACGTCCTTGAATTTGTGTCCGCAAAGAGACTCAACGGATAGATTGACATCCTGCGAAACGTGCTTCGCCTTCGGGGGAAACGTCGATCCGAGCGCGCGGCCGACGATCATCCTCAACAGATCTTCGTCGGTCACTTCGGACACGAGCGCTACGCCCCGCACGCGACCGTCGCGCAGGACCGTGACCCGATCCGCGATCTGGCGAAGTTCCGCCAAGCGATGGGTGATGTAGAGGACAGAAGTTCCGGTTTTCACGACCGCCCGAATGCGGTCGAACAGCATATCGGTGGATTCCCGGTCCAGCGAAGCTGTGGGTTCGTCGAGGATCAGCACCTTGGGCTTCGTGGCCAAGGCTTTGGCGATTTCGAGCAATTGCCTTTGCGCGATCGTCAGCGAGTCCGCGCGCGTTCGCAGCGGTATCCGCAGACCAACAGCGTTCAGCATTTCTCTTGTAACGTCGCGAGGCAATCTTCCTGCAAACAGCGATTGCGGCAGCGCGACCCTAAGATTTTCAAGCACCGAGAGGTCGCCGAGAATGGCAGGGTGCTGGTAAGAGATCGAAATCCCGAGGGCCGCAGCCGTCTCCGGCGACATGGGCGATATCCGGCGACCCTCGAAGTCGATTTCGCCTGTATCCGGCTGATTCACTCCGGAGATGATGCTCATGAGAGTCGATTTGCCGGCCCCGTTCTCACCGAGGACGGCATGGACCTCACCCGCGTAGAATTCCACGCTCACGTCGGACAGCGCCGCGACGCCCGAATAGTGCTTCGAAATCCCGGTCAGCCGTATGGTTACGTTCTCACTCGCGGCTCCGGTTAGCTCCAAGTCTTTCACGTTCGCAGGTTCAAGAGCCAAGGCGCTCGTCCGCATTGCACGACCATTAGGTCGCTCGGAAATATCGCGGCCCCTGATCGGCCTTACGCCGGGGGGCCGCGACAGCACTACTTGTTGATTAGCTTCGCCTGATCCTCCGGCTTCATCTGGGCCGAAAGATAGATGTCGCCCGGAAGGTCTTTCCGGCACTCCACAGGGTGTGGCTTGTCCGACACCGAATCCTCGAAGTCGGGCGCCACAAAGACTTCCTCCTTCGGGGTCTGACCGCCGGTCGCCAGCGCTACCGCCCATTGCACGGCTAGGCGCGCGTTGTCGTTGCCAGTCGCCACAGTGAAGAGCTTGAAGTCCGGATTGTCCGCGTGGTTGTCCGTCCAGAAACAGCCGAGGATGTTCCCGTCCGAAGTGGCGATCGGCGGGATGGAGCGGTTGAACTTTTTGAAGACCGGAAGCGCGCCGACAAGCGACGGCCCGAAGTCGGAGACGATGACGTCGATCTTCGGGTTTTTTGCGATTTCCGCGGTGAGAACCTGCTGAGTGAGCGCAGGATCCCAGTTGGTCACGTCGAAGGGCGGCGGGTTGATAAACTTGTACTCAGGCCCAAGTACCGATTTGAGACCTTCGAGCTCGCTCAGCCCCTGACTGTTGCCGGCCGGACCGCTGATGAAAAGCACGTTGCCGCCCTTGGGCAATATGCTCTTGATCCAGTTGCCCCAGCTCACGCCATCGTTCTTCTCGGAGGCCCCAATGTACTTGGAGTAGTTCTTGCCCGCTTCGCCGCCGACAACGACGCGGTACGGAACGACGACCTTGCCGGCCTTGTAAACGCTCGTCAACGCAGGCAGCACCGCCGGACCAGCATCTCCAAACACGACAAGCGCGTCGATGCCGCGAGCGGCCATGCTCTTGATGTCGGAGATGGCCTTCTGCGTGTTGCCTTGCCCGTCAGCATATTCGTACTTAGTGATGCTCGGGCATTTCAGGGCCTCTTCCTTTGCGGAAGCCGTGGTGATGACGCGCCAGCTATTACCCCCGAAGCCGTCGAGAAACGCAATCGACGCTTTCTTGGGACCGCACCACGACGGCGTATCGGCATAGGCGGCCGCCGATGCGCCAAGGCTCAGCACTGCGGCAGTCGCTGCGACCGCCATTTTACCCAATGATGCTTGCATTAGTTTCCTCCTCATTTGACCGGGTACCGTCCCGTTGGTTCACCGAAAGGAATAAACGGCGATACCAAATCCAAGCGCGAGAGCTTGAATGATTGTCTGGGCCGAATAAGGCACGCCGACAGCGAGCGCGAATTGGCTCAGTTGATTCAAGAAGAACGCGGCGATGGCCGTCGAGACGGGAAAGCCACGGCCGCCGACCAGCGAAGTTCCCCCAAGCACCACAACGGCGACGGAGGGGAGCAGCAGCGAATCTCCCTGAAAGGCTGTCGGCTGGCTGGTGATCCCGGCGAGCAGGATGCCCGCGATACAGTACGTCAACTGAGCGTAGACATACGCCATCATTTGATGAAGGCGCACATGAAGCCCAACAGCACGCGCCGCCGATGGATTTGCCCCGATCGCCTCATAGCGTCGTCCGACGACGGTTTTCTTCAGGACGAACGTCACGACCAGCAGGATTGCGAGAGCAAAGTAGATAGAGTTCGCGAAGCCAAATGTGTCTCCGCCTGCAATCGCCGCCAGCAGGGACGTGGTCGATCTCGGAATGCCGCCGGAAACGGCAAACACTCCGCCATAGATCAATGCATTCATGCCGATCGTGGCCACGATGGAGTTCAGACGCAGCAGCCCCACCAGCACGCCGTTCGCGATACCGATCACGAGCGCGAAGCATGCCGCCATCAGCACTGCGGGCAGGAGGTTGGCGTTGTTCCCGGCAGGCATATGGGTCGAAACGACGACCGCCAGAGAGACGCCGCCCGCGACAGAGAGATCGAACCCCCCTTGTTGAACGACCAGCATTTGGCCAAGCCCAACGATGACAAGGATGGCGGCGAATGGGAGACTCCCCGCCAGGGCGCCGTACGAAATGCTCGATGGCGCGAACAGGCGGCACAGAACGATCAGCGCGACCGTCGAAATCGTGACCGTGAGGAACTCTCTGGTCAGCGAGACACGCATGCCCTGGCGCGCGTCTGGTCGGCTGCTTACCGGATCACTGGTGGCATTCATCCGATCGTTCCACGGACATCCGTTTTCAGGATCGCGCAAACCCTTCTCGTCAAGGGCGTCAACGTCATACGCCCGGCGCGCTATGGGAGTGAATGGCTCGCCTCTGCTGCACCGCGGCTTCGCCGGCCCTCAAGATAGACAAATCCCTATTTCGGCTTTTGGGCCCTCTTCTTTCGCCCTTCCGTCAGGGCGAAGACGGCGACGACTACAGCATTCTCAGTCAACTGAGATGCGCCACGGGAATTCCGCCCCGACTGCGAGATCGAGATAGGGAACTCGGAAAAAGGGAATGAGATTCATTTCGACGCCATCCTCCCTTCGCGGCCGCGGGGTCGAGGGACTATGCCCTTCAGCGCTGCTCGACCGTTAAATCGAAAGCTAACAAAATTGCGCGATCGGCTCAGCGCTGTTTTATTCAAAATGAATGAATCTCCTCCGCGGGCTGGGCGGTTCAAACTCGATCAGCAGAATTGTCGGATCCCTCGTCCCGCGAGCAGGATCGTCCAGACATAAAGCGCCATCGCAGGCGCTCGCGAGGCATCAGAAACGCGCCGATCATTCGGCGTCTGGAAGACCGCAGCCTGCCTGGCCGCGTTAGAGCGCCGCGCCTGTGGGGGCCCGACCCCTCAGGCGAAGCGAAATTCGCTCACGTGCTGGTATTCGTCGTCCGGGCGCAGCAAGCAATCGGTGAAATGGCGCCGGTTGGGCGAATCCGGGAAAGCCTGCGGCTCGAGGGCTAAGCCCGCGTGCGGCCCATAATGCTGGCCGTCCAATCCGGGCGCCGGGCAATTGAGGGGCGCCGCAGAATAGAACTGGACGCCCGGCTCGGTCGAGAACAGGCTCATCGTCAAGCCGTTCCGCGGCGAACGCACCGCCGCGATTTGCGCAAGACCGTCCTCGTCGGGCTCGAGCGCGGCGACAAAATTGGTGTCGTAGGGCGTTAAGCTGGGATTGCGAATCGTGCGTGGCTGGCGAAAGTCGTATGGCGTGCCCGCGACGGCGCGGATTTCGCCGGTCGGAATGAGCTCGTCGTCGGCAGGGGTGTAGAAGTCGGCGAACAGCGTCAGCTCGTGGTCGAGAATGTCGGGCGAGCCGTCGAGGTTGAAGTAGCTGTGTTGGGTCAGATTGACGATGGTCGGGCGGTCTGAGACCGCCGAGAGTTCGACGCTGAGCGTCGCGGGTTCGAGGAGGCGATAGACGCAAGTCGCGGTCAAGGCGCCCGGAAAACCGGCGTCGCCGTCCGGCGATTCGAGCGTCAGCTCGACCGATGAGGAATCATACGCGCCGAGCTTCCAAATCCGGTGGCCGAATCCATGCGGGCCTCCGTGCAGCGTGTGCTTCTGGCCGGGCTTGCGCTCGAGCTGATAGGCGAGTCCGTCGAGGACAAATCGGCCGTTCGCGATCCGGTTGGCGAACCGCCCCGGCACCGCGCCGAAAGACGGCGAGTAAGCGAGGTAGTCCTCGATCGTGTTGAGGCCGAGCACGACCCGCTGCAACCCGTTCGAGGCGGGCACGACGAGGTCTCGCACCACCGCTCCCCAAGTCAGAATCCTGGCGCTTGCCCCCGCCGCGGACGCAATCGTGACCTCGAACACAGGCGATTCATTGATCTGGCCGAAAACATGTGCGCTCAACTCGTCCCCCTCGCTGCGCTTCCCGCAGGCCGCGCTTCAACCTTCGCTTACGACCGGCGCCTGCACATCCGTGCGGTCGAGTTCGGCGCGGACCGAGGCGAAGACTTGGCGAAACATCGCATCGGTCAGCACGCCGGTATTGGTGTTGTAGCGCGAGCAATGATAGCTGTCGAAGAGGCTGACGCCGGCGGGGGTCACTGGATGGCGCGCGCCATGCGCGAAGGGAAACTTCGCCAGGGTCAGTTTGAGCGCGCGAAGCGTGCTTTCATGCGCGATCCGGCCGAGCGCGACCATGATCCTAAGCCGCGGCAGCGCCGAAATAGCCGGCGTCAGATAGCGGCGACAGGTCGCGATTTCCTCTGGCGTCGGCTTGTTCTGCGGCGGAACGCAGCGCACGGCGTTGATGATCGCGCAGTCGACGAGAGTTAGGCCGTCATCCGGCCGGCGGTCGTAGACGCCCGAGGCGAAGCCGAACTCGAGCAGCGTCGAATAAAGAAGCTCGCCGGCATAGTCGCCGGTGAAGGGACGCCCCGTCCGGTTGGCCCCGCGCAATCCTGGCGCAAGGCCGACGATCGCCACGCGCGCGTCCGCTTCGCCAAAGGTCGGCACCGGCGCGTTCCACCAGTCCGGATACGCCGCCCGGTTCGCGGCCCGGAACGCCGCGAGCCGCGGACAATCCGGGCAATCGCGGGAGGGGCTGACGTCGAACGCCACGCGGCGGTCGACGCCCTACTCGCGCACTTCCTCGGCTGGCTGCTGGAGCGGCGCGAACGACTGGCGGCGATGGTCGACGGGACGCGGCGGCCTGTCGCCGGGATCGCGTCCGATCCTCTGGATCAGGTGGGCGAGATCGACGAATTCATCCGCCTGGCGGCGCAGCTCGTCCGCCACCATCGGCGGTTGGGTCGAAGTCGTCGACACAACCATCACCCGAACGCCCTTCCGTTGAATCGATTCAACGAGCGATCGGAAGTCGCCGTCGCCGGAGAACAGGACCATCAAATCGAGATGCTGCGCCATATCCATGGCGTTGACCGCAAGCTCGATATCCATATTGCCTTTGACTTTCCGGCGTCCCGTCGAGTTCGACAAACTCCTTCGTCGGCTTCGTCACCACCGAATATCCGTTGTAATCGAGCCAGTCGACCAAGGGCCGAACGGAGGAATATTCCTGGTCGTCAACCAAAGCCGTGTAATAGAAGGCTCGAACCAAGCGTCCCTTAGCCTGAAACTCTCTCAGGAGACGCTTGTAGTCGATATCGAATCCGAGGGCCTTCGCGCTGGCGTAGAGATTTGCTCCGTCAATAAACAGGGCGATCCGTTCCAATGATGACATATTGAGGTTCTTTTCGCGTTTCGATGTTTAACATAGATTGGCTGTTTATAGCGTGTCAAGCAGCCAGAGCACATGACATTTTCATGAAACCACGATCAAGTCTGAAATTAGACCGGACGTAGGTGTTCTCGATAATTCTTCGATACTCCCGTGGGCGCCGTTGGTATTCCATTGATCGGTCAATCGTCGCCGGAGCGGCGAATCTCAAACATGTGACAAGACACGTCAAATCGTAAATCTAGTGCGTGTCTAGCCGAAATCCATGGGATTCGCCTCAATTTCTTGTGCGGCGCCCGAGCCGTCAATTGCTGTCGGCAGCCGGATGGCGAGTTGGGAGGATTGACGAGGCCACGCCGCCAGCGTTTGGTAGGATTGCATTGTTTGCGGCGCGGGCCGGGCGCGATGACAATTCCCGGCTCGGGGCGGCTTCGACGGAGGGCTTATGAAACTCGCACGATATGGCAGGGCTGGTAAGGAAAAGCCGGCGCTGGTGGACCAAGCTGGAAAATTGCGGGATCTGAGCGATGTGGTGACGGACATTGACGCCGATGTGCTCGCCCCGCGCGCTCTGGCCCGCTTGGCCAAGCTCAAGCCGGAATCTCTACCCTCGGTGCGTGGCACGCCCAGGATTGGCCCGTGCCTTGGCAAGATCGGCAACTTCATCGCCGTAGGGCTCAATTATGCCGACCACGCCGCCGAGTCCGGCATGCCGGTCCCCAAGGAGCCGGTGCTGTTCAGCAAGGCCCCTTCCTGCGTCGTCGGGCCCGACGACGATGTCATGATCCCTAGGGGATCGAAAAAGACCGATTGGGAGGTTGAGCTCGCAATCGTCATCGGCACGCGCGCGAGCTACGTCAGCGAGAGCGAGGCGCTCGCCCATGTCGCTGGCTACTGCATCTGCAACGACGTGTCGGAGCGCGAATACCAGCATGACCGAGCCGGGCAATGGGTGAAGGGCAAGAGCGCGCCGACTTTCGGCCCGCTCGGCCCATGGCTGGTCACGCCGGACGAGATCAAGGACGTGCAGGGGCTCGGCATGTGGCTCGACGTCAATGGCGAGCGGATGCAGACCGGCTCGACCGCGACGATGGTGTTCGGCGTCAAGACGCTGGTGTCCTACATTTCCCAATTCATGACCCTTGAGCCCGGCGACGTCATCACCACCGGGACGCCGCCCGGCGTCGGAGCGGGCATGAAGCCGCCGCGCTTCCTTAAAGCCGGCGATACGATCACACTGGGCGTCGATGGGCTCGGGCAGCAAACGCAGCACGTGGTCGCGTGGAAGGCGGGTTGAGCTAAAGCCGAATGAAACGCCTGCGGTCGTGGACGGGCGCGGTTTTCGCCGCCGTCTACGCGCTAGCGTTCATCGGGCTCTATGTCGACTATGCCAGGCGCTCCGGGACCTGGTTCGCCGACCTTCCGCTGTCGCTCGCTGCCCTGCCCTTCACGCTCGTCATGCGGGCGCTGAATGGCGGCTCATTCGCCTTCGGCGGCGCCATGACCGGACGCGTGCTCGCCGCAGGCCTGTTCGGCTCGGCGCTCGCCTATCTCGCGGGGCTGATTGTGGAGACGATCGTTCGCCTTCTTGCGCGCGTCGCGTTGGGCACGCGCGCGTAGGGGTGGTGACGGGCGGCGCCCATTTGGGTTTTCTTGGCCCATTGCAGTTTCGCTGCGAAGACCCCCGTTTATGAGGGTTGGATTTCCTTGGATTTCCTTGGATTTCCTTGGGGGGAGCGGGAGGGGGGCATGGGACTACATGTAGATACGCCACATTCTCAACACATTGTCTGAGGTGGTATTGTACGTGTATAGGCGTACACTAGAGGGGGTATTGACTTGGTTATGCTGTACGATGGTAGGGTAACGTAAGAGTACGGTAAGACTTTACTTAGTATAAGCAAAGGTTAGTGTGAGGTGCGAATACTGACACAATACAACATGAACGGACGCAGCATATATAGCAGGTGCGGGCGCATCGCTCAAGGGCGCGCTCGCTGGGTAGTGTCTCAGTTTGAAATTTGATTGGCCTTGACGCGCCTCGCCGCTTCCCCATGTCCCATGCTAATGCTTGGCGGAAAGGAGAGTTCGGTGGCTGCGCCAGAAATTTACAAGATGCAGTTTTACCGCCAAGAGCCCGGGGATCTTTACATCGATGATCTGCCAATAGGCGAGACGCAAGACCCTGATGGCACCGTCTCAAGGGCTTTGCTGGGGTACTTCAATAATAAGCACATATCCCCGGCGCAGCGCCCTCACCATGCGCGCGTCGTCACTATTGATGGCTTCAAGACCATCCTAACGATTAGGGCGACCGGCCCTACGACCGTCGAGAGAGTTTAAGAGAGATGCCCACCGGCCCGGGATGGCCGTTGGCCTTTTGGAAACCCTTCTGACATGGGAAGACATTCTGACGGTCATGGATGTGGAAGCGCTCAAGCCGGGGCCGCGCGGACCCTATAAGAACCGGTTAGCCGCATGATGGAGAAATGCTTGTTTCTTACCGCGGCGATGTTGTTTTCCGTCACAGACGTTTTTGGCCAAAACGAGACAGAGCGTTTCTTTGACAAGCTGGAGCCACAGGAAATCGCCATGGGCGATTGCTATCGCTTCAACAGCATTCGGTTTGCGATGCAGACCTGCGAACCGGCGTCTACGGTCGTCGATGCCGCGTTCGGCTCATGCCAGCTTCAGGAGAAGGCATACGCAGATGCATACACCAAACTTGACGGCCGAGCCAATGATGAACCGGAGCAGATAATATCCATGTCAAAACAGAGAATGAGGCAAGCGCTTCTCTCGATTGTGCTTGATGCTCGAGCTAGGTCTGGACGCTGCACAGGAAATTCAAACTGAAACACTATCGCTCGCCGACATGCGAAACAATGCCAGCGAACGCAACGTGAAACATGACGTGAGGGCGAGGCTCGGACATGGCCGATCGGCGAGACGCCCGCCGGCGGGTTCACCTGACTGCCGGACGATGGGCTTGGGCTTCGGCGACGATCGCCGCCAAGTGGGCGTGGCGTGAGGGCGGGGTCTTGATCGGCGAGACGCCCGCCAGCGGGCTCGCCCGACTGCCGGACGATCGGCTTGCGGCCTGACGACGATCGCCGCCAGTGGGCTTGGGCCGTGAGGGCGAGGCCCGAACATGGCCGCCAGCGGGTTCGCCTGACTGACAGACGATCGCGGCGTTGGCCGTGAGCGGCCCTGGCGCGTTGGCGGGGGGCCGGACGTGGCGCGACGATCGGCGGCGAGGCGACAGGTTCGACAGCTCGACGCGGAAAGCGCGTGAGCGACCATGCAGCTCTTGCCTGATCGGGGATGACGCCCAAGCGCCGTAAAGGCCACCGGCGCGCCTCGCCATGCGGCTTGTATGAGCAATCTCACGTGGGTCATTCGGCCTCGCGCAAAGCCCGTGGGTGGCGTCGCGCTCTCGTCCTTCTCCGATGACGCCCCTCGCAGGTGGCCAATTCGTGCTAACCATCTTCTCCCCTGTGACCCCACAGTGCACGATCGATCGTTCTAGGGGTCCATTTGTTCACATGAAAAATCTGATTAAGCTCGCGGGCTTTTTTCCGCATCGCAATAATCATTTCCTCGGCTTGCTCGGACGAAATGTCCTTTTCCTCAATGTCAAGGAAGAGGCCGGAAGCGTGGAAAGACCTTACGATCATTCGGTCGACTGTCCCATACTCCTCTGGATAAACAAGAGCAAGAAGTCCACTAGCACCAACGATGCCGAGACCCATGACTTTACACTTGATGATGTCGAGTGTTATGTCGATACTAAGCTCATTTTTGTAAATAATTTCTCGAACTTTGTCGAGCCGTAATAGACCTGACCCCTTGAGATGTCCTTCCAGCGAACTTAGGTGTTTCTTTAGATACTGATCCGTGAACTTCCAGACAAAATATTCGTCGTGAAGAAAGTCGAAAAATTTCTCTGGCGTCATCCCGGCGAGGCGCGCCCTTAAGCCTCCAGTCTCAAGGCGTCGTTCTAGCTCTCGGTTCTCTGGCTTGACGTGCTTGTCGTAAAGCGTGCTCTCGGCATTGATCCATGACTGCTCGTCCCTCGAGTTCCACAGGTCCTTCACGCCGTCTTCCTCCCTCTGTGCGTGTCGACGGGTGCGATCGGCTCGCCGCGAAGGCGCAACACAAGCTCAGCCTTAGCCCCATGTCGACGTCGGGCGCTCGGGCTTGGACGAAGCCAGCCGGCGCGATCGCCGCCTGTTGGGGGCATGGGAGCGTCGCCAAGACGCGTTGGCCGTGTTTCGGACAATGGGAGCGACGCAGAGCGCGCAGCCGGGCGGCGATGGGTAGTGGCCGGGGCCTCGGGGCCGAGCCTGTCAAGCCTCGGGCGTGGCGACGTCGGCCGCCAGCGGGCTCGCCTGACTGACGGACGATCGGGCGAGACTGCCGAAGCTTCGGGCGTGGTGACGATCGCCGCCAGCGGGCTGGGCCGTGAGGACGAGGCCCGAATATGCCGACGTGATGCGGGCGCGGGTTCGCCTGTTGTGACCGGCTTCATGACTGCCGCTGCGCTATGGCGAGCGATTTTAAACCGCAGTGAACCAACGTCGCCGTTACGCGATCGCCGCCATGGGGCATGGGAGCGTCGCCGTCACGCGGTTCGGGGCGAGGGAGCGCCGCTGACGTGAACGGTGTTGCCAATCACGTAGGCGGGACGACGCTCGCCTTTGGGGCCTCTAGGCATTCTAAAGCCGCCCCGTGATTACCGGCGTGGATGATCTGGGGAGGCTGTACCGCTTCTCGTTTCCCTTGCCGGACCAGCCGCTCTTTTCAACTCTACCGTCCCGGACAAGGCGTTCCAGCCCTTCGTATACCCGTCTTGAAAGGCGGTCGCCGATTTGCTTTGCGTTGCCATCGCCGCGCTCAAGCTCCTCCATGATCGCCTCGTCCAGCCTCAACTCCGCCTCCGTGCTTCCCGCCAAACATAGCACGGGAGATCGGGGCGGCGCGAACGAGCGTCAAGCCCCTATCGGCGTCTGCCACAATCAAACTGAGACACTACCCACGCGATTGACCCCCACGAGGCAATGGGCTTCGCCGACATGCGATCGCCGCCAGCCGTCCATGGGAGCGCGGCCGTCACGCGGTTCTAAGGCATGGGAGCGCCGCTAACACGCGATCGCCGACCATGGGGCAAGGGCGCGATCATGCGTCCGCAAGCGCAATGTCGAGTTGTTCTTGTTCGTCTTCGCCCGCCTCACCGAATTTCGTATCAACCCAGTCCGGCATGCGAGGCTCTGACAATTTGGCAGGCGTAAGATTGATCGCAGGGAGCGTCGGGACAAGCATACGACAGCGGAAAGCCTCGCCCGCCTCATAAGCCCCGGTGACGGCCTCGATCGGCTCACCAATCAAACGGGCGTAAAGCTCAATCTGCTTCGCGGTCAGCGTCGAAGCGCCCTCTCCCTTACCGCGCGAGCAATAGAGCGGTGCAAAATCGCGTTCGGCCAAGTCTCGCTTTACTCCAACATTATGAATGTCGATGTTGCGAACACGCATCGCCCAACGGCCCATGACCTTGAACCGTTCCGCGCTGCCGCACGCGGAGCCCGCCGTGACATATTCGCGCTGATAGATCTGAATAACGGGTTTGTTGTCTTGATCGAATTTCTTGCGCCATTGCGGCAAAACTTTTTCGACAAGCATCTCGCGCATGGTTGTCGTCATAAGCACGTTTCGGACGTCGAAACCGCGCGTTTTCACGTCCGCCTTATCACCCTTAGGAGCGAACAGAATGTAGACGCCCGATTGCAGAAAAAACCCGCCGCCATGCCGCTTCATTTCCCAATCGCCAAGTGAGCCCTTCTCGCCCGCGTCAAGATCGACGACGCGCTCAAGTCCCGGCAACTGTTTTGTCGAGACAATGCCGTCCGTTGCGAACATGACGATATCGTGAGGCGCGAGCAATGCCGCTTGCACGAGCCTCATGCGACAATTTGCTGTGATTGCCGCCGCATAGTACGGACACGCGCTCGGCGGCGCTTTGCTCTTGCCACCGCCGACGCTTTGCGCCAGCTTGCCGTAAAACGCATTGAGGTTAAGCTTGATCGCTTTATTCAAGATATCTGCCTTTGGCGTTGCGGCGCGCAATTCAAAAAGCTCGGCGACGAAGGTAAACGGCTTTTCATCGTTTCCCGGCTTGAACAGCCATTGCTCTTCAATGATGAAATGACCGACTTTCGCCAGGTAGCTCCGCGCCTTTTCGTTTGGAAAGAACGTTTCGATCCATTGTAGAGCGGCGATCAGTTCGTCGCGCATGATCCACGTCTCGCCAGCTGATGGATAGAGGATCGCGCCGCTCTTGGTCCGGTAGGGGAGCGGAAAGAACGGAAACGCCTTGTCAACGTCATATTCGCGCGTTTTGCGGTTATAGATCGGCTTCGGCCCTTCGGGGAGAAGCCAATCAACGCGGAACATGCTCAAGACATTAGCGCTCGCGATCGTCGCCTTGACGCGTTCAAAGTCGCCATCAAAATAGAGCTGTCGTGTCTCCCGTAACCACGTTCCGTCGCGCATTGACGGCAATTCGACGCACGCGGACGGATAGGCGCTTACAATATCATAGCCAAACAACGGCTTGCGTCGCGCGTAGCCTTGTTTCATCAATTGGATATTGCCGCCAAAGTAAGCGTGGTGCGCGGCGTCTTGCCATTTAGGCAGGGGTTCGCGCGTTGCAATGTCTTTGGGAAAATGCGCTTTGTTCAAGTTTTCCCTTTTGAACAAGGCCGAAGCTGCCGAACCCGCGCCCGACCATGCATTGAGCCGCAGCTCCATTCTGTCGAACCCGTCACGCAATACGGTCAGCGCTTTCGACAGCGCGATCAATTCCAGTCCGCAATAATGCTTAATCGTGTCGAACGGTGTGTTGTCAAAATTCGGGCGGCTGTCCTTTTGCGCCTCAATCGTTTCATGGTCGGCCTTGTCGCGATAGCCGTTGGCGACGAGGCTTTCGGACACTTTCGCGAAACGCTCTTGATAAAACCCAAACGCGTCATAGATGGTAATATGTCGATCGGCGTCGATTACCCTTTTGGTTTTGCCCGCCCGATCGATAATTTCTTTGAATGGCTTGTCGGGGTCGCGCAATCGCCAAAGCTTGAACACTTTCGATTTCAGATAAGCGATGGCGAACGGACCCCACAACACGGGCGCGTCGCCAAACGATTTACCGCCTTTCGGCGAGCCGTCGAAAACCTTGCGCTTGCATATCTCCCAAACGATCGAACGCGGTACGTCGGCGAGAACTTGTGTTATGTCGTAACTGAATACGAACATGATGAAGTTAACATCACCGTACTTTTCTGGCAACGAAAGCAGCCGATGCATAATTTCGCCCGAGCGCAGCGGGCCTTTGTCCTCGTTTCCAAACCAATCAAAGTCGAGCGTTTCAAACTCTTTTGCCATTGCGTCAAAACGCGCTTTGTCCGTATGCCGCACTCGCGCAAGCGTCACGCTGTCATGCAACCGTTTACAGCCTGCAGCACCCATGAGAAAAGCGCGATGTTTGATATAGTTGGTGTTTAGATATTCGCGATCATCGCCGGGATAATCCTGCCCTTCAAAATCAATGGCGACAAACGGCTTGTGATAATTGCGATGGCGAGCGCGCGATTTTTGCCCTGTTTTCTTCTCGACCCCGTTTTCGCTTTGCTTATAGGCGGCCTTGCGCCGCCGATCACGAACCTTACAAACAAGTCTTGCCGCCTCGCCCGCACTGTTCTCACGCAACTGCCAATCGCGCGCCTCGGGAAACTGACGCGCCATCTCGCCGTCGGGCGCGGCGAATATGCCCGCAAGCTTGGCCTCAACGTCGGCGATCGGCGAATTGAATGTCTGATCGAGCGGCGGCGCGCTCGGAACGCGCCTCTCAACGCCGTCAATCGGATCAACGCAAGTCCGCCATGTGATCGGGCATGACGCGGGCTTGTCGTTGTCGTGAACGATGTCGTATGGGGAAACGTCCGGCTTGAGCCCGAGCTTGTTTCGTCCGATTTTGACGACTTCGCCCTTCCGGCCCTTTATCTCGACCCGCATGCCGCCACCAATGATGAGCGAAACGCTTGCGGCCTCGATCGCCTCGCGTTGAAAATCGGGCTTGTCCGTTGTCGATTGACGCTTGACGGCGCTTCTCGCTGTTAGACGATCATCGATAAGCTCGGCTAGCGCGTCATCGGTCAGATCATGATCGAACGTTTCAATAGTCATTATGATTTACCCCGTTCACAGTAGACATGCGCCGCCCTCACATGACGGTGCTGTTTTGTCCTTGTCATCGCGCCAATCGACAATTCGACCTTCCGGCGCGATCGGATTGATGAACGTGGCGATACGCGCATGTTCGATCGAAACGTCTCGATCGTGTATGCTGAAAATCAGCGAAATCGACGCGTTGTGATCGGACGGCTCAAAATTCATCGTCGTCAGCATCCTCATTGTCGCGAAAGTTCGCCGATCGCCGCAAGTCCGCAAGGCGCGGGTCGCCGATCGCCGCCGCTATATCGATCATGGCGAACCATTCATGATCGGGAAGATATTGCCCCGTCAGTTTTCGACGTCGCGAATTGCGGTATTGATCGAGTTTGCCGGGCCGGTATTCGCGTCCGCGATCGTCGCGAACGCGATTTAGCGACTTCAATTTGCCTAGCGCCTTGCGCGTCGCGCGTTGCCGCGCCGCTTGCGTTTCGCTCGCGGCGCTTGAATAGGAAAGCTCGCCTTGTCGGCGCAGCGTCGCCGCCTTTTCCAATGACGTTTTGACGCCAGTTCGCTCGGCGGTCTGTTTTTGCAGATAACGGCGCTTTGAGATTGTCGGCGTTCGTTTCGTGATCTTCGCGCCTTTGGGCGCGTATCGTTCGGCCTTTGGCGAAAAGCCTGCGATGACGTTCTCAGCCGGACTGATCTTGTAAACCGCCTCAGTCGCCCTGGCGACAACACGCTCGGCTTCCGACATGACGGAAATCGCGTCTTTTTCGAGCCCGCGCCAAAACGCCTCAAGGTCGGAAGCTGACGCGCCGCGCTCGCCGATGCGCTGCGCTAATTGAAAGAGCGTAAGCGTCCGTTTCGCCATCTCACGCGCTCCCGATGCTTAGCAGGGTGCGGCGCTGACGATCGGGCTTTTGCGCGACGCGCCAAAGCTCGTTTTCGTCACCGACAATGTAAAGCTTCTCCCGTGCTCGCGACGCGGCAGTGTAAAGGCCCGATCGCGATTGAAAACGATCGGGCGGCGCGCCGACTAAAACGACATGATCGAATTGCGAGCCTTGCGCCTTTTGCGCTGTTAACGCATAGCCGAATGACGTATTTCCGGGCGGAGACACGCCATCGCAACGGAAGCGGACATTGTGGACCGCGCGCGTTGCGCTCGGGGCAAACTTGCCGTCGATGAAATCCGGTCCCGTTTCAATGACGACGCATCGCTCGCCGTTATAAATTTCGACCGTTTCATCATCGGGCGTGACAGCGCGATAGTTATTCGCTGTGACAAGCAACAAGTCACCGATCGAAACGCGGGACGGAAAGCCTAACGCTTCGCGGATTGCCGCGTTAAGCGCCTCTGTTCCATCTTCGCCATTATTGCGCGGCGTAATAACGGCAATGTCATCATCGCGGACGCCGCTCGCCCGCAAGGCGCGCCAAATCTTGCCAGCGCGCCGCCCGCGCTCGCCGGTCGGATATGACCGGTAATCGCGATCGGGGCGTAACACAGCCGGAGAGGCGCTGGCCGCGCGGGCGTGGCGAGCCGCCTCAAGGGGCATGGCCGCTGGCAACACACAATCGGGCGCTGGCGGGCGTTGCGTGCTGGCGGCTTGTTTGGGAGAGGCGAGCGCGGCGCGGGCGCTGGCGGCCGTTCCTGAGACGAAGGCGGCCATAGTCTCGCTTGCTGTCCACGCGACAGGCGTGGGCGAGGCTATTGCGGTGGCGTGATATGCGGCGGCGGCGGTTTGCGCCGCAAGCGTGGCGAAGGCGGAAAGGTCGAGCCGGGCGTCGGGGAGAGCAAGCGGCGCGCTATCGTCAGCAAGCACCCCTATATCGGCAAAAGGCGTATCGGAAAAGAACACCGCCGACAGGTTTTCGTTGGCGCCCCGCGCATGTTGACTTTCGCTTCGCGCCGATATATTCGCTTCGCTGAATATGAACATGGATTACCCGTCTTTGTTCGTGTTCAGGCCCCTAAGCCAAATTTGATCGCCGCGACGTTGCTAGCGTCGCGGCGATTGTCGTTTTAGGCGGCGCGAGGGCTCGCGATTTTTGGATTGAGCGCGCGGCGATGCGACGATGCGGAGGCTATCGTCGCGTAAAGCCTGTTCAATAACGGCCCTTGCGGCCATACTGCGCGTCATACGCTGCGCCCGCGCCAAGGCGCGGAGCGCGGCGTCAATATAGACGGGAACGCGCAACGTTATAGTTGTGGAAGGGAGGTTCATGATTGCTCGTCCCACCGTTGAGCCATGCGCAACCGATGCGCGGCGAAATGGTGGCGAGCCAAAGGCATAAGTACACAAATAATCTGAACAGTCAACGAGCTTGTATGAATTGTTCTGATACAAACACCTACCAACATCGTCCGTCATGATGGTCCGGCGGGGCTCTAATGCCAAACGCGCGTTCCGCTGCGGCTTGAGGCTGCGGGCGTTGGGCTGACGGACACGCGCGCCCGCGGCTCGCGGCGTCAATGATACGTTCGGCGCGCTTCGGCGAGCCGTCGTTCGCCAAAACGGGAGGAAATTGTGTTGTCACAAAGCGAGGCCAGCGAACACTTCGTCTATCTGTATCGAGATCAAGCAGGAAACCCTTTATACGTCGGCAGGGAGCGTAAGTCGGCGCGGTCTGTAAGTCATACTGGCGAGGGAGCTCATAACGACGGCCTTACCAGCGCTCTCGCGTCGGTCAATACTTACGTCATTGAGAATGCAGGCCCATTTGGAACTCGAGACGTTGCCGCATTGGTTGAAGCCGCGTTAATATCAGCGCTTGCCAATACTCCAAGTGTGGAGAAGCATTTGCAGAATAGAATTGGCGGTGTTGCTGCAGGAATATTTAGACCTCTCGGCGTGCCACCTGACCTCGCCAAGCGACCTTTGCTTCCGCCAATAACCGCGGACGAGTTGAAGAAGCTCTCAAAGGGAAAGCCAGTGCTTCTCGTATACGTTGGAAGCAAGACACTCGGTGGTCGAGAAGGTGTTGATCTTGCTCGCATCCCTTCCGACTTTGCCATTCAGGAGCGGATAGTACGCTGGTGGCAGTTGAACAGTCGGATGAGCGCGTGGCGAGCCAGCCCAGAGCTCGTGCCGGCCATACTGCTTGGTGTGTCGGGGACACCGCGGCACCGCATCGTGGTTGGATCAATGCAGATCCACACTGCTTTAAGAAATCTGCCCTGGAAGCAAACACCGGGAGGTCTGTCGGAGGTTCCAGTTCGCTCACATCCGAAACTAGACTTCGCCAAGCTTCGCGGACTGCGACTTGAACCTGGTTTGGCAAAATTTGGCCCCGTGAGGTCGATGTTTTTCAAAATAGTCTGACTTTTAGCACGTGAAAGTAGTGGCGTACCTTCGGGCTGCTTACCGCACGAGCACCCGCGTTCCCTTCGCGATCCGCCCTTATTCAACTCCCACACCTACAGCGCATCAAGCCCGTCGGCGCGGAAGGCCCGAGCGCCGTCCAGCTCTCGCCCGACCGGGTGACGCCGCCGCTCCCGGGCATGGGAGCCTCATCAGTGCGGCGTTGACCGTCTGCCGGTCGCTCGCGCCTCGAGCCGCGCAAGGACGGCCGGACGCATGTCAAAAGCTCCTCGCAATACCCAAGACGGCGCGCTCGTAATCGTGAAAGGCGATGTTGCGCAGTACGGTCGCGGCGATTTTGCGCGCAAGCGGCGCGCCAAGTCGCACAACGCCGTGCGGCTCGCTGACAAATTCGCCGCGCGTGAAACGACGCGATGACGCGAAGGCGAAAACGGCGTCATCGATCCGAGCGCGCAATGGTTCGAAGGCGTCATAAGCGAAGCTCAAGCGCCCCACTTTGTCCGAGTGGAGAAAGCCGAACGTCGGATCGAGCCCCAAGCCGCAAATCGCGCGCGTCACTTGAGCAAGCGCGACGGCGTAAGCGTAATTCGACATTGCGTTGAGCGGACTGGTGGCGTCGCGGTTCGCGAAAAACAAGGCCGCACGCCCGCTCTTGAGTTGCCTGGCATTGCCGCGCGTCGCGAACATCCGCCACGCGGGCGGAATGTCACGCTCTTTGAAACGAAGCTCAAATCCCTTGAACTTGCGCCAATAGATCAAAGACGCTTGCGCCTCGACTGCGATCACGCCATCAACGGTTGTCGCATGCGCGAGCCGCGACAACGCAAGGCGGCTGTCGGCGTCCGCGAGCCCAGACGCTTCGATTTTGAGCTTGACGACGTGGCGAGCGACGGCGAGCGCGTTTGCCGCGAACTGTTTGCGCCGCAGCGCCAGCGCGTTTGTGTCAGTGCGCAACGTCGGCTCGCTGGCGAACAAAGAGAATGCCGTGAGTGATTTGTTTGCGACAAGCAAGCCGACGCGCTCACTCGCCAGCCATGCGACGGCTTCCGTCGTTATCGAACCGGACGCGGCAAGGATGACGCATTTAAGTCGATGATCGCGAGGCTCGATTGTGTGTTCCGTTCCGTCTGGAAAGCGAACACAAAGAGCGTGACGGCGTATCTGCAAAGCCGAGCCCGCCGCGTCGATAAACGCAAGCCCGCCCGTCGTGACGAGCGCGCGCGCCGAGGCGCGCGTCTCGACAAGTGCGGACGGGGAAAACTGGGGCGGCCGGCCCGCCGATCGCCAAGCGGCGTAGCGCGAATAAAAGGATTTGAGCGCCAGCGGCGCGTTGATACGCGTCCGATAGTCAAGCCAGCATTTCCATAGATCGTGACCCGCCTCGTTTACCGCCGCGATATGTTCAAAATTCGGGTCGCGCGGCGTGAAGATGAACGCGCGCTGGGGCCGGACTTTCTTGGCGAACCCAGGAGCGAACTTCTCGCGCGTGGGTTCGGGTTCGTCAGCGATCGGGTGGAGCGGCGCGCCTCGCCCGGCTTTTGTCGTTTGCACTTTCGCAGGCGGGTCGCTCATCGTGGGCGTGAGGGCCGACTATTTCAAAAAACCGGTAGCGCGAAGCTCGCGCTCGATAAGCCTCGCCACGAAAGGGGAGACTGCTCGCCCATCCGCCGACGCTGCCTTTTCCAAGGCCATCCTAACCGTCGCACTCATGCGAACGGACAAGACCTCGATCTTAGCGGCTCGCGCGCCCGCCCGCTTCAATTTTTCTCTCATGAAATTACCGCCTATCGATCTTGACTAATATGCTCATGTATGCTTTTGTAAGCGCCAAGTCAAGAGCCTTTTGGAGCCTTTGGAAATGTCGTCCTCCGTCGCGACCGCATATCTCGCCTCTCTGACGCTCATGTCGTTCGCCGTCGCGGCTTTGCTCGCTGGCAAATCAATCGTGATTATCGGTCGGGCGATTTTCGCGATTGTCGGCTTCGCGTTCGCGATTGTCGGCTTGGCGTTTGCCTGTCTGTTGATGGCTTGGCTTGCCCTGGAACATTATCTGGCCGAGATCACGGTCGCCGGGGCCGCGCACGCGTTTTCAAATCCGATCGGGTTCGCTCCTTACGCGACAGGCCTCGCCATGATCGCCATTAGCGTGCTATGGTCGCGCCGCGTCCAGCGCGCGGACCTTTCGCCCGCGCTCGCCGCGCCGCCTGCTCCAATGTTGGCTGCACCGCGCGCACTCGCGGCGACGATCACAGACGAGGCCGATTGTGCGATCAAGGCTCTTGTGGGCCTTGGTTATAAGCGGCCCGATGCGAAAAGAGCGATAGCCGCTGCAGCGGACGATCTTGGCGGCGGCGCGACAACCGCGACACTGATACGGGTCGGATTGAAATGGCTCGCGAGGGCGTAGGCGCATGTCGGCGACCCTCCGGACGGCTCTGGAAAAGCCGGCGCGCGAGCGCCCTTTCCGATGGGTTGGAGCTTTATGCCCGTCGCCCCGCTTGACAGCATCGGCCGTTGTTCAGCATATGTTCTCATGCCGATCGAGACCCACATTGATGCCCTTGCGGCTGGCTGGCGCGTCCACGCACGGTGTTTAGAGGGCATTGTTGACAACACGCGTTCCAAAGCCAAATGCCGGTATCAGGCGGAGCTTAGCATCGAGACCCTTGTTTGGACGCGAGGGCGCAACATGCCACTCTCTGGTTTACGGGAGCGGATGATGTGTCCTCGCTGCGGCAACCGCCGCGTCAACTTAATTTTCGATCCGCCGGCGGTCGCCAAGCGCATGCCTGCGTCGTAAGGCTACGTTGGCATGTGCAACCTGTACTCCCTGACCAAGGGCCCTCAGGCAATCCGAGATTTCACGCGGGCGATGTTCGGGGACGTCGGGAACATGCCGCCGCTTCCTGGCATCTTCCCCGACTATTCGGCACCGATTGTGCGTAACTATCCCGAAGGTCGCGAGCTTGTCATGGCGCGATGGGGCATGCCGTCGCCAAAGTTCGTGATTGAGGGCCGCAAGAGCGATCCCGGCGTGACCAATATCCGCAATGTGACGTCGCCGCACTGGCGGCGATGGCTTGACGTCGAGAGCCGTTGCGTCGTGCCGTTCTCGTCGTTCTCTGAGAATGAGGTCTTGCCCGACGGCTCGCGCCCGCCAGTGTGGTTCGCCTTTGACGAGAGCCGCCCGCTGGCATTCTTTGCCGGCCTATGGACGCGCTGGACATCCGTGCGCAAGGTCAAGGAAGGGCCAACGACACATGACCTGTTCGGCTTCCTGACGACGGAGCCGAATGCCGAAGTCAAAGCCATTCACCCGAAGGCTATGCCGGTTATTCTCACCACTCAGGCCGAGGTGGAAATGTGGATGACCGCGCCGACTATGGACGCGCTGTCGTTGCAGCAGCCGCTTGCCGACGGGAGCTTGAAGATTGTCGCGCGCGGAGACAGAACCGGCGACGCGCCTTTAACCTTGACTGCATGAGCGACCTATTGCGGTCAATTCCAATCCACATCTTCCCGCCGGTCGGATGAGCCGCTCGATTAGCTATATCGCCGATTTCCTTGACCGCCCGGCGTTAAGGCCCGATCTACGGCTGCAGCTAGCGGAGCCGTTCTATGCCTAAGGAGGATAGGTTCGATTTCTTCCTAAGCCGGCGCGGTTCCGTTGCGGCCATGGCGCAGGAGGTCGCCGACGTCCTGACCGATAAGGGCTACACGGTCGTCGTCCAAGACTACGACATTCGTCTGACAGCAAATTTCGTCGAGGCGATGCACGAGGCGATCAAGAACACTCGCGACCTCGTTGTTCTATACACAGACGACTACGAAGCCTCACCTTATACCCGGATGGAGTTCACCAGCTTCGAGGCGGACCGGGCACGGAGCGTCGAGGAGCGGCGCATGGTCATCTTGCGCTGCGATGACACGCCACTGCGCGGGTTGTTCGCGCCCAATGTCGCGCAGAACCTTTTCGGTATCCACGACCCGGAAGAGCGCAAGCGGCGTATCCTAGCGGCGGCGGAGGGCCAGTCCCAGGCCCTGAAGCCCCCACCTCGACCTTTCGTCGGCGTGCCGCCGCGCATCGCAAGCTTCACCGGGCGTGACAAGGAACTCGACCGGCTCGACGCAATCCTCATCGGCGGCGGGCTGGCCACCGTGACCCAGGCCGCTGGGCCTCCCGCCGCGCAGATCGGTCGCATTGCCGTGCAAGGCATGGGCGGAGTGGGGAAGAGCGCGCTTGCGGTGGAATATGCCTTCCGATACCGCGACCTCTATGCCGGGGTGTGGTGGTGCCCGGCCGAGACCCGCATTGGTCTGCTGACCAGCCTAGCGGAGCTGGCCATGGCGCTTGGCGCTGCCGCGGCAGACGAGGCCGACATCGAGAAGGCTGCGAAAGCGGGTCTGCGCCGCCTCGCCGAACAGCGCGCCACTTTTCTGCTGGTCTACGATAACGTGGCAAGTCCCGATGACATCGCCGACCTGCTCCCCGCGTTCGGGGCGCGCGTGCTGGTCACTTCGCGCTTTGCCGACTGGAGCGACTGGGCGGAGGAGGTGAAACTCGATGTCCTGCCGGCGGCCGAGGCGGTCGTCTTCCTCGAGAGACGCGCTGGGCGGCAGGACAGCGAAGGCGCGCCGGCGCTTGCGGAGGCGTTGGGCCGATTGCCGCTCGCTCTCGACCACGCGGCGGCTTATTGCAAACGTACCCAGACCAGCTTTGCGGACTATGCGGCGAAAGCCGAGCGGTTGATCGCCGCGGCCCCGCGCGGGGCGAGCTATCCGCGCAGCGTCGCCGCCACTTTTGACCTCGCCATTGACGAGGCCGAGAAAGAATGCCCCGCGGCGGACCCGCTGATGGCCTATCTGGCGCAATGCGGGCCGGAGAGAATTCCGATGGCGCTGGTCGAGGGCGCGATCGCAAATGAGACGGAGCGTGAGGCGGCGCTGCTGGCGCTGACGGAAGTGTCACTGCTCAGGCATGACCCGTTCGAGGACGGCACGCCGGCGGTGACGGTGCATCGTCTCGTGCAGGCGGTGGCGCGCGCTCGGGCGGGGACAAAGGATAGCACCGCGTCGGCGGCCGAGCGGATCGGGCTGCGGCTGGAGGCAATCTATCCGACTGACGGGTATGGCAGTCCATCGAGGGCGCTCTGCGCACAACTGACGCCGCATCTGCTGGTGTGGTGCAAGCCGGACGCGGCTGACGAAGCCGGAACCGAGAAACAAGCCGGCCTTCTCAACAGGGCCGCCCTCTATTTCCATGGCCGTGGCGCATATTCGCTTGCCGTGCCGCTCTTCGAGCGCACGTTGGCGTTCTGCGAGAAGAGGCTCGGACCCGAGCATCCGTACACCGCAACGAGCCTCAATAATCTCGCGTCCCTGCTGCGGGACCAAGGCGATCTCGCCGCAGCGCGGCCGCTCTTTGAGCGCGCGCTGGCGATCCGCGAGACGGCGCTCGGGCGCGAGCATCCCTTGACCGCGACGAGCCTCAACAATCTCGCTACCCTGCTGAAGGACCAGGGCGATCTCGCCGGAGCGCGACCGCTCCATGAGCGCGCGCTGGCGATCTACGAGAAGGCGCTCGGGCCCGACCACCCCCGGACCGCGTCGAGCCTCAACAACCTCGCGGGCCTGCTGGAGGACCAGGGCGATCTCGCCGGAGCGCGGCCGCTCCATGAGCGCGCGCTGGCGATCAACCAGAAGGCGCTCGGGCCTGAGCATCACTTGACCGCGACGAGCCTCAACAACCTCGCGTGCCAGCTGCAGGCCGAGGGCGATCTCCCCGGAGCGCGGCCGCTGCATGAGCGCGCGCTGGCGATCCGAGAGAAGGCGCTTGGGGCCGAGCATCCCGACACCGCGGTGAGCCTCAACAACCTCGCGGCCCTGCTGCAGGCCCAGGGCGATCTCGCCGGAGCACGGCCGCTCTTCGAGCGCGCGCTAGCGATCAATGAGAAAGCGCTCGGGCCTGAGCATCACTTGACCGCGACCAGCCTCGAGAACCTCGCGGCCCTGTTGCGGGCCCAGGGCGATCTCGCCGGAGCGCGGCCGCTCCTTGAGCGCGCGCTGGCGATCCGCGAGAAGGCGCTAGGGCCCGAGCATCACTTGACCGCGACCAGCCTCGAGAACCTCGCGGCCCTGTTGCGGGCCCAGGGCGATCTCGCCGGAGCACGGCCGCTCTTCGAGCGCGCGCTGGCGATCTACGAGAAGGCGCTAGGGCCCGAGCATCCCGACACCGCGATGAGCCTCAACAACCTCGCGGGCCTGCTGCAGGCCCAGGGCGATCTCGCCGGAGCGCGGCCGCTCTTCGAGCGCGCGCTGGCGATCCGCGAGAAGGCGCTCGGGCCCGAGCATCCCTCGACCGCCACGATACGCGACAACGTCGCGGCCCTGATTTAGGCCATTGGCGATCTTGCCGGAGCGCGGCCACTCTATGAGCGCGCCGGCGATCGACGAGAAGGCGCTCGGGCCCGAGCATCTCGACACAGCCACGAGCCTCAACAACCTCGCGGGCCCTGCTGCAGGCCCAGGGCGATCTCGCCGGAGCGCGGCTGCTCCATGAGCGCGCGCTGGCGATCCGAGAGAAGGCGCTCGGGAGCGAGCAATCCGGACACCGCGACGAGCCTCGCCAAGCTCGCGAGCCCGCTACAGGGCCAGGGCGATCTCGCCTGAGCGCGGCCGCTCTACGATCGCGCGCGGGCCATCCGCGAGACGGCGCTTGGGCCCGAACATCCCTTGACCGCGGTCCATCGCGTGCAAGCCCGCCCAGCTAAACTGACCATTGTCCAAAAGCCCGTTGGGGCAGGCGATCGAGCTTTGCGTCGGGCGAAGGCCGCCGACGCCGACGAACGCCCCGTCTCAGCTTATAACGTCGAATTGATCCGTCGTGATTTGAAGAACGGCGGCTTCCCGCCCTAGCGTGGAGAACTAGTATTCCTTTGCCTTGCGCTTTTGAGGCAGGTCAAACCAAGAGGCGCTCGATGGCCGAACTTCAGGATGTTTTTAAAACGGGGGGCGTGCCGACAGTCACTTTCGTGAAGCCCCTGGAGTTTCCCAAAATCATATTGAATTTAAAGACGCCGGGGCGCGGTCTCATTGTCGAGGGGCCAAGTGGAATTGGCAAGACCACAGCTATCCTGAAAGCTATTGAAGAGCTTGGCCTTCTGCGTAAGGTTGTGAGACTTAGCGCAAGAAGGAAAGAGGATATCGAATACATATCGTTTATTACAGATGTGAAAGATTTTGGAATCGTTTTGATAGATGATTTTCATAAGCTTACAGAGGAAATTAAAGAAAATATTGCTAATCTGGTAAAATTACTCGCAGACGAGGAAACTGAAAACTCAAAACTGATCGTTTTGGGAATAAACGACGCTGGTAAATCTTTGATACAATTTGCTCCGGATTTGGTAAATCGTATTGATATCATCAAATTTGAAAACAGTACGGACGACAAGGTCAAGGAGTTAATAGAGAAGGGGGAGCAGGAATTAAATATTTCGATGAACATTAACGCGGAAATCACTAAGGAAGCGAATGGTGGTTTTTATATAGCTCAGATGATCTGCAATGAGATTTGTTTGAAAGAGGAAGTATTGCAGACGTGTCAAGATCGGCGAGAATTACGTGTGAGTTTTGAAGGTATAAAGTTTTCTATCTGGAACAGACTTTCTGCCACATTCTATAACGTTTGTAAAACCTTTGCTTTGGGCGCGCGTTACCGACCTGAGGGGAGGGCTCCTTATCTACATCTGCTTAATTGGTTATCTAATTCTGGCGACTGGACAATAAATATTTCTGACGCACTTCGTAGGAACCCAGATATGCGCCTATCAGTGGGACAAGTTGTTGAGAAGGGATATTTGACCGAACTGTTCGAAAGAAATAATTCGCTTGGAGCAGTCTTGCATTTTGATGGATACTACATTGCTGTAGAAGATCCACAATTTGTATTTTATATTCGTAATATGCCTTGGGCTAGGTTCGCAAAAGATCTTGGTTTTAAGAATATAGAATTTCACAATCGATATGATTTTGCACTTTCTTTTGCCGGGGCGGAGCGTAAACTTGCAAAGCTGATATTTGACCGCTTATCAGATGAGGAATTTTCGGTGTTCTACGACAAAAACGAGCAACACAGACTTTTGGCGAATAATTTGGAGGAATATTTACAGCCAATATATCAGTCGGAGGCGAGCTTTGTTATATGTATTTTGAGCAAATCATATCCAACAAGAATTTGGGCAACTTTTGAGGCGGAGCGCTTTGAGAAGCGCATTGAATTGGGGGAAGTTATCCCTATTGTGGTTGACGATACTCATGTCGACGTGTTTTCTTCGCTATCAAAAATTGCATACGTCCGTTTTAATTCAAAGGGGGACATTGATAATCAGGTCCAAGAAATAGTGACGCTGCTAAAGGGTAAAATACACGATGTTAACTGACGTGTTCGAAGCGCGCGTTTTCGGCGATCAGTGAGCGAGCCTGAGCGCTGGGCTGTCTTCGGGCCGGGTTCCGAGGACGTCCGCGACAGGCGCTCAAGCCGATCAGCGACGCTCCCATGCCCGGCAAGCGGTCGGCGGCGGACCTTCCACGTGCGACAGGCCGCTCGGCGGCACGCCCTTGCCCCGACAGGCGCTCGGCGAAGCTCCCATGCCCCGCACGTGGCCGACGCCGGTCGGCGACGCGCCCATGCCCGAATTCCAAAATTTGCCCAATCGCGCCGTTACGCTCTTGAGCCGCGCCCATCCCGAGCTTGCGAGGGCGAAACCGCTATATGCTGTTTGCAAGCGTCCGACCAAGCGTTCATCCAATATTAGCGCTCAGCGCATTCTTATATATACGTTCTAAATCTTGTGTGTCCTAACAATTACCTATCGCAGCATAGCATAAGCGAGTAAATATCCTGCGTCATACACGGCAAAACGCCCTTCAAACAATGTGGTAAAAGTGTGGCGTGTCTACATATAGTCTCATGCCCCCCTCCCGCTCCCCCCTTGGATTTCCTTGGATTCTCTCGTCCGAATCGAGACTTATCAATGGGTTACGAGGCATGAAGCGAGGAAAATTTTTTCTCGCGCCTTGTCTGGCGTTCGAAGCGCCGGAACGGACGCCCGCGGTCTCGGCATGAGGCAAGGGCAGGATTGTTCATGGGGCAAGCTTAACCTAATTTCTGAATTTCCGCAAACAATTGTCGGCTCTTATAGCGTTAGTTGTTGATTTGGGTTATGGTGGGGGTGGGGTTGGAGATTGTTCGATGAAGGGTGAGGAGTTTTCGACTTGGCTGTCGGGGATCGTTCGATTGAACGAGGATCAGCGGCGGGCGGCGCTCGCGGCTCTGACGACGGCGGAGGGGGTGGGTCCGAAAACTGCGATGCTGACGGCGGCCGCGAAGAACAAGGCCTTGAAGGCTCGCCGTCGGCCGGACGCGTTGGGCGTAACAGGCCATGAGCGGGTGGAAAGTCGAGGGTGTCCGCATTGCGCGGGTCGCGAAATCGTGGCCTGGGGACGCTCGCGCGGACTGGCGCGGTTCCGCTGCAAGGCTTGCGGACGCACCTTCAACGCCCTGAGCAAAAGCCCAATGGCGCATCTGCGCAAGAAAGAGCGTTGGCTCGATCACGCGCAGGCGATGATCGAAGGCAAAAGCCTGGTGAAGACGGCCGCGCTTTGCGGCGTGCATCCGACGACGGCTTTCCGCTGGCGTCACCGGTTTTTGGGCGCTCCCGCCGCGGACAAGCCGCAAAAGCTGAGCGGAATCGTCGAAGCGGATGAAACCTTCATCCTTGAAATCTTTCAAGGGGCGGTGGTCCGATCTGCCTCGCAAGGCTCGCAAACGCGGCGGAACGGCCCGTCATCCGGGCCCCTATCAGGACAACATTCCCGTGCTCGTCGCCCGCGACCGAAAGGGCGCAACTTTCGACGCCGTTCTGCCAAACGACGACAGCGCTTCGATCGCCGCCGTCCTGACCGGTGTCGTTACGTCCGCAAATCACTTGATCGGCGATGGCGGCAAACCGCTGGCCTCCTTCGCCCGCCAGGCCAACATCCCCTTTCACGCCGTTCCTTCCCCGGGAAAGCCTGTCCCCGCGGCGCCCCACCTGCATATCAACAACGTCAACGCCTACCACAGCCGTCTCAAGCAATGGCTCAATCGCTTCAACGGCGTCGCCACCAAGAACCTGCCAAATTATCTCGGCTGGCGGCGCGCCCTCGAAGCCTGGGATCGACAAATCACGCCACAAAACTGGATCAAGAGCGCCATCGGAATCGGCCCATACCAACAACTAACGCTATAAGAGCCAAATTGTCGGCTCTTATAGCGTCACCTGGTAGGCCTTGTTGCGGCTGGGGCTCTCCGAGCCGAAGGCGCCATGGCCGGGTTTGTCCCGGCCATCCACGCCACACCGCTTCGAAGACGAGTCCAGCATCGCTTCCACCGGCAGCAAAGGCCCGCAGGGATCAAAGCTTTTCTGTCATTGCAGGCCGACTGCCGCCATTCCGACGCGCCGAACACGTGGATGGCCGGGTCAAGCTCGGCCACGACGCCTTCAGAGCCGCCACGGGACCTCTCCCGTATTCCAGATTCACAGCGACCAACAGGTAACGCTTGAAGAGCCAAATTGTCGCCCGAGCCGTTCCCTTACGGCCGGCTCAATCCAAAAGCAGCTCGCCTAAGAGGCGAGTTTCGCGGCGCGGCTTCGGAGGCCGACGAAACCGAGCCCGGCGAAGCCAACCAGCATCATCGCCCAGGTCGACGGCTCGGGAACGGGGTCGGCGAGCGGAGCGGCCGAGATGGACGCGAGCGACCAAGAATTGACGCCGTTGGGCGTAAGCAAAAACCCATAGCTGCCGCCCTGGTAGTTGCCGTTCCCAAAAATGTCGCCCAGATCGTTGATCCCCAAGGCTTCCGTATCGCTCCACGCCGGCCCCAACACCGTGCCAAGATCCGTGACGTTGCCCGACGGCGACCACAGCACCGCGTCGCTGTTGAAGCCTGGGGTAAAGGACTCTCCGACGCTCCATCCGAGGTCATTAATGTCGAAGGCGCCGCTAATACCCTGGCCGCCCGCGTCCTGAAGCACCGTCGCCTTCCCCGACGGCGACCACAGCACCGCGTCCTGGCCGAAGCTCGCGGTCGCCGCATTGGAAAATCCGACGCTCCACCCGGCGGCGTTGATGGCGTTGGGTTGGCTGAAGCCCTCGCCGCCCGCGTCCTGAAGCACTGTCGCCTTCCCCGACGGCGACCACAGCACCGCTTCGTAGGCCCCGCTTGCGGTACGCGAATATCCGACGCTCTGCCCGAAGGCGTTGATGGCGGTGGGTTGGCTACTGCCCTGGCCGCCCGCGTCCTGAAGCACCGTCGCCTTCCCCGAAGGGGACCACAGCACCGCCCCGGCGTCAGAAACTCCGACGCTCTGTCCGGCATCGTTGATGGCCAAGGCGCCACCGTCCGCGCCCTGAAGCACCCTCGCCTTCCCGGACGGCGACCACAGCACGGCTTCCGAGCCGCCGCTCGCGGTACGCGAATATCCGACGCTCCAACCGGCGTTGTTGATCTCCTGACCATTGAAACTACCGTTATAAACTCCGCTATTGCCCTGGCCGCCCGCGTCCTGGAGCACCGTGGCCTTCCCTGACGGCGACCACAGAACGGCGTCCGAGCCGCCGTTCGCGGTATTGGAAGTTCCGACGCTCCAACCGAAGGCGTTGATCGCGTAGGCGAAGCTGACGCCCTGGCCGCCCGCGTCCTGAAGCACCGTCCCCTTGCCTGACGGCGACCACAGCGCCGCGTCGAGGCCGCTCGCGGTACTGGAAACTCCAACAACCGACCCGAAGGCGTTCATCCCAAAGACGGCGTTGCTACCCTGGCCACCGACGTCCTGGAGAACCGTGACGTCGTACCCTGCCTTTGCTTGTCCTGCTGCCGCTGACGAGGCGGCGAGCAACCCGCCGAGTATCGCGGTCATAATGGCGGTTGAGCGCATGGCGAAGCCTCCAGTTTATCGATTGAGCCGGTCGAGTTACGGTGATTGATCCAGCAAAGGCTTGGCGCGGAGGGGTCAACCGCGCCAAGCTTTGCTCACCGGCGCCGACCTGCGGCGACGGCGGGGAGTTGCCTTAGAAGCCGAAAAAATGTCGCAGGGGCCGGGGGCGCGACAGCTGAGAGCGCCCCATCTTTCGGAAAGCCGAATGCGGCGAGCGATTTGCAGCTGGCGGCGGCCTGTGACGCCTTACGTTCCCGGCCTCTTCACGCCCAATTCAATGTTGTAAAGGGCGGCGCCCTTGAGCTGGCTCTTGTCCCCCCAATCCCCGTCAAATGAGCCTCCGCCGGTCGCGCCCTGATAGGCCCCTGTTCCGGAAACGATCTGGATTTTGCCGACAACATGGCCGCCTGTTTGGGTTCCCGAGTCCACGAACGAATCGTTCGCCACGATGGAGCCGTCGGGGAAATAATACGTGCTGTGGCCGGCGCCCTTGCCGTTTTGATCCTCCTTGACGGAGAAGTCCTTGGTCCCGATCGTTCCGTCCGGGGAAACGGTCGTTCCGACCATATGATATTCACCGTCCTTCTCGCCGACAGTGAACGCCACCAATTTGAACTTGAGCGTCTGGTCGGCCGCGACAGCCATAACGTTCGAACCGACCAGAAGCGCGAGCGCTGAAGAAACCAGACTTCGGTAATGCATTGTTCCCTCCAGTTGATTATCGCCTCCTCGCATTGTGCCAGGGGCAGGCACCCTCTCTCTGTCAGCCGTTGGAGCCATTGAACTGAAGCAGATTGCGTACAAATCGTGCGGAAAATGGACCGGCGGTGTAAACTGGAGATGTTCGCTCGGTAAACGACTTGTAAACCGTGGAGCGCGGCGTAATTTGGCCGCGAGTTTTGAAGGACAGAGCGCTCATGGGCGAGGCTCCGGGATTTGAAGCCGCCAAGCCCTCACGGGAGGCCGCATCGCTGGTGAGCTTCGCTGGCCTCGTCCTCAATCTCGACGCCTGCATGCTGGCCCGCGAGTCCGGCGAGCCGATCCCGGTGACGCGGGGCGAGTTCGCTCTGCTGAAGATGTTCGTCGCCCAGCCAGGACGGGTGATCAGCCGCGACGGCCTGTTGGACGCCTTCGCCAACCGGCGGTTCGAGCCGTTCGATCGCAGCGTCGACGTGCTGATCGGAAGGCTCCGGCGCAAGATTGAGCCCGATCCCAAGCAGCCTCGTCTCATCGTCACCGTGCCCGGCGAGGGCTACCGGTTCGACGGACTACGCTTCAACCCACCGCAGACGGCAAAGCTGCCCGATGCCGACAGCGCTGCGAGGCGCGAGGACGCCAGCCCCCCACGCCTCTCCATCGTCGTACTGCCTTTCGCGAAATCTCGGCGGCGATTCGGAGCAGGACTCTTTCGCCGATGGCGTGACCGAGAGTCTGACTACCGACCTGTCGCGGATCAGCGGCGCCTTCGTCATCGGCCGCAGCACGGCCTTTACCTATAAGGGCAAGGCCGGCGACGTGAGGCAGATCGGCCGCGAGCTCAATGTGCGCTACGTGCTCGAAGGCAGTGTGCAGCGAGGTGGAAATAGGATGCGCCTCAATGTGCAATTGATCGAGGCCGAGACCGGCTCGCAACTTTGGGCCGACCGCTTCGACAAGCCTGTCGCCGACTTGTTCGACATGCAGGATGAGATCGTCTCGCGCCTCGCAAATCAGCTGCAAGCCGAACTGATTGAGGCCGAATCGCGCCGCGCGGAGCAGGCGCCCAATCCCGATTCAATGGATCTCGTCTTTCGGGGGCGAGCCATTCTCAATCGCGGCTTTAGTCCCGACATGCTCGCCAAAGCGCACGACTTCTTTGAGCGCGCGCTCGAATCCGATCCCGGCAACGTCGAGGCGCTCGTCGGCCTTGGCACCGTGGATGCGGTCGTCGCCACCGTCCACATGACGGACGATCCGACGTCGATCGCAGCGGCGGCGGAGACCAGCTTGGCGAGGGCTTTGACCTTGGCGCCAAACCATACCCTCGCTCACCGGGCAATGGGCTACTTGTTGTGCGCGACCAACCGAGCCACCCGTGGCCTCGAGGAATTGGACCGCGCGCTAGCTCTCGACCCGAATATGGCGAGAGCGCACGGTTTCGCTGGATTGGCCAAAATCGTCATCGGCCGAGCGGAGGAAACCGAAGCTCATTTCTGGGAGGCCATGCGCCTGAGCCCGCGCGACGCGTTTACCTACATGTGGCTCTCCGATGTCGGCGAGGCGAAGGCGTATCTTGGGGAAGATGTGCAAGCGTTGCCGTGGTTCAGAAAATCTATCGACGCGAACCGCAACGCTCATTGGACATTCTTTTTTCTCGCCGCCTCTCTCGCCCATCTGGGCCGCCTCGATGAGGCGCGCCAGGAGGTCAAAGCCGGCCTCGCCGTCAATTCGAAATTCACGCTTCGCCGGTTCCGCGCCGCCGCGCAAAGCGACAATCCGGTGTATCTCGCCCAGCGCGAGCGCGTTATCGAGGGCATGCGTATGGCGGGCGTGCCGGAAGGATGACACCCTTCCTTGGGCGAATAGCTATCGCCCCAGCATCAGCATGAGGTTCTGCACCGCCGCGCCCGACGCGCCTTTGCCGAGATTGTCGAATTTGGCCACCAGCAACGCCTGGCGGCGCGCCTCGTTGGCGAACACGTAAATCTCGATGTCGTTGGTCCCGTTCAGCAATTCCGGCTCGATGCGCGTGGCGTCTTCGCCGTCCTTGACGTGGAAATGCTTTTGGTCGCGATAGTGCTTCTTGAAGACAGCGCTAAGGTCCGCGGCCTTCGGCTTGCCCGGCAGCGCGTCGAGATGCAAGGGCACGCTGACCAGCATCCCCTGGCGGAAATCGCCGACCGAAGGCGTGAAGATCGGCCGGGCCGTCAGGCCGGAATAGAGCTGGATTTCGGGCATGTGCTTGTGCTCGAGCTGAAGCCCGTAGAGCTCGAACGCCGGCGCCCGGCCCGCCTCATAGTCCTCGATCATCGACTTGCCGCCGCCCGAATAGCCGCTGACCGAGCCGATCGAAACGGGAGCGTCCTTGGCGATCAAGCCTGCGTCGGCAAGCGGGCGCAGGAGCGCGATCGCGCCGGTGGCGTGGCAGCCCGGATTGCTGACCTTGCTCGCTTTGGCGACGGCCTCCGCTTGTCCGGCGACAAGCTCCGGAAAGCCATAGGTCCAACCGGGCTCGACCCGATGGGCGGATGACGCGTCGATCACCCGTGGCGCATCCTTGCCCATCGCATCGATCAGACGCGCCGCCTCTTTCGCCGCTTCGTCAGGCAGGCAAAGGATCACGACATCGACTTCGCCGTAGAGCTTCTGCTTGGCGGCCGCGTCCTTGCGCGCTTCCGGCGGCAGGCTGACGAGCTTTAGGCCGGAGACGCCCGCGAGCTTGTCTCTGATCTGCAGGCCGGTGGTCCCCGCTTCGCCGTCGATAAAGATTTTTGCTGTCATGATCGCCTCTACCCAAGTCCGAAAGCCGAAAGATAAGTCGCGCTCGCGCGCGAACTCACGCCATTTTCAGCGTCGTCGGGGTCGGATGGGCGAGCGGGCGGCCATGGGCGGGCTTTTCGTACAAACCGCCGTCACGGTCAAGGCGGAAGGCGCGGCGCGCGGGTTCTGCGCCCTCCCGTGGACGCGCTAATGGACGATCGTTGCGGTGAACGCGACTGGAGGTTCGCTGGTGCGGCGATGCGCGGGATCGGAGAAAAACGCGTAAGTGTCCGGCTTGGCGAAATGGGCGCCGTAAAAAGGATTGGCGTAGGTTCCGTCGGCAAGCGCATAAGCGAAGCCATGCAGGGTGAGCCGCGGAGCGTCGGCCCTGACGAGGTTGTCGACCGGATACCCGTCGTTGCCCGGGATCGACGTCCCAGGCGGCTGGAGGCTCGTAATGGCGACGCCATTGGCTTCGCCGGATATCTTTGTGATCTCATAGAAGCCGTCGGCGTTGGGCGTATCGGTCGTCGTGAATGCGCCCGACGCCGCAACCCCCTCGCCCTGATAGCTCCAGCGCCACTCCAACGCCTCAGCGGGAGGAGCGACAAGCGCCGCGGCGATGACGAGCGAAAGTGCGAACTTCAAGCGAATCCCCCGGCGATCGAGCCCTTTCCCTTCTCCCCGCGGGAGAAGGTGGCCCGAAGGGTCGGATGAGGGACGGGCCCTCACCCCCAACCCCTCTCCCAGAGGGCGAGGGGAGCTGCCCCGGATCGAACTCAGCGCTTGGAGAACTGGAAGCTCGCGCGCGCCTTGCGGTGGCCGTACTTCTTGCGCTCGACCACGCGCGAATCGCGGGTGAGGAAGCCTTCCTTCTTAAGCGCGGGGCGGAGGTCCGGCTCGAAATAGGTCAGCGCCTTGGCGAGACCGTGACGCACCGCGCCCGCCTGCCCGGACAACCCGCCGCCGGTCACCGTCACCGTCAGGTCGTACTGGGTGATGCGGTTCACGACCACCAGCGGCTGGCTCAGAATCATGCGCAGCACTGGCCTGGCGAAATATTGATCGAGCGGCTTGCCGTTGACGGTCGCCAGGCCCCTGCCCGGCTTGATCCAGACGCGCGCCACCGCGTTCTTGCGCTTTCCGGTCGCGTAGGCGCGTCCATACTTGTCCAGTTTCTGAACATGGACGGGGGCTTCCGCGGCGGTCGGCGCGAGGTCCGAGCCTTTGAGGTCGGCGAGCGAAGAAAGGATCTCAGCCATTGATGTCAGCGCTCCGGCTGTTCTTGGGGTTGAGCTTGGCGACGTCGAGTACGGTCGGCGACTGCGCGGCGTGCGGGTGGTCCGGACCTTTGTAGACGCGAAGGTTGCCGAGCTGCTTCTTGCCCAGCGGCCCGCGGGGAAGCATACGCTCGACCGCCTTCTCGACGATGCGCTCGGGGAAGCGACCCTCAAGGATCGACTTAGCTGAGCGTTCCTTGATGCCGCCGATATAGCCCGAGTAATGGTGATAGACCTTCTGGTCGCGCTTCCTGCCCGTGAGCACAATCTTTTCCGCGTTGACCACGATGACGTTGTCGCCGTCGTCGATGTGGGGGGTGAAGCTGGCTTTGTGCTTGCCGCGCAGGCGTAGCGCAATGACCGAAGCGAGCCGCCCGACCACCAGGCCTTTGGCGTCGATGACCAGCCATTTCTTCTCGACCTCGGCCGTTTTGGTCGAATGTGTTTTGCCGAACATGATGCGTCCGCTCAATTTCAGGAGGCGCGCTTCTGCCGCGAGAAGCGCGAAATGTCAACCGCCTTGCACGGGATTCGCCAACAAAACGGCTTGTCTCAGCAATGCGGTATGATGATACCGCGGCCTGTTGACGACGGATGGCAGAGGATCACAACCCGAATTCGAAGAGCGCCCGCCCCGCCGGTTCATTTTCGCCTTGGATGCCGATACCGGACGGGAAGTCTGGGGTCGTTCACTTGGCGGGAAAACCCGGTCCGCCCCGATCTCATTTCAGGTCGACGGACGGCAGGTGGTCGTCGTAGCCCTCCCGACGCCCCGAACACCAACCCTCCCTCCGTTGAGAGCAGACCACTCCTCGCGTTAGTATTGGAATCAATACCAGAGGGCGCAACGTATGCCCATTTTCGCGCGCCGGTGGCAGCATCGAGCGCGAGGACTTCGCGGGTTTGCGGCCCTAGTTCGCTGGAACCGCTGCCAACAAAATTTTGGTGATTTCGAGGCTCTACGTGCGCCGCTCTGTCGGCAGGGAGTTTGGTGAAGACTGAGCTGCTCTCGGTCGCAGGAATGAAAATAGATGACCGATTTGGATCGAAGGCAGGGTTTTGCCAGTTCGTCCCACCTTCACCCCCGGGGCGTATACGACGCCCTTCGGCCGAGATCTGGGAACCACTCGCCAAAATCGGCCGCCCGGTCGGGGTAAGTCCCTTGGCCCAAGTGACGTCAACGAAGGGAGTCCCTGCCAAGAACTCTCCTGTAACCCGGTCGAGGACGTAATAGAATCCATTTCTGTTCGGCCAGCAGATCACCTTACGGGCGACACCTTTGATCAGGAGATCTGCAAGAACCGGCGTCTGTGCTAAATCCCGATTTAGCTAGTTCGTCATGAGGGGTAAACTGGAAATGCCATCCCAATTTGCCGGTGGTTGCGTGCAAAGCGATCACGCTATCGGTGAACAGGTTATCGCCAGGGCGCACGTCCCCCGAGTACTCCGGACTAGGATTGCCGACGCCCCAATAGAGCAAATCGGTGGATGGATCGTAGCTCCCGGTGATCCACGTCGCACCGCCACCCCATTTCCATGCGTCATTCTCCCAAGTTTCGTGCCCGAATTCATTGGGGCCCGGAATCGTGTCGAATTTCCACTGCTGTCGGCCCGTCGAAACGTCGTAGGCAGCAAGAAACCCGCGAGCTTCGAACTCACCTCCCGTCGTTCCGACCACCACAGAATGATTTACGACAAGAGGGGCCACGGTAATCGTGTAGCCATCGGCGGGGTTCGCCACCAATGTTTGCCAAATAACCTTTCCGTTGTTCGCATTGATCGCGACTAAATACCCGTCCAAGCTGCCGAAAAAAAGGGCGCCGCCTTTCACAGCGAGCCCTCGGTTTACCGGGTATTCTATCGGTAACCGAGACGGAATGGGCCGTCTGTACTCCCAAATGACTGCGCCGGTCTTCGTATCCAAAGCAAAAACATGACCGGGGTCCACAACCATGAATATAGCTCCGTCGATCACCAGCGGCGTGGCTTCGATGTTCGCATCCATGTCCTGATCTCCGATGTTAAATTGTCTGACCCAGCGCATGTTCAGTTGAGCCACGTTCGCAGGAGTAATTTCGGCAAGCGTTGTGTGACGCCATCCATTGTAAGAGCCGGAATACATCAGCCAATCCTCCGGATTGGTTCCGGCCGCGAGCAGGCGTTCGCCGCTAACCTGAATAGCCAGGCGCGACGCCTCTGGGTCGTGTTTCTCCGATGTTTGGCTCTGTAGTGATCTGAGGTGAGCTATGACCTGCAGTCGCTCGAGTAGCGTGAGGCCCACGCTCTGCATAGCCGTGCCCGGAATACCGTCTCTCAATGTCTTGTAGATGGTTAGATCGCTATCGCCATGAGTGTATTGCGATCTGGTGAGCGCTGGCGCAGACGACCCACCCGATCCATCAACGCCGTGGCACACACTGCATCGTTCGCGAAAGATGAGCTCCCCTGCTTTACGATCGTCTTCGCTGGCGACTGTGCTAAATCGGACGCTCGCCTCTAGCAGCCTGTCGGACTTAAATGAACGACGTGGGTTCTGGAAGGACCTGCGGTGTTTGGCGAGGTACAATGACGGCGTTGATTCTCCTTGCGCCACGAACCGGGTCACATGGACAATTTTCGTACGATCGACCGAGAGACGGGATATCTGCTTCCGCCTTCGGTTGACGAGTGGCTGCCGGAGAAACATCTGGCTCGGTTCATTGTCGAAGTGGTCGACGGGCTGGATCTCGGCAGGATGAGCCGGGACTATCGGGGCTCGGGTTCGGCTTCGTATCATCCCAGGATGGTGTTGGGGCTTCTGGTTTACGGCTATGCGACGGGGGTGTTCTCCAGCCGCAAGCTGGAGCGGGCGACCTACAACTCGGTGGCGTTTCGTTTCATCGCCGCGAACGATCATCCCGACCACGACACGATCGCGACGTTTCGGCGGCGCTTCTTGAAAGAGATCGAGAAGCTGTTCGTGGACGTTCTTCAACTCGCCCGCGAGATGGGGGTGCTGGAGATGGGGACGATCGGCCTGGACGGGACGAAGATCCATGCCAACGCAAGCCGGCACAGCGCGCTTTCCCATGAACACGCAGGCAAGATCGAGGCGCAATTGAAGGCCGAGGTCGCCGACCTGATGACCAAAGCCGAAGCGGCTGACGCGGCGGACGTTCCCGACGGCATGTCGATCCCCGACGAATTGGCGCGGCGCGAGGAGCGTCTTCGTAAGATCGCCGAAGCGCGGGCGAAGATCGAGGTTCGGGCCAAGGAGCGTCATGCGCGCGAGATGGCGGAGCACGAGGCCAAAATGGCGGCGCGCGAGGCCAAGACCGCGGCGACGGGAAAGAAGCCGGGCGGCAAGCCGCCGCAACCTCCGGCCGAAGGACCGCGACCGAGTGATCAGGTCAATCTGACCGACGAGGACTCCCGCATCATGCCGGCGGCTGGCGGTGGTTTCGAACAAAGCTACAACGCGCAAGCCGCGGTGGCGACGGGCAGCCTGCTGGTGGTGGCGATCGACGTGGTCCAGGCGCCCAACGACAAGGGCCAAGTCGAGCCCATACTGGAGAAGATCGGCGCGTTGCCCGAGAATTTGGGGAAGGTCGAACATCTGCTGGCGGACGCCGGCTATTTCAGCGCGGGCAATGTGGACGCCTGTGCAAGGGCGGGCGTCGAGCCGGTGATTGCGATGGGCCGCCAGCCGCATCATCCGCCGCTGAGCGTGCGCTTCGCGCCGACGCCGGCAGCCCCGGAACAACCGACGCCGGTCCAGGCGATGGCCCATAAACTGAAGACGCCGGAAGGCCGCGCGCTCTACGCCTTGCGCAAACAGACGCCGGAACCCGTGTTCGGCATCATCAAATCCGTGCTCGGATTCCGTCAATTTTCCCTGCGTGGGCTCGAAAAAGTGCGCGGCGAGTGGACTCTCGTGACCATGGCTTGGAATCTGAAGCGAATGTTCACGCTCAGCCCCGCCTGACAAAGGCCGAACGCGCACGAGGCGCGCCGACCAGCCCTAGGCAGAGGCTTGTCAAGGCTCCCCAAGGCTCAGTCGAAGCCACCGAAAAGCTCGATCGGACTACCACCCACATCCAAACCGCGACAATCCACGCGATCGTCAGCCAAAATGAGCGCAGTCCGACAGGCTGCTAGGCTGGTCCCGTCCGTACAGTGGAACCCCGTTCCAGGGAGCGTCATTTCCCAAAGCTCTGTCATTGAAATCCCAGAGACCTCGCCCTCCGCCTTTTGCCAGTATAGCCGCGCCCGACATGAGAGCGCGTCCCAAAGGGGGCGATGTGACGCACCTTCTAAGGTTAGAATCGGTCTATCTAACCCTAAGCGCAAATAAAAAACCGCCGCTCCGATCGCGCTCACGAAAATAGCGGCAGCCAAGCCGCCGATCGCTAATGTTCTGACCTTCATATTTAGAGCAGTATCCGAACGGATTAAATCGGCGGGGGGATTCCCGAATCGGTTAATTTCTGCTTCCTCATTCACTGCGAGAATGGGGACGGCGGGGGATGGGTCTTTCCAACGATCTTCGCGAGCGCGTGGTCGAGGCGGTGGTCTTGGGCGGGTTGTCGCGCAATCAGGCGGCCGCGCGTTTCAAAGTGAGCGTGGCGAGCGCGGTGCGCTGGGTAAAGCGGTTCAATACCACGGGCGAGATTTGGCCGGCGCCTTCCGGCGGCGACCGCCGCTCCCGCCAAATCGAGGCGCATCGCGACTATCTGTTGGGCCTGATCCGGCGCAGGCCGGACATAACGCTGCTCGAGATCCGGGAGCAGCTGATCGCCAATAGCGGCGAGCGCTTTGCGGTCTCCGTGCTGTGGCGTTTCTTCGACCGTCACCAGATCACCTTTAAAAAAACGGCGCATGCCGAGGAACAACAACGCGCGGACGTGCAAAATCGACGCCGGGAATGGTTCGCGGGACAGCTCGATCTCGATCCGACGAAACTCGTTTTCATTGACGAGACCGGAGCCTCCACAAATCTCGCGCGCAAAAGCGGACGTTGCCGGCGCGGGCGCCGGTTGCGGTCGGCCATCCCGCACAGTCACTACAAAACGGTGACTTTGGTCGCCGGCCTTCGCCTTCGCGGCCTGACGGCGGCAAGGACTTTCGACGGACCGATCAACGCCGCCCTGTTCGAGGATTGGGTGGAGACATGCCTCGTCCCCACGCTCTCGCCCGGCGAGACCGTCGTCATGGACAATCTCCCCGCTCACAAGGGGCCGCGGGTCGAGCAACTGATCAAGGCGGCGGGCGCGCAGTTGCGATATCTTCCAGCCTACAGTCCCGATATGAACCCTATCGAAAAAGCCTTCTCCAAGCTCAAGGCCTTCCTGCGCAAAATCGCCGAGCGGACCGTCGCGGGTCTGATGCGCGCCCTCGAAACCTGCGCCGAAATCTTCGAGCCCTCGGTATGTATAAATTACTTCAAATCCTGTGGTTATCAGGACGATACAGGATGATCGGATTCCGCTCTAATTCGCCGTTGGGCCGCCTAAATTCAGCATCGCCTCAAAGGTCCCGCAATTCGCCTTGACCAACGCGTTCGATGCAGAATCCCATTGCAGATCTGCGGATAGCATCTTTTTTCGGACCAACGCAATCTGACGGATATGGAGCTCATCCTGGCGCCGCCACGGACGTCAAAACGCCTGCAGCTCTTTTCGGCAAGCCTCGCTAAAATCCCGCAGCGGATCGACGTGTTTGTCGATCCAATTCGTTCGCATCTCATGCAAGGTGATGTTCGGTGCGAGATAGGTATCGACAATGATGCGAACCACGGTGTCGGCGGCCTCCACGACTTCCGGCGTCGATAGAAGGCGTATCCGGTTGGTCAGCGCGTAAATTCCAATGAGGCCGGTCACGTCGTCCCGGCTGGTTTGCAGAGCATCGGAATATAACTTCGCCGCCTCGTCCAGAAACCTGCCAAACAACGCAGCTCGGGAGTCCCTCTCGGCGGCGCGCCGCTGGGCCCGGGTTTGCGCCTGTTGCGTCACCCAAGAGGTTGCGAACGATGCGAGGCCGCCGATGGCGGTCCCGGCCAGCGCGGCAAAGGCCGATATGTAGGCCGTATCCATAGTGGCCCGATTTCCAGGATCAGGTGGTTGGCTTCGCCCCGGGCGCAGCCAACGCGACCGCGGCTTCGGAGGTCAGCATGAGGAACGTCAGCGTCTCCTGAAGGTAGAGGCGCACCACGCTGTCGGTGTGACCCAAATAGCCGATCGAGACGTCCTGCCCGAGGTGCAGGTCGAAATCGCCGCCGCGGGTGGTGAGCACGAAGGCGCCGTCGATGGCCGGGGCCCAGATGATCTCGTCTTTGACGAGCTTCTTGACGTGCTCCAGCACCGGGTAGCCGTTGTCGACGGTCTCAGAGAGGGCGGTGTAGGCGTCGGCCCCGAGCACGACCGAATACGGCCCGTTGACGCCGACGAGACGAAGTTGGCTCAACGTTTGCGCGATCGCATCCGGATACTGTCGCACGTCGGCGGGCAGCGTCATGATCGGATTGCTGGTCCCCTGCCTGATGCCGTCGATGGCCGCCGCGGAATAGCCTTCGAAGATGGCGCGGTCCTCGGCATAAGCGATCTTCTGCGCCGCGTCCTTGGCCGGCTGCCAGTCCGAGTTGTTCGAGCCCCGCTCGACGTCATCGATCTGCTGCCGATCGAGGTCGAAGGGGACCTTGAGTTCGACCAAAGGCTTGACCTCGCGCTGTCGCGCAAGCACGCCCTCGCCCGGCGCATCGATTATCTTGAGATGACCAGTTCCGATTGCGGAAAAACCGGCGCCGCCTGGCCCCTCGACGTCGACCACGCGCCGCCCGGCCAAGTAGCGCTTCAGCGTGCGCTTTGCCTCCTCTTCGATTTGCGCCCATGCCGCATCGGAAATCGGGGCAAGCTCGCGGTGAAGATTATTCATGGCCCTTTTTCTCCTTTGAGGGAGCCGATTCCAAGCGAACCATCCGACGCCGCGGTCGCTGACGGCGACGGTTCAGCCGTTGGTTTCGCAACGGGCGTGGCCGGAGCGGAGGCGTCGTCGGCGAGCGAGTCCAGGAAGGTCGCGGACGGCACGAAAAACAGGGTTCCGGTCACTGCGCGGCTGAAGTCGAGCAGCCGATCATAATTGCCGGGGGGCTTGCCAACGAACATGTTCTCGATCATCTGCTCCGTCACCCGCGGCGTTCGGCAATATCCGATGAAGTAGGTGCCGTATTCGCCGCTTCCGACCTGGCCGAACGGCATATTGTCGCGGACGATCTGAAATTCTTGCCCGTTCTCGCTGATCGTGGTCAGCGCATTATGCGCAGAGGCCGGCTTGATCGAGTCGTCCAGTTCGATATCGGCAAGCTTGGTGCGGCCGATGATGCGCTCCTGCGTCTCGGTGGACAGCGCGTTCCATCCGGCAAGGTCATGGAGGTACTTCTGCGTGATCACATAGCTGCCGCCGACGAACGCGGCATCCTCCGCGCCGATGAGCGCGGCGTCGATCACCGCTTGCCCGCGCGGGTTCTCGGTGCCGTCGACGAAGCCCAAAAGGTCGCGGTCGTCGAAGTAGCGAAAGCCGTGCACCTCGTCGACCGCCGTGACCGCTTCCCCTAGCCGCCCCATGATCTGCGCGGCGATCTCGAAGCACAGGTCCATCCGCTTGGCGCGGATATGGAACAGCAGGTCCCCGGGGGTCGCGACCGCGTGGCGCGGGCCGGACCGGAACTCGCGGAACGGGTGAAGCTCGGCCGGGCGTGGGCTCCCGAACAGCGGGTCCCACGCATCGGACCCGATTCCCATCACGCAGGAGAGGCCGGCTTCGAGATCGCGAAATTCAACCGCGCGGACCAGGCCCGCAAAGTCGGCGCAGAACGATCGTACAGCGGCGCGATTGTCCGCGCCCGGGTTTATCGTCACGACCAGGAAGATCGCGGCCCGGGTCAGCGGCGCCGATACGGGTTGCGAAACCACAACAGCGTCGATCTCTGAAGTCGTGTAGACCATCAAATTTCCTGCCGGCGTTGTCATGTCTGGACGGCGGCTGCCGATCAAGGGTTATCTTTCGATCGAATCGCCACTTATGCGGAACCTCATCCGACTCTTCCCGGTGGTCCTGTCTTCCGCCTCGGCTGCGCTTTTGGCGGGGGGCGCGGCGGCGGCGGATCTGCCGACCCAGCAGCCGGCCCCTGCCCTGCCGGAGGTGTCGACGCCGGGCGCGGACGCGTCATGCTTCGCGAGCCTCTATGATTTCCTTGTCGCGGACCCGGATGATTGCCCGCTCGCCTGGAACGGCATCAGGTTCTACGGAAGGCTCGACTACGGCGCGGGCTACGAGTTGCACGGCGTTCCATTCAACGGCAACTATCCCAACGGGGTCGAAACGCTGATTTCAAAGAACAGCAATGGGTCCCGCTTCACGATCGTGCCCAACGGGCTCGGACAGTCGCATATCGGCATCAAAGGCGTCGAGCCCATCGTTTCGGACTGGTCGCTCGTCTTCAAGTTCGAGAACGGCTTTGATCCCTATACCTTGCAGCGAGCCAACGGACCCAAATCGCTCGTTCAAAACAATACGACTCCGCTTGACGCGCAAACCGCAAACGGCGACTCGAGCCGGGCGGGTCAGCTCTTCAACACTGAGGCGTATCTCGGGTTCAGCCATCCGACTTATGGGGAGCTGACCGCGGGGCGACAAAACTCCCTTATCGTGGACGGCGCGGCGCGCTTTGACCCGATGGGCGCGGCGGCAAGCTTTTCCATAATCGGCGTTTCAAACACCGCCGCGGGCGGCGGAGACACCGAGACCGCCCGCTACAACACTTCGCTCAAATATCGCATCGGCGTCGGGCCATTTCATTTCGCGGCGCTTTATCAGTTCGGCGGTTTCGATCAGGGCAACGGCTCGAACGGCGCGTTTTCGCTCGGGATGACGGGAGACTTCGGCCCCTTCTCATTCGGCATGGAGGGCGAGAAGAACAAGGACGCAGTCGCGCTATCCAATTTCGGCCAATTTCCGCTTCCTCCGGGAGTCAGCGCCAACGCGCTGAAGGCGACGCTCTCCAACAATACCAGCGGTATTTTGGGGGTGAGATATACATTCGACAAGGTGGCGCTCTACTCGGGATGGGAATATATTTTGTTCGCCAATCCAAGCGACGCCTACCCCGACGGCCTTACGGCCATCGGCAGCTATCCGGTCCCAGCCGGTTTTGTGAATTCGACGGCTTTTACCGAACACAAAATCCTGCGGGTCTTCTGGACGGGCGTAAAATACGCTATCCGGGACGACGTCGACATCGCCGGCGCTTACTATCACTATTACCAGAACGACTTCAACACGAGCCCGTGCACGGACGGCGGCCTGTCCGCGTCAAGCTGCCGCGGCGCCCTCAACGCCTTCTCCGGCATGATCGACTATCGCCCGTCAAAGCGCGTCGAGACTTACGCTGGCTTCCTCTGGTCGCAAGTGACTGGGGGATTAGCGAGCGGCTATCTCTACCGCGTCAACTTCGCGCCTACGATCGGCGTGCGGGTGGAGTTCTGAGCCGGCGCGCCAGAGTGTCGGCCAACGTCCAGGCGGCCCTCCGGCGCGCCCCTCGCGAGAATTTGCTCGCGTCCTTAACCGCGCGGTTTCGCAATTCGCTCCAGATCGCGTAGCCTCGCCAGAGCCTCGAATGTTTTCCCCAGACCTCATCACCCGCGCCGGCGAGCTCGTCGCCCGCTACCGGGCCGCCGGCCTCATGGCTGCGACGGCGGAATCCTGCACCGGCGGCCTCATTGCCGGGCTTTTGACGGAAATTCCCGGCTCGTCCAACGTGCTCGAGCGCGGCTTCGTCGTCTATTCCAACGCGGCCAAGCAGGAGCTGCTCAGCGTACCGGCTGAGACGCTTGTGAAGCACGGCGCGGTGAGCGATGAGACGGCGGTCGCGATGGCGGAGGGCGCGCTTCGCGCTTCGCGCGCCGAGGTGGCGGTCAGCGTCACAGGAATTGCCGGGCCGGACGGCGGGACGGCGGCGAAGCCGGTCGGCCTCGTCCATTTCGCCTGCGCCCGGCGTGGAAGGCCGACGGTCGCGCGTGAGGAGCGGTTCGGCGACATCGGTCGCGAGGCCGTGCGGCTCGCTTCGGTTCGGGTCGGTCTCGATTTGCTGGAGGCGGCGATCCGCCTTTGATCCAGTCTGGACAGGCGGAAAAAGTTCATCTCGCTGGATGGAACGAGCGGGTCCCTTGCGCCGTTGACCCATGCGCTGGGCGGCGACTCGGAGATGAACACCGATGAATGCCTCTGCCAGGACTCTGTTTGTTCTCGTTCTGGGCTGTGGATTTGCCGGCTCGGCGCTCGCGGCGATGGACACGGCTCAGAACACCGCGCCGAACGGCGAAAGCCCAGGGCATCTCAGTCAGAAACTGCGCGATGATCTCGCCAAGTCGGGATTCACCGATATCACCATCATGCCCTCGTCCTTCGTGGTCCGGGCCAAGGATTCGCAAGGTGGTCATCAATCCGGATTCTTTGACCAAAGTGACGGAAGATACAACGGAACACCATGAGGCGCCTCTCGCCGGCGCGATCAAGGGCGAACCGAACAGTTCGATTCCTGCGCCCTCTCCGAAACAGTGACCGAGAACGGATGGCGCCCGAGCGCTAGGCCCGTCCGTAGATTACGTCGGCGCGGCGCTCGAAAGCGCTGGCGAACTTGCGGAACGCCGCGTCGAACATCGAGCCCATCAGCACGCCGAGTGTCCGGCTCTTGAACTCGTAGTCGATGAAGAAGCAGACCCGCGAGCCCTCGCCTTCGGGGTCGTCCTTGAAGGTCCAGATGTTTCCGAGCCGGCTGAACGGCCCATCGATATATTCGACCCGCACTTTGAGACTCGGCTTGTTGAGCGCGACCCGGCTCGTGAACGTCTCGCGAATAAGCTTGTAGCCCACCGTCATGTCGGCGACGAGCATCTCGCGGCCGTCGACCTCCGATTTCCGGCTACGCACTCGCAGTGCTTTGCACAATGGAACGAATTCCGGATAGCGCTCGATGTCGGCGACGAGATCGAACATCTGAACGGCGTTGTGGCGAACGCGGCGCTCGTCGCGGAACGAAGGCAAGGATTTGCGGACCTCCGGCGCCGGCTTTGGGCCACGTTCGTTAGGGCTTCGGCGCCGGCGCGGAAGGAGCAGTCGGCGCGGGCGTGGCAGGAGGCGTGCGCGCTGGAGGCGCGCTCGACTGGCCTTCCATCTTCTTGAGCTGATCGAGAAGATTACCCGGCGAAATCGGAGTTGGCGCGGTCTGCCCCGCCGGCGCCGGTCCCTTTTCGAGGATCGAATGGGGCGCGCGGCTCCAACTGGAGAGGATCGACATCAAGAGCGCGGTGGCGAAGTACAGTGCGCCCAGGATGGCGGTGGCCCGCGAAAGCGCATTCGCTTGCCCGCGCCCGGTCATGAAACTGCCGGTTCCCCCGCCTGCCCCGAGCGCGCCGCCCTCGGAGCGCTGCAAGAGGACGACCCCGATCAGCGCGATGACGATCAGAATATGAATGACGATGAGAACGGATTGCATGAAGGTCTCGGACAGACGGGGCGCCGGGCCCGGGGCCCAGCCTCCTCCAAAGATGGCGCGCTCCTAACACGGCGCAAGGGGGGCGTCCATCCAGCTTGGAAAGTTCGGAGCAAATGGACCGTTTGACCAGCATCATCGCCTTCATGCGCGCGGCGGACGCCGGGACCTTTGCGGGGGCCGCGGCGGCGATCGGCGTCAATGGCTCAGCCGTCAGCAAAAGCGTGGGCCGCCTCGAAAGCCATCTCGGCGTTCGCCTCTTCCAGCGCACCACGCGCGCCCTTACGCTCACCGACGACGGGCGCGCGTACTACGAGCGGTGCGCCCGCGTCCTGGCTGACCTTGATGAGGCCGAAGCAGCCATGTCGCAGCGAAGCCAATCGCTTCGAGGACGCCTCGCGGTCGACCTGCCGGTGGCGCTCGGGCGCCTCTATGTGGCGCCGGCGCTCACCGATTTTCTCCGCAGCCACCCGGAACTGGAATTGGTCGCAACGCTGAACAATCGCTTCGTCGATCTGGTGGGGGAAGGCTATGATGCGGTGGTCCGCATCGGCGACGTCGGCGATTTCGAGTCTGGTAGGACGACGGCTCGTCGCCGTGCCCGCGGTGGTCTGTGCTTCTCCCGCCTATCTGGCCGAGATGGGGACGCCGGAGCGCCCGAAGGATCTCGCGCGTCACCGTTGCATCACTTTCGTGGCAGGACCCAGCGCGCGAGCATGGCCATGGCGGTTCGCGGCTGACGGCTCGGATCGGCGCACTGTTGAACTCGCGGTTGGCGGGCCCCTTCGGCTGAACAGCGCGGAAGCCGCCATCGACGCCGCGGTCGCGGGCGTGGGCTTAGTCCAGGTCCATGCCTATCTCGCGGCCCCAGCCCTCGCGACAGGGCGCCTTTGCGCCGTTCTCCAGGACCACGCGCCGACCGACAGCGCGGGTCTGTGGGTCCTCTATCCCTCCTCTCGGCACTTGTCGCAGAAGGTTCGCGCGTTCGTGGACTTCATCACCGACCTGTTCACTCCGGCGCCAATCTGGGAACGGAACCCAGGCGCCCCGCTCACCCCTTCCATCTAGGACCGACTGTCGGTCCTAGATGCGGCCTTTGCGAAGCGGCTTCAGAGCACAGATGACCTGGGCGCGGACATTCAACGCTGCGCCGATAGCCGGCAGCCACAAAGTCCGGTGCGGCCTATGGAGACAACAAGATGCAGACCAATCTTGAGGGCAAGGTCGCCGTCGTGACGGGCGCCAGTCAGGGCATCGGGGAAGCCATCGTCCGCGCGCTGCACCGTGAGGGCGCGAAAGTCGCCCTTCTCGCGCGGCGGGTCGAGGTGCTCGACCGGGTCGTGGCGAGCCTTGGCGACGGCGCGCTCACCGTAGGCTGCGACGTGACGGACGCCGACAGCGTCGAGAAGGCGATGGCCGCGGTTCGTTCGCGCTTCGGCCGGATTGACATCCTGGTCAACAACGCCGGCGGCCTGGCGAGTTCGAACGGCGAACTCTTCCGTCCGCTCGACCGCATTCCGGACAAGGACTGGATCGGGACATTCGACCTCAACGTCGTCTCGGCGGCCCGCGCGATCCGTGCCGTCGCGCCAGGAATGATCGAGGCCGGTTGGGGCCGCATCATCAACATATCTTCCGAAAGCGGCGAGCAGCCGGATCCGGTCGCGGCCGACTACAACGCCGCCAAGGCCGCCCTGAACGCGCTCAGCCGCACCGTCGCCAAGGCCTATGGCGAACAGGGCATCCGCACCAACACCGTGTCGCCCGCCTACGTGGATACGCCGATCGTCCGCGAGGTCCTTGCGCAGCTCGAGGGTTCGCAAGGCGTCGCGCCCGAGGACCTGATGACGCACTTCCTGAAGGCGTTTCGGCCCGGCATCAATGTTGGCCGGCCGGGCCGTCCCGAGGACGTGGCGGCGGCGGTCGTCTTCCTGGCTTCCGAGGCGGCGGACTACATCAACGGCGTCAACTTGCGCGTCGGTGGAGGCTCGGTGTCGACAATCTGAACCTACCGCCGACGCTGCAGCCGGAATCCCACTGAAGACCGCGGACTCGATCCACGATCCAGCAATGAATGGAGGCGCCTTATGACCTGCAGCATCGTCGGAACCGGAAACGTCGGAAAAACCCTAGCCACATACTTCGCCAAGGCGAGACTGGAGGTCGCTCTCGCAAACAGCAGGGGCGGAAGCAGTCAAGCCGATTGTCAAGAAACTTGGTGAGACAGTCGCGGCAAAGGTCGCTCGATGAAGCCCTCAAGGCTGACATCATCTTCATCGCGGTCCCGTTTCTCAACTTCAAGGACGTCGGATCGGTAAAGCCTGACTGGACTGGCAAAATAGTTATCGATGTGACCAACGCCTTCATGCTGCCCGCTGACGTGCAGGAGGCCGAACTGAACGGTCGTCTGTCATCAGAAGTCAACGCTGACCGCGTCCCCGGCGCGAAATTGGTGAAGGCGTTCAACCAGCTCACTTGGCAGGCTCTTTCCAGCCCTGTTCTCGCTGGGGGAAAGCGCGTCGTGTTTATTTCGAGCGATCATGAGGACGCGAGCGCAAAGGTCGCCAGCTTGGCCGAAGAGCTCGGGTTTGCTCCGATCGAAGTTGGCAAGATTGGCGAGGGCGGCCGCCTCATCCAAGCGCCTAACGCACTCGTGTTTCAGGATCTCATCAAGTTCAAGAGGGACTGAGAAGATCCAGCTGTGGCTCGCCGAACGGATAGGTGGCGACGCAGGCTGAAGATCTATAGCCCTGTCAGCGATAGGCGGCCGCGATCGCCAGAAATTCCGTCGCTTTCAGGCTTGCGCCGCCGACCAGTGCGCCGTCGACATTGTCGAGGGTCAAAAGCTCCTCGCAATTGGTCGGCTTGACCGATCCGCCATAGAGAAGGCGAATTTTGGCGCACGGCGGCCCAAACATGTCGGCGAGCAGCGCCCGAATCCCATTGTGCACGCCGGCGATGTCCTTTCGCGTCGGCGTGACGCCGGTGCCGATCGCCCATATCGGTTCGTAGGCGACGACGACCGTCTCGCTGCTCGCCTCGGGAGGCAGCGAGCCTCGCAATTGCCGAAGGACCACAGCAGCTTGCCGGCCTGCTTCGCGCTCTGCTTGCGTCTCGCCGACACAGATAATGGGAGTGAGGCCGGCTTTCAGCGCCGCTTCCGCCTTGGCCCGGACGAGTTCGTCGGTCTCATGGTGATAGTTTCGACGCTCGGAGTGCCCGACAATGACGTAGCTCGCGCCTGCGTCCTTGAGCATCGCGGCAGAAATGTCGCCAGTGAAAGCGCCGCTCGGCTCGCTATAACAATCCTGACCCCCGAGGCTGAGCTCGCCGCCTTTGATCCTCCAGGCGGCTTGCGCGATCAGGGTCGCCGGCGGGCAGATGAGCAGCTCGGCGGAACCGGAATCGCCTGAGTCCGCCGCCCGCCGTATGGCGTCGATCTCGGCCAAGGATCCGGACAGGCCGTTCATCTTCCAGTTGCCGGCGACCAGCGGCCGCACGTCGGGTGTCATTCAGGCCTCTCCGCATCTTGGGTCGGCGCGGTTGTTATCATCGCGCTTTCGCTATGCAAAGCTTGCAAGCGCGGCTAGAAGGCCCGCTCGCGGACCGGAAAAACGAAAGGCGGATAGGGCCAAATGCTCGAATCGATACGCAATGCCTCCCAGGGTGTCGTCGGCAAGGCGATCATGACCATGGTCATGGGGCTCATCATTGTCAGCTTCGTCGTCTGGGGCGTGGGCGACATGCTGCGCGGGTTCACCTCATCGACGGTCGCGTCGGTCGGGGGAGCCAAGATCTCCGCGCAGGAATACCGCGTCGCCTACGATCGAGCGATCCAGCAATATCAGCGTCGGCTGCGGCGCCCCTTCACCAATGAGGAGGCGCGCCAGATCGGCCTCGATCGGAGCGTCCTGCAGCAATTGCTGAGCGAAGCGGCCGTCGATGAAGAGGCGCACAAGCTCGGCCTAAACATTTCCGATGACGCACTGCGCGAGGTCATCACCTCGAATCCGAACTTCCGTGACAAGTCCGGCGCATTCGATCCCAACCGCTTCGCGGGGGCGCTGCGTGACATGGATATGAACGAGCGCGGTTTCATCTCGGAGTTGCGCAAGCAGGTGTTGAGGCAGTTCATCGTATCCGCCCTGGCGACCGGGGTCGCCGCGCCCAAGGCCGAGATCACAGCGGAAGCCGACACCCAGGGCCAGACCCGGTCGGTTGATTATTTCCTCCTGCCCGCTTCTGGGGCCGGCGACATTCCAGCAGCCTCAGAGGATGCGCTCAAGACCTTCTTCAATGATCGGAAGTCGAGCTACCGCGCGCCCGAATATAGGGGTATGACCATTCTGGCGCTGGAGCCCGACACCATCGCCAATCCGGCTGAAGTGAGCGACGCCGACGCGGAGGCCGCCTATCAGAAGGTCGCCGGCAAAGATCCCAAGTTCGGCGCGCCCGAGAAGCGCGATCTTCAGCAGATCCTGTTTCCCAATGACGCCGACGCCGCCGCGGCTGAGGCGAAGCACAAGGCCGGGACGAGCTTCGACGATCTCGTCAAAGAGCGAGGCCTTAAAGCCGAAGACACCGATATCGGCGAGACGACCAAGGACGCTATGCTTGACCAGACCGAGGCCAACGCCGTCTTCGCCTTGCCCCAAGGGGGCGTCAGCGGGGTGCTGAAGAGCCAGTTTGGTCCAGTGATCGTCCGCGTCAAAAGCATAATTCCGTCCACGGTCAAGCCATATGCGGAGGTCGCCGATGAAGTGAAGCGGCAGGTCTCCGCCTCTCGCGCCGGCGACAAGATCCAGGCGATGCACGACAAGATCGAGGACCTCAGGGTGTCGGGAAAATCGCTCGCCGACGCCGGCAAGGCGGTCGGCCTAAGCGCGCAGACCATTGCCGCCGTCGACGCCCGGGGCCAGGACCCGAAAGGCGCCCCGGTCGCTCTGCCGGATTCGGCCGAACTGTTGCGCGCCGCATTCGCGTCCGACGTGGGGCTGGACGAAGCGGCGCTGAACACGAAGGACGGCGGGTACATCTGGTTTGAGATCGCCAAAATTGATCCGGCGCACGACCTCACATTCGAGGAGGCGAAGCCGGAGGTCGAGAAGCAATGGCGCGCCGAAGAGATCGACAAGGCGCTCGCCGGCAAGGCGGATGATCTGGTCAAGCAGATTAGCGCGGGAGGCAGCCTCGCCGACGTGGCGAAAGGCGCGGGCGCCGAAGTCAAAACGGCGACAGACGTCCATCGCGCCGAACAGGGCGGCATGCCGGAATCGGTCGTTGCCGCCATCTTCCGCCAGCCCGCGGACGGCGCGGGCTCAGCGGCGACGCCCGACGGACGGGTGGTCTTCAAGATCACCGCCGACCGGACGCCCCGGTCGATTTCGCCGACGCCCGTGTGAAGGCGATGGCCTCAGAACTCGAGACGGCGACCCGCGACAGCCTGCTCGATCAATATGTCGCCGCCCTGCGCCGCGCGCTTGGCGTCGCCGTGCATCGGGACGTTCTCCAATCCGCCGAGGGCAGCTGATAAGCCGATGACCACCCTGCCCGATTACGAGGCGTTCGCGAGCGCCTATGTCGCCGGCGAGGCTGAGGTGGCGGTGACGACGCTGGTCGCCGACCTCGAGACGCCAGTATCGGCCTATCTCAAGCTCGCGCGCGGCCGCACGGGGAATATGTTCCTTTTGGAATCGGTTGAGGGCGGCGCGCAGCGGGGTCGCTATTCGATGATCGGTCTCGATCCCGATCTCATCTTCCGTTCGACCGGCGATCACGCCGAGATCAATCGCCGGGCGCTTGCCGATCCCGACGCTTTTGTCCCCTACCCCGGTGATCCGCTCGAGGCCCTGAGAGCGCTGCTTGCTGAATCGCGCATCGATATGCCGCCCGGGCTGCCGCCAATGTCGGCGGGCATATTCGGCTATCTCGGCTACGACATGGTGAGGCGCATGGAGCGCCTTGCGCCGGCCAAGTCCGACCCGATCGGCGTGCCGGAGGCGCTTCTGATCCGCCCGACTGTCATGGTGGTGTTCGACGGCGCCCGCGACGAAATGGCGGTCGTGACTCCTGTCCGCCCGGCGCCCGGCGTTTCGGCCCGCGCCGCCTACGAGAGCGCGATGGCGCGGCTGGACGCGGTCGTCGACGCGCTGGAATCGCCCCTCGATCATATGGCGGGCGCGCCCGTCGATCCGCTCGTCAGGGCGGGCGAAGCCCAGTCGAACACGACCGAAACCGAATACAAGGCCATGGTCGCCCGCGCAAAGGACTACATCGCCGCGGGCGATGCGTTCCAGATCGTGCTGTCGCAGCGGTTCACCAGCCGCTTCGACCTGCCGGCGTTTGCGCTCTATCGGGCGTTGAGGCGCGTCAATCCGTCCCCCTATCTTTGCTTCCTCGATTTCGGCGGCTTTCAGATCGTCTGCTCCAGCCCCGAAATTCTGGTGCGCGTGCGCGATGGCAAGGTGGTCATCCGCCCGATCGCCGGCACGCGCCCGCGGGGAAAAAGCCCGACTGAGGACGAGGCGCTGGCGGCCGAGCTATTGGCCGATCCGAAGGAGCGCGCCGAGCACCTCATGCTGCTCGATCTCGGCCGCAACGACGTCGGCCGCGTGGCGAAGATCGGCACGGTCAAGGTCACCGACAGCTTTTTCATCGAATGCTACAGCCACGTGATGCACATCGTCTCCAACGTCGAGGGCGAGTTGCGCGGCGGGGTCGATGGGGTCACTGCGCTCGCCGCGGGCTTTCCCGCAGGCACCGTCTCCGGCGCGCCGAAAGTGCGGGCAATGCAGATCATCGACGAACTGGAGAAGGACAAACGCGGCATCTACGCCGGCTGCATCGGCTATTTCGGCGCTGGGGGCGAGATGGACACTTGCATCGTGCTGCGCGCCTCGGTGGTGAAGGACGGCCTCATGCACGTTCAGGCGGGCGCCGGTATTGTCTACAACTCCTCCCCCGCCGCCGAGCAGAAGGAATGCGCCGCCAAGGCGCAGGCGTTGTTCCGCGCCGCGGAAGAAGCGGTCCGCTTCGCCGTTCGGGGCAAGCGCGGGCAGTAGGCGCCACTCCCTTCTCCCTCCGGGAGAAGGTGGCGGGCGGCAGCCCGCCGGATGAGGGGAGCTGTCTTGAGGCCAGACGCGCTTCGCGCACGAACCCTCACCCCAACCCCTCTCCCGTAGGAGAGGGGACGCGGCGACCGCGGCCACCTTCGCGAGCAGTGATCACAGTGTGATCTAAATCACATACGGCGTCGCAGATCTCTCTATTCAGTCAACGCGGTCAACCGAACGTCACAGGTAATTTGTACTTGGACGCCAATTCGGTTGGCTTGAGTTCGCTCCGATCCAAGAGGGGATCCCATGTTCACTAAGAAATTTGCTCAGGCATTCTCCTTTGCCGCAGCGTTCATGGTCAGCCTGTGCGGGTCGGTGGCGTTAGGCCAGCCCGCGGCGCAGCTCATGGAGGAAGTCAAATACCGGCCGATTGACAGCGTCCGCTATGATTTCGGCTCCAAGTCCACCAGCGGTTACTTCGTGGAACAGGCCAAGAGATGCGTTGTCATGCTGATGGTCTACGAGAAACGCGATCCCGACGGCGATTCTTCGGGCACCGCGACGCGCGTTCGCCTGGTGCTCAATCCGGGGCAGACGGCGGGTCTAGATAGCGAGGAGGGCCGTTCGCTCAACTTCACCTGCGGCGAAGGGGCGACGGCGCTGCTCGTCGACGTTCGCCAAAGGCGGAGGCTTGTCGAGCTTCAAAGGCTGATCTTGCGCAGGACCGCCAGCGAATAGCGCTACGAATTGACGTCCCGAGCCTGCTTCCGTACATCTTCGCCGAAGCCGCCCAAGCGGTGAGGCGAATTCGGAATCAGGAGGGACGCCGTGTGTCAGATTTGTGACGTCGCCGCGTCGGAGGCCGGCGCGAGCTTCGCTGCGTGCTTCGCCGCATCATCCGCGACCGAGCCGGACTTGCGTCGGGCCGCCCCCGTCAACCTTGAAGCCGGGCATGGCGCCGCAGCGGCCGCCATGCCCGAGGGCGTTGGCGTTCAGGGCCGCCTGACGCTGATCAAGGGTGGGACCATATTGTCGATGGATGAGCGTGTCGGCAATCACGCGGTCGGCGACGTGCTCATCGACGGATCAAAAATCGAGGAGGTCGCCGCCTCGATTCATGCGCCCGACGCCGCCGTCATCGACGCGGCCGGGCATATCGTCATGCCGGGCTTCATCGATGCGCATAGCCATCAGTTCGAGACCGCGCTGCGCAGCTTTCTCGCCGACGGCATTCTCATCAATGACGGTCGGCCCGAAAGCGCGCACAATTATTATGAGTCGATCCTGCAGAAGCTTTCGATGAATTATCGCCCGCAGGACGTTTACATCAATGAGCTTTTCGCTGGCGTCGCGCAGATCGACGCCGGCGTGACCGCGGTCATGGACATCAGCCAGATCCATCATTCGCTGGAACATTCCGACGCCGCGATCGAGGGCCTGCGGGCAGCGGGACGCCGCGCCGTGTTCGGCTATTTCGAGGGCTGGGGCGAGAAGGCGAAATATCCAGACGACGCCAAGCGCATTCGCGAGCAGCACTTCTCGTCCTCCGACCAACTGCTCAGCATGTTTATGGGCGGCGAGATCTATTTGCCGGGCTATGAGGAGGCGTGGAGAGTCGGTCGCGACCTCAACCTGCCGATCGCTCTGCATGTCGTCGGCACTTTCGGAATGCAGCCGACCTTCGACGAACTCGCGAAAGCCGGGAAATTCGGCCCGGATTGCTTTTTCATCCATATGACGGGCATGAGCGAGATGGCCTGGAAGGCGGCGGCTGAGGCCGGCGCGCATGTCACGCTCGCCGTGCCGATCGAAATGCAGATGCGGCACGGGACGCCGCCGATCCAGAAGGCGCTCGACCTCGGGATGAGCCTGTCGCTATCGACCGATGTCGAGTGCACGATGACCGCCGACATGTTCACCCAGATGCGCGGCGTGCTCACGCTGCAGCGCATGTTCGCCAACGAGCTCGCGTTGCAGGGCAAGGCGTTCCCGAAACTCATGTCGGTCTGGGACGCTCTTGAACTCGCGACGATGGGCGGAGCAAAGGGTCTCAAGATCGAGTCCAAGGCCGGCTCGCTGACCCCGGGCAAGGAAGCCGACATCATCCTCCTCGACGCGACAGCGCTCAACGTCACGCCGCTCAATCACGCGCCGGGCGCGGTCGTCACGCTGATGGAGCGCTCCAATGTGTCGACGGTGCTGTGCGCCGGGCAAATCAAGAAATGGCGCGGCGCGGTCATCGGCTACGATATCCCAAAGCTCCGGGCCGAATTGGACGCAAGTCGCGACTACGTGTTCGCTGCGGCGGGCATTGAGCGCGACCTCTTTCGGGCGTGAAGGTTCGAAAAGCGGCCGCTCCGCCCCAGCGAATGTCTGCTAGACTGGGCCGTCACGCAGCAGGACGACCGCACGATGACGTTCCCCCGATTGTCGGGCCCGTTCCGGCACATCCTCTGGGCGACCGCACTCGCGGCGGCCGTGGGCGCAGCTTATGCTGAAAGGCTTGTCTGGCAGGGAGGCGGGCCGGCGCTCACACTCTTTGGCTTCGCGCGCGGCGCGCTGACCGGCGCGCTGATCGGCAGTATTCTGACGTCCTTCGATGCACTCGTACTGAACGGGCCGCTGGGCGCGCCGCTTCGTCGGGCGCCCTTTGCGGCGCATGTGACGGTCAAGACCGTCATCTACCTCGGCGTCATCCTGTTCGCCCTCAAGCTTGGCAGCTCTCTCTTTCCCGCGCCCCGCGAGAACGGCATCCAGAGCGTAGACGTGCTGTTCTCGCTCGCCGCGGCGTTCGTGTTCGCCTTCATCACCGACGTGAACACCCTTCTCGGCCAGAACGTGCTGCTCAACTTCATCTTTGGCCGCTACTACGCGCCGCGGCTGGAATCGCGGGTGTTCCTGTTCCTCGATATGGAGGGCTCGACGGGATTGGCCGAGCGGCTCGGCCCGCTCGCCTTTCACCGCCTGCTCAATCGATTCGTCCTCGACCTCACCCAGCCGATTGTGGCGGCGCGTGGCGAAATCCATCGGTATATTGGCGACGAGGTGATCGCGACCTGGAAGCTTCAAGACGGGATCACCTCGGCGCGCTGCATCGCGGCGTGTTTCGGCGCGATGCACAGACTGGCCGATCGCGCGCCCGATTACCGCCACGAATTCGGCGAGGCTGTCGCGGTGAGGGCCGGGCTCCATTGCGGTCCAGTGGTGACCGGCGAGATGGGCTCGGTGAAGAGGGAGATCGTTTTTCTCGGCGACACCGTCAACACCGCGGCGCGCATCCAGGAGCTTTGCCGGCAAACAGGCGATCGTGTGCTCGCCTCGGCTGACCTGATCGATCGCCTCGAACTGCCGCCCGGGATCGCCAAACGGTCGCTTGGGGATCTTCGGTTGCGCGGCAAGGGCGCCGACCTCGCGCTCTATGCGCTGACGAAGACGCCGCTGCGAGGCGCCAGCCGCCCCGAAGCCGCCATGAAAGGTCGCGCGATCGCGCCGGAAGAAAGACCGATAGCTCTGTCGTGACCGGAATTCTGAAGGGATTCAGCGACAATTAATGACGGCTTGGTGACAGAGATTTGTCGCAATGATCGCTCAGCGGTATAAGTTGGGGGCGAGAGTGAGTAAGCATGCCGTCGCAGAATACGCTGGTTTGGGCCGGAGCGGTCGCTTCGGCGGTCGTGGTCGCGGTAGCAGGCGGGCTCTATTCGACGCGTCCGGGCTTCCTCTGGCGGAACCCCGCCGGCGCGCCGGTTGTCGCCAGCGCGCCCGCCGAGGCTAAGGCCCCGACCGTTCCTCCGGCTGTCCCAGTCGCGCCGCCGACGGCGAGCCCTGCGGCGCCGGGCGGCAAGGCCTCCGACGAGGCTGCGAACTCGCCGCTAGAGCCAGCCTTCGACGTGGTGAACGTCGATCCTTCGGGTGAGGCGGTCATCGCCGGCCGGGCGGCGCCGAACGCGAAAGTCGAATTGCGCGACGCCGGCAAGACCGTGGCCGAGGCGACGGCCGACGCCGCGGGCCAGTTTGTCATCATACCGCCGGCCCTGGCGCCAGGCGATCACAGCCTCTCGCTAGCTGCGGGCGGCGAGAAGACGCAACCGGCGATATCCGGCACCGTCGCGGTCTCCGTTCCGGCGCCGGAAGCCAAGGCGGCCGTGGCGGCCGCGGCGCCAATGAACCCGACGGCGCCGGCCCCGTCCGCGCTTGGGATGCGGACCCTGGCGACGCCGGCGCCGGCCGCCGGCTCCCGTGTCGCGATCCAATCGGTCGAGGCCGACGCCGCCGGCGGGCTTATCGCCAAGGGTTCGGCCGAACCAAACGCGACCCTGCGTCTTTATCTCAATCAGGCTGACCTCGCCGAGGCCAAGACGCAATCGGACGGCCGCTGGTCCCTGACGATCAAACAGGGCATGTCGCCGGGCGGCTATATCATGCGGGCCGATGAGATCGGCTCGAGCGACGCGAACGTCGTCGCGAGCGCCGATACGCGATTCGACTATCCGGGCGCGCCGAACTCCGCGCCGACAGCGCCGGCCTTGGCCTCCCCGAGCGCCGAGCCGCCATCCACGCCCTCGCCCGCCAACCCAGTGGTCGCATCGGTTCAAACCAAGCGGATCGCCACTGGCCACACGTTATGGGCGCTCAGCCAAAGCTATTACGGCGACCCGACTCGCTACCCGGTGATCTACGAGGCGAACAAGTCGGAAATCCATAACCCCAATGTCATCTTTCCCGGCCAGGTGTTCGTCGTCCCGAAGTCGGACGCGAAACCATAGTCGGCGCGATGCCCCCCGACGACCCGGACGAGACCTTCTCCCAGCATCAGCTCAGGACGTTTGACGATGCGCTCGGCCGCCGCATCGTCGACACTCACATCTGGGCGGTGCGCGCGGGGCTGCGCGGCGCAGCCGCCGATGAGCTGTTCGACGGCTATTGCCAGCGCCTGGTCATCCATGGAACGCCGCTATGGCGCGGGCACGCCTCGATGCAAACGCTCCATCCGCAATGGGAAGGTTATGGCTACACCTGGCGACGCGACCTCAACGCCATCGAGCCCGAGCAATACGTCCACGGCAGTCTCGAAGAGGCGGAATGGTTGAGCAGCCCGTTTTACCACCTCATTCATCGGGCGGGCGGCGGTGAGGAGAGCCGGTCGATGCGCCGACGATTGGAAGCAGGTCCCGAACAACGCGACTTCCCGGTGCTTGCGAATTACTTCGCCGCGGGCGCGACGGACTACGTCGCCCATGTCTTCGCCTTCGGAAAAGACATGGACCGCTCGCAGGGGTCGGGGGTCGTCTATTCGTTCGCGACCGATCGGAGAGGCGGGTTCAGCGACGATGACACGACGCTCGTGCAAGCGACTCTGCCCGCGCTGTCGCTGGCGATGAAGGCGCACGCCGGCCACGTCATCGCCTCGGGACTGCTCGGGACCTATCTCGGCGAAGACGCGGGGCGGCGGGTGCACGCCGGCTCGATCATGCGCGGCTCTGTCGACGAGTTACGCGCTGTGCTGTGGTACGCCGACATCCGCGGCTTCACGCAGATCAGCGACTCGGCAGCGGGTCCCGCCGTCATCGAATTGCTCAATGACGTATTCGAGATTCTGACCGCCTCGCTCCGTCCGCGCGGCGGCCAGGTGCTCAAGTTCATCGGCGACGGCATGCTCGCCACTTTACCGTTCGAAGATGCGAATCGGGCGGAGACTTGCGCCCGCGCGCTCGACGCCGCGATCGAGGCGATGAGCGCCATCGGCGCGCTCAATGCGGTGCGGACGGCGGCAGGCGCGCCCCTCGCGTCGGTCGATCTTGCGCTCCATCTCGGAGAGGCGCTGTACGGCAACGTTGGCGCGACCGATCGGCTCGATTTCACGGTCATTGGTCCGGCGATCAACGAGGCGGCGCGCATCGAGGCTTTATGCGAGCCGCTGGGCCGCTCGGTCCTGGTTTCCGCCGAGTTCGTCGCTGGAATGACGGCGGCGGACGGCCGGCTCAAGTCGCTTGGCCGCCACGCCTTGCGCGGCGTCAAGGACCCGAAGGAGATCTTCGCGCTGGATCTGGGCGCCACGCCGGCCTAGCCGCGCCGTCGCGCGGGACCTTGCCCGCTCCGTTCACGCCTCGGGGACTCCAGCGCGGCGCATGTCGTCGATAACCCTGGCGCGCTGGGCAAGATAGAGCGGATTGTCGCTCCAGGCGGTGGATTGAAAATTCGCGATGGTGAAGTGGGGGTCGAGAGCCAGCCCGGCCGCGGCCTCCAATCGCGCATCGTCCGTTCGACCTGCGTTCGCCAACGCCGCCGCGTGAACGAAACGGCAGAGGGCGAAATTTCGATTGGCTTCGATGGACTGACGAAAAAAGGAGGCCGCCTGTTCGTTGCGGCCCAGGAGACATGCCGCGAAGCCGGCCGTCAGTAGCCAGACATAGACCCACGGATCGCGAGGGCTGAGGCGAAGCGCCTCCAGAACGTGCGCCTCGGTCTCTTCGGCCCGACCGATGAACAGCTTGTTCTGCCCAATCAGCGCATGAGCTCCGGCCATGTTCCGGTCCAGAGCCAACGCCCTTTCGTATTCGGCAATGCCCTGGGCGGCGCGGTTGGTGAAACCGAGGACCATGCCCATGCACACATGAGCAAGAGCATGATCGGGAGCCAGGGACAAAGCCTCCGCCGCGGCCGCCTCCGCCGCAGCGAAGCGCGCGGCCTTATCGTTCGTGGACAGGCTGATCGCGAAATTGGCCTCAACCTGCGACATGCCAGCCAGCGCTTCGACATTGGCGGGATCGAGGGCCAATGCGCGCTCGAAGAAGCCGCGCGCCTTGGTCATGCTTTCGAACGTGACCCCTTTGTTGACCCAAGCCTCCCCCTGAAAATGGAGGTCCATGGAGTTCGGGCGCAGGCGCGCGCTCTGCCCGTCGCGCCTCGACCGCGACCAGCTGCGCGTTGAGCGTGTTGGCGATGCGCGCCACGATCTCGTCCTGCATCTCGAAGAGATCGGTCACCGGCCTTTCGAACCGTTCAGCCCAGAAATGGGCCCCGCTCTGCGCGTCAATAAGCTGCGCGTTGACGCGCATCCGATTGCCGCTTCGTTGGACGCTTCCTTCGAGCGCGTAGCGGACATTCAATTCGCGCCCGATCTTGGTGACGTCGTAGGCCTTGCCTCTGTAGGTGAACGCGGTGTTCCGCGCGATGACGAATGAGCCGTGGATCCGTGACAGATCGGTGGTCAGACTTTCGGTCACGCCATCGACGAAATAGTCCTGTTCCGTGTCGCCGCCGATATTGGCGAACGGAAGTACGATCATGGAGAGGCGAGGCGGGCCGACTTCGGACGGCGCCAAGTGAGGCGCGCGCTGAGAACCGTCGGGCTCGATGCGGACGGCATAGACATGCACCGGACGCGCGATGTTCTTGAGCGTTTTCTCTCCGAGGTCGATGAACTCCGCCTCGATCCTCCCTCGCACATGCTCGTAGGCCGCGCCGGAAATGCACACGCCGCCGGCTTCTGCGACGCCCTCCAGGCGGGAGGTGATGTTTACGCCGTCGCCAAGGATATCCTCGCCTTCGACCAACACATCGCCGAGATGGACGCCAATCCGGTAGAGAACGCGCTTCGCCTCGGGGGCCCCTTCGTTGCTGGCCGCCGTTTGCTTTTGCATCGCCAACGCGCATTCGACCGCCGCGACGACCGAGGCAAATTCAATCAGCATCCCGTCGCCCATAGTCTTGAACAGCCGTCCGCCATGCGCGGCAATGATCGGCTGAGCAGCCTCGCGCCGCTCACGTACGAGCGCTGCAGCGCCGGCCTCGTCCTCGCCCATCATCCGGGAATAGCCGACGACGTCGGCGGCGAGGATTGCGGCAAGCTTGCGGGAGGCTGTCATCTCTCAACGTCAACCCGGCGACGGCCCCGCTTCTTTATCACGGCCACTGGGCCAGAATTGCGTCATCACCTTATCGGCGGGGCGTATTGCAGGCCGCCCTTGTCCCACAGCGCATTCAACCCGCGGCGGATCTTGATCGGCGAGCCCATGCCGACGTTGCGTTCGAAGGATTTGCCGTAATTGCCGACGTGCTTGATGATGCGATAGGCCCAATCATTGGTGAGGCCCAGGCCCTCGCCGAAATTGCCCTCGACGCCCAGCAGGCGGCGGATCGCCGGGTTGTCGGATTTGAGCTTCTCGTCGACATTGGCTTGTGTGACGCCCAACTCCTCGGCGGTGATGAGGGCGTAGTGGGTCCATTGCACGATCTGGAACCACTGGATGTCATCCCTGCGCACCGAGGGGCCAAGCGGCTCCTTGGAGATGATTTCCGGCAGCACGATATTGTCGTCCGGATTGGACATCTTGAGTCGCTCGGAATAGAGGCCCGAAGCGTCGGTCGTGTAGGCGTCGCAGCGCCCGCTGTCATAGGCCTTGGTGGCCTGATCATCGGTCGCGAACACGACCGCTTCGAGCTTCATCTTGTGGGCGCGGAAATAATCGGCGAGATTGAGCTCGGTGGTCGTTCCCTGCTGGACGCAGACTGACGCGCCGTCGAGCTTGAGCGCCGAATCGACGCCGAGTTTCTTGCGCACCATGAACCCCTGCCCGTCGTAATAATTGATGCCCGTAAAGAACATGCCGGCGGTCTGGCGCGACAGCGTCCAGCTGGTGTTGCGGATCAGGACGTCGATCTCGCCCGAGGCCAGAATTGTAGGGCGATCCTTGGCGTTGATGGGCAGGAACTTGACCTTGTTCGGATCGTTGAAGATCGCCGCGGCGATCGCCCGGCATTCGTCGACGTCGAGGCCCTTGTACTTCCCCTGATCGTCCGGCAGGCCGAAGCCGGCAAGCCCGGGATTGGCGCCGCAAATCAACTGGCCCCGCGCCTTGACCTGATCGAGCGTGCCCGCGTTCGCGGACAGGGCGGCGGCGAGGCTGAACGCCGCTCCGGCGAGCCAAGCAGTGTGCGGTCGCATGACAATCTCCTCGTTGGCTCGAACAGCTCGCCAGGGCCGATGGCGAGCGGGACGCATTGTCGGGATAGCCGAAGGCGGAAGTCAATCGGCTGCCACCGGCCGGCGAAGCATGCTAGGCAACGGTCAGAGAGATGTCCGGAGCTCGCACGACGCCAATGGCCAAGCTCAGCGACGAAACGCGCGCCAACTTGAGACGCCGTTCACGCCTCGTGAATCTCGGCCGAGACGTCGAGTTTTCGCAAGGCTTCGTCAACGTGCCCCCGTTTCGCGGTTCGACCGTGCTCTACCCCGACGTGGCGACGCTCAAGAGCCGCGCGCAGCGCTTTACCTACGGCACCCGGGGCACGCCCAGCACCGAGGCCTTGTGCTCAGCGTGGAGCGACCTTACGGGCGCGGCGGGAACCGTGCTTGCGCCATCGGGCCTGGCGGCGATCATCGTCGCGCTGATGACGGCGCTCAAGGCCGGCGACCATCTCTTGATGACGGACTCGGTCTACGAGCCGTCGCGCGCCTTCGCCGACAAGGCTCTGGGTCGCTTCGGGATCGAAACGAGTTACTATGACCCGACCATCGGCGCCGGGATCGACGCGCTGATGCGCCCGAACACCAGGGCGGTGCTCACAGAATCTCCCGGCTCGCAGACGCTCGAGGTGCAGGACATCCCCGCGATCGCCGAGGTCGCGCATGCGCGCGGCGCCTGCGTCATCCTCGACAACACCTGGGCGACGCCGCTTTTCTTTGCTCCCCACGCCCATGGCGTCGACCTCGCGGTCGAGGCGGGCACCAAATATCTCTCGGGTCACGCGGACCTTCTGCTCGGCCTCGTGTCCGCGAACGAACAATGGTTCGAGCGGCTTCACCGGACGATCCACCTGATGGCGATCCCGCCCGGCGCCGAGGACCTGTTTCTCGCACTCCGCGGCCTGCGCACGATGGAGCTCAGGCTTCGCGAGGCGGAGCGTCAGGGATTGGCGCTCGCGCAATGGCTCCGCGACCGGCCCGAGGTCTTGCGCGTCATCCATCCCGCCCTGCCCGATCATCCGGGACACGCGCTTTGGAAGCGCGACTTCACCGGCTCCTCCGGCCTCTTCTCTATTGTACTGAAGCCCGTGTCGGAGGCCGCCGTCGCCGCCTTCCTCGATGGCCTGGAATTGTTTGGCCTCGGCTATTCCTGGGGCGGCTACGAGAGCCTTGCCGTTCCGTTCGACTGCACGGCCACCCGCACCGCGACGGGTTTCGCGCCCGGCGGCCCGACGGTGCGCTTCAGCGTCGGCCTCGAGGATATCGAGGATCTGCAGGCTGACCTCGACCGGGGGTTCGCGCGGCTGAGGGCAACCGCCTGACACCGGGTTTCCCGCCGTTTGGCAAATCGAAATGTAGCTGCCTTGTGCGGCGCGCCGAGCCTCAGTCGGTCAGCACCTCCCCGAAGAGTTCCCAGCTTTCGCCGTTGAACCTCGAGAGCTGCATCTGGTGGATCGGGCTGTAGTTTGTGGGGGAAGTATTGATCTTGATTCCCGGGAGCAGCAGCGGCAACTCGAGGTCCTTGAGATTGGCCGCCTGTCGCATGATGTTGTCGCGCGAGAGCTCGTTTCCGCACTGCTTGAGAACCTGGACCATTGTCGCCGCAGCGCCGAAGGCGTAGGCCGCGTTGGCGTCAAGGAACTCGGCGGGCGACATGTATTTGCCCATGAAGGCCTGAAAATCCTTGACGCCCGCATCGTCCTTCCAACGCGAGTCGTTCACATCCTTGCCAAAGGTGGCGCTAATGAGGCCCTTGGACTTATTGAGGCCGGCAGGTTTCAACACCGACACGATCGATTGCGAGACGTAGCTCAAATAGCGACTCGCGTTCCAGCCGAGGTCGAAAGACTTCCGGATCGCCTGAGCGGCAAACTTTGGCGCCCGCGGCAACTACAAACACGTCGGCGCCCGAGCCCTGCAGCGTCACAACCTGTGAATTGACCGTGGGCTCGGAAACCTCGTAGGACGCCTCCTTGACGATCATGCTCGCCGGTCGGCGCCGAGAAGGTCCTTGAGCCCGATCAGATAATCCTTGCCGTAGTCGTCATTTTGATACAGCACCGCAATCCTGGCGTCGGGCTTTGTCGCCAGAATGTGCTTGGCGTAGATGCGCGCTTCTGTCTGGTAACCGGGGTTGTAGCGCATCGTCCAAGGAAAATGCTGCGGATCGGCAAATGTCGTCGCGCCGGTCATTAAGAACAGTTGCGGCACTTTGTTGTCGTTGCAATATTGTCGGATCGCCAGGTTCGTCGGGCTGCCGAGCGGCTGGAACAGGAACGCGACGTGTTCCTGCTCGACTAGGCGGCGCACCTGCTCGACCGTTTTCGGCGGGCTATAGGCGTCATCGAGGCTGATCAGGTTGAGCTCGCGGCCGTTCACTCCGCCCTGCTCGTTGATCATCTTGAAATAGGCGGCCTCGGTGCGGCCGATCACCCCAAAGGCCGAGATCGGTCCGCTGTAGGGCATGGTCTGCCCGATCTTGATTTCCATGTCGGTGACGCCAGGCGCGTTCTCGGCCCGCGCGACCCCGAAGCCTTGAGCGGAGTATGCGGCGGCGGCTGCAGCCGATTGCAACAGGAAACGTCGCGTAATCATGATGTCCCTCCCGATGATATTGTTGTTGGTCGCGTTGGCTTCGCTAAAATCGACTCCAATATGGGGTCCGACCTGAATCCCCCCGGCACATTTCTTCGGTTGAACCCGGATGGCGACGCGTCGCCGCCTTTGGCGGCGCGCCGCCCTCAATCGCTCAGCACGTCCCCGAATAGCTCCCAGCTTTCGCCGTTGAATCTCGCGAGCTGCATCTGGCGGATCGGGCTGTAGTTTGTCGGCGAAGTGTTGATCTTGATGCCCGGCAGAAGCAGCGGCATCTCGAGGTCCTTGAGGTTGGCCGCCTGTTTCATGATGTTGCCACGAGAGAGGTCGCCCCCGCATTGCTTGAGCACCTGGACGATCGTCGCCGCCGCGCCGAAGCCTTCTGCGGCGTTGGCGTCGGCGAACTCGGTCGGTGACATGTATTTGTCGGTGAACGCCCTCCACTCCTTGACGCCCGCATCGTCCTTCCAGCGCGGGTCGTTCACATCCTTCCCGGTGATCGTGGTGATAAGGCCCTTCGACTTGTCGAGGCCGGCCGGCTTGAGGGTCCCGACGAGCGATTGCGAGCCATAGAAAAGGTAGCGCGCCGCGTTCCAGCCGAGGTCGTAGGACTTGCGGATCGCCTGGGCGGCGAATTTGGATACTGCGACGATGACGAAGACGTCGGCGCCCGAACCTTGCAGCGTCGCGACCTGCGAATCAACCGTCGGCTCGGCGGTCTCGTACGAAGCCTCCTTGAAGATCATGCCGGCACGGTCGGGGCCGAGAACGTCCTTGAGCCCGATCAAATAATCCTTGCCGAAGCCGTCGTTCTGATACAGCACCCCGATCTTGCCGTCCGGTTTGGTCGCCAGAATGTGCTTGGCGAAGATGCGCGCCTCGGTCTGATATTTTGGAATGAAGCTCATGGTCCAGGGAAAATGCTGCGGGTCGGCAAACACGCTGGCGCCAGTCAAGAGGAACAGTTGCGGGATCTTGTTGTCATTGAGATATTGGCGCACCGCCAAATTGCACGCGGTGCCGAGCGTCTGGAACAGGAACGCGACCTTTTCCTGCTCGACGAGGCGCCGCACCTGCTCGACCGTCTTCGGGGGACTATAGGCGTCGTCGAGGCTGATGAACTTGATCTTGCGGCCATTGATCCCGCCCTGCTCGTTGATCATCTTGAAATACGCCGCCTCGGTGCGTCCGATCACCCCGTAAGCGGAGGCGGGGCCGCTATAGGGAAGCGTTTGCCCGATCTTGATTTCCGTATCGGTGACGCCGGGCGCGTTCTCTGCGCGCGCGGCGCGGAAGCCTTGGGCGGAATATGCGGCGGCGGCTGCAGCCGATTGCAACAGGAAACGACGCGTAATCATGTCATTCCTCCCTTAGTTGCCCAATTGTTCGTTGTGTGTTTGGCAAAATCGACCCCGATGCGAGGGGTTCACCTCAGTCCCTAGGCACATTTCTGCGGAAGGCGCAGTGACGCGGATCACATTCCGTTGCGTTTTGCTGTTCGTCCCGGCAGGATTTGATGCCGTGGCCGAAACCCTTCATGCTCGCGACGAGCGCAAATCTCGATCCGGAAGCATGAGGATCTTGTGAAGCCGGCTTCGATAGCCTGTTGAAGCCGTGCACACGGGTTTCACGCGGCTCTCGGCGACGATCTAGCGGCGCAACCTAACGGCGCGAGGCTGGGAGGCGGACCCATGAACCAGGATTGTGCCTGCCTTTGTGGCGCTTCGCGCTTCACTGTCGCCGGGAATCCGATCAGCCGCTTTTTCTGTCACTGCACGATCTGCCAGAAGGTCTACGGCAAGCCCTTCGCAGACGTCACCTTTTTTTGGGCTGACTCCGTTGATGTGCCGGCCAGCCAGTCCATTGAGTTCCGCCGGTACCGGCCGCCGCCCGCGTTAAGGCGCGGGATATGCGCGAAATGCGACAATCCGGTCGTTGGCTTCCTGCGCCTTGTGCCGGGGTTGACGCTCGCGTTCGTTCCCTCGCAGAATTTCCCGCGACCGGCGGAACTGCCCGCGCCGGACCGCCACATATTCTATGACCGGCGCGTCGCCGACATCGCCAACTCGGTTCCGAAGCTCGGCGGTTATTGGGCGAGCGAGGCCTATGTCACCCGGTCGGTTCTCGCCGGCCTATTTGGACGAACACGCGCCGCCTGAACGAGCGTCGCCAGAGACATTGGAGCCATGCGAAACTTCCTCATTGACACCGACACCGCCTCCGACGACGCGGTCGCCATCATCATGGCGCTCTCGGAGCCCAGTGTGCGCGTTCTCGGCCTGACGACGGTCGCCGGCAATGTCGAACTCAAACAGGCGATCCGGAACGCGCTTATCACCGCCGAGATTTGCGGCTCCGACGTCCCCGTCTTCGCCGGCGCGGACAAGCCGCTTAGCCGTGCGCATGACCACGCGCATTGGTTTCACGGCAAGGACGGCCTCGGCGACAGCAAATACCCGGCGCCGAAGCGCAAGGCCGAGCGCGAACCGGCGGTCGACGCCATCGTGCGCCTCGCCCAGGCTGAGCCCGGCTTCACGCTGGTGACGCTCGGGCCGCTCACCAACATCGCCCTTGCGCTTGAACGCGATTCCAACCTTGCGGAGCGCGTCGGCCGCTGCGTGGTGATGGGCGGCGCGCCCTGCTGTGAGGGCAACGTGACGCCGGCGGCCGAATACAACATCTGGGTCGATCCGGAGGCGGCGCGCGCCGTCTTCCGCTCGAAGCTCAAGATCGAAATGGTCGGCTGGCACGTCTCGCGCGGCCCCTCCGCGTTGCGGGACGACGAGATCGAGGTCATCGAGGCGATTGGCACGAAGAAAGCGAAGTTCGCCATTGAGTTCGAACAGCCGCGCCCACGAGGCTTACCAGGTCCAGACCGGCGAGGTCGGCCTCTCGCTCGCCGATCCCACCGCAATGGCGGTGGCGCTCGACCGCTCGATTGGGCTCTTCTGGTCTCGCCATCGGGTGGCGATCGAATGCGACAGCGAGCTTACTCGCGGCATGACTGTGGTCGACCGGCTTAACGTCAGCTCCGACGACAACAACGCTGAGGTCTGGAAGGCCGCTGCCGGCGAGAGCGAAGGCGCCGATATCCTATGGACGCTCGACGCGCGCCGGTTCAAAGCTATGCTCAGAGCCGCGCTGGCGGCTTGAGGGCAAAGCGGAGGATCACACATGGACTCCGGCCGCAATCTCCTTGGCCAGGAGACGTCGCCCTATCTTTTGCAACACGCCCATAACCCCGTGCATTGGCGCTCGTGGAGCGCTGAAGCCCTGGCCGAGGCCAAGCGGCGCGACTGCCCGATCCTCTTGTCGATTGGCTACGCCGCCTGCCATTGGTGCCATGTGATGGCGCACGAGTTGTTCGAGAATGCAGAGACGGCTCGTCTCATGAACGAACTATTCGTCAACATTAAAGTCGATCGAGAGGAACGCCCGGACATCGACCACATCTATATGACCGCGCTTCACGCGCTCGGCCAGCAAGGCGGCTGGCCGCTCACCATGTTCTTATCTCCCGACGGTAAACCCATGATCGGGGGCACCTATTGGCCGCCCGAAACGCGCTATGGCCGGCCCTCGTTCCGGCAGGTTCTCCAATCCGTCGATTCCGCGTGGCGCACCCAGCGTGATCAGATGGAGCAACGCGGCCTCACGCTCGCCGACCATCTGGCGCAACTGTCGGACTTCGAGCGCAGGTCCGGGCGTGACGCCCGCCGACCTCAACCGCGTCGGCGACGCGCTGAGAAGCGCGGTCGATCCGGTCCATGGCGGCTTGAGCGGCGCGCCGAAATTCCCCAATGCGCCGATCTTCCGCTTCTTCTGGAACGAGATGTTCCGCCGCCGCGATTCGACCTTCGGCGAAGCGTTACGCGCCATGCTCGAGGCGATGAACGCCGGAGGCATCTTCGACCATCTCGGCGGCGGCTACGCGCGCTACTCGACCGACGCCGAATGGCTCGTGCCGCACTTCGAGAAGATGCTGTACGACAACGCGCAGATCCTTGAATTGCTGGCGCTCGCTCATTCCTTGTGGCCGGATCCGACCTTCGCCGAGCGGGCGCGCGAGACGGTCGGCTGGCTCATGCGCGAGATGCGGGTCGGCGACGCCTTCGCCGCCTCCCTCGACGCCGATCAGGACGGCGAGGAAGGCCTGTTTTACGTCTGGAGCGAAGACGAGGTTGACGCCGCTTTGGGCGACGAAGCGGCGCCGTTCAAGGCCGCCTACGATGTGACGCCCGAGGGCAACTGGGAAGGTCGCACGGTGCTGCGCCGCATCACTCCGCACGGATCGCCGGAGGAGGAAGCCGGCCTCGCCGCCTCGCGCGCCAAGCTTTTTGCCTTACGCGAGGCGCGTCCGAAGCCTGGGCGCGACGACAAGGTGCTGGCCGACTGGAACGGCCTGACCATCGCCGCGCTCGCCCGCGCCGGCGCGGTGTTCGAAGAGCCGGAATGGCTTCAAGCCGCGCGCGCCGCGTTCGATTTCATCATGACCAAGCTGCGCGGCGCTGACGGGCGGCTCCTGCATGCCTGGCGCGAGGGACATCCGGGCGCTCGCGGCCTCCTCGATGATTACGCCTCGATGGCGCGCGCGGCGCTTGCACTTTTCGAGATGAGCGGGGAGCCTCGTGACCTCGGAGCCGCACGCCGATTGGCTGGCGAGGCCATCGATTTGTTCGGCGACGGCGCGGGCGGATTCTATCTTACCGCGAGCGACGCCGCCGACGTGCCGGGCGCGCGCCCGCGCCAGACGCATGACGGGGCCACGCCCTCGGGCGTCGGGCTTCTCGCCGAGACGTTCGTGCGCCTCTGGCATCTGACCGACGAGCCAAGCTGGCGCGAGGCGGCCGAAGGCCTCATCCGGGCGGTCTCCGGCGCGCCCGAGGGGCTCGGAGGCAGTCCGCTGACGCTGATGAGCGCCGATATTATGGAGCGCGGCGGCTCGGTCGTCGTCGACGGCCCCCTCGACGATCCGCTGGCTCAAGCGCTGGCTTTCGCCGCGCTCCGCGCGCCCGACCCCTCGCTGACCATACTGCGCCTCGATCGCCAGCTCTGGCCAGACGGCCCGCCGCGCCCCGACTTGCCGCAAGCCGCGGACCCGATCGCGATGCTGTGCCAAGGCCAGACGTGCTCTCTCCCGGTCACGACGCCGGATGCGCTGGAGGCGTTGATGGCGGCGAGCGGACGGGCCCAAGCTAAAAGCGAGCGGGCTTAAGTTCCGCCGTTTCGTCGCATTGGCCGAGGCGCCGTGCGCTAACCACCTCGGTCATGGTCATGTTCTTGGCCCCGGTGACGATCGCTACACGGCCCACGAATCCGAAGTTGGTCGCGCGGTAGCTGGCGTGCGCTCTCGCCGAGTCGCGGCCGGGGCAGGCGATGTCGTATTCGATCGTGTTGACGCCGAGCTCGATATGCTTGGCCGCACAAGACGCGAAGGGATTGTTGGCGCTCTCTACCGGAGTCGGAATCGCACCGCTTGCCCATCCGCTGGCAAAGCAGACGCGGTGCGCGGAATCGATCGCATAGCGCTCGAGATGCGGCAATTCGAGCCGGGTGACCATTTCATAGGCTCCGTCCTTTAGCCACGCGTCGCCGGCCACGGCCGGGCCGGCGAAAGCGCCAAGCGCCGCGAGCAAAGCCCCAAACATCAAGCGCCGCCACTCCACTATCGCCTCCTCAAAGCGCCCCGCCGGAAAACACAGGCGATGCGCAGCGTTAAACGTTGCGCGGGCGGCGGCTATCCGATTCTTGCTTTTCGCGCGCCCCATCGGATCGGATCACGGTCACGGTGACACTTTACTTAACCACCATTCTCAAACAGGTGGCGAAAGGAGATTGAGCAAGTTGTCGCCGTAACCGGTCACGACGCCGGAGGCCCTCATCGGCCTGATGCCACTGCGGAGGGAGCGCGCGCCGCGCTGACCTCAAACGCGGGCTGCGTCTCGCGGCGGTGCGCTATCTTCGCGCGCCCACGTCAGGATTCCGGTCGCCAAAGCGCCGTCGAGGAACTCGACGGGCGCCGGATCGCTTGCAATGTGAAGAAGGCCGTCGCGAAACGAGAACGTGCGGCCGCGCGGCGTCCCGACCCAGTTTGGCATCCAGGCGATGTCGACATCGGTGACGAAGCGGTCGTCATTCTCAATGCGGTAGCGGCCAGAATAGGCGAGGAGCTTTCGTCTTGGCGGCGGCGCATCGCCGGATTGATCCGACGGCGTAATGATCGCCGCCATCCGGCCGCCCTCGTGTAGGATCAAGACGCCGCGCGGGTTGTCGCCGTACGAAAGGATTTTCTCACCGGTGTCGACCCGCTTAAGATAGGCAGAGCGTAAGATCCAGACGCCCGTCAACTCGTGTGCTCGATTGGCCATTGCGCAAGCCCTCGCTGTTCGCGCTCGTCGCCATTTTCGCCAAGCGGAGGCGATGCACAAGAGTGTCGCCGGTTGAAGCTGCGATGCGCCCGGTTGACTTCAACCACCCGAGCGATGATGCAGGCCCCTCGCATCCCGGCGCGCCAACCTGCAAGGACGCTTGTGTCGCCTGAAGACTTCCGCCGATATGGCCACCAGCTCATCGATTGGCTGGCCGACTATCATGAAAGCCTGGCCGACCGGCCGGTGATGGCGAAGACGCGGCCAGGCGAGATCCGCGACGCCCTCCCCGCCGCGCCCCCGAACGATCCGGAAGATTTCGGCGACGTGATCGAGGACCTCGATCGGCTTGTTGTGCCAGGCCTCTCGCTTTGGCAGCATCGGCGCTTCTTCGGCTATTTCCCCGCCAACGCGCTCAAGGCCGGAATTCTGGCCGATCTCGTCAGCACCGGGCTTGGTGTGATCGGGCTTTCCTGGCAATCGAGCCCGGCGGTGACGGAAATCGAGGAAGTGGTCACCGACTGGCTGCGGCAGATGCTGGGGCTCCCGCCATCCTTCAGCGGCGTGATCCAGGACACCGCCTCGACCAGCACGCTGGTCGCGCTCATCTGCGCGCGCGAGCGGGCGACGAATTATACGCTGGCCCGCGGCGGCCTGCAGGGCGAAGCGCGCAAGCCGCGCGTTTACCTGTCGGCGCACGCGCATAGCTCGGTCGACAAGGGCGCGCTGCTCGCCGGCTTCGGGCGCGACAATTTGCGTCTCGTTCCGTTCGACGTCGAATATTCCATGCGCGCGGATGCGCTCGCGGACATGGTCGAAGAGGATCTGGCGAACGGCGACCTGCCCTCGGCGATCGTGGCCACTGTCGGCGCCACGGCGACGACGGCGATCGATCCGATCGCGGCGATCGCCGAGATCGCGCGGCGCCACGGGATCTGGCTGCACGTCGATGCGGCAATGGCGGGGAGCGCGATGATCCTGCCCGAGTGTCGCTGGATGTGGGAGGGAATCGAGGGCGCCGACTCTTTGGTGATCAACGCGCACAAGTGGCTCGGCGCGCCGTTCGACTGCTCGGTCTACTACGTGCGCGATCCCGAGCACCTGATGCGGGTGATGTCGACCAACCCGAGTTTTCTCCAATCCTCGGTCGACGGGCAGGTCAAGAATCTGCGCGATTGGGGCATCCCGCTCGGGCGCCGCTTCCGGGGGCTGAAACTCTGGTTCATCATCCGCGAACAGGGCGTCAGCGGACTGCAGAAGCGGCTCAGGCGCGACATGGCCAACGCGCGCTGGCTCGCGGAAAAGGTCGCCGCGACGCCGGGCTGGCGGGTGCTCGCGCCGGTTCCCTTACAGACCGTGTGCGTGCGCCACGAGCCGCATGATCTTAAAGGCGAGGCGCTCGACGCCCACACCACCGCCTGGGTCGAGGCCGTCAACCGGTCTGGCGCGGCCTATCTGACGCCCGCTGTCCTCGACGGGCGCTGGATGGCGCGGGTGTCGATCGGCGCCCTTGCAACCGAAGAGGCGGACGTTGCGGCGGTCTGGTCTGCCATGCGAGAGGCGGCGGAGGGGTCGGCCATTCAGCTAAGCCCTTCCGAGTTGCTGGCGGAGGCTCGCCGCCTCGGGCTTGGAACGATGGCCGACTCGGCGGCAATTCTGCGGAAAGACCGTGACCGGGACTAAGAGTCTGTCCGAGAACATCATGCGGGATTGGATAGTTTTCGCAGCATGAGGCGGATGGAGGCGAGGCGCAGGAAGGCGAGCGCCTTGTGATTGAGGCATTCCCAGTCCTTGACCAGTCTTCGGCAGCGGCCGAGCCAAGCGAAGGTGCGTTCAACGATCCAGCGCTTTGGCGGCGCGACGAAGCCTGTGGCGTGATCCGATCGCTTGACGATCTCGACGGTGACGCGGGCCAGAATCCGCTTCATCGCGCTCTTAAACTCCGGCCCCTGATAGCCGCCGTCGGCATAGAGCTTGATCAGGAATGGAAAAGCGCCGAACAAGCTCGCCATCAACAGCGCGCCGCCGTCGCGGTCCTGGACGTCGGCGGCGTGCACGATGGCATGCATCAGCAGGCCCTGCGTATCGACGAGGATGTGCCGCTTCTTGCCCTTGATCTTCTTGCCTGCATCGTAGCCCGCCGGATCGATCGCAGGCCCCCTTTTTCCGCGCTCTTGACGCTCTGGCTGTCGATGATCGCGGCGCTCGGGCTTGCCTCGCGTGAGGCGGCTTGGCGGCACTTCGCATAAAGCGCGTCGTGAAGGCGGTCGAGCGTGCCATCCCAGCTCCACAGATCGAAATAATCATAGAGCGTCGAGCGCGGCGGCAGGTCGGTGGGGATCGCCCGCCACTGACAGCCGGTGCTCAGGATATACATCAGGCCGTTGACAACCTCGCGTACCACGACATGACGCCGGTTGCCGCCGCGTTTGGCGGGCGGAATGAGCGCCTCCACAAGCGCCCATTCCTCGTCCCTCAGATCGCTCGGATAGCGCAATCGGCTCCGGTCATAGCGTCTGCGATTCTTGCTCGTCCACATCGGCGGCCCCCCAAATCGAATCAGGCCGCTTCCCTTGAATCACAAATAATTCCGACAATTCAATATGTTCCCGGACAGGCTCTAAGAGACTGGACCCTTCTGCACTCGCCGCGTGGTCGCGGCTTGACGATCAGCTTAATTATTTTTTCTCGTCCGCGCGAACAGTATACTCTCTTCAACGTGAGCGCTTCCCTTTGGAGGAATTTTGGCTCTCTTGCCTTCCTTATCGTGTTCAATTAAGCGCGCCTTGTGCAAATTCATAATAATCTTGCTTCTATAGACTGTTGCGTTGCTGTACTCAATTGAGTTAAGAGCCTGTCCGGGAACATATTGAATCGTCGGAATCATTTGTGATTCAAGGGAGGCGGCCTGATTCGATTTGGGGGGCCGCCGATGTGGACGAGCAAGAATCGCAGACGCTATGACCGGAGCCGATTGCGCTATCCGAGCGATCTGAGGGACGAGGAATGGGCGCTTGTGGAGGCGCTCATTCCGCCCGCCAAACGCGGCGGCAACCGGCGTCATGTCGTGGTGCGCGAGGTTGTCAACGGCCTGATGTATATCCTGAGCACCGGCTGTCAGTGGCGGGCGATCCCCACCGACCTGCCGCCGCGCTCGACGCTCTATGATTATTTCGATCTGTGGAGCTGGGATGGCACGCTCGACCGCATTCACGACGCGCTTTATGCGAAGTGCCGCCAAGCCGCCTCACGCGAGGCAAGCCCGAGCGCCGCGATCATCGACAGCCAGAGCGTCAAGAGCGCGGAAAAAGGGGGCCTGCGATCGATCCGGCGGGCTACGATGCAGGCAAGAAGATCAAGGGCAAGAAGCGGCACATCCTCGTCGATACGCAGGGCCTGCTGATGCATGCCATCGTGCACGCCGCCGACGTCCAGGACCGCGACGGCGGCGCGCTGTTGATGGCGAGCTTGTTCGGCGCTTTTCCATTCCTGATCAAGCTCTATGCCGACGGCGGCTATCAGGGGCCGGAGTTTAAGAGCGCGATGAAGCGGATTCTGGCCCGCGTCACCGTCGAGATCGTCAAGCGATCGGATCACGCCACAGGCTTCGTCGCGCTGCCAAAGCGCTGGATCGTTGAACGCACCTTCGCTTGGCTCGGCCGCTGCCGAAGACTGGTCAAGGACTGGGAATGCCTCAATCACAAGGCGCTCGCCTTCCTGCGCCTCGCCTCCATCCGCCTCATGCTGCGAAAACTATCCAATCCCGCATGATGTTCTCGGACAAACTCTTAGGTAAGCATCCCCCGGCAAAGCCGGGGGCTTTAGGATTTGAACCGCTCAAAGCGGTAGGAGGGTCGCTGACGCGGCCCTTGATGTTTGGAGCCGCCTAAAGGCGGCTTTTTCAGCGCCAGAGGTTCATTTGTTCGAGCCTCTGATCTTCCTTCTCTTGGTTGCGGATGTAAGCCCGGATGGCCTCCTCGTCACGGCCGACTGAACCGCTCCGGGTTTGTCGGAGGCTCCAACTCTTGAAAGGATGGAGCGATGGCAAGCAAGACAACGAACAGATTTTCGCCTGAGGTGCGGGCACGAGCGGTTCGGCTGGTTTTGGAGCATGAGCAGGATCACCCGTCGCGCTGGGCGGCGATATCCTCGGTAGCCGCGAAGATTGGCTGCACGGCGCAATCTCTCAATGAGTGGGTGAAGAAGGCGGAAACCAACAGCGGCGTGCGCGGGGGCGTTCCCACCGAGCTCGCCGATCGGCTGAAGGCGCTGGAGCGTGAGAACCGTGAGCTTCGCCAGGCGAATGAGATTCTTCGCAAGGCGTCCGCTTATTTTGCCCAGGCGGAGCTCGACCGCCGGTTCAAGCCATGATCGCCTTCATCGACGATCATCTGGAGGCCTACGGGATCGAGCCGATCTGCAGGGTTCTGCCGATCGCCCCGTCGACCTACCATGTCCATGCCGCCAGACGCGCTGATCCTTCCCGTCTGCCCGGGAGGGTCCGCCGCGACGCCGATCTGAAGGTCGAGATCCGGCGCGTGTTCGAGGAGAACTTCCGCGTCTACGGCGTGCGCAAGGTCTGGCGTCAGTTGCGGCGCGAAGGCTTCTCTGCCGCACGCTGCACAGTCGCCCGGCTGATGCGGGACATGGGCCTTCGGGGGGCGATCCGGGGCAAGCCTGTGCGCACCACAATCAGCGACAAGGCAGCTCCCTGTCCGCTGGATCATGTGAACCGACAGTTCCACGCTTCCGCGCCTGACCGCCTGTGGTTGGCCGATTTTACGTATGTGGCGACCTGGGCCGGCTTCGTCTACGTCGCCTTCGTCATCGACGCCTATGCTCGGCGGATCGTCGGCTGGCGAGCCAGCAGGACCGCGCACGCCGACTTTGTCCTGGATGCCCTGGAGCAGGCGCTTCATGACCGAAGGCCCACCAATCGCGGTGGCCTCGTCCACCATAGCGATAGGGGCAGCCAATATGTTTCGATCAGGTACACCGAGCGTCTCGCTGAAGCCGGGATCGAACCTTCCGTAGGCAGCGTCGGCAACTCTTACGACAACGCGCTGGCCGAGACGATCAATGGCCTCTACAAAGCCGAGGTCATTCACCGACGAGGGCCGTGGCGCAACTTCGAGGCTGTCGAGTTCGCAACCCTCGAGTGGGTAGACTGGTTCAACAATCGCCGGCTTCTGGAGCCCATTGGCTTCATCCCGCCGGCCGAAGCCGAGGAACGCTACTTCGCCATGCTGACCAACCCAGCCATGGCGGCGTGAATCAAATAAAACGGCCTCCGGCAAACCCGGAGCGGTTCAGACCGTATTGACGAAGAACCCCCGCGCCCAGAAGTGCTGCCCCACGAAGTTGCGCTTGCGCTCCCCATATACCCGGGCCAGGTGGATCGCGCTCTTGCCCTTGATGTACCCGACCACCTGCGACACTGCGTATTTCGGCGGAATCAACAACAGCATGTGCACGTGATCGGGCATCAGATGCCCTTCCTCGACCCTCGCTTCCTTCTGAAGCGCAAGCTTGCGCAAAACTTCGCCCAAGTGTCGTCGCAGCTCCAGATACAGCACCTTGCGCCGACATTTGGGAATGAACACCACATGATTATTTGCAGGTCCATGTCGTGTGGCTTAGGCTCTCGTAGTCGTCCATCGGTGGAGTTCCTTTCGTGTGAGTGGCTGCTCACGTTGGAACTTCACCGGTGGACCGCCGGAAACGTCAAACCTCTACTGCCACCCCGGCAGAGCCGGGGGGTCTCCCGCTTACGCTAGATCGGTTTCCGCCACCCAAGACATGCTCTGGTGGAGCGGCAACAATGTCTGTTCGCTAGCCGTTAATTTGGTATCAAGTACTCACTTCATCGTCCCAGGATCCCAGATGAGCGAGAGTTTTCGCTCCGCGAGCGCGTCAACGGCCTCTTGCGCTTCCTTTACCGAAACTCCGTGGAAAATGCGTACCAATTCCCCCATTACCCAGCTCACTACGGAGTAGACTGCGACCGCGTCCATGTGGTTCGGGTTGATGTCGCCGCCTACGTGTCCAACGTTTCGGTTGTTCCGAATTTCATAGGGCGGCGGCAGCATACGAGGAATAAGGATGCGCATGCTGCGATCCTCCCGCTTACCGCTCGGTGCCGACAACTCAATCGCATAACACGCGCCACGCATATCGCGGGGCTTCGATGGAGCAGCGGCAAATGTGCCCTTCAGCCATCCATCCAGGATCGTGTACACGACCTCGGAAAACTTGCCACCCTCAAGCTCGGATGGTCCCCACCGGTGCTCCAGGAAATTCGACGCTATCTCCCGATAGGTCGCTAGACTACATGTTCGCCTGAGATAGGGCGACCCGTCTCACAGTATGCAGGCTTGTCGAGGGTTGCGCCGGGGTTCCGGCGCAGAGCCTCATGCGAAGGAGACGGGCCTTGGACCGAACTATCACATATGTTGGCCTTGACGTTCATAAGGACGCGATTGCGGTCGCGCTTGCCGAGACGGGCGGGCGCCAGGAGGTGCGCGAGTACGGCAAGATCGCGAACCGCCGACGGCCTTGAACGCTCTGGCGGCGAAGCTGTCGCGCGCCGGGAGCGAGCTTCGGTTCTGTTATGAGGCCGGACCTTGCGGCTATGGGATTCAACGGCGGTTGACCCTCGCCGGACATGGCTGCGTCGTCGTGGCTCCGTCGTTGATCCCGCGCAAGCCGGGAGATCGGATCAAGACGGATCGGCGCGATGCGATCAATCTGGCCAAGCTGCATCGGGCGGGTGAACTGACCGCCGTCTGGATTCCCGATCCGGCTCATGAGGCGATCCGCGATCTCGTGCGTGCGCGTCTGGCGGCCGTTCGCAACCTGCGCCAGGCCCGTCAGCAACTCTCGGGATTCCTGTTGCGCCATGGCCATCACTACCATCGGCCAGCGTGGACGTTGATGCATCGTCGATGGTTGGCGGGACTGAGATTCGAGCAGCCGGCGCATCCCATCGTGCTGGAAGATTGCATCGCGGCGGTCGAGGCGGCGACGGCGCGGCGCGACCGTCTGGAAGCCCATATCGAGGCGGCGCTGGCGGATTGGTCGCTGGCCCCAGTGGTGCGGGCATTGCAAGCGCTGCGCGGGATGGCGCTGGTCGCGGCGGCGACGTTGGTCGCAGAGCTTGGCGATATTGCCCGCTTCGCCAATCCGCGTCAGCTTATGGCCTATCTCGGCTTGGCCCCGTCCGAGCACTCCAGCGGCGCCAGGGCGGCATCACGAAAGCCGGGAATGGCGCGGCGCGGCGAATGCTGGTCGAGGCCGCCTGGAGCTATCGGTTCCCGGCGCGCGTCAGTCGAGAGCAACTGCTGCGACAGGAAGGCTTGGCCAAGCCGATCCGGGACATCGCGTGGAGGGCGCAGGAACGGCTGTGTCGGCGCTATCGCAAGCTCGCCCGGATGGGAAAATCATCCACTGTGGTCACGACCGCGATCGCGCGAGAGTTGGCGGGCTTTGCCTGGGCGATCGCCAAACACGTTCAGGTTGCCGGCGCTTGAGGCGCTGAGATCGATGGCGAATATCACGAAAGGAGGTCATCGCCCACAACGCAATCCATCCAAAGCTGAGCAAGGCTGGAGGCGCGGTCACGGCCAGGAGAATCCTCGTATCCACTACCAGCCGGAGATCATCCGACGCTTACGCTAGACAGAGGAAGCTCCGCGACGCATCACCGGTCCGGCGGTAGCCAACCCGCGCATCAGAGCATGATCAACCGTCGTCTTGATGATCGCGCCTCCTGCCCTGCTCAACCGCGACCATTCTGAACGGCTCGCTGCGAGCAAAGGATTTTCGCGCCTGCTACTTGAAACGGCGAACATGAGAGTGGATGAAATCTAACGATTGAATCCCGG